>NZ_JAKLTO010000009.1 GCF_022012335.1 Flavobacterium sp. SM15 | reverse complement strand
GTTTACTCCTGGGCCTGTCCAAAGATATGTATATGGTGTAGTTCCGCCAGATGCAGTTAGATTAATTGATCCGTTTGAACCTCCAAAACACGAAACATTCACATGAGTTTCTGAAGCTGAAAGTGCCGCGGCCGGTTGAGTGATTTGGATACCCGACAAAGTGAATGTACATCCTTTGTTATCAGTTACTGTTACACTATAATTCCCTGCCGACAATCCCGATTGGTCTTCAACAGAAGCGATAACACCTGTTCCTGTCCAAAGATATGTGTAAGGAGATGCCCCTCCAGTTGGAGTGATATTTATTGATCCATTTGAACCACCAGAACAGGAAACATTCACATGAGTTTCTGATACTGATAAAGGACTATTAACTGTGACATTCAGTGAAGGACAGCTTGTATGTGGTCCTACTCCAACCGCACCACAAGTATTTCTATTGTTATTTCCATCAGAAGTTAATCCATAATTTGTATTTGTAACTACAGTTGGGTTTGTTACAACCACATTAAATTTTACCTGATCTCCACTTACTATCCGTTCAGCATTTGAATTTGCAGTAATACATACTATATTTCCAGAATTAGAAATAGCCCAAGTCTTTCCAAGGGGAGTACTTGTTATACTTAATGCCCCTAATGTAAATCCCGAAGGAATTGTAACACGAATAGTCCCTACCTGCCCAGGGCTAGATGAACCTAAAACCGATGCGGTAAAAGATAATGTTGAATTTGCCCCTGAACAAAAAGATGTTTGAGAGACACTTAAACACCAATCGAGTGTGTCTGTAAAAATAACCTCTGCATGCAAGTTAGATGATAAGCCATCAGCAGTTGCAATTAAAGTTGATCCTAAACAATCATCCTCACAAACAACCCATGTCGTTATAAAATTACCGGCTTCATCGGCCGTAACCATCCAAGAATCATGATCCGTTCCCGTATTTGGCGTTCCATCGTAATGAAGTACCAACATGATAACCTGTTCTCCCGGCTCAAAACCGCTACCAGTAAAAGTCGCAGTTGCTCCCGGTGGATAATCCATCTGATCTGAGACAAGCGTTGCCTGACCAAAAGTAATGGTCGATATCAGCAAGCAAGTAAATAGAATAAAAGGACTCCAAAACCCATTTTTTAGTAATAATGTCTTCATAGAAATATGGTATTATTTAGACAAAAAGTATTTTGTGTTTATATCCAAAAATATAAACGGCAATAAAATGCAGAATGATAAGGGGTTCAAAATCAATAAGAAATGAAACATAACAGTTCACCCGATTCGATTCGAACAAAAGAATTTACTTTTGGATGCTTAATGGCTCTAGAGTGGTATTTAAGACCGATTAAACAATTCAGTACAAAGTAATTGCAATAAAAGTGAAGACTAATTTAAGATTATGATTTAGGTTAATCTTAACAAAATGCTAAATATTCGATAAAACGAATAAAAAAAACCGCGTAAAGCAGTTTTTCTATTATGTCCCTTTTTTATTTATCTAAAGTTTGAATATTCCAAAGTTGGGTTTTATTATAGTAAAGTTTTCCGCTTATAACTTCGAGCGGGCAATCAAAATTATTAGTGAAAAGCGCACCTGTCCCTAAGCCTTGTGGCATTGGGTTTTGAAGGGTAAAGGTCCATTGTGCAATCGCATTTAAACCAATATTAGATTCTAATGCAGAAGTAATCCACCAACCGATTTGGTATTTTTTAGCCAACACAATCCATTCTTCAGAGCCTCGAAATCCTCCTATTAAACTTGGTTTTAAGATGATGTATTGGGGTTTGGTGCTTTGCAACAAGCGTTCTTTCTCTTCATAAGAAAAGATTCCGATCAATTCTTCATCCAGAGCAATTGGAAACGGAGTTTTTTGGCATAATGCTGCCATTGCATCCCAATTTCCGGCTTTGATTGGTTGTTCGATGCTGTGCAGTTTGAATTGGGATAATTTTTGAAGTTTATTTAAAGCTTTGTCGGGAGGAAATGCTCCGTTTGCATCAACGCGTATTTCAATGGTTTTTTCATCGAAATTATTTCGGATGAATTGAAGTAAATCAAGTTCTTGCTGAAAATCTATGGCTCCTATTTTAAGTTTGATGCAGTTAAAACCGGTTGCCAATTTCTCTTCAATTTGTTGCTTCATGAAAGCTTCATCACCCATCCAAACCAAACCGTTTATTGGAATGCTTTGGCTTGCGGAAGTAAATTCAGAAGGAAATAAGACAAAGGGATTTTTGCTTTCTAAAGACAAAAATGCCTGTTCAATCCCGAATTGTATCGAAGGAAATTCGCGTAATGCTTCCCATAATTGCTCTTTTCCTAAATGTATGTTTTCACACGCCCATTTTAGCATTTTTTCGTAATCCGGACGGTCGTCGATGCTTAATGTTCTAAGGATACCACACTCGCCTATTCCCTTTTTTCCGTTTTGCTCCAGAAGGATGAACCAGGTTTCTTTTTCCGTCAAAACGCCGCGTGAAGTTCCGCTTGGTCTTTTAAAGTTGAGAATGTATTTTTTATAGGATGCGCGAATCATGGTTTTTTTACTTATACAAAAATGGTTTGCCTTCTAGCCCCGATTGAAACGGTTGCCTCGCAAAAGTGGAAAGCGGGAAAATGGCCTGCAAATAAACACAGACCATTCGCTCCAAAAATTATAAATCGATAGAATTTCCGATGTCTAAAAGCATTAAATCTTTGCCTTTGTCGAAGAATTTCTTGATGGCCTCTTCATGGTTGATGACAATAAAACCAAACGTATCGTAGTGATAACCAAGGATTTTATCGCAGTCTAAAAAGTCTGATGCAACAATAGCGTCGTTTACATCCATCGTAAAATTACTGCCGATTGGAAGAATTGCCAAATCCAGCTTGGTACGCATCGGAATCAGTTTCATGTCCATTGTTAAGGCCGTATCACCAGCAATATAGATGTTTTTGTGTTCGCCTTCGATTACGAATCCGCCCGGGTTTCCACCGTAAGTTCCGTCTGCAAAAGAACTGGTGTGAATCGCGTTTACGTATTTTACGGTTCCGAAGTCGAATTTCCAGCTTCCGCCGTGGTTCATTGGGTGGTAATTCAGTTTTTTATTTCCGTAATGGGTTGCGATTTCATAGTTGGAAACGATGATTGCATTAGTTCTTCTGGCAATGGCTTCTACGTCCAAAACGTGGTCTTGGTGCGCGTGGGTAACCAAAATGTAATCTGCTTTTAACGTATTGATGTCGATATGAGAAGCTTTCGGATTTCCGGTAATGAACGGATCCACCAAAATGTGCTTACCGCTAACTTCAATACCGATACAGGCGTGACCGTAAAATGTAATTTTCATATTTGTAGTTTTTTGACTAATATTTCTTTAAAATTACTAAAAATAAAAAGAACAACAGTGAGAGAAAAAAAGTTCCTAAAGCCACTTTTTTAAGCTCCGGATCAAAGTCTTTATAGGTTTGTGCCTTGTTCACTACTTTAAGGTGGCGGATCAGAATAAAACTAACCAATAAAATAGGAATTGGCGATGTTCTGGTTAAAACCGAAAAAGTAATCATGCAAGCCATTGGCATAAAGACCAATACATTATGGTAATGTTTTGCGGTTTCCAATCCCATTTTTACCACTAAAGTATTTTTTCCTGAATTTTTATCGTTTTCAATGTCGCGCATATTGTTCAGGTTTAAAACCGCAACGCTTAACATACCTATTGAAATTGCTGGCAGAATTAACAACCATTCGAAATGTTTGGTAAAAAGGAAATTACTTCCCAAAACGCTCACCAATCCGAAGAAGATGAAAACAAAAACATCACCAAAACCGCTATAACCGTATGCGCCTTTTCCAACGGTATATTTAATCGCAGCCACAATCGAAGCAATTCCTAACAATAAAAACAATACGGAATAACCAAAGTCTTTTTTACCGAAGGCAATGTAAATTAAAGCCATAGCGGAAAGCAATGATAACAAGGAAGTAAGTATGATACCTTTTTTCATTTGCTTAACAGAAATAGCTCCGCTTTGAATGGCGCGCTTTGGTCCTACCCTGTTTTCGTTGTCGGTTCCTTTTACCCCATCACCGTAATCGTTTGCAAAATTGGACAAAATCTGAAAAAAAAGCGTGGTCAGCAACGCCAAAACCACAATTTTCCAGTTTTCATGTCCTTTAAAATAAGCATAACTGCTTCCTACAATAATTCCCGAAACCGATAACGGTAACGTTCTGAGCCTTGCGGCTTTAATCCATTCTTTCATATTTTTCTAATACTCTACGCTTATGTATATGTACAATACGGTCAATCCGTTTATCAACAAGGCATAAAGCCATAATTTTTTATAACTGAACTTGTTTTTTATCAGCATTATTAAATTTGTGATTGGTAGTACAAAAAGCAATGCCAAAAATGGTAACCACACAAATTCATAAATAGCTCCAACAATAGCATAACGATATACGTCTGTCAAATTAGCTCCCAACCAATATAACAACAAGAGAATACTTAAAAACAGTACCGTTCTACTTTGTCTATCAAGAAAATTAACTATTTTCCCCATAAGCTATTGAATTGATAATTAGCTACATCCAATTTTTTTCTGTGGTTTCCACCTGATACAACCATTTGTTTACAAGCTGTTTGATGTTTTCGAAATTCCCTAAATGAAAGGTAACGTCGCCACCGGCTGTTGAAATTCGTAAACTTCCGATATTCAAACGCTTGTGCCAAAAAAGCTGGCTTACTTTTAAGGACTGAATTTTATGCGGCTCAATAATTTCGTTGTCGATGTCCCAGGCGCCACTTTGCTTGATGATATAATCTTCATTAACAAACAAACGATAATTTTTAAAGCTGAAAAACAGCATGACTCCAACGAAAATCAGGTAAACCGGCAAAAGAAATAGGTAATCAAACAATTCCTCATTCACTTTAAAACCAAAAAACAACAATAACGATACTGGTAGCACTACATAAAAAAGTACCGGAAACAATAAATACCTGATGTTCGGTTTGATCATTGCGCCTTTTTCAGGGATTTCGTTGAAGATCAGTTTTAATATTTCCGCTTTTTCCTGAGCATTACAACCCGGAATTTCAATAGCAGATTTTTTCTCTTCACGACCGTCTTCACTTCCGGAGGCCTGCTTGATTTTGAAATTCAGAACGTTCATCTTTTTTTGGAGCCAATTCTGACTTACCGTGATAATCTGTACCTTTTCCGGTTTGATGATCGTGTTTTTGGTATTCAGCAAACCGTAAGACAATAACAACGAACGGTTTTGTCGGGCAATTTCAAAATCGAAATATTTGATGAGCGTTCTTCCTAAATTCAAAACCAGGATAAAGACGAAAATCACTAAAATGAACATTAGTACCGAATACATAATTCGATTCGCATCAAACAAATTGTCCAGCTTTGTGGTATCGACCGACTGAACCGATTCGGAATTGCGCAGCAGGTTTTGGAAATTTTCATACAAAGTCCCGACAAAAGCCAACAAAACACCGAATGTTTTTACATAGTTTGATGTAATTCCAACCTTAATTAAACTCAGAATACTGATTTTGATGAAAGGTTTCTCGTTTATAGTTTGAGTACTTTCTTCGGTTATAATTTCAGATGAAGATGTTCTGGCTTCACTCAAAAGTTTCGTTTTCAAAGCGACCGCCAAATCATGAGAAATCGCACGGATGGAAACTTCTTTTTTGTTGCTTCCTGCTGTATCGACATCCAAAGCGTGAACTCCGATAAGCTTCTGAATTAACGTTTGATTGATATTAACCTGCTGTATTTTATGCAGTTGAATTGCAATTTTGGTTTTATTGAGTATTCCTTTATTGATAATGAATTCGTCGGAGTCTTCATCAATATAAAACGTAAAATTCCAATACTGAAGATAGGCAATGATTCCAATTAAAGCGATAACCGCAACAAATCCTAAAGCCAGGTAAACTTTGTTCAGCTCATTGAATTTAAACAACCAAATCACCAAAATCGGCCACATCGCACGGGCAATTTTCTGGAACGTATCGGTAAACATGACCAAAACGCCCACCAAAGATTGCCTTTGCGGCTGATTAAATTCGGGTTTAGTACTCATTTTCGGAACTTGTCTTCGAAGGTTCTTCCGTTAGTTTTTGCATTAACAACTGCTTGATGTTCTGCGCTTTTTCCTTTTCGATACCCGGAATTTGGATATCGCTGTTCCCGCCGCCGGCTGTAAACACTTCAATTTCAGCAAGGCCAAACAGACGCGAGATAAAACCTTCGTGTAAAGCTACATGCTGAATCCTGTTATAAGGAATAATGGTTGTGGATTCGGAAATGATTCCGCTCTTGTACAGTAAATCGTGCTGACGAAAAGCATAACCTCTTTTCCTGAAACTGATTCTTCCAAAAAGTACCGACAAACCAAAAATTAATACGATTGTTATAACAAGAAAATGCCAAAACGCTCTGATTTCTTCATTAAAAAACAAAAAACCGCCTGCAATTGCACTCAAAATCAACAAAAAAATACACTTTTGAATCAATACGATTTTCCAATAATCTTGATGTAAAGGTTCAAAGGTGACTTCTTCAAATTTTGGAAGTTCGTTGGTGTTTAAGATTTCGTTGGTGAAATTTTGCATTGATAACTATTAAGGAATGTACTTTTTCTCAAAATTAGGCTTACGCTTTTCAAGGAAAGCGTTTCTTCCTTCAATTGCTTCGTCGGACATATAAGCCAAACGGGTCGCTTCTCCGGCAAAAACCTGTTGTCCAACCATGCCATCGTCGGTTAAATTCATGGCGAATTTCAGCATTTTGATAGAAATTGGTGATTTCTCAAGAATTTCTTGTGCCCACTGATACGCTGTGTCTTCAAGCTCTGCATGAGGGATTACCGCGTTGACCATTCCCATATCAAAAGCATCCTGCGCCGAGTAATTTCTACCTAAAAAGAAAATTTCACGGGCTTTTTTCTGTCCAACCATTTTGGCTAAATAAGCAGAACCATAACCACCGTCAAAACTGGTTACATCGGCATCCGTTTGTTTGAAAATAGCATGTTCTTTACTGGCTAATGTCAAATCGCAAACTACGTGCAAGCTGTGACCACCGCCAACTGCCCAGCCCGGAACAACTGCAATTACAGCTTTCGGCATAAAACGAATTAAACGTTGTACTTCTAAAATATTTAAACGATGGTAACCATCATCTCCAACATAACCTTGTTTTCCTCTTGCTTTTTGGTCGCCTCCACTGCAAAATGACCAGATTCCGTCTTTAGAAGAAGGTCCTTCGGCAGATAATAAAACCACTCCAATGGAAGTATCTTCATGGGCATCATGGAACGCTTCTAAAAGTTCTTTGGTTGTTTTGGGACGAAACGCGTTGCGTACATCCGGACGGTTAAAGGCGATTCGAGCTACGCCGTTGCATTTCTTATAGGTTATATCTTCAAACTCTTTTACGGTTTGCCAGTTGATCGTACTCATAATTTCAAAATTTTAGCGTAAAAATAACGCATTTTTTGCATTATATTGCGGTTTCAAATAATTAAAATATCATGAAAAAACTATTTGTTTCGGCAGCATTATTAGGTGTTCTATTTAGCGTAAATGCTCAAAAATATGAATTTCAAACCGTTACCGATTTAGAAGCACTACCTGTAATAAGCCAAGGGCAAACGGGAACCTGCTGGAGTTTTTCTGCATCATCTTTTTTAGAGTCGGAAATCATTCGTTTGACGGGAAAGAAAATCGATTTGTCTGAAATGTATCAGGTTCGAAATACTTATCCGAAAAAAGCAGATAATTATGTAATGCGCCAAGGAAAAGCGCAGTTTGGCGAAGGAGGACTCGCACACGATGTAATCAATTCCGTTGCGGATTTCGGCTTGGTTCCCAATAGCGCCTACACAGGTTTAAACGGAACTTATGAAAACCATAATCATACTGAAATGGTTGCGGTTTTAGAAAGCATGCTGAAAACCTACGTGGAAAATCCGGCAAAAAAACTGTCTCCAAACTGGAAAAAAGGAATTGAAGCTTTACTGGATGTTTACATCGGGAAAAACCCAACGGAATTCACTTACGAAGGAAAAAAATACACCCCAAAAAGCTTTCAGGAATTTACAAAAATCAATCCTTCGGCTTATGTAACCATTTCATCGTTTACTCATGCGCCAAATTACAAATCCTTCATTTTAAATATCCCGGACAATTTCTCAAATGGTAGTTTTTATAATTTGCCATTGAACGAATTCATTGAAAACATTGACAATGCTTTAGCGAAAGGCTTTACTGTGGAATTGGATTGTGATGTTAGTGAAGCTACTTTTTCGGGAAAAAACGGTGTGGCTGTAATTCCTGCTAATGATGACGATGCCAAAATGATTCTGACAGAAATCAAACCAGAGAAAAACATCACACCAGAATACCGCCAGCAGGAATTTGAAAACCAAAGCACAACTGACGATCATTTAATGCACATCGTTGGAAAAATGAAAGACCAAAAAGGAAACGTTTACTATAAAGTAAAAAATTCTTGGGGAACCGATGAAAAACGCGTAGCCAATGGTGGTTATGTATACATGAGCGTTCCGTATATGAAACTGAAAGCAATTTCCATATTGGTGCATAAAGACGCTTTGACCGCAGCCACACGAAAAAATTTGGGATTATAATCCTTGAAAAAAAGACGTTAAATTTTTAGAAATTCATTTTAATTTTAGTAACTTTAACTACCTCAAAATGAGGTTTTTGGATAACTGAATTATTAACTTAAAAAATTTATTCTTTGAAAAAATCTGTAATTTTTGTCGCTCTTTTATCTGTAGTGTTTTTTGCTAGTTGTAAAAATTCTGAAGTTAAACCTGAAGAAACAACACCGGCAACTATGGAAGAGCAAGTGGATTCAGTTGCAACTGATAGTATTAAAACTGATGAAGTAGCACCTGTGGAAGAAGTGAAGGATTCAACGGCAACTCCTAAAAAATAAGGACGCTTGTCATTCCTTAATGGATGATAAAATTCATAGGTTGAACAATGTGAACATCGCTTTTAATCTTTTACCAGCTTTGATTGAAACATTTGAAGACAAATAAAATTTAGCAATCGCCTTGATATATATCGAGGCGATTGTTTTTTTATACACCAATGAAAAACAACTACTTGAAAATTTTAACAGAAATATTTTTAATTAAGAATTTTGAAAACTCTATTGGTTAATTATATTTGCTTTTTACCAAGATTTACAATGAGAATTTCACGATATATCCCTATACTTTCACTATTTTTATTTTTAAGCTGCAATAAAGACAAATCCGGAAAAGACGGCAATAGCGTAAACGACACCGTCTTATTGGCTGATAATTATGAGGTTAGTTTTCCTAAGCTCACAGGCAAGTTTTTGTCCAGCAACAAAAATTATGTAGAAAATTTTTACAATAAAAAATACAATCCGAAAGATTTCAGCGGAGGTTTTCTTGTGGCAAAAAATGGCCAGGTAATCTACGAAAACTACAGTGGTTACGCTTATAAGGAAAAAGGAGAAAAAATTACAGCGGAAACACCAATTCACATTGCTTCGGTAAGTAAAATGATGACTGCTGTTTGCGTTTTAAAACTTGTCGATGAAGGAAAAATCGACCTGGACAAAACTGTTCAAACCTATTTGCCGACATTTCCTCACGAAGTAACTACTGTTCGTATGCTTTTAAACCATAGAAGCGGCTTGCGTAATTATGCCTATTTTACGGATGATAAAGGAGTTTGGGATAAACACAAAACTCTAACAAATCAAGATGTTTTAGATATTTTGGCAACAAAGCCGATCGGATTGGAATCAAAACCCGGTACCCGTTTTGGCTATTGCAATACCAATTATGCTCTTTTAGCTTTAATTATTGAAAAAGTAACCGAAAAAAAATATGCTACCGTTATGAACGAAATGATTTTCAAACCATTGGGAATGAAAAACACCTTCGTTTTTGACAATTTGGAAAAGAAAGACGACGTAAGCCAATCCTATAAAAACAATTATTTGCGTCTTGCTTTTGAATTTTTGGATCAGGTTTACGGCGATAAGAATATCTATTCTACACCTAGAGATATGCTTAAATTCGATATTGCCACTTATTCTGATGAGTTTTTAAGCAAAAAAATTAAAGCCGAAATGTTCAAGGGTTACAGCTATGAAACAAAAGGCCAGCGTAATTACGGCTTAGGAATTCGTATGCTGGAATTTGAAACCGGTCAGAAGTATTTCTTCCATAACGGTTGGTGGCATGGTAATACGTCTTCTTTGGTGACTTTGAGAAAAGAGAATGTGACCATTATTTCCCTGTCGAACAAATACACTCATAAAACTTACCAAACCAAGAAATTAGCACCTCATTTCGGAGATTATCCATTCAAATTTAACGACGAAGTAATCGGGGCAGAATAAAGTCGATAAAGATTAAAAATACGTAAAATGAAAACCTATCGTTCAACTTTAAATGTCATTATGGTTCCGGTATTGGTTATGCTGGTTTTCGGAATTATCGCTTCATTTTTTATTGCAGAAAATGAAATAGGCGAAGAAATCCCGATTCAAATCAAAATTTTTCTGGGATTGGTTGCTGCGATGCTTTTGTGGATATTGTTGGACACGAATTATAAAATAAAGGAAAATCAATTATTGTATTGTTCAGGTCCAATTCGAGGGAAAATCAATATCAATAAAATAAATAAAATCGAGAATGTAAAAACCTGGTACGTGACTTCTATTTTGAAACCGGCGCTGGGTTCTTATGGTTTAACCATCACTTACAACAAGTTCGACGACATTTATATTTCCCCAAAAAACAAATCGGAATTTGTTGCCGAACTTTTAAAAATCAATCCAAATATTCAAATAATCGCTTAACCGATTTTAACCGAAGTCATGGTAAGCGAACCTCCAACCGCTTTGTCATTAAAGAAACTGATTTCATCTTTACTGTCCTGCAAAGCCAAATTATAAAGCATTGGGTAATAATGATCCGGAGTAGGAATTGCCAATTTTGCAGCTTTATCTAAAGTTTCATAATCAATCAGGGCTTTGTGGTTACCGTCTGTGATTTTATTTTTAAAAATAGTGTTCATTTCATTAGCCCAATCAAATCCGTATTCTGGCTCACTTAATTTATCCCAAGCGACCATACGCAAGTTGTGCACCATATTTCCGCTACCAATAATCAACACCCCTTTTTTACGCAAAGCTGCCAATTGTTTGGCCAAATCGTAATGATATTGCGGTGGTTTGCTGTAATCTATACTTAATTGAAGCACCGGAATATCTGCATTGGGATACATATGACGAACCACTGTCCAGGTGCCGTGGTCTAGACCCCAATCGTGGTCCAAACCTACATCCGTAGAAGTAATTAACTGTTTTGTTGCTAAAGCCAATTCAGGATTTCCCGGAGCCGGATATTGAACTTCGAATAACGCTTGAGGGAAACCACCAAAATCATGTATAGTTTTGGGATTGTTCATTGCCGTGATGTGCGTTCCTCTTGTTAACCAATGCGCAGAAATTACAAGAACCGCCTTGGGTTTAGGGATTTCTTTGCCCATTTTCGCCCAATTTTGTGAAAACTCATTATCCTCAATACCGTTCATGGGCGAACCGTGCCCGATAAACAAAACGGGAAGTTTTACGTCTTCTTCCTTTAAATCCTGAGTCCAGTTGTAAAAGGGTTGTAAACTTGCCATGGCTGCTCCTCCTATTATAGTTTTAATAAAATCCGATCTATCCATTTCTATACAATTATTGTATATACAAATGTATGATTATTTTTTTACTCTTAATCTAATTTAGCATTTTTTAACAATAAATCATTGATTTACAAAAGATAAATACCGTCGTCTTTAATCTCGATAAGCTTTTGCTTATAAAGGGTTCCAATAGCTTTTTTAAACGTTTTTTTGCTCATTTGAAGAACGGTTTTAATGTCTTCCGGATGGCTGTCATCGTTTAAACGTAAGTAACCTCTGCTAGCTTTAAGCTCATCTAGAACAGCTTGTGCCGAAGCATCGATTCGATCCATTCCGAAAGGCTGTCGGGAAACATCTATTTTTCCATCAGGTCGGATGTTTTTGATAAAACCGATGATACGATCTCCGGTTCGCAAATCTTCAAAGACTTCGTTTTTATAAAGTAATCCTTTGTGCTTTTCGTTGATAATCACATTGATACCAACTTCAGTAATGTGAGAAACGATCAAATCTACTTCTTCCCCTACTTCAACGGTAATTTCATCGTTTTTTAAGAACTGATTCGTTTTACTGGAAGCTACAAGACGCTTGGTTTTTTCGTCAATATACATATAAACCAAATAACGTTTTCCTTGCTCCATTGGACGCGCCTGTTCTTTGAAAGGAACAAACAAATCTTTTTCCATACCCCAATTCATGAATGCACCGAACTTGTTGGTATAATTTACACGAAGCAATGCAAATTCATTCAGAAAAATATAAGGCTCAAGCGTGGTGGCAACCGGACGTTCTTCATGATCCAAATAGACAAAAACAGCCAATTCATCGCCAATTTCATATTCGTTAGGAACGTATTTATTTGGCAACAAAATATCTGTGGTTCCATCAGTTAAGTACAACCCCACTTTGGTGTCACGGGCGATTTTCAGTGTATTGTATTTTCCTATTTCGATCATAAATAAAGTTTCAGAGCCGCAAAGTTACAAAGTTTCAAAGTGGTTTCCATAAAAAAGCGCCCATTTCAGGCGCTTATATTCTATAACTGTTGTTTCTTACTTATAAACACTTTCTTTTTTGAAATGCGTTGTAAGCAAATAATAAACTACCGCCCTGTATTTGTTTTTATTGGACTTGCCATATTTTTCAATTACAGCATTAATGCCTTTATCCAGATCCGGACCGTCTTTCAACCCTAATTTTTTAATCAGGAAGTTATTTTTAACCGTTGCCAATTCTGAATCGGAACTTCCGGAAACCGTTGCAGCATCAGCATTATAAATTGACGGACCACAACCAATGGTCACTTTGGTTAATAAATCCATGTTTGGGGTTACACCGCACTTGTCTTTTAAATCGGCAGCGTATTTTGTAATCAATTCATCTCTTTTACTCATAATGTTCAAGTTTAAGTTTGTAATATGATACTTCTCTCAAATTTAAAAACTAAAACGTAAAACAAGTAGGATTTCTTACACTATAAAATTATATTTATGTTAAACTTTTGAAATACTCCAGCAATACCTGATTATTAACCTTCGTTGGCGTAAAAATTTCAATTATAGATGGTTTATTATTTTTGAAAAACGAATCTATTTCCTTTTCAAGTTCTTGCTCGTTTGAAGACTTGAAATAATCAAACCCATACATTTTAGCCAAATACTCAGCAGTTAATTGATGTGTGGTTTCAAAATAGGTATTGAAAACAGGGGTTTCCTTATGTCCTGGAAGAATTCTGAAAATACCTCCACCAGCATTATTAATCAAAATGATTTTAAAATCTTTAGGAATATAATTGTTCCAAAGCGCGTTGCTGTCGTAAAAGAAACTGACATCGCCAGTAATCATTATTGTCTCTTTTCCTGATGCGTAAGCTGCTCCAATAGCAGTTGTTGTGCTTCCGTCAATGCCGCTTGTTCCTCTATTACAGAAAACATCAATAGATGAATCTATCGGAAATAATTGTGCATAACGAATCGGTGAACTGTTACTGATTTGCAATTGAGCGTTTTTGGGAAGCTTCGGTAAAATGCTGTCAAAAACCTTTAAATCCGAAAAAGGAATCGTGTTCAAATAAACATCGTGTTTTTCCTTACGCAACGATTTCAAATTCAAGGCGTTTTGCAAATAATCACTTTCCGTAGTTTTTGTTTTCTGAAGAAAAGTCTCAAAAAAAACATTTGGCTCCACTTCAAAATGCTGTGTAAGCGCCTCAAAAGTATTATACGCACGAAGCTTGTCAATGTGCCAGTGTTGCATTGGCTTGTATTTCCTTAAAAAAGCTTTGATTCGTTTGGAAACAATCATTCCGCCAAAAGTAATCAGGATTTCCGGCTGAAAATCTTTAAAATCTTCCTCAGTAAAAGGAGTAATGATTGTATCAATATTGGCAATGAAATTAGGATGATGAATGTTTGAAGTCACTTCTGTCATCACAACTACCGATTCATCTTCAGCTAATTGCTTAATAAAACGCTCTTCAATTTCATTTGGATGGTTCCCTCCTATTAAAACCAGTTTCTTTTTAGCAGTATTCCATAAATTGACAAATGGTTCCAAAGAAGGAAGACTTATTGGCTCAGCCATTAAATCTTTAAGCAGCGGATTTACCCTAAGCTCACTAACAGTCTCATACAAAGGCTCTTCAAAAGGTGCGTTAATATGAACCGGACCCTGTTGGGTTATCGCAGTATGAATCGCATCGTTTATTTTTGAATCGTTTTCCTTAGAAGCTTCTTCAAGCAAATTTGCACTGAATAAAATATGATTCGCATAAACATTTTCCTGACGAATGGTTTGCCCGTCGCCAATATCGATTTTATTTTTAGGACGATCGGCAGAAATCACAATAAGCGGAATCTGACTGTAAAACGCCTCGGCAATGGCTGGATAATAATTCAACAACGCCGAACCCGAAGTACAGACTAACGCGACCGGTTTTCGTTTTTGCTGGGCAATTCCTAAAGCGAAAAAAGCAGCACAGCGTTCATCGGCAATACTAAAACATTCAAACGATGGATTACTGGCAAAACCTATAGTCAACGGTGCATTTCTGGATCCTGGGGAAATTACGATATCGAGTACATCTTTAGCTTTACAAATTTCGATAATGCTTTGTGCTAAAGGTATTTTTGGGTAAATCATTTTAAAATCGGTAAGTAACAAAGATAGGAATATTTGGTTAGTTCTGAGCTTGGAATTTGTACATTCAAATTGCTTCTTTTGCAACCGATTCTAAATCTTTAAAAACCATAAACTTGTAAAAAGTAAAATGAGAAATCCCATAAAATACAATAATGAGCTGAAGAAACAGTTGTTGTTTCAAATAAAATTTATTGACAAAAAACAGACCAATCTGCACCACAAAAAGAAGCGCGCTAATTAAGAGCCAGTAACTTTTCTGATCGTCTTTGTAACAATAATTAGAAACTGCCATTCCGGCCAAAAAGGCTGTCAAAAGACCATTACACATCCATAAATAATAACTGTCAATCACATTTTCCCGTATCAGATTGATCAAATAAAAATAAATGAACAAAATCGGTATACCACTAAGTACAATCATTTTCCAGCGTTTATCTGAAATTGCTCTGAAAATAATAATTACAATCAACAGTCTAAAAACTACCGATGCAGCAGCACCCCAAAACATATTTTGTGGAGTATTACTTCCAAAGAGAAGGTATGCTGCCTGAAAAAAAATCAGAGCTAAAACATAGATGTAATCAAACTTTGCAGAAGAATAAAAATAAAGTCCCATAAGAATTGGAACCCGCAAAAAACCAAAGAAATCCTTTAATGGCTGAAAGTCAAAATAAACGCATATACTGTAAAAAATCACTATTGAAAAATACAGTACAATCAAAGCCAGGACTCTACTATGTTTTTGCTGAAAAACCATATTTAAAGTTATGGCTTTTTTTTAACCCCAACAAGTAACTAAATGATATTCAGTGAATTAATTTGAATTTTATTTCCTCTGTTCTTTCAAGATCAGAAACTTGTAAAACGTAAAATGAGAAATACCATACGAGAGAATTACCATCTGATAAATCCCTTCACTTTTTACGTAAAATTTATTAATGAAAAAGGCAGCAATCTGAATAATGAATAAAATTGAACTGATCAACAGCCAAAATCCGTCCTCTTCAGAATCATTAAGATAATAAATAATTGAAACGCCTCCCATAAAAGAAGTGAGCAGTGCATTGATGATCCAAATATAATAAGTGTCACCTAACGAATCCACAACCATCTCAATAACATACAGATACAGTACAAAAAAAGGAAGAAAAGCAAACCCGATTGCCAAGCGATTTTTCTTTGTTATCAAATCCAAAATAAGCAGCACCAGGCAAAATTTAAAAAGAACCGAACAAAACGTCGCATAAACAAAATAATCAGGATTACCGGTAAAAAAGAAGACTGAAGCAAGTTGATAAAACAACAATCCTATCAAATAAACCCAACTTCTTTTAACGGTAGCCGAAAGGTATAAAACAATTAAAATAGGAATTCTAAAAAACCAGAAATAGCTACTGATATCCTCCAAATCCAACAACGAAGAAATACTGTACAGAAAAAGATTTACAAAGTAAAGAATGGTCAATATTGTAAGCAAATTTCGTAACTTCATGGTCTAGTTTAAACCGGTATTGGTTTTATATAAATTTAACACTTTTTCCACAAATGTCAATAACAATTCGACAAGCCACTAAAAACGATCTTCCCGCTGTACTCGAAATCGTTAATTATGAAATACTTCATTCAACTGCCATTTGGGACTATGACACCCGAACATTAGAAGAACAAACCGCAATTTTTAAAGAGAAAAGCGATAAGGGTTTTCCTTTTTTGGTAGCGGAAAAAAACGGAATTGTGGTTGGATTTGGCACTTATGGACCATTTCGTTTCAAAATTGGGTACCGATTTACCGTTGAACATTCGGTCTACGTGCACAAAGATTTTACCGGCAACGGAATCGGATCGTTATTGCTTAAAGAGTTAATTGAAATGGCAAAACTTCAAAAATTACACACCATGATTGGAGTGATCGATTCGGAAAACACCGGAAGCATTTCTTTTCACGAGCGCATGGGGTTTAAAAGAGTCGGCCATATTAAAGAAACCGGTTTTAAATTTAACCGCTGGCTGGATTCAATATTTGTACAGATACTGCTTTAGTTTTAAAAGCAATAAAAAATCCCAAACCGTTCAAGTTTGGGATTTTTCAATTCTGACAGGATTTACTTAAGACTTAATCCAATCAATGATTTCTTTATCGTTTGGTAAAACTCTCGGGTTGATTACATTTTCCAACTCCCCTTTTTCATTGATAAGGTATTTTTGAAAATTCCATTCCACCTGACTGTCTTCCAAACCGTTTTTGCTTTTTTCGGTTAAGAAATGATATAGCGGGTGCATGTCGTCGCCTTTAACGGAGATTTTCTCCATCATCGGGAATGTAACCCCGTAATTTTTAGTACAAAAAGCTTTGATTTCCTTATTGCTTCCAGGTTCCTGTGCTCCAAAGTTATTGGCCGGAAAACCTACAATCACAAAACCTTTGTCTTTGTATTCATTGTAAACATGCTGCAATTGCTCGTATTGCGGAGTTAGACCACATTCTGAAGCAGTGTTTACGATCATGATTTTTTTCCCTTTCAAAGAAGCAAAATCAAATTCCTTTCCTTCAATATCTTTTACTTTAAACTGATAAATGGTTTGGGCAGTCATTACTTTATTTTTTTGTGCTGTTTCCATTGCTTTCTTATTTTGGTTTTGCCCCTGGCATCCAAGTACAAACAATACCCCAAAGGCAAGAATTACATTTTTCATTAGTATTATTTTTTATAAAATTACTGAATTTGTAAGTTTAGATAGACTTTTATCGATTAAAGTTTTGTTAAACAAAAAACCCACAGTCTTGCGATCATGGGTTTTGCTTATTATTTTTTATAAAATTTTCGGTATTTAAAGTACGACAGAACACTTAACAAAATCACTAAAGCCACAGAAATATAAACAAAATCCGGCGTTACGACTTTATCTCCTTTTGCATAGGAATGTAAACCTGTCAAATAGAAATTCACTCCAAAATAGGTCATCATGATTGAATAGAATGCAAAAACACTCATCAGGTTGAAAATCCATTTTCCTCTTAAAGCCGGAACAAATCGGGCATGAATTACAAAGGCATAAACCATAATACTGATAAGCGCCCAAGTCTCTTTAGGATCCCAACCCCAGTAACGTCCCCAGCTTTCATTAGCCCATTGACCTCCCAAGAAGTTACCAATGGTTAACATTACCAGTCCAACGGTTAAAGCCATTTCGTTAATAATGGTTATCTCACGGATATTTAGTTCCATTTTCTTTTTGTTCTTCTCGTTGGTTAACAACATCAGCAATAAAGAAACGATTCCTAAGATCATCCCCAAAGTGAACGGTCCGTAACTTGCAACAATTACCGCAACGTGAATCATTAACCAATACGAGTTTAGTACGGCTGCAAGGTTCGCAATAGAAGGATCCATCCAGTTCCAGTGTGCCACCATCAAAATCATTGAGGCTACAAACGCAGTAGATGCAACGGTAAGTTCCGATTTTCTTCCAAAAATAAGCCCGAAAAGCATTGTTGCCCACCCCACATAAATCATCGATTCGTAAGCATCACTCCAAGGCGCATGTCCGGAAATGTACCAACGGGCAATCAATCCGGCAGTATGCAAAACGAACAATAAACCAATAACTACGTGGCTTATTTTCACTAAAGCATTCACAATTCTGCCTGAATTAAAAATCTTGATGATCACAAACAAAAACATGAAAACCCCGGCAAACATGTACCATGAGAACAACTTTTTGAACACATCGTATTTGTTGTATAAAATCTCCGAATCAATCTTGTCTTCGCTTGGATAAACTTCTTTTCCGAATTTCTTCTGATATTTGATTAATCCGTCCAAGAACAGGTTGGCCGCTTTATAATCTTTTTTAACCGGAACTTCGTCTAAAGCCGATAAATAAAGTGGAATTGCATTTTTAGTAAACAACGAATCCATTCCTTTTAAGCCAGCCTCGTTCAATTCTAAATGCGAAACCCATTTATTGTTTTTATCAAACGGAATTGGAAATACTTTCAGGATTTGACCACTTAAAGCCGAATATAAAAGGTTTACTTTTTTATCCGTTTCAATGAAATCTTTCTGGAATTGATTCGGAACTGCTGCTTTATAGGCTTCATCTAAGTAAGGCGACAATTTATAATTCCCGCGGTTGTCAAAAAACTTCATTAAGGAAACGTATTTTGTTCCTTTTTCGGCTCCGATTAAATTATGGATACTGTCGTTGTCTTTTTTGATATAAATGATTGGAATATTGTACCACAATTGCGGAAACTGCGTCATCGACAAAAACACCTGATCGGAATTCATGTCTTTGTAAGTATCCTTTTTACTCACTTTTCGAAGTAATTCCGAAGAGAATGTATTGACCGGTTTCATACGACCACCTTCGTCCTGAACAATCAGTCTCCCGAATTTCTCCGCATGTTCTTCCGTCACTTTGTATTTTGAAAGTATGGAATCAACCTGCTTTTCTGTTGGCAATTTAGGCTCGTGCATTTCTGCTTGATGTTGATGCTGAGCCGAAACACCTAAGCTGAAAAACAACGCAATAATCATGGTTAAAGCCGCTTTCTTATCTTTTACTTTTTTAAGTTTTCGTTTTAAATCGCCAAAACGGGAATCTTTTGTAAATAAAATTCCAAGCAAACCTAAAAACAATAGGAAATAGCCAACATAAGTAACCCAAGTTCCCCAGAAATCATGATTTACGGATAGAATCGTTCCTTTTTCATCCGGATCGAACGAAGCCTGAAAGAAGCGATATCCTCTGTAATCTAAAATATGGTTCATAAAAATTCTGGCATCAAACTTATTGTTTTGCTCTTTGTCTTCGATAGTTACCTGACTCTCGAAACCGGAATAACTTTTCTCAGTTCCTGGGTATTTTGAAGCGATGAAATCATTTAACTTTACTGAAAACGGCGTTTCGTAAACTTTACTACCGTAGATGAATGTATATTCTAAACTTCCCAATTTAAAGGATTGAGGAACTCCCATTTTCCCTTTCGAACCTACAAGTGTAACCTCTTTTTCTTTACCTTCAGATTTTACGGTTAAAACCAAAGCATCGTCGGTATCTTTATCTTTATAATCTCCGTTGGACTGCTGAACTACTTTTCCTTTCATCGCCGGCTCAGGGATTACAAACTGTGTTCCGCCCATGTTGTAAAGCGAACGCAGCATCAAAGGTTGAATTTTCTCTTTCTCAACCGAACCTTTAAACTGATCGGCCATTCGCATAAAGTTTCCGTCAAAGGGCGACTGAATCGTGTAAGCTTCACTAATTTTTGTAATGTTTACAGCACCTTGCGTAAATTTATTGAAAGCAAAAAGCACATTGTGAATGTTCTGAACCTCGCCTTCTTTGATATAATGTTCGTGACGTTTCCCGTCTCCGGATTCTACCAATTTCAAGTAAAAAACACCGTTTGGATCTTCTTTGATGGTTTCTTTGGCTCCCATAATGAAATCTTTGTAAGCGATCTCAAAAGGGATTTCATCAAATTCTCCGTTGATACTGAAATCATTATCGGTAACCGGTGAAAGCAAAAGCTGTTTCTCGAACGTACGGCGTTTCATTTCGCCTTTATAATTTCCGTCAATGAAAACATTCAAATAGGTTTTATCGGAAAAAATCTGTGTGGAAGATTCGCCTTCACGAATTGGCATCATTCCTTCAAAGCTGATGTAACGTGTAATGAACGCTCCAACGATGATCAGGATAAAAGCCAAGTGTAACAATAACGAAGCCCATTTACTCAACTGAAGTAAATTATAACGCTTAATGTTTCCGAAGAAGTTAATCACAAAAAACACCATGATTACCTCAAACCAACGCGCATTGTAAACTAGAATTCGCGCCGTATCGGTGTTGTATTTACTTTCGATAAAGGTTCCGGCAGCCATCGCAATTGCAAAAACGATAAACAAAACAGCCATTAAACGTGTTGAAAACAAGAAGGAAAATATTTTTTTATCCATGATGGAAACCGGTTTTTTCAAATTGTCGCGAAGATACTTAAAAACAAACTTTTGTTAAGCCATTTTAACGTATTTTAAGAAATAAAAAAGCCTGATTGGAATTCCCATCAGGCTTATATTTTTATGAATTGCTATTTTTAAATTCCGATTTCAATCTGGAAGCGCACATACCAGTTGTTTTTGGTAACATCTGCATTAAAAAACTGATTTTCATAGGTTACCTCACCCTGAAGTTTCAAAGCGTGCTCCCAAATATATTTATTAACACCAAAACTGTACTGGTTGGTGTTTGGCATCAGGCTTTTAATTTCTTTGTTAACATTCTGCTTCGAAAAACGCCCAATAACTTCATATTTGGAAGGAAAAACATAACTCATTTGGTAATCCTGACCGTTTCCAACAAAAACCGCTTTGGTTTGCGTCGCGTCTGTTGGATTAACCGTGATAGGATTGTGTGAACCACGTTGCATGTGCGTTGCCATAAAAGCCCATCCTTTGTATTTTAAGATCACATCCAACAAAAGGGTTGACATATCTTTGTTTTCATATAAAATATCACCGGTCTGACCTTGAGATTTTCTTGCTTTATTGTTAAAGTTATAAGCTCCGGAAATCATCAAACGAGGCTTCTCTTCTCTTAAGATATCACCCTCAAAATAATGACCGTCTTTTTTGAATTTACCAAACGGCAACAATTCCACTTTTCCACTGAAGGACAATCCATTGTTGTCTTTATTGGTATTTGTCCAGTTTCTTCCTTCTCCTAAAGTAACTGCTCCCTTAAAATTATAGGAGAACTTATCTGCGTATTCGTTAAGATTCGCAAAATGTACCCCAAAATCACGATCAATGCTAAAACGGGTGTTATTAATCGAACGATCGGTTAATTGAATAGCTCCAGAGGAATTCACCGCTTGTCTGGTACCTGGTAATTTAGACAAACCGAAACCTACTTGCCAGTGCTGACTTGGTTTATAATACAAAATCGCATCTCGAACCACATTAAGGTTTTCATTCGGTTTTACTCCGCCAACATCACCAACTCCGAAAGAAAGTTGTAAAACGTAAAGAAATTTAGGATTACCGACAAAACCGTCAAAACGCATACGCAAACGACGCACTTGGGCTTCATAAAAAGGTTCAACACCTTCATTATCTACATAACTCAAACGGTTTTGCATTCTGAAACGCATGTTGAACTGAAAAAGACTGTCCGGTGAAGTGATTCCCACACCTTTTCCGAAGTTATAATACGGTAAAGACGTAAGTTTTAAATCATTATCTTTAGTAGTGATTTTTATGTCTTGTGCCTGTAGTACAGCAACAAAACACAATGATAAAATTGTAAATAATTTTTTCATGTTAAGAAAATGTAAGTTGTGTGTTATTCAGGTGCAAAACTAATGTTATTAATTTCAGTCAATATTAAGGAATTGTTACCTTTGCGGAAATTTTGCGTTATGGAAAACAGCTATATAGGATATCATTTCACTGTAGAACCGAGAGAATTGGGCTCGGAAATCTTAATTGCCGAGTTAGGGGAAAAAGCCTTTGAAAGCTTTATAGAAACCGAAAACGGTGTCTCGGCTTACGTTCAGAAAGACTTATGGGACGAGCACATCTTGGATGATATTTACATTTTACAATCCGAAGAATTTAAAATATCCTACACTTTTGAAGAAATCGAACAGGTAAACTGGAACGAAGAATGGGAAAAGAATTTTGACCCAATTGATGTAGACGGAATTTGCTATGTTAGAGCTCCATTCCATGAGAAAACCGATGCAAAATACGATATCGTAATCGAACCAAAAATGAGTTTTGGAACCGGTCATCACGAAACCACCTACATGATGATTCAACATCTTTTGGAAATGGATGTCACTGATATGAAAACCTTAGACATGGGTTGCGGAACAGCTATTTTAGCCATTTTAGCAGAAATGAAAGGCGCAAAACCAATTGATGCCATAGACATTGATAATTGGTGTTATCTGAACTCTATTGAAAATGCAGAGCGCAACAACTGTAAACACATTTCGGTTTATGAAGGTGATGCAACTTTGTTAAATCAAGGACAGAAATACGATTTGATCATTGCCAATATCAACAGAAACATTTTACTGAACGATATGCAAACGTATGTGAACTGCTTAAATAAAGACGGTGTTTTATTATTAAGCGGTTTTTACAATGAAGATATTCCTCATATCGATGCTTCCTGCACCGAGAAAGGCTTAACCTATGTTAAAAAGTTCCAAAAGAACAATTGGGTTTCTTTAAAATACATAAATTAGCCTAATATTCAACACAAGTAATTGATTATGAGTGTAAAAGAAAAAATAAAAGAACAAGTTTCCGTACAGGAATTACTTGCAAATAATTATGAAATCATATTGTTCAATGACGATGTCAATACTTTTGACCACGTTATTGATACTTTAATTGATGTTTGCGATCACGAGCCTTTACAAGCAGAACAATGTGCCCTTTTAGTACATTATACCGGAAAATGTGGTGTCAAAACAGGTTCGTACGACGAATTAGAACCTCAATGCTCCGCCCTGTTAAGTGCCGGTTTAAGTGCCGAGATACAATAAATAAAAAAGTCCCGAATTATCGGGACTTTTTTATTTCAGTTAATGAGGTAGTTTGTCTTTAAACATACCGTATAGATACGTTCCTAATAAAGCTCCTATCAGTACAATTACAATTCCGTAGAAACCTGCTCCCAAAAGAATGAAAATCGGCCCGGGACAAGAACCAACCAATCCCCAACCTAATCCAAAAAGTATTCCCCCAACAATGTATCGGGTAAAACCTTTTTCTTTATCAGCGATTTCGATAGGAAGTCCATTAATATCCTTCGCATTTTTTCTTTTGATTAATTGCACACCGATAAGTCCGGTTGTAACGGCAACTCCTATAATTCCATACATGTGGAATGACTGAAACTGAAACATTTCATAAATTCTGTACCAGGAAACGGCTTCCGATTTTGTTAATACGATACCAAAAACAAAGCCGACTAAAACGAATTTTATAAGGTTTAAAAATTTCATATGCTGCAATTAAAAAATTAAGGGTAATAGAAAATGTGCCATGATTAATCCTCCGATAAAAAAACCAATAACCGCAATTAGTGAAGGTTTCTGAAGATTACTCAATCCGGAAATTGCGTGGCCGGAAGTACAGCCTCCTGCATAACGTGTTCCGAAACCAATGAGCAATCCTCCAAAAAATAAAATAAACAACATTTTAGGATTTTTAATGGCTTCCAAGCCGAACATAGTTTCTGGGCCAAGTTTCCCGTTTGGCGCTTCAATATTCATGGTTGCCAATTGTTCTATGGTTTTGGGATTTAGGTTTACTCCGCTTCCATCGCTTAAAAAATGAACAGCCACGAATCCTCCTAAAATCGCTCCTAAAACAACTGCCAGATTCCATTTTTGTTCCCTCCAGTCGAACTTGAAAAAATCAACGTTCTTTCCGGCTCCAGCAATTGTACAAAGTGTTCTCAAATTGGATGACATTCCAAACTGTTTTCCGAAGAAAATAAGGGTGAGCATGATTACTCCTATCAAAAACCCTGAAATGTACCAGGGCCAAGTTCCATAAAATGAATACATAGTGAATTATTTTTTGACAAAATTAAATATTGAGGCTACATTTTGTGTAACAAAAATTACATATTTTTCGTTAATCGGTATTAAACTGCTATTTTTGGGTGACTGAAAACAAAAACCAAAATATGAAAAACTTTGCAATTGAAATCAAATGGGGATTAATTTACATCGTTGCCTCATTATTGTGGATGGCGCTTGAAAAAACGGTTGGCCTGCACGATGTTCATATTGACAAACATCCTATTTATACCATGTTGTTCTTGTTTGTAGCCATTGCGGTTTATTCATTGGCAATTCGAGATAAAAAGAAAAACTTTTTCAAAGGAGAAATGACCTGGAAACAAGGCTTTGTCTCAGGAATTGTAATGACCATTGTTGCAGCATTATTAACACCGCTAATGCAATACATTACAAGTGCTTTCATAACTCCTGATTTCTTTAAAAACGCTATTGCTTATGCCGTAGAACACAATAAAGTAACCCGCGAGCAAGCTGAATCCTACTTCAACATGAAAAGCTATATCACGCAAGCCACTTTCGGAACATTGTCCTTCGGTGTTGTAATTTCTGCTATTAGTGCTTTTTTCAATAAATCTAAATAATTATGTTTAAAAGATTTTTATTTCTTTCGATAAGTTCTTTATTATTAGTGTCTTGCATTAGCACTAAATCAACCATTAAAAACATTGATAATACGGCGGCAAGGCTTAAAGTTGTTGAAGACGCCTATCAAATAACCGAAACTGCAGACAATGCTAAATATGGTTTAGACGAAGATTTTCCAGTTAACATCGGCTTTATTCTTGAGGCGAATGAAAGTAAGTTTGCTTCCTACTATTTTAATGCATTAGCTGGTCCAAATGGTGAAAAGCTTTCTTATCGTAAAGTTGATACCTGTTGCCCGTTCCCAACAAAAAACACAAAAGTAGGGGCTGGAACCTTGTCGATATATGAAGTTACCTGGGAAGGGCAGTCCAAACCTGTACGAATGTATTTCAACTTTTTCGAAAGAGGTAAAATAATGTGTCCTAAAGGGTTAAGCATTAAAAACAAAACAACCAAAACTCCATAATTTTAAGAATTTTATAAGATTTCAAACCTTTTAACGGCTTCGTTGGAAGGTTTTTTTATTATATCTTTGCACAACTTTTAGATCGAACTATGAACTTACAGAATATACCTCAAATTAAACACACAGACAGTGGTAATTTTTTCCTTTTGGCCGGCCCATGTGCTATTGAAGGCGAAGAAATGGCGATGCGCATTGCAGAAAAAACCGTGGCGGTTACTGATAAATTAAAGATTCCTTATGTTTTTAAAGGATCGTTTAAAAAAGCGAATCGCTCCAGAATCGACAGTTTTACTGGTATTGGCGATGAAAAAGCGTTAAAGATTCTTCAGAAAGTTTCCAGAGAATTCGGAGTGCCGACGGTTACCGACATTCATACCAATGAAGATGCTGTACTGGCTGCGGAATATGTAGATATACTTCAGATTCCTGCATTTTTAGTACGTCAAACCGATTTAGTGGTAGCTGCTGCAAACACTGGAAAAACAGTAAACCTGAAAAAAGGACAATTTATGAGCCCTGAAAGCATGAAACATGCTGTTCAAAAAGTATTGGATTGCAACAATCCAAACGTTATGGTTACCGACCGCGGAACCATGTTTGGCTATCAGGACATGATTGTAGATTACCGAGGAATTCCGACCATGCAACAATTTGCTTCTACAGTTTTAGACGTAACTCATTCGCTACAACAGCCAAATCAGATGGTTGGAGTAACCGGTGGTCGCCCTGAAATGATTGAAACCATTGCAAAGGCTGGTATTGCTGTTGGTGTAGACGGAATTTTTATCGAAACACATTTTGACCCGGCTAATGCCAAAAGTGATGGCGCTAACATGCTTCATCTTGATTTATTTGAAGGATTAATGACCAAACTTGTCGCTATCAGACAAACAATTAATAATTTATAATAACATATTAACCTACTAATGAAACATCCATTTTTGATGGTTGTGCTTCTTTTTAGTGTTTTTTCTCAGCACAGCATTGCTCAGGAAGCTCCTGCAACTCCAGAAAAATACACCGCTCATAATAAAGGGAAATTTTACATCTTTTGGGGTGGAAACCGTGAATCATATAGTAAATCCGATATTAATTTCAGTGGTCAGGATTACAATTTCACCATTCATGACGTAGAGGCTCACGACAGACCCAAAGGATGGCACATCGATTATGTCAACCCTGCCAGAATGACTATTCCGCAAACCAATTTCAGGTTAGGATATTTCATTACAGACAAGTACAATATTTCGGTTGGAGTGGATCACATGAAATACATCATGACTCAGGATCAAACCGTTAACATGAACGGATACATTAATATGCCGGCTTCGGAACCTGGTTCTGCGTTTAATGGTATGTATTCCAACGTTCCTCAAACTATGACGGAGGATTTTTTAACTTTTGAGCATACCGACGGTTTAAACTATGTAAATACTGAATTTTCAAGAGTAGATGACATCTCTAAGCTATTCTCAATTGGCAATACTGATAAATTCCAAGTTAATATTACCGAAGGAATTGGCGGTGGAGTACTTTACCCAAAAACCAATGCTAAAGTTTTAGGAAAACAACGTCACGATGATTTTCATATTTCAGGTTATGGTGTGGCTGCAAAAGTGGGTTTGAACCTTACTTTCTTCAAGTATTTCTTTATGCAGGCTGAATTAAAAGGCGGTTACATCAATATGAACGACATCAGAACCACTTATGTTGGAGCTGATCGCGCACAACAGGAATTTTTCTTTTTACAGCGTATTGTTTCCTTTGGAGGAATTTTCAGAATCTAAACACAATATTCATTTCAATTATCATAAAGCTTTCTTCGGAAAGCTTTTTTTATTCCTAAAAAAGTATCAAAAAATTTGTGCGTTCAAAAAAGAATTACTTACTTTGTTTTTCAAAGTACTTTTATGGAAACACAAGATTATCTTCAGGACTTAAAAGAAATCAAGAATTTGATGAGCAAATCTACTCAGTTTATTTCTCTGAGCGGGCTCTCTGGAATTTTGGCCGGGATATATGCCTTAGCCGGAGCATTTATAGCGTACCATTTAATAGAAAATCATACTGAATATTACATTACTTTAGAGAGTCAAACCTTCAAACTAATTCTGCTTACCGCTGTTTCTGTATTTGTAGCATCGATCGTGACCACTTTTGTTCTAACAATGAACAAAGCTAAAAAAGTGGGAGAAAGCATCTGGAACTCAGCTTCAAAGCGTCTTATTATCAATTTTTTAATCCCTTTGGTTACTGGTGGAATATTTGCATTGTTATTGCTTAAAAACGGGCATTACGGACTAGTTGCTCCTATCACTTTGATTTTCTATGGTTTAGCCTGTATTAATGCCAGCAAATATACTTTAAGAGATGTGCGCTACTTAGGTTTAACTGAAATCATTTTAGGCTTATTTGCAGTTGAATATTCGGGTTATGGATTGTACTTTTGGGCTCTGGGATTTGGAGTTTGCCACATTTTGTACGGAACCATCATGTATTTTAAATACGATAGAAACTAAGCACTTGAAAAACATTATTCAAAATATAAATAAAGCCTTCGACCATCGCATCCGATTGGGGATTATGTCGGTACTGATGGTTAATGAAAGTGCCGATTTCAGCACCCTTAAAGAACTTCTCGGGGTAACAGACGGCAACCTTGCAAGCCATACCAAAGCACTAGAATCGGAAAATTATATTCTTGTGGAAAAACAGTTCATTGGTAAAAAACCCAACACAAGCTATAAAGCGACTCCTGCTGGACGTAAAGCGTTTCAGGAACATATTGACGCCTTGGAAAAACTTATCAGTAAGAGCTAGTCTATTTTTTTATTTTAAAACTTTGAATTTCAAAGTACTTTTAATTACACAAACAACAAAATCCCTTAAACTGATTATCAGAAATATGTTAAAAAAAATCCTTTAATATTCTATACTATGCAACTCACTTCACTACAAATTAATTTTGGAAAAATAAGCGATTTCACCGCATTGGCAAGTTTTACTACCGGAACCCTTTTACTGCTTCTCGGCTTAACATGTAAAGGCTTTGACCTTATTTTTTTTATCGGCTATTTCTTTGTAATCATAGCTTTTTTATTCAACCTTTCTTTACTACTCATCTCACTTTCATTGCTCTTCATTTATTGGAAAAACTGGAAATTCTATCTTATAAGAATACTGATTTTATGTGCCAACATACCTGTTACACTACTTTATCTATACATCATCTTTAAATAATCAAAAAATGAAAATCATGGAAAACGAAAATCAAAAAACAAATCAAAATCAAGGAGATTTAACCGTTAGCATCGCTACAGGTAAAACTTCATTTTTCCAATCTACTACGGCAAAAATGATGATGGTTGGAATGCTAACCTTGATTTTACTCATTCCGCTTGCTTTTGTAAACGATCTTATTTCGGAACGTTCACAACGAAAAAAAGAAGTAGTAAACGAAGTCACACAACTTTGGGGACAAGACGTACTTTTTTATGGTCCGATTTTAAGGATTCCGTATAAAACCTATTCCGAAACTTCTGTGGTCGATTTTAAGACCAAACAGACCGTTATTGAACGAAAAGCTGTTGTTAATTATGCCTATTTCTTTCCTGAAAAACTAAACAACAACTCCGAAATTAAAAAGAATACTTCCTTAAAAAGAGGCATTTATAATAATGTGGTTTTTACTGCAAACATGAACTTTAACGGAAATTTCGAGAAACCTAACTTTGAAAAATTAGGCATAAAAGAAGAAGATATGCTTTGGGATCGAGCTGCTCTTGTTGTGAAAACCTCGAACTTAAAAAGCATCAAAAGCGATTTAAACATTAAACTTAACAATACCTCTTTCAATTTTGAGGCAAAAACCGAAGAAAACGATACTCTAGGAACCTTGGAGACTTCCTTGTTCAACTATAAAAATTTAGCAGCAAACTACAAACTTGATTTCAATTTCATCATGAAATACAATGGAAGCAACAGTGTTAAATTCATTCCGGTGGGAAAAACGACGCAAATCAGCATGAATTCGGATTGGGAATCGCCCAGTTTTGAAGGAATGTTTGCAGCAAACGATACAACGAAATCTGTAAGCAATAAAGGATTTCATGCCGATTGGAAAATTTTACACATCAACAGACCTTTTCCACAGCAATATGCAGGTAAAATACCGAATCTTACCAGTTATTCTTTCGGAACTAAATTAATTGAAACTGTAGACGAATACCAACAGAATGAACGTGCTTCAAAATATGGCTTTCTGGTAATTGGGCTTACTTTTTTGATTTTCTTTTTGATTCAGTCAGTAAATAAAATCAATATTCATATTTTTCAATACACGATGTTGGGTCTTGCGCTTATCATGTTTTACACCTTACTAATCTCAATTACAGAACACTCCAGCTTTTCATTGGCTTATCTGATTGCATCGATAGCAGTTATTGGAATGATTGTTCTTTATTCGGTATCCATTTTAAAAACCAAGAAATTCCCAATTTTTATAGGAATGGCATTAGCTGCTCTTTACACTTTCATTTATGTAATCATTCAGCTTGAAAACTATGCGCTATTAGTGGGCAGTATCGGATTATTTATTATTCTTGGATTAGTGATGTACTTCTCCAGAAAAATTGATTGGAACAACAACAGTTTATAGAACCCCCAATTTATTAAAATAAAAGCCCCGACTAAATCGGGGCTTTTTATTATTTTCCATCTACATAATCCTGCAGATATTTAAATCTTTCGGTTAGTTGGCCGTTTTCAGTAATTTTGGCACGTTCTAAAATTCCGTCTTTATCTCCATTGTAAAATGCAGGAATAACGTGAGTTAAAAACATTTCTCCAAAACCTTCACTGGCATCTTTCGGTAATTCACAAGGTAAATTATCGACAGCCATTACTACAATAGCACCTGGATGATTGATATCTACTTCAACTCCTTGACTTGGATAATATCCGTACAAAGGTTCTGCAATAGTCGAAGAGCGAATTGTTGATTCAATCGGCCCGTTCACATCACAGGAAATATCAGCGATTACTTTGATTTTATTATCCGGAGCATTAAGCATTTCACGGGTTAAGATTACCGGCGCGCCATTTCCGTAAAAATGTCCTGCCATAAAAATATCCGAAACTTTGGTAAAACGCTCAAAATCTGAAACGTATTCTTCAGGATGGGTATAGAAATCTTTATTGTCCAGCTTTTGCCCATCTTTGCGTTTGTTATAATCCAAAACGTCAATTTGAGTATAAACCGGCTCTGTATAAGTTTTGGTTAGATAATCGTCTGCAGAAACCTGTTTGATTTTCATGGCGTCCAAAATCTCCTTCGCTCCCATTCCAACTTTACCGTGACCGGTTAATACGATCTTGATTGGTGGCAACATCGGACGACGTAATCTTTCTACTAAAGCGGCTTTATCTGCCAAAGTTTCCGCTTTAGGTAAATTGAACAATTCGTATTTGATACCGAAAGCTCTAAAACCATTGTAAGCTCCAACAATTCCGGCATAGCGCCCGAAGCCAATTAAACGGTGGTTGGTATGGTCTACAATCGTTTCATGATCAATTAACTTGATATTCTTTTCTAAGCAGGCAATAAGTAATTTTCTGTTATAGGCTTGTTTTTTAATGGTATGGGAAAAGAAAAAATATTTTTTATTTGGTATTAAAGCGTCTACCGGCACTTCTTTCACACCAAGTAATACGTCGCAATCTGAAAGATCATCGGTAACTTCAAAACCTAATTTTCTATATTCTTCATCAGAAAAAACGCGGATATCTGAAGATTCCACTTTAATTTCCGCCTGAGGAAACTGCTCCTTTAGTTTCACTAATTCTGTAGGAGTAAAAACCACGCGTCTATCCGGCGGGGTTTTTCTTTCTTTAATTATTCCAAATTTCATTGTAAGGCACTCTTTGCAAAATTTTTATAATTATTGCTATTTTTATAACAATAATTTAAATTTTACTGTTTTGATTTGTTTGTTTTTATTTATTTTCGCCCAAATGTAACATTTAAAGAATAGCGAAGCAATTATTTTCATTCGTTTTTTTCAATTGTTTTTTTAAGATATTCGGAACATCTTTTTTTAATTCCTACACAAAAGGATTTTTCTTTAAACAAGAGTTTCAATTGAAAATTAAATGCTTTAACTTTGTGGTCTGATATTTGCTTTAAAACCTGTATCAGATACTGAAAAATTGGGGTCGACTGGTTTTGACAGCGAGTGGAATTGGACAGTAAGCACGTCGAGAACTGGGACAATTCTCGTTAATAAAAGGTTTCACAATTTTACACGGCGAAAATAATTACGCTTTAGCTGCTTAATCTGAATTATAGTAAGATTTGCCTAGTTCCTACCAGGTAGGAAAGCTAGATTCTCCTCAAAAGCCTTGGTTTATGGCGTTTGGATTAGGGGAACCGTAAAAGTAAACCTAGGAAAGGTAATGCTTTAAATCCGTTCTGAAACTCATAAAGCTAAGCAGAAAGTGGCGGTTTCCGGCCTTGCTTTTTGTCGAAAATTAAATCGGAAACTAAGCGTGTAGAAAGCTCTTCGATTGCTTGTTTGGACGAGAGTTCGATTCTCTCCGACTCCACATTAAAAAACCGCAATTAGCTAATTTTAAAGCTAATGCGGTTTTTAATTTTATAAGCTGTACGGTTCTGACTTTAAGTCCTTCAGAAACGGAACAAGCACAAATATTTTTACTTTAAGCAAGATATTACTCCACAACAATAGTTTTAGCAGCTTTCCCTTGATTGGTCACAACTTCTAAATAATAAGTACCTTTTGCTAAGTCACCAACTGAAATTACTGTATCTTTTTCGGTTTTAACTAATTGTCCTAAAGTAGAATAAACATTAACTTTTTCAATTTGCAAACCTTCTTTTAATTCAATGGTTACCTTATCAGTTGTAGGATTTGGATATACCTTAAAATTAGCTTGTACAAAACTATCGCTGGCTAAAACAACTGTTAAATCATACACTCTTACATTACCGGAATTAGTTCCAATTCCATCAGCATAAGAAGCACCAATAGCCACAATAGTACCATTGGCTGACATTGAAACACTCCTACCACTCCTATCATCACTTAATTCTCCATTGATATCACTACCAATTTGTTCTTGAGAAAAACTTAAAATCGGGAACAAAATTAAAAGTAGGATTTTTTTTCAATTTTTGAAATTTTTACAAATATATTGCTTTATAATGATTGTCTGACAAAAAAACAAGCTTAAAGAACATCTGGCTTTTTAATGTTGTTGTTTAAATTTTAAAAACTTTTTTATTTTAAAAAATATACTAATATTGTAGTTCTATTAACCCATTAACCCAATCTTAAAATGAAAAAAATATTTTTTTTCTTGTTGTTTGCCACTTTCGCAGTTAATGCACAGCAACCAAAATTCGATTTTCCTTTAAACGAAAACGGACAAATCATTTTTACAGAAGTTGTTCCTGCTGAAGGGAAAACCAAACAAGATTTGTTTACCAACTCAAAAATGTTTTTCGTAAACACTTATAAAGTGACTCAGGATAAACTTAAGCAAAACGCAGAAGCATCATCGGTTTCCGATACGCAGTATTCGATTATGACTGTAAAAATTAACGGAGCAGATGTAAAAGTGAAATTGTATTACACAGTTGCAATCCTGTCTAAAGACAACAAATACAAATACGAGATTAAAAACATCATAACCAAAACCGAAGTAACAGAAACGCCATTAGAAAAGCTATTTGACAAAACCGCAGCAGAAAAAGCCGCTCAAAAACCTAAAACAATGGAAATTTTGAATGCTTATTACGGAGCAATTAATGCCGAAATTGAAACGATTAAATCGAACATCAAAAAAGAGATGAGTAAAGCTTCTGCCAATAAAAACGATTGGTAAAAAACTCAAAACGATAAAAACAAAAAAGCTCCAGAATCTGGAGCTTTTTTTTATGGTTTCATAATTAATAACGATGGCGTTTTGTTTAACCAGGAACTCTGTTTTTCTAAGAGCATTTTCCAGGTTTCTACGCTTATTATCATTAAATCCTGTTCGTCTAATAAGGCTTTTTCGATCTTTCTTTCAACTGCCAATTTAACGTGTTTTGGATATTTTTTACTGATTTTATCAATCTGCTCGTTAAACACAGAACTTCCTTTTAAATGACCGGCTTTATCCAAAATAGTAACCGAAGCATTAGAATTTTCAATCAATTGTTTAGCGTAATCCAACAAAAACAAATCGCTTTCATCCAAGAGTAATACAAAAACCCTGTTTGCGTTATGGAAATTTTTATCAACCAAAATACCAACAGGAACCTCGGTTTTGGATAAAATCATGGCGGTTCTTTCATCAAAATGAGCATTATCAAACAGCTTTTCCTTGCCGGTAAATTTATTAATCAAACTCTCCGGGCTTATGATTCGCGTTGTAAAACCAAGCACTCGCCCTAAAAATGTTCCGTCAAAAATAGACTGGCTTAAACTCATCAGTACCAGATCAAAATCGCCTTTATTGGAAACTTCCACTACATCATTCTCAACCTCAATCGAGCTTTTGAAAATAGTCGTCACCTTCTGATTTAACTCTTCCGAAGTATGCAAAACCGGTTTGAAACTTTCAATTTCGTATTCGTCAATATTATACGGGCTTAATTCATTACTTGGCAAAATGTGCATAGCAGTAACTATGGCATTATTATTCATTTTCTTTACGAAGTTATTCGCCAAACGAAGTAATGACTGGCTTTCTTCTGCATTGTGAAACGAAAAGAGTATCTTGAATTTATTGTTCTGAACGATTTCTTTTGGAACAATCTCCGCCTTCGATTTAAACACAAAATTTATAAGATCCAAAGCTGGCCCCGTCATAAAAGTAGTGGCTAAGGCCATAATTACCATCATGGCAAAAATCTCTGGTTTTAGTACGCCCAAATCATAACCGATATTCAAAACTACAAGCTCCATCAAACCTCTGGTATTCATCAAAGCACCAATGGTCAAACTGTCTTTCCAGCTTTGTCCAACGTATTTAGCCGTTAGCGCGCTTCCTACAAATTTCCCGACTACGGCAACCAAAACGATGTAACCGCAAACTTCCCATAAATAAGCGTCGTCCAACAAACCAATCTGAGTACGAAGCCCTGTAAATACAAAGAACAACGGAAGCAACATTACCTGAGAAACATCCTCTACTTTTTCAATGAAAACATTACGAAAACGCATACTTTCCGGCATGATCACACCTGCCATAAAAGCTCCAAATAAAGCGTGGATTCCGATAATTTCGGTAGCGTAGGATGAAATTAATAAGGTCAAAAAGAAGATCGCCACAACAGGTTTTGTAATACTGTCGGGATTATCATAAAGCTCTCCAATACGTTTCAAGAAGGGTTTTACAAACTTCAGCATTAAGAAAACGTAGATAATTGCCAAAGCCATAATGTATAACGAACTCAAAAAAGAACCCGCCTTTACAATAGCGATAACCGCTGCCAGAATACACCAAGCTGTAATATCATCGGCGGCAGCACAGGTAATAACCATGGCTCCTAATTTGGTTTTATGTAAGCCTCGCTCCTGCACAATTCGCGCTAAAACTGGAAAAGCCGTGATACTCATTGCAATTCCGGTAAAGAGTGCAAAAGAAAGGAACTCTACACCTTCCGGAGCAAATTTTGCATAAATAAAATAGGCTAAAACCAACCCTAAAGTAAACGGGATAACTATACTCGCATGACTAATTACAACGGCTTCTTTGGCTTTATTCTGAAGCACTTTCAAATCCAGCTCCATCCCAACCACAAACATGAACAAGATAAGCCCTATTTGACTGAGAAACTGTAAATTTCCCAATGATGCTGCAGGAAACAAAGCATTCGAAAATTCAGGAAAGTAATTCCCAATAACAGAAGGGCCTAAAAAAATACCGGCTAAAATTTCTCCAATAACGGTAGGCTGTCCTATTCGCTTGAAAATGGCTCCAAAAAGTCGTGCCACAAAAACAATCATGACAATCTGAGCCAATAAAATTGCTAACGGATGGGTGAGGTTGTGCTCTAATGAATTAAGAAATTCCTGCCATTGTGTATTCCCTGTATTGGAAACTACAATATTTCTGCCAGCTTCAAGGTCTTTTCCATGCTGTACTGTCCAGTACATTATGGCCGAAGTGACCCCAACAATCCCGAAATAAAAAAAGCTGTTTTTGAATTTTTTCATAGTAAAACCAAGCGGTTTATGCCTTTCGCTTACGGACATCAATATTACTAATAAAAAAGGAATTTCAGGTTATTCTAACAATATTTATTCTACAACTGCCAACATGACAAATATCATTTTAAATGCGAACTCGCCAAAGTAATTTTGAGCTTGTAAATTCATTGAATATGACCACTTCATTAGTTCAAAAATATAACGTTCCAGGGCCGCGATACACGAGTTATCCAACGGTTCCGTATTGGGACGAAACATCTTTTTCATTGGAAAACTGGAAAAACAGCTTTATAAAATCGTTTTCCGAAAGCAATGATTCCGAAGGTATTAGTTTGTATATCCATTTACCTTTTTGCGAAAGCTTGTGTACGTTTTGCGGTTGTCATAAACGTATTACCAAACGTCATGAAGTGGAACATCCTTACATTGAAGCGGTTCTGAAAGAATGGAATTTGTACTGCGATTTGTTTCCGGAAAAACCAATTATCAAAGAAATTCATTTAGGCGGCGGAACTCCGACGTTTTTCTCACCGAAGAACCTTGAAAACCTCATCACCGGAATTTTCAAACGCGCAGAAAAAGCAGAGGAATACGAATTCAGCTTTGAAGGACATCCCAACAATACTACACGTGAACATCTTCAGAAATTATTTGATTTAGGTTTTCGAAGAGTAAGTTTTGGGGTTCAGGACTATTCTGAAAAAGTGCAAAATGCGATTCATAGAATTCAGCCGTTCCACAATGTGGCGAAAGTTACGTTTTGGGCCAAAGAGATTGGTTACACCTCCATTTCACACGATTTGATTTTCGGTTTACCCTTCCAAACCCTTGAAAATATTGTAGATACGATTGAAAAAACCAAAGCGCTTTCCCCTGACCGATTAGCTTTTTACAGTTATGCCCATGTTCCCTGGATTAAAGGTAACGGACAACGCGGTTTTAAAGATCAAGACGTTCCTAAAGACGATGAAAAACGTCGTCTTTATGAAATCGGAAAACAGCTTTTAGCTAAAAAAGGCTATCATGAAATCGGCATGGATCATTTTGCACATAAAAAAGACAGTATGTTTCAGGCGTTTCAGGAAGGGAAACTGCACCGTAATTTTATGGGATACACTTCTTCTAAAACCCAACTAATGATTGGTTTAGGTGTTTCCTCCATTAGTGACAGCTGGTATGGTTTTGCTCAGAATGAAAAATCATTGGAAGATTATTACACACGATTGGAAATCAATGAAATACCTGTTTTTAAAGGTCATATTTTAAATGATGAAGATTTGACCATCCGCAAGCATATCTTAAATCTGATGTGTCAATTCACAACTTCTTGGGATGAAAATTATTTGTTTTTTGAAGAATTACCCGAAGTTATAGCACAATTGCAGGAAATGGAAAAAGATGGTTTACTTGTTATTCAACACAATGCCATTACCGTTACCGAAAAAGGAAAACCATTTGTGCGCAACATCTGTATGGCTTTCGATTTACGTTTAAAACGCAAAGCGCCACAAACCCAATTGTTCTCTATGACGGTTTAATCACAAAGAAATAAATCTTACTTTTGAAGTAAGTCAAACCTGTTATGGAAGATTTACTTCAAAAAATAGAGCAATGTATTATCTGCAAAGAGTTCCTGCCGAATGAGCCGAAACCGGTTTTGTCCATTAGTAGGGAATCAAAAATTATTATTATTGGTCAGGCTCCGGGCACCAAAGCACATCAAAGCGGAATCCCCTGGAACGATGCCAGTGGTGAAGAATTACGTCGTTGGCTCAATGTAGACCGAAATCAGTTTTATGATACTTCGATTTTTGGGATTATGCCGATGGGTTTCTGTTATCCCGGAAAAGGAAAATCGGGGGATTTACCGCCAAGACCGGAATGCGCGCCGTTATGGCATCAACTTATTTTAGAACAAGTTACTGATGTGAAACTCATTCTACTCATCGGAAATTATGCGCATAAATATTATCTAAAAGACAAATCGTATAAGAATTTAACGGAAAACGTTGAGCATTACAAAGAATTTCTGCCTAAGTTTTTACCCCTTGTACATCCATCACCAAGAAACAAATTATGGCAAAAGAAAAATCCTTGGTTTGAAGAAGAAGTTGTGCCGGAACTCCGAAGAATAGTTCGGGAAGCGCTTAAAAAGTAATTAGCGGCAAACCGGATTGTTTTGCACAAAAAGGCTCAAATCACTTGGCGAAACATAAGGAATTCCCAATCCTAAACCGCGCATAATGAATAACATTCCGATAAAAACCGCAACAAAAGGAATGACTTTCTGAATCCTGTTACGCATCGGAACTGTTACTAAATTGGAAACATAAACCACAGCGCTCATCATCGGAATTGTTCCTAATCCGTAAAGCAACATATAACCTACTCCAAGTAGTTCATTTTGCATGGCAATCGCCCCGAATAAAGCCACATACACCAATCCGCAAGGCAAAAAACCGTTCAATAACCCAATGGTAAACAAGGCTTTATAACTTCGTTTTTTAAATTGATTCCCTAAAGAAGTTTTCACGTTTGAAATCAGTCTAAAAACTGGTTTTGAAAAATTATATTGGGCGAGAACTTTCTCCGGAATAAGTACGAATGCAATCATCAAAATGCCAATGACAACAGACAACTGCTGCTGCATTCCCGCCAGAAAAAGCCCTTTGCCCAACAAACCAAAAACCAAGCCGAAAATCATGTAGGCTACTACTCTTCCGGAATGATACGTTAAAAGCTGTACTGTCTTTTTAGCAGGATTCTTATGATCAAGCGGCAGCATCATTGCAATGGGACCACACATCCCAATGCAATGCAAACTGCTGATTAACCCTAGTATGAACCCCGAAAAAATCATATTATAAATTCACATTCTGTTTGTTCAAATACCCAACGCCTTCATATTCCCAATCAATGGTAATGTCCCAACGACCGCCCACCAAATCTGTTTTAGGTATGAGCAAATTTGAATCGGATAAGGAGATGGTTTTCTCAAAATCCATTTTCTGGTTGGACGGTCTGTAAAAGGACACTTTACCTTTAATTTTAGTATAATCAAATGTTTTCGGAAAGCTTATCAGTAAGCCATCCTTTTGAGAAGTTATCATCAGTTTGTCTTTTAAATCGTAAGCGTGTTGCGATTTATCCAACTGCTGCTGAAATACTAATTCTTTTTTATAATATTCCTCAGTAACCATCTCGTGGTCATACTGCGAATCGGATTGTACTTTAAACACGAAGTACAAAATAAACGTCATAAACAGCCCGAAAGCAATGACAATTCCTGTTCCCCAATTAATTTTCATAATCCTTATTTTTTGAAGCGAATGGTTTGGTTTGTACTTAAAAACGTAATTCCTGCTGTCCGTTCTATCTCCCGAAACCGGGAGGATGCCACTGCCATCAGGGCTAAAAGCGAACCATTCTATTGTTTCTAAACTCCTTTTTTAATCAAAACTTCTTGGCCCTAAAAAATTTGTTGTTGTAGTTTCCAGAAGTTCTTTATCATTATATACTTCAATGGTAATTTTGGTTTTATCGCCTTTTAAGAAAGCCGGATTAATTTCCACAAACAAGGTTCCTTGCGCCATGCCTTCTTTTTCCACTTTAAAATTTTCTTTTCCCACCATCTTAATTTCCCCTTTCGGAGTTGCCAATCTGAAATGAACGTTATCAAAATCGCGTACCGTTTTGTTCACCACTTTATAGGTAAACACATTGCTGATGTTCTCGCCTTTATGTTGAAACAATTGCCCCGGAAGTCGCAATACCGTAGCTTCGACATCATTTCTTAAAAACAGCATCCCGATTAACACGCCAATCAAAATCGCTAAAACCGCAGTATAGCCTTTCATTCTTGTTGTGAAAACGAATTTCTCCTTCTTCACAATTTCATTTTCGGAAGCATAGCGAATCAAACCTTTCGGAAGATTTACACTTTCCATGATGAGATCACATTCGTCGATACAAGCAGTACAGTTAATACATTCCAACTGAACTCCGTTTCGAATATCAATTCCGGTCGGGCAAACGTTTACACATTGATGACAATCAATACAATCACCTTTTCCGAACATTTTTCGGTCTTCGTTTTTTTTGAATTTTGCTCTTCCCGAAGCACCTTCACCACGTACATGGTCGTACGCCACATTTATCGTTTTATTGTCGAGCAAAACCCCTTGCATTCTTCCGTAAGGACAGGCAATGATACATACTTGCTCGCGAAACCATGCATAAATAAAGTAGAAAACCGCAGTAAAAATCAATAAGGCGATAAGCGTACTTACATTGTGAAATGGTCCTTGTCGCACCATATCCAAAACCTGATCACTTCCAACCAAATACGCTAAAAACACATTGGCAATTGCAAAAGAAGCAATGAAAAACAAAAACCATTTCGTCGTTTTCTTCCTGATTTTCTCAGCATTCCATTCCTGTTTATTGAGCTTTATCTGTGCGCCTCGATCGCCTTCAATCCAAAATTCGATTCTTCGGAAAAGCATTTCCATGAAAATTGTTTGCGGGCAAAACCATCCGCAGAAAATACGTCCGAAAGCAACTGTAAACAAAGCCAGTCCCACTACTCCGATGATCATCGAAATTACCACCAAATGAAAATCCTGTGGCCAAAACGGAAACCCGAAAATCGAGAACTTCCGCTCCATAATGTTAAACAGTAAGAACTGATTTCCGTTGATTTTCACAAACGGTGCCGAAAACAGAAAGGCCAACAAAAAATAACTTACCAGCTTTCTTTTTTCATATAACTTTCCTTTTGGAATTTTAGGAAAAATCCAGGCGCGTTTTCCCTCTTCATCTATAGTGGCAATGGTATCTCTAAAACTTTCATCAGGTAAATTGGACATACTTTTTTATTTTAAAACTTCACTTGAAGGTGCAGCGGCAACATTTTTATCAGAAGCGGTTTTTGGAGCATTTTCATCCACCCAAACTTCGCCTTCAGGAGCTTTTCCGGCTTTTGGATTGCTTCCTTGTAAACTCAACACGTAACTCGCTACTTTCTGAATATCAGAAGGTTTGATAATTTCTTTCCAAGGCACCATTCCTTTTCCGGCGCGACCACCTTCCATAATAGTGTTGAATACATTTTTGATTCCGCCTCCGTTAATCCATTGATTGTCTGTTAAGTTTGGACCGATCGCTCCTCCAGCATCTGCACGGTGACACGCTACACAATTCGTTTCGAAAATGGTTTTTCCGGCAGCTAATTCGGCAGCATCGGTAAGCAACGTCACTTTTTCCTTGTCCATTAAATCGGGAGCAGTTTTCTTGTATTCTTCCACAGCGATTTTGGCTTCAGCCATTTCTTTTTCAAATTCCATGGTTTGATCATCATGTCCTAGTACATGAAAACGAACTAAGTAGATGAAAGCAAACGCAATACAAGCATAGAACAAATACACCCACCATGGCGGTAATACGTTGTCAAGTTCTTTGATACCATCGTAATCATGATGCAGAAGCAATTCGCCTTCTTCTTCAATTTTACGGGAACGCGTTAGTTTCTGCATCCATTTTTTGTAGAAAGCAGTTTCTGTGAACGGAAGCTCATCTTCGATTTCTTTCTGTTTTCGTTGTTCTTCTGTTAAAAGACTGTACAGCACATTGTTAGTAGATTTTACTACAACTTCCATAGCAATCAATAAAAAAAGGAAGAGTAACAGAATCAATGAAACTATCGGAAATTTGATAAATGCCGGACGATCACCGGAGTCGATAAAGAATTCCATCGCAATGAAAAACAAAGCGAAAAGCACCGGAATTCGAACGTATATTGGAAAAAACTTTTTCATAACTTATTTATTTACAACTCTACAGCATTATCATTGTTAAACGGAATGTTACTCATTTCGGCTATTTTTTCTTTTTTATAGGTAAATACCCAAGCATAAAGCGCAACAAAAAAGATGAAGAAAATCAGTAACGATATGATCGGATAAATCTCAATTCCTGAGATGGTTTCCAAATTGTGTTTGATGAATTTTAACATGACTTGTGCTTTTAATTATTCGGCTTGTTTTACTTTGATATCGGTTCCTAATCGCTGTAAATAAGCAATTAGTGCTGTAATTTCACGATCTTTCATCGGTACAAAACTCTCACCTTTTACTTTCGCTTTTTTCATACTTTCCTCGTAACTCTTTACGAAATCAGGGTCATTTTTAAGGTTTTCCTCGATTTTAGCAGATTGTGCTGCAATGCTTTTCTTAGCGTTTGCAATATCTTGATCCGTATAAGGCACTCCTAATTTTACCATGACACGCATTTTGTCTTCCGTTTTCGAATAATCCATCGGTTTGTTGTCGAACAGCCATTTGTAACCCGGCATAATTGAACCGGCTGATGTACTTTGAGGATCCCACATGTGGTTGAAATGCCAATTGTCGTTGTATTTTCCGCCGACACGCATCAAATCCGGACCGGTTCGTTTTGAGCCCCATAAAAATGGGTGATCATACACATATTCTCCTGATTTTGAATATTCTCCGTAACGGGAAACTTCAGAACGGAAAGGTCTAACCATTTGTGAGTGACAGCCCACACAACCTTCTCGGATGTACAAATCACGACCTTCCAATTCAAGTGGTGTGTACGGTTTTACACTTGTAATGGTTGGAATGTTTGATTTTACAACAAGCGTCGGTACAATCTGGATGATTCCTCCAATTAAAATCGCAATCGTTGCTAAAAGGGTCAACTGAATTGGTTTTCTTTCCAACCATCCGTGGAATTTCTCCCCTTTTAATCGGTTTGGAGAGATTTTGACCAAAGCTGGAGCTTCGGCTAATTCGTCTTCAACCGGTTTTCCTTGTTTTACGGTCATGATGATGTTGTATACCAAGACAAACAATCCAATGATAAACAAGGTTCCTCCTACTGCACGCATGGCATACATCGGCATAATTTCTTTTACGGTCTCAAGGAAGTTTCCGTAAACCAATGAACCATCAGGATTGAACTGTTTCCACATTTGTGCCTGAACAAATCCGGCAACATACATTGGTAATGCGTATAAAATGATTCCTAAAGTTCCAATCCAAAAGTGGAAGTTGGCTAATTTTTTAGAGTATAATTCGGTTTTAGTCATTCTTGGGATTAACCAGTAAATCATACCGAAAGTCATGAATCCGTTCCAGGCTAAAGCTCCAACGTGAACGTGAGCAACGATCCAATCGGTAAAGTGTGCGATAGCGTTTACATTTTTCAGGGAAAGCATTGGTCCTTCAAAAGTGGCCATACCATAACCGGTAATCGCTACTACGAAGAATTTTAAAATCGGTTCGGTTCTTACTTTGTCCCAAACTCCGCGTAGAGTCAATAATCCGTTGATCATACCGCCCCAAGATGGTGCAATAAGCATTACGGAGAACACAACTCCTAAATTTTGCGCCCAATCCGGTAAAGCCGTGTACAACAAGTGGTGAGGACCAGCCCAGATGTATAAGAAAATCAACGACCAAAAGTGAATGATGGATAATCGATACGAATAAACAGGACGATTCGCAGCCTTAGGAATGAAATAATACATCAACCCTAAAAATGGTGTAGTCAAGAAAAACGCAACAGCATTGTGACCGTACCACCATTGCACCAAAGCATCCTGAACCCCAGCATAAACCGAATAACTTTTCATACCATCAACCGGTAAAGCCAAACTATTGAAAATATGCAATACGGCAACAGTTACGAAAGTCGCAATGTAAAACCAAATGGCTACATACAAGTGGCGCTCTCTTCGGCGTAAAATCGTCATGATCATGTTGATACCGAAAACTACCCAAATAATAGCAATTGCAATATCGATAGGCCATTCCAACTCGGCATACTCTTTTGAAGTGGTATATCCCAAAGGCAACGAAATTGCTGCGGCTACTATAATTAACTGCCAACCCCAGAAGTTGATGTTACTTAAAGCATCGCTCCACATTCTTGTTTTTAACAATCGTTGTAAGGAATAATAAATTCCGGCAAAAATCGCATTTCCTACGAAAGCGAAAATCACCGCATTAGTATGTAAAGGACGTAAACGACCATAGCTTAACCACGAAATTCCGTCGGTCATGTTCGGGAAAAGGTACATCGTGGCAATCAAAAGCCCCACGAGCATCCCCACTACCCCAAAAACGATTGAAGCATACAGGAACTTCTTTACAATTTTGTTATCGTAATAAAATTGTTGCACTTCCATAATTAGTTTTGTTTTTCTATTTGTGTTTCGGATTTGTTTACACTGGGTTTGTTTTTAAGCTCATCTTCGAACAACATGCGAACCGATGGCGTGTAATCGTCGTCAAACTGACCGCTTTTCACCGCTCTTATAAAAATGTACAAGAACGCCAGCGCCACAACGATACTAATGGAGATTAACAGATAAATAACACTCATACCTTAAATTTTATAGTTCAAAATTACTTTAGCGGTTGCGGATAAAACATGATTTTTATCATACAACCTTATTTATTTTCTTGCGAAATAATTGCTCATGATGGTTACAAAACTCACGATGGTTACGGTACTTAACGGCATAATGATGGCGGCAACCAATGGAGATAGGTTTCCGGTTACCGCAAAACTCAGTCCTACAACATTATAGAGTAAGGATAAACCGAAACTCATATAAATTGTAAGCATTGCTTTTTTAGAAAGTCTCAGGAAATAACTGATTTTTGAAAACTGAGTCGCATCCAGAATTCCGTCGCAGGCGGGTGAAAACACGTTTACATTTTCAGAGATTGAGATTCCAACGTTTGCTTGTGCTAAGGCTCCTGCATCGTTTAATCCGTCACCAACCATCATAACATTTCTGCCTTCCTTTTGGAGTTTTTCAATGAATTGAAGCTTTTGTTCCGGTTTTTGATTGAATACCAAAGTCGTATTTGTCGGTAACATCTTCTCTAAAATCTTGCGTTCCCCGTCATTATCTCCGGATAAAACAACCAGATTGTATCGTTTGGAAAGCTTATCAAACAATTGTTCCAAACCTTCCCTATATTGATTGTTGAATACGTAACTTCCTTTGTAAACACCGTCAATTTCAACATGAACTTTGGTTTTTTTATGGGTATTTTCACTCATGTGTTGCAAGAATTGTGACGAACCCAACTTTATCGTATGACCATCAACAGTAGCAAAAACACCTTTTCCAATAACTTCTTCGAAATGAGTCGTTTCTAATTTTTCCTGATTCGGAATAAAATCATACAATCTTCTGCTTAAAGGATGGTTGGAACTTCTTAATGCGTTTTTCAGAAGTTTTAGTTCTTCTTCATTTAATGGTATTCCTTCATAAATTATTGAAGTCTTTTTATTGGTGGTAATCGTTCCTGTTTTATCAAAAACTACCGTATCCACTTTTGCTAATTGCTCAATAACTGTGGCATTTTTAAGGTAGAACTTTCTGTAACCCATAATACGAAGCACGTTCCCCAATGTAAAAGGCGCAGTTAAAGCCAAAGCACACGGGCAGGCAACAATCAGAATCGCAGTAAAAACATTAAAAGCCGTGGTCACATCCCTGAAAATCCAGAATCCGAACGAAGCAAACGCCAGCAACAACAAAGCCGGAGTAAAATAGCGACTGATGGTATCGGTAATCGTTTTGTACTTTCGGTCGAAATGTTTCTGGAACACATCGTTGCTCCACAATTGAGTCAAATAACTTTGGGAAACTGAATGCAAAACCTCCATCTCAATCACATTCCCTATTTGTTTTCCGCCTGCGTAGATTTTGTCACCGGATTTTTTATCAATCGCTACGGCCTCACCAGTCACAAAACTGTAATCGATGGCGGTTTTTTCGGAAATCAGAATACCGTCAACCGGAATTAATTCCTGATTGCGGATTAATAAACGATCGCCTTTCTGAATGTCATAAACCTGAATCGCTACTTCCGATTTATCATTTAAAATCTTGGTAACGGCAATCGGAAAATAGGATTTATAATCGCGTTCAAATGATAAAAAATTGTAGGTTTTCTGCTGAAACATCTTTCCTAACAGCATGAAGAAAATAAGTCCGCACATACTGTCGAAAAAGCCTTGTCCGTAGCCCATTGCAATATCAACGGTACTTCTAACAAACATCACCACAATCCCTAAAGCGATCGGAATGTCAATGTTGAGCATTTTGGATTTGATGCTTTTCCATGCCGAAACGTAATAGCCCCAAGCCGAGTAGAAAAACGGCGGCAAAGCCAAAGCAAAAATCAACCAGCGAAAGAAACCTTTGTATTGTTCAATCCAGAATTCACCTACTTCAAAATACTCCGGAAACGACAAAAGCATGATGTTTCCGAAACTAAAAAAAGCAACCCCGATTTTGTAGTACAAACTGCGGTCTACCTCTTTTTTCATGTTCTCGAAATTTTCAAGGCTGATATACGGTTCGTATCCGATAGCACTTAACAACACTACAATTTCCTTAAGTGAAACATTTTCGGAATTGAACGTGACACGAACTTTTTTCTCATGGAAATTAACCTGAGAAACGGTAACCCCGTTATTTAATTTGTTCAGATTTTCCAGAATCCAGATACAGGAACTGCAATGAATGTGTGGAATATACAACGATACGATTTGTGTAGTTTCCTCGTTGAAGTCCAACAACTTCTCAACAATATCATCATTATCCAGAAAATCGTATTTTCCTTTAATGTCCTGCGGTGTGGCTCCGGGTGCGTTTTCAAAATCGTAATAGCAGGTCAAATCGTTCAGGCTGAAAATCTCGTACACCGTTTTACATCCGGTACAACAAAAGGATTTTTCCTCGAACAGAATTTCTTCCGCTTTTACAATATTGTTACCGCAATGGAAACAATTTTGTGTATTCATAATTTGCTCATTTTACCTGAAGCAAATTTCTTTCGTAATCATTTCTTAAAATATGATTTTTGTCATACTTTAGTATCTTTGCAAAAACAATCGAATATCATGAGCAGATGTGAACAATGTATCGTTAGGGAATTCAGTGCTTTAAAGGCGTTGAACAAAGACGAATTGCTAAAACTCGCCGATTGTAAAACTTCCTACGTGGTAAAAAAGGGAGAAGTTATTTTTGATGAAGGCGATCATCTGGACGGGATCTTTTGTGTGAAAGACGGCGTTTGCAAACTTTCAAAACTAAGCTCCAACGGAAAAGACCAGATTGTAAAACTGGTTTCGCGCGGGGAATTATTAGGTCAACGTTCCTTAATTAGTGAGGAGCCTACCAATTTAAGTGCAATTGCCCTTGAAGACATGACCGTTTGTTTTGTTCCGAAAAGCCAGGTGATGGATTTTTTCAACGAGAACAACAAGTTTTCGCTGAACATGATGAAAAACGTGTGCCATGATTTAAAAGAAGCCGATAACGTTTTAGTAAACCTTGCCCAGAAAAACGTTAAGGAACGTTTGGCTGCAACACTTCTTTACTTGCATGACGCTTTTGGAGTTAATGAAGACGATTCTTTGAAACTGCATTTATCACGAGAAGAGATTTCCAGTATAATAGGAACCGCGACCGAAAGCTGCATCCGATTATTATCCGAATTCAACAAAAACGGTTGGATCGAGCTCAGCGGAAAGAAAATCATATTGAAAAACAAAAAAGAGCTAAGAAAGTTAGCCGAATAAAAAAAGGAGCAAATTGCTCCTTTTTTTATTTCTGCTTTACTCCGGTGTTACCACTGGCCCTTCCCACTCCATGATGCCGCCAACTAAGTTGTAGGTGTTTCCGAAGCCCATTTGCTGCATGATATTGCATGCCTGTCCGCTTCTTCCGCCTGAACGGCAATAGATGTAATAGTTTTTGGTTTTATCCAATTCATCAACCTGATATATAAAACCTTGTCCTTTATAGATATCGATGTGCATAGCACCGGGTATAATGCCTTCGTTCCATTCTCCTTCAGTTCTAACATCAAGGATTACGGCGTTTTCATCTTCTTGGGCACCTTGCCACCATTGTTCTTGTGAAATGTCCATAGTTGTATTTTTCGTCAAAAATACTATGCTTTGATCGAACAACCAATAGCTTTAGTGGTTTTTACCGGAACTTCCTGATTTTTCAATAAAGCATCCACAGCATTTTCCACATATTTGGTTTTTACAGCGCTTTCATCGGAATAATTATCGTCGATTGCTCCAATATATTTAATCACATTACCTGCTTTTGTTTTTTCCAAAATATATACATGTGGTGTTTTGGTTGCTCCGTACAATGGGTAAACTTTCTGTCCTTGGTCAAATAAATACGGAAACGTAAAACCTTTTTCTTTGGCGCGCTCTTGCATGAGTTCAAAACTGTCTGCCGGCTGTACTTCAGGATTGTTCGGATTGATGGCAATTACCGGATACCCCAACTTTTTGTATTTCTTGTCTAAAGCAATGATTCTGTCTTCATAAGCTTTGGCGTAGGGACAATGGTTGCAGGTAAAAATTACAATGAAACCTTTTGCCTCTTTGAAATCTGCTAAGGCAACTTTTTTGTTGTTTACATTTTTTAGGTTGAAATCTGTAGCGATGTCACCAACCTGGTACCCTGAGTCTGATTTTATCAAAGTAAAAGCGCTCATTAAGCAAACAAGTACAAACATTGAAGCAATTTTAAGTGTTTTCATAATTTAGTTATTGATGATTGTTAATAGTTCTTTTTCAAGTGTTTCATAAGTGAAAGACTGTTCGTAGAATTTTCGGGTCTTATCATTATAAATTACTGTTGCGGGAATTGCACCGCTCCAGTTTTTATCAACTTTTTCAATCCAGGCATTAGCATCGGGGTCGTCTAGATGAAGCACTTCCGATTGGAGTTTCTTTTTAATTACAAAAGGAATTAAACTGGTTTCCACCTTTTTAGGCATGTCCATGCTCACCAAGATCACTTTAACGTTCTGATTTTTGTACTTTTCGTTAAGTTGTTCAAAATAAGGAAGTTCTTTTACGCATGGTAAACACCAGGTTGCCCAAAAATTAATCACGTAAGTTGTACCGTCATTTTTATGCAGATAGGGCTCGAAAGTGTTGAAATCATAAGAAATAATCTTGATTCCATCACTATTATAAGTTTTTAGCGGTTTAAAATCACTGCTTTGGGAAAATGATAAAAAACTACTTAAAAACAAAAACACAACCCAATTTTTCATTTGTATATTTTTGAATGTTAAAGTTAAATATTCTGACATCTCTGAATCTGTTAATTAACATAACATTAAAAATAGACATAAAAAAAGCGGGTAAAATACATTACCCGCTTTTTTTTATTAAAATCAATCTTAATTTATAAGTAATTTTTTAGTTGCTTTTTTACCATCCGAATCTACACTTAAAAGGTAAATCCCCTTTTCTAAAGCATTAAACTGTACTTCTTGTTGGAACATAGTTCCCGTAGAATTGAATTCGTTCTTATAGACAGCTCTACCTCTCATGTCAAATAAATCAACTTTCACTTTCTCGGAAGTATTTAATTGAATGGTCACGTTTCCAGTACTTGGATTTGGCCATACATTGAACGTTTCGAAAGCATTCTCCTGAGTTGAAAGTGTACCGTCAACCACAAAATTATCGATAATAATCCCTTCTCTTTGAACACCTTGATCTGTATGAATAACAAGTCTGAAAATTATATTCGATTGTGGTGAAGCGCTACCAAGTCCGAAATTAGAAAGACTACAAGTGTAATCACGCATTTGGGCATTAGTTCCTCCTCTTGGATTAGTTAATGTACCCTCTCCAGTCCATTGACCACCAATACAGTTATTGCAATCTGTTCCGTTTGGAAAACGGTTGCTCGTGTACCAGTTTGGTTGCGATGCGTTCCCTAATTGATACCAAGTAGCACCTCCGTCTGTAGTGTACTCCATATAAGCCAAATCGAAATTATTTTCCAAATCAAATCCCATTTTAAATTTCAAAGTAGGATTTTGAACATTACTTAAATTGTACGATTGAGAAACTAAGTACGATTTCATATTATTAGGATAATTTCCATCTAAATTTGTACCATATACTTTTGAACCTCCTGCAACAGTATTGCTTAATCGAGAGCCGGCAGCCAATCCTCTCTCCCATAATGAATTGGTATCCCCTTCATCGATAGATATTAAATTGTCCGTTGTATTTTCAAAAGTGTTAATCTGTCCTATAACTCCATTGTCATTTACAAGGAAAAGGAATGATTTTGTGTTATTTGAAGGATTTTCATCCCCAGGAGCTGTAACTGTAACTGTCAAAACATGTGTTCCTCTGCTCACACTACCCAAGGATAAAGCGAAATCAGCTTTTTCACACATTGCTAAATTACCATTCCATGCAGCATTGGTCACAGCTCCACCATCTAAGGAATAAGAAATAGTTGCTGAAGACAATGAAGCAGTTCCGCTATTTTCAATTTTAACCACCGGATTGGAAACTCCAGAAGTCAAATTCAAGTTTCCTTCAATTGATTTTATGCTTACATCGTTAGTAAAACCAATAAACTCTGTTCCTACACTTACAGCATACCAAGAGTTGGTTACAGCAATAGCTTCCGGACTATTTGGACAATACAGTTCATTGGCAACCTGAATAGTAGCATTTCTAACATCCATAAAGGTAGAGTTTGGTGTAAGATAATCTCTTTCTGCAAAATATGCTATTTCAGAAGATTTCTCCATACCAATTCCAGTAACATCATAATCATAAGGCTCAAATGCAGTATTGGTTCCTGTTTTACCCATAGTTAAGATATAAAACCAATGATTCAAAACACCGCTGTTGTTGTGTACACCACAATAATCATTTGTTTGGGTCGGAGAACAAGAACCTTCATCTCCGGTTGCTGTCCAGTTTGTTCCTTGGTAAGTATCCGGATTTCCTTCGCTCAAAGGATCACTCATCGAACGGAATGGCGATGCTGCCAAATCTTCTGCAATATTCCATACATCTGCATCCGGAGTACCTGACAAAGAACCTGTTCTTCCATAATGCTCAATACAAGCTCCCCAAATATCAGAATATCCTTCATTAATTGCTCCTGATTGATTTTGATATACTAAATCTGCAGTGTGACTACAAATTGCGTGTCCAATTTCATGACCGCAAACATCTAAAGAAGTCAAAATACCTACTTGAGCATTTCCGTCACCATAACTCATTACACTACCGTTCCAGAAAGCATTAACAAGGTTTACTCCAGCTGTCTTTCTATAGTGAACGTAACTAACGATTTGTGCTCCGTTATCATCAAAACTGTTTCTTCCAAATACATTCTGCCAGAAATCATAAGTTTTTTCAGCTCCCCAGTGAGCATCCAGTGCACCGTTGTCTTTATTTGAATTATTGAACTCTGCTGAAGTCCAGTTATTATCATTATCCGTAAAATTAACACTCTGATAATTCGTTGTGCGCTGACAATCATAAGTTATGATCCCATTACCTCTTGTATCATCCTGCAACACATAGCTGGTTCCATTGAAAGTTGTTTCAATATCACGGGCTCCACTGTAACGGGTTGCTGCATTTCCCGAAACCAAAACATCCAGTTTTTCTGCATAAGCTTTTGATTCTTTTTCAGAGATTAAACGATCTGCGTGTTTAATGATTGGGTTTTTATATAAAATCGCTCCCGAATTAGCATCTACGTAAACTTCATTTCTAGCAATTGGATCTAAAGAATAGATATCGTACTTGTATGCTAAATTTACCGCTCCGGTTTTTGCGTTTGGCAATATAACCAATTCACCTTCAGGCTTTTTATAATTCATAAGCGTTGCCTGATCTTTATCTTCCCACAAATATCGTTGAGCATTCTGGTTAGTTAAAGCTTGCTGAAAACCTGCCTCTTTTGATAGAACAGGAGTAGTATTAAGCCCTGAAACATTGTAAACCTCCCCATTAACAGAATAAACTTTTCCATTTTTTGAGTGTGTGATGATTGTTCCGTATTCTACTTTGATACCCTTATAAAATTGTTGGTGTCTTTGATGCGTATTACCGGTTCTGTCTTTACTTTCTTTTTTAGGTTGGAAAGTAGTTCCTTTTTCGGTCTTTGTTTCTTTCAAGTATAATGCAATTGCATTGTCAATAGTTTGTGGTGTGTCAAACTTTTTGATTCGTTGGTAAGCCTTGTTATCCGCTAATTTTGGATTGTTTTGCGCATGAAGCGAAAAAAAAAGCGAAAAAAGTAAAACCCCCGTCAAAGAATAATTTTTCTTCATTTTTAGCTCTAATATTAGTAGTTAAGTTTTTTAATGGTACGCAATATTACTAAAAAAATAAATTATAATTAATTTTAAATCAATATTTTATACAAACCTCTATTTAGAACAACATAATCCACAGTGTTTTAGCAACTTTCTTCTTACTATATTTTTTGTGAATATAATAATTAACAAATTTTTAATACAATACTTGTATATACAATTAAAAACATTACTACATTTGTATCGACAAATTTAATAACAAAATGAAAATCGAAGAAATCATTAAATCGACAAAAGTATTGTCATCGTCAAAAAAAACGGTGCTGAATATCTTTTACACGCAAAACATTGTTTCGGAGAAATTCGCTGAAGTTTTAAAACCTTACGATTTGTCCGGAGAACAATATAATGTGCTGCGTATTTTAAGAGGACAGAACGGAAATCCTACCAATATGTGTGTGATACAGGAACGAATGCTGGCCAAAACCAGTAACACTACCCGATTGGTAGACAAGCTTTTACTGAAAGATTTGGTTACCCGTGAAGTTTGTGCCGAAAATCGAAGAAAAATGGAAATCACCATTACTCAAAAAGGCTTGGATTTACTTACAGAACTGGATCCGAAAGTGGAAAGCCACGAGAATATGTTTGCTAAAAATCTTACGCAGGACGAACTCGTTCAACTAAACAATTTATTAGAAAAATTTAGAACAATTTAATTATGAGCAACTTCATAAAACATCAAAATTGGCGTTATGCAACCAAAAAATTTGACGCCACCAAAAAAATCTCAAACGAAGATTTGGAAATCCTTAAAGAAGCAATCCGTTTAAGTTCTTCTTCCTACGGATTACAACCTTACAAAGTGTTAATTGTTGAAAATCCGGAACTAAGAGCTAAAATACAACCGGCAGCATGGGGACAAACCCAAATTGTAGACGCATCTCACCTTTTTATTTTTGCCAACATGACCAATTTAGGTGAAAAAGATATCGATACTTACGTAAAAAACATTGCAGAAACCAGAGGAATTCCGGTAGAAAACATTGCTGGTTACGGAGATTTCATGAAGTCGAAAATTGCATCACTTCCTGAAGACGTAAAAAATACCTGGACAGCAAAGCAAACCTATTTAGCGTTAGGAAATCTTTTAAATGCAGCGGCCGAACTTCAAATTGACGCAACACCAATGGAAGGCTTTGAACCTGAAAAAATTAACGAAATTCTAGGTCTGAAAGAATTAGGTTTAAACGCATCGTTAATTGCCACAGTTGGTTACCGTCATGAAGAAGACGCGACACAACACAACATCAAAGTACGTAAATCAAAACAAGAATTATTCATAAATTTATAATCACTAAAATTCAATTAAAATCATGAAACAATTAAAATCAATCGCATTAGCTTTAGTAGTAGCTTTAGGAACATTAACGGCTTCGGCTCAATCAACAAAAAAAGTAGATGTTACAGCAAGTAAAGTAGAATGGATCGGAAAAAAATTCACAGGTCAGCACAATGGTACTATCAACTTAAAAGAAGGTGCTATCGTTTTTAAAGGAAAAAAATTAGCGGGTGGAAACTTCACTGTGGATATGACAACTATCGACACTAAAGATTTGGAAGGAAAAGGAAAAGCTAGTTTAGATGGTCACTTAAAAGCAGACGATTTCTTCGGAGTTGAAAAATTCCCAACATCTCAATTGGTTTTCAAAACTATCGGTACAAAAGCTAACAATACTTACCAAGTAACTGCTGATTTAACAATTAAAGGAATCACTAAACCAATCACTTTTGACATGGTTGTAGAAAAAAATACAGCTACTGCAAAATTGATGATCGACAGAACTAAATACGATATCAAATATGCTTCTGTAGGTTTTGGAGCAGTTGCTGATAAAGCAATCAACGACGAATTCGAATTGAACGTAAACTTGGTATTCTAATTTCCAAAAACGTTTAAAACTCATCATAAAATCCTGAATTTCAAAGTTCAGGATTTTTTTATTGCAAAAAATTTGTTTTTTAGAAAATCATTTCTATAACTTTGTACCATACAAAAAATACAAAATGAACAACATTTTAAACAATACTTGGTGGTGGAACAACTTACGTCGAACGTCGTGAGCAAATCCTCCTATCTGTATTTTTAAAACCAACATAGATAAAAGGCTTGTCAATCACGACAAGCCTTTTTTTATTGTCAAAATTTAAGCATCATGAAAAAATATAAATTACATACACATTACAAACAAATACTTGCCGACACCATCACGCCGGTAAGCATTTATTTGAAAATCCGGGACAAATTCCCGAACAGCCTTTTACTGGAGAGTAATGATTATCACAGCAATCAAAACAGTTTTTCGTATATCTGCTGTAATCCGATTGCAAGCATCAAAGTTGAAAACGAAGCCATCACATCAACATTACCGGACGGAACTTCAACTAAAAAAGCCATTGAAACCTCAAAAAATGTAATTGAGAATATTCAGGATTTTACTTCACAATTTTCAACAGAAAAAACTGATTTCAAATTCATTACCAATGGTTTATTCGGATTTACCAGTTACGATGCCGTTCGTTATTTTGAAAAGGTAACCATTGAAAAGAAAGCTTCTGATTTACAAATTCCCGATTTGTATTATGCTGTTTATCAGAACATAATTGCCATAAACCATTTCAAAAATGAAGCGTATATTTTCTGCCACAGTATTGACAATCAAAACAATATTGCAGAAATTGAGCAATTGATCCAATCGAAAAACTTTGCTTCGTATTCGTTTGCCAAAGAAGGCGATTCGATTTCCAACTTATCTGATATCGATTTTAAAACCAATGTTGCTTTGGCCAAAAAACACTGTTACCGTGGCGATGTCTTCCAATTGGTTTTGTCAAGACGTTTCACACAAGGTTTTAAAGGCGATGAATTCAACGTCTATCGTGCTTTACGAAGTATTAACCCTTCACCCTATTTGTTCTTTTTTGATTACGGAAATTTCAAAATCATGGGCTCATCACCAGAAGCACAATTGGTTATCAACAACCGAAAAGCGGAAATTCATCCCATAGCCGGAACGTTCAAACGAACAGGAAATGACGAGCACGATGCAATTTTGGCCAAACAATTAGCAGAAGATCCGAAAGAAAACAGCGAACATGTAATGCTTGTTGACTTAGCCCGAAACGATTTGAGCCGCAACGGTCACAATGTTGAAGTTGAAAAATACCGAGAAGTTCAATTCTTTTCCCATGTAATCCATTTGGTTTCCAAAGTAAGTGGGGAATTGCATGAAAAAGCAACGACCATGCAGGTTGTAGCAGATACTTTTCCGGCCGGAACTTTATCGGGAGCCCCGAAAAACAAGGCCTTACAACTTATTGAAAACATCGAAAATACTAACCGAAATTTCTACGGCGGCGCCATTGGTTTTATGGATTTTGATGGTAATTTTAACCATGCCATTATGATACGAACATTTTTAAGCAAAAATCATCAGTTATATTATCAGGCAGGAGCCGGAGTTACCATCAATTCCAGTGAAGAAAACGAAACACAGGAAGTGTACAATAAATTAGGTGCACTCAATAAAGCTTTGGATTTAGCAGAGAAAATTTAAAAATTAAAGAATTTAAAGATTATATCGCGATTAATTTTTCAATCTTTTAATCATTCAATCATTTATGAAAAAGATATTAGTCATAGACAATTACGATAGTTTCACTTACAATTTGGTTCATTATTTAGAAGATTTGAACTGCGAAGTAACTGTATTCCGCAACGACGAATTCTATATTGATGAAGTAAAACCTTTCGACAAAATCCTTCTTTCTCCAGGGCCGGGAATCCCAGACGAAGCGGGTTTATTGAAAGAAGTAATCAAAACCTATGCTCCTACCAAAAGTATTCTTGGTGTTTGTCTTGGCCAGCAAGCCATTGGAGAAGTTTTTGGCGGAAATCTGATCAATCTTGAAAAAGTCTATCATGGTGTGGCAACTCAAGTCAAAATCACCGTTCCCGATGAACTCCTTTTTAAAGATTTAGCTGATGAAATCGAAGTCGGGCGTTACCATTCGTGGGTAGTTTCCAAGGAGAATTTCCCTGAAGTTTTGGAAATCACATCGGTAGATGCAAACGGTGAAATCATGTCACTAAGACACAAAATCTATGATGTACGCGGGGTACAATACCATCCCGAAAGCGTTCTTACTCCCAACGGAAAGAAGATTCTTGAGAATTGGGTAAATAGCTAATTAACAACACTTTTATCGAAAAAACAGATCAGTTTTAAGTTGCAAAAACTTAAAGCCCAGCACAACTCATACCTAATTTAAACATTATGACTCGAGCCTGAAAGGCGACAGCATTGAACACAAATAACAAATAAAAAATAGTGAAATGAAAACAATACTAAACCGATTAATCCGGCACGAAACACTTAGTAAAGAAGAAGCGAAAACCGTGCTGAAAAACATCTCTAACAAACTGTACAACCCAAGCCAAATTGCAAGTTTTTTAACTATCTACATGATGCGAAGCATTACCATTGAAGAACTTGCCGGATTTCGTGAAGCGCTTTTAGAGTTGTGCATTCCCATTGATTTATCCGATTACAACACCATCGATTTATGCGGAACCGGTGGCGATGGAAAAAACACCTTCAACATTTCAACTTTAGCTTCTTTTGTTGCTTCCGGAGCTGGAATTCAGGTTGCAAAACACGGAAATTATGGTGTTTCCTCAATTTCCGGTTCAAGTAATGTGATGGAAACTTTAGGGATAAAATTCAGCAATGATGAGGATTTCCTGAAAAGGTCGATTGAAGAAGCCGGAATCTGTGTGTTGCATGCGCCTCTTTTCCATCCTGCCATGAAAAATGTGGCTCCGATTCGTAAAGAACTGGCGGTAAAAACCTTCTTTAATATGTTGGGACCAATGGTGAACCCGAGTTTTCCGAAACATCAGTTGGTTGGAGTTTTTAGTTTGGAACTGGCAAGAATGTATGCTTACCTGTATCAGAATACCCAAACAAATTTTACTATTCTGCACAGCTTGGAAGGCTATGATGAAATCTCACTAACCGGAAACACGAAAATTATTTCTAAAAACTACGATCAGATTTTAAAACCAGAAGATTTTCAAGCAACTAAACTTAATGAAAATGACATTTTGGGAGGTGTAACGGTAGAAAAATCGGCTGAAATCTTTTTAAATATCCTAAAAGGAAACGGAACGGAAGCCCAAAACAATGTGGTTTGTGCTAACGCTGGAATAGCCATTTCCACAGTAAAAAACTGTTCTATTCTGGAAGGTTTTGAATTGGCTAAAGAAAGCTTATTAAGCGGAAAAGCACTCGAAAAACTCAAAAAACTAAAACAATTAAGCAAATAATCATGACAATTTTAGACAAAATCATCATCAATAAAAAACAAGAAGTCAAACTAAAAAAACAACTCGTTCCCGTAACACAACTGGAAAATTCAGCTTTGTTTGGAAGCCGAACTTATTCCTTAAGCAAAAATTTACAGAATAATTTAATCGGAATTATTGCCGAACACAAACGTCGTTCTCCTTCAAAATCTGTAATCAATAATGATTTTACAGTGGAAGAAGTAGTTACAGGCTACCAAAACGCAGGAGTTTCAGGAATTTCTGTTTTAACCGATGGGAAATATTTTGGCGGTTCATTAGACGATTTGATAATCGCAAAAGCCTCAGTAAATGTGCCATTACTCCGAAAAGAGTTCATCATAAACGAGTACCAGATTTTGGAAGCAAAAGCCCATGGAGCCGATGTTATTCTACTGATTGCAGCCATTTTAACCCGCTTTGAAATCAAACAGTTTTCTGAATTTGCCCATTCCTTAGGTCTTGAAGTTCTATTGGAAGTTCATAATGAAGAAGAACTAAACAAAGCAGTAATGCCGAGTTTAGACATGATTGGCGTGAACAACCGCAGTCTGAAAACTTTCGAAGTCAGTTTGGAAAACAGCAAAGAACTTGCTCAACACATACCTAATGATTTTGTAAAAGTATCCGAAAGTGGAATTAGCTCTGCTGCAGCAATTCTTGAATTACAACAATTTGGTTATCAAGGATTTTTAATTGGAGAACACTTCATGAAAACTGAAAATCCGGAAAAATCTGCAACAGCATTTATCAACTCCATATTAATAAAGTCATGAAGTTAAAAATATGCGGAATGAAATACTTGTCTAATATTCAAGAAATTGCAACGTTGCAACCAGATTATCTGGGTTTTATATTTTATGAGAAATCGCCTAGGTTTTTTAGTGGCGAACTTCCAATCTTACCGAAATCAATTCAAAAAGTAGGTGTTTTTGTGAATGCTTATTTGGATGATATTCTGGACAAGATACAACGTTATAATTTACAACTCGTTCAGTTACATGGTAATGAATCACCAGAATTTTGTAAGCTGTTCCAGCATCTGAACATTAAAGTTATCAAGGTTTTTTCAGTAGATGACACCATTGATTTTCAAAGCATTACACCTTATGAAACCGTTTGTGATTATTTCCTTTTCGACACCAAAGGTCAATATCATGGTGGCAACGGAACTCCTTTTAATTGGCAAATCCTGAAAAATTACCCTTCAAAAAAACCATTTTTCTTAAGCGGCGGCATTGGTTTAGAGAACATTAGAACAATACAGCACTTGAATTTACCCATTCACGCCATAGATGTGAACAGTAAATTTGAACTCGAACCCGGATTAAAAAACACACAACTTTTAAAACAATTGCAACATGAACTATCAAGTTAACGATAAAGGTTTTTACGGCGAATTCGGCGGTGCTTTCATCCCCGAAATGCTCTATCCAAATGTGGAAGAATTGCGTCAAAACTATCACAAAATCATAGTAACCGAGAGCTTTCAAACCGAGTTCCAACAACTCCTGAAAGACTACGTGGGCCGTCCCACACCACTCTATTTTGCCGAACGTTTATCTTCCAAATACAATACCAAAATCTATCTAAAAAGGGAAGATTTGTGCCATACCGGAGCGCATAAAATCAACAATACCATAGGGCAGATTCTACTTGCCAAACGCTTAGGAAAAACAAGAATCATTGCAGAAACTGGTGCCGGACAACATGGTGTCGCTACTGCAACCGTCTGTGCTTTAATGGGTTTGGAATGCATTGTCTATATGGGCGAAATTGATATTAAACGACAGGCGCCGAATGTCGCCCGAATGAAAATGCTCGGTGCCGAAGTACGACCAGCCACATCCGGTTCTAAAACCCTGAAAGATGCTACAAATGAAGCCATTAGGGATTGGATCAACAACCCGTTTGACACCTTTTATATTATTGGTTCTGTGGTTGGTCCTCATCCCTATCCGGACATGGTATCGAAATTCCAAAGCATTATATCTGAGGAAATTAAACACCAATTGCTTGAGAAAGAAGGTCGCGAAAATCCAGATTATATCATAGCTTGTGTGGGTGGCGGAAGCAACGCTGCCGGAGCATTCTACCACTTTTTAGAAGATGAAAACGTAAAACTAATTGCTGTGGAAGCAGCTGGAAAAGGCATTAATTCAGGGGAAAGCGCGGCTACTTCGGTTCTCGGAAAAATCGGAATTATTCATGGCAGTAAAACCCTTTTAATGCAATCCGATGACGGTCAAATCACTGAACCCTATTCGATTTCGGCTGGTTTGGATTACCCGGGAGTTGGTCCGCTTCACGCGCATCTTCACCAAACAAAAAGAGCAGAATTTATTGCTGTTACCGACCAAGATGCAATGAGTGCAGGGCTCAATTTATGCAAGACCGAAGGCATCATTCCTGCCATTGAAAGTTCACATGCTTTGGCTGTTTTGGAGCAAAAAAAATTCGGTAAAAACGACATTGTAATTGTCAATTTATCGGGTCGTGGCGACAAAGATTTGAACACCTATATCGACTATTTTAATTATAAATAATTGGGCGTTACCACAAGGGTCGGGCTGTACATTTTATCTTTTTACGGTCGTTTCGAGAACCTCAACGACCGTAAAAAGGATGTCATTTCCATCCCTAACGCAAGCAAAAACATTAAATCATGAATCGAATAAACATCAAATTAAGCGAAAAAAAGAAGCTACTTTCCATCTATTTCACGGCAGGTTTTCCCACCTTAAATGACACAATTTCCATCATCGAAACCCTCGAAAAAAACGGTGTGGACATGATCGAAATTGGTCTTCCGTTTAGCGATCCGCTTGCCGATGGAACTACAATTCAGGAGAGTTCGACGGTCGCATTACGCAATGGAATGACCACAAAAATGCTCTTTGAACAACTAAAAAACGTCCGAAAAACAGTCCAAATTCCGCTTATAATTATGGGATATTTTAATCCAATTTTACAGTTTGGAGTAGCAGAATTTTGTCAAAAATGTGCTCAAATTGGCATCGACGGACTCATCATTCCAGACCTTCCTTTAGCCGTTTTTGAGCAGGAATACAAGACCATTTTTGACCGTTATAACCTTAAAAATATTTGCCTAGTCACCCCACAAACTTCCGAAGAACGCATCCGAAAAATTGATAATATCAGTGATAGTTTTATCTATTTGGTGAGTAGTTCGAGTACAACCGGAAGCAAAAAATCTTTTGAAAAAACCCAACAAAATTACTTCGGAAAAGTAGCCAAAATGAACTTGAAAAATCCTCAAATTGTAGGTTTCGGAATTTCCAATCGAGAGACGTTTTCACAGGCTACAAAACATCAAAAAGGGGCAATAATTGGCAGTTCGTTCGTCAATTTTATAAAAAACAATGAAATTTCAGAGATTCAAAATTTTGTAAAACAAATAATTTAAATAAACATACATAAATAATTGGTAAATAATTATTTAATAATCAGCTATAGATTTTACCTATACACTAAAAAAGGCTGCTTTTATTACTAAAAACAGCCTTTTTCTCATCTTGAACCTCCGGGATCGGACCGGAAATCCAACAGTATAAAATTAGTAATTAAAATTTAAAAAACGCACTTTTTCTTTAACAAAATCACTCACCTACTCTATTGAAAAATCAGCTTCAAAAATCAACCAAAACCAATCGTTAAAAAAAAGTTAAATTCAATTTAAACAAACGTTTAATTTAAACAAGTGTTTAATTTTGTACCCGAATTTAAAATCAAATTAAAATGACTGATTTTAACGATAAGCAAATTGAAATTTTACAGGCAGCCGAAAAGCTATTTGCCGAGCATGGTTATGACGGAGCTTCAGTTCGTGATATAGCCAAATCTGCCAACATCAACATTGCGATGATTTCCTATTATTTCGGCTCGAAAGAAAAGCTTCTGGAAGCTCTAATCATTTACCGAATTTCAGACATGCGTTTACAGATGGAAAATCTGTATCGTGAAGACCTTACCCCTTTGGAAAAAATTGACCGCTTAATTGAATTGTACATCAAACGCATCAATCAAAATAAAGGAATGTATCAGATCATCCACTTTGAAATTTCATCCGGAAAACGAATCATCAATTGTGATGCATTTAACGAAATGAAAAAACACAACCTGGATATTTTGAATAGCATCATTGCCGAAGGTCAGGACAAAGGTTTTTTTCGTAAAGACGTTAACACCATTTTGATTCCAACAACCATCATGGGAACGTACTTTCATTTTCAGATGAACAAACCTTTCTTTAAAAGTATTCTGAATTTGGAAACACCTCAAGACATAGACAATTACGTCACCTCAGAACTAACCCGTCATATCAAACAAACCATTAAAGCCCTTTTAACCTATGAAAAGTAATTCACTAAAGTTGGGAATCTTGTTCTTGCTTGGGACTTTTTCTGTTACCGCACAGGAAAAGAAAAACCTAACACTCGAAGAAGCTATTCAACTTGCAGTTACACAAAGCACCGAATCCAAATTGGCCGACACTAAAGTTGCCACAAAAGAATTCGAGATGCAAACCGTAAAAAACAAACAATACCCTGATTTAAAAGTTAGTGGACAGTACCAGCGTTTAACCAATGCCGATGTAGATTTTAAACTTGGCGGAAATTCCGGAGGCGGAAACACTCCAAAAGTAAATCAGCTGATGTTGGGAAATGCAACAGCTTCTGTACCGCTCTTTGCAGGTTTCAAAATTCAGAACAACATTAAAGCCTCACGAAGTTTGTTTGAAGCGGAGCAATTCCACGCAAAAGACACCAAAGAACAACTTGCACTGGAAACCGTAAAACTTTACGTGAACCTTTACAAAGCTCAGGAAAGCGAGAAACTAATACAGGAAAACATCAAACGTGCCGAACAACGCGTGAAAGATTTCAAAGCAATGGAACAAAACGGTTTGATTGCAAGGAACGATTTACTCAAAGCACAATTACAGGTTTCCAACTATCAAATTGCTTTAGAAGATGCTAAAAAGAACAGCAACATACTCAACTTTCAATTGGTAACTCTTTTGAAATTGCCTGAAGAAACACAAATAACGCCGAATTCTGCCCTTTTTGCCCAAAAAACAGAAACAAGTACCACTTCAAGCGATATTTCCTCTAGAAACGATTTAAATGCAATTCGTTCCCAACAAAAAGCTGCGGAAGCTAATGTGAAAATCGCTAAAGGAAATTATTACCCTTCTTTAAACCTAATGGGTGGTTACATCGCTTTAGATTTGCAAAACGTAATGACGGTAACCAATGCAATGAACTTCGGAGTTGGTTTATCGTATGATTTGACCTCGATCTTCAAAAATTCAAAAGAAGTGAAAGCCGCTAAAAGCAAGGTAAAAGAAACCGAACAATCATTGGAAATTATGACTGACAAGGCTAAAATTCAGATGCAATCGGCTAATGAAAATTATCTTTTGGCTCAGAAACAAAACAGCGTTTACCAACAAGCTGTGGAACAGGCCAACGAAAATTACCGTATCGTAAAAGACAAATACGACAACGGACTGGCCGATACCAACGATTTACTGGATGCCGATGTACAGCAACTACAATCAAAAATCAACGAAGCCTATTCCAAAGCCGACGTAATTCAAAAATATTACGAAATATTGGCTGCCGGCGGAAAATTAACCTCATCATCAACCTCAAACTAATTCAACATCATGGAAAAGAAACCATCAAATAAAAAATTTATATTCGTAATCAGCGGTTTAGTGATATTAGGGCTTGTTTACGGAACATTCAAATATTTACACGGCCAAGCACACGAAGAAACCGACGACGCGCAAATTGAGGCAAACATGAGTCCAATAATCCCAAGAGTTTCAGGATATGTGGCAAAAGTTTATGTAAAAGACAACGATTTCGTTAAAAAAGGCGACACGCTTTTCGTAATCGACAACAAAGATTATTTGGTAAAAGTTGAAGAAGCTAAAGCCGCATTAGTTGCTGCCGAAAATTCATTCGAAGTTTCCAAAGCCGATGTTGGTGCCGCAGCTGCAAACATTTCGATTTCCGATGCAACGATCCAATCCAACGCGGGAAGTATCGAAGCTGCAAAAATCCGTTTAGGAAGAGCAACCAACGATTTCGAACGTTATGCAAATCTATATCAGAATCATTCCATCACAAAACAACAATACGAGCAGGCTTTAGCCGCAAAACAAGAAGCACAAAAACAAGTTGAAATTTTACAACAACAACGTAATGCGAGTGTTCATCAACGTGAAGCGGTTGCTTCAAAAACAAACGTTGCAAATAAACAAACCGGTGTAGCTTCTGCAAACATCAAACGTGCTCAAGCAGTTTTAGAAGCAGCACAAATCAATTTAGGTTACACCGTGGTTACTGCTTCTATAGACGGACAGGTTTCCAGTATTGATATTCAGGAAGGACAAGCGGTACAACCGGGACAGTCTTTGTTTTATATCGTGAACAACACCAATCTTTGGGTTGTGGCAAATTTCAAAGAAACGCAATTGAACAAAATGCGAGCGGGACAGAAAGTAACATTAAAAGTTGATGCTTATCCTGATACCGAATTTGAAGGTGAAGTAAACTCCTTCTCCCCTGCTACTGGTGCTAAATTCTCTATTTTGCCTCCGGATAATGCAACCGGAAACTTTGTGAAAACCATTCAGCGTTTACCGGTTAAAATCAAATTAACAGCAAGTAACGACGTTGAAAAAGTAAAATTATTGCGTCCGGGAATGAACGTAGAAGTAGACGTACACGTAAAATAATCATGACAACACAAGCAGAAGATTTAGTAGAATATGGCTTTCGCAGGGTCATTATCACAATAACGGCCGTACTTTGTGCGCTGCTTGAAATTGTCGATACGACCATTGTAAACGTAGCCTTAAACGATATGCGCGGAACGTTAGGCGCAACACTTACCGACATCGCTTGGGTGATCACGGCTTATGCGATTGCCAACGTTATCATTATTCCGATGACGAGCTGGTTGTCGCAACAATTCGGACGTAGAAATTACTTTGCCGCCTCGATTATCATCTTTACCGTTTCTTCCTTTTTGTGTGGAAATGCAACGAATATCTGGGAACTGGTTTTCTTCCGATTCATTCAAGGTATGGGTGGTGGCGCGCTTTTGGTAACGGCACAAACCATTATTACAGAAAGTTATCCGGCAGCAAAACGAGGGATGGCGCAAGCAATTTACGGGATGGGTGTAATTGTAGGACCAACTTTAGGACCACCATTAGGAGGTTATTTAGTGGATAATTTTTCGTGGCCCTACATTTTCTACATCAATATCCCTTTGGGGATTATTGCTACCGTTTTAACACTTTCATTTGTTAGAAGTCCTAAATATGGTGAGAAATTAAAAGCCAATCAGGTGGACTGGTGGGGAATTATTTTTCTTGCCTCTTTTATCGGTTCGTTGCAATTTGTTTTGGAACACGGTCAGCAGGACGATTGGTTTGAAAACCCTACCATTGTTGCCTTGAGTGTTTTATCAGCATTTGGATTGATCTTTTTCATCTGGCGCCAGCTAACCTATAAGTACCCGATTGTAAATCTCAGGGTTTTAAAAAACAAAAATCTGAGAATCGGAACCATCATGTGTTTCATCTTAGGATTCGGTTTGTACGGAACCACGTTTGTAGTACCGATTTACACCCAATCGATTTTAGGCTGGACCGCTACGGATACCGGATTATTACTGATTCCAAGTTCCATAACCACTGCGATCCTGATGCCGATCATTGGAAAACTGATTCAAAAAGGTGTCCCGCAAGCCTATCTGGTTTCCATAGGCTTCCTGGTTTTCTTCGGATTCACCTTCTGGATGCACAACGTTATGACTCCGGATACCGGAAGCGAACACATGTTCTGGCCATTGATCTTACGCGGAGTTGGTTTAGGCTTCCTTTTCGTTCCGATTACTACTTTGGCTTTATCCACTTTACAAGGAAAAGAAATTGGTGAAGGAGCTGCGTTTACAGGAATGATGCGTCAGTTGGGTGGTTCCTTCGGAATTGCCATTATCACGACCTTCATTTCTAGATTCAGCCAACAACACCGCGTTGATTTAATCTCCCATTTGGATTCGGCTAAATTTGAAGTACAACAGCGCATTCAGCAAATACAAATGGCTTTTATGTCGAAAGGTTTTAGCGCAAGTGAAGCGCTTGACAAAGCGCACAAAGCTTTAGAAGGGTCAATAATGAAACAAAGTACGGTGCTTTCTTATATGGATGTGTTTTTATATCTGGGAATTATGTTCCTGATTTGCATCCCGTTCATGCTATTGATCAAGAAAGGTTCCGGAAAAGTAGATATGTCGAATGTTCATTAAGCAACATTATATAGTTACTGATTGATTGAAAAACTCTGGACACAGCCTGTTCAGAGTTTTTTTTATTTACTCCTTAACAGTGAACTAACCTTCAAATAGTGTTTTGATAACCATTTCATAAAATCCAATCTCTTGTCATCATTTATTTTAGTCGTTCGAAAAAACTAATGAAAACCATGGGACTGTTCAACAAAAAAGAAAAGAAACTGATAAAAGAAATCAGCAGAAAAAACAAAAACTATCATTCCGATATCGAAAAGGAAATCAACGAATTACTTCACGATTTGAAAGCCTATTTCAACGAAAACAAGTTAATTCTTGAGGAATTCTCCACTTTTACAACTAAAATAAAACCGCTGTTATCCCAAGAAGACGCTGTTAAACTCGATAACTACTTCAAGCAAGTCAGTAAAATGAAAAGTTGCGCCAAAAAAAGCATAGAAGGCCTGAATTATCTTTCCCGCGAACAGCAAAAAATCTCCAAAGAAGCCCTGCGTGATATCGAACAATACTTAACTTAGAAATATTTTCCTTCATTAATTTCTGTTCAGCGTGCATTTTAACATTTAATCGATTTTCAGTATCCTTAATGTTAAATTAACTCAAATTTAAAATATATTTGATTGATATATAACACATTAAGTAGTAACCAAAAACATTCTTCATTATGGGTATCTTTACTGGCAACGACAAAAAAATGCTCCGCGAATTTTTCAAAAAAAGCGAACACAACTTTCACGACATCGAGAAAGAAATTGATGAGTTTTTAGTGGATTTACAATCCGAATATGAAGAAAACAGTTACGTCGTCAACGAATTCAACGAGCTTGTAGACGAATTGCGTGAAAAATTACAACCTTCCGATGCCAAACGTCTTATGGATTTTTCAAGCCGAATTTTAAGAGTACGTCGTTGCGCCCGTAAAGGTGTGGAAGCCCTTCGTGAATTATCGCGTGATCAGCACAAAATTACCCGTGAGACCCTTCGTGACTACGAAGAATACCTTCATTTCAGATAAATCATCGCGTAAAAACCAGAGTATTGCCTTTGGATAACGACGCATCAAACTTATAGCCCTCGTAATTGAAACCTTTCAAGTCTTCGAGGGTTTCTGCATTTGTATCGATAATATAACGCACCATCATTCCTCTCGCCTTTTTGGCAAAGAAACTGATCATTTTAAGTTTTCCGTCTTTATAATCCTTAAATTCAGGAGTGATTACAGGTACTTTTAGCGCTTTTACATCAACTGCAGAAAAATACTCATTACTGGCCAAATTCAAAAACAAATCGCCTTTTTTAAGTTCCTTGTTCAGTTCTTTGGTAATTTTCGCTTTCCAGAATTCATACAGGTTTTTATTTTTACCAATAGGAAGCTGCGTTCCCATTTCCAGACGATACGGCTGAATTAAATCCAGCGGTTTCAAAAGCCCATAAAGTCCGGAAAGAATTCGAAGTTTGCTTTGCAACACATCCAATTTATCGGAAGCCAGATTGTAAACGTCTAAGCCAATATACACATCTCCGTTAAAGGCATAAACCGCAGGACGTGCATTTTCCGGAGTAAAAGGTATTGCCCAATCCTGGTTGCGTTGCCAGTTCAAATCGGCAAGTTTATCAGAAATATCCATTAATTCCATCAATTGTTTTGGCTTTTTCTTTTTCAGAACTTTATGCACCGAATTCGCTTCTTTTAAAAAACACAATTCCGAATATTGATTGGTTGGAAGCTGCTTTTCAAAATCTAGTGACTTAGCCGGAGAAATAACAATTTTCATGGTTTATTTTTTAAATGGATTTCAAAAATACAAATTCAAATCATAAAAGCCTACAGATAATTTGGTTTGAGAAGATTTGCTTAACTTCGTTTCAAATCATAAAAAAACAACCTCTTTCAATGACTTTTGATTTCATTACAACCAACAGATACGACTTACTTAAATTAACTCCGGAAGTGTATCAGTACGTTTTTACAACTTACAATCAAGAAGAGTTAAAAGCTTTTTTTGGAGTAACCTCCAAAGCAGAATTCCTTAAAGAAAAAAGCAAGTTTGAAAAAGGAATGACCACTTACAACAGGTCGTTTGTTAACTTTCTAATTATTGACAAATCCACCAAAGAAACTATCGGTTCCTGCGGATTTCACACTTGGTACCTGGAACATTCCCGTGCTGAAATAGGTTATGCGCTAAACAGTGATGTTTACAAAGGAAAAGGCGTAATGAGTGAAGTTTTAAAAGCTGTGGTTCATTATGGCTTTACCCAAATGCAATTACATCGAATCGAAGCATTCATTTCCCCAGAGAATATTGCTTCTTTAAAATTGGTTCAAAAACTGAATTTCATAAAAGAAGGGCATTTACGCGAACATTACTTCAAAAACAATGTGATGGAAGATTCACTCGTTTTTTCTTTATTAAAACACGAATACAAGCCATAAAAAAATTCCTTTTTCAAGGGATTTCGTTTAATTTTCTTCTTCCGAAGTATGGGATTTGGAATAAGTTCTCCATTTTTCGATACAATCTTTCATATCCTGTGGAATATCCGTATCAAAACGCATAAACTCTTTGGTAATCGGATGTTCAAAACCTAACGTCTTAGCATGAAGCGCCTGTCTTGGTAAGGTTTTAAAGCAATTATCGATGAACTGTTTGTATTTGGTAAAAGTGGTTCCTTTTAAAATCATGTCGCCTCCGTAACGCTCGTCGTTAAACAACGTGTGCCCGATGTGCTTCATGTGCACGCGAATTTGATGAGTTCTTCCTGTTTCTAATCTGCAGGAAACCAAAGTTACATATCCTAAACGCTCCAAAACTTTGTAATGAGTTACCGCATGCTTTCCTTTATCTGGGTCGGTAAAAACAGCCATTTGCATTCGGTTTACCGGATGGCGGTCAATATTGCCCACAATAGTTCCTTCATCTTCCAAAACATTACCCCAAACCATAGCAACATACTCACGCTCTGAAGTTTTCTCCGCAAATTGTTTGGTAAGATAATCCATTGCGAGTTCGGTTTTGGCCACTACAAGCAAACCTGAAGTATCTTTATCAATACGATGTACCAAACCTGGGCGCTCGCTGCTGTTCATTGGTAAATTATCGAAATGATAGGCTAATGCGTTAACCAAAGTTCCGGAATAGTTTCCGTGGCCCGGATGCACAACCATTCCTGCCGGTTTGTTTACTACGATTAGCTGATCGTCTTCATAAATAATATCCAAAGGAATATTTTCCCCTTTTAGCAAATGCTCGTACGGTGGGTGCTCCAGCATTACCCGAACCACATCGCTGGGTCTAACCTTATAATTGGATTTTACAGCAACATCATTAACAAAAATGTTTCCGGAATCTGCTGCTTTCTGTATTTTATTTCGGGTGGTATTCTCGATAAGGTTCATTAAAAACTTATCGATTCGTAAGGCTTGTTGCCCTTTGGCTACTTCAAAGCGATGATGCTCAAATAGTACGTCATCATCATCGAACTCGTCCTGCTCTAAATCTATATTATTCTGCATTTTCTTCTGCCGGAGCCGGCTCTAAAATTTCCTGTGTTTTTATACTGTCGGTTTCCTCTTCCTGATATCCTGTTTTTCCATCACCTAAAACAAAATCAATTTTAGAAGCTTTTAAAATACGATCGCCCGCTTTAAGTTTCTTTCCGTTTTGCTTTACTTCCAAAACAACGTCTTTAGCCATGTATTCTACATATTTTACATCGCCTTCCTTTAGCCCTAATGCGCGTAAAGTTGATAACGCCTGACGATAAGTCTTCTGCACCATTTCAGGTAAAACAACTCTGGCATAACCACCTGAATTGATTTTCACGTAAACCTTTCTTCCGTCTTTAACTGTAACACCCGCCAATGGGTCCTGCTCCACAATAGAATACGGCGGATAAGAAGGATTGTAATCTACAGTATCCAGCAAATGAAATTCCAAATCGATGTCGTTTAAGCGTTCTTCGGCTTTTTCAACACTCATTTTGGAAAGATTCGGAACCGGGATTTCCTCTCCGTGGTTTGTGGCCACGCTCAAAAATCTCATTACACCGACAACAAATACAACAACTATGATCAATGCTAAAGCGGCGTTTTTAAAAAATGCTGGGCTTGTTAAAAATTTTTTCCAACTCATTGTTTTGGGTTTTGGGCAAAGATATAAAATACTAAAGATTTTTTGTTTCTTCCGAAAAAGTAATTCTTTACCTAAGGTGGTCAGCAGCCCACTTTTTCATTTTTATCCGAAGAAAAATATTTTTTGACGTGGTTTTCAACAAATAGTAATAATTTTGTAAGAACTATATACTTATCAAATAACGGACATCTATGAAAAATGTTGCCATCATTATGGGAGGCTATTCCAGCGAATATCAAATTTCTCTAAAAAGCGGAAATGTAGTATACAACTTCTTGGACAAATCAAACTATAACGCCTACCGAATTCATATCTTCAAAGAAAAATGGGTTATGGTGGATGAAAACGAAAACGAATTTCCAGTAGACCGTCATGACTTTTCCGTTAATTATGCCGGCAACAAATTAACTTTTGATGTGGTTTTTAATGCCATTCACGGAACTCCAGGGGAAGACGGTTTAATGCAAGCCTATTTTGAGTTATTAGGCATCCCGCAAACTTCTTGTGATTATTATCAGGCAGCATTAACTTTCAACAAACGTGATTTACTTTCAGTTTTGAAACCTTATGGAATCAAAACCGCAACTTCTTTTTATTTGGATAAAGGCGATGCTATAAACCAAGAGGAAATCATTTCAGCTTTAGGATTACCATTATTTGTAAAACCAAACAAATCAGGTTCAAGCTTTGGAATTTCTAAAGTAAAATCCAAAGAAGAATTACTTCCTGCTATTGAAAACGCTTATAAAGAAGACAGTGAAATCATCATTGAAAGTTTCCTTGATGGAACCGAAGTTTCGGTGGGAGTTATAAATTATAAAGGACAAACAACAGTTTTACCGATTACGGAAATCGTTTCAGAAAACGACTTTTTCGACTATGAGGCAAAGTATTTAGGAAAATCTCAGGAAATCACTCCTGCCCGACTCTCAGATGAAATCCGTGTAAAAGTGGAAACCGTTTCTAAAAAAGCCTACGAAGTTTTAAAAATGAAAGGTTTTTCAAGAAGTGAGTTCATCATCGTAAATGGAGAACCTTATATGCTGGAAATGAATACTATTCCGGGATTAACAACCGAAAGTATTTTACCGCAACAGGCCAAAGAAGCAGGAATTTCACTAACCGAATTGTTCAGCAACGCAATCGAACTGGCGTTAAAATCATAAAATCTTATGAGAAAAGCAATCTTTCCAGGGTCGTTCGATCCGATAACTTTAGGGCATTTCGACATCATTAAAAGAGCTTTGCCTTTATTTGATGAAATTGTAATTGCTATCGGTATCAACGCAGAAAAAAAATACATGTTTTCTTTAGAAGACCGTAAAAAATTCATCGAAGACTCTTTTAAAAACGAACCAAAGGTTTCTGTGGTTACTTATGAAGGTTTGACCATTGAATTGTGTCATAAACTAGGTGCTCAATTCATTTTAAGAGGGTTACGAAACCCGGCAGATTTCGAATTTGAAAAAGCGATTGCACATACAAACCGTCAGCTTTCTGAAATAGAAACCGTGTTCTTATTAACCGCCATAGACACTTCACACATCAGTTCCAGCATTGTTAGGGACGTTATTAGAAATGGTGGCGATTATACCATTTTAGTACCCGAATCTGTAAAAATAAAATAACACAACAATGAAAAAAATAATCAGCTTATTATTGTTAAGCAGCGGAATTTTATCGGCTCAAAAAACCGAATTGAAAACTCCTTATGAAAAAGGAAACGGAAACCAATCGGCAACCTACGCCGAAGCAATTGAATTTTACAAAAACCTTGACAAAGCCTACGAAACCATCGCAATGCGCTCCATCGGAATGACCGACAGTGGCGAGCCTTTACACATTGTGGCTTTCAATCCAGACAAAAATCTGGAATACACCCAACTGCACAATAACAATAAAGCAGTAATCCTTATCAACAACGGAATTCATCCCGGAGAAACTGACGGAATCGATGCTACCATGTTGTTCATGAGAGATTTGGCTGCCGGAAAAATTGTTGCCCCAAAAAACACAGTAGTTGTGGCTATTCCGGTATACAATGTTGGAGGTGCATTAAACCGAAACAGTACTTCACGAGTAAATCAAAATGGCCCCGAAGCTTACGGTTTTAGAGGAAACGCGCGAAACTTCGATCTAAACCGTGATTTTATCAAATCCGACACTAAAAATTCAAAAACTTTTCAGGTGATTTTTAACATGGTCAACCCGGATGTTTTTCTGGACAATCACGTTAGCAACGGTGCAGATTACCAATATACACTTACCTATATAGCAACACATTATCAGAAATTAGGCGGTAAATTAGGTACATTCCTAAACGAGAAAATGATGCCTACCATCTTAAAAGATCTGAAAACGAAGAAGATCGAGTCGGTACCTTATGTGAATATTTACAACCAGACGCCGGAACACGGTTTTGCAAAAAGTATGGAAACTCCGCGTTTTTCAACTGGATACGCTTCAATGTTTAATACTTTGGGAGTAATGGTTGAAACCCATATGCTTAAAAAATACTCCGAACGCGTTAAAGTTACTTACGAATACATGCTTTCAACTTTAAATTTTACCGATAAAAATGTCGCAGAAATTTTAAAATTAAGACAAGAAAACATTGAAAATCACATGACAGGTGGGTTATATACTGTTCAATGGGAAATCGATTCGGCAAAAGTGAAACAGATACCATTTTTAGGCTACGAAGGAAAATACAAACCCAGCGATGTTTCCGGAAAACCTCGTTTGTATTATGACAGAACCAAGCCTTTCAATAAAATGATCCCGTTTTATGAAGTGTACAAACCTAAAAAAGAAGTGTATATTCCTCAATATTACATTGTTCCACAACAATATTGGAATGTAATCGATTTAATGAAGCTTAACCGAATTGAAATGACCCAATTGAAAAAAGACACCCTGATTTCTGTTGACAGTTATAAGATTTCCGATTATAAAACTTCAGAAACTCCTTTTGAAGGACACTATTACCATTATAATACTTCTGTTACTAAAACAACGGAAAATGTGAAGTTTCACAAAGGTGATTACATTATTTACAGTAATCAGAAAAACAGTAAATATCTGATCGAAACCTTAGAGCCGGAAGCAGCCGATTCGTTCTTTAACTGGAATTTCTTCGATACGATTTTACAACAAAAAGAATATTATTCGCCTTATGTTTTCGAAGATTTGGCCAAACAGGTTCTTGAGGAAAATCCAAAACTAAAAGAGGAATTGGAAACGAAAAGAAAAGAAGACAAGAAATTTGCTGAAGATGGAGATGCGCAACTGGACTGGGTTTACAAACATTCAAAATACTTTGAAAAAGCCTATTTACAGTACCCTATTTATAAAAAAATGCTCTATTAATTATGAAGCAAAAAAGTTTACTATTGACACTTGTCGTATTAATGACAATTCCTGTTTTTGCCAATGAAGACGAGGCGCTGCGTAAAGAAGTAATCCATAATGGAATAGGCATGGGAACTGTTCTGGCAATAGTAATATCCTGGTCGAGAAATAATTCAGTTCTGTGGGCATTTCTCCATGGAATCTTGAGCTGGATCTATGTAATCTATTTCATAATTACCAGAGAAAACAAATAAAAAAAGCCGCATTTAGCGGCTTTTTTATTGCAATATCTTTTCTTGTTCAAACAATAATTTTATGTTCTCATAAGAGTTATTCAAAGCTTCTTTAATTTCTGCCGGATTTAACCAGGCAACTTTTTCAATTCCTTCTTCGGCTTGACCGTGTGGTATACCTTCAAAATTCGTTTTCATTTCAAACCAGTGTGTTACTTTGAGCTTGTAACGTCCGTTTCGTTTAAAAACATGATATGTTTTTTGCAACTTTGAGGTTATTTTCAACCCTGAAACACCGGTTTCCTCCTCTACTTCTCTAATGGCAGTTTCTTCGATAACTTCGCCTTTTTCAATTCCACCTTTTGGGAGGTCCCATTTTCCGTTTCGGAAGATAAAAAGCACTTCACCTTTCTTGTTATAGACCAATCCGCCACCTGCTTTTACCACTGGGATTTTCTCTTTAAGCTTAGACATGATTTCCTTTTCGTCTGGATGGTATAAAAAAGCCTTCTGAATTTTATTCTGGAACATTTTCACAATAATTTGCTTGATATCAACGCTTTCCAGAAGAAAAAGTTGAAAATCAGTTTCCTTAACAACTTGATTTGTCAGGAAAAATGGCTTATCGTTCACAAAAACTTTATACATTTGCACTTATGATTTTTAACACAGACACAGCTAAAAAAACAGCCGAATTGCTTTTACAAATAAACGCAATTAAATTAAATCCCAAAAATCCTTTTACATGGGCATCGGGATGGAAATCGCCTATTTACTGCGATAACCGTATAACCCTCTCATTTCCACCGATTAGAAATTATCTGCGTGAGGAATTTGCAAAAAACATTGAGAAACAATTCGGAAAACCCGATGTAATTGCGGGAGTGGCAACCGGAGCTATCGGAATTGGTATGCTTGTTGCTGAAATTATGGGACTTCCTTTTGTATATGTTCGCCCAGAGCCTAAAAAACACGGTCGTCAAAATCAGGTGGAAGGCTTTTTACAAAAAGGACAAACCGTTGTGGTGGTTGAAGATTTAATCAGTACAGGGAAAAGCAGCTTACAAGCAATTGAAGCTTTAAGAGATGCCGGTGCAAACGTAAAAGGAATGGTTGCCATCTTTACTTATGGATTTGATATTGCCGAACAAAACTGCAAAGAAGCTAATTTGGATGTTTTCACCTTGGGTAACTACGACACATTACTAGAAGAAGCCGTTGCAAAACAATATATTACAGAAGAAGAACACGAAACACTTAAAGAATGGCGTAAAAGTCCTTCTACTTGGGGTGTTGAAGTATAAAATATCAGAATAAAAACACTTATGAATTTAGAAAGTCCGAAAGTAAACGTTGAAAAATCGCCGGAGTATTTATTTAATGCTCTAACAGACGTTAAAAATTTTGAAAAATTAATGCCGGAATCCATCGCAAAATTTGAAGTTTTGGATGAAAATGCCTTTATCTTCGGATTAAAAGGAATGCCGGAAATCAAATTAAAAATGAAAGACAAAATAGCACCAAACAAAGTTGTTTTGGGAGCTGCGAGCGATAAATTACCTTTTACCTTAACTGCCAACATCAACGCGTTATCACCAAACACTTCTGAAGTACAGTTGCTTTTCGAGGGTGATTTCAACCCAATGATGGCTATGATGATTAAAGGGCCGATCTCAAAATTCATTGAGACTCTATCTGCAAACATGAGTAAACTTTAAGTTTACCGTGCTAATACATATTCCAAAGAAAAAGGCTTTTAGAAATCTCTAAAAGCCTTTTTTAATACAACATCTGAATTTCCTTGATATCGAACTGTTGAAACGAATCACTTTCAAGTAAAATTTCCAATTTCCCGAAATCTGTAACTCTCTGGATTATTCCCATAAAGCGATTTCCCTCAGTATCTTCAAAAGGCATTGGGACACCTTTTTTATAAAGTAATTTATCATAGCTTTCCCAAAAAAAATTAAAATCTCCACCAAGCAATACTGACATATTCTTTTTAAGCCTTTGCAGAATGGAAAGCATTAACACTTCTTTATCAAACTCTTTGTTAGTTATCGTAAAAAGCGAACCGGCCTTAGGCAATTCTTGAAAATCATTTTGATTAACGTTTAAACCAATACCTACTACTGAAAAAATTTCACCTTGGTTTTTAATGCTGTTCTCAATCAATATTCCGCCAATTTTTTTGTTTCCTGCCAAAATGTCGTTCGGCCATTTAATAGCTAGATCAGGCACTTGAAATTCTCGCAACGCTTCCACTATGCTTACCGCAACAGCAACATTTAAATGAAAAATAGAATTAATCTCCAACAACACATCTTTTATTAAAACGCTGAATGTCAAATTTTTACCAGCTTCAGCATTCCATTTTGCTCCCATCTGCCCTCTACCGTCAGTTTGATTTTCAGTTACCACAACAGTGAAATTTTCAAGGTACTGTTTTGACAGTTTTTCCTTTAAAAAGTCATTTGTGGAAGCTGTGGCACTGAGTTTGATTATGTTCATGAAATTAATATGCTTCTTAAGAAGTTTAATCTTATGTTAAGATGTCAAAAATAACAACAAAAATGGTAACTTTGCCAAAAATATAGTAAACATAAATGGCGGTAAAAGAGATAAACAACGATGAATTGTTAGCAAACATCATCAAAGGGATTGAAGACGTAAAAGGAAACGATATAGATATTTTAGATTTAAGAGGAATTGACAATACCGTTTGCGATTATTTCGTGATTTGCAACGGAAATTCTAATACACAGGTTAATGCAATTGCTAATTCTGTACAAAAAGTAGTATCCAAAGAACTAAAAGACAAACCTTGGCACGTAGAAGGCGGTGATAATGCCGAATGGATTTTAATGGATTACGTTAGCATCGTGGTTCATGTTTTCCAGAAACACATCCGTGAATACTACAACATTGAAAGTTTGTGGGGTGATGCAATAATCACTTCTATTGAAAACAAATACTAATAATCACAGTACATGTCAAAAGATAAAAAACCAAATCCTGCCAAAATTAAGGTTAGCATGTGGGTTGTTTATGGTGCTATACTTTTAATTTTAATAGCCATACAACTCGTTTCAAGCGGATCAAATTTTCAGGAAGTAAAACCTACTTCTTTAGCTAAATTCTATCAGTTTTTAGATTCAAGTCAGGTAAACAAAGTCGTTTTCAACAAAACAACGGCTCAGGTTTATCTTAAAAAAGAGGCTTTAAAAAGCAAAACACATTCCTCAATAAAAAAAGAAACCATTCTTGGGAAAGAAAATACAGGTCCTCACTACTCTTTGGATATTGGAAACCAGGAATTGTTCCAAAAAAAGCTTGATGAAGCCCGAAGTGCTGGAAAATTAAACGATTTTTCTTCAGAACCGGAAAGCAATTGGGGAGACATCTTCATTAATTTCCTTCCGATTATCGTACTGATTGGATTCTGGGTATTTATGATGCGTAGAATGTCAGGCGGTGGTGCTGGTGGCGGTGGCGGTCAGATTTTTTCGATTGGAAAATCTAAAGCGAAGCTATTTGACGAAAAGAACGACGTTAAAGTCACTTTCAAGGATGTAGCCGGATTAGAAGGCGCAAAAGAAGAAATTCAGGAAATTGTAGAATTCCTTAGAAATCCTGAAAAATATACCGAAATTGGTGGAAAAATACCCAAAGGAGCTTTATTAGTCGGTCCTCCGGGAACAGGTAAAACTTTATTAGCAAAAGCCGTAGCCGGTGAAGCAAAAGTACCTTTCTTTTCTCTTTCAGGTTCTGATTTTGTGGAAATGTTCGTTGGTGTTGGAGCTTCTCGAGTTAGAGACTTATTCAAACAAGCTAAAGAAAAAGCGCCTGCCATCATCTTTATTGACGAAATTGATGCAGTTGGTCGTGCCCGTGGAAAAAACAATTTCTCAGGATCAAACGATGAGCGTGAAAATACATTAAATCAGTTGTTAACCGAAATGGATGGTTTCGGAACCAATACTCATGTTATTGTTCTTGCCGCAACCAACAGAGCCGATATTCTTGACAAGGCCTTAATGCGCGCCGGACGTTTTGACCGTCAGATTTATGTGGATTTACCGGATATCCGTGAGCGTAAAGAGATTTTTGAAGTACACCTGACTCCTCTTAAAAAAGAAGAAGAATTAGATACCGATTTCCTTGCCAAACAAACTCCAGGATTCTCTGGAGCTGATATCGCAAACGTTTGTAACGAAGCTGCGTTAATTGCGGCTCGTAAAAACAAAAAAGCGGTTGGTAAACAAGACTTCCTTGATGCGGTAGACCGTATTGTTGGCGGTTTGGAAAAGAAAAACAAAATAGTTACCCCGGAAGAAAAGCGCGCCATTGCAATTCACGAAGCAGGTCACGCAACTGTAAGCTGGATGCTGGAACATGCAGCTCCGCTTGTAAAAGTGACTATCGTGCCGCGTGGACAAAGTTTAGGAGCTGCTTGGTATTTACCCGAAGAGCGCTTAATTGTAAGACCCGAGCAAATGCTTGACGAAATGTGCGCTACTATGGGTGGGCGTGCAGCCGAGAAGGTAATTTTCAACAAAATTTCTACCGGTGCTTTGAGCGATTTGGAAAAAGTAACCAAACAAGCCCGTGCAATGGTAACGGTTTATGGTTTGAACGATAAATTAGGAAACATCACTTATTATGATTCTTCAGGACAAACCGATTATAATTTCTCCAAACCGTATTCTGAGGACACGGCAAGAGTAATCGATAAAGAGATTTCGGATTTAATCGAAAACCAGTACCAAAGAGCGATTCAGATCTTGAATGAAAATCGTGACAAATTAGTAGAACTGGCCGATATTCTTATCGATAGAGAAGTAATTTTCAAAGATGATTTAGAAACAATTTTCGGAAAACGACCTTTTGAAAAATCAGAAACAGAAGCAGTTACGGAAAACGAATAATCTTGTTAAATAAAAAATGATAAAAATCTTAATTCAGTTGCATGATTGAATTAAGATTTTTTTATCTTTGGTTGTTATCCAAGTAGAAAAAACAAGATTTTATATACTATATGAGTCTTTTCAGAAAATTTTTTGGCGCGTCTTCCGAAGGTTCCAATGAGGACAAGGAAAAGGATTCCAGTCCTTACCTTCCCGATCCGGTTATGCCTATTGACGAGCTGTTTACCTATAAATTCAAAAAAAACGGCGGTAAGTTTTTATACTGTGAAAACCTTCCTGAAGTTCATGATAATTTTGAAAGTATTTTAGAAGAAAACGATTGGTTTGAAAAAGAAGCCATGTGCTTAGAGCCAAAGCTTTACAGCCTTCTTGACGAAAATAAATTAAATTACACCAACCCAAAAGAACCAAAATTTCTTTTGGCTTCTTGCGAAAGCTTGATTGCTGATGAAGGCTCGATTCTTTTTTCTTCCAATCAAATCAAACAATTCAAACCCAACGATTTACCTGCAAACATTGTAATATTGGCAACAACAAGTCAAATAACAGGAAACAAGAGCGACGGATTGCGTGAGATAAAGAAAAAATACGACAAGGAATACCCAACAAACATTACTACATTTAAATATTTCGAAAAAGCAAAAGAAGAAGATTTTCTTCAGTACGGAAGTTGCCCAAAAAACCTGTATTTATTGCTTTTAGAAGACTTATAACATGCAGGAAAGTGTAACAAGAACCCTTTCGGGTTTGATTTATATCCTACTTTTAGTTTCGGCTACTTTGTATTCAGAAATGAGTTTCACACTGCTATTCGGAGTGTTTATGCTTATTGCCGTGGTGGAATTCTGCAAATTGATCCATCTAAAAAATTCATTGCCCATACTTTTAGCATTGGTGGCTTACATCTTTTTTGTAGTAGTCCAAACCTTTCATTTTTCGTCCGACATCATGCTGGTGGTTGCCACACTGTTTGTATCCACAAATCTTATTGTAGATTTATTCAGCGAAAAGGCAAAACCTAAAACTGACAACGCGGGAAAATACGTTTGGCTTTTCGGTTACATTATTTTACCATTTGTATTGTTAATGCGAATTCCCTTCATCTCTGGCAAGTTCAATCCTTATATCATCATCGGAATCTTTATCCTTATCTGGACAAACGACACCTTTGCCTATATTATAGGAAAAACAATGGGCAAGCATAAATTACTGGAACGTATTTCACCTAAAAAAACCATTGAAGGTTTTATTGGAGGGCTTGTATTCACAATGATCGGAAGTTATCTTCTGAGCATATATTTTACCTTCCTGACTCCTTTGGCATGGATTGTTACCGGCTTATTTGTTGGGCTTTTCGGAACCATTGGCGATTTAATCGAATCTAAATTCAAACGTTTGGCTGGTGTAAAAGACAGCGGAAAAATAATGCCAGGTCATGGAGGCGTACTAGATCGTTTAGATAGTATTATCTTTGTACTACCGTTTTTATATTTATTTTATCAAATTTTAAATTATGTTCATACAATTTCATAAAGAGGGCGCAAAAATCATTCTTGGTGCAACGATTACTGCTACTGCTATTATCTTTTTAGTGGATAGTTTAGGCATGAATAACTGGCTTAGAATTGCCATACAACTGTTCACACTGTTCATGCTGATTATGATTTTGCAGTTTTTCCGTAATCCGAAACGAATCACCCAAATTAACGACAATCATATTATTGCTCCGGTTGATGGAAAAGTAGTGGTTATTGAAGAAGTTTTTGAACCGGAATATTTTAAAGACAAACGTTTAATGGTTTCCATTTTCATGTCTCCGATTAATGTTCACGTAACCCGTTATGCCGTAAACGGTTTGGTAAAATTCAGCAAATACCATCCGGGTAAATATTTAGTAGCTTGGCACCCAAAAGCCAGTGAAGAAAACGAAAGAACAACTGTTGTAGTTGAAAACCGTGTTTTCGGTGAAATCTTATACCGTCAGATTGCAGGTGCGTTAGCGCGCCGTATTGTAAATTATGCAAAAGAAGGTACACAGGTAGTTCAGGGAACAGACGCCGGATTTATTAAATTTGGTTCGAGAGTAGATTTATACTTACCTTTAGGTACCGAAGTAAACGTAAAACTAAACCAAAAGGCCGTTGGTGGGAAAACCATCATTGCAACTAAAAAATAATGAATTCCGAAGAGCTGAATAAATTATTTGATGAGGCTTTTGAAAATGCCAAACTGATACCGCAATCTTCTGTACCGATAGATTTGCAGTTGATACTTTATGGCCTATACAAACAGGCCACTTCCAATGATTCCGATCGGTTTTTTTTTCGACAGGAATCCCAAAACATTCGAAGTGCTTTTAAGCTAAACGCTTGGATGCAGGTGAACAACCTCTCGGCAGAAGAAGCCAAAACACAATATATTGAGATTATTAACAAACTCATGAAAGAACGAAATTTGTAAACAGATTTCGTTTTTTATTTTAAACCAATACCCGATGAAAATCAAAAAACTAACTCTTTTAAGCTTTGCCTTTCTAACGTTTTTTTCCTGCAGACAGAAAAACAATCTGGAGGAAGTAGTTCAAATTCCCGAACCAGAAGCTCAGGAAACCCAGTCGGTTTATGGAAATCCGGCCGATGTTAAGGCTGAAAAAGGAAAGTTTAAAATGCGAGGGCTTACTTATGCTTATAATGCTTTAGAACCATATATTGACGGTAGAACGATGGAGCTTCATTATTCCCGTCATCATTTGAGTTATTGCAATAATTTAAATAAAGCGGTTCAAGGTACCGAATTGGAAAACTGGACTTTAGATCAGATTTTAAAAGGATCCGACCCTAACAATGCCGAACTTAGGAACAACGCCGGAGGCTATTACAACCACAATTTATATTGGGAATCTATGGCGCCAAAAGCAGGCGGAAAACCTACAGACAGTTTAGCTGTCGCTATAGATCGAGATTTTGGTTCTTATGATACTTTCAAATCTCAGTTTGTGAATGTTGCCAGTAAGCATTTTGGTTCTGGTTGGGCTTGGGTGGTAGTCGATAAAACCGGTAAACTACAAATCGGCACAACCTCGAATCAAGACAATCCTTTAATGCCTGAAATGCCCATCAAAGGAACTCCTATTCTGGCTTTGGATTTATGGGAACACGCTTATTATTTAAAATACCAAAACAAACGTGGCGAATACATCTCAGCTTTCTTCAATGTAGTAAATTGGAAAAAGGCTGAAGAGAAATATTTAGAAGCTTTAAAACACGTTATTAGAGAATAATCAAAGTAAAATCAGTTTGAAGAATTAAAACGACAAAAAAATGAAAAATTTACTCTTACTTGCAGTATTTTCGGTCAGTTCGTTTGCTTTTGCACAAGACATTCCAAACGATAAAGTACCCACTGAAGTCATGACTTCCTTTAAATCAAAATTCCCAACAGTAAACAATACTACGTGGGAAATGGAAAACGATTTTGAATACGAAGCGGATTTTACTCTTAATGAAGTAAAACATTCCGCGCTATTTCACAAATCGGGAAAATGGCTGGAAACCGAATTTGAAATCAAAACAACAGATTTGCCAAAACCAGTAAGCTCTGTTATTTCAAGAGAATTCAATGGTTATAAAGTGCTAGAAACTGAAAAAATAGAAACCGCTCACGATGGAACACTTTACGAAGTAACCATTGAAAAAGAAAACAAATCATTTGAACTTCTGATTTCATCTTCCGGGAAAATTCTAAAAAAAGAAAAGGAAAACAAGAGCAGCGAAAAAGAATAATCTTTATAATTTATCATAAAAAAAGCCCCGAATTTTTCGGGGCTTTTCTATTCTATTAAACTTTCAAACCAGCTAAGCTTTGTTCGATGGTTGTTATTTTCGCCAAGGCATCGGCTTCTTTTTTGCGTTCCATTTCAATAACTTTTTCCGGCGCACCCGCCACGAATTTCTCATTCGATAATTTCGCTTGAACTGATTTAAGGAAACCTTTAGTATAATTAAGTTCTTCCGTTAATTTTGTGATTTCCGCATCGATATCAATATTTCCGGTAATTGGAATAAAGTACTCGTTGGATTTTACTCGATAGGACAATGCTCCGTCTACTTTTTCTGAAACGTATTCCAAATTGGTTACATTCCCTAACTTCTTGATAATTGAATCGAAGAAAACAGAAGCTTTTTCATTGTTCACTACTTTCAATTCAATAGTATCTTTAAACGGAATATTTTTATCTTTTCTGATGGTTCTGATTCCGGAAATAACATCGGTAGCAAAATCAAAATCTGCAATTAGTTTCTCATTTGCAGAAGTCATTTTCGGCCATTCTGATACAATTAAAGCTTGCTCCGGAGTTCTTTCAGCGATGTATTGCCAAATTTCCTCCGTCAAGAACGGCATGAACGGATGCAATAATTTCAAATTAGCTTCCAACATTTCAATCGCTTTGTTGAACGTCGCACGGTCAATCGGCTGCTGATAACCCGGCTTGATCATTTCTAGGAACCACGAACAGAAATCGTCCCAAACCAATTTATAAATCGCCATTAAAGCATCGGAAATTCTGTATTTATCGAAATTATCTTCGATTTCCGCTAAGGTTTTCTGCAATTTCGCTTCGTACCATTCAATCGCCACTCTTGAAGATTCCGGCTGTTCGATATCGGCTACCTCCCACCCTTTGATCAATCTAAAGGCATTCCAGATTTTATTGGCAAAAGCTTTTCCTTGGTTACACAATTCTTCATCGAATAAGATATCATTTCCTGCCGAAGCACTTAACAATAATCCGCAACGAACTCCATCGGCACCAAATTTCTCAATCAAACCTAACGGATCTGGCGAGTTCCCTAAAGATTTAGACATCTTACGTCCTTCTTTATCACGAACCAATCCTGTTAAATATACATTTGAGAATGGTTTTGCATCTGCATACTCGTAACCAGCAATAATCATACGGGCTACCCAGAAGAACAAAATATCCGGACCTGTAACTAGGTCATTTGTTGGATAATAATATTTAAAATCCTCATTTTCAGGGTTCATTACACCTCCGAAAACAGCCATTGGCCATAACCATGAAGAGAACCATGTATCTAGAGCATCGGCATCTTGTTTTAAATCTGATATTTGAAGATTTACATTTCCGGTTTTCTTTTTAGCTAATTCTAAAGCTTCTGCAGGAGTTTCCGCTACTACGAAATCTTCTTTTCCTTCTCCGTAATAATATGCAGGGATTTGTTGTCCCCACCACAACTGACGGGAAATATTCCAATCGCGAATATTTTCCATCCAATGACGGTAGGTATTATTGAAACGCGAAGGATATAATTTTACTTCATCTGATTGCAAAACAGCTTTGATGGCAGGTTTTACCAACTCTTCCATTTTTAAGAACCATTGGTCGGATAATCTTGGCTCGATTACCGCTTTGGTTCTTTCAGAAGTTCCAACTTTGTTCAAGTGGTTTTCTACTTTAGCTAGAGCGCCAATCGTTTCTAATTCTTTTGAAATTTCCTCACGAACTACGAAACGGTCTTTTCCTTGATAATGCAATCCGAACGAATTTAACGTAGCGTCTTCGTTGAAAATATCGATGATTTCCAAATTATGCTTTGTACCTAATTCTTTATCGTTAACATCGTGAGCCGGAGTTACTTTTAAACATCCGGTTCCGAATTCCATATCAACATATTCATCAAAAATGATTGGAATTACTCGATTACAAATTGGAACTATAGCTTTTTTACCTTTCAAATGCGTATAGCGCTCATCATTAGGGTTGATACAAATTGCAGTATCTCCTAAAATCGTTTCCGGACGCGTGGTTGCAATGGTTACAAAATCATTTGAACCTTCAATTTGATATTTTAAATGGTATAATTTCCCTTGTCTTTCTTCGTAGATCACTTCTTCGTCTGAAAGGGTAGTTTTCGCTTCCGGATCCCAGTTCACCATACGGTAACCGCGGTAAATCAACCCTTTGTTATACAAATCTACAAAGGAACGGATTACCGATGCCGACATATCCGGATCCATAGTGAATTTAGTACGGTCCCAATCGCAAGAACAACCTAATTGTTTTAATTGCTCTAAGATAGTTCCTCCGTATTTATCAGTCCATTCCCAAGCGTGTTTTAGGAATTCTTCACGGGATAAATCATTTTTGTTGATTCCTTCCGCTTTTAATTTTGCCACAACTTTTGCTTCGGTTGCAATTGAAGCGTGGTCGGTTCCCGGCACCCAACATGCGTTGAATCCTTTTAAACGGGCACGACGGATTAATACATCCTGAATGGTATTGTTAAGCATATGCCCCATGTGCAACACTCCGGTTACGTTTGGCGGCGGAATTACGATAGTATAGGGAGTTCTATGGTCAGGCTTGGAATGAAAATAATTGTTTTTCATCCAGTAATCGTACCATTTTTTTTCTACTAGTTTGGCGTCAAATTGAGCAGGTATCATTTTAGTTAAATGTTTTAGGATTAAAAGTTTAAAAAATTTAAACTTTAAAAATATGTTTACAAAAAATCAAATAGTATCCTCAGTAGCCCCGATGGCAGCAACTACCTTGTAGTGCGTACAGCGGGAACAGGGATTACAGACACAAGCCGTTGACTCGCTCCAAAAAAAGATTGATATGAAATAAGTTTTGGTACACTTTTTGTAATTTATTCTGGCAAAAATAACGATAACTGAGCAAATAAAAAAAGAGCGTTAAAATATTTGTTCGTTTATTAAAACAATGTAATTTTACGATAACTATTAAAACTCAAAAGCATGAAAAAATTATTAGGACTAGTTGCAATTTTAGCTTTCAGCGTTGCTTCCTATGCACAAAAAGGACCGAAAATTGAATTTAAAGCGAAAGACAATACAATTGATTACGGTACCGTTTCCAAAGATTCTGACAGCGGGGTAAGAACATTCGAGTTCACTAATACCGGTGATGCTCCATTGATCATTACTAATGTTCAGTCTACTTGCGGATGTACGGTTCCTTCGAAACCAACTGAGCCAATCATGCCTGGAAAAACTGGAAAAATTGATGTGAAATACAACATGAATCCTGGTAAAATTTCCAAAACGATTACGGTAGAATCCAATGCAGTGAACGTAGAAGGCGGAAAAGTAGCCATCCGAATTAAAGGAGAAGTGATTGTCAAACAAGAAAAAAATGTTTTGGAAAAAGCTAAAACAGGACCACAATCGTAACAACTTTACTTAATAAAATCAAACCCGCTAAATAGCGGGTTTTTTTATAGTATCTTCTTGAGATGAAATTCGAATTTTTTGACTTTGCCTTTCCGCTCTATTTCAAGTTCCATTTTTTTACCGTCTTCATCGAGCAGCATTTCGTCTAATTTTTGCTTTGAAAGATTCCCAACATTTCTGCCGTTAATTTTTAAAAGTCTGTCACCTGCTAGCAAACCAGCAAGCTCAGCCGGAGAATTTTTACGAATGGTTGCGATTTCGAAAACCGGTTTTAAAGTGAATCGATATTTAAAGTTCTCACTGTCAAATATTATATTCTTCTCATTTTTTGAACTTTTATTATCGGTATCAACATACTGCTCTTTTACCCATTCTACCCCATTATGCTGAAGTTCAATTCCACTCATATTATAATTGAATTCCTCATCGTACAAAGAGTTCTTTTTCAAAAGCAACTGACTCCCTTCATAATCAATAAAAACATTAAAACGCTTTAGAATTCCTCCTCCGATTGATCCGTCTCTTCCTTCAACCATTTCCAATTGTTTATAAGAAGTTGGATCCGGATAGGCAACTAAAGGCAAACTGAACTTGAATTTAGAAATTTGTATTTCTTCCAATCGCGATCGTTTTCCCAAAACCGTACCCCCGACTCCTTGACCTAAAACATCCTCAAAATAGTTTTTTCCGGATTTAATGGAATCGTTTTCAAAAAGCCAAAGCCCGTCTGCCATTCCGGTATCGATAAGCAATTTTAGATTATGGCTTTTGTTTTCCAACTTAGTTTTTACATCTAGATACGGTCGGTCTTTTACAATTTTTACAGGTAATTTAGTGTATGATTTTAATTTGCCTGATTCTAGAATTTTACGGTCTTTATAAATTGTAATTTTCTTTTTTGTATAGTTGATTTCCACTAAATTGTTCTGAAAAAATGAGTAGCCTAAAATCCCGTTAACCGGAATTCCGATCCGAGAAGAAAAGTTTAGGTCTTCATCTAAAATAACCAGGATCTGAAAGTCTTCGTTGGTAAACCCCTGAATATTGGCTACATTATTATTCGATAGCAAACCTTCTGCAATTTCTTCGTTTCCTAATCCGGAAATTTTTATTTTACGGGTATTAAACAAATGAATCGAATCATTTTCCGGAAAACTGAAAATAAGCGACGGTTCCGATCCGGAATCCAACAACATATTCAACTTGGTATTGTTAACTTCAATAGGGATAATAATAAGATTGTCTACGAAAGTAAACGGAATGACAATTTTGTTTTTCTCCGACTTCCACTGAAAACCAAACTGACCATAAGTACTGAAACCCAGAACATAAAAAAAGACTAATAAAATTAATCTCATACTTCCTTTTTTCTGAAAATTACTACATTACATTGATATTTCCTACGATTTTAAAAAATTAATAACAATTCAGTTTTCTGTATTACTAAAAATAATCGCAAATTTGCAGAACAAAAAAACAAACCATGCCAAAAGTTTCAAATAAAGGACAACAAATGCCGGAATCACCAATCAGAAAACTGGTTCCGTATTCTGAAATGGCCAAGAAAAAAGGTCATAAAGTATATCATTTAAACATCGGTCAACCGGATATTAAAACTCCGGAAGTAGCTCTTAACGCAGTTAAAAACGCTAATATCGAAGTTTTAGAATACAGTCATTCTGCCGGTTTTGAAAGCTACAGAAATAAATTAGCAGCTTATTATCAAAAACACGGATTACCAATCAATTCTGCCGATATTATTATTACCACAGGCGGTTCGGAAGCTTTGCTTTTTGCAATGGGAAGCACTATGGATCAAGGTGATGAAATCATCATTCCAGAACCATTCTATGCAAATTACAATGGTTTTTCAACTGCTTCAGGTGTAAAAGTTGTGCCGGTTATTTCAGGAATTGAAACAGGTTTTGCACTTCCTCCAATTTCAGATTTTGAGAAACTTATCACTCCGAAAACAAAAGCTATTTTAATCTGTAATCCGGGTAATCCAACAGGTTATTTATATTCAAAAGAAGAAATCCAACAATTGGCCGAATTGGTTAAAAAGCACGATTTGTTCCTAATTGCAGATGAAGTTTACCGCGAATTCGCTTACGACGGTTATACCCACCACTCGGTAATGAATGTAGAGGGATTGGAAGAACATGCCATCATGATTGATTCAGTTTCTAAACGTTACAGTATGTGTGGAGCACGTATTGGTTGCATCGTTTCTAAAAACAAAGAAGTTATGGCTACTGCCATGAAATTTGCACAGGCACGTTTAAGCCCGCCAACCTATGCGCAAATTGCAAGTGAAGCTGCTTTAGACACTCCTCAAAGTTATTTTGATGATGTAATTACTGAGTACAAAGACCGTCGCGATACTTTAGTTTCCGAGTTAAACAAAATCGAAGGCGTAACCGTTGCCAATCCAAAAGGTGCTTTTTATTGCATCGCTAAATTGCCGGTTAAAAACGCCGATGATTTCGCTCAATGGCTTTTAGAAGAATACGATTTCAATGGTGAAACCGTTATGGTTGCCCCTGCTGCCGGATTCTATTCCACTCCAGGTGTTGGCTTAGACGAAATACGAATTGCTTATGTTCTTAAGAAAGAAGATCTGATCAAATCGGTTCAAATTCTCAAAGAAGCCTTAACAGCTTACAACAACAAATAAAAACAAAAGCCTCTTACCAAAGGGGCTTTTTTATTTCCAGAAGCAAAAGGATAGTCCTTTTTTGCAATCCCTATTCCTGCTGTCCGTTTAATTTTTTGTTTTGCATATACGCAACAAAACAAAAAGATACCACTGCCATCAGGGCTAAATCAAAACTTTCTTTTCTGTTTGCAAACTTCCTAAAT
>NZ_JAKLTO010000008.1 GCF_022012335.1 Flavobacterium sp. SM15 | reverse complement strand
ATATATTAAGGTATACTATAGATAGGAGTAATTAATTTGTTTTTTCAACTTTTTCACGAGCCAAGCGCTCTTCTCTATTTTTTTTAGATTGATTGATCCTTTCTTTCCAGGTTGCTGAAAGCTCAGCAAGATCGATCGGTTTTGCAGGATCTTGTTTAGGAAGCCTGTTGTCACGAAACGCTTTTAGCAAAATACTTTCGATATAAAAATCTTCCAAAGTAGTAAATGGAGCGTATTCCTGCTTCAGATTAATATCAAACATACGCGCGGTGCTGTTGGACCAAAAGGCTTTCCACCCGCTTTTCAGGTTTCTGATTAACCCATAAGTCGTTTCTCCTGTTTGTCTATGCACCAGCTTCACAAGAATCTGACCGTCTTTTCGAGAAAACTTTTTAAGGCGCTCACCAAATTCATTTTCCAAATAGTTTTCTACTATTTTAAAATACTTCTTTTTTTCGCGTTCGGTTTTTAATTTCGCCATATTGGCATTTAATATTACCAGATTGTCGGCAGCAATTTTCGCATAAGGATATACCTTTAAAACACGGCGTTCTAAAATTCGCAGCTTTTTTTGTTCCTCTTCATAAGCCTTGTCCTTGGAAATAATCATTTCATCCATCTCTGTAGAAAAAACAATGGTAGTATCAATTTCGGTCTTCACAGAGTCTTTAACAGTTACTTGTGCATGAAGCGAAAGAGAAAAAAAGGCAGTAATGATAAAGGTTTTAAAAATTTTCATTCAGAAATGGTTTATTCAAATTTATACAAAAAATACAGGACAACTATAATACCAAATCGTTATTTTAGCAAAAAATAATTTTATGGCAACAAAATCTATACTACCAAAATCATCGATTTCATTTCTTGAAAAATACTTAAACAACGCATCTCCAACAGGTTATGAAGAAAGTGGACAAAAAATCTGGATGGACTACCTAAAGCCTTATGTGGATACTTTCATAACAGATACTTACGGAAGTGCCGTTGGAGTTATCAATCCAGATGCGAAATACAAAGTAGTAATCGAAGGGCATGCCGATGAAATTTCATGGTACGTTAATTATATAACCGACGACGGACTTATCTATGTAATCCGAAACGGTGGTTCCGATCACATGATTGCACCTTCCAAACGGGTTAATATTCACACTAAAAAAGGAATTGTGAAAGGAGTTTTCGGTTGGCCGGCCATTCACACGAGAAACCGTGGAAAAGAAGAATCTGCCAATCTTCATAATATTTTTATTGACTGTGGCTGTTCTACAAAAGAAGAGGTAGAAAAATTAGGCATTCACGTTGGTTGTGTAATTACCTACCCGGACGAATTCATGATTTTGAACAACGACAAATTCGTTTGCCGCGCCATAGACAACCGCATGGGCGGTTTTATGATTGCAGAAGTTGCACGTTTATTAAAAGAAAATAAAAAGAAATTACCTTTCGGATTATATATCGTGAATTCTGTGCAGGAGGAAATCGGTCTTCGTGGTGCCGAAATGATCACGCAAACCATCAAACCAAACGTTGCCATCGTAACTGATGTTTGCCATGACACCACGACTCCAATGATCGATAAAAAGATCGAAGGCGATTTGAAAATGGGTAAAGGGCCAGTAATTGCTTATGCTCCTGCAGTCCAAAACAAATTGCGTGAACTGATCGTGGATACGGCTGAAGCCAATAAAATCCCATTCCAACGTCATGCAACTTCGCGAGCAACCGGAACCGATACCGATGCTTTTGCTTATAGCAACGGTGGAGTGGCATCGGCATTAATTTCGCTACCATTACGTTATATGCACACAACCGTTGAAATGGTTCACAAAGAAGATGTGGAAAACGTGATCAAATTGATTTACGAAAGTTTACTGAAAATCGAGAATAACGAAACATTCTCCTATTTTAAATAATGATTATGAAGCTGAACTTCCCTAAAATCTTTGCCTGCTTTTTACTGTTGTCGTTTACCTTATTAATGGATAGTTGCGGTTCTTCTTCAAAAATAAGAACTACCAGCAATTCTTCGGAAACCACAAAAAAAGGAAAACTGTATCGAAGCAGTGGTATTGCTTCCTATTATCATGATAAATTCAACGGAAGGAAAACAGCCAGTGGCGAACGTTTTGATAATTCAGAATATACCGCCGCACACCGTGATCTTCCTTTCGGAACTAAAGTTAAGGTAACCAATTTAGCTAACGACAAATCAGTAGTAGTGAGAATAAACGACCGCGGCCCTTTTTCCAGAGGAAGAGAAATCGACTTATCCAGAAAAGCTTTCATGGAAATCTCCGATAAAAGCACGCATGGTGAATTAAAAGTAAAAATTGAAATTTTAAATTAAGATGCGAACGTTGCTCAAAAATAAGTTTTGTATTCTGCTTTTGTTCCAGCTTTTTATCGGGAAAGCCCAAGAAGCCGAAAAACTCAAAGCAGAATACAATTCGGGCAACAGCATTGAAAAAATCAATTTATACGAAAATTTAAACCTGAACGAAAAAAGGGCATACAGGGATTTTTTCTATCAAAATTTTCCGAAACTTGCCAAAGACGAGCAAATCACTTCAAATAAAAAAACATTAATCCGATACAAGTTCGCTCTTGCTGAAGTTTATAACATCAAGGAAGAAGAATTAAAATCGATTGAAATTTTAAAAGAAATCCAGAACGACAAGGATTACAAACTTTCCCAGACTGAACAAATGAACGTTTTGGTTGGGCTTCAAAAATCGTATTTGAACCTTAATTTGTATTCGAACGTTTTTAAAATCAACTCCGAAATTGCCATCCTTAGAAAAAAAGGAGCTTCGTTCCCACTTTGGAGTTATAATATTAAGAGTAATCTTTATGCACAGCTTTATCTTTTCGATAAGGCAATTCCTCAATTAAAGTCGGAAATCAAGGAATTAGTAAAAAACCCAGAGCACGACTCGTTAATTATTCCTTCAGCTTATAACGATTTAGGATTTTACTATTCAGTAAACGATAATATAGACAGCGCCTACCATTATTATAACTTAGCGATGCGAATAGCCGATCGATCACTCAAAAGACATGATAATGAAACTTATCAAAGGTTAATGGGTTTGGTCAAAGGGAATCTAGCGGTTTTGAAAATCAAGGAAAAAGATTATCGAAGTGCCATTCCACTCTTAGAAGCTGATGCAGCAACGGAACTTAAAACAAATAACAACAAAAACGGAGCCATCAGAAGCCTTATTTTACTTTATGAATGCTATTCGAAATTAAACAATCTTCCGGCTGCACAAAAAAGCATTGAGCAGATTGAACAGCTCATGAACAATGATATCTCACCTAAAGTAAAAGTAAGTTACTACAAAACTAAAGCCGAACTTCTGAAATCGTTACACCATGAAGATAAAGCGTATTTATTTTACGAAAAAGCTTTTAAATTAAGTGATTCCATCAACAATAAAGAACAACGTACTTTACTTGCTGGAAATGACATCCTTTATCAATTGGAGGAAAAAGATAACGTAATCGAAAAACAACAAGTTGATCTGGAGAAAAAGCAAAAAGGCATTCTTTCTATTGTTGCAGTCGCTTTAGGGATCATTTTGATTACGACGCTATTTTATCTGTACAATTCCAGAAAAAAAAGAAAAGAGATCGAACTGAAAAACGACGAAATCTCCAATAAAAACAAAACCATCAGGGAATCTTTAGCGGAAAAAGAAATGCTTTTAAAGGAAATCCACCATCGGGTTAAAAACAATCTGCAGATAATTTCCGGTATTTTAGAATTGCAAAATCTTACTGTTAGCGATGAAAATGCAAAAATCATTCTAAAAGAAGGACAGGCAAGGATTCAATCGATTGCTCTGATTCACAAAACCCTTTATCAGTCTGAAAATTTCAGCAGCGTTCCTTTAGAAAGTTATCTTAAAGAATTGATACATGCCATTCAAACTACCTACCGAAATTCTGCAACAAAAATTGAAACCAACGTTAAGGCTGAAAACATTGAACTGAACATCAATACTGCTATCCCATTAAGCCTCATTATTAATGAAATTATAACCAATTGCTTTAAACATGCCTTTACCGGAAAAGAAAACGGAGTGATTTCAATAACCATTTCAAAAGAAAACAATCAATACAAATTGGTGGTTCAGGACAATGGTATAGGACTTCCGGAAGATTTTAATCCGAAGAAATTAAAATCGATTGGTTTTGATTTAATTCAGGGATTAACCAAACAATTGGAAGGAAATTTTAACTTTGAAAACGAAAACGGAACCAAAATAAGCATCTTTTTTAAAGAAATTAAGAACTAAATTATGAGCACTCCTCTGAAAATCCTGATTGTAGAAGACGAATACATTACCCAAAAAACAATTTCTGTATACCTTACCGAAATGGGTTACGATGTTGTGGGAACTGCAATGAATTCAGACGAGGCCATTGAAATTCTGGAAAATGAAACCGTTGAGTTTGCCCTGTTGGACATTACCATACAAGGAGCAAATGACGGAATTTGGCTGGCGAATCATATTACCGAAAACTATCAAATTCCACATGTTTTCTTAACTGCTTATTCCGACAATGAAACCATAAAAAAAGCCATAGCTACAAATCCATACGGTTATTTGATTAAGCCGTTTCAAAAAGCGGAACTTTTCTCGGCAATCGAAATAGCGATGCTTAATTTCAACAAACTCTATACTTCTGAAAAAAAGGAAAACGATTATATTTATATAAAACACAACGAAGTTTTTGAAAAAGTCACTATTGAAAATATCGATTTCATTGAAAGCCAAAAAAATTATTTATTGATTATAACTCCAGAAAAAGAATACCGGTTTCGCTCCACAATTACAGAGTTCATCACTAAACTTCCTGAAAATTTCATCAAAACCCACAAAGGTTTTATAGTCAATACTGATAAAATACATGGGTACAGTTCTAATCAATTAAGTATTGGAAACCGTAAAATTCCTATTTCCAAAACCTATAAAGAAGAGGTTTTAAAAAAGATAACCGGTTAAAAAATAAACACTTATAATCTCTTTTTTAATTTTCATCCCTGAAAACCCACCCTATATCCCACATTTTTTTTAGCCTGTTTTCTTTTTCTAATTTTTGCTTTGTTAATCTAACTACAACAAAGCGTTATGAAAAAGTTATTACTGTTATTGCTTTTTCCTTTCTCTGTATCAGCACAAGTTGGAATTGGTACTACAACCCCTAATTCCAGTTCAATTCTTGATGTAACCGCTACAGACAAAGGTTTATTGATCCCCCGAATCTCTATTCCTAACCTAAACGCTGCGGCACCAGTTACAAGCCCTGCAACCAGTTTGATGGTTTACAACACCAACGCTGCAACCGGTATCGGCTATTATTACTGGGACGGAACCAAATGGACACCTTTTGCCGGAGGTACCAACCATTGGACAAAAGTTGGAAACGACATCTACAACAACAACACAGGAAATGTTGGTGTAGGAACAACAACTCCAACAAACAAATTCCACATTGAAAATGTCGGAGCACCCGGAAGTTTGTTAAGTCAAAATTTTGAGACCAATTCCATCGCACCACTAACAACTGGTGGAAGTGCTAACTGGGCAACCCAAAGTGCGGTAAAAAATGGAGGAACTTATGCTGCTAAATCAGGAGCTATAGGTGACAATCAAACTACACAAATGTCACATACGGTTGTCGTTCCGGCAGGAGGTGCAACTTTAAGTTTTTATTACAGTGTAAGTAGTGAAGTCAACTATGATTATTTGAAATTTTACATTGACGGTGTTCAGCAAAATCAATGGTCTGGGACTATTGGCTGGACACAACAGTCCTATTTGCTTGCTGCTGGTTCAAGGACATTACGATGGGAATACAGTAAAGATGTCTCAGGAATTTCAGGTTCTGATGCTGCTTATGTTGACGATATAAACATTGCAACAGCTGCACCAGCCGCACTTAGAATTGTTGATGGCAACCAAGGCTTAGGCAAAGCTTTAGTGTCTGATGCCAATGGTAATGCAACTTGGCAACAATTAACAGCCAGCAACGTTTCTATTCCGGATTTGGTTTCTATTCAGGATTTAGACATTCCTGTTTGTGGTTCCATTAGTGTTGGAAGTACTGGAAGTGTGACACGAACTATAAAAGGGGTAAGTACAACAATTACCTGGACAGTGCTTTCCAGACAAACAACAGCTGGTTCCACAGCGTCTATAAGTGGAAGCACCGTATTATTAGCTCCTGCAAAACCTGAAAAATTACAAGTTCGTTACGATTTTTCGCCACAATTACCTTTTAATCCATCAGGAATTATGTTTGCTCCGTACAACACAAGTTCCTACCCGGATACCTTTACCATAAATTATGCGTCAAAATCCCAATCTTCAATGACACTTAATATTACACGAACAGATGCTTTGGGAGACACTTCGGCAGCATGTTGGATGGGACAATTTTACTTTGATGCAATCATTATCAATTAATAAAAATAAATGATTAACTAAATACCACAACTAAAAACCTACTTAATTTAAACCAAAAAAACCACGCTATTGCGTGGTTTTTTATTGCTAACTATAACTCAAACTGTTTTTATTTTTTTGAAGATTGCTTCAGAATTTCTACCACTTGAGTAGCTTTCCCAGCTTCTGCATGTTGTAAAGCAGTGTAACCGTTGTTGTCTTTTTCCCAAACTTTTGCGCCTCGGTCAATCAAAAATTTTGCAATTTCCGGTTGGTTGTAACGAGCAGCATACATTAACGGAGTCAATCCATTAGTTGCTTCATTTACATCCATTCCATATTCGATGAATTTCTTAACAGTAGTTAAATCTCCTTTACTGATTGCAACACAAAGTGGAGTTACATCATAGTTATAAATTGCAACATTTTTTGAAGTTGATGTTTCAACATTCGAAGCTAAAGCAACATTTGTAGCAGCTACTAAAGCCAAACCTAATAAACTGATCGTTTTTTTCATGATGATGATGATTGTTTTTGATTAATGATTAAAAAATTTATTATTATTTTTTATGAGTGATTTTTAAAATTGATTTTCGCTTTTTCCCATTTTCGGAAAGAAAGCATCCTTAACAATAGTATTTTCGATTATTTTATTGTTCTCTAAGATAATTTCTTCCATGGTTCTTTCACTTAGAAAAGCGCAGCCTTTCATTGAATTGATGTTGTTAATGATCTGATCGGCTTCAGAAATAGACTTTACAGTTTGCTGATTATTATATGTAGAATTAACTTCTTCTAAAACAGCATTTTCTGTTATCTGGTTATTTTCGGCAATAACTTCCTCAATGGTTTTTTCATAAGGCTGAAAATCGATTCCTTGTGCATTTTCAACGGTCATTTTTCTTCCTCCGTGACCACATTTTTTTACTAAAGAATGATTTTCGTTTGATTTTACTACTCCAATTTCGTTTGAAGATTGTACTTCTGTCGAGCGGATTTCTTCTTTGATGAATGATTGCTGACAATTTAAAGCCGAAGCGAAACTTGTAAAAGCCACTAAAGCGATTCCTAAATAAGTGATTGATGATTTCATGATGATTGATGATTTTGATTGATGATTTAATTTTTTTCAGCTGCACTCCAAATAATTTGTCACGCCATCGGATCATAATTGATTTATTGAATAGACGCTGGAAAAATAAAATCGTTACTGTGAAAATTCCATTATAACAAAAATTTAACAACCCTTTACTGATAATCGATATTTCAATACAGATCGTCGATGCTTTTAACTTTTCTTTAATGACACCGCAAAGAACAAAAAAACCACGCAAAGCGTGGTTAGTATAAGTTTAAGATTGGATTATCTTATTTATTCAAAAAAGTCAAAACGTTTTTTTCAATACGTTCGTTAATATTTGAAATATCGGCTTTCACAAATTCTTCTCCTAAAATATTCTCGAACAATTCGATGTACCTTTCAGAAACTGTTGCAATGTACTCATCGGTCATCTCTGGGATTTGCTGTCCTTCTTTTCCTTGGAAACCGTTAGCAATTAACCATTGGCGCACAAACTCTTTCGATAATTGTTTTTGCGCTTCGTTTTTGTCCTGTCTTTCCTGATAACCTTCGGCATAAAAGTAACGGGAAGAATCCGGAGTGTGGATTTCGTCAATCAAAACGATTTTCCCGTCTTTGGTTTTTCCGAACTCGTATTTTGTATCCACTAAAATCAATCCACGTGAAGCTGCAATTTCAGTTCCTCTTTGGAATAATGCTCTTGTATACTGTTCTAAAACGATATAATCTTCTTCGGAAACAATTCCTTTGGCTAAAATGTCTTCTCTTGAAATATCTTCGTCGTGCTCACCATTATCTGCTTTGGTTGAAGGCGTAATAATAGGAGTTGGAAATTTATCGTTTTCTTTCAATCCTTCCGGTAAAGCTACACCACATAACATTCTCTTTCCAGCAGCATACTCACGAGCCGCATGACCAGACAAATACCCGCGAATAACCATTTCTACTTTAAAAGGATCACACAAATGACCAACGGCTACGTTTGGATCCGGAGTTGCAATCAACCAGTTTGGAACGATGTCCTGAGTTAATTGCATGAATTTCGTTGCAATCTGATTTAAGATTTGTCCTTTGTAAGGAATTCCCTTTGGCATAACCACATCAAATGCAGAAAGGCGGTCTGTAGCCACCATTACCAAAAGCTCATCGTTTATGTTATAAACTTCTCTTACTTTACCGCGATATACGGATTTTTGACCCGGAAAGTTAAAATTGGTCGTTGTGATAGTATTCATTTGTGTTGTGTTGTTGTTTTTGTGCTGCAAAAGTAATCCGTTTACAATTGCTAAACAAAAAAGGAGAAAACTAATTTTCTCCTTTTTATCTAAATCTTAATTATTTAAACCTGATGTTATAGGTTACTCCTAAACCGACACTCTGCAGATTAAAATTATTCTCGGTAAAGGTATTCTGGTAATACCCATAAATATTCCAATCGTAATTATGATAACCTATTTGCGGATTCAGATACAACCCTCCCTTATTATTGTCTACATTGGTTAAAAAACCATACCCCACATCGGTACCAAAAAACAATCCTTTTGGCATAAAATAGTAACGGATATGTCCTGCTAATGGAATCATGCCAAAATCTTCAAAATCATCTTTGGCGAAATAATGATTGTACCCTGAAGCAATCCCAATCCCGATATTACGGGTAACCATGTGCTGCCCTCGCAAATCAAGTCCTAAATTAAACGACGAGACATCGCTGGCATCTCCCACAGGAACACCTGCTGTAATCCCTGCTTTAAACCATGAATTACTAGGCGTGATTTCTGCTTCATTTTCCTGAGCATTGATGGTATTTAACGACAATAACCCAATTCCGAAAATTAAAAATAACTTTTTCATAACATCCTTTTATTGGTTAACAATACAAAGTACCTGCTTATTAACCAATAAAGGATTATAGGATTTTTTTTAATTATTACAGAATTTCCACAGATCACTTTTAGTCGTGATTTTCAATACTCTTATAAGCATCAATGATTTTCTTAACTAAACGGTGGCGCACAATGTCTTTATCGTCTAGATAAATAATACCGATTCCGTCTACGTCTTTCAAAACCAGCAACGCTTCTTTCAATCCTGAAATGGTTCTTCTCGGTAAATCCACCTGCCCAGGATCTCCAGTAATGATGAATTTAGCGTTTTTCCCCATACGGGTTAAAAACATTTTCATTTGTGAGTGCGTTGTGTTTTGAGCCTCATCCAAAATTACGAAAGCATTATCTAGTGTACGTCCTCTCATGAAAGCCAACGGTGCAATCTGAATAATACCTTTTAAGATATAATCTTCCAATGTTTGTGGTGGCAACATATCACGCAACGCATCATACAACGGCTGCATGTACGGATCCAGTTTTTCTTTCATATCACCCGGAAGAAAACCTAAGTTCTCTCCTGCTTCCACTGCCGGACGGGTTAAAATGATTCGTTTTACCTGTTTCTCTTTTAAAGCTTTAACCGCTAAAGCAACGCCTGTATAGGTTTTACCGGTTCCTGCTGGCCCTACGGCAAAAACCATATCGTTTTTCTGCACGTAATCTACCAGTTTTTGTTGGTTTGGAGTCATCGCCTTGATGAGCTTTCCTCCAATTCCGTGCACTAAAATTTTATCGTGGTCAGGCATTCTTTGCTCGTCCTGACTGTTAGTTTGAACAATACGCTCAATTACATTGTCGTCAATGGAATTAAAACGTGTGAAATGAGTCATTAGGCGATTGAAGCGAACTTCAAACTCATCCAAAATTTCCTTCTCCCCGTAGGCTTTCACCAACGTGCCTCGGGCCACAATTTTTAATTTTGGGTATAATTTTTTAATTAGCTCTAAATGAGCATCTTGCGTACCCCAAAAATCTTTAGGGGTAATGTCGGTCAATTCAATGGTTCTTTCGTTCAAAAGCAACAAGGATTTAATTAAAAAATAAGTTAGCTTTGCATTATCTCAAATCTACTAAATTTTAGAAAATCTTTCTGTAATAGTTATAAACAAAATGATGTCAATAATTACGCTAACTACCGATTTTGGCTTGAAAGACCACTTTGTGGGCGCGCTGAAAGGCAAAATTATTACAGAACATCCTCAGGCACAGATTATTGACATTTCACACGATATCGACCTGTTTAATATTTCCCAGGCAAGTTACATTATCAATGCAGCTTACAACAGCTTTCCGAAAGGCTCTGTACACTTAATTGGTGTAGATTCGGAACGTACTTTTGAGAACAAACACATCGCCATGCAGTGGAATGATCATTATTTCATTTGTGCCGACAACGGAATCCTGAGCATCCTTACCCAGAAAATCGTTCCGCAGCAAATTGTGGAAATCAACATACATGATCGATTACCAGAAGGTTCTTCCGATATGGATGTTTTTGTAAAAGTAGCTTGTCATCTGGCAAAAGGCGGAACCTTGAGTGTTATAGGAAAAGAGATTTCTCAGATTAAAGCGATGAGCGAATTACAGGCCACCGCTACTTCCGATTCGGGTTCAATTAAAGGATACGTTGTCTATATTGATCATTTCGGAAATTGCGTAACCAATATTTCTAAAAAGTTCATTGCCGAGATAGGAAAAGGACGCTCTTTTGAAGTACGGTTCGGAACTAAAACCATAAAAAGCATTCACAACAGTTATTCTGATTTTAAAGTCTCCGAAAAATTCACCTTGAAAGATTACGAAGGCGAACGCTTGGCACTCTTCAACGAAGCTGATTTTCTGGAAATTGCTATCTATAAAAGCAATCCGTCCACAGTTGGCTCGGCAACGTCTTTATTAGGACTTAAATTCAGGGATTTAGTTACCATTCAATTCATTTAAAAATCAACAAAAATATAGTATGTTTGTACGCATTGTAAAACTGAGTTTTCATCAGGAAAATATACCGGCCTTTCTAGAAAATTTCGAACAAATGAAAGAGAAAATACGAAATGCGCCCGGAAACCGTTTCTTAGAATTGTATCAGGACAAAAACAATCCGTGTATTTTTTTCACGTACAGCTATTGGGAAACCGAGCAGGATTTGGAAAACTACCGCAATTCAGAACTGTTTTACGATGTTTGGACGTTTACCAAAAAGCTTTTCAACGACAAACCGGAAGCTTGGAGCGTAGATAAATTAGCAACTTTAGAATAATTACGAAACAGAATAAATGAAAGCATTATTATTAAGAGAAATCAAATCGTTTTTCGGTTCGCCGATCGGGTATTTGGTTATCGCTATTTTTCTTTTGCTCAACGGCTTGTTCCTTTGGGTTTTTGAAGGAGAGTTCAACATTTTAAAAAGCGGTTTTGCCGATTTGAGCCCGTTTTTCACTTTAGCGCCTTGGATTTTAATCTTCCTGATTCCTGCCGTGACCATGCGCAGTTTCTCCGACGAGAAAAAACAAGGAACCATCGAACTCATGCTTACCAAACCCTTAAGCACTTGGGAAATTGTAAACGGTAAATTTTTAGGTGCGTTACTTTTGATTGTAATTGCGATCATTCCAACATTGATTTATGTTTTTGTAATTTCTGATTTAGGAAATCCTTCCGGAAATTTGGATATGGGAAGTACCATGGGATCTTATTTTGGGTTGTTGTTCTTAATTGGCGCTTATTCTGCAATTGGGATTTTTACTTCTACCCTTTCTGACAATCAGATTGTGGCTTTTATTATTGCTGTATTCTTGTGTTTTCTTTTCTTCTACGGATTTGAAGGCGTTTCAACCTATTTAGGAAGTTTTGGCGATTTGTTTGCAAGCTTCGGTTTTGAATACCATTTTAAAAGTATGAGCCGCGGAGTTTTAGACACCCGAGACATTTTATATTTCGTTAGCGTTACCATCGCATTTTTAGCAGGAACGGTTTATCAACTTAAATCTTTGAAATGGTAATGATGAAAGAAGCTAAAAAACAAGGATTAAAGCAATTAGGCTTACTTATTGCTGGGTTGATTATCCTGAATGTTGCAGGAAATTACTTTTTCAAACGATTCGATTTAACGGCTGATAAACGTTATACCTTATCCGAAACGTCATTAAATTTAATCAAACAAATCGATAGTCCTTTGTACATCGATGTGTATTTGGAAGGACAATTTCCGGGAGAATTCAAGCGTTTACAAAGCGAAACCCGTCAAACGTTAGAGGAATTCAAGGCGTACAATTCCAACATTATCTTTCAGTTTGTCAATCCGTTACAAAAAGAAGAAGAGCGTGATGCCAACATGAAAATGCTGTACCAACGCGGATTAACTCCCGTAAGCATCACTGTTGACGATAAAGGTAAACAATCTCAGGAAGTGGTTTTCCCTTGGGCTGTGGCTACTTACAAAGACAAAGTCACTAAAGTTCAATTGCTTAAAAACATGATGGGTGCTTCTACGGAGGAAAAAGTAGTAAGTTCCGTTCAGCATTTGGAATATGCTTTTGCCGATGCGTTCAACAAAATAGTTAAAGAAAAACAGAAGAAAATCGCCATTATCAAAGGAATTGGTGAATTGCACGACCTTCAAATTGCCGATTTCCTTAAAACAGTACGTGAGAGTTATTACATCGGGCCTTTCACTTTAGATTCTGTTGCTAAAAGCCCGCAAGCTTCTTTGGCCGCGCTTAAAAAATATGATTTGGCGATCATTGCTAAACCCTCAAAACGTTTTACCGAAGAAGAGAAAGAAGTACTGGATCAGTTCATTGTTAACGGTGGAAAAACACTTTGGTTAGTGGATGAAGTTCAGGCAGAAATGGACAGTTTGTACAACGAATCCGGTGCAATTTTAGCCTATCCGAAAGATTTGAATTTAACGGATATGTTCTTCAAATATGGCGTTCGTATCAATCCTTTATTGGTAAAAGATGAACAGGCAACGCCAATTAAATTAGCAACGGGTGAACCGGGAAGCCAAACGCAATACGAGCAGTATTTCTGGAAGTATTCGCCTTTTGTGTATCCGCAATCGCAACATCCTATTGTTAAGAACATTGAAGGGGTAAAATTTGAATTTGCAAGCCCAATTGAACTGCTTAAAAACGATATCAAGAAAACCGTGTTAATGGAATCTTCGCAGTATTCAAAAGCGGTTGGAACACCAACTCAGGTAAGCCTTGAAATGGTTACTGAAGAAACCGGACCTAAAGATTATCCTGACGGCGGACGTCTTCCAATGTCTGTTTTATTGGAAGGTAAATTCCATTCGATGTATGAAAACCGTGTGCTTCCGTTTAAAGACACGACGTTCAAACCGGAAGGAAAAAACAACAAAATGATTGTTATTTCTGATGGTGATTTAATTAAAAACCAATTGGATCAAGCTTATCAGCCTTTAGAATTAGGGTACGATAAATGGACAAATACCTTGTTCGGAAACAAAGAATTTTTGCTTAACTGTGTGAATTACCTTTTAGACGACAACGGACTTATTAACATTAGAAGTAAAGATGTAGACCTTCCGTTATTAGACAAAGAAAAAGTACACGAGAGTTATACCTTCACACAAATTGTAACTGTCGGATTACCAATAGTTATTTTAGCAATTTTCGGATTCCTGTTTACCTTCTTAAGAAAGCGTAAATATGCCCGCTAGTTGTTAATAAATTTGTTTTTGCCGTTAATTAGATTAGAATATATTTGTGAATTGTAAAATATAAGTGCAATTTTACAATCCTTAAAAAAGAAGAAGATGAAGTTTATAGTATCCAGTTCGTATTTGTTAAAGCAATTGCAAGTATTAGGTAGTGTTATCAACAGTAGTAATACCTTACCTATTTTGGATAATTTCTTGTTTGAATTAGATAACAACCAGTTGCATGTTTCAGCTTCCGATTTAGAGACCACCATGTCTTCCACTTTGGAAATTGATTCAACCAGCCAGGGAAGTGTTGCGGTTCCTGCAAAATTATTATTGGAAATCCTTAAAACATTTCCAGAGCAGCCGTTAACCTTCACGGTTGAAGACAACAACACTATTGAAATCAGTTCAAATTCAGGAAAATATGCGTTGGCGTATGCTCCGGGTGATGAGTTCCCTAAAGCAGTTGTTTTAGACGAGCCTTCTTCTACTTTAGTTCCTGCTGAAGTATTGGCAACAGCAATCAGTAAAACGATTTTCGCAGCCGGAAACGATGATTTGCGTCCGGTTATGTCTGGAGTTTTCTTCCAATTCTCAACAGAAGGATTAATTTTCGTTGCAACGGATGCTCACAAATTGGTAAAATACGCAAGAGCCGATGTGAAAGCGTCACAAGCTGCCGATTTCATCATGCCAAAGAAACCTTTGAACATCTTAAAAGGAATTTTAGCAACTTCCGATGCAGAAGTAAAAATTGAATACAACGATTCGAACGCAACGTTCACTTTTGATAATTACACGCTAACTTGTCGTTTAATCGATGGTAAGTATCCAAACTACGAAGCGGTAATTCCGAAAGAAAACCCTAACAAATTATTGATGGACAGAAGCCAGTTTTTAAGTTCTGTTCGTCGTGTGGCGATCTTCGCAAACAAAACCACTCACCAAATCCGTTTGAAAATTGCGGGAGCTGAATTGAATATTTCTGCAGAAGACATCGATTACTCAAACAAAGCAGAAGAGCGTTTAACTTGTGATTACCAAGGAGACGATATGCAAATTGGTTTCAACTCGCGTTTCTTAACCGAGATGTTAACCAACTTACAATCGGACGAAATTCAATTGGAAATGTCCTTACCAAACAGAGCGGGAATCCTTACTCCTGTTGACGGATTAGACGAAGGCGAAACTGTTACCATGCTTGTTATGCCAGTAATGCTTAATAATTAGTAAGCAGTCACAGTTAACAGTCACAGAAAAACTTTAGTATAACCGAGACTGAGAACTCAAAATACGCTATAACCAACCCTTTATACCAAAAAACCGCAAGACCATATTGGAATTGCGGTTTTTTATTTTTGAAATTTATTTTCTAGTTGTAATGAATAAAATACAATTTTCTATTAGAATTTTTCTTTAAATCTTCCTTTGCTTTTTGATGATTTTGTTCGAAGGTTTCTAAATCGGTTCCTTTACAAATGCCATACGAATAATGATACTTAAGTAATTCCAGATCTCCATCAGAAAGAGATTTAATTCCATCATAACAAGTAGAAAAATAACTAGTACAATCTTTATTGTTTGTTGCAAAAAAGTAGCCTAAGGTATAAATAAAATTTCTTCTCAGTTGATTTTGCCTTACATTTGTATCAGGATATACATCTGAGTTAATTTTCAGACTGCACTTATTAATTTGATAGTTTCTATTACTCCAAAACAAATAATACCCTACAGAGTTTAAAATATTTTCCTCATAATTAATAGGCTGCTGCTTGTTTGTATAGTAAATAAAATAATTTGACTCTTCTTTAGTTTTAACAATTCTTATTTTTAAAGAATCGATTTTTTTGTCGAGGTCTTTTACAAACTTTTTAAATTCTTTTTTAGTTTTCTTATCTACCGATTTATCAAAATAAATTTTTATTGGTTCTTTCCAATATTTCATTCTAGATTTTTTGTCCCAAGAAACATTGTTAAACCAATTTTGTTTATTATAAACCAACTTTTTATACTTTTCCAAAAAAAGAGAATCCTTAGGCTCATATAAAACTTTTACCCCTTTTTGATCGATATTATCGTTAATCTCTATTAAAGTATCCTTTCCTTTAACTGTAAAACACAAAGAGTCAACTTTATAAGCACCGCTTTTCTTTAATTCTTTATACGATTCATAAGACATGTAACGAATTTCTCTGTGAACGTGTGTTTTTTCTTTTGTTTGAGCAAATAAAGATCCGCAAAATAATACCAACACTAATGCTTGTATAAACCTCATTTTTTTTAAACAAAAATAATAAATTTCTTTCAATAATATTATTATTCGTGAAAAGCTAAAATCGGAGTTTCTATATGATAAGATAATTTCTGAGTTAAGCTATGGGTAAACAATTCTTCAAAGAAATTTCGTTTTTGGGTTACCATAGCAAGAATGTCAATGTCTTGATGTTCAACAAAATCCAAGATGGTTTCTTTTACATCATCGTGAGGGATAACGAAAAATTCCACCGGTTCGTTTTTAAATTCTGATTTCCAATATTCGATACCTTCATCGGTTACCCCAAACTTATGGGTTTTTACCGCTAAGCATTTCACTGTTGCATGGAATCGTTTTGCGATACTGATTGCTTTATGGAGCGCCATTCGATCGTGATCATTGAAAGTTGTAGTGAAACCAATGTATTTGATTCGTTCAAAATGTGCTTTATTCGGAATGCTCAACAAGGTTACCGGGACATTCACAATCGCATTTCCGGTATTGGAACCCAAAAAGATTTCCTGCAGTCCCGAAGCTCCATTGGTTCCCATTACAACCATATCAATCTTTTCTTCATGACAAAGTTCTTTCATAATACGAACCAAATCTCCATGGCGCAGTACATGACTCATTTTCACATCGTCTAACTGATGTTTCTCCGCAATTTTTCTAAGATGTGGAATCTGATCCTTAAAGTTTTCAAAATTGTTCAGTTCAATGGAATCATAAATTTCCACCAATGTTATCGGTACTTCACCAAAAGAAACCGAGGGCAAATCGTAGACATGAAGTACAATTACTTCCGCATCAATCGATTTGGCCATTTCTAAAGCGTAAACAAAAGCGTTATTTGCCGTTTCAGAAAAATCTGTTGGAAAGAGTATCTTTTTCATGACTGCTGATTTTTAAAATTCTTACATAAAGTTACTAAATGTAGCGCACATAAAAAGTGATAAATATCAGTTTTACAATTATTTAACCTGAAAAGCTTTTAGTTGTTGATTATTGGTTGTTAGCGAACTGCCGAAAAACTTTGTACCTTTGCAACCGCATAACTCAGTAACTCAACAAATGATTTCAAACGATACTATTGTGGCTTTGGCAACCCCTTCTGGTGCAGGTGCAATTGCGGTGATTCGTGTTTCCGGAAAAGAAGCGATTAGTATTGCTTCTGGAGTATTTCAATCCATTTCAGGAAAGGATATTACCAAACAACGTACACATACTTTGCACTTAGGACATATTGTTGACCAGGGTAAAGTGTTGGATCAGGTGTTACTGTCGATTTTTAAAGGAACAAATTCCTATACAGGAGAAAATACAGTGGAAATTTCCTGCCACGGATCAACCTATATTCAGCAGCAAATCATTCAGTTATTGCTTCGTAAAGGATGCCGAATGGCGCAAGCCGGAGAATTTACTTTACGTTCTTTTTTAAACGGCAAAATGGACTTATCGCAAGCCGAAGCGGTAGCCGATTTAATTGCATCAGATAACGAGGCCAGCCACCAGATTGCCATGCAGCAAATGCGTGGTGGATTCAGTAATGAAATTGCCAAACTACGTGAAGAACTTTTAAACTTTGCTTCGTTAATTGAATTGGAGCTAGATTTTGCTGAAGAAGATGTTGAATTTGCAGACCGAACCGCTTTTCACGAACTGGTAAACCGTATCGAATTCGTATTAAAACGACTAATTGATTCTTTCGCAGTTGGAAACGTTATTAAAAACGGAATTCCTGTTGCTATTGTTGGTGAACCAAATGTTGGAAAATCAACCTTACTGAATGCTTTGTTAAACGAAGAACGTGCCATCGTGTCTGATATTGCCGGAACTACCCGTGATACCATCGAAGACGAGTTAGTTATTAACGGCATCGGCTTTAGATTTATTGATACCGCCGGAATTCGTGAAACTCAAGACCATGTAGAAAGCATCGGAATCAAAAAGACTTTTGAAAAGATTGAACAGGCACAAGTAGTATTGTATTTGGTCGATGGTTCACAGTTTAATGCTGAAAGTCAATTAGAATTATTCATTAACGAAATCGGTAAAATTCAAAACCAATATCCTCAAAAATCATTAATCGTCATTGTTAATAAAAAAGATGTTATCCCTCAAGATACGTTCAACCAAATCAACAACAGATTGAGTGCTTATCAAGAGGAATTATCAACGGTAAACCGACATCTTTCAACCATTTTCATCTCCGCCAAAAACAAAGAAGGTATCGAAGATTTGAAAAACCAACTCTTATCTTTTGTAAATACCGGAGCGCTTCGAAACAACGAAACCATCGTTACCAACACACGCCACTACGATTCACTATTAAAGGCTTTAGAGGAAATTCAAAAAGTAAAATGGGGCTTGCAGAATAATTTATCGTCTGATTTAATGGCAATTGACATTCGTCAGGCGTTGTATTATTTTGGAGAGATTACCGGGCAGGTTACTAATGACGAGCTTTTGGGTAATATTTTTGCTAATTTTTGTATTGGAAAGTAACTTTACATAAAAAAGCCCGCAAATCATGCAGGCTTTTTCTAAATTATCTACAAAATCAGGTGCGTAAACAAATCCGCATCTTCATTCAGATACTGATAACTGTATTTTCTCAACTGCAGTTGCTCTTCAATTTTTCTGAAATCCTTCTGATCTTTCAATTCTACCCCAACAACAGCGGGACCACTTTCCCTGTTATTCTTTTTGGAAAACTGAAAATACGTTATATCGTCATCAGGCCCCAAAACATTATTCACAAATTCCTTCAAAGCGCCCGGCCGTTGTGGAAAATTGACAATAAAATAATGCTTTAAGCCTTCATACAGCAACGACCGCTCTTTAATTTCTTCAGTTCGGGTAATGTCATTATTGCTTCCACTAACAATACAAACCACGTTTTTGCCTTTAATTGCTTCCTTGTAAAAGTCCAAAGCTGCAATAGTTAAAGCACCAGCAGGTTCTACTACCAGAGCTTCTTCATTATACAATTGCAAAATGGTGGAACATACTTTTCCTTCCGGAACCGAAACGATATCGTGTAAAACCTCCTTACAAATAGCAAAAGTTATTTCACCCACCCGCTTTACAGCTGCGCCATCCACAAACTTATCAATGTGTTCCAATGTTGTGTTGGCTCCGTTTTGTATTGAGGTTTTCATGGATGAAGCTCCTGCAGGTTCTACCCCAATTATTTTGGTTTTTGAACTAAGCTGATTAAAAACCGAACAGACTCCAGCTGCCAAACCTCCACCTCCAATAGGAACAAAAAGATAGTCGATAGGTTCTTTGGCAGAATCCAATAATTCCAAAGCAATGGTGCCTTGTCCGGCTATTACTTCCCGGTCATCAAAAGGATGGATAAAAACCGCTTGACTATTTTCACAAAACCTACTCGCATCCTGAAAAGTTTCGTCAAAGGTGTCTCCTTTTAAAACAATTTTCACTTTGTCTTTACCAAAAAGCTTGACCTGCTTAATTTTTTGTTGTGGAGTTGTTACCGGCATAAAAATTGTCGCTTCAATATTGAGTTTATTGCAAGCATAGGCCACGCCCTGAGCATGATTTCCGGCGCTTGCACAAACTACCCCTTTTTGTTGTTGGGTCATACTTAACGAAGCTATTTTATTATAGGCTCCCCTTAATTTATAGGAACGTACCGGCTGCAAATCTTCCCGTTTTAGCCAAACCTGAGCGGAAAATGCTTCGCTCAGGTTTTCATTTTTCACCAAAGGCGTATGAACTGCAACATTCATTATTCTTTCTTTGGCTTGTGTTACTTTCTCTAACGTTATCATTGCTGATTGGGTCTTAACTTTCGCACTTGCATTCCGGTTTGCCAAAACTCGCTTTCATGGATTTGTTGCAATTCTTTTTGCAGTTTTTCTCGGTAATCGGGTTTGGAATTCGCTTCGATAACAATTTCTGCTTCCTTTCCTGAAAGCACATTGTCATACAATTCATTTAAAACAGGTTCTGTAGCTTCACGGAATTTTCCTTTCCAGTCCAGAGCCCCGCGTTGTGCCGTAGTGGAACAGTTGGCAAACATCCAATCCATACCGTTTTCGGCTACTAAAGGCATTAGGCTTTGGGTTAATTCTTCCACAGTTTCATTGAAAGCTTCACTGGGGGAATGTCCACGCTGACGTAACACATTGTACTGCGCCTCAAATATTCCGGCAATTGCCCCCATTAAAACACCGCGTTCGCCCGTAAGATCGCTGTATACTTCTTTCTGAAAAGTTGTTTCAAACAGGTACCCAGAACCGATAGCAATTCCTAAAGCCAAAGTGCGTTCTTTTGCTTTACCGGTAGCATCCTGATAAACCGCAAAACTTGAGTTAAGCCCTTGTCTTTTTAAAAACAAACTGCGCAATGATGTTCCGGAACCTTTGGGAGCAACCAAAACCACATCAACGTCTTTAGGTGGCACTATGCCTGTTTTCTCATGAAAAGTAACTCCAAAACCGTGCGAAAAATACAATGCTTTTCCTTTTGATAAATGTTTTTTTAAAGTTTCCCAAGCCTGCATTTGTCCGGCATCGGAAAGTAAATTCATAAGGATTGTTCCTTTTTGACAGGCTTTGTCCAATTCAAAAAGAGTTGTACCTTCTACCCAACCATCAGCCAAAGCTTTGTCCCAGCTTGCAGTCCCTTTGCGCTGGCCTACAATAACATTGATACCGTTATCTTTTAAATTTAAAGCCTGTCCTGGCCCCTGTACTCCGTAACCGATTACTGCTACGGTTTCGTTTTTTAATACTTCCTGCGCTTTGTGTAAGCTGAATTCCTCTCGGGTAACTACATTTTCCAGTACCCCTCCAAAATTGATTGTTGCCATTGTTTAGTGTTCTAATTCTTTTAAATACGTTGATAATTCTTTCATGGGCTTGGTGATTGCCACTCTTCCGGAGCGGGCAAATTCCAATATCCCATAAGGTTTTAATTTTTCAAATAATTGTTGTGTTTCCGCCACATGACCGGTTTTCTCAATCACCATAAACTGAGGGTCAACGGTTAAAATACGGGCATAGTTTTCCCGTATTACCTTTTCCACATCACCATTGCTCAATAAACCATTTCTGATTTTATACAAGGCAATTTCCTGATGCACCACCTCCTGATCTTCATGCACAAATACTTTGATTACATCAATTAACTTCTCAATCTGTCCGACAACTTTATCAATTTGTTCCCGATGCGTTCTAAGAACAATTGTGTAGCGAAACACCCCTTTCACTTCCGATTCTGAAGCGGTGATACTATCGATGTTTAAATGCCTGCGGGTAAAAATGATCGTGATTCGATTCAATATCCCGATACTGTTTTCGGTAAATACCGATACTGTGAATGTTGTTTCCATAGTTGTTCTTTTTAATTTATACCAAGCGTATTTCTGAAACCGAAGCTCCGGTAGGCACCATCGGAAATACATTCTCTTCTTTAGCAACCGCAACCTCCAACAGATAAGCTCCTTCATGGTCAAGCATTTGCTTTAAGGCTTTTTTCAATGCTGCCCTAACTTCTACTTTTTGGGCTTCGATGCTGTACGATCTAGCCAATGCCACAAAATCAGGGCTTATCATTTCCGTGAAGGAATAGCGTTTTTCGAAAAACAATTGCTGCCATTGTCTGACCATGCCCAAAAATTTATTGTTCAAAATCACGATTTTCACAGCCATTTTACTTTGCAGTATAGTTCCCAGTTCCTGAAGTGTCATTTGGAATCCGCCATCTCCAATTATTGCTATAACCTCTTTCTCAGGAGCTCCTAACTTTGCACCAATAGCCGCCGGCAACGCAAAACCCATTGTACCCAAACCGCCAGAGGTCACATTGCTCTTGGTTTGATTGTACTGATAATAGCGCGCTGCCATCATTTGGTGTTGACCGACATCGGTAACAATTACCGCTTCTCCTTTTGTGAGTTCCGAAAGTAATTCGATTACTTCATCCATTTTTAGTTCTTCGGAAGGCATTATTTTTTTGGTATTGGCTAACGTGTACACTTCCATTGCTTTGGCTTCTTTAAATTCCTGCAACCACAAGGGGTATTCTTTTTCTGAAATCAATTCTGTCATTTTCCTCAAGGCTTCTTTAGCATCGGCGTGAACCGCTACATCGGCTTTAATTATTTTGTTGAGTTCCGAAGCATCAATATCGACATGAATTATTTTAGCCTGTTTGGCATAACGCGAAACATCCCCTGTAACACGATCATCGAAGCGCATACCCACCGCCAACAACACATCACACTCATTGGTTTTGATGTTGGGCGCATAATCCCCATGCATACCCAAAAAGCCGGCATATAACGGATGATTGTTAGGAAATGCCCCTAGCCCCAAAAGGGTTGAGGCAACCGGTATTCCTGCTTTCTCGGCAAATTGCAGTAATTCCTTTTCAGCATTGCTTAACATAATTCCCTGACCAATTACCATTAAAGGTTTTTCCGCTTGATTGATCAATAATGAAGCCGCTTCAATAGCTGGTTTGGACAATTCTGGTTTGGGATGATAACTTCGTATCTGGGTGCATTTTTCGTAATGGAACTCCATCATTTCAAATTGGGCATCTTTAGTAATGTCAATTAAAACCGGCCCTGGACGACCTGATTTTGCGATGTAAAAAGCTTTTGCAATCGCAGCAGGTATTTCACTTGCTTTAGTGACCTGACAATTCCATTTGGTAACCGGCATTGAGATTCCCATAACGTCGGTTTCCTGAAACGCATCGGTTCCTAAAAGATGGGAAGCTACCTGACCTGTTATACATACCAAAGGTGTAGAGTCGATTAAAGCATCGGCTAACCCTGTGATTAAATTAGTCGCTCCGGGACCAGAAGTTGCAAACACGACTCCTGTTTTTCCTGATACTCGGGCATATCCCTGCGCCGCATGGATAGCGCCTTGTTCATGACGCACCAAAATATGGTTGACACTATCCGCATAGTCGTATAAAGCGTCATAAATTGGCATGATTGCACCTCCCGGATATCCAAATATCGTATCAACTTTTTCTGCAACTAAGGATTTTAAAACGGCTTGAGCGCCCGTTATTTTTGTTGTCTTCATCGCTTATTTTTTTAATTATCGGTTACACATCCGGTGGAAGCGCTGGAAACACATTGCATATACTTGTACAAAACCCCTTTGGTTACTTTAGGTTTGGGCTGCTTCCATGCCATTTTCCTTCTCAGCAATTCGAAATCATTTACTTTTACATTTAAAGCATTGTTCTGAGCATCAATAGTGATGACATCTCCATTTTGCACAAGGGCTAGTGTCCCGCCTACGTAGGCTTCTGGCGTAATATGTCCTACTACAAAACCATGTGTTCCGCCAGAAAATCGGCCGTCTGTAATTAATGCGACACTTTTACCCAGTCCGGCTCCCATAATTGCCGAGGTTGGCTTGAGCATTTCCGGCATGCCCGGGCCGCCTTTAGGTCCACAATAACGGATTACAATTACTTCTCCCGTTGTACTTCACTGTTTTTGATTCCTTCTATAACAGCATATTCATCATCATACACTCGGGCTGGGCCTTCAAAATAATCACCCTCGTTCCCGCTTATTTTTGCCACACTTCCTTGGGGAGCAAGATTACCGAAAAGCACTTGCAGATGTCCGTTTGGTTTTACCGGTGCTTTTACCTTGAGAAATACCTCCTGATCAGGTTTTAAATCCGGAACTAAGGCAAGGTTTTCTGCCACGGTTTTTCCTGTTACCGTAAGACAGTCGCCATGCAGAAAATCATGTTTCAGCAAATACTTCATTACCGAAGGAATGCCTCCTACTTCATGCAAATCTTCCATGAGGTATTTTCCGCTGGGTTTTAAATCGGCCAGAACAGGGGTTTTGTCACTTATGCGCTGAAAATCTTCCAAAGTCAATTCAATATCAACTGAATGGGCCATTGCGATCAGGTGCATCACTGCATTGGTGGAACCGCCTAACACCACTACCATGGTCATTGCATTTTCAAAGGATTTCTTGGTCATGATGTCTTTGGGTTTGATACCCTTTTCCATTAAAAGCCTCAGTGCCTTACCTGCCTGAAAACATTCTTCTTTTTTTTGAGAGCTTAAGGCCGGATTGGACGAACTGTAAGGTAAACTCATTCCTAAAGCTTCAATTGCCGAAGCCATCGTATTTGCCGTGTACATTCCACCACAAGCTCCTGCTCCGGGGCAGGCATTTTGGATGATTCCTTTATAATCTTCGGGTGAAATGGTGTTATTGATTTTCTTTCCGAGTGCTTCAAAAGCGGAAACAATGTTCAGAGATTCCCCTTTCCATTTTCCGGAATGAATGGTGCCTCCGTATATCATGATGGCCGGTCGATTGAGTCTACCCATTGCCATTACCGAACCCGGCATGTTCTTATCACAACCCACTACGGCTAGTACAGCATCATACCATTGCGCGTTAACCACGGTTTCTATTGAATCGGCAATAACATCCCGGGAAACCAAGGAAAAGCGCATTCCGTCTGTTCCGTTGGAAATCCCATCGCTAACCCCAATAGTGTTGAAAATTAAGCCTACCAAATTTTCACTCTGAACTCCGGCTTTCACTTCTTTAGCTAAGGCGTTCAAATGCATGTTACAGGTATTCCCTTCGTAACCTGTGCTGACAATTCCTACCTGAGCTTTCTCCATATCCGCTTCAGTTAAACCGATACCATACAGCATGGCTTGTGCAGCAGGTTGCGTTTGGTCTTGCGTTATGGTTTTGCTGTAATGATTTAATGTTTTCATATTAATAAGTGCTGAGTGTGGTTACTTTCTCTCTGACCAATTTGGCATAAGCCTCCTGCAATCGTTTTCCCAAAGAATCGTTCCAGTCTTTTCGGAATTTGATTTCATCTACCGATTCAATACCTATGATTTCAGCAGCAGTACCGCAATAAAAAGCGCTGTCGGCTTCCCATAAATCTTCAGGAGTATACAAGCCCTGCAACACTTCAATGCCCATTTTTTCTGCAAGTTCCAGAACGGTTGCTCTGGTAATTCCGGGTAAAATATTCCCAAGCTTTGGTGTGAACAACATACCATCGTTTTCAAAAAAAAGGTTGGCACCGGGACCTTCTGCTAAATGTCCGTCACTGTCTAAAAGCAAGGCTTCATCATAACCGTTATCCTTTGCTTCTGTGGTAGCAAGAATTGAATTTACATAATGCCCGCATACTTTAGCTTCGATTTGTATGGAACGTGGATGAGGGCGGCAAAAAGAAGAAATAGCCAAACGCAATTGTTTATCGCCCAAATAGGCACCCCATTCCCAGGCGCAAATCATAAGGGAAACTTTATTGGGGCGCATTAAACTCATGTTTGGGTTGCAAAAAACCAACGGGCGAACATACGCATCGCTCAAATTGTTAGCCTCCAAAAGATGGTAAGTGGCTTCAACCAATTCTGTTACGGTATAGTCAAAAGGAATATTGACCAGTTCGCAGGATCTCTTTAAGCGCTGATAGTGTTCTTCGGCTTTAAAAACGTTAGTGCCCTTTTTAGTTTTGTAAGCACGGATGCCCTCAAAAACTCCATAACCGTAATGCATTGTCTGACTGTACAAATCGGTAACCGATTCGCCTGCTTTTACCATTTCTCCGTCGAGAAAAATTACTGTGTGGTTGTTGTAGTACATAGGTTTGATTTAAAAAATGTTACGGATTGAAAACAAAAAAGCCTTTCCCGCATAGTGAGAAAGGCTCTGAAAAGTTTAGACAATATCAGCCTGACTCACCCGGATGGGTAAATAATAATGCTGATAATAATAATTGCGAATACTGTCATTTTTGTGTAAAATAAAAAAGCCTCCTGATTTCTCGGGAGGCTTTTTATATATGATTATAAAAACTAGTTACAGCACTCCCCCGCCCTTGCGATAATCGCAATTGCAATACTAATAGAAGGAATGATAACGATGTTTTTCATTGTTTTTCTGTGATTTGAGCTACAAAAGTAATGGAATTTTTCAAAAAACAAGTATTTTTTGAGAAAAATGTAATTTTCTTGTTTTTCCATCTTCTGTTCTGATATAAACTCAAGACATTTAAAACCCAAGTGCAGCAACACCTTACTCAGGTATAAAACCATTATCCGATAATCAATAAAAATTTGTTTTTTTATTGGAATCTCCACTATAAAATAGGGCTTGTGTTTTACTTCCCGCCTAATAATACATCTTAAACCCCATACTGTTTGCCAAAGCATATTGCTTATCGAAAAGTTCTTGGGTTAATTCAATAACATCATCATATTCTTCACTTAAAGAGAAATAAAGATTATCCAATACTGAGCTTAGAATAGGTGCCCGATTGCCATAACCCGAAATGGCTTTGGCACCGGTAACATCTAAAAAATACTGAAAGGTTTCTTCGTCTAAGTCCAGTTGCAACGTATTGGAAAAATGGATGATTTTCCCTTTGAGTTTACCTTCGAACAACTCCGCAATTTCCTCGAAACTATAGTAGTAGTCGTCTATTTTAAGCTCGTTGCTTCTTCCTTCAAAAACCAGATAAATGACTGCGTAATCCTTAAAATGACGGTCTTCATATAACAGTGTACTGATGCTTTCCTCAAACCCTTCAATACTGTCACAGGTTTTGTACACATTGGTAATGCCGTAACGCACCGCTAAAGTCTCTAAAGAAGGTAGAATTATGCTCTTTGAGGTTGCTGTGTCTGCAACGGATTCTAAGCAGTAGATGTAGTGGTTGTTGGGCATTTTCTTTTTTATTTCTCTTACAAAGGTCGGGAATTTTGTTTCTTCTTCTTTTGTCTTGATACAAAAGAAGCAAAAGATCAAGACTGGAACGCTGCGCCTAAAAAATAAAAGCAACTCCTAAATTATCCGAACTCGCTGGCGCTCAGACAGCGGATAATTCTTAACGGAGTTGCTTTTATTTTTCTTAACGGCTTCGCGTTCTAAGGTCGAGAAAAGCTTTGATTCACGATTGATCTTTGTTAATTAATGCATTTATAACTCAAAACATGGTAATTATACAAACATCCAATCAATTCATATAACACTAAAAATCAGGTATTTAATAACTTTACTCTGTAGTTTTCATTTGTTTTTTACAATACTATGAAACTACAAATTATACATTAAAGCTAAAGTTATGAAAACGATCAAGAAAATCATATTTATAGTAGTACTGTTGGTAGGTATGATGGGACTGACATCACAAAAAGCTACAGCTCAGGTGGCTGTGAGCTTTCAGATGTTTTATGATAACCTAAGCGTTCACGGTAGCTGGATTAGTGACCCAACCTACGGTTACGTTTGGTCTCCTAGTGTGGGCGCTGGGTTTGCCCCCTACCGTACCAACGGGTATTGGGTATATACCGACTACGGTTGGACCTGGGTTTCCAACTATTCGTGGGGATGGGGTCCTTTCCACTACGGACGCTGGTTCTATGACCCTTTCTACGGATGGTTATGGGCGCCGGATACCGTTTGGGCACCGGCCTGGGTAACCTGGAGGTATTATGACGGATATTACGGATGGGCACCTATCGCCCCGGGCATCAGCATTGACATTGCTTTCGGTAACAGTTACAGCGTTCCTTACAATCAATGGTGCTTTGTGAGAGAACGGGATTTTGGTAGACGTAACATCAGTAATTACTATGTAAACTCGTCCAACAACACTACGATCATCAATAATTCTACCGTAATCAACAACGTTCGTTCCGGAAATGGCGGCCGATACAATGCAGGACCAAGCCGAGATCACGTCCAGAAAAAAACAGGTAATGCCGTAGCGGAGGTAAATATAAAAGACAGAAACCAACCGGGTCAGAGTATGTCCCGAAACGAATTACAATTGTACAAACCTAATGTAGAGCGTGGAAATAAAGCTGCACCAGCTAAGGTAACAAGCAGAAATGAAGCAAAAGCAACACCGGAAAGAAAAACCGAAGCCCGAATTGTAAGACCGGAAACCAATCGAAATGCCAAAGAAGAAAGACAATTGCAACGACCAAAAGAACAACAACGTATAAATGAACCTGCAAGACAAAAAGAAAACCTAGGCACTAAAGCAAGGGAAAAAGCCGCTCAGGAAGAACGTGATGTTAGACGTTTCGAACAAAATGTAAACGAGCAGGAACAACAAATACAACGTGTTGAACAAAGGGCCCGTGAGAGAGAAAACAAACGAATCCAAAGACAACAGCCCACAGATGTTCAGCCTAATGCAGCACCTGCTAGAAGCGAAATTCAAAACCAAAGAAGGGAACTACAACAACGTGGTAATAATGTCGAAAAACGTACCCCTGTAAGACAACAACCGGAGCGCATTAACGAACCGAGCCGTCAGGGAAGATAATATCGTTTCATCCTTTTTGCTCCAAACACAATAAAGTGAAACGTTTTCAACATAATCCCACACAGTTTCAAAACAGTATAACAAATTAAAAACCAATAGTATGAAAACTCCATTTTTAAAAACAGTACTGCTATTCGTTGTAATGAGTATTACCCTAGCTGCCTATCCACTTTCAAAAGAGATTGATCCAATAACAACAAACAACAACCCAAAAACCGAAGATGTAAGAGGACAACAGTTAGTGGAGCGATTAAAAGAAATTAAAGCAATGGACAAATCCGAAATGTCCCGCTCCGAAAAAAAAGAGCTCCGTAAAGAGGTAAAAGCCATTAAAAAAGAACTTGCCATGAGCCACAACGGAATCTATCTTTCCGTGGGGGCCATCATCATTATTATCTTATTATTGATTTTGTTAGTTTAAGAATTATGTGGCTTCGAGAGCCTCAGCCACCAATAAGCAAACATAATTTTAAAAACCTAACGGTGTCTGAGGCTCTCGAAGGCACTTCTTTTCCTGACGGAGCTTTTGACAGGCCCAGTGGCCGGAAGGGTTAGGATGAGAATAATTATCTTTTCTTTTGTCTTGATACGAACCAATTGGTGGCTGAGGCTCCCTATGCTGGCGCTAGCATCTTGCTTGTGCATGCAAGTTGATTTCATTGGTTGTGTTTCTTCTTTTGTCTTGATACAAAAGAAGCAAAAGATCAAGACTGGAACGCTACACCTAAAAAATAAAACCGATTCCTAAATTATCTGAACTCCCTACGGTCAAACAGCAGATAATTCTTAACGGAATCGGTTTTATTTTTCTTAACGGTTACGCGTTCTAAGGTCAGGAAGGGCTTTGATTCACGATTTGTTTTTTTAATCATGAATTTTGCTGAAATGCTTACTCCTGAAATTCCGCTACCACTTCTTGGTCGAATTCCATGTGGTCCTGGTCTTCTGCTGTTACAGTGGGTCTAGAAGCTTTTAGAGCGTTGAACTTTTCAATTTGTTCCAATCCGTCTTCTTCCCCACTAAAATAAGGGAAAACGTCCATAATTGGTGATTCGGAAATGGCGGGTATGGTGTAGTCGCCCATGGTATTTTTCATGGCGAACATGGTATTGTCAAAGGCTTCTTTTACATCGTTAGCCTGAACTAACAGATACATATTGGTTTTGCGCTCCTTCCCGCTTTCTTCATCATAGGCCGTTAAAGCCACTTTCGATCGGAACCAACGGTCTGCATTCTCAAAGGGATGAATCTCTGCATAGTTCGCCACCTTTATGTTCGTGATTTTAAACTCCTCGCTTACATAGCTCATCATCTCCTGAGTAATTCTAGATTCTGCTTCTGTATAGGATAAGGCATCTACCAAATAAGGCTCTGTTGTTACTTTTTGTATTCCCGTTTCGTCTATTTTTCTGAATTTTACTTTGCATTCGTACCAAGTTGCGCTCATGTTTTTCTTTTTTTAAGGAGGGCAAATTTAGATTTTAATTTGGGGATATTTTTTTTGGTTTTGTCTTATTATTTTCTTTTGGTTTGGAAGTGTGGCTTCGACTCCGCTCAGCCACCGAAGGCTGAGTAGAATTACAAATGACTGAACGGAATTGCACATGACTGAGCAGAACCGGTGGCTGAGCGAAGCCGAAGCCACGCCAGATAAAAACTCCTGCTAAATTATCCAAGATTAGTAAAACTCAAACAGCGGATAATTTTTAACGCAGTTGGATTTATTTCTTAATGGTTGCGCGTTCGAAGGTCGGAGGCACTTTGATTTACGTTTTTGTTTATCCAGATTGATTCTTATGTTTTTCTCATTTCCTTAATAATCTTATTGGTTCTTCTATCTGCATACATACGGTTTAAAGAAGTAACAGCCCATATAAAGGCTGGAATCCAACCTATAATTGTAATTTGAAGAATTAAACAGATAATTCCGGATAGTATTTTCCCTTGTAAGAAGAGGGATAACCAAGGGAAGAAAAAGGCGATGACGTATCTCATTTTAAATCAATTAATCGTTACTACCTAAAAAATAGATTGGATGTAATGGTGATAGATTTTTTTGCTCATCATCCATTTTAGCATAGTACTCTTGCCATAAGGAAGTTAATCGCTCAAAATCAATTAATTCAATGTGTTCTCTGGATTCTCGTGCTTCTTTTATTGCGGGTTTTGAAAAACTTCCCGAAGTAACAAAAATACCGACATCAGAGTTACGTTTTAGTGTGCCTGCCAATTTTTGAACTTCATCAGAAGAAACATTGTCATTAGGTCGGTGTTTTACTTGAACAATAATTCTAGGTTGTCTTGTTCCAAGGGGATCAGTATAGGCAATTATGTCGATTCCTCCATCTGGTCCACGTTGCGCCACATCTGAAATATGATACCCCATAGCTCGAAGCAATTCGGCAACTAAATCTTGAAACTCATAAGGGTTTTTATTTACGATAAAATTTCTAATTCCATTATAGGCTTCGTCTTCATATTGATTTATGATAGACTTTTGAACTTGATTGTTATCTTCCTCATTAAAATCATCAATATCTTCTGCTACAGTTTCTTTTTTTCTTTTACCATCCCATTCACGGTATAATTTAGTAGCTGTAAGTAAGAGTTTTTCAGAACCAAGTTTAATTGCTTTTTCCCCTTCATCAGTTATTATCCAAGTTCCTTTATGTTTTCGTAAAAAACCTGCTTTCATACAATCAATAGTGAAAAAATGCAATATAGATTCCCATCTAACATATCCGGTTTTTTCAAAACGATGACTTTCGTATTCATCAAATTCAACCGTTTCACGTATTTTATCTACAACATCTTTTCCTCGCATTTCGCCACCGGCTTCTTTTAAAATTTTAAAAGTGGCGAAGATGGTTTTTTCAGCTATTTTTTGTGATTTTGATTTGGACATATTTTAATTGTTCAAAGTTTCTATACAGCTATGATTAAGTATATTTTTTAAAAATCGTTTCTATTGAGTTCGCCTCTCAAATCCCGATTTAACTCAAAGGAAAGAAAGTAGTAATAGAACAGTGCCTTAACGGTTGCGGTCATTTTTTTCTCTCCGGAAAGATATAAAGACAACGAAGTACGGTCTATAGCCGTTTGTGAGAGTATATCATTAGTGTGAAGACCAATTTCTTTAATTTTTGTAGCAACCCAAACATTGTCAATATCTTTAAGGGTTAAAGAATACCGAACCGGATGCACAATAAAATCAGGAAAAATATCTTTTGCCCGGGTCAATAATTCCTTTTTGGTTAAAATATAATTGTTGTAGTTGGAGACCTGTCGGATTCGTATTTTATTATCTTCTATAAATTCCACTTCAATCCCTACCATTTTTAAGTTTCGCAGGGCAATTTTCTGAAATTCCGTTAAATCAACTATACTATTTTCCATGCGCTTCTTCTTTTTTCTAACTATTCTCCACAATTAAAACCTCCTCCTTAGTTTACCTATACAACTTATAAACTAGTTTATCAATCTACATGAGAGAATACTAATTTTGGTATTATGTAAATTTAAATCACAACACTTTTATAAAAGTCCCAATTACTTGAAAGTGATTTATTTCTTCATCTCTTAAAACAATTGGTTCATATTGTTCTGTAGATAATGGCTTTAATGTGATTTCTTCATGACTCCATCCATCTTCATCTATGCTTTTCTTACTAGAATATTCTTTAATTGTATAGTTGCATCCAAAATCTGAATCGTATATTTCACTGCTTTCCACTAAAACAATTAAACCATTCCTACTACCTCCTGTATATTTCTTAAATAAACACAAACTGCCATTTGGAATTATTTTATTCATTGATTCACCAACAACTTTGCAAACAAAATAATCTTCTTTATTTGTAACATTTGTCAATTCAATATATCTTAAATTCTCGACTTTTTGTTGTTCAGAAAAGTTTCCTGCTGCTATTTCTAAATTGTAAAAAGGGATAGTTTGTTCACTTGGCTTATCTAAAATTTCAATATTAGATTTCTTTTTTATTGTAGTACTAAATTTTGGAATAAATTGAGAAAAATATTCTCTCAAATTAGGGTTGCATACATAGATATATGTGCCTTCAATTCCACGAAATAGTATTGTTTTATAGATGTTAATGATATAATCTAATAATACATCGTCTTCTTTAATAGAGTTTTTACCATTTTTATCTTTATATTTTTCTTTGTATACAATGAATTTATTAGTTTCAAGATCATAGTCTAGTTCTGGTCCAATAATTACTCCAGTATAATTCAAATCGTAACCTTGAGTCGTATGAATACATCCAACTTCATTTATTGCATTAGTTGAATTAACCCAATCTTTATCTACACTATTCCACTGTAATTTTGTTTTTTCTATTTGAATATCAAATAGGGATTTATCATTTTTTGAAATCCATTCCCAAGCAAAACCAGCCACTAAACGAGACAATCCAAGCTGTTTTTCTTTATTTTGAATTTTATCAATCATTTCGTCTAAATCTTCAAATAACAATAAATCGTAGAATCCAAATTTTGAAGAATTAGTTTCTAAATTATTTTGATTATCAAATAATTGATGGATTAATTTCACATACTGATTTCCTCCTTTTACTCGAAATTGTGTAATCAATTTTTCATTACGGGTAGTAGCTGCATTTTTTAAATTATTAAAACTTTCAGGTGTAGTATCCGATGGTTTAATTGATTGAAATTGATCATAGAATATTATCGATTTTTCACTTTGAAGTTGTAACCAATCTAATTCAGAAGATGTCATTTTATCTAAACCTAAAGCCTCACAGTTTTTGTCAAAGGTTCCGAAATAAGAGCCTAGATTTACCCTTCTTCTCAAACGATGCCCTTCATCAACAATTAATAAGTCATATTTTTGCTTTACAATTTCTGAAGGTCCAATCACCATTTTGCTGTTTAAACCTTTGATGTTTTTAAACACATTGGCAATTGTTTGTCTAAAGGACGCCATTGGAATAACCAATGCCATTTTCAAATCCGTATATTTTGCTTTAACTTCTTTTAGTGTGTCAAATAATTCTTCATCATCTTCATCAAAATCTGCATAATTAAAATCATCCAAATTAGTTTTTAGAAGTTTGAACAGAAAAATAGCTAAAATTGACTTGCCGGTTCCTGCTCCACCATGAATTAAACTAACTTTCGCTTTTTCATCTAAAAGACATTTTAAAATAGTTTTTAAACCAATAACTTGTTCTTTAGATAGGGATTTATAAGGAGAGTATTTAAATAAGTCAGAGTTATCAATATGTTCTAAAGAATGTCTGGCTATTCCGATACTTCTTAATTCATCCCAAATTCCTTTAAATAAATCCCAATAAATTTCTTTTTGTTGATAGTATTGATGATTTGAGATTCCTAAATTTCCGTTTTGCAAAGAATATTGTCCGTCAGCAGCTATATACCTTATTAGATTTGACTCAATATCTAAAGCTGCTGATTTATTAAATAAGTCGCTTAAAATTAAATTCACAAAACTTAGACTTTGCTTTTTCTCAGATTTTGAATGAGTTTTTAAACGTGTTAATACATCTGTTGTTTCACCAACATAGGCATCTTTATTATTCTTTTCCTCTAAAAAATAAACGAGTGGCCAATTCAAAAAAGTATTATGATTGTTAATTATTTTAGATTCTAATTCAGAATCGAATGGATATTGATTTATGGAAAAATTCATTAGTATTATTCTTGCTTATAACTCATCATATTTTTTTGCTGTGCCTTTTGCTCTATCAATAGGATATTTTTCAGCGTTACTTTTAATTTTTTCTAGAACTATATCAAAAACATCAAGATTGTGTTTTTCTGCAAGCAAAAATGAAAAAGAAAGCACATCTGCTAATTCTTCTTTTAATTTTTCAATTTTCACATTTTCAGTTTCATTATCTTTTTTCCATAAAAAAAGTTCATTCAATTCTGATGCTTCAATTGAAATGGCTAAAGCTAAATTTTTAGAATCATGAAATTGTTCCCAATCTCTATCGTTTCGAAATTGAATCAGTTCTTCGATTACTTTTTTATACTTATCCATAATATTCTATTTATTTGCAGAATCCCAAACATACCAATAAATAAACACTTACACAATCACTAAAATCAGTGATTTTATTAATTTCTTAAAAAAGGAGCGGTATTAAAACAATACCGCTCCTTAACTGTTTATAAATTACTATTCATCGGTTTTAATTGGCTCAAATAATCCAGAAAATCAATAGACCAAACTACTTTGTGTTCATACGTTAATGGGTTAAAAACCTTGTAGGCAATCAAATGGCTTTTCTTGAAATATAAATTTTCAATTAAAAGCACTTTTTCTTTTACATCTCTAAATTCAGGATGACGATAAGGAAAACCCATACCAATATCTTCCGGACGAATCATAAAATCCGTATTCTTAAATCCTAATACATTTTTAAAAAAAGGATGCGCGTATTTCTCATGAAACGTATTGGTGTTTTGCCAATGAAATTGCAAGGGCTCCTTCTTGATAATCTTTTTAATAAAAGGCATTGCCAAATGACTTTCAAAAAAGGAAAATTCATAAACATCAACAAATTGGAGTTCTCTTTCAAGATAATGCAAGTGTAAATCTCCACCTATTTCATCTTTAAAACTATACCCAATTATAATATCGTCATTAATAAACAATTTGGATATCATCTCTCCGGACAGACTTTCGGGGTTTACTACCCAGCGTTTTCTTTTCTTGCTGTTTGCTTCCTTATCATTCATATAAAATGGAAACTTCGTAATAATCGTTAAGATTTCGTCATTATTCTTGCCTTCAATGGCATAAGCTTTAATGTTAAGTTTGTCCATTTTATTTCTTATTTTGGTTAAGACCCATTTGTTTACTTCTATTACCATGAACTTGAGAATACTGCCTGTTTACTCCGTTAGTCCCTTTGTTGGCGTTTTTCATATTGGCTGAATTCTCAGCAGGTTTGATTTTTGATTTCATAATGTTTAATTTTTAAATCTATACTTTCTTTACAACTATACCTTGTTGGCTTAAGGTTTTTAAGACCCAATCAACCGCTTCCTTATCGGGAACAACACTACTGAAAATCTCATTAATGCATAAACTCCCTTTTTCGGTTGCTGTAAATGGATAACCATAATTACTGACCAAATCAGACCAGCCTTCTTGCTCAGCAACAGAAAACATCATTCTTCTTAACATGGCAGGATGTGCCAAACAAAACACAATTTCAGCCATTTGTAAACCTTGGTTAGCTTTCTTGACCACCACATCCACTTCAAAACTGTAACTTCCGCTTTTTGAATTATGATTACAGATTAACTCAACCCGATACCCCGAATATTCTAAGGCATCCACTAAAGCACAAATCATGGCACCGCGTTGAATAATCGTTTCAGAACAAATGGCAGCTGAAAAGGAAACAGAACAAACCAATGTGATAATTTTTCCTTCATTCACTTGCTCGTTATAATCCCTGATAATAAAATGTTCCGGATCGTTTGCTAAATAATTTCCCATTTCAATTACTCTTCCCTGAAAAGCATAAACAGGCAGATACGAAACCAGTTTATCGGCAATCATTTCATTTAAAACTATTCTGTATTTTTCTATTTCTGGTAATGCTTCCAGCCAACCTTGCTGGGCAATTTGTTTTGCCTGACTCCACGTTGAATTGCCATACCAATCCAGGTTGAAAAAGGAATCATCTCTTGATGATTTTCTATAAGCAGTACTCTCACTAAAAGCTTTTGACCAAAAGTCGGTCAGGTTCTCAAATTTCAAATATTTATTCATCACATATTTGCTTTTATTGTGGCAATAGTATTTTCATCCAATCCGTTCCAGAGCACATCCTTTTCAACTTGATTTCTCTCAATACCAACCTTTAATAATTTTGCTCCCTTGTAAGAGGCTCTTGGGCTAACCAAATGTCTGATATTTGCCCTACTTACTGCTTTTCGAACACGCTGTACATAAGCAACCCAGTTGTCATTTTGTGCAATTTCTTTTTCCAGTTCTTCGTCAATTAACATTTCAAAAAAAATAAAACGGTCTAAGGTTGCAGCATCTAGTTGATTACGTCCTATGTATTGGCGATCGGCTCCTTTTCCATAGGTATTAGCAGCAGCTATACAATAAAAGTCAGGATGTCGTTTCACCTTTGCGTCTGGAAAATCCATAAAATCATTTGCAAGTGCGGCATTAAAAGCCATAATGGCCTGAGGAAAACTGGCGTCTATTTCATCAAATAAAAACAAACCTCCATTTTGGTAAGCTTCTCTAAAAGTTGTGGATACTATTTCCCCTTTAGCATTGATAAAACCGGTTAGTTTGTATTCACTGTTTATAGCTCCGGTAAAATAAAATTCTACTTCTAGGGCTTTGGCAATACTCTGACAAATAGTTGTTTTTCCGCAACCGGCAACTCCTACTAAATATATATTCTCCTTTGTACTTACATAGCGAAGCAATTGCTCAAACTGATAATGTTGCGTTCCTAAATGCGTTACCTTTTCACCATTTAGAATACTGATATCAATCGTTTTTTTATTGCTTTTCTGGTCTATCTTTATAGCTAGCTCTCGCAGAATTTTTTTTGTTTCTCTATCGTTGTTAGCTATCTTTTGATGCAATACCGTAACTTTCTTATTGTAATCGTGTTCGATTTGTTTTTTGGTCAACGCAAACGATTGCATTTTCTCTTCTAAATGAGATTTTATGTTTTCAACAATGCGCTGTTCTATTTTACTGTCGATAGCAGGCAAATGCTTATGAATGGTTTGCACAACATAATCCTCAATAGAATGATTTTTAAAGTTTCGGTTAGAGCTTTTAATTTCAGTTTTTTTGGTTTCGGTTTTCATAGTTAGTTAATTATTACATACCAAAATTGTAATAAAAAAAGAAGCTGATATAACGTAGAATCATATCAGCTTATACCGAATAATAAAAGTGCTTTTTTGAATAATAAGAGCGGTTATTTTTTAAAAAATTTCAAAACCGATTGATAATTTTCTGAAACGGGAATTTTTTTAATTTCAAGTTTACCGGAAGTATTAAGAACTTCTACTTCAATGGTTTCCTCTTTCTTATTGTAGTGTTTAATATGATTCACATTCACGCGAAACGATTTATGAATGGTGATAAATTGTGACTTTAACAATCCTCTTTCTTCCATTTTAGAAAAAGAAAAATCAATTAACTTTTCAGTCGGGCGGTCGTTAAAATGTATTTGTTTGTTGTTGGATTCCGCTCCATTGGCTTTATCGGATGAAAGATATACGATACTGTCTACCGCTATTTTTATTCTTCTCTTGGTTCCGAAATCTAAATGAACATAATTTTGGTTGCCAAAGAAGTGCACTTCCTTCAAAAAACGCTGAACAGTTTTTTTAAATTCCAATTCCGAGAAGGGTTTGGTTAAATGATCAACACAAATGGAAAAATCCCTTTTTAAAACTTCCATTTCTTTTATGTACTGAGCTGTATTACTACTTACAAAGATTACAGGAAGTTTCAACTCGTAAGCCACTTCCATTCCGGTCATATAAGAATCTCCTAAATTAAGGTCTAACACCAATACATCCGGTTTAGATTCTTTAACTTCTTTCAAAAAAGTGGGCGAATCACTACAAGCTGTTACTACATTAACATTACCAAGTCCTTGCAAATAGATTTTGTTTGTTTGCAATTGCTCTTTATTGTCGTCCAATAATGCCGTTTTAAAAATCATGGTTGATGAATAAATTAACTCTAAAACATATTAATCTTGTTTCCCAAACATAACCATAAATAAACACTTACACAATCACTAAAATTAGTGATTTTACGAAATACCAAATTAAAAAAATCCCAACCATCAAAACAATCGGTACCTGAGCACAATAACCGGTGCCTGAGCGGAGTCGAAGGCACATTAATGGCTCCGCTCAGCCACCACCCATCAAAAAGAAAACGCCCATTAAAACCCCCAACCTAAGAACATGTAACCGTTAAGAAAAATAGTATTCCAAACAACAACCAATACCTGAGCAAAACAACCAGTGACTGAGCACAATAACCGGTACCTGAACACAACAACCGGTGCCTGAGCGGAGTCGAAGGCACATTAAACACAACTGGCTTCGGCTCCGCTCAGCCACCGTACCGCTCAACCACAAAAAAAAAGAAAAAACAAAACCCCATGCCAAAAGCACAGGGTTTCAAAAATAACTACAATCTAATTAAAACGGAGATTCCAATAAAATGGTAGCAGAGCGAAGTCGAAGCTAAACAATCTCAATAATATTCAACACATTATACTCTTCATTTTTAAGCGAATACTGCACCCCGTTCACTTGTTGATAAAACGAAACCATCAACAAAAAGAATTGCTGTCCGGTACCTGTGGGCACACTCGTTGGAGTCAATGTAATATTCGTTGGTGTTAGGTTCAGCGGTAAATTTACAATATTACTATACGCTACTTCCGACTCCTCTGTTCCAAAATCTAAGGCTAAAACCGCTCCTTGAAAACTTACGTGAGTAGCTCCTTGCGGGAAGAGTATCTGCTCTGCCGGAATAACAGTATTTAAAGTGATTACTCCTGTGGTGGTGTCCAAATCATAATTTGCATACAATACACTGTTTAGTTCTGCTTTTCCATTAAAATCAAAACCTTTCAAAGCTTGTTTTCCCTCCGGTGTGGTTATGCCCTGAGCAACGTTGCGATTTCCTCTTGCTGATACCGCATCAAAACTCTTCACTCGCGACATTACTTGCAGTAAACGACTGGTCAAACGGTTGTCTTTTGCTTTGAACACCATTGTTCCTAAAGCCGTACGAAGCAGTTTACCGCTTTTGCCGCTGCCGCCAAATTCCGAGTTGTTTTCTCTGGTACGCACAAAATTGGCATCTTTTGCAATACGGCTTTTATCGATACCCCCTTTTTTACGAACATAATAAACCCCTTCCTGTTTGTAGAACGTTAAATCTTCAACTGTTCCTTCAATTTTGATGATTCCTTTAGATTTTGCCATGATTAAATAATTTAAAAGTTAATAAATGTTTCATGCCAAAACCAAAACAAAGCTCGAGCCAAAAAACCATGCCATTGCCGAAATTGCTGCATTTTGCCGACAAAGACCAAAACCGTCACTTTCCTACCTTAATTTCAAAAATAATACATTTTCCTACAAAATCGGCACGATGTTTGTTGTTCAATTTTGAAAGAAAAATCACAAAAACACAATCCGAAGTTAAGCCGTACTTAAGCCGTACTTAAGCCGTACCAAAGCCATATATAAGCCGTATATAAGTCATGCAATACCCAGTATAAAAAAGAGCATCAAAAACCGAATAAAACAACCACTAAAAAACCAGCCATGAAAAGAATTTGTATCTACCCTAAAGACATTCAGCTAATCACCGGGAAAAGCGAACGCCAAAGCCGCAACATCTTAGCTAAAATCAAAGCCCACAACAACAAAGAAAAACACCAACTCGTAACCATCCACGAATTCTGCCTTTACATGGGACTAGACCCCGAAGTCATAACTATAAAACTCTAACAAAACAAAACAGCGACTGAACGAAGCCTAATCCCTTGGTAACTGAGCGAAGTCCCTCGGTAGCTGAACGAAGTCCCTCGGTGGCTGAGCGGAGCCGAAGCCACAACCATTCACAAACAAAACCAACCGGTGGCTAAGCGGAACCCCTCGGTAACTGAACGAAGCCCTCGGCGGCTGAGCGAAGCCGAAGCCACACTAAAAAACAAACATGAAAGGATACACATACATACTACAATGCGCAGACGAAAGCTATTACACCGGCAGCACAACCGATTTAGAAAGAAGAATACAACAACACCAACAGGGAGAAGGAGCCAATCACACCAGAAAAAGGCTTCCTGTCAAACTTGTTTACTTCGAAGAATATCAAAGAATCGACGAAGCGTTTTACAGGGAAAAACAAATACAAGGCTGGAGCAGAAAAAAGAAAGAAGCATTAATAAATGGCTGTGAAGAAGCATTGAAAAAAGCAGCAGAATGTATAAATGAAACCCATAGCAAAAACTTAAGAAAATAGTCACTTCGACTCCGCTCAGTGACCGCAATAAACAAGTATCGCTAATCCACCACTAACTACCGATGGCTGAGCTTCCCTACGGTGGCTGAACTTCCTTCCGATAGCTGAACTTCCCTCCGGTGGCTGAACTTCCCTCCGGTGGCTGAGCGGAGCCGAAGCCACAAATGCTCACAAACAGAAATCATAACAAAAAAGCCACTTCGACTCCGCTCAGTGACCGCAATAAACAAGTATCGCTAATCCACCACTAACTACCGTTGACTGAACTCCCCTCGGTGGTTGAGCGGAGCCGAAGCCACAAATGCTCACAAACAGAAATCATAACAAAAAAGCCACTTCGACTCCGCTCAGTGACCACAATAAACAAGTATCGCTAATCCACCACTAACTACCGGTGGCTGAGCTTCCCTACGGTGGCTGAGCGGAGTCGAAGCCACAAATAAATAGCAATTCCTCATCAAAACCCTCAAAACAACCCCAAAACCCTTCAAAACCCCCAAAAAAGAATAAAAAATTAAACATTTCACAAAAATAATTTTGCCAACAAAAAAAACCTTTATAAGTTTGCAGCGTTCAAAAGAACCAAAAAAGATGAAAAACCAAGTTGTAAACATGATGATGTGTATGTGCTGCTCAGTAACTGAGGGGTTATATGCTACGCGTTAATGTTTGGAACATTTTCAAGATACAGCAAAGACTCCTCAAGCAATTGAGGAGTTTTTTTTTGGCCCCTAATTTAAATTTTAAGAACAGAACAAAATGAATACACTAACGACCCTAACACTTTTACTGACATCTGCGGCTTGTATGATGATGATGTGTTGTATGCGAAACTTCGCAAGGGGCAGTCTGTTGTATTATTTGTTGTAACCAATAGTATTTAAAAACGTAAGCCTCTTGATTTCAAGGGGCTTTTTTTATTTCCAACTGTTAAATTATTTACCTGATGACTACTGAAATTATTAACCAATTAACCGAAAATAACAACCTGAGCGAGAACCTGAATTTCCTCTCAGAAAAGGTAGACGGAAAGCTTGTGTTCTCCTCTAGTTTCGGGATTGAAGACCAGCTCATTACCGATGCTATCTTCTCTCAAAAACTTGAAAACATTGAGGTTTTCACGCTTGATACGGGGCGCTTGTTTGCTGAAACGTATGCAGTTTGGGACAAAACACAATTGCAGTACAACCGAAAAATTAAGGCCTACTATCCTGCCGCTAACAGCCTTGAGGAGTTTGTCAATACCAACGGAATCAATCCTTTTTACGAAAGTTTGGAACTGCGCAAACAGTGCTGTCACCTTCGCAAAGTAGAACCGCTGCAAAGAGCCTTACAGGGCGCAACCGTTTGGATTACTGGTTTAAGAGCCGAGCACTCCCCTAACCGCAATGAGTTGCAGGTACTGGAATGGGACGAACAGTATCAGCTGTACAAATACAACCCGCTATTGCATTGGACTACCGAACAAGTGAAAGCAGTGGTCAACCAAAAAGGAATCCCGTACAACGTTTTACACGATCAGGGTTTTATCAGCATCGGTTGTGCCCCTTGTACCCGAGCGGTGAAAGCAGGGGAGGATTTCAGAGCCGGACGTTGGTGGTGGGAAGATACTTCCAAGAAAGAATGCGGGTTACATAAGTAGAATTTAGAAAACAGAAAATAAAAACAGAAAAGATATGAGCACAACAAATTATTTAAAACAATTAGAAGACGAAGCAATTTACATTCTTCGTGAAACGGCGGCACAGTTCGAGAAACCGGCGCTGCTTTTCTCAGGAGGAAAAGACTCCATAGTACTGGTGCATTTAGCATTAAAAGCATTTCGTCCGGGGAAGTTTCCGTTTCCTTTAGTACATGTAGACACTGGACACAACTTTCCGGAAGCACTTGCTTTCAGAGATTATTTAGCGGATAAGATAGGCGAAAAACTGATTGTCGCTTCGGTGGAAGACAGCATCAAGAAGTACAACCTGAAAGAAACTCAAGGTCGTTTTCCTTCCAGAAATGCATTGCAAACCTATGCCCTTTTGGATGCTATTCAGGAAAATGAATTTGATGCCTGCATTGGCGGAGCGCGTCGTGACGAGGAAAAAGCCAGAGCCAAAGAGCGCATATTCTCTGTTCGGGACGATTTCGGACAATGGGATCCTAAGTTACAGCGTCCTGAATTGTGGGACATCTTAAACGGTAAAATCGAGAAAGGACACAACGTTCGGGTATTTCCTATCAGCAACTGGACGGAATTAGACGTTTGGAATTACATCAAACAAAACAATATCGAACTGCCGAGCCTGTACTTCGCACACGACAGAGAATGCATTGTACATCAGGACAAATTAGTTGCCACTTCCGAGTTTATTCAACCTTTACCAACTGATGAAGTCGTGGTGGAAAAAGTACGCTACCGAACCGTGGGCGACATGACCTGTACGGCGGCTGTCCCTTCTGAAGCGGCAACCATTCAGGACATCATCAACGACATCATCCAAACCCGAATCAGCGAACGCGGGCAAACCCGACTGGACGACCAACTCTCCGAAGCAGCCATGGAAGACCGCAAGAAACAAGGGTATTTTTAACGCACAATCATAACTCATAACTCATAACTCATAACTTATAATTCATAACTCAAAATGAACACCTTAAAATTCATAACCGCAGGAAATGTAGACGACGGCAAAAGCACGCTAATCGGTCGTTTGCTTTACGATTCCGACAGTATTCACACCGATCAATTAGGTGTTTTACAGCAACAAACCAAACAGGAAGGCGTAACCATCGATTTGTCCTTAATCACAGACGGTTTACGTGCCGAGCGCGAACAAGGTATTACCATCGATGTGGCCTATAAATATTTCTCTACCAAGAAACGAAAATTCATCATTGCCGATGCTCCTGGACATGAGCAATATACGCGCAACATGATTACCGGAGCTTCCAATTCCGATTTGATTATTCTTTTAGTCGATGCCCGAAAAGGGATTACCATCCAAACCAAAAGACATGCTTCCATCGGCTCCTTAATGGGAATTAAAAAAGCGGTAGTTGCCATTAACAAAATCGATTTGGTGGACTATTCCGAAACGATTTTCAACGACATCAAAAACGCTTTTGATTCTATTAAAACCAACCTGAATTATGACGAGATCGCCTATATTCCGGTTAGTGCACTGGTGGGCGACAACATTGTGGAAAAATCCAATAACACTCCTTGGTTTGAAGGCGACACACTGTTAAGCACGTTGGAACATATCGAAATTTCTACCAAAGAAAATCTGGCTTCCCGTTTTCAGGTGCAATGGGTTATCCGTCCCAAAAATGAAGAAAACCATGACTATAGAGGCTATGCGGGTCAGGTACTAAGCGGAAGTTATCAGGTAGGCGATTCCGTAACTATCCTCCCTTCTGGTATTGCATCGACCATCACGAAAATTGAAAAGCATCAGCAGGAACTAGAAAAAGCGATTGCGGGAGAGAACATCGTTTTGCATTTGGCACACAACATCGACATCAGCCGCGGGGACAGCATCGTAAAAACCGATGAACTACCGAAAAGCTCCAACACGCTGAAAACATGGGTAAGCTGGTTGGACAACAGTTCATTGCAAATCGGGAAAACGTATTTACTGCAACATCGTTTTAAAGCGGTGCGCGTAAAAATAGAATCCATAGACCAAAAGTGGGACATCAACAATTGGGAATTCAGTGGTTCCGATGAAATCAGGCTTAACGACATCGGACAGGTTTCTTTGCGTACCAATCAACCGTTGTTTTTCGATGCTTTTGAAGAGAATTCCAAAAACGGGAACGCCATTTTAATTGACGAAACCACTTTTAACACCGTGGGCGCTTTAATGTTTTTATAAGATGACACATCCGATCTTCCATCAAAACAAACGAAAAATCAAAAAGCTCCCCGACAAAACCAAAACGGAAGCCTGGACGGAAGCGATTTTTCACTGGTTATTCTCAATTGGGGAAACTTACGATAACCTTGAGGTTTTTATTGACAAAGAGAAAACACTCAAAGCTCAACTAAATACATTGTTACAAAACGTTCTTACCGATACTGAAAATCCTAAAACAATAACCAGTACTTTTTTCAACCGATTGCCGAGCATCCGCCAACAATTGCAAAATGATTTGGAAGCCGTTTTCGAATTCGATCCGGCAGCCCAATCCATAGACGAAGTGCTCATCGCCTATCCTGGTTTTTTTGCTATAACAGTCTACCGACTCTCGCACGAGCTTTGGATAAATAAGGTTCCAATACTACCGCGATTGATATCGGAATACGTGCACAGCAAAACAGGCATCGACATTCATCCGGGAGCAGTAATTGGCGAACGATTCTTTATCGATCATGGCACAGGCATCGTAATTGGAGAAACTTCGGTAATTGGAAATGATGTAAAAATCTATCAGGGAGTAACTCTAGGAGCATTAACGGTAAGCAAAGACAAAGCCGAAATCAAACGTCATCCGAGCATCGGAAACAATGTAACCATTTACGCCAATGCCACGATTTTAGGAGGACAAACAACTATTGGAGATGATTCCGTAATTGGAGGAAACGTTTGGATTACCAATTCAGTACCAGAACAATCGTTAGTGTATCATAAAAGTGAAATTATTATCAAGAGCAAAGCAAAATTTCCCGAACCGTTGAATTTTGTTATATAAAAAGTACTAAACACAATAAACATGACTCGAGCCTGAAAAACGAACAGCATCAAACACCAATCGGTGCCTGAGGCCCTCGAAGGCACATCAATTAAACTAAATAAGATGACTCGAGCCTGCAAGGCGAACAGCATCGAATACCTATAACAAATATAAACTTAATAAGATGACTCGAGCCGTCAGGCGAACAGCATCGAACACCAACAACAAATAAAACTTAGTGAGATGAAAGCAACAACCATTTTAGAAACCATCGGAAACACACCGGTAGTAAAAATAAACAAGCTCTTTGGAGCAAATAAAAACGTGTGGATCAAACTGGAAAAATCCAATCCGGGAAGCAGTATCAAAGACCGCATTGCCTTAGCGATGATAGAAGATGCCGAGCAGAAGGGAATCCTAAAACCAGACAGTGTCATTATAGAACCAACCTCAGGAAACACGGGCATCGGATTAGCTTTAGTAGCTGCGGTTAAAGGCTATAAAGTAATATTGGTTATGCCGGAATCGATGAGTGTAGAGCGCAGAAAACTAATGGAAATCTACGGAGCACAATTTGAATTGACCCCAAGAGAAAAAGGGATGAAAGGTGCAATCGAAAAAGCCAACGAACTGGTAAGCCAAATCCCTAACGCCTGGTCGCCACAACAGTTTGACAACCCCGCGAATGTGGAAGTACACGAGCGTACCACCGCTCAGGAAATCATCGCAGATTTTCCCGAAGGATTGGACTATCTGATTACAGGCGTAGGAACCGGCGGTCACATCACCGGAACGGCGAAAGTTCTGAAAGACAAATTCCCGAACCTAAAAGTAATTGCTGTTGAACCGGAATTATCGCCCGTTTTAAGTGGTGGCGCTCCTTCCCCACACCCGTTACAAGGGATTGGTGCAGGCTTTATCCCATCCATTTACGGAAACGATTTAATTGATGAAGTGATTCAGGTAGGACGCGACGAAGCCTTTGAAAACGCAAGAAACATTGCCAAAGAAGAAGGTATCTTGGTTGGAATTTCCACCGGAGCTTCTTTATCAGCCGTAGCTAAAAAAATTAAAGAGATCCCAGACGGGGCCAACGTTCTTACCTTCAATTACGACACTGGGGAACGCTATCTTTCCATAGAAGGACTGTTCTAAAAACCAACTTACAAACTGCCTGATTTTCCTTGCTTTTTCAAGCGAGCCAGGGATTCTCACGCCTAAAAATAAAAAGAGATGAAGTTATTAAATAAAGGAAAAGTGATACTGGCAGGCGCCGGACCGGGTGATCCTGAACTGATTAGCCTTAAAGCGCTGAAGTATCTGCAAACCGCCGAGGTGATCTTAACCGATCGCTTGGTTTCACCGGAACTAATCGAAGAATATGCCAGCAAAGAAGCAACGGTAATTTATGTGGGAAAGCAATGCTCCAAAGGCATTCATACACCGCAGGAAGACATCAACGAACTGATGGTGGAATTTGCTTTATTGGGCAAACTGGTATTGCGTTTAAAAGGTGGGGATTCCATGCTGTTTTCTAATATTCTGGACGAATTGCAGGTCTTGAAAGCCAATAAAATAGCGTACGAAATCATCCCCGGAATCTCGGCGGCGTTTGGTGCAGCTTCCTATACCGGAATTCCGCTTACTGCTAGGGAACATTCCCGAGGTGTTCGCTTTTTAACCTTATACGATTTGAAAACCGTAGCGCCGAGCCAGTGGAACGATTGGGCAACCACCAGCGATACTTTAGTGTTTTACATGAGCGGGCAACGATTGGAAGCTCTAACCCAAACCCTGTTGGAAAACGGTATCAGTACTTCCAAAGGTTTGGCGGTCGTGCAACAGGCTACAACCCCGAACCAGAAAACCAGAGTCTTCTCTTTTGAGGAGTTGAAAACACAGGCACTTCCGGAGTTCGAATACGTCCCTACACTGATAATTATTGGTAAGGTAGTGAACCTGCATCAGGAATTCGCATGGGTAAACGAAAACGCAACGGTTGCCTCCTATTTTGATAACCATAAAACCATTTTTCAAAATGCTATCTGAAACCAAACTAACGCTGTTGCAACAACTCGTGCAGCAGTCTACCAAAGACGAAATCATCTGGACCAAAGGCTATCTGGCGGGTTTTTTAGCAAATCAGAACAGCGTTCCACAACCAATAGAAGTTCCTGTTGCGGTTAATGTAAAACCGTTGATTGTTTATGGAACCGAAACCGGAAATGCTAAAAAAGTAGCAACCCAATTGTTAGCTAATTTTAAAAAGGATAAAATTCAGGCGAAAACTACCGATATCTTTCAATTTGACGTTGCCAAATTAGAGAAAGAAACCTTAGTGCTTTTCATTGTCAGTACGCAAGGCGAAGGTGAATTTCCTCAGAATGCGATAGGCTTTTATGAAAAACTGAAAGCTACTGACACTAACTTAAACAAACTGAACTTTGCCGTTTTTGGACTTGGCGATTCCTCCTATCCGCTGTTTTGTAATGCAGGAGTTTTGTTGGATGAAGTTTTGGAACAGAAAGGCGCCAAACGTCTAATTCCTTTAGTAAAAGCCGATGTCGATTATAGCCAAACCGTAACCAATTGGGAATCCGATTTGAAAGCAGTTTTTTCTAAAAAGGCTACCTCAACTTCTCAAGTAACGGGAAAACAGGCAACCTCATCCGTAAATCAAAAGAAAAACTATAAAGGAGTTGTATCGCATAAAGTAATTTTAAACGACAGAGGTTCCAACAAACAAACCTATCATATCGAAATTACCCCTTATGAAGAAGTGTTTTACCAGCCGGGAGACGCAATCGGGTTTTATCCGAAGAACTCAGAAGCAGAAATCCTTGAAATTCTTTCATTCTTTGATAAAAAAACTGAAAAAGAAACGCTTTTTGATAAAAATATACGCGGATTGGGCAAAAAATCACTCGAAAGCCTTTCAGAAATATTCGGAATTACCATCACGGAGGAAAAAGCCGATTTGTTGGATATTCTAAACAACTATAGCAAGCCTGAAAACGTAACTTTTGAACAAGTGGTTGCACTACTCCATCCTATTGCTCCTCGTTTGTATTCCATTTCTTCTGATGTTGCAGCCCATGATGGATTGGTACATATAACCGCAAACCTCAACACCTTTTCCATAAACGGCGCTACCAAAACCGGTTTGTGCTCGCAGTTTTTAGCGGATTTTCCAAAAGATGCCGAAATCGAGTTTTACATCCACAAGAACAACAATTTCAAATTGCCTGAAAACGATACCGATATCATCTTAATTGGACCGGGAACCGGAATTGCGCCTTTCAGAAGTTTCCTTGCCCATCGTGATACCGAAGGAGCTGAAGGGAAAAACTGGCTCTTCTTTGGTGAACAGCATTTTGCACTGGATTTTTATTACCAAACCGAAATTCAGGAATGGCTTACCACCGGAACGTTAACCAAACTGGACACCGCTTTTTCACGCGATCAGGAGCAGAAAATTTATGTACAAGACCGAATTCGAGAGAAAGCCAAAGAGTTTAACCAATGGCTTGAAAACGGCGCATCATTGTACATCTGTGGTCAAAAGCACCCGATGAGCATTGATGTGGAGAATGCAGTATTAGAAGTAATCGCTGCTGAAAGAAACATCAGTATTGATGAAGCACAAGCTGTTTTGGAAGCTTTGGAATCAGACGGAAAATATCAAAAAGACGTCTATTAAAGGGTTCAGATGTGTTAAGACACGTTAGACAACGTGGTTAATGTGGTTCTGAACTTTAATGGACACATCAGTTAACGTGGTAAAAGAGGTTCCGAACCACAAAAAATACGTCAGGTAACGTGGTAAATTGGATTATAAACCGAAAAATATACGTCAGGTAACGTGGTAAATGGTGTTCATAACGTACTAAAATACGTCAGATAACGTGGTGAATGTACTTTGGAACGTATTGTAACACGTCTGACAACATAATTAACTAAAAAAATAGAAATGAGCGAGAAATTATCCCCTATAGAAGCCATAAAAACCAAAAGCGACGGTTTGCGAGGCACCTTAAAAGAAAGTATTGATTTAGACAATCACACAGGCAACGTGCGTCCTGATGATGAAACCTTGGTAAAATTCCACGGAATGTACGTGCAGGACGACCGCGACCGCAGAGCCGAGCGTGCCGAGAAAAAACTCGACAAACTGTACTCTTTCATGATTCGTTTGCGTATTCCCGGTGGTGCCATCAATGCCGAACAATGGTTAGCCACCCACGATATTTCAGAACAATACGGCACCGGAACTTTAAAAATCACTACGCGTCAAACGGTGCAGTTACACGGGTTGCTAAAACATCAGCTGCGCCCTACTATTCAGGCATTTAATGTAGCGAAACTGGACTCAATTGCGGCTTGTGGCGACGTAAACCGTAACGTGATTGCGAGTTCACATCCGCAATTGTCGCCATTACACAACGAAATTCATGCATATGCCGATAAGATTTCGACTTTGTTGTTACCGAAAACCCAATCGTATTATGAGGTTTTCATTGATGGTGAAAAGATTTACGAACGCTCCGCAGAAGCCGATCCGTTGTATGAAGACCGTTACCTGCCCCGAAAATTCAAGATTGCCATTGCGATCCCACCAAGTAATGATATTGATGTGTTTGCCAACGATATCGGACTGATTGCCGTAATCGAAAACAACCAACTCAAAGGGTTCAACATTGCTGTTGGAGGTGGTTTGGCAACTACGCACGGAAACCCAAACACCTATGCACGTTTGGGGACAATCATCGGTTTTACGGATTCTGAAGAGAAAACTTTGAAAGCTGTCTACGAAATCCTTACTGTGCAACGTGACTTCGGAAACCGCATTGACCGTAAGTTCTCCCGATTGAAGTACACCGTAGATAAAATGTCCGTGGAAGGTTTCAAAAAAGAATTGGAACAGCGCATAGGCTTTGATTTGTTACCGGAACAGCCCTATACGTTTACTGAACGAAACGACCGCTACGGTTGGCAGCAAAACCATGAAGGCAAATGGTTCTACACTTTGTTTGTGGAGCACGGGGTTATTAAACCGTATCAGAAACAGTTTTTATACGAACTGGCGCTACTGAAAATCTCCAATTTCATTTTTTCAGGAAACCAGAATTTGATTTTAGGCGAAATCCGTGAAAATGATAAATCGAAAGTAGATGCGCTTCTCGAAAAACATCAAATCGACAAAAATGACAGCGCACTCCGTAAAAACTCGATGGCTTGTGTGGCCTTGCCAACTTGTCCGTTAGCCCTTGCCGAAGCTCAACGTTATTTGCCGGAGTTAGTAACCAAAATCGAACCGATACTGGAAAAATATCAGCTTCAAAACGAAGAAATCTCCATAAGAATGACCGGATGTCCTAACGGTTGTGGCCGTCCTTATGTAGCCGAATTAGGGTTCATCGGAACCGGGCCGGGACAGTACAATTTTATGTTAGGCGGCGATCGCTACGGCGAAAGATTGAACACCTTATACAAAGAGAAACAAACCGAAGCCCAAATTTTAACCGAAGTAGACCAGTTGTTAGAACGTTACACTAAAGAGAAAAATGAAAACGAAACCTTTGGCGATTTTGCCTTCCGAACGATCATCAACCCGAATTAGATTTGTATTACTTCTGGTTGCGGTTTTCCTATCGGCCTTAAATACATCGGCACAAAAAAAGGTAACCCACCAGCAATTAGTGTGGTACGGCTATTACAATTCGTTAACCTTTAATGAAAATTGGAGTTTGAAAAGTGAAATTCAGGAGCGGCAATTTATTAATCCGACGGCACAGCATCAGTTGGTTTTCAGAACAAATCTGGAGCGAAAACTGGTTGAAAACTGGAATACTTCGGCGGGAATTACCCTGTTTTTGCAAAGCCCAAACGATCCGAATTCCGAAAGCAATTTGATGGTTCCGGAATTGCGCCCGGACCTCGGCTTTAACAACAAACAGAAGCTTTCCTTTCTAACGATTTCCCACCGTTACAAAGCGGAAGCCCGTTTCTTTCACGATGTGGAAAACAATGAATTGGTTGGTGGCTATCGGTTTTCCAATATTCGATTGCGCTACCAGCTAGGTTTAGATTTTCCTGTATGGAAACAAGATGGTCAAGAGAAATTAATCTTTAAAGCAAAAGACGAAGTGATGTTTAATCTCGGAAGTAAAATTGTAAAAAACACTTTTGATCAAAACAGGGTCTATCTGGCTCTGAATTATGTATTAAGTCCTTCACTCGCTGTAGAAGCCGGATACATGAATTGGTTTCAGCAGCAAAAATCGGGAGTGGATTTTTACAATCGGGACATCATTCGCTTTTCGGTCTTCCACAATCTAAATCTAAAAAAGAAAAAACATGAGTAATACCTTATTTCCCGTCTTTTTAAAAACAGAAACCGCACGATTTTTAATTGTAGGCGGCGGCAATGTAGGTTTGGAGAAAACAGAAACCTTATTGCGGCAAAATCCGACGGTCAACATCAAACTGGTGGCGACTGTTATTTCTTCAAAGCTTAAAGAACTATTGGAGCTGAACCCGCACATCGATTTTTACGAACGCCCTTTTGAAGAATCCGACTTAAACGATGCTGATTTTGTGATTACGGCCACCAATGATAAAGTCATCAATTCGGAAATCAAACGAAAAGCAAACCATCTGAAACTATTAGTCAATGCAGCCGATCAGCCAGATTTGTGTGATTTCTATCTTGGTTCGATTGTAAAAAAAGGGCATTTGAAAATCGCTATTTCCACCAATGGAAAATCGCCTACGGTTTCCAAACGCTTGCGAGAAGTACTGGATGAGAACATTCCGTACGAAATCAATGATTCTTTGGAGCATCTTGAGAAATTGCGTGAGCATTTAAAAGGGGATTTCAACCAGAAAGTTGACCGGCTCAATGAAGTGACAAAAGTACTGGTAGAAAAGCAAGAGCCCGCAAAAAGAGGGCGTCTAAAAATCAGCAACCTGAGATTATGGATTTATGGTTTCAGTATTCCGGCATTACTGATAACAGGTTATTTATTGGGCCAACTAATCAGTCCTGTAGAAATTGGGAATTATGGAGCAACATTAATTCATCAGGCTGATGAAAATTTACTGTGGTTCATACTGGCCGGTTTCGTGGCACAATTGATTGATGGCGCACTCGGAATGGCTTATGGAGTTACCGCTACAAGTTTTTTGTTGTCGTTCGGGATTTCTCCGGCGGTTTCCAGCGCCAGTGTGCATGCTTCGGAAGTATTTACCAGCGGGGTTTCCGGGTTGATGCATTTAAAATTCGGCAATGTTAACTCTAAACTGTTCAAGAATTTACTGATTCCGGGAGTTATCGGCGCAATTTTAGGCGCTTACGTACTGACGAGTTTTGAAGAATACAACAATTATATCAAACCTATTGTTTCGATATACACATTGATTCTTGGAATCATAATCATCCGAAAAGCATTGAAAAAAGACAAAAAACGACAAAAAGTGAAACGTCTTTTCCCTTTGGCCGGAGTTGGTGGTTTTCTGGATTCCATTGGCGGTGGCGGCTGGGGACCGATTGTTTCCACTACCTTAATTGCTAATGGAAAGAACCCGCGTTACACCATTGGTTCGGTAAATCTTGCGGAGTTTTTTGTGGCGCTGGCGAGTTCGTTTACGTTTATTGCCACCATTGGATTTACGTTTTGGTCGGTAATTATCGGATTGATTATTGGAGGCGTAATTGCCGCACCGATTGGAGCTCTACTAGCAAACAAAATCCCAACCAAAGCACTAATGATATTGGTCGGGATCGTAATCATCATCACCAGTTTAAAGAGAATTTTGTTATAAACTAAAAGGGGCTTGAATGCCCCTTTTATTATTTCAGTTTTTTAAGTTCTACCAAGACTGCTTCCCCAACCGCATGAGCCGATTGAGGGTTTTGCCCGGTCACCAATCGCTGATCGGTCACCACATGTTGCTTCCATAAGCCGGATTTTTCGAATTTTCCTCCGCGTTCTATCAGTTTGGTTTCTAATGCGAAAGGCACAACGTTTTCCAGTTTTACGGCAATTTCTTCCTCATTGGTAAAGGCGTTGATTTTTTTACCATCAACTAAATATTTACCATTGCTCAATTTAATGTTTACCAAACCTGCAGGGCCATGACAAACGGCACTTACCACACCATTGTTTTCATAGATTTTTGAAGCAAGAGCAGCTATCTCTTTGTTATCTGCGAAATCCCACATAGCACCGTGACCTCCGGCATAAAAAATAGCCACATAATCATTTGGGTTAACTTCTGAGGGTTTCATCGTGTTTTCCACTTTGTGGTGGTATTTGGCATCGTCCCAGAACTTTTTGTTAACCTTATCGGTTAAGTCGAAACCGTCAACCGGAGCTTTTCCGCCTTTTGGGCTTACAAAATCGATTTCATAACCTGCCTCATGTAAAACTTCCCAAGGATGGCTAACTTCTCCTAAATAATAACCGGTTGGTTCTCCGGTAGCGCCTTTTTTATCGTGGCTAGTTACCACAAATAGAATTTTCTTTTTCATGTGTTTTGCGTGTTTAGTTTGTGCTGATGCTTGTGTAGTGCTAAATCCGATGGTGCCAGCGATAATGACCATTAGAAATACTCTTATAAAGTTACTTATTGTTTTCATGATTTTTATTTTTTTAATGATGTTAATGCTGAATTGATCGTGCTTAATTCTTCTTGGTTGAAGGTAATATGCATCGCCTGTGCGTTGGAAAGTGCTTGTTTAGCATTTCTTGCCCCTGCTAAGGCTGTCGTTATCCCGTTTTGCTGAATGGTCCACCCTAAAACCAATTGTGATAAGCTTACTTGTTTGTTTTGGGCGATTGGGTTTAACTGCTCTAAAAATGATTTTACCTTATCCAGATCATGTTGTTGGAAATAACCGTTTCTATGGTCGTCTTGCTTTAGTTTTCCGTTGGTAAAATACTTTCCGGTTAGCAATCCACGTTCCATTGGGCTGTAGGCAATGATACCGATGTCCTTCTGTTCAGAAAAAGGAATCAATTCCTGCTCAATAGAACGGTTCAACATACTGTAAGCAACCTGATTGGAAGCCAGTGTTGTAGATTGTTCTGCTTCCAGCAACTGAGCTATGTTATAATTTGAAACGCCTACCGCTCTGATTTTTCCTTGTTGTTTTAAGAGTTCCATAGCTTCCATCGTTTCGCTAATTGGAGTCGTGGGATCGGCCCAATGAAGTTGTAACAAATCGATATAATCCGTATTCAGTCGTTTTAAACTTTCTTCTACTTCTTTGATAACGTTTTCTTTAGAAGAAAACTTATATACCGGCAAACTTTCTCCATTGTGGTTTACATCGAAAAAATACTCGCCTTTTCTGTTATTGCTTCCATCCCAAACCAAGCCAAATTTGGTTAACAATTGTACTTTGCTTCGGTCTTTGCCTTTCAAGGCTTTCCCTATAACTTCCTCACTTAATCCAAGCCCGTAAAAAGGTGCTGTGTCGATACTGGTCACTCCATTATCGATAGAAGCATGAATGGCTTCTAAGGATTCTTTTTCTTCATTTCCACCCCACATAGTACCTCCAATGGCGAAGGTTCCTAAGGATATGGGAGATACTTGTAACTCTGATTTTCCTAAATTTCTCATACTGTATTTTTTAAATGAATTGTTCTGTTTTTTTATTTTCTGTGATGCTAAAATGTGGCAACACTTTCTCAGCAATAAGCTTCATAGCTTCGTCTATCGGGGTTTCCGATTTTCGCAAATGAATCGCCAAGTGGTTTACTCCTGATTCTTCGTATTGTTTGAAAAGCTCCAATAAATTGTTAATCCCTACCGAACCTCCGAAACGTTGGGTTTTAAAGGGTGCATTCGGATCTTTCAATAAATTAAGGTGGAAAGCAGTGATATAAGGTTTTGCGGCTTGGTTGTTATCATACAAGGCATTCTTCCAATCGATGACCATTTCTCTGGTTTGCTCCACTTCCCTCGGATAATTGAACCATCCTTGCACGTTTTGCGCAATCCAATCCAAATTTTGTTGTGCTCTTCCGGCTAAAACCCAGGGAATATCAGTTTTTGGTTTCGGATAAATCTGAATGGCATTTGATAAACCTTCATAATACAGATTCAGTTCGCTTTTATCTTTCCAGGCTTCGTTAACAATCTTATGATTTAGTACAAAACGTTCTGCTCTTGTTTCAAAATCGTAACCGAATAGAGGAAATTCAATAGGACGATCACCCAATCCAACCCCAAACAAAAAACGTCCTTGTGATAGATTTTCAATTGTAGCCGTAGCTTTAGCCAACTGCAACGGATCGTGAAGTGGCAAAACAATGGCCGCCGTTCCCAAAAGAATCGAATTAGTAATTCCGGAGAGATAACCTAAATACGATAAGGTATCGAAAAGCTGTGCGCCATCTCCAAAGTTCGGATCGTAAACCGGAACTTCGCGCATCCATAAAGCGGCAAACCCCAGTTCGTCGGCTAATTTTGCGTATTTGGAATGCTGGCTCACATCAGGAATTCCAAAAGGTCTTCCTTCAAGATTGCGTTTGCGTTCCCCTTCGAGCGACCAGTCGTTATCCAACGGAAATTCAATTCCTAACGTCATTTTGCCCGGCTGGTGAATTTTACAAATGGTTTCCATTTTACTAACTGTCTAAAATTATTTTCTTGAAATACGAGCGCTCACAAAAGTGACCACGATGGCAGCGGCTACCAGTAAAGCACCAACCCAAGGTGTAGCTTCAAGTCCTAAGGTAGATTCCACAACAATTCCACCCACAAAGGCACCAATGGCAATTCCTACGTTAAAAGCGGCAATGTTGAAAGCTGAAGCAACGTCTTCCGTACCCGGCAAATGCTTTTCAGCAAGCTGTACCACATAAAGTTGTAATCCCGGAACGTTAGAGAACGAAAGCGCTCCCATAACAAATAAGGTAATCATTCCTAAAACCGGATCACTGGCTGTAAAGGTGAAGATTAACAAAGCGATTGCCTGTAAAATAAACATCCACAGTAAAGCTCGCAAAGGATTTTTATTAGCTACTTTCCCTCCTACTAAATTTCCTAAAGCGATAGCGATTCCATACACAACCAATACCATGCTTACCATTGATTCTGAAAAACCGGTAATTTTTTGAAGGATAGGCGATAAATAGGTGAAGGCTACAAAAGTTCCACCATACCCTAAAGCAGTCATTAAAAAGGCTAACAACAAACGTCCGTTGGTAATCACTTTAAACTGGTCTTTTAAAGAAATCTTATCTTCATTTTTGATTTGATTCGGCACTAATATCCAGCTGGAAATAAGTCCAATTACACCTAATAAAGCCACCCCAATAAACGTTGCTCTCCAACCGAACTGTTGTCCGATGAAGGTTCCGAAAGGCACACCGGTTACAATCGCTACCGTTAATCCAGTAAACATTATGGATATAGCCGAAGCTCTTTTATTGGGTGGAACCAAAGCCGCTGCAATGGTTGATCCGATGGAAAAGAAAACCCCGTGCGCAAAACCTGTTACAATTCTTGCGATAACTAAAGTGGTAAAACTTGGCGCTACTGAAGCGAGTCCGTTACCAACTATAAACAACAACATTAAGTAAATAAGAAGTTTCTTTCTGGGAATTCGGCTGGTCAAGGCAGTTAAAATTGGTGCTCCGATTGCAACACCTATAGCATATAAACTAACAAGTAATCCTGCTGATGGGATCGTAATGTTCAAATCGGATGCTACGGTTGGTAAAAGTCCAACAATAACAAATTCTGTAGTACCAATACCAAAGGCACTGATGGTTAAGGCCAATAAAGCGGCCGGTATTTTTTTGGTTGTACTGCTTGCGGTGGCAGTGGTTGCATACGCTGTCGATTTCATATTTGTATTGCTTAAAATTAACAGTACAAAGTTCCGTCGATGGGCGCTTGCAGACGATGAGGTAGATCAATGTTTTAAAGTGAGGTAGATCACACTTTTGTTATCCTTTTAAACGACTAAGCGTTTCTCGTGTAACTCCCAAATAGGCGGCAAGAAGTTTTTTAGGCACTCTTTGAATTAAACGTGGAAGTTTCTTAATCAGATTATTATAGCGTTCTTCGGCGGTTTCTGTAAGTAATGACAAGATTCGTTGCTGTAAAGCAATGTAACCGTGATGCGACTTTATTCTGAAGAAATTATTCATCTTAGGAATTTCATGGCAGAGGTATTCCCTATCTTCCCATTTCAGGCAGAAAAACTCCGAATCTTCAATACAATCGATAAAAATGGAAGCTGGCACTTTATTCTGAAACGCATTGAAATCACTGGTCCAGTACTGCTCCATGGCAAATTGTAAGATATGCTCCTTACCGCTGGAATCGATGGCGTAAGCTTTGGTAAGTCCTTTAATTATCCAATATTCACAAGGAACAAGCTGATCTTTTTGAATTAAGAACTGATGCTTTTTCAAAGACCTGTGTGTGAACCGCCCAGCCACTACAGCCCATTCTTCATCGGTTAAGACGCAAATTTCTTCTATATGTTTTCTTAGTAGTTGATACTGATCTTCCATAGTTTAAAAGTAGTTCTAAAACCATAGTTTACAAAATTTCAATTAAAAATATTCCGATTAAAAGCTTAATAGATTGACTTTGATAAAGTAGTGTTAAATATAATCTGTTCTCAATAAATTCAATCTAATCCTAGTAAATTAGCCGAACTATGGAACACAATGCCTCAAACAACTTAGTAAATGTAAATGGTAAGGAACTTTTTGTTACACTTTATCAACCTTATAAAAACCGACCAACTTTAGTTTTTTTACACGACTCTTTAGGATGTATTACGCTTTGGAGAGATTTCCCGATGAAACTTGGTAAACTTACAAACTGCAATGTAATGGTTTACGACCGGGAAGGTTACGGCAAATCGCAATCGTTTTCCAATCCGGAAAGGGATAATTTCTACTTGGAAAAAGAAGCTGCAATCCTTAATTATTTATTAGACGAATTAAACATAACTGACGCCTTACTTTTCGGGCATAGTGACGGAGGTTCGATTGCTTTGCTTACGGCTTCCAACTATCCTTCAAAAATCAAAGGAGTCATAACAGAAGGCGCACATGTTTTTGTGGAATATGTAACCTTAAAAGGTATCAACGAAGCCATTGAAGCCTATCACAACACCGATTTGGTTGCCCGATTAAAAAAATACCACGGAGAGAATACCGAAGCGATGTTCTGGGCCTGGGCAAAAACCTGGAATACCGAAGCCTTCAGAAGCTGGAACATTGAAAGCTTCCTTTCTAAGATAAAATGCCCTTGCTTAATAATGCAAGGCGAAGACGATGAATACGGAACCTTATTCCAAGTGGAAAGCATTGTAAACCAAGTTAACGGGACATCTGAAAAACTAATTCTTCCAAAAGTAAAGCACAATCCGCACAAAGAAGCACCGGAATTGGTTTTAAAAGCCTGCCAAGAATTCATTACTAAAATAGGTTAATCTTATCCTTTAAAATCATAAAATACTGAAGCTTCCCACATACTTTTTGTAACTTTGTAAAACTCATTATAGTTTTATGCAAAATCGGTATTCCATAGCAATTTCCCCACCAGATGAGGTTATTTCCTCGGTTAAAAACATGAAGGAAAACCTCAACAAAGAGGTAGGATGGTTCAATAGCAAGAACTCTATGGCGCATATTACCATAAATGAATTCATAACCTCCGAACTCCAACTGGAAAACATCAAGAAACAGCTTACTTACATCTGCAACGGGTTTGAGCCCATTAAAGTTCATATGAACAGCTTTGGAAGTTATAACAACGGAGCATTTTACATTGCCCCCGATGATTGTTCCAAAATGGGGTTAAAAACCATAATGCGCCATGTAAACAATTCGCTTTGCATCAACGATAAAAAAACCAGCAATGATCCACACATGTCTATTGCCCGAAGATTATCGCCCGAAGCTTTAGGCAAAGCTAAAAAACTATTCGATGAAGTAGACCTTAACTTTGTTTGCGACCATGTGGTAATCAGACAGTTCAACCCAAAAATAAAACAATTTGAAATTATTGAGCGCTTCCCGTTTAACAACAAACCAAGTGCTGTACAGGGAAGATTATTTTAAGCATATAATTAAAAACATTTCGACTAAAAAGTATACTATGAAACATTCATTATTGCTATTCCTTTCCGCACTAATCATGACCGCTTGTACTTCTACAAAAACAAGTACTTCTACACAAAATACTAATACTGAAACCAATACTCCTCCTTATTTTAAAGCCAGTGGGAATGAACCGTTTTGGGGTTTGACCATTTCCGAATCAGTGATCGAATTGCAATCGTTGGCAGACGACAAGACCTATTCGTTTAGCCATGTAATGCCAATCAAAGCAATGGATGCCAACGTGAAAATGTACCGCACAGAAAATACCGAAGCCAAGCTTGAAATAACCATTCAGCAACAGGATTGCATCAACGATATGTCGGGCGAAAAATCACCTTATATTGTTAGTTTAAATCTTACCAAGAAAAATGGTAAATCTGAAAGTTTAAAAGGATGCGGAAGTTATCAGTTACCATTGCGCTTCCATGATATTTGGGCCTTGGAAAGCTTAAACGGAAAAAAGGTAACCGCTTCCGATTTTGCCAAACAAATTCCTTATTTCGAAATTGATTCCAAAAAAAGCAGTTATTCAGGTTATGGCGGATGTAATGGCATGGGTGGTTCTTTGTTTTACGAGCCGGGAATCTTACGCTTTGAAAAAGGCATAAGCACTATGATGTATTGCGGCGACAACAACAAAGAAAACGAATTTCATCAGGCCCTGAACAAAGTAACACAATACGAATTTAAAGACACTAAATTAGTACTTTCAAATCCTTCCGGTGTGCTTGTAGTAATGAAAAAAGTAGATTAATTACTAAAATAAAAGCTAAGCCATGTTTACTATCGATCAAATTAAAAACGCTCATTCCAAAGTAAAAAGCGGTGCCGATTTCCCTAATTATGTTCAGGATCTCATTAAACTGGGCGTTGTTTTCTATGAAACTTATGTAGACGACGGCCACACCGATTATTACGGAAAAGCGGATTACACCGCGTCTTCAAGTTCAAAATATAAAATGCTTGATATTGCAGCAATCAGTAATACAGAACAATTCAAAAGCGACTTAAAAGCCCATCAGCAAGGTAAAACAGATTATCCGACTTTTTGTAAGGATTGTGCAAAGTCGGGTGTGGAAAAATGGGTCGTAAACACCGAAAGAATGACATGTACTTATTACGACAAATCCGCAAACGAATTGCTGGTAGAACGCATTCCGCAATAATTTACTTTAAAACCACTTACCATCCACATAATACCATTGTTCTCCTTCTTTTTTAAAGGTGGATTTCTCATGATGGGTGTGCGGCACAAGGTTTTTATCCAGATAATATGCTTTGAATTCTACAATAGTTTCAATGGCTTTCACAATTTCTAACTTAACCCAGTGATTCTCGGAAGCAAATACCAAGATGTCTTTTCTGTTATGGTATTTTCGGGTAGATATGTGTGTGGTTGCCAAAAGATAGTCTACATTTTGCGCACAATATGCTGAATAACGTGAACGCATTAAAATTTCGGCTGAAGGTGCTTTTTCAGTTCCTGAAATATACGGCATACAGCATTCGGAAAATGGTTTTTGTGATCCGCAATAACAAGGCGTTTGGGTATTCATCTTTTGGTTATTTTCTACAGTTACAAAAATAGAAAAAGATTGATACAAAAGTGCTCTAATAGAAGTAAAAACCATGTATGCAGGGAGTTTCAGCTCAATTTTATGATTAAAAACTACCGAAAAAAAAATTAAAATATCACTAAATTTAGTGATTGTGCACGGGTGATTTTATAGGTAAGTTTGGAAAATTCTAAACAAAATAAAAATCCAGTGATAATTAAAATGAAATGGTAATTACTTCAAGCCCCAACAATTTATATAGATTACCCTTTTAAATCATTGACAACCCAATTAAAAAATGAGCCTACTAAAAAAAATCTTTGGTAAAAAAGAAACTGAATTTACTCCAGACAATACCCAATTAATACATCTGATCCAAGAATATCATCAAGACAACAGCAACGAAAATTATCTGGCCGTATTGGAAGAACTATACGGCAACAATGCTTTTTTGTTGGTTCCCACGGAAAACAATTCTAAAAACATATCCAATTCAAAAAAATGGAAAACCCTGCAAGCCGGGGAAACCTTAAATTTTACAAGTGTTTTCAATCTCGATGGTTTATTGGTTCTGGGCGTTTTTACTTCCGAAGAAAACTTATCCAAATGGACTAATGAGGAAGCTACTTACACCGCTATTCCAGCAAAAACCGTTTTGGAAATTTCACAAGAGCAGAATTTTGGAAGAATTGTTATCGACAGTGATCAGGATACGATGTTTGTTCTGGAACGAAATACTTCCAACATTAAAACCGATGAAATTAAAGAAGAAACAACAGTAAAAGTTGGAACTCCAATACGTCCTATTGAAGGAGCTCACAAAGAAAGTTTAGTAAATGCTTTTAAAAAAATATCAAATATTTCCGAAGTGTTCCATTTTGCAATGCAACGCAACGAAGAGCAGCTACTAATTTTGGCTATTGTTTTGGAGAACCAGTCCGAGAATGCACGTAAAGCTGTCTTTGGCGCACTCAATGATGGCATGCATGGTTTTGAGCTGGATTTACCTCTTGATATTATGTATCTCCAACCTGAAAACCCTTGGTATGCAACTGCCAAAGAGTTCGAATGCTTTTACAATCGCTAAAAACAACTAAAAAGAATTACGTCCCGCCGACTTTATGAAGTGGCGGAATTTTTATTACTGATGTTTACAAATATACCGAAAAGATTGAAAGAGGAAATTGGAAAAAGAGGAGAAAGTGCAAGCACAGACTCCTCCAAATATAAACCGGCTTTAGCCATTTTATAAAACCGTTGTTAGCAGTAGTACCTACCATTAGATGTTACTTGTCAGTGATAATTAATTTAGTTGACAAATAAATTTCATTGTTGTCATTTAAATGAAGAATATAGACACTACTTGGAATATCATCGCGTTGTAATGTGACTGTATACCCCGAAATATTCTTTATTTGTTTAACTGATTGTCCAAATGAGTTGTAAAGAGATAGGGTTGCATTATTTAAATAAATGTCTGATTGTAAAGTTGTTTGCGTAGAAAATGGGTTAGGGAATATTTTTATAGCAGTTGGATTTTTAATGTTATCTGTTATTCCCATGGGACTTAAGGTGCAATTATTGGATGCAGAAAAATTTACTATTCCCATGTTTATATCATCATATGCATCATAAATTTTATTTGCTATTACACTTGGATCAGTCTCTGTCCATGAAACACCTGATAAATCGATATTATAGTTGTACATATGCTTTATATCATATGATGTATTATTAGATAAACAAGTATTTGAGATGGAAAAATTTTCCGGAAAAGTGTCATAATATAAAACAATTCCGTTAGTATTGTTGAATATTTCACAGTTAATCAAGTGCTGTTGAGGAAATAAATATAACCCATTTGTATTATGGTAAAACTTACAATTTGTATAGGTTCCGCCTGTTCTGGTTGGCGATGATGTAAATTCTGAAAATTCAGAATTATTTACAGTAAAATTAGAGTCGCCATGAATAGCTTCAGCTCCTTTTTTAAAAATACAACTATCAATATTCAAATTTTTGCAATGAGTATATACTCTAAAGTGATCATAAAATAATGTATTAGTGAGTGAAACAGTAAATGATGTCATAGACTCATATCCATAAATGGCATAATAATTATTAATAATTGAAGAATGTGAAATATTTAACACTTCACCAGTTGAATTTGCTGTAATCTTAAAAAGAATATAGGCATGACTACCCTTAAAATATTCAACCTTAGCCCTGCCTCCTAAATTATTTTCTATTTGAAAACCAACCCATTTTGATTTTGCCGGTGTACTTGAATTTGAAATAAACTGAATCGAATCATTTACTGTTCCTCTTGCTATTAAAGCGCCCCTGATTATAATTCTGCGGTCATCATTGACCTTCACAATCACACCAGGTTCAACCGTAAGTGTTTTTCCTGGATACACAGCAATATCACCAGTTACTATATACGGACTATTTGCTTTAGTCCATGTTGTATTTGAAAAAATACCTCCGCTAACATTTGTCTGCCCGTAAGCAGTTATGGAGAGAATAATAATCAAGATGTGTAATAGTTTTTTCATTTTGTTGTTAATTAAAGTATCTTTTTTATGGTATTGCTGCTAACTACTTGCTTTCTGAAACTTTTTGATACAACTGATTCAGTAACACCTGATATTTACTGATTTCTATTAAATGTTCGTCTTCTTCAGCATGATCAAGAAGCTCGTCTAATACTTCGCCGGCATCAACCAGTTTGTTGTTTGCGCCTTTAAAGTCTTTGGCAGCGATTAGGTCAATGGCTTGTTGGATGGTTATTTGTAGTTCTGTGAAGTTGATTTCCATTTTTATTTTAATTTATTCTATTCCTTACTTTTGTCTTGATACAAATCTAATGATTCAACGAATACCAAAACAAAATAATATTTTATGATTTAAAAGTAACAAAAAATACTCAAGTGTTATTTAGCCTAAGGATTTCGTGAACCTAAAGGTTTCAAGACTGGAACGCTGCGCCAAAAAATAAAGCCAAATCCTAAATTATTTTAACTCACTGCACTCAAACAGAAAATAATTCTTAACGGATTTTACTTCATTTTCCTTAACGGCTTCGTGTTCTAAGGTCAATTTGCTCTTAATAAAACGTTTTTCCTTAAATACTTTGCTTAGTTTCCTCTTAACTTACATCTCAAAACCTTACTTTTGTAAGTATGGATTCACTAACACAAATCGTATTAGGTATAGCCGTTGCTGAAGCTTGTGCTGGTAAGGAACTAAAAAACAGAACTTTTCTTTACGGAGCAATCATCGCAACCATTCCGGATTTGGACGTATTGGTTGGAAAATTCTTAAACCCCTTGGATGCTCTAATGATACACCGTGGAATGAGTCATTCAATAGTATTTCATTTACTGCTATCTGTTCCGCTTGCATGGTTAATAACCCGGATTGAAAAAAATAAAATCAACTTTAAGAAAGCAGCATTACTGTCTTTTTTATGTTTGGTTACCCACGCACTTTTAGATTGGTTTACCACTTGGGGCACCCAACTGTTGTGGCCGTTGCAAAATCGCTATTCCTTACAAACCATTTTTGTGATTGACCCGTTATACACCATCCCTTTTATTTACTTTTTGGTAAAAGTCTGGAAAGCCAAAGAAACGGTACTTCGTAGAAAATATGTATTCCAGGGGCTTATCATCAGTAGCAGTTATTTGCTATTGTCCTGCATAATTAAACTCTACGCGTTACATCAATTTGAGAACGCTGCAAAAGAGCAGAACATTAGCTATTCCGAAATTATTGTAAAACCAAGCCCTTTCAATTTGATTCTGTGGAATGCTAATATTGACACTAAAGAAACATACCTCATTGGAGATTATTCCCTTTTAGACAGCAAACCGATTTCATTTCAGAAATACCCTAAAAACTTTGATTTACAAAAACAATTAAAAGGAAACCCTGATTTTGAAAAGCTCAAAATAATTAGTGAAGGCTGGTATCTTGTAACTCAAAACAATGGGATTTTATACTTAAACGATTTACGTTTCGGGCTTTTAGATGATGAGCCTAAAAATCCCAGATTTGCTTTCAGTTATCAATTTGTACAAGGTAAAAACGGATTACATGCCATAGAAGCCCCGAAAAACCGAAAAGATGCTAAAATACTTCTCTCAAAAATGTTTAGCCGTTTAAAAGGCAATTGAATCATCCTCTTAAAAGATTGATGCTTACTGTTGCATAATCCGTATTCGGATATTTTTGGAAATACAACATATCTGGGAATAAACCGGCTTCGGCGGCAACTTTGTGCATTACCTCAATCTCTACAATGTACTGATCTGAAAAACCATGTGTAGCATCATAGGCCGTAGCAGCAGTGCTTCCCAAATTGGCAGCTGTTAATTTTGGCGGAACCGTGTGTAATTCGATCATCAACAAACCGTATTTATGTACGTAAGGCGACCACTTCTTGAAATGCTCCAACAAATTATCCTCTACAGCATTATTGGTTAAATGTTTCCCACGATGAGCAAAAGCTCCGGTAGAAGTACTCACACGGTTTGGAGTACTGGTTTGAGGTTCTTCCCAAATGCGGTTGTGGTCTAAAAAGGTTCTTACGTTGAGTAAATCTTTTAAATCAATGTTGTAGTTTTCCTGTAAATCAGCAGCTAAACCTTCCGGATTTCCAATATCGCCCCAGATTACTTTGGCCCAAATATCGGCTTTAATAAGATTTGCTCTGGTAACTTTTAAAGCGGCTTGGTTGTAATCGGCCCCAACCAGAAACAAAGGATGTTCGTCAAACAATTTACCACGAAGAGTTTGACGTTCAATTACGTTAAATATGTGTTCTAAAAAAGCACCGTTTCCACACCCCATATCCAAAATTCCTTTAGGTTGTTCGTGGATCGGTTTATTGAAAATTTCAATGATTATGTCGTCGATAACCTTAAAATAAGTAGCATGCGCTCCTCCACTGCCCCATACATTCATTTCTCTGTTTACATGAATTTCATCCTGATTAGGAGCCAAATCCCTCATCTCGTTCGGATTACCAAACAACAGACTTTCCATGTGCTTGAACATCGGCAAATAAGATACAGTTACTCCATAGGCAGAAGCACGTTTGGCAAAGAAAAGACCATCTTCGGTAAACTGATAATTACCTTTCTTCTGGGTAAACCAACCCAAATGAGTGAAAAATTCGAGCATTAAAGTGAACGCTTCCGGGTTTTTATGAAATTCTTCCGCTCTAAAGGAAGTCTCCATAAAATATTTGTGAAACATCCCACTCATCCCCAAACTTACAATTAATGGAGCCACCAAATAACCTTCAATATGCATTAACACCTGTTCCTGAACGGCACGCTTTTCATCCTCTTTATCCAAAATCAAATCATACTGGTTCGCATATTTTTGAAAAAGGGGTTGAAGATTTTCAATACTATCGGCAGTAATAACATTTGCAGTAAAAACATCCGTAGTATTTAAAAGTTGTACTACATCCTGATATAAGTGAACCAGTGAAAAGGCAAACTCGGTTTTAGTATTGATTGAAACCGTTACCTGATTGGTGGTATTGTCTACCTCATAGTTCAAAAAACCTTGCGAAGCCAACATACGAAGTGCCACATTCATATACCCTTCATTGGCTTTGAACTTTGCAGTTACTTCTGATAAGGTAGTTTGTTTTTCATTCACAAGGAACTCCAAAACACCCTTGTCTTTTAAACAGACAGCAACCGGAGCAAGGGTTATACCGTCTAAATGCCTGAATATGGATTCGCGTAGTTTGGTTTTTGGTATCATATTGAGAATGTGTGTATTCTCAAATTTATGAAATTTTCTTAACGGTTACACGTCTTAGGTTGAAGAAGTGTTTAAATTCACGATTGATTTTAATATTGTACGGTGGCTGAGGCTCTCGAAGCCACTTGTTTTTAAGGTATACTGGATTAATTAAGTGGTTCCGATATTTACCATAGACTCTTTCATTACGTTCTATTTTAGCTGATGTGGCTTCGAGGGCCTCAGCCACCGATTGGCGTTTTGAATATCGTTCGGCTTAGATTGTAACACAATATTTGATAAGAGTACTGTGGCTTTTCAAAAGCTATTTACTATTTTTCAAGAATGTTTTTCAAATTTAACAAACTCGTATTCATGTCTTTAGCCAACATTTTCTCAATCATGGAAATCATCACATTCATTGGATACTTCATTGTGCTTTTGTTGTTCCAAATCACTTTAGTCTGATTCTCAGAAACCGATTCAAGTTTATAATCAGCATAAGCGACTGCTTTAAAAGGTCTGATAAAACGGATTTCGGTAGCTATCAATTCGTTCTCGATTAACTTTTTTATTTCCTGTTCTCCTTCACCTGCTTTCTTATTCCCATTCCAGGCATAAACAAATCCGGTAGTACCATCTTCTCCTTTAAATTCTTTTTTAGCCGTAGGGTCTGCCATTACCCATATATTGAAATTGTCTTGATTTTTAAGCTGCTTCAAATATCCAAAAACGTTTTGTTTCGAAGTGTTGATCACAACTTCACAAGTAACATCGTAAGTTTTCTTTTTAAGAAGTGCTACCAGTAAAACTAATGCAACTAGAGCTGCAAATACGTATAAAATCGTCGTTAAAATTGTCATTTGATTAAGTTTGATTATTGGTTACTAATTTCAAATTTATACTTTTTTAAACGATAGCAAAATTTACTGTTCATTCTCATCTTTGAATTTCTTCATGATGGTTTTCAGTTTTTCTTTACGAAGTTGTTCCGCTTCTTTTTCCTTATTTTTCTTTTGATCGACTTTCTTTTTGTGCGCCAATCGATTGGTTTCATTACGACGTCCCATTATGCGGTATAATTTCGTTTAATTTCTAAAAAAGTTTTTGAAGTAGTAATTAATAGCGTTACGATTTCCTTTCGCAATACATCAAGATCATCAAAATCAAGGTATTTTGCCCAATTATCGGTAGTGAGCAATTCATTTATGGTTTTAATCACTTTTGAAGTTTCAGAAGCATTGCGCAACATTTCTTTTCCTTGATACTTAGGGTTGTTTTTATGCTGAAAACTTACTTCATTGATTTGCCAGTTAACCTCGATGTAAAACAGATTCTCCTGTTCATTATTCGGATAAAAATCGGTCCAGTTAGCATAACCAACTTTCGTTCTCTGATTAACATTTTTACTGTCTGAATCCAACCTCCAGCGGCAATTGGCTGCCCTTCCCCAATGGTTGGAAACCCGGTACACGCCCTCTTCAGTAAAATAATAAACGCTTCCCGATTTACTGTTATGATTGGGTTTTAATGCTTCAATTTTAAGCTCATCAACTTCTTTAAAAACACAAAACGTATGCTTATGAAAATTAAATTTATTGTAGATTTTTGACATTTCTTAATGATTTGAAGCCGCCGTGTTCATTAAATACGAAGTGAGCTGCTTTATTTTTGCATCCTGCATATGAAACACATCGCAAAATACTAAATTCAAAATTGGCCCGTCTTTTAATTTACATTGTACGGTTCCTTCAGCTATTACGATATCGTTTTCTTCAACCATCCGAATCACTTCAATAATTGGCTTCCCTGTAAAATTTTCGTTCTCAATTTCTTTATCGAAAGCTTCTTTACCGGAAATAGTGAACGTGCCCGGAATGTGCCAGATTACGTCGTCAGTAAGACAGGCTAAGATAGCTTCGTGGTCTATTGCTTTGAAGGCTTCCATGTAATTGTGGACAGTTTGTTTGTTTGGTGTCATGATACTTTTTCTGATATTCAAAGTTACTGATTTTGTTTGTTATGTTCTTTGTCTTGATACAAACTGAAGGTTCAACGACCTGAGCGCTAACAGCTGACCAAGCAATACCAAAACAAAACAACCGGTGGCTGAGCGGAGCCGAAGCCACACCTTAAAAAAAACATTTCTAAATTATTTTAACTCGCTTGCGTCAAACAGAAAATAATTCTTAACGGAATTGCTTTTATTTTTCTTAACGGCTACGCGTTCTTAGGTCGTAAAGTGCTTTTATTGACGTTTCATTTTAAATCATGTAAGAATCGTGATCTTTTTATTAAACGTATTATTTTAATCACATTTTTGTGATCAATTTTTTATACAGAATTTTTTGATTACAAAATCGTGATCAAATTCAGTAAAAAATAAATTTGATTACAAAATAACTTAACCATATCTATATTAAAGTTGTAGAACTGAAAAGCCTTCTATTTAGCGAAATAACTATCTTTGAAAAAAAACAGACAATGAAAGAAATTGTACTCACTTTTGGAGCGCTTTACGGCGGTTTAGCAGTTATTTTAGGAGCCTTTGGAGCTCATGCCTTAAAAAAACGAATGAGTGAAGACTTATTAAAAAGCTTTGAAACCGGCGTAAAATATCAAATGTATCACGCATTGGCCTTAATGCTTACCGCACAATTATTTTCTTTTGAATCCGGCATCGAGCAAAGTGCTGCGATTTGCTTCATTGTTGGCACACTTTTATTTTCATTCAGTATTTATGGACTGTGCCTTTCTTCTATGAATGGCAGCAAATGGCGCTTTCTTGGCCCGATCACTCCTCTTGGTGGGCTTTTACTTGTAAACGGCTGGATCCTATTGGCTTTATCGGTGTAACAAATTCCTTAATTTACTACTTATTGCATTCGAATCTTAACTAATCAATTAAATATGAAAACAAACGCAATTGCTTTGTCTCTTTGCCTTTCTGCCACAATTTTGGTTGGGTGCAAGAAAGATAACAATGAGAATTTAGCCGAATTGAGCGACCCCTTGGTAACCAATCGCGATACTTTGGTAAACCCAGCAGACGATTTCTTTAATTATGCCAACGGCGGATGGTTTAAGAAAAACCCGATTCCTTCTTCTGAGCGCAGTAACGGGATTTTCAGAACTATTGGAGACACCATCAACTCTCAAATCAAACAAATCTGTGTAAAAGCTTCGGAAGATACAGGTGCTGAAAAAGGAAGCAACAAACAAAAAATCGGTGATTTCTACGCTTCAGGTATGGATGAAAACGCAGTGGAAAAAGCTGGGTTAAATCCGCTTAAAGCAAATATGCAAAAAATTGATGCGGTTAAAGATGTACCTTCATTAATGGCAACTATTGGTTATCTGCACACTCAAGGTGCTGGTCCTGCGTTTGGGTTTTATGTGGGTCAGGATGATAAAATTAGTACACAATACGCCGTATTTCTTGCTCAAGGCGGTATTGGAATGGGGAACCGTGATTACTATTTCAATACAGATACAGAAACTACAAAAATCCGAACGGAATATGTAAAACATCTTGAAGCGATGCAAAAACTTACCGGAGCAGACGATGCGACCGCTAAAAAGAATGCAGCGCTTATCATGAAAATGGAAACAGAAATGGCAAAAGCTTCAAGAAAATTAGAAGCATTGCGCGATCCTGTTAAAAATTACAACAAAATGAAAGTAGCAGAACTGGATAAAATCACGCCAGCCGTGAAATGGAGCCCGGTGCTTCAGGAAATGGGAATCAAAAATGCTCAGGAAGTCATTGTAGGTCAGCCGGAATTCTTCAAAGCATTAAATACTGTTGTAAACCAATACACTATCGAAGATTGGAAAGTTTATTTGAAATGGGATTTGGTGAATTCATACGCTTCCTATCTGAATAAAGCCATTGACAAGCAAAACTTCTACTTCTACTCTACTGTAATGAACGGGGTTAAAGAACAGAAACCAAGATGGAAACGCGTTGTAGAGCAAACCGACGGGTCTTTAGGAGAGCTAATTGGTCAAATTTATGTTGACGAATATCTGCCAAAAGGTTCCAAAGAAAAATTACTGGAAATCGGGAATAACATCCGTTCAGTATATGCAGACCATATCAGACAATTGGACTGGATGGGTGAAGAAACCAAGAAAAAAGCTTTAAGCAAGCTTTCCAAAATTGTGATGAAAGTTGGTTATCCTGACAAATGGAAAGACATGAGCGCTTTAACCATCGACAGAAACTCGTACTGTAAAAACGTAATGAACGCCAACATCTGGGCTTACAATTACATGACTTCAAAATATGGAAAACCGGTGGATCGTACCGAATGGAGCATGTATCCGCAAACGTATAACGCTTATTACAACCCAAGCAATAACGAAATTGTAGTGCCTGCTTGTAATATTATCGTTCCAGGATTTGAAGGAAAAATGCCGGATGACGCAATTTTATACGGAATCATTGGAGGATCTACTTTCGGTCACGAAATCACGCACGGTTTCGACGATCAGGGAAGCCAGTACGACGAAAACGGAAACCTGAACAATTGGTGGACTGCTGAAGATTTGAAAAAATTCCAGGCAAAAACCAAACTGATTGTTGAGCAGTTCAACAACTATACTGTTTTAGAAACCAAACATTTAAACGGTGACGCTACGCAAGGAGAAAACATTGCCGATTTAGGCGGTGTGGTAATGGGGTATGAAGCGTTCAAGAAAACGGAGCAGTACAAAACGCAACAAAAAATCAGTGGTCTAACTCCAGATCAACGTTTCTTCTTAGCCTATGGTTACGCATGGATGGTTAATATGAAAGACGAATCCCTTGCGAATCAAATCATAGTAGATGTTCACGCACCGGCTCAATGGCGTATCAACGGACCATTAAGCAACATGCCGGAATTCTACAAAACCTTTAATGTAAAAGAAGGCAACAAAATGTTCTTACCGGAAAACAAACGTGTTAAGATTTGGTAATTCTACAAATGAAACACAATTTAAAATACGCAATCTTTTGTGTTTTCTTTTTAACCATCGGGTGCATTAAAAATTCACCCGAGGTTGTTTTTGAAAACAACAATCACCAGGTTGTTGATAGTGTAAAAATTTACACTAGAAGAGATTGCAAACCTTTAACACTATACAATATTAAGCCAAAAGAATCAAAAACGGGAAATATCATTTTCTGTAGAAACAATAAATCTGACGGATCATACGGTATTGAGATTTTTAGAAAAGGAAAAATAATTACCACAAATGGATTTGGATATTACACCAATGGTGGTAGTATAAATCACTCTTTTCAGATTCATTATGGAGAGTTTGGCTCTATATTAGTTAATAGCAAATAAAAAAAACCGCTCAGTTGAGCGGTTTTTTTTATCTGTAAAGTTTCTACCTGATTAAGGGAAGATACCTCTTTGTTTGTATGCCATTTCGATACGAACTAAAGCCTGAATGTAAGCTGCAGTTCTCCAGTCTGTTTTGTACTGACCACCAGTGATTACTACACGGTTGAAAGCGTCTTCAACTTTCTTTCTCAATTTGATGATTACATCGTCCATAGTCCAGATTTCTCCGTTACGGTTTTGCAACCATTCAAAGTAAGAACCAATTACACCTCCAGAATTACATAAAATGTCCGGAATGATTTCGATTCCTTTTGCTAATAAGATCGCTTCACCTTCAGTATCGATAGGTCCGTTAGCTCCTTCAGCAATTACTTTAGCTTTTACAGTATCAGCATTAACTTCAGTAATTTGGTTACCTAAAGCAGCAGGAATTACGATATCACAGTCAATTCCGAAGAAATCTTCTCCAGCATAATCCTGAGTGTTTTTGAAACCAGAGATTGTTCCGTTGTCCGCTTGGAAACGTAATAAAGCTTCCGGATCAATTCCTTCAGGGTTGTAGATTGTTCCTGTAGCATCCTGAACTCCAACTAAGATTGCTCCGTTTTTGTTCATGAAATGTGCCGCCCAATACCCTACGTTACCGAAACCTTGAACAATATATTTTTTACCTTCTAAAGTAGTGTTTCTTAATTTAGCCCAAGACTCTAAAGTAGCAACTACCCCGAATCCTGTTGCACGGTCACGTCCTTCCAAACCTCCTGAACCTACTGGCTTACCAGTTACAACGTGTTGGTTTTTAGAACGCTCAGCCGGAGATTTTGTAGACATATACGTATCTGCAATCCAAGCCATCATTTGTGCGTTAGTGTTAACGTCCGGAGCAGGGATATCATGCTCAGGACCGATATTATCTCCTAATGCGTAAGCAAAACGACGCGTGATACGCTCTAATTCCCCTTGAGAATATTTTTTAGGATCTAACTGGATTCCTCCTTTACCACCTCCGTAAGGAAGTCCTGCCAATGAAGTTTTCCATGTCATCCATGTAGCTAATGCTCTTGCTGCATCGATGTCTACCGTTGGGTGGTAGCGAAGTCCTCCTTTGTAAGGACCTAGTACATTGTTATGTTGTACACGGTAACCAGTGAATACTTCTACTGTACCGTTATCCATTTTTACTGGAAAGTGTACGATAATCTCATTGTTTGTGGTAGAAAGGATTTTTTTAACTGTTTCATCCAATCCCATTACGTTAGCCGCCTTTTCGAACTGATTTTTTACGTTCTCATACATGCTAGGCTGTGGCTTTGCTGCTGTTGCCATAGTTTCAATTATTTACAACTTAATTTTGTTTGTTTGTTTATTTTGAGGCTTTAAAAAAAGCAAGCAAATATATGGTTTTAAAATAAATCCAAAACCTTTTTTAAGAATAAAATAAGTTCAATAACGACAATTTAACACTACTTTTGGATTAACTTGTCAGGTGCTGGAATTTAGGTAACAAAAGTTACTGAAGCATGTTTTTCAAAAACCTACATTTGTAAAAAACAAAACCATGTATCAGTTATTAAAGGAATCGTACGGTTATTTATTTGAAGATGCTTTACTGGAAGAAATCGCCAAAGTCGGAAAGCACCGAAAATTTGCTGCTGATGACATTTTAATGGAAATAGGCGAAACCATAAAATTCATGCCCATCCTTTTAAACGGCGCCATAAAAATTATGCGCGAAGACGAAAACGGCGACGAATTCCTTTTGTACTTTTTAGAGCGTGGCGATACCTGTGCCATGACCCTAACCTGCTGTTTAGGCAACAACAAAAGTAAAATTCAGGCGGTTTCGGAAACTGCTGGCGATTTGATTATGATCCCGATTGAAAAAATGGAAGAATGGATCGTGAAATACAAATCCTGGCGCAATTTTGTTTTTGAGAGCTACAACACGAGACTAATGGAAATGCTGGAAGCCATTGACAATCTAGCTTTTATGAACATGAACGAGCGTCTCTATAAATTCCTGACCGACAAAGCAAAAGTTTTAGGAACAACCGAAATCTCCAATACGCATCAGGAAATTGCAAGTGAAATGCATACTTCACGAGTTGTGATTTCCCGACTTTTAAAAACCCTTGAACAGGAAGGCAAAATCAAACTGAATCGTAACAAAATTGAAATCTTACAATTCTAATGGAAGTATTCGGTTATTTTGGCGCTTTAGTAATTGGACTAATTTTAGGATTGACAGGTGGTGGCGGTTCTATACTTACCGTACCTTTATTGGTTTACGCTTTGGGTTTTAATCCGGTTACAGCTACTGCCTATTCGCTTTTTATTGTGGGAACCACTTCAGCTTTTGGTGCCACTCAAAATTTTTTCAAAGGTTTTGTTGATCTTAAAAAAGGATTCTTATTTGCCATACCTTCATTCATAACCGTTTACCTGACAAGAAGATACATTGTCCCTGCTCTACCGGACACCATTTTAGAGACTTCTTTCTTCAGCTTAACCAAAGAAATCTTTCTGATGGTTCTTTTTGCCGTAATCATGCTTTTTGCAGCTTTATCCATGCTCAGAAAGAGAAAAGAGGTCGTGATAAATACTGATTCCGATTCCAAAATAAAATTCCTTCTTCAAACGATAATTGTAGGATTATTGATAGGATTAGTTGGTGCCGGAGGTGGTTTTTTGATCATTCCATCGCTAGTGTTTTTCGCTAAATTACCCATGCGAAAAGCTGTAGCTACTTCCCTAATGATCATTGCCTTAAATTCGCTAATAGGTTTTATGGGAGATGTTCAAAATCTAACGATCGATTGGCAATTCCTTCTTATCTTTACCTCAATATCTGTAGTAGGTATCTTTATCGGAATCTATCTTAATAAGTTCCTAAATGATACCCAACTTAAAAAAGGATTTGGTTACTTTGTGCTCTTAATGGCACTGTTTATTTTATCAAAAGAACTACTTGGAATGTAACTTATGTTACGTCAAGTAATTACACATTATAGTACCTTTACAAAAAAATTACAACGCATATGAAAATAGAACAAATTTATACCGGATGTATCGCTCACGCTGCTTATTATATCGAAAATAACGGAGAAGCTGCTATATTCGATCCGTTACGCGAAGTTCAGCCTTATATTGATAAAGCAACGAAAGACAATGCTAAAATCAAATACATTTTTGAAACGCATTTTCACGCCGATTTTGTTTCCGGACATTTGGATTTAGCCAAAAAAACAGGAGCGCAAATCGTTTACGGGCCAACAGCTCAACCTAGTTTTGAAGCTACCATTGCAACAGACAATCAGGAGTTTAAAATTGGAAATGCAACAATCAAAGCCTTGCACACCCCAGGGCACACTATGGAAAGTACCACTTATTTAGTGATTGATGAAAACGGTAAAGAACACGGTATCATCACCGGAGACACTTTGTTTATTGGCGATGTAGGAAGACCGGATTTAGCTCAAAAAATTGCTTCGGATTTAACTCAGGAAAAATTAGCAGGATTTCTATACGATTCCCTTCGCAATAAAATCATGCCTTTGTCTGATGACCTGATCGTGTATCCGAACCACGGTGCCGGAAGCGCCTGCGGAAAAAACATGAGCAAAGAAACCACCGACACTTTAGGCAATCAGAAAAAAGTGAATTATGCTTTACGTGCTGATATGACCAAAGAGGAATTCATCGCTGAATTATTGGATGGTTTAGGAGCACCTCCAGCCTATTTTCCGCAAAACGTAATGATGAACATTCAGGGCTATGAAAGTTTAGACACTGTTTTATCTAAAGGAAAACACGCTTTGGAACCAAAAGAATTTGAAGCAGTTGCCAATGATAGCGAGGCTTTGGTTTTAGATGTTCGTCATCAGGATGCTTTTGTTAAAGAACATATTCCAGGTTCGATTTTTATCGGATTGGACGGAAATTTCGCTCCTTGGGTTGGCGCCTTGATTATGGATATCAAACAACCAATTCTTTTAATTACCGCAGAAGGGCGTGAAGAAGAAACCATCACCCGATTAGCTCGTGTAGGCTTTGACAATTGCTTAGGTTATTTAAAAGGCGGGGTTGAAGCATGGAAAGTTGCAGGTTTTGAAACAGACAGCATTGTTTCGATTTCACCGGAACAGTTTGCTTCAGAAAAAGATCAAACTTCATTAAAAGTAGTTGATTCCAGAAAACCGGGAGAATATTCCGCAGAACACGTTGAAAATGCCATCAATATTCCTTTAGATTTTGTAAACAGTCAGCTTTCAGAAGTTCCTAAAAATGAAGATTTTTATTTGCATTGCGCGGGAGGTTATCGTTCGGTAATCATGGCATCCATTTTAAAAGCAAGAGGCTATCACAACATGATCAACGTTGAAAAAGGAATAGCCGGAATACGAAACGCCGGGGTTCCGCTTACGAAATTCGTTTGTCCTTCAACCTTAAAATAACAATTTGAAAATCAGGCTCAGTCCTGATTTTTCTTTTTTAGTGCTAACAAAACTTTAATAAATCCTATAGATAAATGCTTAGTATTTTTGAATACTTTTGCAACTCAAACAATTAAACTTAAAAATGAAGAAAGTTCTTTTATTGGCTGCATTCTCAATTATGGCTTCTTGCAGCAAAGTTGGTGACAACGAATTCTTAATTACCGGTACCGCTAAAGGTTTTGAAAACGGGACTCCAGTAATCCTTCAATTTCAGGGAGAAATGGGGCCGGTTGCTAAAGATACCGTTAAAATTGAAAACGGTAAATTCGAATTCAAAGGAATTGTAGACAGTACAGACATCAGTTTTATTAAAATTGATAACCCTAACACTTTAGTTCCGTTTATTTTGGAGAACGGAGAATTAAACATCTCTATCCAAAAAGATTCTTTACACCTAACTAAACTTTCCGGAACAACAAACAACGACAAACTTCAGAAGTTTAACGAAGAGGTTCAAACGCAATACAAATCGTTCGAAAAATTCAGAAAAGACAATCAGGCAAAATACATGGCAGCTGAATCTCAAAAAGATACTGCAACCGTTAACGCTTTGATGAAACAAATGATGGATTTGCAAAAATCAATGATGGAGCATCCTAAAAATTACATGCAGAAAAACAACAACGAGATTTTGTCTGTAATCATTTTAGAGAACTATGTTTCCAGAGGAATGATGCCTTTAGAAGAAATTAAAACACAAATGGCAAAATACTCAAAAGAATTGAGCGCTACTAAACCAGCCTTGCGTATTAAAAAACTAATTGCGCCAGTAAAAGAAGTTGCTGTAGGATTGGAAGCTCCAGATTTTAAAGCTCCAAATCCTGAAGGAAAAATGGTTTCTTTGAAAGAATCATTAGGAAAAGTTACCATTATTGATTTCTGGGCGTCTTGGTGTGGTCCTTGTCGTGCTGAAAACCCTAACGTGGTTGCTCTTTACAATGAATTCCATGCAAAAGGATTAAACATCATTGGGGTTTCTTTAGACAAAGATGCTGCAAAATGGAAAGAAGCTATCGCCAAAGACAACTTAACTTGGACTCAAGTTTCTAATTTGAAATTTTGGGAAGATCCGATTGCAAAAGAGTACAGTGTAAAATCAATTCCTGCTACTTTTATCTTGGATGCTACAGGAAAAATTGTTGCTAAAGACCTTCGCGGTGCAGAATTAAAAGCTAAAGTTGCCGAATTATTGGCTAAATAAGCCCTAAAAATACTCTTGAACAAAAAAATCTCCTTAGGGAGATTTTTTTTATTTTATTCACTTCCAATACATTAAAAAAAACTTTAAAATTATCTTTATTTAACGCTTGCATAACGAAAAAACAGTTCTATATTTGCAACCGCAATAAGCAATTATGCGTTGGGGAGATACTCAAGCGGCCAACGAGGGCAGACTGTAAATCTGCTGACTAAGTCTTCGCAGGTTCGAATCCTGCTCTCCCCACAAACTAAATGAATAAAAAAAAGCACCAAGTTCACTTGGTGCTTTTTTTTATTCATTTAGTTTGAGTAAGGTTCCCTTACTCAGGATGCCGGAATGAAATGGAGGAATCCTATCATAAAAATTAATACCACTTCGTTACTCAGGATCACGAAATAATTTATCATAATCTCAATAATTAAGAAATAAAAAAGCCCGGAAAACTTCCGGGCTTTTTTATTTCTATAGCTTAATTATTCCAAAGCAAAATTAATGGTAACATTCGCCGTCACTTCAATTTCTCCTATCGCTAATGTTTCTCTAGACATTCCTGCATCGGCACCTACTTTCATCTCGGCAAACATCGGTCTAGGATAATAGGTCTGAGAATTATCGGTTACTAAAAGCGTTTTTCCAACTTTTTGGTTTAATGCCCCTGCATAATCCAAAGCTTTTGCCTTAGCATTTTGAACTGCTTTAACACGCGCCTCAGACTCGTATTGCGCTACTTTTGAAGAACGAAACTCAACTCCGTGAATTGTATTTGCCCCAGAATCTACAAGTCCCATCATAATGACATCGTACTTCGATAAATCCTTTAACGTAATCGAAATAGTTTGTGAAGCATTGTAATAGTACTTCTTTTTATCGTAATCGAAATTTTTATACAAATTCACCTGTTTGGTCTGATAATCTGAAGCTGGTAATTTCGCGTTTTTCAGGTATTTGATTATCGCATCAATGGCAGCATCATTTTTCTTTTTAACTTCTGCAGCGTCATTCCCTGTGTTTTCAACACCAACATTAATAACTGCCTGATCGGGTGTTACTTTGATTTTTCCTTCTCCGGAAACTACAATTTGCGGTACTGTTTTCATTTCTTGTGCGTTTGAAAATACACTCATAAATAAGGTTACGGCGATTAAAACAATTTTTCTCATAGTATTAAATATTAATTTTCTTATAACATTCAAAAGCAATGCCAAACTTTACAACTTCCCTGTTTTTTCCAAAACAAATAAAATCACAATTGGAATGGCAAGCAAAATTACCATCATTGTATTGTCCAGCAGCATTGATGGTTCTTGCGATAACGTAATGATATAACCTCCTATCGCGCCTCCAAAATGCGCTGTGTGACCAATGTTATCGTTCTTAGCTTTCATCCCGTAAATAGAATATAAAAGATAACCAATACCGAAAAGATAAGCCGGAATAGGAATCGGAATAAAAAACAAATACAAGCTCATATCCGGTTGAAATAAAATCGCCGAATACAAAACTCCGGTTACAGCCCCAGAAGCTCCAATTGCCCTGTAATAGTAATCGTCTTTATGAAAATAGAGCGACAACAAGCTACCGCAAATCAAACTTCCGAAGTAAACAATCAAAAAATGGAATACCCCCATATAACTAATCACTACCGGAGCAAAAAAATACAAGGTTAACATATTGAATATTAAATGACCGAAATCACCATGAAGAAATCCCGAAGTAATCATCCGGATGTGTTCCCCGGCTCGAATACTTCCGATGTGAAACTCATATTTGCGAAAAAATGCGCTGTCGTTAAATCCTCTATAGCTTACAATAGCCGTAACTGCAATGATAATTAATAAAACTGGGTTCATATATTGAATTTTCTTACCGTAAATTTACCAATTGTTTCTTTACAGAATGTTAATTAAATAAAAGATTAATTGGTTTAAAAAGTATATTTGTAAAAAATTATCCGAATGCAATTAGTAGTTTACCTGTTGGTATATCCGATTTTGTGGTGCATTTCCATACTTCCTTTTCCTATATTTTATTTCTTTTCTGACTTGATTTATATTTTGGTTTACCGAGTAATTGGCTACCGAAAAAAAGTCGTGCGTTCAAATATCAAACTAACTCTGCCGCATCTTTCTGAAAAAGAGCAGTTGCTTGTAGAGAAAAAATTCTACAAACATATGTGCGATATGTTTCTGGAGATGATTAAAACGCTTACCATTTCTGAAAAAGAGATGAAAAAACGTTTCGTCTTCACCAACATTGAGCTTGTTCATGAATTTGAAAAGAAAAACAAGAGCATTGTGCTTATGTGCGCGCACTATGCCAGCTGGGAATGGATGATTATCCTTGGAAAATACATCAGTTTTAAAGGTTTTGGAATCTATAAACGCATCAGAAATCCTCATTTTGACAAACTGATAAGAGACATTCGTTCCAAATTTGATGCGGCTTTAATCGATACCAAATCAACAATAAAAGCGGTTAATGAAAATCAGGAAAAAGGAATAATGGGAATTTACGGTTTTGTGAGCGACCAAACTCCGGTTCCCTACCGAACACATTACTGGGAAACCTTTATGGGGCATGAAGTTCCTGTACATACCGGCGGCGAAATGCTGGCCAAGAAAACAGACATGAATGTTCTGTACCTCAAAGTCGAAAAAGTAAAACGCGGCCATTATCAGGCAACCTTTATTCCTTTAGCGGAAAATGTAACCGACATTCCCAACTATGATGTTTCCAAAAAATTTCTTCAGGAAGTGGAAAAACAAATTTACGCGGCGCCCGAATATTATTTCTGGACACACAAGCGTTGGAAATTCCGTCGTGATAAAGAATAAAAAAAGCTCAGTAGATTTTTACTGAGCTTTTTCTTTTAAAGTTTGAACCAATTGGCTACCATTTCTTTTTCTTTATGCAACGCATTTTTATGCAGAAACTCGTTCGAACACTTGTTGTACTCATAATCCTGAGCCCATTCTTTGTGGTTTTCTGCTAAGGCTTTGATGCTCTTGCAAACGTATTCGATTTCTTCAGAAGTTGTAGTTGGGTGAATCGACATCCTAATCCATCCCGGTTTTTCAATTAAATCTCCGGAAGTAATTTTATCGGTTAAATAATGGGATTGTTCTTGGTCTACATGCAACAAGTAATGCCCGTAGGTTCCGGCGCAACTGCAACCTCCTCGGGTTTGAATTCCGAAGCGATCATTAAGCAATTTAACCCCTAAATTGAAATGCAAATCATTTATATAAAACGAAATCACCCCCAACCTGTTTTCATGCTGAGCTGCCAGAATGTTTAAATTAGGAATCGCCTTTAACTGCTCGAAAACGTAATCCACGATTTCATGTTCGCGTTTCAGGATATTATCAACTCCCATTTGTTCTTTAAGCTGAATAGCTAATGCCGTTTTGATTACCTGAAGAAATCCTGGCGTTCCACCGTCTTCACGTTCTTCGATGTTGTCCAAATATTTGTGCTCTCCCCAAGGATTCGTCCAGCTAACGGTTCCTCCTCCCGGATGATCAGGCACCATATTTTTGTATAATTTTTTATTGAAAATAAGCACACCTGAAGTTCCAGGGCCGCCTAAAAATTTGTGTGGAGAAAAGAAAATCGCATCCAAATAACCTTCCGGATTATCGGCCGGGTGCATATCGATTTTAATATACGGCGCCGAACAGGCAAAATCCACAAAACAAACTCCATTATACTGATGCACTAATTTAGCAACATCGTGGTACGGCGTTCTAATTCCCGTTACGTTTGAACAACCCGTAATTGAAGCAATCTTTAACGTTCGGTCTTTATATTGCTCCAGCAATTCTTTGAAACTATCCAGACAAATCAAACCTTTTTCGCATGCTGGGATAACCTCTACTTTTGCAATCGTTTCCAACCATGATGTCTGATTGGAGTGGTGCTCCATATGAGAAATAAAAACCACGGGCTTTTTCTCCTCCGGAACCTGAGTATATTTCTGAAGGTTTTCAGGTACTTTAAGTCCTAAAATACGTTGGAATTTATTCACTACACCGGTCATTCCCGAACCGTCCACAATCAAAATATCGTCTTGATTACTGTTAACGTGTTTTTTGATGATGTGGCGCGCTTCATGATACGCCATAGTCATCGCTGTACCTGAAACTGTTGTTTCTGTATGGGTATTAGCCACAAACGGACCGAATTCGTTAATCAGTTTTTCTTCAATCGGACGGTATAAACGCCCGGAAGCCGTCCAGTCGGTATAAATTATTCTTTGAGTACCAAAAGGCGATTCAAACTCCTGATTGATACCAATGATGTTATTACGAAACTGTTGAAAATACTGTTCTAGTTGGGTTGCTTTTTCAGTTGTAGTCATTCCATTTTGCATTTGCGTTCAAAGATACATTTTTTTGATAATTAGACTTGTAGCAACTTGGGTTTTTGACCTTCAGAATTTAATTTTAACATAATACAGGTTTCTTGTAAAATTATTCGACAGTAATCTCTTAAATTAGTAATCAAAAACATCCAAACCATGACTTTTAACCTTGAAAATTCCATAGAACTATTAGAACGGACACCATTAATTTTAGAAACGCAATTAAGAGGAATATCAGATGTATGGATACATTGCAACGAAGGCGAAGAAACCTGGAGTGTTTTTGATGTGGTCGGACACTTAATTCACGGAGAACAAACCGACTGGATCGCTCGATTGAAAATTATTCTTTCTGAAGGAGCTGATAAAAACTTCAAGCCTTTCGATCGGTTTGCAATGTTTGAAGAAAGCAAAGGCAAGTCTTTAAATCAATTATTGGAAGAATTTAAAGTGCTACGCGAGAAGAACACAAGTATTTTAAAATCGAAAAACATTACCGAAAAAGACTTTAACAGAAAAGGCATTCACCCTGTTTTTGGAGCAGTTACCCTTTCACAATTATTAAGCTGTTGGATGGTGCACGATTTAGACCATTTAGCTCAGATTAACCGTATCATAGCCAAACAATACAAGCAGGAAGTTGGTCCTTGGATTGAGTTTTTAAAAATCTTAAAATAATCCCGTTTTTTTGTAAACTTTTCCTTGGATCTTACGTATAAGTAATGATTAGTAATCAATTCGTTTTTCATTAATGAAAAGCAAATTATCAACTTAAAAAAACAATCATGACCTTACAAATTATTGCAATTGTGGTTATAATCCTTCTATCGGGATTTCGAATTGCACAAGAGTACCAAAGAGGTGTCATTTTCAGACTTGGACGCTTTCATTCAATTAAAGGTCCGGGACTTTACTGGATTATACCTTTAATTGACCGACAACAAAGAGTAGACATCCGAACCAAAACAGTAGATTTAGAACAACAGGAAACCATTACCAAAGACAGTGTCACAATCAAAGTAAATGCAGTACTATGGTTTAAAATTACCGTTCCTGAAGATGCCATCATTAAAGTGGCAGATTACAACAAAGCAGTTTATCAGTTTTCGGTAACGGCTTTACGTAACATTATCGGACAGCATACTCTGGATGAAGTTCTAAGAGAACGTGAAAAGATTAACGGAACCCTTCAAAAAATGGTAGACACCGCTACCGAACCATGGGGAATTAAAATTGAAATGGTTGAGATGAAAGATGTTGAAATTCCGGAAGGTATGCAAAGAGCCATGGCACGTGAAGCTGAAGCCATCAGAGAAAAAAGAGCCCGAATTGTTAAAGCCGAAGCCGAATTAGACGCTTCCATCAAGCTTACACAAGGAGCCACAAAAATGGCAGAAAGCCCAATTGCGTTAGAGTTGCGAAGAATGCAAATGCTTTCAGAAATTGGTATCGACAATAATACCACAACCATTGTATTAGTTCCTTCCGATTTTACCAATGCTGCTAAAAGCTTTACCGATTTAGTTAATACTAAGAAAACTGAATAACACGCAATTAAATCATAAAGAAAAACCCTGAGCTTTCACTCAGGGTTTTTATATTTAGATTCCGGCTATCTGTTTTAACTCGCTAACAAAACGTTCCGCTAAAACATCGGCAGCATTTTGGGTTGGCGCTTCGGTGTAAATTCGGATGATTGGTTCTGTGTTCGATTTTCTTAAATGAACCCATTCCGTTGGAAAATCAATTTTCACCCCGTCGATGGTTGAAATGTTTTCCGAAGCATATTTTTGAGCAATTTGCTTCATCACATTGTCTACATCAATTTGAGGCGTTAATTCGATTTTGTTCTTACTCATGAAATACTGTGGATAAGAAGCTCTTAATTCGGCAACGGTCATTTCCATACTTGCCAAATGCGTCAGGAATAAAGCTACACCAACTAACGAATCTCTTCCGTAATGAATTTCAGGATAAATGATTCCTCCGTTTCCTTCTCCTCCAATGATTGCGTTGGTTGCTTTCATCAATTCCACAACATTAACTTCCCCAACTGCACTTGCCTGATAGCTTCCGTTGTGTTTTTCGGTTATATCTCTTAAAGCTCTTGAAGACGACATATTCGAAACCGTATTTCCCGGTGTTTTACTCAATACATAATCTGCAACTGCAACTAAGGTATATTCTTCGCCGAACATTTCACCATCGTTGGAAATAAATGCTAAACGATCTACATCCGGATCAACTACAATTCCAAAATCAGCTTTTTCTTCTACAACCAATTTACAGATATCACCTAAATGTTCTTTCAAAGGCTCTGGGTTGTGTGGAAAATGCCCATTGGGTTCACAGTACAATTCTACTACTTCCACACCCATTTGTTCCAATAACTTCGGAATAATAATTCCTCCAGATGAATTAACACCATCGACAACAACTTTGAACTTTCTTTTAGCAACCGCTTCAGCATCAACTAATGGTAAATTCAACACTTCATCAATGTGGATGTCCATGTATGCATCATTCTCGGTAATCGTTCCTAAACTATCAACATCTGAAAAATCGAAAGCTTCTGCTTCTGCAATTTCAAGAATTTTTGCACCATCGGCACCGTTTAAAAACTCACCTTTTGCATTCAACAATTTTAAAGCGTTCCATTGTTTGGGATTATGTGATGCAGTTAAAATAATTCCTCCATCAGCTTTTTCCAAAGGAACGGCAACTTCTACCGTTGGTGTGGTTGACAACCCTAAATCGATAACATCAATTCCTAAACCGATTAAAGTATTTACTACCAAATTATGAATCATCGGGCCAGAAATACGGGCATCACGACCAATCACAACGGCTAATTTATCTTTATTGATATTCTGTTTTAAGAAAGTTCCGTAGGCTGAAGCAAATTTTACAGCATCAACCGGAGTAAGATTGTCTCCAACCTTTCCGCCAATGGTTCCGCGAATTCCTGAAATGGATTTTATTAAAGTCATATAAGAAGTTATTCTAAATTCGGTTAATTATAAATGAAGAGACAAATATAACGAATTGTGGTTTTGAGAAAATCATTTAAAATTTAAAATTCGTCATTAAAAATGATTAAATTAGTCTGATGAACTTTTTAGCACACATCTATCTTTCCGGAGAAAACGATTTAATTAAAATCGGGAATTTTATGGCGGACGGTATTCGCGGGCATGATTATGAGCAATTTCCGCTGGAAGTTCAAAAAGGCGTTTTACTTCATCGGGCAATTGACACTTTTACCGATGCGCATCCGGTTTTTCGTCAAAGTAAACATCGATTACATGAAAAATACGGCCATTATTCCGGAGTGATTATGGATATTTTTTACGATCATTTTCTGGCTAAAAACTGGGCAAATTATTCAAAAGAAAAATTAGAAGATTACACAGAACGGTTTTATAATTCACTTAGAGAAAATTACGATTGGCTTACTCCAAAAACACAGGGTATGATGCCCTATATGATTGGTCGAAACTGGCTGGTTTCTTACGGAAGTGTTGAAGGAATCGGTAAAATTTTATTTCAGATGGATCACCGTACCAAAAACCGTTCTAACATGCAAAATGCTGTTCAGGAATTAAACGAATACTACACCGAATTTGAACAGGAATTCACCACTTTTTTTGAAGAATTACGAGCGCATGCACAACAAAAACTTGCTATTTTATAATGAATTTCATCTCAGAACTTGAACGAGTTTTCCATGAGAATGCATCAGCGGAATTGGCCGCTCCTATGGAAGCTTATATGAAAAATAATTTCCCCTTTTTAGGAATCAAAACCACACCACGAAGAACATTATTTAAAGAAATCTGGAACCTTCACAAAGAAGAAATAAAACAAAATACCCGAGCAATCGCATTGGAACTATACAATAAAAAAGAACGTGAATTTCATTATTGCGCCATTGAAATCCTGATGAAAGAACTCAAAAAGAAAAATCAAAAGGAAGATAGTAAACTCATTGAAAAACTAATTGTTACTCATTCCTGGTGGGACAGTGTGGATACAATTGCCAAATACCTGCTTGGAAATTATCTGGCTCAGTTTCCTAATGAAATTCATAACGTTATCAACCGATTTTCTAATTCAGACAATATATGGCTGAACCGTTCTTCTATTTTGTTCCAACTGGATTACAAAACAAAAACTGATTCAGAATTATTGTTTTCTTTATGCGAAAAACATAAAGATTCAAAAGAGTTTTTCATTCAGAAAGCCATAGGATGGGCGCTTCGAGATTACAGTCGTTTTAACCCAAAAGGCGTTACGGATTTTGTTACAACAACTGACTTAAAACCCTTAAGCAAACGCGAAGCCCTACGAAATTTATGATTTCATTAAAAGGCTGTTCCGATAAAAAAGCCGTATTTTAGCGTTTTAATCCAATCAGAATACAAAAAATGCCTAATCAAAAAGCTTCATTTTTCACTTTACTAATTCGCAGCCAGTTAAAGCGTTTTGAAGCGTTTTTATTCATGCTGAAATCGGTTTTGAGCAATCGTCAGTTTTTGTATGTTTCCTGTGTTTTGGTTGGGATTTCTTCGGCACTAGCTGTAATTGTTTTAAAAACTTTTGCGCATTGGGTGTTCCGTTTTGCAAATTACATTGACCATATTTTTCATTTGCCCTATTCCAACAGTTTACTACCCATAATTGGAATTTTACTCACCGTTTGGGTGGTAAAAAAGTTCTTAGACGGAAGCATCGAAAAAGGTACCTCGCAAATCATGATTGCTGTGGCTAACAAATCAGGAGTAATGCCTAAAAAGCAGATGTATGCGCAAATAATCACCAGCTCCTTAACGGTTGGTATGGGCGGATCTGCGGGATTAGAGTCTCCGATTACTATAACCGGAGCAGCTTTCGGTTCTAATTTTGCGCAGAAATACCGTTTAAATTATAAGGACCGGACCTTATTATTAGCCTGCGGAGTTGCCGCCGGAATTGGTGCAGCTTTTAGCGCTCCCATTGCAGGAGTTTTATTTGCCATCGAAGTGATTTTGGCAGACATGAGTGTAACCGCTTTTATTCCAATCATGATTTCCGCAGCAACCGGAGCTTTAGTTTCAACAGTAATTTTGAAGGAAGACATTTTACTGACGTTCAAAAACCAGCTAACCTTTGACTATCACAACATTCCTTATTACATCATTCTAGGAATTTTAGCCGGATTGGTTTCTGTATATCATGCCAGAAACTTCCGAAAAGTGGAGCATTTTTTTAGCGGAATCAAATCTTCCACTTATAAAAAAGCATTATTCGGAGCCTTTATCTTAGCGGTCTTAATTTTCTTTTTTCCGACGCTTTTCGGAGAAGGTTATGAAAGTATTAAAGCACTATCCTCTTCTGATCCGGGCATTTTACTTGAAAATACCTTTTTGGAAAAGCATAAATCAAACCAGTGGATACTTCTTGCTTTCATCGGCATGACCATGATGATTAAATCTATCGCGACAGGATTAACCTTAGGTAGTGGTGGTAATGGAGGTAATTTTGCCCCTTCTCTTTTTGTGGGATCCTATCTTGGTTTTTTTGTTGCTAAATTTTTTCAATTAACAGGAATTGATAAAAACCTTCCGGTAAGCAATTTTTCAGTAGTTGGAATGGCGGGTTTACTTAGCGGATTGTTTCACGCGCCTTTAACTGCTATCTTCCTTATTGCAGAAATCACGGGTGGTTATGGACTTTTTGTTCCGTTAATGATCGTCTCTTCCATTAGCTTCGCTATTTCCAAAAAAATGGAAGGACATTCTATGGACATTAAAAGTTTAGCCGATACCGGAACTGTTTTTACAGACGATAAAGACAAAAACATACTGTCTTCTATTGAACTTTCAAAACACATCAAAACAGATTTTACAGCTATTCCGAATACTGCAAAACTGGAAGACGTTCCTGCCATCCTTTCACAAACCAAACAAACGATTTTTCCTGTAACCAACGAAAAGGGTGAATTTGAAGGGATTATCAACTTCGACACTATTCGCCCTATTATTTTTAACCAATTTCAGATAAAGTACACGCCTTTACATGATGTTATCGAACAGCCCAAAACCACAATTTACTACGATGAAATTATGGAAACCGTTATGGGAAAATTTGAAACTAGCCGTTACGAAATCCTATTTGTTTTAAAAGACAATAAATGCTTGGGGTACATTGAAAAAGCAGATATTCTTACCACTTATCGTGAAAAACTGAAATCACTTCGTATAGAATAGTAAATTTCAAACATCAACAAAACCAAACACTATAATGAGACAGCTCTTAATTATATTTTCTTTTACCTTATTTCAATTATCATTTTCACAAAGTAAAGTAACGGAGAATAGTAAAACCGAGAGCCTGATTCATATTTGGGGACTATTGAAATACCAACATCCGGAAGTAAGTAAAGGTATTTTCGATTTTAATCAGGAGTTTATTAATGAATTTGATAAAATTAGTCCCATCCAAACAACAGAAGCTCTGAATACAGAATTTCTAAATTGGGTAAGAAAATTTGATTTAGGAAAATCTAAATTCAAAAATGAACCTAACCTACTAAACAACAGTAAAATATTTACTAAAAATGCTGATTTTAGTTGGATCGAAAACTCAGGCTTCAACCAAGAACTCATTCAGGAACTTAATCGAATAAAAAGCAATAGGGCAATTGGCGACTATTATGCTTCAATAAATTCCTTGAATAAAATGGTAAATTTCAAAAATGAAAAAGGATACGATAGGTTTGACCCAGCTCAAAAAGCACATCGATTTTTATTTTTAAGTTCGTTTTGGAACACCATGCGCTACTGGAATGTGAACATTTATTTAACCGATCAGCCCTGGAGAGAAGTTTTGACCGAAATGATTCCAGTATTCAATCAGGAAAGCACAATTAAATTTGAATCGGCAAAAGAGCAACTTTTTAGTAAGCTGAATGACTCCCATTCAAATTACGACTCTAGCCATCTTTTAAATAAAAAGTTAATTAATTATGCCTATTTTGGAGGTAGAATCATTAACGATTCATTGGTTATCACATCAATTTTTAATACTGATTTTGCAAAAAAGGATGGCATTTCTTTAGGAGATGTGGTTTATACTGTAGAAGAAAAGCCACTAAAAAATTACTACGTAGATAAGTTTTCACAAGCAATCAGCGTGTCAAATCAGAATTATTTAAAATCAAGAATAGAACGTTTTTTCCTTTTGGCAAATGATAAAGATTCCATTCAAATCGGTATTAAAAAAAACAACGGAAGCAAAACAACAAAAACCATAAAACTTTACAAATCAGTCCGATATCCAGAAGATTTACTAGTTTCAATGAATAAGCCCTTAAGTGAGAACTGGTTTAAAATAAAAGAAGATATTGGATATTTGAATTTAAAGTTAATTGATAAATCCGGACTCAAAAAAGCATTCAAAGAATTCGATAAAACAAAAGCTATCATTATTGATTTACGAAATTACCCCAGAAATATTTCCACAGAAGAAATCGCTGAACATCTATATCCCGATAAAAAGGTTTTTATAAAAACATTAGGCCCTTTTACACCTTCTTATGCAGAATATGATATTGAAGCACCATTAAAAATCATCAAAAACCCATTTGCTTGTGGTAGTAAGAACAAAGATTATTACAAAGGAAAAATCGTTTTACTAGTAGACCGCACAACCAGTAGTAATGCCGAGTTTATTGGTATGGCAATCCAACAAGCTCCAAATTGCATCACCCTTGGAGAACAAACTTTTGGAGCTGTTATGAACCGAAATCAAATTACTTTAATCGATAAAACAACTATAGATTTTACCGGGATGGGCGCTTTCTATCCAAACGATAAAAGTGTACAGCGCAATGGTTTAAATATTGATTATCCTATTAACGAATCAGCAGCAAATTACAATCCTGATTTGTATTTAGAAGAAGCTGTGAAATTAATCCAGAAGTAACTATCAAGTTAGTAAATTGGTACTTCATAACATTTTAAGTTCAAAAAAAGATTAAAGTCAAAATAATTAAGTCGATTTTACCATCCAAAACCTTTTGTAATCTATTCTGAAATTTCGCTACAAAACTGTACCTTTGCGTTTTGCACAACTACACAACTGATTTATGTTGAATACAGAAGAAACTATTGAAGTTTTAGGCGCCCGCGCTCATAATCTTAAAAATATAGACGTTATCATCCCGCGTGAGAAACTTGTAGTGATTACAGGGCTTTCAGGTTCGGGAAAATCGTCTTTGGCTTTCGATACCATTTATGCTGAAGGACAACGTCGTTACATCGAAACCTTTTCGGCTTACGCTCGTCAGTTTTTAGGTGGTTTGGAGCGTCCCGATGTAGATAAAATCGACGGACTTTCTCCCGTTATTGCTATTGAACAAAAAACAACCAGTAAAAGCCCACGTTCAACGGTTGGAACCATTACAGAAATTTACGATTTCCTGCGTTTATTATTCGCCAGAGCCGGAGAAGCGTACAGTTACAATACCGGAGAAAAAATGGTTTCCTATTCTGATGATCAGATCAAAGAGTTGATTTTCGAACATTTTTCCGGAAAACGCATCAACATTTTAGCACCAATTATCCGTTCCAGAAAAGGACACTACCGTGAATTGTTTGAACAAATTTCCAAGCAAGGTTTTGTGAAAGTTCGTGTTGATGGAGAAATCCGTGATTTGGAATACGGTATGAAAGTGGATCGTTACAAAACCCACGACATCGAAACCGTAATCGACCGAATGGCGATAGAGAAAACCGAAGATTTAGACAAACGCCTTACCGAAAGCATTAAAGTAGCTATGTACCATGGTGACGGTATCATGATGATTATCGAACAAGACAGTCAGGAAGTGCGCTATTTCAGTAGAAATTTAATGTGTCCTACCACAGGGATTTCCTATCCGAATCCAGAACCTAATAATTTCTCGTTCAACTCACCGAAAGGTGCGTGCGAACATTGCAACGGATTGGGAACTGTAAACGAAATCAACCTGAATAAAATCATACCGAATCCTAAACTTTCTATTAAACAAGGTGGATTTGCACCACTTGGAGAACAAAAAAGCTCGTGGATTTTCAAACAGTTGGAAATTATAGGAGAAAAATTCGGTTTTAAACTGACTGATCCTGTAGAAAGCATTCCGGCTGAAGCGATGGACATGATTTTAAACGGCGGTAACGAAAAATTCTCGGTGGTTTCCAAAGTTATGGGCATCACTAAAGATTATAAAATCGATTTTGAAGGAATATCAAATTTCATCAAAAACCAATACGATGAAAGCGGTTCGGCTTCAATAAAGCGATGGGCGAAGGAATTCATGGACGAAATTGAATGTCCGGAATGTCACGGAACCCGTTTGAAAAAAGAAGCGCTGTACTTTAAAATCAATGAAAAGAATATTGGTGAATTATCGTCGATGGATATTGATGAACTGTGCGAATGGTTCGGCAACTTAGACAATCATTTAACTGAAAAACAAAGAGTTATTGCCGTTGAAGTGGTTAAGGAAATCAAAGCCCGATTAAGCTTTTTAGTCGATGTTGGTTTGAATTATCTGGCTTTACACCGAAGTTCAAAATCGCTTTCCGGTGGTGAAGCGCAACGTATCCGTTTGGCCACACAAATCGGTTCGCAATTGGTTGGCGTTTTGTATATTCTGGACGAACCAAGTATCGGTTTACACCAACGTGACAACGAAAAACTGATTCATTCTTTGGAGCAGTTGCGTGATATCGGAAACTCGGTTATCGTGGTGGAACACGATAAAGACATGATTGAGAGAGCTGACTACGTTATCGACATAGGACCAAAAGCCGGTCGTTTCGGAGGCGAAATCATCAGCAAAGGAACACCGAAAGAACTTCTGAAAGAAAACACCATCACTGCACAATACCTTAACGGAAAAATGGAAATCGCGGTTCCGAAAAAACGTCGTGAGGGTAATGGAAATCTGGTAAAACTATCAGGAGCAACCGGAAATAACCTAAAAAATGTTTCCGTAGAATTTCCTCTAGGGAAACTGATTTGTGTAACCGGAGTTTCAGGAAGCGGAAAATCAACCTTGATTAACGAAACGCTCTACCCTATCCTAAACACACATTTTTTCAACGCGGTTAAAAAGCCTCAACCTTACAAAAAAATTGAAGGTTTGGAGCATATTGATAAAGTAATCGATATTGACCAAAGTCCTATCGGGCGTACACCGCGTTCAAATCCGGCAACTTATACGGATGTGTTTTCGGAAATCCGAACTCTGTTTACCCAAACGCCGGAAGCACAAATTCGTGGTTACAAACCAGGGCGTTTTAGCTTTAATGTTTCCGGAGGACGTTGTGAAACTTGTGAAGGATCAGGAGTTAGAACCATCGAAATGAGTTTCTTACCGGATGTTTATGTGGAATGTGAAACGTGTCAAGGCAAACGCTTTAATCGTGAAACGCTTGAAATCCGTTATAAAGGAAAATCAATTTCGGATGTATTGGAAATGACGGTGGACGAAGCGGTTGATTTCTTTGAGAACATTCCGAAAATTTACAGAAAAGTAAAAACAATTCAGGATGTAGGATTGGGTTATATCACATTAGGACAGCAAAGTACAACCCTTTCCGGTGGAGAAGCTCAACGTATAAAACTGGCTACAGAATTATCGAAAAAAGACACGGGAAACACTTTTTATATTTTAGACGAACCGACTACCGGACTTCACTTTGAAGATATCCGAGTACTGATGGAGGTCATTAACAAATTGGTAGACAAAGGAAATACCGTTTTAATTATCGAACACAATCTTGATGTAATCAAACTTGCGGATTACATCATCGATATTGGTTATGAAGGCGGAAAAGGCGGTGGTGAACTAATAGCCAAAGGAACTCCGGAAGAAATCATCAAAAATAAGAAAAGCTACACTGCTCAATTTTTGAAAAAAGAATTACATTAGCAGGCTATTTAATTTTTAACGAAACGAAAGAATGAAAGAAGAATTTGAAAATGACGATTTAAGGATCCAGGACAAGTTCAAACAGAAAACCTGGAATGAAATACGTGCCAACGACTCTTGGGCGATTTTTAAAATCATGTCTGAGTTTGTAAACGGTTATGAAACTATGGGAAGAATTGGACCTTGTGTTTCGATTTTCGGATCAGCCCGTACCAAACCGGACAACAAATATTATTTATTAGCTGAAAAGATTGCTTTTAAAATCTCTCAAGCTGGTTATGGTGTAATTACCGGAGGAGGTCCCGGGATCATGGAAGCCGGTAACAAAGGAGCGCATTTAGGCAATGGAACATCGGTGGGTTTAAACATCGAATTACCTTTTGAACAACATTACAATCCTTATATTGACAAAGACAAGAACCTAAACTTTGATTACTTCTTTGTTCGCAAAGTAATGTTCGTAAAATACTCTCAGGGATTTGTAGTAATGCCCGGTGGTTTTGGAACTTTAGATGAATTATTTGAAGCGGTTACCCTAATCCAAACTAAGAAAATTGGAAAATTCCCGATTATATTGGTAGGAAGAGAATTCTGGAGCGGATTATTAGATTGGGTAAAAACCGTAATGATTGATCAGGAGAAAAATGCAAACCCAGAAGATCTAAACCTAATTAAGGTTGTAGATACCGAAGACGAAGTACTCGAAGTATTAGATAATTTCTACAAAAAATACAATCTTAGCCCTAACTTCTAAGAATAAAATAAATAAAAAAAGCTTCCGCAGTTCGGAAGCTTTTTTTTATACTTCTTAATTAATAGTTATCGAATAATCAGCTTTCTGGTAGTTGATTTGTTATCTGAAGTTATTTTTACCATATACAATCCGGATTCTAAACCTAAATTCAATGCAGTCTGACCATTAAAAGCAATTGTTTTTACTTTTTGTCCGGTAACATTATAAATTTCAATAACTCCGTCATTTACAACACCATTAATTGTGATACTGCCGGAAGTTGGATTCGGGTACATTAAAACTTTTAACTCGGAAACATCATTAGTACTTAGCGGCGCATGCCAAACCTCACCTATACGAGATCCCCAAATATAATCGGCTAAATCCGGATAGTCAATAAACGGGTTACGATTTACCTGCCAAGTATAAATGTAATTGTTTCGGTTCATTTCAAAATCATCTGAAGGATCGGAATGGTTCCAGTTCAATAGAGTAGTCAAATCTCCAATGTAACCATCGGGGTTTTGTGATGGATTACCATCTACAACATTTAACCCATTATAGCGCACACACATATAAAAAATCGCTCGGGCTACATCACCATGCCAACTTCCTGAATTTCCAGTTGGCCCATTATAATCGACACCGTAATTTCTTTCGTTTCGGGAACTGTTCTCTTGTCCGTCTTCGGCACGAATATGATGTGCATCGGCATGACCGGCTAAAATATCATCTGCACTGGTTGGAAGCCACACATCAATTCCGTCTGCATTTGATGAAGTTCCATCGGCAAAACCACCTCTTGACTGGCAGTAAATGTGTTCACGGTTCCATTTTCCAATTATACTGTTATCATACTGTTGATCTAATTTAGACCTTCCCTGCTCTACATACATTAACCAAACCTGGTTGTTGTTTGCAGGGTTTTGATCTGCAGTTCTTAAAATCTCATAAATATCACCGTAATTATGGGCACGAACAACTGCAGGATCTGCAATAATATTCTGTATCGCCTGTTTTAAATTCGCTCCAGAGAGACCTTCCAATGAATTATAATATCCAACAGGTGCTGAACTGGTTACTTGAGTATAAGTAGGACTCACCGGTGTTCCCCAAGAAGCAACTACAAAATTAATGTCGTTAACTCTATTGGAAATATTGTTGTTTAATAAGATAAATTCTGATGGCACAGCTCCAACAACTAATTTCATAACTTCGTCTCCATCATTAATCCCATCATTCAATAACTGAATTACCGTAGAACCAGTATTACTGCCACTTGGAATGGTCACACTTAAATTGCCGCTAAAATCAGCATTTGTAAATGTTCCGTTGTTTAAAGTAAAAGTTAGGTTTAAATCCGAAGTTACAGTGGTATCTGTAGTAAAAGTTACTGTAAGATTCTGCCCTTCTGTAAAAGGAGGCGTTAACGAAAATGAAGTGGATATCCCGTTATAAATGATTCCGCTGCCATCATTGTTGGCTCTTGGTGTTGGCGTTTTTACCTCATAGGTACCATCAGCTTTTCTTTGAATGGATTGCAACGGAGCATTGGACGTTCCGTTTACTGCTTCATTATAACTTACAGTTTCATTAAGTGCTGTCATCAAAGCAGTTGCCTGTGTTGTTGCGTTATTACTGTAAACCAAAGCGTCAATCAGGTTTGTGGTTGAAGCCGGTGTATTGGTTGGAAATTCGTCTGCGTTTCCTAAATAAATAGCAACTGCATCGGGTCCGTTTTGAATGGTTGCCGAATTGATAAGATACGAAGGAGATGGAGAAACCTGTGCATTTCCTAAAAGGATGTTACCGTTGCCATCAGTAACCAAACCGTCCAAATCAATCGCTAAATAACTGATGTTGGAAGTTCCACTACTGCCTCCGTTAAAAAAAACAACTACATAGCCGTCAAGTGGAAAATTTGGTGTTGCCGATTTAATCTCGATGAATTCCTTTACGTCCGTAGAAGGTGTGTCAGCATCTAATTCATTAACTACAAGCTGAGCAAAAGTCGCATTGGAAATCAATACAACACAAAAAATTAGTAATTTTTTTATCATTTTTTTGAAAATTGGGGATTCAAAGTTACACATATCCCAACAATTCGCGTTGTTTATTTCATTTTTTTTTATAAAACGATCAATTCCTTAAGAAAAGTATTATAATTTATATTAATCTAATAAAATTCATGTAAAAACTCATTTTTGTATATATTTACAAATACGAATATTAATGACCAATGCGCCTAAAAAATCCACACCAGTTACCCAGTTTTTTTGTTTTTATTTTTTGTTCGGTCGTACAAGGTATTTCAGCACAACACAATATTCGAATTACAGCCAAAGTTGAACAAGATCACAAAACAATTAATCTTGAACAGGAAATCACCTTTTTCAACAACACAAACGACACTCTAAAAGACTATATCTTAAACGATTGGAACAATGCTTATTCCGCTAAAAACACGCCTTTAGCCAAACGTTTTTCAGACGAATATGTAAGAAGTTTTCATCTGGCAAAAGAAAATGATCGGGGTCGAACCGAAATACTGTACATTACCGATCAAAACGACAGGACTTTAGAATTTAACCGATTAGAAAAAAAACAGGATCTTATCGATGTTCATCTTCTAAATCCTATTTATCCAAAGCAAAAATTCACCATCAGAATAAAGTATCTGGTAAAAATCCCTAATGATAAATTCACCCGATTCGGTTTTGACAACAATGGTAATTTGTATTTAAAAAACTGGTTTTTAGTTCCTGCGCGTGTAGAAAACAATAAATTTATCAAGAACAGCAACGAAAATCTGGATGATATTGCCAATGGAGCAGCTAATTATAACATAACACTTGATTTTCCGGCAGGACTAAATCTTTATACAGATTTAGATGTTCTAAATAAAAACGAAAACGAGAACTTAAAAACCTATTCCCTCGAAGGTAAAAACCGTACAGATTTTACCATGGTTCTTGAAACCAAACCAACGTTCAGCAACTATAAAAACAACTATTCGGAGGTAGTTTGTAACCTGAAAGACAAACGCTTAAACGACATTCAAAAAGCAGTTGTGATTGACCGAGTTGTAAGCTATGTTACTGAACATTTAGGTGTTTCCGAGCAGAAAAAACTCCTGGTTACTCAAACCGATTACGAGAGAAATCCGTTTTATGGCCTTAATCAATTACCTTCTTTTATAAGTCCATTTCCTGATGAGTTCATGTATGAACTCAAATTTTTAAAAACCTTTACCTCAAGTTACCTAAAAGCCGCTTTAAAGCTAAACCCAAGAAATGAGAGTTGGATACTTGACGGAATTCAGGCCTACATCATGATGAAATACATAGACGATAATTACCCTAAAATGAAGATGATGGGAAGTCTATCGGAATATAAATTATTGAAAGGTTACAATATTTTTAAAGCTGATTTTAACGATCAGTATAATTATCTGTATTTGTTAATGGCCCGTAAAAATCTTGATCAGGCAATTGGTGATTCCAAAAGTACTTTTATTAAGTTTAACGAGCAGATTTCCGGAAAATACCGTTCCGGATTGAGTATCAACTATCTGAATTCTTATTTAAACCACAACATTGTTCCTACTACAATTTCAGAATTCATTGCATTGAACCAGAAGCATCAAACTCAGGAATCCGATTTTGAAAACCTTCTGAAAAGTAAAACCGATAAAGACATTGATTGGTTCTTTACCACTGTTGTAAAAACAAGACAATTGATCGATTTTAAATTCGGGAAACTGAAAAAAGAGTCTGACACTATTAAAGTAACCATAAAAAATAAAACGCGAACCAATGTTCCGGTTTCTGTTTACGGTATCAAGAACGACAGTATTGTGTTTAAAAAATGGTATGAAAATATAGCCAAAGACACTATAGTTACACTTCCTGCAAAAGATGTGGAAAAACTGGCAATTAATTACAATAAAGAAATCCCTGAGTATAATTCAAGAAACAACTGGAAGTCAGTTCGAGGTTTTTTAGGAAATAACCGTCCGATAAAATTCACATTTTTCAGGGATTTGGAAGATCCTGATTACAATCAGATTTTTTACGTTCCGGAATTTACCTATAATCTTTACGACGGAATTTCGCCCGGTTTAAGTTTAAATAACAAATCTATTTTAGACAAACCGTTTATCTTCGATATCACTCCTACTTATTCCTCAAACACTAATACATTGATAGGTAATGCCTTTGTTTCAGTAAATCAGAATATACGGGAAGATCGTTTATACAACATTCGCTACACGCTTGGAGCCGGAACCTATCATTATGCTCCAAATGCAGCATACAGCAAAGTGACACCCTCAATTTCGTTTCGATTTAGAGACCCAGATTATCGTGCAAACAAAAAGGAAAGTGTCAATTTGAGGCAAATTTTGGTTTACCGTGAAAAATCATTACTGAATCAGAATGAAAAACTAAACGATTACTCTGTTTTTAATTTGCGTTATTCTAAAAGTGAGTCTGAAATCACAAGGGTTTACACCTTAATGTCTGATGTTCAGATTGCAAGTCAATTCGGAAAATTATCAGGCGAGGTTCAATACCGAAAATTATTTGAAGACAACAGACAAATCAATTTGCGTTTTTATGCTGGAGCTTTTATGTACCGAAGCACTAAATCGGAGTTTTTCAGTTTTGGAGTTGACCGTTCTACCGATTATTTATATGATTTCGGGCTTTTAGGCCGTTCGGAAAGCACCGGTTTGTTCAGTCAGCAATACATTATGGCCGAAGGTGGTTTCAAATCGAAATTCGACACCCGTTTTGCTAATGAGTGGTTAACAACGGCTAATGCAAGTTTTAATATTTGGAACTGGATTGAAATTTATGGCGATGTTGGTTTAATAAAAAACGAATACAAATCAGCTAAATTATTGTATGATAACGGAATACGATTAAATCTTGTTCCTGATTATTTCGAATTATACTTTCCGGTCTACTCCAATAACGGATGGGAAATTGCTCAGGATAATTACAATCAGAAAATACGTTTTGTAATCACATTAAGTCCGAAAACTCTTATTTCACTTTTTACCAGAAAATGGCTTTAATAGAATTATCACAATTTCGTTTGCACTTTTTAAATCATTTTATTGAAAAATATTTATCAAAAGCAATATTTTATTAAAAATAACAAAGCGTAAAATCCTATTTCAATTGAATAATTATCAAAAATGAAATTACAAATCTTTCAACACGTTGCTTTGTATTGTCTAAATAATTAAATTTGTCCAATAACATCATTACTGATATATGAACCAAACTGCCTCTAAAGAAACATTATCGTTTGAAGACTTTAAAACAGAAGTAATAAACGATTATAAAATTGCCACTGTAAGTCGCGAATGCAGCCTTTTAGGACGTCGCGAAGTACTGACCGGTAAAGCAAAGTTCGGAATTTTCGGAGACGGAAAAGAAGTTCCTCAGCTTGCTATGGCAAAAGCTTTTAAAAATGGAGATTTCCGTTCTGGTTACTACCGCGACCAGACTTTCATGATGGCAATTGGCCAGATGAATATTCAGCAGTTTTTCGCCGGTTTATACGGTCATACCGATTTGGCTCACGATCCTATGAGCGCCGGACGTCAGATGGGTGGTCACTTTGCAACGCATTCCTTAGACGAAAACGGAAACTGGAAAAACTTAACACAACAAAAGAACTCAAGTGCAGACATCTCTCCTACAGCCGGGCAAATGCCACGTTTGTTAGGTTTGGCTCAGGCATCAAAAATATACAGAAATGTAGGTGGTATCAACCAAACTAATTTTTCTGAAAAAGGAAATGAAGTAGCTTGGGGAACCATCGGAAACGCTTCAACTTCTGAAGGATTGTTCTTTGAAACCATCAATGCAGCCGGAGTTTTACAAGTACCGATGGTAATGAGTGTTTGGGATGATGAATACGGAATTTCGGTACACGCAAAATACCAAACCACTAAAGAAAACATTTCTGAAATCCTTAAAGGTTTCCAACGTGATGAAGAAAGCAACGGTTATGAAATCATGACAGTTAAAGGATGGGATTACCCTGCGCTTGTGGAAACTTACCAAAGAGCATCTCAGATCGCACGTGAGGAACATGTTCCTGTTTTAATCCACGTTAATGAATTAACACAGCCACAAGGACACTCAACTTCAGGTTCTCACGAGCGTTATAAAAATGCAGACCGTTTGGCTTGGGAAGCTGAATTCGACTGTTTGGCGCAAATGCGTAAATGGCTAATTGAAAACAGCATTGCTACTGCAGAAGAAATTGAAGCAATTGACACTCAAGCTAAAAAAGATGTTTTAGAAGGCAAAAAAGCAGCATGGAACGCATTTGTAGAGCCAATTAAAGCAGAACAGCAAGAATTGGTTTCATTATTGAATTCTATTGCGTCTTCAAGCGATAACAAAGTATTTATCGAGAAATATGCGAACGACTTAGCTTCTTTAAAAGAACCAATCCGTAAAGATATCATCACAACTGCGCGTAAAGTTTTACGTCTTATTGTTAATGAAAAAGGAAGAGCACAACTTTCTGCTTGGATTACTGCTTATACTGAGAAAATCCAACCGAAATTCAGTTCACATTTATTTTCCCAATCCGACAAAAATGTACTTTCAGTTGCCGAAGTTTTACCAAAATACGATGAGACCTCAGAAGAAGTTGATGCGCGTTTGGTACTACGAAACAATTTCGATTCAATCTTTGAAAAGCACCCTGAAACCTTGATTTTTGGTGAAGATTCCGGAAACATCGGAGACGTTAACCAAGGATTGGAAGGTATGCAGGAAAAATACGGAGAATTCCGTGTGGCTGATGCAGGAATCCGTGAAGCTACAATTTTAGGACAAGGTATTGGAATGGCCATGAGAGGTTTACGTCCAATAGCTGAAATTCAATATTTGGATTACCTTTTATATGCAATCCAGATCATGAGCGACGATTTGGCAACTTTACAATACCGAACTTCCGGTCGTCAAAAAGCACCATTAATTATCAGAACACGTGGCCACCGTTTAGAAGGAATCTGGCATTCCGGTTCTCCAATGGGAATGATCATCAATGCGATTCGCGGTATTCACGTTTTAGTTCCAAGAAACATGACTAAAGCTGCGGGATTCTATAATACTTTATTAGAAACTGATGAGCCTGCTCTACTTGTAGAATGTTTGAACGGTTATCGTTTAAAAGAAAAAATGCCGACTAACTTGGGGGAATTCAAGACTCCAATTGGTGTGGTAGAAACTATCAAACAAGGTCACGACATTACTTTGGTTTCTTATGGTTCAACTTTGCGTTTGGTAGAACAAGCCGCTAAGGAATTATTGGAAATTGGAATTGATGCAGAAATCATTGATATTCAATCTTTATTACCTTTTGATGTTAATCATGACATAGTTAAATCCTTAGCAAAAACGAATCGTTTATTGGTAATTGATGAAGACGTTCCTGGTGGTGCATCAGCGTTCATTTTACAACAAATTATTGATGAGCAGAAAGGATACAAATTCTTAGACAGCAATCCGGAAACATTGGCTGCAAAAGCACACCGACCAGCTTACGGAACCGACGGTGATTACTTCTCCAAACCGTCTGTAGAAGATATTTTTGAAAAAGTTTACAGTATGATGAATGAAGTTAATCCTTCAAAATATCCAAGTTTGTACTAAAACTTTATTGTATTTATAAGAAAGCCGGACTGTTTAGTTCGGCTTTTTTTATTAATTAAGCTCAAAAATATAATAAAACAGATTGGTTTTTATCAAATACAAACGATTTATAAAAATTTTGTTAACTCACTAGAAATTAACATAAAAGAAAATACAGAGTAATAAAAAATGCACTATATTTACTACAAAAGCACGGGTATGGTGGAAGGCAGTTTAAATATAAAGCTCTCATTACAAAACGAACTCAATCTAGCCAAAAATAAATATTCTGTTTTTGACCGCATGATTGAAGGTGTTCAGGTTATTAATTACAAATGGCAATATATTTATGTAAATGACTCGATTGCCAAACAAGGCGTATCCACCAAAAAAGAACTTTTAGGCAGTACAATGATGGAACGTTATCCCGGAATTGAAAATTCTGCAATGTTTGATAACTTAAAATTATGCATGTTTGAAAGGCTTCCTTCAGAAATTATCTCCGAGTTTGACTTTCCTGACAAATCCAAGGGTTGGTTTGAGCTAAGTATTCAACCTGTTCATGAAGGTATTCTTATACTATCCACTGATATTACCAAACTAAAAAGAACAGAAGCCGAACTCAAGAAAAAACTACTCGAACGCACGCAATTGCTTTCTTTAATTACTGCTCAAAAAAAACAACTTGAGGAATTTTGTCAAATAATTGCTCATAATTTGAGAGCACCTTTAAGTAATCTAATTCATTTAAATGAAATTATCGATGAGTGTAATGATGATCAAGAAAGACATAATTACTTAAAAATTCAAGGTTCAGTTATAAATCAATTTCAAAAATCATTTGAAGAATTGGTTGATGCAACACGCATTCGAATGGATTTAACCATAAAAAAACAACATGTCAGTCTTACTAATGAAATTGAAGATGTCCTTAAAAATCTTGCCGCAGAAATTTCCGAAACAAAAGTAAAAATAACACATAATTTTAACAAAGTTCCTACAATACAATATCCTAAAAAATACCTTCACAGCATCTTTAAAAATCTGATAAGTAATTCCATAAAATACAGCCTTCCGGAAAAAATCATTAAAATACATATCAGCAGTTATATTAAAGACGATTGGATTTGCATCGATGTAAAAGACAATGGACTGGGTATCAACTTAAAAAAACACAAAAACGATCTGTTCAAGCTGCATAAAACCTTCCACGGTAATCCCGATGCAAAAGGATTTGGACTTTTTCTAACCAAAACACAGGTTGAGGCGATGGGTGGAGAAATCGTTGTAAAAAGTCAGATTAACAAAGGAAGTACCTTCACGGTGAACTTATATAAAATGAATCCTGATGAAGAAAATTGAAAACATATGCATCATTGATGATGATATCATCTTTCAACTTTTGACCAAGAAAGTAATAACTGACTCTCAATTGGTTAACCAGGTGAATGTTTTCTCCAATGGCCTGGAAGCTATAACATTTTTGAAATCAGCACATGACAACAACACAAAACTTCCGGATTTGATTCTTCTCGATATTTTCATGCCGATTATGGACGGTTGGAAATTTCTCGAGCAATATAAATTACTGCAATCCAAACTTTGCAAAACCATTCCGATTTATATTGTTTCCTCTTCCATAGACTCATCTGATATCAGAAAATCGAAAGCGATAAACACTGTTACGGATTATATCGTAAAACCACTAACCAAAGATGCTTTTACCTACATCATGAAAAATTACTCATCAAACCAATTCTAACAAAAACAATCAAATAATAACCTCAAAAATAATTTTAAATCCCTAACTTTATTATTGCAAACGATTTTAGCAAACTTGTTATAAAATCAAATTTTATTAGTAAATGAACCACGTTGTTAAAGTTTTAAAGGCGCAATTTATCACACATGATGTAAAATCTTTTGTAGTTGAAAAACCACAAGGCTATAATTTTATCCCAGGACAGGCCACGGAAATTTCAATCAACTCACCAAAATGGAAGAAAGAATTAAGACCTTTTACTTTTACCAATTTAAAGGAATCGAATTACCTCGAATTCATGATAAAAATTTACAAAGACCGCGATGGTGTAACCAACGAGCTGGGAAAAATTAATGCCGGAGACGAATTGATTCTTCATGATGTTTTTGGTACAATCAATTATAAAGGACCAGGTGTTTTCATTGCGGCCGGGTCAGGAATTACCCCTTTCATTTCAATTTTCAGGGAACTTTACAAAAACAATCAACTTAGAGGAAACCGTTTAATTTATGTTAACAAAACTTCAGAAGACGTAATCATGGGCAATGAACTTCATAAAATGCTCAAAAACGATTTTGTTAACTTTTACACTCGAGAGAACGTTGTCGGATTTACCGGAAGAAGAATCGATCGTAACTTCCTGATTGAAAACATCGTAAACTTTAGTCAGAACTTTTATGTTTGCGGACCGGAAGACTTTGTAACCACCGTGAGAAAAATTCTTATAGATCTTGGAGCTTCGGCCGAAACCATTGTTTTTGAAGAATGATTCAGCAATGATAAAACTCAAGATAGCATAAAAAAACTCCGGAGTTTAATCCGGAGTTTTTGTTTTCAATTGTTATACTTTAATCTTCTTTAACTATTCTAAGTGTTTTACTGTTAGCCCCTTGATTTACTACCGCTAAATAAACACCTCGCGGTAATTCTTCACCAAAAGTTACTTTTCCATTGCTAATATTGTCGATATGTTTGATTAATCTTCCTGCCATATCGAATACTTCCACATTCATGAATTCTTCAGTTCCGTTGGTAATTTCCAAAGTAAATTGTGAATTACTTGGATTTGGATAAGCCAGAACATCAAACAAACCTTCTTCTTTACTGTTTGAATTTGCCGGTGAACAATCCGGAGTACATTTTCCGAAGAAATCACCGTGGGCCAAATGTTCTGCCACAGCACTATTATCAACACAAATACCTACACATGGATTTTTTGCACTACCGGTTTTATGACAAAGCTGAACTTTTGCAATACCACTATTACCAGCAAAACAACGAACATCTTCTGCGTGTAAGCTAATGGAACAGGTTGTTGTACATCCATTACTATCGGTAACTAAAGCAGTTATAATTGCATCACTCATCAAAGAAACTGTTGCTGAATATCCAACCCCGCATACAATAGTATTTAATGAAGTTGAAGATGGATTCGAAGAAGGTCCTCCACTTCCCGGACAAACCACATGAGCATTGCTTGATGCTGTTTTTGCTCCTGGAAACCAAGTTTCATCCCCAGAACTTGTAATCTGGTTACATAATAACGGACGGTTCATCGTTAAAGACACTGTATAAGGCCCTACCCCTCCTGAAGGATTAACCGTTACAATAGCGGTTTGGTCACCACTATATCCAAAATAAATTGAATTATTATTAGACGAACAACTTGCCGATAATGCTTGAGGTTGAGTAACTGTTCCGCTTACTATAACACTACAACCATTTGCATCACTTACCGTAAAACTGTATGGTCCAGC
>NZ_JAKLTO010000007.1 GCF_022012335.1 Flavobacterium sp. SM15 | reverse complement strand
AATTATAGTAAGTTAAATTACCCTAAAAGACTCTCTGTGAAAGCAGGGAGTTTTTTTATGCTTGATTTTATACGTTTTAAGCTTTATTTTTAAGAAAACAAGCAAAGTACATTGAAATAATTTTTTTTTACCGCTATCCTTAAAATAAAGCTAATTTGTGATGTGTTGGTTAAGTGTTTGAAAAGACATTCGATGATTAATTTATAAAAACTGCCTCAAAAACTACAACAGAGACTATTTTAATTAAGAGACTTTTTCTCCAATCCAAAATTTATTAAAAGCCAGAAGAGTGTCGTTTGAGTTTTATTAAGTAGGTGTTTTCTGAGGTAGTAAAGTGTTCCATTTGATTTTGATCAACCCTTTTTAGATTTAAAGATTTGATTCTTTTTGGTTTAATGAAAGAGAGCAATGCTTTTGTTCTACATCATGTTAGGGGAGGAAGGTAAATAAATAAAAAAAGCGCCTATTAAGGCGCTTTTTTTATAATATATGATTATTGTTATTGTGCTCCAACAACTCTAAGATCATCAATTTGGTAAGTAGAAGTTATTCCGGTTGAAGAACCTACATATCGGAAAGCAATATATACGGTTCCGTTGTAGGAAGATAAATCTACTTGTCCAGAGTTTGTATAATCATTCGGAAATGAGGTGGTTTGTGGCGCCATAATTGGATTTAGTTGCGTCCATGTTGCTGAGTTAATCGCAGCAGCAGTATTAGCACCATTGTAATTTGTAGAAGCCCAAACAGTCACGGCTACACCATTTGCAAAACCTATCTTAGATCCGAAGGTTAAATACTCGTTGATAGTATTGTTAAGGTTGATTCCAGGGGTAATTAACCAAGTATCCATGTTTGTTTCTCCCGTACCAAATGAAGACAGTTGAGCATACTTGTTATTGTTGAAAGTTCTTCCTTCCCAACGCTCAGCACCTCCGTTTAAAGACACATTGGACCAACCAGATAAATTAATAAATTGATTATTCCCGGTAGAGGTTAAAGATTCGAAATTCTGTTCAAACAATACGTTAACACGAGGATTGGTCATTTTTACATCATTCTCAGTTCTGATCATGAATTGGTAGGTAGATCCGAACTTAGTCAATACACCACGAATTTTTCCGTTACCGCTTGGAACAGCTTTGTTGGCAAACGTAGCAAATTCACTTACACGAACAACAATTTTAGCACCATTTGCATCAACGATTTCGTGATTTGTAGCACCACCAATACTGTTAAGAGAAGCATCATAAAATTTCTTTCCTAAAGAAGGATCGGTAAACTGAACATTATCAATCTCGATTAATTTATTGATGTTGGCGTCGGTTTTAATCTGAGTGATAGTCAAACCTCTGTTTACAAGCGATTCTTCACTAACAACATCACAAGAACGGGTTAATACACTTTTGTATTCCACCGGGGCAATTCTTCCCACTTCATCATCAGTTAGATCGGCAGGAGTATCATTGTTGTATAATGAACCAATAAGTGTTGAACCAAAATCTTTAGCAATGTAACGGTTTTTCATGTTTACATATACTTTTCTTCCCGGTTCGAATTGTGTGTATAAGTTGTAATCATCAATCGGAATACTGAAACCAGTATTTCCATCCACAGAAACAAATGAAATTGATTTGTAGAAATTTCCACCCAAATCACTTGAAGTTACATAAGCCTCGATGATGTCTGCATCGTTGTATTTAACAGGAGTTGGTGAAGTTGCTAAGGCAGCAATATCAGAAACCTCCTTAGTTTTGGTAAGCGTAGTACACTGATTTGATAAATCGGGTGTACCGTAGTCATCTCCGTTCACACAAGCTGTGAAAAGTGTTGCCGCAGAAGCTAGTATAATTAAATTTATTTTTTTCATAGCTCTTTTTATTTTTCGTTGTAAATAAAGACATTGTCTACCTGAAATGCTCCGTCCAACGTTGTGTTTGTACCTGAGCCAGTAAATTTAAAAGCGATATGCACATTTCCTGTATATGAGGAAAGATCAATTACTGATGTAGCAAATTCATACCAAGAAGCGCTTTTGGTTGGAATATTTGCATTAAGCGCTGTCCAAGTTGCAGCAGTTACATTAGTTCCATCATAATCCGTTGAGATTAAAACCTGTAGGGAATTGTCTGGAGAATCTACATCCAAGTGGTGTTGAGCCACTCTAAAGGTTAAACGCTCGTTAGCAAAAGTATCCATATTTACAACTGGAGAAATCAACCATGCTTTATTGATGGCAGATCCTGAGTTATATGCACTGAATTCAGCATAGCCATTACCATCGAACACTTCCTCTTTCCATTTTTTTGTACCTGCTTCTGCAAAGTTGGTCCAGCCCAAGATGTCTAAATCAGTATTGTCAACAGCAGTTTGGAAGTCTTCTTTAAAAAATGGATTGATTACCGTTGGAATATCAAAATCATCCTCTTTGGTACAGCTAACTGAAAGTGCCGATACCGAAAGCAAGAAAACGGATTTTAAAAATATCTTTTTCATAGTAGTTGAATTAGAAGTTAATGTAAACGTTTACGAAGAACGTTCTTCCGTATCCGTAGAAATATTTAGAGCCAAATGATGGGGTTCCGTTTGCATAATCCGCAGTATAATTAGGATACGTTGCTTTTCTTGACTGTTCGAAACCACCTGTTTTGTATTTTACATCTAAAACGTTGTTCATAGAGGCAAAGAAACCAATGATGTTTCTGTTTTTGCTGCTGATTCTCCATGATTTACCCCCTGTAAGGTTAAGTAACGTGAACGGGTCGAATTTCTCTTGTCTTAATACCCTTCTTACGTTAGTTTCAGAAGCTCCTTCAAAAGAAATTCCTGTGGTACCGTCGATGGTAAAGTTGTCCGTTCTTAAAATATTAGAAACATCCAAATAGTTGTCTGCTAAATAGTTTACGTTAGCTCCAATCCACCAGAAGTTAGGGTCTCTATACTCCAATCCAAAAGTGTAAGCTTGTTGTGGCATACCGGATTGTCTGTATCCTTTCAAATACGTTTTACCAAAATCCGTCAAAGGATTTGTGTTGGTTGCTGTAGCCTGAGCATCGTCGTTAACTCTTAAATGAGGATTGTTGCTGTAGATGTACTGCCCGTAAGAAGCCGCTGCAGTTGCTTTAATGGTTGAAGTCACATTGTACTCAATACCTAATTCTGCACCGATGTTTCTCTTGTCCATTCCCGTAACCAATTCACTAATGAATGAGTCTTCGTTTCCGGAACCAACTGCATCTGCGTCGAATAAATCTTCAGCGTAGAAGAACGATAAGTCTGCTGCATTTTGGATTTTAGACATAAAACCGGTTAAACGTGCTTTAATTTTTGGAGTTCTCAAGATATAACTTGCATCGGCACTAAAAATTCTTTCGCTGTCAATGTCTTCAGTAGTGTTGTTGTTGATGCGCGCATTAGAGAATACGTTTCTCATCGTTGGCGCTTTAGTCATGTACATTCCGTTGAAGTTCAACAAGTGGTTTCCAGTGATCTTATATGTTAAACCTCCTTTAAACCCAAAGTTCTCGTAAGTTAACCTGTCGCTTTTTCCAAAAGAGTTGTTCAAGTAGATACCGTTTCTGTATAAACCTTCTCTTTGGTATTCTGAACGTGAAAAGGATTGTGCTAAATAGAAATCCGCTTTTTTGTAGTTGAATTTGAATTGTGTGAATCCATCAATTACCGTAGCAAATAAATTGTAGTTGTACCCGTAAGTATCTCCTTCTTTAATCATACGGTTCGGGTTGTTCAAATCCGACTGAGAAGCATTTCCGGTATAGAACGGATCGATGTCTACAAAGTAGTTACCGCCTAATAAATCCAACATGTTTTGGAAGTTGTGCGATTTTAGTTTTTTGAAGTTAACCGCCGCATTCAAGCTGATGTTATCCGATAATTCAGAAGTTAAAATACTGTTTGCCGTGATTTGAGTATCGTCTGTTCGGTCTTCGTATAACGCGTAAACGCTTTTTCCGGTTCTGCGGTTCTGGTCGTACATTGAGCTCCAGTTGATTTGACCGTCAGCTTGGAAATTAGCACGGGCTAAGTCTGCCATTGGGTTGGCAAAAATCGGGTTACCACTTCCGTCAACTCCTGTCTGAACATAGTAACTAGGAGAATTGTAGTAGTAACTAGGTAAGTTTTTATAGTACGTAGGATCCGGATTGTTAGCCATTTGGTAGTCTAATCTTGAGTTACCAATTGATCCTGTTTGGAATGCTACGTTGGTGTTTAATGAGTTTTTCGTATTGATTTTCCAGTAATGACTTAACATCATCATTGGTTCCTGAATGTCTTTGTCACGAGAATTTCTTTTCTTCCCGTCTTGCCATCCCCAATAAGAGTTGTATTTGAATCCTTTTAAATCGTTTACCTCTTTAGTGTTCGGAGAGGTTTTTCCTCTGCTGTTCTGAGCGTAGAACGAAGTAAAGTTTAAGCTGTGTTTATCGTTGATTTTTTTCTCAACACTTGCAAATAAAGAGTTTGCCGAGTAGTCGGTTCCTTCAAAAAAGCCTTCTTCTGCCCATCTTCTTGATCCTGAAACAACAAACGCCCAACCTTTTTTGTTCATACCGGAAGCATGGGTTCCCATAGCTCTCCAGCTGTAATTGGTGTTGGTTCCTGAGAATGAAACTCTGGATCCCGGTCTATAAAAAGAAGCACGGGTATTGATTTCCTGAGTACCTAAAGCACCCCCGAAAGTATAATCTGATGGAGCAGAACCCATTGTAAATTCTTGGTTACGGGTTGCATCGTTAAGTCCACCCCAGTTACTCCATTGTGGTCTTCCATCGTAAATCTTGTTCATTGCGATACCGTTAATCATGGTGGTCCCGTATGCGTTGTCTAAACCGCGAATACGGAAACGTGCCTGACCCCAGTTGAAAGCCGCTGCTTGTTGGTACGCATCTCTTGAAGCCTGCAATAGGCCGGAGGTGCTTTCTGAACCACTGTTATCATCACCCAAATCGTTTTCAGTAATGGTAACCAAGCTCATTTGTTGTTCGGAAGTGATGTCTTCTTCTAAAACAACCACACCCAAATCCAGGGTTTCCCCTTTTTTGATTTCAATTGCAAAAGTTTGTGCGGAATAACCCGTGCTGCTAATTTGAACAGACTGGTTTCCTTCTGGTGCTGCCGTGAAAACGAATTCTCCCAAAGCATTAGTCAGGGTTGACTGGTTTGTGCTTTGGATGGTGGCCACCACATTTCGTAATGGTTTTTGTGATTTTGAATCCACAACCTTTCCTTTCAAAGCCGGGTTTTGTTGTGCCCAAGCAAAAACGACTTGCATTACAAGTAAGGTACAAATTACAAGTTTTTTCATATAAAAGATTAAAGTTAAATCCCTGTTTATTAATCAATAAGATAACAAAGGGGCGCAAATTTACATGAATTACCACAACAAACAATACTATGCCTTAGAAATTTTTGTGAAACTTAATCCTAAGTTAATATAAAAATCGAACAATTGCCAAAAATATAACTAAAATAAAAAGTTTAAATCTTTGTTTTTCAAAGTATTAGTTGTATTTTATAGGAAAATGTCCTTTTATGAGACAGGTTAAGAATTAATTAATCAAAATAAGAGCGGTTTTTACCAATATTATTTTACATTTGTTGCCCCAAAAATGAGAAAATTGTCCCTTTATCTTGTTTTTGGTTTGGTATTTGTGTTGTTTTATTCAACAAGATATTATGTTTAAAAACACCTAATTGATAAATATGAAAAAGAAGGTAATCCTTTTAGTTGCATTGTTTTTCGCGTTAGCGCCTTTGTCGGCTCAGCAGAAAAAATTCATGGTGCACACCGTTGGTTTTTACAATTTTGAGAACTTGTTCGACACCATTAATGGTCCTAATTTAGACGAAGAATGGCTTCCGGATGGGGCTCAAAACTGGACAGGAAAAAAATACAAGAAAAAACTAGACAATTTAAGTCGTGTTCTTTCAGAATTGGGTACCAGCGAAGCCCAAAAAGAATCTCCGGTTTTAATTGGAGGATGTGAAATCGAAAACCGTGGGGTTTTGGAAGATTTGGTAAAGCATCCAGGAATGGCCGAGAAAGGTTACGGAATCATACATTTTGATTCACCGGATAAAAGAGGAATTGATGTGGCGCTTTTATACAAAAAGAAGCATTTTCAGCCTTTAAGTTACAAAAACATTCCACTGTTGATTTATGAAAAAGAAACAGGTAAAAAGGATAAAAAAGGAGAAGACGAAGACAAGGAAGAAAACGTAAACCTTGATAAAACTACTAAGCGTATCTATACTCGTGATCAATTGCTGGTTACCGGATTGCTGGATGGTGAGGAAGTTAATGTGATTGTAAACCACTGGCCATCGCGTTCAGGAGGGGAGAAAAAAAGTAGTCCAAATCGTGAGGCTGCTGGAAGATTAAACCGTAAAATAATTGATTCATTATACGCGATTAATCCGAATGCAAAAATTATTTCCATGGGAGATTTGAACGACGGAAGTTTTAACAACAGTGTTAAAGTGGAAGTAGGTGCCAAAGGAAGAAAGGAAGACGTAAAGCCTTTAGGAATCTACAATCCAATGCAAAAAATGGCTGAAGAAGGAATCGGAACTTTAGCCTACCGTGATGCTTGGGATTTGTTCGACATTATCATGGTGTCCGAGCCTTTGATCCGTAACGATTATTCTTCTTGGAGGTATTGGAAAGCTGGAGTGTACAACAAACCATTCTTGGTTCAGAAAACTGGGCAGTACAAAGGATATCCGCTTCGTAACTCGAACGGAGAAGTTGGTTTCAGCGACCACTTTCCGGTGTACATCTATCTGATCAAAGAAGTAAAATAATATTTAAGGTCGGCGCTAAGCCGGCCTTTTTTTATTTTGTAAATTAGCGGAGCAAAACATTAAGATCATGAGTATTTTAAAACCGTTTAACCTTATCCAATGGATTGAAGAGAACCGCCATCTTTTAAAACCACCGGTAGGGAATAAAAATCTTTATATGGAATCCGACGACTATATCGTAATGATTGTGGCCGGTCCAAACGCAAGAAAAGATTACCATTACAACGAAACCGAAGAACTATTTTACCAGTTGGAGGGAACCATCAAGGTCGTAATTCAGGAAGCAGGTGAGCGAAAAGAAATGGAACTCAAAGCGGGGGATATGTACCTGCACCCTGCCCGCGTGCCGCATTCTCCGGTACGCAGCGAAGGGTCTATAGGTTTGGTAATCGAACGCAAAAGAGCCGGAAAAGGCTATACCGACGGTTTGCTTTGGCACTGCGAACAGTGCAACCATAAATTATATGAAGTGTATTTTGAATTGCACGATATCGAAAACGATTTTCTGCCTCATTTTCAGCACTTTTACAATTCGGAAGAATTGCGAACTTGTACCGAATGTGGTACCGTGATGCAAACCGATCCGAGATTTACCGCTAAATACGAAAGTTAACCTTTTGATTTTCTTTAGGTTAGTTTTAACGTGGTAGTGTGTTATCGATTTAACAAAAAAGACTAACTTTGCAAAAATTTATAAAAAAACGAATTAAACTTTAATAATGGCAACAACTGCAGTAGACCAATTTGGTATTCAGGAAGCCTTGCAGCAACTTGGCTTAAAAGAAATAAATGAAGGAGCATCAACCGGTAAAAACTGGTTCTCTAACGGAAAAATCATCGAATCGTATTCTCCGGCAACCGGTGAATTGATTGGAAGAGTAAAATCTGCGACAAAAGAAGATTACGAAAAAGCGATGAGCGCGGCAGAAGAAGCGTTCAAAACTTGGCGTTTGGTTCCGGCTCCAAAACGTGGTGAAATTGTTCGCCAAATGGGAGAGGAACTTAGAAAAAATAAAGAAGCACTTGGAAAATTGGTTTCTTACGAAATGGGAAAATCCTACCAGGAAGGTTTAGGAGAGGTTCAGGAAATGATCGACATCTGTGATTTCGCAGTAGGTCTTTCCCGTCAATTACACGGACTTACCATGCACTCAGAGCGTCCAATGCACAGAATGTACGAGCAATGGCATCCGTTCGGGATCGTAGGAATCATTTCTGCGTTTAACTTCCCGGTAGCGGTATGGTCTTGGAATTCGATGATCGCTTGGATCTGTGGAGACGTTTGCATCTGGAAACCAAGTTCAAAAACACCTTTGTGTGCGGTAGCTTGTCAGAACATCATCCAAAGCGTATTAGAAAGAAATAATTTACCGGAAGGATTAAGCTGTTTAGTGGTTGGAAACGAATCGGGAGATTTAATCAACAACGATAAGCGTATTCCTTTAGTATCGTTCACAGGTTCTACAAGAATCGGACGTCACGTATCTCAAGTGGTAGCTTCTCGTTTCGGAAACACTATTTTGGAATTAGGAGGAAACAACGCGATCATCGTTTCTGAAAACTCAGACTTATCAATGGTATTGGTAGGAGCAGTGTTCGGAGCGGTAGGAACTGCAGGACAACGTTGTACTTCAACGCGTCGTTTAATCGTTCACGATAGTGTTTACGACAAAACCTTAGAAGTATTGAAAGGTGCGTACGGTCAGTTGAAAATTGGAAATCCTTTAGATGAAACCAACCACGTAGGTCCACTTATCGATAAAGGTGCGGTTCAGGATTATCTAAACGCAATTGAGAAAGCAAAAGCGGAAGGCGGACGTGTAATCGTAGAAGGTGGTGTATTAGAAGGAGAAGGATACGAAAGCGGATGTTACGTGAAACCATGCATCATCGAAGCGAAAAACGAATTTGAAATCGTACAGCATGAAACGTTTGCACCAGTATTATATGTAATGAAATACAGTACTATTGAGGAAGCAATTGCTATCCAAAACGGTGTGCCGCAAGGATTATCCTCATCAATCTTTACCAACAACATGAGAGAAATGGAGTTGTTCCTTTCTGCTGCCGGTTCAGATTGTGGTATCGCCAACGTAAACATCGGAACTTCCGGAGCGGAAATCGGTGGAGCTTTCGGAGGTGAGAAAGAAACCGGTGGTGGCCGTGAGTCGGGTTCAGATGCTTGGAAAGCGTACATGAGAAGACAAACCAACACGATCAACTACGGAACAGCACTTCCGTTGGCACAAGGAATCAAATTTGATTTTTAATCATAAATAACCATATAAGTCATATAAGTTTTATAGACTTAGTTTTAAAAAGGGTTCACTAGCTGAACCCTTTTTTATTTGTTTTATAGTTGGATATATTAAAAAAGCGATCTGAAATTTCAGATCGCTTTACTTTTATGACTTATATGGTAAATTAATTACTTCGTCTTCTTCACATATTGGGTAAGGATGACAATATGCTGTCCTTCAACTCTTCCCTCAATCTGTTCGGCGTTGTCCCAAACCAATTTGATGTTGTGAACAGCTGCTCCGCGTTTTGCGGTAAAATTAGCGCCTTTTACATCCAAATCTTTAATTAATACTACAGAATCACCATCCTGTAAAATATTCCCATTGGAATCTTTGTGAATGATTTTGCCTTCGTCTTCCTCGCCTTCACCGGTGGCTTTTGCCCATTCCAAAGCTTCTTCGTCTAAATACATCATCTCCAGTAAATCGTGTTGTTTCAAACGGCTCAGCATGCGCCAGGAAACGATCTGTACCGGTAAATGTTCGTTCCACATGCTGTCGCTCAAACAACGCCAATGGTTGGTATCCATCGTATCCGGATTTTCAATTTGGTTTACACAGGTTTTACAAGCCAAAATGCTGGTCTCCAAAGTGTCTTTAGGATCCGGAGGAATGTTGTACACTTGTAAATCATGCGGGTTGCTACACAATTCGCATTTGGAATCGCTGCGGTCTTTTAATTTTTTCTCTATTACGCTCATCTTTTCAAGGTATTAAAAACGATATCCTAAACTAACTCCGGCATTCAGTTCTACGGCGAAGAAACGATCGTTCACCTGCTCGCTGAAGTTTCTGCTGATGTTCGCATACGGCGCAAAGGCAAAATGATCGCTCCAAACCCATTTGTAACCCATCCCTACGCCTAAAATAAAGCTGTCCAGGTCGGTTTTTTTGATGTATTCGATTTGTGTTACCGGCTCGGTCTCTTTTTCCTCAAAATCACCGAAACGGTACTTTAACATTGGAGAAATGTAGTAGCCGGAACTGTTCGAACTGAAATAGAAATTTGCGTTCAATCCGATGCTGCTAGTGTTGAATTTGTACCCTTCACTTTTGATCTCCGGGAAATAGGAATATCGGTCGTTGATGAAAACCTCACCGCCTACGGAAAATCCGTCTTCGATAAAGTGCTCGTAGCCAACCTCTACCGATTGGATCACGATGGTGTTCAGGAAGTTTACTTTTACTTCGTTTTTACTTTGTGCGTGGGCAGAAAACATTCCGCTTACTAAAAGGCCCAATAGGGCAATTTTTTTTATCATGGCTTCAAATTTTTTGCAAATATACGTTAGTTTCGACCGTTTTCGTCGGGATAAAGTTCGTGAAGCGGTTTGCTTTGCCAATATTCTTTAGTGTCCACATCCATAATGGTGAGCCTGCCTTTGAAAGCGGCACCGGTGTCTACATTCCAAACATTAGCCCGATTCACGGGAACAGAATACCCGATGCGGGTTACCGGGGTGTGTCCTATGAAAATTTCTTCATACAACGAAAGACGTTTCGGGTAAAATAAATCTTTTTTGGAAAGCGTTTTATCCATAGCCAGTGCGGCTTCCCACAACGTACGGTCCCAGCAGAACATGCCTCTAAAGTATTCGTATTCCACTCCTTTTTGGTTGGTAAACCCGGCGTGAATGAACAGGCGGTTGTTCCCGTCTAAATGATAATCGTTCAAACGGGCCAAAAATTCAATATGGCGTCCTTTGATTTCTTCATGAACGCTTTCATACACATCCACGGTGGATTGTCCGCCGTGACGACGCCATTCTTCATTGTCTTCCCCTTCGGAGAGCCAGCGCAGCACCATCTCTTCATGATTCCCTTTAATAAAAATGCAATCATGGGTTTGGTCCAATTCGATTAAAAAATCAACTACATGGGGTGTGTCGTTCCAGCCGTCTACAAAATCTCCTAAAAAGATCAGTTTGTCGCTCGGGGTCACTTTGGCGCGGTCTAAAACCTGTTCTAAAGCTTTTAGTCCGCCGTGAATATCACCAATTACTAGAGTTCTACTCATTGTTTTTTCCGTATTTCACTTTCCTTAAAATGCGCATTACTTCTTTAAAAGACACATAAACCGTTGGGTTTTCATGTGCTTTGAGCAAAAGTTTTGCGTCGATCAGTTTCTGTTTGGCTTCTTCGAAACCGTTGAGAAAACAAATCATAAGGGTGGAAGGTAAATTCTCCAGATCTTTGTTTTCCCGTTCAGACAAAGGTAAACTTTTTTGCAGTTTTCCAATAAGGGAAAGATTGGAATTGTAGATGTGGTAGAGCATTTTACGGTTGTATTCCGGAGGTTCAAAGAGCAGTTCGCTGTTCATTTTGTAATAACCGTTGTCGTAAAAATGCAAAGTTACTTTTTCCAGTGGGTAGTAACTGGTTTTGTCGTTCAAACCTAACGGAACGTATTCGGTTATGGAAAACGTGCGGTCGTCGTATTCGATGGTCACTTCGTCCAGGGCGGAGTAAAACAGTTTGACCTGTTCGTTGATCAGCTCGATATCGACTCTTGAAAAAAATGTTTTCTCTCGTATTTTCTTTTTATTACCGGCCCAACACACCACAAACAATTCTTTAAAAACATGGTATCGCGGGTTCATGTCTTTGTGGCGGTTGTTCATGAAATCGATAACACCTTCCAGCGTGTGAGCAATACTGTTTCGGGAATTGTTCTCGATGCTGATGACCGTTTCGGTATTCTGATTCTTGGTTTTGATGGAACTCGGAATTTCTTCGTTGTTTTCCACCGGCATGGTATTGCTGCCACGACGGATGAAGATCGTTTTGGCAGGAATCGTGTGAATGGTTTTTTTAAAGAACGAAATTTTATTGTTTGGTTTTATGGTCACCAGCCCGATCACCTTGTCTTTGGGTAAATTAGGGAACGGAACATTCTCGTATTGAATTTTCGGAGGATTTTCCAGAAAAGCATTAATCAGGTTCTGAATACGGCTGTCGTCAAAAAAATCATCGCCTACTATTTCATTGTCCTGATCTTCCACTCCCACCACAATATAGGAATTGTTCATCGGGTTGGAATTGGACAGCGCGCAGATGTGTTTTAGGAATTTTGCCTTCCCTTCCCGGGTGTGGAGATTCAACTGGCGCTTCTTGTCATAGAAACTGTTCTCATCGTTGTGAGCCAGCAAATTTTTGATAAGAAGACGTTTGTTAATCATTTCAAAATAAAATACTTACAAAAAAGCATAAAGTTTTTATAAAAGTGGGTTAATTTATGTTAAGCTAAGCAAGATGCCGGTAATTTAATCGTTATGAAATTACTAATTTAAAAACAGTTTCCCATGAAAAATTTCAAAAAGTATTTGTTTGGTTTATTAGTAATTGCCCCTCTTTTTGCCGTATTGATGAGTTGCAACGACAGCGAAGACCAAACGCAAGGCACTTCAAAGGTGGCGGTTCGAATGACCGATGCTCCCGGGGATTATGATGAAGTAAATGTGGAAGTCCTGGATGTGATGATTAAAGGCAGTTCCGATGCAGGAGATAACGGCTGGGTGAGTCTGGGAAATATTCAGGCCGGAGTGTACAACCTTTTGGACTTAACCGGCGGGATTAACGTATTGTTGGGTGAAAATACCATTCCATCGGGACAACTTAGCCAAATCCGTTTGGTTCTGGGTGACGAGAATACCGTGGTGAAAGATGGAGTGACTTATCCGCTAAATACACCCAGTGCTCAGCAATCCGGATTAAAAATTCAGGTAAATCAAATGCTTCAACCGGGAGGAACTTATAATTTTCTTTTGGATTTTGACGTAGCACATTCCGTAGTGGTAGAGGCCGGAGGATCGGGTAATTACAACCTGCATCCGGTAATTCGGGTAACAACCGAAGCGACTTCCGGAGCCATTAAAGGAACTATAAGTCCTATTGATGTGCAAACACTCGTTGCCGTTCAGGTTAACGGCACTGCCGTATCTGCATATACCAATGAAGCGGGAGTTTTTCAATTGAACGGAATTCCTTCGGGAACTTATACGGTAACTGTAACTCCAGATCCTGCTTCAGGATTGGCGATTTTAACAATTGACAATGTGGTAGTTGTCAATGGTGAAGTGACTAATTTGGGCAATCTGGTGCTGCAATAAGTTAAAGAGAAATAAAAATTATATTAAAAGACAGCTAAAACCATGGCTGTCTTTTGATTTTTAACCAATTATTAACAAGATAACACTAAATTAATTTTCAATTTGCAGTGTTAAAATATCTTTTTAATTTCACGGCAGAAAAAAATTAACAAATGGAAGAGACAACAACTACTCTGGACATTAGAGCAATTAATGAAAAAATAGAGCGGGAAAGTGCATTTATCGACCTGCTTACCATGGAGATGAACAAGGTGATTGTGGGCCAGAAAACGATGATTGAGCGTTTGCTGATTGGGCTTTTGGCACAGGGGCACATTCTTTTGGAAGGGGTTCCCGGTTTGGCGAAAACTTTAGCGATCAATACCCTATCTCAGGCAGTTCACGGTTCTTTCAGCAGAATTCAGTTCACTCCGGATTTGCTTCCTGCCGATGTAGTAGGAACCATGATTTACAATATGAAGGTAAACGATTTCTCCATCAAGAGAGGGCCTATTTTTGCCAATTTCGTTTTGGCCGATGAGATTAACCGTGCTCCTGCAAAAGTGCAATCAGCTTTATTGGAGGCGATGCAGGAAAAACAGGTGACCATCGGAGACGAAACCTTCAAACTGGACAAGCCGTTTTTGGTAATGGCAACTCAAAATCCTGTGGAGCAGGAAGGAACGTATCCGTTACCGGAAGCGCAGGTAGATCGTTTCATGTTAAAAGTGGTAATCGATTACCCTAAAATGGAAGACGAGCGCCTAGTAATCCGTCAAAATTTGAACGGAGGTTATGAAAAAGTGAACCAAGTGGTTTCTTTAGACCAAATCATCCGTGCTCAAGAAGCGGTTCGTGAGGTTTACATGGATGAAAAAATCGAAAAATATATCTTAGATATTATTTTCGCTACGCGTTATCCTGAAAAATACAAATTAGCCGATTTAAAACCACTGATTAGTTTCGGAGCGTCGCCACGTGGAAGTATCAACTTGGCCACTGCGGCAAAATGTTATGCGTTTATTAAACGTCGTGGGTATGTTATTCCGGAAGACGTTCGTGCCGTGGTACACGATGTATTGCGCCACCGTATCGGAATTACTTATGAAGCAGAAGCCGAGAACATCACTTCGGTAGACATCATCAACAAAATAGTTAACGAGATAGAAGTGCCTTAATCAGTAAACAGTTTACAGTCATAGTAGGCAGTTGTATATAACAACGAAGTACGAATTACTGAAGAAGATGGATACCAAAGAATTACTCAAAAAAGTACGCAAAATAGAGATCAAAACCCGAAGATTGAGCGATCATATCTTTTCGGGGGAATACCATACGTCGTTTAAAGGACGTGGGATGACCTTTTCGGAAGTGCGTCAGTATCAGTTTGGCGACGATGTGCGTGCGATCGACTGGAATGTGACCGCGCGTTACAACGAGCCGTATGTAAAGGTTTTTGAGGAAGAGCGCGAACTGACCATGATGCTGATGGTGGATTGCAGTGGTTCGGAAAGTTTTGGTACGCAAAATCAGCTCAAGAGCGAAATTATTACCGAAATAGCGGCTACCATGGCGTTTTCGGCTACCCAGAACAACGACAAAATCGGATTGATTCTTTTTTCGGATCAAATCGAACTGTTCATTCCACCCAAAAAAGGAAAGTCGCACGTACTTCGCATTATCCGTGAGTTAATCGAATTTCAGCCGAAAAGCAAAAAAACCGATTTATCGCAGGCACTCAAGTTTCTTTCGGGTGTGCAAAAGAAAAAGGCGATCGTTTTCGTGATTTCCGATTTTATGGCTTCCGATTATGAACATACCTTAAAAATTGCCGGAAAAAAACACGATGTAACCGGTGTGCGTGTCTACGATAAACGCGAAGAAAGCATCCCGAATCTTGGAATGGTTACCATGGAAGATGCTGAAACCGGTGAAATTACGGTAGTCAATACCAATTCGAAAGCAGTGCGTGAGGAGTATGAAAAGAACTATCAAAACCACGTGAACTACTTTAAGGAAACCTTTTCCCGTTGCGGTAGTGGCACGGTGAGTACCCGTGTGGATGAGAGTTATGTGAAAAAGTTGTTGGGCTATTTCAAATCCCGATAACGCAAACAGAATTAGTATAATTCGAACAAGAAAATGACAATTAAAAAACAGTATATCTTTCTTTTTTTAATGCTTACCGCTTTGGGTTTTGCACAACAACCGGTGCAAACCATCGTGGATTCTACCAAAATCAAGATTGGTTCGCAATTCAACCTTACCCTAAAAGTTAAAGGGACCAAAGAAACCCGAGTAGCATTTCCCGATGTTAAAAACATTGGGCGTTTGGAAGTTTTAGAATCCTATCCCATCGATACCATCAAGAAAGATGCAACGTTTGAGTTCATCAAAAAATATGGTTTGACTCAGTTTGATTCGGGTCGTTATGTGATTCCGAGGATACCGGTTTTAATCGGCAATCGTCAGTTTTTATCGGACTCTGCGGTGGTTGAGGTAAACAATGTGGTGGTGGATACTTTAAAACAAAAAATGTACGACATCAAACCGATTATGGAGCCCAAAGATTCTTCCTCGAAGTTCTGGTGGTACCTTTTAGGTTTGGTTTTGGCAACCGGTTTAGGGTTTTTAGGTTATTGGTTGTACAAGAAATACAAAAACCGAGAGGTTGAAGAAGAAATCGTTTACGCTTCACCGATTGAAAAAGCAACGAGTTTGTTGCAAAACTTAGAGAAGAAATCACTTTTGGAACGTGGGGAAGTCAAATCCTATTATTCCGAAATGACCGATATTACCCGTACTTATATTGAGGAAACGGTACAAATTCCTGCCATGGAAAGCACCACCGACGAGCTTTTGGAAGCGATGAAGAAAGCTTCCTTGAAAAAGAAAATGGGTATTCGTCAGGAAACGATGGAAGTTTTCGAAAAGATCCTTAAAAATGCCGATTTGGTAAAATTCGCCAAATCCAAACCGCTGGATTTTGAAATCGCCGAAGACCGTAAAAATATTGAAAGCATCATCTTAACTATTGATAAAGCACTTCCAAAAGAAGTAGAAGAAGAGTTAATTCCTGATGCGGTAAAACAACAGGAAGAAGCCAAGCGAAGAAAAAAACAGCGTCAAAAAATGACCGTTTTAACTGTTGTTGGAGTTGCGATTGTTTCTTTTGCTTATTTGGTTTATTCAGGCACCATCAACCTTTTTGGGGAATCGACCAAGCATTTGTATGAGACCGATTGGGTAACCAGCGAATACGGAAATCCGGGAGTAGTCATCTCCACACCGCGTGTTTTAAAGCGTCAAGATGCGGAAAAGGAACTTCCTAAAAACAGTATGGCGCTTCTAAAAGAACTGCAGCTTTTTGAGTTCGGGGGCTATTTTGATGATTATTACGTGATGGTTTCCACTTCAAAATTCAAAAAAGAAACGCAAATCGATTTAGATAAGTCTCTTGAGGCAGGTTTACAACTGATGGAACAAAAAGGCGCCCAGGATATTATCGTTAAAACCGAAGATTTTAATACCGGGGAAGGCATCTCGGGAAGAAAAGCCTACGGAACCATGAATATGCTTGATGGCATCAGCAAACAATCCACCAAAGTGTATTATGAATTTGTAATGATGAGTCAGGAAGGCGGTTTACAGCAGGTACTCACCATGTATAAAGAGGGCGACGAATTCGGTCAGAAAATCACGGCACGAATTTTAGATTCTGTAGAACTTAGAAAAGCAGCACAGTAATGAAGAACATCACTTTTGCAAACCCGGAATTCTTTTGGCTGTTTTTGGTTATTCCGATAGCCATTGGCTGGTATTTCTGGAAAAGAAAAGAACAGAGTGCGACCTTGAAAATGAGTTCGGTAAAAGCATTTCAAACTACCGGGACAGTGTTGCCGAAATTAAAGCCCGTGCTTTTCGTTCTGAGAATGTTGGCGTTAAGTGCGTTGATCGGTGCTTTAACCCGACCACAATCCACCGATGTAACCAATAAATCCAGAACCACAAGAGGTATCGATATTGTAATGGCCATCGACGTTTCCGGAAGTATGCTGGCCAAAGACTTGAAACCGAACCGTATGGAAGCCTTAAAAAGGGTTGCCGCAGAATTTGTGGAGCAACGTCCTAATGATCGAATCGGTTTAGTGGTTTATGCATCGGAATCGTACACAAAAACACCGGTAACCAGTGATAAAGCGGTAGTTTTAGACGCATTGGAAAGCGTGAAATACGACAATGTATTGCAGGATGGTACCGGAATTGGAGTAGGATTGGCTACTGCGGTAAATCGTTTAAAAGACAGCAAGGCCAAAAGTAAAGTAATCATACTTTTGACCGACGGAGTAAACAATGCCGGGTTTATCGATCCGCGTATGGCTTCGGAAATTGCTAAAGAATATGGAATTAAGGTGTACACCATCGGTATCGGAACCAACGGAATGGCTCAGTTTCCTTATGCGATAGCGCCCAACGGAGAATTCCTCTTTAAAATGATGAAGGTGGAAATTGACGAAAAATTAATGAAAGAAATTGCACTTATGACCGGAGGAAAGTACTTTCGCGCCACCAGTAACCAAAGTTTGACTAGTATTTATAACGAAATCAACAAGCTGGAAACCACCGAAGTACTGGAGCAGCGTTTTTATAATTACGATGAAAAATACCGCTCGCTGGCCTTTTTAGCCCTTGGTTTTTTAGTGTTGGAATTGTTGTTACGTAAAACCCTTTTCAGAAGTTTTATTTAATTATGTGGGAATTTGACGAACCAAAATATTTTTATCTGTTAGCGATACTTCCGGTTTTGCTCTTGCTTTTCTTTGTCAATTTGTATTGGCAACAGAAAAAACAAAAGGACTTTGCCGATCAGGAATTGCTCAAACATTTAGCGCCCGAAAAATCAACGTTTAAACCGGTCTTGAAACTGGTCGTGGTTTTATTAGGTTTAGCGGCTTTAATTATTGCACTAGTCAATCCGAAAATCGGAACCAAGATGGAAACGGTAAAACGTCAGGGAGTAGACATCGTTTTTGCGGTAGACATTTCCAAAAGTATGCTTGCGGAAGACATCGCGCCGAACCGATTGGAAAAAACCAAACAAATCGTTTCCCAGATCATCAACCAATTGGGTAGTGACCGCATAGGGATTGTGGGTTATGCCGGAAGTGCTTATCCTGTTTTACCAATCACGACCGATTACAGTGTAGCCAAAATGTATTTGCAAAGCATGAATACCGATATGGTTTCTTCTCAAGGAACAGCATTAGGAGAAGCTTTGAAACTGGCAGCCTCTTATTTTGACGATCCGCAAACCAGCAAACTGATCATCATGCTTTCCGATGGGGAAGACCATGGGGAAGGTTTTGAAGAAGCGTTGGAGGAAATCAAAGACAAGAAAATAAAAGTAATGACCATTGGGGTAGGAACCGAAAAAGGAGGTCCTATTCCTTTACGCCATAATGGAGTAATCGAAAGCTTCAAAAAAGACCAAAATGGGGAAACGGTGATTACCAAACTTTACCCTGAAACCTTAAAAACGCTTGCTAAAAATGCCAACGGAGGTTATGTTTTTGGAGGAAGTACCAAAGAAGTGTTGGAATTCGTGAAAAACGGTTTGGACAATTTGGAAAAAACGGATTTTGAAAGCAAGCAGATTGCCGATTTCGAATCCCAGTTCCAGTGGTTTTTAGGACTTGCGTTTTTCCTGCTGCTGTTGGATGTGTTCTTTTTAGAGCGAAAAACCGCCTGGGTAAAGAAATTGAATTTATTTAATGAAAAGAGCAAAGCATAATGAAACACCTGATTACATACAGTTTCTTACTTTTTTCCCTATGGCTTTCGGCTCAGGAAAAAGATAAAAACCTGCCCAAAGGGAACGATGAGTTTCAGGATAAAAATTATGCTGAAGCCGAGGCAGAATACCGAATTTCTCAGTTTAAGAACCCTAAATCGGCTACGTCTTCCTATAATTTAGGGAATGCTATTTATCGTCAGAAACAGGCGGGCGAGGCTAAATTTTCTTATTCCAGAGCGATTACTGAGGCGACTACCAAAGAGGAGAAGCACAAAGCGTTTCACAATCTTGGAAATACTCTAATGACGGAGAAAAACTATCAAGGCGCGGTAGAAGCATATAAAAACGCACTACGCAACAATCCAACCGACAACCAAACGCGTTACAATTACGCCTTGGCCAAACAAAAGTTGAAGGAGAATCCGCCGAAAAACAATAAAGACGACAAAGACAAAAATAAAGATCAGAACAAAGATCAGAAGCCGAAAGACAACAAAGATCAGAATAAAGATCAGCAGGATAAAAACAAGGATCAGAACAAAGACAAAAAAGACGATCCTAAAAATCCTGAAAACAAAGACGGCAAAGGTGATCAGGATCAAAAACCGCAACAGCCAAAGCCTAGCGGAGCTACCAAACAGCGCATGGAAAATCTTCTTGATGCGTTAAACAACGAAGAGAAAAAGATTCAGGAGCGCGTGAAAGGAAAAGAAGTGAAAGGAAGTCCGAAACGAAACGAAAAAGACTGGTAGAGGTAATGATAAGTACGAAGATGAACAAGTATATTTTTCTTTTGCTGTTAGCCGTTCAATCGGTTTTTGCTCAGGTGGAATTTAAAGCTGCTGTGAGTAAAAGCACTATTGGTATTAACGAGCGTTTGCGCATCGATTTTACCATGAACGACGACGGGGATAATTTTGAAGCTCCTTCTTTTGAGGGGTTTAAGGTTTTCGGAGGACCTAATCAATCGGTAAATTATTCGTGGGTTAACGGACGAAAATCGTTCAGCAAATCGTATTCATTCTTTTTGATGCCCACTAAAAAAGGGACTTTTGTAATCAAACCGGCTTCGATAGAAATTGCCGGAAAAATTTATAAGACCAATTCGGTTAAAGTTACTGTGGGCAACGCAGTAACCCAGCCTGAGCCGGAAGAAGAGGAAGATCCTTTTGCGATCATTTTCGGAAATCAGCGCCGTCGTCAACAACAACAGCAACAACAAATGCAATTGCCGCCACAACTCAAAGGAGATGGTATTCATTTGGTGGCCGAAATTTCAAACACAAATCCGTATTTGAACGAACCGATAACTGCGGTGTATAAGCTTTACGTTAGCCCTTATGTAAGTGTGAGCGATTTTCGTGAATCGGCCAGCCCGAAATACAACAACTTCTGGAGTCAGGCGATCGACGTTAAAAACCTGTCGGTACAAATGGGTAAATACAACGGCGAAGACTACCGTTACGTGATTTTACGCAAAACCGTATTGTATCCGCAGAAAGCCGGAAAACTAAACATTGAACCGTTGTCGCTGGACATTAATATGCAAGCCCCTACAGGTCGACGTGATATGTTCGGACGTATGGAATACACCAACGGAACTAAAAAAGTATCTGCCGGAGCAAAATCCATTTTTGTAAAAGCTTTGCCAGAAGCAGGTAAACCTGAAGATTTTACAGGGGCAGTAGGTCATTTCGATTTCAGGGTAAAACCGTCAAAAACGGCCTTAAAATCGGGAGAATCGATGCAGTTGGAAGTAAGTGTAGCCGGAAAAGGAAACATGAAATTGTTCACATTGCCCAAACCAATTGTACCCAACGCTTTGGAGATGTACGATCCGGAGCATAAAGAAAGTGTAACCACGCCGCTTACCGGAACCCAAGGAACCATTTCAGACACCTATACGATTGTGCCGCAATATAAAGGGATTTACGCCATTAAACCGTTGACGTTTTCGTATTTCGATCTGAATTCCAAAACCTATAAAACCATTACCTCACAGGAAATCAAACTTGATGTATTGGAAGGGATAATGCCAACTTCTACGGATCAAACCGCTGCGACCGGCAAACAAACCGTTGCCAAAAGCGATCAGTTTGCGTATGTGAAATCCAACACAGAATTGGAGCCGATCAAGTGTGACGATTTCTTGGGTTCAACCTTGTTTTATACCTTGTTGTTTGTCCCATTCTTAATTATTCCGATAATTGTTTTGGCCAAGAAGAAGAAAGAAGCCTTGGATGGTGATGTGGCCGGAAACAAGATCCGTCAGTCGAACAAACTGGCCAAGAAATTCCTTTCGGAAGCCAGTAAGCAAATGGGGAACAAGGAACCTTTTTACGATGCCATGGAACGCGCACTGCACAATTTCTTAAAAGCAAAACTGCATATCGAAACTTCAGAAATGAGCAAGGAGAACATTCAGGAATTATTGATGTCCAAAAAGGCAGAGTCTCATACGGTTACTGATTTTATGAAGTTGATGGATAGTTGCGAGTTTGCCCGTTACGCGCCGTCCACCAGCGTAGCAATGCAGCAGGATTACGACAGAGCCGTGGGAGTAATTTCCGAGTTGAGCAAGCAGATTTAATTCCGAAGAAAATGAAAAAGTTAGTCTATATATTTTTGTTGCTTTCCGGTGCCGTTTTTGCACAATCGGCTTTCCAGAAAGGGAATGAATTGTACAAAAAAGAGCAGTACGAACAAGCGGCTGTGGTTTACGAAGGAATTTTACAATCGGGTCAGCAATCGGCAGAATTGTACTTTAATTTAGGGAATGCTTATTACAAATTGCACAAGGTAGCACCGGCCGTATACAATTACGAAAAAGCGCTGTTACTGCACCCCGACGATGCCGAAATTCAGACCAATTTGAAATTCGCTCAAAAAATGGCCATCGATGAAATTAAAGTGGTGCCTAAAGTTGGGTTTTCCAAAATGCTTAACGACTTTCTGGATGTTTTCCATTACGATGTTTGGGCAGGAATTGCCACCGGATTTTCTGCTTTGTTTCTGGTGTTTTTTATCGGTTATTACTTTGGAGCCGTTTCCGTTTGGAAGCGTACCTTTTTTGTAGGGATGGTATTGGCTTTGTTGATTGTACTTTTAAGCGTTGGAGCGGCCATTATCGAGCGCAACAACTTCGATACCGAACAACCGGCTATTGTTTTTGCAGAAATTGCTGTCGTTAAAAATGAACCGAAGTCTTCAGCACCAAATGCTTTTGAACTGCACGAGGGAACCAAAGTTTTTGTTTTGGAGTCCCAGGGAGATTGGCAAAAAATCGAGTTAACCGATCAAACCCAGGGCTGGATTAAAAAAAGCGAGATCAAAGAGCTTAAATAGTTTTTTGTTTTCCTATTGTGCTGAAAGTTGTGTTTTTTTTAAATCTTCAAACCAATGGGTTACTACTGGAAGCAGCACTTCGGAAGTTTTTAAAACAGAATTGAATAGCAAAGAGTTTTCCTGAGTTTGTTTGGATACAATCATGTTGTTGAGGTTCACTTTTTGGAACAGACTCAAAATAATTCCAAGCAACAGCACTGTTTTCAAGCCCCCTAAAACGCCGCCGCCTATAGAGTTGAACCAGCCTAAAAATGCAAAATCGGCAATTCCAGTAAAGATTTTGGCTAATAAGTGAATTGCGACCACAACTGCAAGTAGTGTAAAAACAAAAGCGGTCACCTGAACCGTTTTCGGCGACCAGGAAACCGTTGTTTCTAGCATCGATTTAACAACATACGAAAACTTGATTGCCGCATAAATCCCGATGAAAAAAGCAATCAGTGAAGCCACTTCCACAAAAAGGCCGTTTCGCAGGCCCTTGATTAAGCCAAAAACCAGTACGGCCGCTAAAACGATATCGATAAAACTCATAGTTAAGAGGATAGAAACAAGCGCAAAGATAAAAGAAATGCAACAAGTCAGTTTACAACTCCCTATCTTTGCCAATCAATTTTATGAGAGGTGAACTCATAATTCATAATTCATAATTCATAATTTCATAAAAATGTCAAGAGACGAACAATTAAAAACCCGCTGGGACGCAGTGGTCAACATACTTTCCAATCAGTTTGCTGATGGGGAAATCCTGGATTTGGACGCAATCATTTATTTAATCGGTGTGCAGGAATTGGGGCAACTCAACCGAAAATTCAAAAAAGACGAAAAGCTAAACCTGATGCACATTGCCATCTGCCGTTTGCTGGAGCCTTACGGCTATTATGAATTCGATTTTTTCGATGAAGAAGGCTGGCCGCATTATCAGGTAAAAGAACAATTGCCGCCGTTAAAAGCCGGTGAACAGTCCGTTTTGATGAAAGAAGCGATTGTAAACTATTTTTTGGAGAAAGAAATTATTAAATAGTAATCAGACCACAAAAAGCAGGTTTCTGGAATCTAATTTCTGCTTTCTGCAGTCTAACTTCTAACTTTTTACTAAATTTGCATCCAATTACCGCATGACGATGACTGACAAGATTAAAGAATACATTGGTGAAGCACAGGCGTTTACCACCGACAATAAGGATGCGCTAGAAGCATTCCGAATTAAGTTTTTGGGAAGCAAAGGCTTGTTGAAAGACCTTTTTGCCGAGTTCAAAAACGTTCCGAACGACCAGAAAAAAGAATTTGGTCAGGTAATCAATTTGTTGAAAACCACTGCTGAAGATAAAGTAAAAACCATACAGGAGGCCCTTGAAAGTAAAGAAGTGGCTGGCGGGGTTTATGGTGATTTGACGCGTCCGGGCGAACCCTTAGTGATTGGTTCGCGCCATCCTATTTCCATCGTAAAAAACCAGATTGTAGATATTTTTTCAAACATCGGGTTTAATGTATCCGAAGGTCCGGAAATTGAAGACGATTGGCACAACTTTACCGCATTAAACTTACCGGAATACCATCCGGCGCGTGACATGCAGGATACGTTTTTTATTCAAACCAATCCGGATGTATTGTTGCGCACGCACACTTCTTCGGTTCAGGTGCGTTATATGGAAGACAACAAACCGCCAATTCGTACGATTTCACCGGGACGTGTGTTTCGTAATGAGGCAGTTTCTTCGCGTTCCCACTGTATTTTCCATCAGGTGGAAGGCTTGTACATCGATCAGAATGTTTCCTTCGCCGATTTGAAGCAAACCTTGCTTTATTTCACCAAAGAAATGTTCGGAAAGTCGAAAATCCGTTTACGCCCGAGTTATTTTCCGTTCACCGAACCAAGTGCTGAGGTGGATATTTATTGGGGATTGAAAACGGAAACCGATTATCGTATTACCAAAGGAACCGGTTGGTTGGAAATCATGGGTTGTGGTATGGTGGATCCTAACGTTTTGAAAAACTGCGGGATCGATGCCGACAAATACAACGGTTTCGCGTTCGGTATGGGAATCGAGCGTATTGCGATGTTGTTGTATCAAATTGGTGATATTCGAATGTTTTATGAAAACGATGTGCGTTTTCTGGAACAATTCAAGTCCAGTATATAAAACAAAAGCTCCGAATTACGGAGCTTTTTTATTTTAATGGTTTTTGTTCAAAATGTATTTAGCCTTTAACGCGCCTCCAATCTCTTTTTTATCGCGGTCCAGCATCGTTAAACAACCTTCTTTTATTTTGTAACTGGTTGTTTTTCCGGCTTTGTCTAAAGTGATTATACTTCCGGACTGGTCAAAAGTAAAGTTTCCTTTGGTAATTGTTGGTTGTTTTTCCCTATCCTGATACAAAACGGAAAGTTCATAGGTTTTGTCTTTGTTCAGGGTGAGTTTTGTTTCAATTCCCGGGCAATCGGCACAAGGAACCACGCCTTGGTAGGAACCATTCCAATCCAAAGCGTTTTCAGAAGTATGTGAATCGGGAACCGAAGCCGTACTGTCAAGAACTGTTGCGGCGGACTCTGTTTCCGTTTTAACTTCTTTTTTACAACCGGTAAGCACAAAAGAAAGAAATGTCAAAGCTAAAAAAGTCTGTTTCATGATTTTGAAGTTTTACATTGTTAAAGGTTCCGAAGTAAGTCTGAATATAAAATTACGGAATATTTGTAGTAAATTTGCGCACTTTTAATAGACAACGTTATGCAGAAGGATATTAGTATACCAAAAGTGGAAAAGGTGTATGTGGCGGCCGTTCAGGAATGGAACGATGATTTTATGGAAAATGCCTGGTACGCTCATTTAATTAACGACAGCGATGTAAAACTGGAAATGGCTATCGTGGTTTCCCGAGCGTATGGTTTGATTAACGGAGAAGAACGCAAAACCGGAACCTTCCGTCATGCCTTTAAGGAAGTGGAGCCGAATGCTTCAGTGAAAATAGAATTGTTGGAGAACAATGTTCTTCAGTTGAATAACGAGTTTATGGTGACGTTTTTCATTGGGGATAAACTTTACGACAAAACGTATGTTTTCAAAACCAATTCCATTAATGAGCGCGCTTTGGTAGACGTTCCTGTAATGAACAAAAGAGGGGTTTTGGTTAAATAATTATTCCTTAAGTTTTTGAAAAATCACGTTTAGTTTCGGATTCTCAACAACGGTAAAAGGTTTTTCTTTGATGAGATTTTCAATGTTGCGTTTACGCTGTCTGGTTATTGGGTGCGAACTCATCAATTCCGGCATTTCGATGTCGTGATGGCTCTGCAATCGGCTGAAAAGTTGCTGCATTCCCTTTGGGTCTATATGATTTTGTTCCATGATAGTTACCGCGTCGCGATCGGCCTGTGTTTCAAATTTTCGGGAATAGGACAGGTTTTGCAAACTGTGCAGATTTTCCCCAATTACAGCGGTAATTCCGTTCACATCATTGAAAACTGTCGAAATCAATAAATAACCCGAAAGATTACGGCACAACATTTTCATGGAATGACGTTGGTTTACATGGGAAGTTTCGTGACCAATGAGCCCAACCAATTCTTCAGGTTTTTCAAGGAGATTCAACAAACCTGAATACACTACAATATTGCCATCGGGCAGGGCGAAAGCGTTTATAATCTCTGATTCGACAACGGTAAAATGAAGTTTTTTAGTATTGTTGAGTTTAAGCTCTTGGGCAAATTGATTCAGAAGCTTCGTTTTTTCAATATTTACTGAATCGGTTTCAATGTACTGTTCATAAAAAGTTGCTCCGAGAGAATTGTCGTAATCTTCAGGAATAGCAACTACCGCTTTTTCCGCCACCCAAGGAATTCCCCAAAAGTAACCACAGCCAACCAATGCTAAAAATGCTAGGGAAAAAACAACCAATATTGGAAAGTTCAAACTCACAAAGCGTTGGTACCAGCTAATTTGACCGTTTTCTTTTCGGTAAGCGTTTATTTGAGCAATCAGGTTTCGGTCTTCGATCTTAATCTGCTGTAATGGATTTTCTCCAAAAAGCACGTTCAGAGCCGAACCGAATACTTCGATTTTAGCTTCAGTCAGGAGAACTCTTTTTTGAAAAGAAGGTGTGCTGTAAACCAGCACACCTTGACTTTTGTTGAATGAAAGTTCTATAGTTTGTGGGGCGGAAGAAACTCCGTCATAAAAAATAGCGGTAACGGTCATTACATTACAAAATCGATGTCTAACATATCATTAATATCTTCACCGGTAGCGTCTTTGAATTCTTCTTCGGTTTGAGCAATCAGATCCAAATCGATGTTTCCTTCCAGTGTAATGTTTTGCGCAATGAAATTAAAAGTGCGCATTGCCACCCATGCATAGCCAAGACCTAAAGTGAAAACCAAAAGAAGCAGGTTCACCACGATCAAAGCAAAGAAATCCCCGCCGGAAGCCGTAGACTTCATGCGAATGCGCTGTTCGTCTTTTTCCATGTAAAGGTTGTTCACATAAAACTCGAAAATCTCTTTCTGCCACCAAAAGGAGTAGATTCCTAACGTGATTAAAGTAAGGAAATAGCCTTTAAGGTTCAGTAGGAAGAAATCAGCTCCGTCGGCTTTGTATTTGAATTTGATGGATCCCATACGGATGTGGCTCAAAACATAAGTACGGATGTTTACCGTTGCCCAAGCTCCGTAAATTCCTAAGGTAATGATTGTTAAGAAAATGTTTTTGAAGAACAGCTTAATGAATTTATTACGATCGCCACGGTAGCCGAAACGAATCCCTCTCCAGGAAGTTCGGGACATGCGGTAACGGTACGATCCGTGGATGGCGATCGGGATGATGCTGATAATCAATACGTAAAAAAGAAAAATACCAACAAAAGGCATATTCAACCAAATAAATAAAAATAAAACTCCGTACATCGCGGCAAAGATTAAAATAGCTTTGATGAACCCTTTGAACATTTCTTTTCCGGTGCCGTGAAAGGTAAAACGGTCGTTGTTCAGTTCGGTAGCTCCGTAAATGTATTGTAAAACTTTTGCTTTAGCCCAAGGATAATATAATCCTAAAGTAAGCATGGTTAAAATCCAGTTTACTACAATAATTCCAAAAAAGTCGGTTCCTTTTCCTTGAAAATTCAGCTTGTAGTTTTTTTGTTCTGAGTAATTGTGTTCCATAAAATTGGGATAAGGTTAATAAAGCTAATATAAGTATTGTTTTGATCTAATTAGCAGGTTGTAAGAAATATTTTGCTTTATAACAATCTGATTTTGAAATTGATTTGATAAGATGCTTGTTTTTTGGGAAGTAAATCACAAAAAGACAAGGTTATTTTTGCTTCAGATTCGTTACTTTAGGGAAATTTTTCAGCACACTTTTAATGAGAAAAACAGTTTTTTCAATTGCAATGGTCTTGTTTTGTGCCGTTGCATTTTCACAATCCACGAATTATGCACAATACGTGAATCCTTTTGTAGGGACGGGTGGTCACGGTCATACGTTTCCGGGCGCGACGGTTCCTTTCGGAATGGTACAACTTTCACCCGATACTCGAATTGACGGCAGTTGGGACGGTTGCGGCGGCTATCATTATTCCGACAACTTGATTTTTGGGTTTTCCCATACACACCTCAATGGGGTGGGCGTTTCCGATTATGGCGATATTATGCTGATGCCTACCATGGGTGAACCTTCGTTCGACACTAAAAACTATTCATCCACTTTTTCCCATCAGAACGAAAAAGCAATGGCTGGATTTTACAGTGTGAAGTTAGACAAGCACAATATTGATGTTCGGTTAACAGCTTCAACGCGCGTTGGTTTTCACGAGTACACCTTTAATCAAAACGGACAGGCAAACCTCATTTTAGATTTAAACCATCGTGATAAATTGTTGCTGGGGGAAGTACGTGTGGTAGATGCCAAAACCATTGAAATTCTCCGCAGAAGCGAGGCTTGGGCACGCGATCAGTATGTTTTTGCCCGTATTGAATTTAATGTGCCGATGAGCCTCAATAAAACCAAAGTAAACGGAACTACTTCCTCCGGTCTTTATTCTGGTACCGAATTAGCATTAAGTTTTTCCAAAACCGTAAAAAAAGGAGAGAAAATTTTGGTAAAAGTGGCGCTGTCTCCAACGAGTTATGAAGGCGCAAAGCTCAATGCTTCTGAAATTAAACATTGGGATTTTGAAAAAACTAAAAAAGATGCCGAAGCCTTATGGAACAAAGAACTTTCTAAAATTGAAGTAACCAGTACCGATAAAAACAAGCTTGGGATTTTTTACACCGCGCTGTACCACACTATGATGCAGCCCAACATCGCCGAAGATCTAGACGGAAAATACCGCGGCAGGGACAATCAAATCCACCTTGCCGACACCTTCGACTATTACACTGTTTTTTCGCTTTGGGACACTTTTCGAGGAGCGCACCCTTTATATACTTTAATTGATAAAAAACGCACTTCAGATTACATCAACACCTTTATCAAACAGTACGAACAAGCTGGAAGGCTTCCGGTTTGGGAACTGGCTTCCAATGAAACGGATTGTATGATCGGGTATCATTCGGTTTCGGTTATGGCCGATGCGATGGCAAAAGGGATCAAAGGCTTCGATTACGAAAAAGCCTTCGAGGCAGCCAAGCACAGCGCCATGCTGGATCATTTAGGTTTAGATGCCTATAAAAAGAGCGGATTTCTATCGATGGACGACGAGCACGAGAGTGTTTCCAAAACTCTGGAATATGCTTACGACGATTGGTGCATCGCCCAAATGGCTAAAATCCTCAAAAAAAATGAGGATTACGAGTACTTCATGACCCGTTCGCAAAACTGGAAAAACCTTTTTGATCCTCAAACTGGCTTTATGCGTCCTAAGAAAAATGCTGGTTGGGACAAACCTTTTGATCCGCGTGAGGTGAACAACAATTTTACTGAAGGAAATTCGTGGCAGTATTCGTTTTTTGTACCGCAGAACATTATGGACTTAATTGCTGCTCACGGTGGTCAGGATCAGTTTGAAGCAAAACTGGACGAACTATTTACGGCGCCTTCCTCCACTACCGGCCGTGAACAGGCCGATATCACCGGGTTAATCGGTCAGTATGCTCATGGGAACGAGCCAAGTCATCATATGGCGTACCTCTACAATTTTGTGGGCAGACCTGAAAAGACCAAAGAAAAAGTGCATTATATCTTAAATGAATTTTATAAAAACACGCCGGACGGTTTGATTGGTAATGAAGACTGCGGTCAGATGAGCGCCTGGTATGTGTTGAGTTCGATGGGAATTTATGCAATTACTCCGGGACAAGTGGGTTGGAGTACTACCGAACCGTTCTTTGATTTTGTAAAAGTACATTTCGAAAACGGAACCAGCGGGGAGATTCACAGGCAAGGAAATTTGGAAAACCTTGATTTGTTCGGTTTTGTTGAGTTTCACGATAAACCTTTTACTGAAAATTATGGACCGATTGTTCCGGTACCGGTTATTAATGCAGACAGCAAATCGTTTAAAACCAAAATGAATGTTTCGATAACTTCTTGTGATTCTCAGGTAGGAAAACAAAAAGCGGCGGTGTTGTATCGTGTACTGACCAATAATCCTAATGTGTCTTTTATTAAATACGATAAGCCGTTTGAAGTGAGTCAATCCTGTAAAGTTGAAGCCTATATCGACGATTATGGGATGGAAAGTAAAAAAGTAACAGCAGAATTTTATAAAAAACCAAACGATTTCAGTATTGCCATCAAGTCAACCTACACTCCTCAGTACCATGCTGGCGGACCCGAAGGATTAATCGATGGGGTGCTCGGGAACGAAAACTGGCGTAAAGGCGATTGGCAGGGCTATCAATCACAGGATTTTGAAGCGGTAATCGATTTGAAGAAAGAAACGGCTATCAATAGTGTTTCTGCCCGATTTTTACAAGATACCCGCGCCTGGATTTTAATGCCTGCTAAAGTGGAATATTATGTTTCCAAAGACAATAAGAACTTTCAATTGGCCGCAACGGTAAGCAATTCGTTGGAGGCTAAAGACTACGAAACACAAATCAAGAGTTTTGAAGCAAATGTTAAAGCAAGTGGACGTTACCTGAAGGTTAAAGCATACAATTTCGGAAAACTTCCCCAATGGCATCAGGGAGCCGGAGGTGATGCTTATATTTTTGTAGATGAGATTACAGTGAAATAGAGGAGTACTTAAATTTAAAAAGGCGTTAGAAACTCTAACGCCTTTTTACTATTTTGTAGTTTGAAATTATTCTTTTACAGGGAACAACAGTGAAGTAATCACCGAAACCGCCAGTACACTTCCTACGATGGTTAAAGAAACCGGAGACGAAATGTGAAAGAAAGGAGCAATCAGCATTTTTACCCCTATAAAAGCTAAAATAACGGCTAATCCGAACTTTAAACGACTAAACATGTGCATGAAGTTGGCCAAAAGAAAATAAAGCGCCCTAAGCCCTAAAATTGCAAAAATGTTTGAAGTATACAAAATTAGTGGATCGTTAGGCGCAATGGCAAAAATCGCCGGGATACTGTCTACGGCAAAAATCAGGTCGGTAAATTCGATAACGGCTACCACAACTAAAAGTGGAGTTGCCATTTTTACCCCGTTTTGAACCGTAAAGAACTTATCGCCGTCGTAATTTTCACTTACCTTGAAGAATCGATGTACCAATTGAGCACCGGGACTTTTGGTAAAGTCTTTTTCGCCATCGTCTTCTTGGGAAAACCAGGATTTGAAACCGGCAAAAATCAGGAAGAATCCGAAAACTGATAAAATCACGTTTATTTTTACCAGATGCCCAAAAACGTCCATTTCCGGTAAATAAGTAAGGTTAATGAGTTCTACCCCAGTGAAAATAAATATCGCTCGGAACACCAGAGCTCCGATAATACCCCAGAACAATACCTTATGGTGCAGTTCTTTCTGTACGTTGAAAAACCCGAAAACAAGAATGAAAACAAATAGGTTGTCTACCGATAATGCTTTTTCAATCCAATAGGCCGATTGGAATTGTGCAAATTTTTCCACACCCATGTAGTAGTAGATTACTCCACTGAATCCCATAGCCAGTGTGATCCATAAAGTTGACCACATTAAGGCCTCACGGTTACTGATGGCATGATTGTTTTTCTTGAAAACGCCCAAGTCCAGTAGGAGCATGGCAAGAATGACGATAGTAAAAGCAGTTAAAATTCCCGGGTGATTGATTAGGTTATCCATTTTGGCTTTTTAAATTTATTTTGGCTAAGGTAAAAGTTATTTTTTTCTCCAAGGGAAAGGCTGGAAGCCCTTATGTTTATTAGGGTTGACAAAAATCTTGTCTTAACTGTTTTTTAATACAAAGCCCCGCAATACTTTTGTTTACAGGGCTTTGCGGTTATTTTGTAATTATTTTTTCTCGAAACGCATCAATTTCCAAAAAAATCAAATTTTTTTAATCGAGTTTTTCCGTCAGTTTTTTAAAGACTTTTTTAGGCTCTTTTCCTTCGTATAGAATATCGTAAACGGCATCAATTATTGGTGTTTTTGCCTTGTATTCCTCGTTAAGTTTGTGTGCGCTTTTTGTGGCGTAATAGCCTTCTGCCACCATACTCATCTCCATTTGTGCCGATTTAACGGTGTAACCCTTTCCAATCATGTTTCCAAACATTCGGTTTCGCGAGAAAATGGAATATCCGGTAACCAACAAATCCCCCAAGTAGGCCGAATCGTTTATGTTGCGCTTCATTTTATGAACTTTCTTGATGTACTTTTTCATCTCACGAATGGCGTTGCTCATCAATAGTGCCTGGAAATTATCGCCATAACCCAAACCGTGTGCAATTCCGGCAGCAATGGAATAGATATTTTTTAGCATGGCCGCATATTCCGTACCGATAATATCGTCGGAGATTTTGGTTTTGATGTAGTGGCTGTTGAGGTTTTTGGCCATCACTTTGGCTTTTTGGTCGTCTCCGCAGGCAATGGTAAGGTAAGATAAACGTTCCAGGGCCACTTCTTCAGCATGACAAGGTCCGGTAATCACTCCAATGTTGTCGTAGGGAATGTCGTAAGTTTTGTGAAAGTGCTCTCCAACGATAAGGCTCGTTTCCGGGACAATTCCTTTAATAGCCGAAAAAATCACTTTGCCTTCCAAACTAACGGTTAGTTTTTGCAACTCATCGTTTAAAAACGCAGAGGGAATTGCGAAAATTACGTAGTCTGCATAAGCAACCGCTTCGTTGATGTCGCTGGTAAGTTTTAGTTTTTTGTTGTCGAACTCCACCGAACTAAGGTAATTCGGATTATGTTTGTTGATTTTTATGTGCTCAATTGCGTAAGTGTTGCGCATGTACCAAGCGATTTCCGGAAGGTTAACGCAAAGCATTTTTGCAATGGCAGTTGCCCAGCTTCCGCCACCAATTACTGCAAACTTAGGAGTGTCACTCATCTTAATTTTTAAATTTGGAACCTCAAAAGTACTTAAAATTGCTGAAAGTGTAAAAAGCAATGTCTTTTAATCGATTAATGAAACGCTCCTGGGGTCAAATGTTCCCCTTTTGGAAACTTTAACATTAGATTATGATTTTAACAAACAATGAATTTTGAGACCTTCCGTTATTATCAACAACAGTAAAGATCTGAACGTTTCTAAACTAGGGAACTTCAGTTTTAATTACAATAGTTTGAGTTAGGTTAGGATTAGTTAATATTTTTTGTTTTTGGTGAGAAAGGCGCTCTGTGAAAATTTCTGGAGCGCCTTTCATTTTTTTAACTTACTTTTGCACAGCCATTTACAAAACAATGCGAACAATTCTTGTTTTTTGCCTTTTTTGGGCTTCTTATTTTTCTCTTTACGGACAGGCGCCCGAGATTGCCTATCCCAGCCTTGTTGTTTATACAGAAAACCAACCCATAATCCCTTTACAGGTTGCCAATACCGGAGGAGCAGTTCCGGAAAAACCTGTGGTTTCTACTTTCGCAGGCTCAGGTCTGACGGGTGCGGCTGATGGTACAGCTTTTGAAGCTTCGTTTAATTTACCAACAGTGGTAACACCGGATCATTCGGGTAACTTAATTGTTGTGGATCGGATGAACCATAAAATTCGAAAAATAGCGGCCGATGGGACGGTAACCACTATTGCAGGGACAGGTGCTTATGGTTCTGTTGACGGACCAGCCGATACGGCAACATTTCGTTATCCCGACGGAGCCGTGGTAGATTCTCACGGCAATATTTTTATTACCGACCAAGGCAACAGTAAGATTAGGAAGATTACCCCCGAGGGTATGGTAAGTACTTTTGCAGGTACCGGGGTTGGTGGTTTTCAGGATGGAGATGCGGCAAATGCTCAATTTTATTATCCGGCCGCGATGGACATTGATAGCAATGATGTTATTTATATTGCGGATTGGTACAACAATAAAATTAGAAAAATCACGCCCGAAGGAATTGTATCCACACTTGCAGGATCTGTCTCTGGTTTTGCAGATGGAGAGGCGGCTTTAGCGCAATTTAACGGACCAACTGGTCTGTGTGTGGATGACTCAGGAAATGTTTATGTGGCCGATTATGCAAACCATCGCATTCGTAAAATTGATACTTTTGGTGTGGTGACTACTTTGGCGGGTTCCGGAACGGCCGGCTCGGAAGAAGGTCAAGGTACTTCAGCTTCGTTTTATCATCCGGCGGTTGTGACAATCGATAAAGCCAGCCAGACGCTTTATGTAACCGATCAGTATAATAATAAAATCAGAAAAATATCACCTTCCGGATTGGTAAGCAGCTATGCAGGAAGCGGAGCTGTTGGAGCCGTAGACGGTTTGGCAGATACTTCCTCTTTTAATAACGAAACCGGCATTTGCATCGTCGATTCTAAAACGCTGTTCATCTGTGATTATGGGAACAATAAAATCCGTAAAATATCCAGTTACTCCTTTACGGTTACCCCTGAATTGCCTTTAGGATTGGTTTTGAATCCGGCTTCAGGTGAAATTACCGGAACGCCAATTGTTGTTTCTCCTCCAACCAATTATACGATTACCGCTGAAAATCAATACGGAAGCAGTACGGCAGTTGTTTCCATCGAAGTACAAGCGGTTATGGGATTGTCTGAATTTGGTTTGCAATCACTTAGGATTTACCCAAATCCTGTTAAACACCAATTTTCGGTAACTAGCAAAGAAAAGGTTTTGGCTTTGAGTATCCGTAACTCTTTTGGTCAGGAAATTAAAAGGGTTAAAGGGGATTTTGCAGCTAAGCCCATCGATGTTTCAGATTGTCCTTCAGGAGTTTATTTCTGTAGGATTACTACCGATAACGGAACACAGGAAATAAAACTACTCAAACAATAAAAAACGCTCCGAAAAGGAGCGTTTGTCATTTTAATAGCTTAGTTCCACAATCTCGCGAACTTTTTCCGGTGTGATGTTTTGCTTTTCACCCAGTGCTTTCCAACCACGCTCTTCAAAACGGGTTACTATAAAATCTGCGGTGTTTTGGTAATCGGCAGTGTTTTGAGAAAGTTTGGTTTGCATACCCATTTTATGGAAAAATTCTACGGTTTTTTCGATAGCTTTTTCCGCTTTTTCTTCGATGGAATTTCCTTGAATTGAGAAAACGCGTTCACCGTATTGTGCCAGTTTCTCTTTTTTAGTTTCAAACATCACTCGGTACAGATTCGGGCCAATAATAGCCAAAGTTCGCGCATGGTCGATTTCGTATAAAGCTGTAAGTTCATGGCCAATCATGTGGGTTGCCCAATCGGTTGGTACCCCTTTTTGAATTAAGCCGTTTAAAGCCATGGTTGCGCACCACATAAAGTTCGATGCCAATTTATAGTCGCTTGGGTTTTCGGCGACTCCCGGACCAATTTCAATTAAGGTTTGTAAAATACTTTCGGCAAGTCGGTCTTGCAGTAATGCATCGGTGGGATAAGTGAGGTACTGTTCCATTACGTGAGTGAAGGCATCCACGACACCGTTCTGAATTTGTCGTTTTGGAAGTGATTCGATCACCGTCGGGTCACAGATCGAGAATTTCGGAAACAAAGCGCTGCCGCCAAAGGATAATTTTTCCTGAGTTTGGTCGATAGTAATTACTGCTCCGGAATTCATTTCGCTTCCGGTTGCCGGTAAAGTCAGCACGGTTCCAAAAGGAATAACTTGAGAAAGGTCTTTCATCAAGAGGCGTTTGTGTAAAATATCCATCGGATTGCCCTGAAATTTAACCGCTGCCGAGATGAATTTTACCCCATCAATCACACTTCCTCCACCAACAGCTAAAATGAAGCCGATGTTTTCCTTACGGATGATCTCTACGGCTTTCATTAGAGTTTCATAACGCGGATTGGGTTCAATACCTCCAAATTCGAAGAGTTCAACATTGGCAAGCGCGGTTTTTACCTGCTCATAAACCCCATTTTTAAAGATGCTTCCTCCGCCATAAGCTAGAAGAATTTTGGTGTTTTGGGGAACCAAATCAGTGAGTTTGGTCATTTGTTCTTTCCCGAAAACGTAATTGGTCGGGTTGTATAGTTCGAAGTTTAACATAAAATACCGTTTAAAAGTTCAAAATTTGAAAGCTTAAAGGTACAGATAGTTTAATTCGAAAACTGATAAAGGAATGTTAACTGTTTTTAACCATTTGAGTTAGGAAATAGAAGATGGGAATAAAAATCAATCCCAAAACCAAAGGTAAAAACCAAGTACCCAGTCCGTCTGCAGTCCCGTTTATGGTTTTTAGGGTCATGTAGACAATCAGACCAAAAATAATCAGAATGATCAATTTTAGAAATCGAAACATTCGCGTTGAGGTTTGGTATTGTTTTTCTGCATTTTCTTGAGTAATTCCAGCAGGGTAATTGTGAAGATGCGGAAAAAAACTAAGTGCTGTCAGTACAATAAAAATTACAGAAGAGATTAGAGGAAGCGCCAGTAAATTCATTTTACTCCCATAACCATCCGCTTGACCCGAGCCGTCAAAATGGGTAGGGATTGTTTGGGGTAATTCTGTATAATTAGAAAGTGTAAGTATCCAGATGCCTATTAGAGCCGCCCAGCCCAAGGCTTCCACTATTTTATCAAAGGGTTTAAGCGGTATTTTTAGCTTTGGCCGTTCTTCCATTACAGTAACTTATTTCTTGTAAAATAAATTGTGATCGATGTACTGCCAAACGTTCTCGGGCAGCATCGGACGGATAATTTTCCCTTGTTTTATGCTTTCGCGGATAAACGTAGAGGATAATTCTAAAATGGGTGCCCCAACTCTGTGAATTTTGGGATGATTGATGAACTGCGCATCGATTTCGCCCGAAGCCGCTCTCGGATACACATAAATTTGGTGGTTTTGGAGAATTACCTGGTAATTTTTCCATTTGTGTAACGAATTCAGGTTGTCTTCTCCCATGATCAATGCAAATTCATGGGTGGGATATTTTTCCTGAAGATGTGCCAGGGTATTGACCGTATAATTGGGTTGCGGTAATTTGAATTCGATATCGGACGGCTTGATTTTCGGGTAGTTTTCCGTAGCCAGATGCACCATGTGCAAACGGTGGTAATCGTCCAGTAAGGATGTTTTCTGTTTGTGCGGATTGTGCGGGGTAACCACCATCCAGATCTGATCCAAATCGGAATGTTCCGCCATGTGGTTGGCGATAATCAAATGCCCGATGTGAATTGGGTTGAAGGTGCCGAAGTATAATCCGATTTTCATTTTATTAACTATGAGCTGACCACTACTGGGTTACAAAATTCTTTACCAATTGATAGGCTTCTTCTTTGGCAATGTCTAAATCATAATTTTTGATGATGGTATCAAATTGTGGTGCCGTGGCTAATTCTACGTGTGCTTTGGCAATGCGCATGTTGATTTTGTCTTCGCTTTCCGTGGAACGTTCTTTTAAACGACGTTTTAATTCGTCTACACTTGGCGGTTTTACGAAAACGGCCAGCGTTTCTTCCGGGAATTTCGATTTGATGCGGAGTCCTCCAGCCACATCGATGTCGAAAATTACATTTTTACCTAGCGCCCAAATGCGTTCTACCTCACTTTTTAAAGTCCCGTAGAAATTATCGCGGTACACTTCTTCCCATTCTACGAAATCTTCTGCTTTAATGTGTTTTTTGAAGTCTTCAATCGACATGAAATAGTAGTCTTTTCCACTTACTTCTTCTCCTCGTGGAGCTCTTGTTGCGGCAGAAATCGAAAACTCAAGGTTTAAGTCTTCTTTTCCTAATAAATGTCTAACTATGGTGGTTTTTCCCGAACCGGATGGTGCTGAGAATACGATCAATTTCCCTTTACTCATTGTTTTAGCATTTAACTTTCAGCGTTTGGCTTTCAGCTTGGTTGTGTGTTTGTAAAAATAGTTTTGGCTTATAAAACGTTCAAAACCTGTTCTTTAATTTTTTCCAGTTCGTCTTTCATCTGAACCACCAGTTTCTGCATACCGGCGTGGTTCGATTTGGAGCCCATCGTATTGATTTCACGACCCATTTCCTGAGTGATGAATCCTAATTTTCTACCGTTGGCCTCGCTACCGTTTAAGGTTTCCAGAAAGTAGTCCAAATGGTTGGTTAAACGTACTTTTTCTTCGGTGATATCCAATTTTTCCAGATAGTAAATCAATTCCTGTTCGAAACGGTTTTCGTCTACATTCACTTTCAGTTCGTCTATGGCCGTTTGCAGTTTGTTTTTGATGTTTTCGATGCGCTCCGGATCCAGTTCCAGCGCCTGATTCATGAAGCTTCGAATGTTGCCCACGCGCAGTTTGAATTCGTTTTCCAATGAAAGTCCTTCGTCTTTACGGAACTGGTTGATGTTTACCAGTGCGTCTTCAATGGCAGACTGAATCTGTTTCCATTCGTTTTCGTCGATTTCGTCGCGCTCGGTTTTTAAGGCATCGGGCATACGAACCGCCATTTTCATCAGTTCGGTCGCGTCGGCTTCGGGTAAAATAGCGCGCATTTGTGCGATATAACCTTTTACAATCGGGGCATTTACTTTTGATGAGGTTTCTTCTCCGGTAATTTCAACATATAAAGAAAAATCAACCTTTCCGCGTTCCAGGCTTTGGGAAATCTGGTTGCGCAGCCCCAATTCCATTTCGCGGTACACCGATGGCATGCGAACATTTAAGTCCAGCCCTTTGCTGTTTAACGATTTAACTTCTACTGTGATTTTTTTGGTAGGCAACTGTAAAGTAGCTTTTCCAAATCCGGTCATCGATTGTATCATGTTTTTCTAAATAGACTTCAAAGATAAATAAAACTGTTCAGTATTTAGTGCTTAGTGTTGGCTTGGATCTGTTCCGGGAAGGGATTCTTCGATAATTTCCGGTTTTTTCTTAATTACAAGATAAACGCCTGTGAAAATCAAGGCTGTTGAACCAATTTTTACCCAACTGAGTTCGTCTTTGCCCAGTCCGATGGCAAAAATAGAGGCGAAAAGGGGCTGCAGGTAGATGAAAACAGCTACCGTGGTCGGTTTTAGTTCGCGCATCGAAAGCAAGTTTAACAAATACGTCAAAAAAGTGGAAACTACTACCACAAAACCAATTTTCCAATAAATATGCATGGGAACAAGGTTCCAATCCACTGCCTGAAATTCGTTCCAGCCAAAGGGAAGTACCATCAGAAAACCGAACAGATAAATCCATTTTACAAAGGAAAAGGCGTTGTATTTGTCCATGAGCTTCTTCACCAAAATCAAATAAAAACCATAAGAAACTGCGTTAACAAAAACCAAGAAATTTCCAAGAGTGGCGTTCGGTGCGTTTACCATCGATTTTCCGTATAAAATCAAAGTAACGGTACCGGCCAATCCTAATAAAATTCCAAGAACTTTGCGGTTTTCCATACGCTCTTTCATAATAATGGCCGACAAAACCAAGACAATCATTGGTGTGGTTACCATCAAAACGGCACCCATAATAGGAGAAGTGTAGCTCAATCCTTTAAAAAAAGTAAGCATATTGAAGGCTACTCCAAAAAAGGCAGCGGCTAAAATTCTCGGAAAATCCTTTTTCTCAATTTTTTCGGTTTTTACAAAAAGAGCGGAAAGCCAAAACAAAAGCATCGTTCCGCCAACTCGTAAAAAAATAAAACCAAAAGCGTCAATATACTTGGGCATCACGTCTTTGGCTATGGTAAAAGTAACTCCGTAGATCAGGGCTACCATCCAAGCGGCGATTAGGGCATAAGTACGGGCTTTCATCGACTTAATACGGCTATTACTTCGTTAATGTTTTTTTGGTTGTTTCCGATGTAAATTTTCCCGTCGATGATGAAAACCGGTCGGCTCAAAAAGGTGTAGTGTTCCAAAATGTATTTTTTGAAATCGGCCTCGGTCAGGTTCTTGTTTTTAAGATCCATCGACTTGTATAATTGTGCTTTTTTGCTGAAAAGGGCTTCGTAACTTCCGGAAAGCTGGTACATTTCTTCCAATTGTTCTGGCGTGATTGGATCCTGGCGGATGTCCTGAAAAACCAATCGATTGGAGTTGGGTAACGATTTGATTATTTTTCGACAGGTGTCGCACGAAGCGAGATAGTATATTTTATTCATGGAACGCTCTTTTTAAAATTTGCTTTGCAAAAATACGGTTTTCGTTAAAATAGATTTAATTTAAATGACTTAGGAATACCCAAGCGAATAATTCTCTTTATTTTTGGGTAAACTTTATAAACGATGAGTGTTTTTACCAAGACAATTTCGATTCGATGGTCGGATCTGGACCCGAATTTTCACATGCGCCACAGTGCCTATTATGATTTTGGTGCCCAGCACCGTATTGAAGTTCTGGAGCAAAACGGATTGACTTTAAGGGTTATGCAACAGGAGCATTTTGGCCCGGTTTTGTTTCGTGAAGAATGTATTTTCAGGAAGGAAATCCATTTGGGTGATACGATAACCATCAGTACCAAAATCGGAAAAATGAAAGCAGATGCTTCCCGATGGACCATTGTTCATGAATTGAGCAACAGTAAAGGGGAACTTTGTGCGGTACTAAGTGTAGACGGCGCTTGGATCGATACAAAACTGAGAAAATTAGCCAGTCCTACTCCGGAAATTGCCCAACAAGTCATGAGTGCCTTTCCAAAAACCGAAGACTTTATTTTACTTTAAATTATAAATAACATGCAATCTACCTTTGACATTAATCAATCGAGCAGAAACATTCTTTTGAAATTTCTTGAAAATTATTCGTTAGACCAACTAAACAAGGTCCCGGAAGGATACAGCAATAACCTGATCTGGAACATTGGCCATATAGTGGTGGTCCAACAAATGCTGGTGTATAATTTATCCGGCTTGCCTATGAAGATTTCTTCAGAAATGGTAGAGAAATACAAAAAAGGAACCAAACCAGAGGTACCGGTTTCTCAAGAAGAAATTGAACAAATTAAACAATTGCTTTTTGCCACTTTGGAACAAACTAAAAACGACTTTTCTGCAAATATTTTTAAAGAGTACAACGCTTTTACCACCATGAGTGGTTTCAATATCAGAAACGCTCAGGAGGCTATGGAATTCAATAATTACCACGAAGGAGTGCATACCGGTGTAATGATGCGCATCAGCAAGTTTTTATAATCCTGAAATAAGCCGTAATTTTATCCTCTAAAATAAAGAAATATGAAATTCAATACTAAAGTAATACATGGTGGACAACATCATGAAAAAGTGACAGGAGCGGTTATGCCTCCGGTTTTTCAAACTTCTACTTTTGCTCAGGTTTCTCCAGGACAACCCGTAGGAGAGTACGAATACAGTCGTGCCGCCAATCCAACGCGTCAGGCTTTGGAAGATGCTTTGGCTTCGATTGAAAATGGAGCGCGTGGTTTAGCGTTTGCTTCGGGTTTAGCAGCTACGGATTGTTTGTTACGCCTTTTTAAAGCTGGTGATGAAATCATTGCCATGGACGATTTGTACGGCGGAACCTATCGTTTATTTACCCGTTTATATAAAGACAGCGGGATCAAATTCCATTTTGTTGACATGAACGATTTGGAAGGTTTTCAAAAACTGATTAATGAAAACACTAAGTTGGTTTGGGTGGAAACGCCAACGAATCCCTTGATGAAATTGGCCGATATTGCCGAAATCGCTAAAATTACTAAAAAGCACAATATTTTATTTGCGGTTGATAACACTTTTGCTACCCCGTACTTGCAAAAACCTTTGGATTTAGGAGCTGATATTGTAATGCACTCTGCAACCAAGTATCTTGGTGGTCACAGTGATGTAATTGCGGGTGCTTTAGTGATTAAAGACAAAACTTTAGGGGACGAATTGCATTTCAAACAATTTGCAACTGGTGGAACGTTAGGGCCAATGGACAGCTTTTTGGTGTTAAGAGGAATAAAAACGCTTCATTTACGCGTACAGCGTCATTGTGAGAACGGTGTAAAAGTGGCAGAATTTTTGAAGAATCATCCGAAAGTGGATAAAGTCTATTATCCAGGTTTAGAAAATCACCCGTTTCATGAAATTGCGAAGAAGCAAATGAATGGTGGTTTTGGGGGAATGGTGACTTTTACCTTCAAGTCGGGTGCTAAAGAAGATGCTATTGTGTTTTTAGAAAAGGTTAAGGTGTTTACCTTGGCGGAATCGTTAGGTGGGGTAGAATCGCTTGCCAATCATCCGGCTTTAATGACACATGCTTCAATTCCTGAAGACAAACGCAAAGAAATTGGGATTACCGATGATTTGGTTCGGTTAAGTGTTGGTGTGGAAGACGCCGATGATTTAATAGAAGATTTGAGACAGGCGTTGGCTTAAATAAAAAGAAAAACCCCGAGCATTACTCGGGGTTTTTTTATATCAGAAACTTTAGATTAATCTAGGTAGTAAATGTATCCGAAGTTTAGCCAAACTAACCAATCGTTTGCTTTGTTCTCAGGATATAGGTTTTCATCCGGATTTAAACCGTCAACCCAGTTGGAAAAATAGTACTGCCAACGTAAATCAACCATTAAGTCGGAAAGTTCGGTTAATTTATAACGGGTTCCAACACTTCCTACTACAGACCATGTGCTTCCGTCGTCGTTGGAAGTTGCTCCGATGTATTTAGTTGGTAAAACCCCTGGCTGATCTATACGCCCTCTTGTAGACCATGCTTCAGGACTGAAATAAGAATACTGTGCTCCCAAACTTATAAAAGGACCAAAAGCTCCGTTTGTAGCCGTGAAGTCACGAATACTTAACGGGAAGTACTCTAACTGCATACCGATGTTGGTTACAGCCGTGCTGCCTCGCATCGCTTTTAATTGCTGTGTAAAAGTTGAGTTACTTTTTTTGTCAACCCACTCTCCAAAATGCTGAAGCTGAGTTTTGTTATAAGAAAGTTCAGATCTTAATTTAAAGTGATCGTTGAAATAGGTTTCCGGAGTATAACAGTTACACTCGGCTCTGTATGAGAAATTCAGGTAGTGAATTAGCCCTATTCCATACCCTGTATTTCCTGAGTTTGTTTTTAAGTCAAATCGCTCACCATAATCCGACATGAACGCTACCGGACCGGCAATAACTCCAATTTCATGGGAAAAACCGAACTGAGCTCTAGTAGCAAAGCTGCTTCCAAAAACAACTAGCAGGAAGAATAAAATTTTTCTGGGCATTTTTTAATGTTTTTAGGTCATTACCGGACAAATATATAAAAACAAACTTACTTTGAAAAAAAAAAGAAAAATTTGATTTTAATTTCAAATTATTTTGTTAATAGATTGAACAATTAATTTTAAAAAGCAGTGTGTAATCACAATAAAATTGGTATTTCACGGTTTTGCTTATATTTGTAGACTATCTGTTAAGTAAATGAAAAAAGTATTTTTTTGCACCCTGTTTTTTATAACCTTGATTGGTTTTTCACAACAAAATCAGTTGTGGAAAGGTTATTTTTCGTACACAAACATTAACGATGTGTCCGATTCGCCAACAACAGTTTATGCGGGAGCTGAAAATGCGGTGTTTTCCAAAAACAGTACGACTAATGAGATAAAAACAATCAATTCGATTGATGGTCTGAAAGCGGATGTTATTACTTGTATTTATAAAAGTAATTCTACTGGAAAATTACTAATCGGAAATCAAAACGGGTTGCTTTTGGTGGTCAATGAAGCCGACAAATCGGTGTTGAATGTGTTGGATATTGTAAACAAACCGTCTATTCCGCCAAATATTAAAAAAATCAATCATATATACGAGTACAATGGTAAGGCGTATCTTTCCTGTGATTTTGGAATTTGTATTTTTGATTTGGCAACCCTGCAATTTGGGGACACTTACATAATTGGACCTTCAGGAGAATATGTTCAGGTTTTTCAAACAACGGTTTATAATGATGAGTTGTATGCCGTTACCCGATATAATGGCATTCGCAAAGGAGCACTTTCCAATCCGAATTTGGTAAGCTATGCCCAATGGCAGGTTTTTGATTCAGGGAATTGGAATGGGATCGCTACCATTGGAAATCAATTGGTTGCCTCTAACACGAATCTTAACTTGTACCGCTGGACAGGAACCAACTTTGCGCAATTTTCTACGGTAAGTCAGGCAGTTGAGGATTTTAGGGTTGCGGGGGACAAATTAGTCTTTACTTCGCCAAACCATGTGTATACGTTTAATGCTCAGCTTGTTCAACAGCAGCATATTACGCAGATTCCGGGAGTGGCTTCCACTTTCACCAGTGCCACGATTATTAGCGATGAAATTTTTATAGGAACCAAAGACAAAGGGCTCTATTCAACCACTACGGGTAATGTTTCGGTTTTTGAAGACAATACTCCCAATGGTCCTTATATGAATAACATCTTCAGAATTAAAAAAACCTCCAATTTTCTTTGGGCTGATTACGGAAGCTATTCAGATGAGTACAACCCTTATAATCCGTTTCTTGGCGAGTTTCCGATCAGTAAATATGCTCAAGATTCCGGATGGACGCTGCTTCCTTATGAGAATTTACTCCAGGCAAAATCCTTAACCACGATAGTTCCGAATCCTCGAAACGATAAACAGGTTTTTGTGAGTTCTTTTCATTCCGGTTTGTTGAAAATTGACAATCAAAACATATCGCTTTACAATAACTTGAATACAGGGCCTAATGGGTTAGAACGAGTGGACGATCCCAATCCAAATTATGTTTCAATACGGGTGAACGGCCCGGCTTTTGATAAGGAAGGCAATCTCTGGATGACCAATAGTCTGGTAAAAAAGGCTATCAAAGTTTTCAGAGCCGACGGACAATGGCAGTCCTATTCGTTAGAAGGTATAACACCAAGTCCGCAGATTGATAATTATGCCATTACGGTCATTGACAAAAACGGTACCAAATGGATTCCGTCTTTTAGAAGTGGGGTGATTGGATTTAATGAAAAATTCAACAATAAATTCAACTTGATCAAATATGGGGAAGAGGGGAATTTGCCCGAAAAAGATATTCGAAGCCTTGCGATAGACACTAAAAACCAACTCTGGATCGGAACGGCTTCCGGCTTACGAATTTTAACCAGTGTAGATAAATTCCTTACCGATGAAACCCTTAAAACCAATTCGATCATCATTATGGAAGACGGATTGGCGCAAGAATTATTTTTCCAACAGAGCATCATGGACATCGCTGTAGATGGAGCCAACCGAAAATGGCTGTCCATTGCAGACGGAGGGGTTTTCTTGGTTTCGCCCAACGGTCAGGAAACGATTTATCACTTCACTAAAGAAAATTCACCGCTGCCAAGTAATAATATAAACGACATTGAAATTGATGGAGTTACCGGAGAAGTTTTTTTTGCTACCGACAAAGGACTGGTGTCTTTTATGGGAATTTCCACCAAAGGAGCCGAAGACTTGAGCAACGTTTATGCATACCCCAATCCGGTGCGTCCGGGTTATGTCGGAACGGTTAAAATCAGTGGATTGATCGATAATGCGAATGTTAAAATTACCGACATTGAAGGAAATTTGGTTCATGAAACTACCTCCAAAGGCGGAACCATCGAATGGGATACCACAGCTTTTGGGAAACACCGTGTGGCTTCTGGAGTATACATGGTTTTAATTGCAGGGGAAGATGGGACAGAGACCAAAGTAACCAAAGTGATGATTATCCGCTGATGCTGATCAAAACCAAAGCAATTGTTTTAAGTGCCTTAAAATACCAGGAAAAATCACTGATTGTGAAATGCTTCACCGAATCGGATGGTTTGAAATCGTATTTTGTGCCCAGCGCTTTCTCGGCCAAGAAATCGAATCAGAAAATTGCTTATTTTCAGCCGCTTTCTCTTTTGGAGGTGGAAGCCAATCACAAAAATAAAGGCACACTGGAACATTTTAAAGAGGTTCGGCTCTCAACACCTTATCACTCTATTAATGTTGATGTGGTAAAGAGTACCATTGTTATTTTTTTATCGGAGATTTTGCACCACAGTATTCGGGAAGAAGAAAAAAATCTGGAGTTGTTTACTTTTCTGGAAACCGCTTTGATTTGGTTGGATACTCATGAGGAAATCTCGAATTTTCACCTGATTTTATTGCTTGAAATTACTAAGTTTTTGGGGTTTTACCCTGATACAACCGAAATTGATTTGCCTTTTTTTGAACTCAATGAAGGTGTTTTTTCCCAATTTCAGGCGCTGAGTTGTCTTTCGGAACACGAATCGTTGTTGTTTAAAAAACTCATTGGGTTACGGTTTGATTCCCAGCTGAAAATTTTTGCTGGAACCGAGCGTCAAATTCTTTTAAAAATCCTCCTGAATTATTACTCGATTCATCTGGACGGATTTAAAAAACCGAAATCTTTGGAAGTGCTAAAAGAAGTATTTTCGTAAGTGATACCTTTGATAAAATAAGCGCCATGTGGGTAACATGACGCCTAATTTATAAATTTCCCTCTTGATTATTTTAAGGTTTTGGTTATAAAACGCATTAAGTGTTGTTTGTCTTTCAAGTTGTTGATTTCCACTCTTGTTTTACCCTGACTGTTTAACAGATAGGCATCAAAAACATGGCTGATGTAAAGTGGAGATTTAGGACTACCTGAAGCAAAACTCACAGCGTTATGACACGAAAAACAGTTGGCCAAATTCGAAGCATTGATGTCTGAAATGTTTTTCTCAAAAGTTTGGGTGTACGTTTCCATGGTGATGTTGGCATTGTTTAACGAACCGCGAGCGCTAGATCCCGGAGTGGCATTTCCGATATTGAAACCTAAATTAACAATGGTTTTCGCTTGTTGTTGCGGGTTCATCCCGTCGGTATTGATCCAAATAGAGCCGTTGTAAAAATAGTTATTCCAAACATCGTCCAATTTACCCGCCACACATTCATTGATGGTTTTTATGTTGTCGAAGTTTTCGGGTTCCATCTGGCAGGTTTTCATGTATTGGTCACCAGAGGTTTTCGGAACTCCGAACTGAAATAAATCATAAGCTTTTAATGGTTGTTTCGGCCCTGAGTTTTTTACCCAGGTAATGCCGTCAAGTCCTGTTGTGGTGCCTTTGCTGTATAAAAGTTTATCCTCTGTTGATGAGGCTTGGTTGGTTTTCCAATCGTATACAGGAGCCAAATCGTTATGTTGGAACGTAGCCCAGATAAATTCCGGATGGTTGATTACTACCCCTACAACGTGCATCCCTAATAAAGCCATTTTCTTTTTCTGGAACGATTTTCCGTCAACACTTACAGCAGCATCCGTGATATAGAAATTCTTTTGTTTATCGGCTCTAATGGTATTAGCATCCACCCAAGAAACTTTTAGTTCCAAGGAGCCGACAGGGAATGTTTTTAAGTTGTTAGGACTCAGTTTTCCACTGTTGATGCTGTCTTTGTAAGTTTTGGCAGCTTTTATCATGATCTCATTAGCGTGTATGGAGTAATACACCGTGAAATCTTTGGCAATCTGGTTGGTTCCGCCGTAAATCGGATTTGCTTTTAAAACACCGTTTGATCCGGCCTGTTCGGTATCGGCAAGAACAATTGAGGCGCCTGGTTGTGGTGTAACAGGTAGTAAGGCATCGGAAACTTGTGTCAATTTATTGAGAAATAAAGGTTTTTGATTAGCTTCTGGTTTAGTCAGCCATAGAAATTTCTGCCACGACCACTGATGGAAAATTTCATTGGTGGTGGAGGTGGTGTCAAACGGGCTTCCTTCCCCTTCTTCAGGTGCCGGAGTTTGTGAATGCGGAAACCACGAAGCCTCGCAGCTATTGCCTTCACTTTTGTTGTAGGCGGCGGTTTCTTTTTTGTTTTCTTCTTTTTCAACTTCTTTTTTACAGGAAGAAAGTAGAATCAGTGCCAAGCAGCCGTAGATGAAACGCTTGGGGTTCACAGAGGTAAAATTGTTCATGTTGTCGGTTTTAGAATTTAGCCCAAAGGTGCTAATCCGATACAAAACCGCTGCGCGTAAAAATACCTGTTTTTGAAAGGGCTGTTCCTTGTTGATTCAAACTGTTTGTTTACTAGTAGAATAGATCTTGAACCAGCCGCGCAATTTATGTTAGTATTAACGTAGAATTAGTCAAAATTTAGTACTTTCGCGCATTGATTTTAGAAAACGACAAAATGAGCACAAAATTCACTGAATACAAAGGACTTGATTTGCCAACCGTGGCTTCTGAAGTGCTTGATTTCTGGAAAAAGCAAAACATCTTTGAGCAAAGTGTAACTTCTCGTGAAGGAGCCGCCCCGTATGTGTTTTTTGAAGGTCCGCCTTCAGCAAACGGCTTACCGGGGATTCACCACGTGATGGCCCGTGCGATTAAAGATATTTTTTGTCGTTATAAAACCCAAAAAGGATTTCAGGTTAAGCGTAAAGCAGGTTGGGATACCCACGGATTACCGGTGGAATTAGGAACCGAAAAAGAATTGGGCATTACCAAAGAAGATATCGGTAAAACTATCTCCGTGACCGAATACAACGAAGCGTGTAAAAAAACGGTTATGCGTTATACCGACGTATGGAACGACCTGACCGAAAAAATGGGCTACTGGGTAGATATGCAAGATCCGTACATCACCTACAAATCCAAATACATGGAGTCGGTTTGGTGGCTCTTGAAACAGATTTACAACAAAGATTTGTTGTACAAAGGCTATACCATTCAGCCATATTCGCCTAAAGCAGGAACCGGATTGTCTTCGCACGAAGTAAACCAGCCGGGTTCGTACCGCGATGTGACCGATACAACGATTGTAGCACAGTTTAAGGTTTTAGATAACCAAAGAAAACTGACCTTTGCTAAGTTTTATGAGTACATCACCACCAACAATTTAAAACAATACAAGTTTGAAGCGCTGGAACTCGATGAAATTCATTTCTTAGCCTGGACGACAACCCCTTGGACTTTGCCTAGTAATACCGCCTTGACGGTTGGTCCTAAAATCGAATATGTTTTAGTAAAAACCTTCAATCAGTATACTTTTCAGCCAATCAACATCATTTTAGCAAAGAATTTGGTTGGAAAACAATTGTCTAAGAATTATTTCGAGACCAGTGAGGCTTCCGATTTTGAGAATTTTAAAGAAGGTGATAAAAAAATCCCTTTCGAAATTTTAGCTGAATGTAAGGGAGAAGACTTAGTTGGAATTCAATACGAACAGTTGTTGCCTTATGCCTTACCGTATCAAAACCCTGAAAACGCGTTCCGAGTGATTTCGGGAGATTTCGTGACTACGGAAGACGGAACCGGGATCGTACACACCGCGCCTACATTTGGTGCCGATGATGCGAAAGTGGCCAAAGAAGCTACTCCGGAAGTGCCACCAATGTTAGTGTTGGACGAAAACGGAAACCCTGTACCACTGGTGGATCTGCAAGGGCGTTTTGTGTCTCAGATGGGCGAAATGGGTGGTAAATATGTGAAAAATGAATACTACAACGAAGGCGAAGCACCTGAGAAATCGGTTGATGTGGAAATCGCGATTCGTTTAAAAGAAGAAAATAAAGCCTTTAAGGTTGAGAAATATGTGCACAGTTATCCGCATTGTTGGAGAACGGACAAACCGATTTTGTACTATCCGTTAGATTCTTGGTTCATCAGGATTACAGAAGTAAAAGACCGTATGTTCGATTTGAACGAAACCATCAACTGGAAGCCGAAAGCAACCGGAGAGGGTCGTTTCGGGAACTGGTTGAAAAACGCCAACGACTGGAACTTGTCCCGTTCACGATACTGGGGAATTCCTTTGCCGTTATGGAGAACCGATGAAGGAACGGAAACCGTTTGTATTGGTTCGGTGGAAGAATTGTGCAATGAAATCGAAAAAGCGATCGCGGCAGGATTCATGACCGAAAATCCATTCAAAGGATTTGTGATCGGAAACATGGACGAGGCCAATTACGATTTGGTGGATTTGCATAAAAATGTAGTAGATGCCATCGTTTTAGTGTCGCCTACAGGAAAACCGATGAGACGCGAAACGGATTTGATCGACGTTTGGTTCGACTCTGGAGCGATGCCGTATGCACAATGGCATTATCCGTTCGAGAATAAAGAGTTAATCGATGAGAAAAGATCATTCCCTGCTGATTTTATTGCGGAAGGTGTCGATCAAACACGCGGATGGTTTTATACGTTGCACGCTATCGGAACCTTGGTTTTTGATCAGGTAGCATATAAAAACGTAGTGTCTAACGGTTTAGTGCTGGATAAAAACGGACAAAAAATGTCCAAACGTCTTGGGAACGCTGTAGACCCGTTTGAAACTTTGAAGGAATACGGGCCGGACGCAACCCGTTGGTACATGATTGCCAATGCCAATCCATGGGATAACTTGAAATTTGACATCGAAGGAGTGGCGGAAGTACGCCGTAAATTCTTCGGTACTTTATATAATACCTATTCGTTCTTTGCGTTATATGCTAACATTGACGGGTTTACTTACAGTGAAGCAGAAGTTCCGCTTAACGAACGACCGGAAATTGACCGCTGGATTTTATCCGAGTTGCACACACTGATTAAGTTGGTGGATGAAGCGTATGAAGATTACGAACCAACCAAAGCCGCAAGAGCGATTTCTGATTTTGTTCAGGAGAATTTGAGCAACTGGTATGTGCGTTTGTGCCGCAGAAGATTCTGGAAAGGCGACTACGGAACCGACAAGATTGCGGCCTATCAGACGTTGTATACCTGTCTGGAAACCGTAGCCAAGTTATCGGCACCGATTGCTCCGTTCTTTATGGAACGCCTGTATAAAGACCTGAATGCCGCGACAAATAAGGAAAGTTTCGAAAGTATCCACTTGGCGCAATTCCCGAAATTTGTTGACAATTTTGTTGATAAATCCCTGGAAAGCAAAATGTTGAAAGCCCAGACGGTTTCTTCATTGGTGTTGTCCCTTCGTAAAAAGGAGATGATCAAAGTGCGTCAACCCCTGCAAAAGGTAATGATTCCGGTACTTGATCAGGTGCAACGTGCTGAAATCGAAGCTGTTTCCGACCTTATCAAAGCAGAGGTAAATGTGAAAGAAGTAGAGTTGTTGGACGATGCGTCTGGAGTGTTGGTAAAACAAATCAAACCGAATTTTAAAACTTTAGGACCCCGCTTTGGTAAAGACATGGGCTTGATTTCCAAAGAGATACAGAACTTCGGACAGGAACAGATAACTAAATTAGAACGAGAAGGCGAAATAAGTATTGTTATTTCAGGAAATAGTGTTACTTTAACCACTGAAGATGTAGAGATTTCTTCACAGGATATTGAAGGGTGGTTGGTAGCAAATTCCGGAGGGATAACAGTGGCCTTAGATATCACGATAAACGATGCTTTACGCAAAGAAGGTATCGCCCGCGAATTGGTCAACCGAATTCAGAATATCCGCAAAGATTCAGGTTTTGAAGTAACGGACAAGATTAAAGTGACTATGCAAAGAGACGGTATCATTCAGGAAGCCGTAAACGATAACGAAGCATACATTAAATCGGAAACCTTAACCGAAGAACTTGTTTTCACCGAACGTATCGAAAATGGTACGGAAATTGAATTTGACGACCTAAAAACAAGAATATTAATTTCAAAGTAAGGAAACCGAAAGGTTACATCTGACAAATTAATGAGTAATTAACCAAAAACAGATGAAATTATGGTAGATGAACAAATAAGATATTCCGACGCGGATTTAGCGGAATTCAAAGAATTGATTCAGAAGAAACTGGAAAAAGCCAAAAATGATTTGGACTTGATAAAAAGCGCTTACCTAAACGACTTGAACAACGGAACTGATGATACCTCACCAACGTTCAAAGCTTTTGAAGAAGGAAGCGAAACAATGTCAAAAGAAGCCAATTCGCAGCTTGCCATTCGTCAGGAAAAATTCATCCGTGATTTAAAAAATGCGTTAATCCGAATTGAGAATAAGACTTACGGAATCTGTAAAGTAACCGGAAAGTTAATCAATAAAGAGAGATTGAAACTGGTTCCTCATGCAACCATGAGCATTGAAGCCAAGAACCTGCAACGTTAATCTTTTCAAAATTTTACTAAACGCTCCGTTAGGGGCGTTTTTTATTTTACATAAATAGTTTACTTTTGTTTCCAAATTAGAAGAAATGTCGTTAAAGAAAGCCTATTTACTGGTCATTCTGATTTTGGTTATCGACCAGATTTCCAAAATATACATCAAAACCAATTTTGAACTCGATGAAGAAGTGTTCGTGTTCGACTGGTTTCGTATTCATTTTATTGAAAATTCCGGGATGGCTTGGGGTGCTGAAATTCCGGGGGCTTTTGGAAAATTGTTATTGACCAGCTTCAGAATAGTGGCCGTGGGCGGAATCGCGTATTGGTTGTGGGATGCCGTAAAAAAGCAATCGTCTAATTTTTTAATTGTTGCCGTGGCTTTGATTTTAGCCGGTGCCGTTGGAAATATTCTGGACTCGGTTTTTTACGGAAGAATCTTTAATGATAGTTACGGTCAGGTTGCAACCTTGTTCAGCAACGAACCTTATGGTCACTGGTTTCACGGTAAAGTGGTCGATATGTTCTATTTTCCTATTTGGGAAGGCAACTTACCGTCATGGCTACCGATTTGGGGTGGAAAGCATTTCACGTTCTTCAACGCGATTTTTAACATAGCCGACGTGGCGATTTCTACCGGTGTAGGGATCTTGATTGTATTCAATAAACGAGCTTTTGGGAAATAAGTTCAATCATCAGATATAATAAAATAAAAAAAGACCTCTATTTAGAGGTCTTTTTTATTTGTTGTGTCCCGGAGCGTGGCGTCGGGCACTTTTCTCGCCGGTAATTTTTTTGGCTTGTCCCGGAGGAAGCGGTTTGGCTTTTACAGCCGTTCTTCTGGGAGCATTTACACGAACACTGCAGGCAGTTAGCGATGCCGTAAATAAAGCGAATAAAGCAATTCCAAACAGATTTCTCATAAGGTTAAGGTTTTTGGTTTTGCTAATATAACTTTTAAAGTTTAAATTCAAAAATTCCTTCGGGGGTTATGCAATAATTCAATCGGATGTCGTTTTCGTTACTGTCTGAAATAGTGTCTTCCGGATCAAAATAGGAAAGACCAATCTTGATTACTTCGGGTTTGCATTCCGCTAAGAAAGTATCGTAAAAACCTTTGCCATAGCCCACGCGATGTCCGGTTTTATCGTAAGCCAGTAAAGGAACAAATACTACATCAATTTTGGAGGAAGGAACTTCAAGTCCGTCTACCGGTTCCGGAATCCCGTATTCGTTGTTTTTAATTTTGGTGTTGTCCGTTAAGAGGAAATGCGTCATTTTTCGGCTTTCGAAATCGGCTTTTGAAACGACAATTTCCTTATCGCGTCCGGATAAAATCTGTAACAGGTATTCCGTGTTGATTTCGTTCTGTGCTTCAATGGGCAGAAACAAATGAAAATAGGTTTTGTCCCAAACCGGAAGACTTAAGCTGTGATTGGCAATTTCGAGACTCATCAATTGAATTTCATCAAAAGTGAGTTTTTTACGCTCGTTTTTATACTTTAAGCGGAGTTCTTTCTTTAACATGGATGGTGCGTTTCAAATCGGTTATAAAAGTACTCAAATGATCGACTTCCACATGATCCATAATCACAATTTTATACCATTTGTTGCCTTCTCCGTGCTTTTGCGGCACCAAATCGTATTTTTCTTCCAGTTCCGCTGTAATGTATTCCGATTGCACCGTCACGATATTCATAAACGGATCACGGAAGTACTTCACTTGCAAAACATCCAATTGATTGCAAAGCCAATCGGTGCGCATCTGCAACACCCGGATTTTTTCGCACCAGCCAAACGGCCCGTAGGTAAAAAGGATCATCCAAACCGCGATGGCATTGGCTCCGCTTCGACTTCCACATAAGGTCAAATCCATGCCTTCGACGTATTCGGCTTCTTGGGTAAGTACATTTTCAATTAATCCTTTTCGGCATAGAAAAACTCCGGTTCCGTAAGGTGCCTGAAGCATTTTGTGCGCATCAATGGTTATCGAACTGATTTTAGGGTTTTCAAAGTTGATGGTGCTTTCTGAATTGCTGAACGGATACACAAACCCACCATACGCCGCATCAATATGTAGTTTGTATAATAAATTATGACGCTCCAAGAGTTCACAATAGTCATTAGGCTCATCAATGGCGCCAAACATGGTAGTGCCCATATTGGCAATCACGATGAAGTATTTTTTGCCTTTATGTTTTGCAGCCAAAACAATCTTGTCCAAAGCGATTTTATCCAGCTTTCGGGTTTCAAAATCTACGGGAACCGCATAGCGTTCGATCATCAGTAAATTGGAAGCTTTTGGGATGGAATAGTGTGTGTCTTCAGAGGCCAGAATTGCAATTTCCTCCGGCAAGGCCTCGCAATAATTCATAAAGAAATTGCGGTACATCCAAATGGCCTGAAGGTTGGCCTCGGTACCGCCGGGTGCAATATAACCGTCGTAGGAATGGGGCTGGGCTTTAAAAATATCTTCCGCCAGCACTTTCAAGACTTCACGTTCCATTTCCTGCGTTCCGCTGAAGGCTTTTTCAGAAGTGCCAAAGGTATGACAGCCGATATGGTTCGGGTTGGCCACATAAGTTTGCAGGGTTGGCGCATCCTTCAAAAAAGGCATGTCGCTGTTGAACACTTTGCTGTCCAGTTTGGAAGCCGGATAGCCCAAGGAGGCGTCGTGTGCAAAATTTACGTTTTCCTGCAAGGCCCGTTCAATTCGCGCCTGACGTTCCTGTTGCGATAGTTTTTTCCACAAAATCATAGTCTTGAATTTTAATCAAAACTAAGGGCTTCTCTAACAATAAAATATGATAATTGTTAGGTTTGTTCCAGTTCGGTAGAAATATGATAAATCGCATCACCTTGATACACAATCGGCGCTTCGTTTACGTTGATGATGTACCCTTTGTTCGGCGCTTTCATTTTGTGTTCCACTTTTCCGTACGGGTCAGAAATGGTGGCCAAAAGTTGTCCTTTTTCAACATAACTCCCAATTTGGGTGTACCCGTGGAACATTCCGGAATAGCGTGCGCGAATCCAACTTGATTTTTCAATATAGATGCTGTTGTTTTCGGCGGGTGTTGCTTTTTTACGGTGGTTGAGCATGTTCAGGTGTTCCAAAACCCGTTTGGCACCTTCAATGCCCTGTTGGGTAATGTCTTCGTTGATGTCGATGGATTTTCCGCCTTCAAACAAGAGCATTTTCACTCCTAATTTATCGCAGGAATTTCGGAAGGAGCCGGTAATGTTGTTGGAATACAACGTAAAGGGCGCATTGAAAATTTCTGCCAAGTCCCTAAGTTCCGCATTGTTGGGCGCGATTCGAATTTGAGCCGCATTAAACCGTGCCGCACCACCGGCATGAAAATCAATGGCATAATCCACAAACGGGATCACTTCTTTTAAAAGATAATAGGCAAAACGACTGGCCAACGAACCGTTTTTACTTCCCGGGAATACGCGGTTCAGGTCGCGACCGTCTGGAAATTCGCGGGTTTGGTTCACAAAACCGAATACATTGATGATCGGAATGCAAATGATCGTTCCCGTTTTGGGTTTGTTGATTTTTTTCACAATGAGCTGACGGACAATTTCAATCCCGTTGATTTCGTCGCCGTGCAGTCCTGCCGATAACAATACGGTCGGTCCCGGAAGCTTGGAACGCTCCACGATGATGGGGATTTTCAGTTTGGTCATCGTGTGAAGTTTGGCAATTTCCATGTTGATGGTTTTGCTTTCTCCTGGCAGGATTTCTTCTTTTAGGATTTTCAGGATGTTATTGCGGTAGTTCATAGCGGGTTAAAACGCTAAAATAGTAATAATTATAAATTATAAGTTATGAATTATGAGTTATAGGGATCATTTTTTCTTCTTGGTCTTTCCTGTTTTTGGGAAGAATACTTTCAGGCTTTCAATTTTAGCGGCATAACCAATTTGATTGGCAAAACTGTTTTTGTATTTTGCGTATTTGTAATCGCGCAGGGCATCGGTGTAGTTGTCGAAATCACGGAGTATTTTAATGCTCAGTAGCTCGCGTTCCAACTCTCGTACTTGGGAAAGAAGTGCGCCAGTGACGGTTCGGTCCGCATAGTCTTTTTCAAATTCGTTCCAGTCAATTTCAGGGGATTGTAATTGGGGTTGGCTTTGATGGTAGTCGCGCACCTTATTCACCAAAAGCTTGTTCTGTTCACCTACTTTGGCGTATTGACGGCGTTCCGCAGGGGTAAGATTAACGCTCATTCGGCTGAGAATAGCTCGAATCTGTTGCAGGTTTTGGGTAAGGGTAGTGATTTCGGCAGGCGTAAAATGGCTTTTTCCTAAATTGTCGATGGGCATAGAAGTATTTTTTATGAATTTATGTACAATTATATAAATAAATTCTTATAAAATTGATTTAATAACTGAAAAAATCAATAGCATTTGTCAATGTATAGAACAACTTAGTATAAAAATTGAATATGTATTGTAATCTATTGAAAGAAGAACTGTAAAAATTAAGAAAACAACTGTATTTTTTGATTGAAAGTTGCAATGTTTATAGTTTGTTTTTCAATTGAACTGATTATTGAAGCAACCGTGGCGAAGTAGCAATTAATTTGTAACTTTGGAACAGGGCTGCCTTGGTACATCTAAAAGCACGTGTCGTTACATGGCCAAAATAGCCGAACTTCCAAAAAGAATACTAAATGAAACAACTCTTTCTATTGCTTGCTTTTAGCTTTTGTTTTTTAACTTCTTTGGCACAAGAGGTGAACACGTACAAGCTTGACAAAGAAATAAAGGTTGTGTCGATTACGCTCCACAGAAGCGCGCCTCATTTGTACCGCAGTAAAGTTGAAAAGAAACTTATTGGGTTGTCCTTTTTTCGGGACAGCAAAAAGGGATGTTATGTAAAGAAAATTTACACTACCGATGATATGAATAGGGCAAATTCCTTAACCATAGGTGATGAAATGAACACTGAACAGTTCGATACAATTGTGAGGATGATTAAAAAAATTGATATTGATAAAATCAATTACGATTTCAATATAGCCGATGGGATATCGTATTCTCTGAGTTTTGGGGATGGAGCCTATACTGTAAATATTGGAACTAATTTGGCCGATGAAAACGAAAGGCTTCCTGAACTGGAAAATTTTTTGAAACTTTTTGATTACACCTGGAACTTAATGAAAGAATGACGGAGACAAGCCATAATTGTCCATTAGGAGTGATGCGTTATAAATTTTGAATCGAACTGTTTTTAGTGGAACTAATTCGTAACTTTGAAACTAGCTAAGAACAAATCCTCAAAATGTCGCTCTCCGCTTTAGAACTCCAAATTCAAACCTTACCGGACAGTCCCGGCGTCTATCAGTATTACGATAAAGACGGCAAGATCCTTTATGTGGGGAAAGCCAAGAATTTAAAAAAACGCGTTTCGTCCTACTTCAATAAAGTGCACGACAACGCCAAAACCAATGTGCTGGTTAAGAAGATTGTAGCCATTAAGCACATCGTTGTACCTACGGAAACCGATGCGCTGCTGCTGGAAAACAACCTGATCAAAACGCTTCAGCCGCGCTATAATGTGTTGCTCCGTGATGATAAGACCTATCCGTGGATCTGCATCAAAAACGAGCGGTTCCCCAGAATTTTTTCCACCCGGAAAATGATTAAAGACGGCTCGGAATACTTTGGCCCGTACACCAGTTTTAAGACCGTGCATACGATTTTGGATTTAATTAAAGAATTGTATCCGCTGCGCACCTGCAACTATGATTTGAGCAAGGCGAACATTGACAGCGGGAAGTTCAAAGTCTGTTTGGAGTACCACATCGGGAACTGTAAAGGGCCGTGCGAAGGTTTGGAAAGCATTACTAATTATGAGAAACAGGTGCAGGCTATCCGCGAAATCTTAAAAGGGAATTTTAAAGAGAGTTTGAAAGACTTCAAAAAACACATGACCGATTTGGCGCTGGACATGAAGTTCGAAGAAGCCCAAAAAATCAAGGAAAAGATCGAAGTGCTGGAAAATTATCAGGCGAAATCGACCATTTTGAACCCGAAGATTTCCAATATCGATGTGTTTTCCATTGTGTCCGATGAAAGCATGGCGTATGTGAATTTCCTTCAGATTTCCCACGGCGCGATTGTGCGTTCTCATACCATGGAACTCAAAAAGAAACTCGAAGAAACCAACGAAGAACTTTTAGAATTGGCTGTTGTGGAACTCCGTGAGCGTTTTCATCTGCTGTCCAAAGAAATCATCCTGCCGTTCGAACTTGATTTCGGCGATAAAATAAAAGTGACTGTCCCTAAACTGGGTGATAAAAAGCAAATTCTTGATTTGTCCGAGCGCAATGCAAAATACTACCGCTTGGATCAACTCAAACAAATCAAAATCGTCGATCCGGACCGGCATACTAACCGTATTATGGCGCAGATGCAGAAGGATTTGCGCTTGTCGGTGGAACCGCGTCACATTGAATGTTTTGATAATTCTAATATTCAGGGAGCCAATCCGGTTGCGGCCTGTGTAGTGTTTAAGGACGGCAAACCGAGCAAGAAAGATTACCGTCATTTCAACATCAAAACCGTGGAAGGCCCGAACGATTTTGCCTCTATGGAAGAAGTTGTTTATAGGCGTTACAAGCGTTTGCTGGAGGAAAACGAACCGTTGCCGCAGCTGATCATCATTGACGGTGGAAAAGGGCAGTTGTCCTCAGCGTTGAAAAGTCTGGAAGATTTGGGCTTGCGCGGAAAAATTGCCATCATCGGGATTGCCAAACGTCTGGAAGAAATTTATTATCCGGGAGATTCGGTGCCGCTTTATCTGGACAAGAAATCGGAAACCCTGAAAACCATTCAGCATTTGCGCAACGAAGCGCACCGTTTCGGAATTACGTTTCACCGCGACAAACGCAGCAAGGCGGCGATTCAAACTTCGATGGAAACCATTCCCGGAATTGGTGAAAAAACCATGATTGCGTTAATAAAACAGTTCAAATCTGTAAAAAGATTATCAAATGCGACCGAAAAAGAAATTTCTGACGTCGTTGGGCTTTCAAAAGCCAAAAAAATTGTCGAATTTTACAAGAAATCCAATCCCGAACAATAACATGAAGAAACTTCTCCCGCTGATTTTACTCTTTAGCCTAGTTTTTTCTGTCTTTGCCCAAGATCAAAAGAAACCCAAAATTGGTGTGGTTTTAAGTGGTGGTGGTGCGAAAGGATTAGCGCATATTGGCGTTTTGAAAGTGCTTGAAGAAGCAGGGATTAAAGTGGATTATATCGGAGGGACCAGTATGGGGGCCATTGTAGGCGGGTTGTATGCTTCGGGTTACAATGCGCGACAACTGGATTCGATTTTTAAAGTGGTAGATTCTGATGCGCTTTTGCAGGACTACATTCCGCGCTCGTCTAAAAATTTCTTCGAGAAACGCAACGACGAGGTGTACGCTGTAACCCTTCCTTTCAAAAATTATAAAGTTGGGGTGCCTACCGCACTTTCCAAAGGACTTTACAATTATAATTTACTCAGCAGGTTGACCAGCCATGTGCGTTATACCCGGGATTTCAGCAAACTGCCGATTCCTTTTGTCTGTATTGCCACTGATATCGAAACGGGTCAGGAAATGGTGTTACGGGAAGGGGTTTTACCTAAAGCAATTTTGGCCAGCGGTGCTTTTCCCTCTTTGTATACCCCGATTGAAATTGATGGAAAACTGCTCATAGACGGTGGAGTAACCAATAACTATCCTGTGGAAGAAGTGCGAAAAATGGGGGCCGACATTGTTATCGGGGTAGATGTTCAGGACGGATTGAAAGACCGGGAAACCATTGGAGGAGCTTCGGGGGTTTTGGTTCAGATTACCAATTTCAGTATGATCGAAAAAATGGAAGCCAAGCGCAAACTGACCGACATTTATATTAAGCCGGACATTAAAGGTTATTCGGTTATTTCTTTTGACCTGGGGCATGAGATTATTAAAAAAGGCGAGGAGGCAGCCTTTACGGTTTATGAAAAACTGGTAAAACTGGGAGGTTTTCACGATACGATTTCGATAAAAAAGAACAATCAGTTAACCGATACCCTAAAAATTTCGGAAGTAAAAATTAATCCGCTGCAAAGCTTTACCCGACCGTATATTTTGGGAAAACTTCGTTTTCGAAGCGGAAAAAAAATCACCTATGAGAAATTGAATCAGGGAATCAGCAATTTGAACTCTACTCAAAATTTCAGTGCGATTTCCTATTGGTTTGAAAAAGAAGATAAAGGCGATGGAGACCGCTTAGTGTTGGATCTGAAAGAAAATCCCGTAAACCGATACCTTCGCTTCGGACTGCATTACGACGGTCTTTACAAGAGTGCGGTTTTGGTCAACCTAACCCAAAAAAAATTACTTTTTAAAAACGATGTGGCTTCCCTTGATTTAATTCTGGGGGATAATACGCGCTTTAATTTAAATTATTATTTGGACAACGGTTTTTATTGGAGTTTTGGTTTCAATTCCCGATTCAATCAATTCGATAAAAACATTCTTACCGATTTCAGTAATGGAAGCGCCCTGAGTTCACTTGATGTGAATTCCATCAACATTAATTATTCCGATTTTACCAATCAGATTTATGCCCAGACGGTTTTTATTCAACGGTTTTTAATCGGCGGCGGATTGGAGTACAAGCACCTGAAAATTCAATCGGCTACTTTAGAAAACACCACACCGACACTAGAAAACAGTTCTTATTTTGCGCCTTATGGGTATGTGAAATTTGATTCGTTGGACAAAAATTACTTCCCAAAAAAGGGGTTTCAGTTTGTGGGGGATTTTAAATCGTTTATGTATTCATCGGATTATACCCATACTTTTGAACCGTTTTCAATTGCAAAAGCCAACATGCAGTTAGTACAAACCTTCTTTAAAAAAATTACGATCAAGCTTCAATCGGAAGGTGGTTTTGCCCTTGGAGAGCGCACCATCCCTTTTCATGATTTTGTGCTGGGAGGCTACGGTTACACCATGATTAATAATTTCCGTCACTTTTACGGCTATGATTTCCTGAGTATTTCCGGAGACAGTTATGTGAAGGGGGAAGCGGGTATTGATTACGAATTTTACAAAAAGAACCACTTTAATTTTGCGGCAAATTTTTCTAATATCGGCAACAATATTTTTGAAAGCGACGCCTGGATTTCAAGACCGAAATATTCCGGCTATGCTTTTGGCTACGGATTGGAAACTTTTATAGGTCCTATCGAAATCAAACACAGTTGGTCACCGGAAACCCATGACCACCACACTTGGTTTAGTGTTGGCTTTGTGTTTTAGTCTTAGAATTCGCCTGTTTTTTTTGATTTCTTTTTAATTTTTTCTTTTTTTATGCGAATGTTTTTAAAAAAGTCTATTTTTGGGCTAAAATACCAAAACTATATATATGTCTATTTGGAAAAGAAAACCTCTGAATTTGTTGCTTGAAGAAGCTTCAGAGTCTGAAAAAGGATTAAAGAAAACATTAACCGCATCTGGCTTAACCGCTTTAGGTGTTGGTGCTATCATTGGTGCAGGATTGTTTTCCATTACCGGAATGGCGGCAGCAACTAATGCAGGACCAGCCATAACAATTTCATTTATAGTAGCAGCAATCGGCTGTGTGTTTGCAGGGTTATGTTATGCGGAATTTTCCTCCATGATTCCTGTAGCCGGAAGCGCCTATACGTATTCTTTTGCTACTATGGGAGAATTCGTGGCTTGGATTATCGGTTGGGATTTGGTTTTAGAATATGCAGTAGGAGCGGCGACCGTATCGATTAGTTGGTCCAGGTATCTCGGAAAGTTCCTCAGTGGCTACGGTATCCATATAGACGATGCTTATATGCTTTCCCCTTTTGAAGGAGGGATTATAAATGTGCCGGCAGTATTCATTGTAATGATCATGTCCTTAATATTGATTCGCGGGACTAAAGAATCGGCTTTCGTAAACGGAATTATCGTTTTGCTGAAAGTAACAGTTGTATTAGTATTCATTGCTCTGGGATGGCAATACATCCGTCCTGAAAATTATACACCATACATTCCTGCAAATACTGGTACTTTCGGGGAGTTTGGCTTCAGCGGAATTATTCGTGCTGCCGCTATTGTTTTCTTTGCTTATATTGGTTTTGACGCGGTTTCAACAGCTGCGCAAGAGGCTAAAAATCCAAAAAGAGACATGCCAATCGGAATCCTTTTGTCTTTAGGAATCTGTACGCTTTTGTATATATTGTTTGCTCACGTTATGACCGGTGTTGTGAATTATACCGCTTTTGCCGGTGCAGACGGAATCGCTCCGGTAGCCATTGCCATTGATAATATGGGAACGGTAAATGCAGCTGGAATGATCACTCCGGCTTATCCTTGGTTGAACAAGGCTATTATTTTGGCTATTTTGGCAGGATATGCTTCGGTTATTTTAGTAATGTTAATGGGACAAAGCCGTGTGTTTTTCTCGATGAGTAAAGACGGGTTAATGCCGAAAGTTTTCTCGGAAGTACACCCTAAATTCAGAACACCTGCAAAAAACAACTTATTGTTTATGATGATCGTAAGTTTGTTCGCGGCGTTTGTTCCTGCAAGAGTAGTTGGTGAAATGACAAGTATCGGAACGTTGTTCGCGTTTATTTTAGTATGCTTGGGCGTTTTGGTAATGCGTAAGAAAATGCCTGAGGCGCCAAGAGCTTTCAGAACACCTTTAGTTCCTGTGGTTCCGGTGTTGGGTATTTTGGTTTGTTTGTTTATGATGGTATTCTTACCGCTGGATACTTGGATCCGTTTGATCGTTTGGATGATGATAGGGTTTGACCTGTATATTTTCTACGGAATGAAAAACAGTATCTTAAACAAAGACGGTTTTGACAAGAGTAGCTACAGAGTTGTTGCACTCTCAGGACTTGGAATGGTTGTGGCGTTAATTGCTGTAGCGATCGTGCATCATTCCGACCCGACAATAGATGATAAATTCTTGTACTATTTCTCATTGTTGTTTTCTGCTGTTCATGCAATCATTTATTTTATCAGTTTCAGAAGAGCGAAATAAAATTTTTCTATATATCACAAAATCCCAAAAAAACAGTTTTTTTGGGATTTTTTATTTTATCTTTTTTTCCAAGAAAATTTCCGATATTTGTAGTGTTATGAATAAACATTGGACCGGTTTATTGGCACATTTAAAATTCCTCATCAAGAGAAATCCTGAATGAGCTGTTTTTATTTGGTATGAGCGAGTTTTTATAAACGAACGTTAAACATTAAACAAATAAAAAATGCCATTTTATCATAAATTAGGGAAAATCCCTCATAAAAGACACATTCAGTTCCGTAAGGAAAATGGAGGTTTGTATTACGAGCAGTTGTTCGGAACCATTGGTTTTGACGGAATGTCCACCAATATGTACCACGAACACCGACCTACTCAGGTAAAGGAAATTCGTAAACAATACAGTGTTGCGCCAAAAATTGCCAAAGCAAATAATATTCAATCCTACCGTCTGCGCGGATTTCAGGTAACACCGGAAAACGACTACCTAGAAAGCAGAAAAGCCGTTTTAACCAACAGCGATTGTACCATTATTTTGGCTGCTCCAAAAGAATCCACCCGCGATTATTTCTATAAAAATACCGATGCAGACGAAATGATTTTCATCCACAGAGGAACCGGAAAATTGCGCACCATGTTAGGGAATCTGGATTTCAAATACGGGGATTACTTAATTGTTCCGCGAGGAATGATCTATAAAATCGATTTCGATACCGATGATAATCGTTTGTTTATTGTAGAATCCCGTCGTCCGATTTATACCCCGAAACGTTATAGAAACTGGTTCGGACAATTGTTAGAACATTCTCCGTTTTGCGAGCGCGACATCCGTCAGCCTCAGGAATTGGAAACTTATAACGAAAAAGGGGATTTTGTCATCAAAGTAAAAAAGAAAGACGAAATTTTTGAGATGGTTTATGCTACCCATCCGTTTGATGTGGTTGGTTATGATGGTTTTAACTATCCATATGCCTTGTCAATCCATGATTTTGAGCCGATTACCGGTAGAATCCACCAACCGCCTCCCGTACACCAAACTTTCGAAACCGATGCGTTTGTGGTATGTTCGTTTGTGCCGCGTTTGTACGATTACCATCCGGAGTCGATTCCTGCACCTTATAATCACAGTAACATCGACAGTGATGAAGTGTTGTATTATGTGGATGGGGATTTCATGAGCCGTAACGATATCGAAGCGGGGCATATTTCCTTGCACCCAGCAGGAATTCCGCACGGACCGCACCCGGGAGCTACCGAAAGAAGTATCGGTAAAGTAGATACGCAGGAGTTAGCCGTAATGGTGGATACCTTCAAGCCTTTAATGGTTACCGAGGAAGCGATGAAAATTGCCGATGAGCAGTATTACCAATCCTGGTTAGATTAAATTAATTAAACACAACTTTAGGCAATAGATTTGTCGTATAAAATATTGAATATCATGTCACAAGAAATAAAATCAGTAGAATACGGATTAGAAAAAATTTTTGAAGGAGCTCAGGACTTCCTTCCGTTATTAGGAACCGATTATGTAGAGTTTTACGTGGGTAATGCCAAGCAAGCCGCTCATTTTTACAAAACAGCATTTGGTTTTCAGTCGTTAGCGTATGCAGGTTTGGAAACCGGTGTAAAAGACAGAGCCTCTTATGTATTAAAGCAAGATAAAATTCGTTTAGTTTTAACAACTGCTTTAAATAGTAGTTCGCCAATCGGGGAACACGTAAAAAAACACGGAGACGGTGTTAAAGTTATTGCACTTTGGGTAGAAGATGCGCGTTCTGCTTTTGAAGAAACTACAAAAAGAGGAGCAAAACCTTATTTTGAACCAGTAGTTGAAAAAGATGAGAACGGTGAAGTAGTGCGTGCGGGTATCTATGGTGCCTACGGAGAAACAGTTTTTATTTTTGTAGAGCGTAAAAATTACAACGGAATCTTTTTACCGGGATACAGTGAGTGGAAATCGGATTACAATCCAGAGCCAGTTGGGTTAAAATACATCGACCATATGGTTGGAAATACGGGATGGAACCGAATGAATGAAGCGGTAAAATGGTTTGAAGACGTGATGGGATTTGTGAATTTCCTTTCTTTTGATGATAAACAGATTACTACGGAGTATTCCGCATTGATGTCTAAAGTTATGTCCAACGGAAACGGACGTATCAAATTCCCGATCAATGAGCCGGCAAACGGTAAAAAACGTTCGCAGATTGAAGAGTATTTGGATTTCTATGAAGATGAAGGAGTTCAGCATATTGCAGTAGCCACAGATGATATTATCAAAACCGTTGCCGATATGCGTTCACGCGGAGTGGAATTTTTAAGCACACCGCCGCAAGCTTATTATGATGCTATTCCGGAGCGTTTGAAAGATCATATGTCTAAATTTAAAGAAGACATCAACGAATTGCAGAAGTTGGGTATCATGATTGATGCCGATGAAGAAGGGTATTTGTTACAGATTTTCACCAAGCCGGTGGAAGACCGTCCGACGCTTTTCTTTGAGATTATTCAGCGAATGGGTGCCCGCGGCTTCGGTGCAGGGAACTTTAAAGCGCTTTTTGAGTCTATAGAAAGAGAGCAACAATTGCGAGGAACTTTGTAAAAAACCTGTTTTTATTGAGAATAATGTAAAAACCAAGTTTCAAAAAACACAAAATTTGCTAAAAATGTGTTAAAGTTGAATTTTTGATTGGAAATCGATAAAAAAACAACGTACATTTGCACTCGCAAAAATGAGGTACTCATAACGCCTCATTGAGCAAGTAAATTTTTCATAATTTATAGTTTTTTGGTTGGTTAATAGCATAAAAACTCAGTCATTCTTTTGACTGGGTTTTTTTGTTTTTATAACTTTGGAATGAAAATTGTATTTCTTGTTGAAAAAAACAATAAAAGATGAAAAAAACATTCACGATATTATTTTTCTTCGTTACCTTATTTTTATTTGCTCAACAAGATTCTGCCTTTACTACTGGGGAGTTTTTCAAATTTCGTATTCATTATGGTTTGGTTAATGCCGGCTATGCTACTTTAGAAGTGAAAGAAGCGGTTCGCAACAACAAAAAAGTGCATCATGTGGTGGGTCACGGTTATACAGTAGGTATGGCCAAACTTTTCTTTAAAGTGGAAGACGATTACCAAAGTATGTTCGATAAAGAAACCGGTAAACCGTATCAGTTTTTGCGTAAAATTGACGAAGGGGGTTATACCAAAAACCAGGAAGGCTTTTTTAATCAAACAAAAAACACGGTTCTTGTTAAAGACTATAAAAATAAAACCGAAAAAACACTTTCTGTTACCGAAAATGTTCAGGATATTGTATCTTCGTTTTATTATTTGAGAAATCATCCGAAAATTAACAAAATGAGCGTGGGTGAGGCCATTGTCATCGATATGTTTTTCGATGATGAAGTCTACAAGTTCAAGCTGAAATTTTTAGGGCGCGAAGACATCAGTACAAAATTCGGAACCGTTCCAACCTTGATTTTCAGGCCTTACGTGCAGTCCGGAAGAGTGTTCAAGGAGCAGGAAAGTTTAACGGTCTGGATTTCCGACGACGACAACAAAGTGCCCGTACGAATTAAAGCCAGCTTGGCCGTAGGATCACTCAAGGCCGATTTGGAAGGTTTTAAAGGATTGCAAAATTCTTTTAAAGTTAAAGTAAAAAAATAATGGAAATTACCGCAGAAGTAAAAGATAAAATCAAACAGATTGAAGACAAGTATAAGGCGATCAATCAAAAAACAGAAACTCATTTAGAAGGCCTTTTGTGGTCCAAACCAATTACCTATTGGGATTATATCCAAACCGATGCGCTTTTGAATCTTCAAATTCAGCGCACGACTTTGCCCGATGAAATGGTTTTTATCATGTACCATCAGGTCAATGAGTTGCTGTTTAAAATGATTTTGTGGGAAATTAATCAGGTGGCTCAAACCGAAAAGCCTTCTACGGCGTTTTTTACGGAACGTTTAATGCGCATCAGCCGATACTTTGATATGCTGACTACTTCGTTTGATATTATGGGCGATGGGATGGAAGTGGAACAGTACCTGAAATTCCGCAATACCTTAACGCCGGCAAGTGGTTTTCAAAGCGCGCAATACCGTTTGATTGAATTTGCTTCCACAGATTTGATTAATCTTATCGATAGACGTTTCCGTGCTACTATTGACCGAAATTCATCTTTTGAAAATGCTTTCGAGCATTTGTATTGGCAAGCGGCTGGAAAAGATTATACTACCGGTGAAAAATCATACTTGTTAAAAGAGTTCGAAAGAAAATATAAAAAAGAATTCCTTTGCTTGATGGAGGAGTACAATACCACTAATCTTTGGCAAAAATTCAAGCAACTCCCTGAGCAGGATCAACAAAACAAGGAATTAATTGCTGCGATGCGTCATTATGATAAGACGGTAAACATTACTTGGGTTATGGGACATTACAACGCTGCGGTGAAGTACATCGAAAGCGTTCCGGGCAACCACGAAGCTACCGGAGGCAGTGATTGGAAAAAATACATGCTGCCAAAATACCAAAGAAGAATATTTTTTCCCGAACTTTGGACTGCAGAGGAATTGGAGCGATGGGGAGAATAAACTAATTAACCAAACTAAAGCAGTTACATTGAGATACACCGCAATCATATTATTATCCTTAATACTATTTGCTTGTAACACTAAAGAAGAGAAAGAAAACGCCAAAAAAAATGCAGCTCCGAAGGAAAAAATCGTGGTCGAATTCGGTTTCAAACTAAACGATTTCAAGGTAATTCACGATACCATCCAATCGGGCGACAGTTTTGGTAAAATTTTATCTGAACAAGGTTTCGATGCGGCAAAAGTGCATCAGATCAATGAAACGGTAAAAGATTCTTTCGATGTTCGCGATATCCGCATAGGAAAAGCCTTTACCTTACTTCAGGATAAAAAAGCCCCAAATAGCTTACAGGCGTTCATTTATCAGCCCGATAAAATGAGCTACTACGTTGTGGATTTACGTGATTCGATTCCGGTAGCTTATAAAAAAGAGCGTCCGGTAGTGGTTAAACGCAGGGCTATTGCTGCGGAAATCGACGGTTCGGTATCCAGTACGTTAAGCCGTGAAGGCGTTTCAACTGCTTTAGCACCCGAATTGTCTAAAATCTACGCCTGGTCCATAGACTTCTTCAAGATTAAAAAAGGCGATAAGTTTGCTATGATCATCAATGAAAAATACCTTGAAAACGGGGAGTACCTTGGTGTGGAAAGCATTGAAGCGTCTTATTTTGAATACAAAGGCAAGAAGATTTATGCCTTTCCTTTTAAACGAGAGGAAAATTCCAAAAAAACTGATTATTACGACGAAGAAGGAAAAGTGTTGAAAAACATGTTCCTCAAAGCCCCTTTAAAATTCGTGAACATCACCTCGCGTTATACCCGAAGCCGTTTCCATCCGGTGCAAAAGATCTGGAAAGCCCACAACGGTACCGATTATGCCGCACCGACCGGAACCCCAATTATGACTACCGCTTCCGGAACCGTAGAGCAAACCGGTTATACGGGAGGTAACGGTAATTTTGTTAAAGTGCGACACAATTCTACATACACAACACAGTATCTTCACATGTCCAAAATCCTGGTGCGCCGCGGTCAGCACGTGCAGCAGGGGCAGGTCATCGGGAAGGTGGGAAGTACAGGTTTAGCTACCGGACCACACGTTTGTTATCGTTTTTGGAAAAATGGAATCCAAGTGGATCCTTTAAGACAGAAACTTCCAAACTCCGAACCGTTGGAGGCGAAGTACAAGTCAAAATATCTGGCTTATATCGCTCCGTTAAAACAAGAATTAGACAAGGTTTCATCGGTTAAATTTGAAGAATAGATGGCGTTAAACAATACAAGTCCGACCACTACGGTTGCTTGGCAGAAGTTAGAAAAACATTTTACCAAACTAAAAGAAGTTTCCATGCAGGAGCTCTTCGCACAAGACCCGTCGCGAACTGAAAAAATGCACATCAGCTGGAACACTTTTCTTTTGGATTTCTCCAAGAACCGCATTACCGATCAAACGGTTAGCCTTCTTATGGAATTGGCTCAAGCGCTAGATTTGAAAGAAGCCATTTCAAAATATTTTTCAGGAGACATCCTTAACGTAACGGAAAACAGAGCTGTGCTTCACACCGCTTTACGTTCTTCTGAAACCAACATTTTGGTGGATGGAAATAATGTGGTTCCTCAAATCAATGCGGTAAAACAAAAAGTACGTCTTTTCTCAGAGGCAATTATCTCAGGGTCGTCAAGAGGATATACCGGAAAAGCGTTTACTGATGTAGTCAATATTGGGATCGGCGGTTCCGATTTAGGCCCCGATATGGTCGTGGAAGCACTGCAGTTCTATAAAAATCATCTTAACGTGCATTTCGTTTCCAATATCGACGGCGATCACGTAAACGAGGTACTCAAAAAACTCAATCCGGAAACCACGCTTTTTGTGGTGGTATCCAAAACCTTTACTACTCAGGAAACCATTACTAACGCGACCACGATTAAAAAGTGGTTCTTACAACATACTTCGGAAGAAAACATCGCCAAACATTTTGCGGCGGTTTCTACCAACAGTGAAAAAGTAACCGAATTTGGAATCAGTGCTGAAAACATTTTCCCGATGTGGGATTGGGTAGGCGGACGTTTTTCGTTGTGGAGTGCGGTTGGTCTTTCTATTGCTTTAGCGGTCGGTTTTGATGCTTTCGAAGAATTACTGCAAGGTGCTCATGAAATGGACCAGCATTTTCAAACGGAAGCTTTCGATAAAAATATTCCTGTGGTTTTAGCAATGCTGAGCATCTGGTACAATAACTTTTTTGAAGCTGAGACCGAAGCAGTCATTCCATATTCGCAGTATCTAAAAAAACTGGCGCCTTATTTGCAACAGGCCATCATGGAAAGCAATGGAAAAAGTACCGATCGTGAAGGGAAACCGGTTAACTATCAAACCGGGAATGTGGTTTGGGGCGAACCGGGAAGTAATTCACAACATGCATTTTTTCAGTTAATTCATCAGGGAACCAAACTTATTCCTTGTGATTTTATTGGTTTTAAAGAATCACTTCACCAAAACAAAGAACACCATGACAAATTAATGTCCAATTTCTTTGCGCAAACCGAAGCGCTCCTTTTAGGGAAAAATCAAGCGAAAGTAATTGCAGAAAGCGGTGATAATGATTTTTTAACGTCGTTTAAAGTCTTTTCTGGAAATAAGCCTACAAATACCTTGCTGATTGAAAAACTAACGCCTAAATCGCTTGGTTCGCTTATTGCCATGTACGAGCACAAAATTTTTGTGCAAGGGGTGGTTTGGAACATCTTTAGTTACGATCAGTTTGGGGTGGAATACGGTAAACAGCTTGCCAATTCAATTTTGGAGGAGATGAACACCGGGCAAATGAAACCGCACGACAGTTCGACAACTTTTCTTTTAAAACACTTTCTTAAATAAGAAAAGCCTCTTTATGGAGGCTTTTTCTTTAATATAACATTGGCTTAATCTGCTTAACAAATTCATAAAGCTTTAGTAACATGAGTGGCGCTTAAAAAACGCAATTTTGCCCTTAGAAACTTAAGAAATTAAGTAGTGTGTTAATTCAAAAGCCTCCCTGTCGCAAGAAAGGGAGGCTTTATTTTTTAAATCATTTCGATGAGTTCCAGCGCACGTTTCACAGATTTTACGTTTTCAAAAGTAAGCAGTAAACGCAAACCGTTTTTGGTTTCTTTCTCCTTCATTTTGCAAAGATTTCCGTTTTTTTGGACGAATTGGAGCACTTTCATGAATTTGCCCGATTGGTAGTAATCGGATTGTTGATCCGAGACAAAATAACCAACCATTTTTCCTTGCTTCAGAACCAGTTTCTCAATTCCGATGTGGGTGGCTTTCCACTTGATGCGAATGCTGTTCAGTAAGGCAACAGCCTGTTTGGGTAGGGCACCAAATCGGTCAATGAGTTTTTGTTCGTATTGTTGTAGCGCTTCTTCGGTTTTAATCAGACTCAGTTCGTTGTATAAATTCAAACGTTCTGAAATATTGTTGATGTATTCGTCGGGAAACAAAAGCTCGAAATCCGTATCGATCTGTATGTCTTTGACGTATTCTTTGGTTTCAATGTCGTTTTCTTCGGGATATAATTCTTTAAACTCGTTTTCTTTCAGTTCCTCAATGGCTTCGTTCATGATTTTCTGATAGGTATCAAAGCCGATATCATTGATAAAACCACTTTGTTCTCCGCCCAATAAATCTCCGGCACCACGAATTTCCAGATCTTTCATGGCGATGTTAAACCCGCTGCCCAATTCACTGAACTGTTCCAAGGCCTGAATACGTTTTCGGGCTTCTTCGGTCATGACCGAATACGGAGGACAGATAAAATAACAGAACGCCTTTTTATTGCTTCGTCCTACACGCCCACGCATCTGGTGCAGATCCGACAATCCGAAATTGTTGGCATTGTTGATGAAAATCGTGTTGGCATTCGGTACATCCAAACCACTTTCGATGATTGTAGTGGCTACCAAAACGTCGAATTCCCCATCCATGAAGGCCAGCATCAGCTCTTCCAGTTTTTTGCCGTCCATCTGTCCGTGACCAACGCCCACTTTGGTTCCGGGAACCAAGCGCTGGATCATTCCCGCAATCTCTTTGATGTTTTCAATGCGGTTGTTGATGAAATACACCTGTCCGCCGCGTTCAATCTCATACGAAATGGCATCGCGAATGACTTCTTCATTAAAGCCGACCACTTGGGTTTCGATGGGATAACGATTGGGTGGTGGCGTAGTAATTACCGATAAATCACGAGCCGCCATTAATGAAAACTGTAACGTTCTCGGAATCGGGGTGGCGGTTAAGGTTAAGGTATCGACGTTATGCGCGATGGTTTTCAGTTTGTCTTTTACGTTTACGCCGAATTTTTGCTCTTCGTCTACAATTAGCAGCCCTAAATCTTTAAAAACCACATTTTTATTCACCAATTGATGGGTGCCGATTAAGATGTCGAGTTTACCTTCTTCCAGTTGCTTCAGGGTTTCCGATTTTTGTTTAGCAGAACGGAAACGGTTTACATAACCCACAGAAACCGGCATGTCTTTCAAACGCTCACGGAAGGTTTTATAATGTTGGAAGGCCAAAATCGTGGTTGGCACCAAAACGGCAACCTGTTTGCCATTGTCTACCGCTTTAAACGCGGCGCGAATGGCTACTTCCGTTTTTCCGAAACCTACGTCACCACATACCAAACGATCCATTGGGCGGTCGTTTTCCATATCGGCTTTGACTTCTTGGGTCGCTTTTAACTGATCCGGAGTATCTTCATAAATAAAAGACGATTCCAGTTCCGCTTGTAAATAACTGTCGGGAGCAAAAGCATACCCTTTGTCCAAACGACGTTTAGCGTACAATTGAATCAGGTTGAAGGCAATGTGTTTAACGCGCGCTTTGGTTTTTTGCTTTAAGGTTTTCCAAGCGCTCGAACCCAGTTTGTATATTTTTGGCGGAGCCCCGTCTTTTCCATTGTATTTTGAGATTTTGTGTAATGAATGGATGCTTACATAGACTATATCGTTATCTGCATACACTAATTTGATGGCTTCCTGAGTTTTACCCTCCACCTGAATTTTCTGTAAACCGCCAAATTTTCCGATTCCGTGATCGATGTGCGTTACGTAATCGCCTACGGAAAGTGTGTTGAGTTCCTTCAGTGTAATGGTCTGTTTCTTGGAATAGCCGTTTTTCAGGTTGAATTTATGATAACGCTCAAAAATCTGATGGTCGGTATAACAGGCAATTTGCAGTTCTTCGTCGATGAAACCCTGAAAGAGCGGAAACACCACCGTATTGTATTGTTTGCGAAGGTTTTCGTGGTTTGCCTCGTCCAAACTTTCGAAAATATCGTGAAAACGTTTAGCTTGCCCATCATTAGAACAAAATAAATAATTTTTGAAGCCGTTAAAATGATTGTCGTTCAGGTTGTTGAGCAGTAAATCGAATTGTTTATTGAACGAAGGTTGTGGCTGTGTATGAAACTCAAAGGTTTTTTCAGTACGGAAAATCGGTTTGGAAGCTAATTCCACCAAAGTAAAATCCAGTGCTTTTTTAACAAAAGTTTGCTGGTTTACAAACATGGCCTGTGGTGAAGCGTGTTGAATATCTTTCGATAGTTTTTCAAAAGCTTCCGTTGCTTTACCGAACAATTTGTCTAACTGGCTCAGCAGTAAATCGGTGTTCTGGACAAACAAAACGGTTTGCGGGCTGATGTATTCTAAAAAGCTTTCGCGGTTTTCTTTCAGAAATTTGTTTTCCACATTGGGAATGATGGTAATTTTTTTCTGTTTTTCTACCGATAGCTGGGTTTCTACGTCGAAGGTTCGTATGGAATCCACTTCATTTCCGAAAAACTCGATACGGTAAGGATTGTCATTGGAAAACGAAAACACGTCGATGATTCCACCGCGCACAGAAAATTCTCCCGGTTCGGACACAAAATCCACGCGTTTGAAGTTGTATTCAAACAAAACTTCGTTGATGAAATCAATAGAAATGGAATCGCCGACGGCTACTTTTAAAGTGTTTTTGTCAAGCTCTTTTCGGGTAACCACTTTTTCAAAAAGGGCATCGGGATAGGTCACAATGATGGCCGGTTTTTTACGCGAATTGATGCGGTTCAGTACTTCGGCACGCAACAACACATTGGCGTTATCGGTTTCTTCAATCTGGTACGGACGACGGTAAGAACCCGGATAAAATAACACGTCCTGATCGTTAATCAGGTTTTCCAAATCGTTTAAATAGTAGGCCGCTTCTTCCTTATCTTGAAAAATCAGCAAATACGGCAAGTCGGTTTTGCTGAAAAGGGCTTCCAGCACAAAAGACAATGAGGAACCAATTAGTCCTTTAAGTTGGGTTTTTGATTCGCGCTTTTGCAGTTGCTGGGCAATCTGACTGATTTTAGCCGATTGATGATAAATATTTTGAATATCGAGTTTCAAAGCAGGTTATTTTTTTTCTTCCGATTTGGCTTCTTGAATTTCACGACGGGCATGTCGGGCTGTGTCTAAGGCCTGCAGCATAATGAGTTCGCCTTCTTCTTTAGGGATTTCACTCTTTACAATGATTTCATTCATCTGGTTCTGAATGGCATTCACCTCTGTGGCCACATCCTGGATGATTCCGATTACTTTTTGGGTCGGGATATAATCCAACATGATGTAGGTTTCCAGTGATTTTAATTTGGTGTTTAAAGTGGAAATACGGCTTTTTACCGCAGGTTTATCAAAAATATAGGGAATCTGATTGGTCAGGGAATCCGATTTGGTAACCAGGTTTTTTGCTTTGATCTTGAAGGCGTTCAGAGTGCTTTTAGGCTTTTCCTTCAGCTCTTTATTAAAAGCACGCCATTGGTTCCAACGCTGAATACGACCTTCTACTTTGGGATTAATCTGAGCAATATTAAAGTTCCAGTTTTGGTTGATGATGGCAAAAACGGAATCATTGTATTCGGCTGCTTTTGCACTGTCGGCCAAACGTTCTTCCTTGTTGTTGCAGGAGATCAAAACCAGTGCAGCGAACAGTAAAAATGAAAAGATGTTTTTCATAGTATGAATTTATGAAAGCAAATGTACAAATGTTCTGTGAATCTGTTTTTTTTCATAGGAATATGTTAACTAAAATTACGTTTTTTGTGAATTCTGAATTTTCGGTTTAAAATCGGATTTTAAATTTTGGCAAAACAGTATCTTTGTAAGCAACAAACTAACACAGATGAGTACGAAAATCTTAATCATTGGCGCCTGCGGTCAGATTGGTACCGAACTTACGGCAAAACTAAGAGCCACTTACGGAGTAGAGAATGTAATCGCTTCCGATATTCGGAAACTGGAGAACGAGGTGGTTCAAAACGGAATTTTTGAAGTGGTGAATGCCCTTGATTACAATCAGATTGAAAATTTAATCGAAAAATACAATATTACCGATGTGTATCTTATGGCTGCCTTGCTTTCGGCTACCGCGGAAAAAAACCCTGCCTTTGCCTGGGATTTGAACATGAATTCTTTGTTTCACGTGCTAAATCTGGCCAAAGCCGGAAAAATCAAAAAAATCTTTTGGCCTTCGAGTATTGCGGTTTTCGGGCCAACTACACCAAGAGACAACACCCCGCAGTACACGGTTATGGAACCATCTACCGTTTATGGGATTTCCAAACAATCGGGAGAGCGTTGGTGCGAATACTACAACAAACAGTATGGGGTAGATGTGCGAAGCATCCGTTATCCGGGACTTATTTCCTGGACAACACCACCGGGAGGCGGAACTACAGATTATGCAGTAGACATTTATTATAAAGCTTTATCCGATAAAAAATATACTTGTTTTCTTTCTGAAAATACCGGGCTTCCGATGATGTATATGGACGATGCCATCAAAGCAACCATCAGCATCATGCAGGCTCCGGCAGAAAGCATTAAAGTGCGTTCTTCGTACAATTTATCGGCCATCAGTTTTACTCCGAAAGAAATTGCGGATTCGATCAAAAAGCACATCCCTGAGTTTACTATCGACTACGCACCGGATTTTCGTCAGGCCATTGCCGATTCATGGCCAGCGAGCATTGATGACTCGGTAGCACGTAAGGATTGGGGCTGGCAGCACGATTTTGATATGGAACGCATGACTTCGGTAATGCTTGAAAATTTATCCAAAAAATAATAAAAAACGCTACTCAATAAGGGTAGCGTTTCTTTTTTAAAGCAAACACAAATTAAGGCTGTACTACTTGAGTTCTCAAAGACTCCAAAACAGCCACCACTTCGTTAATTATTACCGGATCGGTTACTCCGTTCAATCCGGCAGCGGTTCCTACATAACCTATGAATTTGTCATAATTTGCATTGGTCGCTTTTACACCCATCCTTGGATTAGTTGCTGGATTGTGTGCGGCGGTCATGCTTAACCCCGAATACGTATTGGTGGCTCCTCCTCCGGTGTTGGCCGAGAAGAAATCCGTTAGATTTTTACTTAACACAGCAACATTGGTGGTGTTTCCTGCAGAAACTTCTGCCACTAATGGGGCAAAATGGGCTCCGAAATTTCCGCTGCTGCCTGCGACGATATCTGCGACGATCAGGGTGATAGTACTGTCAACCACCGAGCGGTAAGCCAATCGTCCTTTTTCGATCATGGTGCCCGGGTTGTTGGGATCTGCTACTTTAGCAGTTCCGCCTAATTTTTCATAAAGTGACATCTGAGCCGGTGTGGGTGCCATATCGTCGTTATCATTACAAGAAATAAAAAGTACCGCTGCAAAGAGAAATACTCCTAGAACAATTTTTGGAAATGTTTTCATACTATTTGAATTTATTGGTTAATTAAAGATGCGTTGGATGCCCCTTGAAAATTTATAACTGAAGCTATTAGTGTTCATTATCGGGCATACTTTTTTTGTTGCGAGTTCTTCAGAAATCACATAACGTTCGGCTTTGTAAGGTCCTTTGACTATTAGTTGTTCGTAAACAGTTTTGGAATCAACAATGCGGTTGTCGTGAAAATAGACCAATACGCCTGTTTTGATGTTTAAGCGGTCGTTTTTTACGCCAGGAATGGCTTTTAAGTTGCGGTGAATTTCTTTGGCTTTAACCGAGTCGATAGTCTCTTTAAAGTCAATTCGGCTGATTTGTAACGTAGCGTTGTCGTAAGCAATCGGTTTTGCTGTGGCGATATGCACTATCAAAATAATGAAAAGTAGGATAAAGGTTCCGAGGATACTGCCGAGGATCCATTTTAGGGTTTTGCTGACTTTCATAACCTTTCAATTTTGTGTTTGTAAGGATACTTACGAGAAAAAGGAAAGGTTGGTTTTTTAAAATCGAAAGGAATAAAAAAAACCTGTTCCACTCGAACAGGTTTTTATAAAGGCTTATTTTTTTAATTTTTGAATCAAGGTATCTTCAATAGGGGTTTTGATCTTAACCACATCGTCAACATTATCATTCGGAACGGTCATCGAAAGTACATAATGTTTGATTTTCCAAACCTTGTTTTCCTTTACTAAAACACCGGAACCGCGACAAATTTTCATTTGGGTGTCGAGCAATTCGTCGAACCAAGCGGTTTTTCCGTCTTTGCTGAAATAAATATTGCGCTCTAAAGCTTTGAAATTCCAGGCGCGTCCTCGGTCAAAATACGGTTTGGCAAATTTCTGAAAGGCTTTTTTGTCCCAGTTTTCCGTGGCATCGGTACCGATAAAAATGGATTCGTCGGATAAATAGCCGAAGTACTTCTCGAAATTGGCTTCGGAAGCTGCTTTGTGCCAATTGTCTAAAATAGTTGCAACTGCTTGTTTTTCTGAAGTTTGTTTTTGTGTCAAACTCGTCAATGAGATTTGCGATAGGGTTATGAGTAATAAAAACAGTTCTTTCATAATGCTGGTTTATTTGTTGATGACTATAGTTTTAATGTTGACGAACTCTTTGATGCCTTCTTCGGCTAATTCCCTTCCGTAACCTGATCTTTTGATGCCTCCAAACGGTAAACGCGGATCGGATTTGACCATTTCGTTGATGAAAACGGCGCCTTCGTTGAAATTTGGGATGTATTTTTTAATGGTTTCAATATCTTGTGTGAATACTGAAACTCCTAACCCAAACTCGGATTGGTTGCTAAGCTCAACAGCTTCTTCTAAAGTTTCAAAAGACAGTAAAGCTGCTACAGGTCCAAAAGTTTCTTCTTTGAAGACCGGCATTTCGGGAGTGACTTTAATTAGGAGGGTAGGTTCAAAAAAAGCTTGGTTTCGGTTGCCTCCGAGAATGATTTTCGCTCCCATGCTTACAGATTTTTGAATTTGTTTTTCCAGTTCTTCGGCTAAATCTACCCGGGCCAAAGGACCTACTTGAGTTTCTTCCAGCATAGGATCACCACAAACCAGCTTGCTGATGGTTTCTTTGTATTTTTTAACAAAAACATCGAAAATCGAACTTTGAATTAAAAATCGTTTAGCAGCGATGCAACTTTGCCCAGCGTTTTGCATACGTGCGTTTACGGCTATGGCTACGGCTTTGTCTAAATCGGCATCTTTGCAGACAATGAAGGCGTTGCTTCCTCCCAATTCCAAGACCAACTTTTTTAGATGTTTTCCTGCTTCAGTAGCTACTGAAATTCCTGCTTTCTCGCTTCCGGTAAGGGAAATGGCTTTGATTTGGGGATGCGCAATGACCTCGGCTACTTTATCACTGGAAAGATGCAGGTTTTGGTATACTCCGATTGGGAAACCGCTTTCCAAAAACAAAGCTTCGATGCTTTCGGCCGATTGCGGTACGTTACTGGCATGTTTTACCACCACGGTATTTCCGGCAAGAATCGTAGGTATAGCAAAGCGGAATACCTGCCAATAGGGAAAATTCCAGGGCATTACTCCTAAGATGGTTCCTAGGGGTTCGTAGATTACAAGACTTTGGTAGGTTTCTGTTGAACTTTTCTTTGGTTCTAAATATGTTGAGGCATTTTCAGCATAATAGTCGCAAAGCCAAGCGCATTTGTCAACTTCGGCTAAAGATTGTGTGATGGGTTTGCCCATTTCTTTGGTGATGCGTTCCGCACAGTCTTGACGGTGCAGCTGGAGCAGTTTTTTAAGTTCCAGTACAAATTGGATTCGCTTTGTTAGCGGAGTGGTCTTCCAGTAGTTGAAGGCTTCCTCTGCGGTATTTAATTTAGTTTGCATAAACGTAACAATAGGAAAAGTAAAGTTACGGGATTTGTGTGAGAAATGCTTCGGGTTTTCTTTGTTTAATTAGTGAGTTTTGTTCGGGTCATCTACGGCTTATGTGTGACCTAACCATGACTTTGGCGTGGCTTTAATAGGGATAAGTATGCGGTTGCTCAAAAATGAAAAAAGAATTGTTTTTTCTAGCTGTGCTTTTTGATTACCGACACAAGATCGTTTTTGGAAAGCAGGCCGGACTGGCGCCACACCTGTTGCCCGTTTTTGAAAAGCAGCATGGTGGGAACACTACGCACGTGAAATTGAGCTGCGAGTGCTTGGTTTTTATCAATATCGATTTTGATGATGGAAACGGTAGCGCCCAATTCGTCTTTTACCTGTTTTAAAATTGGAGCTAGAGTTTGGCAGGGGCCACACCAAGCGGCGGAAAAATCTACCAGTACCGGAAGTTCTTTGTTTACGATTTCGGAAAATGTACTCATGATTGCCTTTTTTGATTGGGAAGATTACAGCCGTTGGGCGTACAACCTAAATTAAACACTGCCTGAATTAAAAAGAATGCCGCAAAAAGCCAAAAGAACCATCGGTCGGTGTCAAGAGCCTGCCAAATGGAAAACAAGGCTAAAGCCAGCCTGAAAATGCGCATAAAATGCCAATTAGCCTTAAATGAATTCATAATGGTTTTTTATTGAGGTAAAATTACAAAATATAAGGGAGCGCTTTGTAACTTTTGTTGTCATGGAAACAAGGGAAAATAAAAAAGCCACTCCGAAGAATGGCTTTTCCAGTTTTGCTCCCCCTCTTGGGCTCGAACCAAGGACCCTCTGATTAACAGTCAGATGCTCTAACCAACTGAGCTAAGGAGGAATCACCTAAAAAGGTAAATATGTTTGCTAAAAAGTTGCTCCCCCTCTTGGGCTCGAACCAAGGACCCTCTGATTAACAGTCAGATGCTCTAACCAACTGAGCTAAGGAGGAAGATTAATATCTTTTTAGCGAGTGCAAATATAGCTGAAATTTTATATTCGCAAATAAAAAATTCAAAAAAATTTATAAAAGTTTATCGGCGATGAGCTGGTAAATGTCTTTTCCGAAGGTTAAGGCCATTAAGCTCAGCAAGATAATCATCCCGCCGGTCTGAACATAACCCATCGCTTTTTCGCTTAAAGTTTTTCCGGTAATCATCTCTACAATGGTGAAAAGTGCATGTCCACCGTCTAATCCTGGAATCGGTAAAAGGTTCATAAAAGCCAATCCAATGGAAAATAAGGCTGTAAAATTCCAGATGAATTCCCAGTTCCAAGTATCCGGTAAGATGCGTGCAATTCCAACCGGGCTCTTAACGTGTTTGTAGGCTTCTGTTGCTGGACGCAAAATCAATTTGAATTGCTTCACATTGTAAACTAAAAGCTGCCATGATTCTTTTACTGCTTCAGGTAAGGCTTGTCCGATGCTTAGTTTGTTTACAATTTCGTAATCCATTTTGTCTTTGGTAGTTGGGAAAAAGCCAATTTTACCGTCTTTGTCTACTTGAGTGGTAAGGGTTGTCTCTTGACCATTTCGGTCTACGGTAAGGGCAACGTTTTTGTTTTTGTTTAGTTTAAGCTCCTCTTTTAACTGGTCAAAAAAGTCGAAACGTTTTCCGTTTAAAGCCAGCAGATGATCTCCTTTTGTTAGACCCGCCTTTGCTGCTGTAGAATTTGGAGCTACAGAATCCACAATAACCGTTTTAATACGTGGGTTGATGAAATCTTTCCCTTCAGTGCCTAAAATTTCGGCTTTATCGGCATCAGAAAGTACTAGGATTTTCTTTTCTCCGTTACGGTCAATCTCGATTTTATCGCCTAAAAGAGCATTGAGAACGGTACGGTTGTAGCGTGGTTGGGAAATTCCATCAACCGAAATAATTTTATCCCCGTTGCGAAACCCAACTTTTTGTCCGATTTCTCCAAAGGCCAAACCATTTTCCTGAAATTTCTCCATGGAAATGTACTTCTGACCGTAAGTAGAATATACCATGGTGTAGATAAACCAAGCCAAAAGAATATTAACGATGATACCACCTAGCATGATAATCAAACGTTGCCAAGCCGGTTTGGAACGGAATTCCCAAGGTTGGGGTTCACCTTTCATTTGTTCGGTGTCCATGCTCTCATCGATCATTCCGGAAAGTTTTACGTATCCACCGATTGGTAACCAGCCGATTCCCCATTCCGTTTCCCCGATTTTTTTCTTTAAAAGCGAAAAGCCGGCATCCATGAAAAGGTAAAATTTCTCTACCCTAACTTTGAAGATTTTGGCGGCAATATAGTGACCGAATTCGTGAAGAATAACTAGTACTGATAGTATGAAAAGGATTTGACCAAACTGAATCATTTTTGTGTAACGGTTTTATAATAAACGACAAAAGTAAGGTTTTCGCCTTACTTTTTATCATGTTCTTTGGGTTTGCTTATTTTTTTATAAAATTTTTATGAATTACTCCTTCCGAAGTGGTGATTTTTATTATGTGGGTTCCGCTGGCAAGCTCGCTGATTTGAAAATTATTTATTGTTTTTGTGGCTACTAACTGTCCTAACGGATTGTAAATCTCAGCCTTTTCGAATTGAATGTTGCTCGGTAATTGAATATTTAAACGGTCTTTGGAAGGATTTGGATAAAGTACCACGTTTTGGTCTAAATCGAATTCTGAACTTCCTAAAGTGGCTGTGTTGGAATTGGATACAATGTCTTTGTTTGGATCGAATTGTACACCGGTAACCGTAAAAGGAACTGATACTACAAATTCTTCACCATTCACCGTATTGTTTACCACTACATCGTGGGTTTGTCCTCCGGCTCCCAACAATCGGATGGGTAACGGCATTTCAAAGAAAGGCACTGAGGAATGAGAGGTAGTTTGGTTTATCGTAATTTTTGCCTGCCCCGCGCCGAAATTCGCCGCCGTGATGCTGTAGGAAGGATAACCCTGCATGTATACCCAATCATTGAAAAATTCATCCAAATCCATGCCCGAAGCATTCTCTAAGTGGTTCTGTAATTGTGGCGTAACAGCGTAACCGTAACGTAAAGCAGGATCGTTCAGGTAATTATTAAGGCCTTGAAAAAAATACTCGTCTCCTAATTTAAAACGAAGCATGTGGGCTACCATTGATCCTTTGTTGTACGTTATTCGGGAGCTAAAAATGGTGTTTATATTAGTGGCTTGAGTATCTGTTAGGTATAAATTACCGCCCGGTTGTGAAGTAATGCTGTTGATTTTACTGTCTTTCCATATGGTAAAACTGTCGTTACCGTCAAAATTTTCTACCACTACCCCGGCCATGTATTCGGTTAAGCCTTCGTTGAGCCAAATGTCTTTCCAAGAACCACAAGTCACGTTATCGCCAAACCAGTGGTGTCCTAGTTCGTGGGCTATTAAACTTCTGGACCAGCCTACCATAAAAGAAACGGTAGTGTGTTCCATTCCGCCTCCCCATCCAAACTGGGCATGACCGTATTTTTCATTCCGGAAGGCATACTTACCATAAATGGATTCATATAAATTAATGATGTCTGGTGTTACATCTAGTGCTGCTTGAGTACTGGCTGTATTACTTTCAGGATACAAATAATTGATAATTGGGAAAAATGGACTTTCCGGGGTGCCTAAACCTGCTTGTTGATTATAAGTTTGATAGTTGGTTACTGCCATAGCAATTAAATAAGCAGCAATTGGGTAACTGTGTCTGAAATGCGTGGTTTTGTTTGCGCCTACAACAACAGGAGCTTCCGGTTCGATACCGTTGGAAACACTGGTATACTGAGAAGGTGCTGTGATGTAAATATCAAAACCGTTATCAACTTTGTCGTTCAAATCCTGTTTGCATGGCCACCAATCTCTGGCTCCAAAGGGCTCAGATAACGTCCATAATATTGGTGTTCCGTTGTGGCTGGCTACTACAAAAGCCTGATCTGGCGAATAAACGCCTCCGTTGTAAGTGATTTCAACGGTAGCGGAATTTCCGGTTGCAAGTACCGAAGGAAGCGTAATTGCCAGTTCGTGAGTGCTGTTGTGTGAAAACGTTAAGTTTACTCCGTCTTTTTTTACAGAAGTAATAGTAAAAGGACTGGTGCTTCTTTTGTATAAATCGAAAGTGACCGTAGACATGTTGCTTAATGCAGTAAACGTAGTGGTTACTTTTCCTGAAATATTTGTTGAGGACGGGTTTACCGTAAATTCAAGCTTATGGTATTTGATGTCGTAATTCTGGGTGTTGGCATTAACCTTGAAATTCATTAAGGAAGAGGCAGATTTCATTTCGGCTTCTACCATTTTATGATGTTCGTCTTCATGATCTTGAGAAAAACAAGAAATGCTTAACGATAATGCAAAAAGTAGGGCTAACTTTTTCATAGTTTTTAAAAAATTTATCAAATGTAGAAAAATATCTAACAAAAAGTTTGTTATTCGTTGAATTTTAGCAAGTTTTAAGAATTGGAAAAAGAACCAATTGTTTCAAAAGACTTTAAGTTTCTTTAATTGGGGGAAATTGTATCAAACAAATCCTTAAATTTGCTCACTTTTAAATCATTTAACTATGTTACAGATAGCTTATATCAGAGAGAACCAGGAAAAGGTGATCCAAGCTTTGGCCAAACGAAATTTGGACGTCAAAGAATTGGTTGCGACCGTGGTGGCATTAGACGAAAAACGTCGTGCAACGCAAGTGGAATTGGACAACATTTTAGCCGAATCCAACAAGCTGTCCAAAGATATTGGCGAACTGATGAAAAGTGGCGAGAAAGCCAAAGCCGAAATTTTAAAAGAAAAATCAACGCAGTTCCGCGAAAAAGGAAAAGAGCTTAATGAGGTTTTAAACGAAGTGACTGAAACCTTAACTCAGGAACTGTATAAATTGCCTAATACTCCGGCAGAGATTGTTCCGCAAGGAAAAACGGCCGACGACAATGTGAATATTTTTGAAGAAGGAGCCATTCCTGTTTTGCATGAAGGCGCTTTGCCACATTGGGAACTGATCAAAAAATACGACATCATCGATTTTGAATTAGGAACTAAAATCACAGCGCCAGGATTTCCGGTATACAAAGGAAAAGGAGCAAAATTGCAACGTGCATTAATTTCTTATTTCTTGGATAAAAATACCGATGCCGGTTATCAAGAGGTTCAGGTGCCACACCTTGTAAACGAAGCTTCAGCATACGGAACCGGACAATTACCAGACAAAGACGGTCAAATGTACCATGACGCTAAAGACGATTTGTACCTAATCCCAACGGCGGAAGTTCCGGTAACGAACATTTACAGAGATGTAATTCTTCAGGAAAGCGAATTGCCGGTGTTGGCTACAGGATATACCCCTTGTTTCCGTCGTGAAGCAGGTTCTTGGGGAGCGCATGTTCGTGGATTAAACCGTTTACACCAATTTGACAAAGTGGAAATTGTACGCATCGAGCATCCGGAGAAATCCCACGAAGCTTTGGACGGTATGGTAGAACACGTTAAGGGCATCATGCGTGAATTAGGCTTACCGTTTAGAATTTTACGTTTGTGTGGTGGCGATATGGGTTTTGCTTCGGCCTTAACCTATGATTTTGAAGTGTTTTCAACGGCGCAGGATCGTTGGTTGGAGATTTCTTCCGTATCAAATTTTGAAACCTTCCAGGCGAACCGTTTGAAATTGCGTTTCAAAGGAAAAGACGGAAAAACTCAATTAGCGCACACCTTAAACGGAAGTTCTTTAGCTTTACCACGTGTATTAGCCGGAATTTTAGAGAACTACCAAACGCCGGAGGGAATCGTAATACCGGAAGTGCTAAGAAAATACACCGGATTCGATATTATCAATTAAAAAAAATAGCCTACTTTTAAGACACCAATTTACGTAGTAGATTGGTGTTTTTTTTACAATAAACCGATATGAAAAGATTTTACGTTTTTCTGGTATTGCTTTTTTCTTTTTTTTGCTACGCTCAACCAAAGGCAATGTCTTTTGATGAAGCAAAAAAAACTTTGTTTTCCGCTGATGTTTTAGATAAAAAATATAAGAGCGCTTTACACAGCGATGAGCAGCTTGCAGTTTTTAAAACAGAAAAAGATCAGGAGCAGTTAATAGCTGCCTATACCAAATTGCTTCAGGATTTTGGAGTTTTCTTAAAGAAAAACGATTTTGTCTGGGAAAAACCACACCGTTGTTTTAACAGGATTTACATTAGTAAAGAGGGTAAGATTGACTACTTTCTTTATCATTTTAACGTTAATGAACACGAACCTGAAAAAAATCTCACTTCAGAACAAATGAGAAATTTCAAACGCCTTTTGAATTCATTTATCCGTGACTATAAGTTTGGGGTTACGGCTCAGGAAAATTTTGCCCAGTGCAGTCCTGTGGTTTATAAAGATTAGCCCAAGTCGTTTAAAAAAGCTTATATAACTCTTAAAATTGAGGGCAATATGGTAAAATAATCGTTATTTTGTAACTTGTTTTAAAATCGATGAAAAACCTCTTCACCTACATAACTTTTCTGTTATCCCTAACCGTTTTTTCCCAGAACGAACAGTTGGCGCAGAATTATTTTGACCGAGGTGAATTCGACAAAGCCATCGTGGTTTATGAAGATGTACTTAAAGCACAACCTCATAATTATCAGGCATTTCAAAAAGCCGTTGCCTGTTATCAGCAGTTAAAGCAATACGAAAAAGCCGAAACACTGATCCAGTCGCGCATCGACAAGTACAAACAAGACAACCTCTACGTAGAACTCGGTTATAATTATCAACTGCAAAAAAATCAAACCAAGGCCGATAAGAACTACCAAATCGCGCTTGATAAGATTAAGGAAAACCCAAATAATGTTTACGGAATTGCTGTGGCTTTTGAACAGAAAGTGTTAGTGGAAAAAGCGATTCAGGCTTATGAATTGGGGAAAGCAGGTAATCCAAACTTCAATTTTGACTATCAACTCGCTTTGTTGCAGGGACAGTTAGGAAATATGGAACTGATGACCGACAAGCTACTGGATTTTGCCTTTTCCAATCAGATGAATTTGCCGCTGGTACAAAACCAGCTGACCCGTTTCATGACCGAAGATACGCAGGAGAACTTCAATAATTACCTGAAAAAAGCCTTGCTTTCGCGCACTCAAAAAACGCAGGATATTTTCTGGAACCAGTTTTTAAGTTGGTTTTACGTGCAGCAAAAAGAATACGGCAAGGCCTTTATACAAGAGAAGGCTATTTTTAAACGCAGTCCGGATAATTTTTTTACTATTATCAATTTGGCGAAATTGGCGGTAGATGAAGACGAAACTACAACTGCAACCGAAATCCTGAACTTCATTCTGGAAAATACTCAAGATCTGGAATTACAGATGGAAGCGCATTATCAGTTGTTGTCGATGGAAATCGGAAAGGCAACCGCAAAAGAAAATCCGGCTATTAAAGAGCGTTTGGATTTGTTGCTTAAAAAATACGGAATATCGCCTTATTCCTTGCATTTACAAACCTTGTCGGCGCATTTTTACGCGTTCAATCTGAAACAGTTTGACCCAGCCAAAGCAATTTTGGACAAAGCACTCGAACTTCCTTTAAACAATTACCAAAAAGCGGAAGTAAAAGACGAATTGGCCGATATTTTACTGCTGAACGAAAAATTCAATCAGGCCATTATTTATTACGGTCAGATTGAGGAAGATTTAAAGAACGACGAAATCGGGCATCAGGCAAGTTTAAAAATGGCCAAAGCGAGCTATTTTAAAGGCGATTTTGATTGGGCGCAAAAGCAGTTCAAAGTATTGAAATCGTCTTCGTCTCAATTAATTGCCAACGATGCGCTGGAACTTTTTCTACTGATTAGCGACAATACGGTGGAAGACAGCACGCAAGTCGCTTTGAAAAAATTCTCCAGAGCTGATTTTTTGATGTTTCAGAATAAAACCAGCGAGGCATTGAGTCAGTTCAAAACAATTTTAGAACAACACAAAGGTCAATCCATTGAAGATGAAACGCTGCTAAAAATCGGGAAGCTTTACGAGAAACAAAACGATTATCAGCAGGCCATAAATTATTACCAGCAAATACTCGACAAACACAAAGAAAGCATTTATACCGATGAGGCTTTATTCTTTTCTGCGGAAATTTACAGAAAGCAGCTTCAGGACAATGAAAAAGCCAAAGCGCTTTATGAGAAAGTGATTTTCAACCATCAGGACAGCATTTATTTTGTGGAGGCCCGACTGAATTTCAGAAAACTTCGGGGCGATACGAATCTTTAAAAAGGAATAAATCGCGGTCACAGTTTTCAATAAACATTTAATAAAGAATTACAATTATGATTATTTACAACGTTACGATCAATATACACGAAAGCGTTCACGATCAGTGGATGGATTGGATGCAGAACAAACACATAGCCGATGTTTTGGCGACCGGAAAATTCACTTCGGCACGCATGGTAAGGGTTTTGGTGGAAGAGGAAATGGGTGGCGTTACGTATTCGGTACAATATACTACCGATTGTAAAGAAACCCTACAGCGTTATTACGATGAAGACGCGCCAAGACTGCGCGAGGAAGGACACCGTTTGTTTGGCGACAAAATGTTGGCATTCAGAACGGAACTTGAATTGATTTCCGAGCATTAATTCCTTTTGATAATGGATAAAGTAAAAGCAAAAAAGCACCTCGGACAGCATTTTCTGAACGATGAGAACATTGCGCAAAAAATTGCCGATTCCTTAACCTTAGAAGGTTATAAGCGCGTTTTGGAAATTGGTCCCGGTATGGGTGTTTTAACCAAATATTTGTTGGAGAAGCCCATCGAAACCTATGTGATTGAAATCGATACGGAGTCGGTAGAGTACCTTAACGCACATTACTCGAAACTGCACGAAAAAATCATCTCTAAAGACTTCTTGAAATACAACCTTAAGGAAGTTTTTGGGGAAGAACCTTACGCGATCATCGGAAATTTTCCGTATAATATTTCTTCGCAAATCGTGTTTAAAACTTTGGAATTGCGCGATCAGATTCCGGAGTTTTCAGGGATGTTCCAAAAAGAAGTAGCCGAGCGTATTTGCGAGAAAAAAGGAAGCAAAACCTATGGAATTCTGTCGGTTTTGACTCAGGCATTTTACGATACCGAATATCTTTTTACCGTTTCGGAACACGTTTTTACTCCGCCACCCAAAGTGAAATCGGGGGTTATGCGCATGCGCCGAAAAGAGAATTACAAGTTGCCTTGCGATGAGAAGTTGTTTTTCAATGTGGTAAAAACGGCGTTTAATCAGCGTAGAAAAACACTTCGTAATAGTCTAAAATCCCTTAATTTGTCGGATAATTTACGAGAAGATAGTATCTTTGGCCTGCGTCCGGAACAACTTTCGGTAGAAGAATTCATTACCCTTACCCAAAAAATAGCTGCCGATGGAGTTTAAAATCAGCAAAGACTTTATTGCTCAGATAGAGCAACTTATTCGTGAAAACCGAGAGCAGGAGCTGGAAACGCTTTTGCAGGACATTCACTTTGCTGATATTGCCGAGATCATGGAGCAACTCGATGATGCTCAGGCACGCTATATTTTTAACTCCCTTGACTCCGAAAAGACGGCTGAAATCCTTCTGGAATTGGATGAAGAAGCCCGTGAGAACATCCTTCGTGGCCTTTCTGCTAAAGAAATTGCGGAAGAGTTGGACGAATTGGATACCGACGACGCGGCCGACATCATCAACGAATTACCACAATCCAAAAAAGAAGAGGTAATTTCCGAATTAGAAGACGTGGAGCACGCCAAAGACATTGTGGATTTGTTGCGCTACGACGAAGATACTGCCGGAGGTTTGATGGGGAAAGAGCTTGTAAAAGTAAACGAAAACTGGAACGTGCTTACCTGCGTGAAAGAAATGCGTCAGCAGGCCGAACACGTAACCCGTGTGCATTCCATTTACGTAGTGGACGACGAAGACCGTCTAAAAGGACGTTTGTCGTTAAAAGATTTATTGACCACTTCCACCAAAACCCCGATTAGCGAGGTGTACATCAAAAAAGTGGATTTCGTAAAAGTAGATACCAAAGACGTTGAGGTGGCCCGTATCATGCAAAAATACGACTTGGAAGCCATTCCGGTAGTAGATGAAATGGGACGTTTGGTAGGGCGTATTACCATCGACGACATCATCGACGTAATTAAGGACGAAGCCGACAAAGATTACCAGTTAGCGGCCGGTATCTCCCAAGACGTTGAGGCGGACGACAGTATTTTAGAACTGACCCGGGCGCGTCTGCCTTGGCTGGTTTTAGCGCTTTTAGGAGGATTTATCAGTGTTCGGGTATTAGGGCTTTTTGAAGGCGCGATGCTGCAGCACGGGAATTTATTTTTCTTTACTCCGCTTATTGCTGCGATGGCAGGGAATGTGGGGGTGCAATCTTCTGCTATTATTGTGCAGGGTTTGGCCAACAACACGTTAAGCGGTTCATTGATTAATCGATTGATGAAAGAAGTATCGCTGAGTTTGTTAAATGGCGTTATCCTGGCCAGTATCTTGTTTGTTGGAAGTCATTTCCTGCTGGGCGTAGAATTTATCATCGGAATTGTGGTCACCACTGCCCTTATTTCCGTAATCATCATCGCTTCATTAATTGGGACTTCTATTCCGTTGTTGCTTAACCGCTTCGGCATTGACCCGGCATTGGCTACCGGGCCGTTTATCACTACCAGCAATGATATTTGCGGGATTCTTATCTATTTTACTATTGCCCGTTTGATTTTAGGGTTTTAAAAAAGATTCTTCTTTTTAAATAACAACGCGCCAATTATAGCCAATACTCCGGACACCAAAATAATGATTGCCAGTCCGTTCGGATTGTTTTCCAGCGCATTGGGAACATTCATCCCGTACAAACTTGCAATTAAAGTTGGGATCATCAGTATAATGGAAATCGAAGTTAATCGTTTCATAATTACATTCAAATTGTTGGAAATCACAGAAGCATACGCGTCCATCATCCCGGAGAGGATGTTGCTGTAAATGTTTGACATTTCCTGTGCCTGTTTAAGTTCGATATCTACATCTTCTAACAAATCCGGATCAAAATGTTCGCGCTCGGTCTTATTGTTTTTCAGGCGATGGAATAAAATATCGTTCCCTTTAATGGAAGTAATGAAGAACACCAAACATTTTTCCAGTTCTAAAAGCGCTTGTAACTCTTCATTTTTGATGGATTTTTCCAAGTTGTCTTCGGCTAGTTTGATACGCTGATTGATCTGTTTAAGGTATTTCAGGTACCAAATGCTGGAAGATAAAAGTAATTTCAGCACCAAATCGTACTGGTTTTTAATACCGATGCTTTTGCGTTGGGTGTAGGCAACAAAATCTTCCAGCAGTTCCGTTTTGTGGAAACACAGCGAAACAAAATAATCTTTGTTAAAGACAATTCCCAACGGAACGGTAGTAAACGGTAGCTTGGAATCGTTGTTTTTGAAAGGGATTCTCATGATGATCAGGTTCCAGCCGTTTTCTTCTTCAATACGCGGACGCTCATCGATGTCTTCAATATCGTTGTAAAAAGATTCGGGAATCTGTAATTCGTTAAGGAGAAAATTGCGGTCTTCTAAAGTTGGGTTTTCAACCGCGATCCAGAGAGTGTCCTTTTGGTTTTCAGCAGGCACTAGCCCTGAAAGACCATTTTTGTAAAAGTTTTTCATGCTTTACTCTTTCGTAATTAATGGAATAAAGAGCAAAGAATGTCTTTATTCAGGTTTAAATGTATTTCCTATGGGAACCTTCCATTTTTGGTGATTTGTATAAATTTTCGACAAAAGTAAATCATTCATATATACGCTTGTCTTAAAAATACCTTAATTTGAAACTTATTTTTTGTCTGAATTAGGTAACTTTGAAGCACTTTCCATTAAAATATGACAAAACAAGACGTAAAAATACTGCATCTGGACAGCAACCATCCGCTGTTATGGGATCAATTGCAAGGGGCTGGTTTTCAGAATTTTGAAGATTTTTCTTCCTCTAAAGATGCGGTTGAGGATAAAATTCAGGAGTATCACGGGATTGTAATTCGAAGTCGTTTTAAAATCGATAGGGATTTCTTGGATAAAGCTACCAATTTACAGTTTATCGCGCGTGTAGGTGCCGGTTTGGAGAGCATCGATTGTGAACATGCTCAAAGTAAAGGCATTGAGCTTATTGCAGCGCCGGAAGGAAACCGTAATGCCGTTGGAGAGCACACTTTGGGAATGCTACTCACCTTAATGAACAACTTAAACAAAGCCGACGATGAGGTACGCGCCGGGCATTGGAACAGGGAAAGCAACCGCGGCCACGAACTGGACGGCAAAACCGTTGGGATTATCGGTTACGGAAATATGGGGAAATCATTTGCTAAAAAGCTGCGTGGTTTCGATGTTGAGGTTTTGTGTTACGATATTTTAGATGGGGTTGGCAATGATGATGCAAGACAGGTTTCGCTTTTAGAATTTCAGCAAAAAGCGGATGTGGTAAGCCTTCACACTCCATGGACGCCACAAACCGATAAAATGATCAATGCTGATTTTATTTCAGGATTTGCAAAACCGTTCTGGTTTATTAATACCGCGAGAGGCAACAGTGTGGTTACGGCTGATTTGGTTACAGCTCTTAATTCAAAACAGATTTTAGGTGCTGGACTAGATGTTTTAGAATATGAAAAACTATCCTTTGAACATTTGTTTGAAGGGGAGAAGCCGGATGCTTTCGAATACCTTTTAAATGCAAAAAATGTATTGCTTACACCACATATTGCCGGCTGGACCATAGAGAGTAAGGTTGGATTGGCTCAGGTTATTGTGGATAAGATTATTAAACTGTATAGTTAAGTTTAAACGATAAATCGGGAACTTTAAGTGCGACCAGTGTTGTAAATAATTGTTCTGTCTGGCTTTTATAAAAAATAACTGCATTTAAGTTTCAAAAATGAATTTTGGCCTTCTTAAGAGCCCCCATTATCGTTTTCTTTATAACTAACTCAATAAATTAATTTTAAAGCAGCCTTAGTTGTGGTAAGGCTGCTTTTGTGGATTTTGATACTGTTCGAGGAATCCACAGACAAACAGTACCTTTCTAAATTACTACTAAAAACATATTCCAAAACTCTAAAAATTAGAAAAGCATCCGTAGAGTTCTTTTGAAAAACGGTTGATTTGTTTTTCTGCTTGGTTTTTTTAGGGTTACCACTAGCTCATCAATCCCTTCTTGCTCTGTTTTTTTTTCAGGGTTACACTACAGCTGAAGCAATCCCTGATAATTGATCAATTTTTTTGAAACCCAAAAAGAAAATTTGTTTTTGATTTCTGAGACAAAACTAGAGACAAGAATTAGGGTAGGCAAATTAGTTAAGTCTAGATTCATGAATTTCGGCATTATATTCATGAATTGAGTGGGAGGTTTTATCTATATCGTTGATTTCCAAAACAATAAAAAAGTAAGATAAGTTTTATTTTTTATGTTAAAATAAATTGTATATGTGTTATTTTTGTGAAAAATTAAACAATGAACCGATTTGTATATGTAAAATTATTCTACATAATGCTTTTCCCTTTGTTTTTATCAGGGCAAAGTCCTAAAAAGAATTATTCCTATCAAGATTTGTGGAGTGCCTATTTTGATAACGTTAAAAATGTTTCAAAAAAAGAGTATTATGCGAGTATGTATTTGAAAAAAGCAAAGAGCGATACAGATCCGATTTTTAAGGCTAGAGCTTATTATTTGTTTTCTTTAATGAATAAAGAAGATACTGCTATAAAATATTTAGACAGTGTAGTTAAATACTCAATCAATACCAATGATGATTTCTTTCCTATATCTGCATATTGTGAAAAGGCTTACATCCTTAAGAAACAATTTAAATTTAGAGAAGCAATGAATAATTATTTAATTGCTGAAAAATATGCTTTAAAAAATAAGAAAGAGGATTATCACAAAGTTAAGTTTTTTATTGGGGTGTTAAAGTCCGAAGATTTAGGAGAGGTAAAAGAAGCATTGATAATGTATCGTGAATGTTTGTCTTTTTATATAAAAAAGGATATCAGAGGTTATCAGTTTTCAAATCTTTTTCAAACTATTTTATTTGCTATTGCCGATGCGCACAAAGCACTTAAACAAACAGATTCAGCGACCTATTATAATGAATGGGGACATAGGGAAGCAATTGCGACGGATATCGAAAGGAATAAGTATTTGTTTGTTTTAAATGAAGGAGCCAATCAGGTTTTAAGAAAAAATTTTACGGTTGCTCTTGACAGTATAAATAAAGCCTTGCCAAAAATGAAAGAGTATGATGATAAGATGAATACATTGGCCTCCTATTATTACTTAGGAAAAGCGTATGAAGGTATGAATCAAAAAAAAATGGCTTTAAAGAATTATATTAAAGTTGACTCAATGTATAAAGTTACCAATAATATAACACCTGAATTCTTAGGGGGATATAATTTTCTAATCAATTATTATAAAGAGAATGGAGATAGTAAAAATCAGTTGAATTATCTACAAAGACTTATGGGCATTGACAGTGTTTTACAAAGAAATTATAAGCATTTTTATAAGCTTCTTAATAAAGAATACGACATCCCACATTTGGTGGAGAACAAAGAAAATCTTATTGATAATTTAAGAAAAGACAAGCAAGCTTCGACTTATTATATTGGAGGTCTTATCTTTCTCACCATTGGTTTAAGTTGTTTCGGCATTTATCAAGAAAATCAAAAAAGAATCTTTAGAAATAGATTTGAAAAAATTATTAATAAAAATGAAATTGAACTTATTGGAGTTTTAAACGAGGGGAAAAATGTTGAATCTGTAATTAGAGATAAAACTGAAGAAATTGGAATTTCAGATGAAATAATAGGTCAAATATTAAAGAAACTCAACCAATTCGAGAAAGATAAAGGGTATTTAAATTCCAATATTACAATTCAATTGCTTTCTCAAGAATTTGAAACTAACAGCAAATATGTTTCTAAAATTGTTAATACTCATAAAGGCGTTTCTTTTAGCCAATATATTAATGATTTAAGAGTTGATAATGCAATTAGGTTGCTTCAACAGGATAATAAGTTAACTAAGTATACGATTTCTGCCCTAGCTCTAGAGTTTGGATTTAATAATGCAGAGTCTTTTTCTAATGCTTTTAATAAGAAAACAGGAATTAAGCCAAGTTATTTTATTAAAGAATTGATTAAGAAAAATAGTTTTTAATTTTTATTTATTTGATTTATAGTGGAATAGTAGTGTTAAAAACACGAAATTCATGAATTTTAATAATTACAAATATTTTTTATGGATATAAATTTCAAAACGAAAATATATTTGCCACGTTAAAAAATCACAATTAATTGTTTATGGAAAAGAGTAAAAATCGAAAATTCGAATTAGAAAAATTTGAAGTAGTAAGGTTGAAAAATTTGAAATCAATAAAAGCAGGAGATGGAACTGGTGATCAAGATACAGTAACAGTGACAGTAAATCAATCAACAAATTATTGTGGAGGTCAGGATACTACAAGTAAGACAACAACAGATAAGACAAATAAAACTCTTCAATGAAACTTTTTTTCAGGATTGCTCTTTGTCTTTTTTTAGTAAAATGTGCTAATAGTAAAGTTAGTAATAATATAACGGCATCAAATCCTAAAGATAATCTCTACGGATGGTTTCATAAAGATATTCACAACAATGAGATTCCTGGGATATCTTTGGATAAATGGTGTGATAAAAATGTTGGGAAAAACAATACGCAGCAAAATATCACAGTCGCAATATTAGATAGTCAGCTAGATATTAATCATGAAGATCTTAAAAGTCAAATATGGATAAATAAAGGTGAAATTCCGGACAACGGGATAGATGATGATCAAAATGGCTATGTGGATGATGTAAATGGATGGAGTTTTTTAGGTGGAAAAAACGGACAAAATCTAATATGGAGTAATTTTGATTATATAAGATTGATTCGTAAATCAAAAGAAAAGTTTGAATTGGATACTCTAAACAGCCCAAAAGATTTTAAAGAATACAAAAGAGCAATTGCATTTTTTAAAAAAGAGAAAAACTATTATCAAAATTATTTGAAGTCATTAGAGTATGGAATTGTTCTTTTTCCATTGGCAAAAGATACTCTTAAACATTATTTTCCAAAAGAAGATTACACTTATAGTAAATTAGATAGCTTGTATAAAATTTATGGAAATGGAAAAAGTTTTTGGGAAAAGAGAGATGCAGGTGATAAAGATTTTGCAGCTTTAATTCATTCAATGATGGTAAATAAAGAATTGAATATTAATTCAATTGACTATTTGATTGATAAAGCTGATCAACAAAATTTTATCTTGAAAAAGTGTTTAGATTTTGATTACAATGAAAGGGTAGATATCATGAATTTTGATTTAAAAAATAGTATTAATTATTGAAATAATAAAGTGAATGATTTTATAAAGTTACAACATCATAGTACTAAAGTTGCAGGTGTTATCTCTTCGAATAGATTTAATAAAATTGGCGCGATAGGTTTTTCAGTCAAAATAAAAATTATGCCATTAAATATTTCTCCTATAGGTGACGAGCATGATAAAGATATTGCCAAAGCAATTTGTTATGCTGTTGATAATGGTGCAAAAGTGATAAATATGTCGTTTGGTAAAGGCTTTTCAGCTGAAAAAGAATTGGTTTTGGATGCTATTAAATACGCAGAAAAGCATGAGGTTTTAATTGTTCATTCGGCAGGAAATAATAGCTACAATATTGATTTTAATCCTTTTTTTCCTAATGATATTGGATATGATGGAGAAAGTGTTGAAATTAGTACAAACTTCATCAACGTAGGCTCTACATCTCGTAGATTAGATAGTACGTTTGTTTCCGGTTTCTCCAACTACGGCAAGCAAAACGTAGACCTATTTGCTCCCGGAGAAGAAATTTATACCACTGCACCCGGTAATAAATACGTTTTCGATTCAGGAACATCTCTTGCCGCACCTATGGTTTCAGGAACAGCAGCTTTAATCTGGTTGTACTATCCTAATTTATCTGCTAAAGAAGTCAAACAAATTATCATGAACTCCGGAACTGCTTATGATTTGGAAGTTTTAGTACCGGGAAAAAAAGGAGTTAAAGCCCATTTTTCAGAACTGTCTAAATCAGGTAAGGTTTTGAATGTATATAATGCGATGAAGCTTGCTAAAAAAATAAGTAAACGAAAAAAGAATGCCTCGTTATCAAATTAAATCGTTTTCAAATTACGTTTTACGAACGCCCGCCTTCCCGTTATCAGTTTATTTGGAATTGTTAGAGGATTATTCTGAAATGCGATTGCGAGAAATTATTCAGGATCCTTATTTTGAAGAAGCGATCCATATTGCTTCTCCCGATTTAGTCCATTTTTTAAAAAAATACATTGAAAACCCGAAGGCTTTAACCAAAGGAAAGCAAAAGAGCCTTGAGCTCACGTTTTTAAAGTATTTGGCTCGTAGTTCTTCCCGATGCACCCCTTTTGGATTGTTTGCTGGCTGCGCTGTCGGAAACTTCGGGACTACAAATTCTGTTGAGCTAACAACAAAGGACCAGTATATTAGGTTTTCCCAATTTGACATGTGCTTTTGGATGCTTTTACTGGAAAAATTGACCAATAATCAATTGGTTAGATCTGGTTTACGCTATTTTCCAAACACTTCTCTTTATGTTTTAGGCGATTTTTACAGGTACGTTGAATTTACTTCTTTGAAATTGAAACGGGAGCATAAAATTTCGGCACTGAGAAAAAGTCCAACCTTGGAAAAGCTTTTAGACAAAGCCCAAAATGGTGCAACGATTGATGAGTTAATTGAACATCTTGTTGAAAATGAGTCGGAAATAAACGAAGCTAGAGCGTATGTTAATCATTTAATTGAAACTCAGTTGTTAATTAGCGAGTTGGATCCTCGGGTGACAGGCAATGAGGTGTGGGATGCTTTCTTTGCAATTCTTAACCGAACAGATCTGCCTAAGGAGGAGCTTCAGGTTTTTTATGAACTGAAATTAAGGCTTGAACTGCTGGATCACAATATAATTCCTGCGTCTGATAATTATCGAGAATTAGATGCTTTGATTGAAAAAATTGAAGTAGCAGTTGATCGAAAATACTTGCTTCAGACGGATTTAAGTCTTTCAACTCGTGAAAATAAACTCGATGCTTCTTTTTCTGTTAAAACTTTGGAAGCCCTTCGTTTTTTAAATGGAATTCGTCCCCAAAACAGCCCAACAAGCCTGAGGGATTTTGTTATAGCTTTTCAGGAGCGTTATGAAACCAGAGAAATGCCATTGGCAATCGTATTGGACAATGAAACAGGGATAGGCTACCTGCAGCAGGCTAAAATTAACGATGCGCATCCGCTTTTGGATCGTTTTTCTTTTAAGGAAAAAAGTGGACCAAAGGTTTTACAAGCATGGTCTTCTTATGATTATCTCTTGGAAGAAAAGCTAAAAGGGTGTCAAAATAAAAACCAAGCAATCCTGTACCTTTCGGAGAAAGATTTTCCAGACTTTAATTCTGACTGGGAGGCAACTCCCGCTAGCTTTTCGGTTATGGTTGAACTCGTGAAAAATAAGGGTGTTGAAACGGTTGTGCTTGAGTCATCCGGAAACACGAGTGCGGCTAAACTTTTAGGGAGGTTTTGTAGTGGAAACAAGGCGATTCATGATCTGACTCAGTCAATTGTTGTGGCAGAAGAAACGCATAAAAACGATGTAATTTTTGCGGAAATCGTTCATATCCCCGAAGCCCGAACCTGTAATGTTTTGCGTAGACCGGTTTTAAGAACTTTTGAAATTCCGTACCTCTGCAACCCGGGTGTGACATCCGATCGTGTAATTGGCTTAGACGATTTGATGGTAAGTGTTAGGAACGATGTTGTGGTCTTACGCTCTAAAAAGCACAATAAAGAAGTACACCCTTGCTTGTCTACGGCACACAACTACTCCGGTACAGTTTTGCCGGTCTATCATTTTTTATGCGATTTACAGTTCCAGTACAGTAAACCTATTTATAATTTCAGTTGGGGAGTTTTGGAACACCATCATCGTTTTTTTCCAAGAGTGGTTTACAAAGAGGTGGTCTTGGCCAAAGCCAGATGGATAATTGATAAAGAAGAATTACAGCACTTTTATATGTTGAATGGCGTTGCGCTGTTAGAGCATTTTTCGAACTGGAGGCGAGAAAGACAAGTTTCAAGGTATGTAAATTGGGTGCCTTCTGACAATACACTTTTATTGGATTTGGAGCAGTTGATCTCTGTAGAACTGCTTCTTAAATCTGTAGGAAAGTATTCTAAAATTGTATTGGAGGAGTTTTTGTTTTCAGATGATGCTGTTGTGAAAAATTCTCAGGGTCAAGGGTTTACCAATCAATTCGTGTTTTCCTATTATAAGCAAACCGCATAAGGAGAGATGAAACGGAGTTTTTGCGTTGGAAGCGAATGGCTGTATTTTAAGGTTTATCTTGGAGTAAAAAGTGCGGATGCTCTGCTAAAAGATTTAACACCCTATATTCATGCCTTTAAAGAGGAGACGTTAATTGATAAATGGTTTTTTATCCGTTATCGCGACCCGCATGAACATTTGCGGCTCCGGTTTCATTGTGCGAGTCCTTCAGGTATTTTTCAGGTTGTTGAGCGGTTACATTTGATTTTTGATGCATTGTTGTCAGAAGATGTAATTTGGAAAGTACAAATTGATACCTACCAAAGGGAACTGGAACGTTATGGAATTGCCACTATGGAAGCTTCGGAGTCGATTTTTTCTTACGACAGTGATTTGTTCATGAATTATTTAATGGTTAAGCCTTCTTTTTCCAGAGACCAGGAGCAGTTGTTGTTCAGTTTTGTGGCTATTGATGGTTTTTTAGATGCTTTTTTGCTTTGTGATACACAAAAATTATCGTTACTTGAAAAATTACAAGAGGCTTTCAAAACAGAATTTCAGGCGGATAAAACCTTAAAAAAAGAACTGGATCAAAATTACCGCAGCATTAAAGTTAAGGCGGAAGAATGTCTTTACAATAAGAAATTAATCGGTTTTCAGGAACTTAACGGTCCTATTGTGCAGCGCAATATTAAGGTTAAATGCTTGGCCGATTCTGTTTTGAATTCGTTGGAAATTCCGCTAAACGATTTTCTTTCAAGTCATATTCACATGATGCTTAACCGTCAATTTACTTCCCGACAGCGCTATTACGAACTGATAGTGTACGATCACCTGTTCCGTTTCTACAAGACAAGGTGTTATCATTCCAAGGTCGATTCAGAATTATCTCTTGAGATTGAACCGTCTTTGGAAGTAAGTAGAGCTTAACCCTTATTCCTAACCGGAATCCAAACCTCCTCTTCCGAATCCGGACTGTCGTTGCGGTACTTTTCTCCCAATACTTCAAAATGGGGTCGCTCATCCAGCAAATATTCAGAAGCGGGAAGCCATTCTTGAAAAATATAATTAAAAAAATCGGTCGCTTCCTCCGGCTTTCCTTTGTACTGAAAAACCGCATACAACCCAGCGGGAAGAAGTAAAGACTCCATGTCTTGAGGCAAATTTTCAAAGTCCGTAACTTCTATGGCGGCCCATTTTTCAAAAACAGTTTCAGGTGAAAATTCGCTAAAAAAATTAAAGGGATAGTCTTGTAACGAATACAACTGGTTTGTAAGGGTATTCAAAATTTGCTTTCGTTCTGGCATAAAACTTCTCCAAAGTTCAGCTGTTTTGTTGTTGGCAAAGGACATGAAGAGTCGTTTGCCAACGAGTTTCTTTTGGGTAAGCTGAACGATTTTTGGGGTTGGTCGTATCAAGTTTATTTTATGAGTTTGTGAAAGTTGTATTGCGAAGATAAATAAATTGTGTTTTGTACTAATACTCCTTGTAAATTCATCCGATATTTTACTATATTTAAAAAACCAAAAATCAAAAATATGAATAAGGTTGCCTATTATTTAACTGTTTTTGTGGGAGTGCTTACCTGTTTGCAGTTTATTCCCCATGCGTTTTTAGGGTATCCTGCCGTATTGGAGCATATTGACAAAGGAGAAATTCAAGAACCCGCCGCCCAAGGTATGCAGATGATCTGGATTTATTCTTCCACCATGATGCTGCTCTCGGGAATCTGGATGTTGTTTTTGGCCAAACCGATTAAAAACGGGAATTATTCTGCAAGACTGCAGGGCGTTCTGTTGGCAGTTGGCCTTATTATCTTCGGAACTTTATGTGGATACATCGCGCAGGAAGTGTTCAATCACCTGTTTTTTTTCACCATAGAAGGGATTTTATTGCTTTTAGCAACCACAGTTTTTTTTAATACAAATAAGAAATGAGTAAGAATGACATGAAACGCGTCACTGGAATCGGAGGATTTTTCTTCAAGTGTGACGATCCAAGTGCCACCAAAGAGTGGTATAAAAATCATTTAGGAATCCCTGTAGATCAATACGGATGGTCTTTTAAATGGAAAGATCAGCAAGGGAATGATTGTTTAACCCAATGGTCACCTTTTGATGCCAATACCAAGTATTTTGAGCCAAGTCAAAAACAATTCATGATGAATTTTAGGGTGGAAAACCTTGCAGTTCTTTTGGAAGTTTTAAAGGAAGAAGGGGTAACCGTTGTCGGGGAAATGGAATCCTATGATTATGGGAATTTTGGCTGGATCTTGGATCCGGAAGGAAATAAAATTGAACTTTGGGAACCTAAAGACGAATCGATACTATAACTATTAAACAAACTAACAGTGGAAGTAACACGACCGAGAGAAGACTGGAACCGCCCGCCGGAGCCACCTCAAGATAACAAGAAAGTTTCCTGTGGTATATTAGCAATATTATTAGGGCCTTTTGGGATTCATAAATTTCTTTTAGGCTATCAGACCGAAGGGATCATAACTTTAGTATTAAGTTTGGTTACCTGCGGAATCGTAACCTCATTGATAGGGATTATTGAAGGTGTAATCTACCTTTGTATGTCGGATAACGACTTCTATCAAACCTACCAAGTGGGAAAACGCGGTTGGTTTTAAAAAAACAAAAATCCCGAAGTTCTGCTTCGGGATTTTTTTATTCGTTTTTTTTAAGACATTCTTTTTTCTTTTCGTTCCAGTTCGGCCTGAAGTTCTTCAATAACTGGGCGCACGGTGCTTTCCGGTAAATCGGCAATGCGGATGTACATCAATCCGTCCACAGCATTGTTAAACAAAGGATCTACGTTGAAAGCAACCACTTTAGCATTTTGCTTGATGTATTTTTTAATCAAGACCGGTAAGCGTAAGCTTGAAGGTTCGATCTCGTCGATAATTTTGTCGAACTTGTTCAAATCGGCTTCGGCTTCGTTAAACACGAAATCTTTATCGGCATCTTTAAGTTTTACTTTGTATTCCAATTTAGGATGCACGTATTGCGCCACATACGGGTCGTAATAGTGCGACTTCATGAACTCAATCATCAGTGATTTGGAGAAATCCGAAAACTGGTTACTGATGCTTACTCCGCCAATCAAATACTTGTGTTCCGGGTAACGTAAGGTTGTGTGTACAATTCCCTTCCATAAAAGAAACAACGGCATTGGTTTTTGCTGGTATTCCTTGGTAATGAACGCGCGTCCCATTTCAATGGATTTACTCATCATATCGTACAATTCCGGTTCGAATCGGAATAATTCTTGAAGGTAAAAGCCATCGATACCGTGGTCGGCAAAAATTTCAGTTCCTAATCCCATACGGTACGCTCCGGCAATAAGTTGTGCGTCTTCGTCCCAAAGGAACATATGATAGTAGTAATTGTCGAACTTGTCCAGATCCAGTGATTCGTTGGTGCCTTCACCTACTTCTCTGAAAGTGATTTCACGCAAACGCCCAATCTCGTGTAGGATATTCGGGATTTTATTGGCCTTTACAAAGAAAACTTCATAGTTTTTACTTTGCAGCATACGTTCGTTGCCTTTGCGCAGTTCGGCAATTTCCTGTAAAATCTGTTCGTGGTTGGCCGGTTTGGCAATCTGTTTCGGGCTTTTGGCCGGTTTTAAACTCGGAGCCTGTAACAGCTTGTTGTTGTCGGCCTCAAACACGTTGGACAACATATAGGTTTTTCGGCGTAAAAAATCCGAATACTCTTCAATGGTTGTGTGTTCGTTCTGTTCGGCCACCGAAATTGGTTTTCCGATACGTACTTTGATCACGCGGTCTTTCTGGGTTAATAATTCCGAAGGCAATTTCGCGGTACGCAGCGTGTCGTTCATCTTCGAAAGGAAATAAAACAACTTGCTGTTCTGCGCGTGGAAATAAATCGGAATTACCGGAACCTGAGCCTTGCGGATTACTTTGATGGCACCTTCTTCCCAAGGACGGTCCACCACGAGTTTTCCGTCTTGATAGGTGGATACTTCTCCTGCCGGGAACATTCCCAACGGTTTTCCGTCGCTCAAATGACGAAACGTTTCTTTGAGTCCGATCACGCTCGACTTGGCGTCTTTATGAGTTTCAAACGGATTCACCGGCATAATGTACGGCTTCATCGGCTCGATGCGGTGCAACAAGAAATTGGCGATGATCTTGAAATTTGGCTCTTTTTCCAACATCAGTTTTAAAAGTAAAATTCCGTCAATTCCTCCCAGCGGATGGTTCGAAATGGTAATGTATGGCCCTTCTTTGGGAAGGCGTTTTAAGTCTTCTTCAGGAATTTCAAACTTAATGTGAAATTCATCCAATATGGCATTGAGGAACTCTAAATCGGTAAGATGTTTGTTCCTGTTGTAAATTTTATTGAGTGTGGATATTCGCAAGACTTTCATCAGTAACCAGCCTGAGAAAGTGCCTAGGACTCCGTATTTGTCAGTTTTAATGGCTTTTGCAACTTCTTTAGCGGTAACTAACCCCATGTATTCTCCGGTTTAAGCGATAAAAACAAAGATAGCAATTCTGCTGAAAGCGGGAAACGATTTTAGAGATTATTATGGTTTTTCGGACCAAATAATTTCGCAGGTAATTGACAATGAATCGTTTATAACTATTTGCGTTGGGTGTTATAAATGTGAATGTTTTTTGGCTACTTTTGAAGAAATTAAACAACGAATGAAGATTATCTCCTATAACGTAAACGGTATTCGTGCCGCAATTACCAAAGGATTTTTAGAATGGCTCCAAAGTGCGAATCCGGATGTGATTTGCCTTCAGGAAATTAAAGCAACACAGGACCAAATTCCGGTCATGGAAATCGAGCTGGCGGGCTATCCGTTTCAGTATTATTTTCCCGCCGAAAAGAAAGGTTACAGCGGAGTGGCAATTTTATCGAAGACGGAACCCAAAAATGTGGTTTACGGAACCGGAATCGATTATATGGATAAAGAAGGGCGAAATTTACGCGCCGATTTTGAAAATTTTTCCGTGATGAGTCTCTACCTGCCATCGGGAACGAACATTGACCGTTTGGATCACAAGTTTCAATACATGGACGATTTTCAGATCTATATTGACAACCTGAAAAAAGAAATCCCGAACCTGATTATAGGTGGGGATTATAATATTTGCCATCAGGCCATTGATATTCACGATCCGATTCGCAACGCCAAAGTTTCTGGATTTCTGCCGGAAGAACGTGCGTGGTTGGATGCTTTTATGAAAAGCGGGTTTATAGACAGTTTCCGTCATTTCAATAAAGAGCCGCATAATTACAGTTGGTGGAGCTACAGGGCGGGAGCACGAGGCAACAACAAAGGATGGAGGATCGATTACAATCTGGTGAGTGAACCTTTGAAAGATAAGATGAAACGCGCCGTGATTTTGCCAGAAGCCAAACATTCCGACCATTGTCCGGTGTTGGTGGAAATGGAATAGTGAAAAGAAAAGAACATAAACATTGAGAATAATTGAGTAACGCTAAATACCACAAAAAATGATAAAACAAGTATCTGCAGGAATTTTGGCTTTGGCCTTAACCACTTCGTGTGTATCGAAAAAGATGTACACCGATTTAGAAACCAAATTTGCCGATTTAAAAAAGGAAAACCGCTCCTTAGCTGATGAAAACGAAGCTTTGAAGACCGGTAAAAACCAACTAGAGTTAGATAAAACTACGTTACAGGCGGAGTTAGATAAATTAAAAGCGGAAAGAGACAAACTGGCCTCTGATTATGCGGCGGCAAGCAACAATTTAAAAACGTTGCAGTCGTCTTACAACGCGCTAGAGAAAAACAGTGATGAGGCGTTACAGTCGAACATGAACAAAAACCGTGAATTGTTGGCGCAGTTGGAAGCTAAAGAAAAAGCATTGGCTGCGGAAAGAGCCCGTCTGGACAAGTTGAATAGAGATTTGAAAGACCGTTCGGATCGTGTAAACGAATTGGAAAGCATGATAGCTGCTAAAGAAGCTGCCATGAACAAGCTGAAAGAAACTTTGTCAAAATCGTTAAAAGCGTTTGAAGGAAAAGGACTTACTGTACAGCAAAAAGACGGAAAAGTATACGTTTCCATGGAAAACAAATTACTGTTCCAATCCGGAAGCTGGGTAGTGAACCCGGAAGGAAAGAAAGCAGTGGATTTAGTTGGAAAAGTATTGGGCGACAACCCTGACATTTCGGTGTTAATTGAAGGGCACACCGACAACGACAAAATCACCGGAGCTATTGGTGGTGGAGTAGAAAGCAACTGGGATTTGTCTACTAAACGTGCTACGGCAATCGTAAATCTACTTACTTCCAATGCAATGGTGAGAAAGGAAAATTTAACTGCTGCAGGTCGTGGAGAATACTCTCCTTTGGTGTCTAATGAAACTGCAGAAGGTAAAGCGAAAAACCGTCGTATTGAAATCATCCTGACTCCAAAATTGGATGAAATCACCAAAATGTTAAACGAAATCTAATCGATTTTCAAACATACATAGGAAAAGCTCAGAATTAAAACTCTGAGCTTTTTTGTTTTTCAAACTTAGCAACTTTGTATCTTTGCCGCTTTGTAAGACTAGTACAATGAAATACACCACATTACCCCATACCGATTTAAAAATCAGTGAAATTTGCTTAGGCACCATGACTTTTGGCAACCAAAACACCGAAGCCGAAGCGCACAACCAACTGGATTATGCCATCGAAAGAGGAATTAATTTTATCGATACTGCCGAGATGTATCCCATCGGAGGTAACGAGCATATTTTCGGAAGCACAGAGCGTTTTATCGGAAGTTGGCTGGCTAAAAACAAGCACAAACGTCAGGATTTGGTTGTAGCTACAAAAATAGCCGGGCCTAACCGTGGAATGGGTTATATTCGTCAGCCGTTGGATTTTTCCAAGCAAAGCATTCATCAAGCAGTGGAATTGAGCTTGAAAAACCTACAAACGGATTACATCGATTTATACCAGATGCATTGGCCGGAGCGTGTGATGAACATGTTTGGCAAACGTGGGGTATCGGAACTTGACAATATATGGCAGGATAATATTTTAGATGTTTTAACAACGTTTGATGGTTTGATTAAAGAAGGTAAAATCAAACATATTGGGGTTTCCAACGAAAATCCTTGGGGAGTGATGAAATTTTTAAACGAAGCGGAAAAGCATAATTTACCCCGAATCGCGACCATTCAAAACCCATTTTCGTTATTGAATCGTTTGTTTGAGGTAGGTTTGTCGGAAATTTGTATGCGTGAAAACGTTGGTTTATTGGCTTATTCACCCCTTGGTTTTGGGTTTTTGACCGGAAAACACTTAAACGGAATTTTGCCGGAATCCCGCTTGGGCTTGTTTCCGCATTTTACAAGATACACCAACGAGAACTGTTTCAAAGTAACCAAGCTGTATCAGGAGTTAGCACACAGTTTAGGATTGACACTGACGGAATTGGCTCTCGCTTTTGTACACCACCAACAGTTTGTGACTTCGACCATCATCGGGGCAACTTCGTTGGATCAGTTGGAGGAAAATATCAATGCGTTTGAGGTGCGTTTGACGGATGCGGTTATTGCCGAAATCAATAAAATACAAGAAAAGATACCGAATCCGGCACCTTAATTTTTGAGCAATTTATGAGCAACGGTCAATCCCAGATTGTCGGTGAGCTTTAAAAGATAAAAACCAGCAGGTAGTGGTTCTGTATTTACAGAAGTTATCGGTTGGTTTTCTGTTTTTTTAGCGAATAGTTTCTTTCCGTTGGTATCGAAAATTTCTACGGAACTTACATAGGTTGAAGCATCTAAATTCTGTATAAAAACTTCCGATTTTGCAGGATTCGGATAAAGATTGAACGCTGTTTTGTTAGTTTCAACGGTACCCAATGAGCTGTCCAGAATCTTATAAATCGTTCCATTGCTGATGGAAACTACATATAATTCTCCGCTACTGTCTTCTCCAAAACTCACAAAATTATTGCCGGAAAAAGTAGGGGAAAATGTTGCATTTCCTGAAGCATCGCTCATTCCAATTTGCGCTTTGCAATAATCGGAAAAAAAATACTTGCCCTGAAAATTTGGGAATTGTGTGCCTCGATAAACATAACCGCCTGTAATGGAGCAGAACCCGTCGGCATGGTTGGTTATCAGTAGCGGAAACTTCAAAGTATTTTGCACAGGACAGCCCGTATTATTATAAACGGTGTTGCCTTCATAACAGCGCCAACCGTAATTCAGTCCGCTTTCGGTGGAAGCCGCTCGATTCACTTCTTCGTACAAACCCTGACCCACATCGGCGATCCATAAATCTCCTGTTTGTCGGTCGAACGAAAATTTCCAGGGATTGCGTAAGCCAATCGCCCAGATTTCATCGGCACCAGCCACACCTACATAAGGGTTCGTAGGAGGGATGTCATAAGGAGAACCGGAATTCACATCAATTCGAAGCATTTTGCCTAACAATTCGTCGATGTTTTGCGCTCGGTTGCCTGGATCGCCTCCGCTACCACCATCACCCATTCCAATGTACAGATAACCATCAGGACCGAATTTCAACGTTCCTCCGTTATGATTGGAAAAAGGTTGTGGAATGGTTAAAAGTATCGTTCCTGTAGGATTGGCGAGGTTTGGATTACTGGGATTTACCGAATAACGCGCAATTACCGTAGCTCCATCACTAGTTCGGGTGTAATTGATGTAAAAAAGACCGTTGGAAGCATAATTCGGATGGAAGGCCAAACCAAGTAATCCCTGTTCACCACTTTGATTGGTTAACGAAGTAATGTTGAGAAAGGGCGTTGCATTTACGCTTCCGTTGCTGTTCAGGATTTTGATGATTCCGTCCTGTTCTACAACAAACAAACGACTGTCACCGCAATGTTCCAGGTCAACCGGGGAAGTAAAACCTGAAGCAAACGTTTGCAGGCCTACTATACCGGTTTGTGATTGACCTTCACAGCTGATGAAAACCAAAGCGATTATAAAACCGAAGTATTTCATGGGTAAATATTTGGTTGTCATAAAATTATAAAAAAATCCCGACACAAAGGCCGGGAAATATGTTATAGATTATCGATGGTTTTGTCTTTAGGGGATTTCACCATATAACTTAAGCGGAGCTTTTTCGTTTCGTTAGGTTTTAAATTGATTTCCCAGCTGAGCAATCCGGTTTCGGCATTGAGTTTTGCGCCGTCTTTTTCTTTTAGTTCGATTTCGATTTCCTTATCGGTGCTTAATGGAATCTGGTCGTCTAATTTAATGCTTACCGCTTCTTTTTTATTGTTGCGAATAACAATGTCGTAAGTGAAGGTTTGCTCCTTTTTCGAAGATAAGAATTTCGTTCCCGATTTTTCAACGATTTTTTCACGTTTGATGGAAACCTTTTTATCACGCCCCATACTCAAATTTAAAGTATCCGAAGTTTGCCCCGGGTTTACCAAAGTTTTTCCAACGTACATGCCTTCAAAAATGATGTTTGCTTCGCCTTTTAACAAATTGTACTTGCCATAATCGGTAATTTCTGCCAGAAGAAACGCCTCTTTGTCCAGTTTCGGAGCCGCATAATACTTGTAGGAAGCCGGTAATTTGATTTCTTTCAGCGCCACACTGTGTTTCTTTCCGTTGGATAAAATGTCGTACGGAATGTCGATGTCGAAAGAAATGTTCAATTGGTTTTCGTTGATCGTTGTATGTGCTGAAATAGAATTAGCGCCTCTTATTTTAATATTCGAATCTTTTTTTGCGCTATAACCACTTACCACAACTTCCTGTAAGGCTGGAGAAGCATCATCTGCTTCGTAACCATAGGCATTTCTATATCTTAAAAACCAAGGATTTACCGTTGGCGCCTGATTGCTCTGGTTCGGATTTCCCGAGGACAACGTCAATTTTACTTTCTTCCAGTCTATACCGGTATTCTGAGTTACTTGTGCTTTGTACATCATGTTGATGGGCGAGGTCACATTGTCTGCTCTCAAATCGTAAAAGGGTGCCCAACTTGCCCTATTGGTCAGATAGGAAATTTCCAGAGGAACATTCCCGGCAGCAGTATTCATGACTTGTAACACCAATTTTCCCGTTGAGGTTTTTTCTTCCTTTTCGGTGTTGATTTCCAGTTTGGTGTTCAGGCGCTTCAGCGTTTCATTCAGTTTCTTTTCCTTTTCGGTAAGCGTGTTTACATTGTTGCTCATTTCTGTGCGCTTGGTTTTGTAGTACTCGACCATTTTCATCAGTTCCGCCACACTCAATCCTGAATTTTGACCAAAAACCTGTTGGTTCTTGTCCAGAAGCTCGATGGTTTTGGTTTCCGAATTTTTGGTATTGATGAGTTTCTCAAGTTCTTTTTGTACCAAAATGATACTATCTTTTACTTTTTTTATCGCCGGCGAATTTTCATCCACCTCGTATTCGGAAATATAATCGTTTGTGAATTGCACCGAAAGCACCGTTACGGAAGCCGGAGCTCCAATTTGAACGGAATTCTCATTCAGGTAATTGGCTACATTTTTAATTACAATTTCACTGGTTCCGGCCGGTAAGGTTACATTTGCATTTTGTGAAAGTTCGGCAGCATTAAAATAAACCGTTGCTGATTTTACTTTAGCCTGTGTAAAAATGGGTTTCTGGGCAAAAAGCAAACCGGAAATTAAAAAAAGAATGGCAAAAAAAAACTGTTTCATAGAAAAAGGGTTTAGAGGTTTAAAAGTAAGAAATTGCTTTTTATTTTTCAACCGTATAACCTTTAGTTTTAGCAAAAGCAATAACGGAACTGTTAATTGCACCGCCCAAATCGTCCTGGCTGTTGGTTTTTTTCATTTCAGCATCGATAAAGGCCTGACGTTTTTTACCTAATTCGCCAATTTCCTTCTGAATGGCTTCGCGTTCTTTAGATTTCTGATCCACATAAACTTTAATTTCTGCTTTGGACTTGTTTTGCAGTTCTTTTGGCAATTCTTCTTTTTTGAGTTTGTCGATGGCTCCTTTGTCGTCTTTAACTTTGTCGACTAAATCCCAGCTGTCATTTTTATAAACCGCTTTAGATTTACTCACCGTACGCTCTGCAAAATTGGCTGCTGAAACGCCTTGTGCATTGGAATCCTGTGCTGCCTGATTCATTTTCTTTTCATAGCCCATACTGCCATAACTGATGTAAGTCGTGTTGATTCTGGTATTGCATTCGGAGATGCGCACATCGTAAGGCGTAGCAATATAAATCACCGCTTTGTTGGAATCAATGTTGAAATACTTGCCTTTTCCCGCATCGGCGCCGTCTTTCCAGAACGTGCGGATGCCTTCTTCCTGATTACCACAGAAAATCGTGTTGATGTAAATGTCTTTTTTGAGCGCATCGCTAATCGCTTCTTTATAGTTGACGCCGCCTTGGTTGAACGCTTCGTTTCCGGCAATGTAGACCAGTTTCATATTCGAAGCGTCTTTGCCCCAGTTCAGTTGTTTGGTGGCATCGGCAATTACAGCACCGCAATATTCAGAGCCACCATTGGTGCGAAGTGAAAACAGTTTTTCGGAAATCAGGTCCAAATCGGTAGTAAGTGGCGCGACTTGACGAATGTAATTCGATTCTTGAGACAAACCGTCGTTTCCATATTCGTACAACCCGATTTCAATATCCGGTGTTTTTCCGTGGTATTTTAGTGTGGTTAAGGTATTGACGATGTTCCACAAACGGGATTTCGCCTGTTCGATCAAACCGTCCATGCTGTTGGAAGTGTCCAGCAAAATGGCTACTTGAATTTTGGTGTTTTCAACTTTGATCGGTTTCTCAATTGTTGAAGCAGAAGTTAACGTTTTTGAAGTTTCCTTATGGTTGGAATTCGTGCAGTTTGCAAAAGTAAAAGCGGTTGCAAAAAGGGCTGTGATGATGAATGTTGATTTCATGGTATTTGTCTTTTTAAAAAATTATTGTTGTAAGGTTTTGATGTCGTTTTCGATGGTTAAAATCAGTAGGCAGGTTGCGGTGCAGAACACCGGACTGGTAATGCAATGATGTCCGTTCCAACTACCGTTCTCATTCTGGATTTTGATGATTTTTCCGCTCACATTGTCGTACCAGTGTTTCCAGTCGTTGTCTTTTTTTACCATTAAAGATTCGCCGGTTTGCAGAAAGCTCATGAATTCTTCTCCGCCGTTGTTCCCGAAACCGTTCATAACGTTGTTGTCCATGGCCTGTACTTTGGCGGCTTTGTAAACTTTGGTAGCAACATCATAGGAAGCGGCTTTTTCACGGGTAACGCCTATTTTTTCTAAATTTTCCTTGCTCATTTCGGCTTTTCGATCGATTTTTCCTTCGGATTTGGCTTTTTCGAAGAGTTCTTCGGCTTCTTTGGCTTCTGTGGCACTGCCACGAACCGAGCTGCTTACCGCATAAAGCATAATTCCTGCGCCGTCTTCTGTTTTTGCACGATTGTTATCCGCATCGTAATTGCCTTTCTGATAGTTTCTTGCGGCGTCAATTTTGTCTTTACTTACTTTGATGTTTTTGTTTTTGGATGCTTGTTCTAATCCGGCATTGGCAAATGAGGATTGCAACACACCGGCCCAACCGGCACCACTCACTTTTCCGTTTCCGTCGTACGATTTTTCGATTTTATCTACACAAATCTGAATGGCGTTTTCTACTCTTTTTCTAAGTGTTCCCTCGGATAAGGTTGGTATGACTTGGTTTAAGAATTGCAAGGTCAAGGCAGCATCAATGTTTTGCCCGAGTTTGGTTTGAATCTGGGTACCGCGCACTTGGGTAATGAACTCGTTGTTTTTGTTTTTCTCCACTTCGGATAAAAGAAATTCCAGAGCATTTTTAAGTTGGGTTTTGTATTTCCCTTTTTCAATGGAATAACCCATTCTGTATAATGCCATCGAAGCCATCGCAGTTGTTGCCGGATCGGAACTTACGGCGTGCGGGTTCATTTCTCCCTGATTGCTGTGGGAACCGGCTCCCCAGCCTCCGTCTTTGTTTTGGGCTTCTGCTAGCCATTTTTCGCCTTTATTGATCGTTGTGGTCGTTTTGGAATCATTTTTGTACTTAGCATAATCGGTTACCGATTGTTCGCCCATCATCGACATAAAAACACAAGGTTTTTCTTCGGTTTCGGGCTTTTCAATTGCAACAGAGGGTTTGTATTGGACAACAGGATTTTTTTCAGAAGAGATTTTTGAGGTAAGAGCAGCCCCTGTAACTAATACCGAAGCGCTCAAGACTGCAATTAAATTTTCCGTTTTCATAGTTTTTTGGTTTATGATTCTATCCCAAAATTATCTTGAGAATTTGCACGTTTTTTGCAGAATGGGTGAAACCAGGTTTCGACTTGGTGAAACCGCTTGCCGCACCGTTTTTAAAATATTTACTTTACATTTACATAGAAACACAGTAGTATGTCACTAAAACAGGCCTTTTTTGCTTTTATTTTTTTTACGCTAAACCTTGGTCTTGAGGTTTCCGCGCAGGATAGTATTCAGCCTGCCGCAACCAAAAGCAAAAAGGCTGCAAGCTATAAAATAAGCAGAGCTGCGGACGATTTGAAAGAATCATTAGACGCCAACGATGAGGTTCAAATTGCCAAAAACTATGAGAACCTGGCCGATGGATTCATCGAAAAAGGGGACAACGCCAAAGCGGAAGAATACCTGAAAAAAGCGCTGGGCACTTATACGAAATTGAAACGTAACCGGGATCAAACCAGAGTTAATCGAAGCTTAGCCAAAGTACAGGAGTCGCAAAATAAAATCACTTCAGCAATACAGAATTATGAAGCGGCCGGAGCAGTTGCCCCAGATAAGAATTACGAGCAATTGAACTTCAATGATGCTAATCGTTTGCGAAATGCCAACAACCCGGCGGCTCAAATGGGGTATTCCAAATACAATATTCAAATTCTTGAAAAAGCGGATAAAAAAGAAGAAGTAGCCGATGCTTATGTACAACAAGCACAGATGAACCTGCAGCAAAAAAACAAGGAAGTAGCCATTCAGAGTTATGAAAAAGCGATTTCTTATGTAAAAGATAAACCGGAAGAAGTCGCTAAACTGAGAACGGAAATTGCCAAAGTGTATGCTTCCGACAATCAGTTTGACAAGGCTTTGGGCATCAGTGAAAAATTGTTGGCCGAGGCTAAAACCAAAAATGATTTTGATACCCAAATTAAGCAACTGCAAACCCTAGCGACCATTTATTTCAAAAAAAACGAACCGGAAAAAGCGATTCAGTGTTTACAACAAGCCTATCAATTGGCGCTGCAACAAGGTAAAACCGACGAAGTGAAAAACAGCCTGTTGCAATTGCTTCAATATTATAAAACCCATGGTAAAGACAAAGAAAGCATTGCTTTGTATGATGATTTTTTTCAGAATTTCGACAAACTCATCCGCAACGACAGTTCTTTAATTGATGAAAAAACCTTTCAGGTCACGGAGGAGAAAATCCGTCAGCTGGAAAAGGAAAAGATATTGAAAGACGAACTCATTGCCAAGAAAAATACGTTCAATTATGTGCTTTTGGGATCGTTGTTGTTGCTTCTTTTGTTGGTGGGATTGATTGTAAAAGCGCTGTATTCCATCAAAATCAAGAATAAGGAAATCGCGTTACAGTCGTTACGACGGGAAATGAATCCGCATTTTATTTTCAACAGTTTGAACAGTGTCAACCAGTTCATTTCGCAAAATAAAGAGCTGGAAGCCAACAAGTACCTGACTTCGTATTCGCACCTTATGCGCAACATGATGGAAAATTCCAACAAGGATTTCATCAGCCTGAGTAACGAAATCGAACAGCTCAAGAAGTATCTGGATCTGGAACATTTGCGTTTTCAGGACAAATTTGACTATCAGATTGTGGTAGACGATGCTTTGGATACCGAAACGACTCTAGTCCCGAACATGCTCATTCAACCGCATCTGGAAAATGCAATCTGGCACGGTTTGCGCTATCGGGATACCAAAGGATTACTGCTCTTGAAATTCGAACTCAACCGTGGAAAAGTTTCGGTACTAGTAGACGATAACGGGATCGGCCTGACCGAAAGTGCCGCCTTGAAAACCCGCAACCAGAAAGTACATCAGTCGCGCGGTGTGACCAACACTAAAGAGCGTATCAGTCTTCTGAATGAATTGTATAAAACCAACATCGATTTCTCCATTACCGAAAAAAACAGCGGAACCACAGGAACTTTAGTAACCCTTACCTTTCCCTTGCTTGATAAATTATGATGACCTTACAGAAAATAAAAGCCGTAATTGTTGAAGACGAAACTGCTGCGCGTGAAGTGCTCAAGAATTATCTTGGGAAATATTGCCCACAGGTAGAAGTAATTGGAGAAGCCCAAAACATCAAGGAAGCCGTTCCGTTATTGCACGAAGTGACGCCGAAATTGGTGTTTTTGGATGTGGAAATGCCTTTCGGAAATGCTTTTGATGTGTTGGAAGCCTGCAAGGATTTGCAGTTTGAGACGATTTTTGTGACCGCTTTTTCCGAATATTCACTTAAAGCCCTCAACCAAAGCGCCGCCTATTATCTGTTAAAACCCATCAGTATTGAAGAATTGATTGTGGCGGTCAATAAAGTGCAACAGCATATTCTCAATAACGAGCTTTTCAACCGGAACAAAATCATCGTGGAGAATTTCCGTGAAACCCAGCCGGAGAAAAAGCAGGTGATTTTACCTACTTTGGAAGGTTTTGAAGTGGTGAAAATGGAAGACATCGTCCGCCTACGAGGCAACGGGAACTTTACCGATTTACACTTAGCCGATGGCAGTAAAAAAATGGTGTGCCGTTTTCTCAAGCATTTTTCAGAGATTTTACCGTTTCCTTTTTTACGTGTACATAAATCGCATATCATCAATATTAATTTTGTAAAATCCTACAACAAAGGCGGTTACATCATGCTGAACGACGGCGCGGAAATCGAAATTTCACCAACTTATAAAGAAGAGTTTTTAAGAAATTTCAAATGATTTGAAATCCTTTAAATAACAAGATGAACCCTGAAATCAGTATAAAACCGTATTCCATTGCAGACAAGCCAAAATTGTTGGAATTGCTCTCACTGAATGTTCCTAAGTATTTTGCTCAGGAAGAAATTGAAGATTTTAACCTTTATCTGGAACACGAATTGGAACTCTATTACGTTGCTTCATTCGAGAATCAAATCGTTGGAGCCGGAGGAATCAACTTTGAAGAAAGCCGTAGCGTAGCCAAAATCAGTTGGGATTTCATTCATCCCGATTACCATAAGGCCGGTATTGGTACGAAATTGTTAACGCATCGACTGTCGATTTTACAAACTATGGAAGAAGTTAAGGTGATTTTGGTGCGAACTTCTCAATTTGCCTATCCTTTTTACCAGAAAAACGGATTTGTCTTACTTGAAACCATTAAAGATTATTGGGCGAAAGGTTTTGATTTGTATCGGATGGAATACAAAAAAGCCTGATTTTTTTTAGAACTTAAAAATCAAATTCGTCCGGATCAAAACTTATGGAATCGGTAGCGGTAGAATCCACAACGGTTTTCAGTTTCAAGAACGAACGTGCCCTTCCTGAGATGTAAATCGGCACGGATTGCCCAATAGTGTCTTGATCGGTAATTAGTGCGCGGCGCAGCATCAGATTTTTAATGTATTTCTGGTTTTTTTGCGCATAGGGTTTCTGATTTCCCTGATCGTCAAACTGCCACATGAATTTTTTGGGTTTCGGGACGATCGAAGCCAGATACAAACATTCGTTTAAGGACAAAGCGCTTGGACTTTTCTGGAAATAGAAGTGCGAAGCTTCCCCAATACCGTATACATTTGGGCCCCATTCAATTACGTTGAAATACACTTCCAGCATTCGGGATTTTGTAGCAATTCGGTTGTTTTCTAAAATGTAAACCAAAAGGATTTCTTCCAGTTTTCGAGATAAGGTTTTTTCACGGGTCAGGAAGACGTTTTTCACCAGCTGCATGCTGATGGTACTGGCTCCGCGTGCAAATTTCTTGGTGCGGATGTTCTTGACGATTGACTGTTTGAAGGCTTCATTGATAAAGCCACGATGGCGGAAAAATGACGGGTCTTCATTGGTCAAAACCGCTTTTTCCAAATAAGGTGAAATCTGATCCAAAGGCGTATAGTTCGGATTGGCTGCTCCCACTAAAATAGGGCGTTGCTCCACACCGTTTTCTATGGCACGATAGGTGAATTCGCCGTTGAGTTTGGCTAAATTGGCCGCTCCATATTTGGTAATGCGCAGGTTCTCTTTATTTAATTTACTGTCAAAAATTAATTTATGAGGTTTGTTTTTGTTGTATTCAAAATCGAGTTTGTAATCAAAATTGCCTTCCGCTTCCATGCCTTCAAAATTGGTGAAAAGACCTTTGGGCAATGAGGTGATGAAATCCTGAGCTTTCATTTTCGGGATATCAACTTTTAGTTTGTAAATTGTGTCTTGTTCAGTACTGTATTCTGCAAACGGCTTGACTTTTATGTGGTTAAGCTGTGCCGATGAACTACTGTCAATCGAAATAAAATCACGACCCAAAAGAAAACGGTAATCAAAACGGGCGTTTTGAATGACCACGTCTTTTTTTGCAATTTTCGGATGGTTGAGGGTAAAGTTTTCGATCGAAGTAAACCCGTCAATATGCAGTTCACCGCTTTCCATTTCAAGTTTGTCCAGCTTTATTTGGATGTTGTCAAAGCTTGATTTTAATCCGAAACGTTCATCGATATAGGGCAATTGGATTTTAGAGGTGTCTGCGCTGAAAAATTTTAAATCGGCTTTCTTATCGCGCGGATCGGCAAAACCGCTGATCTTCCAGTTTTGAGCAAACGTATTGGTTTTTACCTGAATTTCGGATTGCAGTTGATGGTCCTCCAAACGCAAATCGTTCATTTGTAAAACCACTTTGCGTCCCATATCGTCCATGCGTAGTGAAAGGTTTTTGAGCTGCATTTCCGAAGGCACCAAATTTAAAACTTTATTTAAGAGGCGATAGGCGAGTTTTGCGTAATTGCGTTTCTCGTTTGATTTTTCTTGTTTGTCCCGTTTTAGAAAAGCGTCAAAATTGCGTCCGTTTTTATTTTTGACCAGTTGGATGAAACCGTTGTTCATTTCCAGGTTTTTCAGCTGTAAATCGCCGGTAAATAGTTCTAGAAGGCTGTAACTGGTTTTGATTTTCTGAACGGCTAACAGGGTGTCGGCATTATTTGGAACTAAGATGATTTGGTGCATTTCTACTTCCGAAACTCCATTGAAATTGGCTTTTTTAACCGAAAAAGTGCAGTTGTAATCGGTTTTAAATTTGGATTCGGCCTTGGCAATCGCTTTCTGCAACAAAGTGTCACGGAAGAAATACAATCCTCCCAACAACAATACTAAAAGTACTGCTGAAATTTTAAGAAACAGAAAAAATTTTTGCTTTTTGGTTCTCATCCCAATGGAAATGTTGTGTTTACAAGAGCGAAGCTACTAAATTTTCTACTTCTAATTTCTGTGAGGCGTATTTTTGTTGCAATTCCGAACCTTCTCCCATCCGTTTGTAGTAGTCCAGTGCTTTTTCACCAAAGAATTTTTTATGGAAATTAGAGCATTCTGGAATCTTTGGGAAGATTTTATGGAACAGCATTTCGTAATAGGCCTGCCATTCGCGCTCGTTTTTGTCCATGACCATATGCTCCTTTGATTTCTGAATCACGTGTACCATTTCGTGGGCAATCAGGTTCATGATCATCTCGAAAGGAAATTCGAAAGCGTTTTCGGGTAGTCGAATGATTTGAGGTTCGCCAAAAGTGCCTTCGGTAGTCATTAAAATGAAATCGGGTTTGGCTGCTTCTCGGTATTCAAAACCTTTGAAGTTGGGCTGCTCTAAGCCAAATTCCCGAATCAAAAACTCGCCGGCCTGCGCAGTTTCGCCCAGTTCATGAAAACTGTTGATGATTTGCAGGATTTCGGCTTGAGATTTCATTTAGGTTTTATTTTACCGTTATTACTTCCAGTCCTATTCCAAGAACATTAGGAAGATATGGGCCTTTATGCTGGTTTGTGATACTGATCTTGTAAGCGCCTTTTAAAAATTTAGCGTTTTCTTTAAGAGGAACAAGTAAATCGCAAACATCGCCACTGCATTCAGCTAATTGTTTACCGGTAGCATCTTTTATTTTTAAATCGAAAGGAATTTGTTCTTCTTTTTCGTCGGGGCTGGTTATTTTTATAAGCAATGGTATGCTTTCATACTGATAATCGTATATATGACTGAATTTCAGATTAAGGGTGTAGGTTTTGGAATCGTCTTCAATGCTGAAGTCAAAAATCTTTTCCTGATCGGAGCTCCAACGATTGTTTTCGAAATCAGTATCTAGTTTGCTGTACACTTTATTTTTATCACAGGAAATAAACATGGTAAAGATTCCCAAAAGCAAAAATAATCTAGTTTTCATATTGTGTTTTTTTAGAGATTTTATCCAAAAAGCTGTTCCACCACATCTTCAATCTTTGCGACCATTTTAACGTCAATCAAAGTGTCTTTCAATGAAATTTTATTGTATTTGGAAACGAAAATGGTTGAAAAACCAAGCTTTTCCGCTTCCTGTATGCGCTGTTCCACACGGTTTACCGGACGGATTTCTCCCGATAGGCCGACTTCCCCTGCAAAACAAAAATTTTTGCCCACCGGAATATCTTCATTCGAGGACAAAATTGCAGCGACTACCGCTAAATCAATCGCAGGATCGTCTACGGAAATTCCTCCGGTTACATTTAGAAATACATCTTTGGCGCCTAATCTGAAACCGGCACGTTTTTCCAAGACGGCTAAAATCATGTTCAGACGTTTGGCGTTGTAGCCTGTGGTGCTTCGTTGTGGCGTTCCGTAAACAGCTGTAGAAACTAGAGCCTGAATTTCAATCATCAAGGGGCGCATGCCTTCCAAAGTTGTAGCGATAGCGGTTCCTGAAAGTTCTTCGTCTTTATGAGAAATCAGAATTTCTGATGGATTGGCCACTTCTCTTAAACCCGAACCTTGCATTTCGTAAATACCCAATTCGGCTGTGGAGCCAAAACGATTTTTCAGCGAGCGCAAAATGCGGTAAATGTGGTTGCGGTCGCCTTCAAACTGCAAAACAGTATCCACCATATGTTCCAGAATTTTTGGACCCGCAATGTTACCGTCTTTAGTGATGTGCCCGATTAAGATAACCGGAACATTGGTTTCTTTGGCAAATTTGATAAGCTCCGCGGTACATTCACGAATTTGAGAGATGCTTCCGGCCGAAGACTCGATGTAATCCGTATGTAAGGTTTGAATTGAATCGATAATCACGATTTCCGGTTCAATTTCTTCAATCTGTCGGAAGATGTTCTGGGTTTTGGTTTCGGTTAAAATGTAGCAATTATCGGTATCGGCCGTGATGCGTTCTGCACGCATTTTGATCTGCTTCTGACTTTCTTCCCCGGAAACATAAAGGGTTTTGTAAGGAAGTTTTAGTGAAATCTGAAGTAGCAACGTACTTTTTCCGATACCCGGTTCGCCGCCTAAAAGGGTTAAGGAACCCGGTACCAATCCACCGCCTAAAACCCGGTTGAGCTCCCCATCGGTGGTGTCCATCCGGATTTCTTCGGCAGAATCAATTTCTTTTATTCTAAGAGGTTTGGATGCTTTTTTTACCGCGGAAGTTTCGGTTTTCCAAGCGACTTTCTCCTCTTTTTGGATAATTTCTTCAACTATGGTATTCCATTCTTTGCAGGCCGTGCATTGCCCTTGCCATTTGGCAAACTGGGTGCCGCAGCTCTGGCAAAAAAAGGAAGTTTTTATTTTGGCCATTTTATTGTTTTGGTTCTTCTTTTGGCGTTTCGGCTGGTGTTTCTGTTGGGGTTTCTGCAGGAGTGTCAGTGGTTTGTTGGATTTCTTCCTGCGCTTTTTTACGGTTGTCTTTTCCTTTTTTCAACTGTCCTTTAATAGCGTCGGCACGTTCCAGCATCATGTCTTTGGTTAAATCACGGATTGGCTCCATGTTAAAAGCAGACATGAACGCTTTTTGAGCTTTAGCCGGTTCCCCCATGTTGTCATAATACATGGCTTTGTGGTATTCACTTAACATCGATTTCGGATAATTTTTCTTAGCCAAGTCGGAAAGGGTCATGAAATCTTCAAAGTTTTTGTTTTTCATGATGGCTGCCTCAATAGCTTTGAAATCGCTCAGCCTGATTTTTGGAGTGAAACCTAATTTTTTCTGGATTCCGTTGTATTTGTCTACTAAATACTGCGTGTGGCCTTTTTCCAAGGAACCGATTTTTTCATGAAATTCGTTCATTGAAATTGGTTGGTACCCGTCAAAAATGGCGTAAATAGCATTGTTAATGGCAAAAGGAACCAATGAATAATGGGAAGAATTTTTGAAATCATCAAAACTGTATTTTACAAAATCCGATTTAATGTTTTTGGCGTTTTCATTAAGCGCTAAGATGTGTTCGCGGTCTTTTTTCAAATCACCATCCGCGGTGGCCAAATAGAAGAAAATCGGTTTTTGAGTAATTTTTAAACGGTCTGGAATGCGGGTTTCCATCTCTGCAGGTAGATCCGGGCTTAAACATAAATATGCATTAAAAACCGGATTGTCTTTATACAAGTAAGCGTTCAAAAAACCTGCTGTTGCGTCATGACCGGCAATTAAACGATAAGGTGCCGCACGGAATTTTTTCTCAATGTAAGGCAACAGTTCTATTCCAATGAATTCGAAAAACTTAGCGCCTTGTTCTGTCGGAAGGCCGTTTTCGTCAAATTGACTGTCGTTGTCGCGTTCACTGTTTTTGTTTTGGTTGATGCCTACAAGAATCATTTCCGGAAGATCATCCCAATACGCTCCGTATTTCACGGTTCCCATAATAGGATCCAGTAAATATTCGCTGTCCAACACTACAAAAACAGGATATTTTTTGTCTTTATTGTTTTCGTAGGAAGCTGGAAGGACAATGGTAATGTCGCGCGGTCCTCCTAATTTTTGAGATTCAAAAGGTTCGTCGTAGCGTTGTGCAAAAAGGGAACTCGTTACAAAGGTGAACAGTAACAGTAATTTGGTCTTCATATAATTTACGAATTAAGCTGTTGAAATTGAAACAGCAATATAGTAAATTATTTTTTGCGGTGAAGAATCGGTAAAAGTAAAAACGAAAGTCCACCTAATAGTACAACCAATGCTGTTTGCGAGCTCCATAAAATCCATCCAAAAGCAGTTCCGGCGGTTTCAGGAATGTTATAAAGGAGTAGGATTTGGGAAATCATCAGTGGAAAAGCACCAAAACCTCCATTGGTAAAAGTTACCGCCAAACTTCCTACTACAAATGCCGTTACTATTGTTCCGAAACTTATGCTGCTGGTTTCCGGTAAAGCATAAATTGCAGAATAAAAAGTAAGTACATAGGAAATCCAGATTACAGCTGTATAACTAAGAAACGGGATGCGTTTAGGCATTTTAAAAGTACTTAAAAGCCCTTCGATTAATCCGGCAACTTTTTCTTTAATAAGCAGTATAGGTTTCCATTTTGAATAGATAAAAAGCAGCAAAACGGTAATAAATCCAATTCCTCCAACAATTGCAAGTTGTATTAACTTTTCAAAAGGGATGGTTTTAATCAGAAAGGATTTCAGTTGGTCAAACTGTAAAACCAAAGCGGTTAAAATAAATCCGATTAAGATGAACAAATCAATAACCCTTTCTGCGATGATGGTTCCGAAAGCTTTGTCAAACGGTGTGTTGTTGTATTTGTTCAGAACTAAAGCTCTGGAAACTTCTCCTGAGCGCGGAACCGTGTAGTTCATCATATAACCAATGTTTACCGCTGCAAAATTGGTTTTGAAATCGGAAAAATAGCCCATGTGTTCCAGGCTGAAGCGCCAACGGTAACCGCGAGCAGCCAAACTTACAATCGAGAAAACAGAAGATATTACAATATAGCTGTAGTCGGCATTTTTGAAATACCCTTTCATTTCTTCGATCTGCTCGGGTGTGAACTTGTTATAGGTGTAAAAAACTAAAAAAACTCCCAACAAAAGCGGGAGTACAATGCCTAATATTTTCTTTATTTTTTCTTTCAAAATTATTTTAAGGAGTTGTCTTCTTCATTAGGGAACACTAATGATGGTTTGAAGGTTTTTGCTTCTTCACAAGTAAGGATTCCGTAAGCAATGATGATGATGATGTCGCCTTTATGGACTTTTCGCGCTGCGGGTCCGTTTAGGGTGATCTCACCGCTGTTTCTGGGTCCGGTAATTGCGTAAGTTTCCAAACGTTCCCCGTTATTTAAGTTTACGATGGATACTTTTTCGCCTTCATAAATGTTGGAAGCTTCCATTAAAGCCTCGTCAATGGTAATACTACCGATGTAGTTTAAATCAGCTCCAGTCACCTTAACGCGGTGAATCTTGGATTTAACAACTTGAATCTGCATGATGCAAAGTTATATCAATTTAATGAAATATTGTCAATTAATCGCACGTTGTTTATGAAAACTGCAATAAAACCGCGGTATTTCTTGGTTTTACTTTTTCGTTTACACGGCAGCAAAGTGGCTTCATCGGCAATTTCAAAATACTCCAACTGAAAATTTGGGCGTTTTTTAAAAGTGTCTTCTACAAAAGCAATGACTTCTTTGGCGCTGTGTTTGGTAAATTTTGATTTCGCGGCTTTTAAGGTTTTATAAATGAGAGCCGCTTCGTTTCGGGCTTCTTCAGAAAGGCGTTCGTTTCTGGAGCTCATTGCCAGCCCGTTGGTTTCCCGATGAATTGGGCAACCATGAACTGAGACAGGAAGCTTGTGTTTTTCCACCATCTTTTTTACAATTTGAAGCTGTTGGAAATCTTTTTCACCAAAATAGGCATTGGTTGGCTGTACAATTTCAAAAAGTTTTTTTACAATAGTGCCTACCCCGTCAAAGTGGCCGGGACGGTGGGCGCCTTCCATTTGAAATTCCAATCCGTCGTAATTGAACGGTATCGATTTGGTGTTTCCTTCATACATATCTTCTACCGATGGGGCAAAAACCAGAATGTCTTTGGAAAGTTCAGTTATTTTTTCAACATCGCGCTCTAAAGTTCTTGGGTATTTTTCCAAATCTTCCGCATTATTGAACTGCGTTGGGTTTACAAAAATACTCACTACGGTATAGCTGTTGTTTTTAAGGGATTCTTTCATAAGTGAAAGGTGTCCCTGATGCAAAGCGCCCATGGTTGGGACAAATCCGATTTTGGTTTTTGGGGTGCAAATTTGCTTTAAATGCGCCGTTAAATCAGACTTTTTAGTGAAGATGAACATTTTCTTCTGAATTTAAATTGTATGCAAACTTACTATTTTGTTAAACAACTGCATAAATTTTTGTAATTTTGCATGTTTTTTGTACCTATTACTAAAATAAATATTACAAATGGAAGATAAGAGGATATTGTACGTATCATCTGAAGTAGTGCCTTATTTGGCTGAAAATGAAGTTTCTTTAATGTCGTATGACGTTCCAAAAATGATCAACGATCAGGGCGGGCAAATACGAATTTTTATGCCGCGATATGGAAATATCAACGAGCGAAGACATCAGTTACATGAGGTGATCCGTTTATCAGGGATGAATTTGGTGGTGAATGATATGGACATGCCTCTGATTATTAAGGTTGCTTCCATTCCGAAGGAGCGTATTCAGGTTTATTTTATCGATAACGACGAATATTTCAAACGCAAAGCTACTTTTACCGATGAGGAAGGGGTTTTGTATCCGGACAACGACGAGCGCGCCATATTCTTTGCAAAAGGGGTGGTGGAGACCGTTAAGAAGCTGAACTGGGTTCCCGACATTATTCATGTTCACGGCTGGATGGCAGCGATGCTTCCGATCTATATGAAGCATTTTTATAAAAACGAAGCGCTTTTTGCGGACACAAAAATCGTAACTTCGGTTTACAGTCAGTCTTTTGATGAGAATCTGGATACAGCAATGATTAATAAAGTTGTTTTTGATAACGTGCCGCAAGAAGCGGTAAAAGATTTGGCTGAGCCTAATTTTGAAAACATCATGAAGGCTTCCATATTGCATTCGGATGCTGTAATTGTGGCTTCAAATGAGGTGTCGTCAAGTTTAACAAAATTTATAGAAACTTCAGGCAAACCTTTTTTACCTTTCGTGCCTAAGGAGAAGTTCGCTCAGGCGTATACCGATTTCTATAAAAACTACGTTTTATAATTAAATTTTAAGATGAATAAACACTCATTGATAAAGAAAAGCATTCTGTTTTTTGCAGCGGCTTTTTCTTTAATTTCTTGTGATAAAGACTTTAATACCATAGGTTCAGATATAGTTGGGGAAGATTACCTTACTATGGATAGAGAAACGTTTGAGCCTACAGCCGGTTACGAATTAACTGGCGCTGTTCAAACCAGTAATTTACCCGTAAATTCATTAGGGGTAAGTTATAACCCGGCTTTGGGAACAAGAGTTTCTCATTTTGTGACTCAGGCTAAACTTCCTGTTGATGCACCTGATTTTGGATTGAACCCTCAGGTCGATTCGGTTTGGGTGTACATTCCTTATTTTAGTCATCAGGACGGTATGGAGTCGGATGGGGTTCGACGTAAGTTCGTTTTGGATTCTATTGATGATTTTTTAGACCGTACTACACAGCCAGATGCTTATAATCCGACAAAATTCAAGTTGCGCGTTTACGAAAACGGGTATAATTTACAGACTTTTGACCCGGGAGCTTCCGATGGAGTGTTAAGGCACTATTCCAACGAAAAAACAACAAAAATGGATCCTTATAAAAGAGGAACCGATGCTGCCGGAAATGTTGTAGTGAATGGTGATCCGCTTAATAAAAATGCTTCCGCTTCAGAATACGACCAGTTCTTTTTTGATGCTTCCGAGAGAATTCTTTTCAGAAGAAATCAGAATGGGGAATATCTTGAGGCTTCAGGTAATACTGCTTTGGCAGATCAAAATGATATTACAAAACGTACTGTTGTAGAGCGTTTTACACCAGGGATTTGGATTAACCTTAATAAGGAATACTTCCGCAAAAAGATTTTAAATGCACCTGCTTCAAGTCTTGTAAACAATAATGTGTTTACCGAATATTTCAGAGGGCTTTACTTTGAGGCTGAAGCCAATTCGGATGGATATGGAGCCATGGCAATGCTTGATTTTGCAAAAGGGTATATTAAGATCGAATACTCTTATGGTGAATTGGGGGATCACGACAATAACCCAAGTACCCCGGATACTATTGAAAATAAAAGAACTTCTACCAGACTTAGTTTAAGTGGAGAGACTGCAAATTTTTACGATAATTATGCAAGCCCGTCTCTGAATTTAACGGATAGACTTTTCGTTTCTGGTGGCGGTAAAGGGTCAAACGGAAACGGAGATGGAGCGGTTTCTTACATCGATGTTTTTGGACCTGATGGGCCAGATGACGGAGACGTGCCGGATTATTTGCAGCAATTGAGAACCAAAGGCTGGTTAATTAACGAAGCGCACCTTACCTTTTATGTGGATGAACAACAAATGCATAAACCCGGGCAATCAGAGCCACTGCGACTGTATCTTTATGATTCTAAAAATAACAGCCCAATTTATGATTACCTGAGTGATGGAACTACCAGTATGTTAGGGCCAAAATTCCAAAAAGCGATTTATAATGGGGTTTTACAGTCACAACCGAGACAATCGAGTACTGAAGAGCCTAAAGGATTGAAATACCAATTCCGAATTACGGAATATGTTAAGAGGTGTATTAATAAAGATAGTACCAATTACAGACTTCGCCTTTCTGCTACGGAAAGTATTGCAAATACTAATAATGTATACTATAAAACTCCAAACGGAACACCAAGCACTAAGTATTTGCCAGCGGCTTCGGTAATGAGTCCGTTAGGGACAATTTTATATGGGCAGACTGAAACGCTTTATCCGGAAAAAAGAGTTAAATTAGAGATTTATTATACAAAACCCGACTAAATATGTGTGGAATTGTTGGATATATAGGTCACAGAGAGGCTTATCCTGTGATCATTAAAGGTTTGAAAAGATTAGAGTACCGTGGTTACGACAGTGCCGGTGTGGTTTTGTGTGAAAATGGAGGCTTTAAACTAGCTAAAACCAAAGGAAAAGTTTCCGATTTGGAAGCCAGAGCTGAAAAAGAAATTACCCTTACCGGAACTATGGGAATGGGACATACGCGCTGGGCAACACACGGAGTGCCTAACGATGTGAACTCGCATCCGCATTTTTCCAATTCTGGAGAGTTGGTAATTATCCACAACGGGATCATCGAAAATTATGAGCCTTTGAAAAAAGAGCTTATCAATAGAGGGTATACTTTTAAATCCGATACGGATACCGAAGTGTTGATTAACCTTATTGAGGAAGTTCAGAAAAAAGAAAACCTTAAACTAGGAAAAGCAGTGCAGGTGGCTTTAAACCAAGTGGTTGGAGCTTATGCTATTGCTGTGATGGATACCAAAAAACCGGATGAAATCGTAGCAGCCCGTTTGGGTAGCCCGTTAGCAATCGGAATCGGGGAAGACGAATATTTTGTCGCTTCTGATGCTTCTCCGTTTATCGAATATACGAATAATGCGATTTATCTGGAAGATGAAGAAATGGCAATTATCCGTTTAGGTAAACCAATGAAAGTGCGTAAAATTAAAGACGACTCATTGGTAGATCCTTACATTCAGCAGCTTCAGATGAATTTGGAGCAGATTGAAAAGGGAGGATACGATCATTTCATGTTAAAGGAAATCTACGAACAGCCCAATGTGATTAAAGATACCTACCGCGGGCGTTTGCTTGCCAACAAAGGAATTATCCAAATGGCGGGCGTGGAGGATAATATTGAAAAATTCACCAACGCGAGCCGAATTTTAATTGTGGCTTGTGGTACTTCATGGCATGCCGGTTTGGTAGCAGAATACATCTTCGAAGAATTTGCAAGAATTCCGGTAGAAGTGGAATATGCTTCCGAATTCCGATACCGAAATCCAATTATTTACCCGAACGATGTGGTCATCGCGATTTCCCAATCCGGAGAAACAGCCGATACTTTAGCCGCGATTAAATTGGCTAAAGAAAAAGGAGCGTTTGTTTTTGGAGTGTGTAATGTGGTGGGGTCTTCAATTTCGCGTGAAACGCATGCGGGCGCTTATACCCACGCAGGGCCTGAAATTGGAGTGGCTTCTACAAAAGCATTTACAACACAAATTACTATATTGACTTTGATTTCGCTTCGTTTGGCTAAGGCTAAAGGAACGATGAGTCAGTCTGATTACCAGCGTTATTTGTTGGAGTTGGAGTTGATTCCTGAAAAAGTGGAAGAAGCGTTGCAAACCAACGAAGTGGCTAAAACCATCGCGTCGATTTATAAAAGTGCGCCAAACTGTCTTTATTTAGGACGTGGTTATAATTTCCCTGTTGCTTTGGAAGGAGCGCTTAAGTTAAAAGAGATCTCTTATATCCATGCCGAAGGATACCCCGCTGCTGAGATGAAACACGGACCAATTGCACTTATCGACGAGCAAATGCCGGTAGTGGTTATTGCGCCAAAACAAAATCATTACGATAAAGTAGTGAGTAACATTCAGGAGATCAAAGCGCGTAGCGGAAAAATTATTGCAGTAGTTACCAAAGGTGATGTTCAGGTAAAGGAATTGGCCGATCATATCATTGAAATTCCGGACACGGCCGAAGCGCTTACTCCGTTGTTAACGACTATTCCGTTGCAGTTGTTGTCGTACCATATTGCGGTAATGCGCCAATGTAACGTCGATCAGCCCAGAAACCTTGCAAAATCAGTTACTGTGGAATAATATCAAAAGCGGATTTTAACAGTCCGCTTTTTTATTGCAAAAAATTCAAAAATTAAGTTGGATTATTAAGCGATAAAAAACTATCTTTGCGCTCTGAAAAAAGAGGTTTTTTCATAAAACGTAAATAGCTGTTTAATAAATACATAAGCAATGTCTAAAGTTACAGGTAAAGTTGCACAAATTATCGGACCTGTTGTTGACGTGGTTTTCAACACACAAAACGCCGAGCTTCCTAAGATTTATGATTCTTTGGAAATTACAAAAAATGATGGTTCAAAATTGGTACTTGAGGTACAGTCTCACATTGGTGAAGATACTGTTCGTACAATCTCCATGGACTCTACAGACGGTTTGTCTAGAGGTCACGAGGTAGTAGCATTGGGTACACCAATCCAAATGCCGATTGGTAAAGATATTTACGGACGTCTTTTCAATGTAATCGGTGATGCTATTGACGGTCTTGGCGATTTGCCAAAAGACGGTGAGAACGGTTTGCCAATTCACAGATCGGCGCCAAAATTTGAAGATTTATCAACGTCGTCAGAAGTTTTGTTTACAGGTATCAAAGTAATCGATTTGATCGAGCCTTACGCAAAAGGAGGTAAAATTGGATTGTTCGGTGGTGCTGGAGTAGGTAAAACGGTACTTATTCAGGAGTTGATCAACAATATTGCAAAAGGTCACGGAGGTCTTTCAGTATTCGCAGGAGTAGGGGAAAGAACACGTGAAGGAAATGACTTACTTCGTGAGATGTTGGAGTCTGGAATTATCAAGTATGGTGATGATTTCATGCATTCAATGGAAAACGGTGGATGGGATTTATCCAAAGTAGACAAACCGGGAATGAGAGAGTCTAAAGCTACTTTCGTATTCGGTCAGATGAATGAGCCACCTGGTGCTCGTGCTCGTGTAGCTTTATCAGGTCTTTCTATTGCAGAATATTTCCGTGATGGAGCTGGTGAAGGTCAAGGTAAAGACGTACTTTTCTTCGTAGACAACATCTTCCGTTTTACACAGGCGGGTTCTGAGGTGTCTGCGTTATTAGGACGTATGCCTTCTGCGGTAGGTTACCAACCAACGTTAGCAACGGAGATGGGTGTGATGCAAGAGCGTATTACATCAACAAAAACAGGTTCCATTACTTCAGTACAGGCGGTTTATGTACCTGCGGATGACTTAACGGATCCAGCGCCGGCTACAACCTTCGCGCACTTGGATGCTACAACGGTATTGTCTCGTAAAATTGCCGAGTTAGGTATTTATCCAGCGGTAGATCCACTAGATTCTACTTCTCGTATCTTAACACCTCAAATTTTAGGTGATGAGCACTACAATACAGCACAAAGAGTAAAAGAAATTCTACAGAAATACAAACAATTACAGGATATCATCGCGATCTTAGGTATGGAAGAGTTGTCAGAAGAAGACAAATTATCGGTATCAAGAGCTCGTCGTGTACAACGTTTCTTGTCTCAGCCGTTCCACGTTGCAGAGCAGTTTACAGGTATCCCGGGAGTATTGGTTGATATCAAAGATACTATCAAAGGATTTAACATGATTATCGACGGTGAGTTAGACCACTTACCTGAGGCAGCGTTCAACTTGAAAGGTACCATCGAAGATGTGATCGAAGCTGGACAAAAAATGTTAGCAGAAGCATAATTTTAATTGCTTAAAGCCTAAAGCTTAAAGTATAAAGCAAGTATAAAATGATTGTAGAAATTGTATCACCGGAAGCCACTTTATTTAAAGGAGAAGTTACTTCAGTAGCGGTTCCAGGAGTAAATGGTGAGTTCCAGATGTTGAACAACCACGCGCCCATAGTGTCGTTGTTAACAAAAGGTAACGTGAAAATCGTGGGTTCAAACATTAAGATTGCTAAAGAATTTGCAGACAAATTCAATAAACTTAACGAACAAACGTATTGGTTGCCTATCACTTCGGGAACGATCGAAATGAACGACAATAAGATAATTGTTTTAGCCGACTAAGACAATTGGATATAAAGAAAAGCCCAGCATTTATGCTGGGCTTTTTTGTTTTTTCGTGATAAATAATGAGTCTCAGAAAAACGAATATGTCTTATATGGTTTGACCGGTTTAATTATTTGATTGGTTCGCTTCTAAATTGGGAACTGTATTTATTGCTCTTCCTTCACATATTCCATAATATCGCCTGGCTGGCATTCCAAAATTTCACAAATGGACTCTAAGGTGGAAAACCGGATCGCTTTTGCTTTTCCGGTCTTTAAAATGGATAAATTTGCGGTAGTGATGCCGATTTGTTCCGCCAATTCGTTGGAGCGCATCTTGCGCTTAGCCAGCATCACATCTAGATTTACTATAATAGGCATAGTTATACAGTTAATTCGTTTTCTTCTTTCATGTTTTTGGCTATTTTGAATACTTCGCTTAGCACCATAAAAAACAGGGCCAAACCGGTAGTGAATAAAAAAGAATCAAATCCTCCTGAAGTAAAATTGAAATCAGCATCCCTTTTTTGACCATTAATTTTTAAAATGAAAATTGGAATTTGGGTTAATACCGTCGCAACTACAAACGCCTTACCAATCTTATTAAAATTGTTAATAATACGGTCGTCAAAAATAATTCTTAAGGCAAATAATTCTAAGATTTGTTTAAAAAGATAGATGCCATAAACAAAGGCTGCATATCCAAAGCAAACAAAAATAATAGCTATTTTAGTCGGAAAATCTATAATTTCCACTTTATTTCCGTTAATATTAATAGGGAAGTCTAAATCTCCCTTTTGACATAAAATTACAACTGCAAAAATAAGCACGGCCATTATACCGATGCATTGTAAAAGAAAGAAGATGGAAATAAAGCTTTTTAATAAATTTAATTTTCTCATGATTATTTTATTATTGGTTTCAGCAAATGTATAAAAATTATCGAAAAACAATAATAAAAATATGAAAAACAATAAAATTTTACAGCTTGTATTTAAAAATAACGAGGCATGAACCTCTAAGTGTTTGATAAACAGTCCTTTTTGTGGTTTTAAAAAAGTTGTTCCAAGTCTTTCTTTAAAGAATAAGAATTTTTGTATTAATTTAGCTCGTGAATTTTAAAGGTTCACAAAAGAAGCATTACTGTAAGGTTTGTCAATTTGTGAGGGATAAATAAGTAAACATTAGTGAATTATATATGAAAAAAGAACTACGTAAAGTATTAAAAGCATCAGGTAAATCCCTTTCAAAAGTTATGTTGATGACCAGTTTGGTGATCGGACTAAACTCTTTCGGGCAAAATTTTCAGACGCAGCTCATTGAAAGCTGGACCAACAACAATTGGCAAAATATGGGAAAAACCACTTATGCTTACGATGCCAATAATTACATGATCAATTACCAATACCAAATTTGGGATACCCCTTCCAGTAATTGGAAAAATTTAGTTCAATACAATCATACTAACAATCCAAATGGAACTTTAAGTTCTTATATTTCTCAAAATTGGGATGAAGCTAATTCGGTTTGGCTGGATGCTAATAGAGCTGTCTATAGCTACAATCCACAAGGGTCAATCACTGAAATCATTGTGGAAAATAATCTGGGTGGTAACAACTGGGCAAATGCATCACGTACCGTACAGACTTATGATGCGAACAATTATTTGGTTAACTATTTGTTTCAACTTTGGAATAGCTCTGCTAATTCCTGGGAAAATTTATTTCAATATAACTATACCAATAATCCTGACGGGACAATTAATTTCTACATTGATCAAAATTGGGACGAACAAACCACTACTTGGATCAATTCCAAAAGAGTAACCTTTAATTACGATGGCGCTAATAACATTCAGTCAAAAGTTACGGAAGATTGGGTTGGTACTGATTGGAAAAATTCATCAAAACAAATCAATACTTACGACGGTAACAATCACTTGATCCATTATTTGTTTCAGGGTTGGGATGAGGCTTTAAGTGCATGGAAAAGTAGCTCTCAATATAATATGACAAACAATGCCAACGGATATCTTGAACAGCAGATTTCACAAACCTGGAACGAAAACTCAAGCATCTGGGAAAATCAACAAAGAGTAACCTATACCTATCAGCCCACGATGGGGGTTAATGATCTTGTTTTTGCAAACGGTATAGCGGTTTACCCAAATCCGGCGTCTGATATGATCAGAATTCAAACCAAAAACTTTGCAGAGAATAAGGCTTATGCAGTTTTTGACCAATTCGGAAGACCAGTGGTAAGAGGTGCATTAAACGGAGAGGAAACTACTGTAAATATTAATCACCTTGCCAAAGGGATTTATTTTATCCAAGTAGGACAAGGAAAAAATCAAACTTTAAAAGTGATAAAACAATAATTGCTTTAAGTTATAATTTAAGAAAAGGCCGTTCAAAAGAGCGGTCTTTTTTATTGCTTCACTTTTAAAATTTTCAAGATTTATAAAAGACAACCACATCAGTCATAGTTTCTGCAAGCCAAAAAACAAAAAGATGATTATCTTTGGGTTATGAAACGATTTCCCAAGGCATTATCCCAAAAATTGGAACAGCGCAGCGAGGCGCATTCTTTGCGAAAACTTCCGGAGTCGACTGCTTTAATCGATTTTTCTTCCAATGATTATTTGGGGTTTGCCCGCTCGGCAGAATTGTTTGAAGCAACGCATGATTTACTAATCGAAAGAAATCTAAAAATCAATGGTGCGACCGGATCAAGGTTGTTGTCGGGAAATCACTCTTTATACAAGGAAGCGGAAGTATTCATAGCCGAGTTTCACCATGCGGAAAGCGCACTGGTTTTCAATTCCGGTTACGATGCCAATGTGGGCTTTTTTAGTTCGGTTCCGCAGCGGGGCGATGTCATTCTGTACGACGAACTCATCCATGCCTCCATTCGCGATGGGATGCAATTGTCTAACGCGAAAAACTACAAGTTTCAACACAATGATTTTGAAGATTTACAGCGGTTGCTTTTGCGGTTTAAAGATGAGGCTGCAGAAATTTATGTAGTAACGGAGAGCGTTTTTTCCATGGATGGCGATTCTCCGAACCTGGAAGAATTGACGGCTCTTACCGAAAAATACAAGGCTTACCTGGTTATAGACGAAGCTCATGCTTTAGGAGTCTTTGGGGAAAATGGCGAAGGATTAACGCAAAGTATGCAACTTCACAATAAGGTTTTTGCCCGCATCATGACCTTTGGAAAAGGCTTGGGTTGTCACGGAGCCGCCGTTTTGGGAAGCTCTGAACTGAAAAGTTATCTGGTCAATTTTTCGCGTAGTTTTATTTATACAACCGGGCTTTCTCCTCATTCCTTAGCTACAATCTTAGCGGCTTACGGGTTGTTGTCTGCAGATAAAGTACGTGCGCTTAGGGAAAATGTGGTTCACTTCAATCAGGAAAAAAACCGCTTGGGTTTGCAACCGATGTTTGTATACAGCAAATCGGCCATCCATTCAGCCATTGTTCCCGGAAACGAAAAAGTAAAAGCGATGGCACAACAGCTTCAGGCAAAAGGCTTTGATGTAAAAGCGATACTTTCTCCCACAGTGCCTCAAGGGCAGGAACGCCTTCGTTTTTGTTTGCACAGTTATAATTCCAAAGAAGAAATTTCGGCTGTTTTAGCTAGTATTTACGGGCTTTTGTAAAAAAGTTTAAGAATTTTTGTAACGTTTTGTGTTTTGGGTTACTTACGTGTGGTAAACCAAAAAAACAAAATCATTATGAAAACAGTAATCAATACAAACAACGTAAAAGCGAGTGCCACTATTTTATTAGTTCTATTGTCTTCCTTTTTATTAAGCTATTCTCTTGTAAGCTATTTAGTGTTTGGGAAAGATGTTTCTGCAGCAGTACTGATTATTTCAGCTGTTGTTTTTGGCAAAAGTATGATGGCAATGCAGCAAATGAGAACTAAATAAAAGGACGTTTCAATCATCAATCAATAAAAATCATCAATATCATCACCCGAAGCACAGCCGAATTGTTTGGAGCGCAGCGGAAAAAATCAAAATCATCATCAATCTTTAAAATCAAAAAAATGAAAAAACTAATTCAATCTTCGCTTTTACTTTTAGCCTCTGTAATTGGAGGAACTGCAAACGCTCAAACAAAAACTTCAGAAAATAGCTTGCTTTGGGAAATCTCAGGGAATGGGCTTTCTAAGTCGTCGTATCTTTACGGAACGGTACACATGATGTGCGAATCCGACTTTAAAATGACCGATAAGACCTTAAAAGCTTTTGCAAAAACGGACAAATTGGCTTTGGAAATTGATATGGACGATCCTGCCGAACTGAACCTGATGCAACAATCTGCAATGGGCAAAGAGCCGCTTAGCAAGACTTTAAATCCGGAAGATTATCAAAAACTCGATGCTTTTTTAAAGGAAAAACTAGGGAAAGACGCCAAAACGTTTGAAAATTATACCTTAACGACCATTATGAGTGTGGTAATGTTCAAATCGTTAAATTGTCCTCCAAAAATGTACGAAATGGAGTTTATGAAAATGGCAACCGATAGAAAGATGGAAACCATTGGCTTGGAAAAACTCAGCGAGCAATTGGATTTTCTTGGGAAAGCCTACTCAGATCATGAGATGATTGATCAGATCAAGCTGTACGGTTCGGAGTATTTCAAAGCCTTGATTCCGGTGTATACTTCAGAGCAAATTTACAAACTTTATCAATTGACCATTAGCCCTAAATACATGGATGCGGAAGACAAAAAATACATGTTAGACATTCGTAACAATAATTGGGCGAAGAAAATGCCCGACTTAATGAAAAAAGAAAGTGTTTTCTTTGCCGTAGGAGCAGCACATTTACCGGGTGAGCAAGGCGTGCTTCAGCTTCTGAAAAATGCCGGTTATACTGTAAAACCTGTAATGAACTAAACAAGCATTTTGGAATCAAAAGAAAAAGAATTTTTAAACCGGATTGAGGCCCACAAAGGGATCCTGCACAAGGTTTCCAAGATGTACATGGACAATCGGGACGATCAGGACGATCTGTTTCAGGAGATTGTCTGTCAGCTCTGGAAAGCCTACGATACTTTTAAAGGAGAAAGTCAGTTTTCGACCTGGATGTACCGCGTGGCGATCAATACTTCGATTGTCTTTCTGAAAAAAGAAAAACGAAAGGTGGATAAGTACGAAATCGCCTCGGAGAACATCAAGGAAGAAGAAAGTGATGCCCACATCAAAGAAAGCCAGATCGAGCATTTTTATCGTGCGGTGCAAAAGCTGGACAAAATCGACAAGGCGATCATCTTCTACCAGCTCGAAGGCTTTTCCCACAAGGAAATCGGGGATAACTTGGGGATCTCGGAAGGGAATGCCAGGGTAAAACTCAATCGCGCGAAAGAAAAATTAAAAGAAATTATAAAACAACAAGGTTATGGACTTTAACGATATACAATCTGCATGGAATAACGACCAGAATAACGAGGTCAAACTTCCCAGCAATCTTGAAAAATTACAATCGGCCAACACGCCGCTGGACAAGATTCGAAAAAATCTTAAAAACGAATTCATTTACCAGATTCTGGCCATCGTTTTTATGGGGCTGCTTCCTTTTCAGTTTCATTTTTCAATGCTAATGAAAACCGGTTTTTACGCACTTTACACCCTTTTTGTGGTCATTTGTGCTTACTTTTTGGTAAAACTGTATTTGTTTTTCAAACGCCTAAACAAAGCCAGTGCGACTACGAAAGACAATTTATACGAGACGTATTATGATATTCGGTTGAATATGGAACTTTACAAGTCGTTCAGTTATTCGCTGGTGCCTTTTGCCTTGGTTTTTGTGGGCATGATTTTCATGAACGATTACAGTATGGAACAATTGACGGTTTTTCTCAATACAAAATCCGGAACTACTTTTATTTGGGTGCTGATAGGGGTTTTTGTCGCGATGACCGCATCCATTGCCTTTGCGACCGAATGGTGGGTGAATCATTTCTACGGAAAATACGCCAAAGACATCCGCAAAGTCATCGATGAATTAAAAGAATAGTAAAAAGAAACCCATCCTTACCGATGGGTTTTTTCAGTAAAAAAGGTTGTCGTTTGTTTTTTAGGCAGTAAGTTTGCAAAAAAAAGATGAGTACCGATCAGTTTGTTAAACTAGCGACGTTTCAATTTACCTCGGAAGCCTTAATTGTCAAGGGAAAGTTGGAGTCTGAAGGTGTGGAGGTTTTTTTACGGGATAACCTGACCATTGATACCGATCCCATGGTGAGCAATGCCATTGGAGGAGTTAAGCTTTTTGTGAAACAGGAAGATCAGACAAATGCGGTTGAAATCTTAGAAAGCATCAGCAAATATTCGTTAGACGATAATGGAAGCGCCATAGAATGTCCCAAATGCGGAAGTGCAAAGGTTGATTATTTCACGACGGTAAGAGATATAAAATCCTTATTCAGTTTTTTATTTTCGCTGTTGCTGCTGCTGTTGCCTTTCTACGCCAAACACAAGTACAAATGTGAAACCTGTAACTTTGAATTTGACCAATCATGAAACTTTTTATCACCGGAATAGGAACCGACGTGGGTAAAACCATCGCCTCGGCCATCATCACGGAAGCTTTGCAAGCCGATTACTGGAAACCAGTGCAGGCAGGTGATTTGCACAATTCCGATTCCCATAAAATCCAAAACTACCTTTCCAATTCTAAAACAAAGATTTTTGAGAATGCTTATGCGTTGCAAACACCTGCAAGTCCGCATTTGGCAGCCGAATTGGATGGCCTAACGATCGACCTAAAAAAAATTATAGAACCGAAAACCAAAAACCATTTGGTGGTGGAAGGTGCCGGCGGTGTTTTTGTCCCGTTAAATGAAACTGATTGTGTGATCGATTTGATTCAGCCGGATTATAAAGTAGTGGTGGTGTCCCGTCATTATCTGGGAAGCATTAACCATACGCTTTTAACCATTGAAGCCTTGCAGAATAGAAAGTTAAACCTAGCCGGAATTATCTTCAATGGAGACGAAAATGCGGCTTCAGAAGAAATCATCCTGAAAAAAACCGGACTAAAAATGCTCGGATGCATCGAAAACGAGCCCTACTTCGATCAAAATGTAATCTGTTATTATGCCGATAAATTCAGGACAACACTTGTTGAGTTGTACTAACTCATAATTCATAACTCATAATTGAAATGAACCTTTCCGAAAGAGATATACAACACAACTGGCATCCGTATACCCAACACAAGACTGCTGCACCACATATTGCCATTACCAAAGGGGAAGGTGCGTTGTTATGGGATGAAAACGGGAAAGAATACATCGATGCGATTGCTTCGTGGTGGGTCAACCCGTACGGGCATTCCAACAAGTTTATTGCTGATGCGATTTACAAACAACTTACTACTTTAGAACATGTGTTGTTCGGAGGTTTTACACACGAACCTGCCGTTTTGGTCGCTGAAAAACTGACGCAGCTGCTTCCGTCCAATCAAAAAAAACTGTTCTATTCCGATAACGGTTCTACGGCGGTGGAAATCGCGATTAAAGTGGCGCTTCAGTATTTTTATAACAAAGGAGAACGACGCACAAAGATAATCGCGTTTGAAAATGCCTTTCACGGCGATACGTTTGCAGCGATGGCTGCCAGCGGGATTTCTTTTTTTACCGAAGCGTTTAAAGGATCATTATTGGAAGTGGTTCGAATTCCCGTTCCAAGTAAAGGCAATGAATTAGCAAGTTACGAAGCATTGGAAACGCTTTTAAAAACCAATGAGTTTGCCGGATTTATTTTCGAACCGTTAGTGCAAGGTGCGGCGGGAATGGTAATGTATGATGCTTCCGAGTTGGATAAACTGATCGCGCTCTGCAAAAAACATAATGTCTTTACTATAGCTGATGAAGTGATGACCGGCTTCGGAAAAACCGGAAAAACCTTTGCCTGCGATTATTTGAGTGAACAACCTGATATGATGTGTTTGTCCAAAGCGCTCACTGGAGGGACGATTCCAATGGCAATTACCACTTTTACACAAGAGTTGTTCGATGGTTTTTATGATCAGGATGTGAATAAAGCCTTGTTTCACGGGCATACGTTTACTGCCAATCCAACTGGTTGTGCAGCGGCTTTGGCCAGTATGGAGCTCTTAACTACTGAAGTAATGCAGCAAAATATTCAGCGGATTCACGAGAATCATCTTAGATTTGAAAATAAGATTAAGAATCATTCCCGGGTTGCAACAACTCGAGTTTTGGGAGTAATCTTTGCTTTGGAAATTAAAACCGACGGTGCGCAGAGTTATTACGGGAGTTTCCGCAATAGATTGTACAACTTTTTTATTGATAAAGGAATTATCCTGCGTCCGGTGGGAAATATTGTTTATGTTTTGCCTCCGTATGTGATTACCGATGCACAACTGGAAAAAATCTACCAAACTATAGAAGAAGCATTAATAGAATGCTAACTTTGCAAAAATTTTGAATTTGAAACCGATTGCTATTACCGCCTTATCATCTTTTTCACCCTTGGGAAACCAACCCGAAGCCATTTGGGCAGAATACCTGAAACCAACCACTTTGATAGCGGAAAAAACAATCGGAAAGCAAAAAGTAAACGTAGCCGCTTTATCCGAAACTCTTTTAGAAGAAGTAAAGGTTTTGCGCTTATCGGATCACAAATATAAAGCGTTGGACAATTCCGTTTTGTATGCAATGCTTGCTTCTCGTGAAGCGGTAAAACAAGCCGGATGGAATGAAAACGACGTCTTTGGTATCAACATTGGTTCTTCACGGGGGGCGACCGAACTTTTTGAGAATTACCATCAGGAGTTCATCACTACCGGAAGAGCTTCAACTTTAGCCTCGCCAACCACCACTATGGGGAATATTTCCTCCTGGATTGCGCATGATTTGAAGGCGCGGGGTCCTGAAATTTCCCATTCGATTACTTGCTCCACTGCTTTACATGCACTTTTAAACGGTGTGGCATGGCTGCGCTCGGGAATGGCCGATAAATTTTTGGTAGGGGGAAGCGAAGCGTCTTTAACCCCGTTTACCCTTGCGCAAATGCAGGCGCTTAAGATTTATTCTTCGGAAGTTTCGGAATTTCCGTGTCGAGCTTTTGATAGGGAGAAAACTAAAAATACCATGGTTTTAGGAGAAGGGGCCGGAATGCTTTGCATGGAAAATGGGACTACGGAGAAAGCCTTGGGGTACATACAAGGTGTTGGGTATGCAACCGATATTTTAGAACACGGAATTTCCATTTCTACCGATGCGGTATGCTTTCAGCAATCGATGAAAATGGCTCTTGAAAATGTTTCTTTAGACCAAGTGGATGCTGTTGTAATGCACGCACCGGGAACGGTTAAAGGAGATTCCTCGGAAATTCAGGCGATTGAAAAAGTGTTTGGAACCAATCTACCAATGCTAACCACCAACAAATGGAAAATCGGGCATACCTTCGGGTCTTCCGGAATTTTGAGTGTAGAACTGGCAGTAATGATGTTGCAGCACCAACAATTTGTTCCGGTGCCTTTTGCCGAAAAACAAACAGAACGCACTTCCATTAGAAAAGTGTTGGTGAACGCCGTAGGTTTTGGCGGTAACGCGGTGAGTGTTTTGATTGGACTTTCCTAAATCCTCTGCAAATCTTTTTGTTTATTTACTTTTGACATTTTTTTGAAAATTATTTTTCATCAAAAATGTGATTTTTTTTATATCATATTGTTTTTTGATCACAAAATTGTAATCATTTTCTTTTAAAATTTTTTTCGATCACAGTTTTGTGAACTTTTATTTTTTAATTTAAATTGATCACAATTTTTGTTTGCGATTATTTTTTAAGGATTGTGTTTAGTGTTGCAACCTTTGAAATTGGATAATGCCTGAGTTTTTATAAAAGATTTAAGCCGACAATTCGTTCAGTTTTTCAAATACCAAATTGCTTTCATAGCCCTTACGTAGTAAAAAATCGCAAAATTTTTTTTTCTTTTTCGGAAGGTTTTTCTCGGTGATGCTTTCCCACTGTTTTTCGGCCAATTCATGAAAGGTTGTGTGGTACTCTGTTGTGGAAATTTCTTTAAGTGCCTTGTCGATATTGTATTTGGAAATGTTTCTGAATTTCAACTCGTTGATAATTCGGACTTTTCCCCATTTTTTAATGTTGTGTTTTCCGCGGGCAAAACTTAAGGCAAAGCGTTCTTCGTTTAAAAAATTATTTTCAATCAGGTGAACAATAATGATGTCGATCGCTTGCGGAATCATTTTCATGGAGCGCAATTTCTCTTCCACCTCGGCATGACAGCGCTCCTGGTAGCTGCAATAGTATTCCAGTTTTTGTTTGGCTTGGTCTACTGTATAGGTTTTCAGAGGGTTAGTGTTCATAAATTACTCATAACTTAACAATAAATTAATCATAAGTGATTGAAAATATTCCAAAATTTCGTACCTTTGACACCCGCTTTTTAACATTTGGTCGAAAAGGCGGTTTAAAAATAGGAAATTATTTAAAATTTTAACAAACACGTATGAAATTTAAATTACTATTACTGTCTTTTTTGATGGCTGCTACTTATGGATGGGGGCAGACTGTTTTGGCAAATTATAAATTTGAAAATAATTTGACAGTTGAGGCTGGTGCTATTGGGACGCCTGCGTTGTCTGCAAGTTCTGCGGTAAGTTATTTTGCAGGAGTTACTGGTCAGGCAGCTTCTTTTGCTAGTTCTGCTGGGAAGTATTTTGAATTGACAATTTCTACAACTGGTTATACAGGTGTTGATATTTCTTTTGCAGGTAGATCATCGGCAGCAGGTACTTCTTGGGTGGTTACTGGAGATCCTACTGGAGGGGTTGCATTCGCTGCAGTGACTTCATTAGCATGTCCAAATGGTTCATTTGCAAGTTTGACTCCGTTTTCTCTAGGTGGGGGATATGATAATAAAGCTTCAATTAGGTTAAGGATTACTGCTACGGGAAGTGGGACAGCAACGATGAGGATTGATGACCTTATTATTAGAGGGGTTCCTGTTGGAGGGGTTCCATCTATTACAAGTTCACTCACATCATCTTCGGTTTATGGTAGTGCTTATTCTTATAATATTACGGCTTCTGGTGTGCCAACTAGTTATAATGCAACTGGTTTGCCTTCCGGCTTGTCTATAAATACAACGACTGGTGCAATTACTGGGACACCAACTGTTGGTGTTGGTTCATATAATATTGATATATCAGCAACTAATGGAAGTGGTACGGATACTAAAACCTTAGTTTTAACAATTACAGCTAAGAATCTGACTATTTCCGGTTTAACGGCAGATAATAAAGTGTATGATAGGACAACAACAGCCACTCTGTCTGGAACGCCTTCTTTGGTTGGAGTTGTTGGTTCGGATGTGGTTTCCTTGTCTGGCGTTCCGACAGCTTCTTTTGCGACCTTTACTGTAGGAGTTGCTAAACCGGTTACAGTTTCAGGTTATACACTTTCTGGAGCTCAATCAGGAAATTATACGCTTACTCAACCGACTGGGTTGACTGCTAATATTACGGCAAAGCCTTTAACGGTATCTGGTGCAGTAGCAAATAATAAGGTATATGATGGGACAACAACAGCTACCATTTCTGGAGCTACATTAGTAGGGGTTATTGCTCCTGATGCGGTAACACTTAATCCATCAGGAACATTTGCAACGGCAAACGTAGGGGTTGGAATTGCGGTTACCTCTACTAGTACAATTTCAGGAGCTGCTTCAGGAAATTATACTTTAACTCAACCTGTAGGTTTATCGGCAGATATTACTCAGGCTTCACAAACGATAACATTCAATCCGCTTCCTGTGCAATATGTAGGTGCGCCAAACTTTAATCTTACCGCTACTTCAAGTTCGGGATTAGCTATAACTTATGTGAGTTCAAACCCTGCTGTTGCTACGGTTTCAGGGAACACTGTGACTATTGTAGGGGTAGGGACAACTGTTATTACTGCATCACAAGCGGGTAATGCTAATTATGCAGCTGCTACAAGTGTAAATCAAAATCAGGTTGTTACTACTGCGCCGTGTGTTAATGAAGATTTTGTCAGTTTTACGGATTGGACGGATAATGGAACGGCAAGTGATGCTGTAGCTTCACATTACGGAGCTGCTGCGCCGTGTAGAGCCCTTGGTATTAGTGATTATTTAATCACTCCATCCGTTAATTTTCCTACAACATTACAGTTTCATCAAGACAATAGTAATCCGGGAAGCGGTACAGTAGATTATAGAATTGGAGCTGGACCATGGCTTCCGTGTTATACTTTTGTAACTAATAGTGCTGGAGCAAACGAGAATGTCAATTTGACAAATATTAGTGGGGTAGATCTTTCAGTACAAAGCAATGTGACTTTCAGATTCAATTCTTCTTTTAATACTTGGTACTTGGATGATGTCGTTATTATATGTGGTCCGCCACCGGCGTCATGTACAACACCTACTGCTCAACCAACAGCTTTGTCGTTTTCAGCAATAACTACTTCTGCTTTCAATGGTTCTTTTACTGCAGCTTCACCAGCACCTTCTGGATATTTGGTGGTTTACAGTACAAGCGCAACTTTGGCTGCTGCTGATTTGCCAGTAGATGGTACAAGTTATACAGCCGGTAATACTTTAGGGGATGGAACAGTTGCATATTCAGGTGCAGGTAATTCTTTTTCTGTTACTGGGTTGACTTCAGGAACAACCTATTATGTTTTCGTTTTTTCATATAACACAGGATCTTGTGCTATAGCTTATAATACAGCAACTCCGTTGTCAAATTCAGTTACAACGGTTGCAGCTTATTGTGCTTCAAGTGGTAATACATCTTTTCAAACTTCAGTAACCAACGTTACTTTCAATACAATAAACAATACTAGTGGGAAGCCTTCAGGTTATTCCGATTATACTGGGATTTCTACAACGGTGCAACAGGGTAACAGTTATTCATTGTCTTCAAGAATCAATACCGATGGTAATTTCACTGTTTTGGCTTTTGCATGGATTGATTTCAACCACGATTTGGATTTTAATGATCCGGGTGAGGCTTTCGATTTAGGATCGGCAACCAATGTGGCTAGTGGCCTTTCAAGTTCTTCACCGCTTTCGATTAATATTCCGTTGACGGCTGCTATCGGAGCAACGAGAATGCGTGTAATTGCAACCTATGATGGTGACTCGTCTCCGTGTTTATCCGGTTTTGATGGGGAAGTGGAAGATTACACTATTAATATTATTGCTGCTTGTGTGCCTACCCACGCGGTTACAAGTTTTGCACCTGCATCGGGCCCAACAGGAACAGATGTAACCATTACCGGTTCAGGTTTTACAGCTGGAACTACGGTAATGTTCAATGGAATTTCTGCTGTGGTTACTTATGTTAATGCAACTACAATTATTGCAACGGTTCCTTCTGGTTTAACCACGGGGCAGATTACGGTAACTGAAGGAGGTTGTAAGGTGAATACTGTATCTAATTTTACTGAAATTAAACAAACAGGTACTTGTTCAACGGGTAATAATCTTAATGATTTGATTATTTCGGAGGTTTATGACTCAGCTGCAGGTAACTCATGGTATATGGAATTGTACAATCCAACCGGTAGCCCAATCAATTTGGATGCAGCGGGTGCGAATTATAAATTAGTTCGTTATGGAGATATTGGTATTACTGTAGGTTTGCGTAGTGTTGATATTTCAGGAACCATTGCTCCTGGAGGAGTTTATGTTGCGGATTTGGGTTCCGATACTTCTTGCGATCCAATGACCTACAATTATACCAACAAAGGAAATGGAATCAACGAAAACGACGAAATTCGTCTTACTAAAAATGATGTTACAGTTGATATAGTATATTGTCCAAATGAAAAAGGATATGTAATTCGAAGAAACGCTGCGGCTGTTGGTCCAACGGCTACTTATAATGCTGCAGATTGGACTTTGCTTACAACAGAAACCTGTGCCAACCTTGGTATTGTTCCTTTTGCTTATACAAATAACTTACCTACGGTAAATACAAATCCGTCTGATGTTAGTGGTTGTGGTACTACTGCAAGTTTTACAATTGCCGCTACACCTGCCGGAGCTGGAGTTTTAACGTATCAATGGTATTATAATAATGGAGTTTCGGCTGGATGGACTACTGTAGCGGCTGGATCGTTTGCCGGTGTGACTGCATCTGGTTTTACTTCTAATACTTTGGGATTGAATGGAGCTATTGGTACTTTGAATGGATACCAATTCTATTGTCAGGTTACTCAAGCGGGGACTTGTTCGGTGGCTTCCGATGCAGCCCAATTAAAAGTAAATTCCACTACTTGGAACGGCTCGGCTTGGTCTAACGGAAACCCGGATTTAACCAAACTAGCCATCATCAATGGTAATTACGATACTACGGCAAACGGTGATTTCGAATGTTGTAGTTTAACGATCAATAACGGTTTTACTCTTGATATTAAGGATACGGATTATGTATTGATCCAAAATGATTTAACGGTTAACGGGACACTAGAGGTTCAAAACCAAGGTTCTTTGGTAATGGTAAGCGATACAGGTGTGGTAACTAACAACGGAACGACTAATGTGAGAAAAATGTCTTCAACGTTTGACCGTTATGATTATACCTTCTGGTCTTCGCCAATCTCTAATGCGTTGATTAGTGTGTTTAGTCAGTGGCAAACGAATTACATCTTTAAATTGGATGCCACTAAATTCTTGGATGCCAATAACGATTCACACGACGACAACCAGGATGCTTGGGTATTCACGCCTCAAACTGAAGCAATGTCTCCGGGTAGAGCTTATGGAGTGATGGGTAAAATAACTCAGACCTATCCGGCTCAACAAGGTGTGGTGTTTACCGGACCGGTAAATAACGGAGTAATCACTCAGCCTATCGGAATGAGTTTGGATCCGGCTAATGCAAACGACGATTTCAACTTAGTAGGAAACCCTTATCCGTCTGCAATTAGTGCCGATAAGTTTATTACAGACAATGCCGATATTTCAGGAACCCTTTATTTCTGGACCCACGAAGGAGATATTCAGGTAGCAGCAATTAATCCTGGTCCAATGGCTTACAATTACAGTCCGGACGATTTTGCCTACTATAACTTGGCTGGAGGAACTGGAACAAGAGCGGGATTGCTTTCTGGAAACGGAAACAGTAACGTGCCAAATGGCTTTATTGCCTCAGGTCAAGGTTTCGAGGTTGATGCGAATGCAGCAACCAATGTTGTGTTCAACAACAGTATGCGAAACAAAAATCATTTGAACACGAATTTCTATCGTAGTGCAAACGGAACTCAGGAGAAAGACCGTATTTGGTTAAACCTTACCAATCCGGAAGGTATTTTCAACCAACAGTTAATCGGTTTCTTTCCAGAAGCTACTCCGGAGTTGGATCGTGGTTATGATGGTTATTACGTAAAATCGAATACCTATGCGGCATTCTACTCGTTAATTGGCGATACGCAGTTCAAAATTCAGGGACGAGAAGCGTATGACGTAAATGCAAAAGTAGCTTTAGGATTCCGCTCAGCGTACGAGAAAACCTATACGGTTTCCATTGGTGATATTCAAGGGGTCTTACGTACGGAGAATGTATACCTAGAAGACAAGCAATTGAACATTATTCATGATTTGAAAGCTTCCAATTATGTGTTTTCAACTCCTGCGGGTGAATTCAACAACCGTTTTGTATTGCGTTTCAACAGTGAAACTTTAGGAGCTACTGATTTTGAAGCCAACAGTAATGCGGTTATGGTTTATGCAAACGATGTGCTTCATGTGGCTTCTTCTCTAGAACCGATCAAAGAAGTTGTGGTTTACGATATTTTAGGACGCGTAATAGCTCAGAAGAAAAACGTAAATGCAAGTGCAACGGATTTTGCGAATCTGTCCAAAACACAAAGTACTCTAATTGTTAAAGTTACTTTGGAAAATGGTCAAATTGTAGACAAAAAGGTAATTTACTAAAACAGTATACTCTTTTACAAAAAGCGTCAGGATTAAATTCTTGACGCTTTTTTTGTTTTTGTTATTTTTTTAAGGAATTGTTAAGGAATTGTTGTGAAAAATATATAATATTGCGATAACTTAACTAACCAACCCAAAAAAATGAAAAAAATCCTACTAATTGCTTTCTTGCAATTAATGGCGTTGTCTTTGTGCGCTCAAAAAAAAGCGTTATGGGCCGAGCAAGCAGGTTCTGAATTACCAACGGAATATCTTTTGCAAAGAACAGTTCAGCCTAAACAATTCAAAATCTTCACTTTAGATTTAAGCGCAATTCAGCAAGAATTAAAAAATGCACCAAGTAGAGAAGTTGCTTCTGCCGCAACTGGTTCTGTTATAACCATTCCTAACGATGAGGGGGTTTTGGAACGTTTCACCATTGTAGAGGCTTCTGTAATGGAACCTGAATTACAGGCGCGTTTTCCGGAAATTCGTTCCTATGCGGGACAAAGTATGGAACATCCTTCAACAACAATTCGTTTTAGTGTTTCGCCCCAGAAAGGGTTCAGTGCCATTATACGAACGGCAGAAAAAGGAACTTTAATTATTGATCCTTTAACCAAAGATCTTAAAAAATATATTGTTTTCCGAAGATCCAATAATTCGGGAAGTAAACTCCCTTTTGATTGTTCAACACCTGAGAGTATGCTTTCCGGGAAAGGCTTTGAAAATGAAATCCTGAACAATGCCGACGACAGCCAACTAAGACGTTTCCGTTTGGCAATGTCTTGTACCGGAGAATACACCTCGTATCACGGTGGTACTGTGGCAGGAGCTATGGCGGCTATCAACACAACTGTTACGCGGGTTAACGGCGTGTTTGAAAATGATTTTAATGCCACGATGGTGCTCATTGCCACCAACTCGAATGTTGTGTATACCAACGCAGCTACCGATCCTTATTCACCAGCTGCTCAATTGTCTAACTGGAATGCCGAATTGCAGGCCAACCTGACTGCAGTAATCGGTGAGGCAAATTACGATGTTGGTCACCTGTTCGGAGCTACCGGAGGTGGAGGTAATGCGGGCTGTATCGGCTGTGTTTGTGTTAACGGACAAAAAGGAAGCGGCTATACTTCTCCGGCAGACGGAATTCCGCAAGGAGATAATTTTGATATTGATTATGTGGCGCACGAAATAGGACATCAATTTGGTGCGAATCATACCTTTACCCATTCTACTCAGGTTGCCGTTGCACAATTAGAACCGGGAAGCGGAAGTACCATTATGGGTTATGCCGGAATTACCGGGGCAACCGATGTTCAGGCGCACAGTGATGCTTATTTTCATGCCATCAGTATTCAGCAGGTAACTAATAATATTAAGGGAAAAGCCTGTGCTGTGGTAATTCCAACAGGGAATGCTGTTCCTACTGCCAATGCGGGGGCTGATAAATTATTTCCGATAGGAACGGCCTTTAAATTAACAGGATCAGGAACCGATGCCAATGGAAACGGGACCTTAACCTATTGTTGGGAGCAGATGGATATTGGAGACGCAACCACTACCTATCCAAGTACAACCAAAACTTCGGGGCCAAATTACCGTTCGTTTACCCCAACGGCTAGTCCTACACGCCGTCTTCCGAATTTAGCCGGTCACGTTGCAAACGGTGTTAATGGAAACATGTGGGAGATTCCCTCAGGAGTTGATCGTGTTTTTAATTTTAGATTAACGGTAAGAGACAATAGAGCGGGTGGTGCTTGTAATGAAAGTGATAACATGACCGTTACCGTTGATAATGCCTACGGGCCTTTTGCAATTACCTCTCAAAGTACCTCCGGAATTAGTTGGAATCAGGGGAGTACCCAAACCGTAACCTGGTCGGTAAATAATACAACGGCTTTGGCGGGTTCTGCTAACGTAAACATTTTGCTTTCCACTGATGGAGGACTGACTTTTCCAACTACCCTAATTGCTAATACTCCAAACGACGGTACACAAACCATTACGGTTCCGAACGTTTCAGCACCGTATTGTCGTCTTTTAATTGAGCCAACCGGTAACGACTATTACGCTATTAATACCACAGATTTTGCCATCGGTTATACGGTAGCGACCGTTTGTACTACCTATACTTCAAGTCCGAATGCAAACATAGTGGAACAAAATCCATTGGCTTATCAGACTTTTTCAGTGAACGTACCGGATAGTTTTGTGATTTCCGATGTGAATGTAAGCACGAATCTTTCACACAGGGCGAATCAGGTTTATTTAGGGGTAAATCACCCAGATTTAAGCTTTGTGCAGTTGTACAGAAGCGACGATTATAACTGTGGAAACGCCGTCAATCCATTAATTACAACATTTGATGATTCCGGCGCTGTTTTTTCTTGCGCAGGTGCAGGCACTGGAAATTCCTATCAACCTGCAAGCCCATTGGCAGCGTTCAACGGTAAAAATTCGGCAGGAACCTGGAGGTTTAGAGTGGCCGATGTTGTAACGACCGGAGGTCCTTCTAACTCAGGAACTTTAAATAGTTTTTCTGTTGAATTGTGCCGACAGGTAATTACTGAGCTTGTGGTAGCTTGTGGAACGATAACTTCAACTTGGAACGGATCGGCTTGGTCCAATGGAGTTCCTAATAAAAATGTTGCCGTAACGATTAATGGAAATTACAATACTGCTACGCATGGGAACCTTGAGGCCTGTAGAGTAACGGTAAATTCAGGTTTCACCTTAACTATTGCAGCCAATACCTATGCGCAAATCACCAATGATTTAACGGTGAATGCTACGGCTGTGGTAGATGTGCTGGATCAAGGTTCGTTGGTTATGACAAATGATGCTGGTGTGGTAACCAACAATGGAACGATGAACGTGCGTAAAACGTCTTCAATGTTTGATATGTATGATTATACGTTTTGGTCGCCGCCCGTTGTAAATGCAACTATAGGAAGTGCTTTTTCTGCATGGCAGCAAAATTATATTTATAAGTTGAATACGGCCAATTTCCGTGATGATAACAATGATTCTCACGATGATAATCAGGATGCGTGGGTATTCACTCCTCAAGCAGAAGTAATGACCTCCGGAAGAGGGTATGCGGTAATGGGGAATACCTCAGGAACATTTCCAAAGCAGCAGAATGTGGTGTTTACCGGACGTGTAAACAATGGAGTGGTAAATACGCCATTGAGTTTGAGTCAGGACGGTACCAAAAACTCCGACGATTTCAATTTAATCGGGAATCCATATCCTTCTGCTATTAAAGCGGATGATTTTATAACGGCCAATGCTGGTGTTATTTCCGGAACGCTTTATTTCTGGACTCATGAAGGTAATATTCAGGTTGCCGCTGTAAACCCTGGGCCGATGGGGATGAATTTTAGTGCTGATGATTTTGCCTATTATAATCTGAGTGGGGGAACTTCCACTCGTGGAGGGTTGCTTACCGGAAACGGAAACGGAAACGTGCCAAACGGATATATTGCTTCGGGTCAGGGGTTTCAGGTGGATGCTTCGGCCAATGCGAATGCGGTTTTCAATAACAGTATGCGTAGTGCTACGTATTCTAATGCGAATTTTTATCGAACAGCTTCAGCACCGGTTGAAAAAGACCGACTTTGGTTGAACCTGACCAATCCGGAAGGGATTTACAGTCAGCAATTGATTGGTTTCTTCCCTCAGGCTACTTCCGGTGTTGATGAAGCCTACGACGGTTTTTATGTGAAATCCGATACGTATGCTGCCTTTTATTCGATGATTAATGATACGGCTTATAAAATTCAGGGCAGAGGCGCTTTCGATGTAAATGATGTGGTGCCGTTAGGATTCCGTTCCGCTTATGAAAAGACTTATACGGTTTCTATTGGCGATATCGAAGGTGTTTTACGTTCTCAAAATGTTTTCCTTGAAGATTTACAGTTGAACATCGTACACAATTTAAAAGATTCTAACTATGTGTTCAGTACGCCGGCTGGAGAATTCAACAATCGATTTGTGCTTAGATTTACCAATACAACTTTAGGGAATACTGATTTTGAAACCCTAAGTAATGCGGTAACGGTTTATACAAACTCAGAAGTAAATATTGCTTCCGGTTTAGGGCAAATTCGTGAAGTTGCGGTTTATGATGTTTTAGGACGTTTACTGGCAGAAAAGAAAAATGTTAACAGCAATTCGACTTCATTTTCTACGATAAGAAAAACACAAAGTGCTTTAATTGTTAAGGTAACTTTAGAAAGTGGTCAAACGGTAGATAAAAAGATACTTTATTAATCGAAAGTTATGTTCAAATAAAAGTCCCGAGTTAACTCGGGACTTTTTTATTTAACGATGTTTAAATTTTTGTGTGTTCTGATCACTGCCTGCTCATTTTTGTAGTCAATCCATTGTTGGCCTTTCCACTTGCGCATCAGCCCGTCGAAATGACGCATTACAAAAATGTTGTACACGGCATAATACAAACTGCTTAGTTTTCTCGGGTAAGCCCTAAGGCTCATTGAAAATCCCGGAGTAAGATATTTCATGTAATGCCAATAACCTTCAGGCATGTAGAGCATTTCGCCATGATTTAAATTACAGATTAATCCTTTGGCTTGTTTTAAAGCGGGCCATTTTTCAAAATCGGGGTTGTCAAAATCGATGTCTTCCCTAGAAATTAAAGCATGAGGCACTTTGTACAGATAAGGTGTTTGGTTCGGCGCGAAAAGGATGCACTGTTTTTTTCCGTGGAAATGAAAATGCAGTATGTTGGAGTAATCGATGTCGTAATGGATGAACACTTTTGAATTTTCTCCGCCAAAGAACAACATCGGTAATTGTTTGATGAGTTTTAAGCCGATATCGGGCCATTTAAAGTCGTTTTGCAGTTGCGGCACCTGTTTCATCAGGTTGTAGAGAAAAATACGGTAATTGGTGGGTTTGGATTGCAACAAGTCGATGTACTCGCTCATTTTCATTTCGGCATGGGCCTCGTTAAAACCGTCTTTGTGGGAAACCGGGCGGTCGTCATACAAAGGAACTGTTTTTTCACCCGCAAGGTCTTTGATGTAATTTAAATTCCATTTTTCAAAGGCCGGCCAATCGGAAGTTAGCTGTTCTATTACCAATGGTTTTTGTTTTTTTACATAATTGTTGTAAAACTCCTCTTTTGAAATGGTTTTTACACGCTCAATCTCGGTTAGATGTAACTTCATATACGGCGATTAAAATTTTTTGCAAAAAAAATGCTCTCAGCGAAAGGGGCTAAGAGCAAAGTTAAGAAAGCTTTACGTTACCGTAAATATATTTTTGTGAGAAAATTAAAGAATTAGCAGCACTCTTTACCTTTTTCCTGTGCTTCTAGGTTTCTTTCGATGGTGTGCCCTGGTCGTGACCATTTTGGTTTTTCACCCAACGCCTGAAACTTCGAATCTTCTGCCTCCACGGTTTCCGGCTGCATTAATTTGATGAAGGGTTTTTGTGGTTGCAATCCTAGTAATTCAAACATTTTCATGTCTTCGTTTACATCCGGGTTTGGAGTCGTTAACAATTTGTCTCCGGCAAAAATCGAATTCGCTCCGGCAAAGAAACACATCGCCTGTCCTTCTCTGGACATTTGGGTTCTTCCGGCAGACAAACGCACTTGGGTTTCCGGCATCACAATTCTTGTGGTGGCTACCATACGGATCATTTCCCAGATCTCCACTGGTTTTTCGTCTTCCATTGGTGTTCCTTCCACAGCAACCAAAGCATTAATCGGCACGGATTCCGGTTGAGGGTTTAACGTTGATAAAGCCACTAACATTCCGGCTCTGTCTTCGATGCGTTCTCCCATTCCGATAATTCCGCCGCTACAAACCGTTACGTTGGTTTTGCGCACGTTCTCGATGGTTTGCAAACGGTCTTCGAAACCGCGTGTGGAAATTACTTCTTTATAGTATTCTTCGGAAGTGTCTAAATTGTGGTTGTAAGCGTACAATCCGGCTTCTGCCAAACGAGCGGCCTGATTTTCGGTTAACATTCCCAAAGTACAGCAAACCTCCATATCCAGTTTGTTGATAGTACGCACCATTTCCAATACCTGATCGAATTCCGGCCCGTCTTTCACGTTTCTCCAGGCAGCGCCCATGCAAACGCGGGAAGAACCGCTTGATTTTGCGCGTAAAGCTTGTGCTTTTACCTGAGAAACCGACATTAAATCGTTGCCTTCGATATCAGTGTGGTAACGGGCAGCTTGTGGGCAATACCCACAATCTTCCGGGCAACCTCCGGTTTTAATTGATAATAAAGTGGAAACCTGAACCACATTCGGGTCATGGTGTTCGCGGTGAATGGAAGCGGCTTCGAAAAGCAAATCCATTAACGGTTTGTTGTATATCGCAATGATTTCTTCCTTAGTCCAGTTGTGTCTAGTTGGTGTGCTCATACGTCATTAGTTTGTTCGGCTCAAAAATAGGCAATTCGGTACGAAGTAAAAAATTTTGTTAGGAGTGTTTTTAAACGGCTTTGTGTCATGGTTTTAGGAGCTTAATTGATAGGGCCATGCTATTTTTATAAAAGGAAACTTAAAGTATTGAAGAAATTAGTTAATGTTTTAAGAAACAGATTGTAAAAATTGAATTGAGCTAATGAATTTTTGTTACTGCTCAAGTAAAAATTAAGAACATAACTGTATTTTTTGAGTTGTTTTTTCAATGGATATAGTTTTTGGTTCTATTAATTTGGTGTTGGGGCTTATCTTGATTGAGGGAGAGGAAACAATGGAAATAAAAAAAACCTCTCATTGCTGAGAGGTTTTGTACCGCGGGTGGGAATCGAACCCACACACCTAAGTACACGAGTTTGAGTCGTGCGCGTCTACCAATTCCGCCACCGCGGCTTGCGGGCTGAGATGTTTTTAAAGCATCTCTAGAAATTGATTGTTTCAATTTGTGGGTGCAAATGTAACTAAAAATTCGAGATATAATCAAAAAATAAAAGAAAAAATTGCTTTCAGAGTTGAATTTAATTTCTAAATTTGCACCGCGTTAGAGCAACACAACACTCAACTAACTACAAAACAACAAATTAAATGTCACACATTGAACCGGAAGCAAAAATTTTTGCATGTTCTCAAAGTGTCTATCTTGCTGAAAAAATTGCAGCGCATTACGGTGCAGAGCTGGGCAAGGTAACGTTCTCTAAATATAGTGATGGCGAGTTTCAGCCGTCTTTTGAAGAGTCTATCCGCGGATTGCGCGTATTTTTGGTGTGTTCGACTTTTCCAAGTGCCGATAATTTAATGGAACTTCTGTTAATGATCGATGCGGCGAAAAGAGCTTCGGCAAGACACATTACCGCAGTAATCCCATATTTTGGATGGGCGCGTCAGGACCGTAAAGACAAGCCGAGAGTTCCGATAGGAGCGAAACTGGTAGCTAAATTATTGGAATCGGCAGGAGCTACAAGAATCATGACCATGGATTTACATGCCGATCAGATTCAGGGGTTCTTCGAAAAACCGGTAGACCACTTGTTCGCTTCAACTATTTTCTTGCCGTATGTAAGAAGTCTGAATTTAGATAATCTGACTATTGCATCCCCGGACATGGGAGGTTCGAAAAGAGCGTATGCGTATTCCAAGTTTTTGGAGTCGGATGTGGTAATCTGCTACAAACAGCGTAAAGCGGCCAACGTAATCGATACCATGGAACTGATTGGAGATGTGCGCGGACGCAATGTAATTTTGGTAGACGACATGATCGACACCGGAGGAACCTTAGCCAAAGCGGCAGACATGATGATGGAGCGTGGGGCTTTAAGTGTTAGAGCAATTTGTACGCACGCCATTTTATCGGGAGGAGCCTACGAAAAAATTGAAAATTCTCAAATTCTGGAGTTAATCGTAACGGATTCAATTCCATTAAAAAGAGAGAGCGCTAAAATAAAAGTTGTATCTTGCGCCCCATTATTTGCAGAGGTAATGCACATGGTACAAAACAACACTTCCATTAGCGGGAAGTTTATAGTTTAGAATTTTATTAATTATTTAAATATTTCACAATGAAATCAATTACGATCAAAGGATCTGAAAGAGAAAGCGTGGGCAAATCGGCAACGAAAGCAGCACGTAATGCTGGAATGGTACCTTGCGTGTTATACGGAGGAGATCAACCAGTACATTTTATCGCTGAGGAAAAAGCGTTTAAAAGTTTAGTTTACACTCCAAACGTACACACAGTAGTACTTGATTTGGCAGGTGGTAAATCATACGAGGCGATCCTTCAGGACATCCAAATGGACCCAGTTTCAGACAAAATTTTACACATCGACTTCTACCAGTTAGATCCTAAAAAGGAAATCACTATGGAAGTACCGGTAAAAGTGGTTGGAACTTCTCCAGGTGTATTATTAGGAGGTGTTTTACGTTTGAACCAACGTAAATTAAAAGTTAGAGCTTTGCCTGCTAACCTACCTGACTTCGTAGAAGCAGACATCACTCCACTTGAAATGGGTAACAAATTGTATGTAACTAAATTGGCTACAAACAACTTCAAATTGTTACACCCAGACAACACGGTTGTGTGTCAAGTGAGAATTTCTCGTGCGGCGATGAAAGCTGCTCAGGAAGCTGCAAAAGCAGAAAAAGGAGCAAAAGGAAAGAAAAAATAATTTTTCGATTCGATCCATATCAAAGAGTCCCGGTTTTTATCGGGACTTTTTTTATTTATTTTTTGAAGCGATTGGCTTGGGCTGTTTCAGTAATGGCACTTCCCGCTGTTTGTTATAGTTCTCCGCTGCGCTGCGAAGCTGTCACTTCCATCGGGGCTATTAGAGCGGCTTTAAGGTGCTTTTGGAAACCTTTTGAAATTCCACTACTTTTGTGTTATGAAATGGCTTAAAAACATCTTCAAAAAAGAAAATTCCCCAAATGAAGCAATCGATCCCGTGAAATCGGAGCTTCTCGAACTCCACAATAAAAATAGTAACGAAGTGAGTAAAAAATTTTTAATCGTAGGTTTAGGCAATATCGGAGCGGAGTATGTGAACACACGCCACAACATCGGCTTTAAGGTATTGGATCATTTGGCCAAAAAAGAAGGACTGAATTTTGAAACCGCCAAACTTGGAACGGTATGTGAATACAAAATCAAAGGCAGAACGCTTATCCTTTTAAAACCTAATACCTACATGAACCTTAGCGGAAAAGCGGTTCAGTATTGGATGGAGAAGGAAAAAATCGCCAAAGAAAACATTTTGGTGATTACCGATGATTTGAATTTGCCTTTCGGTACCATCCGTATCAAACCCAAAGGAAGCGATGGTGGCCATAACGGACTTAAAAACATTCAATTGGTTTTGAATTCTTCAGACTATCCGCGTTTTCGTTTTGGGATCAGCGATGATTTTAAAAAGGGAAAACAGGTAGATTACGTATTGGGAGAATGGGATGAGGAAGAAAAAACCAAACTTGCCGAACGTATGGATCTAGCACTTCAGGCTATTAATTCGTTTGCTCTTTCCGGATTAGGAAATACCATGAGCGAATACAACGGAAAATAGTTGGCCAACTTTTTGGTATATTTATACAAAACAAATAAAGATGAAAAAGTTATTCTTGTTGCCCCTTTTGTTCTGCTTTTCCTGTAATTGCACCAAACTAACAACCAGTACAAGTTCGGCGCCTGTTCAGAGTAAAATAGAAACGGTTTGCCCGGATGATGGAACCTGTACGTTGGAGTTTTATAAAAACAAGGAGATGGTTATCGTTAAAGACGGTATTGGAACCATGTCCTACAAACTGCAAGACAACCCGAACACTTCGGTTGTTTATTACCAATACAAGCGCACTACCGATCCAGCGCTCCAGGATGCCAGTCATCGAGAAGAAATTGTTTTTGAAATTGAAAACAATGCTTCCAGGCTCGATTTAAACAATGGTGAATTGCAGCAAACCAAAATGCTTTTCGGACGTCATTGTTTCTGTAGAGGGCAGGCCGGTTATTTCAGAGTTGTGCAAGGAACACTTCATCTGAATAATGAAAAAGGCGTGCTCGACTTTGCCCTTGACTATAAAATTAAAGAAGTACCGCAAACACTCACGCAACTGAAAGGTTCGTTTAAACAATAAAAAAAGCTCCTTTTTAAAGGAGCTTTTTAATTTAATATACTTAGTGAATTAGTTGATTACAATTTTCTTCACTTCTTTTTTGTCACCATCCTGAACGGTTACCATGTAAATTCCAGACTGAACATTGTTCAATTGTAAATTTTGGTTAAACGCTCCAGTGTTTTGGTAGTCTTTCTCGAATACTAAACGTCCTCTTAAATCGTGAACCCCAACTTTAATGGTGTTGCTTGATTGTGAATCAAACTGAACTGTAAAGTTACCGTTGTTCGGGTTTGGATAGATTGAGAAGTTTTGTAAGCCGAATGATTCCGAATTTAAGGTTATCGTAGTTTCAGTACGGCATAAATTTAAAGTAATACTAGAGATAGTGTTTCCTGCCACAGTACTTTTTGCAGCTAATAACCATTGACCGGCAGAGTTCATTCCGTCAACACCTGTTAAGCTGGTAAGTGGCTTGTAACTTTGACCGCTATTAGCATTTCCGCAAGCGAAAGCAGCGCCTTCATCGTCAAATTTCACATTAAGGTTTGCAACAGCATTTCCGCAACCTGATGTAGGTCCGTCAAATAATACAAAATCAACAACGCTAGATCCTGGTTTTACAAGTCCAAACGATACTTGGTTAGTTCTTGCAGCATTAGCAACTACAGTTACGTTAGCGTCAGTAATTGTATAGCTGTCGGTTACTCCCGGAGGCGCTGGTAAATTGAATGCAGCCCAAGAAGTCTGAAGGTTAGGGTTTGCAAATACAGTTCTGGTGTAATCGGTACAAATTGTTTGAGTAACTACTGTATAACCGATTGAAAGGCTTTTTGAAACGGTATAGTAAATGTTTCCTACAGGTTCAATTTTGATTCTACAATATGGAGCTGCGATGTTAGGAACGGTAATTGTTTCCGTACCATCATTTGCAGTGTTTGCTACTAAAGTTGAGTAGGTTGTTCCGCCATCTGTAGATAACATGATGTTAACGTTTGTAGTATTGATTGGTGCTGCATTGGTTGGTCCTACGTTCCAAGTAATAGTTTGTGTAGAACCTTGGTTCCATGAGGTGTTCTCAACATTTGGAGAGGTAATTGCAAAAGGAGTTCCTGCAACAGTTGTAACAGTCATGTTGGCTCTTGCTGTTTGACCACCTGTTGGTGTTTGGTTGTCACGTACTACTAAAGCAAAGTTCATGGTGCGGGCTACAGTTGGTAATACTTCCCAAGTTGATGGCTGTCCTGATAATACACTCTGAGCATTAGGGAATGATCTGCTTGGAGAAGTTGTAGGGTTAAGTGATCTGAAGTTTGGTCCAGATGTTTGCGTTGGGCTTGGAATGTCGATTCCGTTAGCTGCATTGGTTTGCTCCCAGCAATAAGTAAGAGCCGCTGAAGGATTTGCATCTGTCGCGCTTCCGGTTAAAACGAAAGGAGTTCCGTTAGGAATAGTGTAATTTGTTAAAGAGGCAATAACTGGAGGTGTGTTGCTATTAGCCGCTTGTGTTGCGCAGTTTCCTGCTCCGGTCATGAAAGCAGTCATTTTAGCAATACTTACCGCATGGAAATATGGGTCGGAGTTCGACTGTACATTGTTAGTACAAATACCGGCATAAGCCATAATGGTTGTTCCGCTTCCTGGTTCTACTGCATCTGCAGCACTTGCGTTTCCGGTACATGATCCTCCGGTTCCGCTAAACGTGTGAGGTCCTCCAAACTGGTGGCCCATCTCGTGTGCAACATAGTCCACATCATAAGGGTCTCCAACCGGCGCAGGAGATCCTGTAATTCCTCTTGCTTTGCTAGAAGAACATGGTGAGTTTAATTGAGCTAGACCTCCACCGCCTGTACTTACAGTGTGTCCGATGTCATAGTTTGCCGATCCGATAGCAGCATCAATTTCAGTTTGACTTTCGTTGATTAAGCTGGTAGCTGTTGAGTTACTGAAATTGTCTGTACTGATGAAGATAATTGCGTCGTTGTTAGCAATTAAGTTCATTCTTAAGGACATGTCTTTCTCGTAAATACCGTTAACACGTGTCATTGTAGTGTTCATGGCAGCCAAAACCGTTGCTTTTTTTTCAGCGTCTGTAGTTTCAGTTTGTGGAGAAGCGTTAACATGGTAAGCTGCATACTCAATGGTACACGCCATAGCCAAACGGTATTGTCTGAATTTTCCATCGGTTGCTTTTAAAAGACCGGTGTTTATCTCAGAAGCAACTTCTTCAGGAGAATCTTCCACCATACAGCTGAAAGTTCTGGTATTTTTGATGTCTTTTCTGCTGTAAACGATGTAATTGTTCAAGTCTTTTGTGTAGGTGTCAATATAATAGGTTCCGGCTTCACCTGAAGTCATCATTACATGTAAACCAAAAAGAGAAGTACTGAAACGAATGGTGGCGGTTTTATCTTCGATACCTTTACCTACATAAGATTTGATGTCTGGATATTTGTCGGAAAGTCCTTTTTCCATAACCGGTGCTTCGTAAATCACGTAGTTTGAAATCTTTCCAGTGTAGTCCGGGAAAGAAACAACAGTGTTTGAAGTAATGCCTGAAGTATCTAAAGGTGCTGTAGATAAGGCGTTTTTAAGTTCTGAAAAATTTACTGAAAACAATTCAAACTTGTCTGGATTTGACATCCTTTCAAATTTGGATAAAACAGCAACTTTTTCTTCTGAGGTTTTGTTCCAAAGTTTACTTTGGGAAAAACCATTCCAGCAGCTTAGTGCTAAAATAGAAACAAGTAATGTTTTTTTCATTTTTAATGTTAGTTAATGTTAAGTTTTGTCAAAGTTAATTTTTTTTTGTAAAACTGCAAATTTCAATCACTTAAATAAAAAAGGCGTCAATAATTGACGCCTTTTTTTGAATTTATCTCAAAATAGAATTATTGGATAGCAATTCGTTTTGCTTCTTTTTTGTCTCCGTCTTGAACGGTAACAATGTAAATTCCAGCCTGAACGTTGTTTAATTGTAAATTCTGGTCGAAAGCTCCTGTATTGCTGTATGATTTGTCAAATACAAGTCTTCCGCTGATATCATGAACATTAATTTTGATATCATTTCCTGAAGTTGAGTTTAAACGAATGTTGAAAGCTCCGTTATTTGGATTCGGGTAAATTGTGAATCCGTCAAGTTGGTTGTTTTCTTGAGTTCCTAAAGCAGTAACAGTACAGATGTTTAAGCTCCATGAATTTAATGAACCACCATCTTGATTAGCAGCATCACTAATTCTTAAAGTCCAAGTTCCGGTAGAGTTTTCCCCGTTAAATGCTGAAAGAGCCTGAGTTGATTTTACAGTTCCGCTGATACCAGGGTTGGTTCCACAAACTACCGCTATTCCTGAATCGTCAAACGTAGCGTTTATGTTTTGGATAAGTGTGTTGGTACAAGGTCTTGCGTATAATTGAACCTGAGTTCCGGTTGGACTGATTAAAGTAGCCGTCAAGTCGTTAATCCAAGAGTGGGTAACGTTCATTGTAAGGTTAACATCACTAATAGTTCCTCCAGCAGGAATGCTTAACGTTGAGTTAATTGTTGGAGTACCGGAAGCTGAAATCGTTAATGGGATGTTTGTAGACGAAGCGTTTGCGCAAGTCACAGTTCCCGTTGTGAATTTATAAGCAGTACTGTAAACTCCACTACAAGATGAGTTTTTAGGCAATACTCTCCAGAAATAATCTGTAGCTTGGTTTAATCCACTCACGCTATAGTTTGTTGAAGCTGAGTTTCCTGAACTGATGATGTTAGTGAAAGCATTATCAGTAGCAACTTGTACATCATAATTTGTAGCATTTCCGTTTGCAGCCCAAGTAAGGTTAACAGCTAATCCTTGTCCGTTTGCATTATCTGCCGGTGTTGTCAAAGACATTGCTGTGAAACTTGAGTTGAACAATTCAAAATAGTAAGGTACTGTTTTTGAAGTTGCTCCAGAAGTAGCCGTTACCATAATGTTGTAAATTCCAGGTGTAGCAGTTGCAGTATTGCTGATTGTCATAGTTACTGTTCCGTCTGCTGAAATTGTACTTGGTGAAAACGTTACTGTTGAACCTGCAGGGTTTCCAGTAGCAGAGAATGAAGTAGTTCCTGAGAAACCATTAAGCGCTTTGTAAACAATATCATAAGATACATCCGTTCCTTGACAAGCTGACTTGTTTTGTCCTCCGTCAGTTCCGTTGAAAGCTACCGAGAAAGTAGTTCCTCCAGCAGGTACTAAAGAGTTAATATTGGAAATATCGAAGAAAACGTTGCCGTTAGCTTTTACCATATAACGGTTTGCAGAACCTAAATTGTTAGGAACAGTGATGGTTTCACTACCATCATTAGGAACTCTGCTCGCTAATAATGTTGGGTAAGTATAACCTCCGTCTGTAGATAAATAAATGTCTACATATTTAGCGTTGATTGGAGCTATATCTGTATTAGCTACATTCCAAGTAATGGTTTGGTTGGTTCCAGCTGCCCAAGAAACCGCAGTGTTTGGACCTGTTACTGTAAAAGGACCAGCAGTTGCAACTGTTGTAATTTTCATGTCTGTAAAAGAGGTCTGTCCTACAGTAACCGGAGCTGTTGAGCTGTACGGTGCGTTATCTCTAACTGTTAATCTGAAATTCAAATCACGAGCTACAGAGCTTAATGCTTCTGATAACATTCCTGCGTCTCCACCTACTTGTGATGTTGTAGCAGAGTTTGCAACAATTGATTCGATTTTAGGGAAATATCTTGAAGGAGAAGCCGTTGGAAGCCAAGAAATAAAGTTTGGTCCAACAGGTTTGTTTGCTCTTGCACCACTGCTAGCTCCTGTTTGAGCTCCACCATCGTCGTTTTGTTCCCAACAATAAGTTAGAGGATCGTTGTTAGCGTCTGTTGCAGCTCCTGTAAGTACAAACGGAGTGTTGATCGGAATTGAAAAGTTTGCAACAGCACTTACTACCGGAGCCACATTGTTAGCGCTGATTGGAGTAGTAACCGGACATGTTTTTGTGGCTAAGTTTGCTTGAATTTGAGCAATTGTAGCTTCGTGATAAATGTCTATAGAGTGAGGTGCCACATCTTGAGAAGTAATACCCGCATAACCCATGATGGTTACACCAGAACCTACTTCTTTGTTAACACCAGAACCCTCGTTGCTGTTTGAGAAGGTGTGGTTTCCTCCTAATTGGTGACCAACTTCGTGAACAACGTAATCGATGTCGAAGTTATCTCCTTCCGGAATTCCGTCTGCAGGAGAAGTAATACCTGATCCTTTGTTGTTGTCTGTTGTGCTTGAAGTGTCGTTAACACAAACACATCCAATACATCCGGCGTTTCCACCACCTCCAGAAGCACCAAACATGTGTCCGATGTCATAAGCGGCATTGTTTGCAGCTAATGAAGTAGAAGGTCCAGTCAATGAAGAGCTTAATGCGTTCTGTAATTGAGCGTTCCACTGGCTTAGTGTGGTTGAGTAAGGGTCAGTAGCCGGATTACAGTAAATTACGTTTGTTGTACTTGCTACAAGATTTAAGTGTAAAGCCAAATCTTTTTCATAAACACCGTTACAACGGGTTAATGTTGCATTGAAAGCAGCTAAAACCATTGCTTTGTCTGCAGCAGTTCCAGCTGTAGAAGCGCCGTGGTAGTTTGCGTATTCTCCGTTACATGACTGAGCTAAACGCATGGTTTTTAACTGACCAGCATCTGATTTGTTAGTGTTTGGGATTTGACGGTCAAGGTTTTCCATCATGTGTTTGTCGTCTGTTGAACACGCCCATCCGTATTTCCCTTTTTCTCTTTGAGAGTTGTAAACAGCGTAAACGGTACGGTCTTTAGAATACGGTTCCATGAATTCACTTTCCTTGTCGGCTCTGAAAATCATGGTTTGGATTCCTTGTGGAGAAATACTTAATTTAACGGTCGCATAACGGTCAGTGATACCTCTTCCGGAAAACGCTCTGATTTCAGGGAATTGCGCTTGTAAATCCGCCTCGAAGTTTGAAGCTTCATACATTTCGAACTGTTCAATACCTCCTTTTGCAGTTGGTAGTGAAATAATAACACTTTGTCTTGACGTTTTGTCTACCGCTGAAAACAACGCCTGTTTAATCGGGTTGATGTCCAGTTGGTACAAATCGTACTTTTTCGGAAATGCTTGGCGTTTTACACCTTTAGCAGTCTCGAAATTACGGCCTTTGGCGGGGCTCCAGGCCTTTTCAGTTTGTGCCTGAGCGGAAAAACTCATTGCGGCCACAAACGAAAACAGTAAAATTCGTTTCATTTTTTTAGTTATTAGATAGTTAAGGCTTCAAAAATACATTTATTTTTGATTTTTTTTAAATTTTTCTTAACAAATTGATAAAGGTTGTAAAAATGTATTTAATTTTCTAAAATAATCAGCATTAATTACCTTTGCCCAAATGTATTCTTTTGAAAATTTTTAACTCCATACCAGAATTTAATGCGTCATCACCTACGGTGGTAACACTAGGTACCTTTGATGGTGTACATCTTGGGCATAAATCCATATTAGATAAAATCATATCAGGCAGCAAAGAACTTGGTTGTGAGAGTTTAGTGCTTACGTTTTTTCCACATCCCCGGATGGTGTTGCAGCAGCATTCCGATATTAAGTTATTGAATACTATTGAGGAAAAATCGCATTTGCTTTCCAGATGTGGAGTGGATAATTTAGTGGTTCATCCTTTTGATGCAGCTTTTTCTAATCTTTCTGCTGAAGAGTTCGTAAAAGAAATTCTTGTTGATAAATTCAAAATAGCCAAAATCATTATTGGCTACGACCATCGTTTTGGTAAAAATCGTTCGGCAACCCTGGACGATTTGATTTTTTTTGGTAAAAAATACGGTTTTGAGGTGGAACAAATCTCGGCTCAGGAAATTGATCAGGTTTCCATCAGTTCGACCAAAATCAGGAATGCGCTCGATAGTGGAAACATCGCTTTGGCCAATCAATACTTGGGCTATAACTATTTTCTTTCCGGACAGGTTGTAGAAGGGAAAAAATTAGGACGCACCATCGGTTTTCCAACCGCTAATATTAAAATTGATCAAGAGTATAAGTTGGTTCCTCAAAAAGGAGTTTATGTTGTTTCTTCTAAGATTGATGGTAAGAAGGTGTTTGGGATGATGAACATAGGCGTTAATCCTACTGTGGGTGGAACGGTTCCTTCTGTAGAGGTTCATTTCTTGAATTTTGATGGAGATTTGTACGGAAAGCAAATTCAGGTTGCCCTTCACCAACGTATTCGAGATGAGGTTAGATTTCCTTCGGTTGAGGCTTTAAAGGAGCAATTGCATCAGGATCAGCAAACTACAATCGAGTATATTCAAAAACATTTGTTGGATGAATAACAGCTTGTTTCGGCAAATAGACAACAGTGCGCTGATTCTTTTTCGGATGCTGTTCGGCTTTCTTTTTGCCTGTGAAGCTTTTGGAGCTGTTTTAACGGGTTGGGTCAAGCATAATTTTCTGCTTCCGGAATTTACCTTTTCGTTTATTGGTTTTGAGTGGCTGCAACCCTTGCCTGGTTACGGAATGTATGGGTATTATTTTGCAATGGGAATGCTCTCGATTGCAGTAATGCTGGGCTATCGTTACCGATGGAGTGTTGGCTTGCTTACCCTGCTTTGGTCGGGAACTTATTTCATGCAGAAAACCTCATACAATAACCATTATTACTTGTTGATGCTGGTTGGTTTGATTCTGTTTTTTCTTCCAGCCAACAGGTATGCTTCTTTGGATGTAAAGCAAAAAAGGGTTGTGGAACAGCTTTCAATGCCTTCCTGGTGTGCTTTTGTGATGATTTTTCAAATGGCTATCGTTTATTTTTTTGCCACTCTTGCCAAATTTTACCCCGACTGGCTCGATGGAACCTATACACGGATTTTGTTTTTTAACATAGCCGAAAACAGTTGGATTAATGTTGTTTTCAGACAGCATTGGTTCAGTCTTTTTATTGCTTATGCGGGTATCGCTTTTGACGGATTAATTGTTCCGATGCTGCTTTGGAAGAGAACAAGAACGCTTGCAGTTGTTGCGGCATTGTTTTTTCATCTGTTCAATTCGGTTTTTCTAAAAATTGGAATTTTTCCTTATTTCGCTTTAAGTTTTGCGCTTTTCTTTTATCCTCCGGAAACCATTCGTGCATTGTTTTTTAAAAACAAACCGGTTTTTAACACGGAAAATGCTCTGCTTCTTAATCAAGGTAGAAAAATCGTATATCTTTTTTTTATCCCTTATTTTATCTTACAGTTTCTTTTGCCTTTACGACATTGGTTTATAAAAGGAGATGTTTTATGGACCGAAGAAGGGCACCGACTCAGTTGGCGCATGATGTTGCGTGAACGAAGCGGAACCCTGCATTTTAGAATCCTTGATAAAAAGAATAAAACCTTAATTTCCGATTCTTTTGAAGAGCATCTTACTCATATTCAATGGAGTGAAATGGCTACAAAGCCCGATATGATTTGGCAGACGGCTCAACGAATCAAAGAATACTATTTTAGTAAAGGTATCGAGGTTGCTGTTTTTGCGGATTGTTCGGTTTCGGTAAATCGCAAACCTTCCAAACAACTCATTGATCCGAATGTGGACTTAGCTTCCGTAAAATGGGATTGGTTTTCTCATTCTAGCTGGGTGCTTCTTTACCGTTAATCGGTTTTAAATTCTATTTAACTAATAATTAGCGTGCCGGTAAACCGAGTATTGAAAAATATTCTTTACATTTGTTAACAGATGCTATTTTTTATCAGACTATTGTTTGATTTATTGGTATTTTCGTTATTTAAATCGTGTTTAACTGTTAAATTTGTAATGCTATGATTAAGTCAAGAGAATTTAGAAACGGTTTAATAATCTTTGTTGGTATTGGTGTGTACTTTCTTGCCATGGAGCTTATGGGCTTGTCCAACATTTTTTATCTGAGAATCTTAAACATTTTTATTGTGCTTTTAGGAATTAACCGCACCATTAAAGCCAACATTCACGATGGAGAAACCAATTATCTTTATAATCTTACCTCGGGAGCAATGACGGCTTTTATTGGGGTGATTTTAAGTGTGATAGGGCTTAATATTTACATCCATTTACGTGGAGGTGCAGAATACATTAAGACTCTTTCCGAGGCATTTCTTTTCGGAGGCAGCCCTTCAATTTACCAATACTGTGCCGGTTTGCTTTTTGAAGGCTTGGCTTCTTCGGCAATAGGGGCTTTTGCGTTAATGCAGTATTGGAAAGGTAAAACCTATACCGACGGGCATTTAAGCCATCATTAATGGTTGTATTTTTTTAGTTCGAAATCTTTTCCATCGAATACCCCATAAGTAAAATATCCAATCCAGTCACCTAAATTAAAATACCTCGAGTTGTCTTTGAGCATAATCTCGAGGGGTAGGTGTCTGTGTCCGAAAATAAAGTAATCATAGTGTTTTTCAGTCAATTTTTTTTTCGAATACTGAACTAACCATTCGCCTTCCTCTCCCAGATATTTTACGTCTTCTTTTCCGGAAATCAATTTGTTTTTTACCGAAAGGTATTGTGCTAATTTCACTCCGATATCGGGATGCAGCCATCGGAACAATGTTTTGGATAAAGGGTTTGTGAATACTCTTTTCATGCGCTTATATCCTTTGTCTCCGGGGCCTAAACCATCTCCGTGTCCGATAAAAAATTCTTTTTCGCAAATGGTGAAGTGCTTTGGTTTGTGATAAACCGGAATGTTGAGTTCTTTTTCAAAATAATCATACATCCATAAATCGTGGTTTCCTACAAAAAAGAAGATGGGTATTCCGCTGTCTCTTAATTCTGCTAATTTTCCAAGGACCCTTACAAAGCCTTTGGGAACTACGGTTTTGTATTCAAACCAGAAGTCAAAAAGATCACCTAAGAGGAATAAAGCATCGGCATCGTGTTTTATTTCGTCCAACCAAACCACAAACTTTTGCTCTCGGGGAGCACTTTTTTCTGCTGTTGGTGCTCCAAAGTGTTGATCGGATGCAAAATAGACTTTTTTAGCGTTCGGTAATTTCATCAATTGCAGATTTAGGTTCAAATATATGAAATTCACAGGAATTTCTTTTGCGCACAGTTTTTACAGCTTTTTTTTTTCGATTAAACACCCTTTTTGTCGTTTTTTGACTTTTTTAAACTTCTGAAATTATTAATAAACCATTCTTTTTTGTTAAATAATCTTTTAAAACACTTGTAAACACTGAATTCTTTACAGTTTAAAAAAAAATTAATAAAAAATATAAAATATGTTATAAAAATGTATATTAGACCAATTTTTAAATTCTTGTAAAAATTGTGTTAAAATAACTTAAATAGTAAAATTATTTATGAAACAAAATTACATTTCAGCATTCTATAACGTTCGAACAAATGAAAAGCAACAGCCTGCGCTTTTCAAGATTCATCAGTTGTTTAAGTAATCTTCATTTTACGGTTTTGCTAAACTAATCTCTCCTGATTTCATCAGTATGTACTGTTGTTGTCGGATTTTCTATGCTAAATAATTACATGAAATAACTAATTAAACCTTTCTAACTAATGAAAAAAGTATTCCAATTGCTGTGTTTTTTAATGCTTACACTGAGTCTTTTTGCTCAGGAAAAGAATAAAAGCAACGGTTTGAGTATTGATGAAAAGTTGAAAAAATACGAAGGAACTTTTCAAATCCAGGTGAAAAACCCGAGAAGTAAACCGGCTATTCCTTACAACATTGATGAAATCATCGAACAAAACCGATCTGAAAACCAAGTGAAATATGTTCAATTGGGAACCGAAGTACGGTTGATGATTTTACCCAAAAAAGGTATTCAGAAGAATGTAAAACTCGAACTGATTTCAACCTATTAGAATAAATTCTTATGAAAAAACTATACTTTTTATTCTTAACCTTATTGTCCCTACAGGCAATGGCGCAGGTGCCTTCCAACGATACCTGTGGAAATGCCCAAGCGGTGGCTTTACCTGCTTCGGGTTCAATTTGTTTTAATTCTTCCAACCTGAATGCTACCAGTGATAACAGCATTACCTGTGATACCGCTGGTCCGGGTAAGGAAGTTTGGTACACATTCATTGCCACAAATGCAAACAACACGGTGATTGTTACTCCAAATGGAGCTTCCCCGATTACCAATGCTGTTGTAACGATAAAGACATCGAATTGTGCTACTGGTACCTATGATGTTTGTAATGCGGCAACAGGATCAGCGGCCGCTTCGGCAACGGTTGGATTAGTTCCAGGGACACAGGTGTGGGTTTCGGTAGAGTCCAACGGTAGCGGTACCGGAACTTTTGAAGTTTGTATTAATTCTACCCCTCCAAGCAGCAGCCCAGGAGACGGTTGTGCATCGGCAACAAATGTTTGTAATAAAGCCAGTATGTCGTTTCCTAGTTTAGCAGGTTTTACGGCAAGTGGTGTGCAGCCTTCTTGTTTTTTTGCCGCCGTTAGAAAAGACGTTTGGATTCAATTTACAGTTGGAGTAACTGGAACCCTTGAATTTATGGGAAATCCTATTGCTGCCGACGAATACGATTGGGCACTTTATAACGTTACCTCAGGATGTTTAGGTACTTTGGTGTCGTGTAATTACAACTATGCAACCCAAGTAGCCATGGGCGGTTGTGCCAGTCCGGGATCCAATTTCGGGATGTTGACCAATACAACAGGTCAGACGTGTCCTGCAGAATTCAATGCTCCAATAACAGTGACGGCAGGTCAAACATATGCCTTGCTGATTGATAACTTTAGTCAAACCAATAACGGATTTACCTTAGATTGGGGAGGGACGTTCCAGATGGGAACTTTATCCTCTTTTACAGTTAGTCCACAGTCTTCTTGTACGGTTCCGCAAGTAGTGACCATTACCAATAACTCTATTGGGGCATCTACTTATGCTTGGAATTTTGGTGATGGAACAACTTCTAACAGTCCAAATCCGGGAACACATACTTATACAGCCACGGGAGATTATCTAATTTCATTAGTGGTGACCGGAAACGGATGTACCAGTGTGTCTTCACAGCGTGTTAATTTAAATGCTGGGCCGGTTATTGTGGTTAACCCAGCAAGTGCTTCAATATGTAATGGGCAAAGCGTTAACCTGAATGGAGTGGTGTCACTTGGAACGCCTTATAACGACAGACAGTTTTCTAGAACTGTAAATACGGCCATTCCTAATAATAACGCAGCAGGTTTAACCGATAACATTACTTCCTCTGGTATGGCAAATACTACCTTAACAGCAGGAATGTTGCAATCCATTTGTTTTACAATAAACCATACCGAACATTCAGACATTGGTAGAGGTCCAACACCAAATGCGGTAACGATAACCGTGAATGGAAATACGTATAATTTCACTCCGCTTCCATTGGCCACTTTCAGTGGAACAAGAACTTATTGCTTTCCTCAGACTGTTTTAGATGCAATTAATGCAGCGGGAGGAAATTCCAATACAACTTGGACACTTAAAGTTGCAGATAATAGAGGCGGTGGTGGAGGAACCGGAAGTTTAGTTTCATGGGATGTTATTTTAAGAGACACTAATGCAATTGTGAGTTATTCTTGGAGTCCGACAACCAACATGGCTAACAGTACTACATTAACTCCAACGGTTTCTCCAACAAGTAATATTACCTATGCTTTAACTGCAACGGACCGCTTCGGATGTAGTTCCACTTTTAATGTACCGATCACCGTTAATGCAATTCCGGCAACTCCAACAGCAAGTGCTACGGTTCAACCTTCGTGTATGAGTCCAACCGGAACGATAGTAGTAACAGCTCCGGTAGGTGCAGGTTTGGAATACAGTATTAATGGTGCAACTTATCAAGCATCGACAACTTTTGCAGGATTGGCTCCAGGTACCTACAATGTTACTGTGAGAAATACGGCTACTGGGTGTGCTTCTTTAGCAACTCCGGTAGTAATAAATCCTGCGGCAGGAGCCCCAGCAGCACCGACCGCTAGTGTAACGGTTCAGCCCACGTGTACCACTCCAACAGGGACAATCGTAGTGACTGCGCCAACAGGAGCTACTTTGGAATATAGTATCAACGGAGTAACTTTTCAGGCCGGAACTACATTTTCTAGTGTAGCACCTGGAATTTATAACGTAACTGTTCGCGATACAGGAACTGGTTGCTCAGCTGCTTCTTCAGTAACCGTAAATCCGATTCCGGCTAACCCGGCAGCACCGACTGCGAGTGTGACAGTTCAACCAACGTGTACCACTCCAACGGGAACAATTGTTGTAACGGGTCCAAGCGGAGCTACTTTACAATATAGTGTAAACGGAGTAACTTATCAGGTTTCAACTACTTTTACAGGACTTACCCCAGGAGGATACAATGTAACTGTTCGCGATACGGCTACGGGTTGTGTTTCTTCGGCTACACCTTTAA
>NZ_JAKLTO010000006.1 GCF_022012335.1 Flavobacterium sp. SM15 | reverse complement strand
CTAGTACTACTTCAGCAACATTCACAATTCAGGATACAACCGCTCCTCAAGTACCAGAAGCTCCTGCTGATGTAACAGTTGCATGTAGTGGAAATATACCTCCAATGATTTCACTTACAGCAAACGATGTTTGTGGTGGGGCAATAACTGCTCAAGGTCATGATGAGATAACTGAGGGAAATTGTTCTGGAAACTTTACAGTTACAAGAACTTGGACCTTTATTGATGCCTGTCAAAACCCTAGCTCAGTAAGCCAGATAATAACTGTTTCTGACACTTCAGAACCTGTATTTGAAACACCTCCTGCAGATGTAACCGTAAGCTGTATTGATGAGGTTCCTCCAATGATTTCTTTACAAGTATCAGATACTTGTTCTGGAGGATTTAGTGTTGAAGGTGTTGATTCCGTGGTTCAAGGTAATTGTCCAAATTCATTCGTAATTACTCGTACTTGGTCATTTACTGATCCTTGCGGAAATGGCAACTCTGTTTCTCAGACAATTACAGTGAACGACAACGTTGCTCCTATTCCTGATGAAGCTCCTGCAGATATAACTGTATCATGTGAAAGCGAAATCCCTCCAATGATTTCCCTTAGTGCAGAAGATGAATGTGCCGGAATATTAACTGTTCAGGGAGTAGATACCAGAACTGAAGGCAACTGTCCGAATTCGTTTACAATTACAAGAACATGGAGCTTTGCTGATCCTTGTGGAAACCCTGCATCAGTATCACAAATAATTACTGTGAACGACACTGTTGCTCCTGTTCCTGACCCAGCTCCAGCAGCTGTAACTGTTGCTTGTGAAGGTGAAATTCCTCCGATTACAAGTTTAAGTGCAACTGATAACTGTTCCGGAAGTATCACTGTTCAAGGTGTTGATACCAGAACCGAAGGAAGTTGTCCTAATTCATTTGTAGTTACCAGAACCTGGAATTTTGTTGATGCCTGCGGAAATCCTGCTACTGCAACACAGATAATTACTGTTAATGATGATATACCGCCTACAATTTCAGAAGTTCCGGCTGACATTACAATTTCTTGTGATCAGGAAATTCCAACAGCTCCTGAACTTCCTGTACTTGACAATTGTTCTGCTGGTGCAATAACTTCAGTAAACGATGAAATAGTTCAAGGGGAATGTCCAAACTCATATAAAATCATAAGAACCTGGACTGCAACAGATGCCTGTAACAATCAAGCCACTGCGTCTCAAAATATCTTTGTGATTGACCAAACACCTCCTGAGGCGCCTGCTCAATTACCAGATATTACAGTTCAATGTAGTGGTGATATTCCTCCGATGATTTCATTAACTGCTGAAGATTCTTGTGCGGGAAGCATTACCGTTGAAGGAGTTGATACCAGATCTGAAGGTGAATGTCCAAACTCATACACAATTACAAGAATCTGGACTTTTGTAGATTTATGTAATAACAGTTCATCAACAAAACAAATAATTACTGTACATGATACTCTTCCACCAGTTCCAGATCCGGCACCGGAAGATATTACTGTTACCTGTGGTAGTTTAATACCTAGACCTGTTAACCTTACCGCTCATGATAATTGTTCTGGTGATATTGTTGCTTCAGCTGTAGACAGTATTACTCCTGGTAGTTGTGCAAATTCATACGTGGTAACAAGAACCTGGACATTTATAGACGAATGTAATAATCAAGCAATTGCTACTCAAATAATTACAGTATTAGATAATATTCCTCCTGATATGCCAGAAGTTCCGGCTGATATAACCATTGCTTGCGGTTCAGAAATTCCTGTAGCAGGCTCATTGGTTGCAACAGACAATTGTTCTTCTCCTATAAGAGCCGGAGCAGTTGATGTAATTTCAGAAGGAGAATGTGCTAATTCATATATAGTTACAAGAACATGGACTTTTATTGATGATTGTGGAAACCAAACCGTTGCCACTCAAATCATCACAGTTCATGATACAATAAAACCAGAGCTACCTGAAGTACCAGAAAGTTTGTCATTCAGCTGTGCAGGGGAAGTTCCGCAAAATGTTGTATTGGTAACCAATGATAATTGCAGCGGTCAGATAAGTGCCACTTCGGTTGATGAGGTTACTCCTGGCGATTGTGAAAATTCATTCACAATTTTAAGAAGCTGGACCTTTACCGATCAATGTGGTAACTCAAGCGTAGCTTATCAAACAATTGTGGTTAACGATGAAACTCCACCTGTTTATATAAGCGGATTGCCAAACAGCCAATCAACCTGTGATGAATTAGGAGAACAACAACCACTTGTATTTGAAGATAACTGTAATGGTGAAATTACTCAGGTAATGAATCCTCCGGTTAATGAAACTATTGATGAAGATCATTATTTAACAACTTGGTCATGGACTGCATCCGATGCTTGCGGAAATTCAACAACCGTAACACATTCCATTACTGTTAGTGTGAATGATTATGTACAAGCTGATCCGAAAGAAATCTGTAATGAGGCCGGTATCGATTTAGTTCCTTGGTTAGTACAAGCCGGAGCAGAACTAGGAGGATATTGGGATGCAGAGAATTTTGATGACAGTTTAATAAATGGAAACATTTTAAATGCTTCATCTTTAGTTGCAGGAAATGCTTATACAATAAATTACATCTTAACACCGGATGTTACAAGATGCCCTAAAACGTATAAATTCCTGTTCAATATTGATTGTGGAGTACTAGGTTGTGAATCCATTAACGTTTATAATGCGGTCTCTCCTAACCACGACTCTCTTAACGATGTTTTCTATATTTCCGGAATTGACGCTACCTGTTACACAGAAAACAACGTTAAAATTTACAACAGATGGGGAATTTTAGTCTTCGATAAAGACGGCTATAATAATACAACCGTTGTGTTTGATGGTAAATCCGATGGACGATCAACAGTAAATTCTGGTGAAGAATTACCAGATGGTACGTATTTCTACATCCTGAAATACAAAGACCCTGACGGAAATTGGTTTGACAAATCTGGATATTTATATCTTAATAGATAACTCTCATACTGTTATGTACTAAAATTAATTTAAATTAGTGACTATGAAAACAAAAATAATAACACTCGTTTTAGGATTAATAGGCATGATGAGTTACGCACAACAAGACTCACAATATACACAGTACATGTACAACACTGTGAATATTAATCCAGCCTATGCAGGTTCACGAGAAGTATTAAGTATTTTTGGTTTGCACAGAACCCAATGGGTAGGTCTTGACGGAGCTCCTGTAACCAATGCTTTTTCAGTTAATACTCCTATTGGTGATTCGAGTTTTGGAATTGGACTTTCCTTTGTAAACGACCGTATTGGTCCTTCAAATGAAAGTTTGATTTCTGCTGACTTGTCTTACTACATCCCAATGTCTGACAATTATAAGTTAGCCTTCGGATTAAAAGGTTCTGCAAATCTGTTTAGTATCGATGTAAATAAATTAAATATTCAACATCAAAACGATCCTCAGTTTCAAAACATAAGTAACGATATAAGCCCGAATGTGGGAGCCGGAATCTATTTGTATTCCGATAAATTCTACGCAGGGTTATCTGTTCCTAACTTTTTTGAAACCAATCATTACAAAGACAATTCTGTTTCGATTACTCAGGAAAAACTCCACTATTATTTCATTACAGGATATGTTTTTGATATCGGAAGTAATTTAAAAATGAAACCATCGGTAATGCTAAAAGCTGTTGAAGGTGCTCCTTTACAAGCCGATGGTTCATTAAACTTCCTGATTTATGACAAATTAACTCTAGGAGCGGCCTACAGATGGGACGCTGCCTGGAGTGCGCTGGCCGGATTTCAGATATCAAATTCCCTATTCATAGGATATGGATATGATAGAGAAACTACTCGATTACAGAATTATAACTCCGGATCACATGAAATCTTTTTGCGATTCGAACTGATGAATAATTCTAAAGTGTTAACTCCTCGTTTCTTTTAAATTGAATTGTTATGAAAGTTAAAGCTATTCTTCTATTGACCTTTTTAAGCATCTCAAGTGCCTATTCTCAGCTGGGTTTAACTCAAGCCAAAGCAGACAGAAAGTACGACAAATATGCTTATATAGACGCCATTGAAATCTATGAAAAGGTAGCAGAAAAAGGACATAAATCGGTAGATTTATTCGAAAAACTTGGAAATTCATACTACTTCAACGGGGAGTATGACAAAGCGGAAAGATGGTATTCCGAACTCTTTGCCTTATCAGAAGATGTTCCTTCCGAATATTATTTCAGATATGCACAATCTTTGAAAGCAGTCGGTAAATACGACAAAGCTGATGAGTACATGAAAAAGTTTTATCAGAAAACAAACGATACTCAAGGATTACAAGATTTGCAGGAACATAAAGAATATTTGGAACAAATCAGAAAAGGCTCCGACAGATATAGTGTGGAAGATTCAGGAATTAACACTGAATATTCCGATTATGGCTCAGTTTTTAAAGATTCGGATTTAATTTTTGCCTCAGCAAGAAAAAGTAAGGATGTATTTCAGAAAAAACATACCTGGAACGATCAGTACTTTACAAATCTGTATGTGGCGAAAGTTGGGGATGATGGAAAACTATCTGATGCAAAAGAATTTTCAAAAGAACTGGATTCTAAATTCCATGAATCTACTCCGGTTTTTACAAAAGACGGTAACACGGTTTACTTTACCCGAAACAATTACAACGACGGTAAAAAAGGTAAAAGTGATGACAAAATAATGAAACTGAAAGTTTATAAAGCCACTTTAAAAGACGGTAAATGGGAAGACATTACAGAACTCCCTTTTAACAGTGACAATTACAGTGTTGCCCACCCTGCTTTAAGTGCCGATGAAAAAACGTTATACTTTTCTTCGGATATGCCGGGAGGTTATGGTCTTTCAGATATTTACAAAGTAGCAATTAACGAAAACGGGACTTTTGGTACTCCAGAGAATTTAGGAGAAAAAATCAATACCAATTTACGTGAGACCTTTCCCTTTATTACTGATAAAAACGAACTTTATTTTTCAACCGATGGCAGATTGGGTGTTGGTGGTTTGGATGTTTTTTCCTCAAAAATGAATAAAGACAATAGTTTTACAGTGGTAAAAAATGTGGGAGTTCCCGTAAACAGCCCAAAAGACGATTTTGCCTATGTTGTAAACACTAAAACACATATTGGATATTTTACTTCCAATCGTGATGGCGGTGTAGGTTCGGATGATATTTATAAATTCAAGGAAAATGTTTGTGAGCAGGTAATTAAAGGTGTAATTACCGATCAGGTATCTTCACAACCTTTACCGGGAGCAAAAGTATCATTGTTTGACGCGAATATGGAACTGATCAAGTCACTTGAAGCAGATTCCAAAGGTGAGTTTATTTTCGAAGATGGCGTGGAATGCGATAAAAAATACTACGTTAGAGCCGAAAATCAAGATTATGAAACTAAAGAAATTAATGTAATCACTCCATTAAAATCTGGTGAAACAAGAGCCGATATCGCTTTACAGAAAAAAGTTATGCCGGTTGATGTAGGCACCGACCTTGCAAAAGTATTTGACATCAGTATTATCTATTTCGACTTAGATAAATGGAATATTCGTCCTGATGCAGCAGTAGATTTGGAAAAAATTATCGCTGTAATGAACAAATTTCCTAATATGAAGGTTGATATCCGTTCCCATACTGACTCACGTCAGACTCATAAATATAATGAGCGTTTATCAGACCGTAGAGCTAAATCCACCTTGGAGTATATGGTTAAAAACGGCATAAGCAGAAGTCGCTTATCCGCTAGAGGATATGGAGAAACACAGTTAGTTAACGGGTGCTCAGACGGTATCCCTTGTTCCGAAGCTGATCACCAGAAAAACAGACGAAGTGAATTCATAGTACTCAGTATGGACTAACTTTGTTTCTTCATTGTTTTACAATTCGTTTAATAAAAAAAGCATTCACCACGGTGAATGCTTTTTCATTTTAGGATTATTTAAAACCCAGAAACTAAACACATATTTTACTAAGATTATTTTTTGATAAACATGTTGGTATAATACAACTTTCCTTCTGCATTAGCTCTTACCGAAACTCCGAAGTTGGTATAATTACCTTCTAAATTAGCTCTGTGAGCAGGACTGTTAATCCAGGCATTTACAACAGATTGTGCAGATGAATAGTTGTAAGCAATATTCTCTCCTACTGCAGTAGCTCCTAAAGTAGCTTTTAAATTTTCCTCTCTTTGGGCAAAAAGGGCGTGTGTTAACGTATTGATAGAAATCATATAGACATCGTGACCTTGCGATACATTCGAAATATGATTAATAGTTTCAAGTGTGTTTAAACCTTTACTGGTTCTGTACTGATTCACCAAATCCAAAACTTCAGTTTCTATTTGCGAATAGGTGTAATCATTTTTCAGCTCATAAGTTGCAGCTGAATTGTTCGGTTGCTCATCTGAAGAAGCGTCATTTGAACATGAAGCAAAAGTGATAAGTAGGACAATGATCGATAGGGGGCGAAAAATTGATACCTTCATAAATTAAAAAATTAAATGTTAATGCTTTGCTTCGAAACCAGCTGAATATTATAACTCATTGATTTCGAGACAAATGTACATCAAAATCGATAATCTGCAAAAAAAATCGACAAAACGCACAAAACTTTAACATTTAAACCTAATTTATTGAATTTTAAGGAGATAGCCTTTCAATTTTCCATTCAAAATTGTCTTTTAGTGTATACCTAATTCGATCATGCAAACGATTTGCACGTCCTTGCCAAAACTCTACAGAAACAGGTTTAACTAAATATCCTCCCCAATGTTTCGGGCGTAAAATTGGCTTATTAGAATACTCTTTTTCCAATGATTTAAGATTGTCTTCTAAATAATCTCGGGAAGGGATCACCTCACTTTGTGGAGAAACTATAGCACCCAGTTTACTTCCATCAGGTCGGCTATCAAAATAATTGTCCGAAATTTGTTCCGAGGTTTTCTCTACAATTCCTTTTATAATTACCTGACGCTCCATTGAATGCCAGAAAAAAGACAAGCATACATTTGGGTTTTGTTCTAAAGCTTTCCCTTTTTCAGAATCATAATTCGTATAAAAAATAAACCCTTCTTCATTAAATTTTTTAAGCAACACCACACGTGATTTCGGAAAACCATCCAAACCGATTGTCGAAACGGTCATCGCATTCACTTCTCCCTCTCCACCAAATTCTTCTGTTTCATAAAACCAACGGTGAAATAAATTGATTGGATCTTCCGGAATATTGGTTTCCAGGAGTTCACTCTTCTCATAAGATCTTCTATAATTACTTAAATCACTCATTTTATAACTTGTTGATTTACTGACTAATTAAGTTACAGCGTTTTATTTTAAAATTCAAATTCACGACCATCATCTGCAAGAAGAATGTTGGGAAAAACTGTTTTCGCTTCTTCTTTAAACCATTCTATTTTTTCATATCGGGTGGAATAATGCCCTAGAACCAAATGTTCAACATTCGCTTTTTTTGCAATATGCGCCGCTTGTTTGGCAGTAGAATGCATGGTTTTTTCCGCAAGATGTTCTTCGGAATCCAAAAAAGTACTTTCGTGATACAAAACCGTACTGTTTTCAATTAGTGGAACAATACTTTCATCGTAAACCGTATCAGAACAAAAGGCATAACTTTTGGCTGGTTCCGGATCAAAAGTGAGCTTTTCATTTGGAATGACTCTTCCGTCTTCTAAAGTAATATCGCCACCGTATTTTATCTTTTGGTAATAAACCACATCAATATCGTGGTTCAAAATTGCATCTATGTTCAGCTTTCTCTCTTTGTTTTTTTCAATGAAGAGGTAACCGTTAGTATAAACACGATGCTTTAACGGAATCGATTTTACCAGTACTTTTTCGTCTTCAAAAACAACTTCGCTTTCTTTACTTTCCAATTCATGAAAATAAAGATTGTATCCCGTGTAAGAGTTTGATAATCTTAATTGTAGAAGGATTATCTCTTTTACTCCTTTAGGTCCGTAAACGTGTAAATCGGTTTGACGGTTCAAGAGCATGAAGGTTGAAATCAGTCCTACCAAACCATAAAAATGATCTCCATGAAGATGTGAGATAAAGATATGTTCTATTCTGGAAAACTTGATTTTGTTCTTACGAAGCTGTACCTGTGTTCCTTCCCCGCAATCAATCAAAAACATACGGTTCTTGATTTCCAAAACCTGTGAAGTCGGATTGGTTATCGTTCTGGGAGTTGCGGCATAACAGCCAAGTATGGTGAGTTTCATTTTGCTAATTTAGAATCCTAAATCGCGTTCGATTTCTTCCATTTCGATCATATCATGTGCTTCCAAAAGCGTTGGAACCACTAACATTGAAGCAGGGACATCATTAAAATCAATATTTTCAGCAACAATCACGAATGATTTTTTGGCTTTTTTATGTTTTTTAGATAAATCCGAAAAGGATTTGATTCCTTTAATATCTACTGATTTATCCTGAGTAATGTCCAAAACGAGGTTGTGTTCTTTGAACTCATTATACTGATTGGTAACCTTTTGCAGGAATTCTGAAATATTACCTTCAGTGTCTTTAAGTATTGTGGTATGCGCTTTTTGTTCTACTTTCATGAGTTTAGTTGATGTGGCTGAATTGCTAAGTTACAGATCATTTTCAGTTTTTACAAACCTATTTTACTGCAACATCCACTGAATTAAGTTTTCCTTATCAATAATTGACCAAGAGTGCGGATGACGATCGCCATTTGCACGATAGCCTTTGTTTTTAGTCTGAATTAATTCAACATTTGAAAAGCCTTGTTTTTTAAGCTCCTGTGAAAGTTTTTCAATGGAATAAGCATTCATTTCTTCGTAACTCTGATCGCTGTCTTTTTTCCACCAAGCAACATCCGGTTCTGTATAAAGTCTGACTTTTGTGTTTTTTAAAGCAGATACGTTTTCAATATTTCCCGTTTGTTGTATATAAGGAGAAAACTGCTCATATTTTTCAATCCCTTTTTTTGGACTACCCAATTTAGCGTCAAAATCACCAACGATCCATTTGGATTCTTCAACCGTTTGTTCATTAAAATTTTTGACTATATTTTTTTCGCAATTCTGATAGATTTTCAATAAATCCACAGGTGAATCACCAATGAAAACTCCTTTAGGCTGGATTTTGCTTTTGGTTTTAATAAGATAATCAGACAATAAAAGGCTCACATTTCCACCACTGGAAAAACCTCCGATATAAATGTTTTCAAAAGGAAGCTTATTGGTTTCAAAAATGGCAAGCATCTCTTTTGTTAATGATGCTTTTTCATCGTCTCTTAAAAAAACATGCTGATTGAAACTCATATAAAGCACGGAAAAGCCATTGTTCTTTGCTAAATCAATAATGTTGAATTCGGTTTTAGAATCTTCCGAAACATGTCCATAACCCGGAAACAAAACAAGTATTCCTTTTTGATTTGCAACTTTAATCAGTTCGAAATCTTCATTTTTTATTATTTCGGTTTTATTTGAAGTATGCAATTCTGAAAGAGTCTCTTTACTTGTATTCTTACAGGAAAACATCAGGATAATTAAAACCGTTAAAATTGAAAATCTCGTCATACTGTTAACTCTACTGAATATAATTTGAAAAAACTGTAAACTATTTAATCTTCTGAGCCAGCAAATAAATTACCGCCATACGAACCGCTACTCCATTCTCCACCTGATTTAAAATTACAGACTGCTGGGAATCTGCAACATCCGAAGTGATTTCCACACCTCTGTTGATTGGTCCCGGGTGCATGATAACGATTTCTTTATCAAGTGAATCTAACAAAGCTTTATCCACACCGTATTGCTGCGAATATTCTCGGGTTGACGGGAAGTAATTCACATCCAAGCGCTCGTTCTGCACACGAAGCATATTGGCAACATCACACCATTCTAAAGCTTTACGAAGATTTGGCTCATATTTCACACCAAGCGATTCAATGTATCTCGGGATTAGCGTTTTTGGTCCGCAAACCATTACTTCGGCTCCCTGCATCTGCAAAGCAAAAATGTTTGACAAGGCTACTCGCGAGTGAAGAATATCTCCAACGATTACAACTTTCTTCCCTCCTACATCACCTAATCGCTCTCTGATTGAATAACTATCTAATAAAGCTTGTGTTGGATGTTCGTGTGCTCCATCACCTGCGTTTACAATACTTGCTTTTACATTTTGTGAAAGAAAATAAGCCGCTCCGGGATTTTTATGACGCATTACCACCATATCCACTTTCATAGAAAGGATATTATTTACCGTATCGATAAGCGTTTCCCCTTTTTTAACCGATGATTGTGCTGCAGAGAAACTCATCACATCGGCAGAAAGCCTTTTTTGGGCTAATTCGAAAGATAATTTGGTTCTTGTACTGTCTTCAAAAAAAATGTTTGCAATAGTGATGTGCTGTAAAGACGGTACTTTTTTGATTGGTCGATTGATTACTTCCTTGAACTGATCGGCAGTCTCGAAAATCAAATCGATATCGTTTTTGTTAATGTATTTTATTCCAAGTAAATGATTAACACTTAGCTCTTTCATGTTGTTGTGTTGTTGTATTCTTAGTTGTTTGTTGTTTTTGCTACCAGAAGCACTTGGTCTTCACCGTCGTTTTCTTTCCAGTTTACAATTACTTTCTCGTTGTTGATGGCATCTACCTGTCTTCCTCTGTAATCCGGCTGAATAGGTAAATCACGGCTAAAACGTCTGTCGATCAAAGTGAGAAGTTCAATTCCTGAAGGTCTTCCAAAAGATTGAATGGCAGTTAAAGCGGCACGAATACTTCTTCCGGTGTACAAAACATCGTCTATAAAAACCACTTTTTTGTCTTCTACCAGAAAATCGATTTGGGTTTTATTAGCCTCAAGCGGTTTTTCATTTTTGCGAAAATCATCTCGAAAAAAAGTAATGTCTAAAAAACCAAGCGGAATATTTTTAATATTGTATTCCTGCTCCAAAATTTGTTTGATTCTTTCAGCAAGATATTTACCGCGTGGCTGGATTCCGATAAGAATAGTATTTGAAAAATCGAGGTGTTTTTCGATTAACTGACAGGCCAAACGATGCAGAATGATATTGACTTCCTTTGAAGTGAGCAATATTTTTTGACTCATAATGAAGTGTTGTGTTTGGGATGTAAAAATACAATATTTTTTTACATCATAAAGATATTCTTAGGTTATCTTGGATAATAAGCCTGTAGATTGAGGTAAAATAAAAAAAACCGACTAGTTTCCTAATCGGTTTTCATTTCGCGGAGAAAGAGGGATTCGAACCCCCGGACCTGTTACAGTCAACAGTTTTCAAGACTGCCGCAATCGACCACTCTGCCATTTCTCCAGTAAATATCGCATTACTTCCGTATTGCGAGTGCAAATATAGAAAGCTTTTTTATATCTGCAAACCTTTTTTTTACAAAAAACAGAAATATTTTTTAATCTGTTTTTAACTGTTTCATTTCGTTTGAATTAGCCGAAAAAATATTTTTCTAATAATTTACGTATTCAACTATTTCCAAACCATATCCAATCATTCCTACTCGTTTTCCTTGGTCTGTATTGGTAACTAATCGGATTTTAGAAATATCTATATCATGTAAAATCTGTGCGCCAATTCCAAAATCTTTGCTGTCAATTACAATTTTTGGTGCTTTCATAATTCCTTCAGCCTGCAATGATTTAAGCTCGGAAATCCTATTTAACAGATTTACCGACTGCATATCCTGATTGATAAAAATAACCGCTCCTCTACCCTGTTCATTGATTACCTTAAACATATCATCCAACTGTTTGTCTGCATTGTTGGTTAAGGTTCCCAATAAATCATTATTTACCTGAGACGAATTGATTCTTGTTAAGACCGAATCTCCTAAATTCCAAGTTCCTTTGGTTAAAGCGATATGGATTTGCTTGTTGGTGGTTTGCTCGTAAGCGCGTAATCTGAAAGTTCCAAAGCGTGTTTCGATATCAAAATCTTCTTTTTTTACAATTAAGCTGTCGTGCTGCATTCTATAAGCTACTAAATCTTCAATCGAAACTAATTTCAAATCGAATTTTTTAGCTACTTCATACAATTCCGGTAAACGCGCCATTGTACCGTCTTCGTTCATGATTTCACAAATCACTCCCGCAGGACGAAAACCGGCTAAACGTGCAAAATCAATCGCTGCTTCGGTATGACCTGTTCTTCTTAAAACACCTCCTTGTTTAGCAATAAGCGGAAATATATGCCCAGGACGTGCCAAATCGAATGGTTTTGTGTTCGGATCTATTAAAGCTTGAACAGTTTTAGCTCTGTCTGATGCAGAAATTCCTGTTGTAACACCGTGTCCTTTTAAATCCACAGAAACTGTAAAGGCCGTTTCCATGTGATCGGTGTTATTAGTAACCATAGCCTTTAATTCAAGTTCTTTGCATCTGCTCTCTGTTAATGGAGTACAGATCAAACCTTTACCATGGGTTGCCATGAAATTAATCATCTCAGGAGTCACCTTGTCGGCAGCTGCCAGAAAATCACCTTCATTTTCACGGTCTTCATCATCAACCACAATAATTATTTTCCCTTGACGAATATCTTCAATGGCTTCTTCTATTGTGTTGAGTTTTATTTGTTGTGTAGTTAGCATTTTAGTTGGTATTATCGTTGTGTTCTGTGTGTTCTGTGTTTTCGCTGTTGTCGTTATTATTGAAAATTTTATTGTAAAGTTTTTGGAACGGCTGCGTAATCCAGTCGAAATTAACCATAACTCCAATATCATTTGTAGCACGATAAGTTAATGAGATAGCCAATGGAGATAAAATCATCGAAGAAAGCCAGGTGCCCAAAAAGGGAGGCATCCCATTCTCCTGAGCAACTTTTTTACCAAATGTATTGATGAAATGGAACGTAATGAAGATTAAAACCGCAAACACAATCGGAAGCCCTAATCCTCCTTTACGAATAATTGCTCCTAGTGGTGCTCCAATAAAAAACATTAACAAACATGAAAAGGCTACCACAAATTTATCATGCAAGGCAATCCAGTGCTTATTGATATTCTTTTGTTTTTCAAATAAATCGTTTTTATTACTATCGATTGAAAAATCAGTACTTGAAACATTATTTTTAGCAAGATCAAGAATTCGTGCTTTTTCTTGGAAACTGAACATTGAAAGAACTTCTTCTGCATTCTTATACTTTGATTCTTTAGAAATTGGTTTCGCTTTTAAAGTGAACTCAACTCCTTGGGTAATATTATCTGCAAATGAAACAACATCTTTATTATAATTTTTCTGAAGGGAATCAATTGTAAAGCCCAATTCATTCACATTAAGCATGTTGTTTGTATTGGCAATATCAACTTCTTCGTCAGATTTATTCAGATTACTTAAATCGATATTGATCGTATATTTTTTGAAATAAGCTTTTGCAAAAGGAACGCGATTACGCTCTTCATAATCTTTCGGATAAATGTCTTCGTAATAGTAACCGTCAATTAGATCAAGTTTAAGAATATTTGAATTATCATCACTTTTTAAAACTCCTTTTTTAGCTTTAATAACCGTTTTATTACCAAATCCTTGATTGGATTTTACGTGCATAGTTACCCCATTAAGAAGCTCACCTTTTTCACCGGATTTTTTATCCACTTTAATGTTTGAATTACCAATTGTATTGAATTGTCCTTCGGCAATAGCCATCGCTGGTTTGGTCTGAAGGATTTCCTTGCGAAGATTGATAAACTTGTATTCAGCTTTAGGAATAACATTATTAGCAAAAAAGAAGGCGGCAAAACTTAAAACCAAAATGAATACCGTTAAACCTTTCATGGCTCTTTTCAAGGATATTCCTGCCGATTTCATGGCAGCAAACTCATAATTTTCCGCAAAACTTCCAAAAGTCATGATTGATGCCAGTAAAATCGAAAGTGGTAAAACCAGCGGTACAATTTTAGGGGAATAGAACAGTAAAAACTTCACTACTACCAAAAAATCTAGGTTTTTACCTGCCAATTCAGTAATAAATAGCCAAATTCCTTGTAAAATGAATATAAAAAAAAGGATTACGAATACCGAAGTAAACGTAATCAAAAAGGATTTTAAAATGTAACGGTCTAAAATTTTCACCAGAAATTTAGTCTAAATTATTGATGTAATAATTGGGGTATTTACTCTGGGTAAAGGTAAAATGATTTTTTGAAATAGGCTGATTCGTTTTAAAAGAATTAACAGTGATGGTTGTTTTTGAACCATTTTTACCCATTTCGATCAAATTATAGATGTTTTTGGTTTGTGCATCAATACCTAAAAGGATCTCTTTACGGTTGTCTTTAACACTTAAAGGCACTAGTTTAACATACTGAATCTGTCTTCCTTTTACATTCTGAAGAATATCCCAAGAATACTTAAATCCTGAATTGAAAAAAGTTAACATTTTTGCAGGTGTTAGAGCATCTGAATCATTATCATCGTGCTTAGAAACCGTAATTTCCTCATCTTCGGGAACAATGGTATAATTCTTTTTTCCATCAAAAATTTTAGTTACCCCCATGAAATTCAACACGTATTGATTTCCTTTTAAAGTAACGTTACCTTTACTGTCCTGATTTACATTCTGCTTTAAATTTTGCAAAGAATAACTGAAGTTAATCACAATATTGTCATAACTCTTCACTTTGGCAGAAACGTCGTTTAGCAAATCTTTAGCCTTTTGTGCATTTTGGGCTTCAGAAGTAATTCCGATAAAACACACACAAAACAGTAAAACAATTTTTTTATATACTTGAATGGACAATCTCATTTTTTAAGAATTTTGTTCGTTAGCGAAAAAATGTTCCAGAGCAACCAAGTCAGGAATATTAACGCTTCTGGCCTTACTACCTTCAAATGGACCAACAATTCCCGCAGCTTCCAATTGATCGATCAATCGACCGGCGCGGTTGTAACCCAATTTCAGTTTTCGCTGTAGCAATGACGCCGAACCCTGTTGTGCCGTGACAATAATTTCAGCGGCTTCCCTAAACATGGAATCTCTTTCTGAAATATCTATATCAAGACTTATGCCACTTTCTTCACCTACATATTCCGGCAACATATAAGCATTTGCATATGCTTTTTGTGAACCGATGTAATCTGTAATTTTTTCAACTTCCGGAGTATCAACAAAAGCACACTGAACACGAACAAGATCATTCCCTTGTGTGTAAAGTAAATCTCCTCGACCAATTAACTGATCGGCTCCTCCTGTATCCAAAATGGTTCTGGAATCGATTTTCGAAGTTACCCTAAAGGCAATGCGTGCAGGGAAATTCGCTTTAATCATTCCGGTAATAACATTAACCGAAGGACGTTGCGTAGCAATAATCAAGTGAATTCCGATAGCACGAGCTAACTGGGCTAAACGTGCAATTGGGGTTTCCACTTCTTTTCCAGCCGTCATGATCAAATCTGCAAATTCATCGACAACCAAAACAATATAAGGAAGGTAGCGATGGCCGTTTTCAGGATTTAATTTACGCTGTTTGAACTTTTCGTTGTATTCTTTAATGTTACGAACCATTGCATCTTTTAATAAAGAATAACGATTGTCCATCTCAATACACAACGAATTCAACGTATTGATTACCTTGGTATTATCTGTAATAATCGCATCGCCTCCATCAGGAAGTTTTGCTAAATAATGTCTTTCAATTTTGTTGAAAAGCGTTAATTCCACTTTTTTAGGATCCACCAAAACGAATTTTACTTCGGCCGGGTGCTTTTTATACAAAAGTGAAGTAAGTACCGCATTCAATCCTACCGATTTACCTTGTCCTGTTGCTCCCGCCATTAATAAGTGCGGCATTTTTGCAAGATCAACAACGAAAGTTTCATTGGAGATTGTTTTTCCTAAAGCAATTGGAAGCTCCATTTCTGCAGTTTGGAATTTCGGAGAAGCTATTACGCTTTTCATGGAAACCATCGTCGGGTTGTTGTTCGGAACTTCAATACCGATGGTTCCTTTTCCAGGAATTGGTGCAATGATACGAATTCCTAAAGCAGCTAACGAAAGTGCAATATCATCTTCAAGATTCTTGATTTTAGAAATACGGATTCCCGCTTCTGGAACAATTTCATATAAAGTTACCGTTGGACCAACTGTAGCTTTAATTTGAGAAATCCCGATGTTGTAGTTTTTAAGGGTGTCAACAATTCGGTTTTTATTTTCTTCTAATTCTGCCTGATTGATGGTAATTCCTCCGGAAGAATATTCTTTAAGTAATTCGATGGATGGAAACTGATAGTTCGATAATTCAAGTGTTGGGTCAAATTCACCGAAATCCTGAACCAAACGTGCCGCTAAGTTTTCTTCAACGGTAGTTTCTTCTTCAATTTTTTCGATGGTAAAACTATCATCGTCGGTATGGATAATTTCAGATTTTGGCGTTTCTGCAATTGACGGTATCTCAACAGGAATACCCACCGGCGGAACAACAACTGGTGGAACCGTTTTCAAACTAATCTCCGATGGATTACTGATTGTTGGTTTTAATGCCTCTTTATTAATTTCAAAATTGGATGGTGAAGTAGTCTTTAATTCGATGTTGGAAAGAATTTCATCATCTTCCGCATCGTTAAAATCCAGCGAAGGGTTTGAGTTAATGATTTCTTCACCTTCAACCTCAATATCACCAACTACCGGAATTGGTGTAATGTTTTTATTTTCAACCTTTTGCTCTACTTCATTTAATTCTTCAGTAAAAGCTTTGCTTCGGTTTTCAAAATAGTTTTTAATTCCTTCAGTTGAAACTTTTATCTTTAAAATCAAATAAACAATCAAGCCGAATAGCAACACTAAAAACGTTCCGATTTTACCGATATAATCCTGAACGAAAAGATTCATTTCATAACCGATAACCCCTCCCAATTGCGGAATATAGTCCCAAAAAAAACCCAGTAAAACTGAAATCATTACCATAGCGAACAAATCCCAGAAAAGTGTATTTTTTAACTTCCCTAAAGACATATCTACAAGCAGATAAGCTCCCGCCAAAAAGGAAAGACGTACAAACAAAAAAGAAGCCGCTCCAAATCCTTTATACAAAAAGAAATCAGACAAAAAAGCACCAAATTTTCCTAACCAATTATAGGTTTTTTCACTTCTGTCTGAGAAAGCAGTTAAGGAACTCTGATCGTAGTCTCCATACAAATAATAGGAAACAAACGACAAGAGTAACGCTATGGAAAATAAAACAAGTAAAGCCCCGAAAAGGACTTTGTTACGTCGCGAAAAAAATGGTTTCTTCTCACCCTGTACTTTACTTTCTTTAGCTTCTGAAGTTTCTTTTTTGGTTGCTTTAGCCATTAAATAAATGTTCTTTTATACAAAAATAGCAATCTGAATGAAATTAGATAATTCTTGGCAGATAAATTAGTGCCCCAATTGCAATTGCAGACATGGCAGCAAAGAAAACAGCTCCTGCAGCAATATCTTTTATAAAACCGATGCGCTCATGATAATCGGGATGGATGAAATCTGCAATTTTTTCTACAGCCGTGTTAAGACCTTCAATACTTAAAACCAAACCGAATACCAAAATCTGGAACATCCATTCGGTTGGGGTAATATGATAATAAAATCCGGCAATAGTCATCAGTACAGCAATGGAAGATTGTACCATCACACTGTGTTCGGTAGTTACCAATTTTATCGCGCCTTTTACAGCAAAACCGATACTTTTTAACCTTCCGGTAAAGAAGGTGTTGTCTTTATTTACTTCCATTAAAGTGCAGCTAATGCGTTTTCATAATTTGGCTCGTCTACGATTTCCTGAACTTGTTCCGCGTATTTTACGGTTCCGTTTTCATCCAAGACAACTACCGCTCTGGAATGCAGTCCTTTTAATGGTCCATCTACAAAAGTTAAACCATAATCGTTACCAAACGAAGCATCTCTGAAATCTGAAAGATTAATTACGTTTTCCAAACCTTCTGCTCCGCAAAAACGGTTCATGGCAAAAGGTAAATCACGGGAAATACACAATACTTTAGTATTATTTAAGGAACTTGCTTTTTCATTGAATTTTCGAACTGATGCAGCACACGTTCCGGTGTCAATACTTGGGAAAATGTTTAAAACCAATTTACTTCCTTTGAAATCATTCAAATTAACCGTTGATAAATCTGTTTTTACCAAATTGAAATCTTTCGCCTGAGAACCTACTTCAGGTAAGTTTCCTACTGTATTTATTGCATTTCCTTTTAATGTAACCTTAGCCATTTTATTGAATTTTTTAGAACTTCAAAAGTAAACAATTTATATCAAATTCGTTTGAATTTATTTTTTTGGAAAATTAATTCGTTATTTAATTGTTTTATCGTAATATTGCAATATAAAAATTAATGAAATGGGAGCTTCAAAAGCAGATTTTTTTTCAGAGGAACAAAACGAAATCGCAACCTTATTTAAAGCGATCTCACATCCGGCACGTGTAGCAGTCATCGAATACCTGCTTAAAGTTGATTCATGTATTTGTGGCGACATCGTTAACGAACTTCCACTTGCCCAACCTACTGTATCTCAGCATTTAAAAGAACTTAAAAACGCAAACATCATCAAAGGAAACATAGAAGGAACAGCGATTTGCTATTGCCTTAATCCTGAAACAATGAAAAAAATGGAAGCCTATTTTTCAGGTATTTCAAAAGAATTAAAAACAAAATGTTGCTAATTAAAAACTGTAATTATGAAAGTATCAGAAATTAAAGAAGCATTGAAAACAGCGACTGCCGTAAATTTTCAATTACCTGACGGAACCTTTGTGCCGGAACATTTTCACGTTACCGAAGTTGGGATGATCACCAAAAACTTCATCGATTGTGGAGGAACAGTCCGAAAAGAAACCGTTGTAAATTTCCAATTATGGGACGCTAATGATTTTGAACATCGTTTAAAGCCTCAAAAACTGAATCATATCATTGAATTATCTGAAAAAGTTTTAGGTTTGGAAGACCACGAAATTGAAGTGGAATACCAATCGGAAACCATTGGAAAATATGATTTAGACTTCAATGGAACTGATTTTGTACTGCTTGCCAAAAAAACTGCTTGTTTGGCACAGGACAATTGCGGCATTCCAAAAGAGAAGAAAAATTTAAGTGATTTACAAACCACGGAAGCTTGTTGCGCTCCAAATTCCGGATGTTGCTAATTATGAAAGAACTCATTTTCAAGTACAAAAAACCAATAATTATAACTTTATCTGTAATTCTTTTACAGTTGATTTTCGGCTTTGATCCAAAATTTTGCATTATTAACATGATTTGGCTACTTGTTTAATTTATGAAGAAAAATATCTTAGTGCTTTGCACTGGAAACAGTTGCAGAAGCCAAATTGCAGACGGCTATTTACATCATTTCGCTAAAGATAAAGCCAACATATACAGCGCTGGCGTAGAAACTCATGGAGTAAACCCAAAAGCTGTTGTCATTATGAAAGAAGACGGAATCGACATTTCCGGAAACACTTCAAACAATATTGATGAGTATTACAATATTCCGTTTGATTTTGTAATAACGGTTTGTGATAATGCAAAAGAACGTTGCCCGTTTTTTCCAAGTAATGCAATAAAACTACATCATAATTTCCCGGATCCTGCAAAAGCAACTGGAAGCGAAGAAGAAATCCTGAAACAATTCAGAAGTGTTCGGGAAGAAATAAAACTCTATTGTAAAGATTTTTCAAACCAATACTTATAAAAAAAAGCTCTCAAATAGGAGAGCTTTTTTAAAATATACATACATACAACAATTATTCTTTAACTACTTTTATGGTTTGTTGCTGACCATCTTTTTCTAAAACAATCATATAAATCCCTTTGGAATACGTAGACATATCGATTGATTTGGTATTTGTGTCTTCTCCAAATTCGAAACTTTTCAACTCTTGACCTAACACAGTAAATACAGTTGCTTTATTGAAATTCGAATTCTCAAAATTTAAAATATTTTTAACCGGATTCGGATAGAACTTAGCATTACTTAACAAATTGTCTTGCGTTGCCAGAGTTGTAGTAATCATGAACTGGTAAGGTGTCTGATAATTGGTATTGGTTGGAGTTGTACTTGTTACTTTCAAATAATACGTCCCAGGAACAAGATTTCTGGTGAAATTTAACCCGGATCCGGAATTATTCTGAATCGTTCCAACTGCAGCCCCGGCACTATCCAAAATTGATGCGCTCATTACTGATGTAACAATACTGCTCATTGTAATATTTGCTGACATGTTTGCCAGAACTGTAAACTTATAAAAATCATTATCCGCAGAAGAGCTATTCTCCTGAATGGTTGTATAACCGATATAATTCTTATTTGTTTCTACCTCATAAGCCAACTCTTTAAAATTTGGCTCATCAAGCCCTTGCATAATCTGATAGTAATATCCCGGAAGTTCTGTATGGTTCTCAACAAAATCAAAACCAGAATTAAAGTAGAATAATTTAGCCGGATACGTTAATGCAGGGAAATATTGATTCATGTTGGAAGAAGGCTCATCCACTACTCCATCGCTTGTTCCGCCGGTTAACCTACCGATAACGTTTGAAAAATCTATCAAATTATCTATCGGTTTTTGGTTTAATCCTAACACGCTTTCTCCAATGGTTCCGTTACAGTTCACATCGATGTTGTAAAAATCCGTTCCGAATAAATGATCGTTCATATTGTTGGAATTGTTTACTTCTATTCCTCCAAACAAAAATCTTCCGGCATCACCACTATAATAATACGATGTTTTCAGATCACGAATAGCTTCAGAACTGGTATCGATACCCGCAAACCATCCCAGACCAGAATCACTTTTATTACTTCCTCCGTGTGGGGTTCCAACGGTTAACAATTTAGCAACATGGTGTTTATTATCTGATTGCCAGTTGGCTGCATTTTGAAGGTATTCACGCGAACACAATCCTCCCATACTATGTCCTACCAAAATAACTTTGTCTTTTCCGGTAAGCTGTAAAACCCTTTCAATTGCTTTTTTTAAGGCAACTCCCTGCTTTGCAATAGCAGACTGATTACTTAAAACATTGGTTCCGAACGAACCATCTACTTTAACATCAAAGTTCACCAAATAATAATCGCCATCAATAACTGTTGATTCAAAAGCTGCTATATCTGCTCCCGGTGTTGGGTAAAAGTTTTTATTTGTAGTTGCATTATTTCCATCTGCGTTCAGGCAAAAATCAAAACGCCCACCGTAAGTATAACCATATTGGCTGTCAAAATAGTTTAAACTTGTGTTCCAGGTGTCGGAGTTGGAATTTAATCCGTGAATGAAAATCATCGGATATGGAAGTTTGCTCACAAATGTTTTGGAAGCTACATTTTGAAGTACTGCTCGCTTTGGAAAAATTGAATCGTTTCTGAATTCAAAATTCTCAAATTCCTTTGGACGGGATTTGTATTCAAATTTACTGTTGTCCTGAGCATTTACAGCATTTAAACAGAGTAACGATATAATAAAAGCATTAATAGTAGTTTTATACATAAGCATAATTTTAAAATTGGGTATTGCTAATATATAAATAAATTGTTAAATTACTATGCAATCATAATAATTTTGATATTTTTTTTAAAATAAATTCAATAATCGGATTCGAATATCACAGAATACAAGGCTTCCGAAGTTTATGATAAAATTGATAATGACAAAAAAAAGACCTTCAAAATGAAAGTCTTTATATAAAGTAACGTTGCTGTTGTTATTTATCGATAGAACCTAAAACACGTTGCATGAAAGCATTAAGCGCTTCTTTTTTATCGGTTCCTTCTTTTACCATTTTGTTAACTTCCAAAGCGCCGTACATATTGGAAATCAATTCACCGATTACATCCAGTTCTTCATCTTTTAAAGACGGAACTTCGGTTAAGGCTTCCAAAACTTCAATGGTTTCTACGATATAATCCTGATCATTTTCCTCAATAAACTGAGTCAAGTGTTTAATTACGGGTAATTTCATAATCAAGCGATTTCGTTTACCAAATCCGTTAAAACTTCAGCCTTGTTGGTTTGCGTTTCGTTTACCAATTTACCTTTTACAAAAGTTGCAAAAGTTGGCAAATTGGAAACATTCGCGAGTTTTCTGGATTCCGGAGAATGTTCTGCATCAACCAAAACAAAAGTTAGGTTTTCTTTCTCAGAAGCCAACTTTTTGAATTTAGGTTTCATGATTCGGCAATTACCGCACCATGAAGCGGAAAACTGAACCACAACTTTATCGTTGGAGTTTACGATTTCCTGTAATTTATCTTCGTTTAATTCGATTAACATAACCTTTATAATTTAGGGATTAAAAACAAATTCCAAACTTCAGGCTCATTTTTGCAAACAAGATCCTGTCATTTGGAATTATAAATGTTTACAAATTAGTTTTTGCTTAAATATGCAGCAGTGCTTAAACGGTCTGCAGTCATCGCTTCTTTACCTTGCTCCCAGTTTGCAGGACAAACTTCACCTTTAGTCTGAACGTGAGTGTATGCATCGATTAAACGTAAGTACTCGTTCACGTTTCTACCTAATGGCATATCGTTTACACTTTCGTGGAAGATTTTTCCGGTTTCGTCAATTAAATAAGTAGCTCTGTAAGTAACGTTTGAACCTGTGATTAAATAATCTCCAGTTTCTTCGTTGAACTCTTCTTCAGCGTCTAAAATTCCTAAAGCAGTAGATAAATTTCTTGTAGTATCAGCTAATAATGGGTAAGTTACACCTTCAATTCCACCATTATCTTTAGCCGTGTTTAACCATGCAAAGTGAACTTCGTTCGTATCACAAGAAGCACCGATAACTACAGTGTTTCTGCTGTCAAATTCTGGTAAAGCAGCTTGGAAAGCGTGTAATTCTGTTGGGCAAACGAAAGTAAAATCTTTTGGATACCAGAACAACAATACTTTTTTATTGTTTTTAGTAGCTTCTTCAAAGATGTTGATTCTTAGGTTGTCCCCCATTTCTGAGATGGCATCAACTGTAATACTTGGGAATTTTTTTCCAACTAATGACATAATGTATCTGTTTTTAAAGATTATTAAATTTTAACAAGGCAAAAATAGAGATAAGATTACTGCTTTTCCATGCTGTTTGATTATAATTTTTTATTAAATGATAAACAAATCCTATTTCAGTAAAATAAAAATAACCGTTTTAAAGCAAAATCACTTTAAAATTCTGTAAAGAAAATAATATATTTTATAACTTTAAGGTATTCTAAATCAGGTACAAATGAGTAAAAATACTTTACGAACCGATAAAACCTGCCTTAATTGCGGAACCACCGTGGAAGAACGTTACTGCCCACAATGCGGTCAGGAAAATACTGAAACCCGAAAATCGTTCCATTATCTTTTCACCCATTTTTTAGAGGATTTGATCCATTACGACAGCGGGTTCTGGAAAACGATGAAGTACCTGCTCCTTTACCCTGCCAAACTCACCAGAGAATACCTTTCCGGAAGAAGACAAAGTTATGTAGTACCTGTTAAGCTTTATATTTTCATCAGTTTTATTACATTTTTTCTGTCCGGATTTGTTCTGAACACCGATGATATTGTTGGAGAAAATAAAGATTCCTTAATCAAGGTGAACCGTCAAACCGATAATCGAAATATCAAACTCTACAGAACTAAAGATACCATTCCGGTTAACGGTTTGAATTTAACTAGCGATAAAAAAGGCTGGCTTACCGACTACAAAACCGTTTGGGAATTGGATTCTATTCAGAAGACTTTACCAGAAAATAAGCGACTAACAAAAATTCAATATTGGTTCACAAAAAAATTAGTGAGCATTTCAGAACACAATACACCAAGGGAAACTCTTGCCAAAGGCGCAATACTTTTCAAACAAAACCTTCCTAAAGTATTGTTTCTCTATATGCCTATTTTTGCATTTTGGCTTTGGCTCTTTCACGGTAAAAAACGTTGGTATTACTTTGATCACGGCATTTTCACCCTGCATTATTTCTCTTTCTTATTACTTTTAACCAGTCTCTTAATAATAGTTGAATGGATTTTAAGCTATTTCGATTTTATAGTTTTCGATATTCTGAAAGGAATTATTAGAACCGTCTATTTCTTTTGGCCGATCCTCTATTTTTACAAAGCACACAAAAGATTATACGCAGAAAGTAAGTTTGTATCGTTCTTAAAAAGTTCAATACTGTTTTTTATCAATTTCGTGCTGGTGTTTTTCTTTTTACTTTTTTATATTGCTGTTACTTTTATCAGCATTCATTAATTGTATTGTTTTTGAAACAAAAATGAAGTTTCTGCTACTAATTGTAAAAACCTAATTCATTCTATGAAAAAAATACTGATAAGCTGTTTTGTGCTTTCCTTAACCTTTGCGAGCTGCACTTCCCAAAAAGGAGCTGTTGCACACAAAACTGTAGGGATTGACCAATACATCAATGCTGTCGAGGCAAGTAACTTAAAAACAAACCTCTACGTGATTGCTTCCGATGAAATGCAAGGAAGAAACACAGGCGAACCCGGACAGAAAAAAGCGGGTGAATACATCATCAATCAATATAAAAAGTTAGGAGTTCCATATCCTAAAGGTGCAACAAGTTATTATCAGAAAGTACCTTCGGAATACATGAAAAAAGGTTTTGCCCCTAAACTCAATGACTCAGAGAACATTTGGGCCTATATTGAAGGTTCTGAAAAACCGGATGAAATTTTGGTCATTTCGGCTCATTACGACCACGTGGGAATGAAAAACGGAGAAATCTATAACGGTGCAGACGATGATGGTTCCGGAACAGTTGCAGTTATGGAACTTGCCAAAGCGTTCATGAAAGCCAAAAAAGAAGGTCACGGGCCAAAACGTTCGATCCTATTTCTGCATGTAACCGGTGAAGAACATGGTTTGCACGGATCGCGTTATTATTCGGAGCATCCGTTATTTCCTTTAAAAAACACAATTGCAGACATCAATATCGATATGATCGGGCGACGTGATAATTTAAACCCGAACGACAACAATTATATTTATGTGATCGGTTCCGACAGATTAAGTTCTGAATTACATACCATCAACGAAGAAGTCAATAAAAAATATGTACAACTTCGTTTAGATTACAAATACAACGACCGTAACGACCCAGAGCAAATTTATTACCGTTCCGACCATTATAACTTTGCAAAAAACGGTGTTCCTGCCATTTTCTTTTTTAACGGAATTCACGACGATTACCATAAGCCGACAGACGAAGTGGAAAAAATCGAATTTGATTTATTAGCAAAAAGAGCCAAACTTGCTTTTGCCTTAGCATGGGAACTGGCCAACAGAGACCAGCGAATCGTAGTCGATAAAGACGGAAAATAAACCCATAAAAAAAGCTCTCAATTTGAGAGCTTTTTTATTATATCGAAACACTACAAATCTTCTTTAACATCGGCATCCGGAGCATTTTTCTTTACCGATTCAATTCCGTTGTCACGTGCAGCAACAGATTCGTACATTTCACTGTTTCCGATAATTTGTCCGTTAGTCGCTTTTAAATTAAAATACGGCTTTCCGTTTTTGGACTCCAAACGATCAAAACGTGCATCCTCTTGCGAGTTTTTCTTAACTGATTCGATTCCGTTTTCGCAAGCTGCCTTGGTTGTATAACCTTCACTTGCTAAAATTACCTGTCCGTTTGATGCTTTTAAAACAAACTGGAATTCACCGTTTGCTCTTTTAGTAATTAAGAATGATCCCATGAATTTTAATTATTATTGATTAATACTGATTTTAAAATTTATTCCTACTAAAATAAGAAGATTATACTTTAAAATCAAGAAAATTCTTCAAAATAAAAAAGCCCCGATTTCTCGGAGCTTTAATTCAGAAATGATATTTACTTATTCTTTAATGATCTTTTTAACGAAATTAAAATTATCACTATCAACTTTTAATATATACATTCCAGATTGAAGGTTACTCAAATTGATCGTTTTTTCAATATTGAAATTTTTCTCATCTGAAGTATAAACCAATCTACCGTTATTATCAAATACTGAAATATTTACATCACCTTTAAAATCTTCTAAAGAAACAGTAAACACTCCCTTTGAAGGGTTTGGTGTAACTTTAAGCGCAGTATCTTTTGAAGATGAATTATTTAATCTTAACTCGCTTATCTCAATAATATTTGAAAGTGTATTGCTACAAAGAGGTCCATCAAACTCATTTAATATGTCGATTCTAACTGTTACACCCTGAAAGTTACCTTGTAATTGATTTGTATAAGTTACATAAAACCCTCCTGAAGCTGTTGTCCATGTGTATTTCAAAAACAAATTCTGGCAGATAAAATCAGTGTTTGTATTTATCACTTGATGAAGCCAACCACCTTTGGTCTGCTGTGTAGAAACAAGAGTCAGTGAATTCAAACAATCACAAGGGCAAAGCGAATTGATTTCAGTATAGTTTTGACTTGAACATCCTGCAGCATCAGTCACAGTCAATAAAAGTGTACCTGGTAAATCAGTCCAATTTACATCAACACTTGATTGATTATTAGCTCCTGTAATTGTACCTGTCCCTCCAACAATTTGCCACTGAGCAGTTTGACCTGCTGACAAAACTGTTGAATTGTTAGTAACACTGTTTCCGGTTAAAAGATTACAGGCTTCTGTACTTCCATAGATTTCAGGAGTTGCTAAACCTGAAATCGTTAAATTGACAGATGTGATAACATTGTTACTATTATCTTTTAAATAAACCGTATATGCTCCATTAACGGCAAATACATAAACCGGATTGGTAACCGATGTATTGAAACTTACTCCCGTTGTATTGTTTTTAAATTCCCAATTGAAGGATGTTCCACAAACATTCGGGAAGAATTTGTAGGTATTACAGCCAACCGTATACATGCTAATTAAATCTTCGGTAGCTGAAGGAAAAACCGTGTTTGTTTTTGCATTAATTAAGTTTGGTAGAGCCATATCGACATTAAGTGAAGACGTATTTCTCGGCCCATTTTGGGTATACAAACAGGCATTAATATTACTCTGATTTACAATACTATTTGGACTGTGAATTACAGCTAAATTCTTTGAACCAACAAGGCTAATATAAAGTTTGTTATCAGGACCTTGTTGAATACTCCCCCAATTATTACTTGTTGGACGATCACCAAATTCAAATGCACTATTATTTATATTAACTGAATTAAGATTAAATTGAGAAATTTTTTTATCCAGATTATTGGTAACATAAAGCAGTTTTGAATCTGGGCTAAAAGAACCGTAAGAATTATTAGGTATTAAAGATTGCATTCCATGATTGATTTCAACTGGACTACTAATAATTCCTTGAGCTTTATTAAAATCAAATATAAAATTTCTATAATAACCGTCAGCACTAGGTGTATTTAGAGAATGTAAGAAGATTTTATTCCCATTTGGAGCTGCTTTAATAGAGGCATAATCATGTAAACCCAATGAAAGCTGAAACTGGCTTACGTATGATAATCCACTACTTGTAAACGAATAAACAACTAAATAATTAACACTTCCCTTTTTTAAAACAGTTAATAACCAATAACCATCACATTTTTCAATAGCTGTGAGTCCAGTTCCTCCAGTCAATGCTCCATCTGAAGTAAACGCATCAAACCCTAATCCTTGTGGGAAGTTAACAGGTTGTCTTTCACTCCCCATAGATGCAATACCATTAACAGTATTAACTACATGATATCTGAAGCCCAAATTATATTGACCATTACTATATGTATTGGTAAAAATCCAATACTGATTATTATTACCTGGTTTAGGCAACGTAATTACATTTGAAGCAGAATAGGCCATTACATTTTGTAATGGATTCGAATTAATTTGAGTATGCTGATTATTCCAAACATTTATGCCATTGGAATAAAACAACATATTTCCATTCGAATCGTTTTGAACTGTAGATCCCTGTGTTTGTCTATTCGTTGGAAATGTAGGGTCAAAAACAGGGATTCCTCCATTAAATTTCAATCCAAGCGAACTGCTTAAATACCAATATGAGTTAGAATTCGGTGTAAAACTTGAACAATCAGTCACAAAAACCTGAATTGAAGAAGTAGCTGCTTGACCACTTTCCCCAGTTACTGTTAATGTTACCGTGTAAGGAGAATTAACCGCAGAAGTGTATGTATGAGAAGGACTCTCTAATGTAGATGTTGTTCCGTCTCCGAAATTCCATAAATAGGATTCTGCCGGCAATGGGTAAAATGTTATTGGCATTGTATTAGCGCAAGCTGTGTACGTTGTTGGATAAATAGTTGCCGAAACTGCATTCTGGAAATCACACGTTCCTGCATAAATCAAATTATCATAAGAAACCAGTTCAGATCTGTATAACGAAACTAAACTTTGCATCCTTTGAATCTGACCGGCAGAAAAATGATCTGCACAATAATTATCACCATAATCCATATAGTTGCTAATATCATCAACAACAGCTGGAAATTCCGGACATGAGTTGGTTCCTGTTTCACAATGATAATTAGGAGCTGAAGCCTTTGGTGTATCACAAACTTTGTCTCCATCTTGAGAACAATCTCCTGTTGAAGCCGAACAACCAGCCTCAAAAGTGTGGTACAAGCCTAAATAATGCCCCACTTCATGAACAAGAGTTTTTCCTTGGTCAAAACTTGGTAACAAATTTGCTGAACCATTACCAAAAACATTGGCTCTGATAACAATTCCATCATGTGTTTGAGCTCCCGGGAACCAAGCATAGCCTAAAACGCCTGGAAGACCGCCATCAATTGTGTTAACCACCCAGATTCTCAAAAATTTTTCTTTGGTAATTGATGAATGAGCAGTTGCCATTAATTGTGCCTGTTCTGTGGCGGTTTCATGATTTGTTAAAGTACTATTCTGAATATGAATAATCCCCGGTGTGCTTTGAACTCCACCTGAATTCATCGGAACCTGAGTACCTGAACCTGCTCTTGTTGCCAAGCAGAACTTGATTCCAGTATTAGAAAAATACTGATTCAAAGCAGTTAGCTGACTGTTTACCTGTGTATCCGAAATGTTTGTTGCTGCTGTCCCATCATGAACAACATATACAACAACAGGAACAGTGTAAGAAGCTTGTGGCGGGGTTGAATCTTTCCCTTGGTAACTTTTTACTGAATTGATCTGACTGTCAATCCAATTCAATTGTTCTTTTGCTTGAGGGTTTTCCTTTAAAGCTTTCTTTAGAAGAGCATCGGTAGCACAAGGAGGTGCTTGCGAATAGCCAACTGCTCCGAAGAACAGTAAGGCTGAAAGAATAATTTTTTTCATGTTTAAATTAGGATTTATATTACAATTTCAACAAATGTAAAATTTAAATTGTAATACAATACTGTCATATTATTTTACTAACAATAAAATAATTTATAAATATTTTCCTAACATTACACAATTAATCAGCTATAAAACAGATAACTAAAAATTTTTAAAACAATCCAGAAAAAAAAACTCCGAGTTTCCCTCGAAGCTTTCTGTCATTATAAGATAAAATTAAAACTGATATCCGATTCGTACACCAACACGAGGTGTCCATTCCTCAACATTTTTGTTATCAATATCGCCTCTTCCTTTAATTTCCAATTTCCACATAATTCCTGCAAAAGGATCGATGGAAAGATTTCCTGTTTTTAACTTATAACCAACTTCCGGACTAAAAAAAGAGAAATAGGAATAAGTACCTTTAAATTTTCCAATTGAAAGGGTTTCGTCGAATCTTATATTTCCATAAGAGAGAAAATTGCTGGTATAAATCCCTTTATTTTCTTTACAGTAATAAGTTTTGGATCCAATTTCAGCAACAAAACCTTTCCCTGTAAAGTCAAAGCCTGAAGTTTCATAATCCATTGTACCATAAGCTAAGTTGGCAACATTGGCAGAAAAATATTTTTTATTGGTATTATTTTGAATTTCTCCAAATTCTACACTAACACCTATTTGACTTAGCTCCGGACCGGAATAAAATACCGATACGGTTGTTGCTTTTTCAGTAGTTGATTTCTCAGCAGTTGTTTTTGTTTCTTCTTGAGAATAAGTTGCCATTCCAGCTAATAAGCATATAGCTAAATAAATTTTCTTCATTGTAAATACTTTTAATTGACACTGCAATAATACAGAAAATAGTTACATAGAAATATTGAGCAGTAAAATAATTTTAGAAGTTTTTTAAAACAAAAAAAGCTCCGAGTTTCCTCGAAGCTTGTATTTAAGGGTGAAAGACGGGTCTCGAACCCGCGACCTTCGGAACCACAATCCGACGCTCTAACCAACTGAGCTACAATCACCATTTGATTATGCCTCTCAAAGTTTGACAATTCAAATCCTGATTAGCGAGTGCAAATATAGCGCATTTCTCAGCTTTCGCAAATATTTTTTCAAAAAAATTATATCAAATTTCCTAAACTATTGACTGCCAAATATCTTTCCACAGTAAAACCTTCACCAAAATCAGTTCCGATTAGCCTTCCCAGGTCTTGAGAACGGTACGTAAGGCTTTCCAAAAAGTTCTTTGTAGCAATTGGCGTTACAGGTTCATTGGAATTCGAATCGTAAAATTGGGAACTGTAGGCCATGATCGCTTCCACTTTTTTATCAGTGAATCCGGTAACGTCTACCACAAAATCGGGTTCGATATTTTTCCACTGAATATAATGATACACCAATTTAGGGCGCCAGGCTTGTTGATTTTCTCCATTCAGACTTGTTTCAATTCTTCTCAATCCGGAAAGAAAACAAGCATCAGAGACCAGTTTACTTCCTTTTCCGTGATCAATATGGCGGTCCTCGATAGCATTGCATAAAACGATTTCAGGCCTATATTTCCTGATCATTTTAATAATTTCCAGCTGATGTTTTTCATCGTTCATAAAAAACCCATCACGAAAACGCAAATTCTCTCGTACTTCAATTCCAAGTATTTTTGCAGCAGCAGCCGCTTCTTTATCCCTGATTTCGGCGGTTCCTCTTGTTCCTAATTCTCCTCTGGTCAAATCTATGATTCCTACTTTCTTACCTAAAGAAACTTCTTTGGCAATTGTAGCTCCACAGCCTAATTCCACATCGTCAGGATGTGCTCCAAAGGCTAATATGTCTAATTTTAATTCACTCATAGTTTACGCTAAAATCTTTTTCATGGTTAGCGACTTGTTTACTGTTTCTAAAAATTCTTTTTCCGGATCACTGTCTTTGGTAATCCCGCATCCTATATATAAATCTGCTGAAGCAGTGTTTATTTTCATACAGCGTAAATTCACAAACAAATCGGAACATTCGCTTCGGCCGGTTTGGAAATTGTAATTCAGTTCACCTAAAAATCCGGAATAGTACTCGCGATCATAACCTTCATTCTCAAGAATAAAGTCTTTTGCTGTTAACTTCGGATAACCACAAACGGCAGGTGTTGGGTGCAATATTTTAAGTACTTCCCGTAAATCGGCTTTATCGTTTAATTTTGCAGAAATATCAGTTTTAATATGTAGAAGATTTCCCGCCTGAACCGTGTATGGACTGGAAACCACTTCTTCAGAAACATAACTTTTCAGGTTTTCCAGAATAAAATCGGTTACAAATTGTTGTTCGTCTTTTTCTTTCTGCTTCCAATCCACAATTTCTTTGCCTTTGTTTTTCTTGGTTCCGGCAAGAGCGACTGTTTTAATTTCGAACTCTTTTACCTTAAGAAGCTGTTCCGGAGTTGCGCCCATCCACATTCCTATTTTCGGATGAAAAAAACAATATTTAAATGCCGATGGATAAATGTTCAGCATATTTTTGAACAATGTTTCCACCTCAAAATTATTGATTGTAACACTTTCTTTTCTGGAAAGCACCACTTTTTGAAAATATCCGGAATTGATATGATTTACCGCCTTTTCAACTAAATTTTCAAAGTTTATTTTTGCAGATTCGTCTATTTCATAAAATACGGAAGTTTGTTGAGGAACTTCATGAAAATGAAACTCTTCAGTGATTATCTGCAAATGTTCTTCAGGCAAAAAAACATAATTTTCACCGTCGAAGGGAGCAAACACAAAACCTTTCTCATTAAAATCCTCCACAAAATACAAATGATCGTTGTTCTGAAAAAGCCCGACAATACAATTCGCATTCGGTTTAGAATACAAAACAAACGGAAGATTTTGTTCCTGTTGCGTTTTTACTTTTAAAAATAAATCGGTCATTAGCTTCTTTTTCTTGGCAACACCATATTGGTTAACTTACAAAGTGAAATCAAGTTGCCTTCTTCATCTGTGATTTTAATTTCCCAAAGATGTACTGTCCTTCCTTTATGAATAATTCTTGCGGTACCGGTAACTAGTCCTTCTCTTTTACTTTTTAAATGATTTGCAGAAATCTCAATACCTCTTACTTCCTCCTCCGCAGGATTAATAAACATAATGGAGGCTGCACTTCCCACACTTTCTGCGAGCGCTACTGAAGCTCCACCATGAAGCAGTCCCATTGGCTGATGAACGCGAGGATTTACCGGCATTGTAGCTACCAAAAAATCTTCACCTGCATCGGTAAATTCCATTTCAAGGGTTTCCATTAAAGTATTTTGAGAAAATTTTTTGCAAAGCTGTAATACTTTTTCTTTATCGAAAGACATAGTTTTGGGTTTAAAATGTAAATTTATGAAAGTTTTTAATGCCACTAACAAACTAATTTGTCTAAAAAAACGTTAATTTAGACCTCTGAAAATTCTTTAAATTTTGAATAAAACGATGTTTTTACACAAATCAAAAACTTTTATGCGCCACTTTTTTACCTTTTTGGTACTTGGTATTTTAACTTTATTAAGCTCATGCCGAGACGATTTCGAATTTGAATCGAGCACCGGAGGCCTTGAGTTTTCAAAACAAACCGTCTATTTAGACACTGTTTTCACAAACATAGGTTCGAGTACTTATACTTTAAAAGTTTACAACCGAAGTGACAAAGACATCAAAATCCCGACCGTTCAATTATCTCAAGGGAATAATTCAAAATACCGCATCACCGTTGATGGCATGATGGGTGAAGACAACGATGGAAACGGCATCGGTGACGGGAAAATTTTCAAAAATGTTGAACTGCTTGCCAATGACAGTCTGTTCATCTTTATTGAAACCACTATCGATTACAGCGAATTCAACGGACCAAACTCTCAATACCTTTACACGGATAAAATCGAATTCAGTAATATAAGTTCCGCTCCGCAAACGGTCGATTTAGTAACTTTAGTAAAGGATGCTGTTTTCATCAAACCAAACAGAACTTTACCTGCTAATATTAAAGAAAAACTTATTTTAAATGGGGAAGCGTCAGATATTATTGGTCACGAGCTTTCCACTCCGGAAGAATTGAACTGGACGAGTAGCAAACCTTATGTCGTTTACGGCTATGCCTTAGTTCCCAACGGAAAAACTCTAAACATTGCCCAAGGAACAAAAGTTCATTTTCATGCGGATTCCGGTTTAATTGTAGACGATACCGGAACACTAAACATTGACGGAAATGCAAGTACTTACAATCCTGACGGAACTGTCGCTATTGATAACGAAGTAGTTTTCGAATCCGACCGATTGGAATATGATTTTTCGGAAGTTCCGGGACAATGGGGAACGGTTTTATTATTTTCCGGAAACAATAACACCATCAACCATTTAACAATTAAAAACGCGGCGGTTGGAATTTTTATCCAAAGAATAAAGGAAACAACAACGCCAAAACTTAAAATCACAAATTCACAAATTTACAACTGTTCCAATAATGGTATCCTTGCCAGAACTGCTACTATTGAAGGTGAAAATCTGGTAATAAACAATTGTGGAAATTCGAGTTTATCCTGCTCTTTAGGCGGAAATTACAGTTTTAAACATTGTACCATTGCAAACTATTGGTCAAGGCCAAACCAAACCTGTTTAACTCTTGATAATGACGGAGCCGCAATCAATGCCCGATTCGATAACTGCATTATTTACGGAAGTACAAACTACAGTCTTGCACTAAAAAAAGTATCCGGATTCAATTTTGATTATCTTTTCAATCATTGCATGATTAAATTCTTTGATTTTGGCCAGTTTCAGAATGATCCGTTATACCCTATTGCTAACACAGCTAATTATCCGGGTTGTTTGATTGCTAAAACGTCTTCAACTAATAAACCTGTGTTTAAAAATCCTTCTAAAAATCAGTTCATTATTGGAAGTACTTCGGATGCTGTTGCAAAAGGTGATGTTCTTACAATTCCAGTTCCAAAAGATATACTAGGAAAAGACAGACCTACTGCAACACCACCAGATTTGGGCGCTTATAATTCTATCACGTTTTAACCAAAAACCAAAATAAATTATGAACAAAACAATTCTTACTCTGGCAATTGCTTCGTTAAGTTTAGTTGCCTGCAAAAAAGACGAGAAAAAGGCAGACGCTCAGTCTTCAGTAGATTCAACAGCTACAAAAACAGAAGAAGCTGCGGCTGTGATTCCTGATTCAGCAGCTATAAACAAAGCATGGATGGAATATGCAACTCCGGGAGAAGCTCACAAAATGATGATGGCTGAAAACGGAACATGGAACGGTGAAATGACCATGTGGATGAACGCTGGTGCCGAACCAATGAAACAAGCTGTCTCTGCAGAATACAAAACGGTAATGGGCGGACGTTATCAGGAAGGTATCCACAAAGGAAACTTCATGGGAATGCCCTTCGAAGGTAAAAGTACTTTAGCTTATGACAACGCAACTCAGGAATATACGTCAACATGGATTGACAATATGGGAACAGGAATTATGATCATGAAAGGAAAATATGATCCGGCAACCAAACAATTCAGCTTTGAAGGAGACTGCGTAGATCCGGTTACGAAAAAAACCAAAAAAATGAGAGAAGTTGTTACTGTTGTTGATGACAATACCCGTAAAATGGAAATGTTTGATACCGGTTACGACGGAAAAGAATACAAAAACATGGAAATTCTTTCGACAAAAAAGAAATAATTTCATGTAATGATTTTTCATAAAAAGCACAGGTTAAATCTTGTGCTTTTTTTATGATGACAAACTTTGTTAACTGATTTTTTTGGAATAAATTTGCACTTTCAAAACAACAACACACCCGGAGCGCCCCTAACTGTATGGAACGTAACGGAATAAAACAACTACAACAATGATTCATTTCTTCGGAAACCAAACGAACACTGTTTTTGCTGTTCAATCGCAAAACGAATTATCGACTGAAGACATCAACAAATTAAACTGGCTTTTTGGAAGCGCACATAAAATAGAGAAATCCGCACTGTCGGATTTTTTTGTTGGACCACGTGCCGCTATGGTAACACCATGGAGTACCAATGCCGTTGAAATTACTCAGAATATGGGGATTTCGGGAATCATCCGAATTGAGGAATTTGAAAAATCAACTTCAGATTTCAACACTTTCGACCCGATGATTTCTCAAAAATATGCAGAACTAAACCAAGATATTTTTACGATCAACATTCAACCGGAAGCCATTCTAGACATTGAGGATATTGCTGCATACAACAAACAGGAAGGTTTAGCTTTAAGCGACGAAGAAGTAGAGTACCTGAATAATTTAGCCGTTAAAATAGGACGAAAACTAACCGATTCTGAGGTTTTTGCTTTCTCACAAGCCAATTCGGAACACTGCCGCCATAAAATCTTCAACGGAACCTTTGTCGTAGATGGTGAAGAAAAACCGACTTCTCTTTTCAAATTAATCAAGAAAACTTCGGAAACTAATCCTAACGATATTGTTTCTGCCTATAAAGATAACGTTGCTTTCGTTAAAGGACCAAAAGTGACGCAATTTGCACCAAAAAGTGCTGACAAACCTGATTTTTACCAGGAAAAAGAATTCGATTCTGTACTTTCCCTAAAAGCAGAAACACACAACTTCCCTACTACTGTTGAACCTTTTAGTGGTGCAGCAACAGGTTCCGGAGGAGAAATTCGTGACCGTTTAGCAGGTGGACAAGGTTCATTGCCGTTAGCGGGAACTGCAGTTTACATGACTTCATATTCTCGTTTAGAAAATGACAGAACTTGGGAAGAAGCTATGAACGAAAGACCTTGGTTGTACCAAACACCAATGGATATCTTAATCAAAGCTTCCAATGGTGCTTCAGATTTCGGTAACAAATTCGGACAACCGTTAATCACAGGTTCCATTTTAACCTTCGAACACGAGGAAAACAACCGTAAAATCGGTTACGACAAAGTAATCATGCAAGCGGGAGGAATCGGTTACGGAAAATTAGACCAAGCGATTAAAAAGAAACCACAACAAGGTGATAAAATCGTAATTCTTGGTGGCGAAAATTATAGAATCGGAATGGGTGGAGCTGCAGTTTCCTCTGCAGATACAGGCGCTTTCGGTTCAGGAATCGAATTGAACGCTATTCAACGTTCCAACCCAGAAATGCAAAAACGTGCTGCCAATGCCATTCGTGGTTTGGTAGAAAGCGATAACAATCCAATCGTGTCTATTCACGATCACGGAGCGGGAGGACATTTGAACTGTCTTTCTGAATTAGTGGAAGAAACAGGTGGTTTAATCGATTTAGATAAATTACCGGTGGGTGACCCTACCCTTTCCGCTAAAGAAATCATCGGAAATGAATCTCAGGAACGAATGGGATTGGTGATTGGTGAAGAAGACATCGATATTTTACAGAAAATTGCAGACCGTGAACGTTCGCCGATGTATCAGGTTGGTGATGTAACTGCGGATCATCGTTTTACCTTCGAATCGAAAACTACCGGGGCAAAACCGATGGATTATGCTTTGGAAGATTTCTTCGGAAGTTCGCCAAAAACCATCATGACCGACAAAACGGTTGCGACCAATTACGCTGATTTAGCATATACTACAGAAAATATTCCAACTTACTTAAACCAAGTATTACAATTAGAAGCAGTTGCTTGTAAAGACTGGTTAACCAACAAAGTAGACCGTTGCGTGGGTGGACGTGTTGCCAAGCAGCAATGTGCCGGACCATTACAATTACCACTAAACAATGTTGGGGTAATGGCCTTGGATTTCAAAGGAAAAGAAGGAATTGCCACAACTATTGGACACTCCCCTGTTTCTGCTTTGGTTGATCCGGTAGCGGGTTCAAGAACTGCAATTGCGGAAGCTTTATCAAACATTGTTTGGGCTCCGTTAAAGGACGGTTTAAAATCGGTTTCCCTATCCGCTAACTGGATGTGGGCTTGTAAAAACGAAGGGGAAGATGCTCGTTTATATGAAGCTGTAAAAAGTTGTTCTGATTTTGCTATCGAATTGGGTATCAACATTCCAACCGGAAAAGATTCATTATCAATGAAACAGAAATATCCGAATGATGAAGTAATCGCACCAGGAACGGTAATTATTTCAGCAGCCGGAAACTGTTCAAACATTACTAAAGTTGTAGAACCTGTTTTGAAAAGAAACGGAGGAAACATCTACTATATCAATTTATCGCAGGATAATTTCAAATTGGGAGGTTCTTCTTTTGCGCAGGTTTTAAACAAAATCGGTTCGGAAGTTCCAACAATTAAAAATGCTGATTACTTCAAAAAAGCGTTCAACGTTTTACAGGATTTAATTAAAGACCGTAAAATAAAGGCCGGACACGATATCGGAAGTGGTGGTTTAATCACAACTTTATTGGAAATGTGTTTTGCTGATGTACAATTAGGAGCTTCGTTTGATTTAACTTCGTTAGGAGAAAAAGATACGGTTAAAGCTTTGTTCAACGAGAATATTGGTTTGGTTTTCCAAGCTGATGCTGAAGTTGAAGCGGTTTTTGCTCAAAACAACATTGAAATTTTCAACATCGGTTCTGTTGTGGAAGGCGATGTGGTAACATTCATCAATAATGATGATGCTTTCACGTTAAGTGTTTCTAAATTAAGAGATACTTGGTTCAAAACGTCCTTCCTTTTAGATTCAAAACAATCGAAAAACGGAACGGCAAAAGAGCGTTACGACAACTATAAAAACCAACCATTAACGTATACTTTCCCTTCACATTTTGACGGAAAAGCACCGGTTATCGACAATTCAAAACCAAGACCGAAAGCTGCAATTATCCGTGAAAAAGGAAGTAATTCCGAGCGTGAAATGGCAAATTCAATGTTCTTGGCTGGTTTCGATGTTAAAGACGTTCACATGACGGATTTAATTTCAGGACGTGAAACTTTGGAAGACATTCAATTCATCGGAGCTGTTGGAGGATTCTCAAATTCAGACGTTTTAGGTTCTGCTAAAGGTTGGGCCGGAGCGTTCTTGTACAACGAAAAAGCGAATACTGCCCTAAAAAACTTCTTCAAACGTGAAGATACTTTATCCGTTGGAATTTGTAACGGTTGTCAATTATTCATGGAATTAGAGTTAATTAACCCTGAGCATGAAGTTCACGGAAAAATGCTTCACAACAATTCACATAAACACGAAAGTATCTTTACTTCGGTAACGGTTCAGAAAAACAATTCAGTGATGCTTTCTTCTTTAGAAGGGACAACTTTAGGTGTTTGGGTTTCTCACGGTGAAGGCAAATTCAACTTGCCTTATTCTGAAGAAAAATACAACATCGTAGGTAAATACGGTTATGAAGGATATCCGGCAAACCCGAACGGTTCTGTTTTTAATACCGCTATGATGTGCGACAAAACCGGTCGTCACTTAGTAACCATGCCACACATTGAGCGTTCCACTTTCCCTTGGAACTGGGCACATTATCCGGATCAGGGACACAAAGACGAAGTTACACCATGGCACGAAGCGTTTGTAAATGCACGTAAATGGATCGAAGCAAAAAACAAATAAGATTTTCAATAAATTCTGAAAGAAAGCACTCTATTTTTAGGGTGCTTTTTTGTATTATTGTGCGAAATTTTCTCATTAAAACATGGCTCATCACAACTGCTTAAACTGCGACACACAACTAATTGGGAAGTTCTGTTCCAACTGCGGGCAAAAATCTGATACGCACAGAATAACTTTCAAGCATTTTTTCATGCATGATCTTTTGCATGGTGTCTGGCATTTTGAAAGAGGAATGCTTTTTACTGCTAAAGAAGCACTTATCAGACCGGGAAAGGCGGCTTTAGATTATATTTCAGGAAAAAGAATCCGCTATTATAATGTATTCTATTTTATTCTGTTACTTATTGGTTTGCAACTTTTTGTGAATCATTATTACGATCAGCTTTTTGAAGTATATTACAGTAGCCCAATTGGAAAAAATGATTCAACAGGTCAAAAAATAGATCTTTTCCTTGAAAAATATTACAAAATAATAATTTTTAGTTTTGTGCCATTTTTTGCACTGAACGGTTATCTTCTATTCAAAAAAAGAAAACTGAATTTAAGCGAGCATTTTATCTTGGCAGGAATTGTCTTTCTAGGAATTATGATCATTACTATTCTTGCAGATCTGCTAAATTTCTTTGAATTTACTAAGTATTTTGATTTTATAACTGATATTTCCAACATTGCCAGATTAGTCTTCATTTTACTTTATATTATATACAGCTACTATTCTGCTTTCAATGAAAATTACAGCAAACTGAAGTTCTCTTATAAAATGTTCTTATTTCTAACTCTTTTACTATTAGAGCTGATTTTTATGGGAATAACAATTTTCGGGATTGTCACTAATTGGAAATTTGGCAGTATCAGTTACCATGCCTAGAAATTTTGTCAAAAACGTTAAAATCTTTATTTATGAACAGTAAACATCAATAGTTCTATAAAGTTCCTCAACATCGACAGGTTTACTAAGCACTTTTTTAATTTTGGCTACTGTAAAGAGTTCTTTGTTTACATCTTCAGATATTGCTGTTAAAGCAACAATCGGGATTTCCGGCTTAAATTTTGAAATGTATTCTGAAGCTTCAAAACCATCCATGATCGGCATCATGATGTCCATTAAAATAAGGCAATAGTCGCTTTCACCTACCATATTACAGGCTTCAAAACCATTATTGGCAACATCACAGGCATAACCTTTGTTGGTTATGATTTTTTTGGTAATCACTTGATTTATTTTATTGTCCTCCACTAATAATATCTTGATTTGTGAAGGATCTTTAACTTGCTTTATAACAGGTTCTTGGGTAAGCTCTTCTTCTTTATGTCTATAATTTTCAAACACTAAAGAAAAAGAGATTGTAGTTCCTTTTTCAAGTTCAGAATCGATCACAATAGTTGTTCCGAATAGAGCAAGCGTCTTTTTTACTAAAGTAAGCCCAAGACCACTACCTCCATATTCGTAATTTATTTTATCTGAACCCTGAAAGAACAAATCGTAAATTTTGTCTTTAATACTTGGATCAATTCCGATGCCGTTGTCTTTAATACTGAATTGAATTTCCGATTGAACCTCATTTTCAGTTAACTTCTTAGCTTGAACAACAACCTCCCCAACTTTCGAAAATTTAAAGGCATTATCGATCAAACTGAATAAAACCTGATGCAGTTTTGATTCGTCAAAAACTACTTCTTCAGGGATTGTTTTATCAAAAAGCAACGAAAAACTGTTGTTATTGGCGCTTCTGTTTTTCTCAACTGTTGTAAGTATTTTGACCAGCAATTTTTCAAGAGAAACTACATCTTTTCTGGGAACATAATTATTGTCAAAACTATCCAGTACATTGATTTCGATTATATTTCCAGACAAATTGTAAAGATGCTGGACCGATGCCTCCAACTGCTCAATATTTTTCTCATAATTCGATTTGTCTTCTTTCATTAAATGAAGCAGACCATTTAAAGTATAAATCGGTGTTCTCAGCTCGTGGGAAATCGTGTCGAGTAATTTTTTTTTCACTGTTAAAGCACTTTCCAATTCTTCATTAACTTTGGAGAGTTCTTCGTTTTTCTGGTTCAGTAAAGTATTTGTTGAACTTTTAAACCGGGCGTTTCTATATTGAAAATAAGACAGGATCAATAAGCTCACAATTGTTATCAAGCAAAGAATTAAAAGATAATTTTTATACTTATAATTTTCGGTTTTAAGTTCGTTCTGCTTTATAATAGACTGAAATTCTATATTTTTTACTTCAAGTTCTCTTTTTTGGTTCAGAGATTGATTCATTTGAACAACTCGGTAAACCAAACGTTTTTTGAAATAATCATTGGCTATCTTTAAGTTTTCCGCTGCGGCCTTAAAATTATTTTGTTTCTGATATAATTGTCCTAAGATGAGATAGTAACGGGATTTTAGTAAATAACTTTCATCATGATTTGTAAAAATATTGGATTTTTCAGCAATTGATAAGTTTTCAAGAGCCTTATCAAAATCATTTAGATTATAATAACTTTCCGCGATTATTAAGTTTATTTCCGGCTGATCTTTACTCCCACCTGTTTCCTCATTTATCTTTAAAAATTTATAGGAGTTCAGAAGAGTTTTATTCCAATCCTTTTTCTTTAAATATAAGAGCGTCAAGTTATAATACAAATCAACTTGTTTCTCTTTAGGTGCATACTTACTCAAATATTTTTCGGAAAGTAAGGTGTATTTTTCATCTAAAGCTTCGTTTCCTTGTGAATTATAAAATACTGCAAGATGCTCATAATATTCCCCTCGAATGCAATTATTATTGTGTTTCTCTAAAACTTTCTCTGCTTTATCCAGAGCTTTTTTTGCAGAATTATAATCATATTGGGTTACATGGAAATACGATATTTCTAAATATAAATATAAAAGCTGGTCGTAATTTTTTTGTAAAATCAGTCTGCTCTCTAAAGCAGTAATAATTTGCATTCCTTGTTGGTATTGCTCATATCTGTTTTGCTCAATAAGTTGTTTTGCCTGTTCAAATTCTTTTAAAATGACAGGATCGATAATTGATTTTTGAGGAGTTGCAAAACAAAGAAAACAGAAAAAAACAAACACAAAACACCAGAGTAATGGTTTATCAGCTGTCCATTTAAAGAAATAGCCATCGTTTGTGTTTTTGGTTTCCACAATTCTGAATGTTTGTTACCTATGAATTTACGATAATATTCAGTTTTAATCAAATAATTCCGACCAATAAAACATATATTCTGTTAAATTTCAAACAGTTAAGCATGACTTTCAGACTATAAATAAAAAAACAACCCTATTTAATTAAAAATAGGGTTGTTTACTATCACGAACTAAAACTACTTAGTTTCTTTATCTTTTCTTGATTTATAATTGTGTAGGTAATCACCTTTAGGTTTTCCTAAATCGAAAGAACTCCATTTGGTTAGAACACGTGTGCTGGTTCTGGCCTCATCCCTATCCATTCCTTCATATTCAATTCTATATAATGCCGAATACATTTCCGCACGCCCAACGCCATGGTAACAGTGAATCAAAACCGGATAATTAGCTGGATTATCCATGATTTTAAAGAAAGTGTCCAAATTCTCCTGCTTTGGCACCTGATCCGAACCATTGTTATAATAATTAACTCCCGGAATTTTAGCAATTGCTTCTTTTTCAGCGGTTAATTCAGCTGGGATTTCAGGATTGTTCACTAAATCTCCTGTTCCGGGGAAACGTAAATCAACTATCGATTTGATCTTGTATTTCTTTACGTATTCTTCGATTTCATCTGGCGGAATAACTCCGCTTTTATATACTTTTCCTTCAGTAATGGTCTCAAAATTATGGTTGATGTTCATATCATAAACATATTTTCCCACACCTGCGAGAACAACCAAAAGAACCAATAAACCTATCTTTTTCTTCATCCTAATAATTATTTAGCGTATAATTTCTGATCGACAATTCTTTCGAAATAATCCTGAACAATTGCTTTACAAGCTTCACCGTTCTCAAGCATTTCCTTATTAGGCTTAGCTATCAAATTGTGTTCCAAAGCTTTATCGTTAATATCGTAATATCCTGTAATTTGCTTGCCGTCAAAAGTACAAATATAATTTCCACGTTGAAACTGATATTGGTTTCCGTTAAAGTTAATTGTGTACGGTTTAATCTTTTTATCGCCTACCAAACTTCTTCCCCAACTTCTGAAAGGTTTATCATAACCTATCATATCTAAAATAGTCGGATAGATATCAATTTGTTGTGCTAAATCGGTATTTACACCTTTTAAACTATTGTCAGGCTTGAAAATCAGGATTGGAGTTGCGCTTCGATTTACCACTTTTTCATATTCAGGATAAGCCGTTAAATTTCCATGATCGGCAGTGATGATGAAAATCGTATTCTTATACCAAGGTGCTTTCTTGGCTGCTTCAAAAAACTTCTTAAAGGAATAATCGGTGTAACCTACACATTGGTGCATTGGCGTGGTTCCTTTTGGAAATTTCCCTTCGTATTTCTTCGGAACAATGTAAGGTTCATGCGATGAAACTGTAAAAACGGTAGTAAAGAACGGGGCTTTTTTCTTATCAATAGTTTGTTTCATAAACTGAAGGAAAGGCTCGTCCCAAATTCCCCAAACACCATCGTGTTCCGCATCGTTATTAAATTCGGTTTTACCATAATAGTGATCAAAACCTAAAATATTTCCAAAACCTAAGAATCCCATAGAGCCGTTTGGAGCTCCGTGGAAAAAAGAAGTATCATAACCTTCTTCCTTCAAAGTTGAAACCAACGACTGGATTTTTTGCTTCGGATAGGGAGAAGATGTAAAGGCATCTCTGAACGATGGAATTCCTGCAATAATCGATGACATTCCGTGTATTGACTTGCTTCCGTTGGCAAATCCGTTGGTAAAAATCAAACTGTTTTGCGCCAAAGAATCCAGAAACGGCGTGTACCCAACATAACCTTTAATTTTAGTGTCTTTGTTGAAAGAACCCCAATATTCACGACCAAAACTTTCCGTGATAATCAATACGATATTCGGAGTAGTTTTCGGATTGTTTGTATAATGTTTGATTGGCTGAAAATTAGCTTCCACTAAACTTTGATCCACAAGGTTAATCTTTTTAAAGCTTGTAGTTCCTAAAGTTCGGATAATTGCAAAAGGTGTATTTAAAACAATATCTGCATGTTGTGATTTGGTAACGTGCCTGTTAGCGTCAATTAAATTGATTGGCCGGGTGCTTTTTTTGAAATCACCTCGGATTCCTCCAACAACAAGTGTAGCAATAACCAATAAACCAACCAAAGAAGATGAGAAATAGACAACTTTAGCTTTTGGGGCTTCATGCTCCACTCTTACTTTTCGGTACAAGTAAATCCATAAAAAAGCTAATACAAAGAACAATACATACACGTGCCAATAACTAACAATGAATCTGAAAAACATGTTCCCTTTATTGGATTCATGCTTCATAATATCCAAAACCGCTATCGTTGTTCTTGAATAAATGTATTTGTAATAAATAAAATCAATAAAGTTTGTAGCAAATCCAATCAGGTTAAACGTAAAGTAAACGTAGAAAAGGAATTTCTGATAACCTCTTTTAGTATTATGCCAAAACGGCAAGATGGAAAGCACTATAAAAAGCGCATTTAAGTATAAAATCGCAGCTGTATCGAAAGCTAAACCATGATACTGTAATGCTAAATAATCAGTAAAAGAATCAACTTTAAGAAGTTTATAATTGTATGCAAAAAACAAAAGTCTTGCTATGAAATAGAAAAAATAAACCAAAAAGAGTCTATAAAACAAGGCTTTATATTCTGCAATACGAATAAATTTGTTCATGTTAAAATGATGAAAATCAGTAAAATTAAGTGCCCAAAATTACGAAATAACCCTTCTTTTGGTTAACTATTATTAAAAATTTAAGCAAATTTTATTATTTTTTTTATAATTTGCGATTACTAAACAGCTTAATTATGATTAATGTTACCCGCCTTTTCGACTTTCCTTATTACCAGCTTGAAAAGTACAACCTCTCCGATGCCTTAGTTACCAAATACGACGGTGAATGGGTAAAAACTTCCACTCAGGAATATCTTGACAAAGCAAATGCAGTTTCCAGAGGATTATTACGTTTGGGAGTTCAGAAAAACGATAAAATTGCAATCATCTCCTCCAATAACAGAACAGAATGGAACATTACCGATATCGGGGCACTGCAAACGGGAGCTCAAACGGTACCAATCTATCCAACAATTGCTGCGGAAGATTATGCTTATATCTTAAACCATTCGGAATCCAAATATTGTTTTGTGTCTGATCAGGAGGTTTTAGATAAAGTGAAATCGATTCGAAATCAAGTTCCTACATTAATCGAAGTCTTTTCTTATAATGATATTCCCGGTTGCAAAAGCTGGAAAGAGATTCTTGAATTGGGTAAAGACACTTCCAATCAAAATGAAGTTGAAGAACGAAAAAACAGTATAGTTACCACCGATTTAGCTACAATTATCTATACCTCCGGAACAACCGGAAGACCGAAAGGTGTTATGCTGACCCATCAAAATATCGTATCCAATGTATTAATGAGTGCGCCTCGTGTACCATTGAGAGCTGGTGATACCAGAGGTTTGAGCTTCTTACCTGTTTGCCATATTTTTGAAAGAATGATTTTGTATTTATACCAATATTACGGTATCTCTATCTATTTCGCAGAAAGTATCGAGAAAATGAGCGATAACTTAAAAGAAGTAAAACCTCATGTAATGACTGCTGTTCCTAGACTTCTTGAAAAAGTTTATGATAAAATTTATGCAAAAGGAGCCGCTTTAGACGGAATCAAAAAGAAATTGTTTTTCTGGGCAATTGATTTAGGTCTAAAATACGAACCTTACGGTGCAAACGGATGGTGGTATGAATTCCAATTAAAAATCGCCCGCAAACTCATTTTCTCCAAATGGCAGGAAGGACTTGGCGGACAATTGGAGCTGATGGTTTCCGGAAGCGCCGCTTTACAATCAAGACTAACCAGAGTTTTTGCTGCTGCAGGAATTCCAATTATGGAAGGTTACGGTTTAACAGAAACTTCACCGGTAATTGCTGTAAATGATCAAAACAACAGAGGTTTTAAAATCGGAACCGTTGGACGTGTTCTGGAAGGTGTCGAAGTTAAAATTGCCGAAGACGGCGAAATCCTTTGTAAAGGGCCAAACGTTATGATTGGTTATTATAAAGATCCTGAAAAAACAGATGAGGCTCTACAAAACGGATATTTTCATACAGGAGATATTGGAGAAGTCGATGCTAATGGTTTCTTACGCATTACCGACCGTAAAAAAGAAATGTTCAAAACCTCCGGAGGAAAATATGTTGCTCCTCAACTTATTGAAAACACAATGAAACAATCACGCTTTATTGAGCAGATCATGGTGGTTGGTGAAGGAGAAAAAATGCCAGCTGCTTTCATTCAGCCTAATTTTGATTTCGTAAAAGAATGGGCCAAGATAAAAGGCATCAATATTGGAACGACAGAAGCTGAAATTTCAGCAAACCCGGAAGTAAAACAAAGAATCGAAGAAGAAGTTGAAGTACTAAACAAAAAATTCGGAAACTGGGAGCAGGTTAAAAAAATAGAACTTACTCCAGATGTTTGGTCTATTGATGCTGGTCATTTGACCCCGACTATGAAATTAAAACGTAAAATCATAAAAGAGAAATATCAAAATCTTTATGATAAAATTTATAATAATGCCTAAAAATCAAGGAACTCCTCTTAATTGAGGAGTTTTTTTTTAATTTAACTTAAAAATAATTCAAATTTATTATGCGCGCATAGTATTTTTTTGTATATTTGAAATCACGAAAAGTTTATGAAAGATAAAACTATTGATTATGTTTTAAGAGCCACTTGGCAAGCAGTAGCCCGAATGTATAATGAAGAGGCTACCAAATATGGGGCAACCATGGCCACAGGTTTTGCTTTGCTAAGTATTGACAGGGAAAACGGAACCCCTTCGACCGCTATTAGTGCAAGAATGGGAATGGAAGCCACGAGTTTAACCCGAACCCTAAAGTCAATGGAAGAAAGAGGATTAATTACAAGAAAAAAAAATCCCGTTGATGGCAGAGGTGTATTAATTCATCTTACCAAACTGGGAAAAGAGAAACGCGAATTGTCAAAATCAACAGTTTTAAAATTCAACGAAACTATCAGACAACATGTTTCAGAAGAACAATTAAATCATTTCATGGAAGTTGCTGAAATCATCAATGAACTGATTGTAGATAAAAATATTTTCTCAGACGAAAGCCTGGAAAAATAAACCGCAAAACATCAATTAAAATATTAATAGTATCAAATGAAACAACCTAATAAGTTCATTTGACCATTACAAAAACAATAGTAACAACAAATGAAACGACTAATTAAAAAAGTAGCAGTTATCGGTTCAGGAATTATGGGTTCAGGGATTGCCTGCCATTTTGCGAACATCGGTGTGGAAGTTTTGCTTCTGGACATTGTACCGCGTGAGTTAACCGAAGCTGAACAGAAAAAAGGATTAACGTTAGAAAACAAAGCAGTTCGCAACCGATTGGTAAACGATCATTTGGCAAATGCTTTAAAATCGAAACCCTCTCCTATTTACGATCAGAAATTCGCAAGCCGAATTACAACAGGGAACACAACTGATGATTTAGAAAAAATCAAAGATTGCGACTGGATTATTGAAGTTGTTGTTGAACGATTAGACATTAAAAAAGCTGTTTTTGAACAGATTGAAAAATACAGAAAACCGGGAACTTTAATTACCTCAAATACTTCCGGTATTCCTATTCATTTTATGAGTGAAGGCAGAAGCGAAGATTTCCAGAAACATTTCTGCGGAACGCACTTCTTTAACCCGGCTCGTTACTTGAAATTATTCGAAATCATTCCAGGGCCTCAAACTTCTAAAGAAGTATTGGATTTCTTGAATGAATATGGTGAGAAGTTTTTAGGAAAAACTTCTGTTGTTGCTAAGGATACTCCGGCTTTTATCGGAAACAGAATCGGAATCTTCGGAATTCAGAGTTTATTCCACTTGGTAAAAGAGATGGGCTTAACTATTGAAGAAGTGGATAAATTGACTGGTCCAGTTATCGGAAGACCAAAATCAGCGACATTCAGAACGGTTGATGTTGTTGGTTTGGACACTTTGGTTCACGTAGCCAACGGAATCTACGAAAACTGTCCGAATGACGAAGCACACGACTTGTTCAAACTACCCGATTTCATCAACAAAATGATGGAAAACAAATGGTTAGGAAGCAAAACCGGACAAGGTTTCTATAAAAAAGTAGACAAAGATATCCTATCCTTAGATTTAGATACTTTAGAATACCGAGCGGCTAAAAAAGCATCGTTCGCCACTTTAGAACTTACCAAAACGATTGACAAACCAATTGATCGTTTCAAAGTATTGGTAAAAGGAAAAGACAAAGCCGGAGAATTCTACAGAAAAAGTTTCTCGGCAATGTTTGCTTACGTTTCCAACAGAGTTCCTGAAATTACTGATGATTTCTACAAAATTGACGATGCCATGAAAGCTGGTTTCGGTTGGGAAAACGGACCATTCGAAATTTGGGATGCCATCGGTGTAGAAAAAGGAATTGAATTAATGAAAGCGGAAGGCCTTGCTCCTGCTGCTTGGGTTACTGAAATGATTACTTCAGGTAACAAATCGTTTTACTCTGTAAAAGAAGGTGCTACACATTACTACGATACTGCTTCAAAATCACAAGTTAAAGTTCCGGGACAAGATGCTTTTATCATCTTGAACAACATCCGTGAAACTAAAAAAGTGTGGAGTAACAGCGAGGCAATCGTTCAGGATTTAGGAGACGGAATCTTAAACTTAGAATTCCAGTCGAAAATGAACTCAATTGGTGGTGGTGTTATCCAGGGAATCAACAAAGCCATCGATTTAGCTGAAAAAGATTTCCGAGGATTAGTAATCGGGAACCAAGCTGCAAATTTCTCTGTTGGAGCTAACTTAGCCATGATTTTCATGATGGCTGTTGAACAGGAATACGACGAATTAAACTTAGCAATCAAGATGTTTCAAGACACAATGATGAAAGTTCGTTATTCTGGAATCCCTGTAATTGCAGCCCCTCACGGAATGACTTTAGGTGGTGGTTGCGAATTAACCATGCATGCAGACAGAGCAGTTGCCGCAGCTGAAACCTATATTGGTCTAGTAGAATTTGGTGTTGGTGTAATCCCTGGTGGTGGTGGTTCTAAGGAAATGGCTTTAAGAGCTTCCGATACCTTCCGTAAAAACGATGTGGAATTGAACACTTTACAAGAATATTTCTTAACTGTTGGTATGGCTAAAGTTGCAACTTCTGCTTATGAAGGGTTCGACATCGGAGTACTTCAAAAAGGAAAAGATATCGTAGTTGTAAACAAAGACCGTCAGATTGCCGAAGCTAAAAAACATGCAATTTTAATGGCGGAAGCCGGTTATACTCAGCCAGTTAAACGCAAGGATATCAAAGTTTTAGGAAAACAGGCTTTAGGTATGTTCTTGGTTGGAACCGATCAGATGGTTGCCGGACAATACATTTCGGAACACGACCAGAAAATCGCTAACAAATTGGCTTATGTAATGGCTGGTGGAGATTTATCCGAACCAACTTTAGTAAGCGAACAATACTTGTTAGACCTAGAAAGAGAAGCCTTCTTATCACTTTGTACCGAAAGAAAAACTTTGGAAAGAATCCAATTCATGTTAACCAAAGGAAAACCTCTAAGAAACTAAATAATGAAAACAGCATATATAGTTAAAGCATACAGAACAGCCGTTGGTAAAGCACCGAAAGGAGTGTTCCGTTTTAAAAGACCTGATGAATTAGCAGCCGAAACCATCGAATACATGATGAACGAGTTGCCAAATTTCGACAAAACCAGAATCGACGACGTAATGGTAGGAAACGCCATGCCGGAAGCCGAACAAGGTTTGAACGTAGGTCGATTAATTTCCTTAATGGGATTGAAAATTGATGATGTTCCGGGTGTTACCGTAAACCGTTACTGTGCCTCAGGATTAGAAACTATCGGAATGGCAACAGCAAAAATCCAATCCGGAATGGCACATTGTATCATTGCCGGTGGTGCAGAAAGCATGAGTTATATTCCGATGGGTGGTTACAAACCGACTCCAGATTATAAAGCAGCTGCAGCAGGTCATGAAGATTATTACTGGGGAATGGGTTTAACTGCAGAAGCAGTTGCCAAACAATTCAATGTTTCCCGTGAAGATCAGGACGAGTTTGCGTACAATTCCCATATGAAAGCTTTGAAAGCTCAGGCTGAAGGGAAATTCGACAAACAAATCGTTCCTATCACTATTGAGCAGACCTTCATCAATGAAAATGGTAAAAAAGAAACCAAATCTTATACGGTAACCAAAGATGAAGGACCAAGAGCTGATACCAATAAAGAAGCTTTAGGAAAACTAAAACCTGTTTTCGCAGCGGATGGATCGGTTACAGCGGGTAACTCTTCCCAAATGAGCGATGGAGCGGCATTCGTACTGGTAATGTCGGAAGAAATGGTAAAAGAATTAAACCTTGAGCCAATCGCACGTTTAGTAAACTTCGCTTCTTCAGGGGTTGAGCCAAGAATCATGGGAATCGGTCCCGTTAAAGCTATTCCGAAAGCTGTACAACAAGCTGGTTTACAAATTAAAGACATCGAATTAATTGAGTTAAACGAAGCTTTTGCAGCACAATCGTTAGCGGTAATACGCGAATTAGACTTGAATCCGGAAATCATCAACGTAAATGGTGGCGCAATCGCTTTAGGTCACCCACTAGGCTGTACGGGAGCAAAACTTTCTGTTCAGTTGTTCGACGAGATGAAACGTCGTGGCAGCAAATACGGTATGGTGACCATGTGTGTTGGAACAGGACAAGGAACAGCAGGAATCTATGAATTATTATAAATGATGAATTTTAAATTTTAAATGAACTTATGAAGAATGATAATCTTATTGCAAATAAGACTTTTGATTTTTCACTTTCAATTATTTCATTATTCGTTCAACTTAAAAAAGAAAACGAATTCATTATTTCAAAACAATTAATGAGATGTGGAACAAGTATTGGCGCTAATGTTGAAGAAGCAATTGCTGCACAATCAAAAAAAGATTTCATCAGCAAAATGTCAATAGCTTCAAAAGAAGCTCGTGAAACAAAATATTGGTTACGACTATTAGATAAATCAGAGATTACAAAAATTTCGACCGAAACCTATCTAATAGAAATTGAACATATTATCAATATCATAACCAAAATAATTAAAACATCTCAAGAAAGCATTTCAAAATAATTTAAAATTTATAATTCAAAATTTAAAATAGTATAACTATGGAAGATATTACAAGAGGTGGACAGTTTTTGGTTAAGGAAACAAAATCAGAAAACATTTTCACACCGGAAGATTTCAACGAAGAGCAAATTATGATGCGTGATTCTGTTAAAGAATTCGTAGACAAAGAATTATGGGCTCACAAAGATAAATTTGAGAAAAAAGATTATGCCTACACTGAAGAGTGTATGAAAAAAGCCGGAGAGCTAGGTTTCTTAGGTGTAGCCGTTCCGGAAGAATACGGTGGTTTAGGCATGGGCTTCGTAAATACGATGCTTACTTGTGATTACATTTCCGGAGCAACAGGTTCTTTCTCAACAGCATTCGGTGCGCACACAGGAATTGGTACTATGCCAATTACTTTATACGGTACCGAAGAACAAAAGAAAAAATACGTTCCGAAATTAGCAACTGGAGAATGGTTTGGTTCGTACTGTTTGACTGAGCCGGGAGCTGGTTCGGATGCAAATTCAGGAAAAACCAAAGCAGAACTTTCTGCTGACGGTAAATCATACAAAATCAACGGTCAGAAAATGTGGATTTCCAACGCAGGTTTCTGTCACTTAATGATTGTTTTCGCTAGAATCGAAGACGATAAAAACATTACCGGTTTCATCGTAGAATATGATCCTGCAAATCCAAACGGAATCACTTTAGGTGAGGAAGAGCACAAATTAGGAATCCGCTCCTCTTCTACCCGTCAGGTTTTCTTTAGCGACACTGTTGTACCTGCAGAAAACATGTTGGCTGGTCGTGGAGAAGGTTTCAAAATCGCGATGAACGCCTTAAACGTTGGTCGTATCAAATTAGCAGCAGCTTGTTTGGATGCTCAAAGAAGAACCATCACAGGTGCTGTAAAATATGCTACGGAAAGAATGCAGTTCAACACACCAATTGCAAACTTTGGCGCTATCCGTTCAAAATTAGCAGAAATGGCTGCTTCAGCTTATGCTGGGGAAAGTGCTTCTTATAGAGCTGGTGGAAGTATTGAAGAAAGAATCAATGCTCGTGTGGCTGAAGGAAATTCACATCAGGAAGCTGAACTAAAAGGTGTTGAAGAATTTGCTATCGAGTGTTCTATCCTAAAAGTTGCAGTTTCTGAAGATATTCAAAATTGTTCCGATGAAGGAATCCAGATCTTCGGTGGTATGGGATTCTCTGAAGACACACCAATGGAATCAGCTTGGAGAGATGCTCGTATCGCACGTATTTACGAAGGTACTAATGAAATCAACCGTATGCTTTCCGTAGGAATGTTGATCAAAAAAGCAATGAAAGGCCACGTGGATTTATTAGGTCCGGCAATGAAAGTTGCAGAAGAATTGATGGGAATTCCATCTTTCGAGACTCCAGATTATTCAGAATTGTTTTCCGAAGAAAAAGAATTAATCGGGAAACTGAAAAAAGCATTCTTAATGGTAGCCGGTTCCGCAGTACAAAAATATGGCCCGGATTTAGAAGCTCATCAACAGTTATTAATGGCCGCTGCCGATATGCTAATTGAAATTTACATGGCGGAATCTGCAATTTTAAGAACTGAAAAATTAGCAAAATCTAAAGGTGAAGCTAATGTGAAAGAACAAATCGCAATGGCGCAATTGTACTTATATCACGCAGTTGACATTATCGCTCAGAAAGGAAAAGAAGGAATTGTTTCTTTTGCTGAAGGCGACGAACAACGCATGATGTTAATGGGATTACGCCGTTTTACAAAATATACAAATATGCCTAATGTAGTTGCTTTACGTGAAACTATCGCTTCGAAATTAGTAGCAGAGAACGCTTATTGCTTTTAAACCAAGCAATAAAATTTTGGTTTAGTTTGTTTAAAAGCCGCTCTTGTAGTCAAATACAGGGGCGGTTTTTTTTTATGCTTTTTTAACAATCAAAACCTCTAAAATTTCTGTAAATTTGAAAGAAAAAGAATCATGAAAAAAATCATCTTGTTTTCATTCGGAATATTGGCATTATCAGTGGGCTGCAAAACCAAAACAGAAAGCAAACCCAACGAACTTAAGATTGCTTTAGAACCAAAAAGCGGAACAAATACAGCCGGTACAGTTGTATTTTCAGAAAAAAATGGAAAGGTTACTTTCACGGCAAATATTTCCGGATTAACTCCTGGAGTGCACGCCATACATATCCATGAAAAAGCAGATTGTTCTGCAACTGATGCTGCTTCTGCCGGAGGACACTGGAACCCTACCTTCAAAAAACACGGTCGTTGGGGAGAAGGCGAATACCATAAAGGAGATATAGGAAACTTTACAGCAGATGCCAGCGGTAACGGAAAAATTTCCTTAACAACCGACCAGTGGTGTATTGGCTGTGGAGATGAGACCAAAGATGTTATAGGTAAAGCAATTATCGTTCATAAAGGACAAGACGATTTTACCACACAACCAACGGGAAATGCAGGTGGACGTGTAGCATGTACAGCAATCATCCGATAACTTTTCATGAAAGAAAAAGAGCTTCATTATTTTAAAAATTCCGAGGAATGGCGTAACTGGTTGCATGAAAACCATAATTCATCCAAAGGAATTGATTTAGTTTTTTATAAAGTTGGTAGTGATTTTCAAAGCATGAGATGGGAAGAAGCCGTTCAGGTGGCACTTTGCTACGGTTGGATTGATTCTACAGTAAGAAAAATTGGTGATGACAAACGAAAGCAAACCTTTACCCCCAGAAAAGACAAAAGCGTTTGGAGTAAAGTCAACAAAAATTACATTGAAAAACTCATCGCTGAGAATTTGATGCACGAAAGCGGATTGGCGAAAATTGAAATTGCCAAACAAAACGGATCCTGGACTTCGCTTGATCATGTAGAGGATTTAATCATTCCACAAGATTTACAGGATGCTTTTAATAAAAACATCAAAGCCCTTGAAAATTTCACGAATTTCAGTTTCACCTATCGTAAGAGTTATCTTTATTGGCTTAATCATGCCAAGCGTGAGGAAACAAGAAATAAAAGAATACAAGAAATTATAGAATACTGCACAGCAAACAAAAAATCGAGGTCTTAACAGTATAAAACTTAACACTAAGTTTGTATTCGATACTCAAAATGCTATAGCTTTGCAGTATAATTCACAACGATGATTAACCCTTCTACAAACGGATGGATCGACAAATTTTTTGCGGAGCAGCAGCCTTCGCCCTTACCTGTTGTTATCTACTCGAAGGAGTTTTATCAAAATGTTAGAAATACCGGTTTTATTTATGGACATACAGTCGAATTTGACGTAGATAAACCAATCGATGCTAAAGGCTGGACCAATCAGGAAAGTACAAAAGTAGCACTTCTTAATACGCTTTATGGTGTTTTTGGCCTAATTACCCACGAAGGAAATCCAAAAGAATTTATTGAAAAAGCCAACGGTTTTTACAAGCAGATGAACCCAGAAGGTTTTACTTTGTTGAAAAAAATGCTACCCGAGGCTTCTGCGAGTCATCGTTTGGAAGAAATGATTGACGAACGAGTACAAACCAACGACAACATCATCAGTAAAAATTTTTCGCATATTCTTACCAATGCTTTGCTTTTTATGGATGTGCTTGCGTTTCGTCAGTATCTTTTACATAAAGAAATCCCAGTAAATTACCTGAAAAAGCTGGAAGAAAACATCATTAGTATTGTATCCTTGGCCTTAAAAACCAAAACCGTCAAATCGAATTATGATGATTTACTAATCAAGCTTTTTGAATCTTCGGTTCGTTATACAAAGTTTTCAAAAATCAATATTGAGAATTTGGAAATGCTTGAATTAGAATATTTTGCATCTAATCTGGAAAAGAATTATTTGCTGGATATGGCTGGAATGGCAATGTGGAGCGACGGGGTTATCGAGCAAAAGGAAAGCGATTTTTTATTCAAACTTTCTGATTTACTGGAAATTGACAGAGGTTATGCCATCCAGAGCATCGAATCAATTGACGATTTTATCCTCAAATACAAAAAAGAAATTCCTTATTTTAAATATTCCAATCCAGTTAAGCATTTTTACGATCAAGCTACGCAAAACGTTGTGGTCTTGATTACACGTAACAAAAATCGTCTTATTAAAGAACTTTCCCAAAGTGGTGAGTTAATGAAACTCTTAGCGCTTTCTACAACAAGAGATTTGGACGCCAAAGAAAAGAAAAAAGTAAAAAAACAGCTTTTGGACATCTGCAAAACAGTGCCTTCCCTTACCATCTTTCTTTTACCCGGAGGTGGATTATTACTGCCGATACTAATTAAATTCATACCGCAGCTTTTACCTTCTGCTTTTAATGAAAATTTAGATTCTGATACCTGATAAAATAAAAAATCCGCTTAAAGCGGATTTTTTATTTTCAAAGTTTAGAACTTCAACTGATATACTTCATCCAATTGATCATTCGAATCGATGTTTACATTCAGATCAGTTACATATCCGGAATTTAAACCGTAAACCCAACCGTGTAAACATAATTCCTGACCATTTTTCCAGGCATTCTGTACAATTGATGTTTTTGCCAAATCAAAAACCTGTTCTTTTACATTGATTTCCACAAACTTGTTGAATCGTTCGTTTTCATCTGAAATAGCATCCAATTCCTGTTTGTGAAACCTGTAAACATCTTTAATATGACGAATCCAGTTGTCGATAATCCCGATGGAATCATTACCCATAGCAGCTTTTACACCACCACAACCGTAATGCCCGCAAACAATAATGTGCTTTATTTTTAAGGCGTTAACAGCATAATCTAAAACACTTAACATGTTCATATCACTATGAACCACCATGTTGGCAATGTTTCTGTGTACAAAAACTTCGCCAGGTGCCGCACCAATAATTTCATTCGCAGGAACACGGCTGTCTGAACATCCGATCCATAATAAAGGGGGCTGTTGGCCTTTTGCTAAATCTTTAAAGTAATCATTGTCAACGGCTAACTTTTCTTCAACCCACTTTTTATTGTTGTCTAAAATCTTTTTATAAAAATCGCTCATACTATTATGTTGTGACAACAAAAGTAATTCAAAAAACAGAAAAAACTATTTTACCAGTTCTTTTAAGTTCAATTCAGGGTTTAATTCGTCTTTGATAAATTCAGTTTCAGGGTAAAACTCTACGGTTCCAGTTTCAATATTGTGCATTCCGCCAATGATACCAATTTCACCATTTTCAATCATTTGCTCCAAAATATAACTTCTTTGGATAACTGATTTCACTGTACGTTTCACATTAATCTCAGCTACATTTTCCACAAACTGACCATTTTTGGAACTTCTTTCCCCAGTGGTTTGCTGCTCTTCATAAACAGCAGGCTGAATTTTAGATAATAATTCCGTTAAATTACCCATTTCTACGTGGTCGCAAGCTCCCTTAACAGCACCACATTTGGAATGTCCTAAAACAACAATTAACTTAGAACCAGCCACTTTACAAGCAAATTCCATACTTCCTAAAATATCTGTATTGGCAACATTACCTGCAATTCGAATAGAAAAAATATCACCTAATCCCTGATCGAAAATTAATTCCGCAGAAGTTCGGCTGTCAATACAACTCAAAATTGTTGCAAAAGGCCATTGACCATCACGCGTGTCGTTAACCTGTTCCAATAAATTGCGGTGTAGTTTTAAATTGTTTACAAAACGACTGTTTCCTTCTTTTAAAAGTTCTAATGCTTTTCTTGGGCTTATTTGTGACTGTAATTCTTTATTTAAAGTTCTCATGAAATTTATTTTTTATAAATGTTTTTTTATTTTTTTTAAGTATTTTCTAATTCGTGGTTAATTCTTCAATTGCAGCTTTATGCGAAGAAATCGAATTGTTTCGGTATTTGATCAAAGCATCATGCTCCATAAATACATGATTATTCTCGTATTGTGTATTATCCAATTCGTAAGCTTCCTTAAAACCGATCAACGTAACATCGATATTTTTCTCTACAGCATTAATCTGTTTAAACTCTTTAATCAAATCAATAACGTCGTGCGCTATATATACCGTGTCCGAAGCATTGATAACCACTTTGGAATCTTCCGGTAAATTACTCAAAGTCAATTTAATAGCTGCTTTATTTAAAAACGAAACTTCCTGAGCTAAATCGATGTGGATTACGTCTCCGCTTTCATATTCTTCTTTTCTGAAATAATAAGCTCTTTTTAAATTACCTCTCAAAATAAAGATGATACTGATAATCATACCTAATGCCACACCTTTTAACAAATCCAGAAAAACCACAGCCAGAAGTGTTGCAATAAAAGGCGCAAACTGATACTTCCCTTTTTCCCAGAAGTGCATAATCGTAGCTGGTTTTGCTAATTTATAGCCTACCATAAGTAAAACTGCCGCCAAAGTTGCCAAAGGAATTTTATTCAAAATAAACGGAATTGCCAAAACACTGATAAGTAATAAAACTCCGTGAATAATGGCAGACATTTTTGACTTAGCTCCGGCGTTTACATTGGCAGATGTTCTTACCACAACCGAAGTCATTGGCAAACCTCCCAAAAGAGAACTTACAATGTTACCAATTCCCTGAGCTTTAAGCTCGTTATTAGTATCTGAATATCTTTTTTGAGGATCCAGACGATCAGCCGCTTCAATGCACAACAAACTTTCAATTGAAGCAACAATTGCTATGGTAAAAGCTACAACCCAAACTTTAGAATTTGTTATGGCTGAAAAATCCGGAAACAGGAAAATGCTTTTGAAATCTTCGAAGGAAGCTGCAACCGGTAAAGAAACCAAGTGTTCTTTTCTAATAGCCAATGTGCTTCCGCTGGCAATAAACAGCTCGTTTAAAATTACTCCTAAAACAACAGCTACCAAAGCACCTGGAACAAGTTTCATCTTTTTTAATGCAGGTACTCTATCCCATGCAATCAATATAACTAAGGATACGATCGTTATAATAACCGCGCCAAATTGAATGTAATCAAAGGCACCTAATAAAGAGGAAAAAGTATTACCTCCATCTACTTGTGTAAAAGCTTCATCTCCCTCAAAATCTGCATCATACCCAACAGCATGAGGCAATTGTTTAAGAATAATTATTACACCGATACCGGCCAGCATTCCTTCAATAACATTGGTTGGGAAATAATTGGAAATACTTCCGGCTTTCAGAAAACCTAAAGCCAATTGAATGAAACCGGCAAAAAATACTGCCGTTAGGAAAATATTAAATGCTCCAAAATCTGTAATAGCCGTTAAAACAATAGCTGTTAAACCGGCAGCCGGCCCTGAAACACTTACATGAGATTTACTAAAATATCCCACAACAATTCCACCAATAACCCCTGCAATAATTCCCGAGAATAAGGGCGCACCTGATGCCATTGCAATACCTAAACATAAAGGCAAAGCCACCAGAAAAACAACCAAACCAGAAGCAAAATCTGATTTTAGGCTGCCAAAAATATTTGTTTTTTTTGTCATAACCCGATAAAATATAATACAATTAATACTTCAAGTACCAAAAGATACCTGACTGATAATCAAATTAATGATTTCAAATTATATTATATCAATTCGGGTGGAGGTGAAAAAATCTCTTCAAAAACATTATCGTGTTTCTGAAGGTTTTCAAAGTTAATTACAGAAGTTTTTGAAGTAAGCACCAAAGTAGGAACCTGAAGTATATTTTCCAATTTTGCAGGAATCTCTTTGATTTCTTTATGAACTTCCTCTTCAGAAAAACTGTAAACAATAGATGTATCGGTATCACTCTCGATAAAACTCACAATAGTTGGAGTTGCAAGGAAAGTAATAAACAGGAACAATACTATGTTTACCAAAAATTTCATTTCGCGAAAGTAAAAAATTAAAATAAGGCAGAAAACATATTAGGATTATTTTAATATTTCTGCCTTAAATTTAACATTAGGTTATATTTCTTCTTCCATCCAGGCTTTCATCATCCAGATTGTTTTTTCCTGTTCTTTAATAAAATCGCTCATCATGGAATTGGTTCCTTCGTCGTCAATTTCTGCAGATTGTTTTAAAATAACACGTTCAATTTTCAGTAATTCAGTCAAAGAAGAAATAATGAGCTGAATTGCTTCTTCATCATTGGAAATATTCTTTCCTACCTTGATTTTTTTGTTTTTGACATAGTCTTCAAAAGAATGCAGCGGAGTTCCGCCTAAAGTAAGAACGCGCTCAGCAATCAGGTCAATTTTTAATTGGCTGTCGTTGTAAAGTTCTTCAAATTTTAAATGAAGATCGAAGAAACGCTTTCCTCTGATATTCCAATGAAGGCCTCTTAAATTTTGATAATAAATCTGAAAATTTGCCAATAAGATATTCAATTCTGCTACCAAAACCTGAGTTTGTTTTACCGGTAATCCTAAACTATTGTTTTTCATATGATTGTGTTTTTATAATTTCTTTACTACAAAATTATCGAATATTTAACCTGAAAACTATAAATGGAATTGATAGATTTTATATTTTTATCAAAATTTTCTATACCATGACCATTACACAGCTTTATTACGTTTTAGCGGTTGCCGAACATAAAAATTTCACTTTGGCTGCAGAGAAATGTTTTGTTACCCAACCAACATTAAGCATGCAGATCCAAAAGCTTGAAGAAGAACTTGATATACTAATTTTTGATCGAAGTAAAAAGCCAATTCAATTAACTGAAATTGGTGAGAAAATTGTTTCTCAAGCCAAAAACATTGTAAATGAGTCGGACAGGATCAAAGATATAGTCGATCAGCAAAAAGGATATTTTGGAGGAGAATTTAAAATCGGAATCATTCCAACGGTAATGCCAACGTTACTACCAATGTTTTTGAACAATTTTGTTAAGAAGTATCCGAAAATCAATTTAATAATAGAGGAATTAACCACGGAAGAAATCATCCGAAGACTCAATAACGGACAGCTTGATGCAGCTATTGCCGCAACTCCGCTTGAAGAGAAATCCATTAAAGAAGTCGTACTTTATTACGAACCTTTTGTTGGCTATTTCCCTGAGAATCATCAAAATTACACCAAAGAAGAAATTGAAGTTGACGATCTTGATTTGGAAAATGTTCTGCTTTTACAAGACGGGCATTGCTTTAGAGATGGTATTTTAAATTTATGTAAAAATGCCAATCAAACACGTGTGAATCATTTTCAGATTGAAAGCGGAAGTTTTGAAACTTTAGTAAAATTAGCCGATGAAGGATTAGGTTTTACACTACTTCCATATCTTCATACTCTAGATTTGAATGAAAAAGACAAAACTAAACTTCGTCATTTTAAAGAACCAAAACCCGCACGAGAAGTAAGCTTGATTTTTCCTAAAAAGGAATTAAAAATGCACATTATCGATGCTTTAAGAAATACAATTTCCGGTGTGGTAAAAGGAGCAATTGCTTTCCATAATGTTCAAATAGTAAGCCCATTACCAAAAAATAAAAAGGAGCTTTAAGCTCCTTTTTGGGTTAGTTAGTTAAGTTTTAGTAGGGTTATTAATTATCTTTAATCAGAATCAAACACTGTTGCAATTCTGGTTTTTCCGAAGTAAAATACCTTAACCATTTAGTTAACTGCTCTAATTCGTAAGGCAACAAATTCTTAATTGCTTTTCTTAATTCTTTCATAAAAAGCAAAGGATCAAAGCTCACTCTTTCAAGTACCGATTTTGTGTAATCATAAATCATTCGCGGCATAATCAATCTTGTATTATTGTTTTACTCAGTAAGAACGTTAAGTAAAAGTATGTAAAAACATTTTTACCACCAAGAAAAAAAATAAAAAATTATCGTTTAAACACATAAAAAGTCGACAAAAAACACAAATCTTACACAATATTCGTTAAAAACTTACACTTTTATAATTTATATCTAAAAAATAATCAATAAAAAAAGGAGCTTTTAAGCTCCTTTTTTTATTGATTTACGTAAATTAAACATTGTCTTAATTCTGGTTTCTCTTTTGTAAAATTTAGAAGCCATTCGGTTAGCTGTTCAATTTCATAGGGTAACAACAACTTAATCGCTTTTTCTAATTCTTTACAAAACAATATTGGGTCGAAACTTACTCGTTCTAAAATAGACTTGGTGTAAGTATACATGTTTCTTGACATATTTGACAAAAATTTGGTTTAATAGGGATAAGAACGTATAGTAAATTTATAAATTAATTTTATATTTTTTTAATTATTGTTTAATTATTGTTTAATTATTGTTTAATTATTTATTAACATTGAAAATAAAATTCAAATTTTTAACATAATTGAAGAATCAATCTATTTTTTTAACGCTCTAAGCATTTCACGCTTCCCTGGAGGCCCTTTAAGCTTTTCAGTTACAAACCCTGCTTCTTTCATTGCTTTTTTTATTGGACCGCGACAAGCATAGGTGACAAGCACTCCATTTTCCTTTAATGCTTCGAACATTATTTTAAAAATCTCAGTACTCCACAACTCAGGTTGATACTGAAATCCGAACGCATCAAAGTAAATCAAATCAAATCGATTTTTGTCATCTATTTCGTTAAAGTATTGTTGTCTTTTTGTTAAACTGAAATACTCCGAAACACCCATTTTTACTGACCATTCACAAGAATGCATCAATAAAAATTCTCTATTGAACTGATTAGCTTCAAGTTGCGAAACGTAATTCAGTTTTTCAACTTCTTCTTCCTTAACCGGAAAGGCTTCTACTCCAACATAATCAATTGATTGTTTCATATTTTCAGCTTCTAAAAAAGTAATAAAAGCATTTAAACCAGTTCCGAAACCAATCTCTAAAACAGCAACGGACTGCTCCTTAAAAAGTGACAGTCCGTTTTGTATGAATACATGTTTGGCTTCCTGTATGGCTCCGTGCTTGGAATGATAGGTTTCTCCCCAATCTTCGACCAATAAAGACGAAGAACCGTCAGCCGTTTGTATAATTTTACGTTTCAATTTATTCTATATAAAGTTTTTTTATCCTTGGAATTGGCCCGCCGCATTTAACTTCATGGCATTTCAAGCAGGCATCTACCCCATTATTATAATGTTCTTTGGCATTTGCAGGATCTTTATAGATAAGTTCCTGAGCCTTAATAAAATTGGCGGCCTGTTCTTTGAAAAACGCATCGTTTTCCTGCTTGTCGGTCATTACGGCACTATGGATTTTCATAAAATGTGAAGGAAACTTACCAATAGTGTCGCCTTTTTTGATTCGCTCTTTCAAACGCTGATTGTCTACATACATTTGTTCCATCAAAGCTGCCATTTCCGACATCTCATACATTTCAAACTGCTTTTCCTTTTTTGCAGTTGTTTTCTCTTCGATTTTTACTTCTTCCTTCTTATTACAAGAAAAAATAAATAACGAAGCAATAAAAACTAAAACTAACCTTTTCATTATTTACTGATTAAAACACCGTCAGCCATAAAAGAATAAGTAACTTTTGGCTGCGTGATGCTGTCAATTGCCGCTTGTGATTTTCCGGCATCTTTTGCATAATGTTTCTGCTCGTCTACCGTTTCCACACTAACAAAAGCTTTTCCGCTTACAACAGCATCCTGGTTAGTTGCATTCATCGGAACAAAAAAAGCATAATCTTTAAATTTAACGAATGCTTCTTTTTCTTCCCCTAAATCCAAAGTCATCCAGCAACCTTTTTTCTGGCAAACCCCATTGATTTTAGATTTGAATTTCACTTTTAAAGTATCTTCTTCTTTTAAATCTTTGAATTTTGCGATCATTTCGGCACTGGTTAAAGCTTCAGCATCGGTAATACTATCACCAAAAACAGCGTAATCCACTTTTGCAGCAACAGGTTCATTTTTAGCTTCTTCCTGCTTTTTGTTGCAACTGAATAAGGCAATTGATAATCCTAATAGTAAAATTTTCTTCATTTGTTAGTGTATTTCGATTTTTAATAGATTTTCCAAAGAAACAAATTTAATCTGAATGTAAAATCGACATTATATTTTTTTTAATACACCTAACATAATCTAACAAAAAACCTGCTTTTATTGAGAATTATAGAACAAATTAGTACTTACATAAGCAAATCTGTTATTTTTTCTTAAGTGTTAAAATGCGGACGTTTTTTTACTAGATTTGCAATGACACAACTTGTTCATTTATCAGCAGAAAAAGCTTTATACTAACTGATAATCAACACGTTATTGTTACGACACATTAATTTTAATTAAATGGAATTAACAACAACGGGTAACATTAAAATTGTTACTGTAAAAGAAAGTAAGATCAATTCCGTTGATTTTGATCACTTAACTTTCGGAAACATTTTTACAGACCACATGCTGGTTTGTGACTACAACGACGGGGTTTGGGAACAACCAGAAATCAAACCTTACGAACCATTCACCATGGATCCTTCTTCAAGAGTATTTCATTACGGTCAGGCAATTTTTGAAGGTATGAAAGCCTACAAAGATGCAAACGACGATGTGTGGTTATTCCGTCCGGATCAGAATTTTGACCGTTTTAACAAATCGGCAGTTCGTTTGGCAATGCCAGAAGTTCCTGAAGAAGTTTTCTTAGGAGGTTTGCACAAATTACTTGAAATTGAGAAAGATTGGGTAAAAAAAGGAAAAGGAAATACTTTGTACATCCGTCCTTTTATGATTGCTACCGGTCACGGTGTAATTGCCTCTCCTTCAAACCAATACCGATTTTGTGTTATTCTTTCTCCTGCTAAAGCCTATTATTCAGGCGAAGTACGAGTAGTTATCGCAGATCATTACAGCCGTGCCGCTAACGGTGGAATCGGAGCAGCAAAAGCAGCAGGAAATTATTCTGCACAGTTTTATCCGACCAAATTAGCCAACGAAAAAGGATTCCAGCAAATTATCTGGACCGACGATGCTACACACGCTAAATTAGAAGAAGCCGGAACAATGAACGTTTTCTTCCGTATTAATGATACACTTTACACTGCGCCAACCAGTGAAAGAATTTTAGATGGAGTAACACGTAAAAGTATTGTGGAATTAGCTCCAAGCATCGGAATCAATGTTGAAGTACGTCCGGTTTTGGTTTCCGAAATTGTAGAAGCTGCCAAAAATGGTACTTTAAAAGAAATATTTGGTGCAGGAACTGCAGCAGTTGTTAACCCTATTGCTGGATTCTCTTATCAGGATAATTATTATGAATTGCCTATATTAGAGAATACATTTGCCGCTAACATCAAAGAAAAGCTCACAAATATTCAGTACAAACTAACCGATGACACATTCGGTTGGACCGTAAAAGTATAAATAAAAAAATCCCGATTAAATCGGGATTTTTTTATCTTAAGATTTCTTCAAAATTTGGTTTAAAATAATTAGGCCCTTTCATTACTTTCCCGTCTTCACGATAAATCGGTTTTCCGTCTTCGCCTAACTTACTCATGTTGCTGCGCTGGATTTCATCGAACACTTCCTCTATTTTATGTTGCAATCCATGCTCTAAAATTGTGCCGCACAATATGTAAAGCATATCGCCTAAAGCATCTGCAATTTCAACAATATCGTTGTTTTGTACCGCTTCAAGATATTCTTCATTTTCTTCTTTCATCAGGTTAAAACGAAGCATGTTTTTCTGTTCTCCTAAATCGCCTTTGGGAGAAAAATTCACTCCTAAACCAAAAGCTTCGTGGAATTCTTGTACTGAGTTTATCTGTTTCTGCATAATCTTAAAAATTTGTTTTGGAAATTAGGCAAAAAGATAATTCTATCAACTAATTTTGTATAAATTTTTCAAACTATGTTTTCAACAGGACAGTTGTACTTTGCGCTCTTTTTTGTAATAGCCTTTGTTAGTGTAATGATTTACGTTTACAGAAAAGATTTGGCGCTTCACAAAATACATTACAAGGGAAGTTTATGGGTATTATTTTTCTTTTTACTTTTTATAGGAATTTTATTCGTAATCAAAACCTTCTTAAAAGAATAAATATAGTATATTTGGGAAATCAACATAATTAGGCCACAAAATTATGCGTATCATAAAATATATATTCCTCCTTATATTCCTTTTTTCGATTGCACTTTCAGTATATATCGCTACACAAGCCAGTGAATTTGATATACAAAGAAGTAAAGTCATCAATTTGCCACAAAATGTTTTATACAACTATGTAGATGAATACAAAAACTGGCAGGATTGGGGACCTTGGGCTGAAGAAGATAAATCCATTCAATATACTTATTCCGAAAAAACCAAAGGTTTAGGCGCCGCTTATTCATGGAAAGGAAAAGACGGAAACGGGAAAATGAAAACCGTTAAAATAATTGAAAACGACAGTCTTTTCCAGAAAATCTATTTTGAAGACAATGAACCGAATGATATCATCTGGGGTTTTCAAAAAGTGGCAAACGGAACAAAAGTAAGTTGGAGAATGAAAGGGAAAATGAATTTCATGATGAAATTTTTCTCCTTCTTTAAAGGCGGTACCGAAAACATGCTGGCTCCAATGTTTGAAAAAGGATTGGAAAACATAGACAATCTACTGGTAAAAGAATTGAAAACTTACTCGGTAGAAGTTAACGGATTGGTAACCAAAACAGGTGTCAACTACATTAAACAGTCAATCACTTGCGAAATTCCAAAATTGTCTAAAAATATGGCAATCATGCTAAGACAACTTACGAAATTCACTACAGAGAATAACATTACCGTAACAGGCTCACCTTTTGCGATTTATGACAAATATGATCAAGCAAAAGGGAATGTTTCTTTCTCAATATGTTTACCGATTGAACAGGAAATTTTTACTTCGGAAGGCAGCGATACAGAAGGCGGAAAATTCTATTCATACCTTGCCTTGAAAACAACTTTAAAAGGTGATTATTCACACAGTAAGGAAGCTTGGGACAAAGCCTATGCTGAAATTGCTAAAAAACATTGGAAAGAAAATCCGGCTGGAAAATACATTGAAGTATACAAATTAGGAACCAAAGACACTCCGCGACCATCTAAATGGGTTACCGAAATATACATCCCGATTCTCGCAAAAGTAAAACCAATCGAGATTAAAACAGTAGTTATCGATTCAACAAAAACAATTCAATAAAAAAAGTCCCGGTATCGGGACTTTTCTTTTTATAACTATCAGCAATTATTCTTTTTCTAAAAGATAACGTACCACAGTTTCTGCTGTGTGCAATCCGAATAGAGCTGGCATCCAGCTGTTGGTTCCGAAAAACGATTTTTTAAAGTTTGTTCCGTCTGTCATTTTAAGACTGCTTTCGTCTGGTTTTTCTAAAGAGAATACGGCTTTTACACCACTTGTAATTCCTTCTTTTTTCAAGCGTTTACGAATCGTTTTAGCCAAAGGACAAACATCTGTTTTCTTGATATCTTTTACAACAACTTTACTGGCAAGCACCTTTCCTCCTGCTCCCATATTGCTGATGATTTTTACTTTTTTGCGTTTGGCAGCGACAATCAAATTCAATTTTGGGGTAATACTATCGATACAATCCAATACATAATCGTATTCCGGAGTTACTAATTCGAAAGCTCTTTCCGGAGATAAAAACTCTTCAATTCGAGTAAGTTCCAATTCTGGATTGATGTCCATCAATCGATCTCCAACAATTTTTACTTTCGGCGCTCCAACTGTGGAATGTAAAGCCGGAAGCTGACGATTAATATTGGTAATATCCACCACGTCGCCATCCACAATAGTCATTTTTCCAACTCCTGCGCGTGCAATAAATTCTGCTGCGAAAGAACCTACTCCTCCCATTCCCACAACCATCACGTTGGAATTTTTCAGTTTTTCTAATCCTTCTTTTTTAAATAATAATTCGGCTCTTTCGGTCCATTCTGCCATTTTAAAACATTTTGTGTAATGTGATTCCGGTCGAAAAACCGGTCTGCATTACAGGTTAAAAACTAACTTAAAATTATCTTCGATAATCTGTTCCACATCTTTATTTTTTATCGATGTAGCTTTTATATAAACATCTTGGATGCTTTCTTCGATCGTGTCGGTTTCTAAAAAGAACCTATTTTCAGGAACTTGATCAAATACTGATGCCAATTCGGGATTTCTGAGCAGATATTTTCCAAAAGACAAATAAAACCCATTATCCAGCAGCGATTTGGCCACTTGCCAATTTTTTGAAAAACCGTGAATTACCATCGGAACTTCAATTTTTAATCGTTTTTTAATTTCGATTACTTCCTGATACGCAGAAACGCAGTGCAAAATTACAGGTTTTTGGTATTTTATCGCTAGATGCAATTGTTTTTCGAAAATTTCTGTCTGAATTTCCAAAGGTGTTTCGATTCGTTTGTCCAATCCGCATTCTCCTAAAGCGAGACAGTTTTGATATTGCAATTTCTCCTCGATGATATTCAAATAGTCATCCGTTTTATCCATATTAATATACCACGGATGAATTCCAATAGAAAAATAAGTCACGGAATCATCAAATTCATTCGGATACTGATTGACAATTTCCAAAACGCTTTCTTGACTAGTGCTTTTGTGAGTATGAATGTTAAACTTCATTTTACTAATTTATTTACCATATAAGTCATATAAGAGTTTATAAAACATGATTAATCATTATCTTAAAACTTACATAATTAATGTTCAAAAAAATAATAATTCGCTTTACTTAAAACTTATATGGCTTATATGGTTATATTAAAAATTAATCATGAAATTTCTTCACCCCTGCTTTTATTTCAACCGGTAAATCGTTCTCTTTTGGAGGAATCGGACATGAATACCCTTCATTATAAGCACAATACGGATTATACGCCTGATTAAAATCGATGGTCATGGTTTCTTTATCGGTAGCTTCCAAATCTATGTAACGACCTCCTCCGTAACTTTCAACCCCACTGGTCAAATCTGTAAAAGGTAAAAACAAATGGTTTTTAAATTGCTCTTTTTTAGAAAGTTCGATGTTTCTGTAAAGGTTCAGTTTGCACTTTTTTCCATCCAAAGTAAAATGTAATTCCCCGTATTTAACATACATCGGGGTTCTTGCTCCCGAGGTTTTCATCGCAAAAGGCTTTTCTTTTGGAGTTTCAACCAAATGTGCTTCTACACAATAATTCATGTTAACCTCAAAAAAATCCAATGCTTTAAAATGAGCTAAGTCTTCTTTTTTTAAGGGGCTTTCTTTTTCATCGGCATATTCTTTATTTAATTGATTTTGAAATGCTTTTGAACTTGTTTCAGTACATTGAGCAGTTGCTATTGCCGGAAATAAAATTGCCAAGATTACCTTTTTCATCAGAAACTATTTTACTGCAAAAGTAATTAATTTTTAATGTAAAAAAATTCACAACAATTTAACAGGAAGCCGAACAAAACTGTAACTTTAAAATCTGTGGAGTTTGTACCTTTGCACTTAAATAATCCCTTCCCATGCTTTTAAACGCCTTTAACCGATACCTTAGTAATTTCAAGGGTTTTTCCAGAGAGATATGGATACTTACCATAATCACCTTTATCAATCGCGCTGGAACGATGGTGCTTCCTTTTCTTTCGAAATACTTAAAGGAAGACCTTGATTATTCCTACGATCAGGTGAAATGGGTTTTGGTTTGTTTTGGGGTTGGATCAATGATTGGTTCCTGGCTTGGTGGTAAATTATCCGATAAAATAGGTTTTTATAGGATTATGATTTTCAGTTTGTTTACCAGCGGAATTTCATTCATCCTATTACAATACATAACCAGTTTCACAGGACTTTGTATTGCAATGTTCTCCATTATGGTTATCGCCGATATGTTTCGTCCGGCTATGTTTGTTTCTTTGAGTGTCTATGCAAAACCGGAAAACAGAACAAGGGCTCTAACACTGGTAAGACTGGCTATTAATTTAGGATTTGCAGCCGGTCCGGCACTTGGAGGACTTATTATTATGACAGGTGGCTATAAAGGAATGTTTTGGGTGGATGGAGCTACTTGTATTATTGCGATTAGTCTGTTTTGGCTGTTAGTAAAAGAGAAAAAAAAAGAAGTGGTTCACAAAGAATTGGTCGATTTGCACAAAAACAAATCTGTATTTAAAGATACCCCTTTCTGGATATTCCTTTTTATTTGTATGGTGAGCGGAATTTTATTTTTCCAGCTTTTTACAACGCTTCCTTTATATCACAGGGAACAGTTTAATTTGACAGAGTTTCAAAGCGGATTACTCTTGATGCTTAACGGACTGATAATTTTCTTTTCTGAAATGGCCGTAGTAAGTTATGTTGAACGCAAACAAATTGACAAAGTCAAAATAGTAACCTATGGACTGATTGCCATGACTATAAGTATGTATTTATTGCTTATAAATTTCTGGTCGGGAATTCTGGTTGTTATGATGATTTTTATGAGTTTTGGCGAAATGTTTGCCTTCCCTTTTTCCAATTCGTTTGCAATGAGCCGTGCTCCTAAAGGGCATGAAGGCCGATATATGGCTATTTTTACAATGGCTTATAGTTTGGCTCACATCCTAAGTTCAAACATTGGTTTGGAAATTGTTGACATTAAAGGCTATCAGGCTAACTGGTTTTTCATGGGCTCACTTGGTTTTTTTGCTGTACTCTTATGTTTTTATCTTCAAAAATTATTAGCGCAGGAAAACAATTAACTTTTTAATTTTAAACACTTTACCTAAATTTACATTTTCCAAATCTGTTAACAAAACTATAAATTTCGTTATTAAACTACAAAAATAGTTGCATAACTAAAAATATAGTTGTACGTTTGTTCTGTGCTTGAATGAAAGCCCGCGTTAGGGGTAGCAGCGGCATCCTTTTTTAATTGGACATTGAGGCTCTCGAAATGACCAATTGAAAAAGATACAGCGAATAACCCGACCCTTGTGGTAACGCCCAAATAATAAAAAGAACAGATCATGCAAAAGTTAACCAACAAAGAAGAAGAAGTAATGCACATTTTATGGAAGCTGCAAAAAGCATTCGTAAAAGAAGTTTTGGCTGAAATCACTGAAGATCAACCACATTACAACACACTTTCTACGATAATCCGCAATTTGGAAGAGAAAGGTTACGTGGCGCACAATGCCTTCGGGAACACGCACCAGTACTACCCTATCGTTTCCAAAGAAGATTACCGCAAAGGATTTATGAATGTTGCTATTGAAAATTATTTCAATAACTCCTATAAAAGCATGGTTTCCTTTTTCGCCAAAGAAGAGAAAATCAGTGCCAAAGAATTACGTGAAATTTTAGAAATGATTGAACAGAAAAAATAAAGCCTATGGAAGCTTTTGGGATTTATCTGCTAAAAGTAAGTGCCCTGATGGGAATTTTCTATCTCGCTTACCTTATTTTCCTTCGAAAAGAAACGTTTTTCAATTCGAACCGCTGGTTTTTACTCGCAGGATTGGTTACCTCTATGGTTATGCCATTTATTACCTATACGAAAGTAATTTGGGTAGATCCCGAGCCGGTTGTTTACAATTATAATGAAGCTTCTTTGTCGACCGATTATGCACCGATCGCTCCAATTGCAGAACCAAGTTTTGAAATTAACTGGTTTTTGGTTTTGGCTGCTATTTACGGAATTGGAATCAGCATATTTCTGATTAAATTTTTCATTGATTGCTTTGCCATCAAACAGTTGATTGACAAACCAAAAGCCATTCGCCGCAGCAACTTCTATTTAATTGATACTGAAAAAGTTCAATCACCTTTTTCGTTTTTTAATTACATCGTTTACAATTCTTCAACTTTAAAAGAAGACGAATTGGAGAACATTCTCCAACACGAACTGGTACACAGCGCTCAAAAACATTCCTGGGATATGATGATCGCACAAATATTTTGTATTGCGTTCTGGTTTAACCCAATTGTTTGGCTTTACAAAAAAGCCATTGCACAAAACCTTGAATTCATTGCCGATGCAGAGGCAACCAAAAATATTGACGATATTAAAAGTTATCAGAAAACCTTATTAAAAGTAACAATGCAATCGCAATGTATTGCAATCACCAATCCTTTTTATCAATCATTAATCAAAAAACGAATCGTTATGTTAAACGCAAATCAATCAAACAAAAGGAATTCCTGGAAGTATTTTGTAGTACTACCGCTATTGGCTTTCTTCATGTTCCAGTTTCAAATGAAAGTGTTAGCTCAGGAAAAATCATTACCAAGAGTTGAAAACCGTCAGGAAAACCTAAAAGTAATTTCAATGGTAATCGATAAGAATACATCGGATGCCGAAATCAAAAAAGACATTGAAACCATTAAAAAAGAAGCTGGTGTAACACTTAAAGTTTCCAAAGTAAAAAGAAACAGCAATGGGGAAATAACAGCCATTAAAGTAGACTACAAAGACAAAGACGGCAAAAAAGGAACTACTCAGGTAGCAAGTGACGAGCCTATCCAGCCCATTCATTTCTTCAAAGAAACGGATCAAAACGGTAAAGGATCAATTGGTTTCGGAGCTCCAAGAGGAAGAGGCCCAAGAGAAGCTTTAGCAAAAATCAAAACCATCAAACGTTTAAATGATGATGGTGAAGATGTTCAGGTAATTGTTGAAGGAGACGAAGAAGGTGATTTTGATTGGGCAGATATGTTAGGAATTGATCCTCCCCTGCCTCCAGACGCACCAGATGCACCAGATGGTTTGGATGTTCCAAGTGTTCCGGATGCTCCAGGGGCACCAAAAGCTCCAAGAATGGTAAAGAAAAACATTGTCATCAAACAAAATGGCGACAAAAAAGAGGTTTGGATTAACGGAGAAAAAGTAACCGAAGATGTACTTGGCAAAATGGATTTTGAAGAATTCGGAAAAGCATTCACTTTCGATTTCAAAGGACCAAAAGGACCAAAAGGAGAAAAAGGATCCAGAGCATTCATTTTTTCAGATGAAGATGGAAACATGGTAATCTCAAGAAAAGAAATTGAAAAAATCCGAAAAGAAGCAATTGATGGAGCCAGAATCCAAGTGAAGGAAGCCAGAAAACGCATGGAAGAAATGCGTCCTGAAATAGAAAAAGCAAAAATCCGTGTACGTGAAGTACAGCCTGAAATGGAAAAATTTCGTGAAGAAATGCAGAAAGCAAAAGAAGAAATGCAAAAAGCAAAAGAAGAACTTCAAAAAGCAAAAATTGAGTTAGAAAAGACTAAGTCGTCTATAAAAGACAAAAAAGCTTAATAAAGCAAATCATCAATCATCACCCAAAGCAAAACTGAATGGTTTAACGCTGCGGAAAATCAAAATCAAAAGACCGTCTCTCTGAAGACGGTCTTTTTTTATACCTTTGCAGAAAACAAACTGTTTATGTTCAAAATATTAGCCAAAATAAACAAACTTATTTTACCTAGCTTCACTAAACAACGTTTGGACTTAGCCAAAGCCAAAAACTGGCAAAAAACAATTATCGCCTACCGCTATTATGTAACTACAAGAGCTTTGGATTAATAGGTTAAAGCCGCAAAAATCTCTTTGTTTTCGAGCTTTTCTCTTCCATTAAGGAATGTAAGCTCCATAAGGAAATTGCACTGCACGATTTCCCCTCCCAGCTTTTCCACTAATTCACAAACCGCTTTTGCGGTTCCTCCGGTTGCAAGGACATCATCATGAATAAGTACTTTCTCGCCTTTTTTAATTGCGTCTGTATGAATTTCAAGTGTATCGGTACCATATTCCAAGGCGTAAGAAGCAGAAATTGTTGAATAGGGTAATTTTTTAGGCTTACGAACCGGAACAAATCCCGCATTGAGTTCATGCGCCAAGAGTGTTGCGAAAAAAAAGCCTCTGCTCTCTACTCCAATCACTTTATCAATCTTTTTTTCACCCAAACTACTGATTAACATCGATAAGCATTCTCTTGTAGCTTCCGGACTGGCTAATAATGGGGTTATGTCTTTAAAAATAATTCCTTCTTTTGGAAAATCCTGAATATCACGTATATAGTATTGTAACGACATTTTTTTTGAATTTTTATTCGATTTTGATTTGCAAGTTACGCATTTCTTCCTATATTTGCACCCGATTAAACAACGGCCTCGTGGCGCAACTGAATAGCGCATCTGATTACGGCTCAGAAGGTTACAGGTTTGAATCCTGTCGAGGTCACAAAAAGCTCATCATTACTGGTGAGCTTTTTTATTGTTACCCCAAAACCTACCCTTTAATAAAACCACTAAATAAATCATAAATATTTGATTTTTAGCTATATTTATATTCTAAAAGCAAATTTAAGTGAGTCTTGAAAAGAAAATAACAGCTTTAAATAGTTGGTTTTTATTACGCCCTAAAACTTCGGGCTTACTTGTTTTTACCCTTCTTCTATCTATTCTTAATTTATCGATTTATTTTCGTTATCAGGCGGTCCGGGAAAGTGAACAAAACGATATGTCCAACATCTTGAACGTTGTTAAACAAAATATTGAACAAACGCTCAAAAACAGTTATGCAGCTACCATTACTCTGGCTTTGTCTATAGACGATAATGGAAACCCGAAAAATTTTGAAGAAGTTGCCAAACATTTAGTAGACAATTATAAATATATTGATGCTGTACAACTCGTACCGAACGGGATTATCAAATATACCTATCCGTTTAAAGGAAATGAAGCGGCAACCAATTTCGATATTCTTCACAGCCCGTTGCATCGAAAAGCTGCTTTGAGAGCAATTACGACCAAATCTATCTATTTTTCCGGTCCTGTTGAATTGAAACAAGGTGGTTTGGGCGTTGTAGGACGATTGCCTATATTTAAAAAAGGAAAGTTTTGGGGATTTTCAGCGGTTATACTAAAATTGAAAACCTTTATCAAATCAACCGGTATTACTACTTTTAAAGGCGATAAATATTACTTTCAACTTTCTAAAAAAAACCCGATTTCCAATAAAGAAGAATTTTTCCTGGACAACAAATCAGATTTTTCAGAAAAAAAATACCAAAAAGTATACATTCCTGAAGGCGATTGGGAACTTTATATTATCCCAAGAAACAAATCGTATCTGATTTTAGAGTTTCTTCCTGTAGTAATTATTGCTTTTTTACTGAGTGTGTTTTGTGGATTATTTGTAACAACCTTGCTTAAGAAACCTTCTGAACTTCAAAAACTGGTTCGTACCCAAACCTTAAAATTAACCCGAAGCGAATTTTTGTTTAAATCTATTTTCGATCACGCCGGGCTGGGTATTTCCCACACAAATTCACTCACCGGAAATTTCATCGATGCCAATGACAAGTTTTGTGAACTCATCGGATATACTCAAGATGAAATTAAAAAAATGGATTTTATGATGATCACCCATTTAGAAGACCTGCAAGCCGATTTGGACAACATGCAACGTTTGCGAAATGGTGAAATCTCACAATATTCCATGGAAAAAAGATACTACCATAGAAATGGAAAAATTATTTGGGTCAATATTACCGTTTCTCCGTTATGGGAAAAAAACGAAAAACCAAACAATCATATTACTATCGTTGAAGATATTTCTCAAAGAAAAGAAGCGGAAAAAACTATTTTAGAATCACAACAAAAAATCAAAGACCTTATTGACAGTATTGATGGGGTGGTATGGGAAGGAAACTCGATAGAACCCGGAATTAGCTTCGTCAGTAGAAAATCGGTAGACATTCTTGGTTACACCCCTGAAGAATGGATAGCCGATGACTATTTCTGGAGAAAACACCTTCATCCGGATGACAAAGAATGGGTAATTGATTACAGTGCTAAATGTGCTCGTGAACAAAAACCCTTTGACAGCGAATACCGCATGATTGCCAAAAACGGAAATATTGTTTGGGTAAGGGATATTGTAAGTGTTTATCAAGATAGCAGCGGTTCGATAAAATTTCGAGGGATTTTGATTGATATCACCAAGTCAAAACAATTTGAAATGGATCTGAACAGTTCTTTAAAATTGGTAACCGAACAAAATAAACGACTACTGAATTTTTCCCATATTGTTTCACACAACCTCCGTTCTCATACCAGCAACATTCAGTCGCTTATCAATTTAATTGAAATGAGCGAGGATGAACAAGAAAAAAATGAAATGCTTGGACTTCTCAAATCCGTTTCGGAAGCGTTAAATGAAACAATGGACAATTTAAACGATGTTGTTTCAATTCAAACGGATATTGATCCTGTTAACGAAAACCTGAATTTGAACAAGTTCATCAACCGAACACTTGAAGTTCTTAGAAATCAAATCATTAAAAATGAGGCCTCCGTTAAAAATTTAATTAGCGATAATGTTAATGTTAACTTCAATCCTGCCTATTTAGAAAGTATTTTACTTAACTTTATATCCAATGCAATTCGGTACAAACATCCGGAACGAAAACCGGTTATTGAATTGAGTGCTTATCCAGAAGGAGATTATCAGGTTTTAGAAATAAAAGACAACGGTATTGGTATTGATTTAAAGAAAAACGGAAAGAAACTTTTCGGAATGTACAAAACCTTTACCAACAATCCGGAATCAAGAGGAATTGGTCTTTTTATCACAAAGAACCAGATTGACACCATGAAAGGTAAGATTAAAGTTGAAAGTGAGTTAAACGAAGGCACTACCTTCAAAATTTATTTTAATAATGCCCCAAAAAAAGATTTACATAATTGACGATGATCCTATCTATCAGCTTGTCACTAGAAAACTAATTGAAAAAACAAATCTTTTCAGTGAGGTTAAAGCCTTTGAAAATGGGTATAAAGCTTTGGATTATTTTTCTCAAACCGGAGATCTGCCCGATGTTATTCTTTTGGATATCGAAATGCCGGAAATGGATGGCTGGAACTTTCTAGATGAACTGCTTGAAATTGAAAAAAAATTCGAGAAAGATGCCATAATTTATATTGCGAGTTCTTCAATTGCTCATCAGGACAAGGCAAAGTCGAGAACTTACGCTTCGGTAAAAGATTTTTTAAGCAAACCGCTAAATCTTGATAAATTAAAGGCAATCGCACTGGAAGAATAAAGTATCTTTGCAGTCTAACCTCATCTTATGAATGCAGATTTTATCTTCGATAAAGAATACAAAAACAATATTTTTGCAGAGTACGAAATCAAGTTTAAGGAATTTGAAAACTGCACCTTTAACAACTGCGATTTTACCCAGGCAAATTTTTTAGGCACTGCTTTTATAGATTGTACCTTTTACCATTGCAACTTTAAAGAAGCACAAATTGGTCATGTAGGTTTACGCAACGCTATTTTTAACGATTGTAATTTTACTGGCGTTAATTTTGCCATGACCGACCAGATTTTACATGAATTTTATTTCAACAACTGTTTGCTGGATTATTCGCAATTTTATGCTTTGAAGCTGAAAAGAATAAGTTTTACCAACTGCAGCATGGTAAGCGTCGATTTTATGAAAACCGATTTATCTGAAGCACTATTCGATAATTGTAATTTAAGATTGGCTGTTTTTACTGATGCAAATTGTGAAAAGACCGATTTTTACAGCAGTTATGATTTTGCGATTGATCCTGAGAAAACCAAACTTAAAAAAGCAGTTTTTTCTTCTGAGGGAATTAAAGGATTATTGACAAAATACAATCTGGTAATCAAAGATTAAGTAATGATGCGACCATCTTCCATGATAATTGTTCGCTCGGTTCGGCTTGCAAAATCATTGTCATGAGTTACCACAAGTAAGGTTTGATTGTTTTGCTGAACAAGTTGTTTGAAAATATCAAAAACCAAATCACTGTTTCGTTTATCAAGATTTCCGGTTGGCTCATCTCCCATAATGATCAACGGATTGTTAATCAACGCTCTTGCAATGGCCACACGTTGCTTTTGCCCGCCACTTAACTGATTGGGCATTTTCAAAGCCTGATCCTGCATATCCAGAGTTTTTAAATGTTCTATGGCATTGTGTTCAATTTCGGCCTGAGACAGCTTATTGAGTTTTAGACCGGGAAGCATCACATTGCGAAGTACATTGTATTCTGAGAGTAAATAATGAAACTGAAATACAAAACCAATATTTTCATTTCTGATTTGCGCTAGTTTTTCATCGGGAGCGCCCGTAACTGATTCGTTATGAATAAAAATCTCGCCATCATAATCAGTGTCCATAGTAGAAAGCAAATACAAAAGTGTTGATTTTCCACAACCCGATTTTCCAACTACAGAAATAAATTCTCCATGACTCACTTCCAGATTAATATCTTTGAGCACCTGAAATTTTGTAGGCTCATAAAAGTATTTGTTAAGTCCTTGGGTTTTGAGTACGGTATCTTTCATGTCTATTTTCCTCTGATGATTTCTACAGGATCCACTTTCGCTGCCTTTACAGAAGGAAAAAGTCCGGCAATAGCAGTTGTAAAAACCGCAAAAGTAGCCCCGATTATGTAAAATATTGGGTTATAATTCACCGGATAGGTTTCAATGGTTGGCAATGAGGCTGTTCGAAATGGAATTATGTCAATTATATTTGAAAAGATATAACCGAAAATCAGCCCTAGTGTTCCTCCTGCAATTCCGATAATCATTGATAAGGTCATGAAAATCCACTTAACATCCTTTCCAGAAAAACCCGTAGCTTTTAAAATAGCTATGCTGTCCATCTTTTCGTATATCATCATATTAAGGATGTTGTAAATCCCAAATCCTGCAACAATAAGCAGTACAACTCCAACAGCGTAGGAAATTATGCTCCTTATTCTGGTTCCGGTTTCAAATTGTGCGTTAGCGGTTTGATAATCAACAGCATCCAATTCGAATTCGGAACCAAACTCTTTCGCAAGTTGAGGAGCCAGCGCTATATCATTCAATTTCAACTGAATATCAGTAATATAATTGGTAGGTTCTCCTAAGAGCTTTTGAGCTGTGACAATTGAAGTGGTGGTCATTGCATCGTCAATTTCAGAAATTCCTATTTGGGAAATCCCAACGATTTTAAGTAATGTCAAACTTCCTTTAGGTGTAGTCACTTTCACAATGTCTCCTACTTTAAGCATCATTTTTTGAGCAATTCCATTCCCAATGATAATACTGTTGTTCTGTTCCAAATCGGTTAGTTTTCCTTCCTTGATATAATCACTGAACCGAAACAGTTCTTCTTCGGCATTCACATCAATCCCATTAACAACACCTGAAATTTCAATAGTCCCGGAATTAAAAAAAACAGGTGTTACCACTTTTGGAGCTACATTAACAACCCTGGAATCACTTTTAAGAGCACTGATCACTTTCTTACTGTTATAAATCGCCTTGCCACGATCTTTAGGCTTTATAGAATTGATAAAATTGACCGAATTATGGTACTTGCTGCTTTGATTAATAGGTTGGTGTTCCGAAGGCTTGATTTCATTATATAACCGAATATGAGGTGTGCGGTTCAACATCAGATTATCCAGCAGATCATTTAAACCGTTCATGAAACTTACAAGGGTAATAAACATTGTAATTCCGAAGGTAACTCCTACTCCTGCCACAATGGTTTGTTTTAAACGCGCCCGAAGCAAATGCAATGCGATATTTAAGATCAGCCGGAAATTCATGGTTAAGGTTTTATAATTCTTTCTCCGGAATGCAAACCGTTTATAATTTCTATTTGTTTGTAATCCGATAAGCCTGTTCTTACTTTATGTTTTTCTCCATTCTCCAAAAGCACAAATTCTTTATCAATAAGATATTCTTTAGGAATTACAACCGTATTTTTTTTTGTTTTAATAATGATATTGGCCTCTGTAGTTAAATTGGGATACATTTTTTTTGGAGGATTTATAAAACGGGCTTCTATTTTAAAAGTTCTGGAACGCTCATCCATAATAGGATAAATTTTCACAACTGTTGCTTCAAAAACCTGATTTTTATAGCTGTCTAAAGTAATCACGGCCAATTGACCCGGCATAATTTTAACCATGTCGTTTTCATCTACTTCCAATTCTATGAGGAAATCATTTTCATTCCCGATGATTGCTAAAGGTGTCTGAGGATTGACTAAAGCTCCTTTTTCTACAAATACGTTAAATAGTTTCCCTGAAATTGCACTTTTAACATAAAAATCTGCCTGTGATTTTTGATTAATTTTCAGGTTAATCGCTTTAGACTGTTCTTCGTTCTTTAGCTGTTGTCGTAATTGTGCCAATCGTTTTTGTGAACTTTGGTAATTCAGTTCCGAACTGTGATAAGCCATTTCCACCCTTTGATAATCCACTTCTGAAATCCCTCCCTGATCTTTGATGTTTTTATTGCGCTCGAAAATCGATTTATCTAACAAATACTTGTCTTTCGCGGTTTGCACTGCCATTTCAAGCTCTGCAATCTTATCCTGGATAAAACGGCTGTTCTCTTTGCTTAACTGATAAGCCAGCTCGGTATTTTGTGTGGCTAATTGTGCTTTATCGTTTTCAATTTCAAATAAGGTTTGACCAATATTTACATTAGAACCTACCTCAGCGTTTTTCTTCAACAAAACACCTGAAACCGTTGCATATACGGCATACTGATTTTCTGCTTTTACCCTACCTGAAGCATAAACGCTTTCTGTAATGCTATTTGACGATACAGTATAAGCCTCTGAAGTATTCTTACAGGAAAAGAACAATAATGCAACGGGGAGAAAAACTATCTTTAAAATGTCCATTTTTAGAATCTGAAAATTCGATAAACACTTTAAAAATAACGATTTTTTCTACATAAATAAAGGAAATAATGAAGATTTATGAAGCTTATTCTTTAATAATCATCACAGAACCTTTAAAACCTGTTGCAAGATCCCATTGATTGCTGGTAATCAAATTTCCTTTATCGTCAAAAATTACAAATAAAGCCGTGTTTGGACCTGATGTTCCTTGGTTTAATGCTTCAAAATCTAGCTTATTAAAGCCTGGTGTTAAACCTATTTGGATGACTTTATAATCTTCGAAGAGTTCCACATGTGCTGCAACAACCATATTATTGATGTACACCTTCACAATATCACCATCAACCGCCATATGGTCCCTGCAACGAATCACAATGCTATTGGCTTTGGTTTTGAATTCACCAAAAGATTGGTTTCTTCTGAATACTTTGGTATTGTCATCCCCTTGAGGTTTTGGCAGTGCGTTTTTAGGTATTTCATAAGGATTAGCAAACTTTTCAGGCTTTGAAATTGGAGCTTCACCTATTTGAACCGTTTTATTCCCTTCTTTTGGAAAAGTGAGCGGCTTATCATTATCCAAAACCGAACTACTGAATTCCATAGGCTTAAATCTCGGAGTTGCCGCAACAGCCGGAATGTTATTAGCTTTAATTTCAGGATCTTTTAAACGCGGGATAACCACAGTTTTCTTTCCATTATCAGGCTGAGCAAAAGCTGAAACAGAAAAAGTAAATACAAGTAATAAAGCGTATAAATAGTTCACAGTTTGGGTATTTGAATTACATCACAAAACAATATTTTAATGGAGTTCTGTGAATTATATTTTCAAAAATAGTAAATCAAAAACTATTCCAATCTTAAAATTTTCACAGAAAGCGTTAAAAAAGGTTAAATTTGTTTAAAGTGATAACCTATTTATGGAAGAACTGCTCCTGTTTTTTGCCCTAGCTCTCATTGCTGAAATTATCGGAACCGTTAGTGGTTTTGGATCATCCATTCTGTTTGTTCCTCTGGCAGCTATATTTTTCGACTTTAAAATCGTATTGGGAATTACTGCTGTTTTTCATGTTTTCAGTAATATTTCCAAAATCTTGCTGTTTCGTAATGGCGTAGATAAATCTATTTTTATTAAACTTGGTATTCCTGCAATCATTTTTGTTATCATCGGCGCTTTACTTACAAAGTACATTCCACAGAAAGAAATTGAACTCGGTATGAGTTTTGTTCTTTTGATTCTATCTGTTTATTTGATTTTCAACATCAACAAAACACTTGAAAAGAATGATCGAAACCTTTTCATTGGAGGAACACTTTCCGGTTTCCTTGCCGGTTTAATAGGAACCGGTGGCGCCATTCGTGGGTTAACTTTAACCGCTTTCAATTTACAGAAAGATATTTTTATTGCCACCTCAGCTTTAATCGATTTAGGGGTAGATTCCAGTCGCGCGGTTATTTACATCTACAACGGCTACTTTCTTAAAGAGCATCTTATTTACATTCCCGGGCTAATTCTAATTAGCATTTTAGGAACCTGGATCGGGAAAAAGATTTTGGAAAAAACTTCACAAAAATATTTTCGTTACGTTGTTTTAGGAGTTATTTTGCTTACCTCAATAATACAATCCGTTAATTATTTTTTCAAATAAAAAAGTCCCCCAAAACTGAGAGACTTTCTTTTTATGATTTAGATGATGTTTAGAAAACAAACATCGCTCTTTCACTCATCATGTCGTTAACCTCATCGGCAACTTGTTCTAACACTTCTTCGTTAGTGTGGTTCATAATTACGCGGTCGATCATATCCACAACAGTTTCCATATCAGCTTCAACCAAACCACGAGTTGTGATTGCAGGAGTTCCTACACGGATACCAGAAGTAACAAATGGTGATTTATCATCAAAAGGAACCATGTTTTTATTAACTGTAATTTCAGCCTTTACTAATGCGTTTTCAGCTTCTTTACCGGAGATTCCTTTGTTTCTTAAATCGATTAACATCATGTGGTTATCCGTTCCGCCAGAAATAATGTTGTAACCTCTTTTTACAAAAGCTTCCGCCATTGCTTTAGCATTTTTCTGAACCTGCATTGCATAGTTGAAAAACTCATCAGTTAAAGCTTCACCGAAAGCTACTGCTTTAGCAGCGATAATATGCTCTAACGGCCCACCTTGATTTCCAGGGAAAACCGACATATCCAACACGTGCGACATCATACGGATTTCACCTTTTGGAGTGGTTAAGCCCCAAGGGTTTTCAAAATCTTTCCCCATCATGATCATTCCACCACGAGGTCCGCGTAACGTTTTATGGGTAGTTGTAGTTACAATATGACAATGAGGAATCGGATCACTCATCAAGCCTTTTGCAATTAATCCTGCAGGGTGTGAAATATCCGCCATTAAGATAGCTCCAACTGAATCCGCGATTTCACGAAAACGTTTGAAATCCATATCACGGGAATAAGCTGAAGCTCCCGCAATGATTAATTTTGGTTGTTCTTTAGTAGCAATCTCTTGGATTTTATCGTAGTTTAAACGACCTGTCTCCTGTTCTACTCCGTAAAATACCGGATTGTACAATTTCCCGGAAAAGTTCACCGGAGAACCGTGCGTTAGGTGACCGCCGTGCGATAAATCGAAACCTAAAATTTTATCTCCCGGTTTTAAACAAGCTGCAAAAACTGCTGTATTTGCTTGTGAACCCGAGTGAGGCTGTACGTTTACATATTCAGCTCCAAAAAGTTCTTTGGCTCTGTCGATGGCAATTTGCTCAATAACATCTACTACTTCACATCCACCATAATATCTTTTTCCAGGATAACCTTCCGCATATTTGTTGGTTAATACCGAACCTGCAGCTTCCATAACCTGGTCGCTTACAAAGTTTTCAGATGCAATAAGTTCTAATCCGTGGATTTGTCTGTCTTGTTCTTCAAGAATTAAGTCGAAAATTTGTTCGTCGCGTTGCATTTTCAATAAATTTGTTAAATCGAGCTCAAAAATACGAAAAGAGTTTGGTAAAATCCCAATTGAAAGTATATTTGATGATTGAAAATTCAACATTTATAAAAAACACAACATCATGCCTATAACAGCAAACGATCCAAATAGATCCTCATGGTTGTCAGTTCCTGAAAACTGTGATTTTCCAATACAGAATATTCCTTTCGGAGTTTTTATCACTAAAGAAGACGTAGTTACCATCGGTACAAGAATCGGTAATTACGCCATCGATATGGGCGCCTTACAACAACTTGGTTATTTCGAAGGTATTGATTTAACCGACGATATGTTCATGCAGGATACTTTAAATGATTTTATCGGAGACGGAAAAAAAACCTGGAGACTGGTACGTAACCGTTTAGCAGATATTTTCGATGCAAACAATTCCGAATTACGCGACAATAAAGCCCACCGAGACGTAGTGGTTTTCAATATTGATGATGTAGAAATGCAATTGCCGGTTCATATTGGTGATTATACTGATTTCTATTCAAGTAAAGAGCACGCTACTAATGTTGGTAAAATGTTTCGTGATCCGGAAAACGCTTTGTTACCTAACTGGTTGCACATTCCGGTTGGTTACCACGGAAGAAGTTCTACGATTGTTCCTTCGGGAATTCCTGTACACCGCCCAATGGGACAAACCTTGCCGGCTGATGCAACAGCTCCGGTTTTCGGTCCTTCACGATTAGTGGATTTCGAATTGGAAACTGCTTTCATTACTACCGATGCTAACATTATGGGGGAAAACATCCCCGTTGGTGAAGCTGAGGATTATATCTTCGGGATGGTATTATTAAATGACTGGTCTGCACGCGACATCCAGAAATGGGAATATGTGCCGCTTGGACCTTTCTTGGCAAAAAACTTCGCTTCGTCAATTTCTCCTTGGATTGTAACTATGGATGCTTTAGAGCCTTTCCGTTGTGCATCACCTAAACAAGAGCCAACACCGCTACCGTATTTACAACAAACCGGTGACCACGCTTTTGACATCAATTTAGAAGTATATATCACCCCTGAGAACAATCAGGAAACTTTGGTTAGTAAATCAAACCTAAAATATATGTACTGGACCATGAGTCAGCAATTGGCACATCACACCATCAACGGTTGTAGAATCAACTCTGGTGATATGATGGGGTCTGGAACTATTTCCGGTCCTACTGAAGATTCATTTGGTTCGATGTTAGAACTTACTTGGGGCGGAAAAAACCCTATCCAGATGAAAGACGGTTCCGAGCGTAAATTCATTAACGATGGAGATACCGTTATTATGAAAGGTTACTGTACTAATGATAAAGTTAGAATTGGATTTGGAGAAGTTTCCAGTAAGTTGCTTCCCCCTATACCAACAAAATAATTTCAATTTTCATGTTTAAAAAATCTTTTTTCATTTTACTGATTATAAGTTCATTTACTCTACAAGCCCAAAAAAAGAATAACGTAAAAGTTGGAATTAATACCGGTTTAAATTACACTAATATTTGGGGAAGTTATTACGCGAACGACAGCCATCCACAAGTTGGTTATGTTCTTGGAGTTGGTTTCGATATCAGCCTGAGCAATAATTTTTCCTTTATAACAAACTTTAATTACGAAAGAAAGTCTTTTTATGTTAATGAAGCCCCCGTATTTTCGGGATTTACGGGAAGCAGTTGGCCTTCTGATATAAAAAGTGTTACAAAGTTTGATTACCTAACAGTTCCACTACTTCTTAAATTTAAGTTTGATGGAGAGTATAGCCCTTTCATTAATGCCGGACCTTTTATTAGTGTTCCATTAAATGTTACCAATTATTATGATGGGACGAAAAATAATTTAGATTTCAATAAACTCTTCGGAGGAAACAATATGGGAATTAGTTTAGGTATTGGATATGAATTTGAACTTAGCAAAACAAATTCGCTTTCATTGGAACTGCGTGATGATTTCGGCCTTACAGAAGTTAACAATGCTAGCAGTTATTCCTTAAATGATACCCGAATGAATACCGCCAGTTTTATTGCTAAATGGAATTTCAAAATATAATGATTAAAACTCTGAATGTACTTCAGAGTTTTTTTTCGTCTTTTTTTAAGATAATCCCCTAGCCCCGATAGAAACGGCATCCTTTTTGTATTACTTTTTTGTAAGACAAAAAGATATAGTGGATAGCGGGAAAAGCTCCTGAAAAATTATATTTTTGCTAAAATTATCATATATGAAAAGAATAACTACTCTGTTTTTATTATTGATTTTCGTTTATTCCTGCGGTGTAAAACAAACCCAGTCCATGCTTAGTGATGGTGACTACGACGGCGCTATCGCCAGAGCTGTAGAAGGTTTGCGTACCAACAAAAATGCTAAAGGAAAACAAGATTATGTTTATCTGCTTGAAGAAGCCTTTGCAAAAGCAAAAGATCGCGATTTACGCACGATTGATGCACTAGCAAAAGATGCAAACCCATCAAATCTTGAGAAAATTTATAATACTTATTTACAATTAAACAATCGTCAGGAGAAAATCCGCCCTTTATTACCGCTTAGATTATTAAAAGAAGGACGTGATGCTATATTTCCTTTCGGAGATTATTCTTCGGAAACCGTAAGCAGCAAAAATGCGCTTTCTAAATATTTGTATGACAATTCTAAATTGCTACTGAAAACCAGCGATAAAATGACCATTCGTCGTGCTTATGATGATTTGGCTTATTTAGACAATATCAATCCTGGCTATAAAGATGTTAAGCAGTTAATGGACGAAGCGCAGTTTAAAGGAACCGATTTCGTGAATGTGTATACGAAAAACGAAACCAACATGATTATCCCTCAGCGTTTACAAAACGATTTATTGGATTTCAGCACATTCGGATTGAACGACAAATGGACCGTTTACCACAGTAACCGTCAAAAAGGAATTACTTATGATTACGGTATGATCGTAAATTTCCGTCAGATTAATATTTCTCCGGAACAAGTGAAAGAGAAAGAATTTGTTAAAGAAAAACAAGTTAAAGACGGAACAAAACCTTTACTGGATGCTAACGGAAATCAGGTTAAAGACGAAAGAGGAAATGTGATTATGGTGGATAATTTCAAAACCATTCGCGCCAATATTTACGAGTTCCGTCAGTTTAAAGCTTGCCAGGTAACTGCTAAAGTGGATTACATCGATTTCAAAAGTAATCAGCTGATTGAAACATTCCCTTTGGCGAGTGAGTTTAATTTCGAATACATTTATGCAAATTACAACGGTAACAAATTGGCTTGTGATAATGATTATCTACCTTATTTTGAACGAAGAGCCGTTCCCTTCCCAAGTAACGAACAAATGGTTTACGATACCGGAGAAGATTTGAAAGCTAAGCTTAAAAATATCATTACCCGAAATAAGTTCAGAAGATAATTTCGATACATAAAAACTAAAACACCTTTTACGAGGTGTTTTTTTTGTTTTTGAAATAATTTTGTAATACTTTTATTACTTAACTTAAATTATTTTTTATGAGAACAAAATTATTACTCGGCGCCACGTTGTTATTAGGGTTACAGTTGACAGCACAGCAACTATCAGAACCTAAACCAATTTCGTTAAAAGACGCTTATACCAATCCTTTAATTTCTCCGGATGGAAACAATGTTTTGCTAACCAAAGAACATTACAAAGGGGTTTATTTACTAAACCTGAAAACAAAAAAAGTAGAGACAATTTCTATCAGTGAAGGTAGCGGGTATGCTTATTCTTGGAATCAAAACAGTTCTATTTTTTACTTTAAAGAGAAAGGCAAGGCACAATACTTCAAGGATGCAAGTGTAAAATCGTACAATATCAAGACTAAAAAGAAAGTGTTTGAAAAAACAATAACCAATGAAATACTTGCTTCTTATAAAGGCAATACAAAACAAAACATTGTAGTCTATACCAACCTTTCTACTTTAAAAATTGAAGCCAAAGATTTAATGACTTCCAAAACCTGGGTTGTAACCAATGATGATGGACAATACTACAACGCACTTTTATCAAATGACGGCAAAAAAGTAGCAGTTCACAAAGGTGCTGATATTTATGTTTATGATATAAATGGTAAAGATTCCGGAAAACGTATTGGGACAGGGCTTGCAAATTCGTGGTCTTCCGATGGCAAATATCTGATTGGTTTTCTGGATCAAAGTACAGACGGTCATACCCTGAGCAATTCCGAATTGTTATTGTTTGATGTTGAGCATTTCAAAACAATTCAGCTTACCGATTCCAAAGACAAATTTGAAATGTTTCCAAGTTTCTACGGAGAAAACAAATTACTCTTTTCGGATGAGAAAACAGGCAAAATCTTTACTTCAACACTAAAATTCTAAGCCATGAAACAGTTATTTACATTCTTTTTTGCTCTTTTCATTACGCTTACAATTCAGGGACAGATTGTAGTAATCGATCCCGGACACGGTTACGGAGCAACAACCAGCGATAATCCGGATGGAAGAACCGCTACTGAAATAGAAACCGCATTAGAAGTCGGATTACGAACCCGAACTTTGATACAAAATTCCTGCTCCTCGTGGACGGTTCAAATGACGCGAACTACCAATTTAAACAGTTGGATTTCGGTTACTCAACGTGCGCAGATGGCCAACAACTGGAATGCCGATCGTATTCTAAGTGTACATTGTAACGCAGGAGGCGGCACCGGAACAGAAACGTTTTATTGCACTGATACCGATACCAACACAGCACCCGATATTGCTTTTGCACAGAAAATTCAAAACGATATGGTTAGCAATGGTAGTTGGAACAATCGCAGATGTGTGGAAGACAACAGTTTTCTGGCCTATCATCTTGGTGTATTAAAATATTCTTCAGCAACGGGCTGTTTGAATGAAATCGGTTTTGTGGATTCTTCGGATGCCACTAAACTGACGAGTTCAACTTGGCGGGATACTTTTGCACTTTCTTACTTCAATTCTTTAAAATCGGATTTGAATCTGACGTGTTCAGCACCACTTCCTGGATCATTTACATTAACTGCAACTCCGGAATGCAATGGTACAACGAGTCAGATTAAATTAACGTGGACAGCATCAGCAAATGCAACAAACTATGATATTTACAGAAATGGTTCGTTATACGCCAGTGATATTACCGGAACACAGTTTTTAAATACCTACATTACAGTAGGATCGAACTATACTTACTATATCAAAGCTAAAAACGCAACAGGAACGACCAATAATTTAAACGGAACCTTATCAGCAACAGCTATAACTTGTGCTCCGGGATCTTTTACTTTAACTGCAACTCCAACCTGCAGCGGAACCACAAGCGCTATTAACTTAACCTGGACAGCGTCAGCAAATGCGACAAGCTATGATATTTACCGTAACGGAAATCTTTATGCTCCAGATGTTACCGGAACATCCTTTTTAAATACTTATCTAATTACAGCGGGAACAACTTACACTTATTATTTGAAAGCTAAAAACAGTGTGGGGGCGGTCAACAATACAAATGGGACAAGGTCTGCTACTGCAATAAATTGTGCTGCTAGATTAGTTGATAACAACCCTGATGAAGAAACCAAAATTCAAATTTACCCGAATCCTACCGATAGTTTTTTCGTTTTGGAAGCAACTAATCTTAAAAATAAACAGTTTGAATTTGTGATTTTTGACTCAAATGGAAGACTTGTTAAAGCCTCAAAATACAATTTGGAAGTAAACAATTTCAAACAACAAATCGATATTTCATCATTCTCAACAGGTATTTACACGATTAAAATGATAATCGATAATGAAGAACACTTCAAAAAAATTGTAAAAAAATAAAACATTCATCAAAAATCCGAAGTTATAAGCTTCGGATTTTTTTATAAAATTTAACTTGAAGTTACAATTTGATATAAATTTCAAGTTTTAGCATTTTATTAGGCTTTTGCATTTACAATTTATCTACTTTTGCCTCAATGAAAAAAACAAAGTTACATAGTAACCTTACTTCACGGAAAACCCTGACCCTTACTTCACGGTCAGAGCGGTCAGTATCATAGTACCCGAGTTTTACGTAATTTTTTCATTTCATATTTTTTCCGTTTTGGAAACATCCGCATTTATCAAAGAACTTTTTAGTTCCCATACATTACATACTTTTTACTCACTACCGATTGTTGTTGTAACGATCCGGCCGTAAGGTCTATTATTCTCTTATGGGACAAATCCGCATTGTCCTGACTTTCCGTATACAATTTTAGAATTAATCTTTTCACCAATCATTATTTAAAAATGAATGTAACCATTGCAGTAGCTCAAAAAGAGCACTACGATTTTGCACAGCAAATTTGCGACACCATTGAATCTTCGGCGCTTCAAAGAGGAACCGGAATAGCTAAAAGAACGCCGGAATATATCTGCCAGAAAATAGACAAACAAGAAGCGGTAATCGCTTTAGAAGGCAACAAATTTGCGGGTTTCTGCTACATCGAAAGTTGGGAGCATGAAAAATTTGTGGCTCATTCCGGTTTAATTGTTCATCCGGATTATCGTCACTTAGGTTTGGCAAAAAAAATCAAAACCTTCGTTTTTGAATACTCACAAAAGAAATATCCAATGGCAAAAATCTTTGGAATAACAACAGGTTTAGCAGTCATGAAAATCAATTCTGATTTAGGATACAGACCAGTTCCTTTCTCCGAATTAACGGATGATCCCAGTTTTTGGGCCGGCTGCAAAACCTGTACAAATTTTGACATTCTCCAGCGCAAAGAAAATAAAATGTGCCTTTGTACCGGAATGCTTTATGATCCAAACGAAACAAAAAAATAAAACAGACATTAATCTAAAAGTACTCACCTGTTTAAAAGCATCAGACAATCACTTTTTCAAAAAAATAATACAATGAACAAAATAGTTTTAGCCTATAGCGGCGGTTTAGACACATCTTACTGCCTTAAATATTTAATCAAACAAGGATTTGAAGTACATACAGTTTTAGTAAATACAGGCGGTTTTTCCGAAGAAGAATTAACGGCTGTTGAAAAAAGAGCGTATGAATTGGGAAGCGCTCAACATACAAACCTCGATATTATTGAAAAATATTACGAGAAAGCCATCAAATACCTGATTTACGGAAACGTTTTAAAAAACAATACTTATCCGCTTTCTGTAAGTGCCGAAAGAGTTTTTCAGGCGTTAGAAGTCATTAAATATGCAAAATCCATTGATGCAAAATCCATCGCACACGGAAGTACCGGTGCTGGGAACGACCAAATCAGATTCGATTTGATTTTCAAAACCATAGCTCCTGAAATTGAAATCATTACACCGATCAGAGATTTAAAATTATCCAGACAAGAAGAAGTTGCCTTTTTACAGCAAAACGGAGTAAACTATTCTTGGGAAAAAGCGCAGTATTCCATCAATAAAGGGATTTGGGGAACCAGTGTTGGCGGAAAAGAAACCCTCACCTCTCACCTTCCGTTACCTGAAGAAGCTTATCCATCGCAATTACAAAAAGAAACTCCGGAAAAAGTTGTTCTGGAATTCAAAAACGGAGAATTAATCAGTGTAAACGGAAAACAGAATACATCCGCTCAAAACATTATCAAATTGGAAAATCTTGCCAATGCTTTTGCTATCGGAAGGGATATCCACGTGGGCGATACCATCATCGGGATCAAAGGAAGAGTTGGTTTTGAAGCTGCTGCTCCACTAATTATCATCAAAGCGCATCATCTTTTGGAAAAACACGTTCTATCCAAATGGCAACAATACTGGAAAGAACAATTAGGAAATTGGTATGGAATGTTATTTCACGAAGGTCAATTTTTAGATCCGATAATGAGAAACATCGAAACCTTTCTAACTGATACACAAACTACTGTAAACGGAAAAGTAACAGTTACTCTAAAACCGTATCATTTTTCACTGGATGGAATTGAATCGGAAAACGATTTGATGAACACGCAATTCGGTCAATATGGTGAAATGAACAACGCATGGAGTGCCGACGATGCCAAAGGATTCATCAAAATTTTAGGCAACGCACAAATGATTTATTCACAAGTAAACGAATTGAGTTATGATTAACATCGGAATTATTGGCGGTTCAGGTTATACTGCCGGCGAATTATTGAGGTTGTTACAGAATCATCCGCAGGCAAAAATCGATTTTGTGTACAGCACAACCAATGCTGGAAAACCGATTTGTTCAGTTCATCAGGATTTACTTGGAGAAACCTCTTTGTCTTTTACTGATAAAATAAACGCGGATGTTGATCTCGCATTTCTTTGTTTAGGACATGGACAATCGAAAGCTTTTTTAACCGAAAATCAGTTCTCATCAAACACAAAGATTATTGATTTGGGTAATGATTTTAGGTTGACAAAAGACGCTGATTTTCAAAGCTCAAACTTTGTTTATGGCTTACCGGAACTCAACAAACAAGCGATTCAAAACGCACAATTTATCGCAAATCCCGGGTGTTTTGCAACGGTTATTCAGTTGGCTTTACTTCCGCTTGCAGAAAACGATTTACTGAAAAACAGTATTCATATAAACGCCACAACGGGAAGCACCGGCGCAGGAGTTCAGCCAAGTGAAACATCACATCACAGTTGGAGAAACAACAACATGTCACATTACAAAGCCTTTGAACATCAACATTTATGCGAAATTATCCAGAGTTTGGAACAAAAGCAAAACGGTTTTAATCAGGAAGTCTTATTCATTCCTAATAGAGGCGATTTTACAAGAGGAATTTTTGCTACTCTTTATATGAAAACCAAGACTTCTTTGGAAGCGGTTATTGAACAGTTTGAAGATTACTATAAAAATGAATCATTCGTTAAAATAACAACTGAAAGTATTCATCTAAAGCAAGTGGTTCAAACCAATAAATGTATTATCAGCCTTGAGAAAAAAGGAGATTATCTGCTAATAACATCAATTATAGATAACCTTATAAAAGGTGCTTCCGGACAAGCCATTCAGAATATGAATTTACTATTCGGATTAGATGAAAAAACCGGTTTACAATTAAAATCAGGCAATTTTTAAAATTTACAATCATGAGTTTATTCAACGTTTATCCTATATACAATATCACTCCAACCAAAGCGAAAGGCGCAACGGTTTGGGACGAAAACAATCAGAAATATTTAGATTTTTATGGTGGTCATGGCGTTATTTCCATCGGACATTCCCATTCGAATTATGTTGCTGCAATTACTGAGCAAGTTGAAAAAATCGGCTTCTATTCCAATTCCATTCAGAATCCGGTTCAGGAACAACTTGCTAAAGAGTTAACAACTATTTCCGGTTATCTTAATTATAGCTTGTTTTTATGCAATTCCGGAGCAGAAGCTAATGAAAACGCATTAAAACTAGCATCGTTCCATAACAAAAGGTCAAAAATCATTGCTTTTAAAGGTGCTTTCCACGGAAGAACTTCTGCAGCTGTAGCCGTTACCGACAATCCGTTAATTGTAGCGCCCTTAAACAACAATCACGAAGTAGTTTTTCTTCCTTTAAATGATATTAAAGCAGTAAAAAAAGAGATTTCCTCCAATGAAATTTGCGCCGTAATCATCGAAGGAATCCAAGGCGTTGGCGGATTGGATGAAGGCACAACCGAATTCTTTCAGCAATTAGAGAAAATCTGCAATGAAAACAATGTAGTTCTGATTCTGGACGAAATCCAAAGCGGTTATGGAAGATCAGGAAAATTTTTCGCGCATCAGCATCACAATATCAATCCCGATATTATTTCGGTAGCCAAAGGCATGGGCAACGGTTTTCCTATTGGTGGAATTTTAATCAGCTCAAAATTCAAAGCTTCACATGGACTTTTAGGAACAACATTTGGAGGAAATCACTTGGCTTGTGCCGCAGCGCTTTCGGTTCTAAAAACAATGAAAGACGAAAAACTGATCGAGAACGTAACGGAGATAGCCTCTTACTTTAATGAGCAAATGCAACAATTTCCGCAAGTCAAAAAAATTAAAGGAAAAGGCTTAATGCTCGGTTTGGAATTCGATTTTGAAATTGCCGAACTGCGAAAAAAACTAATTCACGAAGAATTCATTTTCACCGGAAACGCCTCCCAGAAAAACTTGTTGAGAATTCTTCCACCGCTATCCATCACTAAAAACGATGTAGATTTTTTCACAAACGGATTAAGAAATCAGTTGAAAGCAATAAGTGTAAAGGGATAAGAAACTCATAATTCATAACTTATAATTTATAACTAAAATGAAACATTTCACTTCAGTAAACGATATAGAAAACTTAGACGAACTTTTGCTTTTGGCAAAACAAATCAAGTCGAATCCCTTTGGTAATAAAGCTTTGGGGAAAAATAAAACCATCGGGCTATTGTTTTTCAACCCGAGTTTAAGAACCAGATTGAGCACGCAAAAAGCTGCTACCAATTTAGGGATGAACACAATTGTAATGAACCTGAACAATGACGGCTGGAGCCTTGAATTTGAAGACGGCGCCATTATGAACTCAAATAAAGCCGAGCATGTTAAAGAAGCCGCTCAAGTGATTTCACAGTATTGCGACATCATTGCCATCAGAAGTTTTCCTTCTTTAACCGACAAAACTAAAGACGAGGAAGAACAGGTTCTCAATTCGTTCAAAAAATATGCTTCGGTACCTGTGATTAGTTTGGAAAGCGCAACCGAACATCCACTTCAGGCTGTTGCCGATATTTTGACAATTTCAGAATTCAAAACTAAAAAGAAACCAAAAGTGGTTTTAAGCTGGGCACCGCATCCAAAAGCGTTACCGCATGCAGTTCCGAATTCCTTTGCCAAAATGATGCAATTGGCCGATGTTGACTTTGTTATCACACATCCGAAAGGCTACGAACTGAATCCTGAAATTATCGGTAAAAGCAAAATCGTTCATAATCAAGACGAAGCATTCAAAGATGCTGATTTCATCTATGCCAAAAACTGGAGCAATTACAATGAATACGGACAGATTCTTTCACAAGATCCATTATGGACAATTACATCTGATAAAATGAAACTCACTAATAGCGCTAAATTCATGCACTGCCTACCGGTGAGAAGAAACCAGATTGTCAGTGATGAAGTTTTAGACAGTGAAACGTCAATCGTGATTCAGCAAGCCAACAACAGAACCTATGCTGCACAAGCAATTCTAACTCAAATTTTAGAAAATGAAAACAATTAAACCGAAGCTGACTATAATTAAAATCGGTGGAAATGTTATTGACGACGCTCAATCTTTCGAAGAAGTTCTGAATAACTTTTCGAAGATTGATGGCCCAAAAATTTTAGTACATGGCGGTGGAAAAGAAGCCAGCAAATTTGCGGAAAAACTGGGTTTATCGCCAAAATTAGTTGATGGCAGAAGAATTACCGACGCAGCTATGTTGGATGTTGCAGTAATGACCTATGCTGGCCTAATCAACAAGAAAATCGTTGGCAAATTAAATGCTTTGGATACAATCGCTTTTGGAATGTCGGGAGCTGATGGCAAGTCTATCATTTCTGAAAAACGCAAAAACAGCGAAATTGATTTTGGTTATGTAGGCAATATTATTTCAATAAATAAAGATTTGATTACGAGCTTTTTAAATCAAGGTATTGTTCCTGTATTTTGTGCGATTACCCAAGACAACAACGGGCAATTATTAAATACAAATGCTGATACAATTGCAAGTACATTGGCATCGGGATTAGCTGAAAATTTTGAAGTGGAGCTCTTTTACTGTTTTGAAAAAAATGGCGTTTTGATCAATCCGGAAGATGAAAATTCAATGCTTCCCCTACTCACTTTTTCCAAATATGAAGACTTAATGAAAGTTGGTGCAATCCATTCCGGAATGATTCCCAAACTGGAGAATTGTTTTCAAGCGCTTCAAAATAGAGTGCAATCAGTAATCATTGGAAATCATTCGGAAATTAAAAGTAAATCAATTTACACGGAAATTAAGCTATGAAAACCATCGAAAGACTTACTGAAGAAGCAATTCATCTTATAAAAAATTTGATTGAAATTCCTTCATTTTCAAGTGAGGAAGAACAAACTGCTACCTTGATAAAAAATTGGTTTCAAGCAAACAAAATTCCTTTCAAAAGAGAAAATAATAACGTTTGGGCGTACAATCTTCATTTTGATAAAAATAAACCAACACTGCTGCTCAATTCTCATCATGATACGGTTAAACCCAATCAAGGTTACACACTAAACCCGTTTGAAGCCTTCGAAAAAGACGGAAAATTATTCGGTTTGGGAAGCAATGATGCCGGCGGTTGTTTGGTTTCACTCTTAGCGACTTTTACACATTTTTATGCTGAAAAAAAATTGTCACATAATATCGTGATTGTCGCTTCTGCGGAAGAAGAAAGCAGCGGATCAAATGGTTTGAACAGTGTTTTAAAACAGCTTCCTGAACTGGATTGCGCTATAGTAGGAGAACCAACAGAAATGCAGCTAGCCATAGCCGAAAAAGGCTTATTGGTTTTAGATGTTACCGTAAAAGGAACTGCAAGCCATGCTGCACATCAGAATACTGATAATCCGATATATAAATCAATTAATATCCTAAATTGGTTTAACAGTTATTCTTTTGAAAAAGTATCTGAAGTATTAGGCCCGGTAAAAATGACCGTTACACAAATTAATGCCGGAAAGCAACACAATGTTGTTCCTTCGGAATGCCATTTGGTTGTCGATATCCGCGTAAATGATTGTTATTCCAATGTAGAAATCCTGAAAATTGTAACTGAGAATGTCAATGCCGAAATCAAACCGCGCTCTTTACATTTAAGTTCTTCCTCCATCAACAAAAATCATCCATTGGTACAAAGCGGAATTAACTTAGGAAGAACAACTTACGGCTCCCCTACGCTTTCAGATCAATCGGTTTTGAGTTGTCAGTCTTTAAAATTAGGACCTGGAAATTCTTTACGTTCTCATACCGCGGACGAGTTTATTTATATCAATGAAATTAAAGAAGGCATCGAATTGTACATCAAAATACTCAGCGGATTCCTTCTGAACACTTAAAAAGATTAACTATGAAACTTTGGGAAAAAGGCATCGCCACCGATAAAAAAATAGAACAATTCACCGTTGGCAACGACAGAGAACTTGACACGGTTTTAGCTAGATACGATATTATAGCTTCGATTGCTCATGCAACGATGCTTTCGGAAGTGGGATTGCTGTCAAACGATGAAAAAAATGATTTGTGTAACACTTTAAATGATCTACTTCTAAAACTTGAAAATGAAAATTTTATAATTGAAGCTGATTTTGAAGACGTACATTCCAAAATCGAATATTTACTGATTGAAAAATTAGGCGATACCGGAAAAAAAATCCATACGGCGCGTTCCAGAAACGATCAGGTTTTGACTGCGATTCATCTGTATTTGAAAGACGAAATCATCCTCATAAAAAAACTAATCAAAGAGCTTTTTGATTTACTATTAAAACTGGCCGAGCAACACAAAAACGTTTTACTGCCCGGTTATACGCATTTACAAATTGCAATGCCATCATCCTTCGGTTTATGGTTTTCAGCTTATGCAGAAAGTTTAATTGATGATGTCTCTATGCTTAATGCAGCCTTACAGGTTATTGATCAAAATCCTTTAGGTTCGGCTGCAGGTTATGGAAGTTCTTTTCCTATCGACAGAGAATCCACAACAGAAAAACTTGGCTTTTCAACCTTGAAATACAATGTAGTTGCGGCTCAAATGAACAGAGGGAAATCCGAAAAAACAATTGCTTTTGCCATGAGTAGCGTTGCAGGAACTTTGTCTAAATTAGCGATGGATGTTTGTTTGTATTTAAGTCAGAATTTCGATTTTATTTCGCTTCCGGCTCATTTAACAACAGGCTCAAGCATTATGCCCCACAAGAAAAATCCGGATATTTTTGAATTGATCAGAGGAAAATCGAACAAAATTCAGAGTTTACCTTATGAACTCACTTTGATAACCAACAACTTACCAAGCGGTTATCACAGAGATTTTCAATTGTTGAAAGAAGGTTTGTTTCCGGCAATTCAAAACCTGAAATCGTGTTTGGAAATGACGCATTACGCCATTAAAGACATCAAAGTAAAAGAGAACATTTTCAACGATGAAAAATACAATTATTCTTTTACTGTTGACACAATTAATGAAATGGTAACAAGCGGAATTCCGTTTAGAGATGCTTACAAAATGGTCGCGGAACAAATTGAAAATAAAACGTTTACAGTTCCAAAAAACACGAATCACACCCATCAGGGCAGTATCAACAACCTTTGTCTTTCAGCGATTCAAGGGAAAATGGAAGCTATTTTTTAAAGAACAAATCCGAGGTTTTATGCTTCGGATTTTTCTATTATTTGCAATTGAGCCGTCAAAACACGTTGCGCTTGCAGAACATGCCGTTGGTTATGGTAAATCACAAATCGGAACGTATCACCCAATTTGATGCGAATCCATTTTGAAATACTGATTCCGGTTTTCAGTTTGTTGAGATCTACTTTTTCCGAAGCTTCCAGTAATTCCAATAATTTATGCTGTTGAACAATAAAAGTATCAATTACATTTCTGTTCAGTTTGCTTCCGATCGGATCTGTTTTCTTGAAGGTTTTCATCTTGTTCAATTTTGCTTTCGGCTGCATGCTTTTTGCAAAATAATCACCTAAAAATCCTGGATTAAATTCTGATTCCGAAGAGCTTACACTATTTCGAATTGTACTTTCAATTTCCGGAAGATAAAAACTACCATAAATGTTCAGATGCTCCAAACATTCCAAAATACTCCAGCTTTTTGCGTCATTTCTCCAATTGAGTTCCTCTTCCGGTAAATCATGAAGTTTTTGTGCAAAATCGATATTTTGAAGAGTAATTGTTCTTAATTCTGAAATCAAATCTAAAGTTTTCATGCTTATTATTTTAAGCAAATTTCGGAATTAATAAACAACAAAAAATTGATTGAAATCAAGACTTTTTCAAACGCGATAACGTCTCCGGAGTCATGCGAAGGTAATTGGCAATGTATTTATGCGGGATTTCCTGAAAAAGACGCGGGCTGCGCTTCAAAACCCTTGAATAGCGCTCATTCACAGAAGAAATAAGCAAATCCTTTTCGCGTTCCATTTGTTGCAATACTAAATTTTCAAGGATGGAATTCCACAATTTAAGATTATTTTTCTCTTTATTGATGAAGTCAAAAAATGTTTTTTTAGAAATTATTTTAACGACGGTTTTCTTAATTGCCTGAATGTAAAATTCAGAAGGTTGTTCGGTTAAGAAAGAGTCTAAAGCAACTATCAAATCATTTTGATAACCAAAACGGATAATCTGTTCTTCTTCTTGAACAATGTAAATCCTTAAACTTCCTTCTGCAATAAAATAAATGTTGGTATCAACTGTTCCGGCAACTTTCAGAAATTCATTTCGCGTAAGAACCAACTCACTTTCAAACAAGTTGTTTTCTTTAAGCAATTCTAAAATTCCTGAAGGTTGAACTGCCATTTTAAAAATATTTTTTCAAATCTTCTGCATCGATATCACTGTGGGAAGCATCATAAACCGCTTTTCCACCTTTAACCACAATTAACTGTGGCGACTGATGAACAACTTCAAAAAGCGAAGCAATTTCATTGGAAACTGGTCTGTATTCTAACAAATCTAAAAAATATGGCGTAATTTTATCCTGAAATTCGAACGAGTTTTCAAACTGCTTCAAAGCCATTCTACTGATACTGCAACGGGTGCTGTGCTTAAAGATAAGTATCGGTTTCTCAATAGATTGTTTAACGATTTCCTCTAACTGATTAAGTTCGGTTAAAGGTTCCCAATTCATCTTTGAAACGGGTTTTTCATTCTCAGATTCGCCAAACAGATTTTTAAAAAAGCTCATATTTTGTCTTAATTTCAGACATTTTGTCTTGATAACACTTCCGTAAAAAGCAAAAACCAGTCATTTTGTCTTGATTTTTGGTATTGGAACACAAATTGTCTATTTGATTGCAAAGCTAAACAAAAACAACAATTGACATACAGCATTTAACATTATGAACTTAAATAACTTAACAATCAAATCGCAGGAGGCTCTGCAACAAGCACAGCAAATTGCACAAAGCAACGGCCAACAACAGTTGGAAAATGAGCACATCTTTAAAGGAATTTTAGAGGTGGACGAAAACGTGGCGCCTTTCATCTTAAAAAAACTGAATGTAAACGTAAACCTATTCAAACAGATTTTAGACAGCACCATTCAGAGTTTTCCAAAAGTATCGGGTGGCGAATTAATGCTTTCCCGTGAAGCCGGAACCACCTTGAACGAGGCCAATATCATCGCTAAAAAAATGAACGACGAATACGTTTCCATCGAACATTTAATTTTAGCGATTTTCAAATCAAAAAGTAAGGTTGCCCAAATCTTGAAAGATCAAGGTGTAACTGAAAAAGGTTTAGAAGCAGCAATCGCCGAAATCCGTAAAGGAGAACGAGTAACTTCCGCATCAGCCGAAGAAACCTACAATGCCTTAAACAAATACGCAAAGAACTTAAATCAGTTAGCCAATGACGGTAAACTTGATCCGGTGATTGGCCGTGATGAAGAAATCCGTCGCGTGTTGCAAATTTTATCGCGTAGAACTAAAAACAATCCAATGCTTATTGGAGAACCCGGTGTAGGTAAAACCGCCATTGCAGAAGGCTTAGCACACAGAATCGTTGCCGGAGACGTTCCCGAAAACCTAAAAGACAAAGTAGTTTTTTCTTTGGATATGGGAGCCTTGATTGCCGGAGCAAAATACAAAGGAGAATTCGAAGAGCGTTTGAAATCCGTAGTGAAAGAAGTAACTTCTGCAGAAGGTGACATAGTACTTTTCATTGACGAAATCCACACTTTGGTAGGCGCCGGTGGTGGAGAAGGCGCTATGGACGCGGCAAACATCTTAAAACCCGCCTTAGCTCGTGGTGAACTAAGAGCTATTGGCGCAACCACTTTAGACGAATATCAGAAGTATTTCGAAAAAGACAAAGCCTTAGAACGTCGTTTCCAGAAAGTTAATGTAGACGAACCGGATACCGAAAGTGCGATTTCCATCTTACGTGGTATCAAAGAGAAATACGAAACACATCACAAAGTACGAATCAAAGACGATGCGATTATTGCGGCTGTGGAATTGTCTCAGCGTTACATCACCAATCGTTTCTTGCCGGACAAAGCCATCGACTTAATGGACGAAGCGGCTTCTAAATTGCGCATGGAAATCAATTCCAAACCGGAAGAATTAGACGTTTTGGATCGTAAAATCATGCAGTTGGAAATCGAAATTGAAGCCATCAAACGCGAAAACGACGAAAACAAATTAAAAGTCCTTGGTTTAGATTTAGCAAACTTAAAGGAAGAGCGCAACGAAGTATATACCCGCTGGAAATCGGAAAAAGATTTAGTCGATAACATCCAATCGGTGAAACAGCAAATTGAAGATTTCAAAGCCGAAGCCGAACGTGCCGAACGCGATGGCGATTACGGAAAAGTAGCCGAAATCCGTTACGGAAAAATCAAGGAAGCTCAGGAAAAACTGGACGGTTTGCAAAAACAGTTACAGGAAAACCAATCCGATAAATCGCTAATCAAGGAAGAAGTAACCCACGACGACATCGCCGAAGTAGTAGCCAAATGGACCGGGATTCCCGTTACCAAAATGCTGCAAAGCGAACGTGAAAAGTTATTAAAACTCGAAGACGAATTACACCGCAGAGTAGTCGGTCAGGAAGAAGCCATTCAAGCCATTAGTGATGCCGTGCGCAGAAGTCGTGCCGGATTACAGGACGCCAAAAAACCAATTGGTTCCTTCCTTTTCTTGGGAACAACCGGTGTCGGTAAAACAGAATTGGCAAAAGCCTTGGCAGAATACTTATTCGACGATGAAAACGCTATGACGAGAATTGACATGAGCGAATATCAGGAACGCCACAGCGTAAGCCGTTTAGTAGGTGCGCCTCCGGGATATGTTGGGTACGATGAAGGCGGTCAGCTTACCGAAGCCGTGAGAAGAAAACCGTATTCCGTAGTATTACTTGATGAAATCGAAAAAGCGCACCCGGATACGTTCAACATCCTGTTACAGGTTTTAGATGAAGGTCGTTTAACCGACAACAAAGGTCGTCTGGCTGATTTCAAAAACACGATCATCATCATGACTTCCAACATGGGAAGCCACATCATACAAGAGAAATTTGAGAACCTAAAAGGAGGAATCGAAGCGGCAACGGAAGCGGCAAAAGTGGAAGTTTTAGGCTTGTTGAAACAAACCGTTCGTCCGGAATTTATCAACCGTATCGATGAAATTGTGATGTTCACACCTTTAACCGGCGAAAACATCCGTGAAATTGTTGGTTTACAGTTAAAAAGCGTGATTAAAATGTTAGCACAGCAACACATTTCAATGGACGCGACTCCTGAAGCAATCGCCTACCTATCTGAAAAAGGTTACGATCCGACTTTCGGGGCAAGACCGGTAAAACGTGTAATTCAGAAGGAAGTGTTGAATCAGCTTTCCAAAGAAATCCTCGCAGGGAAAATAGCAACTGAGAGCATCATACTGCTGGACAGTTTCGACGGACAACTGGTTTTCCGAAATCAGACAGACAAAGAGTAATTTAGTTTTTCATATTTTTTTATTTGGTTTTTGGTTATACCCGACTGGTTTTTAAACGAATCAGTCGGGTATTTTTTTTGAGCGAAGGGGTCGTGAACTTTTGAAATCCCTATTCCTGCTTTACGCTTTACAAGGTAACGCTCCAATCAGGGCTAAATAGTAATGGTCGTACATAAAATCATTGCTTTTATCGTGATTTTCCTTCCTTTGTCGACATTTTATATAAAATAAAAATACTTGATTTTCAACAACTTAACTTTACTAAAAATTACTAATTAATTAAAGACAATATGAAAACAACTGCCAGAAACTTTACATTTCTATTAGGCTTTATAATTGCAGGAAGTTTTATTTCCTGCAACAAAGCATCAAACAACAATGATTTGGAAAACAAAGTAAAAGAACTCCAAGCTGAGCTCGATAAATACAAAGCCGATGAAAAATTACAAAACGAGCGCCTGGCGCGCTTTGATTCACTGGATTTCGATTATTACAGTAACCAAAAATGGGACAATTTCAAAGAAAGCCATGCCGATAACATTAAAATAATTTATCCGGACGGAAGCATTTCAACCGATTTGTTTCCACAACATATCGACTTACTGAAACCCATGTTTGTTTTCGCTCCCGATACCAAAATCAAAACACATCCCATAAAATTTGGAAGAGGCGACTGGACTTGCGTAGTGGGCGAAATGGAAGGAACCTTCTCTGCTCCTATGCCGATTGGTGGCGAAAAAACAATTCCCCCAACCGGAAAAAAATTCAAACTAAGCATGGTTACCATTGGACATTGGGGAGCGGATGGAAAAATGACCGAAGAGTATCTGTTTTGGGATAATCAGGCTTTTATGAAACAAATCGGATTATAAAAAAGGGCAGCAAATGACAGGAGTACATTTGCTGCTTCTATTGGCTTTCATTTATTCTAATTTAATTGATAATTTAGATGAAATTTAATTCAAAGAATGGAACTCTTATCTTTTAAAAAAGACACTTTCGAAATCTGTACCGATAAAACCAAGATTGACGCAATTGCAGTTCACGATTTTTTAAGCAACCACTCCTATTGGGCGAAAAACATTCCTTTGGAAACCGTTCAAAAAGCCATAGAAAATTCACTTTGTTTTGGAGTTTATCAAAACTCCATACAAATTGGTTTTGCCAGAGTAATAACCGATTTTTCAACTATTGGCTATTTGGGCGATGTCTATATTTTAAACGAATTTCGTGGCAAAGGATTATCAAAATGGCTGATGAAAACCATTATGTCCCATCCCGATTTACAAGGTCTGAGAAGATGGATATTACTAACCGCCGATGCTCATGAATTGTATAAACAATACGGATGGAAAGAAATCCAAAGACCTGAACGCTATATGGAGATTTTCAATTCTGAAGTTTATTCTTCAAATTCTTAGTAAAATCAATCTTTTTTCTATTTTTGAGCACCAAACCACAAACCAAAAATGGAAGAATTCACCCTTAACGAGAAACTGAAACACCTTTTCTCCTTTCCAGTAATTGTCGCGGCCTTAGGTTATTTCGTAGACATTTACGATCTATTGTTATTTGGAATCGTTCGTGTTCCCAGTTTGAAAGATTTACAGCTCGATGCGGATACGGCAGGAACCATGATTTTAAATTTCCAAATGGTTGGTTTGTTACTGGGCGGGATTCTTTGGGGTGTTTTAGGAGACCGAAAAGGAAGACTTTCGGTATTATTCGGTTCAATTTTGGTTTATTCACTGGCTAATATTGCCTGCGGCTTTTTGCCTCAAATGCCTTTTGAAGATAAAACAACAGTTTATGCGGTGTTACGTTTTATTGCCGGAATTGGCCTAGCCGGAGAATTAGGAGCCGGCATCACCTTGGTTTCGGAATCCTTACCAAAACAATTGCGCGCTATCGGAACATCCATTGTTGCAGGATTTGGTTTATTAGGCGCAGTAGTTGCTCAATTAACCGTTGAATTGGCTGGTGATTGGACTATCGCTTATTTTATTGGTGGTGGTTTAGGGCTTCTGCTTTTATTTCTAAGAGTAAGCGTTGTAGAATCAGGAATTTATAATGATATCAAACACGCCGAAACCATTCAAAAAGGCAACTTCTTTTCATTTTTCACCAACAAAGAACGTTTTATCAAATACATGAAATGCATCGCAATTGGGTTGCCAACCTGGTTTTGCATCGGGATTTTAGCCGTGATGGCCAATCAGTTTGCTCCGGCTTTAGGTATTTCAAGCATTGTTCCAGGAAAGGCAATTATGTGGGCTTATGTTGGAATATCCATCGGTGATTTTGCAAGTGGATTTATTTCTCATTGGCTTCGTTCGAGAAAAAAAGCTATTTTTTATATGATGCTTTTTACTTTGTTGGGAATCGTTTTGATGCTTTTCAGTGGAAAATCTTCGGAGAATCTGTACTATTTTTATTGTGCTTGGTTAGGATTGGGAACGGGTTATTGGGCAATGTTCGTTACCGTTGGATCGGAACAATTCGGAACAAACATTCGCAGTACTGCCACAACAACAATTCCAAACATGGTTCGAGGAATGGTACCTGTTATGCTTTTAGCTTTTGACAGTTTAAAAGTAAACAACGGAGTCATTACTGCCGCAGCAATTGTTGGATTGGTAGCCTTTACTCTTGGAATTTACTCAACGCTTACCATTGAAGAAACCCACAATAAAGATCTCGACTTCACAGAATAACAAGCAAAAAGCTATCTTTTTGAAGATAGCTTTTTTATAGATACGACTTTAATTCTTTGGGAGACATCAGCCTTTAAGTATTTCGCCTTTTGAATTTACCACTATTTTTTTAGTCTCTTTATCTTTGGTGAGTTTTAAGTTGTATTGCTTTTGAGTAATATCTCCATCCTCTTGTGAATAAAAATACTTATCGTTTACAATTTTCCAGCCAGGATAGTTTTTATACACTCCGTAAACAACATTCATTGGAAGTTTTACATTTTCATATTTTTCAACTACTCGTGTAAGTTTTCCTTTTTCATTGTAAGTAGCAACTAATGAGCCGTCTTTTACTCTCATTGTAACTAAATAGTTTTCATATCCTTCATAATCTTTACCTAAATCATACGCAATGAACTCATTTTGCAATTGTCTTATTTTTGCATCCTGGTTTTCAAATTCCGGAAGATAAACGGAAAAATCATCACCGGCTCTTTTAATAACAATTTCCGGTAATTTTTTTGCATCCATGGCACCCTCACTCGACGTTCCTTTTTCCTGTGAATATCCCACAAGAGAGAAACTAAAACTAATTAATAAACAGATGATTGATTTCATAATGTTCGATTTTTGATTTATAAATAGTATTTACAATGTATAACCCAAAAGGCATTTGGTTACTTCCCCTTTTTGTTACGTGAAATACATTATTTGATTCAAAAAGCAAACCTGCATTAGTAATCAATTCTTTCTCTTCATTGTGCGTCTTACCTCATAAGAATTTATATATGTGTAGATGGGATTTTATTATCGTAAAGTTAGTTTTTTTATTTGTGTTAACTTGTTAAAAAAATCAGTATAATATGTTATAATTTTACAAAAACAATCTCATAATCAAGCACATAAAAAAAGCTATCCAGAGATAGCTTAAATAGTTTTGTAAATTCTTCGTATAGGAATTACAACTCCTTGTTTTAAAATTATTCGTTCTTCGGTAACTCCCCAAATGGTGGTATCGACCATTTTTTTAGAAGTATCATCTTCAAAATAAATTTTAATTTTCAGATGTTCCAGATTTCCTAAAGTTAGTGCACGGTCTAGATCGTTTTTGCGTTGTTTGATGGCGTCTTTATCATCATCTAAAACATCGCCGTCGGGAAACGATAATGCACTGATTTTTTCTTTGTCGATTGTTTCAAAATTAAATTCCATAATAAGTAATAATAGTTAGTAAGCCTGTATTTTCGGTTTTCTAAATTTAACAATTTTTATTAACAAAACATACAATAATTTTTTTTTCATTAATTTTCTTAAAATTCTTTTTTAAGAGTAATTTTATTGCGAACCAAGATTCTGAAAAGTATGCTCGTATTTGATTTTACAAATTTTCCAATATTAAACACTCAACGTTTGACCTTACGTCAAATAGTTACTAATGACGCTAATGAAATGTTTGCGCTTCGTTCCAATCCGGAAATCATGAAATATATTCCCCGTGAACTTCCCAAAACAATAGACGATGCTATTAAACACATCGAATTCATGCAAGGGCTTTTAGAAAGCGGAGAATGCATCAATTGGGCAATTTGCCTTAAAGATGATCAAAAACTAATCGGAAATATTGGTTATTTCAGAATGCAGCCTGAGAACCATAGAGCCGAAGTCGGTTACATTCTTTCTTCTGAATTTCATGGAAAAGGGATCATGCAGGAAGCTTTAACTGAGATTATCCGTTACGGTTTTGAAGAAATCAAACTCCATTCAATTGAAGCAGTTACCGCTCCTGAGAATGAGTCTTCGTGGAAATTACTGGAGAAAAACGGATTTGTTCGTGAAGGTTATTTTAAACAAGATACTTATTGGCAAGGAAAATTTTTGGACAGCTATGTCTTTTCGCTCCTAAACCCAAACGAAAGTTAATTAAATTTTGATGATGAAATTCTTTCTTACCCTTATTACAGCACTGTTTATGCAGTTTGGAATTGCTCAAAATACATCAACAACTTTATATTTTATCCGTCATGCGGAAAAAGTAGATAATTCACTTAATCCCGATTTATCGGAAGTTGGCTTGAAAAGAGCCGAAAACTGGAGCAAAATATTTTCTGCTATTCGTTTTGATGAAATTTACAGCACTAACTATAAACGAACCATTGAAACTGCAACTCCTACAGCTGAGAAAAATAAAATCAGCATCAAAATCTACGATCATAAAACTATTGATATTGCGTCTTTTATAAAAGAAAATTCAGGAAAGAATGTACTTTTGGTCGGCCACAGCAATACGATTCCAAATCTTGTAAATCAAATAATCGGTGAAAAAGTTTATCCCGATATCGAAGATACAACTTTTGGAAACCTGTACATTGTAACTATAAGTAATACATCAGTCACCCATCAGTTATTGAAATTACCTTAAACAACTATTGTTCCTTCTTCAATTTGTTCTTACATTTGCGCTCCTATGCAAAAAACAGTCAACATACTTAACAAAAGAGCCAAATTCGATTATGAAATACTCGAAAAATATACGGCTGGAATTGTGTTGACCGGAACCGAGATCAAATCAATTCGTTTAGGGAAAGCCGGAATTGCGGAAAGTTTTTGTGAGTTTCACAATAATGAACTTTTTGTAATCAACTCACACATAGAAGAATACCTTTACGGAACGCATTACAACCACAAGGCTAAAAGCGAACGCAAGTTATTATTAAACAAAAAGGAATTGAAAAGCCTTTTAAAAAGTGTTCAGAATAAAGGTTTAACTATCATTCCATTACGTCTTTTCACCAACGAAAAAGGATTGGCAAAATTAGACATCGCACTTTGTCGCGGTAAGAAAAACTACGACAAGCGTGAATCTATAAAAGACCGCGATACCAAACGTGATCTAGATCGAATTAAAAAAGCGCATTAATTTTTATCTTCCAATAAAGGTACAAAACGGAAATCTCCAAATTCGTGTTTTTCAAACTGGGTTTCGTTTTTACGGATAAGTAATGTCATCACCTGAACATCTTCTCCAACAGGAATAACTAACCTTCCCCCTATTTTTAACTGTGCCATCAAAGGTTGCGGAATAAACGGAGCGCCTGCAGTAACAATAATACTGTCAAACGGAGCATATGCCGGTAATCCTTTATAACCATCGCCAAAAGCTAAATGTTTCGGACGGATGTGCAATTTCGGTAATAAAAGTGAAGTCGATTTGAACAATTCATTTTGCCTTTCGATGGAATAGACTTTGGCTCCGATGGTACACAGAACTGCGGTCTGATAACCTGATCCTGTACCGATTTCCAATACCTTGTCGTCTTTTTTCACCTGAAGTAATTCGGTTTGAAAAGCCACAGTGTAAGGTTGAGAAATAGTTTGTCCTGCCCCAATCGGGAAAGGTTTGTCCTGATAGGCAAAATCTTCAAAACTCGAATTCAAAAACAGATGGCGCGGAATCTTTCTGATTGCTTCCAATACGTTTTTATCGGTAATCCCCTTTCGTTCCAAAAGGCTTACCAATTGATTTCGAAGTCCTTGATGTTTGGCTAAATCTCTCACTTTTTCGGCTTATTTGTTTCTGTAAAATTAGCAAAGAAATCGGCATTCTAAAATGGAAAAGACAATTTTAACCTAATAAGGAAAGCTTTTCCGCTTTAGAATTCTTAATTGCTTCATGTTGCCAATTTTACAGATTCAAACAAACCCTTTTTTTATTCTTCTTCTGTATTTTTTAATTTCATCAACAAAGTATAAGCGCCTTTGTTTACTATAGTTTTTCCTTTAAGTTCATCACTGTTTTTTATCGTGACAAAACCGTTCTCTTCTTTGCCTAAAATCACTTCCTGCAATTTGTAAGTTTGCTTTTCTGTTGTTATAAACACAAAATTTTTGCTTTCAAAATTTACAATACTTTGCTCCGGTAGTGAATTATCAAGAGAACTTACGGTTTCAATATCAGCATTCATGTATAAACCCGGAAGTAATTCTTTCGAATATTCAGAAAAAGAACAATGAATTTCTGTTACCCCATTAGTAGCAATGTCTTTATTAATGAGCATTACTTTTGCCTTGTATTTTTTATCCGGTTGTGCATTACTGTAAGCAATGAGCGGCTGTCCGATTTTTAAGGCATTCACATCACTTTCATAAACTTTCAGATTCAGATGAATATCCAACGGATTAATCAGTTCAAACAAAATATCGGAAGGTGTAACATACTTCCCGACATTTACATTCACTTTACTCACAAATCCGTTAATTGGGCTTAAAACCGAAATACTTTTGGAAATTTTAGCCGCCGTGAGCGCATTTGGATTAATGTTGATAAGTTTTAACTGTTCACCCAACGCATTCATCGCCACTTGCTGATTGGTCATCTCGGTTTGCGCCTGTTGCATAATTTTGTCACTGGCTGCCTGACTTTGATTTAAATCTTTCTGGCGTTTATAATCCAGAAGCGCATAACTGTACTTTGATTTTGCCTGCAGATAATCCTGTTGCAATTGAACATATTCCGGATTTTCCATCGTAGCCAACACCTGCCCTTTTCTAATTGGCATGCCCGGAAGGAGTTTGGTATTTTTAAGATATCCGCCCAAAGGAACACTCACCGAAATCATGTTTTGTGGCGGAACATCAATTTTTCCGTTTAATTGTAACACATTAGCCATGTTTTTTTCGGATAACCTGGTGAAGGTTAATTCTGCATTTTTGAATTGTGCATCGGTTAAAACCACAATATTTTCATCAGCTTTCACTTGAGATTGCGGTTCCGTTTTTGGTTCGGATTTACAGTTTATAAAAAGGAACGATAAGCCCAGCATTATGAAAATGCTGCTGTATCGGTACACAAACGCTGGTCTATTTTTAACAGAAGAGAAACGATTCATCTGATTTTAATTTAAGTTAAGATAATTGATTTTTACTATACTTTCGTTCAAAGCCCACACAGCATCTGCATAATTATTCTGAACATTTATTGCCTGATTTACAAGCATTACAAAATCGAGATAATTGATTTCACCGTTCACAAATTGAAGCTGCGCCGTTTTTAGGATCGTATCTGCGTTTTTTAATCCGATTGACTGATATTGCGTAACTATTTCAAGATTGCTTTTATATGATACCAAAAGTTTACTGCGTTCGGTTTGCAAGGCTGCCTGAGTAGTTTGAATTTCCTGTTGGGCTATTTTCTCAGCAATTTTAGAGGTTTGTACTCGGGCGTGTTGTCCGAAAGTAAAAACAGGTAACGAAATCCCCGCCTGAACCGAATGGAATCGTGTACTGGTAGTATAATCAACACCATCAGGACCTACACCTTTAAAACTCGTATTGTTATACCCCAGTAATAATGACGGTAAAAGTTTAGCACGTTCTACCTTGGTTTGCTTTTCAGCAATGTTTTTTTGCTGTTGCATTTGAAGTAAATACGGATTTTGAGAAAGATCATCCTTTGTTTCTGTAAGCCTCATAATCTGTTCAGAAGTATCCGGCAGAAACTGATTTTCGGCATTGAGCAACAATTGAAACTGAAGCGAAATCAATGCAATTTCCTGACCTAGCTGTTTCAGGCGAATCATGATTTCGCTTTTCTGATTTTCCGCAGTTACTTTTTCCAATACATTGCTTTCTCCTTTGCGCAAACGAAGTTCGGATTTTGCATAAAAATTACTGTAAAGCGTGTCTGCCTTTTTCAAAAGTTGCTCTTTTTGCTGTAAATAAAGTAAAGCATAAAATGCCTGTGTTACCGCTTTTTTGAGTTCGAATTCCTGTAACGAAACGCTCAGAACGCTTTGTTTCCATTCTTCAGTGTTAAGTTGTTTTTGACGACTGTACAGCGTTGGCAATGCAAAACTCTGACTAATACCGAATTTTGTGTCGTTGTAAACGCTGTTAATCTGTCCGTAATCTGCAGTCAGATTGGCTTGGGGCAAATCGGGTGCGGTTTTGATCATTGCTTTGGCGTATTCCGAACGCAGTTTTTCACTTTTCAGTTTGTGGTTGTTTTCCAAAGCAGTCGTTAGTGCATCATTCAGACTGATTTTTGTTTGAGCATTTGCAACTGTTCCGGTTAAGATCATCAGGATAAGAATAACAGGCATTTTTTTTTTGAAACTATTCATAGGAATTCCTTTTTCAAATTGAATAAATAAAAGCGGTAACACGAAAAGCGTTAAAAAAGTAGCCACCAGTAAGCCGCCAATAACCACTGTGGCTAAAGGTCGTTGTACTTCGGCTCCCGCACCATTGCTTAAAGCCATTGGCAAAAATCCTAAAGAAGCTACAAAAGCGGTCATCAAAACCGGTCGCAGCCTTTTTCGGGTACCGTCCACCACCACGCGGGTTATGTTGGTCATGCCGGATTTTTTAAGGCGGTTGAATTCGGCAATCAGTACAATTCCGTTCAAAACCGAAACCCCGAAAAGGGCAATAAAACCAATGCCGGCACTAATACTGAACGGCATACCTCGCAAAGCCAAAAAGAAGATCCCACCGATAGCCGACAACGGAATCGCCGTATAAATCAATAAACTGTCTTTGATCGATTTAAAAGCAAAAAACAATAGAATGAAAATTAATACTAAAGAAACCGGAACGGCAATCATCAAACGGTCTTTAGCCTCATTTAGATTTTCAAAAGAACCACCATAAGTAATGGAATAACCTACCGGCAACTTAATTTGATTCCCAATTTTTTGCTGCAATTCCTGAACGATACTTTGTACATCCCGATCTTTTACATTAAAACCGACAATAATCCTTCTTTGGGCATTTTCCCTCTGAATTTGGTTTGGTCCGTCTTTAATTTCCACACTGGCCAATTGTCCTAACGGAATTTGTTCTCCTGAAGCTGTTGGAATCAAAAGTTGCTGAATATCATTAAGATTTTTACGGTTATCGGATTTGAGGCGAACTACCATATCGAAATGTTTTTCCCCTTCATATACCAATCCGGCTGTTTGACCCGCGAAAGCAGTATTTACCACACGATTAACATCTGCAATGGACAAACCGTATTGTGCAATCATCGGTCTGTTGTACTGAATTATAACCTGAGGCATTCCGGTAATGGGTTCAACATAAAGATTTTGCGCCCCTTTAACCGTATGCACAATCTTCCCAATCTTAGAAGCCGTGGCTGCAAGCGTATCGAGATGTTCCCCAAATACTTTTACCACCACATCCTGACGGGCTCCGGTCATAAGCTCATTGAAACGCATTTGCACCGGATACTGAAACCCTACGGTAATGCCGGGAACATCTTCTAAAGCCTTGCTCATTTTTTCAGAAAGCTCCGGAAAAGTTTCGGCTGAAGTCCATTCTTTTTTGTCTTTGAGCACAACTATCATGTCGCTGGCGTCCATCGGCATGGGATCGGTTGGCACTTCCCCGCTTCCGATTTTGGTGACTACTTTTTCCACTTCAGGAAAACGCGTTTTCAGGATATGAGCTGCTTTTTGAGAACTCTCGATAGTGGTATTCAGATTGCTTCCGCTTAAAACTCTTGTCTCGACTGCAAAATCTCCTTCTTCCAGCGACGGAATGAACTCACCTCCCATCTGTGAAAGCGTAAAAATGGCAGCTACAAAAAGAGTTAAAACCGACAGTAATACAAACTTAGGTTGTTTTAAAATCCTTACCTGTAGTTTTTGAAAAGCCGCTTCCACCTTAGCCATAATTCTGTCTGAAAGGTTAGGCGCATGACTGATTTTTCGGCTCAAAACAAAAGAACTCATCATCGGAATATAGGTTAACGACAATAAAAAGGCACCTAATAAAGCAAAAGCTACTGTTTGTGCCATAGGTTTGAACATCTTCCCTTCGATTCCCTGTAATGATAAAATAGGAAGATAAACGATCAGAATAATTACCTGACCAAAGACCGCACTGTTCATCATGGTACTGGCCGAACCAATAACCGTGTTATCCATTTCATTTTTGGACAGATTGGTCATTTTTTTGAATTTCGCATTATGCGATAAATGGTGCATGACCGATTCCACAATAATAACCCCACCATCGATAATTAAACCGAAATCAAGTGCGCCTAAACTCATTAAATTCCCGCTGACACCGAAGAGGTTCATCATACAAATCGCAAACAACATCGACAACGGAATAACGGAAGCCACAAGCAAACCGGCACGAAGATTTCCGAGAAACAATACCAAAACCAATACAACTATTAAAGCACCTTCCAACAAATTGGTTTCTACAGTACCAATGGCATTGTTTACCATTTTAGTTCGATCCAAAAAAGGTTCAATAACAACACCTTTAGGCAATGTTTTCTGGATTTCAACAATTCGTTCTTTTACATTTTTGATGACGTGATTACTGTTTGCTCCTTTTAACATCATCACAACAGCACCGGCTACTTCACCATCGTCATTATAGGTTAAAGCTCCGTATCTTGTCGCAAATCCTGTTTGTACTTCGGCTACATCTCTTATAAACAAAGGAGTATTTCTGTCTTTGGAAACAATCGCAATGTTTTTAATATCTTCTATACTACCGATTAACCCTTCACTTCGAATGTATAAAACCGTTGGTCCTTTTTCAATATAAGCACCACCCGTGTTTTGATTATTGGCTTCCAAGGCATCAAACAAATCGTTAATTGTTATGCCGTGTGCACTTAATTTATCGGAATTGACCGCAATTTCAAACTGCTTTAATTTTCCTCCGAAACTACTTACTTCGGCAACGCCTTTAACACTAAGCAGTTGGCGGCGAACAATCCAATCTTGAATGGTACGTAACTCCGTTAAACTGAATTGTTTTTCGTATCCTTTTTCCGGTCTTACAACATATTGGTAAATTTCACCCAATCCGGTGGAAATAGGCCCCAATTCCGGAGCACCAATCCCTTTTGGAATTTGATTTTGAACCTGCTGCAATCGTTCTGCCACTTGCTGACGAGCCCAGTAAATATCGACATCATCTTCAAAAACAATGGTTACCAATGATAATCCGAAACGGGAAAAACTGCGAATTTGGCTGGTTCCTGCAATATTGCTTACAGACTGTTCCACCGGAAAGGTGACAAGACGTTCAATATCGTTGGCCCCAAAAGAAGGCGCAACTGTGATTACCTGAACCTGATTGTTGGTGATATCGGGAACGGCATCAATTGGTAATTTTGTGGTTTGATATACGCCCAGAATGATAAGAGCAATAACCATCAAACCTACTATAAGTTTATTCCTTACGGAAAACTCTATAATTTTAGTAAGCATAATGCTAATCTTATTTAAACTTTTGAAACAAAACAGAAACAAACATCTCAAAGACATTTATTTCATTGAAAATCAAATAAAATCAACAAGATTTTGGTGGTTGCCAAATGGACGAAAGATAGGTAGAAGTATAAATAAAGCCTGCATAAACAAGGTTTTGTCTGTTATCTGCAGGAATTTTTTTCACAGGCAATTCGCATTCGAAATCAATTGTTGGAAAGAAAGCCAAATCAGAAGCACTATGTGTTAACGTTTTGAACGGAAGCTGCATATCTCGATCGTAATCTTTATCACTGTGATTATAATCGGCATAATGCTCACAAAGAAAATCCCAAAAATTTATGATTGGATTCTGTTTCCTGTGCTCTGTAAAATGCTCTATAAGTACCGGAATCTTCAGTAGCTCTCTTAACTGGGTTGTTCCCAGCAAGTATAAAGAAAGTAAAGCTATGGCTACTGATTTTTTCATTTTTCAAAATTAGTAAGATTATTCCAAGTGTAAACCAAGATTCATTTTTTTAAGCAAATTTTAATATTCTGTTTTAAGTCAAAAAACTGGTTTTAAGAAGCAATTCCGATAACTTTTTAAATATTAATTTATGTATTTTTGCCAGTGGACTTTTTTTAGAATAAATTTGAATTGCTGAAAATACTTTTATAACCGTTCTAATAAAATTCACTGATGGTTATAGCAAATATAACAGCACGAATAATTTATATTAATATTTTGAAAATCAGTATTTTATCCTAATTATATGAATCAACCACTAAAAGTAGGCGTTTTAGGTGCCGGACACCTCGGAAAAATACATTTGCGATTACTACAACAATCTGAAAAATATGAACTGGTAGGTTTTTATGATGAAAATCAGGAATATGCCGAAAAAATTGCTGCCGAATTCGGGTACAAACACTTCGACACCATCGCTAAATTAATCCATGCGGTTGATGTTGTTGACATTGTTACTCCTACTCTTTCCCATTACAAATGTGCGCGTGTTGCCATAAAATCCGGAAAACACGTTTTCATTGAAAAACCAATTTCAACAACTGTTGAAGAGGCTGAAGAAATCATCGCCTTAGCTAAAGAATACAACGTAAAAGGACAAGTTGGTCATGTGGAGCGTTTTAATCCGGCTTTTAAAGCAGTGAAGCACAAAATCGAAAATCCAATGTTCATCGAAACACACCGTTTGGCAGAATTCAACCCTCGTGGTACCGATGTTCCTGTAGTTTTGGATTTGATGATTCACGATATTGATGCGATTTTAAGCGTTGTCAATTCAAAAGTAAAAAGCGTAAATGCAAGTGGTGTTGCCGTTATCAGTGATTCTCCGGATATTTCCAATGCACGAATCGAATTTGAAAATGGCTGTGTGGCCAATATTACTTCAAGTCGAATTTCGATGAAGAACATGAGAAAATCACGTTTCTTCCAAAAAGACGCTTACATTTCCGTTGACTATTTGGACAAAGTTTGTGAAGTGGTAAAAATGAAAGACGCTCCTGAAGTTCCGGGTGATTTTGATATGATTTTACAAAATGCGGAAGGCGTGAAAAAACAAATCTATTACGATAATCCGCATGTGGAATCCAACAATGCCATTTTGGATGAATTGGAATCGTTTGCCGATGCCATCAACAATGACACAACTCCGGTAGTAACTTTGGAACAGGCGACAGAAGCTTTACGAGTAGCGTATCAGATCATTGATTCAATGGAAAAAAATAATCTTTAAATCTTAAATTATTTAATCTTTAAATATTCATAATGAAAAACATAGCTGTAATCGGATCGGGAACCATGGGCAACGGAATTGCTCACACATTTGCACAATCAGGTTTCACCGTAAAATTGATTGATATTTCAGAAAAAGCACTGGAAAAAGGAATGGCAACCATCGCCGCAAACCTTGACCGTATGGTGGCAAAAGGAACGATTTCCGAAGAAGACAAACACAAAACCATCGGAAACATCATTACTTATACCGATGTTAAAGACGGAGTTGTTGGATGTGATTTAGTAGTAGAAGCCGCAACTGAAAATGTAACTCTTAAACTGAACATCTTCAAACAGTTAAGCGAAGTTTGCGATCATAACGTAATTTTAGCAACCAATACTTCTTCGATTTCAATCACTCAAATTGCAGCTCAGGTTGTTCATCCTGAACGAGTTATCGGAATGCACTTCATGAATCCGGTGCCGATTATGAAATTGGTGGAAATCATCCGTGGATACAACACTTCCGACGAAGTAACAAAACTCATCATGGATTTATCGGTGAAATTAGGAAAAACTCCTACTGAAGTAAACGATTATCCAGGTTTCGTAGCCAACAGAATCTTAATGCCGATGATTAACGAATCAATCGAAACTTTATACAACGGAGTTGCTGGTGTTGAGGAAATTGATACGGTAATGAAACTGGGAATGGCACACCCGATGGGACCACTTCAGTTAGCTGATTTTATTGGTCTTGATGTATGTTTGTCGATCTTAAATGTAATGTACGACGGTTTCAAAAATCCTAAATATGCACCATGTCCTTTATTAGTAAATATGGTAATGGCAGGAAAATTAGGAGTGAAATCCGGAGAAGGTTTCTACGATTATTCAGAAAGTAAAAAAGCAGAGAAAGTTTCGAAACAATTTGTATAAAAGTAAAAAGGGACAAGGGAAAAGTCAAAAGTTAACTTATCCCTTGCCTCTAATCACTTATCCCTCAAAATAAATGGCTCAAATCATTCCATTCAAAGCAGTACGACCAACGGCCGATAAAGTCAGTCTGGTAACTTCGCGTTCCTATGACGATTACGGAGCGACAGAACTTGCTGCCTATCTGGAATTTAACCCGTTTTCTTTTTTACATATTCTGAATCCGGCGTATGTAAATCAGCAGAAAATAGGTTTTGATAAACGGTTTAAGGCTGTTGCGCATAAATATGAAGATTTCAAAAAAGACGGCATTCTTATTCAGGAAGAAAAAGCCGTTTTTTATCTGTATGAAATTCAATCGAAAAGCCACACTTTTACTGGTATTTTAGCGGGAACTTCTGTTGAGGATTATCAGAATAACATCATCAAAAAACACGAAGACACACTAGAATATCGTGTTGAATTGTTTAAAGATTATTTACATCAGACCGGTTTTAATACAGAACCTGTTTTGATTACTTATAAAGATGACACTGAACTAACCCACTGGATTTCAGACAAAAAAAACTCCCGTCCTGTTTACGAATTTTCTACAACCAACAAAGAAAAACACATACTTTGGAAAATTGAAAGTGATTCGGAAATAAATTGGCTGAAACAAAAATTTGAACAGATTGGCGATTTATATATTGCCGACGGACACCATCGTTCCGCTTCTGCAGAATTATTATATGAAGAAGACAAACATTTAGGCAACGAAAACCTGAATTATTTCATGAGTTTCCTAATTGCGGATTCTAATGTAAAAATTTACGAATACAATAGAATCATCAGCGATTTGAACGGAAATTCCAAAGAAGATTTCATTAAAAAAGTTGCGGAAAATTTCGTCATTAAAACCAAAAAACAGGAGTTGTGGAAACCGAGGCACAAGTTTGAATTCGGAATGTATTTCGATGGTGAATTTTATGCTTTGCGTTTGAAAGAAGAGAAGTTTCAATTCAATAATGTATTGTCAAAACTCGACGCGCAAATTTTATACGATACTGTTTTAAAACCGGTTTTAGGCATTGAAGATTTACGAACTGATGACCGAATCGCTTACATTCCGGGAACAAAATCGATAACTTCCATAAAAGAATTGGTTGACAATGGAGAATACGAAGTTGGTTTTATGCTCTACCCTATTGATATCGAAGAAATTAAATCCATTGCAGATGAGAATCTGATCATGCCGCCGAAAAGTACTTACATCGAACCAAAGTTTCGAAGTGGTTTGGTAGTGTATGAGTTATAATTCAAAGATTAAGAAAAACTAAAGATTCAAAGATTACGGCTGAAAAACCGTGACTGCGATTGAAAACTTCAGAAAAAATGTCAATAACAAAAAACCTTCAACATATAAAATCAACACTTCCTGAAAACGTTACATTAGTTGCAGTTTCCAAAACCAAACCCGTTAACGATTTGATGGAAGCCTACAACGCAGGTCAACGAATTTTTGGTGAAAATTATGTTCAGGAATTAGTCGATAAACAACCACAACTACCTAACGATGTTCAGTGGCATTTTATAGGACATTTACAAAGCAATAAAGTAAAATACATTGCTCCGTTTGTGCGTTTGATTCATGGTGTTGACAGTTTAAGACTACTACAGGAAATCAACAAACAAGCCGTAAAAAATAATCGTATAATTGAATGCTTATTTCAGGTTTATATCGCCGAAGAAGAAAGTAAATTCGGTTTGGACGAAAAAGAACTGAGCGAAATTTTATCTTCCGAAGAACTAAAAAAACTCAAAAACATAAAATTAGTTGGTTTGATGGGAATGTCTACATTTACTGATAATCAGCAACAAGTAAAAAAGGAATTTCAAAACCTGAAAGCCATTTTCGACAAATACAGGATACTGAAAACTGAAAATTGCGAACTGCAAACCCTTTCCATGGGAATGTCGGGAGATTATAAGCTCGCAATCGACTGTGGAAGTACGATGGTTCGCATCGGAAGTAGTATCTTTGGCAGCAGATAGTAAAACAATCACTTGTAATTCATAACTTTTCACTCATAACTGATTTTGTACGCAATTCTCGACATAGAAACCACCGGAGGCCAATACAATGAAGAAGGAATCACTGAAATTGCCATCTATAAATTTGATGGCCACGAGGTTGTGGATCAGTTCATTAGTTTGGTTAATCCTGAAATTCCAATTCAGCCGTTTGTGGTTAAACTTACTGGAATTAATAATGCGATGCTGCGTTCGGCTCCAAAGTTTTATGAAGTTGCCAAACGTATTATTGAAATCACTCAGGATTGTATAGTTGTAGCACATAATGCCTCTTTTGATTATCGTATTCTTCAAACCGAATTCAGACGCTTAGGCTACGATTTTAAAAAGCCAACGCTTTGTACTGTAGAACTTTCCAAAAAATTATTACCTGGACATAAATCCTATAGTTTAGGAAAACTGGTACGCGAATTGGGAATTCCAATGGCAGACAGACACAGAGCCTCCGGAGATGCAATGGCTACGGTAAAACTTTTCAAATTACTCTTATCCAAAGATTTGGAAAAAGTTATTGTTAAGAGTTACATCAAAACGGAAATTAAAGCCGGAATCTCACCAAAATTAATGGATTTGATCGATGGTGTTCCTTCCAAAACAGGTATTTATTATATCCATCGTGAAGACGGAACGATTATCTATATTGGGAAAAGCAAAAACATGAAAAAACGTGTGAATCAGCACTTTACCGGAACCTCCAGAAAGTCGAAACACATTCAAAATGAAGTATTTGCCGTTACTCATGAAGAAACCGGAAGCGAACTTATTGCACTTTTAAAAGAAAGCGAAGAAATCAAAATCAATAAACCGATTTACAACCGTTCACAGCGTAAAACCATTTTTCCTTATGCCTTATATGCTGAAAAAGATGAAAATGGTTATTTGGCGCTAAAACTGCATAAAACCGATGGGCGTAAAAAAGAAATCACTTCTTTTGCCACACTTCAGGAAGGGAAAAATATTCTTCATAAAATTACCGAAGAACATCAGTTTTGTCAAAAAGTAAACGGACTGTACAACACTAAAAAAGAATGCTTCCAATACGATTTGAAACAATGCTTAGGAGCTTGTATTGGTAAGGAAACCCCTGAAGATTACAACAAAAGAGTTACATATTTCCTGGAACACAATCAGTTGCAAAGTCAAAATATGGTTATAGTGGATCGCGGCAGAAGCATTGATGAACGAAGCGCAGTTTTAGTGGAAAATGGTGTTTACAAAGGCTATTGTTTTTACGATTTGAATTATCAGATTAACAACATCGAAATTTTAAAAAACATTATCATTCCGATGCAGAATAATCGTGATTCCCGAAATATCATTCAGAGTTTTATTCGAAAAAATAAAGTTCAGAAAATCCTTAAATTTTAGTTTTTCTAAGGCAGTTAACTAATGAACTACTTAATTACCATTATCGGCCCGACTGCAATTGGGAAAACGGCACTAAGCATTAAATTGGCGCAACATTTTGGTTGTGAAATACTTTCGTGTGACAGCCGACAGTTTTTTAAAGAAATGAAAATCGGTACAGCTGTTCCAAATAAAGATGAATTAGCAGCAGCCAAGCATCATTTTATTCAGCACATTTCGGTTTTTGAGAATTATTCTGTGGGTGATTTTGAAACCGATGCGATTAACAAATTAGACGAGCTTTTCAAAACAAACAAGGTTCAGATAATGGTTGGCGGTTCTGGTTTGTATGTAGATGCAGTTTTAAAAGGATTTGACGATTTTCCGGATATTGATGCTTCGGTTCGGGAGGAAATCAATGCTAAATTTGATGAGTTAGGCATTGATTATCTGCAAAACACCCTAAAAGAACTCGACCCTGATTATTTCAATAAAATTAGTTCTGAAAATCCTCAAACTTTACAAAACCCACAGCGTATGAAGCGTTTTGTGGAAGTTTGTTTAGGAACCGGAAAGCCTTATTCTTCCTTTATAGGGCTGCGAAAAAACCAACGTAACTTTACTCCTATTGTCATCGGATTAGAAGCTGAAAGAGAAAAAATGTACGAGCGCATCAATTTAAGAGTTGATTTAATGATCCAACAAGGTTTGATTGAAGAAGCCGAAACTCTTTATCCGAACAAACAACTTAATGCTTTACAAACAGTAGGTTACCGAGAGCTTTTCGATCATTTTGACGGGAATTCATCTTTAGAATTCGCAATAGAAGAAATCAAGAAAAACACCCGACGTTTTGCTAAACGACAAATCACCTGGTTTAAAAGATCGGAAGAAGCAAAATGGTTTGATTTTCAAACAAACGCTTCTGAAATCATTACCTTTGTGGAAAGCAAAATCAAGTTTTAAATCCTATTCCAATCATGCCTGTTTCACCAAATTTCACTTCCATTTATTCACACGAATGGGAAATCAACTTTACTCAATGTGCACCTAACGGTTTTCTGAAATATGTTGATTTGTGCAATTTACTGCAACTTACCGCCGCAGAACATTCGATTTTAGGCGGACTGAGTTTTAATGATATGCAAAAGCACCATCAAGCATGGGTTTTGAGCAGAATTCGTATTGAAATTGATTCACTTCCGAAATGGCAGGATAAAGTTGTGGTGAAAACTTGGATTGAAAGCTTAGAAGGAAACAAATCCATCCGTAATATCGAAATGTACCTTAATGATGAAAAAATTGTTGGTGCAACAACTTATTGGGCTGTTTTCAATACGCAATTGCGTAAATCGGAACCCTTAGCTTTACCGCATGAGCATTTTGAAAAATATCCGGACAATCACGCCTCAAAAAAAGGTTTTTCAAGAATAAATATTCTTCAAGACACTAATAAACTTACAGATAAAGCAGTGGTTCTTTCAGATTTAGACATTGTAAACCATGTAAACAACACAAAATATCTGGAATGGTGTTTAGACACTTTACCTCCAAAATCTGTTTTAAAACACGAAATCAAAGCCTTGGAAATGAATTTTTTACGAGAGCTAAATTGGAATGATGCGGTTGAAATTCATTCAGATGAGACCAAAACGTTTTTTTCGGTAACTAAAGATTCTAAAACCTGTTTTGCTCTACAGTTAGAAATTTAACAAGATTGTAATCTTTGTTTTACAATAATAATTTACATTTGATGTCTTAAATCATCATTTATAAATTTTGAAAAAAATACTTTTCTTTTCCCTCTGCATACTTTTGACTGGCTGTGGGTTACAATACGATGGAGACGAGCGTTTTCTAATAACCGGAAGATTGGTTGATCAGGACAATGTACCTTTATCCAACAGTAAAGTGGAACTTTTTGTTTATGGTGGTTATTCTAATGATGATCATGATTTGATTTCATTCGATGAAACCGATGAAAACGGTGTATTTAAAATGGTTTTTCCGCGTCCTATCAATGCCTATGAAATCGAATTAATATGTAACAGAGATACATCAATTTATCAAGATAAAAGTTTTCTAAATATTAAAAATACAAACTTCACAGATTTCAAATTCAATCTTAATACGATAAAACTCTTTAAGAAAGAGGATATTTCAAAACTGGAAATAACATTAAACCAAGTGAATTCCAACAAAGTCATCAAACAGTTCAAACTCATTGGCAATCTTGCACGAACAGAAGTTTATGTAAATCCCTTAGATCAAACAGACCCATACCCATACGTTGAATCTTTTTATTCTGAAGAAGTAATGAAGAATCAAACTATTATTGCGGAATATGCTCTGTATGATTACACAACAAATCAAACACAAACCTTACAACAGAGTATCATTGTCGGATCTAATAACGTAACACAATTCAGCATCAATTACTAATATGAAAAGATTTTTTTTACTGGCATTGATGCTTACTCAAATTGTATTTGCACAAGAAGAACCAACAAAAACAAAAGCTTTTACAACCAAACATCAATTTTTCCTCAACTTAAATTACCATTATAATTTTGGGGATAATTTCCTTTCAAAAGCAAATTCTCCGAGTTTTGCAGGCATTGGAATACAATATAATATGCTTAAACTCAATAATTTTAAAGCGGGAATCGCCTACGATTTCATGAATTACAAAGTTACCGATAAAGCTCTTGGTGGGAACCTTAATAGTACCAATTACAATAGTCTGGCTTTAAAAATTCAATACGAACAAAACCTTAATTCAGAATGGACCGTAGAGCCTTATACCGGAATCGGGCAAGTTATGATACAACAAAGGTCAAATGGTTCTGGTTATGGAAGTTTTTACGGGACAAGTTACTATCTCGGAGCGAATGTTACTCACAAACTTACAGATCGGTTTTCAGTTTATAGTGGAATCAATTATAACTTTACTTCTTATAATGTAAAAACTGCAAAAGAATTTGAAGACTTTTTTCAACGGTCAAATCAATTACAATTTTCTTTGGGAATTATTTTTACAATACCAAAAAAGCCCTGATTTCTCAGAGCTTTCCTAGCAAGTATAATCAATTATTAAAACTATTATTCTTTATTCCGCCGCTTTATTTTTCACAACTAAACGGAAACCTTCACCGTGAATATTTAAAATCTCAACATCTTCGTCTTGTTTTAAATATTTACGCAATTTAGCGATGTAAACATCCATACTTCTTGATGTGAAGTAGTTGTCGTCTCTCCAAATTTTAGTTAACGCTAACTCACGTGGCATCAAATCGTTTTCGTGCAAAGCAAGCATTTTAAGCAATTCGTTTTCTTTTGGCGACAATTTAATTGGTTCGTCTCCAGGGAACGTTAGAAAACGTAATTTCGAGTTCAAGTGGAATTTACCGATCTCAAACTCAAATTTCGTGTTGTCCGTTTTGGTTTCAGAAGCTTTACGAAGGATAATCGCCTTAATCTTCATAAGTAATACTTCCGAATCAAAAGGTTTGTTCAGATAATCGTCTGCTCCTACTTTGTATCCTTTAAGCACATCTTCTTTCATTGATTTTGCCGTAAGGAAGATAATAGGCACTTCTTTATTTTTTTCACGGATTTCCCTAGCTAAAGTATAACCGTCTTTGTAAGGCATCATTACATCCAAAATACACAAATCGAAATTGTCTTTTTTGAATTTCTCGAAACCTTCCATTCCGTTTTTAGCTAAAGTAACATCGAAATCATTTATAATTAAATAATCTTTTAAAACAGCTCCAAAATTAGGATCATCCTCAACCAATAGGATTTTTTTGTTAGTTGTATCCATATTTTTTTAATTTATTAATGGCATTTTAATTGTAAAGGTACTTCCCTTCCCTTTCTCACTTTCAACAAATATCTGACCGTTATGGTCATCAACAATTCTTTTTACATAAGCAAGCCCTAAACCGTGCCCTTTCACGTTGTGCAGGTCTCCGGTATGCTCGCGGTAGAATTTCTCAAAAATTCTCTTTTGTGCCACTTTACTCATCCCTGCTCCCTGATCTTTTACTTTTATCAGTACAAAGTCTTTTACATTTTCTGTTGAAACTTCAATAATTGGAGCTTCAGGCGAATACTTAATGGCGTTATCTAAAATGTTCACAACCACATTGGTAAAGTGAACATCGTTTAACAATATAGTCGTTCTTTTTGCAGCTAAATTCGTTTTGATAATTCCTCCACGGTCTTCTACAATAAGATTTACGTGTTCAATGGCATCTTCAACGATATCGTTAACATTGGTTGGTTCTTTGCTGATTTCCAACTCCCTTTTTTCAAGTTTGGAAATGCGTAAAACGTTTTCAACCTGCGCATGCATTCGTTTGTTTTCATCGCGAATCATTTGAAGATAACGCTGAATTTTCTCTTTATCCTCGATGATCTTAGGGTTCTTAATTGCATCTAAAGCCAGATTAATAGTAGCAATAGGTGTTTTGAACTCATGGGTCATGTTGTTGATGAAATCGGTCTTAATCTCAGAGATATGCTTTTGCTTAATTAACTGATGCAATGCGTTGAAATAAGCAACGATAATTACAAGAGTAAAAATTAGTGAGAGCATCGTGATTCCCATTAAAGAAGAAAAAAGAAACTTACTTTTTTGGGGGAAACTTACCAGCAACTGGTATTTAATTTCTTCGTCGTTTCCTCTGAAAACCGGTATTCCGTAGCTTGATTCTTTATCAAAATAGAAATTTTCCGATTTTACTTTTGTTGCCAAACCATCGCTGTAAATCCCAAATTCAAAAGGCGTTTTCACTCCATATTCACGAAGTTCATTTTCCAGCATCGCTTTTAATCGCTCTACCGAAATTCGCTCCTGAATTGGCTTTAAGGCTACAATATCCTTAAAATAAGTTTCAAACTGAACCTTGTCTAAAGCGTCCAGAGTTCCCGATTTTTCAATGGTTACATCTGGTGTTGTTTTCTTCTGAATTCCCGAATTGTCAAACGTGCTTCCGTTATAGATTTCCGTTTTCCTTTTGGAAACGTAATTTTTAACTTTAACGGAATCAGAACTTTTATCAAAGAACGAACGGTTTAAATTATAATCTTCAAGAACAATGGTATTAGAATAAATGATTTGTTCATTTGTTCTCGGATCGCGCTCTACATAGAAATACTCTTTCAAGTCACTTTGTTTGGGCGCCTTCCCAATACTGTCTTTCAGTTTATTATATTTTCGGTAAAACTCAAAAGCCTCTTGTTGTTGAAGCTTGTTAGCCACATTACCGATAACCTGTTTAACATGATATTTAAACTGCTCCTCATTGTTCTTGTAAGAAGTATTGATCCAGTACAACTGCACCAATATAATCCCCAGCAAGGACAAACTCATTAAAACAACAAGTATTCGGAAACGTGTTTTATTCATCAAATCAAAATTAACATTTTAACATTTAAGCCTTAAAAACATTAACCAAAGATTAACATCTGGTGCAGTTTTTACATTTTATTCAACACTTTAAGAATTTCTTGTGCTTTGGCTTTGGCATTTTCCAAATCAATGTTCTCAATTACAAAATCACTTAACGCAATTTTTTTATCCTCATCCCACTGATTTTTAACGCGTTCCATCACCTGATCTTTACTTACATTATCTCGTTTAATAACGCGCTGAATTCTTACATCAATAGGAGCTGTTACCAAAATAATCCTGTCACAATCTATATAACTTCCACTCTCAAATAAAATTGCAGCTTCTTTAATAACAAATGGAAATTTATTATGCTTACGAACCCAATCCAAAAAATGTCTTTTTACTTCCGGATGGACAATACTGTTAAGTTGTTTTAATTTTTCAGGAGCTGAAAAAACCAACTCTGCAATTTTTTTTCGGTTTAACGAATTATTTTCAATAACGTTTTCATCAAAAATGGATTGAACCTTTTTAACAATTTCTGGTTCGTCCATTATTTTTTTTGCCTGTTCATCAGCTATATAAACTGGCACTCCCAAAGATCTAAAATAATCAGCAATTGTTGATTTTCCACTGCCAATCCCTCCGGTTAAACCAATTATTTTTGTCATCGTCTTAATTTTTAAAAAACAATTCCGGAAATGCCTCTTGTGGTTTTCGTTTTAGCAATCGTATTTTTATAAAAGACGACAAAAAGCCAATTCCGTAACCAAAAAACTGAAAAACTGCTGCAAAGACAACTAAAATTCCTATCCGAAGGCTCATCGTTTCAATTGATCCGACCCAAAAAAGAACTAGAAAATAAGCTAAATATGCTTTTGCAGGAATTGAAAAACCGAAAGCATACAACACCATCGCTGCTACAAAACCTAAAAGAAAAAGACTAGGCATCCAAAAGGTAAGCTTGCTGTATTTAGGGTACCATGAATCTAGAATAGGTCTTGCTTTGCCAAATTTATTAACTTGTTTATAGAACTTACTGAAATCTATTCTGCGTTTGTGATACACGTAGGAATCTTTAAAAAGCATGGTTTTATAGCCTAAATTCCAAAGTCTTATCGATAAATCCGGATCTTCACCTGGATGAATGTTTCCAAAACCATTTGAAGCTTCAAAAGCTTTTTTAGACAAGCCCATATTAAAACTTCTTGGTTGGAATTTACCAATTTTCTCAGTACCGCCACGAACTCCTCCTGTGGTTAAAAAAGAGGTCATTGTAAAATTGATTGCCTTCTGCACAGAGGAAAAAGAATCCAAAGCATTGTCTGGTCCACCGAAACAATCCACATAGTTTTTTTGTAGATTTTCATGTACGGATTTAAGATAAAACTCCGGTAAAATACAATCTGAATCCAGAATTATAAAATACTGTCCCATTGCATGTTTCATCCCAAAATTACGGGAATCTCCAGGACCTGAATTTGGTTTACTGAAATAAGAAATAAACAATTTCCCTTCGTATTCTTTTACGACATCTTTACAAGGAATGGTTGATCCGTCCTCTATGATAACAACTTCAAAATCTTCATGATAATCCTGTTGTGAAAGACTCTTAAGCAATTCTTCCACTTCATCGGGCCTATTGTAAACGGGTATTATTAACGAAAAATACATGTAAAAAAAACTTTTTAACAAAGATAAGGCTATAAAAATAAAAAGCCACCAAAATTGGTGGCTTTTCAAAAAGATACAATAGATTTTATTGCTTTACTATTTTAAATGATTTTACCATGTCATTTACAGTGATTTTCACAATATATGTTCCTACACTCAATCCTGAAGTACTTACCTGACCTTGAGTTGAATTAATTGAAGTACTTATCATTTTTTGTCCAATCATATTATAAATCTCAACTGATGAAATTTTTGATGAATACGAAACATTTAAAACGTTTGTTACCGGATTAGGGAAAACTTTGAAACTTGCTGCAGAAAATTCATTTACTCCTAAAGTAATATGCACTGTAACTGGAAGCCTGTCCGGCTGTGTTCTACTCTCACATCCAACTGAATTAGATTGTGAAGCATAATAGGTTGTTCCATCAACTAAAGCTGTAGTGTTTGGTAACAGATCATTTCCTGTTGGTGAAGCATACCACTGAATATTCTGTCCGTTAACATCTAAATCAGCTAATGTATCACCATCAATAAAATCCTGATTTGCATTACCGGTTGGAGCTGCTGGAGTTTCACTTATTCCAACATTGAATGTTCTTACAACAAAACATCCATTCGGTGTAAACTGATCTTGCACCCTAGCATAAATAGTTTGTCCACCAGTTACTGTATATGCAGAAGGAGTAGCAATAACATTTTGTTCAGAAATTGCATCTGATTCCGAGTTATAGTAATCTACACTATATTGAAAAGCATCCAGATTTCCTAAAATCACTGGATTATTAGCAGTTAAATCAAAGGTAGCGGTTTGATCACTAGATGCACAAGTTAGCATATCGTTCCCATTTTGGGCATTCTGAACTTCTGTTTGAGAAACAATGTCCTGACTCTTGGTCACCTCATAGTTAGTCCCACTAATTGAGTAGGTTGCAGTTACAGTATAATTTTGACCAGGATTTGTTGGAACAGTAATTGTCTGACCTGTACCAACAACCTCTCCTAAATTGTTTTTCCAAACATATGTAGGAATTATTGTTGTACCACTTGGAGTAAAACGCCAAGCTTCAGGAGCAGAAGACGGAACTGACCAGCTTCCTGTATTTCTTCCGGCTGGAGTATAACCTAAAGTTCCTGCATTATTTTGAATACCAATAACCGCTCTACCATTATTCCAAGCACAAGAATTATCACGTTTAATCACATAAACATCGATTATATTTGAACCTTCATAAAGCACGACTTGACTTGATTGTCTTATTGCAGTACAGCTATACATAGGAACATTCATCATATTAAAAACAAAAACTCTATTAGGATAAGTTCCCATTGTTGCGATACTTACACTACTTGATGCGTCAGGGAATGTATCTTGAAAAGGCCCATGGATTGCATTTTTATAAAGTGGAGTATTATTACTAACTGGTATTGAAGGAATTGATTGCCCAGCTGCTAAACTCCATCCGCAATTTAAACCTGGCGAATAAACACCACCAGGCACACCTACCTGTTCGCCATTAATTACCTGTTGTGCTACACTAAAACTAATTACTCCATTGGAATTAAGAAGACATTCGGAAAAAGAGTTTCCAAAAAAAGAAAAGTTAAAATTTTCTGGAGAAGTAAGTTTTAATTTATAGATGCTTGACCAACTATCATCCGTATATAAATTTGTCGCCATTGGCGGATAATTTGAATATGCAGAATTTGGGCTTATAGAACTAACGGTATACGAATTAGTTTGATAAACATTGGTGCTTGAGCAAGTAGCGTAGTTGTCCCCTGAAAACAGTTCTCTTCAGAGATAATATTAACCATTAATTGATTTGGAGCCTGAGCAAAAGCAACAAAACCAAAAAATAAAAATCCGGCAGACAGTAGGTATTCTTTAATCATAAATTTTTTATTGCGAAAATAAAAAAAAGGAACCACTTTCGTGATTCCTTTTTTAGGAATTTACTTAAAATATTATTGTTTTACAACTTTAATAGATTTAGTCATACCATCCGATGTAACTTTTACAATATAGTTACCAGATGTTAAGTTCGACATATCAATTTGACCTAAAGTTGCATTAATTGATTTAGTTATTACATTCTGACCTAACATATTGTAAACTTCAACAGAAGTAATATCAGAAGAATAAGTAATATTCAAGATGTCTTTCACAGGGTTTGGATACACTTTAAAAGAAGCTACATCGAATGACTCTGCCCCTAAAGTAGCAGTTCCAGTAACATCAAGTGTAAAAGGTCCTTCCTGAGAATCGAACGAACCACTGTAATATCCAATATTAATCCAGTACTGACCCGCTGCTAAAGCAGTTAAGTCAAGTGTTTCAGAACCTCCTGTACCACTGTCATCAACTGAATCAACACAAGTAAATGTTCCGCAAGAACCTGAATAAACAGCAACTTTAGGATCCCAACCCGCAACATTAGTTAATGCAACTGATACATCACCCGGGGTATCAACTGTAAAAGTATACCACACTCCATCATTTGCCCCTCCACAAGAAGAAACAAAGCCTGAATTATTAGTTGCTGAACTTGCATCTTGAGCATTATTGTAAGGCAACGAAGAAATTTCTGTAGCATTTGCACAAACATCGTTTGCCGGTGGCGGTGGAGGCGTTCCAACACAAACATTAAAACTCATCTGATCATTTCCTCCGTCCCATGCGTAAACTCTAACATAATATGTGTTTCCAACTGTCAAACCGGAAACATCATAAGTTTCAGGATCACTACTACCCACTAAAGTTAATGCAGCACATCCTCCAGTTCCGTTGTAAAGACCAATTCCCATATCTTCTGATGTACCTACAACAGAAGTCACATCTGTTAAAGAAATTCTGTGAGCTGTTGCTGCTGCTACGAAACTGTACCATACATCTCTTTCTGGTGTTCCAGTAACATCATCTGTCTGTGAAGATTGAGTAGCCGCTGTTGTACTACCTGCTGTTACAGTAGCGCAAGAAAAATCTGCATTGACTGTTAAGGCAATTGCTCCAGAACACTCATCGTTTGCTGGTGGGCAAGCTAAATAATTAAATGTTCCTAATGAAACATTACAAGTGGCATCACCACCATGATATAATGTCAATGTTACCGGAGTACCAAACGCCCATGGACCTACCTGAGTTACACCAGTTGAGAAAATAGGCCAAGCATCTGTACCGTCTGAAATATAAGGATCTACACCATTACCTAAATCTGTTATGTTAACATCTACAAAAAACATATCACCAAAACAATCAGCAACCATAGAAGTTGTTGCAGCTAATGGAGTACAAGAAGCTTCAACGATATTCACAGAAAAATCAAGAGTTACACCGTAAGAATCTGAATAACAAGGATCAGCAGGAATCTGTGCATTATCCGAAGCTACAATTCTCATTTTGTGAATTCCAAGAGCTGCCCCAATTGGCATAGTATAAGAAGCGTTCAATACTGTAGGGTTTGGAGCTAAAGATTCACCGTGGTAAACGATTTCACTAGCTTCAAATGTATAATTGTCGTTAAAGTCAATCCAGATATTGGTATCATAAGTATAACCCGTAGCAAATGAAATTTGAGTATTTGCATTGATACCTCTTGCTAAATCAACTGTTGTAGCCGAGTGATCAAAATAAGTAACATCCGTTGTCGGGAAATCTGTAGTTCCGATTTGAACATTTGTGATACCTGAATTATCATTACTAGTTGGATTAGAAGTACAATAACAACCTGAACCAGCCGTTGAAAAAGTATTCTCTGTACAACCTACAGCATCACCTATTGCGTTATACGGAACCACTTTCCAATAGTACATTGTTCCAATGGCAGGAAGAGTTAAATTGTATGAGGTAGCACTTCCTAAATCAGAATTATTTAATACCTCTGTACCTCCTGGAGTTGTACCGATGGTTAGTTTATACCCCATTGCTTCAGCAGAAGCATCCCAAGTTAAAGGTACTGCATAATTACCGCATGAAGCATTTGGCGCAGCTACGGCATTTGTCGAACATGAAGGAACATTGCTTAAAACCTGAACCGCAGAGAAATTATCAATATAAACATCATAATCTCCACCTACCCAAGTAAACAAAAATCTAAGCATAATGTCTGAACTCATTGGAAGACTGGCTCCAGGAACAGTAGCAGTTTTGGTAGCACATGTATTTGCTACTGTGTGATTTGCATCATCAATAGTAAAAAAAGTTGTCCAAGCAGTACCGTTGTCAACAGAATACTGAACTTGGATATTTCCCCAACCTGCCGGTGTAGCTGTAGTAGAATTCCAGTTTTCAATTTTATAATCAAAACTAACTGTCATATCTGTTGCATTGGAAACAGCAACTTGGTTTGGAGAAGTTAAAGTGCCGGTAGTAGAAAAACCATAGAGATTTCCTCTAATTGAATTTCCGGCACAAGATTCACTGGCAGATATTGTTTTACCCCCAGTCTCGGTCCATCCTGCAGGCATAGATGTACCCCCATCAAAGTTTTGTGTTAGCACCACTTGACCAAATGACAAGCACGAAACTAACATAAAACAAAATAATGTAATTCTTTTCATTAGTTGTATTTTTTAAAAAATTTTTACAAAAATACACTTTCACTTAACATATATATAAGAAATATCGTTAAAATTTAAAATTGTTAACAAATATGTAAAAATTGAAAAATAATAATAAAAAAAGCGGCCTTTGGCCGCTTTTTATAACAATTTTGAAATAAAATTATTGTTTTACAACTTTAATAGATTTTGTAATACCATCAGCAGTAACTTTTAATATATAGTTACCAGATGTTAAATTTGACATATCGATTTGCCCTTGAGTTGCATTAACCGATTTAGTTATTACATTTTGACCTAACATATTGTAAACTTCAACAGAAGTAATGTCAGTTGAATAAGTAATATTCAAGATGTCTTTCACAGGGTTTGGATATGCTTTAAATGAAGCGATATCAAAAGATTGTGAACTTAACGAAGCATCATAAGCTGAAATACCGAATCCTCCAGCATTATCATTTCCGTATTCATAAACTCTGATGTAAAGAGTCTCACCAGCTGTTCTTCCAGTAATACTTACTTTAGAATAAGAACCGGTCGCTGCACCATCGTCGTCACAACCAATTTGAGTTAAGCTTCCACAAGCTCCAGCATAAACAGTAACTACTGTATCTAAACCGGTAGCTCCAGTTGTAGAATTTCCAGTTTCGATAGTAATATTACCACCAGCTGGAACTTGAACTGTATACCATATATCATTTCCTGAGAAACCGTTACAAGTTGTTGGAGCAGTTTCGTTAGATGTTGTAGCACCTGAATTCGTACCGTCTGTAACATAACTAGAAACAGAAGCCCCAGGAGTTAAAGCAATAGCTGCAGCACAATCATCATTTACAGGAGGACAAGATGTATAATTAAAAGTACCTAAATTCATGTTACATGAAGCATCACCATGATACAATGTTAAACTAACCGGAGAACCATTGTTCCAAGGCCCTAGTTGAGTCACACCAACTCCAAAAATTGGCCATGCATCAGTTCCGTCAGTAATATATGGATCTACACTGGTTCCTAAATCTGTAACATTAATTTCAACCATATAAGTACCAGCACTACAATCCGGAATTACCGAAGTTGAAACAGTCATAGGAGTACAAGTTCCATCAACAATGTTAACAGAGAAATCAAGAGTTACACCGTAAGTTCCAGAATAACATGGGTTTGCAGGGCTTTGTACAGCATCAGTAGCAACGATTCTCATTTTGTGTAAACCTAGAGAAGCAGCTATTGGCATAGTATAAGATGCATTCAATACTGTAGGATTTGTTGCTAAAGATTCACCGTGGTAAACGATTTCACTAGCCTCAAATGTATAGTTGTCATTGAAGTCAATCCAGATATTAGTATCATAAGTATAACCCGTAGCAAATGAAATTTGAGTATTTGCATTAATACCTCTAGCTAAATCAACTGTTGTAGCCGAGTGGTCAAAATAAGTAACGTCTGTTGTTGGGAAGTCAGTAGTTCCTATTTGAACGTTTGTAATACCTGAATTATCATTACTAGTTGGAGTAGACGGACAGTAACATCCATTAGCCGAAGTTGTAAATGTTTGCTCAGTACAACCAGTTGCAACACCTGCTCCGTTAAAAGGACTAACAGTAAAATAATAAGTAGCATTTGTGTTTCCTGTATAAGAATAGCTAGTACCGGCAACATCAACATTGTTTAAGATATCTGTTGCTCCCGGAGTAGTACCCATAGAGATTTTATAACCGTCTGCCTCAGCAGTAGCATCCCAAGTAATGTTAGTTGCTCTGTTTCCACATGATGCATCAGGAGTAGCAACAATGTTTGAAGCACAAGCTGGAGGAGCAGATGGAATTGGTTCCCAAGCTACATCGTCAATAAGAACACTGTTTGCAGGAACCCCTGTATGTCTAATTGCTAAATGATCTGTGTAAACACCAGCAGCAGGATTAACAACATATTGTGCATAAGTTAAAGATGCAGCAGTTGCAGTTCCTAATACAACAAAGGTTGAAGCATTAGTTGGGTTAGTTAAATAACCTACTTCGATAACTCCACCAGCAGTAAAGTTAGCTCTCATTTTCATTTTCAATCTGTGAGTACCAGCACCTAAATTAGATACAGGTTGTAATCTAACAACAGCTTGGTTTGTACCAGATCCTGAATAAACGTATAATGTGTTTGGAGCTGAATTATTAGAACCTGTTTGTGTATTAACAGTTCCGTTTGCTCCAACTTTTTGCCAACAAGAAGGCATTGCAGGTGCAGTAACCGTATCGAAGCTTTCTGTGAAGTCAGTCACACTTGAACATGCAGTTGTGAAAGTATAAGGACCTGTCCAAGTACTTGTTCCACTTCCTCCACAATCTGACTGTACGTAAAAATCGTATGAAGTATTTGCTGTCAATGATGAAACTGCATAAGGACTAGTTACACCTGTAGCCATTGTTCCAGTTCCAAGAGCGAAACCAGCTGTACCGTATTGTACATTCCAAAGAGTTTCAGTAGCACCTGCAGACCAAACTAAATTAGCTCCAGAAGAAGTAACACTGTTAACCCCTAAAGAAGAAAGCAATGGAGCCACACATGCAGGTGACAAATCGATAGAAATATCATCTAAGGAAATATACCAAGGTGTACCATTCATGTACCCTTTAATACCAACATAATAAATTCCTGAAGCTGATGGAATGAAGTTACCAATAATCTGTTGATAACCTCCATTGATAATACCAGTTGCAGGAACAATAACATTAGTCATTCCAGCCGCATCTGCTGTTGTACCATAACTAACTGCAATGTTAGAGTTTGCAGCTGTTGCACCGTCCTGACGAGCATAAAAAGAAATAGTATAACTTGTACCAGAAGTTAAATTAATTGGAATAAACAACCAATCTTCGTTTGAATATCTTAAGAAAGCATTCCAAGATCCTGTTCTAGGTGTTCTGTTATAATCTGTAAATGTATTGTTTGCCATCCAACTTTCAGTTCCAGCAACCGAAGCTTGAGATAAACAACCAGCTACTAATGTATTATGTGTATATCCCGATTCAAAACCTTCAAAATAAGGAATAGTATAAGCAACACAAGGAGTTGTAAATGAATAAGGTCCAGACCATGAACTTGTTCCATTTCCACCACAATCAGCCTGTACATAGAACTGATAAGATGTGTTAGGAGTTAATCCGCCTAATGAATGAGGATTTGTTACACCATTTACAATCGTTCCTGTACCTAATGCAAAACCTGAAGCCCCCCATTGAATATTCCATAAAGTTTCTGTACCAGTAGCTGTCCAAGTTAAATTAGCACCAGATGATGTAACAGTATTTACCGATAAATTACCTGGCTGTAAACAAGTTGGAGGAGTTCCATCTGTGTAGTTAAACTGAATTACAGGACGGTTAGTATTTGTACTGTTTGTAGTTACACCACAAGCAGTTGCACTATCAACTCTATAAAATCTAGATCCGTTTGTAACTCCAGTTGTAACCCTAACTTGTCCATAAGGAGAAGTAAAAGCATTTGGTCCGTCACTACAAATTTCAATAACAACATTATCTACTCCATTCCATACAAAGGGTGTATCAAAAGTTATCATGTCAAAAGCTCCTGCAGCAGTTACTGTAGGATTGTAGCTAAATGGGTTTTTAACCACGCTTGTTGGCGAAGAAATGTGAGCAGCCGCATTTGTAGCAGCTGTATGCCCCATCTTAATTGTGTAACCAAGAAGATCTCCACCTCCGTAATCTCCTGCAATAGAAAATCCTAAAGCAGTAATCTGATCATAAGGCGTCATAGTTGCGCTTAATTCGGATGCTGTATACACTACTTGATACCTAAAGGCATTGTAGTAACCATCAATGGGATCATTCCCAGTACTGGTCGTAGTACCATTATCCGTACCGACCACAAAAGACTGAGCACTCATGTGCCAGCTTGCAATCAATAGCATGAATAATAAAGTAATTTTTTTCATAAAAAAGGTTTATTTTAATTATTCGCTAAAAATAACAATAATTAATTAACAAAAAACCAATTTTATTATAAAACACAAAACTCACGTTATACGTGAGTTTTAAAACATATTTAAGAATATTTTTCTTATTAAAAAAAATCCATTACTGCATCACTTACGCCCATATTAGAGAAACCTCCATCATGCAATAGGTTTTGCAAAGTAACTTTTTTGGTTAAATCCGAAAACATTACAACTGTATAATTTGCACAATCCAGAGCTGTTGCATTGCCTAGTGGTGACATCTTATCAGCAAAGGAAATAAAACCATCAAAACCTTTAACTCCCTGCCCCGCTGTTGTTGCTGTAGGAGATTGCGAGATTGTATTTACACGAACCTTTTTATCCCTTCCAAAGAAATATCCAAAAGAACGCGCTACGGATTCAAGATATGCCTTATTATCTGCCATATCATTATAATCCGGAAAAACACGCTGAGCAGCCATATAACTCAAAGCTACTATACTACCCCACTGGTTCATCGCATCCTTTTTATACAAAACTTGCATTACCTTGTGAAATGAAACAGCAGAAACATCCCAACCTTTCTGAGTAAACTCATAATTTTGATTGGTATAATGATTCCCTTTACGAACATTTACCGACATACCGATAGAATGCAAAACAAAGTCAATTTTCCCGCCAAGGATTTCCATTGCTTTTTCAACAAGATTTTCCAAATCTTCAACCGAAGTCGCATCAGCAGGGATGATTTGTGAACCGGTTTTTTCAGCTAACTCACTGATCGTTCCCATTCTCATAGCAACCGGTGCATTAGTTAGAACAAAAGCCCCTCCTTCTTCGTGCACTCTTTCAGCGGTCTTCCAAGCGATTGAATTTTCATCCAACGCTCCGAAAATAATTCCTCTTTTTCCTTTTAATAAATTGTACATCGAAACAAATTAAACCTGATAAATATTAAGCGATACTCGGAACATTAACCACTTCGTTGGTATCGGCCTGATAATCAACTCCGGCAAACTCAAATCCGAAAAGGTTATAAAAATCAGAACGATATCCTGCCAAATCACCAATTTCAGCTAAATTTTCAGTGGTAGCCTGTGCCCATAGAGCGTCAACTTTAGCCTGAATATCATCGCGCATTTCCCAATCATCGATACGGATTCTTCCTTTATCATCAGTAGGAATTTCACTTCCGTTATACAAACGCTGTTGGAACAAACGCTGCATCTGCTCGATACATCCTTCGTGAATACCTTCTTCCTTCATAGTTTTATACAAAAGAGAAATATATAATGGAATTACTGGAATAGCTGAACTCGCCTGAGTAACCAAAGCTTTGTTTACCGAAACATACGCTTTTCCGTTAATATCTTTTAATTTGTCAGAAATTTCGAAAGCGGTTGCCTCCAAATGATCTTTAGCTCGACCAATTGTTCCTTTTCTGTAAACCGGCTCTGTTAAAGCTGGGCCAATATAAGAATAAGCAACAGTTGTAGCACCCGGAGCTAAAACACCGGCCTCTTTCAAAGCATCCATCCACATAGCCCAATCTTCACCACCCATAACGGTTACCGTGTTTTCGATATCGTCACCACTACATGGCTCGATAGAAATCTCAGAAACTTTTCCAGTGTGGAAATCTACTGTTTTATTTGTAAAAGGAGCACCGATAGGTTTAAGAACCGAACGGTGTAAAACTCCTGTTGTTGGATGTAAACGAACCGGTGATGCTAAACTATAAATAATCAAATCCACCTGACCTAAATCAGCTTTGATAAGATCGATGGTTTGTTGTTTCACTTCATTTGAGAAAGCGTCGCCGTTGATGCTTTTGGCATACAAACCTGCTTTGTGAGCTTCTACTTCAAAAGCCGCAGAATTGTACCAACCCGGTGAAGCTGTTTTACCTTCCGCCGATGGTTTTTCAAAAAAAACACCAATAGTTGCCGCGCCGCTTCCAAAAGCACTTGTAATTCTTGAAGCCAATCCGAATCCGGTAGACGCTCCAATTACCAATACTTTCTTTGCACCATCAATGGTACCTTTTGATTTTACATATTCAATTTGATTTTTTACACTCTGCTCACATCCTTTCGGGTGGGACGTCAAACAGATAAATCCTCTCATTCTAGGTTCTATAATCATAATGTTGTGATAAGTAGTATTATTTAAAAAATGAACATTACATTCATTTTATACTGACAAATATAGGCGGTTTTTTTTAGTTCAACAACGCTTTGGCATGAATTAGCGCCGAATCGGTTACGTCTTTACCGGAAAGCATTTCCGCAATTTCTGAAATACGCTCCTGCTCATTGAGCAATTTAAGTTGAGAAACTGTACTCTCCCCTATTATCGACTTATAAACTTTATAATGCTGATGCCCTTTCGCAGCAATTTGAGGCAAGTGTGTGATAGCAAAAACCTGCATTTCAGCGCTCATCTGTTTCATAATATCACCCATTTTATTGGCAACATCACCGGAAACTCCTGTATCAATTTCATCAAAAATAATGGTGGGAAGCTTCGAATAATTCGCTAGTATTGATTTCACTGCCAACATGATTCGCGACATTTCACCACCGGAAGCTACTTTTTTAAGCAAACCAAAATTCGTTCCTTTATTAGCAGAGAACAACAACTGAATTACATCTTTTCCGGTAGCTAAAAAGGTTTCAGATTGAGCAATTTCAAACTGAAAACGCGCATTTGGCATTCCGAGTTGTGATAATATATCTGTGATTTTTTCAGTTAATACAGAAAAAGCATTACTTCTCTTAGTTGATATTTCGCCAGCTAATGCGTCAAGAATTAATGATGTTTCCTGAATTTCTTTCTCCAGCTTTTGAATGGTGACTTCCAGATCATCTGCCTGAACCACTTTATTGTCCAGTTCGTTCTGAATGATTAACAGCTCCTCAACTGAAGCAACCTGATGCTTTTTCTGAAGTGAATATATCGTTTGCAATTTCTGGTTTACCAATTCCAATTGTTCAGGATCGTTTACCAATTTCTCCGATTGATTGTACAATTCTGACGCAATATCATCCATCTCGATCAGTACAGATGAAATGCGCTCTGATAAAGCTTGAAAATCTGAAGAAAGCCCTACAATTTTACTTAAAGCTGTCTTAACCTCTTTTAAGTTTTGTATAATTCCGATTTGCTCTTCGTTGGAAATTGCCAAAGATTTGTCCAATGCTTCACGGATGAATTCTACATTGCTTAGTTTCTCCTGAATTTCTTCCAAAGTTTGCTGCTCGCCTTCTTTTAATTGAGCGGAAAGCAATTCTTCCAGTAAAAAAGAATTGTAATCCTGTTCCTTGGATAAAGAATCTTTTTCGGTAGTAAGTCGTTTTAATTCCGATTTAGCCTTTTTATATTTAGAAAGTTCTGAATTGTATTTTTGTAAAAGTTCCTGATTTCCGGCAACGGCATCCACAATTTGAATTTGGTATTCCTCGTTGGAAAGTTCCTGAGTTTGATGCTGGGAATGAATATCGATAAGAAAATCGCCCAATTCTATTAATTCATTCAAATTCACCGGGCTGTCATTAATAAAGGCACGCGATTTTCCTGAAGGCAAAATTTCCCTGCGGATGATCGTCAAATCCTCATAATCCAAGTCATTTTCTGAAAAGAAATGCTGTAAGTGATAATCTGAAATTTTAAAATGCGCTTCGATAACACATTTTTGTTCCTTATCTTTTAATGAAGTAAGATCGGCTCGCTTACCCAAAACCAGTCCCAAAGCACCCAATAAAATTGATTTACCCGCACCGGTTTCTCCGGTAATAATGGAAAGCTTGTTGGAAAAATTCATCTCCAACTGTTCGATGAGTGCAAAATTTTTAATGGAAAGATGTGTCAGCATAATTTGTGCCTGATAAATTGGTAAAACACAAATTTAGAATTTTATCTTATTCCACTTAGCAGAATTTAAAGGTGAAATTCGGTTTAAAGTTTCCGAAAGCTCTGCAATATTTACATTTGGTCCTCCAGAGAATACCGAAACGATTTCATCCGCTTTAGCATCAAAGAAAACTCGAGTGATAAACGCATTTGGACGAGTGCTGTGAATTTTAGATACAGTCTGAACCGCCTTTACAACACCTTCTTTGGCTTCTTTTTTATTATCGGTCATTTTATCCATAGCCGATGAATACTCATAAAGTGCATCACGAAAAGGAGTAAAAGTATTCGAAAGCAAATCGTTTACTAAGTAATAGCGATTTTGTTTTTTTTCGGTTTGAGTCCAACCAGCAATACCACTTGATTGTGCAAGGTTTACAATATTAGCAGCTTGTTCAAGATATTTGGTTCCGCCTTGATTTGAAAACGTATCAGCGTCTAACCCAATAATCATGTTTGCATAAAAAGCTACAACAGCCACAAGATTTGAATCGTAACTGTTCGGGTTAAACAAAAGATTTTCAAATTCAATATAACGGAATTCAAATTCCTTGTCATTAAAATTTAAAACCGGAGACGAATAGGTAGAATTATAAACCGGTCTTGAAGACTGCACCTGAATGGTCCCTTTAAAATTGTTGGATTCGTAAGACTGTATAGTAATGAACATACTGCAGTCAATGCGCTCATTCTGACCATAACTTTTGGTAGTCCATTTAGTGTTGTTCATAAACTCACCTAATGAGCGCTCCAAAGTTTTGAATATCTGAGTATTGGCATTGGTAATCTGATCATAATTTACTTTTACAGTACAGTTCAATTCTTGACTATAGCCAAATGAGACAACCAATAAAAGTCCAGCTAAAATCCAATTACGCATAATGTTCTATTATTTTATTAATGATATCCTGAGCGACGTCTTCTTTTGATTTTAAATCCATTGGTTCGATTACAAAATCTTTATCAATGAAGGTAACTTTATTGGTTGATTTCCCAAATCCGGCACCTTGATCGTTCAAAGAATTTAAAACAATCAAATCTAGGTTTTTTTTCTGAATTTTCTGCTTTGCATGCTCAATTTCATTTTCAGTTTCCAAAGCAAAACCAATAAGAAACTGATTCTTCTTAATTGCCCCTAACGAAGCTAAGATATCTTGTGTTTTTTCCAGTTCTATTGTAAACGCTGCATCGTTCTTTTTTATTTTTTGAGCCGCTACATTTTTAGGTCGATAATCAGCAACGGCTGCAGCGGCAATAGTCACATCTACATTATTAAAATGGTTGTGACAAACCTCAAACATTTGCTGAGCAGAAGTAACGCGCTCTACCCTAACCAGAGAATTATTGAGTTGTAAATGAGTCGGTCCGGAAACCAAAATTACTTCAGCTCCAGAATTAGCAGCTGCTTTAGCAATATCAAAACCCATTTTCCCGGTTGAATGATTTCCAATAAAACGCACCGGATCAATGGCTTCATAAGTAGGTCCGGCTGTCACTAAAATTTTCTTTCCTTTTAAAGGAAGTTTGCTTTCCAAATCCTTTTCGAGAAATGCAACAATGTTTTCGGGTTCTGCCATTCTGCCTTCTCCGGACAAACCACTTGCTAATTCACCACTTTCCGCCGGGATAATTATATTCCCAAAATCGCGTAATGATCTAAAACTAGCTAAAGTGGAAGGATGCTTGTACATATCCAAATCCATAGCAGGAGCAAAATAAACAGGGCACTTTGCAGACAAATAGGTTGCAATCAAAAGATTATCGCAATTGCCATTCACCATTTTGGAAAGTGTGTTGGCAGTCGCCGGAGCAATCAGCATCAAATCTGCCCAAAGCGCAAAATCGACATGATTGTTCCACTGTGCATTCTGCTTCGCCTGTTCGCCTTTATGGCTCGGGTCATCTTCTTCATTAAAAAAAGAGGAATACACCGGATTTTTAGAAAGTGTGGATAATGTTAAAGGAGTAACAAAATCTTTAGAGGCAGGTGTCATGATTACTTGAACCTGAGCGCCTGCCTTTATAAGTAGTCTAACCAATGTGGCTGTTTTGTATGCGGCAATTCCTCCGGAGATGCCGAGAATAATTTTTTTACCGCTTAAAACAGACATGGTTTTATTTATTTGAATCTCTGTAGTAAATTTTATCTTCCAACCATTCCTGCACCGCTAAAGCGTGAGGTTTTGGTAATTTTTCATAAAATTTAGATACTTCAATTTGTTCTTTGTTTTCGAAGATTTCCTCTAAACTGTCATTGTAAGTAGCAAACTCGTCCAATTTGTCGATCAATTCTTTCTTAATTTCAGAATTAATCTGATTCGCTCTTCTTGCCATAATGGTAATTGCTTCATAAATATTACCGGTTGGCTCTTCAATCTTACTTTTATTATAAGTAATTGTATTTACTGGAGCAGTAGTTTTCTTTAAATCCATGAGACTTTTTATTTAGAAAATTTTTGTAATTCTTTATCGATTTGCGCCAACATTTCATCGGCTTGTTTTTTATATTTTGTATCTTCTTTGAAACGCATAAGAACTGAATAAGAAGATTTTGCAATATTTAAACGCTCTTCCACTTTTGAAGGAATACTGTTCAAAGCTAACTTATATGAAGAATCATATTTATAAAACAATGCGTCTTCTTTATATTTTGTTCCCGGGAAATCAATCATAAAGTTATCCAAGGCACTAATTGCAGATTTATAATCTGAAATTCTATTATATTGCTTAGCGATTTCAAAAGCCTTCTTTTCAAGTTTATCCTTTAATTCACTAGTAATCTTGTTTGCCTCTTCAAGATGTGGTGAATTCGGGTAAGTATTGATATAGTTTTGTAATTTATCCAACGCTTTTTCCGTATCTACCTGGTCTAACGAATAAACCGGAGAAAGAAAAGAGTAACATTTTGCTCCCAAATAGGCAGTTTCTTCTCTGTTTTCACTCTTTGGATAAGTTGCCGCAAACGACTCAAATTGATAAGCAGCTAAATAATACTGTTCTGTTTTATAATAGGATTGAGCAAACATATAAAAAAGCTTTTCAGCATTAGCTTTCCCTCGGTTTGGTCCTGATAACTGTTCAAACAAACGAATTGCTTTTTCATATTTTCCAGCTTCATACTTTTGGGTTGCAACTTCATATTTGAATGACAAATCCTCAGATTTCAAAGCCTTTTGATAAGGGCTGCAGGAAATAAGTAGTATTGAAAAAAGAAAAATATATAAAAATTTACTCATGTTTATCGGTTTATCAAAGCTTTTACAGTCAGTTTACCTAATTTAAAAAGCAACTGCAAAAGTAATTATTAATTAGAGATTACAAAATCTTTTTACCATAGAAAATTAAAAAGACGCCCAGTTTAAAGAACATCTTTTTAAAAACTATAAAAAACAGTATTTATTGCACTTCATTTTTATTAGCTCCGGAGAAATTTTTCATGTCGTTATCAAACAAATACAAACCTCCTTTATCATCTCCTATCAGGTTAATTTTATCCAGAATGGTTCTCGCAGTTGCTTCTTCTTCAATCTGTTCCGAAACATACCATTGTAAAAAATTATGCGTTGCATAATCCTTCTCACCCAAAGAAATATGAACCAATTCATTAATGCTGGCCGAAACCATTACCTCATGTTCATACAACTGTGTAAAAAGCGCCTTAAACGAAGAACAATCCAAAACAGGTTCAATCACATTAGGAATTTTGGCTTCTCCGCCTCGCTGATTGGCATATTTCACCAATTTAAGCATATGCATACGCTCTTCATCCGATTGTTTATACATGAAAGCTGAAATACCTTCAAACCCCTGAACTTCAGCCCAGGAAGCCATCGCCAGATAAATTTGTGAAGAATCCGCTTCAACTTTTATCTGTCCGTTAATTGCTTCTTGAATAGTTTTAGACAACATAACCTAATTAGTTTAAGTGTTTATGCTAATTTACAATTTTCTTTACAAAAGTATCAAGTCGATTTGCTAAATCTTCGTTAACGTTAACTAGCGGCAAACGCACTGTGTTTTCAGACAATCCCAATGATTTGAACACTTCTTTGATACCTCCCGGGTTTCCTTGCTCAAAAATCATGTCGATACTGTCAGCTAAAAGATAATGCAATTTATAGGCCTCATCTACTTTACGCTGCAAACCTAAACGCACCATTTCTGAGAATTCTTTCGGGAAGCCTTCACCAATCACAGAGATCACTCCTGCCCCACCAGCTAAAACCATTGGAAGTGTGATCATATCGTCCCCAGAAATAACTAAGAAATCTTTTGGTTTGTCCTGAATAATTTTCATTGCCTGAACAATATCTCCGGCAGCTTCTTTGATTCCGATGATGTTTTTAAAATCGTTTGCCAATCTTAAAACCGTTGAAGGCAACATATTACTTGCAGTTCTTCCCGGAACATTGTAAACGATAACCGGAATCGGAGCATTTTCTGCAACCATTTTAAAATGCTGATAAATCCCTTCCTGAGTAGGTTTGTTATAATAGGGTGAAACCGATAAAATTGCCGAAAAACCGGTAAAATCTCTTGTTTTCAGCTCTTCAACCACTTTCATAGTATTGTTTCCTCCAACTCCTAAAACCAATGGAAGCCTTCCGTTGTTCGCTTCTTTTATCGTATTGATAACCAACTCTTTCTCATCTGCAGTTAACGTTGCGGATTCGGCAGTAGTTCCCAAAACCACTAAATATTCCACTCCTCCATCAATTACATAATTCACGATTCTTTTAAGAGCTTCAACATCTACAGAAAAATCTTTTTTAAAAGGGGTTACCAGCGCAACTCCGGTTCCAATGAATGATTGCATTTTTATATGTTTTAGTTATAATTGTTCGAAATTCTTTACGAAATTAATCCAAAATCAGGTTCAAGATAATTTATTAACTCTTTTTTATCATCCCAAGTCGTATCGGTTATAAAAAACATAGTACTTTTACCTAAATTATTATTGAAAATTAAGTTCCGTTAAAGATGGTAAAGTTAAGGAAGTATAACCGTTTTTTGATACATTTTTTTATTGGTTTGGGATTTTTTTTAGTGCTTTCATGTGCAAGTAAGCCGTATTACAATTCCAAAATTGAAGGCAAAAAAATTGGCGTAACCAGTGAATATGGACAGGTAAATTCCATCGATGAATTTGTAACCCCTTACCGCAACCATATCAATAAAGATCTTGACAATGTGCTGGCTTATGCTCCTGAAACCCTGGACAAGAGTAAGGGAGAATGGCAAACAACCATCGGTAATTTAATGGCAGATATGACTGTTGAAATGGGAAATCCTGTATTTCAGGCAAGACATAAAAAGAATATTGATATCTGTATTCTAAATCACGGCGGAATCCGTGCTATTTTACCAAAAGGTAATGTAACTACCCGAACCGCATTTGAAATCATGCCCTTTGAAAACAGCCTGATAATTGTAGCTTTAAAAGGAGCTCAAATAAAGGAAATGGCAGAATATATCTTAAGAGAAAAAAAACCACATCCGTTAAACGGTTTAAAAATAATTGCTGACAAGAACAGTCTAACCATTAAATCGTTAAGCGTTAACGGTCAGCCTTTGGATGAAACAAAAACTTATTACGTAGCCACTTCCGACTATTTGTCTAACGGCGGGGATAAAATGGATTTCTTCAAAAAAGGAATACAATCTTTCGAGATGGATTACAAACTGCGTAATCTGATGATCGATTACTTTAAAAAAGTAGACACAATTCCGGTAATTACCACAGAAAGAGTTGTTTTAGAGTAAATTTGAAATTATGAAAAGAAGAGACTTTTTAAAAAATACAGTTGCAAGCTCGGCATTTTTAGGCTTAGGAGGATTGTCTTTGAGCAGTTTTTCAGAAGCTGAAAAAGACGAAGTAAAAAAAATTACGATTTTACATACCAACGACGTTCACAGTCATATTGACCCATTTCCTGCTGATCATCCCAAAAATCCAAACATGGGCGGTGTAGCAAGAAGAGCAGCAATTATTGAAAAAATCCGAAAAGAAGAAAAAAACGTTTTACTGCTCGATGCCGGCGATATTTTTCAAGGAACCCCTTATTTTAATTATTATGGTGGTGAATTGGAATTTAAATTGATGAGCATGTTACAGTACGATTTGGCAACCATGGGAAATCATGATTTCGACAACGGAATTGATGGCTTTTTGGCACAGCTTCCACATGCAAAATTCGATTTCGTATCGGCCAATTACGACTTTAAAAACACAGTTTTGAATGGGATCGTTAAGCCTTATAAAATCCTTCATAAAGACGGAATCAAGATTGGAATTTTCGGACTTGGCGTCGAACTTCAGGGTTTAGTAGATAAAAAACTATACAAAGAAACTGTTTACAACAACCCTGTAGAAATTGCCACAGATATGGCACGAATCTTAAAACAGGAACAAAAATGTGATTTGGTAATTTGTTTATCACATTTGGGTTTTAAATACCCAAACGAACCGGAAAAGATTTGCGATGTGAATCTGGCTAAAAAAACCAAAAACATTGATTTAATTATTGGCGGACATACCCACACTTTCCTTGATAAACCTTCAATTGAAACAAACCTTGACGGACAACAGGTTTTAATCAACCAAGTAGGCTGCTATGGAATCAATTTAGGCCGAATCGATTTTTATTTCGATCACAAAAAACAAGCGCAATCAAACCAAGGCAGAAGCATTATTGTTTAATTTATTCTCTTCGTAAAACAAAAGCGTTTTCAATAAAAAATAATGAGCAAAGGCAAACAATAACATTGCAATTGGTCGAAACAGCTTCATTGAAAGATAGTACAGGTCGATTGAAACCAAAAACTGGATGAAGGTAAACATCAGAATGCTTATCAATAGGCATGTATTGGCTTTATTGGAATCGATAAAATAATTTGCTAAAGAATATGCCCCCAAAAAAGTCATAAAAACTCCGTTTAGAAAAAACATCAGTAAACTTTCATTGACCGTCTCAAGAATCAATTGAAGTACACAACAATAAATAAACGAAAAAGGGATTAACGCTATTAAAAATGAGAATTTATCTGGAAACCGAGTATTGACTAAAATAATAAAAGTGATAATAATCCAAAAAATCAAATAACTTACTGCTCCTTTAAAAATAAAAGGTTCGGTCTGATAAATAAATAAAATATTGGCCAACCAAATAAAAACCAAGGCCATTATATAGCTCCAATTAATTTTCTTTGACCGCAGAAAATAAGAAATACTCAATAAAGGAATTAAAAATGGTTTAGTGAATTTAAGCAGTGTAATGTCTTTTTGATATTCACCGATAATTACCATTAAAGCAACTAGCATGTAAAACAACACAACAATTCCTTTAACAATTTTCTTCTTTTTCATTTTCATAATCTTCCTTTTTTAAGAAGGTAGTACTTGGTTAAATAATAATAAGAAAGGACCTGTATCAAGTTGTTGAAATAATTAAAAAGGTCTATTTCAAAGAAAAAGCGTTTCAGTATAAAAAACACATCTGAAATTACAAACGCCAAACTTGTAATGATCATAAATGTAGTATAACGATTAGCCTTAACAAGGTAATTTAATGCTGAGGCTATTCCAATTAAAACCAAAACCATCCCGTACAAAACTAAAATCCACAGATTATCCTCTTTGGACTCCATGAGCAAATCCATAGAGATTACCAAAAAATACAATAAGAGAAATGTACAAACTAATAACGAAAAAAAATTCGATTTATTAAACTTATTAAAACGAAGCGGCAACAGATTATCCAATAGGCCTTTTAAAAAAAGTAAATAGCCACATAGTGTTATTACTGCTGCAATGATAAAAAAATTCTGAATTTCTAGTAAGGCAAGCATATCTACAGCAAAAAAAAGAGCCATCATAATCATATAAAACCAGTTAATTCTTTTTTTCTCCAGAAGATAATAAAAAAGTATTGAAGGTATAATTACGGGTTTTGCCAATAACAATAATTCATCATTACCCAGAACCACTGCAATCATAAAAACCAGAGCAGCAGTAAAATAAGCTATAAGCGCTGGTTTGCTATTCATATTTTTCTTCAAGATTTAACAATTCGTTTCGATATAAAAAGTATTTCACAATAAAATAAAACGAAAACGCCTGACAAAAAACATTGATAATAATAAAAACCTCCAATTGGGCGTAATAATTATAAAGTACATAAAACAAATCGCAAACAACAAGACACAAAACACTTATCGCCAGAAAAAAACCTGCCTGATTGTTTTTCAAAATATAAAACAATACCGTTTCAATAGCCAATAAAACAAGAATAATTCCATAAACCGCAAGTAACTCATAATTAGCATCTGAAGAAGTAAAAACAAGGGTTAAAGCAGCATAAAGCAAACTCAAAAGAAATGCGATGACCAAACAGATAATCAATATAGTATGACTTGATATTTCAGGATTTTTAAGCCTTAAAATATCTTTTGTGAGATAATAACCGATAATTAAATAGGCCGACAGATTAAGAAGAATTAACGGAATCAGAAGATTTTCGAATTCTACAAGAATGAGCATATCTCCAATAAAAAAGAACCAGATTACCAGTGAAGGAAGCAAACCAACCCTTCCACTACTTTCCTGCCAATAGTAAAAATAGATTGCCGGTGTAATTATAGGTTTAACCAATAAAGTAATAGCAGCATCCCAGTGAAAAGCCACTGAAAAAACATACACCAGACAAGAGGCGAAATACAATATTAAAGCCGGAGTACTTTTACCCATTGACCATTGTTAAAAATTCATCTTCGTTAATTATCGGAATATTCAATTGATTTGCTTTTTCAAGTTTCGATGGCCCCATATTGTCCCCTGCTACAACATAATGCGTTTTGGCAGAGATGGAACTTCCAACTTTCCCACCGTTATCTTCGATTGCCTTTTTTAAATCATCACGGGAAAATTTAGAAAACACACCCGAAACCACAAAGGTTTTACCTGAAAGCTTATCGGAAACAACCGTATCGTTTGAAACAGCCATTTCAAGTTGAATACCATATTTTTTTAATCGTTCAATAATAAGTTTATTTTCCTGATTATCAAAAAATTCAACCACACTTTGAGCTATTTTTTCACCAATTTCATCGACAATAACCAAATCGGTTAATGAAGCATTAGCTATAGCATCTATGGATTTATAATGTTTGGCTAATTTTTTGGCTACAGTTTCTCCTACATAACGAATTCCCAAAGCATACAACACTCTTTCAAATGGTATTTCTTTTGATTTTTCAATTCCGTTGATAAGATTCTCTGCAGATTTTTCCGCCATACGCTCCAAAGGAATTAGCTGATCTTTTTTCAGTTCATACAAATCGGCATAATTATTTACCAATCCGTTATTAAACAGTAAGGCTACCGTTTCACCACCAAGACCTTCAATATCCATGGCTTTACGGGTAATGTAATGTTGTACTTTACCGATTATCTGTGGCGGACATCCATAAAAATTAGGACAATAATGTTGTGCCTCCCCTTCTTTCCTAACCAAATCGGTTTGGCATTCTGGACATTGCGAAATATAAACCGTTTTTTCAGAATCTTGTGGGCGTTTATCAAAATCAACCCCAATAATTTTTGGAATGATTTCCCCTCCTTTTTCCACAAATACTTCATCGTTTATACGAATATCTAGTTTTTCGATCTGATCGGCATTATGCAAAGAAGCACGTTTAACAACGGTTCCCGCTAATTGAACAGGTTCTAGATTCGCTACCGGAGTGATCGCGCCGGTTCGTCCAACCTGATAAGAAATCGAATTCAGGCGGGTAGAAACTTGTTCGGCTTTAAATTTGTAAGCGATTGCCCAACGAGGTGATTTTGCAGTATAACCCAATTCTTCCTGTTGATGTATGTTGTTGATTTTCACCACAACTCCATCGGTTTCAAAAGGCATATCATGACGATGTTTATCCCAATGATTTATAAAATCAAGAACCTCGTCCATATTCTTAGCCAAATGCGATTGCTTCGGAACTTTAAATCCCCATGCTCTGGCTTTTTCCAACCCTTCAAACTGAGTAGTGAATGGCAAATTATTTCCTATTATCGAGTACAATAAGCAATCCAAAGGACGTTTGGCCACTTCGCTACTATCTTGTAATTTTAAGCTTCCTGAAGCTGTATTTCTAGGGTTTGCATAGGGCGTTTCTCCTATTTCGATCAGCTCTTGGTTCATTTTTTCAAAACCGGCCAACGGAAGTATGATTTCCCCTCGAATATCAAATTTTTCCGGATAATCTCCTTTTAATTGAATCGGAACCGCTTTGATTGTTTTGATATTATTGGTCACATCGTCACCCTGAAAACCATCTCCACGGGTAACCGCTCTTTTCAGTTTACCATTTTCATACGAAATACTGATGGAAGCCCCATCGTATTTTAATTCGCAGGTGTATTCCAAAGGAACATCTCCTAAAATCTTCTGAGCACGTTTTTCCCAGTCCAGTAAATCTTCTTTGGAATACGAATTGTCCAGTGAATACATACGAAATTCATGCTGAACAGTTTCAAAGTTTTTAGTGATTGCACCACCTACTCTATGTGTGGGAGAATTTTCATCGTGGTATTGCGGATATTGTTCTTCAAGCTGCTGAAGTTCTTTGAGTTTGATATCAAATTCATAATCGGAAATCGTGGGATTGTCCAAAACATAATAATTGTAATTATGCTGATTCAGTTCGTCTCTCAGGGCTTGTATCTTCTGAAGAATATCCATAAAAAAAAAGAAAAATTGGAAAAATTAATTTACTAACAACTAATTTAACCAATTTATATTAGGTATAACAACTTTATACGGCTATTTCTCCAAAATGTTTTCCATTTGCTGAAACAAATCTCCATCGGTAAAAATGGCACCTTGCTTAACCAGATTAAAAATTTCCAGATTACGATCGTCTGCAAAAACTTTCTGTCCGCGTTGTACTTCTACATTATCCGTAAAAAGATTATCACTTAACCATTGAAGTCCTTCTTTTTTCAATAAATCAACCTCTGAAACCAACGAACGAATGATAATAGTCATCATATGAACTTCAGTGCAATGAAAAAGAAAAATATAATTTTTGGAATAATGCTCTAAGAATTTAGCATTCCCTAAAACACCTTCCCAAATCAAGTCTGAAAAAACATCGATCTCCTGTTCTGCAACTTCTGGGTTATTTGCTTTAATACCATCCCACTCGTCTTTATCGATAGATTGTGAAGCCAGAAAATTTATAAATTCAGGATGAAGTTCCTCAAGTTGTTCTTTTGTAAGTCGTGTATATTTCATAGTCTAAAAGAAACAAACCAAATCTGTTTCATTTTTTAAAGATACAAAAAAGCCTTCCCGATTGAGAAGGCTTTTTATTTATTTTATTTTGAAATTATGCCTGTTCAGCAACAATTTCGTATGGCAATTCTACGATTACATCACGGTGTAAACGAACTGAAGCAGTATATTTACCAGTACGCTTAACGATACCGGAAGTGATGAATTTTTTGTCGATAGACTGACCGTTTTTCTCTAAAATTCCAGCGATGTCAGCATTAGTAACTGATCCGAATAATTTCTCACCACCTGCTTTAGCTGTAATTTTGATATCCAAAGCTTTCAAAGCCTCACCGATTGCTTTTGCATCAGCAACGATTTTAGCTTCTTTGTGTGCTTTTTGTTTCAAGTTTTCAGCTAAAACTTTTTTAGCAGAAGGAGTTGCTAAAATAGCAAAACCTTGAGGGATTAAGAAGTTACGACCGTATCCTGGTTTTACAGTTACCACATCGTCTTTAAATCCTAAATTCTGAACGTCTTGTTTTAAAATAAGTTCCATGTTGTTGTCCTTATATTTTAGAAGTTAGGTTCCATTTGACCGGAAACCAACAACTGTTAATTTTAATTATTTTAATAAATCGGCCACGTATGGCATTAAAGCTAAGTGACGAGCTCTTTTAACAGCTACAGACACTTTTCTTTGGTATTTCAATGAAGTTCCAGTTAAACGACGAGGAAGAATTTTCCCTTGCTCGTTAACGAATTTCAATAAGAAATCAGCATCTTTATAATCGATATATTTGATACCTGATTTTTTGAAACGACAATACTTTTTAGTTTTGTTGGTTTCTATGTTTAAAGGCGTTAGATATCTGATATCTCCGTCTTTTTTTCCTTTTGCAGATTGCTCGATGCTTGACATGATAATTAAGCTTTTTTAGATTTTAATTTTTCTCTTCTTCTCTCAGCCCAAGCTACCGCGTGTTTGTCTAAACTTACAGTTAAGAAACGCATAACTCTTTCGTCACGACGGAACTCAGTTTCGAAAGCAATAAGGATATCTCCTGCTGCTTCGAATTGAAACAAATGGTAAAAACCAGATTTCTTGTGTTGGATTTCGTAAGCCATTTTTTTCAAGCCCCAATCCTCTTTAGCTACCATCTTTGCTCCTCTAGAAGTAAGAAAATCTTCGAATTTGCTTACTGTTTCCTTTACCTGCTGCTCAGATAAAACGGGATTCAAGATGAAAACAGTTTCATAATGATTCATAATAAAAATATTTATTTGTTATAAAATTGGGTGCAAAAATAGAAATTATATTTTAAAGAGCAATACTATTTTCGATATTTTAGACGAAATGCAACATTTTCACATAAATCTTTTGGATATTAAAACAATTTAGTTATTTTTATTTCGATATTAACTCTCACCAAAAGCTTATGAAAATAAATTGTATTGTAGTTGATGATAGTAGCATCCAAAGATTGACCATTACTAAATTAGTAAATGACAACCCAAATCTGGAGCTCGTAGGCGAATTTTCAAATGCTGTGGAAGCCAAAAACTGTATCACCAATAAAAATGTTGATCTGGTTTTTTTAGACATTGAAATGCCCGTAATTAATGGTTTCGACCTTTTGGACGGCTTAAAAGTAAAACCTCAGGTAATTTTCATTACCTCCAAGGCGGAGTATGCTGTAAAAGCATTTGATTATGCTGCGACGGATTACCTTCACAAACCCATAACACGCGAACGATTCAATCAGGCCGTTAAAAAAGCCATGAGTATGATATCGCTCAGCAAAGAAAATGGTGGTGAAGAAGAAAGCCCACATATCTTTATCAAGAGTAACCTTAAAAAACTTAAAATCTACATTTCCCGAATCAAATGGATTGAAGCTTACGGCGATTATGTAAAAGTAATTACCGAAGAAGACAACCACCTGGTTTTATCCACAATGAAATCGTTCGAGAATGAATTACCGAAAGAGAAATTCATTCGCGTACATAAATCATTCATCGTAAATATAGACAAGATTGAGAAGTTCAACAGCAAGTTTGCAGAAATCGGCCCGAACAAAATACCTTTAAGCCGAAACAAAAAAGAAGACTTGGTAAAAGCAATTGAAAGCGCTTAATAATTATCGACGTTTATCGTAACTTTTATAGCTCTGTATTGAGCTACTGCCTCAAAACTATTCAGTACCCTCTGGATAGTTTTTTTTGTATTCCCCAAATGGTTCTGGTTCGGGATTTTAATAAGTATCGTACGGATGTATTCATTACGAATTCTACTAATCGCCGGTTCTTCCGGACCTAAAACAGGGATTTGCAATTGTTCAGCCAAAACATTATACACCCACAACGATCCTTCTTTAAGCTTATCGAAATCACGGTGCTTTAAAGTAAGTTTTACTAAACGGTAAAAAGGCGGATATTTAAAATTGTGGCGGTCATAAATCTGCTCCTTAAACATCCCAACATAATCATTATTAGTCACTTGCTGAATAACATTATGATAAGGATTATAAGTCTGAATCATCACTTTACCACGTTTTTCGCTACGTCCTGCCCTACCGGCGACCTGCATCATCATTTGATAAGCCCTTTCATGCGAACGAAAATCAGGTTGGTTAAGCATATTGTCTGCATTCATTACACCGACTAATGTAACATTATCAAAATGAAGTCCTTTGGCCAACATTTGTGTTCCCACAAGAATATCGATTTCCTGATTTTTAAACGCATCAATTATCTTCTCATATCCATACTTTCCACGAGTCGTGTCCTGATCCATTCGACCAGTAACTTTCTCCGGAAAAATTGATTTGAGCTCCAATTCAATCTGTTCCGTACCAAAACCTTTTGTAGATAAATCAACTGATTGACAAGCGTGACAATGGGTAGGATTTGCAATCGAATAGCCGCAATAATGACAACGCAGCTGATTCTTAAATTTATAATAAGTCAAACTCACATCGCAATTAGGACATTGCGGCACATGACCACAAGTAATACATTCCACAAAAGGCGAATACCCACGACGGTTCTGAAATAAAATAACCTGCTCCCCTTTGGATAACGATTCCGTCATAGATTCCAGAAGTTCATCGCTAAAATGACCGGTCATCTTTTTTCGCTTGTACTTATCCTTTAAATCCACCAGATAAATTTCAGGCAAAACAACATTCCCGTAACGCTCGAAAAGTTCAATTAAACCGTATTTATTTTGATTAACATTATGGTAGGTCTCCAAACTTGGCGTGGCCGAACCCAACAAAACTTTTGCTTTATGCTGAGAAGCCAAAACAATCGCCGCATCCCTTGCATGATAACGTGGCGCCGGATCAAATTGTTTAAATGTTTGCTCGTGTTCTTCATCGATAACAATCAGGCCTAAATTTGAAAACGGAAGAAATAAAGCCGAACGCGCTCCAATAACAATCTTTGCTTTATCAGAATTCTGTAAAACCTGATTCCAGACCTCAATACGTTCGTTGTTGGAATATTTTGAATGAAACACCGCAACCTGATTCCCGAAATAAGCCGTCAGCCTTGTAACCAATTGGGTAGTAAGCGCAATTTCAGGCAACAAATACAAAACCTGTTTACCTCTATTAAGGTATTCTTCTATAAGTTTAATGTAGATTTCCGTTTTACCCGAAGCCGTAACGCCGTGAAACAGAGAAACCGAATACGAATCAAAACTAGTCTTAACCTCATCAAAAGCTTGCTGTTGCGCAGTGCTTAATTCAAAACCGGAATTCTCATTTTTCTCAAAAGAAACCCGATCTTCCGCTAAATGATATTCCTCTAAAATTCCTTTATCAATAAGCGATTTTATTACCGCCGAAGTACTTCCCGAACTTTCAATAAGCTTCTTAACCGAAACCGGCTTTTTTTCCCTTGCCTGCAACTGAAAATAATGCAATACCAATTCACGTTGCTTTTGTGCACGGGATAAAAGTTCCATCAATTCAGAAAGCTGCGCCTGATTATGAAATTCTTCCTGCAAACGGATATAACGTGTTAATTTCGGTTTGTATTTTTCCGAAACCTCTTGCTGTAAAACCAAAAAATTCTTGGCCAACATCGCATTCAAAACCGGAAATACATTTTTCTTTCCTAGTATCGAAATTATATCATCAACTTTCAAGGAGGATTGCTGTTGCAAAGCCTGATGAATCAAAAACTCACTGTCCGACAATTCCTTCGCATCAATATCATTTTCTTTAGATGCCGAAATAATCGTCTCACTTTCCAACAAAAATCCCGAAGGCAAAGCACTTCTGAAAACCTCGCCTATGGAACACATATAATATAATGCAATCCATTTCCAGTGCTCAATCTGCAATTCATTAACAACAGGCTTTTCATCTAAAATCTGATGAATTTCTTTTGCCTGATAAAGTGTTGGTGCATTTTGATGCAGATCAATAACCAACCCTGTATAGATTTTGTTTTTCCCGAACGGAACCGCAACCCGCATCCCTTTTTGGACGTAGTGATATTCCGCCTCCGATACCAAATAAGTAAAGGTTTTGGGCAAAGCAAGCGGTAAAACAACTTCTATAAAATGCAACATGAATTTATTTTGAACTACAAATATAAGCTACTAAAACAAAAAAACACTTCGCTATGGAAGTGCTTTCTATTTAATTTATTTTCTGTAAAATTATTTACCTAACATAGCTGTTTTTAAACCTTTATCTGCAGGCTTGTTAGACAACCAAATTCCGAATAATGCTTTTTTGAAATCAGCACCGTCAATAACACCTTTTTCTTTTCCGTTTTTAGAAACCACAACACCTTTACCCGGAACGTTTACCATTTCAAAAACATCACCTTTTTTGATTTCTTCTTTAAAAAACGATTTGAACTGAGCGATCTTAGCTTTAATTGGCGCTGTATTACCACTGGTTGAGTTTTCAAAACCTTCGTTTACCGCATGAATCATTTTCTCACTGGTAATCATTCCTGAAATTATGGTCAATTTAATTGCAGCTGCATCACCACTACTCATGATTTCCGCCGCATTAGAACTCTTTTTTGGTAAATATAAAGCACCTACATATAAATCAATCCACATTTTTTCACGGATACCAGCTCCGTTAAGTACCAGATTCTGTCCTTCAAGGGTTACTTTCTGAGCCAATTTAACTCCACCAACTTCTGTTTGCGCAGTCATCGAAAATAAACCAGCAAATGCTACAAATAATAATGTTAAGAACTGTTTTTTCATAATAGTAGTTTTTATTTTGTTAAATATATAAATTTTTTCTTCCGAAAATCGTAATTATTTATCTTTTTGATCGTGTGAAACCTCAATTTTTCGTTTGTCGTGCATTCTTTTATGCTTGTTGATAATCGCATTAAGTTCGAAACCTAAAAGTAAAATCATACAGTTAATCCAGATGTAAAACATTAATACAAGAAGTGTACCAATTGATCCGTAAAGTTCATTATATCGTGCAAACTTTGTAACATAAATACCAAATACATAAGAAGTTACAATAACCAAAACCGTGGTCAACATGGCTCCGGCATTGAAAAAAGGAATTTGTTTGGTTTCCCTTGTTCCGTATTTAAAAAGGAACGATGTAGAGACAAAAAGCATCAGTAAGATGAACAAATACCGCGCCCATTCAATTAACAAAACATCGTTAAGTTCCAGTGTGTCAGAAAGTTTCTGTATAAAAACCTCAGAAACAACTATGGCTGAAATCGTTAAAATCAATAAAAATGAAAAAATCAAAGACAATCCAATGGCCACAGCATACTGTCTAAAATAACCTCGCTTAATGGTTACATGATATGAAGATTCAAAACCACCCAAAACAGCATTTAATCCGTTAGACATCAAAAAGATAGACAATAAAAAACCGAACGAAAGCAAACTTTGATAGGAATTGTTCATAATATCTTTCAGGATTGATTCTACCGCGCCATAAGTATTAGGCGGAACACTGTCGGAAACAAACTGAAGGAAATCTTCCTGAAAACCCTGCAAAGGAATGTACGGAATCAAATTCAGAATAAACAGCGCAAAAGGAAACAACGCCATAAAGAAACTAAAAGCAATCGCCCCTGCCCTATAGGAAAAAGCCCCTTTAGCAATTCCAATCCCGTAAAGTTCCATAATTTCATAAAGGGAAACTCCTTCCAAACCAGGTACTTTTACAGTTTTCCCAAAAGCCATCAGCTTATTCAGTACAGGGATTTTTTCTATTTGATCTTCTATTTCTTTGGACATAGTTTTTTTATTGTTAGGGATAAGTTACAAGTGATGAGGGCAAATCTAATTCCGTATTCAAAAACTATCCATTTCCCTTTTCTCTTCTTACCTAAATCGCCTTCAAACTCAAATCCATATTGTAAATGGAATGGGTTAATGCCCCAGAAGATACAAAATCCACGCCACATTCTGCATAATGACGAACAGTTTTTTCATTTATCCCACCTGAAGATTCCGTAAGGCACTTCCCGGCAATCATTTCAACTGCTTTTCGGGTATCATCAAAATTGAAATTGTCCAATAAAATTCTATAAACTCCTTCATTCTGGAGAATTTCTGCAACTTCATCTAAATTTCTTGCTTCCACAATAATCTTTAAATCTAGGTTATGGTCTTTAAGATATTGATTCGTTTTCTCAATGGCTTTGGAAATTCCTCCGGCAAAATCATTGTGATTATCTTTAAGCATAATCATATCATACAATGCAAAACGATGATTCTCCCCACCGGCTATCTTTACGGCCCATTTTTCAAGCGCACGAATGCCGGGAGTTGTCTTTCTGGTATCAAGAATTTTGGTCTTGGTTCCTTCCAGTAATTCAACAAAAACCTTAGTTTTAGTAGCAATAGCACTCATACGCTGCATGGCATTAAGTACCAAACGTTCGGCTTTTAAAATCGATTGAGAACTGCCCGAAACATGAAAAGCAACATCTCCATACTTAACCAAAGCCCCATCGTTTATGAATACTTCCATCTGCAAATTAGGGTCTACGTACTGAAAAACCATACGTGCAAATTCTACTCCGGCAAGCGTACCTTCATCTTTAACCAAAAGTTTTGCTTTTCCTGTAGCCGAAGCCGGAATACACGCCAGTGAACTGTGATCGCCATCCCCAACATCTTCACGAATGGCATTTTTAATAATAATCTGAAGTTCTTCCTGAAACTGTTGCTCTGAAATCATAATCGTACTATTTAATGGCTAAAATAACACATATTTCGGAAAAGAAAACAATAGTTGTAATGTTTTGAGCTTGTTTGAAAATAGTAAGGTTTCTAACTAAAAAAGCGCAAAACAAAAGCCAGATTATAAATTTATAGTATTTTTCCTTATTTTTGTTTTAAACTATTCGCCTTTATGAACGATTTAACGCCTTTTACATTTAAATTTGGAATCCTTAATAATCTAAAAGTCATCTACATCCATTTCCCATGGAACAAAGATCATGTATTGCAGATAAAGCAACTTCCGGGTTCGCGATGGAATTCAAAACATTCCGCTTGGTACGTTCCTGATAATGAAGATTACCGAAAAATATTTAACTTACCGCAAGAGTACAATGTTGGTATAAATGTATTATCGAGAATTTCTGTCGAAAATCAAAATGAAGTTCAACGTTTAATCAATCAATTAAAGCTTAAAGGATACAGTACCAACACCTTACGCTGTTATGTTAATGAGTTTGCCCAGTATCTTTATTACTTAAAAGAAATTCCTGCTAATCAATGTGATGAAAACGAAATACGCAATTATCTTCTTTTTTGCATAAATGATTTACGCCTAAAAGAAAATACCCTTCACAGTCGTATAAATGCCATTAAATTTTACTACGAAAAAGTTTTACATCAGACAAAAATTTTCCTTGAAGTACCTAGACCGAAAAAACAAATAAGGCTGCCCAAAGCGCTGAATATGTATGAAGTGAAACGTATTTTGGATGTTACCGAAAATTTAAAACACAACACCATGCTAAAACTTTGCTATGGAATGGGATTAAGGTTAAGTGAGGTTTTAAATCTCAAAGTAGCCGATATCGACAGTAAATCTATGAGGGTTCATATTCAACGTGGAAAAGGAAAAAAAGACCGTTATGTAAATTTACCTGAAAGTGTTTTGGAACAACTTAGAGCCTATTACAAAGAATATAAACCAAAAGAATACTTATTTGAAGGTCTTTTTGGAGGTCAATACAGCAGCCGAAGCATACAACAGGTATTCAAAAAATCTCTTGAGAAAGCCCGAATCAATAAAAAAGTTGGGATTCACAGTTTGCGCCACAGTTTTGCAACTCATTTATTAGAAAATGGAACTGATATACGGTTCATTCAAGAACTTCTGGGTCATAATGACATAAAAACTACATTTGTTTACACCCATGTTTCAGACAAATCGGTCCGCAAAATCATTAGTCCTTTAGACAATCTATAATTAAATTCCTTACTTTTGAAAAAAAACCAAGCTCAATATATATTTACTCATATACCTATAATTGCAATTCTTTATTTCAAATATATTTTAAAAACCACTGATTATCAGCTGATTAAAAAATTGTTATTGTTTGATTTGAGTGCGTATATATAGGAGTTAGCCGTAATTGGTGCGCCCTCCGAAGTTTTGTGTTTATGAATCCCCTAATTTTATTGTGGAAAAATATTAAGATGCTATCCGCAAGTCTTGCGATTGACATCGGTGGAAAGTTTACTTTCCAAACGCATGGCTGCGTTAAAGACTTGACGAAGTTAGTAAAAAAAATCGTACAAGTCAAATATCCAGTATATCTTTAATTGATTTATTATTGGAACCAAAAAATTAGCGGAAGCCTAAATCGAACTAATCATATCAAACATATGATCAATTCAATTTATGTTCATAAAGAAGTAGATTACGTAAAATTCAATTTTGGAGGAGGCCTTCCAACTCCGTTATTGAAAAAAACTTTGAGAATAACTAAATCAATAACTACGGCTAACAGGGGTTTGGTGCAATACCCTTTTTATCGTTTGTAGTGGTCAGTACTAATTGAAAAAATTAGTACTTTAGCAGAGTAAGGGAAAAAGGGTACTGCACCAAGCCCCATCCCGTTAGCAGCAATTGCATTTCAACGATAACGAATAATCATGCAAAAAATCAAAACCTTTTTCTACATATTATTTTTTTTGAGCCTAAAAATCTATTCTCAAGTTGAATACAAATTTGATAATAGCTCAGAGTTTCCAATCTATAATGAGAAAAATCCTGGCATGAACTATTTAAAACAATCAAAAGCTACTGAAAAAGAAAAAAGTATATTGTTTTTCGGAGGATTTAGCGAAATTGATTCTGTAAAAGTATCCAATAAAGAAAAAATATTATTCAATAAGAATTTATGGTATTCTCCACAAACTGGATTATCAGGCGTTATCATTTTTGATAATAATAACAATTTAAAAATTGAATTTTTTAAAGAAACTAAAGTTAAAATCAACTTACAAAGTGGTGACTTAAAAAAATATAAACACGTGTATATAACCAAAAAAGACGAGAAATATATTGTTGAGTTCTCAAATAGACTTAAATTCTTCGGGTAAAAAGAGCAACAACTGCTAACAGCGGTTTCATGAAATGGCGAAGCCAGTTCATAATGCAATGATCCGGAATCAAAAAGCCTTTTACACTTTTCAATTTTTCCTTCAAACCTTTTCGGTATATTTGTAAACATCAGTAATAAAATTTCCGCCACTTCATGAAGCCGGCGGGACGTTAGCGGCAATGACCGTTGCGTGAAGAAAGAGACTCAAAAACTAAACTTTGGGTAAACATTTTTTAAAACTTTGTGGCAAATCTTTCGACAAAACTTTATAGCTAATTTTAAAAAACTTTGCGGTTAAAACTTCATCAATAATTTGAGTAATGTGATAACGTTTCTAAGTTATGGTTATGGTTTTTTAATGATAATTTCGGCTTTTATTTTTCCAAACTAAATCTATAAGTTTTCAAAACTTTACCTTAAAAATATTGTGTGTATTAAATTTTCTAAGGAAAATTTTAAGGTCTGAAATTCTTTGTGCAGGCTAGTTAGGCTTACACGTTCGTTTTCAAATTGAAGATCTGCACTGCCGCTAACAAGGGTTTGGCAAAATTGCTGGTTTATTCTTTAGCTCACGTTTTTTATTTCATAAAATGTGTATCTTTAGCTCAACAAATTGTCCCTAAAGCCGCAACTTCGCCAAGCCCCGGGACGTTGTGCGATATTTAAACAAAACTACATGAAAACAGTACTTTACATTTTATTTTTTCTATCATTTAATCTTAATGCACAAATTCAAAACGAATTTTATGTAGATGATGTTGAAAACATTGAATATTTAACCGTTAATTTTTGTGTAAATAATGAAGGAAAAACAGACAAAGTAACAATCATTCCTTCAAAAACAACATATAAAAATCAAGACATAATAAATCAAGTTGTTGAATACAGAAAAAGTATTGAATATTATCCAGATACTAACTTGAAAAACAATTGTTATGATTTCACATTCAATTTCGTTAATAGCAAATTACAAAATAGTCAATTAAATGAAAATGATATAAAACTAATCAGTAATTTCAAAAGTGGCAAATTCAAATATTCAGGCATAATTTTCCCAAATGCAACAATAACACGAACAAACGAATATCAAATTGAACAAAATGGCAATGAAGTTTTTAAATACAAAATAGAATGGACAAATCCCTATTCATATACAATAACATATCTTGAGGTAAACCAAAAAGAATATGAGTATTTAATTGGTGAAAAAATCAATGTGGAAATTATCAAAATAGTTAATCCAAAAAAATACATCTACAAAAGCAATTTGCTAGATAGAACAATAGTTACTGGAATAATTGAAAAGTTAGATTAATAATCATAAACATCGCACAACAGCGGTTTCATGAAATGGCAGGAGCCGGTTCATAATGGAACGAGCTGGAACCAAAAGTCTTTTACATTTTTTCATTATTTCCTTCAAACCTTTTCGGTATATTTGTAAACATCAGTAACAAAATCTCCGCCACTTCATGAAGCCGGCGGGACGTTAGCGGCAATGACCGTTGCGTGAAGAAAGAGACTCAAAAACTAAACTTTGGGTAAACATTTTTTAAAACTTTGTGGCAAATCTTTCGACAAAACTTTATAGCTAATTTTAAAAAACTTTGCGGTTAAAACTTCATCAATAATTTGAGTAATGTGATAACGTTTCTAAGTTATGGTTATGGTTTTTTAATGATAATTTCGGCTTTTATTTTTCCAAACTAAATCTATAAGTTTTCAAAACTTTACCTTAAAAATATTGTGTGTATTAAATTTTCTAAGGAAAATTTTAAGGTCTGAAATTCTTTGTGCAGGCTAGTTAGGCTTACACGTTCGTTTTCAAATTGAAGATCTGCACTGCCGCTAACAAGGGTTTGGCAAAATTGCTGGTTTATTCTTTAGCTCACGTTTTTTATTTCATAAAATGTGTATCTTTAGCTCAACAAATTGTCCCTAAAGCCGCAACTTCGCCAAGCCCCGGGACGTTAGCAGCAAATTATTTAGAAGACGGTGAATAAATGAAAAAATCCATTTTATTATTAATATTAATTTATACTCTACAAACTCATTCTCAAAATGAGTTAACTTTTAAGATAGAATATAAACCCGAACTGATTTATAATCAAACTTCTGAAGTATCATCAAAAAAAACAACTACATATTTAGGACCTCCGGAATATATTGAAAAACGAAAAAAAGAAGGAAAGGACAATCCAAAAATAAAATCAAATAATTCAATTATTAAATCTGTCCATAAAACTGGAAAATTAAATAATGGTGTTTTTTCGTTGACAATAAAATACGAAGGTTCTGGTCAAGGAATACCGAAAGATGGTGCTATAATTTATGGTGATGTAAAAAAAGGATCTCAACCAAAGTTTTTCTCTATTAATGCCGCAAATCTAGACGATAAAGCTAAAGTTGAATTACTTAAAAATCTTAAAATACAAATCAGTTATCTTCTTTTTTCCGAACATAAATTAAAAGTTGGTGAAACCTTTATTGAACAAAAGCCAGAAGAAATAATAACGGATCAATATACTTTTAATTTAAAGAACACATTTGAATTCACATTAGTAAAAATTGTCGATAACAAAGCTTTTTTTAATATTAATCAAAACTTTTCTTTTACGTCTTCAAATCCAGAAATAGAAAAAAATAAAACTACTGGAAATGGTACAGGCAAAATGATTTATGATATTGACAATAACTTTATGCTTTTATATGAAATGAAAACTGATACACAAATGGAAATTTATGATGAAAACCCAAGTAAAAGAATTTTAATGGAAGATTTCCAGAGAATCAGTTGCGAAATTATAAAAATATAATCTGCTGCTAACAGCGGTTTTATGAAATTGCTTTGTTCAGTTTTAATCGGCAATGGTCAGTGAATATTTTCTTTCTTCGAAATAAGTTTTCTCTTCTAATCTTTTCGGTATATTTGTGAGCAACAGTAATAAAATCCCGCAACTTCATAAAGCCGGCGGGACGTTACCTGCTATTTAACATGAAAACTGCGCAAAAATGAATAATCGATTTCTTTGCCCAAATTGCCACGTTGAAGAATATTATTTTGATGGTGAAATATTAAAATGCCCTAGGTGTAATCAAAATGATTTTGAATCTGCATTACATGATAGCGAAGGACATATTCATTATCAAAAACTTATAAAACTAAAACAACCTTTTTTTGAATTAGTTTATGGTAAAATTTATAGTTGTGATGTAGAATTTGATAATAAACTTGAGAAAATTAACATCATCCCAATTATTTCAGACAAAAAAACAAATAAAGTCTTTATAATGCTTGAAGATATTGGTAGTTTTCTAAATCATCAAGAAAATATAGAACCTATAATGACAAAAACATTTTCAGAACTTTGGAATCTAGAGATAAAAAACGAACTTTATCATGAATACGATTATCCAATAATAATTGCAGCAAGTGAAAAAGATAATTCAATTGTTAGTTATAATGGTTGGATTTTGAAAAATTTCATAAAAATTAATTGAAATAAACAGCAGGTAACAGCGGTTTTGAGCAAGCGAGGTTTCGGTGTTTAATGGAAAGAGCTGGAACTAAAAGTCTTTTCTTTTTTTAAAATATTTCTTTCAACCTTTTCAGTATATTTGTAAGCATCAGTAACAAAAATCCTCGCCAGCTCAAAGCCGGCGGGACGTTAACTGCAAGCTTACAACCTCGCGAATAGAATGAAATTATTAATTGGAATATTTATTTTGGGTGCAACAATATCTTTTAAATCTATGGGATTTTTTGACAAATTATTCGGGAAAACTAAAACTGAGAAAAGCGCTTCAAAAAACAATTTTAAACACGATGAGGAATGGGAATTCTATTTCAGTAATGTTAATGATAAATTAGCATCAATATCTTTAGATTTAGGATTGCGTAAAATTGCACCAATTAATAATAAATCAAATCTAGTTTGGGTCTTTGTAAAAATGAATAATCCTAGAGAAGATGGGTTATCATCACAAACTGAATTTGACAAACTTGTAGAAATAGAAGATAATCTCGTTCACGAAATTAGTAAAATTTACAATTCAATATTTGCTGGTCGTGTTACAACCGATGGAGATAGAGAATTTTATTTTTATTTGGACAATACTAAAAACTTAAAAGAAACGATTTCTAAAATAATGGAAAAGTTTCCAAATTATCAGTTTCAAGAAGGAACCAAACTTGATGAAAATTGGAGCCATTATTTTGACTTTTTGTATCCATTACCAGAACAGTTTCAAAAAATACAAAATAGAAAAGTTGTTGACCAATTGGAAAATGGTGGAGATAAATTAATTAAAGAGAGGGAAGTTAATCATTGGTTATATTTTAAAACTAAAAGTGATAGAATAAACTTTTTAGCCAAAATTAAAAATGAAAACTTCAATGTAGTCGAAGAAAGTTTTGACAAAACATTTGGAGAATTCCCCTACTCGCTTCAAATTAAAAGGATTAACAAGGTTGATCTAGATAGTGTAGATGAATATGTAATTTATCTTTGGAAAATTGCAAACCAATTTAACGGAGATTATGATGGTTGGGAAACATCAATTGAAAAATAAAAAGCCAGCAGTTAACAGCGGTTTCATGAAATTGCTTTGTTCAGTTTTAATCGGTAATGGTCAGTGAATAGTTTTCTTTCTTCGAAATAAGTTTCTCTTCTAATCTTTTCAATATATTTGTAAGCAACAGTAATAAAATTCCGCAACTTCATGAAGCCGGCGGGACGTTAGCAGAAATGTTGCAAAACTAAACTATGAAAAGACACTTAATCCTTTGTTTACTAATTCTTTTGTCTAATAAATTATTGGCTCAAAATGATTCAATTCCTAAAAAGGAAATCGTAGCACGTCAAAAATCTGAAACTATTTCTATTATAAATCTTATAGCAAATCCAGAAAAATATGATGGCAAACGTATAAGTATTAGTGGTTATATGGTTGTAGAATTTGAAGGAACTGCAATTTATTTATCTAGAGACGATTTTGATAATCGCATTTACAAAAATGGTATTTTTCTTTCTCTTAATACAGACTTAAATAATTTTAGAATATACCATAAAGAATTTGTGACCTTAGATGGAACATTTAGCATAAGAAAAGGCCACATGAGCCTATTTAGTGGAGAACTTTTAAATGTAAATTATATTAGAAAAAAAAGATAAATCACTTCTGCTAACAGCGGTTTCATGAAATTGGGGCTTGAGTAATAATGGATTGGTTAGGTTTTTAAAAGTCTTTGCTTTTTAAAAACTTTCTTTTATTCTTTTCGGTATATTTGTAAACATCAGTAACAAAAAATCCCCAACTTCATGAAGCCGGCGGGACGTTAGCCGTAACTTTGCCAAACTGAACTTAATCAGTATTATGAGAACAGTATTCAAAATATTTTTAATTGTTTTATCTATATTGATAATTTGGTCAGCTTATATTTTTTTTACTTTTCCAAACAAAGAAAAAATAGAGAATAGTCTAAAAGATAAATATTCTCAAAATGTAACTCCTGATAAAACCAATTATGATAGTTTAGTCAAAATTGACAAGAAAGAAAAAAGAACAATTTTATTGGGTAAAGCAAAAAGCGCAGAAATGCATAATAATTCATTCCCATTCACAACTCATAAATTTGATCAAATTGAAACCGAAAGAATATTAAAAATCATTAATGATTCATCAAGTTTTAATTGGGGAGAAATTGGAACTCCATACTATGACAAAATCATTATTTTTTTCGACAAAAATAAAAATGAAATTGGCTACGTGGATGTAAGCCTAGATGGTCAAATTAATGTTTTTCCAAATCTAGCGCTAACAAAATGGGGGTTACTAAGTGACAAAGGATTCAAAGACTTAGTAATTGCAATTAGAACTGAATAAAAGCTACGGCTAACAGCGGTTTCATGAAATGGCGGGGCAAGTTCATAATGGAACGAGCGGGAATCAAAAGTCTTTTCTATTTTTTAAATATTTCCTTCAAACCTTTTCGATATATTTGCAAACATCAGTAACAAAATTTCCGCCACTTCATGAAGCCGGCGGGACGTTAGCAGCAACCAAATTTACGAAGCTTAATATCAATAATGAAAGAAAACATTGGACATTTAATTACAATTGAATTTACAGATCGGAAAGAAACTATTTCTGGATTTATAATAGATTATTCCGAAAGATGGATTCTATTAAAACTTAATCCTTGTGATTTTTTAATTGATGGTTATTCAATTGTAAAAAATAAAAATATTAAATCGTTTATTCGTACTGAACGAGAAGAATTTGCTGAAAAAATAATTAGGCTTAAAGGCTTATTATCCAACTTTGAACATAAAATACCATTAGATAATTTATCTACAATTTTAGAGTATCTAACAACTAATTTTGGTGTTTTTCAAGTTGCAACCAAAAGAGAAAGCGCTTGCTATCTTGGAAAACTTGTAACTATAGATAATGAAGAATTAATAATTACATTTTTAAATACAAGGGGAAAATGGAGTGACGAAATTTCATTTAATCCAAAAAAAATTAGACTTATTGAATTTGATACCGATTATATTAATTCATTAAAATTAATTGGTGATTTAGAAAACTAAGATTGGCAGCTGCTAACAGCGGTTTTATGAAATGGCTAGCGCCAGTTAATAATGGAACGAGCTGGAACTAAAAGTCTTTTATTTTTTCAATATTTCCTTCAAACCTTTTCGGTATATTTGTAAACATCAGTAACAAAATTTCCGCCACTTCATAAAGCCGGCGGGACGTTATCCGTAATTGCGCCGGCGCAATATACACGCACATTTTGCAATTGCTCTGCCTGCTTTTTTATTATCAATTCTGTGTGAAAAATTTTCCTAAGTTTTCTAAATATAATATTCAAATTCTTTGAAATGTTATTCCAAACTTTGTCGAAATTCTTTATCTAAAAAACTAAATAAATCTTTGCGAAATTTTACAAACAAAACTTAAATAGTTCTTCAAATAAAAGTCAAATTAAAATCTAAAATGGTTGCCAAACTTTACGGAAAATTGGAATCGAAAATCTTTGCAAAACTTTGCGTGAAAAAATTGTGGTTACTTTGGGTTATAAACTTTGTGTCGTCGCAACTACGTATAACAGCGGTTTCATGAAATGGCTAAGTTTAGTTTTAATCGGCAATGGTAAGTGAATATTTTTCTTTCTTCGAAATAAGTTTTTTCTTCTAATCTTTTCGGTATATTTGTCTGCAACAGTAATAAAATTCCGCCACTTCATAAAGCCGGCGGGACGTTAGTGGCAAGGCTATGACGACACAACCCGACAGACAAATCGGGTTCTTTTTGATATTTTGTATTTTAGTAATTGCTTAAATAAACAAATTAACTATCTTTGCAATATGGACAACAATTCTTGCATACGACAACAAGCGGACATTAAACAAATAAATCGCTGTAAAAACCGAGTTTCAGAACTCAACGGCTCGTTTGACTATTTATCGAACGGACTTGAATTAGCGGGAAACAACGTAAGACTGAAAATTCTCTTTCTATTATATGAAGAAAAACGACTCTGTGTTTGTGATATGAGCGACATTCTTGGTATGACAATTTCGGCAATTTCACAACACTTGCGAAAACTCAAAGACCGAAAACTAATTGAAACCGAACGAGAAGCACAAACCATTTTTTACTCATTGACAAAAGAGTATGAAAAAATGCTGAAACCGTTTTTTAAAATACTTGACGAAAACAAAATTTTAGAAACATTATGAAAACAGACAAAAAACTAATCGGAGCAGGACTTTTAACAGCAATTGCAGCTTCATTGTGTTGTATTACTCCAGTCTTGGCTTTAGTAGCAGGAACAAGCGGACTTGCTTCTACTTTTTCTTGGCTCGAACCTTTCAGACCGTATTTTATCGGTTTGACAATTTTGGTTCTTGGTTTTGCTTGGTATCAAAAGTTGAAACCTAAAAAGCAAATTGACTGCAACTGTGAGACAGAAGAAAAACCAAAATTCATTCAGTCAAAAATGTTTTTAGGAATTGTAACAGCATTTGCAATCGTTATGCTTGCCTTTCCATACTATTCAAGCATTTTCTACCCAAAGAAAGAAAAGCAAATCAAAGTAGTGGACAAATCCAATATTCAAAAAGTAAAATTTACGATTAGCGGAATGACTTGTGCGAGTTGCGAAGAACACGTAAATCACGAAGTAAATAAATTGACAGGAATAATAAGTTCAAACGCTTCATATGAAAATGGAAATGCAATCATAGAATTTGACAACTCAAAAACAAATATTTCTGAAATCGAAAAAGCAATAAACTCAACAGGATATTCTGTAACCGACAAAAAAGAAAATTAAAATGGAAATCAAATTACAATCAACAATAACTTGCCCCAACTGCGGACATAAGAAAGAAGAAACAATGCCGACAGACGCTTGCCAATATTTTTACGAATGTGAAAAATGCAAACAAGTTCTAAAACCAAAACAAGGCGACTGCTGTGTTTATTGTAGCTACGGAAGTGTTGCTTGTCCACCAATTCAGCAGGACAAAAAATGTTGCTGACAGACGGAAAACAAAGAAGCCCAGCCACTAACAGCGGTTTGGCAAAAGTGGCGGTTCAGTGCTTCGTATGACAGTTTTTCGTAAATTTGAAGTGTGTGCTTCGTATGAACATTTGTGGTTAAATCGCCACCTTCGCCAAGCCGCAAACCGTTAGCAGCTATATTGGAAAAACGAAATCCTAAATGAAAATCAGAATTACTTTATCTTTATTTTTTTTAACATTACTCACTTCTTGTAATGTAAACAAAAGTGTAATTGGAAAATATCGTTCAAACTTTGCGCAATTAGGATTCTTTATAACAGAAATTAAATTAAACACTGACAATACATTTCACTATGAACAATCAGGTGATTTACAATATACTGAACTTGAAGGAAAGTATACAATCAAAAGCAACAAACTCTATTTACGCTTTAACAAATTAAAAGGTGAAACTGACGAAGACGCAATAAAAATTGTCGGGAAAGATACTATTGTAGATTTTGAAAAAGTTATGAATTCGCATTCTTATGAATTAAAAAAAGAGAATGAATTAGAATATCATTTAAAATACAAAATTTCAAAAGGTAAATTATTAGCATATCATATTCAAACCAATAAGCTTGTTAAAAAAGCGAAAACATATTCCGATAAAAGAAAGTATTACAAGAAAAAATACTTCTTAAAAAAAATTGAAGAATAAATACAGCTGCTAACAGCGGTTTTATAAAATGGCGGAGCCAGTGATTAATGGAACGATCAGGCTTTAAAGTCTTTGCTCCTATTTACTTTTTCTCTTTAAACTTTTCGGTTATATTTGTAAACATCAGTAACAAAGTCCGCCACTTTATAAAGCCGGCGGGACGTTAGCAGCAACCTTACGCCAACGAAACTAAAAAAAATCGTAACTTTTTTTAGCACTTTACTAATCATATTATTACGGCATCTACATCCATAGTAATGCAAAAAATATTGTCAATCTAAACTTATTAATTACTAATATCATAACATAAGAAGCAATTAAAAAATTCTTGACACTAATTCAGCTCAATACAAAGCAATTTCTAAAATCTAATTCTAAAAAAAGGTAACTAAACAAAACTCAGTCTAAATCGAACAAAGGGTTGGCGCAACCGAACAAGGCTTTGGCTCGACAAAATAAATCTTTGGCTCAAACCAACAAAGTCTTGACCTAAAGCAACAAAAAAAGGGTCAAAAGAAAATAATCAAAGTCGTAATTAAACAAATCTAGGGCTCAATTAAAACATTCTTTGCTCAAATAAATAACTTCAAAGTTTAAGGTAAAAGTAGTAACGAAAGAAATAAAAGGCAGCTGCTAACAGCGGTTTCATGAAATGGCTTAGTTCAGTTTTAATCGGTAATGGTAAGTGTTTGCATTTCTTTCTCCAAAATAAGTTTTCTCTTTTAATCTTTTCGGTATATTTGTCTGCAACAGTAATAAAATTCCGCCACTTCATGAAGCCGGCGGGACGTTAGCAGAAATTGTAAAAAAAGAAACGTAAATTTGTATTTTAACTAAATAAATAATTATGACTATAACTGAACTTGCAGATACTGCAGCAAAATACTTAAAAGGTTTTTTCCCAGATGCCGATAAAATTCAATTAGAAGAAATCGAAGTTACAGATGATAATCTTTATTGGAATATCACTTTGAGTTATGAAAGCAGTGACGTCCCTGAAACTAATAATATTTGGCTTGCTACAAGAACAAGAAAGTTCAAAATATTTAAGATAGACTCAAAAACAGGAGAAGTTAGATCTATGAAGATTAGAGATATGAGATGAAACAATTTGATCGTTTAATTTCAGAACTTAGAAATAAACCCATAACGTTAGATTGTAATGTATTTTTACTTTTAGTAATTGGTAGTATAGACAAAAAACATATAGGACTTTTTAAAAGAACTCAGATTTTCACAGAAGAAGATTATGATGCGCTTATTAAAGTTTTAAGTGGTAGTCAAATATTTATAACCCCAAATGTAGTTACTGAGGCAAGTAATCTTCTAGAATCTTATACTTATAATAGAGAAAAACTTGGATTAAGTTTACTCAAAGATGTTTGTATAAATATCCCAGAAGTTTATGAAAAATCTATAACGCTTACTAATAATAATGCATATTTAAAATTTGGGCTATCTGACAGTTCAATTGCAAACCTTTGTAATGGGGGAATTATTGCAATTACTGTAGATTTAGAACTTTATGGATATTTAATTAGTAAAAATTGTAAGGCCATAAATTTTAATCATGTAAGAAGTTTATATATCTTACAGTAACAACTTCTGCTAACAGCGGTTTTATGCTATGGCGGGGCTTGGGATTTTTTGGATTGGTCAGTGCTTGCATTTCTTCTTTAAAAAGAAGTTTTTTCTTTCCACTTTTCGGTATATTTGTAAACGTCAGTAATAAAAAATCCGCCACAGCATAAAGCCGGCGGGACGTTATAAGTTATTGCGCCGGCGCAATATACGCGAGCATTTTGCAATTGATTCGTCCGCTTTTTTATTATCAATTCTGTGTGAAAAATATTCCTAGCTTTTCTAAAATTTATTATTCAAAATCTTAAAAAGTTATTCCAAATTTTGTCGAAATTCTTTATCTAAAAACTAAATAAAACATTGCGAAATTTTACAAACTAAACTTGAATAATTCTTACAATCAGAACCTAAAATAATTACCAAACTTTACGGAAAATTGGAATCGAAAATCTTTGCAAAACTTTGCGTGAAAAAATTGTGGCTACTTTGGGTTAGCAACTTTGTGTCGTCGCAACAACATATAACAGCGGTTTCATGAAATTGCTTTGTTCAGTTTTAATCGGTAATGGTCAGTGAATAGTTTTCTTTCTTCGAAATAAGTTTCTCTTCTAATCTTTTCAATATATTTGTAAGCAACAGTAATAAAATTCCGCAACTTCATGAAGCCGGCGGGACGTTAACTGCCATTTTACCCAAAAAAAACGTAGTAATGCGAAAATCAATTTACTTTTTGTCTATAATATTTTTAGTTTTTTCAAATTGCGGAAAAGCAAGAATTGATTTAGTTTCTAAAAATTCAGGGGTAAATCTACCTGAGAAATATGATATCGTAAAAAATGAAACTAAGGATTTAGGAGGTCCAGATTTTGAAATTAATGTGGTTCTACAATTTGATAAGGAAAACTTTAATTATATCATCAAGCAAACCGATTCTTTGGCTAAAGTCAATTCAAATTGGAAAAAAAGTGATCAAAGTGCTGATTATATAAATCGTTCAAACGAATCTGAACCTGAAGAAATCAAAATTGATCTGAATAAAAGAACATTGTATTTTAATCTAGTTCATTTATAATTAACAAAAACGGCAGTTAACAGCGGTTTTATGAAATGGCGGGGCTTGGTGATTTTTTGGAATGGTTAGTGTTTGCACTTTCTGTATTAAACTGCACTTTTTTCTTTCAACTTTTCGGTATATTTGTTGGCAACAGTAATAAAAAATCCGCCACTTCATAAAGCCGGCGGGACGTTGGCAGTAATTTGAGAAAAATCGTGATTTATGAAAAACATTCTACTAATTTTAATAACACTACAAATCATTAGCTGTAATTCGCAACAAAAAGATACAGCGGAAAAAATAAATGTGTTATTTATTGGAAATAGCTTGACATATTTCTACGATATGCCGCAGACAGTCCAAAAAATGCTTAATGAAACAGATCCAAATATAAAAATTGAACAAAGCACGTTTCCTGGAATGTCATTAACTGGTCATTTATCTGACATAATAACATCAAGAACAGAAAATGGAATTAGCACAAGAAAAAAAGAAGAGGGAGAAAAAACAGAAACAGAAATCAAGATTGCTGAGAAACAATGGGATATTGTCATTTTACAAACTGGAACTATAAGTGTTTTAATCACCGAAAATCGTGAACTAAAAACGAATAAGGCAATTTCAGATATTAAGAAATTGGTTTCTAATCCCAACTGTAGATTTATACTTTTCAATACTTGGCCATTAAAAAACGAATATCCCAAACAATATTGCTATCCAGCAAGTCAAATTGACAAATCAATAAAAAAGGACAAATGTTGCTCACCTGTTCTTGAAAGTTTAGAACAAGAGGTTAAGATAATTAATGAGGCTTATGATTTGGTTGCCAAAGAAAATGACCTCATAAAATCGGATAACGGAAATAAATTTTATGAAGTACGGACAAAATATCCTGAAATTGAACTTTACGAAGACGATAGCCATCCGAATAAGTATGGTGCTTTTTTAAATGCCTGTATTTTTTACCAAATGCTGTCTAATAAAAAAGTATCTAATTTAAAATACAACGGAGAAATTGAACCTAAAACAGCTAAATTACTTAAAAAAATTGCAGAATAAAAACTACTGCCAACAGCGGTTTTAAGAAATTGGGGTTTGGGTGTTTAATGGAACGAGCTTTTTGTATATTTGACTTCAGTCCTAAAATGGAATGATTTGGGAGCAAAAATCCCCAACTTCTTAAAGCCGGCGGGACGTTAGCAGTAATTGTGTCCAAAACGAAAATGTAATTCAAATAACATCAATTCCAAAGTATGAGAATATTAAAAGGTTGTTTAGTAACAATATTATTATTCATAATAATTTGCCTAATTGGGTTCAGCCTTTATAAAAGTAGCGTTATTTCGCATTTAGAAAGTTCAAGTAAAAACGTTGAAAATAACTGGGATAAATATATTGGAATTATAAATCAACGAAATAAAAGTTTATTTGAAAAGAATATTAAAAGTGACAGTTTACTCTATTTTCTTAAAAGTTCTCAAAAATCAAACAAAATAAAATTTTCAAGAGAATTTGAATATTTTGAGTATAAAATTAACGAAAACTTGATGTCTCAAAAAATTTCTAATGAGTTTAGTGAAGCATTAAATTTAAGTATTAGCAATTACAATCACTCAGTGAGAGAGTATAATACTTACAGAGGAATTTTCCCAAATTTTATAATTGCAAAAAGAGCAAAATATCCAAAATTCTTTCATTATTTCGATATAATTAAATATGGCATTGAAAATCAAAACCCAATAGAAAAAAGAAAGAAAGTTGATGATTGGATAAAAAATGGTGAAGAATTTCCTAAATAACAACTACTGCTAACAGCGGTTTCATGAAATTGGGGGCTGAGTGATAATGGAATGGTCAGACTTTAAAAGTCTTTTTCTTTTTTCAATATTTCTTTCAAACCTTTTCGGTATATTTGCTAACATCAGTAACAAAAGTCCCCAACTTCATAAAGCCGGCGGGACGTTAGGCGCCATTTTGACTGA
>NZ_JAKLTO010000005.1 GCF_022012335.1 Flavobacterium sp. SM15 | reverse complement strand
CTAACCGTGAAATAAGATGACCGAAATAAGAACATTTCCAAATGTGTTTTGGATAGCTATTAATGTTGTGATTACTTTATTTTTCTTTTCATTGACTGTTTTTTTAACTTCAGTTTATTTAAAGGATAAAAATTCGGTGATTTTATTTCCAATATTTTTCTTATTCTTTTTTTCAGTTTTATTTTTTTATCAGCTTTCAAATCACTTTGTTTACATTAGTAAAGATGAGCATGGAATCACTATAACTCAACCACTAAAATTTAAGATTGTGAAATTAGATTGGGGGCAAATAAGAGGCTACTCAATTTCTGAAGTTTGGTTTGGCAAAAACTTACATTCATCGAAATCCTTTGTAATTTACACCATTGACAAAAAGATTTTCGAAATAATCAAAATTTGCAATTTCAGGTTTGACAAGATGTTACTGTCCTTTGACAATAACAAAATTCCAAATCTCGGTTATGAGCCATATCAAACCGGAGTCTATAAAAGAAAATATAAATATACCTGATCAGAAGCTAAAATAGACTATATGAAATAGCTGAAGCCGGTGCACAATTGAACTATTCGGAACAAAAGTCATTTCATTGTTCAATATTTCCTTTCATTTTCTTGGGTATATTTATAAGCATCAGTAATTAAAACACTCAACTCTATAAAGCAAAATACCACATCACTTTCATCATCTATTATCAAGAAAATCAACCGATTGAGAATATTTACGTAATTTTACAGGTAAATCCTAAATAAATAGCATCATGATTCGAAAATTAATACTCTATACGGTAACAGCCGTTGCCTGCGGTCTTCTATTCGTGAATCTTTACACTTCAATAGTTGATGCAGTCAATTGGGGCAGCAACATTCCTACTTCAATTCAGACTACCAGGGATTATTTTCAAACAGGCAACCCAGGTAAGTTCTTTCGCATTTTTTCTCCTCTCAATCAAATACTTGCCATGATTGCGTTGATCCTTTTTTGGAATGCGAGCAAAAAAATCCGGATATATTGTGGATTAGCTTTACTGACTGCCGTTGCAGTTGACGGTTTTACATTTGCATATTTTTATCCTAGAAACGATATTATGTTTGCTCAACCAATGGAAGGCAACCTTGAGACAATTAAATCTGCCTGGTCGAGTTGGAGTGCAATGAACTGGGTACGCAGCGGACTAATCTTAGTTAATGTTATCATTAATTTTACTGCCTTATCACTTGTATTAAAAAGTGAAAAATAATTTCAAAGATTGTCTCCCTACATCTATTTAGACAGAGACGGGAAATTTTCACGAAAACAATTCTTTAGGTGAACTCTTATTTTGATTACTGTGGGAATGCAGTATCAGACCAAAAATAACGAACCTCTAAAAACACTTTTGAATAAATTAGGACTAGGTAAATAATGACAATCTGGAACAAAAAATCTTTACTCCAATCCATCATTCTCCTTTTAAATCTTCTAACCAGAGAACAGATTAACTAACAATATTTAGTTTAAAAACACTTCAAACTAACTTCTAAAAAATGATACATTAAAAACCAAAATAGCAAATTTAAAATTAACAATATCAAATTCAAGAGAAATCTCTTAAAGTAATCTTCATACTGCTAGTGAATAAAGAAACTGTGATCAATTAAGTTTAAACATATTCCTAATCGAATGAAGCATTTTTTTCTACCTTTTAGTAATCATTTTTGTATGTGTTGCGCCAGATACATCCTTTAAAGTCATCAGATAAACACCTTGACTTAAAGAAGAAACATCAATCCTGGAAGTGTTTTTATCCGAAAGCATTAATTGTCCTAAGTGATTATAAATTTCAATGCTATTAATTGAAACATTGGAAACAATATTCAAAACTCCATTGGTAGGATTAGGATAAACAGACACCTTATCAACTTTAAAATCAACCGCAGACAAAGTTTCAACAAATTCTGTTGATTCAGTATTGGTAACAACCGGAGGATTGAAATCAAAATAAATAGCTGCAGTCGCGTTTATGATATCACCTACCTCAACATCTCCCTTTGGCTTAATTTTATAAGCGATAAAACCATGTGAGTTGGGCTCATCATTAGTACTGTCAGGTAAATTCATGTTGTTAAAAACAAAACTTACCTCACTACCATTGCGTATACTAACGCTACCCGGATGACTTAAACTTTCCAATTGCATGGTGGTCCAATCTAGTTTGTTGTCCAAGATATTGTCTACACGAACATTGACCGCATCAGCTGTACCCGTGTTTTGAAAACGGATAAGATAGTGCAGGTATTTATCTGCATCTCCTATCAATACTTGGTCGCCTTCAAGACAAGTGATATCATTAGGGTCTAAAGAACCAACTACAACTTGATTATGATAAATTACATTGTCTTGCGGAGTAAAATCACCAACAACAGGATTTATGGTTGCTTTAGCTATCAAGACATCTCCAATACTTGTGGTAGGAGGCACAAAAACATTAAATCGTAAATCTATGGTTTTTGTTTCAAAAGGATTTAAGTCTGTAAAATTGAAAGTCAAGGTGTTGCTTGTTTGTGATGCAATGTTTTCAGTAGCGTTTAGGAAATTTAGTTTTGAAGCGTCAAACTCAAAAGACACATCCCCACTTAATTGTGTAGTACCTGTATTTTTATAAACGATACGATACCCAGTCATAAAACCGGGTCTTGGGTTATTCATCACTTGATAAACACTAACCGATAAATCATTGATAGTAGCAATAGGTGCAATACAAAAATTGACATTATCGCTATTTCCTAAGCCCGTAAAATTTGATTCAAAATTCACTGGAGTTGCAGCATAATAGGTAGGCAATTGCGAAGTCAATTGGGTAGTTACCAAACCTTCCTCTGTGGTATAAATCTGAAATTGTCCATTTTCTTGAGAGAAGGTAGCATTAGTAGTCGTGTTATCTGTAGCAACCAACAAAATGCCGCTTACTAAAGCATCGGTGTCGGTGCAGCCGTCACCCAACAAATCAAAACGCACGGTTCCACTGATACTATTGGAAGACAAAACACCTAAATTTTTATGCCATGAAATCTTATCATCAAAGTTAGAGATGGATACAATATCAACTCTGTTATTGTTATCGATATCCGCAGCAAATAGATCAAACGGGCTGTTGGAAGTTTGAGAAATAATCTGTTGTGTATTGGCAAAAGTACCTTGGCCATCAGTATTCTCATACCATGCTATTACACCGCCATCACCTTGGGCAGAAGAAGCAACATCCATATCACCATCATTATCAAAATCGGCAACAATAACGCTTTTAGGAGTTGAAAGTATTGTACTGATGATTTGAAGCGAACCAAAACTTCCTAAACCATTCATATTTTCAGACCAACCTACAAAAGAGCTAGTAGCGGAGGTGCCTATATAACCTATGTACACAAGGTCATTATCACCGTCGCCGTCTATGTCTGTGATTTTAGTTGAAACCGCTTTATGATTACTAGTTTCAATGAGTAGCCTGGTGCCAAAAGTACCCTGACCATTGATATTAAGATAGCGCATCATTCCATAAGTTCCGGCTACAGAAATATCCAGATCACCGTCGCTATCCAAATCGCCGAAACTCATATCATACATCGTGAAATTGTTGATATTGTCTATCGTCTGCGGGGTACTAAAACTCCCTTGCCCATCAAGATTTTTGTACCATGCGATTTTAGTGCTTCCTAAAGCAAAAACATCCAGATCGCCATCATTATCGATATCTGAAAGATACACCCTTGAGGATTGATACAAGTTAGCATCTATAATTTGCGGAGCTGCAAAGGTGCCCAATCCATCTGTGTTTTTATACCATACAACAGTATTGTCTATATAAGAAGTAGTCAACACATCCTTAAAACCATCACCATTAACGTCGCCAACAAATACTGAAGACGCTCCATTAATCGTTGCAGATATAATGGTTTGCGAATTATAGAAATTGCCTTGACCATCCAGATTTTTAAACCATGAAATTTTATCATCCCAATAGGAAGCCGCAATGATGTCTTTATCTCCATCTCCGTCTAAATCATCAGCAACCACAATGCGTCCGCCATCGATGTGTTTGGTAAGGATACTAGATGCAAAATTGCCTGTACCATCAGTATTTTTAAACAATTTAATGTTATTGTCGATATTTGATGCGGTAAGAAAATCCAAATCGCCATCGGCATCCATATCAGAAAAATAAATATCGCGAATGTCCCCGGAATTTGGAGCAATAAAGGTTTCACTACTGAAATTACCCATGCCATCTATATTTTTGAACCAACCGATAGTTTTATCGTCATTAGATCCAAAAATCACATCCTTGTCATTATCACCATCTACATCGGCTATGCGTACCACAGCAGCTGCATCTGCCGTCAAAGACAAAACCTGTTGCGCGCCAAAAGTGCCAATACCGTCCAAATTTTTGTACCATGCAATTTTATCATCCCCTCCCGATGCAGATACCACATCCATATCACCATCGCCATCCAAATCACCCGCATAAACAGAAGTGACATAGTCTACAGCATTAGAAATTACTATTTTACTTCCAAAAATACCAAATCCATTATTTTTATACCATGTTACACCATGGGAACCGCCATCTGTCGCGTAACAAGACACAATATCGTTGTCTCCATCACCATCCATATCGGCAGGGTAAAAACTCATTACCGAAGATACATTGTTTTCTAGATTGAATGTAGTGGCAAAAGTTCCCAATCCATCGCTGTTTCTGATCCAATTGATTGTGCCATCATTTTTAGATGACCATACAAGATCCAAATCAGTGTCATTATCCATATCTGCGGCCATAACAAGATTAGGTTGATAGGCATAGGTAGCCTGCTTTAGAACAAATGTACCGTTGCCATCTGTGTTTTCATACCATGTAAGTCCGTTACCAGACAAAGAGGCTACAACCACATCCAAATCATCATCACCATCCAAATCTGCTGTATAAACTCCCCAAGCTGTCTGAATTGTTGACGAAATAACATGAAGTGCAACATCATCACCCAAACCGTTCAGATTCTCTAACCAAACCAATCTATTCCCATAATACGATGAAGTCAATACATCCTTATCACCATCACCATCCAAATCAGCAGACACAACAGAATTAGGCGTATTCACATAGAGCGCAGGGTCAATAACCACATGCTCCTCAAACTCAACTTGAGCGTTTGCCAATAAAGCAGTAAATAGCACTAATGAGAAGGTAATTATTGATTTCATTTAATCGTTTTTTAAGATACACAAATCTAAACAATTATTAATCTGTAACAAGTTAAAATGTAGGTTTTTATGTTATTTCCACACAAAATGAAACAAAAAAAATGTAATTAAAAACGAAAATAAAAATAGAAATTAAATAAAAAATACTCCTCTCAAGAGCTGCTTAACCCAAATAGGCAAAATGAGCCATACAGAAATCGCAACAGATTTCCAAAAATCATTTATACTTGAAAACTTTTATATAGCTTTACCTTACTATTCTCCTCAACGGATCCTTAACTATAATGTTCCAAGATTGTGAACCAAATGATAATAAAAATGAACGAAAACGAAAAAATATCCAACGAAAAAGGGAATTGGTATGTTGCAGAAATTATTGAGAAGCGTGAACCAACAAATCGAAATAAAGATAATGATTTACGCCGTGTTGTAACTTGGGGGAATCTTCATTTGATAAAAGCTGAAAACCCAAAAATGGCTTATGAAAAGGCAATAAAAATTGGTAAAGAAGCAGAAATTAAATTTATCAACTCTGACAATATTGAAATGGAATATTCTTTTGTTGGAATTGCTGATTTAATTCCTATCTATGACGATACTATTCAAGATGGATGCGAAATAATGTGGACTGACTATGGTTCAATAAGTAATAAAAAAACAAAAAGCTATATTCGTAGTGAAAAAGAAATATTAGAAAGTATCAAACCTAAAAAAGATTAATGCACAACAGTAACACCTTTTTGAGCAAACGGGATTTGGTTAAATTATTGGAGAAAACTGCGGTTGCACTTCTTTCCTGTTTTTTCAACTTTTTCTTTCAATCTTTTGGAATCTTTGTAAGTATCAGAAACAAAATAATCACTACTTAATTAACCTGTCTGTCCGTTAGGCATTATTCCATCAAAATATACAGAAGCAACTTTGGCTTACTCTAAAACAACTTTAAAACTAAAATTATGGCACTTATTAACCCTCACATCAATTTCAATGGAAATGCCGAAGAAGCATTTAATTTTTACAAATCAGTATTTGGTGGAGATTTTGCCACAATTATGCGGTTCAAGGATCTGCCCAATCCTGAATTCCCTATTGCAGAAAATGAAGCCAATAAAATAATGCACATTGCTTTACCTATTGGTCAAAATACTTTGATGGCTAATGATGTTCCCGAAATGCTTGGCCGGGTGAATGAAAATGAAAATAGATCCAAGATATGTATTAGTGCAGAAAGTCGTGAGGAGGCTGATAGGCTATTTTACGGGCTTTCAGCAGGCGGAAAAATTGAAATACCAATTGATGAAAGCCCATGGGGTTCCTATTTTGGAATGTTCAGAGATAAATACGGTATTGAGTGGATGATAGATTTTACTTCAAAGAAATAACACAAACCAACGAATACCTAGCAGCGACTTTAAAATTGGCAGATCCGATTCATATTTAGAGGAAATGGTACTTGTACTCTCTCCTGTTTTTTCAATTTTTTCTTTCAATCTTTTAGGCATAATTGTATACATGAGCAACAAAATAGCCGACACCTTATAAAAACTATCTTAACGTTAGAAGTAATTTTACTTAGAATAATCATGCAGAAATTACAATTTAAAAAAGAAATAAACGCATCAGCTCAAAAAGTATATGAAACGATGCTAGGCCTAAACAACAAAGCCACTTACGAATATTGGACAGCAACTTTTAACCCCACTTCAACTTATGAAGGCAGTTGGGACAAAGGAAGTAAAATCCATTTTGTTGGAACAGATGAAAACGGTAAAAAAGGAGGAATGGTTTCTGAAATTGAAGAACACAAACCTGCTAGTTTTATTTCCATTCGTCACTACGGATTTCTGGACGGAGATACCGAAGTTACCACAGGTGAACAGGTTGAAAAATGGGCTGGCGGACACGAAAATTACAGTTTTCAGGAAAATAATGGCATTACAACCGTAATGGTAGAGATGGACATTATTGATGAATATTTGGATTACTTCAACAACACTTACCCAAAAGCATTAGATAAATTAAAGGAAATTTCAGAACGGTAAAAAGAACTGTTGAAAAACTGACACTAAAAGCTACCTGACAGCTAAATAAAAGCAACAGAAAACTGCATCTAACAGGCAGTTAAGGAAAAGACTAAAACAAGTTTATATTTGGAGGATTTTGTTCATACAGTTTCTTCTCTTTTTAAAATTTATCTATTCAATCTTTTCGATATTTTGTGGCTTTAATTATTCTTATTGTCTGTACATTTATTGGAGTTTTAAATGGTATTAAACATTTCTTTTTAAAATAATTTATCCGCTAAATATTTGAAAAGCTAATCCCACACTTCTCTCCTATTTTTTTCAACTTCAATTAAACCGTTTCTACGATTTAAATTTCAGCAAAATAAACAAACACAAAGCCTTTTGAAGGTTAATAGAGTTTAGACTATATGAATAATTTTTCGTAAATTAATGGTCTAAAATATTTAATTATGTTTCTGGAAATCAATATAGAACATTCCGTTTTAGTTCCTGTACTTTCAGAAGTTATTGTTTCTTTATTATTAGTTAGCGGAGGTTACTTTTTGGGAAAATACCGTGAAAGACGCAAAGAAAAAGGAAAAAATCTCGACGAATATGATTTCTACCCCTTCGAAGTGGATAAAAATAATTTTCCTCAATTTAACATCAAAGATTTCCGGCTTGCAGTTCATTATTTCCTAAAAAACAAAGATTATACAGCCGCTCGACAACTTATCTTTATTGGCGAACAAAATAACATTCGAAATCAATTAGAATCGGTTGAACTGAAACAATACGAAAAACTATATCATATTTATCAAGGATCAAAAATTGAAAATGACAACAATGAATTTCTTGAAAATTACAAGCGTATCGTTCATCTTTTAGGTTTAACATTCAAAAATATGGGGATTGAAATCCTTCTGCACAATCTAATGAATCCTTCGCGTTCTATTATGGAAATAGAAAATGGTGAAGTTACGGGAAGAAAAACAGGAATGGGCACAACAATGCTTGTACTTGATTTAAAAAAAAGAAAAGAACTTAAAGAAGATAAGTTAAATTATGAATTGAATATTGGTTCAAGGAGATTCAAATGTACTACAATTCCAATTTATAGAAATGATTATGGTTTAATAGGAGCCATTTGCATAAATATTGACATAAATTACATTAGCGATGAAGTCTTAATGGTCAAAGAACAACTGGATGAGTTTTTTAAAAATTATTGTGCAACGGAAATGACTCTTGATGAGAACATTTTAAGCAAAGACGAATTCGAAAAAGCAAAAAACGGCAAAAAACATTGGAAAGAACATTAGAATTATACCAGAGATTTAAAAGTTGTTTTACAAAACGCTAGACAAATAAATTTGGGACAATATAACTTTGGATAAAGAAGACCTTTCTAAAAACACACGCTTAAAAACTACTTAAACCTTACTCATATACCATGACAAAACATAATTTACTCAGAATGGACAATGTTGGAATTGTGGTAGAATCTCTTGACGAAGCTATTTCATTTTTCCTTGAACTTGGCCTGCAATTAGAGGGAAGAGCGATGATTCAAGGCGAATGGGCTGGTCGCGTAACGGGGCTTAACAATCAATCGGTTGAAATTGCCATGATGATTACACCCGACCGAAACAGCCGTCTGGAACTTTCGCGATTTGATACCCCTAAAGCAATTGAAGATCATCGTAATGCTCCCGTAAATTCATTAGGTTATCTACGCGTTATGTTTGCTGTTGCCGATATAGATGATACACTTACCAGACTTTACAAACATGGTGCACAACTTGTTGAAGAGGTAGTGCAATACCAAGACACTTATAGACTTTGCTACATCCGTGGTCCTGAAGGAATTTTAATCGGAATTGCCCAACCACTTAAATAAAATATTTTGAGATAACATAATTTTTGTAAAATGTTCAAGTTCAATTTTGTATTTTTTAACAAAGTACAATTTTTCTTTCAATATTTTAATATATTTGTATGCAACTGTAGTATATTACCGCAACATAGTAACGTCGGTAAAACACATTAGCAGGAAGTACAGAACAAAAAACAACATGAAATAATATTTAATCCAAATTAAATATGACACAGAAAAAAATTGAAAATTTAACCGATCAAGAATTGCTTCAGCAACAAAAAAATGCAAAATTAAGCACTATCATAAACGCTGCTATTATGGGCTTGTTTATAGGAGTTGCAATATATAGCACTATAAAAAAAGGATTTGGTTTTTTTACCGTTTTTCCACTAATTTTTGCCTATCTTTTATTACAAAATAAGAAAAAAATAAAGGCTACTGAAGAGGAATTAAAATCTCGAAATTTAAACGAAAAGTCATCTAAAATATAGACGACAATATAACCTTAAATTTGATTCATAATTCAACAATTAAATGAAACAAAATACTTACCAAAACCTTACAAACGAACAATTAATAAAAAAGAGAAATTCATTAAAAGGAGCTTCGATTGGCTTTGCATTACTGTATTTTTTAGCTATAGTTGTTTTAATTTATCTCTTAACAACTAAAGGATTTAAAAACTTTTCGATTGCAACACTTATTCCTCTGTTTATAATGCCGATAACGTTTATTCCTTTGTTAATTAGCTTAAATTTAATGAATAAAGAATTAAAAAAACGAAATTAAATTTAGTAAATGGCGGAAAACTGCAAAAATTGTACTGAAATAATTACAGGAAACTTCTGTGTTAATTGTGGACAAAAAAAATATACCAAAATCAACAAAAAATATTTGTTGGATGAACTGCAATACACTCTACTCCATACTAATAAAGGACTTTTATATTCCGTAAAAAAAATTATTAGGAACCCAGGCAAAACAGCTAAGGAATATATTGAGGGCAACAGAGTCAACCATTACAAGCCTATATTGCTGGTTTTTGTCTTGAGCGGGCTCGCTACTTTTCTTTCATTTAAAGTTTTGAATCTGAAAGAAGTGATGACTTTATATTTTTCGCAGCAACACATCAACTCAAATTTGATGAGCGACATATTGTCTTTTATGTCCAGTTATAATTCAATATTAATGCTGCTTTACATTCCGCTATTTGCTTTGACAACCAAAATTGCCTTTAGAAGCTGGGGAAACAACTACTACGAACATGTAGTTATGAATGCTTACATTTTGGCATTTTACACTTTGATGAGCATTATTTTCTTGTATCCGATATTGTTCTTTTTCAGACATTCACCTGTTTCCTTTTATAACGTTACCCAAATTTCAGTATTACTTGTCCCGGTAATATTGCTTTTCTTTTTTAAAGAATTTTACAAAGACAAACCCCTGAAATCAATCATCTTACGAATCTTTGGTGTTTTAGGTTTGACGGTCTTGGGCTATTTAATTTTCATTTTAATAGCTGTTTTTATAGGTTTCGGTGTAGCGCTTTTAAAAGGTCCAGAGGCATTAGAGTATTTAAAAATGAAGTAAAGCAATCTTATTTTTAAAAAGGCTAGTCGAGGATACTCAATTGTAAATTGAAGAAATTAGCATTTTATCTCCCGTTTTTTTCGACTTTTGACTCCAAATCTTTCCAATATATTTGCAATAATCAACAACTTTCTAAAACAGAGAAGAAAGAAAAAATCGGTTTTTGAGTCGTTGATAGCATTTAACCAAAAGATACAACAGAAAATTTCATATGAGCATAGAGGAACAAATCAAAAATTACATTACAAGCCAACCAGAAACGAAGCGAAACGATATGCAAGTGTTGCACCAACGTATCCTTCAACTGTTTCCGAAATGTAAATTATGGTTCTTAGATGGTAAAAACACTGAAAATAAAATTGTCTCTAATCCTAATATAGGGTATGGCTTTCAGATCATAAAATATACTGATGGAAAAACCAGAGAATTTTATCAAATAGGCATCAGTGCAAATACTACCGGAATTTCCGTATATATTCTTGGTATCGATGATAAGAACTACTTAGTCAAGACCTATGGAGATAAAATTGGTAAGGCTAGCGTAAGTGGCTATTGCATCAAGTTCAAAACACTGAAAAATATAAATATCGAAGTACTTGAAGCAGCAATACACTACGGATTTGAACAAAATCAGTAATTTCATGGCAAACCTCGAAAAGTTTTAACAATTCCAAAACCACAATTCATTTAACTGACAAATTACTATCAAAGTAATAATCATAAAGAATTTGAACAATAAAATCAATGAAAACCAATATTTTAAAATTATTTTTTGTTTTTAGCCTCTTATTAAATTTTAATTCTACAACGGCGCAAAAATTATCTTATGGCGTTATTTTGGGAATAAATTTTTTTAACGATCAAAGTTCCAATGGTGGACCAAATGATGTTTTTTTTGATTCTGGAAACGATCAGTTTATTGTACCAAACCTAGGGGGTTATTTAGAATACGAAGCTACTCAAAACATAGGACTTAAATTAGAGTTAACAGCAAATACCAAAACTTTTGAAAAAGGATATGCCAATAAAAGTTTGGGAGAACAATACAAATTGAGTTTCATTGATTTCAACCCGAATTTTAAATACGATTTTGGTTCTGAATATCGAAAAGGATTTTATATGATCTTAGGTCCAAAAATCGCGGTATTAACCAAAGCTTCGTTTAACAGTCAAAATGTTACTTCAGATTTTGAAAAAGTTACTTTAGGTTTAGAATTAGGTTTAGGCCAAAGAATGTTGAAATTCCTTGAAATTGAAGGCAAGTTTGATTATGGATTAACTCCGTTTTATAAAGCTAACGGAAGTAAACCAAATAAGATCGCAGGTTTTTATCTTTCATTGCATGTTGATCTTCAAAAAATTATTTCCTCGAAATAAAACAAACTGTTACTACAGTTTTTAATAAACGGATCAAATCATTTTTTTTAACTTCATAAAGTCAAAATAGCGATATCATTGACATTTGGGGTTGAAACCATCCTTCATGATTTTAGCCAAATACTGCTTATTTTTTTGTAAATTAGTAAGAAAAAATACCATGACAGACAATAGCGTATCATTACATCGAGTGTTCTCAACTTCTCCCGAGAAAGTTTATCGCGCATTTTTAGATCCAAATGCGATTGCCTCCTGGCTTCCTCCCTACGGCTTTTTGTGTGTAGTTCATAATATGGAACCAAAAATCGGCGGTAGTTTTAAAATGTCATTTATTAACTTCAGCACAGGTAACAGACATTCTTTTGGAGGCAGCTATATTGAACTTAAACCAAATGAATTCATTAAATATACAGATACATTTGATGATCCGAATTTACCAGGAGAAATGACAACTTCAGTTTGGTTAAAAAAGGTTTCATGCGGAACCGAGATAAAAATAGTTCAGGAAAATATACCTTCTGTTATTCCAGCAGCAATGTGTTACCTTGGATGGCAGGAATCACTTGAGAAATTAAAAAAGCTGGTAGAGCCCGAAATTCCTGACGCTTAAAAAATAATCTATTGTGAAAAAACGTTTCAAAAACCAAATAGTGCTTAAAAACAACTTTAAAATAATTTAATTAGATATCGATGAAAAAAGTCTTATCCTTTTTGCTGATATATTGCTCCTGTTTACAAATAGTAGCGCAAAGCACAAAATACGACACTCTTCAATATTCAAAAGAGCATCATCAAAACCGATTGATTACTTTTAAGAGTGAGCCAATAGAGAAAAATCAGATTATATTTTTAGGAAACAGCATCACAGAGTTTGGTAACTGGCAAGAGCTTCTTCATGACAAAACCATTCTCAATCGAGGTATTGCGGGGGATAATACTTTTGGAGTTTTAAAACGTCTAAATGAAATAACAGAACGTGAGCCAAATAAACTCTTTCTTAAAATCGGAATCAATGATATCTCGCAAAACATTCCTGCAGATGTTATCCTTGAGAATATATCCGCAATAATCGTTAAAATTAAAGAGCAGTCTCCAAAAACTAAAATATTCATTCAGAGCATTTTACCTACTAACAAAAATTCAAAAAATGTATTTCCCGATGCCTACAATAAAAATGAAGTCGTAGCTTTAATAAATGCTAGTCTTAAAAAAACAGCTAAAAAAAACAACGCAACTTACATTGATATTAATTCATTGCTCAAAGATTCAAATGGCGAACTTGACACAAAGTATGCAAATACTGATGGGCTACACCTCAATGAATTAGGCTATAAAACATGGGCTGAATTTCTTAAAAAGAAGAAGTATTTATAAGATCCAAATCTTGCCAAAAAGTTTACCAACACCCAGAAGTACATAGAGAATTAACAGTTATAATACCATTACAAAATGGATTTGTTCAATCAGGAAAACCCGGAAAATAAAAATCACCTTCCTAAAGACGGAACGGTAAATTATTACGGTAAACTGTTTTCTCAAGAACAAGCCAACCGCTTCTATCAAATACTGATGGATTCCATTGCATGGGATAATGATCAGGCCGTCATTTACGGAAAACTGATAACCACTAAACGAAAAGTAGCTTGGTACGGCGATAAAGAATTTAGTTACACTTATTCGAATACTACCAAACTAGCACTACCCTGGACAAAAGAACTTCTTGAATTAAAAGAAATAGTCGAGAACAAAACCGGTGAAACTTTCAATTCGTGTCTTCTTAATTTATATCATAATGGCGAAGAAGGAATGGCTTGGCACAGCGATGCCGAAAAAGATTTAAAGAAAAACGGCGCTATCGGTTCGCTAAGTTTTGGTGCAGAACGAAAATTCGCTTTCAAACATAAAAAAACCAAAGAAACGGTTGGATTACTTTTAGAACACGGAAGCCTTTTGGTAATGAAAGATGAAACCCAAACGCATTGGCTGCACAGGCTTCCTCCTACCAAAACTGTATCGAAACCTAGGATCAATCTGACTTTTAGAACGATAATCGAATCAAGATAAGTCTTAAAAAGTTGCCTTATCTTTGTGCCTTAATGCTGAACAAATGAATATCAAACTGCTCGCCATCGGAAAGACCGACAACAAATCCCTACAAACCCTGATTGACGATTATACCAAACGTTTGTCGTTTTACATCAAATTTGAATTGGAGATCATTCCCGATATCAAAAACGTTAAGAACCTTTCCGAAAATCAGCAAAAAGAAAAAGAAGGCGAATTGATTTTAAGCAAACTCTCCCCTACCGATCAGCTTATTTTATTGGATGAAAACGGAAAATCCTTCTCCAGCGTTGGTTTTTCGGAAGAATTACAGAAAAAAATGAATTCCGGAGTAAAGACTTTGGTGTTTGTAATTGGCGGCCCTTACGGATTCAGTGAAGAAGTATACAAAAAAGCCCAAGGAAAAATATCGCTTTCCCTAATGACGTTCTCCCATCAAATGGTACGTTTGTTTTTCATCGAACAGTTGTACAGAGGTTTTACGATTTTACGAAACGAACCGTATCATCATCAGTAAACATATTCGGTAACTCCGGTCATTTTGTGCTCAATCGTGTTTAGAAACAATTTATTTAAAATGTAATCATTGTACAACATGTTTTTATCAAAACAATAATGAACCTCTTTTAATTCCTGATTCAGGTTAACAATTTGTTTCTGAAGATTTTCGCGTTCCACAAGTGAATCGTTTACATAAACTTTATTGCTTTTATCGAAATAAACAACAATACCTTTCAATGGTTTTTGCAACTTATAAACCGTGTTGGTAAAACTGAAAAAGGCAAGGTTTTTTCCGATACTGTCTGCATAAGAATAATAATTAGCGGTTTTGGCAACTGCTCCCTCCTGTTTTTTACGTTTCTTTTCCTGAAGCTTGATTATATCCGGCAGAATCGTTTTTAAAGGTAATCGCTTGTCAATATTAAAAACCCAATTGGTCGTTGAGATTACGGTATTTTTGCTCACATTGGCAATCGTATCGTTATTTTCAGTAGTAAAAAAGAAATCGATTGTTGAAATATCATCTACATTTTTAACCACGGAAACATTCGCTTTCGGCAAAAGGATTTTCTTTTTTTCTCCACAGGAAAAAGCCAAAACGGCTAAAAATAAAACGACCAGTTTTTTCATCTTAATAAGGGTTATGCATTTTTTCATATAAACGAACACATTCCACAGCTTCTTTTACATCATGAACTCTAAGGATTTTTGCGCCTTTTAGTAGTGAAACCGTATTTAAAAAAGTGGTTCCGTTGAGTGCTTCCTGTGCACTGGTTTCCAGTAATTTATAAATCATTGATTTTCTGGATATTGCAGAAAGCAATGGCAATTCCAACATTTGGAACAATTCGAGTTTTTGCAGTACTTCATAATTCTGCTCCAAAGTCTTTGCAAAACCAAATCCGGGATCAATAATGAGGTCGTTAATTCCTAAACTTCTCGCAGCTGCAATTCTTTTAGAAAAATATAAAATCATCTCCTTTACAATATCCTCATAATCCGTTAAAGAAGTCATGGTTTGAGGTGTCCCGCGCATATGCATCATGATGTAAGGCACTTTTGCATCGGCTATGGTTTTCAGCATTTTATCGTCCAGTAAACCTGCGGAAATATCATTAATAATTGCGGCACCGTTATCAATAGCGACTTTGGCAGCTTCGGCACGAAAGGTATCAATTGAAAGGATGATTTCCGGAAATTCTTTTACCAATGAAGTGACAATTGGCTTTAATCTAGCAATTTCTTCTTCTTCGGAAACAAAAGCCGCATTTGGTCTGGAAGAATAAGCACCGAGATCAATAATCGAAGCACCCTCACCTAGCATTTTCTCAGTCTGATTTAAAAAATCCGAATCGGTTTTATATTTTCCGCCGTCAAAGAACGAATCGGGAGTAACATTGAGAATCCCCATTACTTTAGGCGATGTTAAATCAAGAAGTTTACCTTTACAATTGATTGTCATTGTCTTACAAAATTCAGATTGCTAATAAAATGTTACAAAGCAGCATAAACTTTGAACTTCATTTGAATTTCTTTACATTTGAAAATTCAAGAACAAAGATAGACAGAAATGAGTAACACCTCACAGGAATTTGATAAAGTAATCGCCATCTGCCGCGATTTATACAGCAAAAAAATGAAAGATTACGGAAGTGCATGGCGCATTTTACGGCTTCCATCCCTAACCGACCAAATTTTCATTAAAGCACAACGTATCAGAAGTTTACAGGAAAACGAAGTGCGTAAAGTAGACGAAGATGAAACTTCAGAATTCATCGGAATTATCAATTACTGCATTATGGCATTGATTCAGTTGGATTTAGGCGTTGTAGACCAGCCGGATTTGGATTGGGAAACTGCAGTTCGTCTTTATGATGAAAAAGTACTGATTACCAAAACTTTAATGGAAGCTAAAAACCACGATTACGGTGAAGCCTGGCGCGATATGCGTGTAAGCTCCCTAACGGATTTGATTTTGCAGAAGCTTTTACGCGTAAAACAAATCGAAGACAACAAAGGAAAAACCTTAGTATCGGAAGGTATTGATGCAAATTATCAGGATATGATTAATTATTCTGTGTTTGCTTTAATTCTGATGGGATTTACAAAATAACAATCAATAATGATTTTCAGAGAAGCCCAAATAGCAGATATACCTCAGATTCAAATCGTTAGAAATTCGGTAAAAGAAAACACTTTGTCTGATCCTGCACTGGTTTCCGATAAAGATTGCGAAGTTTTTATGTTTGAACGAGGCAAAGGCTGGGTTTGCGAAATTGATAACAGAATTGTAGGATTTGCCATTGCCGATTTACAAGACGATAATATTTGGGCTTTATTCATTCATCCTGATTTTGAAAAAAAAGGAATTGGTCGAAAGCTTCAGGAAATAATGCTTACTTGGTATTTTGAGCAACCCAAAGAAAAAGTTTGGCTTGGAACGGCATTCAATACCAGAGCCGAACAATTTTACAGAAAAACAGGCTGGAAAGAAACCGGAATGCACGGATCCAAAGAAATAAAATTTGAAATGACCAAAAACGACTGGTTAAACATTAGTAATAGATAATATGAAATACTTAGTACACTTATCACGCTTAATAGTTGGTGTTTTATTCATCATTTCCGGGTTAATCAAACTCAATGACCCGACAGGTTTTTCTTTTAAACTAGAAGAATATTTCTCGGAAAGCGTTTTAAACATTCCCGCTTTAGTTCCTTATGCTTTGGCAATTGCTCTTTTTGTAGTAATTTTTGAAGTGGTTTTAGGCGTAGCTTTACTAATCGGTTTCAAACCAAAATGGACGATGTGGAGCTTACTGCTAATGATCGTATTTTTCACGTTCCTTACTTTTTATTCGGCCTATTTTAATAAAGTTACCGATTGTGGTTGTTTTGGAGACGCTTTAAAATTAACGCCTTGGCAATCGTTTTACAAAGACGTTGTTTTGTTGTTTTTCATACTGATCTTGTTCTTTAATCAGAAGCATATCAACTCGTTATTACCTCCGATGCCATCAGCTTTGACGGTTTTTATATCGTATTCGCTATGTCTTTTCATGGGCTATTGGGTTTTGAATCATTTGCCTTTGAAAGATTTCCGAGCTTATAAAATAGGAACCAACATCCAAAAAGGAATGGAATTCCCGGAAGGCGCTCCGCGTTCGGTTTACGAGATGAATTTTGTCTATAAAGTAAACGGAAAAGAGCAAAATTTCGGGGAAAAAGATTTAATGAGTTTGCCAGCCGGTGCAGAATTTGTCCGTCGTGAAGACAAACTTATTTCTCAGGGTTATGTTCCTCCTATCCATGATTTCACCATCGAATTAGACGGTCAGGATTTTACTCAGGAAATGTTAAACGCACCAAAAGTGGTTATGTTGATTTCCTATGATTTAAACAAAGCTAATCCGGAAGGTTTATCTAAACTTGAAGCTTTCTCTAAAAAAGCTCAGGCTCAAGGCTATAAAGTATTAGGTATGACTGCATCCGGAATTGAAGACATTGCAAAATACCGCAAGGAACATAAAATCACGTTCGATTATTATTTTTGTGACGCCACAACGCTTAAAACTATCGAAAGAGGAAACCCAAGTATCGTAGTGCTTCACAAAGGAACGATTATTGATAAGAAACATTGGAACGACATTGAGGACGTAAACTTATAATTAACTACACATGAAAAAGATTTTAATGTTTTTGGTATTTGGAATTGCCGCTTTTGTGACCTATTCCTATACTCAGAAAAAAGAAGACACCAGTTTTAAAAAAGAAGCGCTTGAGAACGTTATGCTCGCTTCAGACGGGAGTCAGATCACTTTCAAAGAGATTCTAAAAAAATACAAAGGAAAAACCATTGTTATGGACGTTTGGGCTTCCTGGTGTTCCGATTGCATCAAAGGAATGCCGAAAGTAAAAGCATTGCAAGCAGAAAACCCAGATGTTGCATATCTTTTCATCTCTATGGATAAAACGCCGGAAGCTTGGAAAAAAAGTATTGAGCGTTTTGAAATACAAGGTGAACATTATATGGCTACCGACGGAATGAAAGGTATTTTCGGAAAATCAATTAATCTGGATTGGATTCCGCGTTATATGGTAATCGACAAAAAAGGAAAAATTGCTTTATACCGAGCTATTGAAGCAGATGATACTAAACTAATTGAGACAATAAAAACACTAAAATAATGAGACACAACATAGTTGCAGGAAACTGGAAAATGAATAAAAATGCAGGCGAAACTTCACAATTGTTAGCCGATATTTTAAATCAGCTGCCTTCAGGAAAAGAAGTAGAAGTACTTGTAGCACCATCATTTGTAAATTTATCACAGGCCATTCATGTTCTGGAGCATACCAATATCGGAGTTGCTGCACAAAACATGCATCAGGCAGAAGGTGGTGCATTTACAGGGGAAATTTCTGCAGATATGTTAACTTCCATCGGAGTAAACAATGTAATTCTTGGACATTCTGAAAGACGTCAATATTTCAAAGAAACCGATGCACTTTTAGCCAATAAAGTGGATACAGCTTTAAAACACGAAATGCGCATTATTTTCTGTATTGGTGAAGAACTTAAAGACCGTCAGAACAAACAGCATTTCAATGTGGTTGACACTCAATTACGCGATGGATTATTTCATTTAGGAGCTAATGCTTGGGTAAATATCGTTTTAGCTTACGAACCAGTTTGGGCCATCGGAACTGGAGAAACTGCTTCGCCGGAACAGGCTCAGGAAATGCACCAATTCATCCGTGAGACTATTCGTCACAAATACGGAAGCAGTGTTGCTGAAAACGTTTCCATCCTTTATGGAGGAAGTGTAAAACCAGACAATGCCAAAGAAATTTTCTCAAAACCAGATGTAGACGGAGGTTTAATCGGTGGAGCAGCATTAAAAGCTGAAGATTTCGTTGCAATTGTAGACGCTTTCTAAACTAGAAAAGTACAACTTCATGAAGACCGCATATCCTGCGGTCTTTTTATTTGCCTAAAGTTCTGTTAAAACAATTTCTTACAAAATCTTTACTCTTTATTTTTATCTCATTAAAGCATCAATCATGAACAAAATCAGTTACTTTCTTTTATTTGTCCCATTCTTTATCACTGCCCAACAGGCAAAAATTTATGAACCCGGAATCATTTCTAACGATGGTGTGTTCGGTTTTACACTTTCCCCTGATTCCAATCGGGCATTGTGGGTAAATTCAAATGGAGGAAGAGACACATTGATAATCATGGAAAGCGTTAAGAGAAACGGAAAATGGCAAAAACCGGTAAAAGCATCGTTTTCCAATCAACTTCCACATAAAGATATTGATCCTATTTTTAGTCCGGACGGAAAAACCGTTTTGTTTCAATCGAACCGACCAGTTAAAGGATTGCCTAACCGAACCCGATTCGATATTTATTCCACAGAAAAAACCGAAAACGGATGGTCTGAACCTGTAAATCTTTCAGAAATTAATACCGATGCTTCCGAATCGTTTGCCTCCATCTCAAAAAAGGGAACGATTTACTTCATGAAAGACAATGAAAACGGTACAGGAAAGTCAGACATTTACTTTTCAGAATTCATAAACGGAAAACATACCGCAGCTAAAAATTTAGGGGAACCGATAAACACTAATGAACGGGAATCAAACCCCTATATTTCTGAAAAAGAAGATTATATCATCTATTTTTCGACCGATCCGAAAGGTTTTGGCGATGTGGATTTGTACATCAGCTTCCGTAAAAACAATAAGTGGACGATTCCTCAAAATTTAGGTTCGGAAATCAATTCTGAAGTTGCGGAATTTTGCCCGTTTGTTCACCAAAAAGAGAACCGCCTGTACTTTGCCCGTCAGAAAAAGAAAGACGAAAAACGTTTTATCGAAAATATCTACTATTACGAAAATTTCAATGCGTTACTTAAAAAACTAAAAAAGAAAGCTGTGCTGCCAAAAGCATAAACAATTCGTAATTTTGTGCTACTTTAGCAACATGATTACAGTAAACATCATAGGATCCGGAAATGTAGCGCAGCACTTGATCTCTGTTTTTCAACAAACGGAAAGCCTTGTGTTGCAACAGGTTTTTTCGCGCAAACGGGAAAACATCAGCCATTTGGTTTCCAATGATACAATTGTGACGAAATATATTGATTTAAAACCTGCTACCGTAACAATAATTGCAGTTTCCGACGATGCTATCTCAGAAGTTTCTAACTTGATTCCCTTTGAAAATCAGCTGGTTGTTCACACTTCAGGAAGTATGGGTTTTGATGCCCTGAACGACAAAAACCGTAAAGGTGTTTTTTATCCGTTACAAACATTTTCCAAATCGAAAGCAATTGATTTTTCTGTGGTTCCTTTATGTTTGGAAACGCAAAATGAAAGCGATTACGGAATTCTGGAGAATATTGGCAAATCGATTTCCGAAAAAGTCTTCAAAATCAGCTCCGAGCAACGACAAAGCCTTCATGTAGCCGCTGTTTTTTCCTGTAATTTCGTAAATCATTTGTATCAACTTGGAAATGAAATCTGTGAAGAAAACAACGTTCCATTCGAGATTTTATACCCACTGATTCAGGAAACCGCCGATAAAATTAAAACGCTATCGCCAAAAAAAGCGCAAACTGGTCCGGCAATCCGTCACGATCAAAAAACAATTGAAAAACACCTTGATTTTCTGAAAGACCAAAGCAGAAAAACGATCTATAAACTCCTAACCCAATCCATACAAAACAATAATGAGTAAAAGCTATAAAGAAATCATGAACGACATCACAACTTTTGTATTTGATGTTGATGGCGTTCTAACCGACGGAACCGTTCACATTACCCCAACCGGAGAAATGCTACGCGAGATGAACATTCGAGACGGTTACGCAATGAAAGCTGCAGTTGAAAATGGCTATACCGTTTGTATTATTTCCGGCGGAAGTAATGAAGGCGTTCGCATCCGTTTAAGAAATCTTGGAATTACCGATATTCATTTAGGCGTTCACGATAAAGTGGAAGTTTTCAAAGAGTTTACTGACATTTACAACATTAAATCAGAACAGGTTTTGTATATGGGCGACGATATCCCTGATTTCCATGTGATGAAATTGGTAGGATTGCCGACCTGTCCGCAAGACGCTTCTCCGGAAATCAAAGGAATCAGTAACTATATTTCTCATAAAAATGGAGGAAAAGGCGCCGTTCGTGATGTAATTGAACAGGTTATGAAAGTTCAGGGCAAATGGATGGAACATTTCGATGCCAAATACGATTAATTTTTTTCCAAAACATTATAAATCTTTACACTAACGAATGAAATTTCTAAAACTAATCCGTTACCAAAACTTATTGATGCTGGCCTTGATGCAGCTTGTTTTTCACTTCGTGTTTTTTAAAAATCAAACAGATATTTTTCTTGCCTTAGCCGATTGGCAATTTCTTTTACTGGTACTGGCAACAGTAACTATCGCAGCCGGCGGTTATGTGATCAACAACATCATGGATCAGGAAACCGATCAAATAACAAAGCCTGAAAATCAGGTTGTGGGCAACTCTATTTCGGAAGCAGCGGCCTACAATATCTATGCGGCATTGAATATAATTGGTGTTGGAATTGGATTTTATCTTTCTAATCTTATAGGAAAACCAATGTTTTCGGGAGTTTTTATTGGCGTTTCCGCTACTTTGTACATGTATGCGACCAACTTAAAACAAAACTTATTAGTTGGAAACATTATTGTAGCTTTATTGCTTTCATTCAGTGTAATCCTTGTTGGAATTTTTGATTTGTACCCGGCCACTTATGAAGAGAATCGAGTTCAGATGGCGATGCTTTTCAGTATACTTCTCGATTATGCGGTTTTTGCGTTTATTATCAACTTTATCCGTGAAATTGTAAAAGACATTGAAGACATGGATGGTGATTATAATGCGGGAATGAGTACCCTTCCTATTATTTTAGGTAAAGAACGAACTACAAAACTGGTGTTCGGATTAACATTCATTCCGATTGCCTTGTTATTGTGGTATTTAAACGAAAACCTTTTATCGTTGGAATGGGTGCTGTTTTATCTTTTGCTTTTTGTATTGGCTCCGTTATTGTATTTTCTGATCAAAATCTGGAGTGCTAAATCCAAAAAAGAATACAGTCATTTAAGCCTTATCCTGAAATTAGTTTTACTTTTTGGAATCTTATCCATTGTAGTAATCACCGTAAATATGAAATTCAATGCTTAGGGAAAAATTAAAGAAATACAACCTTATTCTTGCTTCAGGATCACCGCGCAGACAACAGTTTTTTAAGGAACTGGATTTGGATTTCGATATTCGACTAAAAGATATTGAAGAAGTCTATTCCGATGATTTAAAAGCTGAAGAAATCACCAATTATTTAGCCGAATTAAAAGCCAATGCTTTCTTAGGAGAACTTTCTGAAAACGATATTTTGGTAACCAGCGACACTATTGTCTGGCATGAAAACAAAGCGCTTGGGAAACCTAAAAATTATGAAGATGCGTTTAAAATGCTACAATCGTTATCCGGAAAAACCCATGAAGTAATTACTTCGGTTTGCATCCGAACAAAAACAAAAACTGATACTTTTTACGAAGTGACAAAAGTTACCTTCAACCCGCTTTCCGACGAAGCCATCACCTATTATTTAAACAACTACAAACCTTTCGACAAAGCCGGATCGTATGGAATCCAGGAATGGATAGGTCTTGTTGCCATTTCAAGAATCGATGGTTCTTATGCCAATGTTGTAGGGTTACCTGTTGATAAAGTTTATAAACATTTGCTTACATTTGTATAGAAATACAGATGTATGTTAGACAATCATTTTTTAGTCGAAACTATAGCAACCATAGTAACCGTGGCGTTATTTGTAATGGTTCGTTTTTTTGTGCCTAAAATTGTCCGAAGTTTTGCTCAGGACTCCAATATAATTGAGCATCGTCGTACTAATCTGGTTGTTAAATACATAAAAATTTTACTTAACCTTCTTTTATTAATTGTACTTTTTACCATTTGGGGGATACGCACAACGCATATTCTTCTTTTTGCATCGTCCATTTCTGCAGTAATTGGTGTGGCGATGTTTGCTCAATGGTCTATCTTGAGTAACATTACAGCGGGCATCATTTTGTTTTTTAATTTTCCTTTTAAGATTGGGGATGTAATTCTCATTCACGACAAAGATTTTCCTGTAGAAGGAGAAATTGTAGATATTACAGCATTTCACGCGCTTTTAAAAACAAAAGACGGAGAACGCATTACCTACCCCAACAACTTATTAATCCAAAAGGGAATTACCATTGTTAAGCAGTACCGCGACGAGCAGGAATTCATGGATTAATAACAATCCTTTAACAGTTTTTGTGATTTTCTTTATACTTTGAAAAAATATTTTGCGTTTTAACATGAATAAACGTAACTTATTTATTCAAAAAACAAAAAATTATGAAAGCACTTAAAGTTTTAGTATTAGGTTTTGTTTTATTATTTGCTGCCGGCACGAAAGCGCAAGTTTCTGTTAATGTCAATATTGGAACACCTCCGCCTTGGGGTCCCGTTGGTTATGCTGAAGCCCGTTATTACTATATTCCGGATATCCAAACCTATTACGATATCCGAACCGCGAACTTCATTTATTTTGGTCCTCACGGATGGATCCATGCAACAGTATTACCTTCGATGTATGCCCATTTTGACTTATACAGTGGCTATAAAGTTGTTTTGAATTTCAGAGGAGACAATCCGTACCGTTATTACGAAGTTCATAAAGTGAAATATCCGAAGGGTTACAAGAAATACAAACAAAAATCTTATAAGATGAAACACGATAATGGCAACCATTATGGTGAATTCAAGGGTGGAAAAGTAAAAAGCAAAAACGTAGTCCGTTACAATGATAATTTTCATGAAGGAAAACACGACAAAGGTGGAAAACATGATGGAAATGATCACGGTGGTGGTCATGGTGGTGGAAACGGAAAAGGTCACGGAAAAGGTAAATAATAATTAGCCTAATAATTATAAAAAAGCAAGGTTTTACAGCCTTGCTTTTTTATTTTTTTTTAAATTAAAAATCCTAGTAAAACCAACACTTTCAGACAAAAAATTAAAATCAATTTCAGTATTTTATTCCTCAAAAAACAAGTTTTGGCACGGTAGTTGGAATTAGTCTAACATCAAACGAATATTGATTTATTTAAAATATAAAATTATGAAAGCTATTAGATTTTTACTTGCAGGATTTTTGTTCATGACGTTAAGCTCTCAGGCACAAGTTTCGGTTAATGTTAATATCGGTGCTCCACCGGTTTGGGGTCCGGTTGGATATGCACCTGAAATCAGATACTACTACCTTCCGGATATTGAAGTGTACTACGATATTCCAACCTCAATGTTTATTTATTTTGATGGTGGCGGATGGATTAGAGCGGCCTATTTGCCTTACAGATACAGACATTATGATTTGTATGGAGCCTATAAAGTATGTTTAGATGATTACGGACCAAATCCATACATTTATTACAAAAAGCATAAAGTAAAATACTACCATGGTTACCGAGGTGGTTATCAAAGATCAATCGGACCTAGACCACAAGTAGTATACAACGGACCTAGAGGCGGTTATTACAGAGACCGTGATGACAATGATAGAAACGACGACAGAAACTATTATAGAAGAGAAGAAAGACGAAACGATAACTACAGAAACGATAATTACAGAAACGATTATCGTCAGAATAATGAATTTCGTGGCGGGCGCGACAATGGAAATGGTAATGGTCATGAGCCAGGACGCGGTCACGGAAATGGAAACGGAAACGGTCGAGGACACGGAAACGGAAAAAGAGGGTAACCTAACCCAATTAATTTAAATAAAGGCAAGGGCTGTGAAGTTCTTGCCTTTTTTTAATTTCCTGTTAAATATCTTTACCAGCGCTCGGTTTTCACTATATTTGAAAGACCTGAATAACATTACATTTATGAAGAAGTATTACTTACTTTTATCTACCATTTTATTGCTTCTGACCCAATCCATTTTTGCGCAACAACCTCAAAAATGGAATGCTACCGATATCTATAATCAGATTGAAAAACTGAACTTTTTAGGCTCAGTGCTTTATATAGCAGCACATCCGGACGATGAAAACACCAAACTCATCTCCTATTTATCAAATGAAACCAAAGCAAGGACTGGTTATTTATCGTTAACTCGCGGTGACGGCGGCCAGAACCTCATCGGAACAGAATTAAAAGAATTGCTTGGCGTTTTAAGAACTCAGGAACTTTTAGCGGCCAGAAGAATCGACGGCGGTGAACAGTTTTTTTCCCGCGCTTACGACTTCGGCTATTCCAAAGAACCAGAGGAAACTTTTGAAATCTGGAACAAACAAGAAGTTTTAAGCGACGTAATCTTAACCATTCGAAAATTCAAACCGGACGTTATCATTAATCGTTTTAATCACAGAACACCTGGAACTACACATGGTCATCACACTGCTTCCGCAATGTTAAGTGTAGAAGCTTTTGACAAAACAAACGATGCTTCGGTATTTCCAGAACAGTTAAAATCAACAAGCACTTGGCAGCCAAAACGTTTGTTTTTCAATACTTCATGGTGGTTTTATGGTAGTGAAGAAAATTTCAAAAAAGCAGACAAAACCAACTTATTCAACATCAATACCGGAGTTTATTATCCTTTAAAAGGAAAAAGCAACGGGGAAATTGCCGCTTTAAGCAGAAGTCAGCATCAATGCCAAGGTTTTGGAAGTACAGGAACAAGAGGCAATGAAACCGAATATCTCGAATTTTTAAAAGGCGATTTCCCGAAAGACAAAACCAATATTTTTGAAGGCATCAACACCACCTGGTCACGTGTTAAAGGCGGTGAAGCAATCGGTAAAATTTTATACGATGTTCAAAACAACTTCAACTTTAAAAATCCTGAAGTACATCTAACCAAACTGGTTGAAGCTTATAAATTAGTCAACCAACTCGAAGACGAACACTGGAGAACTTTGAAAAAGCAAGAACTTGAAAACATTATTGTCGCTTGTTGCGGTTTGTATTTGGAAGGTGTTGCGTCCATTCAAAACACAAATCCAAATGGGGAAATTACTCTTAAAATTGAAGCGACCAATAGAAGTAATGAGCCAATTGAAATAGCTTCTGTAGATTTCTTAAACACCAAAATCCTGGAAAACAAAAAACTGGAAAATAACGTTGCCTTTAAGGTTGAAAAAAACATTACTGTTCCAAATACGAGCTCCTTCTCCTCTCCTTATTGGCTGAACGAGAAAGGGACTTTAGGTTTGTTTTCCGTAAACGATAAAAACCAAATAGGAAAACCGGAATCGGATTATTTAAAATTACGTTGGAAACTAAACATTTGCGATACGACATTCGACATCTATAAGAACATCGTTTATAAATTTAATGATGCCGTAAAAGGGGAACTCTACCAGCCTTTTGCAGTTTTACCTGAAGTTACAACGGAAATTTTAAACAAAGTCGAGTTATTTCCGAACAACCGAAAGCACAAAATATCCGTAAAAATAAGAGCCGGAAAAGACAATTGTAAAGGCGATGTTCTTCTGGATTTACCCGCCGACTGGAAAGTTTATCCAAAGAGTATTCCGTTTGAACTAGCTCAAAAAGGAAGTGAAAAAACCGTTTCTTTTGAAGTAACGCCACCTTATTATGCCACAGAAGCTATTGCAAAAAGCATTGCTATAATAGACAACGTCCGTTTTGATAAAAAACTGGTTACTATTGATTATCCGCATATTCCATTGCAACAGGTTTTATTGCCATCGGAGGCAAAATTCAACAAAATTGAAATTGAAACCCGTGGAAGCAATATCGGTTATGTAATGGGCGCTGGTGATGAAATCCCGGAGAGTTTACGCCAAATGGATTACAACGTAACGGTAATTGCTCCTGAGAAAATTACAGCGGAAAGCCTTTTAGAGTATGATGCCATAATTATGGGAATCCGCGCCTACAACACGGTTGATCTGTTAAAATTCAAACAGAAAATCTTGCTGGATTATGTAAAAAACGGTGGAACAATGATCGTGCAATACAATACCACCGGAAAATTAGTAACACCAGATCTTGCTCCTTACGATTTACAAATTTCACAAGATCGTGTTACGGAAGAAACCGCAGAAGTGACTTTTCTAGACCCTAAACACACAGTTTTGAATTATCCGAACAAAATCACCAACAAAGATTTTGAGTGTTGGATACAGGAACAGGGACTCAATTATCCAAACAAATGGGCAAAAGAATTTACCCCGATTCTTGCCTCAAATGATAAAGGCGAAACAGCTAAACAAGGAGCTTTATTAGTATCAAAATACGGGAAAGGGCATTATATTTATACTGGATTGAGTTTCTTTAGAGAATTGCCTGAAGGTGTTCCCGGAGCTTTTCGATTAATGGCCAACCTTATCGCAATAGGCAAATAATTTATTAACCGAACTATGAAAGAACAGGAATTTAAGTGGAAAAAAAGTTACACCATTGTATTGTTACTCAATGCGTTCTACATTTTATTGTTCTATTTTTTAATGCAAATGTATTCGTAACCTATGCAAACAATTGATTGGATCGTACTTTCGGTAACTCTTTTATTCATAGTAATTTACGGATCATTAAAAACAAGAGGAAGCAAAAACGTAGAAGAATTTATTTTAGGGAACAACGAAACCCCTTGGTGGACAGTTGGTTTATCGGTAATGGCAACACAAGCCAGCGCGATTACCTTTCTTTCTACCCCAGGACAGGCCTATCACGACGGTATGGGATTTGTTCAGTTTTACTTTGGTTTACCTATTGCCATGGTGGTCATCTGTATCACCTTCATCCCGATTTATCACAAACTCAGAGTTTTTACGGCCTATGAATTTTTAGAACAGCGTTTTGATGTTAAAACTCGTTCACTTGCTTCAATATTATTCTTGGTACAAAGAGGATTAGGAACCGGTCTTACTATTTATGCACCGGCTATCATTCTATCAGCCTTATTGGGATGGAACTTGACCTTTATGAACATTGCCATTGGAATTTTGGTAATCATTTATACATTTTCCGGTGGAACTAAAGCGGTAAACGTAACTCAAAAGCAACAGATGTTTGTAATCATGACCGGAATGTTCATCACGTTCTTTTTGATTTTAAGTTATTTACCGGAAGAATTGAGTTTCAGTAATGCCTTAGGAATTGCGGGTGCCAATGACAAAATGAACATCGTCGATTTCTCTTTTGATCCTGAAACCCGTTATACATTCTGGAGCGGAATTACCGGCGGATTCTTTTTAGCGCTTTCATATTTCGGTACCGATCAGTCTCAAGTTGGACGTTATTTGACAGGAAGATCAATTCGCGAAAGCCAAATGGGCTTGATCATGAACGGTATATTAAAAGTTCCGATGCAGTTTTTCATTTTGCTAACCGGTGTGATGGTTTTTGTGTTTTTTCAGTTTCATTCGTCTCCTTTGCATTTCAATCCGACCAACAATGCTTTGGCAAAAAAATCGGAATACAAAACCGAATATGAAAAACTCGAAAAAGAATTGGAATCGGTTCAAAACGAGAAAAAAGAAATCAGTATGCTTTATGTTGGTCAGTTAAATCAGGACTTTGACAACCCTATCCTACAGCAAAAAATGGTTTCACTATCTGGAAAAGAGAAAGATTTACGCGAACAGGCAAAAGAAATCATCAGTAAAGTAGATGCTAAAACAGAAACCAACGACAAAGATTATGTCTTTTTATATTTTATTCTGAATTTCCTACCAAAAGGTCTTATTGGTTTATTGTTGGCCGTTATTTTTTCGGCGGCAATGTCTTCTTCGGCTTCTGGATTGAATGCATTGGCATCTACTACAACCATCGACATTTACAAACGTAATTTAAGAGCTGATAAATCTGAAAAACACTTTGTTACCGCTACCAAACTTTTCACCTTAATGTGGGGAATAATCGCAATTTTGTTTGCCTGCGTTGGAACTTTGTTTGAGAACCTGATTCAATTGGTTAACATAGTAGGTTCCATCTTTTATGGTACTGTATTAGGGATCTTCTTGGTAGCATTTTATGTGAAGTTCGTAAAAGCACGTGCGGTATTTTGGAGTGCGGTTGTTTCACAGCTAACGATATTCTACATTTACTATTTAGATATTGTCAGCTTCTTGTGGCTTAACTTTATTGGGGCATTCCTTACCATTATTCTAGGAATCTTTTTTCAATCGTTCCTTAAAACCAAAGAATAAAAAAAGGCTGTCTCGATAAAAGACAGCCTTTTTAAATACTATTGACTACTTAAGATTTCTTATTCCATTCTGCAATAGAATCTTTGTTCATCTTTACATAATCCTGATTGTTCGCTTTTTCAGCTCCGGCTAAAGAAAGTTTAGCAGTTTCAATAGCTCCCATTTTATCTCCTTTTTTAGCTTGAATTAGAGATTTTAAACGTAAATACCAAAATGGAGTATCTGCGCCTTTCATTTCAACTGCTTTATTTACCCAAGTTAATGCTTTTCCTAAATCTCCATTAGATTGATATAAATATTGAGCAGAAGAAAAATAATCGTTTGCAGAAGGCCCAGCTAATGTAGTTTCGATGCTTTTTAAAGCTACTTTTTGCGTAGGAACTTCAAACTTAACAGGAATTAAAGTTTTTTCCCAAAGTAATTCCAAAACAGCATAATCATTGTCTACATTATTGATGTCGATTGTAAAGGTTTCCACTTTTCTGGAAATAGTTTCAGGTTTAACAGTTGTACGCAATGCCACGTTTGCTTCGTCCCAGTTTTCAGGATTTCCCCAATTGTCTGTGGTTGTGTAAAAAATCACTTCCCAGCTATCTGCTTTTGGCAATGTATATAGTGAGTACTTTCCTTTTTTTAAAGTCTTTCCACCAATAACAATGTCTTCGCTGAAAGAAATTGTAGTATTAGCGTTGGCTCCGGTTCTCCAAATCTTTCCGTAAGGAACCAATTCTCCAAAAACTGTTCTTCCTTTCATACTAGGACGTGAATAGTCAATTTCAACATTGGTTAAGCCTACCATTTGTTCTACTTTAGAACTAGGACTCGCCTGTGGGGTTTTCACCTGTGCCTGCATTGCCACTGTAGCAAACGCAAACGCAGCGGTAAGGATTATTTTTTTCATACTATGGTTTAGTTTTTATTTTATGCAAACGAAAATAACAAAAATTACATTTTTAAAATGTTAAGAATACCCTAAATAGAATTTCTTTACATAATATTTTCAAATAATTCCAAATAGTAAGTAATTTTACAAAAAAAGATGTTTGCAATTAAAGTAAGACAGCAGCTTCCTATTTCATTGGAAAAAGCCTGGGACTTTTTTTCCGATCCGAAAAATTTAAACACAATTACTCCGGATTCGATGAAATTCCAAACACTTTCCGGCGACGATAAAAAGATGTTTTCCGGTCAGATCATCCACTATAAAATAACTCCGTTTAAAGGAATTACAATGGAATGGGTAACCGAAATAACTCATGTAAAAGACCAGATTTTTTTTGTCGACGAACAACGCTTCGGCCCTTACAAATTCTGGCATCACAAGCATTTTTTCAAAGAAATTGATGGTGGAGTAGAAATAGAAGACATTGTTCATTATAAACTGCCTTTTGGTTTTTTGGGCAAACTGGTTCATCCGATTATTGTAAAACCAAAACTGAATGAAATTTTCAGTTACCGAAGAGCAAAACTTGAAGCACTTTTTGGAAAATATTAAAACATACCTATGACAATTTTTTGGTTCCGCCGTGATTTACGACTGGATGACAATACGGCCCTTTTTCATGCCCTAAATAATGATTCCGCAGTACTTCCTATTTTTATTTTTGATGAAAATATACTTTCTCAACTCGAGCCAGACGATTCCAGAGTTACTTTTATACACAATCAACTGGAAAAAATTCAACGCAGTTTAGAAGAAAAAGGGAAATCATTGGCTGTTTTTTATGGAAAACCTGAACTTGTTTTTAAGCAATTAATTTCTGAAAATAAAATTGTAACGGTTTACACTAACCATGATTATGAACCTTCAGCCAGAAAGCGTGATAAAGAAGTTTATAACTTATTAAAAGAGCATCAAATCGAATTTAAAACCTGTAAAGATCAGGTGGTATTTGAGAAAAATGATGTGGTCAAAGACGACGGTAGCCCGTATGTGGTTTTTACACCTTACTCTAAAAAATGGAAAGAGCAACTTTCTAAAACTAAACTTATCTCTTATCCCTCAGAGGAATTATTAGACAAAATCACAGTTCACCCCTACCCTTTTTTAAGTTTAAAGGATATTGGTTTTCAAACATCGGAAATTACTCCATTGCCTTTTAATATTTCAGAAGAACTAATTTCCAATTATCAAGCAACCCGAAATTATCCTTCCATAGCAGGAACTTCCATGCTTGGTATTTATTTACGTTTCGGGACTATTTCAATTAGAAAATTAGTACTTACGGCAAAAGAATTTAAAAACGAAACTTTCCTGAATGAACTTATCTGGCGTGAGTTTTTTATGCAAATTTTATGGCATTTTCCTCATACCATAAACCGAAGTTTCAAAGAAAAATACGATGCCGTTAAATGGAGTAATGATGAGGCTCTATTCGAAAAATGGTGCGATGGAAAAACCGGTTATCCTTTTGTGGATGCAGGAATGCGGGAACTTAACACTACCGGCCACATGCACAACCGCGTTCGGATGATTGTGGCGAGTTTTTTGTGCAAACATCTTTTGATTGACTGGCGTTGGGGCGAGGCGTATTTTGCCCAAAAATTATTGGATTACGAACAATCCAGCAATGTTGGTAACTGGCAATGGGCCGCAGGATCTGGTGTGGACGCCGCCCCTTATTTTCGAATATTCAATCCTACGGAACAGATTAAAAAATTCGATCCCGATTTAAAATACATCAAAAAATGGGTTCCGGAACTGGAAACTTCTTTATACCCAAAACCTATTGTAGACCATAAAGAAGCGCGAGAAAAATGCTTAAAAACATACAAATCTGCGTTAGACAATTTAACTTGAGGAATAAACTCCAAAAGCAAATATGATTACCAAAGTGCTCAATACTGAAATTAGAACCGAAACGATAACAGTTTTTACAAAAAGAAGGCTTTTATAGCGATAATAAAAGGAGAAAAACTGATAGTAGAACACAATTATATAAAGCAAAATCAGCAGTTGCAACCCAACATATAAAACACTTATCAAATCAATGTCTTTCACAAGAATACAACTCAGGTAAAACAAAAAAGTAAACAAATATTCAATTGCGGTACGGTACGAATTCAATACTAAATTTTCGGCGAAATTGAGTTTGCTTTTTCTGAAGAACAAAAAACTGAATATCGAATAAACTGGGATTGAAAGCAGAAGATAACCCTTTGGATATTTACTCTGGAATTGCTGAACTTCTGAAAAAACCCCTTGCCCATTTTTCTCATAAATTTGGGTAATATTGACCTCTGCAAAACGACTTACAAAAAAACAAAGCGTTACCAAAATGATCAATAACGTAAAATAACTGAAATGTTTGGCTCTTTTGCCTTGAATGTACTCTCTTATACTATGTCCGGGCCTTGTCAGCAACTCTTTCAAAGTATAGAAAAACCCCTTTTCCAAATGAAAAATTCCATGCAAAAATTCGGAAAAAACAACCTCTGAGAGGGAAAACCTATGCGTAGATGCCTTTTGCCCGCAGAGGCCGCAATAAGCAGACGCTACTTCCGAATTACATTGAAGACAATTAATCGGTTCACTCATAAGCCTTAGTTTTTCACTAAGTTATGCTTTTTTCTTAATGTTTAAAAGTGTTTCAAAGTCTATTTCACTGAAATCATGGATGATATGATCTGCCAAAGACAAATCCTGATGTTTAGAATTATCACTATTGTAACCTATACAAAAAATCTCTGCCGCTTTAGCTGCTTTGATTCCGTTAGTACTGTCTTCAATGATGATACAGTTTTCTTTCGGAGCTAAAGATAAAGAAGCAGCATGAAGAAAAATAGCCGGATCCGGTTTCGATTTTGGAAAATCTTCCCCGCTTACAATATGGGTAAAGAACTGATACAAGTCGAAACGTTTAAAAACGCGGTTAATAGTACTGTTTGATGCTGAGGAAGCCACAATAAGCTGCATTCCGTTTTGGTGCAGGTTCCGGATTAGTTTGTGAACGCCTTCAATTAATTCTAAATCGGGTTTGGTATCGAACGCTTCGTTAAACAAGTGACGTTTTCTCAAAACCAAATCTTCTACGTTATGATCAAGGTTGAACGTATCTTTTATTTTCTGAAAAACATTTTTAGTCGAATTTCCGGTAAAGGAAGCATACATTTTCTCAGGAACCTCTATTCCCAATTCGTCAAAATGTTGATGATAGGCAAACTTGTGAACAGGTTCTGTGTCTACAATTACCCCGTCCATGTCGAAAATTACTGTTTTGATCATTGTTGTTGTGTTGTAAAGCGGCAAAGGTACAAAGTTACCGGCTTATTTTAGTTAACAAAAAGAAAAATGGTTTCCTCTCCAGCCCTGATGGGAGCGGCACCTTGTAAAGCGTACAGCAGGAATTACCATTCCCGACACAAAACGACCTTTCGCTCCAAAAAATTTTTCTCTACTCCCTTTCCCTTCTCCCTCTTCCCATGTCTCTTTTCCCTATTATCTACACTCTAAATTAAACCTTTTCCATTATCTTTAGTCTTAACAATAAACCGAGATTCTCTTGCACAACGAAAAGGCTTTTATCGAAGAGTTGCTCAACCCAAAAACGCAAAACGAAGCGTTTGGGAAATTGGTGCGCGAATATCAAAAACCTTTATACAGTCACATTAGAAACATTGCTCTTAATCATGACGATACTAATGATATTCTGCAAAATACGTTTGTGAAAGTATTTCAAAACCTGAAGAATTTTAAAGGCGAGAGCAAACTTTTTTCGTGGATGTACCGCATAGCAACCAATGAAGCAATCACTTTTATTAATCAACGGGCAAAAAAACAAGGGATTTCAAGCGAAGAGCTTCAGGAGAAACTCGTAAATAATTTAGAAGCCGATGTGGATTATGATGGTGATGAAATCCAGTTGAAACTTCAAAAAGCCATTGCCACCTTGCCGGAAAAACAACAATTGGTCTTTAAGATGAAGTATTTTGAAGAATTGAAATATGAGGAACTATCGGAGATTTTAGATACTTCCGTTGGAGCGCTGAAGGCTTCTTATTTCCATGCAGTTAAAAAAATAGAAGAATTTTTAAATGAACATTAAACCTTTCGGGTGTAAATTTGTCCAATACATATGAAGAAGTTTGATTTACATAACGGCGAGAAAATCGAGAGCGGTTTTAAAATTCCCGATAATTATTTCGAGGATTTTGAAGCACGACTGATGGAGCAACTTCCTGAAAAAGAAGTAAACGTGATTTCTTTTTGGCAAAGAAAATCGGTTTGGATTTCAAGTGTTGCTGCGGTATTGGTTTTGTCTTTCGCTACCTGGATGTATTTGAAAAATGCTTCGGAAAACAGTTTATCCACACAGGAATACCTTGCTTACGACGCAGACATTTCCACAGAAGATATTGCCATGCATTTATCGGATGAAGACATTACCGCTGTGGAAAAATCCCTGAATTTATACCAGAAAGAATCTGAAACTTATGTTAACGAATATTAGAATTAAGATGAAAAAATTATTTGTATTTATTTTACTTTTTACTTCCATCTTTTCTTTTTCTCAAGACAAGGAAAAACGAATTGATCGTGTCAAAGCCTTGCGTGTGGCTTTTATTTCTGACCGTTTGGATTTAACCACAGACGAAGCGCAGAAATTCTGGCCGGTTTTTAATCAATATGATGAGCGTCAGCATGAATTGCGCAAACAAAAAAGACATCTGATGCACCAACTCAGACCGGAAAACACAATGGGTTTGTCAGAAAAAGAAACCGCTGCTTTAATGACCCAAGACGATAAACTGGAAGACGATATGCAGGAAAACAAACGAAAACTTGTAAAAGACTTACAAGGTGTTATCCCTACTCAAAAAATATTGTTGCTCAAGCAATTAGAAATAGAATTCAAAGAAAAACTATTGGAACAAATGCGTAACAGAAAATCACGCAAGCCTTAAACACTTTTCATTTTACTAAACCGGTTGCAAATTGTAACCGGTTTTTTTTTGCTTTAAACAAAGCTTTTATAATTAAGAACACCTGATTTTTGTCATATTTTATTGCTGTTTATTTGAATTTCTTTGCCCCATCAAAAACCTATTAATAATCAATATTTTTAATAAAATGGAAGTATTAGAAAGACCAACCCCGATCGACAAAGAAGTTTCCTGGGACAAAACCAAAACCATCATGAGCAAAACAGACCGTTTCGGCACCATTGAATATGCCAACGAGGTTTTCATCGATGTTTCCGGATACGAAGATTACGAACTGATGTCGCAGCCTCATAACATTATTCGTCATCCCGACATGCCAAAAGTGATCTTTAAAGTGCTTTGGGACAATTTAAAAAAAGGAAACAATTACCATGCTATTGTAAAAAACATGGCCAAATCCGGTCGTTATTATTGGGTAATTACCGATTTCGATATTTCTAAAGACGAAAAAGGAAACATCGTTAATTATTTTGCCCGAAGAAAAGCCGTTCCGCAAGAAGTAATAACCAAACACATCGAGCCCTTATACAAAAGATTACTCCAAATTGAAGCCGCCAGCAGCATGGAAGCCAGTGAGAAATACCTGATCGGTTATCTGGAAGAACAAAACAAAACCTATGTAGATTTCATCATGGAGATCATGAGTGAGCATGAAAAATCCGTTGAACTTCAAAATGCGGCCGCCGCAGCTACCAATGAAGTTAAAACTGAAGACAAAAAAGGATTTTTTTCGAAATTCTTTGGTTAGTTAAGTTTTAGAAAGGTCGGTTATTCCGGCCTTTTTATTTGAATATAAATCTCAATATTTTTTTATTTCCGGCTGCAATTGCCGTTTTATTATCAATAAATCGAATGGTGAACAAATCTTTGCAATCGGCAATTTTAGCCCAGCTTTTTCCTTGATCAAAAGAATAATAAACTCCGGAAGCGCCAACACTAATGAGTTCCTTTCCATTGCTGTTCGGCACAAACTGTACACATGAACCATAACCGAAACCTTCATTTTCCGCTATTAAATTCCAGCTTTTTCCTCCATCGGTTGTAATGATTTTATTTCCGAAATTCTGCTGTGGTTTTTCATAATCACCTCCCGTTGCAAAACCAAGGCTCTCATCATAAAAATCTGCAGAAAAAATCCCTGTCATGGAACTCCCCTGAACAATTGGAGTTTCTGTAACGCTCCATGATTTGCCTTTATCTTCCGAATAAAAAACACGTGATTTCTTACCTCCGGAAACGATCCAGGTTTTAGTTCCTTTTATAATGATATTGGAATTACTGGCTGCAAAAAAAGCTTCACCCTCTGCAAGTTTGGGTAAGGTTTCACAACTGGTTTTAGTCCAGCTTTGACCACCATCTCTTGTAATAATCAAAGAAAAACAGCCCTCGGTAGGATCTCCAACAGCAAGGCCTTCATTATCATTCCAAAACTGCATGGAATCGTAAAAAACCTTCTCACCTTTTTCCTGATACACCAATTGGGTTTCTTTTCCGTCTTTGGAAATTCGGTACAAAAGACCCGGATTGGCAACACTTAACACGAAAATATTGTCTTTCGCTTGAGCAATACTTCGAAATTCTAGTTTAAGCGAATCTTTTACAATGTTCCCGACGAAATGCTTACCATTTTTCAAATCAAGATTTCCGTAATTCCCGTTATTGGCTGCATACCAGATCTTTCCTCCATCAATAGTTAATCCACGGATGCTTAACTTCTCCTGCAACAAAGTGTCTATGGTTACGGATGTAAAACTAGGTTTTACAACTTCAATTGCCGTGTTGTTTTTAACTTCTTCCGTTTTTGGCGTTTCGGAAACCGATTTCACACCACAGGAAAAGCAAAACAAAGTGATCCCGGTAACTACGATTTTTCTCATTCGCTAAGAATTTATAGAGCGAATGTACAAATTAGAAATCAGATTTTTTTGTCTTTTCCGTCAAGCAGGTAAATCCATAACATTCTGGAAAACCTAAAATTAAATGTGCTCATAATCAAAGAAAGAAAAGCAATCATAATTACAATAGTCAAATAGCTTTCAACAAACTGATTTACAATAAGAAAGAAAACTACCATTTCAGCCACTGCAACAGCATAACTCACAAACATAGATCCGAAAAAATAACCCGGTTCTTTTTCAAATTTGTGATGACAATGTGAACAGCTTGTGTTCATTTTCGGCATTCGAAGCAAAAAGATGTTTCCTTTTTCAGCAAACACTTTTCCTTTTTCACATTTAGGACATTTTTCACCTAGAATATTCATTAAAACTGACATAACTTATTTTTTATACAAATTTCGTTAGTTTTCATTTATCAGCTACAAACAAATTACACAAATATTTGTACTTTTAAGACATATTTCATCTTTACAGACAATGAAAAAAATTACCATTTTAGATATTCAGCAATTTGAAACCACAGAAAAAAGAAAGGAATTTTATACCAATACTATAGAAAATCATTTAATTACCAGCCATAAAAACATTCACAAACCTCACAAACACAACTTTTATTTAACTGTACTTTTCACTCATGGAAAAGGAATTCACGAAATTGATTTCATAAAGTACGATGTACACCCCGGAAGTCTATTCTTTTTAAACCCTGGACAAATGCATCATTGGGAATTATCAGAGGATATTCAAGGATTTATTTTTTTTCACACGCAATTGTTTTTCGATTTACATTTCACTAAAAATCCCGTTACTAATTTTCCTTTTTTCAGCAGCGTGCAAAATTCGCCTGTCTTGTATCTGGAAACTACTGATTTAGATTATTTTCAACTTCTTTTTAAGGAAATATTTAAGGAAAACCAAACGGAAAGCCTGATGAAATCTCAAAAAATAACATCCTTAATGAATCTCATCTATATTGAAAGTACAAGGTATTACATTGAAAAGAACGAAACTGAAGTTATCAAACAAAACGCCTATTCCCATAAGTTTCAGGAATTTGAAGCTTTAGTCGAAGAACATTATAAAACCGAAAAATCTGCTTCACAATATGCAGATTGGCTTAACATATCGCCCAAACATCTTAACAGGATCAATCAGGAAATGGTTGGAAAAACCACCACAGACATTATATTGGAACGGGTCTTTTTAGAAGCAAAACGCGAACTTATCACTCAAAAATTCAGTTTTAATGAAATTGCCGATGATTTAGGTTATGAGGACTATGCCTATTTTTCAAGACTTTTCCGAAAAAAATGCGGAGAAACACCTTCTTCTTTTATAAATAAGTACAGATAAGCTGTTTAACAAGATAATTTACTTACCTTTGCAGGCTTATTTTTTTGCACAATGAGATTACACAGAAATTTAGTTTTTACCGTTATTGATTCGCTTATGGCGATTTTCAATGAAGGACAATATGCCGATAAAGTGGTAGCTTTAGCTTTGAAAAAAGACAAACGCTGGGGAAGCCACGATAGAAAATTCGTAGCCGAAACCATTTACGAAATCGTTCGTTGGAAGCGTTTATATGCTGAAATTGCAGAAGTTAAAGAACCTTACGACCGCGACAACATCTGGAGAATGTTTGCCGTTTGGGCCGTTTTACGCGGTTATACCCTACCCGATTGGAAATATTTTGAAAACACACCTGCGCGTAAAATCAAAGGCCGTTTTGACGAACTTTCTAAAATCAGAAAGTACCGTGAATCTATTCCGGACTGGATGGACGAATTAGGTGTTAAGGAATTAGGTGAAGAACTTTGGAACAAAGAAATTGCAGCTCAAAACGAACAGGCAAGAGTAATTTTACGTGTTAATCGACTAAAAACAACAAAAGAAAAATTGCGCGCGATTTTGATGGATTTAGACATTGAAACCGAATTCGACTCTAAATATGAAGACGCTTTAATTCTTAAAGAAAGAGCCAATGTATTTTTAACTCAGGCTTTTAAAGACGGTTTGTTTGAGGTTCAGGATGCTTCTTCTCAGTTAGTGGCGCCTTTCCTTGAAGTAAAACCGGGAATGCGCGTTGTGGATACTTGTGCAGGTGCAGGCGGAAAAACACTTCACATGGCTTCGTTAATGGATAACAAAGGGCAGCTAATTGCAATGGATTTGTATGAAAGCAAATTAAACCAATTAAAATTACGTGCCAGAAGAAACGGAGTTCACAACATCGAACCACGTGTTATTGAAGGAACAAAAACCATTAAAAAATTACACGAAAAAGCTGATCGTGTTTTAATTGATGCTCCTTGTAGCGGATTAGGAGTTTTAAAAAGAAACCCTGACAGCAAATGGAAATTACAGCCGGAATTCATCGAAAACATCAAAAAAGTTCAGGCTGAAGTTTTGGAAAATTATTCTAAAATTGTGAAGCCTGGCGGAAAGATGGTTTATGCTACTTGCTCAGTCTTACCTTCTGAAAATCAGGAACAAATTAAGAAATTCTTAAGTTCTGAAAGCGGAAAAAACTTTACCTTTGTCAAAGACATAAAAGTGCTTGCATCCGAATCAGGATTTGATGGTTTCTACATGGCGTTATTAGAAAGAAAACAATAAATTAATCCCAAAATGAAAAAAATCTACAATTTATTATTCCTATTTACATTTACGCTTGGCTTAGCTCAAGCTGGCGCGCCTGCGTCACCCTATTACAACGGTTTTAACTGGACACTTACCGGTACCGCTTTAAAAGATGCTCTTGCTACAAAAATCACCACCACACATACTAAATTTCTTTCATACACGCCTGGCGTGTGGGAGGCTTTAAAGGTTGTTGATACAGATCCGAACAATGCTAACAATGTATTGCTTGTTTACGGTTGGGAAAACGGAACAGATGCAGATGTAACCAACGATTTGTCCCGAAGCAAAAGCAGCAACGGAGGTGCAGTAGGAGATTGGAACAGAGAACACACTTATGCCCAATCTGTTGGTACTCCTGATTTAGGAACTTCAGGCGCAGGATCTGATGCTCATCATTTAAGAGCCGCAGACGTACAAAGAAACGGAACCAGAGGAAACAGACTTTTTACAACCGGAACTGGAAATTCTGGAGCTGTAGGAGCATATTGGTATCCAGGTGATCAGTGGAAAGGTGATATTGCCCGTATGATGATGTATATGTATTTAAGATATGGTTCACAATGCCTTCCTAAAAATATTGGTGTTGGAACAATCGTTAGTTCAGATTCGAACATGATTGATCTTTTCTTACAATGGAATGCGGAAGATCCGGTATCCCAGTTTGAAGACAACCGAAATACGTATTTAGGAAATACCTCAAACACTTATGGACAAGGAAACAGAAACCCATTTATTGACAATCCTTATTTAGCTACCCGTATTTGGGGAGGTATTGCTGCAGAAAACAGATGGCCTACAGTTTTCCTATCTACAACATCTTTCGATGCTTTGGCTAATGTATCGGTTTACCCGAACCCTTCAAATGATCACAGAATCAACATTAACTCAGAGGTGGAATTAGATGAAATCCAATTAATAAACATTAACGGACAGGTAATTCAGTACATTAAAAAACCGAATCGAGTTCAGGAAGTATACACCATTGAAAACCTTCCTCAAGGGTTTTATTTTGTAAAACTTTCAACTTCAGACAATCAAACTTCAACCAAAAAAATATTGATTAATTAATAGTTTATCCAAGATTTACGCTTAACGCTTAAATCCTATATTATAAGCCACGATTTCACCTTACTCATTAAAAGTAAAATTTGTGAAATCGTGGTTTTTTATTTCATAGAATTGAATCATGAAACGCATTGCAAACATAGGCATACTCTTCACCTCCTTATTAGGTTATATGGAATGGGGAAAGGGGCAAAATTCGTTTATTTATGAAATTGAATACGAGTTGTTTTTCAAAAAACCGCATTTAATAGAAAATTTAACCCACCCAATACTATTAGCCAGTCTTAGCGGGCAGATTTTGATCATCTATTGTATTGTAAAAAACAAAAAAACAGCTAAATCCAACATAGTCGGAATGATTTTATTGAGTTTAATCATGTTGCTCATCCTTTTGGCAGGGGCATTATCATCAAATGCAAAGATGATTTTTTCAACCTTTCCTTTTTTAATATTTTCAGCGATACTAATTATCTGTATAAAAAAAGAGAGGTTCAAAACCTCTCTCTAATCTATAAGATCACACTTAATTTTAGTCGTTCATTGAAATCAAAAATTCTTCGTTATTTCTGGTTTTCTTGAATCGGTCGTTGATGAATTCCATAGCTTCAACCGGATTCATATCCGCAAGATATTTACGCATGATCCACATTCTCTGAATGGTGTTATCATCTAATAATAAATCATCACGACGAGTACTGGAAGATGTTAAATCGATAGCCGGGAAAATACGACGGTTTGCAATTTTTCGATCCAACTGCAACTCCATGTTTCCGGTTCCTTTAAATTCCTCAAAGATCACCTCGTCCATTTTAGAACCTGTTTCCGTTAAAGCAGTTGCAATAATACTTAAAGAACCTCCGTTTTCAATATTACGTGCTGCTCCAAAGAAACGTTTTGGCTTCTGAAGTGCATTAGCATCCACTCCCCCACTCAATACTTTACCGGAAGCCGGTTGTACCGTGTTGTAAGCTCTGGCCAAACGTGTAATTGAATCTAGCAGAATTACAACATCATGACCACATTCCACCAAACGTTTTGCTTTTTCCAAAACAATATTAGCAACTTTTACGTGACGTTCAGCAGGTTCATCAAACGTTGACGCGATAACTTCTCCACGCACACTGCGCTGCATATCGGTTACCTCTTCCGGACGTTCATCAATCAGTAAAACAATCAAATAAACCTCAGGATGATTTGCAGCAATTGTATTGGCTATATCCTTCAACAACATCGTTTTACCAGTTTTAGGCTGAGCTACAATCATACCACGTTGCCCTTTTCCAATTGGTGAAAACAAATCAATGATTCGCGTAGAGATTGTGCTTTGTTTTTCCGCTAAACGGAATTTTTCTTCAGGGAAAAGCGGTGTCAAATGTTCAAAAGAAATACGGTCACGAACAACCTGTGGATCATGTCCATTGATCTTTAAAACTTTAACTAAAGGGAAGTATTTCTCCCCTTCTTTAGGAGGACGCACCACCCCTTTTACCGTATCTCCGGTTTTCAATCCGAACAAACGAATTTGAGAAGTCGACAAATAAATATCGTCAGGAGAGGCTAAGTAGTTATAATCCGAAGAACGCAAAAAACCATAGCCATCCGGCATCATTTCCAAAACACCTTCACTTTCAATAATTCCATCGAACTCATAATCAGGCTCTCTGAAATTAGGCTTTTTATTTTTTTGATTTTGGTTAGGGCTCTGATTTTGGTTGGGATTCGAATGCTGACCTTGGTTTTGATTTTGGTGCTGATTCTGAACCTGGTTCTGTTGTTGTTGCGGCTGTTTTGGAGCTTGGTTTGCAACTTGTGGTTTTTCTGCAGTTGCTTCTTCGGTTGCTTCAGTATTTTGTTGACGCGGTTGAGAATTTGGGTTGTTTTCTCTTGCAATTTTGGGCTTTTGCTGAAATTCTTTCTTTTTGTTGAATCCTTCTCGCTTATTTTCCTGTTTTACAGGCTTTTCTGCAGCGATAGATTCAGAAATGATTTCATTTTTCGGAGCCTCTGGTTGCTTTTTCTGGTCTGTTTTAGCAATTCGGGCTCTTTTAGTTTTTTCTGCTGCAGGCTCTTGTTTTGATTCCTGTGCAGGGATAACCGGCTCGATTACTTTAGGATTGGCAGCCTGAAGGTCTAAAATCTGATAAATCAGTTCGTCTTTTTTAAGATTTCGAAACTTATTGATTTTAGCCACTTTGGCAATTTCCTGAAGCTCAGACAGCTTCATTTCTTTTAACACATCAATATCAAACATGTATGTTCTTTGAGTTTAGTTAGTCTAAAAATAGAGAAATAAAAAATTGTGGTGATTTTTTTGATTTGAAACAATCGTAAAATGAAGTACTTACGATTTTGTTATGCAATAATACGAATTAAATTTAAGAAACAATAGCATTTTATTGAAAAAGACGCTATTTTTGTGCAACAATAAACACTGGAATGCTACAACGAATTCAAACCATATATCTTTTCATTGCCTTTGTATTTTCGGGTATTTTACCGTTTGTTCTTCCTTTGTGGAAAGACAGCAAAGGTGAAGTCTTTATGGCTTCGAACATACTATATGTTTCTTTGTTCGGGTTAAGTACAGCTTTAACGTTGGTTAGCATCATCAGTTTCAAAAAAAGACAAAACCAGTTTGTGATGAACAGACTGAATATGATATTAAACTTTATATTACTAGGATTATTTGTGTATCATTCACTAACACTATCCGGAGAAACTGCTGTTTCTGAGAAGGGTATTGGGATGTTCCTCCCTATTGTTTCTATCGTTTTCTTGGCCCTTGCCAACAAAGCCATCAAAAAGGATGAAGATCTTGTAAAATCTGTGGACCGATTACGATAAACCTATCATCTTAGTTTATTAGTGCGCGAAAAATCCGAATCTTTAGATTCGGATTTTTTTTATTTACATCACTAAATTTAGTGATGTAAAATCATCATTTTTAATGATACTAAATTCCGTTAATTATTCTACATTTGATAAACAACCACAACAAGAATGAGCAATAAAATAAGACTATATCTGGCCGATGACCACCAAATACTTATTGATGGATTGTTAGCCGTTTTAAAAACCAATAAATCGTTCGAAGTTATCGGTTATTCTCTTTCCGGTGAAAATCTTGTTAATGAAATAAAAGCCAACAATATTGACATTCTCATCATGGATATTAATATGCCCGGCAAAGACGGTATTGAGGTTTTAAAAGAATTTTCATCAAAAAACATTTTCTGTAATGTTATTGTCTTTTCAAGTTTTGATGACATCAAACTAATCAGAGAGGTTCTTCAATTGGGAGCAAAAGGATACCTAACCAAGCAAGCTGCCGGGGAAAACATAATTGAAGCAATCAACACGGTATATAACGGAGAGGAGTACTATTCAAAAACGATTCGTGAAAAAATATTTCAGTCGTTTACCGGAAAAGGGAACGGAGAATCAAAAGAAGATGACAACCATTTACTGCAATCCATCACCGATCGTGAAATGGAAATACTCAAACTCATTACTCTGGAATTTAGTGGTAAAGAAATAAGCGATACATTGTTCATCAGCACAAACACAGTGGAAACCCACCGAAAAAACTTGATAAAAAAGTTAAATGTCAAAACGACCGTTGGTCTTGTCAAATTCGCATTTAAACACAATCTTATCAATAACTAAATTAACCTAAAAAACAAAAAATATGATCCTAGTACAAACTTTTTCTCTTCAACAAACAGGAGCTACTGATTTTGACCTTACCTTTTCAATTCCAAACAACAGCAACTACAGCCTTAGCTATGACGCTACAAAAAACAAAAATTTTGTTACTGTTCAATTAAATTCAGGTCAAAGCCAACCTTCTGGAGTATTTGTATCTTATACAGAAGGTTACAGCATCTATAATAATTTATTAGATATTACATTTGAACAAAAACTAAATGGTGTTACAACCTCAAAACCAAGGACATACGTCCAGGTCTAATCAGTTTAAGTATTGAAAAAAAATCTCTTAATACCAATTCTATTATTTTCTTTCACGGTTTTTTCGCAACAAAAGACCGTGAGAGATTCTGTAAGTTACTATGTAGAGAAAAAAAAGATTGTTAAAGCCTTACAGTATTGCAATAAAAAAATAGACTATTCATCTAAAATGAGAGATATTGCTAATTACACAAACTATATTTGTAAAAAAGCAAGAATCTATAACTATCAACTTAATGAACATGAAAAGGCTTTAAAATTACTTTATGACGCGAAGGCTGTATTAGACAAAAAAGGAAGCAATCAAAACAAATCACTACTTGCCAATGAGATTTCAAACACCTACAGGCATTTTGGCCTATATAGTGAGGCCATCTCTGTTTCAAAAAAGGCTTTAAAAAATTATGTGAAAGAGAACGATACTGTTAAAGGGTATCTATTAGAAGAAATACTAGAATCTTATCATAGATTAGGTAATAAAGATAGTGTATATCGTTATTTAGAACCAAATTTAAAAGAATCAAAAAAACTAAACAACTATCACAAAATAAGTGATGCTTTTAATTTATATTATGGTTTTCACTTTTCAATTAAAGAGTATGATATTGGTAAAAAATATTTAGACACAGCTTTAGTTTACGCCGAAAAATCAAAATCCATCAGGATGATTACCACTACTAAAGGTAATTTAGCATTGTTTTATCTTCTTAATGAAAAAGACTATAGAAAAGCAATAAAAATACATGAGGAGCTTATTAAAGGTTTTGAAGATACTCCTATAAATGAAGAAATAGCCACCTATCACCTTAATTTAAATTATGCATTCGAACAAATAGGTAATTACAAAAAAGCAAATGAACATCTTAATGTTTATTTACAGTACGTTGAAGATAATTTTAATTCACGGATTAATGAAGAAGTCAAAAACATCAAAGCAAAATATGAGGTAGATAAAATTGAAGAAGAATATGACCAAAAAGAAGCACAATTAAAAGTCAAGCAGCGCAAAAGCGAAAAATTGATGTATATTCTCTTGTCACTTTTATTGTTTGCCGGCGTTTTGTTTTACTTCTTTTACCAAAATTTAAAACTGAAACAAAAAAACAAACTGAAAGATGTTACCCAAAAGGTTCAGCAAAACTTAATTAACGCAACTATAGACGGTCAGGAAGAAGAACGTAAACGCCTCTCTGGGGTACTTCACGATAACATAAGTGCTTTATTATCATCGGCAGGATTGCATATTTCTGCATTTGAAGCTACTTATCCTGATATGAAAGACGAACTTAAAAAGACAAAAAACATCTTAAAAGAAGCTCATGACAAAGTTCGCGATCTTTCCCACGATTTAATTCCGCCGGTTTTGGAAAAACTTGGATTAGTAGCTGCTTTTGAAGATTTATGCGAGAAGAATTCCAACACGCTTATTCAGTTCAATTTCAACAACTTTATAAAAGAAGAAGTACGTTTTCAAAGTGAATTTGAAATGAAATTATATTTTATCGTTGCCGAGCTTTTCAACAACATCATCAAACACAGTAACGCTTCTGAAGCTTCTTTAACAATAGATAAAAATCAGCGTCAGCTTTCCATCAATATTGAGGATAACGGAATTGGGTTCAAAAACAAAGACGGCAAACATGCAGACGGATTCGGGCTTTCACAAATTAAGGCGCGAATTAAAAACATGAACGGAAGCATCGTGATAAATTCTAAAGAAAATGCAGGTACTTTAATTTATATAAAAGTGGAAATTCCGGACGCCAAATCAAACTCGGGCTCCCAGTTCCACAATGTTTAAATTCTGAATTTTATCGCCATCAATCTCAAACTGAAGCATCGTACGCACCTGATGAAAGCCATGTTTTCCAGCTGCGCCAGGATTCATGTGTAACAAGTTCAACTCTTTATCGAACTGAACTTTTAATATATGGGAATGTCCGCAAATGAAAATTTTTGGAGGATTTTGTTTTATTTCTGCTCTAATTTCCTGATTGTATTTTCCGGGATACCCACCAATATGGGTGATCCAAACATCAACTTCTTCACACATAAAACGATTGTGCAAGGGGAATTCCAAACGCGCTTTTCCGTCGTCAATATTACCATAAACGGCACGCAAGGGTTTTAGTTTTTTTAGGGTATCGGTTACGGATAAATCGCCAATGTCTCCGGCATGCCACACTTCATCAGCAAGTTTAACATATTTTAGAATGGTATCGTCTATATGACTGTGCGTATCGGAAAGGAGAAGGATTTTTTTCATTGATTTACTGAAGATAATGAACTGCTAAGATACTTTCATTTTTTAAAAGAACTCTAAATTCAACAGCCATTCTTAATTTAACACACTACTCTTCTTCTTGCTTATCGCTTCTTTTCCTTTTTCCCTTACAACTTTAACCTTTTCACAACATAAAAACTTCGTAACTTTGCTTTTCTTAAAACTTTTGAGCTTTAATTACCTTGAGATACTTCATCGAATTCGCATACAACGGAAAAAATTACCACGGTTGGCAATATCAGCCACAGTCAGCATCTGTACAGGAAACCCTGAACAAAGCACTATCCACTTTACTAAAAAAAGAGATTGATGTTGTTGGGGCAGGAAGAACCGATACCGGGGTGCACGCCAAACAGATGTATGCCCATTTCAACTACGAAGAAAACCTTGATTCCGGTTATTGGACTCAAAAGCTAAACTCTTTTTTACCAAAAGATATCGTGGTTTACCGCTTGATTCCTTTACACGAAGAAGCCCATGCCCGTTTTGATGCAACAAGCCGCACCTACGAATACCACATCCATACTTTCAAAGACGCTTTTGATCATGAAGGAAGTTGGTATCATTTTCATCCGCTTGATGTAAAAAAAATGAATGAAGCCGCAAAAATCCTTTTTGAATACACTGATTTTGAATGCTTTTCAAAAGTACATACCGATGTTAGAACCTTTAATTGTGTTATCAAAGAAGCGAATTGGCAGCAAAACGGAACACAGCTTGTTTTTACAATTTCAGCTGATCGTTTTCTGAGAAATATGGTACGTGCCATCGTGGGAACACTTATTGGAGTTGGTTTAGGTAAAATTTCTCAAGATGATTTCCGAAAAATCATCGAAAGTAAAAACAGAGGAAATGCAGGATTTTCGGTTCCAGCCCACGGTTTGTATTTAACCAAAGTAATTTATCCGTATCTTCACAAGCACTAATGAAAGCCCTTCAATCCATATCGCTCAAAAAAGTAATGCACTATGCGAAACCTTACAAATCAAGGCTTTACATGGTGGTTGTTTTTGCAATTACACTGTCCGTTTTTGCGGCACTTCGCCCCTATTTACTAAAAGAAACTGTAGACGGTTACTTAAAAACACACGATAAAGCAGGTCTTTTATACTATATTGGAATAATGGGATTTGTTCTTTTACTTGAAGTTGGGTCTCAGTTTTATTTTACCTATTGGGCAAGTTGGCTTGGTCAGGACATTGTAAAAGATATTCGCGAAAAACTCTTCAGCCATATTACAAAGTTCCGAATGAAGTATTTCGATCACGAGCCTGTTGGAAAATTAGTAACCCGTTCGGTAACCGATATCGAGTCCATCGCCAGTATTTTCAGTCAGGGATTATTCATGATTATCAGTGATCTGATGAAAATGGTTGTGGTTATGGGAATCATGTTTTACATGAACTGGAAATTGAGCTGTATCGTAGTTTTAGGAATGCCGATTTTAGTTTACGCCACAAGAATCTTTCAGAAAAAAATGAAAGTCGCTTTCGAAGAAGTTCGTAACCAGGTTGCGGCACTGAACACTTTTGTACAGGAACGTGTTACGGGTATGAAAATCGTACAATTGTTCAACCGTGAAGACATCGAACTTGAAAAATTCAAAGAAATTAACCGCCTTCACAACAAAGCATGGCTTAAAAATATTTTATACAACTCTATCTTCTTCCCTATTGCTGATATCTTATCCTCGTTAACGTTAGGTTTAGTGGTTTGGTACGGAGGCTGGAACATTATGAACGGTGACACCATGACCTCTTTTGGAGATTTATTCGCTTACACCATGCTTATTGGAATGTTGTTCAACCCTTTACGACAAATTGCGGATAAGTTCAATGTGATGCAAATGGGAATTATTGCAGCGGAGCGCGTTTTTGAGGTTTTGGATAAAGAAGAACAGGTTCAGGAATCCGGAACGGTAATTCCCGGACATTTTAAAGGTGACTTGCTTTTGGACAATGTTCGTTTTAGCTATATCAAAGGTGAGGAAGTTTTAAAAGGCATCAACCTGAAAATTAATGCAGGTGAAACTATTGCGATTGTTGGAGCAACCGGAGCTGGAAAATCGACCATTATTAATCTTCTGAATCGTTTTTATGAGATTGACAGCGGTAACATTTTAATAGACCAAACCAACATAAACGATTACGATCTGGATAGTCTTCGCAGGCAAATTGCCATTGTTTTACAAGACGTATTCCTTTTCGCAGATACAATTCTGAACAACATTACCCTTAACAATCCAGAAATAACACGCGACCAAGTAATTGATGCTGCAAAGAAAATTGGTGTACATGATTTTATCATGAGCTTACCAAACGATTATGATTACAACGTAAAAGAACGTGGTGTAATGCTCTCATCAGGACAACGACAATTGATTGCGTTTTTAAGAGCCTTTGTAAGCAACCCAAGTATATTGATTTTAGACGAGGCTACTTCATCAATTGACACTTATTCGGAAGAATTAATTCAAAAAGCAACTGAAACCATCACAAAAGGAAGAACCTCTATCGTAATTGCACACCGCTTGGCTACTGTTATCAATGCGGACAAAATCATCGTGATGGACAAAGGACAGATTGTGGAAGAAGGCAAACATTATGAACTCATTGCAAAAGCGGAAGGCTATTACAAGAATTTATACGAATCCCAATTTGCCGTGGAAAACTAGCTTACCACCGGCAAAACATTAATATTTTAAGGAAATAAACACTTCGAAAGCAGTAACAGTTTTTTATCAGAAATAACATTCGTAACTTAACTTATTCTTTTTGAATACTTTAAGCATGTACGACTTCACAAAATATAACATATTACTGTTGCTGCTGACATCTACTTATACTGTTGCTCAAGAGATTATTACGGACACAACTTTAAATGCTATTCGATATTACAAAATAAATGAAACGGTTGCCTACGGATATGCAAAACCAAAATTGAAGGATGTTTTCCGATACATTCCAAAAGACCTTGTTGAATTGGGAAAATTCACAATTCAGAAGGAAAATCTGAAATGGGATGCCATAGCTATTGGTTCCACATTACTGCTCATACCATACGACCAAAGAATACTAAATAGTGCTAATAACTTTGGAAATCAACTGGGCAGTTGGGATGAAGATGCGCAATATGACAGCTTCCTTGGTTTACGGATAATCCCTAAAAACATTCCCTCCGCCGTTTATTACATTGGGAATGGAGGAACAACATTACTTCTTAGCGGTCTTTTCTATACCATTGGAAAAAGCGGCCCGGACGATTACAGAGCTTTAAACACCTCCAATGAACTACTGGAAGTTTTGCTTTCCGTTGGAATAACCACACAAACCATCAAAAGGATTACGGGTCGCCAAAGTCCGAGGTCTGCCACAAAAGAGGGTGGTCAATGGAGTCCGTTTCCCAGTTTTAATGCCTTTCAGGACCAAACCCCAAATTATGATGCCATGCCTTCCGGTCATTTAGCAACTTATATGGCAACAATTACAATTATCAGCATTAATTATCCCGAAATCAAATGGATTAAACCTGTAGGCTATACTGTAGGGGGAATATTGGCTTTTAATATGATAAGCAATAAAGTGCATTGGGCTTCCGATTATCCTGTTGCAATTTTAATTGGTTATGTAATGGGAAAAAACATAGCTAACAGACGTATTATAAAAAAAGAACCTCTATCGGGTATGGATGACAGAAAAAAAGCAAAATACAAAACTAACTTTAGCTTAAATAGGATTAACAATACAAATGTGATAGGAATAAACATAAGATTCTAAAATCACACAAGGAAAGTAGCTGTTCTGATATGGGGTTTAAAAAATAATCCCTATTTTCGTACGCTGAAATTAAACCGAATTTTTTAGAATTTTAATCCTTTAAGGCATTAATTTTCAACTTAATTTAAAAAAATTAGACTAATGAAATACGATGTTATTGTTTTAGGAAGTGGTCCTGGAGGTTACGTAACTGCCATCAGAGCGTCACAATTAGGCTTTAAAGTAGCCGTTATCGAAAAAGAAAACCTTGGAGGAATCTGCCTTAACTGGGGATGTATTCCAACGAAAGCCTTATTAAAATCGGCTCAGGTTTTTGATTACCTAAAACATGCTTCCGACTATGGTTTGAAAGTAGAAAACGTAGATAAAGATTTTGGAGCTGTTATCGCACGTTCGCGCGGTGTAGCTGAAGGAATGAGCAAAGGTGTTCAATTCTTAATGAAGAAAAACAAAATCGACGTTATCGACGGATTTGGAAAAGTAAAACCAGGCAAAAAAGTTGACGTAACCGATAAAGACGGAAAAGTAACGGAATACTCAGCTGATAATATCATCATCGCAACCGGTGCCCGCTCAAGAGAATTGCCAAACTTACCTCAAGACGGTAAAAAAGTTATCGGATACAGACAAGCTATGGTTTTACCGGAGCAACCTAAGAAAATGATCGTAGTAGGTTCAGGAGCAATCGGAGTGGAATTTGCACATTTCTACAACGCAATGGGAACTGAAGTTACTATCGTTGAATTCATGCCAAATGTAGTTCCTGTAGAAGATGAAGACATCTCAAAACAATTTGAGCGTTCACTTAAAAAAGCAGGAATCAATATCATGACAAATGCTTCTGTTGAAAAAGTGGATACTTCAGGAAAAGGCGTTAAAGCTACGGTTAAAACAGCTAAAGGGGAAGAAATCCTTGAGGCGGACATCGTGCTTTCTGCAGTTGGAATCAAAACAAACATCGAAAACATCGGATTGGAAGAAGTAGGTATCGCTACCGACAGAGATAAAATCCTTGTAAACGCATACTACCAAACCAACGTTCCGGGTTACTACGCAATTGGTGATGTAACTCCAGGTCAGGCTTTGGCACACGTTGCTTCTGCAGAAGGAATTTTGTGTGTGGAGAAAATCGCAGGTTTACATGTTGAGCCTTTAGATTACGGAAACATTCCGGGATGTACGTATGCAACTCCAGAAATCGCTTCTGTTGGTTTAACTGAAAAACAAGCAAAAGAAAAAGGATACGAATTGAAAATCGGTAAATTCCCATTCTCGGCTTCCGGTAAAGCTAAAGCTGCAGGAACTCCTGACGGTTTCGTGAAAGTAATTTTCGATGCAAAATACGGTGAATGGTTAGGTTGCCATATGATTGGTGCCGGAGTAACTGACATGATTGCAGAAGCGGTTGTTGCTCGTAAATTAGAAACCACAGGTCATGAAATTTTAAAAGCTGTTCACCCTCACCCTACTATGAGTGAAGCGGTTATGGAAGCTGTTGCCGATGCATACGGTGAAGTAATCCACTTATAATTACTATTTAGGGAATCTTAAAAAATTCTCAGGATCATATTAAAATCCGTTTTGTGAAAGCAGAACGGATTTTTTTTAATCGCTTAATAATCAATATATAACAGATTTAAGTTCGTAAATTTGTATTCGAATACCACTTAATTGGAAATCAACACTAAACTAAATACGCTGAAAACAATTAAGTTAATTTCAAAAACTCAATTTATTGGATTATTTCTAATGTTGAGTGCGGCAATGTATGGACAAGACCCTATTAAGGTTGCTCCAAATGCATATAAAAAAGTTGTTCTTGAAAACGAGAAGGTAAGAGTACTTGAAGTAGAAATTGCTACTGGTGAAACAATTCCGTGGCACACCCACCCTAATCATGTTGCTTATGCTTTAACCGATGCAAAGATAGATATCACAGACAAAGGCAAAGCTCCTGTAAGTGTAGATATCAAAGCGGGAGAAGCTTTATACATCCCAGCCGTTACCCATATGGCTAAAAATGTTGGAGGCACAACTGCTAGATTGATTGTAACCGAAATTAAACACCCAATGGCAAAAAAAATGAAAATGCCAGCTGAAGCAAAAAAATAACCTCCTTTGAATGGAAAAAACTAGTATGCTTAAATCCGTTTTGTAAAAACAGAACGGATTGTTTTTTTTACACCATTAACAATCAACAACTTACAGAAAAAGCTTATATTTGATAATTGTTTTGCTTAAAATAAATTCAGTTCATGAATGCTATTTTAAAAATACATGATTCTTTCCAAGCCTTTTTAACTGAAATTGGTGATCTGTCCTATTTTACCGCACGTTTCTTTAAAGAAGTTTTTAAACAACCGTTCGAATTTAAAGAGTTCCTGCGACAATGTTACAATATGGGGAACCGTTCCCTTTTACTTGTAGCAGTTACAGGATTCATTATTGGTTTGGTTTTTACCTTACAATCGCGCCCCACACTACAGGAATTTGGTGCAGTTTCATGGATGCCTTCCATGGTAAGCATCTCCATCATTAGAGAAATTGGTCCGATAATAACTGCTTTAATTTGTGCCGGAAGAATCGGTTCGGGAATTGGCGCAGAATTAGGCTCCATGCGCGTTACGGAGCAAATCGATGCGATGGAGGTTTCCGGAACCAATCCTTTTAAATATTTGGTGGTTACACGAATTGCCGCAACTACATTAATGCTTCCGCTTTTGGTAATATTGGGAGACTGTATTGCCGTTTACGGATCTTATCTGGTAGAACATTTAAAAGGAGATGTTTCCTTTCAGTTATATTTCAATCAGGTTTTTGAAGCATTGGAATTTGGAGACATTATACCTGCAACCATTAAGTCGTTCTTTTTCGGCTTTGCCATAGGACTGGTTGGTTGTTACAAAGGCTATAATTGTAAAAAAGGTACAGCTGGAGTTGGTCTTGCGGCTAATTCGGCAGTGGTTTATACTTCGATGCTTTTGTTTATCATCGACTTTATAGCAGTTTTTGTAACCGATATTTTTTACGATTTATAACCATGAAACCAGTAATCGAAATAAAAAATCTAAGGAAAAGTTACGGTACCAATCACGTTTTGGATGGTTTCAATATGGTTTTGAACGAAGGGGAAAATCTGGTCATTATGGGAAAATCCGGATCGGGAAAATCCGTTATGATTAAATGCCTTATAGGACTTGAACAAGCCGATAGCGGAAGTATTGAAGTCATGGGGCAAAATATTCTAGAACTGCAACAGGAAGAGTTGGACGAGTTACGAACCGAAGTTGGTTTTTTATTTCAAGGAAGCGCACTTTATGATTCAATGTCGGTTAGAGAAAATCTGGAATTTCCCTTACGCAGACATACCAAAAAATTTGGGATCATTGAAGACACTACTCCATTAGTGGTCGAAGCTTTAAAAAATGTTGGCTTGGAAAGCGCAATAGACTTAATGCCGAGCGAACTTTCCGGCGGAATGAAACGAAGAATCGCCTTAGCCCGAACGCTAATTTTACAGCCAAAAATAATATTGTATGATGAACCTACAACTGGTTTAGATCCAATTACTTCAAAAGAAATTATCCTTCTTATGCAATCGATTCAGCAAAAATACAAAACATCGTCCATTATCATTACCCATGATGTGGATTGTGCAAGGGTTATCGCCAATCGAATGATTCTTTTAATAGATGGAATAAATTATGCCGAAGGAACTTTTCAGGAACTGATTACCTCAAAAGATCCGAAAGTAATGGCTTTTTTCAAATGACAACGATATGGAAAACACAAGCACACAAAAGTTAAGATTGGGGATTTTTGTCCTTCTAGGTTCGGCATTGTTTATAACTGCTATCTATTTTATTGGTAAGAAACAGAACATGTTTGGCAGAACAGTACATCTCAGTGCTGTTTTTAATAACGTAAATGGTCTGCAACTTGGTAACAACGTTCGCTATTCAGGGATAAATGTTGGAACCGTGAAACATATCGAGATGATCAACGATACCACAATTCGGGTAGATATGATAATCGACACCAAAATTTTAACCCATATTAAAAAAGATGCCATCGCCACCATTAGTTCTGATGGGTTGGTTGGAAACATGATCATCAACATCATCCCCGGAAAAGGCAATGCTGCAGCGGTACAAGCAGGAGATATCATAAAATCGTACAGTCGGGTTCGAACCGAAGACATTTTAAAAACACTGAACGTAACTAATGAAAATGCTGCGATATTAACTGCCGATTTAATCAAAATTACTCATGAAATTACTGATGGTAAAGGAACGGTCGGAATGTTATTGAACGATACTGTAATGGCCAACGACTTAAAACAAACTCTTCATTATCTTAAAGTTACCAGCAAAGGAACCAATGAATCAGTACAGAATTTGAACAATTTAATTGCTTCGTTAAATCAGAAAGACAATCTGGTTGGTGTTATAAACGATACGGTCGTAGCTCAAAAAATCAAAAATATTGTTATCAATCTGGAACAATCCAGCATTAAAATAGACAGCGTGGTTGAAAACCTGAACACCACCATCACCAACGCCAAAAAAGGAAAAGGAGCCATAAATTACCTTTCCAACAATGAAAAACTTGTTCAAAAAATAGATTCCACTATGATCAATATTAATCAGGCAAGTATAAAACTCAACCAAAACATGGATGCTTTAAAAAACAATTTTCTCTTTAAAGGTTACTTTAAGAAACAAGAAAAGCTTCAGCAAAAAAATCAGAAGAAATAAACAGTAATTAAATCGATCGAAGCGCTTCCATCAAGGCCTCAACATCTTCTTTGGTATTATAATGACTGAAAGAAATACGCAAACTCGGCTTTATAACATCTTCCTTATCTAAAATCTCTGCTAATACGTGCGAAGGTTTCACACTCCCGCTCTGGCAGGCGCTTCCACGAGAAACAGCAATTCCTTTCATATCCAGATGAAATAAAATCATTCCCGTTTTATCATCTGAAAGCGGTAATAAAACGTTGGCAATGTTGTAAAGACCGTCTTCGCTACCGTTTAATTTAAATTCCGGAAAATCGATTTCCAATTGTGAGATCAGATAACTTTTCAATCCTGAAATATAATTTCTCTCTTCGATTAAATGCTCATAGGAAAGCTCCAATGCTCTTGCCATTCCAGCAATTTGATGTACCGCTTCGGTTCCGGCACGCAAACCTTTCTCCTGCTCTCCACCGAAAAACAAAGGTTGCAATCCGCTGTTTTTCTTCACATAAGCAAATCCTACACCTTTTGGCCCGTGAAATTTGTGTGCACTAGCAACTAAAAAATCAACTCCTAAATGCTGAACATCGATTTCCGTTTTACCAATAGATTGTACCGTATCCGTATGAAACAACGCATTGTAATCGTGTGAAATTCTCACTGCTTTTTCCAGATTCAGCACCGTTCCGATTTCGTTATTTACGTGCATCAAACTAACCAATGTTTTCTTGTCCTGAGAAAGCAATTCCACTAAATCTGTAAAATCAATTTCTCCGTTAGGAAGCAGCGCAACATAATCCACAGCGATTCCGAATTCACTTTGCAAAACTTGGGCGGTATGCAAAACCGCGTGATGTTCAATTTTACTTGTGATGATGCGCTCCACCTTTAAATCTTTAACCGCTGAACGTAAAATCCAGTTGTTGGCTTCTGTTCCGCAGGAGGTGAAAATAATTTCCGAAGCAGTTGCATTAATTTGTTTTGCAATGCTTTTTCTGGCTGTTTCCAATAGCACTTTTGAACTTCGACCGAAACTGTGGGTGGAAGAAGGATTTCCAAAATCTTCGGAAAGAATTTTAGTCATTTCGGCAACTACTTCTGGTCGCAATTGCGTGGTTGAGGCGTTATCGAGGTATATTTTTCGCATTTATTCGGAGACAGATTGAGTGTTTAATTTTCTTCTAAAGATAAGCTTTTCATTAAAAACAATAATCGAAATCAAGATCAGTGAATACGAAATCATCTGAATTTGTGTTACTTCTTCTTTATAATAAAAAACCGCAAGCAGAAAGTTCAGAATCGGGTTGATGTACAACATAATCCCAACTGTGGAAGAATTCACGCCTTTGAGCGCAAACAAATTCAAAAACAACGGAATAATGGTAAACAGCACAACTATAAAAAACAAACAGGTATAGAAAAGGCTCTCCGTAGGAACCGGCCCGCTGAATTTCGGATAAAACGGTAATAACAAAACGCCAATTGTCAGTAACTGAATATTTAAAGCTACAAATTTGTCAATCTCTGTATTAGTGCGTTGTGAAATCAGATAAAGTGCGTAAGTTAAAGCAACAATCAGGCTGTAAAAAATATCACTGAAACTATTAAAAGACAATAATACACACCCTAAAACACTAATCCCAACCGCAATCCATTGCCATTTGCTCAATTTTTCCTTCAGAATCAGAAAAGCCAGTACTGTGGTTAAAATCGGGCATACCAAATACGCGAAGGATGCCGCTTTTACGCTGATGTGGTTCATCACATAAATGAAAATAAACCAGTTCGCCGTTAACAGCAAGCCACCGCCAATATTCACACGAATGATTTTATTTCGCTCGGTTATCGGTTTGGATTTGAACAATTCCCAATTGGATTTCAAAATCGTCCTTCTGAAAATAAGGTTGATGGACGAAATCAGGATAACACTTAAAAATACACGGTAAAACAAAATATCCAATGATGGATAATGATGAATCGGTTTGAGCGCCAAACTGAAAAATCCCCAAATTACAAAAGCAACCAGAGCCGCTAAATAGTATTTATTGATTCGCATAAAAAAGAAATTCGGAGCAAAGGTAAGAATTTCCCATGCTCCGAATTGGATATTATTATTTTCTTAAGATTTAATGAGCGCCTTCTGCCTCAATTTCATCTACATCGATATTTTGCTTTTTAAGGATTGATTTCACAACAATTGCGAAAAACAACAAGTAACCAAAACAAATCACCGGAATAATGTACGATTGGTGGATTCCGATGATATCAGACAGTTTTCCCTGAATTGGAGGAATAATTCCACCACCTAAAATCATCATCACCAAAAAAGCAGAACCTTGCGAAGTGTATTTTCCTAACCCGATAATTGACAAACTGAAAATCGCCGGCCACATGATACTACAAGCTAAACCTCCTGCAAGGAAAGCATAAATAGCAACGGTTCCGTGAGAAAACAGCCCAATTAACATCGCAACAACACCAAAAATGGAGAAAATTGTTAAGGTTCTCGCCGGTTTGTCTTTACTAATAAAGAAAGCGGCAATCTGCAATAGTACGCAAACTACATAGTAATAAAGTGGCGTCATGTCTTTCTGTGCCATTGTATTTACACCGATAATCACTGCAAATGCAATTAACGGGACAATGATTAACGCTAATGTTTTTTTAGCATTGCTCAAGTGGAAAACACTGATCGCACCAGCCCAACGGCCAATCATCAAACTTCCCCAATACATGGAAATATAAGGCGCGATGGATGAAGATTGATGTCCTCCGAAATCCGGTAGTTTTAAAAGTTCTCCTAAGTTACTTCCGATGGCAACTTCAACCCCAACATAGGTAAAGATGGCCAGCATCCCTAAAACCAACTGCGGATACTGTAAAGCACCCCAGCCTTCACTGTTTTTCTTAGCCGATTTGTTAGCATAAAGCAATCCGCCCACAACCACTAATAAAGCAGCCGAAAGACACAACATTCTTTGTTTGTCCAAGCCTGATTTCAATTGATTGATTTGTGCTGTTTTTTCCTCGGTAACATCATCTGCTAAAACCTTATCTTCTTTACCTGCCACTACGGAAAGATTGATGGTTTCAATATCTTTGGTTAACGTTTCAATTTTTAAGGCTTCCTGACTTTTATAACTGTTGAAAACCGGTGCAAAACAAATCGCCAATAAACCGGTCATAATAATAAGAGTTCGCATAGCTTTGTTTGCTTTTTCCATTGGTTCATTGGAAATTCCTGCCGGTACTTTTCTGGAAAAATGAAACATCCCAGCCGCAGCCACAAAAAGTAAACCAACACAAACATAAAGCAAGATTACTTTGTTTAAATCCAGATGTTTGATCTGATCATCGGTAACGGTAGCGGTGGTTCCGAAAAGTGCAAAAGCAACTACCAATGGACCGATTGTGGTTCCGAAAGAGTTGATTCCTCCGCCCAAATTAACACGGTCTGCCCCTGTTTTCGGGTTTCCTAAAGAAATTGCAAACGGGTTGGCTGCGGTTTGCTGCAACGAAAATCCTAATGCCACTATAAACAAACCGGTCAACATTCCTGCGTATAAATTAGCTTCTACGGCCAAAATCATAGCACCAGCTCCTAAAGCCGAAAACAACAATCCGAAAACGATACTTTTCTTATAGCCCCATCCTCCAACGATGTCTTTGTTTTTAAAGGTTCCGAAGATGAAAAGCAACAATGCTCCCACATAATACGCCGTATAAAAAGCAAAATCAACCAGCTGTGACTGAAACTGATCAAGTGAGAAATAACTTTTACAAAAAGGAATAAAAATACTGTTTCCGGCTGCTATAAAACCCCAGAAAAAGAAAACGGTAATCAGCGTATAGAGCGCCGGATAATTGGTTTGGTGTTTAGATGACATAAATACATTTTTCGTTTGGTTTCCAAATATAGCAATATTGATGAATTTTCGTTATTTCTTTTATCGCTTTTGAAAACTAAAAATGTTATTTTTGTCCCAAATACGGCTACTTATGAAAAAGTTTTTAGGATTATTGGTTTTTGCACTACTTTTATCAGGTTGTGATGATGGCGATATGGTTTTGGAATCGTTCAATTTCGGAACTGCGACCATTCAAAAATGTCCCGACAAACAACTGCTTTTCAAAACCAGCAATGAAGAACTTTTACTTGTAAACATCCCTGCTTCTAGTTTTCCAAATGCAGCAACACCGGCTGGGCAACCTACAATTGTAACGATTTCAGGAAGCAATTCAGTGCTTTACAGAAAATACAACGGAGCGGTTACCGGCGGTACAATCTGTTCGGTTGTTCCACCTTCTTCTCCAAGCGTTTTAAAAGAATGGACTGCTGCTCAAGGAGGTAAAATCCAAATAACTTCTACGGAAAGAACCGCTACAGATCCGGTTACCAACGTGACAACCGTAGTGGGACACAACCACCAAATTAAATTCATTAATATTCAGTTTGTAAGTTCCGACAATACGTTTGTATTTGAAGAATACCTTTTCGGAACCTATCAGACCAGCATTTAATTTTGGAATTATCGGTTCGGATTTTGTTTGATGTAAACCTCCGTAGCGCCCAATCCGTATTTTTGGTAATTAGCATCCTGAAAGGAAATGCCATCGTATCTTCCAAGTAGAAAATCGAGCTCTGCTTTCAAAACTCCTTCGCCAACTCCGTGAATGAAAACCACTTTCGGCATTCGGTTTTTTATGGCAAAATCAAGCTGGCGTTTTGCCGTTTCCATCTGTAAAGTAAGAATGTCGTAATTATTCATTCCTTTTTTGGAAGGCACCAACTTTTCGATATGCAAATCCACTTCAAGAACAAATTCGTCTTTGCGGGATTTCTTCTCTTTTACAAAAGAACGTTTCTTTTCTTCTTCTTTTTCTTTTAAAATCTGACTTAAACTCTGGTTTGAAGTAAATGACTTTAAATCACTGGTTTTATTTAAATTAACCAACTCATTTACCGAGTATGTCATGGTGAAACCATCTTCAGTTTCAATGATGACATCCTCTTTCTTAAAACCAACAACTACACCATTAATTGCTTCATCAAGGACAGAAACTTTATCGCCAATACTAAACATCATTCTCTTCTTTATCTTTATTATTTCTTGGTGTTTTTGACATTATTTTCATCATTCCATAAAAGAACGCTAAAACTCCTGCTACCTGAATCCAGATATTGGGATGCGTTTTGGTTTGTTCGTTAAAAGCCAAAGCAATCATTCCGAAAATTAAAATGATGTAAACGGTTTTCATAGTACTGTTTTTAGAACTTCAAAAATACAAACTTTAAAAAAATTCATTTCTGTTTTGAAACTATTTATTTTTTTGTGAACTTGCTTTACAGAAAAAGATTACCATGGAAGAGTACATGTTGCCCTGTCTTACAAAGAAATTTTTAGGAATCGAATGTTTCGGTTGCGGTACCCAGCGCGCTTTGCTTTTACTTTTTAAAGGCGAATTTAAAGCAGCGTTTTTAATGTTTCCGGCCATTTACACTTTACTTCTTTTTTTAGGTTTCGTTTCCCTTAATTTTATCGACAAAAGCAGAAACTATCATAAAATTATCGTTGGACTGGGAATCACAAATGCAATAATCATGGTGGTTTCCTATTTCATCAAACATTTTTAATCTAAAACAATTAATCAATATTTACAGAATGGAAAAACAAAAATTACCTAATGGAACTGCCGTAATTATTTTGGGCATCATGTCCATCATTACTTGTTGCTGCTATGGCGTTCTAAGTTTTATTTTAGGGGGCATTGGGCTTTACCTGGCAAACAAAGACACTAAAGAATACAACGAGAACCCTGAGCTGTACTCAAATTTCAACAATGTAAAAACCGGAAAAATACTTTGTATCATTGGAATTGTCTTAGGAGTAATTTTCCTTTTAATTATGGCATGGTACATCAATTTAGTAGGTTGGGATGCGCTACAGGATCCTGAATTATTAGAACAGCGCATGAAAGAAATCACGGAGCAGTAATACTAAAAAAGCCGTTATGAATTACATAACGGCTTTTTATATCGATTAAAAAATCTCTAATTATTTTTCAAATTCTTTTAATGTAGCAGTAATAATACTGATACACTCAAACAATTGCTCTTCATTCATAACCAAAGGCGGAGCAAAACGAATGATGTTACCATGAGTTGGCTTGGCCAATAATCCGTTTTCTGCCAATTTCATACAGATGTTCCAAGCGGTGTCGCTTTCTTCTGTATCATTGATTACAATGGCATTTAAAAGTCCTTTTCCACGAACTAACGTTGCAATGTTCGACGTTTCAATATATTTGCCGATTTCTGAGCGGAAAACCTTTCCTAATCTTTCAGCATTATCTGCCAATGATTCATCGGTAATAACTTCAAGAGCAGCAATCGCAACGGCAGAAGCAATTGGATTTCCTCCAAAAGTAGAACCGTGTTGCCCTGGCTTAATTACATTCATAATCGAATCGTTAGCCAAAACTGCAGATACCGGATAAACACCACCTGATAAAGCTTTTCCTAAAATTAAAATATCCGGAGTTACATTTTCATGATTAACCGCCAATAACTTTCCGGTACGGGCAATACCTGTTTGCACCTCATCCGCAATAAACAATACGTTATGCTTTTCACACAAAGCTTTAGCTTTTGCCAAATACCCTTCTGAAGGAACATAAACACCTGCTTCCCCTTGAATAGGCTCCACTAAAAACCCTGCGATATTAGGAGACGATGTAATAGCTTTTTCTAAAGCATCAATATCATCGTAAGCAATTTTAATAAAACCAGCTGTGTAAGGACCAAAATTCTTACGTGCGGTCTCATCATTTGAGAAAGAAATAATAGTTGTTGTTCTTCCGTGGAAGTTGTTTTCACAAACAATTATCTCTGCCTCATTTTCGTTAACACCTTTTTTCTCATACGCCCATTTACGGCATAATTTTAAGGCAGTTTCAACAGCTTCTGCTCCGGTATTCATCGGAAGCACTTTGTCAAAACCAAAATACTTTGTCACGAACTCTTCGTACACACCTAGCTTATCATTGTAGAAAGCTCTTGATGTAAGTGTAAGGGTTTGTGCCTGTTCCATCATCGCTCCTATAATTTTTGGATGACAATGACCTTGATTTACAGCAGAATAAGCCGATAAAAAATCGTAATACTTTTTACCTTCAACATCCCACACGTACACACCTTCTCCTTTACTCAACACAACCGGTAACGGGTGGTAATTGTGCGCGCCGTACTTGTCCTCTAACTGAATTGCTTCTGCTGAACTCATCTTTTCTAAAACTTGCATTATTAATTGGGGTTTAGTAGTTTTTTCTCAATATGTAGTATATTTTATCTAATTGAGTGCAAGTTAGCAATTCAATTTGAAAAAAATAACTTTTAACTTTATATTTTAAGTTTTTTATAACAAACAAAGTCTTAAATACGTAAAAATATAACAAAAAAAACAGAAAACTCCTATTTTACAGCAACTTAACATTTGTAAGAATTATGAGTAAATTCGTAACATTTTAAAAATATTAAGTAAAATTTAACATAACAGCACCTTCATAAGTTTGCCCTGTCTAACAAAAAAACAATAAAATGAAATTTAAAAATGCTTTGTTGAGTGCGGCAGTTATTAGTTCTGTCATTGCATGTAACTCAGATGAAAGTTCTACTACAAACGAACCGACAAGTCCAATTCAATTAAAAAACCATTCGGTAACACCTGTTTTATTGAATCCTAAATCCGATTTTAGTTCTGTTCAATTATTCTCATTGTTTTCAAGCGAAGATGATTTTGCAGAAACGCCTGATTACGTTTTTGGAGGCTCTGCAGATGGTTCGGGCTTATTTAAAAACTCTGATGGAACATTTACTTTTTTAGTAAATAATGAGGATAATTATTCTGTATCTAAAATCAAATTTGACCAAACCTTTAAACCTGTAGCCGGGGAATATGTATTAAACTCAAACGGATCAGGAAACAGATTATGTTCTGCAACCTTAGCCACTCCGGAAATTCATGGTTTTGGACCCATTTTCTTAACCGCAGGAGAAAGCGACAGTGAATCGCAAGTACACGGAATTACTCCTTTTGACACCAAAGCCAACAATACAACTCCAAGACCGATTTTAGGGTTTGGAAGATGGTCTACGGAAAATGCAGTTCCTTTAACGAAACAGGCTTATTCAGGCCAAACTGTAGTGCTTTTAGGCGATGATGATTCCGGAACTTATGGAGGACAATTAGTTATGTACAAATCAACAACTGGTGATTTAAACAATGGTAAAGTTTATGTAATTAAGCGCACTGATAATATTTCTAATGAAAGAACCATGGTTGAAAACACAACTTATCCGGTAGAATTCGTTGAGATCACCAATGCAAAAACAAACACCGGTTTGCAAAACAATCAGGCTGCGCAAGCTTTAAATGCAATAACTTTTGGTCGTGTGGAAGACATTGATTACCGCAAAGAATCAGGTAAAGAAAGAGAAATTTACTTCAACGTTACCGGTCAAAACAATACAGGTGCCAATGCAGACAATTCCCGTTCAAAATACGGCCGTGTTTACAAACTTGAATTAAATGCAAACAATCCTTTACAAGGGCAACTGACATTGGTTTTAGATGGTGATAACAGAACCGGAAAAGCCAAAACCTTCCAAAACGTGGATAACATCTGTGTAACTAAAAACTTTGTTTACATTCAGGAAGATGCCAATGGTTATGGTGATGAAACGCACGATGCGTACATCTATCAGTACAACATCGCCACGAAAGAACTTAAAGTAGTTTTTGAATTAGATCAGAAACGTACTGATGCTTCAAACAAATTCCTGAGCGCAGGTTCATCATTAGGAAGCTGGGAATACGGAGCTTTAATCGATGTATCGGAAACAATCGGAATTCCAGACACTTTTATGCTGTCAATCCAACCACACACTTGGAAAACAGACGCTTTCAAAGGTGTAGACGGTGGAACGGTTCGCCCCAACGAAAATCAGGGAAGTCAGGTAGTTTTAATTAAAGGATTACCAAGATAATTCACAAAACAAAGAATACCAATTAATTAGGAGCGCTGTAATCTGTGCTCCTAATTTTTAATTTATATGAATTGATGAAAAGAATCATTGCTCTAATTGCAATCCTTTGTTTACTCTCATGTCAGAGCAAAGAGTATCAAAGTCTGACTTCAGTTGAGAAAACCAAACAAAACTTTATAGAAAATTATAAAGAATTAAGTAAAAAAGTTTCCGAGTTCAACCAAATTATTCAGAATAATCACAACAAAGAAAAAGCACAAGAAAAATTTAAAGAAGCGCGATTGGCTTATAAAAAAACCGAAGCTTTATTAGCTTTTTATCTACCTGAAACCGCAATAAAACTTAACGGAGCGGCCATTGACAAAAACGACGTTCACGAAACCAGCCGCAAAACCGAAGAAGCCACCGGCTTTCAAAAAGTGGAAGAACTTTTATTTTCCGATGAAATTGATGCTGAAGAACTTAAAAAACAAGTTGCTATTTTAAACGGCTATACACAATCCCTTAAAGCAAATATCGAAACCCTCCAACTCTTTGACAGTAATATTTTTGAAGCGCAAAAGTTGGAACTGCTCCGTATGATGAGCTTGGGAATTACAGGTTTTGATTCTCCGGTTGCCTTCCTCTCTATTTTGGAAACCAAAACGGTTATTGAAACTATCGGAAACACGCTTTCTCATTTTAAAGAAGACAAATCGTTCTTGGAACTAATCGAAAACACAAAAACATATCTTGATAAAAATCAGGATTTCAACACTTTTGACCGCGCGGAATTCATTACTTCCTATTGCATTCCGATCTCAAAAAATATTCAAAAAATTCAAGACGAACTCAAAATCAAAAATAATCTGTATTCCGGTGCTATTAATTTTAACGAACCTACAGTTTTTGAAGAAACGGCTTTCAATGTGAATTACTTTGCGCCTGCATACAACCGAAATCCATCAAAAGAACAAATCGCTTTAGGGGAACAGTTGTTTTCCGATACGATTTTAAGTGGAAACAATCAGGTTTCTTGTGTAACTTGTCATATTCCTGCCGAGGCTTACGCCGACCATAAAACAAAAGCCGTAGAAAACGGAAAATTATCCCGAAACACACCAACACTTCTAAACTCCGGATTTCAAAACACTCTATTTTTAGACGGAAGAGTGAATTATCTGGAAGATCAGGCCAAAGCGGTCATCAATAATAAAGACGAAATGCACGGAAGTTTTGCCCATGCGCTTGAAAAAGTAAAATCGAACACAAATTACCAAACGGAATTTAAAAAAGTATTTCCGAATGAAGCTGAAATTACCGAACAGAATCTTTTAAAATCCTTGGCGAGTTATGTGCGTTCATTATCTAAACTGAATTCTAAATTTGATGATTATTTACGTGGAAAAACAACGCTTTCTTCCAACGAGAAAAAAGGTTTCAATCTGTTTATGGGAAAAGCGAAATGTGCAACCTGTCATTTCTTTCCGCTCTTTAACGGAAGTGTTCCTCCGATGTATAGCGAACTGGAAAGTGAAGTTTTGGGAGTTCCTTCAAAAAACACAATTCAAAACGCAATTGTAGATAGTGATTTGGGTGAATATGCGATAACTAAAGCTCCGTTAAAGAAACATGCTTTCAAAACGCCAACCGTTCGAAATTCGGCAATAACATTTCCATATATGCACAATGGAGTATATAATTCGTTGGAAGAAGTAATTGATTTTTACAATCGTGGAGGTGGCGCTGGAATTGGGATTGAACTAGACAATCAAACTTTACCCACAGACAAGTTGAATCTTTCCAAAACTGAAATTCAAGACTTGATTGCTTTTATCAAAACGCTTAACAACAGTTATTAACCTCTAATTTCAAAATCACTCATCATACATTTCCAAAAGCTTAGTAACGGTATTCAGATTGCGCATCGTTGCCGTTACATTGAGCTTTTTCTCGATGTATTTTTGATCGAAGCGGGTTTTTCCGGCACCGACATCGTATTTAATGTAGATTCTGTTTTTGTCTATTACCGCTTCATCGGGTTTTACCTGACTCATTTTTAAATCATGGATGGCATTTTCATTCAATTCTTTGGAGATGAATGTGAAGTAGAGTTTTTTGGTATCTACGTCTTTTTCTTTCAGATAAGGACTGTTCTTTAAGCAAGCTTCAAGATCATCTTTAGTGATGACGATAATTGGCACATCGTAACCCCATTTCTTAAAAATTTCCTGTTTAATTCGAAATCCCACTGTTGCACCGTGCGCTTCATCAGAATCAACAAAAACATTACCCGATTGAATATATGTTCTCACGTTGGCAAAACCCATTTGCCCCAATAAAGCTTTGAGTTCTTCCATTTTTATCATGTTGTGCCCGGAAACGTTAATACCGCGAAGAAGTGCCAGATGTCTGTTCATAATGTTTCAAATAAAACACGAAATAAGTTATTTACAGACGGTTTTGCAAGAAAATCAGTTTTTATATTCCTTTCTTTTCTCTAACATAAATTCAAGAACATCAAGAGTGCCGTTTTTTTGAGTAACCTCTTGAGCTTTCAAATCATTCTCGCAAAAAGTGATAAACGAATCTATTTCGTTCTCTTTTAAGTTTAATTTGGTTATGAAGAAATCGTTTGGAAATTCTCTCCTTACATAACTGTTGAAGCTCTCTATTTTTTTGGGAACTTCTTTTTCATCACTTTTACCCAAAAGCTTCCCTGCAAATTTGTACAGTTTTTTACCAATTGCCACAAAGTCCATTCCGTACTGAATTTCACCGGTATAAACTCCAATCACTTTAGGTTGAGCATCTTTTTTTGTAATTTCTTGCATTTTAAGAGCATCGAAACTGGTATCTATATTAAATTTTGCTGATTTTTCAATAGCAACTTCTTTTAACTCAATAACTTTTTTATCCAGTTTAACTACTACATTGGAATTGAACAATTCCCGTGAAGCATAAATCCTTTTTTCATTATAATTTTTGTCCAGAAAAACCAGCTCGTCCCCAACCGTTGCTTTTATTGTAAACTTACCGTCCTTAGCAGACTTTAAGTTTGTTTTCTTGGTTATATTGACAATTTCAACATCAGACAACGGAGTATTGTCGGCATTAAAAACAACACCAACTAATTCCGTTTGGGCAAAAAGCACGGAATTAAACAACAATAATAAATATGTAACAAGTAATTTTTTCATGTATATACTATATCAAACTTGATATCTAAGGTACTTCATCCTTGAGTAAATCACTATTAATATTGTGTTAATTTCCTAATTACTTTCCATAAAAAAGGAGACTGCAATTTTGCATCTTGTTTCTCAGTTAAATACGATTTGAATTTCTAGTTTCAAAATACAATCCTTACTTTTGCCTCATGGGAAGAAAGAAAACAGACAAAATCGTATTCGAAAACGTAAAAGTCCTTGATGCAGGAGCAAAAGGCGTATCGGTGGCAAAAGCTCCCGATGGTAAAGTAATTTTTATTCCGAATGTTGTGCCGGGCGACGTAGTGGATGTACAAACCTTCAAAAAACGCAAAGCCTATTACGAAGGAAAAGCCTTGAATTTCCACGAGTTTTCCGAGCATCGCATCCAGCCAATTTGTGAACACTTCGGAGTTTGTGGTGGTTGCAAATGGCAAAACATGAAGTACGAACAGCAATTGTTCTACAAAAACCAGGAAGTGTACAATCATTTAAAACGAATCGGTAAAGTTGAATTACCTGAATTTGAACCAATTTTAGGCTCGAAAGAACAATTCTTCTACCGTAATAAAATGGAATTCGGTTTCTCGTCTTCAAGGTGGATGACGCAGGAAGAAATCGATTCTGAAGTGGAACTGGACAACAAAAATGCCGTTGGTTTCCATATCCCGAAAATGTGGGACAAGATTCTTGACATCAAAAAGTGTCATTTACAACAAGATCCTTCGAATGACATCCGAAACGAAATCAGACGTTTTGCCAACGAGAATGGTTTAACTTTTTTCAATCCGAGAGAAAATCACGGTTTGTTGCGTACTTTAATGATTCGTACCGCTTCAACCGGAGAAATCATGGTGCTTATTCAGTTCTATGACAACGATAAAAAAAGCATTGAACTGATGATGAATTTCTTGTCGGAGCGATTCCCGGAAATCACATCATTACAATATGTAATCAATCAGAAAGCCAACGATACCATTTACGATCAGGACATTATTCTTTTCAAAGGAAGAGATTTTATTTTGGAAGAAATGGAAGGTTTGAACTTCAGCATTAATGCAAAATCGTTCTACCAGACTAATTCCGCACAAGCTTATGAATTGTATTCGATTACAAGAGAATTTGCTGGTTTAACAGGAAACGAACTGGTTTACGATTTATATACAGGAACAGGAACCATTGCTCAATTCGTTTCCAAAAAAGCGAAAAAGGTAATTGGTGTAGAAGCTGTTCCGGAAGCGATTGCCGATGCCAAAGAAAACGCAAAACGCAATAACATAACCAATTGTGAGTTTTTTGTGGGAGACATGAAAAATGTGTTCAACGACGAATTCATCAAAACACATGGTCATCCGGATGTAATCATTACCGATCCTCCACGTGACGGAATGCACGCTGATGTTGTGGGACAAATTTTGAAAATCGCGCCTGAAAAAGTGGTTTACGTAAGCTGTAACTCGGCTACACAAGCTCGTGATTTGGCGTTAATGGACGGAATGTACAAAGTGACAAGAGTACGTCCGGTGGATATGTTCCCACAAACACACCATGTGGAAAATGTTGTACTTTTGGAAAAAAGAAGCTAGAAACCTGACCTAAATGAAAAAACTAAAAATAGTTGCTTTATCGCTTTTACTGGCCAATTCGTTTTGGAGTTGTGAAAAAGACGATATCTGTGCAGAAGGAACTTCCGTAACACCCAATGTGATTATTGAATTTTACGACAAGAACAATCCTGCCACGCTAAAATCGGTTACTAATTTAAAAGTGATAGCTGATGGAATGAGTGAAGGCATTATTTTCAATCCGACCGCAACTGTTGCAGAACAAAAATATTTGTTTAACGGTTCAAAATTACGACTTCCTTTAAAGGTAAACGATATTAGCACTGTTTATAGCCTTATATTGAATTCCGGAGCAGCTAATCCGGCAGACACCAATACAGACAAATTAAGTTTCGGCTACAATCATCAAGATATATTTGTGTCCAGAGCTTGCGGTTTCAAAACAGTCTTTCAGTTAAACGCAAACAATCCTGTTTTAACGGACGGAAACACTACGGACGGTCTTTGGATTTCCAATGCGCCGACAACCTCATTACAAGTTATTCAACCTAATATTCAAAATGAAAATGAAACACACATTAAAATCTATTTTTAGTGCGGCTTTAGTGTTGGTTTCATTATCAACATTGGGGCAAGAAAAAGCGAAAGACACTGTAAAAACTCAAAAAACAGAACGGTACGGTTTACGTGTTGGTGCCGATTTACACCGCATTACAAAATCCTTTTACGATAAAGATTACAAAGGTTTTGAACTGGTTGGCGATTATCGTTTAACCAAAAAAATCTACTTAGCTGGAGAATTAGGCAACGAGAAAAAAACGGTGAACGAAGATCAGATGAATTTCACCACCAAGGGAAGCTATTTCAAAGTTGGTTTCGATTACAACGCCTACCAAAACTGGCTGGATATGGAAAACATGATTTATGCCGGAGTGCGTTACGGAGTAAGTTCGTTTTCACAGAATTTAAACAGCTATTCGGTTTATACCACAAATCAATATTTCGGGCAAACTACTTATACGCCAAACCAAAAATTTGATGGCCTTAATGCCAGTTGGATTGAACTTGTTGGTGGTGTTAAAACCGAATTGTTCAGCAACCTGTTTCTAGGATTTTCAGCGCGTTTAAATTATCAGGTAAGCAACAAAAAACCGGAGAACTTCGACAACTTATTCATTCCAGGTTTTAACCGCACTTATGAAGGAAAATTCGGGGTTGGTTTCAATTACACCTTGAGTTATTTCATTCCGCTTTATAAAAGTCAAAAATAAAATGCTATAAAAAATCCCAACCTGTTAAGTTGGGATTTTTTATTACTTAATTTCTTTCACACCTTTTATAAACAGCCATTTCATAAAAATCTTTTCGCCTTCATTTGTTCTTACAGCCTGAAATTTAGGCGCTAAAATTGAAGCTACAACCGCAGCAGTTAAAGGAAGCCAAAAACCGCTCAAATTGGTAAATTTTTCAGCTACGATACGGATTATAACAAACAATAATGCGAATCCTATAAAATTATAAATCAGTGCTTTTGTTTTTAAAGTCATCTTTAGTTATAAATTTTGAATTGAATAAATGAAATTACTCTTTATTTTGGAATTTTGTTCTCTTACTACCTTCATACATTTCATATTTCACCAAACGCGCTTCCAATTTTCCGTTAAAAAGTTTGATTTTTCGTGAAGGCTTTAAACCGACGAATTTCAAAGCTTCCAAATTTGCGGTGATAAACCAAGCGTTAGTTCCCGGATAGCTTTGCTTTAAGGTATCACCAATTTCTCTGTAAAAACGTTCCATCTCAATATCTAAACGTTCTCCGTATGGCGGATTGAATACCATGTGCAATGGTCCTCTTGTTTCTTTTTCCGTATCAAAGAAATTGCGTTCTGAAATCTTTACATATTCATCAAGATTTGCATTTCGGATATTGTCTTTCGCTTTCATTACCGCTGATGGCGCTTTGTCGTATCCGGTAATCGTATAATGAAACTCTTTTACTTTCTTCATTAACGAATCCATAATTTGGTCGAATAACGCATTATCCCAATCGTTCCAACGTTCAAAAGCAAATTCTTTTCTGTTGATGTTTGCCGGGATGTTACACGCGATCATCGCCGCTTCTGCTAAAATCGTTCCCGAACCACACATCGGATCGATAAAATCACCTTGTCCGTCCCAACCGGAAAGCAATAACATTCCCGCTGCTAAAACTTCATTGATTGGTGCAATGTTAGTAGCTGTTTTATAACCGCGATGGTGCAAGGAATCTCCCGAACTGTCTAAAGAAACCGAACATTGGTCACGGTCGATATGCACATTGATGCGCAAATCAGGAAAATCTTTATCGATGTTCGGACGCTTGCCAAATTTCTCGCGAAACTGATCCACAATTGCATCTTTGGTTTTCAAAGCCACGAATTGCGAATGGTTAAAATGTTCCGAATGCAACGTCACATCTACCACAAATGCCTGATGTGCAGACAAATACTTCGACCAATCAATTCCTTGAATCCCTTTATACAAACTGGCTTCATTAAAAGCACGGAAATGATAAATCGGTTTTAAGATTTTTAAAGCCGTGCGCAACGCTAAATTTGCTTTGTACATGAAACCCTTATCGCCCACAAAACTTACCATTCGGGTTCCGGTTTCTATGTTCTGTGCGCCAAGCTGCGCCAATTCTTTTGCTAATATTTCTTCGAAGCCAAATAAGGTTTTGGCGATCATTTTAAAATTTTCCATGCTTAAATTTCACTATTCGGGCAATCTCATTCTTCTATCGTCTATTTTCTGACATCTTATTGATTGCATCGGCAAAAATACGTTAAATTTGTAGGCTTAAAGAAATTCTATGCAAAAAGATACTGCAAATTGGTTTGCCTCTTGGTTCGATACGCCTTACTATCATATTTTATACAAAGACCGCGATTATGCCGAAGCACAGCATTTCATGGACAACCTTACCCATTACCTAAACCTTCCGGAAGATGCTAAAATTCTGGATTTGGCTTGCGGGAAAGGACGCCATTCAGTATATCTTAATCAATTAGGATTTGATGTTACCGGTGCCGATTTATCCGAAAACAGTATCGCTGCTGCTTCAGAATTTGCAAACGAAAAATTGCATTTCAAGGTGCACGACATGCGCGAACCTTTTGAAGAAAAATTCGATGCGGTTTTCAACCTATTTACAAGTTTCGGTTATTTTGAAAGCGATGACGACAACATAACGACTTTAAAAGCCATCAAAGACAGCCTTACTGAATACGGTTTTGCTGTAATCGATTTTATGAACGTGAATTACATCATCAACAATTTAGTTCCTGAAGAAGTGAAAACTGTTGAAGGCATTGATTTTCACATCAAACGTTATGTAAAAGACAATCATATTTTCAAGGAAATCGATTTTGAAGACAAAGGACAAAAATTTCATTTCACGGAAAAAGTAAAAGCCTTAACTTTAAACGATTTTGAGCAGATGATGGAAGAAGCCGGAATTTTCCTTTTGGATGTTTTCGGAGATTACAAATTGCGTAAATTCTATAAAAACGATTCGGAACGCCTTATCATGATTTTCAAATAATATGCTGTACCTGCTGCCCTTACTTTCGGTAATCTTTGGTTACCTGATTGCAACGTTTTTTCGCCCGAAAAGCAAAAAAAACCTGAAGCTTTTATTGGCTTTCAGCGGTTCGTTTTTATTGGCGCTTACGGTTTCGCATTTATTACCGGCGGTTTATGAATCTTCACATGTTGCAGATGCAGACGGACATATTCACAATGGTGTAGGTTTCTTTATCATGTTCGGAATCGTGTTTCAGATTATTTTAGAATACTTCTCTCAAGGTGCTGAACATGGGCACGTTCACGGACACGACACAATGCACCACATTCCTTGGTCGTTATTCATTAGTTTGTGTTTGCACGCGCTTTTAGAAGGAATGCCGGTAAGTCATCATAACGATCTGGCTTGGGGAATCGCCATTCATCATTTCCCTATTGCTATTATTCTAACTACTTTTTTTAGTAGCTCACACCTTAATCGCACTTCCATTTTAATCTTTATGCTCACTTTTGCAGCCATGACCCCGCTGGGAACAGTTGTTTCCGAAAGAGTTCCGTTTATCACCCATTATTATTCTGAAATTACGGCTTTTGTAATTGGAATCCTGTTTCATATTTCATCAACGATTATTTTTGAAACCAGCGAAGGACACAAATTCAACATGGCAAAATTATCTGCAATTATCTTAGGGATTGTATTGGCGTATTTTATGTAAAAAACAACTATATTTAATAAATTCAAAAACATGGGATTATTTTCTGCTTTAATGGGAAATGCTGGTGCTGTAGACAAAGACACTTTAGTGAAAGACTACGGTCAGTTATTAATTACAAATGAAATTGTAGAATTAGGATTTAAATTAATTCGCGACACTTTTATTTTTACTAACAAACGTTTAATTTTAATTGAAAAACAAGGATTAACCGGAAGTAAAATTGAATACAAATCCATTACTTATAAAAGTATTTCACGTTTTAGCATTGAAACTGCCGGAACTTTTGATTTGGAGGCCGAATTAAAAATCTGGGTTTCAAGTGAAGCAAATCCGAGCATTACCAAACAGTTCAACAAATCCGTTAATGTTTACGATGTACAAAATGTGTTGGCACATCACGTATTAGGTTAAATTATGACATTTACAAAAACTACAGAGCAATCCTCAAATTACGAGCATCTTGAAAACATGTCGGTTCAGGACTTACTGACCAACATCAACAACGAAGATAAAACCGTTCCGCTTGCCGTGGAGAAAGCCTTACCGCAAATTGAAGTTTTGGTTTCCAAAATTGTTGATCAAATGAAAAAAGGTGGACGATTATTTTACATTGGAGCAGGAACTTCAGGACGTTTAGGAATTGTTGACGCTTCGGAATGCCCACCTACTTTTGGTGTTCCTTTCGATTTAGTTATCGGATTGATTGCCGGTGGCGATACTGCTATCAGAAAAGCTGTAGAATTTGCAGAAGACGACAAAAACCAAGCCTGGAAAGATTTATCAGAATGGAATGTAAATGAGAACGATGTTGTAATCGGAATTGCAGCTTCAGGAACAACACCATATGTAATCGGAGGTTTGGAAAAATGCAACGAAAACAACATTCCAACAGGTTGTATCACTTGCAACATCGGAAGTCCATTAGCCTTAACCGCAAAATTTCCAATTGAAGTTGTTGTTGGACCGGAATTCGTAACGGGTAGTTCCCGAATGAAAGCAGGAACAGCACAAAAATTGGTTTTAAACATGATTTCAACCGCAACCATGATTCAACTTGGTCGTGTAAAAGGTAACAAAATGGTTGACATGCAACTCAGTAACGTAAAGCTTATCGATCGCGGTGTTCGTATGATTATGGGGGAAATTCCGGTTTCCTACGAAGAAGCAAAAACATTATTAGAAACTTACGGCAGCGTTAGAAAAGCTGTTGACAATTATAAAAAATAAACCTACAATGAAAAAAACATTCCTGACAACACTATTACTTGCAGCAACATTAACTACTTTTTCCCAAGAAATCAAATACAAATCCGGGGGCAGGATTTTTAATTCTGAAGGAAAAAAAATGTCACCTAATGAAGTTCGTGAGTTATTAGCTAAAGAACCTGGAATGCTACAATTTTACAATGCCGGAAGATCCAAAAAAACAGCCGGAAACACTTTAATGATCGCAGGATTAGGTTTAATGGCTACCGATGTGCTTATCGGAGCAAATAAAGACACTCAATTTCCAAGTGCTTTGAGCTATATTGGAGCTGCTTCTTTTTTGATTTCTATTCCTGTCAAAATAGGTTTTTCAAAAAAAATAAAAACAGTAGTAAAAGATTATAATGCAAAATTATCTTCCAAAGATTCTGGAAACACAGACAGCCAATTATATTTTGTTTCTAACGGGAACAATACTTTTGGCGTCAAAATAATTTTCTAACCTTTAATAACATCATAAACATGAAAAATTTTTTTACTCTTATTTACATTCTTTGTGTTTTTAATGCATTTTCTCAGGAAATCAACATGGAAAAAGGAAAGTTTTATCAGCAGGGAAAACAAATTTCAAGCTATGAAACCAAACAGCTTTTAATGTCAAATCCCGAAGCTTTAAAGTATTTCAAACAAGGAAAAACCAAAGAAGGCATTGGAGGCTTTATGCTCGGTCTTGGGATTGGTTTAACCGTTGGTGATTTAGTAAAAGGATTAGTTTCTGATGTAGATTATCCTTCCGGAATGACTTATGTTGGAGCAGCAGCAATTGTAGCCTCAATTCCGATTATGGCCGGAAAGAAAAAAAAGATTAAAAAGGGAATTGAACTTTACAATCAAGGGTTAAAGCCTTCTTCCGACACCGGAAATTCAACAGATTTCAATATGGCTGTTATTGCAAATAATTACGGATACGGTTTACAAATACGATTTTAATCATGTCTACAAACAAGCAATTATTGGTAAAAGGCGTTCGTTATTTGGCGTTTGCATTACCTCTTATGTTTCTGGGACCTTCAGTGATTCACAGTTCGTTTAAAAATCAGGGACATCCGTTTTACATTCCAATTTTAGGATTGGGAATCATTTTTTGTCTGGCCTCAATGTTCTTACTGTTCAAAGGAATTCAAACCATAATGAAAAGTTTATTCGATGGAAACTAATCTCAATTTTCTAGAAAGCTCCAAAAGACTTTTTCTCTATTACAAAACAATAGGCGAAAAAGCGATGGAACAAATCACCCCGGAACAATTGTTTTTTTCTGCCAATGAAGATACCAATTCCATTGCGGTAATTGTTCAGCATCTTTCAGGAAATATGCTATCGCGCTGGACTGATTTCTTAACTTCCGACGGTGAAAAAGAATGGCGTCATCGTGACAGTGAATTCGAAACGGTTTTAACAAACAAAGAAGAACTGTTAAACGCATGGGAAAAAGGATGGAATTGTCTTTTTGATACTTTGAACAGCTTAACTTATGAACAGCTTGACCAAACGGTTTACATTCGGAATGAAGGTCATAGTGTTTTAGATGCGATAAATCGTCAACTTGCGCATTATCCGTATCATATCGGACAAATTGTATTTTACGCAAAAATGCTTAAACAATCTGATTGGACAAGTCTTTCGATTCCTAAAAACAAATCCGGCGACTACAACGCTGATAAATTCTCAAAAGAAAAAAGCAACAGGCATTTTACAGACGACGAATTAAACAAACTCAAATGAAAAAAATTTTTATACTTCCAATCCTGCTAATTTTAGTTTCCTGCTATAATCAACAGCGCAATTGTAACGATTTTAAAACCGGAAAATTCGAATTTACTCAAGAGATAAACGGCCAGCAAAAAAAATCCGTTTTCGAGCGTACTGAAAACCTACAGATCGAAACTTTCAACGGAAAAACCGATTCGGCTTCCATTCGTTGGGTAAACGACTGTGAATTTGTGCTTCAGAAACTCCATCCGAAAAATATGCAGGAGAAAAAAGCTATCAGCATGAAAATACTGACTACCAACGAGATAGGTTATACTTTTGAATATGCCTTTGTGGGCGAAGCAAAAAAACAGCGCGGTACTGTAACAAAAATCGATTAACTTACGTTTAACAGCAGAATTTAAATACAAAAACCAAAAACATTAAATGGAAACATTATTAAACCCAGATGCTTGGATTGCATTATTAACCTTAACTTTTTTAGAGATTATTTTAGGTATCGACAACATCGTTTTCTTATCGATTGTATCCGGAAAATTGCGTGCGGAAGATCAGCCTAAAGCAAGAAGAATAGGACTTTTATTAGCGATGGCCTTTAGAATCATCCTTCTATTTGGTATCACATGGGTAATGAGTTTGAAAGAATCGTTTTTTGATTTTGACTGGAGCTTTGTATCCGGAGGAATATCAGGGCAAAGCTTAATTGTTTTTGGAGGAGGATTGTTTTTACTTTATAAATCAGTATCTGAAATCCACCACAAATTAGAAGGTGAAGAAGAAGCTACATCAGGAAAAGCAAGTGCTTCTTTATCGGGTGCCATCATTCAAATCGCTTTATTAAACATCGTGTTTTCCTTTGACAGTATCTTAACAGCGGTTGGACTTGTAAGTGCTGCTGAACCTCCTGTTGGTTTTGGTCCTGCCGGCGCATTGGAAATCATGGTAGGAGCTATTGTTATCTCGATTATAATTATGCTGATTTTTGCCGGACCGGTTTCAAAATTTGTTAACGAACACCCTACCATCCAAATTTTAGGTTTATCATTCTTAATATTGATTGGTGTAATGTTACTGGCAGAAGGTTCTCATTTAGCCGAATTGAAGTTCTTCGGTGGAACAGAAGTACACAGCATACCAAAAGGCTATTTATACTTTGCCATTTTCTTCTCATTGTTTGTGGAATTCTTAAACCTGAAAATGAAGAAAAATGCAAAAAAACCAGTACAGTTACACAATAATAAAATTCTTGATCAGAAATTAAAAGATACGGACGTTACCAACTAAGGTAGATGTTATATTTAAAAATAAAAATCCCGTTATTAAACGGGATTTTTTTTGCAATCATCTAATTTACAGAATCTTGAAACTCTAGCTCAATAAAAAAATCTAACTTTAAAATCCGAATCTGAAACTTGACCATCAAAAATTGTAATCTAAAACAATCAAGATGAGAACAGTAAATGCATTTGCCGTTAATCAGCCTAAAGGCTCATTTGAAAAATTCACTTATGAACTACCCGATCTTGGGAATGAACAACTCGATATCAAAGTAACCTATTGTGGGGTTTGCCATTCCGATTTGAGCATGGTAAACAACGAATGGGGCATGACACAATATCCGATTGTTCCGGGACATGAAGTTGTCGGTGAAATTGTTGCTCTGGGTAGCGAAGTCAAACATCTAAAAGTAGGAGATAAAGTCGGATTGGGTTGGTATTCCGAATCTTGCATGCATTGTCATGAGTGTATGGATGGCAGCCATCATCTCTGTAGCAATTCAGAACAAACTATTGTTGGGCGTCATGGCGGGTTTGCCAATTACGTTAGAGCACATTGGTCGTGGGCAATTCCCTTACCGAAAGATATCGATATGGCTAAAGCAGGCCCTTTACTTTGTGGTGGGATTACCGTTTTCAATCCAATTATCATCTCAGGAGTTAGACCAACTGACAAAGTCGGTGTAATTGGTATCGGAGGTTTAGGACACATGGCAATAAAATTTTTAAAACATTGGGGTTGTGAAGTAATCGCTTTTAGTTCTAATGCAAATAAAAAAGATGAAATTCTAGCAATGGGAGCTTCAAAAGTTATTGATTCTAAAAATCCTGCAGAATTACAAAGCATCAAAGGACAACTCAATTTCATTCTTAATACCGCCAATGCAACACTCGACTGGAATTCTTATCTGGTTGCCTTAGCTCCAAAAGGGAAATTCCATAACGTAGGTGCGGTGTTGGAACCAATGGCAATTCCAGCCTTTACTCTACTTAGCGGCCAAAAAAGTGTTGGCGGAAGTCCGCTTGGAAGCCCTGCATTAACTCAAACGATGTTAGACTTTTGTGTAAGACATAACATTTATCCGACCGTGGAAGAATTTCCGATGGAAAAAGTTAATGAAGCTTTTAAACATTTAGAAAGTGGAAAAGCGCGTTTTCGTATTGTTTTAAAAAATTAATAACTATAGAAAATTTATATAAGCTAATTCTTTATCATCCCTTTTTAAACCACAGAAAAGGTTATAACTATTTGTGATTAAATTTTAGCGTTATGAAGCATTTTATTTATTTTTCTCTTTTATTGGGTTTATGCTCTTGCGCAAGGTCTGAAAAAAAACAAACCTTGTCTGAAGTACTGGCCACGGGCAAGTGGATTGACCTAACTTATGATTTTTCCCAAGCCACTATTTACTGGCCAAACAATCCAACAGGTTTTAAGCTGAATACGCAGTTCAATGGAATTACATCTGGCGGTTTCTTTTATGCCTCCAATGAATTTTGTGCGCCTGAACATGGAGGAACGCATCTAGATGCACCCATTCATTTCGCAAAAGGAAAGTGGAGTACTGAGCAGATTCCTTTAGAACAACTTAACGGAACAGCAATACTTGTTGACATAAGCGCAAAATCTAAAATTAATCCCGATTATCAAATTAGTATTACAGATGTGGAAGCATGGGAAAAAAGTAACGGAACAATACCAAGAGGTTCATTTTTGCTATTTAGAACGGGTTGGGGCAAATTCTACCCTGATAAAAGTAAATACTTAGGCACAGCCATCAAAGGGGATGCAGCTATTCCTCATTTACATTTTCCGGGTATCGATCCTATACTTTCAGAATGGCTTGTAAAAAACAGAAAAATTAAAGCAGTAGGCATTGATACCCCAAGCATCGATTATGGACAGTCAAAAGAGTTTAAAACGCATCAAATTCTTTGCGGTGAAAATATTTTAGGTTTTGAGAACCTTGCCAATCTTCAGGAATTACCGGAAACCGGAATCTATATAATCGCGCTCCCAATGAAAATAAAAAACGGCACTGGTGGTCCTTTAAGAATCATTGCATGGGTTGGAAATACTGAAAAATAGAGCAACTAAAGAAGAAAAAAGGAGGATCTCATTATTGAAATCCTCCTTTTGTTTATTCTAAAGTTAGTGTTATCTGACCGTCATCGTCTAAACTGATGTTGTAGTCGGTTAAATCAGTACCTTCTTCACCTGAATCCGGATTCACTTCAATTTCTTCCGGAATTACTTCAATTGGCTCTTCATACGGAAGCGGTTCGAGAAGATTCACCTGTTTCAGTTTATCAGTCGTCAGTTGATTTCCTAACGCCTTTATACCTTTTACAGCAATGAACTGCTCCATGTCGATAGTTTGGTTCTCTTTCTGAATGCCTTTATTTTTGGCAAAAACGATTTCTGCAACCGGTCTCCAATCTGTAGAAACGATTTCCAATTGTGATTTTTCGTGTTCCGAAATAAAGATTTCCTCTTTGTTTTCGTTCTCTACCAAGAAACGTTTTATAAAGTAACGCTCTTTTTCTCCGTCATAGTAAATAGCCGAAACCGGTTTCTTCGGATGCCATTTTTCAAGGATGATCATGTCTTCCTCGAAATGTGTGGTCAACTCCGGAATAATCGTTTTTAATTTACCGGATTGGTTAATAATCAACAAACGGTCGTTCGGGCGGAATTCACCTAACAGCTCGCCTCTTCCATCTACATTCAAACGCTGAACCGTATCGTCAAACCAAATTTTACGAGGTCGCAACGTGGAGATTCCTTTTTCCTTTAATTCAATTTTCTTAATCGGATATTTCGAAACCGTATTTCCTTTGGAAGCTCGTCCTTTGATGGCAATGTCGGCAAAATCCACATCCCATTTCAGTTTTTTTACACTTCCAACCTGACGCAGTAAAATTGTAACTACCTCAGCTTCACCGTTCGGGTTATGTGAAAAATACAATACCATAGAACCCGGCTTTTCCTGAGTTAAATCGTAGGCTTTGTCACGTGTTACTCCAGAAACGTTAAAACGTTTTATAAACGAGGATCCCGATTTTCCGTCGCGATAAATCATGTTATAAATCGTACGCTTGTCGTTCTTATCGAAAACCGCTACGTGAATGATATCTTTCCCGACGAATTTCTTTTCATCAACTTTGGAAATCATCATTTTACCATCGCGAAGGAACACAATCACATCGTCAATATCGGAACAATCTGCAACGTATTCGTCTTTTTTCAGTCCGGTTCCGATGAACCCTTCCTCGCGGTTTACATATAATTTTGTATTTCTAAGTACAACTTTCGTCGCTTCAATAGTATCAAAGTTTCGGATTTCCGTCTGACGTTCGCGACCTTTTCCGTACTTCTCTTTCAGCTTGGCGAAATAATCAATAGCAAAGTCTATCAGATTTTCTAAATGATGTTTAACCTGAGCCATTTCGTCTTCCAGTTTCGCAATCAATTCATCCGCTTTATCGGAGTCGAAACGCGTGATACGAATCATCGGGATTTGCGTCAGTTTTTGCAAATCTTCATCGATAATGTCGCGCATTAATTGTTTTCGGAACGGTTCGAAACGTTTGTACATATACTCGAATAACGATTCTTTATCGGAATACAATTTAAAGTCGATGTACATTTCTTCACGGATGAAGATTTTTTCAAGTGTTGAAAAATGCCATTTCGTTTCCAGTTCCTGCAATTGGATTTCAAGCTCTTGTCTTAACAAATCAACCGTTCTGTTGGTTGAGATTTTCAACATGTCGGAAACTCCAATAAACAAAGGCTTGTGATTCTGAATCACACAACCTAACGGCGCAATTGACGTTTCACAAGCTGTAAAGGCGTAAAGTGCATCAATGGTTTTATCCGGAGAAACTCCCGGCGGAAGGTGAATTAAAATTTCAACCTCAGCAGCAGTGTTGTCTTCAATTTTCTTGATTTTTATTTTCCCTTTGTCGTTCGCTTTCAGAATACTGTCAATCAAGGTTGATGTATTGGTCGAAAACGGAATTTGGGTAATCACCAAGGTTTGCTTATCCAACTGGGAAATTTTGGCACGCACGCGTACACGTCCGCCACGCATTCCGTCGTTGTAGTTGGAAACATCGGCAATACCGGCTGTTGGAAAATCCGGGAATAACGTAAACGGTTTCCCTTTTAATATTTTGATCGACGCATCGATTAATTCATTGAAATTGTGAGGCAGAAGTTTTGTGGATAAACCAACGGCAATCCCTTCCCCGCCCTGTGCTAACAACAATGGAAATTTTACCGGTAAGTTAATCGGTTCCGCACGACGACCATCGTAAGAAACACCCCACTCGGTAATTTTTGGCGAATACAAAACTTCCAACCCGAATTTGGAAATTCTAGCCTCGATATAACGCGAAGCTGCAGCTCCATCACCCGTTAAGATATTTCCCCAGTTTCCTTGGCAGTCAATCAGCAAATCCTTTTGACCGATTTGTACCATAGCGTCCCCGATACTCGCATCTCCGTGTGGGTGATACTGCATGGTGTGTCCAACCACGTTCGCCACTTTATTGTAACGCCCGTCATCTAACTCTTTCATGGAGTGCATGATACGTCGCTGCACCGGTTTGAAACCGTCTTCGATAGCTGGCACAGCACGCTCCAGGATTACATAAGAAGCATAGTCAAGGAACCAATCCTTATACATACCGGTTACTTTGGTAATGGTATCTTCGGGATTGTTCTCTTCGTTGTCGTAAAAATGCTCACCTTCGAAAGTTGCATTTTCTTCGGAATGAGTTTCCTCTGAAAAATTATCTTCTTCCGGGTTCAAATCTTCGTTTATATTTTCGTTTTCTTCGCTCATATTTTCAGTTAACAATTATAGTTAACGTTTCTACTTGGTTGATATTTGCTTTAAACTGTGACTGAAATTAACTCGAAAGTTCCTCCACCGTATCCAACTCCACTTTCAAATTCTTGATAATGAAATCCTGACGGTCCGGCGTGTTTTTCCCCATGTAGAATTCCAACAGTTTTTCAATGGACGTTGCTTTATCCAGCATCACCGGATCCAAGCGGATGTCTTCGCCAATGAAATGTTTGAACTCGTCGGGTGAAATCTCTCCCAATCCCTTGAATCGGGTGATTTCCGGTTTCGGTTTTAGTTCTTCAATAGCATCGATTCGTTCCTGTTCGCTGTAACAGTAGATGGTTTTCTTTTTGTTTCGAACTCGGAAAAGTGGAGTTTGCAGAATATACAAATGTCCTTCTTTGATTAATTCCGGGAAAAATTGAAGGAAAAATGTAATCAAAAGCAAACGGATGTGCATCCCGTCAACGTCGGCATCGGTTGCGATTACAATGTTGTTGTAACGCAGGTTTTCCATGTCTTCTTCAATATCCAAAGCCGCCTGAAGCAAGTTGAATTCTTCGTTTTCGTACACGATTTTTTTACTCATCCCGTACGAATTCAAAGGCTTACCACGCAAACTGAAAACCGCCTGTGTATTCACATCACGCGATTTGGTAATCGATCCGGATGCGGAATCTCCCTCGGTGATGAAAAGCGTACTTTCTAAGCTTCTCGGGTTTTTAGCATCGGTTAAATGCACACGGCAATCACGTAATTTTTTATTGTGAAGACTCGCCTTTTTAGCACGATCCCTCGCTAATTTTCTAATTCCGGAAAGTTCCTTACGTTCGCGTTCCGCCTGAAGGATTTTCTTCAGTAAGGCATCGGCGATTTCAGGATTTTTATGTAAAAAGTTGTCTAATTTCGTTTTGATAAAATCGTTTACAAACGTACGAACGGAAGCCAAGCCCGGCCCCATTTCGGTAGAACCCAATTTGGTTTTGGTCTGGGATTCGAAAACAGGTTCTTCCACTTTTACGGAAATTGCGGAAACGATGGATTTTCTAATATCGGACGCTTCAAAATTCTTGTTGTAAAACTCTTTTACGGTTTTCACCAATGCTTCACGAAAAGCACCTAAATGCGTTCCTCCCTGTGTAGTGTTTTGTCCGTTTACGAATGAGTAATATTCTTCGGAGTATTGTGTTTTACTATGCGTTAAAGCAATTTCGATATCATCTCCTTTCAAATGGATGATCGGGTATACAGAATCTTCTTCCGTTATGGTTTCTTCTAGTAAATCTTTTAAACCGTTGTCGGAATAATATTTTTCGCCGTTGTAGATTATTGTTAAACCCGTGTTCAGGTAACAATAGTTTTTCAGCATTCGGATGATGTACTCGTTTCGGTACTTGTAATGCTTGAAAATGGTATCGTCGGCAACGAAGGTTACTTTAGTTCCCTTACGTTTGGTAGTTTCCTGAATATCTTCTTCAAGAGTAAGATTTCCAGCTGAAAACTCGGCTGCTTTTTGCTGATTATCACGAACAGATTCCACACGGAAAAACGTCGAAAGCGCATTCACCGCCTTGGTACCTACCCCGTTCAAACCAACGGATTTCTTAAATGCTTTGGAGTCATACTTTCCTCCGGTATTCATCTTCGACACAACATCGACCACTTTCCCTAACGGAATACCTCGTCCGTAATCGCGAACGGTAACCGTTTTGTCTTTCACAGTGACTTCTATAGTTTTGCCGGCGCCCATTACAAACTCGTCGATACAGTTATCAAGTACCTCTTTTAAAAGGATATAGATACCGTCATCGGGGGAAGAACCGTCGCCTAACTTTCCGATATACATCCCGGGACGCATACGGATATGCTCTTTCCAGTCGAGGGAACGGATATTGTCTTCGGTGTACTGATTTTGCTCTAGCATAAAGATTTTTTGGAATTTCTGCTAATATAATCGAATTCCATAACATTTGAAATAGTCGCTTAAGAAAGTTATCAATAACTTGAGTGTAAAATTTTTTAACTTTTTTAGAAGAAAAAATCTTACACAACAATATAAATTATCTTTATTTTTAACAAATTTTTATATTTTTGACAAAACTTTAACTAAACCAAAATGAAAAAACACATCTTATTTTTGCTCTTGTTTTTAGGGTGCTCTGTAATGGGGTATGCTCAAAAGAGCGTGAGCGGAAATGTTAAGGACAAAAACGGTCAACCCGTGCCAAGTGCAACAATTATTGAAAAAGGAACGCAAAACGGAACCACCACAGATGCTGAAGGAGTTTTCACCATCAGTGTTAAAGACAATAATGCTGTTTTAACAATCAGTTCTTTAGGCTTTAAAAAAACAGAAGTAAAAGTATCCGAAACTACCCTTGCCGTAGTACTTGAGGAAGAAGGTCAAGAACTACAGGAAGTTACCATTCAAACGGTTGGTTCCAGAAACACCAAACGTACCGTTGTAGATTCTCCGGTGGCCGTAGACATCATCAATGTAAGCGATGTAGCGAACAAAACCGGACAGGTGGAAATCAACTCCTTATTGCAATATGTTGCCCCATCGTTTAATGCCAGCAAACAGTCGGGTGCAGACGGTGCCGACCATATCGACCCTGCTACTTTAAGAGGTTTAGGACCAGATCAAACCTTGGTTTTAATCAATGGAAAAAGAAGACATCAGTCGTCTTTGGTAAATTTATTCGGTTCCAGAGGACGCGGAAATACAGGAACGGATATGAATGCTATTCCAGCCGCTTCTATTAAACGTATTGAAGTTTTAAGAGACGGTGCCTCAGCACAATACGGATCCGATGCCATAGCTGGGGTTATCAATATTGTTTTGAAAGATAATGTTGGTGAGTTTACAGGAAACGTAACTTACGGTGCTTACAATGCTTCCACTCCTTACGGAAGCGATATCAAATCAAGCGGAATCGATGGAAACACCGTTCAGGTAAACGGAAATTACGGGTTTAAAATCAAAGAAAAAGGGTTTTTAAATGCTACTGTAGACGTGATGAAAAAAGACCACACCAACCGTCCGGCAAACCCAGACAAATACAGCATTTACAGACAAGAATTTGGGGATGCTGAAGCAAAAAGCGGTAGTTTGTTTTTAAACGGTTCCATTGCCACAGGAGCTACTTCCGATTTTTATTTCTTCGGAGGCACAAGTTTGCGTGATTCCGATGCTTTTGCTTATACAAGAACAGCTGACAGCCCGAGAAACATTCCAGAGATCTATCCGGGTGGTTTCAATCCTATCATCGGCTCTAAAATTAACGATAATTCTTTATCTGCAGGATTCAGAACCAAACTTGCCAAATGGGATGTGGATTTCAATAATACTTTTGGGATGAACCGCTTCACCTATGACATCCACAACACTTTGAACGCTTCCTTACAGGCCAATTCCCCTACTTCATTTGACGCAGGTGGTCATCAATTGATGCAAAACACAACCGGTGTTCATTTCACCAGAAATTTTGAAACCATTAAAAAAGGGTTGAACATCGCTTTTGGTGCAGAATACAGAACCGAAAAATTCAAGATTTTTGCAGGCGAACAGGGCTCATATGCAACTTATGATGTTAATGGTAACGTAATTACCGATCCATCTACGCAAACAGTTCCTACAGATCCGGTTTCAGGTGAACCAAGACCAGGAGGTTCGCAAGGTTTTCCTGGATATAGCCCAGATAACGAAGTAAATAAATCAAGAGGTAATTTTGCTGCTTATGCAGACACGGAATTAGATTTGTCTGAAATGGTTACTATTGCAGCAGCAGCCCGTTATGAAAACTATACTGATTTCGGAAGCACTTTCAACGTTAAATGGGCACAACGCTTTAAAATTTGTGAAACATCAGGAATTCGTTATTCCTTAAGTTCAGGATTTAGAGCGCCTTCTTTAGCTCAGAAGTATTACAATCTTAAATTTACGGATTATATCAGCGGACAAGCTTCAGAAACTTTGCTTGCGAACAACGACAGCCCAATCACAGCTGCTTTTGGAGTTGAAAAATTAAAACAGGAAAAATCATTCAACGCAAGTTTAGGATACACTTACAAAAAAGGAAAATTCACGGCTACCGTTGACGGATATTTCGTAAACGTAAAAGACCGTATCGTTTTAACAGGTCAGTTTGACGGAAGCAGCCTAGGCATGAACGTTTCCAATGTTCAATTCTTTGCTAATGCCTTAGACACAAGAACAGTAGGTTTGGATATGGTAGCTTCTTACGAAACTTCATTCGGAAACAATACTATTAGTGCTTCTTTTGTGGGTAACATAAATAAAATGTTCATTGGCGAAATTCACGGAAACAGTATCTTAAACACAGAAGACGATAAAGAAACGCTTTTTGGAAGACGTGAAAAACACTTCCTTTTGGCCTCGGCTCCGGAAAGTAAATTTGGTTTGAACCTGAACTATAATTACAATAAAAAGTTCAACACCAATTTAAGATTTACACGTTTTGGTCAAATCGAATTAATCGACTGGATCGATACAGTTGACCACTACGGAGCGAAAATCGTAACGGATTTATCTTTAGGCTATCAGTTTACATCTAAAATTGGTTTAACTATTGGTGCCAACAACCTTTTAAACATTTATCCGGACATTCAGGATACAGAAACAGAGACCGGTGGTAACTTTGACGCTGTTCAAATGGGCTTCAACGGAACCTACGGATTTGCAAGGCTTTCTTTCAAATTCTAATGCAAACAAAACCCCGAATTTACTCGGGGTTTTTCTTTACTTGTAATGATATAAAATTCCTTTATCATAAACCGTCCATAAACTTGCTTTTTGATCCGCAGCTTTTAAAGCACTATTGGTCCAGGTATTGCAGGTATAAAATAGATTATAACTTCCTTTCGCCTCATAAAAAATATCGTGTTTACCGTAAACTGCATCCGTATCGATTTTCATTATTTTGTTGTTTTCCAACTCAAAGGAATTTTGAATGAACACTACTAATTGCTGGTATTGTTTTTCTGTAATAATGATTTTTTTACACAACTCGTCTTCTCTCATTTGCTTGTAAAAAGTACAGTGCATTGCCGAGGAACTCAATCCTGAAGCCGCATTAAACGCCGTAGAAAACTTCAAATCCGCCCAGGTAGGTGTGTTCAGATAAAACCCTTTGTCTCCCCAGCCGAAAGCCAAATATCTTGCAGTAGTATCTTTTGCCTTAGTGTGTTGAAATTGTACCTTTTCAGACCAGTCAATTGTTTTCGATTTTACGGGAACTACAATGTCGGTATGAACATCATTTGAGAGTAAATAAACTTCGATTCCTTTTTCCGGTTTTGTTCTGTTTGAGTTTACGGGAATTCTTGAGAATAGTAGTACTGCTATTATGTAAAGGATTATAAATGCTGTAACTCCCAATAGGGTTTTTGAAAGGAATTTTAAAGAGTTTTTTAGGGTTTTCATAGACTGGCTTTTAATTGGTGTTGCAATTATTGAGCCAAAAATTCTATTCTTCTTCTTCTTTTGTCTTGATACAAAAGAAGCAAAAGATCAAGACTGGAACGCTACGCCTATATATCAAGTTGCTTAAAATTATAACATCCTCTTTCTTTTGTCTTGAAACAAAAGAAACAAAAGGTCAAGACTGGAACGCTGCACCTAAAAAATAAAGCCGACTCCTAAATTATCTGAACTCCCTTCGGTCAAACAGCAGATAATTCTTAACGGATTCGGCTTTATTTTTCTTAACGGTTACGCGTTCTGAGGTCGAGGAAATGCTTTAATTTATGATTTTTTTACTCTTTTTATAAAGAATCAATACTAAAAATCTCACACTACTAACTCGAAAAAAAAATTGTTTTACTCTAAATCACATTTAAGCAGTACTTTTTATTTGTTTTATTCTTTCAACCAGATATAATATATCAATTCTATTTTCCCAATCTTGTCTGCAATCAACTGTTATAGAATATAAAAAATCAGGAGTAACACCTTTTGTAACTCCACTGTGCTTCCTTATAGAATATTTGATCATATTTATTAAAGCATGCGTTATAAAATGTCCTTTAATAAAGAACCAAAGATCTTTTTCACTTTGGTTAATAAGTTGTTTTACTTCGAATATTTCATCTTCTGTAAAATTAACTTTTATTGAATCAATAAATTGATTTGTTTTTGTCGAACATAAATTATGGGCATTTTGATTTGGTAAGAATTTATAGCAATTATCTCCAAAAATACTAATTCCTTTTTTATACTTATTATTTGCTATATCATAAATAATTAAATCATAAACACTTTGTGAAAAGTCTTGTATCCAATGTTTAAAATCTTCAGAAAAATTTAATTTTTTTCTACAAAAATCTGAAACTAATTTTTCGATTGGATCAGAATGATAATACATTGAGTTTTCTATCGAATAACCATATGAACGAATGATGTTTGGATGATTAACCGTATCATCCATAAATTCTGAATTATCATTGTCAGTAGCAATATAAAAATCAGCCTTTTCTTCAATTATTTTATTAAAATATTTGTCTAATTCTTCCTTACCACCAACATCTTCAATATGTGCTGATATTTCGGCTAGATTAAATAATTTATCCCAAAATAATGGATCATCCTTTCCCTCAACATATACAGTAATCGATTTATTATAAAATAGCCCTTTTACTGAAAGAGCTTCATTTGAATATTCTAATTTAGCCATTGATAATCTTTTCCATATTAATTGTACTATCTTGAAATTTGCCTACTATTTCGGGAGAATGTGTTGCAACAATAATTTGTGAATTTGGGTTTAATTTCTTTATTGAGGAAATAACTTTTCTTTGCCACTCTATATGCAATGATAATTCAGGCTCATCTGCAATAAATAAAGTTTGCTTCCCCTTTTGAAGTAACGCTTCTGTTAATAGAATAATTAATTGTTTTTCACCTGATGAAAGTTGAGATAATAAGATTTCTTTTTTATCTTTTATAATTGCAAGCCCTCCAATTTTACTATCTTGTAATACAAAATCTTTTGTTTCGTGAAATTCATTCAGTAATTTAATGTAGTCATCAAGTCTTTCAAAAATTTTCTTTTTTCGACCTTCTAATTCACTTGAAAGGTCATTTATTTTTTTTGTCCTCCTTAATAATGTTAAAGGAGTAACATCATTCGGATAAACAGGTTTAGTACGATCTTCTATATAATTGTTGATTGAATTTGCTGCTTTCTCAATTGCTGAAACGTGTTTCTCAATTGTTTTTTCAGTCTCATCATCTAAAATACCTAAGCCTCTATAAGCCTGTTTTAATCCGATATTTATCCTTCTTAAGTCTGGTTTTACTATTTCACTAATATCGACATTGTCAAAATCTTCATTGTAAAGCATTGAACGTAGTACATCTTCCTGAAATTTTTTTGACAGTTTGCTTAATTCTGACTCAAGGAGAAATTGGTAAGTTGTTAATTGGCCTATTAATTCTTCTAATCTTATATCAATGGCATTGTAGATTTCCTCTCTTCTTGTATCCCTAGTGTCATCTTTTAAAATGTTATCTCTATTTACTGATAAATATGAAACATTAATTAGTTTTCCAATTATGCTTTTAATTTCTTGAATTTCAATGAAGAATTTAGGATGAATTCTGCCATTTCTTTTTGAAAGGTATCTTAACTCACTATCAGGTATAATTGGCAGCTTGTATTTTTTTGTACCAACTTGATAATGTAGTTCTTTATATTGAAGATCATGAGCAATTTTTTTTACTTCAATTTTTCTATTTTTACTCCCTTCATTTAAATTAAGAACAATAGAATCAAATTGTAGTCTAAATAACAACTCTAAATCAACGGATATTACGGCTTGTAGTAAATTAATGAAGGTTGTTTTTCCTGTTCCGTTACGTCCTATGAAAATATTTACTTCATTGTTGAAATCCGTTTCAATACTATATTGACCCCAGAATCCATTTATTTCAACATTTTTTAGTCTAAACATTGCTATTTTTTTTAGTTTTTTTTCAAATGAGTTTACTTAGCTTATATGTATTTTGAAAGCCTACCTCTAATCAAGAAACAGAAACTTGTATCTTACTAAAATTGTAATTTATGATAAAACAACTTCAAGAACATACTTATAACCATCCCTCTGTAGAGATTTCAAACATACCTATAAAAAATTACCTACACAATCACTAAATTCAGTGATATTTAAATAATGATTCACACCATTCCCTCAACTACACCAAGTACAAACCCAAAACCCAATCAAAGCCCCACCCCGACCTTAGAACGCGTAACCGTTAAGAAAAATAAAGCCGAATCCGTTAAGAATTATTTTCTGTTTGAGCGCCAGCGAGTTTAAAATAATTTAGGAGTCGGTTTTATTTTTTAGGTGCAGCGTTCCAGTCTTGACCTTTTGTTTCTTTTAACTCATTAGATAATATTTGTTTTGGTATTCGTTGAACCTTCGGTTTGTGTCAAGACAAAAGAAAAAGAGAAAAAAACATGCGTTATATTTACTGCATACTTAATCCGTACCAAAGCCATACATAAGCCATGAAAAGCCATGCTAAAAAGCGTCCACAAAAAAGTTACTACTCCGACTTAAAGCCGACTATACCTTGACTATACCTCGACTACACCTTGACTAAAGCCGAGTAAAAGAATAAAACATTCCCATTCAAAAGCAAAGCCTTATTAGAATACAAACATCACTTCTTGAAAAACCGAACGCAAAGTCTCTGTAGAGCAAAACAATACATGCTTCATAATCCCACCCCTACCTCAGAACTCATAAAAGCTAAGAAAAACAAAGTCAAATCCGTCAAGAAGTATGTGCTGTCTGAGCGCCGGCAAATTCAGATAATTCAGGAAGTACTTTGGTTTATAGGCAGAGTGCTCCAGTCCTGAAGCTTGATATTATACATCAGGACAAAGTATAAGAATTTCTTAAACGACTAAAGATTCTAATCAAGTATAAACAGCTTTGTTTCAAAAAAATATTTTTTAAAAAATAATCACACTTTCTGTTTCAAAATTTTATTTTTAAAAAAAACGAAACAAAAACTGTGTTACTATTTATTTTTTTAAACAATTAACACAAACAAAAAAGGCGTTCGTAATTGAACGCCTCTTCATAAAATAGTTTATAAATTAAAAACTAAAATCCCTCACAATATCCCTAATCTGATTGTCCAAAACAGGATTGGAAATCTTCATGGCCTCCACATCAAAATTATCATTGAAACTTGGAAGAGAAAACGTTGCAATGATGTTGGCTCCATATCTCGGGAAAGCATTGGTGGCTATATCCAAAACGGTTGTTCCTCCTCTGCCGCCCGGTGAAGTCGCCATAAGCAACATCGGTTTTTGCTGGAACACTTTTACATTAATTCGTGAAGCCCAATCGAACAAACTTTTAAAAGCAGCCGTGTAATTTCCATTATTTTCAGCCATGGAAATCACGAGCAAGTCTGCGGAAGCAATTTTATCCAGAAAAGCCTGAGCCAATTTCTGCTGACCAACTTCTTTCTCCAAATCGACACTGAAAAGCGGCATTGCGAAATCATTCAAATCTAAAACCTCAACTTCATAATTCTCAAACAAATGTGAAACGTAAGTGGCTAATTTTCTGTTGATGGAGTTTTGGCTGTTACTGCCTCCGAAAGCTATAATTTTCATGGTTATTGTATTTGATTCGCCTAAAAATACAAAATTCCGTCAATTTGATTATCATTTACTTTTTAAACATTTAAGTCATAAAAGTAGCACTATGCAAAACTTTTATATTATCCGGAATTTCATTTAATAAAAAAGCGAAACATTTCTGTTCCGCTTTTCAGTGACTTTATATACATTTCAAAATAAATCTTATATGACTTATATGTTTGGTTTAAAATTAAACGTTAAAACGGAAATGCATCACATCCCCATCCTTCACAATGTATTCTTTTCCTTCCACTCTTAATTTCCCGGCTTCTTTCACTTTGGCTTCCGATCCGAAGTTAGAGTAATCGTCAAAAGCGATAACCTCGGCACGGATGAATCCTTTTTCGAAATCGGTATGGATTACACCCGCTGCTTTTGGAGCAGTATCTCCAATATTAATTGTCCAAGCACGAACTTCTTTTACTCCGGCCGTGAAATACGTCTGTAATTTCAATAATTTATACGCTGCACGAATTAAAACTGAAGAACCCGGTTCTTTCAAGCCCATATCTTCCAAGAAAATCTGACGCTCTTCGTAGCTTTCCAATTCTGTGATATCCGCTTCTGCACCAACTGAAAGAATAATAACTTCCGCATCTTCATCTTTTACCAACTCACGAACCTGATCTACATATTTGTTACCGTTTACGGCAGAACCTTCATCAACATTACAAACATACAATACCGGTTTGGAAGTGATCAACTGGAAACTTTCCATCAATTCTTCTTCATCTTGATTTTGTAGTTCAACTGTACGAGCTGATTTAGCATTCAATAACGTTTCTTTGATTCGGTTCAACAAGGCTTGTTCCGCCAAAGCTTCTTTGTTACCAACTTTAGCCGCTTTATTTGCTTTCTCCAAACGTTTTTCAACCGTTTCAAGGTCTTTTAACTGCAATTCGATGTCGATGGTTTCTTTATCGCGAATTGGGTTTACGTTTCCATCAACGTGCACGATGTTGTCGTTATCAAAACAACGTAAAACGTGAATAATTGCATTACACTCGCGGATGTTCCCTAAAAACTGGTTTCCTAATCCTTCCCCTTTACTTGCTCCTTTTACCAAACCTGCAATATCCACAATATCAACGGTTGCCATCTGAACGCGCTCCGGTTTTACCAATTCTTCCAAACGGTTGATTCTTGGATCCGGTACGTTTACTACACCAATATTGGGCTCGATAGTACAAAACGGGAAATTTGCACTTTGCGCTTTGGCATTAGACAAACAATTAAAAAGAGTTGATTTCCCAACATTCGGTAATCCTACAATTCCTGCTTTCATTCTGTTTTTTATGTTTACAGTTAACCGTTTCGGGTTAACGGATTTAGATTTTCATTTAAGTGTGCAAATATAGTTTATTATTCGCAAGTATAAAACTGATCATTTAACGCTTTTAAAAGGTTAAAAACCACAAAAAATGAAAAAGATGTAAGTCTATCCGATAATTATATAAAGTCTATCGAAATAGTCTTCGTAAATTTGTAACATACTAATCATAAAAACTAAATATTATGAAAAATTTAATTTTAGGATTTGCACTATTGTTTGCTAATTTTTATGTTCAGTCCCAAAACACAAATGTTCAACAGGAAGTAAAAACAACTGTAAAAACCATTAAAGATTCTGATGGGGAACGAAAAATCATCTCCACCAAAGAACTTAAAGAAGTTCAGGATGTTGAGCTTAAAGATGCCGAATCAAAAACTTTAAACAAAGAAATGATTTTAGGACAACCACAGGTAAGTTCTAAAGTAAAAGTTACTGTAGATGGTGTTAGCCGCTATGTAGATGCAGACCGTACCGGGTTTTACAATTATAACGGCTTAAAATACGAAATGGTTTTAGACAAAACAGGATATACCATTATGAATCCTGATTCTAAAAAAACTTTCGCAGTGGTTCGTGAAGCCAATAACAACAACTATATCATTAAAAGTAAAATGAAAACCTATTTCGGGCATTTTGATGCTGATGGCAACCTGATTTTAGAATCCTATGATTCCAAAACTGATACCGTCACAAGAGAAAAAGCCGAGCTGGTCAAAGAATAAAACGCACAAAAAAATCCCGAGAGTATCGGGATTTTTTTATTATTCGTTATGTAAAAAAGACTGCCTGTTCAACAAGGTGTCTTCGTCTTCCACGTGATTATCATCGGGAACACAACAATCTACCGGACAAACCGCCGCACACTGTGGTTCTTCGTGAAACCCTTTACATTCGGTACATTTTCCGGGTACGATGTAATAAATATCATCTGAAATCGGGGTTTGCGCCGCATCAGAATCTACTTCGGTTCCGTCAGGTAAAACAATTTTTCCGGATAAACGGGTTCCGTCTTTCCAACGCCAATCGTCTGCACCTTCATATATTGCTGTATTTGGACACTCCGGTTCGCAGGCTCCGCAGTTAATACATTCGTCTGTTATAATGATTGCCATAGCTTATATTAATTTTAAACTGTAAATTTGCACAAAATTACAATCAAAACCTCTCATAAACAAATTAACGATGTCACAAAAACTTAAAAAAAATACTGCAATTGCGCTTGGAAACTTTTTAAGTCAGTTTAAAGCCGATGGAAACACCAAAAATCCTGAAGTTCAAAACAACAATTTGTTTTATGATGATTTTGTTGATTTGATTGCACTTTCCCAATCCCACAACGGTTGGTTTACCTCAGAACAGGTATATTTCGCAGTCAATTCTTGGGCAGAGGCTTTAACTGAAGACAATCTAAACGAGTGGCTATCTAAATATGACTTCTCAAACGTTCAGCCCAAAACAGTCGGTTTAATTTTAGCGGGAAATATTCCGTTAGTTGGATTTCATGATTTTTTATCAGTTTTGATTTCCGGTCATAAGGTTATGGTTAAAATGTCTTCCAACGATCAGAAACTATTGCCTTTTTTAGCCAAATACATGATTTCTATACAGCCGGAATTAGAAAGCAGCATCATTTTTGTGGAAGGCAAACTTGAAAACTTTGACGCCGTAATCGCTACAGGAAGCAACAATACTGCCCGTTATTTCGAATATTATTTTAAAGACAAACCAAGCATCATCCGTAAAAACAGAAATTCGGTTGCGATTTTAAACGGGAACGAAACTAAAGAAGACCTGATCGGTTTAGGGGAAGATATTTTCCGCTACTTCGGGTTGGGTTGCCGTAATGTTTCCAAACTTTTTGTTCCGAAAGGTTACGATTTTAAACACTTTTTTGAATCTATTTTTCAATATGGAGATATTATTCATTACGAGAAATACGCCAACAATTACGATTACAACAAGGCTGTTTTTCTGATGAGCCTTTTCCCTTTGTTGGACAATGAATTCCTTACTCTAAAGGAAGACAGCAGTTATGCCTCACCTATTTCTTCCGTTTTTTATGAATTTTATGATGATTTGGAAACGATAAAGCAACGCTTAAAAACCGATGAAGATCAGATACAATGTGTGGTTTCCAATCATCTTACCGATAACAGTATTCCATTCGGAGAAACCCAAAAACCAAAGCTATGGGACTATGCCGACAATATTGACACGCTTACATTTTTAAACAAAATATAGCTTTTAATCCCAAAAAAGTAAGCAATCATCCCTTTGTGGTTATTTTATTTTAGAAATCGTTTCTTTTTTTTGAAATTTGCTTGCATTAAACACACAACATAATGCAATTAGAACACAAAGACAACATTAGTCCGGTTTTAAAAGACGGGATCAAGAACTACCTCATCGACATTGACGGTACCATCACGGAAGACGTTCCCAACGAACAACCCGAAAGAATGGCAATTTGCGAACCTTTCCCGGACGCTTTGGAAACCATTAATAAGTGGTTTGACGAAGGACATCAGATTTGTTTTTTCACCTCCAGAACCGAAGAGCACCGCGAAGTAACCGAACAATGGCTTAACAAACACGGATTCAAGTTTCACAGTATTCTATTCGGAAAACCACGCGGCGGAAATTACCATTGGATTGACAACCATTTGGTTAAAGCAACCCGCTACACCGGAAAATTTACCGATTTGGTAGAAAAAGAAGTCGTAATTCAGGTTTTTAAAGATTAAGTACAAAAATGAAAAAACATAATTTCAGTGCCGGCCCGTGTATTTTGCCTCAGGAAGTTTTTGAGCAAGCAGCACAGGCCGTTTTAGATTTTAATGGTATGGGATTGTCCATTTTAGAAATTTCCCACCGAGACAAAGCTTTTGTAGCTGTTATGGAAGAAGCACGCGCTTTGGCTCTTGAACTTTTAGGCTTGACCGGAAAAGGCTATCAGGCTTTATTTTTACAGGGCGGAGCCAGTATGGAGTTTTTACGAATCCCCTACAATTTAATGAAAACCGATGGAAAAGCTTCTTATCTGGACACCGGAACCTGGGCAAGCGGAGCTATCAAAGAAGCAAAGGCTTTTGGTGAAACTATTGTAGTCGCTTCCTCAAAACCGGAAAATTACAATCATATTCCAAAAGATTTTGTGATTCCTTCGGATGCAGATTATTTTCACTGTACAAGCAACAATACCATCTTTGGAACTCAAATGAAAAGTTTTCCGGAAACCTCCGTGCCGATGGTTTGCGATATGAGTTCAGACATTTTTTCCAGAACTCTTGATTTCTCCAAATTCGATTTGATTTACGCCGGAGCCCAAAAAAATATGGGTCCTGCCGGAGTAACTTTAATCGTAGTTAAAGAATCTCTTTTAGGGAATACAAATAGAGCCATTCCAAACATCATGAATTATCAGCAACATATTGATAAGGAAAGTATGTACAACACGCCGCCGGTTTTTGCGGTTTACACTTCTTTACTAACCATGCAATGGCTTAAAAATTTAGGCGGAATTACAGCAATCGAAAAGCAAAACGAGGCAAAAGCAAAACTTCTGTATGATGAAATTGACCGCAATCCATTATTTATCGGAACAACTGTAAAAGAAGATCGTTCAAACATGAATGCGACTTTTTTACTTGCTGATGGGAACCATAAAGAAGTATTCGATTCGATGTGGAAAGCAGCTGGAGTTTCTGGTATCAACGGGCATAGATCGGTTGGGGGTTATCGTGCTTCGATGTACAATGCCTTGCCTATTGAAAGTGTTCAGGTATTAGTCGATGTAATGAAAGAATTGGAAACGAAAATTTAGTATTCAGTTACAATTTTAGTTTTTCAATCTTTCAATTTTTAAATCATTAAATCTTTCAATTTAAAATGAAAATATTAGCCAACGACGGTCTTTCTCAAAGCGGAATTAATACCTTGGAAAAAGCCGGATTTGAAGTTATCACAACAAAAGTTGCTCAGGAACAAGTAGCTAACTATATAAACACTAATAACATTGACGTGATTTTGGTGCGCAGTGCCACTAAAGTCCGTAAAGATATTATTGACAGTTGCCCATCAATCAAAATCATCGGTCGCGGTGGCGTTGGTATGGATAATATTGATGTGGCCTATGCCCGTGAAAAAGGAATACATGTAATCAACACACCTGCATCGTCTTCGGAATCGGTTGCGGAATTGGTTTTCGCGCATCTTTTCTCAGGTTGTCGTTTTCTTCACGATGCCAACAGAAATATGCCTTTGGACGGAGATTCGCAATTCAACAGCCTTAAAAAAGCCTATTCCGACGGTATTGAATTAAGAGGAAAAACCATTGGAATTATTGGCTTCGGAAGAATTGGTCGCGAAGTAGCTCGCATGGCTTTAGGATTAGGTATGAAAGTTATCGCTTCAGATAAATATGTGGATGAAGCTACCATCAAAGTAGATTTTTACAACGGACAGTTCATCAATGTGGATATTGAGACCGAACCCATGGAATCAATTTTAAAAGATTCTGATTTCATAACCGTTCACGTTCCGGCACAAGACGATTACATCATTGGAAAAGAAGAAATAAGCATCATGAAAGATGGGGTTGGAATCATCAATTGTGCCCGTGGCGGAGTAATTGATGAAGTCGCTTTGGTTGATGCTCTTGATGAAGGAAAAGTGCTTTTTGCCGGTTTGGATGTTTTTGAAGAGGAACCAACTCCTGCTATTCAGGTTTTAATGAATCCTAAAATTTCATTGACGCCTCACATTGGAGCAGCAACTTTAGAAGCACAGGACAGAATCGGGACAGAATTAGCCGAACAAATCATCAGCTTGCTGAAAAACAATTAATTAGTCTTAAAAAAAATGATTCATAATTCGTGCATTGGCAGTAAAAACACTTACTGTTAATGCACGAATTTTTTTGAGAATAAATAACAAACTATTAAAGCTCAACTTCAATTTTGTAACTGTTTTTTGCTTAAATTTGATATTCAACCTTAAAATTCAGTTACAATGTTAGATCAAATATCAGAGTTAGTTAAGCAGTTTGGAGGTGATGCCATAGTGAACAATCAATCGGTTCCAAACGAACATAATGATGCCGTAATGAATGAAACCAGCTCCTCAATCTTATCAGGATTGAAAGATATGGTAGCCGGTGGCAACATTAACGATATTGCGGGATTACTGAACTCCGGTTCGGTAGATTCTTCCAATCCGGTAGTTCAAAAATTAACCGAACAGCTTTCAGGTAATTTAGGACAGAAATTCGGTTTAAGCAGTGATGCAGCTTCAGGCGTTGCAGGAAACATGATCCCTAAAGTACTGGGTTCTTTAATTGGTAAAGCACAGGATCCGAATCAACCCGGATTCAATGTTTCCGATATTGTAAATTCTATCGGCGGAGGAAATTCCGGAGGATTAATGGATGCTGTTTCCAAATACGGAGGACAATTCGGTTTAGACCAAAATAACGACGGAAAAGTAGATATGAGTGATGCCACAGCAGCTATTTCAGGAAAAAGCGGTGGTTTTTTAAGTGGAATACTTGGAAAAATATTCGGAAAATAGAATCGTCTTAATAATTAAAAGCCAGACAAGAATCGTCTGGCTTTTTTGTTAAATAGGTTTTTCAAATCAGGTACATTTAGTAACTTTATAAGAAAATTCAGGGTCATGAAAAATGTATTTTACATAGTTTCACTGGTAGCAATTTCACTTTTTATAGGATGCAATTCAACTACAAAACCCATTGCCGAAAACACATCAAATAAAAAGTTCAGTGATACGGTTAGAATTGCAAATGATTCTATAGAATATGAGGTGATTATCATTGATCCAGGGTTTAACTCATGGCTTGCGTCTAATGCAAGGACCAGAGGTTTTTATTCTCAAAACTATTTGGAAAGCAGAAATTACCCTTGGGTTGTGGAATGGAATATTAAAGCCAGCAGTCCCAGAAACAGTTATGAAGCGAATTTATATCAAATGCCAATAGACTATGAAAGCGGAACAAATTATGGTTATGAAGTAAATTATATGTTGTATAATTATCTGGTATATTTTCAAATAAAAAATAATATTCGTCTTTCAGGTTTTATGCCTCGACCATAATTTGTATTTTTGAGCCTATTTGAAAAAAAATGTCGAATTTAAAACAGCGTTGGGGAATAAAAAGCAATTGGCAGATGACTGTCATCTTTGTCGTTTTTGCCATTACCGGTACAACAGCTTCTTACCTTTCCAAACCGATTTTAAGTTCGATGGGCATAACTCGTGATACTTTAAATCCGTTTTTATACTGGCCGCTTTACATCCTGATTATCCTTCCTGTTTACAAAGTGCTGTTAGTTACAATTGGAACTATTTTCGGTCAACACACTTTCTTTAAAAATTTTGTCTTTAAAATGCTCCGGGGAATGAAACTCGGCTTTATTTCCGATTGGTTTGAAAACAAAAAAGGAGCTTAACAAGCCCCTATTTTTATTTCCTATTTTCATCTTTTATCAAATAAGTGTAAATCCAGGTAAGTGTAAAAGTTGGGATAAAATCAAAACCTGGCAGCAACTCTTCTATAAATTCAAAAATTCCACCAACCATTCCAATTCGTCCTTTATACATTCTTGACAAAATAAACCCTGCAATTGGTGCCCAAACCACATCGGTAATTTCTGCGATAAAAGGAACAACATAAGACGCATAGCCTATCAAATCAAAAATAATTCCTAAGACAAGCTTTCTTCCTCTGTTGTCTGCCTGTGATTTTACCTGAATTTCTTCCATTATTAAACTTTATTACCTCTGGTATCTAACAAAACCAATGCCAAATTATTTCAGCTTCGATTTATAGTTCTTATGCAATTTTTCCAGTTTCGGAGTAATTACCGCCATGCAATACATTTGGTTTTTGTTTCGGTTGTAATAGTTTTGGTGGTAATCCTCGGCCGGATAAAAAACATCAGCCTGAGAGATTTTGGTAACTACTTTTTTTCCGAAAACGTTTTGTGTATTTAAAAGGTTGATAAAATTTTCAGCCGCTTTTTTCTGGGCCTCATTGTGATAAAAAACCTCGCTTCGGTATTGAGTACCAACATCGGCGCCCTGACGGTTTAAAGTGGTAGGATCGTGCGTTCCGAAAAACACTTCAAGAATGTCTTCATAGGCTACTTCTTTGGGATCAAAAGTAATTTCAATAGCTTCTGCGTGACCGGTTGTTCCGGAGCATACATCTTCATACGTAGGATTTTTAACTGTTCCTCCGGTATAGCCCGGCACCACTTTTTTTACTCCTTTTAGTTCAAGAAAAAGTGCTTCGGTACACCAGAAACATCCTCCGGCCACCGTTGCGATTTCATATCCTTTTTGTTCACTCATCATATCGTTTTGTTTGTTTTTTTCTACCGTTAAACTTCTTTCCCTTGGCTGACAGGAAATGGCCGATAACGAAATCAGCACTGCAAAAATAGCTTTCATAGCATTTGTTTTTATCAAAGTTAAAGAATAATCAGGTTTCGGATTTTGTATTAACGAAACTTTATAACACATACGTAAGAATACTTTAAGCGGATTTCATTTTACCCAAATTCTTTGTTTCTTTGTAGAAAATACAGCTAATGATTCAGGCAAAAAATATTCATAAACACTTCGATAAACTTCATGTTCTCAAAGGAGTAAACCTTCATATTAAAAAGGGTGAAATCGTTTCCATTGTTGGGGCTTCCGGTGCAGGAAAGACAACACTTTTACAAATCATGGGAACTCTGGACAAAGCCTCTTCCGAAAAAACCACTGAACTGATCATCAATGGTGAAGATGTATTGAAGATGAATGACAAAACATTGTCAAAATTCCGAAACTTACAATTGGGGTTTATTTTTCAGTTTCATCAGTTGTTACCTGAATTTACTGCTTTGGAAAATGTTTGCATTCCTGCTTTCATCGCCGGAAAAGAAAAAAAAGAAACCGAAGCTGAAGCCAAGCGCTTATTGGATTATCTAGGATTATCACACCGTTACGACCACAAACCAGGGGAACTTTCCGGTGGGGAGCAACAACGTGTGGCGGTTGCAAGGGCTTTAATCAACAAACCCGCTGTTATTTTTGCTGATGAACCTTCGGGAAATCTGGATACGCATTCTGCAGAAAATTTACATCAGTTGTTTTTTAAACTACGGGACGAATTCGGACAAACCTTTGTGATTGTAACCCATAACGAAGAATTGGCGAACATGGCGGATCGTAAATTAATTATGGTAGACGGGGACATTCGCAACGAAGAAATTAAGTAAATATATAATCTAAGGAAAACTATAAAAGTTTGATTATCAGTTAACCTATTTTTAGTCAAAAAGTTTATTTTTGTAAAAAAAAACACCTAAAAATGAAAAAAAATTACCTAATAAAAAACCAAGTCTTATTAATAATCTTTTTACTCATAAGCTGTTTTTCATTTTCACAATGCTGGGAATCTGTTTCGCAACGAGGAATTCATTCTGCAGGAATTAAAACCGATGGATCTTTATGGACATGGGGAAACAACATCCATGGACAATTGGGTGATGGAACTTTGGTAAAAAAATCTATTCCGATACAAATTGGCACCGACACCAATTGGAGACAGGTTAGTTGCGGTGAACAACACACAATAGCCTTAAAAACAGATGGAACTTTATGGGTATGGGGAGATAATGGTGACCATCAATTAGGTATAGGCCCAAATCAAGCAGATGTCTTAACACCAACACAATTAGGTACAGATACTAACTGGGATAAAATATGTGAATTAAGCCCTTTCCGATCCTATGCAATAAAAACAGACGGAACACTTTGGGCCTGGGGAAGTGGTTATTTGGGAAACAATCTGAATTACGGAACTGATACCCCTATTCAAATTGGAACTGCAACAAATTGGAAAACAGTTTCATCAGGTTGGAATTTCACTATTGGTCTAAAAACTGACGGAACCTTATGGAGTTGGGGAGATGCTTATAGAGGTGCATTAGGAAATGGTTCCTTTATAAGCTTTGATAGTTCTTTAATTCCAAGGCAAATCGGAACAGATTCCAACTGGAAATCCATATCTACAGGAGACTATCATACTATAGCAACAAAAACCGACGGATCGCTTTACGCTTGGGGATATAATACATTTTTTCAATTAGGAAACAATTCGAATTCTGACAGAAATGTTCCCACCCGAATTGGAACAGCAACAGATTGGGATGTTGTTTATGCTTGTGCTTTTCATTCAATGGCCAAGAAAAATGATGGTACTGTTTGGGCTTGGGGCAACAACTCTCAAGGGCAATTAGGCGTAGACACCTATAGTTACTATAATTATACAGAAGAAGTTCCCATGCAAATTAATGCCTCAACAGATTGGAGCTATCTTGGAGCCGGCTATAATCATACCCTTGGATTAAAAAATGATGGTTCATTATATGCCTGGGGACATCCCAATAATGGTTCTCTCGGAAATGGTAATTTCAATGCCAGCGGAACATCAAGACCAATACTTATAAACAATTGTTCTGCATTAAATACCAATGATTTTGATATTGAGAATCAATTTTCTGTTTATCCAAATCCAACAAATGGTTTTATATCAATAGTATCCAAAGGGTCACAATTACAAAAAATTGAATTTTACGACCTTCAGGGAAGATTAGTTATTACAGAAATAATCAACAATAACAACTTCTCTAAAATAAACATTTCTCATTTGGGAAGCGCAACCTATCTTATGAAAATAACTACTGAGAAAGCAATTACTAATTATAAAATAATCAAAAATTAAAATTCCTAGAAGAGCAAAGTAGTATTTCGCATTATGCTTAACGGATCAGAACTAAAATCCTTTCTCGATGAAAAAGTCGAGTTATACAACCGACCGGATTTTATCGAAAGTGATCCGATACAGATTCCGCATTCCTATTCTTTAAAGGAAGATATTGAAATTGCCGGTTTTTTGGCTTCCGTAATCGCTTGGGGCAATCGTAAAATGATCATCAGAAACGCCCATAAGAAAATGGAACTGATGGGGAATTCGCCTTATGATTTTGTAATGAGTCACAAAGAAAAAGACCTGGAACCGCTGCATAATTTTGTACACCGAACTTTTAACGGTCTGGATTTTGTTGGGTTTATCAAAAGCTTGCAAAACATATACACGAATCATGGTGGTTTAGAAGCCGTTTTTGCCAAACATCAGGAAGAAAATTCCATGCAGAAAAGCATTTCCGAGTTCAAAAAAATCTTCTTCGAAATCAATCATTTAACCCGAACCGAAAAACATTTACCTGATCCTTTAAACGGCTCGGCAGCCAAGCGCATCAATATGTATTTACGTTGGATGTGCAGACAAGACAACAAAGGCGTGGATTTTGGCATTTGGAAAAGCATTGCACCTTCAAAATTATCATGTCCTTTGGATGTGCATTCAGGTAATGTGGCGCGAAAATTAGAACTGCTTACCCGAAAACAAAACGATGCAAAAGCGCTTTTGGAATTGGATGCAAACCTTCGAAAATTAGATCCCAATGACCCCGTAAAATATGACTTCGCCCTTTTCGGATTAGGCATTTTTGAAGGATTCTGATAAAACAAAAAAGAGAAACCAAAGCTGATTTCTCTTTTCACTGTTAATTCAGGCTTTTATCTGAAATTATCAATGTGGATGGAATATCGGAAAGCCACAAACTTTTCGTTTCCAGTAGCTTTTTCCAACTATCAATGGAGATTATCATCAAATCCTGACTTTTCAAAAAGTCTTTTTCAATTACCCGCTGGTTTTGCAATGTAATGTGATTTGGTGCATTTTGTTCAATCGCCCGAATTTTCTCTTTCATTTCGGCATTATTTTTAATTTGCCCGGCTGCATCCAAAATCACGATTTGAGCTCCCGAATTGTGTATCAGTTTTTGAGCGTAATTGATAAGAACGCTATCTTTCGCATCAAAAACAGGAATGAAAACCCTGTCTGCTTTACTAAAATTCTTATCAATCAAAATACCTACGGGAATAGTTGTTTTGGATAAGATGAATTTGGTTCTGTCGTCAAACGGAGAACTGTCAAAAAGGTTTTCACCTCTGCCTGTTACGGTGTTCAATAATTTCCCCGGATTGATGATTCGTGTGGTAAATCCAAGTAATTTACCTAACAATGTTCCTTCATAAATGGATTCGCCAAGCCCAATCAAAAGTAAATCGTAATCGCCTTTGTTGGCCACCATTGCTATTTCACTGTCAATATCGGTCGATGCTTTGAACAATGTTGTAATTTTTCTGTTCAATACTTCAGACTCATCCACGACTTCTTTAAAACTTTCCTTTTCGTATTCTTCGGTATCGTAATGATGTAATTCATCCACAGGCGTCAGGTGCATACCGGTAAGAACTGCATTGTTGTTAAGTTTTTTTGTTAAATCGTTAGCCAGTTTAAGTAACGTTCTACCGGATTGCGGGCTTGCAAACGAAAACAAGATCTTGTATTTGCTCGTTTGTTTAACTTCTTGCGGAACATCATCCTGCTTCGATTTGAAAATCCAATTGATTAAATCTAAGGCCGGCCCAGTCATAAAGGTAGTTACCAAAGCCATGATTACCATCATCGAAAAGACTTTTGGAGTCAATACACCTAAATCGTAACCGATGTTCAAAACCACCAATTCCATTAAACCTCTGGTGTTCATTAATGCTCCGATAGACAAACTGTCTTTCCAATTCTGACCTACAAATTTTGCGGCTAAGGCACTTCCTAAGAACTTACCTGCAACAGCAACAAGAATAATCAAACCTGTTATCTTCCACAAATATGGATCATTAAGCAATCCGATTTGAGTTCTAAGTCCTGTAAAAACAAAAAATAATGGCAATAATAAAACCAAAGCGACATCTTCGATTTTCTCAATGAACAAACTCCTGAATTTAATATTTTCAGGCATGATGGCTCCGGTCATAAAAGCTCCGAACAAAGCGTGAATACCAATTACTTCTGTAGCATAAGCCGAAATAATCAAGGTTAAAAAGAAAATCGCAACAACCGGTTTGCTCATACTTTCTTTTGAAGCGTGCAAATCCCCCACTCGTTTTAAAAATGGGCGCACTACTTTTATCATTAAAAGAACATAGGTAACCGCCATCAAAATCGTATAGAAAGAACTTACTACGGAACCCGCTTTTACAATGGCAATAACGGCAGCCAAAATACACCATGCCGTTATATCATCGGCAGCGGCGCAGGTAATTACAACTGTTCCCAGTTTGGTTTTATTGATGTTTCGTTCCTGAACAATTCGCGCCAAAACCGGAAATGCCGTTATACTCATCGCAATTCCCATGAACAATCCGAAGGATAAAAACTGAACGCCTTCAGGAGCAAAAGACTGGTAAATGAAATACGCCAATCCCATTCCTAAAGCAAACGGAATGATGATACTGGCATGACTGATTACCACCGCATCATGTGCCTTGTTTTTCAAAATTTTCAGATCCAGCTCCATCCCGACGATGAACATGAAAAGGATCAACCCGATCTGGCTCAAGAATTTTAAATTCCCAAGTGATTCTTCAGGAAAAAAGATAGCAGAGAATTCAGGAAAATACATGCCAACCAAGGAAGGACCAAGTACAATACCGGCGATCATTTCTCCAATTACAGTAGGTTGCCCTATTTTGGTGCAAATCCATCCGAATAACTTAGCAACCAAAACAATAGTTACAATCTGAGCTAACAATACAGCCAGCGGATGCTGAAAATTATGAGTTAACGCTTCTATGAAACTTTCCCATTGGTTTTTTTCTGTAACTATGGCTTTGATGTTTTTACCTGATTCAAGTTTTGTTCCGAATTCTATGATCCAGTACATCAAAACTGAAAAGAGACTTATGATACCAACATAAAAAAAGCTGTTTTTGAATTTTTTCATGGATACAATTTTAAATAATTTTTGATTTAACTTTTTAAACGAATTCCTAAACCGATGCCTATGTTCCATTTTCCATCGGATGCAGCGGTTTTAGTATTATAGTACATCGGCAACTGAAACGCTATTTTTTTATAACAATAGGTAAGTCCAACTCCCAAACTTGGCGTGATTGTGGAATTTTTTGGGGTTTTATTATCCTCTTTTATTCGTAAAGAAGGTAACATCCCTAACATAATTTTAGAACTGTTATAACTCCAGTTGATGTTTGGTCCGGTGAAATTCAGAAAGGCTCCTTTATCTACGTAACCAGCAATTATCATTCCGTCGTAGGCAGCAAATTTCACTTTATGTTCGATTGTTTTCAGTTCGATTGTTTTCTGCTGCTGAGCCTGCATCGGAAGCTGTTGCAAGGCAAATAAAAATAGAGCCGTCAAATAAAACTTCATTATTCATTTGATTAAATTCAATACAAAAATGAATCTAATTATTTCGCAAAAAACAGGCTCGAAGTAAATTCGAATAAAAATGTAACGAAACGGAGAAAATCGGTAACGAAATTAAAGCTTCACTTTGGCTATGAAATCATTTCGGTAGGTTTCGCTCAAAGTCAGTTTTAAATTATTTCCTGAAGACAATTGCAGGTTAGTGATGATTTCATCAAAAGAAAACACCTGAACTGTCTTTAGTGCAATAATTTCTTTTTTGTTGATTCGCACAAAATTGTTCTGAGGAAGCACCTGCAGCAATTTATCAAACGAGATGTTCTTAAGTGTAATTATTGTGCCATCCAAAAGTTGAAGAATTTTATCCCTGCTGTCAATTTCCGAAACCTTTATATAGCAAAGCTGATTAAAAAAAATAAGCGCTTTACCTTTATCGGTATTAAGTTGAATGAATTCCTTTTCTTCCTTTTTAGAATCCAAACGGCTTTTAGCTTTAGAAATTGCTTGTTGCAAACGCTCCATTTTTATTGGCTTACGAACATAATCCACTGCATCGATATCGTAGGCTTCTGCAGCATATTCTTTATAGGCAGTAGTGAAAATAATCGGCTTACCGTTTAACAGATTTGCCACCTGCAAACCATTCATTTCCGGCATTTCAATATCCATGATGCACAAATCAAAATTCAGATCCGGCATTTCTTTTAAAAAAGTTGCGGGGTTGTTAAAGGCTTTAACCACCTCCAAGTCAGCAATTTGTTCGCAAAGCATTTTCAGATAGGTTAGCCCGGGCAGTTCATCATCCAGCAACAAGCATTTTATTTTTGTGTTCAAGCAGATTGATTTTTAAATGAGCAAAATGTACATCGTCTTCGATAAACTTATCGAGTTTGAAATTGTCTTTGTAAATGATTCGCAATCTTTGTTCTAAGGTTTCCGCTCCTATCCCACTTTTGTCTTTTTTGATTGGAATCTTTTTTGACATTTTATTAGACACGGTTAATGAAAACGAATTGTTCCTGAATTCAAAAACGATGGAAATAAACGCATCTTCACTCTGCAAATCGGCATGTTTAAACGCATTTTCAATCAAATCGATGGAAATTAACGGGGCTAATAATCGTTGCTCGTAAAGCAGTTCCGATTCATCAATTTTCGTTTTAACTTTCAATTCAAAAAGCGGGCTAAGCTTTATTTTATTGATTTCGATAAGATTAAGTGCAAAATCGATTTCTTCTTTGGGCGTCACGAATTTATTCTTGCTCTCGTATAAAATAAAATCCAGCACATTGGCCAGTTTATCCAAGGCAAAATAAGTTTGATAAGCGTGTGATTGTATCGAATTCAAGATGTTTTTAAACAAATGGGGATTTAACCGTGATTCAAGATTTTCAAGCTGCAGCGAATTAATTTGTCCTTCCAGTTGTTGAAATTTATATTCTGTCGCCTCTTCGTTTTTTTGGGTTTTCAGGAGTCTCATAACCAAATAAACAACCAAAATTAAAAGCAAGATACTAATACCAAGTATAGTATAAAAAAACCCAACCGATATGTAACTTCCTGAATTCATGCTGATTTGTTCTATAAAACGAAAAAAAACAGTTCTGATTATGGTTCCAAATATACTAATATCTCTTTCAGGAAGTTTAAAAAAAGCTTTGTAATCAATTTATCACAACAGACACAATTAAAACAACGGTTTTGACAAATTCTAACTAAAATTAATTTTTTATTAGAAATTATTCAAAATTAAACCTACATTCGCACTGTTTTTATATTTTTTCCATACAAATCCCCCAAATCTGTTATGAAAACCTATAATATAAACACAATTTGTTATTTTTTTGATGTTTCATTTATTGAACGACTATTCAGAAGGTCATAAGCTTATAAAAATTCCAGAAACAGCTTTAGAAATTTTTAAACTACCAATTGAAAAATTTAACAGCTTAAAACCTACTTTTTTTCAACAGTATTTAAACGCCGGATTTATATATATTTTTTTAAAAATTATTGTAATTCCTGTCATTATTCTGGTAATTCTTCTTCTGATACTATCCTTACTAAGTAATCGTTACAAATCTGAACAACTGGATTTTAAGAAGAAAAAAATCGATGCAACCTTAAACGATTTTCTTACCGAGCTAATTTTTAGTGATTTTAATACTGAAGAAATAAAACAGAAAATAGCAGAATTTAAAGGAACTATTCCTTATCAGGAAAAATGGTGCCGCTACTTGATTCTTAACAAGTTAATTCAATTTAAGCAAAACCTTCACGGCTTCGATCAAAATCGGATTTTACTCATTTATAAATATTTTGACTTACAACAATACAGTCAGCGTTTACTGAATGACAAACGCTGGTATTTTAAATCATTAGGGATTTATCATTATCAGGTACTCGATTATAAAATCAAGAAAGGGCACATGAAATCGTTTCTGAAAAGCAAAAACAAATACCTGCGTTCCAACGCTTTAGTTGCTGTAATCGCTTTGTCGGATGAAAAATTCGGAGTTCTTGACAATTATCAGGATAGAATTTCAAGGGCTGATGAACTGAAAATACTCGACATCATTTATCAGAAGCAATCCGAAGTACCAGAAAACATAGAACTATGGCTTCAACATAAAAACAACTCGATCGTACTTTTAGCTCTAAAATTGGTCATTCGTTACAAAGTTAACCTAAACCTTTCCCAGATTACCTATTTATTGATGCACGACGACGCTTTAGTAAGGAAAGAAACGCTTTTAGCGATCCGTGAATTGAAAATTGTTCAGGCAAACCAACTGCTCCTAGCCCATTATTCGAAAGAGAACCACAAACGAAACAGAATTTCATGCCTGAAAACTCTTGGTGTAATTGGTAACGATGAAACTTTGGAATTTGCTCAAACACTTCTTCCAGAGGAAAACGATCTGGAAATTAAGTTTGAACTGGTGAGCTGTATTCATAAGTTGGATGCATTCTTTTTCGATGATTATACCATTGAAGATTTAAACCAAAAGAGCCTCATTCATAAAATTGCGCTACATGTTAAAAACCCTTACCTGAATTGAAAACCATAGAATCCTTTATAAAAAATTACGAACTTTTTTCTGCTTATTATTCCATAAGCTATGTCACGATATATTTGATCTTAGCGGTTTTTTCCTATCTGGCAATTAAGAAATACTATAATTCAAAATATTATCTGCATAAAGATGTACTGATAAAGTCAAATCACACCATTGGTGTTTCCGTAATAGCACCTGCCTTTAACGAAGCGGCTACAATAGTTTTTAATGTTAAATCACTACTTGCCCAGGTATATCCGAAATTTGAAGTCATTATCATAAACGACGGAAGTACAGACAACTCTCTCGAATTACTTATTGAGGAATTTAGCTTGATCAAAGTAGATTTTTTTTATCAGGAGAAAATCAAAACAAAACCGGTAAGAGGCCACTACAAATCTACAAACCCGATTTATTCAAAACTTTTGGTAGTTGATAAAATAAACGGAAACAGTAAAGCAGATGCATCCAATGCCGGAATCAATTCTGCAAAATACTCACTTTTCTTGTGTACCGATGTGGATTGCATATTAAGAAAAGATACTATAGCGATGCTGGCAAAACCATTTATTGAAAACACTGAGAAAGTCATTGCTTCGGGAGCGACCATTAGAATTTCAAATTCTTGTGAATTCAAGGACGGGGAACTCTACCAGTCGCATTATCCGGATAATTTCTTTTCGCGTTTTCAGGAGCTGGAATACATCCGCGCGTTTATTTTCGGACGAATGGCCTGGAGCCGAATGAACAGTTTGCTTTTAGTTTCCGGAGGCTTGGGAATGTTCGACAAAGAAACAGTTATTAAAGTTGGCGGGTATTGGCACAAATCTTTAGGTGAAGATATTGAGCTGATTACGCGTATGCGCAAATACATGCACCAGAAAAAAGAACACTTCCTTATCAAGTATATTCCGGAAACACTTTGCTGGACGGAAGTTCCCAGTACGATGGAACTTTTCATGAAGCAACGGACCCGTTGGTCAAGAGGACTTATCCAAACTTTATGGCTTCACAAGAAAGTGTTTTTCAACCCGAAATATGGAAGAACCGGTATGTTTGCCTTTCCTTATTTTGTACTTTTTGAATTTGCCGTACCTATTTTAGAACTTATCGGAATTATTGTTCTGATTTTGGATATGTTATTTTTTGAAATCAATTATGATTTTCTATTAATTGTCAGTGTGTTCATCTATTTATTTTACACTACAATCACTTTAATTTCCGTGTTATTGGACCAATTGCTGTACAGGCATTATTCAAATATCAAAGAGATTGCCACACTAATTGCAATGGTTTTTATCGAACCTTTTGTTTACCACCCGATTAACGTATATGCTTCATTAAAAGGTTATTGGAATTTCATTGCCAGAAGAAAACAAAAATGGGGAATAATGTCGCGCAAAGGATTTATTAACTCAACTCAGCAATCGTGAAAAGAATCGTAGTTTTTATCGTTTTAAATATTCTTTGGACTGCTAATTTACAGGCTCAAAAGATTGATACAGACAGCCTTTTAACAGAAGCTTCAAAGCAATTCAACATCCAAAAAGATGCTTCTAAAACCCTTAAATTGGCTCACATCGGAATCAAAAATGCTCCGGATTATCTCGATTTTCACTTACTTTTAGGAAGAGTGCATTTGCAAAACAAAACTAGTGACAGCGCGCGTTATTACTTTAACCATGTTATCAATAAAAACCCGAAATACAAAGACGCTTTTCTGTATTTGTCCAAATTAGAACTGGAACAGAAAAACGATGAAAACGCAAATACAACCATCGATAAAGCACTAACGTTCTATCCCGAAGAAAAAGAATTTTATCTGTTGAAATCTGATGCAATTCGTTTAAAAAACAACGATGAACAAACGATTTCCTATCTTTCTTATTTAGCCGAAAAATTCCCGGAAGACCAACGTTTCAAAAACGAAATCACGGAACTGAAACTCAAAACAAATTCCGACCGCTTCGGCTTCAATTACAATTACACCACTTTCAGTAGAGATGGTGTTGGTCCTTGGCATTTGGTTGGTTTACAATACATTCGCGAACGCAAAAAACTAACACTTATCGGTCGTATTAATTATGCCGACAGACGCTCATTTGGTGAAAGCATAAATTCCGGATTGCAATACGAATTTGAAACGTATTTCCTGAACGGGCCAAAAAGCTACTCTTTTGCGAATATTGCCGTTAGTGATGAAACCGTTTTCCCAAAATTACGCCTTGCTTACTCCTATTTCCATAATTTAGGAAAAGGATGGGAAGGTGATTTAGGCATCCGATACACCAAAACAAGCGATAAAGAATTATACGCAGGAGTTATAGGAATCGGAAAATATGTGGGTTCATTCTGGCTTAACCTGAAATCGTATTTACAATGGGACAATGATAAACTGTACCCTGCTTTTACAGCTACTGCTCGTTATTATTTCGATACCAAATACGATTATGCAACGCTTATAACCGGTTACGGAACTTCTCCCGACGAGCGCGTAACCTTAGGGCAGTTCCAACAACGCATCACCTTAAATTCATACCGCTTTGGAGCCGGATATTACAAATTGCTGTGGCAACATTATTGTGTAGGAGTACAAGGAATGTACAACCGTCAGGAATATTCGCCTAACAATTTTCAGAATGAATACGATTTGTTTTTAACCTTTCACTATAAATTTTAAAACAACCAATGAAAAAAATCCTAATTATCGACGATGATATGATTGTCATCAACATTCTGGACTTTCTGCTGAAAAAAGAAGGTTTCGAAACACATACCGCCAGTAATGGTATCGAAGGCATTGAAAAAATCAGTCAAATAAACCCCGATTTGATTATTACCGATATCATGATGCCTTACAAATCCGGATTAGAAATCACCCTTTTTGCCAAAACAAATTATCCTACTACCCCAATTTTAATGGTTTCCACGCTGGGAAAAGAAGATCAAACCGTAATTGAAGTATTCAATTTAGGTGTGGACGAATTTGTAGCCAAACCATTTGATCCGATACAACTGGTAAACAAAGTCAAACAATTATTGCAACTGAATTTGGTATAAAACTACTTTCGTTTTTAACGCTAAAACTCCTCAACTGAATCCTAAACAAGGATAACTGGCTCAGAAATTGTATCTTTGCCCAAAATATCCGTTTTATGAGCAGTTTTGAGCAATTTAACCTACCGAAATCATTACAGAAAGCAATCGATGAAATCGGTTTAACCACGCCTACTCCTATTCAGGAACGATCATTTCCTGTAATCATGTCGGGCCGTGATGTAATGGGTATTGCCCAAACGGGAACCGGTAAAACCTATGCGTACCTGCTTCCCATCTTAAAACAATGGAAATTTACACCAACGCACACTCCGAAAGTGGTCATCATCGTACCAACCCGCGAATTAGTAGTGCAAGTAGCCGAAGAAGTTGAAAAACTAACCAAATACATGTCTGTTCGTGTTTTGGGTATTTACGGAGGTGTGAACATCAATACACAAAAAACCTCTGTATATCAAGGTGTTGATATTTTAGTAGGAACTCCGGGCCGTATGATGGATTTGGCTTTGGACAATGTGGTTCGTTTTGATGAAATGCAGAAATTGGTTATTGATGAATTTGATGAAATCCTGAATTTAGGTTTTAGATTTCAGATTACCTCCATCCTTTCCATGATGCGTCCCAAACGTCAGAACATTTTGTTTTCCGCAACCATGACCGATGAAGTGGACGAGCTTTTGGACGAATACTTTGATTTTCCTGAAGAAGTTTCTTTGGCGCAATCCGGAACGCCTTTGGAGAAAATTAAACAGATTGGTTATCACGTTCCTAATTTCCTTACTAAAGTTAACTTACTGAAACATTTACTTACCGAAGATGAAACGATGGAGCGTCTTTTGGTTTTTGTAAACAATAAAAAAGTTGCCGATATTTTGATGGATTTATTAGAAGAAGATTTTCCGGAGCAATTCGGGGTAATCCACTCCAACAAATCGCAAAATTACCGTTTGAACACCATGGCGAGTTTCCAAAACGGAGAAATTAGAGGAATTGTAACTACAGATATCATGGCGCGTGGTTTGGATATTTCCGATATTACCCACGTAATCAACATGCAGTTTTCAGAAGTTCCGGAGCAGTACATCCACAGAATTGGACGTACCGGTCGTGCTGATAAAGACGGAATTGCCATCAGCATGATTGCACCAACAGAGGAAGAATTCCAAGTTGAAGCCGAACTTTTAATGGAAAAAGAACTGGAAATTCTCGAAATCCCAGCTTCCATCAAAATTGAAGAAAAGCGTCTGGAATTTGAAAAAGACAAGAAAAAAGTAAAATTCCTGATGAAAAAAGTGAAACTTGAAGGCGGTGCTGCATTTCACGAAAAGTCTGAGAAAAACAAAAAAGTTAACCTTGGCGGCCCTGGAAAACGTAATCCAAGAAAAACAAAACCAACCAATCGCGGTGTAGAACGAACACGTGCAGCGAAAAGAAAGAAAAAATAGTCTCGGTTTTCAGTCCCTGTTACCAGAAAAACTCAACACTGAGACTGTGACTGAATACTAAAAATGATTATCTTTGAAAAATCTTTAAAATAAATGCAATTCAAACATCCTGAAATTCTGTATTTCCTTTTTCTGTTGGTCATACCAATTTTAGTGCATTTATTTCAGTTACGCCGTTTTAAAAAAGAATATTTTACCAACGTTCGCCTGCTGAAAGAACTCAGTATGCAAACCCGCAAAAGCTCCACTATTAAGAAATGGTTGTTGCTTGTTACACGCTTACTTTTACTTGCCTGCTTAATTTTTGCCTTCGCACAGCCTTTTTTCAAAGCGAAAGACAGTGAGAGTTCCGCCAACGAAATGGTTATTGTTTTGGATAATTCCTTCTCAATGCAGGCCAAAGGAAGTAAAGGTGAATTGCTCAAACGCGCCGTTCAGGATGTATTGGAAAACACTCCTGAAAACCAACGTTTTTCATTGGTAACTTGTACCGAAACCTTTTGGGATACCGACATTAAATCAATTCAAAAGGAGTTACAGAATTTAAAATACAGCTCAACTCCTTTTCAATTAGATTTTCTTCTGACTAAAATCGAAACGAAAAAACACAACCATCCGCTTGATATTGTTGTGGTTACCGATGCAATTGGTACCAACCAGAAGGGCTTTGACAAATTATCCCAACACAAATCGGTTTACGCTTTGCTTCCGGCCGCGGAAAATAAAACCAATGTAAGTATTGATAAGGTTTCCATCAGTCAGCATTTGGAAAATTTTTACCAGATCAAAGTAGATGTTTCGGTTTACGGCGAAGGTAAAAACGAAATCCCAATGTCTGTTTTTGATGGTAAAAACCTGATTGCTAAAACTGTAATCCAAACAGAAACCGATAAAAAATCAGTTGCATTTACACTACCAAAGAAAGATTTCCACGGATATGTTTCCATCGAAGATAATAGTTTAACATATGACAACAGCTATTATTTCAGCATTTCAAAACCTGAAAAATCAAATGTTACCGTAATTGGTGAAGCATCTAAAAACGATTTTCTTTCCCGAATATATACTGCAGACGAATTCAATTTTACTAATTCAGACTTAAGTTCCCTGAATTACAATTCTATTGATAATCAAGACGCTGTGGTTTTAAATGAGCTAAAAGAAATTCCACAATCTCTTGGAACCACCTTAAAAGATTTTTATGCCAAAGGTGGAAATGTAGTACTGATTCCTTCTTCAGAAAGTTCTGCTCAAAACATTAATGATTTTTTAAGTAATTTCAGCGGAGTAAAAATTGGGACGCTACAAAATCAGGAAAAACAGATAACCAAAATTGCATTCAGTCATCCATTGTACCAAACGGTTTTCGAGAAAAAAACAGAGAATTTCCAATACCCGAAAGTAAGTTCCTTATTTACCTTCAGCGGAAACCTTTCGCCTATTTTAAGCTTTGCCGATCAGTCTTTTTTCTTAGGCTCGACAACAAATAAGATTGGAGCTTTTTATCTTTTTTCTGCACCGATAAACAAAACAAACAGCAATTTTCAAAATTCCCCATTAATTGTTCCGACGTTTTACAACATGGCGCAAAACAACATGAAAACGGGAATTTCTGCTTATACAATCGGAGAAAATCAAAACCTTATTTTAGACGTTTTACTCTCAAAAGACGAAGTGGTCACAATTGCAAACCAAACGTCTGATTTCATTCCGATGCAACAAATCCTGAACAACAAAATAAAGCTTTCATTTGGTGATTACCCATCAGTTTCAGGGAATTTCTCCGTGATGAAAAATAAAGAAAACCTTAAAAACATCAGCTTTAATTACCCGAGAACTGAGAGTGATTTAAGCCTTGACAACACCAACTTATTTGATGATTTTACTTCTGTGAATTCGGTAGCTACAGTTTTTGACGATATTCATTCGTCACGAACCGGTAACGAAATCTGGAAGTATTTCATTATTGCAACACTACTATTTTTACTACTTGAACTACTAATCCAAAAATTCGTAAAATGAACGTAATTTTTAAAAACGCAACTGTATTAGATAACCAAAGTCCGTTTCACAATAAAAAAGCAGACCTTAAAATCGAAAATGGAATCATTAAAGAAATTGGCTTAAATATCACGGCTGGTAATGATTTCAAAGTTGTGGAATTAGAGAATTTACATATTTCACAAGGTTGGTTCGATTCTTCAGTTTCTTTTGGCGAACCGGGTTTTGAAGACCGTGAAACCATTGCAAACGGATTGAACACAGCGGCTAAAAGCGGTTTTACCGATGTTGCTTTACAACCCAATTCTTTTCCCATTATAGACAATCAATCTCAAGTAAGCTTTGTACTGAATAAAGCCAACGGGTTTGCAACAGCATTACATCCGATCGGTGCATTCACTAAAAACAGCGACGGAACTGATTTGGCCGAAATGTTCGACATGAAAAACGCCGGAGCAATTGCTTTCGGTGATTACACTAAAAATTTAGATAACGCCAATCTGTTAAAAATCGGATTACAGTACGTTCAGGATTTTGACGGTTTGGTAGTCGCCTATTGCCAAGACAAAACCATAAAAGGAAACGGTGTGGTTCATGAGGGATTGGTAAGCACAAGACTAGGACTTAAAGGAATTCCTTCTTTAGCCGAAGAACTTGAAGTGGCACGAAACCTTTTCTTATTAGAATATACCGGTGGAAAATTGCATATTCCAACTATTTCATCTGCAAAATCGGTAGAATTGATTAAAGCGGCAAAAGCTAAAAGTTTGAACGTAACCTGTTCGGTAGCGGTTCACAATTTGGTATTGACTGATGAAGTCTTGACCGGATTCGATTCAAGATACAAAGTAACACCGCCATTACGCGATGAAAACCACAGAAAAGCATTGATTCAAGGCGTTTTGGATGGAACCATTGACATGATTACTTCCGATCACAATCCTATGGACGTCGAATTGAAAAAGATGGAATTCGATAACGCCAAAAACGGAACCATTGGTTTGGAAAGTGCTTTCGGAGCCTTACAAAATGTTTTGCCTGTTGAGACTATCATCGAAAAACTTACCAATGGAAAATCTGTTTTCGGAATTGAAAAATTAACCATCAAAGAAGGTAACAAAGCCTCTTTATCCTTATTTACCACAGACGGAAACTGGGAATTTACAAAAGAAAACATCTTATCAAAATCTAAAAATTCGGCCTTTTTAGGACAACCTATGAAAGGTAAAGTCTATGGAATTTACAATAACGGACAATTAATCTTAAACTAATTCGTCATGGAAAACAATACAGTTGAAGAAGGAAAAACAACCGCAATCATAAGTTATATCACCATTATCGGAACATTGATTGCAATTTTAATGAACAACGAAAAGAAAAACCCTTTCGCTTCGTTTCACAACCGCCAGGCATTGGGAATCAATCTGATGTTTTACATTATTGGCTACTTTGTTGGTTATTTTGACAGCTGGGCCATTACAATTCCATTCTATGTTTTTTGTGTTGTTCTTTGGGTTTTTGGATTCGTTGGTGCAGTACAAGGCGAACAGAAAATCACACCATTAGTTGGAAATTATTTTCAGGATTGGTTTAAAAATTTATAATTGAACATGAATTTATCTTTATATCATCTGGTTAGAGAACCAAAAATCAAATTAGAAAAAAATCCGTTGTTGCTTTTATTGCACGGTTATGGAAGTAATGAAGAAGATTTATTTTCCTTTGCCAGTGAATTACCGGAAGAATATTATGTGATTTCGGCTCGCGCACCTTATTCGCTTCCACCTTATGGAAATGCTTGGTATGCCATTCATTTTGATGCGGATGAAAACAAGTTCTCAGACAATGATCAAGCCAGAGAATCCCGTGATTTAATTGCTTCATTTATTGATGAACTGACTGCAAATTATCCAATTGATAAAAATAATGTTACGTTAATCGGTTTCAGTCAGGGATCAATTTTAAGTTATGCTGTTGCGCTTTCCTATCCGGAAAAAGTGCAGCGTGTGGTAGCTTTAAGTGGTTATTTGAATTTAGACATTATTGACGAAAATTTCAGAAATAACGCTATTTCAAATTTAAGGTTCTTTATTTCCCACGGAAGTGTCGATCAGGTAATCCCAGTAGATTGGGCCAGAAAAGCACCCGAGTTTTTAAAAGAATTAGGCTTGGATGTAATTTACAAAGAATATCCCGTAGGACATGGTGTCGCTCCACAGAATTTCTATGATTTCAAAAACTGGTTGCAGTCCTAAAAAACATAAAAAATCCCGCTCTTGTAAGCGGGATTTTTATTTATTCCCCAGTATCACTACCGGTAAATTTCTTTTCTTTTGCAATGGCCGAAACGTATTGAATTTTTCCGGATTTCTTTAAAACATAACCTTTCCATGATTCCAGCATCCAATCTTCATGAAGATACGGCTTTCCTTCAGCTTCACGTTGCAGCAGCACCGATTTGGTTTCGTTTGGAAGAAATAGTTCGGCCACGTTTTTATCATTACTGAAAACAATATAGGCATTTAAAGTAGCCTGTTCGTTATCCTCTTCGGAGGCTTCCGCCTGATCTTTATAAGGAGCTAGCCGGTAACCTTCTTCAAAAACACGGATACAACCTTTGCGAACTTCCGACCACATATAACCTGCCGAAGTTACACATCCTTTATCATCTTTATCATTACCTACAACAACTGTATTTTGTTTCATGATTACTTCGTCGTCTTTACTGTGATCTTTAAGGATAAAATCACACGAAGTGAACAAAAAAGCTGCTGCTGCTATTTGTAAAGCTATTCTCATTTGGTATAGTTAAGCTAATTTAAAACTAAAATACTACAATTTTATTGTTCGATTTTAATTTTAGAATGTAAAATCGTTTCAATGGTCTCAAAATCCGTTGGTTTGTTCTCATTTACAAAATATTTGATTAGAATTTCACCTCTTAAATTACCGGAATAGACATCTGCAATAATCCAACGATGGTTAAGAATCTTGATTTTATTAATGATGAATTTGTTGCCATCAACTGGATCATAAGGAACCAGACGATTACCTTCTTTGGCATCGTTCATGGCCATTAATTCAGATTTAATTTTTTCCGAAAGCTGATTAATATCGTAATTCGAAAAATAATTGATGGATTCGTCGTTGGTTTCCAAAGCAAAATAATTGGCGTCCAGCATATTGTTGTAATAAATATTGGACGAATCCCTAACCGTTTGGATTTTGGCTTTGGCATTTTCAATTTCCTTTATTTGGGTTTTCAGGATTTTTGTAGAATTCATGTACTGAAATACATTCAGCAACAACGAAAGAATAAATAAATATAAAATTGCTTTTTTCATAAAATTAAATAGTAATTTCTAAATTATCATAAGCCAAAAACACATTCTCAGGAAGATTTTTTTCAACTTCTTCATGGAATCCCAAGTTATGACTGATGTGGGTAAAATAAGCTCTTTCAGGTTGGATAAGCGCCACAAAATCAAGCGCTTCCTCTAAATTAAAATGGGTTGAATGTGGTTCTTCACGTAAAGCGTTAACCACTAGAGTTTTTACGCCTTTAAGCTTTTCAATTTCACGCTGGTCAATGGTTTTCACATCGGTTAAATAGGCAAAATCATCAATTCGAAAACCAAAAACGTCTAAATTTCCATGCCAAACCTTTATTGGAACAGCTGTTTTATTTCCTATAGAAAACGGCTTATCATTCTCAATTTCTACCACTTCAACTGATGGTGCTCCTGGGTAACGGTTCTCCGTTTCAAAAATATAACCGAAGCGGTCTTTCAGACTTTTAACAACGCGTTTATCAGCATAAACCGGAATTGCTCCCTGACGGAAATTAAATGGGCGAATATCGTCAAGTCCGGCGGTATGGTCTGCATGCTCGTGGGTAAAAAGAATGCCGTCCAAATGGTCTGTTTTGGAAACGATCATTTGCTGACGAAAATCGGGTCCGCAGTCAATAACAAAAGAATAATTTTCCCACTGCAACCGCACGGAAACCCTTAAACGTTTGTCTTTAAAATCGTTACTCAAACAAACCGGATGCGTGCTCCCAATTACGGGAATACCTTGCGAGGTTCCGGTTCCTAAAAAATATACTTTCAAAGTTTGTGCTAATTTTTACAAAAATAGGATTATTTATCTTTTGTGAAAATACCTAATTTGTTAACTTTGTCAATATTATCTATTTTATGAAGAATTCCGAAGGAGAAATTATACTAAAAGGCGATCGAGAGATTGAGCACATTCCTGCAATTTCAGACAAAGCTTTACGAATCAATTTAAATAAAAATATTTACGGGACCTTTTCAGAGATTGGTGCCGGACAGGAAACCGTACGCCATTTTTTCCGTGCAGGAGGTTCTTCAGGTACTATTGCCAAAGCGATGTCAGCTTACGACAAAGATTACAGTGACGCAATTTATGGTGTAGAAGATGATGGACGTTACGTAACCGAAAGTCGTTTAAGAAAAATGCTTTCCCATGAAGCGCGTTTAATGGAAGAACGTTTAAACCGCGAAAAACATCCGGACAAAATGTTTTTTAGTTATGCCAATACGGTCGCTACTATTGATTTCGCAAAACAATTCAAAGGACACGGTTGGGTTGGAATCAAATTTCAGGTTGATCCTAATGAAGACTATAACGAAATCATTTTACATATCCGTTTTAAAGAAAATGACTCTAAATTACAACAGGAAACCCTTGGTATTCTTGGAGTTAACCTAATTTACGGAGCTTTTTACAAATACAACGAACCAAAACGTTTATTGCGTTATTTATACGACCACTTAGACAAGGATCAGTTGGAAATTGACACCATCAATTTCTCTGGGCCTCGTTTTGAAGATGTAGACAACCGTTTGATGAGTTTGCAATTGGTTAAAAACGGTATGACCGACGCCGTAATGTTTGGACCTGACGGGCACAATGTATTACCGGCTGCCGTTTTATATAAAAAGAATATTCTTGCCTTACGCGGAAGTTTTCGTCCGGTTACAAAAGTAAACATGGACATGTACGAGAAATCGTTGGAGATGTTTGTTCAGGAGAAAAAGGTAGAAAAAGAAAATACGCTTGTGGTTTTTGAAATTACACTTTCCAACTTGCGTTCGGAAGGAGAAATTGACGAGCGCGACTTTATGGACCGAGCAGAACTACTTTGTTCTTTAGGTCAAACGGTAATGATTTCCAACTTCCAGGAATACTATAAAGTAGTGGAATACTTCTCCGAATACACCAAGGCTCGTATGGGATTGGCCATGGGAGTAAGTAATCTTATCGATATCTTTGACGAGAAATACTACCGTCATTTGAGTGGAGGAATTTTGGAAGCTTTTGGTAAATTATTCTACCGCGATTTGAAAGTATTCTTATATCCGATGGAAGAAAACGGGGAAATTGTAAACTCTCAAAACCTGAAAGTGCATCCGCGTATGAAAGAATTGTACAAATTCTTCGCCTACAACGGAAAAGTAATCGACATTACTGATTTTGATAAAGACCACCTTAAAATTTTCTCGCGAGAGGTTTTAAAAATGATCAGCAAAGGAAAATCGGGATGGGAAGATATGCTTCCGGAAGGTATTGCCGAGCTTATCAAGAAAAATCACTTGTTTGGATTTGGTGAAAAAAAACAACTTGAACAAGCAAATTAATTGTTAACCACATAATTAAAAAAGGGAAACTTGTATAAAGCTTCCCTTTTTTATGGTCTTATTTCAAAATTTGTGAACTGTGTTCCTTTGTTTTTACTTTGGTAATCACCTCTTCAATTATTCCTTTTTCATCAATAATAAAGGTAGTTCTATGGATTCCGTCAAACTCACGGCCCATGAATTTCTTTGGTCCCCAAACACCAAAGGCTTCGATGACTTTTTTGTCTTCATCAGCTAAAAGCGGAAAAGGCAATTCAAACTTATTCTTGAAATTGGATTGTTTTTTTTGTGTATCGGCACTAACTCCTAAAAGCGAATAACCTTTGCTTGTGAACTCAGAATAATTATCTCTCAAATTACAAACTTCAATAGTACAACTTGGTGTGCTGGCTGCCGGATAAAAAAATACAACCAGTTTTTTCCCTTTATAATCGGATAATTTATGTGCAATTCCATCCTGATCAACTGCAGAAAAATTGGGAGCCTTATCGCCTTTTTGTAATGTAGTCATGGTATTTATTTCTTAGTTTTGAATTGCAAAGGTACAAAGTTTCCGAGCATCAAAACTTCCTTAATCTTTAAGATTAAAATAGTATTTTCGTATACCGTAATGATTAACTTGAACTTACAGATGACTAAAGACGAAAAAGTACAATTCGTAATTGACACTTTAAACGAAAAATACCCCGAAATCCCAATACCGCTAGATCATAAAGATGCTTACACATTGCTGATTGCAGTACTGCTTTCGGCACAATGTACTGATGTTCGCGTGAATCAAATTACACCAATTTTATTTGCTAAAGCCGATAATCCGTACGATATGGTAAAGCTTTCTGTAGAAGAAATCAAGGAAATCATCAAACCTTGCGGATTATCACCGATGAAATCAAAAGGAATTCACGGTTTATCACAGATTCTAATCGAAAAACACAATGGAGAAGTTCCACAAAGTTTTGAAGCTTTAGAAGCTTTACCGGCTGTCGGGCATAAAACGGCAAGCGTAGTAATGAGTCAAGCCTTTGGAGTTCCGGCTTTTCCGGTTGATACTCACATTCATAGGTTAATGTATCGATGGAATCTTACTAACGGAAAAAATGTTCAACAAACCGAAAAAGACGCCAAACGCATTTTCCCAAAAGAACTCTGGAACGATTTGCACCTGCAGATTATTTGGTACGGACGAGAATATTCTCCGGCTCGCGGTTGGAATCTGGAGAAAGACATCATTACCAAGACTATAGGAAGAAAATCAGTACTTGAAGAATACTATAAAACGAAATAAAAAATGCCCCGAAATTATCATCTCGGGGCATTTTCCTAATTAGCAATGTTCTCAAAAGTAAAGTCTCCTACTTTTGTAATGCTCAAAGCTTTAGAATAATTGAGCAAAAAACTTACTGTTTCTTTTTTAGGTGACATTTTTGGAGTTGCTTTTTTCTTCTTAGAGTAGAGTTTTGCCATTTTTTTGCATTTAAATTATATAGCAATAACGCAACTCAAATCCAAATATTGTCTAATTGGTCAAAATTATTTGATTTTTTTCAATTACTTTTCTCAGGTTCATTAAAGCGTAACGCATCCTCCCTAAAGCAGTATTGATGCTAACGCCTGTTAAATCTGCAATTTCCTTAAAGCTCAAATCGTCGTAAATTCGCATTACCAAAACTTCTCTTTGATCGTCGGGCAATTCGTTAATTAAACGCTGTAAATCAACCTCAACCTGTTCGGTTATGATCTTACTTTCGATGTTCGGGCTGTTATCAGACATTATTGAAAAAATAGAAAATTCCTCTGTTTCTCGGTTGAAAGGCATTTTCTTGGTTTTTCTGAAATGGTCTACTATCAAATTATGGGAAATACGCATTACCCAAGGAAGGAATTTACCCTCTTCGTTATAGTTTTTTGTCTTTAAAGTTTTAATAACCTTAATAAAAGTGTCCTGAAAGATATCCTCGGTAACATCTCTGTCCGTTACCTTAGAATAAATGAAACCGTAAATCTTAGATTGGTGTCTTTCAATTAATGTAGCTAAAGCATTTTCGTCTCCACCTACATAATTTTTCACTAGGACTGCGTCCGGAAGTACAACATTAGCCATAATAATACCTTTTAGTTTTTGGTTTGGGAATAGTTTTTACAACTCTAAAAAGTATTTTTATTCGATAGGCAAATGTTATTTTTTGATTTAGTGATACCCAAATATAACAATAAATATTTTTAATACACAAATAAAAATTCAAAATTTAACAGATTTTAGTACAATAAACGTAAAAAATCGACGAAAAAACAATCAATAGTTCAAACTAGTCTTTTCTTAACCATACTGATTATAAATAATTTACACCACACCCAATTAATAATTGCTAAACCACAAACATTAAACTTTCGTTTTTGATTATCTTTGCATTTCATCGACTTTTTCTATGAAAACCGACATCACAACACTCGAGCCTAAAAAAAACATTATCATTAAAGGAGCGCAACTTCACAACTTAAAAAATGTGGATGTTGCCATTCCCCGTAATAAACTGGTAGTCATTACCGGGCTTTCCGGCTCGGGAAAATCAAGTTTGGCTTTTGACACCTTATATGCTGAAGGCCAGCGCCGATATGTGGAAAGCTTATCTTCTTATGCCCGTCAGTTTTTAGGACGATTAGACAAACCCAAAGTCGAATACATTAAAGGAATCGCACCGGCTATTGCCATCGAGCAAAAGGTAAATACAACCAATGCGCGTTCAACCGTTGGAACCTCTACAGAAATTTACGATTACCTTAAACTGCTTTATGCTCGAATCGGGAAGACTTTTTCTCCGGTTTCCGGTCTTGAAGTAAAAAAACATACTGTAACCGATGTAATTACTCAGGTAAAAACTTTTGCTTTGGAGAGTAAATGGTTGCTCCTTTCCCCTATTCATTTAGAGGAAGGAAGAGCTTTGGAAGACAAACTAAAAGTTCTGTTACAACAAGGATTTGCTCGTATTTTGGTAAACAACAACATGGTTCGTTTAGACGAGATCGATCAGCATTCCTTAGACAATAAAGATGTACTTCTAATTATTGACCGTATTGTGGTAAAAGAGGAAGAAGAATTCTTTAACCGATTGGCCGATGCTATTCAAACCGCTTTCTATGAAGGAAAAGGCGAATGTTATCTGCAGGAATTAAATACCGACCAAAAATTCACATTCAGCAATAATTTTGAATTGGACGGGATTACGTTTTTGGAGCCTAACATCCATTTATTCAGCTTTAACAATCCATACGGAGCCTGCCCAAAATGTGAAGGCTATGGAAATGTAATCGGTATTGATGAAGAATTAGTAGTTCCAAATACCGCGCTTTCCGTTTATGAAAATGCAATTTATCCTTGGCGCGGCGAGAGCATGGGCTGGTACCGTGATCAGCTGGTGAACAACAGTCATCATTTTGATTTTCCAATTCACAAACCTTATTTTGAATTATCACAACAACACAAAGATTTAATCTGGAAAGGAAACCAGTATTTTGTTGGACTGGACGCTTTCTTTCAGGAATTGGAAGAGAAAAATTATAAAATCCAAAACCGTGTAATGTTGTCGCGTTACCGTGGGAAAACCAAATGTAATGTTTGCAAAGGAAAACGATTACGCGAGGAAGCCAATTATGTTTTAGTTGGAGGCAAAACCATTTCGGATTTAGTGGATTTGCCAATAAAAAACCTGATTACGTTTTTCAAAGACCTGACACTGAATGAATACGACGAAAAAGTAGCCAAACGTCTTTTAATAGAAATCAACAACCGTTTGCGTTTCTTGGATGAAGTTGGATTGAGCTATCTTACCTTAAACCGAAATTCTGCGACGCTTTCCGGTGGTGAATCTCAACGAATTAACCTAGCAACTTCTTTAGGCAGCAGCTTGGTTGGTTCGATGTATATTTTAGACGAACCTAGTATCGGCTTACACCCAAAAGACACTGAACGTTTAATAAAAGTTCTGGAAGATTTGCGCAATTTAGGTAATACCGTAATTGTAGTTGAACACGACGAAGACATTATGAAAGCGGCCGACATGATCATCGATATCGGTCCGGAAGCTGGAACTTTTGGAGGAAAGTTAGTAGCTCAAGGCACTTATGATGAAATTCTTAAAGCAGATTCCTTAACGGCTCAATACCTTAACGGGAGAATGGAAATCGAAGTTCCGAAGAAACGTAGAAAGTACAAAAACCATATTGATGTAATTGGGGCGCGTGAAAACAACCTGAAAAATATCGATGTTACTTTTCCTTTGGAATGTTTAACCGTTATTACCGGGGTTTCCGGTAGTGGAAAAAGTACCTTGGTAAAGAAAATATTGTTCCCAGCCATGCAGAAAAAACTAGAAGGTGTGGGAGAAAAAGCGGGACAATTCACCGATTTAGCCGGTAGTTTTTCACAAATCAAACATATTGAATATGTAGACCAGAACCCGATTGGGAGAAGTTCACGTTCCAATCCGGTAACCTATATTAAAGCGTATGACGACATTCGCGATTTGTTTTCAAAACAGCAATTATCCAAAATGCGCGGATACCAACCCAAACACTTTTCTTTTAATGTGGATGGAGGGCGTTGCGAAACCTGTAAAGGCGACGGTGAAGTAACCATCGAAATGCAATTCATGGCCGATGTACATTTAGAATGTGAAACCTGTGGCGGAAAACGCTTCAAAAAAGAAATTCTGGAAGTAAACTACGAAGGCAAAAACATAGACGATATTTTAACCCTTACCATTGATGATGCCATTGCATTTTTCAATGAGCACAAACAAACCAAAATCACACAGAAATTACAACCTCTTCAGGATGTAGGACTTGGCTATGTTCAGTTAGGACAATCTTCTTCTACACTTTCCGGAGGAGAAGCCCAACGAATTAAACTGGCTTCGTTTCTGGTAAAAGGAGCAACCAAAGAAAAAGCATTATTTGTTTTTGACGAACCCACAACAGGATTGCATTTCCATGATATTAAAAAACTATTGGCTTCCTTTGATGCTTTAATTGAAAAAGGACATTCCATCGTAGTGATTGAACACAATCTTGATTTAATAAAATGTGCGGATTACATCATTGACATCGGTCCTGAAGGAGGAGAAACCGGTGGAAAATTAATGGCTTTCGGAACGCCTGAAGAAGTGGCTAAAAACTCAAAATCAATAACGGGTAAATACCTAAAAGACAAATTGTAAAAGCAAAGCTGCGTGAGGGATGGAAGTGGCATCCTTTTTTAAAGGTCATTGAGGTGTTATACTGAGTTTGTCGAAGTACTCTCGAAATGACCTTTATAAAAAGATACAACGGACAGCCCGACCTGAAAGGGCACGCCCAAATAATTTAAAAAAAAAACGGTAGTTGAAAATCAGCTACCGTTTAATGTTTTACTCAATTACAATCTTTTTGGTGATTCGGTTTTCTGCAGATTCCAGAACACCTAAGTAAATCCCGCTGCTCACTCGCGAAACATCAACCGTTTGTAGTTGAACTCCGTTATTAATAGTATTTTGAACTACTTTTTTTCCTTGTACATCGAGAAGAGAAAAGGTATAATTATCTTGCTTTAAAGTTCCAAAATTGATATTCAATTTTCCTTTGGCAGGATTCGGAAACAAACTAACCTGAAAATCAGTAGCGAACTCTTCATTCGATAAAGCCGTAGCAGCAACAGCAAAGTGCATGGTCGCTCCAACCGCCGCTTTACCAACATTGAACACATATTCCGGATCCATATTGGCTAAAGTATCAGAAGTAGTATGCGGATGGTTAGAGATGTTGGTTTCGTAAAAACCCGTAATTATTTCATTGTTGTTCTCAAACGGAATATAATCAGTAGCATCGGCGTAGTTGATAAAGGTATTTAACGGAGAATATAAACTTACGCAAGCTGCCAACTCATCGGTAACCTGAGCCGAAGCTGCATTATTGGTTGTTGGTGTGGACTGATCTACATCACAGGTAATGGTATCATTGTTCATTCCGGCAACACCTCCTACTTCATCAATATTGAAAACAACTTTAATATCCATTTTGGGATTAGTTCCGTTTACTACAGAAGTCACATAATGCTGACTTCCGCGTAATCCATCTTCTTCCCCACTGAAATTGATAAACTTAATCGAATATTCAGTTGGTACATTTTGCAATAATCGGGCAATTTCCAAAATAATGGAAGTTCCAGAACCATTGTCGTTGGTTCCCGTTCCGGCAATCGTGTCGTAATGTCCGCAAACAATCACATAAGTATTCGGGTGAACCGTTCCAATTTTGGTAAGAACAAGGTTTTTACAAGTGTATCCCGAGTACGAATACGAATCTTCAACCATCTGACCAGCCGTATATCCGTAACTCAAATATTTATCCTTCAACCAGTTAAGAGTATTCTGAAGTGCTGCAGTCCCTTTTCGTTTTACCCCTAAACTTTCGAATTCCGTTAAATTATTAGTAATATTATCCTGGGTTACCTGGTTAGCAACATCGGCATAGTGTTGAATAAAATCTTGAGCATTACCGCTTACCGTTCCTAAAAAAAAGCAAATTGCAATTCCTAGTAAAGTCTTTTTCATAAATTTCTAGTTGTTAATCTAGTTATTAAGTTGCAATTAGTTTATTGCTATTTTCTTGGTTACTTCTTTATCACCTGCTTTTAAAACAGCAAGATAAACTCCTTTACTTAAATCTTTTACGTTAATTTTTTCCAATTGACCTGGATTAACGACTTCTTTATTAACCACAACTTTTCCATTAACATCGATTAGGGAAAAATTATAATTGTTCTCTGTTAAGTTTCCAAGGTTAATGTTGATAAAATCCTGAGTTGGATTAGGAAAAAAGCTTACCTGAAAATCTTTATTAAATTCATCATTAGTCAATGTTGTACTTGCACCCGAAAAATGTAACATGGCTCCTGTAGCCGCTTTTGAGATGTTATAAACATAAACCGGGTCCATATTTTCCAATAAATCAGTATCAGTATGGCGGTGAGGTGTTTCGTTTTTTTCAAAAAGTCCGGTAATCACTTCATTATTTTCCTCAAAAGGCATATAGTCCGAGGCATAAGCATAAGACAAATACGTATTTAACGGAGAATATAAACCTACACAAGTAATCAATTGGCTTGTTATTGTATTTGAAGCTGCATTATTAGTGGTTGGACTACCCGTATCCCTCTCACAAGTTATAGTATCATTGGTCATTCCTGCTACACCTCCTACTTCATCAATATTTAAGACAACCTTGATGCTCATCTTCGGGCTAGTTCCATTAACAACTGATGAGACATAATGCTGACTTCCGCGCAGTCCGTCTTCTTCCCCACTGAAGTTGATAAACTTAATTGAATAATCCGATGGGATATTTTGCATTAATCGGGCAATCTCTAAAATTGTTGCCACACCGCTTCCGTTATCGTTGGTTCCGGTTCCGGTAATGGAATCATAATGACCACAAACAATAACGTAAGTATTTGGGTAAAGAGTTCCGATTTTAGTAACAACTAGGTTTTTACAAGTACTCCCTGAATAAGAAAATGTATCTGTAGATAACTGACTGGCCGTATAGCCGAAACTTAAGTATTTGTTTCTAAGCCATTGATAGGTATTCTCCAGAGCAGCAGTTCCTCGGTATTTTACTCCTAAGTCTTCAAATTCCTGAAGATTGGTTAAAACTCCTTCCTCAGAACATCCGCTGACGATGTCTGCATAACGCTGTTGAAAAGTTTGCGCTGTGGTGGTTTGCAAACTCAACACTGCTGGTAACAACAACAGTGATTTTCGTAAAGAAAATTTCATTTTTGTAAGTTTATAGTTAAGTTAGTTAGTTTTGGTGTACGAATTTATAAAAATTTAACTTATAAAATACATTTTTTTATATTTTTCACTTATTTAATAACATTTTCCCATGAAACATCTTTTAGCTGCCGAATTCATCTTATATGTTAACAATCAACAGGAGAGTTCCAGATTCTATGAACAATTATTCAGAACCCAACCTTCCCTTGAAGTTCCCGGAATGACGGAATTCACTTTATCCGAAACACTAAAAATCGGTTTAATGCCCAATAATGGAATTGCAAAAATCTTAACTCCCGCAATGACCCATCCGGAAAAAGGAAATGGTATTCCTCGTTGTGAACTTTATTTCTATGTGAAAAATATTTCATACGAATTTGAACATGCTGTAAAATCCGGTGCGAAAATCATTAGTGAAATTCAAGACCGAAATTGGGGCGATCGGGTTTGTTATTTTGCTGATTTAGACGGTCACATTATCGCCTTTGCAGAAAAAATCATTTAAAAGAATAATTTTCAACACTACAGAATCTCATTTCGCGATTGAAATGAGATTTTTTTATTTATATCAAACGCTTTATTTACAATCGATTACAATCAAAACCAACAAATTCTAAATCATAAAATATTTTTTTGGCACGTAAATTGGATATACCTAAACAACAAGAAACTTTTCTTGTTCGAGGAAGCCGAAAATCGAAAGAGTAAGCAAAAAAGAAAAACTATTATATCATGAGAAAAATTACTCTTTTAGTAGCCAGTACTATCCTGGTAGGAAGTATGGCTTTTGCGTCAGAAAACCCTGTTTTTTCTGATACTAATGGAAAAGGTCCACGTCATTATGTGGATTACAGAGATGCAGAACCTATTAAGTTCATGGAACGAGGAATTGAGTTTTTCGTCTTCCCTAACGGTGAATTCGACTTTAACACTCGTCCTTCAGGACCTAGAGCAACAGTTGTAAACACAACTTACGGAGCACCCGGCGTGTACACAACAAGTTACGGTCCTACAAATTACGGAGTACGTGTAGAGCACGACAACTTCGGCAGAGTTAGACGAGTTGGGAACGTTTTCATCAACTATGATGGTCACAACCGAGTAAAACGTGTAGGTTCTGTTTATATGAGATACAACAGTTTCGCATTAACTCAAGTAGGTGGTTTACGAATTGTCTATAACAGAAGAGGTTGTATTATTGATGTTGTTGGCTTTGTGAATGGTGCAAGTCATGCTTATATGTATAGCCCTTTTACCGGAGCTGGTTATGATGGTAACTACGGCGCAGGAAACGGAAACTACGATTATGACGACAACTATGGTGGTTATGAAAGTGGATCAGGATACAACGAAGATGATTACTACTATTACAGAGCCGATGGTACAAAAACCAAGATGAGTAAAGAGGAAATCGATGCCGTTAGAAAAGACGAAATGAGCGTTGCACAAAAAAATAAAAGGTCTTAGTCTTAGTTAAGATTTTGGTTGGTTAGTTTGGTTAATTTCCCGTGGAGCAGCAATGTGAAGCGGGATTTTTACATTATAAGGCATTCATAAAATGTTGGAATTTTTCCAGATATCTTGCAATGTGCAAACCGTCAACCAAACCATGATTGGCTTCGACGGAAACCGGCAGAAAACGTTTTCCTTCTCTGATAAAAGCTTTTCCAAAAGTAATCTTCGGAACCGATTCATTGTTTTTGAAGTTTGTAGGATGTAACAATCCTGTAAACGAAGACCAAGGCAAAGTTGAATGGCGAATCAAATCGCTTTTCAAATCGTCGTTATTTAAACGCAGACCGGTTGAGTTTTGAACTTCCTGAATTTCCCTTTGCAATTCAGCATTAAAAGTTTTAAAATCTTCAGAAAAAGGAATGAATGCAAAACCAAAAGTCCCGTCTTCCCTACCGATGGTTGTTCCGGCGTGAATTACATCAAAAACCACAACCTGATTGTCAACTATTCTGTATTTAAATTCTTCTGTTTGATTTACAGCCATCATCGATTTATGCATATAAGTCGCAAAAAACGATTGCTTCAACTCTTTCGCTTTTGTATAAGCGTGAGTACACTCCACTTCGGTTACAATTCCGAAATAAGGACTGTCCATTTTTGTAAAAAATTCAAAATGTTCTTTTCGATTCCAGCTCTCTACATCTATTATTCTCATCTTAGAAACATTTTTAATTTTACACTTATTGAAGTAACGCAGCTAATTCTTTGGTTAGATTTTTTCGGCTGTATTGTTGCAAACCAACCGGATAAACTTTCAGATTCTTTTCTAAGTATAAGTTGAAATACTTCAGAATGGTTTCCTTGATTTTGTCTTTTTCATCATATAAGGCAAAAGTTCCGGTATTGGTTTGCTGCAGAATTACTGAAAAATCAGCGTCATTTGGACCAATTGCCAAAATTGGGCGCTCCGAAACCATATATTCGAACAATTTACCTGGAATTATACTTTTAGTTTCTTCCGAATCGATTTCAATTAGTAACAAAACCTGTGATTTACGCTGCTCTTCCACCGCTTCCTTATGCGAAACATAACCCAGATTATTCACAAAATCCGTTAGTTTGAATTCCTGAATCGTGTCCAGAACTTCCTGACTGGTCGCCCCTATTAATTTCAACTGAAAATTATTTCTAAAATCTTGATTCTCTTTGGTTAGTTCACGCAACGCTTTCCACAAAACACGCGGATTGCGTTCCGATAAAAAAGAACCGATGTGTGCCAACGTAAATTTTTCATCCAAAGCTGGTCGTCCCACATTTTCCACATCGTAACCATTGGTAATCACATGAATTGGTTTTGTAGTAATTGCTTCAAATTCTTTTTTGGTGGTTGGGCTGGTAACCAGAAGAAAATCAGCGGTATTCATCACTTTTTTTTCCAACTCTTTATGCTTTTTAGCGGAAGACTTGGTAAGTTTTAAAGCTTTATGATAACCGATGGTTGTCCACGGATCGCGAAAATCGGCAACCCAGTTAATATTCATATTTTCTTTCAGTTGCAAACCGATTAAATGCAGACTATGAGGCGGACCGGTTGTAATTACTGTGTCAATTCCGTTCTCTTTAATGTATTTGGAAAGATAGTTCACGGATGGTTTCACCCACAAAACGCGAGCGTCGGGAATAAAAAGATTCCCGCGCACCCAAAGCATCATTTTTTGAACAAACGATTGCTTCTTCTGATTGGGAATGATTCCGGAACTTATTTTTTTGGTGCTCTTTTTTGAAAAAACCGAAGCCCAAGCATAAGGTTCGATAATCTTATTTCTAAGAATCGTTACATTTTGAGGAACTTCATTTACCAGCTTTTCGTCTAATAATGGATAAGTCGGGTTTTCCGGAATATAAACAATGGGCTCGATGTCAAACTCCGGTAAGTACTTCACAAATTTTAGCCAGCGTTGTACGCCCGGTCCTCCGGCGGGTGGCCAATAATACGTTATGATAAGTACTTTTTTCATTTATAGTTTAGAAATCATTAAACCTGCCCAAGTAGCTGCCAAACCTAAAATTACACTCAATCCTATGTAAAGGAAAGCAGTTCCCATTTGGTTGGCCTGAAACAATTGAACATTCTCATTTGAAAACGTAGAAAACGTGGTATATCCTCCGCAAAATCCGGTAACTAAAAAGAACTTCAAATCGGGATTGGCAATATTGTTTTTCTCTAACAAACCCAAAAACAACCCAATTAAGAAACAACCCAAAATATTGGTTACAAAAGTTGCGTAAGGAAAAAACAACTGAGCATATTTATTAATCCATTGTGCGGTCAGGTAACGAAAAACGCACCCTAAAGCTCCACCCAATGCAATTAATAAAATGGTTCGCATTATGCTTCTTGTTTACGTTTTTTAAATTCCGTAAAAATTCCAAATGCAATCAGAATTAACATCCCAAGGAAACTCACTAAGGAAATCATACTTCCGTTTTTAACCACTTGTGGCTCAAATTTGAATTCGATGGTGTGTTTACCGGCTGGAACATTGATAGCTCTTAACACATAATCTGCACAGAAAATATCAGTTTCTTTACCGTCAACTGTTGCAACCCATCCTTTAGGATAATAAATTTCCGAGAATACTGCTACACCATTATTGACATTATTCGATTCGTATTTTATATGATTAGGTTTATACGCTTTTAATTGAATTGTTGCCGTGCTGTCTTTTGCAAACGAAGTTCCTTTAACTTTAGTTCCAAAATCCTTTTGGTTTACAATGGCAGTTTTCTTAGAGTCTAATTTATCCAAAGCCTTCATTTCTTCATCTGCAGAATTGACCAGTTTCACCTCGTTTACAAACCAAGCATTTCCATTCGCATTAGGGTTGGCCATCGGCACATCCTGACCTTGTTCGTCTTTTTGGATGATGTATTTTACATTTAACATGTTAAGTACACCGATATTATTTTTAGCAATTTGATAGTCAAACAACTGCTGCATTTTTCTCGGTTTTGCCGCATGATATCCTCCAATGGATTTATGAAAATACGAGGCTCTTGCGCTAGACATGTTTCCGTCCACCTCAAAAACACGGTAATGCGTTGTATCCTTCAAAATGTGCTGATCGGCTTGTGTGGCTTCGAACGGCATATCCGCTTGACGGGCAGAAACAAAACTGTCGTTGTTCACATAATTTTTATCAACAAAGAACAAATCTCCCACCATTAAAACCCCAACAATAATTACCGTTGTAAGTTCCGATAATTTATTTTTGATGAACAGCCATAATACTCCTGCAGTCAATAAAATCAGGATTCCTGAACGCATCAAATCCGAAGAATACATTTCCTGACGCTGCTCTTTTAAAGCATCGATGAACGGAGGGCCCATCTCCCCGTACATTTGCACATACATGCTGTCGCTTCCGCCTGTAAAACTGAACATTCCTTTGCAGATGAATAATAAAACAATAACTCCCAATGTAGTCGCAGCAGTCATCCACAACGCTTTAAAACGTTCTTTTTCTTCAGCCTTGAAAAAAGCTTGCAATCCTAAAATTGCCATTACCGGCATACACAATTCCAAAAGCACCTGAATGGAAGAAACTGCACGGAATTTGTTGTACATCGGCACAAAATCAATAAAAAAATCTGTTAAAATCGGAAAGTGTTTTCCCCACGATAATAATAAAGAAAGTACCGCTCCGGCTAAGAAAGCATACTTCACTTTTCGCTTATCAATAAACATGGCCAAGACAAAAAGGAAAAATACGATTGCTCCAATATAAGCAGGGGCAGCAACAATAGGCTGATCTCCCCAATACGTTGGAACTGCAGAAGCAAAGTCTTTAGCCTCTGCCGCAGACGCGCCCTGACTAAGGACAAAGTTGTACATCGGAGAATTCTCTCCCGTGTTTTCATGGTTGGAACCTCCGAAAAGTCGTGGTGCTATAAGGTTGAAACTTTCAGCAATACCGTAACTGTATTCGGTGATGTATTCGTAGGACATGGCGTTGTTGCTTTCCGTTTTTTTTCCATCGGCAGAAAAGGTCAATTCACTGTCGCTACGAGTGGAATATTTTGCGTATTCTGAAGTTGCCATCAGATTCGTGGCATTGGCGCCAACGGCAAGGATTCCGGCAACTAAAAATACACCGGCAGCTTTCCAAAGTCCTTTAAAATCTTTTTCTTTTAGGTACTGGATTTTATAATACGCTGCGATCACCAATAAAAGTAAAAGCAAGTAAAACGTCATTTGAAAGTGGTTGGCATTAATCTCAAAAGCTGCAGCGAGCATCGTCAGTAAACCTCCGACCAAATAGCGCTTCTGATATACCAAGATCACACCGGCAACCACCATAGGCATATAGGCGATTGCGTGTGCTTTGGCGTTATGCCCTACTCCGAGAATGATTATCATATAAGTAGAAAAACCAAAGGCAAGTGCACCAAAAAAAGCCTTGAGATTGTCTACTTTTAAAGCTTTCAGTAAGATGAAAAAGCCAATAAAATACAAGAAAAGGTAATCGGCCGGACGCGGTAAAAACCGAATCAGGTTATCCAGTTGCTTGATATAATTGTGCGGATAATTTGCTCCTAACTGATAGGTTGGCATTCCTCCAAAAGCGCTGTCGGTCCAATAGGGCTCTTCTCCGGTTAATTTACGGAAATCCGATTGCTCTTTGGACATTCCGATGTATTGGGCGATATCACTTTGGTACACTTTCTTCCCTTGCATAACCGGGTAGAAATAAACAAGTGAAATGATTGTAAAACCAACAACGGCCAACAGATAAGGATAAATCTTGTTCAGGTTTTTCATATAAAGATGCTGAATTAGCTTAAAAATCAGGCTAAAATAACAATAAAAACCCTTTTAAAAAAAGAAAACGAATAACTGGGCGCTATTCGTTTGGCTTAAAACTATTCAACCTCTTCAAAATCAATGTACTCTCCTATTTTTTTCTTCTCTCGAGGCTTTTCGGATTGTGTACTTTGCTGTGTATTTTGCTGAGTGTAATTTTGTTGGTAATTCTGTTGCTGGCTTCTGAAATTCTCTTCGGCTTTTTTCACAACCTGCTGAAACAGATAAGGTGCCAGTAAACGCATTAAAAATTTCAGAACGTAGTATATAAAAACTATCCAAAGCAACGTTCTAACTAAACCGGTAAATGATGCCGTTTCCATCGTATTGTAAATTTTATCAAAAGTAAGCAAAGCTACATTTAAAATTAAAACCATATTCTTAAAATAATAATAAAATAACTATTTTTGGAAAGCACAATTAATCTGAAACACAAACAGCATGCGAAATCTAAAAACCAAAGTACTTGGGCTTCTATTGTTAACCAGCGGAATCTCCTTTGCACAACATACCGACGAGATCAACACCAACCGCCCCGGGAAATCTTTCGGTGCGTTCTCAGTTGGAAAAAATGTTATCCAGGCAGAAACCGGAGTTTACTACATAAAAGAAAAACACAAATTACTGGATTATGATGCCAAAGGTTTTGGTCTTGATTTGACAGCCCGTTATGGAGCCTTACTTGAGCAGCTTGAATTTATTGCTGAAATGCAATATCAAACCGACAAATACTCAAGCCCTTACCTAGACGAAAACAGAAACGGTTTCAAACAACTTACTGTAGGAGCAAAATATCTTTTCTATGATCCTTGGAAAAACTATAAGGAAAAAGTAAACGTTTATAGTTGGAAGGCAAACAAAAAATTCAAATGGAGAAAATTATTACCTGCCGTTGGATTTTATGCCGGTGCTAATTTTAACGTTGGCGATAATCCATATACCTTCCCGACAGATCCGAAATTCAGTCCTAAAGTTATGGTGCTTTTGCAAAATCACTTTGGAGAAAAAACCGTACTTACAACCAATTTAATTGCCGATAAATTCATTACCGATTATCCTACTTACGGCTATATTTTAACCTTAAGTAGAGCTGTTGGTGAGCAATGGTCTGTGTTTTTTGAAAATCAAGGTTACATGAGCGATTGGTATTCCGACAGTATCATTCGTGGTGGTGCCGCTTATTTACTAAAGAAAAACATGCAGTTGGACGCGTCTATCGGAACCAACTTTAAAGATACCCCATCCATTTTGGGAGCTGCAATTGGTTTCTCATGGCGCTTTGACAAAAATTACAAACCAATCGAAATCAAAGACGGAAAAGAAACAAAAGGAGCTACCAAAGGCAAAAAAGCCGAAATGGAAAAACAAAAACGCAACGACGAAGTAAAATAAATGATCACAATAAAAGAAATCAGTTCTCAAAAAGAGCTTAAAGAATTCATCTTATTCTCTTTCGAACTTTTTAAAAACAATCCGTACTGGATTCCTCCAATTATTGCCGACGAGCTCGAATCGTTCAATAAAGACAAAAATCCTGCTTTCAAAAATGCTGATGTACATTTTTATCTGGCCTACAAAAACGGTAAAATTGCCGGTAAAATAATTGCTATCATCAATTGGGACGAAGTAAATCTGCTGGGTAAAAAGAAAGTACGTTTTGGTTGGTTTGATGCCATAGACGATATTGAAGTAACCAAAGCGCTACTAAACAAGGTTTCAGAATTTGGAAAGCAACAAGGCATGGACCATATTGAAGGACCGATGGGATTCTCAAATTTAGACAAAGTTGGAGTACTTACCGAAGGGTTCGATCAGTTAGGAACCATGATATCCTGGTACAGCCCGCCTTATTACAAAGAACATTTCGAGAAATTGGGCATGGTTAAGGAAAAGGAATATTTTGAAAGTTATTTTTCAATGGAAGCTGTAAACCCAGAGCCTTTTCAACGTGCCAGTAAAATGATTAAAGAGCGTTATGGCTTAAAGGTTTTGAATTTTAAAAAATCAGAGGAAGTGATGCCTTATGTAGATCAGATGTTTGATTTATTTAACAGCACTTATTCTTCCCTGCAGTCTTTTGTTGCCATTAACGACGAAACCAAAGAATATTTCAAGAAGAAATACATCAGTTTTATCAATCCGGAATACATCAAATTCATTATTGACAAAGATGAAAAGATGATTGGTTTTACCGTGGTAATGCCTTCTTTTGAAAGGGCACTGCAAAAAGCAAAAGGAAAACTGTTTCCCTTCGGGTTCATCCATCTTTTACAGGCGAAAAAAAATGCCAAAGAAGTGGTGTTCTACTTAATCGGTGTTAGCCCGGAATATCAAAACAAAGGAATTACAGCCGTTATTTTCGATGAATACTACAAAGTTTTCAAAGAAAAAGGAATCAAACGTTTTATCAGAACACCGGAATTGGAAGAAAACCACGCGATGCACAATTTGTGGAAGAATTTCGACCCGACTATACACAAACGAAGACGAACCTACCGAAAAGAAATATAAAAAAAACCGAAGATTGCTCTTCGGTTTTTTTTATGATTTGCTTGTTGAAATTACTCAGCAGAAACGTCTACCGTAGTTTTCTCAGCAATTGCTTTATACGTTCCATTACTTAATTTTTCACGGATTGCTTCAAATGCAGACAATGTTTCATCAATATCAGCAATTGTGTGTGAAGCTGTCGGGATCATACGCAATAAGATGATTCCTTTCGGGATTACCGGATACACAACGATTGACAAGAAGATGTTGTAGTTCTCACGTAAATCGTTCACCATAACCATTGCTTCCGGAATAGAACCTTCTAAATACACTGGAGTCACACATGTGTTCGTATCTCCAATGTTGAATCCTTTAGATTTTAAACCGTTTTGTAAATAATTTACGTTTTCCCAAAGTTTGTCTTTCAACTCCGGCATTGTACGCAACATCTCTAAACGCTTTAAGGCTCCCACCGTAAAAATCATCGGTAAGGATTTTGCGAACATTTGTGAACGCAAGTTGTATTTTAAGTAATCAATGATGTCTTTATCTCCGGCAACGAATGCTCCGATACTTGCCATTGATTTAGCAAACGTTGAAAAATAAACATCGATTCCGTCCTGACAACCTTGCTCCTCACCTGCTCCGGCTCCTGTTTTACCAAGGGTTCCGAATCCGTGTGCATCGTCTACCAACAAACGGAAGTTGTATTTTTTCTTTAGTTCAACGATTTCTTTCAATTTACCTTGTTGTCCTCGCATTCCGAAAACCCCTTCAGTAATTACCAAAATACCACCGCCTAACTCGGTAGCCATTTTAGTAGCACGCTGTAAGTTCTTCTCTAAACTCTCAACATCATTATGTTTGTAAGTAAAACGTTTTCCCATGTGAAGACGAACTCCATCAATGATACATCCGTGTCCGTCAACATCATAAACGATAACGTCGTTTTTAGTCACTAAAGCATCAATGGTAGAAACCATTCCCTGGTAACCGAAGTTTAGCAAATAAGCCGCTTCTTTCCCAACGAAAGACGCCAATTCATCTTGTAATTGCTCGTGTAAGGTTGTGTGACCAGACATCATACGTGCTCCCATCGGGTAAGCTGCTCCGTATTGCGCAGCTGCCTGAGCATCTACTTTACGAACTTCCGGATGATTAGCCAATCCTAAATAATCATTAATCGACCAGTTTAAAATTTCTCTTCCGTGGAATTGCATTCTCGGTCCTAACTCTCCTTCCAATTTCGGAAACACATAGTAACCTTCTGCCTGTGAAGCCCATTTCCCTAAAGGACCTTTATTGTTTTGTATTCTTTCAAATAAATCTTTAACCATAATTCGAATGTGTATAAGTCTGATTTTTAATCGCTCCAAAAGTAACTATTTCTGTTTTTCTATCAATAAATAATTTGCATTTTTTAAATCTAAAATTCCAAATAGCATTTAGAATCTAAAAACTTGGTAGTAATTTATTTTTTTGAGATACAGATGAAGGCATTTTTTTAAAAGTAAACAAAAAAAGAACACGATCATTTATCACCATCTAATTATTTTAACAACAATTTATCGCCACTAGCTTCATTTAACAAAAAAGTTTAACTACTTTTGCGCATTCTATGAAAAGACTGTTTACTTATATCCTGTTTCTTTTCACCACCTTATTGGTTAGCAATCAATTATTTGCCAATTCCGATAAGGCTATCACTCATTTTTCATCTACTGAAGCTTCGTATCAAAATCCAAGTTCGTTGGTTTTTGAATTCGAATCATCCGATCTTAAACAACCGTTCTTTGCACAAAAAGACTTTAAAGACAAGATCGAGCTTTCAGAAAGCGAAAATGAAACCGAAGATTCGCAAGCTTTTCATTTATCAGGTAATTTCAATTTCTTTGAAAACTACCTACCTACTTACACATCCGGAAATCTTACCACGCAAATACAAAATGGCTTAGCGCCCTGCAAGCATCTTTTATATTTAGCAACCATCCGATCGTTTTGCATCATCTTCTGTGTTTACAGGATTTGATTCTTCTGATTTTCTTACAGTTAGCGCTATAAACCTTTTTTAGGCAAAACTTTTTTCTTTTAAAGAAGATAAAGCGGCGCATCCTAATTTTATTTCCAATTACAATCAATCCATTATTTATCATGGCTAAAAGACTTTTAATGCTTATTAGCTTGTGTGGTCTGCTATTGAACACAAGCTGCAATTCTGAAAAAGAAAAAAAAGAAGAAAAAAATAAATTCCTGGTTACCAGTCCGATACAAAAAGACACCTTGATTACCAAATCGTATGTGTGTCAGATCCATTCTATCAACCATATCGAGTTAAGAGCTCAGGAAAGAGGTTATTTACAGAAGATTTATGTAGACGAAGGGCAATTTGTAAAGAAAGGCCAATTGTTGTTCCAGATTATGCCAAACCTATATCAGGCGGAAGTTCAGAAAGCTCAAGCCGAAGTTGGCTTTGTTCAGATTGAATATCAAAATACAAAAAAATTAGCCGACAAAAATGTAGTTTCTCCTAACGAACTTGCAATGGCTAAAGCGAAGTTAGACAAAGCCAAAGCGGAATTAGCTTTAACCAAAGTACATTTACAATTCACGGAAATTCGTGCTCCATTTGATGGGATTATCGACAAATTCCATGTTCGTTTGGGAAGTTTACTTGAAGAAGGTGATTTACTTACCAATCTGTCCGACAACAGCAAAATGTGGGTATACTACAATGTTCCTGAGGCTGAATATCTAGATTACAAAGCTAAAGTTAACAATGGTAAATCTAAAGTTAACTTATTGATGGCCAACAACGAACTATTTGATTATACCGGAATTGTAGAAACCATTGAAGCCGATTTCAACAACGAAACCGGTAATATTTCCTTCAGAGCTACTTTCCCTAACCCGAAAGGTTTATTAAGACATGGTGAAACCGGAAGCGTTCAATCTACCATTCCGTTGAAACACGCGCTTTTGATTCCTCAAAAATCTACCTTCGAAGTACTTGACAAAAAATACGTTTATGTGGTGGATAAAAACAATGTAATCCACTCTAGAGCGATCACAATTGCTGCGGAATTACCACACGTTTTTGCCATCAGCAAAGGATTATCTGAAGGCGATAAAATTCTTTTGGAAGGATTAGGTTTAGCTAAAGAAAATGAAAAAATTGAGTACAAAGTAGTGGCTCCATCATCTGTAATGTCTCATTTAGACTTATATGCTGAATAATCCCAAATCTTAAAAAGAGAAAAATGTTTAGCAAATTCATACACAGACCCGTATTTGCGATTGTAATTTCAATCATAATACTTTTTGTGGGGTCGTTAGCCATCAAACAGCTACCTATCTCTCAGTTCCCTCAAATCGCGCCAACCACGGTAAATATCTTTATTGCTTATCCGGGGGCAAGTGCCGATGTACTAGTAAAATCTACCTTAATCACCTTAGAAAACTCCATTAACGGGGTTGAAGGAATGCGTTATATCGCTACCGATGCCACCAGTGCCGGAGAAGCAACCTTAAGAATCATTTTCGAACCCGGTACCGATCCCAATCAGGCCGTGGTTCGTGTAAAAACCAGGGTCGATCAGGTAATGCCGCTTTTGCCGGAGCTTGTTCAGCGTGAAGGGGTTGTTATTACCCCTATTCAGCCCTCCATGTTGATGTATGTGAATCTTTACTCGAAGGATAAAGGTATGGATGAAAAATTCCTGTACAATTATGCCAGCGTAAAAATGATTCCTGAAATCAACCGATTAAAAGGAGTTGCTCGTTCCCAGATTTTAGGAAGTAGAACTTATGCGATGCGTGTTTGGTTAAACCCGGACCGTATGCGCTCTTACAATATTTCCGTTGATGAAGTTATGAATGCCTTAGGCGAGCAGAGTATCATCGGGCGTCCGGGTCGTATCGGGCAAAGTTCGGGTATTTCCGCTCAATCGCTTGAATATGTATTAACTTACAAAGGACGTTACAGCGAGCCTAAAGAATATGAAAACGTTATCATCCGAGCCAATGCCGATGGAGAAAGCATCCGTTTAAAAGACATTGGAAAGGTGGAATTGGGAAGTGAGTTCTTCGATATCTATTCCAACCTAGACGGAAGCCCTTCTGCCGCTATCGTATTAAAACAAAACTACGGAAGTAACGCGAGTGAAGTAATTGAAGAAATCAAAGCGAAACTGGAAGAAATGAAAGAATCGTTCCCTCCGGGCATGGATTATAAAATCAGTTACGACGTTTCGCAGTTCCTTGATGCTTCGATTGAACAGGTAATTGATACTTTACGAGATGCGTTCATCCTTGTTGCTTTAGTAGTATTTATTTTCTTAGGAGATTGGCGTTCGACCTTGATACCGATTATTGCCGTACCGGTATCTCTAATTGGGGCGTTCTTTGTGATTCAGTTCTTCGGACTATCCATCAACTTAGTAACCCTTTTTGCCCTTGTACTTGCTATTGGTATTGTGGTGGATGACGCGATTGTCGTCGTCGAGGCCGTCCATGCCAAGTTTGAGGAAGACCCGCACATTACTCCTTACAAAGCCGTTAAAAAAGTATTAGGTGAAATCAGTGGAGCGATTATCGCAATTACAGCGGTAATGGTATCTGTATTCTTACCTATCTCCTTCATGTCTGGTCCTGTGGGGACGTTCTACCGTCAGTTCTCTATTACTATGGCCAGTTCGATTGTCATTTCCGCTCTTGTTGCCCTTACCCTTACACCGGTATTGTGTGCCATCATGCTTAAAAACCACCACGGACACGAAAAGAAAAGCAATCTTTTCACCAAAGCACTTGACCGTTTCAACAGCGGATTTGACAAACTTACTGGAAAGTATGTAACTATATTAAGAGCCATTGCCAACCGACGATGGGTAACTTTTGGAATTTTGTTAGCGTTTTGTGCCGGAATCTTCTTTGAAAACCAGATCTTACCTTCAGGATTTATCCCAAGTGAAGACCAGGGTACGATTTACGCGATTATCCAAACACCTCCGGGATCAACTTTAGAAAGAACCAATCAGGTTTCTCAGAAACTTCAGAAAATCTGTAAGCAAGTTGAAGGAGTGGAATCAGTATCTTCATTAGCAGGTTATGAAATTATGACCGAAGGTCGAGGATCGAACGCCGGAACCTGTCTTATCAACCTTAAACCTTGGTCTGACCGTAAGCACACCGTAAAAGAAATCATGGAAGAGCTGGAAGAAAAATCCAAAGGATTAGGAGCCATTGTAGAATACTTTGAGCCGCCGGCCATTCCGGGATTCGGTTCTTCAGGAGGTTTCTCGATGCGTTTATTGGATAAAAACACCACAACAGATTACCATGAGTTTGACAAAATCAACAAAAAATTCATGGCAGATTTGGCTAAACGTAAAGAACTTACCGGTTTATTTACCTTCTTCGCCGCGAACTATCCGCAATATGAATTGGAGATCAATAACGATTTAGCAATGCAAAAAGGAGTTTCCATTGGTAAAGCCATGGAAAACCTGAATATTATGATTGGTAGTACGTACGAACAAGGTTTCATCAAGTTTGGACGTTTCTTTAAAGTGTATGTGCAGTCCGATCCTAAATTCAGAAGATTACCGTCTGACATTTTGAACATGTTTGTGAAAAACGAGCATGGGGAAATGGTGCCGTATTCTGCCTTTATGACTCTTAAAAAATCGCAGGGACCTAATGAGATTACACGTTATAATATGTACAACTCATCAGCAATTCAGGGGCTTCCGGCAAAAGGATATACTACAGCCGACGCGATTAAAGCCATTCGCGAAGTAGCAGATGTATCCTTACCAAAAGGCTACGATATTGCATGGGAAGGTCTTTCTTATGACGAGTCGAACCGTGGAAACGAATCAATATACATTTTTGGAATCGTATTAATCTTTGTGTACTTGGTTTTAGCGGCGCAATACGAAAGTTTCATCATCCCGTTATCGGTTATTTTCTCTTTACCGGCTGGTATTTTCGGATCGTTTTTCCTGCTTCAGTTAATGGGCATGGAAAACAATATTTATGCACAAATCGGGCTCATCATGCTTGTCGGACTACTCGGTAAAAATGCGGTACTTATTGTGGAATTTGCCATACAGAAGCACAATGAAGGAATGACCATTCTGGAGGCTGCCATCGAAGGAGCAAAAGTACGTTTCCGACCGATTCTGATGACTTCCTTCGCGTTTATTGCGGGACTAATTCCGTTAATTATCGCATCTGGTGCCGGTGCTATCGGTAACCGTACCATTGGAGGTGCTGCCTTAGGTGGTATGTTATTAGGAACCATATTCGGTGTAATTGTGGTTCCCGGATTGTATTACATTTTCGGAACACTTGCTGATGGACGAAAACTGATCAAAGACGAAGATGAAAGTTCATTATCTGATGAATTAGTGCACATGATTGATGCTTTTAAACCACAAAATGAAACAGAAGAAACAGACGATAAAAATGAAAACAACTAAAAATTGGAATTATAAAGTTATGGCTTGCGGGCTTATTCTGTTAAGTATTGCAAGCTGTAAAACACCCGGTTTGGTTGAAAAAAATGCAAATACCACTACTCCTGGACAGTACACCACTGTTCAGGACACGGTAAATTCCGGGAAAATTTCCTGGAAAACGTATTTCAAGGATACCAATTTGCAAGCGCTGATTGATGAAGCACTTAAAAACAATCAGGAGCTGAACATCACGATGCAGGAAATTGAAATTTCTAAAAACGAGATCAAAGCCCGTAAAGGAGAATACTTACCTTTTGTTGGTGCCAAAGCCGGTGCGGCTGTTGATAAAGTAGCCCGTTACACCAACATTGGAGCCATGGAAGCTACTACCGAAATCAAACCCGGGGAAGAAATGCCAGAACCGCTAAAAGATTTCAATATAGGGCTTGTTGCCAATTGGGAACTGGATGTTTGGAAGAAGCTTCGCAACGCTAAAAAATCGGCGGTGAACCATTATTTGGCTTCGGTTGAAGGAAAAAACTTCATGGTAACCAATATGGTTTCAGAAATTGCTAATTCTTACTACGAATTACTGGCGCTTGACAACCAATTAGATATTGTAAATCAAAACATTACCATTCAAAGTAACGCTTTAGAGATTGTTAAGTTACAAAAAGAAGCAGCGCGTGTTACTGAATTAGCGGTTAAGAAATTTGAAGCCGAAGTGTTTAAAACCAAAAGTCTTCAATTTGATATTCAGCAAAAAATTGTTGAAACGGAAAATCGAATCAATTTCTTGGTTGGAAGATTCCCACAGCATGTTGAGCGTAATTCAGGTTCCTTTAATGATAATTTACCTAATGTTGTACATGCAGGTGTACCTTCAGATTTGTTGACCAACCGTCCGGACATTAAACAAGCGGAATTTGAATTGGCAGCTGCAAAACTGGATATTAAAGTGGCCAAAGCACGCTTCTACCCTTCTATTGGTATTACTGCAGGAATTGGTTATCAGGCTTTTAATCCGGAATATATTTTCAAACCGAAGTCTTTATTGTACTCGCTAGCCGGTGATTTGGTAGCGCCTTTAATCAACAGAAATGCAATTAAAGCAAGCTATAATACTGCCAACGCGAAACAAATTCAGGCAGCTTACAATTATGAGCAGACTATTTTGAAAGCGTATATTGAGGTGAGCAACCAGGTTTCAAAAATCAGTAATCTTGAAAAAAGCTACACTTTAAGAAACCAACAGGTTGAGGCTTTGAACAGTTCTGTAAGTATTTCAAATGATTTGTTCCGATCTGCCCGTGCGGATTATATGGAAGTTTTGTTAACGCAGCGTGATGCCTTGGAATCTAAATTTGATTTAGTGGAAACCAAAATGCAGCAATTAAATGCCATGGTTAACATATACAGAGCCTTAGGAGGCGGATGGAAATAATTATAGTTAGTTATTAATGATTGGTAAAAAGCCTCTTTATTTCGGTAAAGGGGCTTTTTCTTTTCACTCCCAGATAAAATTTATTTCAAAAAAAAAGAAAAAAGCAAGCTATATCAAAATATTTGATTTACATTTGCACCCGAACGCACAGCAATGTGGTTACACGTTCACCTTAAAAGTCGGGGGCTCCACCTCGGCTTTTTCTTTTTTAATATCTACTCTACTACAAACGTCATTCTTTATCTTAATAGAATACTCACTGTTAGTACTTTTTACAATCTGTTATAAGAACTCTTCAACTATTTGCTGTTTAAGGCCTGTAAAGTGGCAAAACTCTTCAACACTTACCAAATTGGATTGTGACTTATTAAGCTCTTCTTTTATTTTTTGTAATAGCCTAGCGCTCTGCCTGTAACTTTTACCTGTTATACATTGAACATCCTTTGGATAAATACATATTCTTTTTGGTGCTGTCTTCATACACTATCCATACTTTAACTATGCCTTTTGCTTTATTTATCTATTTACTACTGATATACGAAATTACTCAAATTAAGTATTGCTTTTAAGTGACCATTTTTGACCAAAAATGTCATTTGGATTTGTAACTGTCTTATGGAACAATAACACTTCAAACTCTTTTATATAATTCTAAAATTTGCTCTCGATTCAATCAGGAAATGTTGCAACAGAATTATGATTGACCAGTAAAATGAATTATTAATTTAAAAAGAAAATTATGGCCAGACAGAAAGGCATATTTAAAATTAAAGGTACCATTGGCGATGTTACTTTTTACAAATCAGGTGACGGATATTTAGTTCGTGAAAAAGGAGGCATTGATGCCAAACGAATTGCAAGTGATCCAGCTTTTCAGAGAACCCGCGAAAACGGTTCGGAATTTGGAAGAGCAGGAAAATCAGGTAAAATTCTAAGAACAGCATTACGCCCGCTACTGATAAACTCAGCAGACAGCAGAATGGTGAGCCGTTTAACCCAAAGCATGATGAAAGTTATTCAGGCTGATTTAACCAGCCCAAGAGGGCTACGCAATGTCATCGATGGCGAAGCGGAATTACTAGCTGGCTTTGAGTTTAATATTCGCGGAAAACTAGGGACTACCCTATTTGCTCCTTTTGTACCTACTATAGACCGAGTCACCGGTGCAATTAAAGTAGATATTGCCCCATTTATCCCGACCAATATGGTAGTTGCTCCAAGTGGAACCACTCATTTTAAAATTATTTCTGGTGGCGCTGAAGTAGATTTTGAAAACGAAACCTATGTTGTAGCAACATCAGAAACTGCAATTCTTCCTTGGAATGCAATAGCAACAACTGCTATTAGTCAAACTAATACCATCACAGCCAACGCTACCAAACCACTTTTTCTGGCTTTAGGTATAGAGTTCTACCAGGAGGTTAACGGACAAATGTATTCCCTAAAAAATGGAGCTTTTAATCCGTTATCCATAGTAAAAGTTGATGGTGGTGTTTAATTTAAAAACTAAAATATGACTATAATTGAAAGAGCTAAAGCTCCTACCCCTAAGTTTTTTAAAGTTTTAAGAACAATAGGACTCACCCTGTTGGCAGTTAGTGGAGCTATTGTAACAGCACCTATAACTCTTCCGGCAGCAGTGGTAACTGTTGCTGGATATGCCGGAGTAGCCGGAAGTGTTCTATCAGCCGTAAGTCAAATTACGGTTGATGATTCAAAACTAAAAGTAAAGACTGAAGCCAATAAAAACAACTCCAATTATGGAGGCTCCTAATTCTTTACATCCCTGCACGGTGGGAGGAACATTACTTAGTATCAGTCCTGTAATCACATCTGCTGATATAGTTAAAACAATTATTTTAGCTGTTTTAGGCGCTTTTGTAAGCTTTTTAGTTTCAATCACTTTAAAGTACCTAATTGGTAAACGGAAAAAATAAGAATGTTTGTTCAAAAAAGCCCAAACAATTAAGTTTGGGCTTTTCCATAATTATATCCTTTGCTGATAACAAAGTATCAAGTTCTTTTATCTAGAGATGAACTGTCAAAAGCAATCAGGTTAAACATTTCACGCATCCTTGAACGTAACCGATTTCCATATATTTTCTCGATCTCGGATGCTGATAAATTAGTTGTAATATGTGTTACCGCATTATTTTCGACAAACTTATCGTAACGACTTAAAAGAATTTCCGCCATAACATTGCATTCACTTCCAAAATGCTTTATCTGTTTTTCTGAACCCAGATCGTCAAAACAAAATCCAGAAAGACGGTTTAAATTATTAAGCTTACTACTATATTGAGACAAAGCATCGTAACCGTTTTTAGCAAATTCAAAAGCTACCTCACGAGTTGTTTTTATCTTATAATCGTGCTTTGCATAAATAAAGGGTTTTATCAAATGCATTAAAGATGTTTTGCCACAACCTACTGGCCCCGTCAAAGCAATTCCTTTATTAAGATCAATCCCTAATTTAAGCGCACTTTCCTTATCTCTAATTGCATATACTAACAATTTTAAAATTACAGACCTGTCTTGCTCATGTATTGCAAACGATTGACCGTACGTTTTTTTACCCTGCTTTTCCAGATACTTAAAACAACGCTGCATTTGATATACTTTCACGTTGTTTTCAATTGTGAATGTGTCACTGATATCAAAATGGTTCTTCATAGCTTTTTACTGGAATGGTGTTTAAATGATTGCAGCTATTTTCTTGAATTGAATTCTTTTTAAACTGTTTTAAATTTTTATTGTTTGTATTGTTTATATATGATACCAATACTTGTCCTGTTCCTGTTTCATTACCTGTTTGCAAGCTATCCAGAAGCTGTCCCGAAATTGTACCTTCCTTCGTCTCTTTATTTATTGAAATACAATGATCCAATTGAATCATTTGCACACTACTCCCTTTTAAAGGACTATAGGAAGGCTGATAAATTAAGTACTCTTTATTGTGCAACTCTTGCATACACTTGTGATAAGTACTTTTAGAACCAATTTTACTGATTTGCATTACTTCATCCCTAATTATATTTAAGGGATTTTGAAATCGGTTAAGATTCCAAAATTGAAAAAGTGCCATATAAAGGCTGATATGAGTTGCATTGAGTGTAGGATCTTCCGACACCCTATTGAAATAGGCTGTTAAATGTTTTATGTAATTCATGATTTTTGATTATTAAACTTTTACTTTTTGTTCGAACGGGACAAAGGTGTGGAAGGTGAGGTTTATTTTATCCCAGTGGGGTTCGGAGTTACGAGAAAGTTTAACAGTTTTGGTGTTTTTCTTGTACTTTGTCTTGACACAAAGTACCAAAAGTCAAGACTGGAACACTACGCCTAAAAAATTAAAGCAACTCCTAAATTATCCGAACTCGCTATGCTCAAACAGCGGATAATTCTTAACGGAGTTGCTTTAATTTTTCTTAACGGCTACGTGTTCTAAGGTCGAGTGGACTTTGATTAAAGTTTATTTTCACCAAGCATTATAAGATGTTCTTCTTATTTCTTATTTCTTATTTCTTATTTCTTATTTCGTAGTTACGAGAATTTTCGAAATGCTAAACACATTCTTCTTTATGGATTTTTTGGTGGAGGTTTAGCATTAACTCTTCAAGGAATTTGGTTTTGCTACTTTTGCGTTCCTTGATTTCATTATAGGTTTTGTAAACATTGTCTAATTTGACGTTGAAAAAATCTTCGAAGGATGAAGTTATACGGTTGATATCTGCAGAACCATTATTTAAGGCTCCATTAGAATATAATGCGTAGATTAGTTCTATTAATGCTGTTTTTGGAGCTGTCCAAACCAAAACTTTGTGCTTTTTCTCTTCGAAAATTTCCGTGTTGCTTACTTCCAATTTTTTGAGTGCTTCACGAATATGGTGAATATAACGGTACATCGCTTTTACCTTAGCCCACAACATATCCTGAGCAGTTGAAAACTCAGGAAACTGATAATAATCCGTCATTGGGGTAAACGGAAAATTATCCCTTTGATTGCGAGTAAAAAACTGATGGTCGAGATAACTATATCCTTGCTCCATGTAATGCACAAAATCTGCATTTTTATAAAAGAACTTGTTTATTTTTTTAAGTTCTTTCTGCAAGAACTCAATTTTATAGGAGGTTCCTGCCTTTGGCATTCGTAGCTCACAAGACCTCACTTCCGTAAAATAAATAAGGTAACTCATGGGTACCGGTTTATAATTTTTAAAAAAGTCTATCTCCTCCGGAACATTTTCAAAATCATGCTGTTCCACTTTATCCTTTAAAAGAGAAAGTGCTTTGTTGCACAATTGAATTCCTTCATTAGCTTTCTTTAAATAATTTTCTCCAGATTCCAGAATTACATTGCATTTTTGGTTAAAATCGTTGATTTGGGTTTTGATTGTTTTCATTTTTTATAGGCTTATATTAATAATTTTCAGGCTTTACTTTATTTCGTTCAGGATTGTACTTATTGCTTCCTGAGCAAAATTCTCTTTGGTTTGTACATATGCAATCTTGGGCTTTATTATTGCTCCCAATTTTCTTTTTTCAAATGTAGCAGAAAATCCAAGATTGATTTTTCCTACACCTAAATGGTTAGCACGCTTAGTAATTTGGTATAGCAATTGACGATACAGATTAAACTCTTGGACATAATTATAATTCATACCAATAAGAACAGGAATGTATACTTTTTCGGAATTTTCATAAGCAAAAACCACTCCTACAATTTCCTCTTCCTCAGCTTCTTTAGTTTTTGAGTATAACAGAATAAATTCCCATGAATTGTGTTTTATCATTTCCTGAAAGACCCGTATTGGATAAGTGAATGTATTAATCGCCAAATTGTTATTCTTAACATTCTTATATAGCTGATAGGCTTTTTCTAATTCACTTTTTGACAAATCCTTTTTAATTTGAACATTGTAATACGATTCAAAAGGAAGTATTTCTTTATTAAAATGTTTTCTTGAACGTGGTGACAACCTCTTGAGAAAATCTTTCGTGGTTAACCAATCTGGATTATTTATTGCACAAGCTTCAGGCATATCTATTTTCACAAAACCTTGTTGATGTACTATTTCGTCCCACTTGTTATTCTTATCAAAATCTCTCAATATCAACATATCTGCATCTAAATCGTGGTACAATTCATCTAACTGCGAGAGTAATAATCGAATAGCTTCTTTACTTAAAGCATGTTGCTCATTAACATAACAATGAGTGCCTTCAGTAAAAAGTGATCCCATACTCAAAACCTTAGAAGTATGATATAACGGAGTTGATTTTCTCTTTTCCTCCAATTGCATTGAAACAGATTCCGGCAACAACATATCATCTTTCCAGATACCATAAGTGCTAAAGGTTACCAACAATGGAACATTATTGTTGTCTTTTATAACCCAGTAGTAAAATTGCCAATTGTCTTGCTCAAGAGGGTTATTTTTAAATGCTTCTTCCAGATAACTGAGCCCTTCCCAGTCAAAAGCACCTTTACCTCCTAATAAACTATTCCAAAGGCTTTTATCTATACTGTGAATTGAAGTTTCAAATTGTAAATTAAACAGTTTACTATTTTCAATTTTTTGAACTTTAAAATCCGATAATTGCTCTAACCCAAAACTTCTTTTAATTTTCCCTAAACTGTTACCTGTTTCTTCCAATGCTTTTGGAAAATGGAATTGTAAAGCTTGCACCAAACCTTTAATATCTTCATTCTGGTTGTGCCTTGATATTGTCATTCTTATCCCAGTATTTTTAACAGGAACTGCGGGATATAAGCCTGGATTCACAAAAAATCCTTCTTTGAAAATCCTGCTGGTAAGGTTATATGCAGTTACCGGAATGCCTGTACCAATGAAAAATACCGGGGTATCATTTTGAATAATTAAAGGAAGTGTTGTTTCACTTAACAATGAATTAAAATAATTTACTTTTTCAGACAATTCATGTTGTAAGTACTTTATTTCGGGTGATAGATGAATAGTTGCGGAAGCTATTGCAGCAGCCAATGATGCCGGTTCAAGTTGCGCTGAAAAAGTTAAAGGACCTCCAAAATTCTTAATCTTCTCTCTAAACCTATTGTTTGAAGTAATAAGCATTGCTCCACTTGCTCCAAAGGTTTTACTCAGAGTTGCAAAGACAAAAACATTTTCCGGTAATTCATTAAAAAAATCGAATACATAACCAACTCCGTTTTTTCCTTTCCAACTCATTCCATGAACATCGTCGAAATAAAGATTCAATTGAGGATACTTACTGGATAGTTCCATTAATTCCTTAATTGGTGCATAATCTCCAAACATAGAGTATACCCCATCTGCCATGTACCAAATTTTATGACATTTACCCTTAAGCTCTTTTATTTTGCTTTCCAGCATTTCCAAATTATTGTGACGCACCATTTCTACTGAAATACCTCTCAACTTTAACTGCATACAAGCATTTTGGACACTCCAATGTACCTGATGATCCAACATAACACCATCATTGTCACCAACAATTGTAGGTATGACAGCCATGTGACCTAAAGTACTGTTTTTAGTTATTACAGGCGGAATCCCATACATACTTTCAATTTTTGATTCCAACTCTTTATAAAGCGGGTTTGAAATGTATGTTTTTGAAAGTGGGAACTGTGTCCCGTATCTTTGAATTGCCTCTATAGTAGCTTGTTTAATACGACCGTCTTGCTCTAACCCTAAATATCCTGTTGTACCAAAATGGCACATGCTTTTTCCCTTAATTTGTATTGTCCTTCCGTTTAGAAAACTATCTTCCGCATACAAGTGCAAAACCTGTTCTTGTTTCGCTCTTGAAATAATCCCATCGACCGTATCGATAAAATTATTGTGTTTGATTTTTGCCATTCTTTTCCATTTTTAGGTGTGTGTTATTTATTCATTAAGCTGTCAAAATTGACCATAAAATTTATTGTAAGCTCTGTGGATATCGCATTTTATCCCTTTTTGACAACACTTATTCCCAAATGGATAAGCAATTTGCTTTTCCTACATTCAAAATCATTATTTGTAAGTTTTTTATTTCTAATTTTGATGTTCATATATCTCGTACCTCATGAATGCAGCTCATGATTTTTACGAGAATACCTATGCCAAATTCTGGATTGAGCATGGTATTCTCTATTTTGAATACAAACCAAACACTACTGTTACCTTAACTGTGGCACGAAAAGTCGTGACCGACCGAATCCGATTTCAGAATGAAATAGCTTATCCTGTTTTATGTGACATTAGAGGAATTATTGAATCTGATAAAGCCGGGCGAGATTATCTGGCTCAAACCGGCTCAGTACTTACAAAGGCGGTTGCCATTCTTAGTAATCAGGGCATTTCTCAGACTATGAGTTCTTTTTATCTGAAAGTTAACAAACCCATAGTTCCAACTTCTTATTTTAATGACAAGCAAAGTGCTTTAGCTTTTCTGGAATACTATAAATAACCCCTTAGAATATGGAACGAGAAATCAACCGACAACGAATACAAAGTATTCGGCAAATGTTACTTGAAATGGCTTCGGGAAATTTTGACGAGCGGATTCCCAGAACTACTCAAGATGATGAATTGGAATCTGTTGTTATATTGGTTAATATGCTTGCTGAAGAAATGAAAGAAAGCTTATTCCCTAAAGGCTATCTTAATTTACATCATTTGCAAAATGCTCCTGTTTCGATAAGTTTTATTACTGAGAGTGATTTTACTATTCGTGAAATGTCTTTTACATGTATGAGAATCTTAGGCTATGCAACTAAAGAAATACAGCATTTATCCTTTCAAGACTTATTAACCGAAGATTGCAAAGCAAATCTTGTAAATCTTAAAAAATCAATTCTATCTAATGAAGACAGTTCACTCTTAACCCTAACTTATAAAAGCTCTGCCGGGAATGAAATTGCAACATTGTTTAGCTCAATTGAGAGGCTTCAAGAAAACAATGGTTTTATAATTCATTCTATTGTAAATCATCCGGAAATAGATTTACCCTTTAACGAAGACTATCACTCCAAACGTTTACCTAAAACCCGAAGAACAGAGGCTAAACTCATGCAACAGGTTTACGATTATATCCTTGCGCATTTGGAAGCCCCTTTACCCACACTTAAAGAATTGTCTCGAATGTTCGGAACTAACGAATATAAATTGAAGGAAGGATTTCGACATTTTTTTAATACCAGTATCTATCAGTTCTATAATGACGAGCGGTTGAAGCGTTGTTATTTACTTATTCGTGAGACCACTATTCCGCTTAAACAGATTGCTTATATGTATGGGTTTAATTCTTATCCTAGTTTTTCTAAGGCTTTTAAGAAGCAGTATGGGGTTGCGCCTAGTTCTTGTAATAGAAAATGATTTGTTATTTTTCTTTTGTCTTGACACAAAAGAAACAAAAAGTCAAGACTGGGACACTACGCCTAAAAAATTAAAGCAACTCCTAAATTATCTGAACTCGCTGGCGCTCAAACAGCAGATAATTCTTAACGGAGTTGCATTAATTTTTCTTAACGGCTGCGTGTCCTTAGGTCGAGGCTTGACAAAGACGTTATTTGTTTATAACATGTTTTCTATTTCAAAATCTTCTGAATTTGCGTAATGTGATTTCTCCCTTTTGGATAAGTTGTTGTCCCGAATTGAAAAGTCTTTATTGATTGTATTTCAGAATTTTACATCGTTGAACTAAACGAGTTAATGTTATGAAACTGAATGCAACTTTTAGAACTATTTTGATTGAGAGTATTTGTTTACTGTATGTTGTTTTGTTTGTTTATGCGGCTTTAAGTAAGCTACTTGAATTTGACAATTTTCAGGCACAACTTGGACAATCACCTCTTTTGAGTGCTTTTACAGGGTTTGTGTCTTACAGCGTTCTAGGGACTGAGCTTGTTATTGCATTACTTCTTTGTTTTTCTAAAACCCGATACGTTGGTTTATTATCTGCTTTTGGGCTGATGGTTCTTTTTACTGCTTATATCATTATCATTTTGAATTACTCCTACTTTGTACCGTGTTCCTGTGGTGGCATTTTGGAATCGCTTAGATGGAAGGAACATCTTGTTTTTAATATAGTTTTTGTGGTTTTGGCTTTGATTGGTTTATTTCTTATTACACCAAATATCCGCAAAACAATACTTCAACTCTTTGTTGTTTTTCCCGCTTGCATTGTAACTATGATTGGGCTTTATATAGCTTCGGAGAGGACATTACATCAGGAAAATCCCTTTATCCGCAGGTTTATTCAAGGTTCAGCATTAAAGTCTAATGAAGCAAAATTGATTAATAACTCGCAATACATAGCAGGTTCTGATAATGGGACTGTTTACTTAGCCGATCATTTAGCTCCTTTGCACCTTACAGCTTTTGATACTACACTTAAAACCAAAAAGCGAATTAAAATTGAGCTGGAACGAGAAGATTTCCCTTTTCGCACTGTTCAAGTGAAAGTGTTCCCTCCTTATTTTTATTTGATGGATGGTACTGTTCCTATTATCTATCGTGGATTGCTGTCTGACTGGAAAGGAAAAATCCTAATGAAGCCGAATGGCTATTATTTCTCGAAAGCGGAAGTTACCACGCCTACAACTATTGTTTTTCGCGCTCAGAATGTAAACAATGGCTACAATGTATTGGGAACGTTTCAACTTGAAGATTCCTTAAAAGTTACTTATGCTCCTAAACTTTTAGAAAAACAAGTTGACGGTTTTTTTGATACTGACGGGACTATGACATTTGACAACTTAACCAAAAAATTTATATACACTTATTATTACCGAAATCAGTTTATTGTATCTGACCCTAGTTTAAAACTTGATTATCGTGGTAAGACCATTGATACTATTAGTCATGCAAATTTTAAAACTGCCTACATAAAGGAAACCAAACAACGAAAAATGGCTTCACCACCTCTTACAGTAAATCAACTGACTGTTTTTTCAAACGGTTTGTTGTTTGTGAATTCTAAAATTGCTGGTCGCTATGAAGCTAAAGAAATGTGGCAGCAAGCTTCTATCGTGGACATTTATGACACACGGAACAATTCTTATTTATCGAGCATTTACATCTATCATGTGGGAAAAGAAAGGCTACAATCGATGTATGTTATTGGGGATAATCTATATGCCATTATTGGTTCCAACTTGCACCGATACCATCTGAATAGAAATCTTATCCGTAAAAAGACTTAAAAATATACCGGCCGGTAGCAGGACTGAGATCGAAAACCTGTAGAAAAGAGTAGATCAAAAAACCATATCTAAATTTTATTATTATGAAAACAATTGCAAAAGTGATTTTGCCAGTATTGGCATTCACAATGGCCAGCGCAGGTGCTATCAGTACTAATGACGCAAAAGTTAAGGAAGCTGAAAAACCTGTTCTAATTACAGGATTCATTCAAAATCCTTCTCCATCAAACTGTTTGGAAGTTACCATTGATTGTACTCCCGTAAACACCGGACAGTTTTGTATGTCGAGCGAGGCAACTCCGAGACGCGTTTGGCTAAAAAACGCAGCTAACCAATGCAGTTTGAACCTGTATAAAGTAATTCACTAATACAGAAAAACAAAGTGCCTCCATAAAACAACGGAGGCACTTTCACATTTATTCTGTTCCTTTTTGAATCCAATTTGATGCTGGTTCTTTCTTCAGAAAATGGTCGAACCATTCTTGTATGCGATTGGTTAAATCTGTCTGATTTTTTCCATTAACAAAAATATGCCCATCACTAGGATAACGGAGCATAATGTGTTTTTTATTTAATCTTCGTAAGGCAATATATAAAGTTAAGGCTTGTTCCGGTAGCACGTTTTCGTCCTCTAAACCAGCCCACGTTAATAAAGGGGTGTTTATCCCAGCTGCCTGCATTAATGGTGAATTATCGAGATAGTCTTGCGGATCATCAAAAAATGATTTTCCCATACGGTATTGCTGGCTTTCATAACGCCAAGCGTCTATTTTATTATCATCTTTATTAAGTGTGAAATAATGTCTTGCAACATCGGAAACTCCCGAACCGCTAACAGCTGCGGAAAACAAATTGGTTTGGGATATAATGTAGTTGGTTTCATAAGCCCCGAAGGATTGCCCTTTTAATCCAATTTTTCCCTTTTCCGTGCATCCCATGTCTATTACTTTATTAACCGCCGTAGTTACACAATCTAAAGCGGATTTTCCCGGGCTTCCTTTTTGAAATTCGATATCCGGTAATAAAACAAAATATCCATTAGCAGTAAGATTTGTAATGTTTAAACCAATGGGGTTGCTGAGTGTTGGGTTTACATATTGGTTTAATTCCCGTGAAACTGTGTCGTAAATCCAGACTATCATAGGGTATTTTTGACCCGGCTTGTAATTTGCCGGATAAAACAATGCTCCGTTTAGTTGATTTCCTGAGGGCGCTTTGAAGTGTATCATTTCTGACTTACCCCACTGGTAACGAAAATGTTGTGGATTACTTACAAACAGTTCTTTGTCTTTTGCATTTGCATTTTTTCTGAATATGATTGTTGGTGGATTATCAAACTTTTGTTTTTCGTATACAAACGCTTCACTTCTTTTGGATTCAATAATACGACTGGACAATGATTCGTCCATAACCAATTCTGTAAGTCTTTTATCGGGGTTTAGTCTATAGTAGCCCGAATTGCCATTATGATGATTAAATGCTGTGAGGATAATACTTTTTGTAATATCTATATTATTATCAACCAAACCTGAATAATTTCCCTGTCCTACAACCTGTTTTTTTTGGAACCTGAAGCGGGTATTATTTTTCTTACCTTGGGTAAGTCTTTCTCTTTTTTTACCATCTATTGCAATACACCAAATATCATAATAGTCGTAAAGTAAAACCGCTTGATTATCCTGTGTCCATCCTGCCAAACCCCAAACATTTAATTGTGCTCCCGGATCTGTTTTACTGTTGTCCCAATCTGCATTCAATTCCTTTGTTAGATTAGTGTGGGTTCTTTTTAGAGTATCATAGCACCACCAATTTCCTTGTTTGAAGTAAGTAATATATTTACCATCAGGAGAAACTCTAATCATTTCCTCTTGGCCTGATTGTTTTTCCAAAAGTTTTATTTTATTTCCGGTGGCCAGCTCGGTAAGGTAAAAATCTCTGTCTGCAAAGAGTTTGTATTCGGGTTCGTACTGCATTGGATTGGCAGTTATGGCGTATTGTTGATTTCCGGTTAACATTACCCATGATTCTTCTTCTGAGGTAATTATTTTCACCTTTCCGGTTTTAGTCCACCATACTGCCAACAATTGTGGATTACCTACAGAAGCCCGCAATTTTCTTTCAGGATATAATATCTTATCATTCGCATTCCACACTTCTACCCCCTCAAAGTTTTCTTTATCAGGTTTTTCGAGTGTGCTTTGTATTCCGAAAAACACTTTACTCCCATCGGTTGAAAGTTTTAATGCAATGTTAGAATTGGTCTCTATTCTAAAGTCTTTTGGAAAACCTGAACCTGTTTCATTTAAGCGGTAGCACTTGTTTTCTTTACTGTTGAAATACACCACTTCAGATTGTTTATCGCTTTTAGTACTTGTTTGATACAAGACCACATCTTCCCCATTTTCCTGCCAAGTTAAAGCACTGTAAACTGTATTTGTATTTTTATAAATCAATTTAATCTGAGGTTTTGTGACAAGACTGATTATAGTAACCGAAGGCATTGAACCTGTTGTTGTGAACAGGATTTTTGTCTTGGCATTATTCCAAGTATACTGCCCTACCTCATCGATGGCTTGCAATAGTTTGCCTTGAATATTTCTAATGCCAAGCGTTTTACTTCCAGTTGGTGTTGGTTCTTCAGTAATGAGATAATTTCCGTTTGCGGTTATCTCGTAATTGGAAACATTAGTAATGATAGTTTCCATTCCTTTTGAAAGGTCTAGCAGTATCAAGTTGTTGTTTTTGCGGTATGCAAAAATGTTATCCTGTATGAACCTGCTGTCTATGGCTTTGGGCAGTGTATACTTTTTCTCGATTTGGGTGTTTGAGACAAAAAGGGTATCGGCACCTGATGGGTAGGACATAGTATAACTTACCCATTGGCCGTTATCTGAAATAGATCGGGTTTGTAACGTGCCCCATAAGTGATAGTCTTTTTCGGTAAGCGGGATTTTGGTTGCTACCTGCCCCATTACAGGGCAGGAAACAAACCCAAATATGAATACAGCCAATACGCCGTAAACAACTTGTAAATATGTTTTTTTCATTAGTATCCGGGATTTTGTGTCATGTTGGGGTTTGCCAGTAATTCGGTTTCGGGAATTGGCCAATGGGAATCTGTAGTATTCCAACCGGGTTTGTTTGGACTTAATTCTGTGTTTAAACGTCCTGTGCGTTTCAGGTCAAAAAAACGGTGGCCGTATTCGGTAAAGAATTCTAAACGGCGTTGTAACATAATATCATCGAATAAAGCTGCTTCGGTTGTTGCGGGAGTATCACCCAAACCAGCCGTGTTTCGGATTAGGTTTAGATCTGATTTTGCTCCCAACTCGTTACCTTGCTTTAACCTTGCTTCTGCCCTAATTAAATATTGTTCTACCAGACGGAAGATTACCGAATATTCTAAAGAGGTTCCGGTGTTAGTATTTTGCTTGTACTTATAAGCGTGATACCAAGTATTTGATCCGTCTGTGATAGTGTTAATCCAATGGGATTTGCGAAGGTCTTCGGACTGGAAAGCTGCAACCAAATCGGGGTTTAAGCCTACGAAAGGCGGTGGACCACTTGTGAAAATGAAAACCGAGGCTTCGTCTGCATTATTACCAGCCAGCTTGGGCGAAAACTGCCAAATGGTAGTGGTGCTTTCCTTTAAAAATATTTTATCTAAATCTGTTTCCCAAACATAGTGCGGAGAAGTAATTACTTCAGTTGCCATTGTTTCTGCCAGCAGCCAATTTTCCTGATAAAGAAACACTCTTGCCAATAATGCTTTAACTGTGGCTTTGTTGGGACGGACACGGTCTGGCGTTTGGTAATTTTCCGGTAACATTTCTATTGCCTGAAGTAAATCTGTAACCACTTGTTCGTATACCTGCGTTTTGGACATACGGGTAGCAAAGCGGTTTTGCTGATAATCTGTAGTGGTGATATACGGAACATCGTTATAAAGATTTACCAGATAGAAATGCAGTAAAGCCCTGATAAAGTATGCTTCTCCCGTAAACTGAGTTTTATAGGGTTCTTGCAGGTTTAGTGCTTGCTGACAACCTTCGATAATAGCATTGGCACAATAGATTTGATGGTAGCTGTCGTTCCAGTACTGACGCGCTGTTGGATTGGTAGCCATAAGACTGTTGTTGAAAATATGAGAAACGTTCTCGTCGGCTGTTCCGTAGTAGATTAACTCGTCTGCATATAAAGCAAGATTTACGGAAGTACCTAGTGATGAACCAGTGATTAAACCATTGTCGCGTACTTTAGCAAAAAGGTCTATGACGGCAGCGTTTGCGGTGTTGTGGTCCTCGAAAACCTCGGAGCCTGTGAGTTGGGATTTAGGAGTTTCGACTTCGACAAAATTCTCGCAAGCTGTTGTTAGGGCTAACAGGGTTAGCGATGCGGATACTATAAATAGCTTTTTCATTTGTGCAGTGTTTGGTTATAAGGTTAGTTTTACCCCGGTGGTGAATACCTTTAATGGCGGCAGATAGCCTGAGAATTTAAACTCGGGATCGCCACTGTTGTAGGGCGTGAAGGTAAGCAGGTTTTGTCCCAGGAAATACAACTGACATTTTAAACTCTTCGCCTTTAAAGGAATATCATACGTTAGGGAAACGTTTTTAAGCCTTACAAATGAAGCGTCTTGTAACGCGGCATCGCTTAGACCATAACGGTAATAGGCTGAAATGACGGCTCCGTTTGCTCCCGATGTATACGGTAATTGTTGGCCACTTACCTCTGAAAGTTGGTTTACCGCAGTACCGGGAACGCCCGGCATGTACCCGAAACTCTCTTGTTTAACAAAATGAAACAAGAAATCTAATTGCAGGTTTTTGTAACGGAAATTGTTTTGTACCCCTCCAAAATATTTAGGACTTAGATTGGCGATGGTTTGCCTGTCTGCCAATGAAGTAATCTGACCGTCGTTATTTACATCTTCAAACTCGTATAGGTTTGTTACTGGATTAAAACCTGTGTAATGGTACAATTTTACAATGTTGACCGATTGCCCTACTACATAAGTATTTGCATAAGATGAGGTTTCCAAGTCCGGATATGACAGTAACTTGTTTCTGTTGAACGAAATATTGAAATTGGTTGTCCAAGAGAAATTGTTCCCCACAATGTTTTTAGAGGAGAGTGTAAACTCTAAACCTGTGTTTTGCACCGTAGCATCGAGGTTACCTTGAAGGGTTTGAAAACCTGTAGTACCCGGAAGAGGAATGCCTACCAATTGATTTGTGGAGCGGTTGTTATAGTAAGCAGAGGTTAGGAAAATACGATCCTGAAAGAAGCCCGTTTCTAATGCTACTTCAAACTTTTTATTGGTTTCCCAGCCGAACTCTGGATTGAATAATCGAACAGGTTGTAAACCGATTGTACCGTTGTAGGTATTGCCGGAAGACACGTAAGTATCTAAAAACTGGTAATCGCCGATTTGGTCGTTGCCTGTTGTACCGTAACTGGTGCGAAGTTTTCCGAAGCTTAAGATGTTGTTCCCTTGCAGAAACTTTTCTTCTGAGAAAACCCAAGCGGCACCAACCGCCCCGAAGTTGGCGAACTGTTTGCCGGGACCGAAACGGCTTGAACCATCACGTCTGCCTGTAACGTTCAGGATATAACGGCTATCGTAATTGTAGTTGATTCGTGCGAAAACTGCCTGATATTTATAAACCGTTTCGTCGCTAAGGTCGATGGTTTTTAAGTTTGCTGAAGCTAAGTCGTGAATTAGGCTGTTGCTGGAAAAACCAAAGCCGGACTGAAACAAACGATTGGTGGTTTGGCTTTGAAAAGTAGTACCCATCAATGTTTCAATTTTGGCTTTCCTGAGATTCCAGTTCCAATTGATTTGCGGTTCGGCTATCCAAGACGTTCTTGATGTGATGTTGTTACTGATTCCTGAAATTTCACTGCCTAAACCATACGCAGGATTGTACATGGTTGAAGGTTGAGTATTGCTTTCGTTACTGCGCAAATCGGTATAGCCTAAACTGGTTTTGAGTTGTAGGTTGGGTAAAATATTGTAGGACAGCACCGTGTTAGCATTGAAGTCTTTGATTTTGGAAAGAAATTCGGATTCTAATAAAGCTAACGGATTGTCCCAAGTGCTGTTTTCCCAATTTAGGTTTCCATTGGCATCGTATAAAGCCGGAGCGTTTGGTGCCAATGTTCTTGAAACAGCCGTTAAATCTGTAGCCGGTTGGTTGTTGTTTTGCGCGGTGTAATTGGCTGAAAAGTTTAATTTGAAGCGGTTATCATCTGCTGCATGGTTCATGCTGAAATGTGCTGCGCTTTTCTTGTATTTGAAAGCTTTGGGGTAAACCGTGGTTTCGGAGCGGGTGTTACCGCTTAGCATATATTGCGTGTTTTTAGAACCGCCGGATACGGAAGCCTGCAAGTTGTTGATTTCGGCTGTGCCTCCTATTAACTCTTCCTGCCAGTCTGTGTATCTATTTTGGCTCCAAGTACCGTTGCTATCGTAGGCATAATCGGGATAGGTTGTGATGCCGTCGTTTGCGAAAGCCTGGGCGCGCATTGCCAGATACTCCTGCGTGTTCATTAGGTCGAGCTTTTTAGTGATGGAGGCTACCCCTGTTGATGCATTAACACTGAAAACCGTTTTACCCGACTTTCCTTTTTTTGTGGTCATGAGTACTACCCCGTTTGCCCCTCTTGAACCGTAGATAGCGGTGGCATCGGCATCTTTGAGTATTTCGATACTTTCGATATCGGAAGGGTTTATGCTGTTTAGCGGACTTGTCATGGTGGGCATCATCCCTGAGGTATTGATGGAACCTATGGTTTCGGACGAGTATGGTACTCCGTCGATAATATACAACGGTTGGTTACCATCTGCCCTAAGACTGTTTTGCCCCCTGATTTTGATTTGGAACGTTCCGCCCGGAGCTCCGCTGTCCTGTGTTACCTCTACCCCTGCCAGGCGACCTTGCATAACTGCCAGTACATTGGTTACCGGTTGTTTTTCGATGTCTTTGGAGGAAACTTTAGCAATACTGCCTGTGCGTTCTTTTTCTTTAACGGAATAGTAGCCGGCGTTTACCTTTACTTCCTGTAATTGCGTGGCATCTTCCTGAAGGGTTACATTGATTTTTGATTGATTGTTTGCGGCAATAAACTGGGTTTTGTAACCGATGAAGGAAAATACCAAAGTATCTGTAGGTTTGGCCTCGATGGTATACACACCGTTACCGTTTGAAATAGTCGCAATTTGCGAATTTTTAATAGTAATGCTTACACTCGGTAAGAAACCAGTATTATCTGACACCGTGCCGGTTACTTTATGCGGCTGGGATTGTGCGTGAATTGTGAGTGGCAAGGCAGAAAAAATAAGGCAAAATAGTTCCAGCCTATGCCTACTGAATGAAAAATTTTTCATAGTATTGGATTGGTTAAATGAAACGAATGTTTTATTGGCTAAGACCTTCTGCCTGATGCGCCAACACTGGGACAGGAGGTTTTTTATTCTGAAGAAAGTTTACACCATAGGCACAACCATTTAGTTTAACATTGTAAAACAATGCCACTATTCGCTTAATGCAGCTAAGCCATAGTGGCATATAACGGCAAGGAAAACCAAGCCAGTTTTATTGTGATTTTGCGAGCCTGTGAAAAAGAAGTTTTGCTTTGAAAAAAAGAGAGTTTAGTGCATAAAAAAAGCGTGGAACTCAGCTTATCCGCTATCAAGGCACTGGTATACCCTACGCACGAATAAGTGAGCCCACGCCAAGGACGTGAGCATCTTAACTTATCATCTCGTGCGTTAAAAATTACCAGTTTTTGATAACGAGATTCAAAGCGAATGCTTCAAATGTTTTCTATATGAAGAATCGCAAAAATATGTATTTCATTACAAATATAAGAAAATATTTTGAAATGCGGATTTCGCTCCGAATTATTTTTCCTATTTAAGAGTTCATTTGCAATACAATGATAGAGGTTAATCGTAAAATAGTTGATTATATAGCAAATGAATGGATTAGCCACGCTAAGTCCCAAAGGTCTTTTGCTTTAGATCACGGGATTGACGAAAAGACTGTTCGAAGCATTAAGAATGATGAGAACTATAAAATTAGTCTAGAGACAATTATAAAAATTTGTGAAGCGAGGAATATTAAACTTTCGGAGTTTTTTAAAATTGTTGAATTATAAAAAAAGGATGCTGATTAGTATCCTTTTTTTATTTACGGGAAACCGTAATTGTTTATTTAAGATTATTCTTATTTTTGATATCAACTTTGTACCTTTTTCAAGTTATATTAATTCTTAAAAAATAATAGTAAAACTAATATAGATATTCAAAATGCTTCATAATTACGAACCTTCATTAAAACGATTTATAATTGCAACTATACTATGTATAGGAATAACAATTTTAGGAGTAGTTGCAATCACTTTTCAATTAGTTGCAATAGATAAACTTCCCTCTAATTTTGGCGTGTTTGGTGATGCTATGGGAGGTATACTTAATCCAATTATTGCAATCGGTGCCGCTCTATTAACTTTCCTTGCTTTTTATATGCAAATCATTGCAAATGAAGAAATAAAAAAGCAATTCAATAAAACTCAAGAAGACCAGCACATAGATTTTATCTTTGGAAATTACAGAACACGTCTTAATCTGTTTATCAATGAATTCAACAACTTTAATATTTCTTATCATAATAACAAATTGATAACTAATATCAATGAGTTAGATGATAAAAATGCAAAAAAATACAACTTTGTTGGATTACAAGCTATTCAACTTTTTTTGATAGAATTTTTCAGAGATAAAAAGGAAAAAGAAAAAAATGGAACAAAAAACCCAAGATTACAAGATAGTTATATGGGAATCTACTTAACATTAACCAGCATGATAATTGACTATCACTACATTTTTATATCAATTAATAATAATAGTAAGCTTAAAGATGAATACAAAAAAGATTTGGAAAGTTTGATGACTTATATATACTACTCAAAACTCATTTATATTTTTGAAATACTACTTAACGAATCTATAACAAAACCATTGCAAGACAGGATTCAAAACCTTAAAAATTATTATGAAAGTTTGAATACCGCAGAGAATAGTTAATTTGAATGCAATATTATGGAAAAGAGTTTCAAATGATTAAAAACTATTTATAACAGTGGTTTTATGAAACAGCGAGGTTAATGCATAATCGGATGAGCATTTTGTAATTTACCTAAGTGCTAAAATAAATTAAAGGAATAAAATCCTTACCAAACACCAAGGAACGTTAGTACCAAGTACATAAAAAAACACTTTCAAATATTAATGTATGAAAATTAGTTATATAGTAGAACAGGCTGAATTTTATGAGACTTATGAAATTCAAACTTCAATATTAAACTATACAACTCCCGAAAAAGAATTTCGTGTTTGTCGTTATTGTAATTCACCAAATTCAACTTTTAAATCAAGAGCACATTTAATACCTGAATTTACGGGGAACAAAGACTCTTTTTGCTTCAATGAATGCGATGCATGTAATAATAAATTTGGTATTTATGAAACACATCTTAGTGCTTTTAGTGGTATCAAAAACACCTTCATTCCTATAAAAGGCAAAAAAAACTTTCCAAAGTTTAAAGACAAAAATATTACAACACAGTTTGTCGGTGAGAATAGAGTTGTTGCGAAAGTTGAAACTGATGCAAATAATATGAGCCTTGAAAATGGTGTTCTAACTGTAAAAGCTAGTACTCAGTCATTTATCCCATTGTATGTTTATAAAGCACTAACAAAATTTGGTTTATCAATGTTGAGCTCCGATGACATTTGGAAGTTTGAAAAAGCAATTGATTGGTTAAGTGTCCCTGATAAAAAATTTGATGATAATAACCTACCATTGTTATTAATTCACAATGAAGGTAGACCACCAATTTTAAAACCGTTAGCTTTTCTTGCCAAAAGAAAACAGGATGTAAACTCCCCTGAATTTACATTTATATTGGCTTATGGGTTTCATAGACTTCAAATATTCTTACCTTTTAATTCAAACGATCAAAATTTGAATTCAGAAGTATTTCTACCTTTAAACTTTGATTTTGTTACCCAAAAAATGAAGAATAAACCTCAATGGGGTTTTGGTCATTTTGAAATGAACTGGTTAGAAAAAGTTAGACTAGATGATAATTTTAAAATAAACTTTAAACCATCAGAAAACAATGCTTTGTTCAAATAGTACCAGTTGCTAATAGCCGTTTTGTGCAATTTGATTATTAAGTGGTTTACTTTTAACACTAATTAAAAAAAGTATAATCTTCTCAATAAAACTATAAGAAATTCTATTAAAAAATAAATATGAAAGAAAGAATACAAAATGTCAAAGTTCTTTTTGATTTAGGAATCGATAGAGAATTGTTTTTAGCAATGGTTTTACACTGCACAGATCACTACGAAGAAAAGCCTCCCGCGTATTCAAACTACTTAAAGATTGAAAAATGGAAAGATTTGTATGCAAAAAAACCACATCCTGCCTTAGAGTTAAACTTTGAACAATTAAATTGTTTTTTTAATTATATGTCCAAATATCATTCCTTATATGTAGGTAAAAATCATGACATATTTTATGTAAACAAAAATTTCACTAACGATTTACGTCATGAAATCAATTTTGAATTTGAATCTATTGTATATTATACTTTGGAATTAGAAAAATAACTTTATATGAAATAGTATTGAGAATATAGAACTAATTACAAGATGCAAAACTCAATTATATATACTTTATTGAAGACCTCTTTTTAAAGTTGTCAATTCGGGATAAATAGTTATCCAAAACGGAGCATTTACTTTTAGCATAACCACCACTGTCCTACTTACTGTATTTTTGGGTTATGGAATGGTATGAAATTTTAGGGTTAATTGTATTTGTACTTGCCGGGGTTTGGTTGCGGGGAAAGGTTTATGATGGCAGGAAGTATCGTGGGTATAATGGTAGTTGGAGGAAAAGGAAATGAAAGGCGCTTTTGAAGCGTCTTTTTTTGTAGGTAAAAGTTTAAACACTTATATTCGTGTTTGGATATATTTAGTCAATTGAATATACTTATAAATTAACTATCATTGTAAGAAAACCAATATCACAAATATTAGTAACTAAAAAAATGAAACTATCAGAACAAATTAGAGTAATAAATTGGTTAAGAATTTTGTTGTTTTATGGAATTATACTTTTAGGAACTTACTTTGCTCGAAAGCTACCCAATTTATTAAAATTACTTTTAGAACAAATTTCAGATGTTTCATTTTCATTCAATTATAATCATGGATTTGTAACTTTAATAGTTTCTCTATTATTCTATCACTTTAGCAAAGTTGAACAGAAAATCACATTGTTTGGAAATAACAAAATGAAAAGTATTTTATTTCCTGTTATTTTGTTTTCCTGTTATTCGATTTATGGGATGAACAATGGAGAAGACATAAATAAACACTCTTGGGCTTTCATTATTTGTTCTTTCGCTTTAGTATATAATATAATGGAGGAATATGCTTGGAGAGGCTATTTGATTGAGAGTTTAGGAAAAACAAATTACGTAATTAAAAGTTTAGTTTCTGGTGTTTTCTGGTGTGCTTGGCATCTTTTAGTTTTTAGCAATTTTGATCAATATGGAGGTTTTTGGATTTTCTTTGCATTCTGCATAATCTTCGCTTTCATTCTTACGTTTGCAGTTTCACAAACAAGATCTATATTAGTTACCGCAACAATTCATGCGTTTATTATCCAAATAAACATTATCGCTTTGATTTGTTTTATAGTATTCATTTTGTTATTACTAACATGGAATAAACAGCTGTTTAAAAGTAACAACGGCAGCTAACAACGGTTTTGGGCAATTGTGGGTTTTAGTATTTATTGGTAAGCTTTTGCAAATTTTCTTCTTTTGAATAACATTTTTTCTTTCACCTTTTTTAGGTATATCTATAAACGTCAGTAATAAAAAACTGACGGAAAACTGGCAGGACGTTAGCTAAAACCCCATTACAACAAAACAGCAAAATATGACAACTAACAAAACAATTGAACAACTGAACAAGGTCGCTAAAATCAATCTAATTTTTTGGCTCATGAAAATTGTCGCTACCACTCTTGGTGAAACATTAGGCGATTTCATTTCCATGACACTTAATTTAGGTTACACTGTTGGCATTGCAGTGACCTTAGCTTTTTTCCTTGTTGTATTACTCGCGCAACTTGCAGTCAAAAAATATACCCCAGTCATTTATTGGCTTGTTATCATTGGTACGACAACTTTGGGAACGGAAATATCAGATTACATTGACAGAACTTTGCATTTGGGATACACAGTAGGAAGTACTTTGCTTATGAACTGCTTACTGTTAACATTGTTTCTCTGGTTTGAAAAATACAAAAACCTTGAAGTTTATCCAATTAAAAACAAGCAAAAGGAAATTTATTACTGGACAGCTATTCTTTTCTCTAATAGTTTGGGAACAGCCTTCGGAGATTTTCTTAGCGACTATTTCGGATTAAGTTATCTGCAAGGTGCTTTAGTAACTGGCGGAGTAATCCTTATTGTTGTGCTTCTTCACAACCTTACTAAAATAAATCATATCCTTCTGTTTTGGGTTGCATTTGTTTTCACCCGACCATTTGGCGCAACGTTTGGTGATTTTTTAACTAAACCGCTTGACAAAGGTGGGTTGTATCTTGGAACTTTAAATTCTTCTCTTGTTTCAGCAAGTATTATGACTGTTCTGCTTTTCATTGCACACAAGCAACATAAATTGAAGGCTAATAGTTAATAAAAGGAGAAGGCAGCAGCTAACAGTGGTTTTGTAAAAACGGAGCTTTAAAGCAAAATTAAAACTTGTTTACTGTCTATGCAATATATGATTTAGGGCATCTTTTTGTTTTTTTAGCGATATAAAATGGTTATCAATTTGGGATAAATAGTTATCTAAAACAGAGTATTTTGCCTTCATCATAACCACTACCCTACTCGCTGTATTTTTGGGGTATGTAATGGTATGAAATTTTAGGGTTAATTGTGTTTGTACTTGCCGGGGTTTGGTTGCGTGGGAAGGTTTATGATGGTAGGAAGTATCGTGGGTATAATGGTAGTTGGAGGGATAGGAAATGAAAGACGTTTTTGAGGCGTCTTTTTTGATTTCTAAAGATTAAAACTATAAGAATCATAAAACAGACATAGAACCAAATTGTTATATTTGATTTCAGTTATAAATAGAATTATAATAAAAACTAAATAAAAATGAAAAATTTGAATAGAATAATTTATCATTTATACACTTTTCTTTTTTTCTTAATATATGGAGTTTGTTCTGCCCAAGATTTAGGGCAAATAGAAACAATCAACGGCTCTGGCTTAAGCTACAAAGGCATCAAAACTTTTGACGCTGATGGTGATGGTGATTTAGATATAATATCTTTTCCTTATTTATATCTTAACGATGGAGCCGGTAGAAAACAAAAAACGATAATAATTGGTAATTCTAAGAAAGAATATGAAGACTACAATATAGAGGATATGGATGGTGATAAAGACATTGATATTGTAGTTCTTTACAAAAATGGTGATATTGATATTTTGATAAATGAGAAGAATGGTTTTAATAAAAAACCACAAAAAAACAAAATAACCTATTTACCTGCTGAATATGCCAAATTGTATTTATATGATGCCAATTCTGACGGAATACGCGATATTATCATTTCCGGTCTTAAAGGAGTTCCAGTTGCTTATATAGGAGATAAAAAAACTCAATACACCTATTTTAATGCATTTAACAATTCCTTCAATGATTTTAATACAATTTTCGGACTAGATCTTAATAAAGATCGGATACAAGAATTATTGGTCTATCAAAATTCCTATGACCAAAATAACAAGGCTATTTTAAATGCATATTCATTCAAAGAAAATAAATATGTAAAAATTAATTCGTTTGTTCTTCCCAGCAAAAGTATATCAAACATCCGATTAATTGATATGGACAAAGATGGCGACCATGATTTAGTGTACTCCTCTGGATACTCAGATGTTGGAATCTATTGGATAGAACGTACAAACAACGGAGGGTTAGGAAAAGTTAATACTTTGATTACTCAACTAGAAATGGAAGATTACCAGATTGGAGATTTTGATTATGATGGAGATTTTGATATTGCATATTTCTCTCTAAGAAGTAATAATCCCTTTATTAATTGGGCAAAAAACAATGGAAATAATACTTTTATTAAGAACCACAAAAGTTTAATTCCAAACATCAAGGAATCGAAGTCATTTATTTTTGAAGATTTTGACGGTGATAAAATTAAAGATGCAATATATTTTTACGATAATCAAGGAACAATTAGGCCTAGATATAATATGGCTTTACAAACTAAAGATGGACAATTAAAAGAATTAAGCACTTGGATAATGAGTGCCCAATGTGCAGGTTTTATAATGGCTGATATAGACACCAATGGTACTAAGGATATTGTCGGACACTTAAACAATGAATTGTTCTATATTCTTGTAGACACCAAAGGAAATTACTCTGAAGCAAAAGAATTAGCTATTAGCCCATTTATAATTAACACATTAAAATATTCGGATATTAACAATGATGGAAAAAATGATCTAATAGTAAGTACTGACGATAGGGACAATGGTAAATTAGGCTGGTTTAAAAATGAAGGTAATTTAAAATTTAATTCCTTTACAAGTATACATGATGATAAAGATAGACTAATAAGTTTTGAGGTTATTGATTATGACAATAACGGAACTAAAGATATAGCAGTCAATTACTGGGATAATGCTACAAGAGGCTTTTACTTTTATAATAATTTGGGGAATGGAATATTTAGCAAAGATCGGATAGAAGTAATGGTGGATAAAAAATCATTCCCAAAATTAGCAATTTGGGATGTTAATGAAGATGGCATCTTGGATATTATCGATAACAAATCTTCAATCTGGTTTAAGTATCTTGGTCTTGAAAAATGGGAAAAACAAACAAGTCCATTTTATGGAAATTTCATTAAGAGTATTTTCAATGCTAAATTAGACCATGATAATAAAACCGATTGTATACAATTATCCACTAATAATCTTAAATGGTTAGAAAATGACAATAATCAATGGACAGGTATTGATATTCCAACTGAAAATTTTGAAATTGAAGATTTAAGAGTTGGTGATATGAATAAGGATGGCTATGACGATATTGTATGCTATGTTTCAAGATATGGTTTATCCGAAGGATTTCAAGAAGAAATTACATTTAGTTATAAATATTCTATTATTATATTAGAAAACGATAAATCAGGAAAATTTAGACCTAAACCTCTTTTCCCGATTTCAAACATATCTGGAATCGAATTACATGACATTGACAATGATGGTGATTTAGATATAATCTATTCTGTTCGACATTTCCCAACAGCAGGAATCAATGTGTGGAAGAATTTAAATTAAAACAATAAGATTATAATGTTAAAATTAACCACAAAGAAATATATAAAAATTTATTGATCCCATATTTACATTAAAACAAAAATTGATTTTGTTTTGAATAAGTAGTTTTCAAAACGGAGCATTTACCTTTACCATAACTACCACTACCCTGCTTATTGTATTTTTGGGTTATGGAATGGTATGAAATTTTAGGGTTGATTGTATTTGTACTTGCCGGGGTTTGGTTGCAGGGGAAGGTTTATGATGGTAGGAAGTATCGTGGGTATAATGATAGTTGGAAGAACAGAAATAAAAGATAGAGAAACGCCAGAAGGCGTTTTTTTTTTAAAATAATGCAGAATATTATCTCGAAACAATTACCAGAAAAATTGTATATATTTGAGAGTTGACAGAAATATTAAGACAACCATTGAATTATTATGTACTCTTCAAGAAATAGAATTTTTAGTGGAAAAGGATCTATTCGAGAATATCTTGTTCCAATCGTAAAAAGTATTGATTCAGAAATAGAATCTACATCTGAAAATTATATCTTGACAGTCAGTGAAGAACAGTATTCTGAATATTTGATTGATAAATATTCTGTTGAACTTCCAGAAATTCATTTTTCAGAAGTTTATGCTGATAGTTACGAAAAAGAAATATCTTCAGAAGACTACCCAAGTCGATTTGATGCTTATCGTGGAGAGAAATACAAAAGACCTGTCATTCAATTTTTTGTTCCCGTTTCAGGAAATTCTGAAGTCTTAAAATATTTTCCTGGAATAAATAGCATAACTATTGGCGGAAGAAGTACGGATTTTGAAGTTGAAAATAGCAACTTAAAACTTGAAGTAATTGATTTTTATAATGACCCTATTAAAGTGAAACAAATTTTCGATGAAAATGTTAACAATAGCCATAGAAAGTTTAATGACTTACTTTCAGATATAAAAATGTTTAATAGTTCTTTAAATAGCCATATAACTGAAAAAATCCGTGAAAGAAAAGCTAAGTTTCTACAGAAAAATGAGTTCATGTCTTCTTTGGGTGTACCTCTAAAAAAGAAATTCGACACATCACAAACATTTTCTGTTCCAAAACCAAACCTAAGAACTAAAATTAGCATTGTTAAACCTTCTGTCTCTAACGAAGCTTTTAAACCTGAACCAACTTTAAATAATGAAATATACAATCAGATTCTTAAGTTAATCAATGATATAGGTAAAAACTTTGAACGATTACCAAGCATATATAAAGATAAAGGAGAAGAAGACTTGAGAGATCATATTATTATGACCTTAGATCCTAACTTTGAATATGGTAGTGTTACTGGAGAAACCTTCAATAAAACTGGAAAAACTGATATTCAGTTACGATATGATAGTTCTGTTATATTTATTGCAGAATGCAAATTTTGGACTGGAGAAAAAGGATATTTAAAAACTATTTCTCAACTCTTAAATTATTTAACTTGGAGAGACACAAAAGCATCGGTAATTATTTTTGTTAGGCAAAAAGAGTTCTCCTCAATTCTTGAAAAAGTAAAAGAAGTTACTAGTTTACATGATAATTATTTAGGATTTGTATCAAAAAGTGATGAAAACTGGTTTAACTACAGATTCCATTTGAATGGTGATAAAAACAGAGAAGTGAAATTGGCAATTCAATTATTTCATCTTCCATAAAAATGCTTCTGCCAATGGCGGCTTTGTGTAAGTTAGGTTTTAAGGCTAAAGTGAAACTTGTACCCCTTATACAAAAGATGCTTAATGCATCTTTTTTCTTTTATAGTAACACGATGTGGTTGTTAATTTAGGATAAACTGCTATCCAAAAAGGAGTATTTACTTTTACCATACCCCCCTACTTATTATATTTTTGAGATATGGAATGGTATGAAATTTTATGGATGGTTGTATTTGTGCTTGCCGGTGTTTGGTTGCGGGGAAAACTTATGATGACAGGAAGTATCGTAGTTATAATGATAGTTGGAGGAATTAGAAATGAGAGACGCTTTTTTAGCGTCTTTTTGTATACGGGAAACCGTAAAACCCTGCTCGATATTTAATTTATTTTTGATAAACTTTAAAACAATTTATCATGGTAAACTTTGGCGAAAATGACTTAATTAATAATGACTATGTAGATACTACTACAGGAGGAGACAATCCTAATTATACGGCTATTCGTGATCAAGAAAGGGTTAACAAAAAGGAACTTTATGAAGTTGTATGGTTTTGCGATGCTTTCGTTAAAAACTACACAGTACCCAAAACCAAAGAAAGCTTTCAAAAGGTTGAAAAACTAATAAGACTCCCACAAGTAAGCGGTGTTGTAATGAGAAAGGAACTTAACGATTTTGTTGCCAAAAATTGGAATTCAAAATTAGTTTAATAAAATTTTTAGACATTAAAAAGTAGAAGCATTCATTTGATGTATGCTTCTACTTTTTACTACTACAATGTCTAATATAATAGTATAATTTATGAGAAATTTGCTTTACATTCTAATAGGAATCTCAATTCTAAGTTGTAAAAACTCATCAATTCCTGAAAATATTGAGTGGACAATAGTTAAAGAGGAACCAAATAAAAACTTAAGTAAGAATAATATCGAAATTCAACTAAATAAAAAAGTAGATGAAAAAATACTTAAGGAAATTGCTCAAGAAATCCGGGAAGAAAGGAAAGATTTTAATAACCTTTGGATATTTTACCATATTCCAGAAATGGAACCTAATGCAACTTGGGCTACAACACATTTTACCCCAGAACTCGAAGTAAAAATTTTGGGTTCAACAGAACATCAAGATAAAACAACTTCTAAAGTCAACAACATTGAAGGCACAATTTTAGGAAAATGGAGAAGTGAAAAAAGTCTTATGGGTGCTTCCTTAATCCTTTTCAAGAACAAAGAAAGTAAATTAATAATGAGGATTAATTTTAAAGATGGAGGAAATATGGATAGTGAAATTAATGAAACTAAAAAAAATGACAAATTACGTCTATATGATAACAATGGGAATAATGAATATTATATTTTAGAAGATAATGGTAATCTAGGAATGTATAGCCGAGACGGCAAATTTGATGAGGCTATTAAAATAGAATAATTAATAATCACTAAAACAAAGACACCTTTAAAGGTGTCTTTGTTGTGTTTACGGAAAACCGTAATTACTAATCTATGGTTATACATATTTTTGATATAGCCTACACATATTTGGTCCTTGAGCATAATTTACATGAACATCAAATAAATCAAACTTCAATGAAAAAAATAATACTCATTTTAATTTTTGCCTATTTAAATTCATTCGCTCAAGATTGCCCAACTAGAATTGGGGATTTTGAAATCAATTCAACAAACTTAGACGACTTGAAATTGATATTGCCTCTATATACAATTTCCAGCATGAGCAATATAAAAAATGCTGATGATTATCAAGTTTATAAAGTTGAACATGAAGAATTAGATGATGAATATTCTGGAGGATATTTCGCATATGAAGTAAAACCTGATTTAGAAAATATTAAAAGTTGGTACAATGTTGAAATTGCGAACCCAAATGATTCAACAAGAGTTTTTTTTATCCCAAGTTATAAAGTAGATGATGTAGTAATCAAAAATGTACTCTTGAAATTTTATAATAATCAATTATATTTTATAAGAGCTAGTCTAACAAAAAGCTATGCAGATATAATTTTGGAAAAATACAAAGGAAAAGGTCACAAATCAGAAGAAAAGAAAACGCCAAACGCATGTAAAAATGTTAAATTCAAAAGGTATCCAAATATTTTTTCACAATACTTTTTTTCTTCAACTGAAAATAAAATTCGAGCAATGCTAACTTTTGATTTCAAAATAAATAAATATTGCGAAACGGTGATTAATGATAGAATAGAAATATTTGATTTCGATATTTATATAAGAGAAGGTGATAAAATTATTGCGAACCTAGAAAAATTGAAAAAAGAACAAGAAGAGAAAAAGAAATTCGAAAAAGAAGAGAAACTAAAAAAATTCTAAACAACAGCTAACGGTAGTTTTGAGCAATCGAGGGTTCTGTATATAATGGAAAAAGTTAAATCCAAAAGCCATTCTTTTTTTAAAATTTTCTTCCAACCTTTTCTGTATATTTATAAACATCAGTAATAAATCAAATACCACAACATAAAACCGGCGTGACTCTATAAACAATTTTAAACAAACTCAGAATGAAGAAAAAAATTCAATTTGTAATCCTATTCCTTTTAATTACTCTAAACACTTTTGCTAAATATACTCAAACTTGTACAGTAAAGTATATGACACAAGATGGCTGGTCAAAAAAATATGTTGTTGATGTAAACTTTTTAACTGGTTCTGAATTGAATGACGCAACAAACAGCTATAAGTATTCATCTTATTCAACTTATGCAGTAATATTTTGGGGAGAAGGTCAAGCCAGTGTAATTAAATTAACGTCTTATACTGGATGTGGTTACGAAGTCGACAAAAGTTGTATTACGAACACTTATACTGACTTAAAAGGAAAAGATCAAGAAGATACAGAATGGAAAATATGTGTTAGTGATTATTGCTACTGATATTAAAAAGCTGCTTATAATAATGAAATTAAATAAGTTTAGACCATGTAAAACCTATTATCAATTTACAAAAAAACACCAAAAATATCTTTATTTATTAACAGAAAACTATAATCATATATTTAAGATTAATCTTTATAAATATTAAGTATTTTAAAATTGTCTATTATACTTCAACAAAACAACCTAAAAGAGAAAATATGGCTTGGAATTATCGTCGTAGAATTAAAGTAATCCCTGGAGTTTACATGAATTTAAGTAAAAGTGGTGTAAGTACATCAATCGGAGTTCGTGGAGCCAGTTTAACCTTTGGAAAATCAGGTACGTATGCTAACACATCTATTCCCGGAATTGGTCTTTATAACAGACAAAAAATATCTAATAATCTAAACTCGAATAACTATAACCCACAAAATATTGAAACTGACATTTTGGAGGACAATATTTTTAGCGCAGATGTTCAAGAGATTACAAGTCAAAACATGCAAGGTGTTAAGGAAGCAATAATTACTGCTCACGAACAAAGAAGAGATTTAAAAAATGACTTACTAAAAGTAAAAGCAACACTTGGAAGTTCAAAATTAAAGTTAACAGCAAGTTATGTATTACTATACGGCTTAATAAAAAAAGAAATATCTAATAATATTAAAACTGACATTGCCTCTAAAAAAGAGGCAATTAAACAAATTGAAGAACAAATTGATAATTGCTATGTTGGGTTAGAAATCGAATTTGACAATGAAATTAAAGTTCAATATGACAAAATTGTTGCTACTTTTAGAAATCTTATAACTTCACACAAAATATGGGATGTTACAAGTGCTCATGCTCATGACAGAAAAACAACTCGTTCAGCTGCTTCGACTGTTGTAAATAAACGAGATGTGAAATTTGGAATGAAATCAATTCCGGATATTAGAAGTCGCTTTGAAGCGTTATATTTCAACAATGCTAATGGAGCTGATTTGTATATATATCCAAATTTTATTGTAATGTATTCATCAAGATCTAAATTTGCGGTGATTGGGTTTGACGAGATTGATTTTAGTCATAGTTATTGTAGATTTATTGAAAGTGGACCCATCCCAAGAGATACCAAAGTAATAGACAAAACTTGGTTCAAGGTTAATAAGAATGGTTCGCCAGATAAGAGATTTAAAGGCAATTATCAAATTCCCGTTGTAAAGTATGGTGTAATAACTTTAAGAACCAAAACTGGACTTAATGAAGAATACCAATTCAGCAATTATGAATTTACGGAAGAGTTTGGAAGAGCTTTTAATGAATATCAAGAGACAATTAAAGGACTATCTTCATTGAACTAATAAATTACTAACATCATTAGCTAGAAGTAAATTTTGCTTTAGTTAAGACATCAAACATATTTTCTATTGATACAAAAGATGCTTAAAAGCATCTTTTTTGTTTACGGGAAACCGTAATGACGCATCTAAGATTATTCTTATTTTTGACAGAACTTCATCTATTAGAAATTAACGAACATTTTTAGAGAAGACATCATTAAAAACAACAGTTATGTCAGATAAAATTCAAAGCAACTTTTACCTTTTGAAAGACACCATAAAAGTTTTAAGAAAATCAAAAGTATTAGTCGAAACAATTGACTTTAAATTTCTTCATACTCATCTAAAAAAACATGATTTCAAAGAACAAAAAGTTATTCCAAACCTAAGTTCAACTTACGAAATCAAAGTCTATTTCAAAAAGACTATCAATCCAATAAAGTGGAAAGGTTTTATGAATACAATTGTTCAGAAAGATGAGGAAATTTTAAAAAACAACAAATCAATTTCCGAAAGCTATGTTATACTTTTTCATAACACAAAATCTAAAAAATATTTTGCTTCAACTGGAGGCTTTGCCCATGTTGCAATTCAAGATGTTGCAACAAACGATTTTGGGCTTGAAATTCTATCTCGAGTTTTAAAGGCTGAAGACAAAAATCTTCGATCCAGTAAAGAAAGGAACTTAACTGGCGGCATACAAGGTGCTATAAAGTTTTTTAGAAACGATTACAACCTTTATGAAAATGAATCTTTTGGGAATATTTATAATGAACTTAATGCTTCAATAAATAAAGACCAATTGAACAAAATATTTGGCTTTTCGAAAGCAGATCTTAAATCTGACAGTCTTTGTATTGCTAAAAATTCATTTTCAATTAAAAAATCGATTTCTTTCATTGAACTTTTAAATTTGATTGAAAAATGTGAAAAATTAATAAACCTTCCACCTGTCGTCGAAATTAATAGTGTTGAAAAAGTTAACAAGTCAAACTCAATATTAATAAATGACTTATGGGAAGAACTACTAAAAAAAACATACTCTAATTATCAAGACCCTACCAACTTCTTTAGCGTAGAAATAGCACATAAAGATTTTGAAAAATATTATTATGCTAATTCAGCTTCACTAACATTTAGTATAAAGCAAAAAAAGAGAATATCTCCTTTTGAAGAAGCTATTAAACAAATTCAAACTATTCTTGATGAAATCAGAAACATAGATTCCTCATTACCATATGATAAATTTAAAACGGTTTTAACAAACGGTTTAATTGAAACATTTGATGCTAACGGAGATACATTAACACGTGACACATTGACAAACCATTTTTGCTCCGAAATTACATACGACGGTAAAAGCTACTTTTTAATTGAACGCGATTGGTACGTAATAGGTAAAACATTTATTGATAATATTAATGAACAGTCAGAACATTTTATTACTATTAACAAATATACTGGGCCTACAATGGATAAATGGACTTCTGGCAGTGAGAATGATTATAATAAATCTTATTTCACTAAGCCTGAATCACTTGTATTTGACAAATTCACCCCATTAAACATTGAAGCTTGTGATATTTTTAGATGGGACCAAACAAATGCATATTTTTTTCATATAAAAAAAGGTTTTGACAATTCAATGAGGGATTTGTGTAGTCAAGTTTTAATTGCTGCTAGAAAAGTAAAAGAAGATTCTAAAAATAATTTTATTTATCTAGAAAATTTATATGATACCGTTATTAACAATAATGGAACATCAGCTTATTCAATAGATGCCAAAAAACACTTAAAAAAGATTTCTAAAAAAGATTTTATAAATATTGTAAGAAATAGAAATATCGTTTTTGTGTTGGCTGTACTAGATACAGCTTCAAATGCTAGAAAACTAGAAACTGACATCGTAAATTTTGATTCTAATATTGCTAAATTTTCATTAAATGAGCTCTCTAAAAACTTGAGAAATTTAGAAGTAGATTTTAAAATACTACAATTAGAAAAATAAAAACTATCAAAATCAATTTTGAGCAAGTAGATTTATTTGTTAAAAAAAACTTTTTTAAAAATTTACAAAAAAAAATGAAAGAAATTGATGAAAATTTATTCGTTGGTAATTTGACTGATTATGAAAATAACCAATTTAATAATGATTATTATTTCGTACAAGCCTGTAAAGAACCTTGCCATAGAAAAGCACTTGGATATACAGGGAGAACAGCAGATGTAAATCACCCTGAATATTTAATTGCACATAGGGAAAGAAAAATCATTTTGAATATGATTGACCCTCCAACAGGAAAATATTTTGAAAATATAATGTTTGAGAGTTCGTTAGCTTTTATAAACGAAAACTTAGAAAAGGGAAATAAAGTTTTAATTCATTGCAATCAAGGAATTTCACGTTCCCCGAGTATTGGGTTATTATATCTCGCTACTAAAGGAAAAATTAGAAATGAAAATTTTATTGTTGCAGAAGAAGATTTCAAAAAAATATACCCGGATTACTCGCCTAGTGGGATTAAGGAGTTTTTGTCTTTAAACTGGCATAATTATTTTAAATAAAAAATTATCCCGTTACAATAAATGTGGTTATCTCAACTCCATTTCCATTAATTCCTTAATACTTTTTGCACTTGAAAAATTGGGGTTTTTCATGATTTCTCTATCCAAATCTTTAATTAATTCAGTAAAAATGTATTTAGGGTTTTGTTGCTTTTTTATAAAAGTTATTGCAATAACATAGGTTTCCATGGCTTCATCTTCATTATTAAGCATAAGTTGTGCTAGCCCCTTGTTTGCATATACCCAGCCCAATTCATAATAGCTATTTGCCTTATCTGAATACTCTACACATTTTTGATAATTACCATTTTCGAATTGTTTCCAACCTAAGTTCGCATACAATTCTGCTTTTTTTATTTTCTCAGAATTATCAACTATTTCTTCTTTCTTTACCAATGCTACAACTTCAATAGTAATATTAATACCATCAATACCACTTGGGTTTCTTAAACCTAAAAAAACTGTACCTTTAGTTACATCATTAATCTGAACTACAGCTTGTTTAGTATTTTGAACGGTTCCTTCCATTGAATATCTAAAAGATCCCCCTAAAAGACTTTGATCTTCTTTGGCTAAAAATTTATCAATATTCGTTCTATCACATAAAAAAATATCTGCTGAATTTGACCCTTGAGGAATTTCAACTGTCTTCAAAACCTCTTTTGTTAAACCTGACGCCATCAAAGAAACTCCAGTCGGATTCGCGTTTAGTGCCAAAGCAGCAGAAATTTGAGTTATTAAATTGAGATTTTTTGTACCACTTTGTCCAGGAGTTGTCGTAAAACTGTAATACCATTCCACTGTATTAGGAGGCAAATCAACTTTAATATACTCTCTAGACTTGCCGCCAAAAGCAGCTCTCGTTCCTCCATTTAAATAAATTTGCCTTTCCTTGATTATTTGAACGGCCTCTATTTTATTAATAACCTCTTGAGACATGGCAATAGCAGAAATCACTAAAGCAATAAATAAAAGTAATTGTTTCTTCATTGTTAAAATTTTGAATTATTTAAACCTTTAAAATATTAATGAAAGATGAAAATTTTTTATTCCTTTAACAATCACCATTTCTAATGATTTTTCTCTAACTATATTTAGTGAGTAAGTCTTCATTTATTGACAAATTAAATTGAATGTATTTAAATTTCATTATGGAAAACCGTAACTCAAAATTTATTACATAAAAAAAGATGAGTTAAACCTCATCTTCATAATTAACCAAATATTTTACTTACTCCGCCTCCAACTCATACTCATTCCCATTTTCATCTGTAGCCTTTAGTTTCCCATAATCAACCCATTCCGCATCAACATCAACCTCATCGCCATCTGGTGTTGTAATGGTTCCAGTACCGTATTTACCATTCATTGAGACATTTCCTGAAACGTCATCGCCATTACTATCATGGCCGACTACATCGTAATTGTATTCGTAATCTCCTGATGTACCCGTACGGTATTCGTATTTATGCTCTTCATCTACATGATACGTTGGGTCGTCCTGTGGTTCTTCGTATTCTACTTGCTTAGTTGATACGAAACCTTGAACCTTAGAATCATTATTATCGTTATAATTCGTTTTGTTTTCTTTACAACTGACTAAGCCAGTTAAAACAAATAAAAATGCTAAAAGTATAGTTTTATTCATAAGCTATTTTATTTCAATTGTTGCCCAAATTGGGATATGATCTGAAATTTCTCTTGTGCTTTGTAAGCTCTCAAAATCTTCATAAAAGTGAATGACACCTGAGTTTACTACCTCAACTTTTGAAGTATCTATAAAGATATTATCGTATTCTGATGCTAAACAATCTGAGCCATTGCATTGCTTTTTCAAAGATGTTTTTTGGTTTTGTAATACTGGTTTATATCCCATACTTTTTAAGGGGCCGAAAACAGAATGGGATTGCGGGCAATTGAAATCGCCCAGGAAAATAAGGTTATGCCCAGGATATTGTTTTGGTAGAAACTTAAAATACTTGATTTCAGTTTCCGGCTGCAGCTTTTTGGTAATGGCGTGAAAATTGGAAAGGGTGAAGTTCTTGCCTTTATACTGGAAAGTACAATAGTAAGGTTCCCGGTCTATTTCAAGTTGATACTTTTCTTCAAGCCAGGCCTCTCCTATTTTCTTGAGCTGTGAGGTTTTCCAGAGATAGGCATAACGCTCGGTTTTGTATTTGCTACCTGTAGTAGGATTACTCACTATATAATCCCACTTTGCTCCTTTACGGTTTAGAATCTCTGCGAGTTTGGCTATGGTTTGCGCGCCACCATAGTTAGGAACGACTTCTTGTATAGCTACGACATCAAATTTTTTGATTGTATTAGCAATGTATTCTAAGTTCTCATCAGATTTTGAGGAGCCAATGTTTTCAATATTCCATGTACATAATTTGATTTGTGCATAAAACAAATTCGAACAAAGAAGGAGAAGGATTATTAAACTCTTTTTCAAAATACTTTCAATATTTCACTTAAACGCTGCTAACAATTGTTACTTTATTTGTTTCAATACTGCTAATAGTTCCGGAATTTTATTTACTTGTGATTCTGTCCAGAAATAATGTTCATTATCTGTAATTCCACTATCCTTCAAATAAATTGAAATTCGGCGAGAATTTCTCTCTATATGAAAACTAAAAGTTATCTCTTTAGAATTAAATATATAAGTAATAGATTGTTTTTTTTCTGTCTTGTCTTTAAGATTTGGAATTACATATTGCTCTATAAAATAGATAAATTCTTCAACTTCATTTAAATCAATCCATGATGACTTAAAATAATTGTAACTTTTTCCTGCAAATTGGTATTGAACATTCATATCCATTTGCAATGATTTTACTTTCTGATTTGATTTCAAATTAGTAGCCTCTACAGGAAAAAAAGAAACCACTTCCCCAAGTCCGGATTTAAATTCAGCAGTTAGACTCCAATCTTTATTTATCTGAGTGATTTCTGCATTCTCTATAAATTTTCTTGTTTCTGAATTCGTTTTATCATTTTGAGCATTTGTTATGAAGACAATGAAAATAAATAAAACTGTGAATGTTTTTTTTATAAGAGATTTCATTTTTTAAATTTTGATTTGTAATTATTCTTAAACATGTTTAATCTTCCCAACCACAAAGGGTTAAACCATATCCTTGTGCTTCTTTAAGAGTTACTTTTTTAACACCGTGATTACAAGAACTTAGCCCTCGACAATTTTCTTTGTAATGGTATTTTTTTGCTCCTGTTGGACCACAGATATAAACGTCTGAACCAGTTGTATAGGATGATGTAACAACAAAAATTAATGATAATGCAAGTAGTTTCATATTTTTGGTTTTTGGTTTTTAAAGATAGTTTTTTTCTTAAAAAATATATTATCAGAAATAGTTATTCTTTTTCATTTTGAAAAGCTTCTTCAACCCTATCAGATAAAAAAACGTTACCAAAAGCACCAAAACCAATGGAATTTTCTTCTCCTTTATATGCGACTTTTGTTATTGAAAAGACTAAATAGTTATCTCTACTTACACCGTTTTCGACTAAAGTGTTAATTAACGAAGTTCCTAATAAACTTCCTAATGCTGAGAAACCATTTTTAGGGATTGTTTCATCTTCTTCAATTGACTTTTGATAATATGCCGTTATTTTAGATTTCACAATTTCTTTGTGCATCTCTTGACTAGGGTTTGTAAAAATTGCAATTACTAAAATTACTCCTAAACCTATTAAAGCTATTTGTTTTGTTTTCATACACTAATTAATTTTCGATTTCATACAAACTAACTGTGTCTAACAATTCATTTTCAAAATTGTAGATATCATCAATGGTTTCAATCAATTGGCGATTTTCATTCTTATTTTCATTGAAGAGACCAATGTATTTTTTACCGCCGTTAAGATGTAATCTGCAAAGTGGTTTACGATTGTTATCGTCAAGAAGAACTCCAAAATAAGATTGTGTATCACGATGTACTATGCGATGTGTTGGTATTTTTCTTCTAAGAATCGCAACAACAATACGGTAAGCTTCAAGCTCCTCATCAGTAGTAGTAACTCTTGATATTTCAGACTCTTCAATTTGATCCTTCTCCTGAATTATTACTTCTTTGTTTAAAGCCAAATGTAATCGTTCGTTAATTTTTTCACCAACAAGTTGACCAAAGGCTTTTTGAACAAGTTCTGAGAATTCATCCATAACTTTTTCAGTCAATCTGCCGTTATATACTTTATTAGCAAACAATCGAACAAATTCCGGTGAAGGCTTTTCTATTTCAGCATCAATTTGCTTACGTATCTCTTTGATGAATTTAAGAGAACTTGCATTATCCAGAATCTTATTAATATCAAAATTTGATTTATGGAACTTCGCAACTTCATTTATGGCACTGTCCTTCAAATTGGTAATATCAAATTCAAAGAAGGGTTTTTCATCCATCTTATTTTTCTCATCCAAATCTGTAAAAAACTGATACTGAATTCCGTTTGTTAACAATGCAAAACGCGTTTTACTTACATGAAAATATCGGAATAATTGCGAACCGTGAATGGTTAAGTTTTCTTTCCAGTTTTTACATTCGATAATCATGATTGGTTCACCGTTTTGAACAATAGCATAATCTACTTTTTCACCTTTCTTGATACCGATATCAGCCACATATTCCGGCACTACCTCCAATGGATTAAATGTGTCGTAGCCAAGTGAATTGATGAATGGCAATACAAACGCGTGTTTTGTAGATTCTTCAGTTTCAATTTTATCTTTTAGCTGATAAATTTTATCGGCTAAGGATTTGAGTTGAGTTTGTAATTCCATATCTTTCTATTTACCTGCAGCTACAATACAGAAATTATTAGCGGGGTAATTATCTCCTTTTTCCCTGTTATTTTGCCATTGTAAAGGTTGTAGGTTTGATATGTCATCACTCCCTCCTTTTGAAACAGGCTTAATATGATCGATTTCCCAACCTGTCCCATTTTCAGTTGTATTACCATAATTTCCCCAATCGATCCATGCTCCGCAAAGATCTTTTCGTCTAATATTTTGATTTACATCTGGAACAATAATTGATTTATTCCAAACTGCTCTTTTGATCTCTTCTGACCAATTCCCTCCATTTCTGTCAGTATTATGCTTTCTTACCATCTTTTTTGTTTTTAAATTATTTATTCCATTTTAATCCTTCAGTCTCAAATTCCAAAACTTTTCTCCCTGCATCAAAAAAACCTACTTCTAACATTACTTTCTTGGCTTTTTTTAATTTTGAAATGAACTTCGCAGCATTGTTTATAAAAATTACATCGCTACTTCCGTCTGCTGATGAGCTATAAGTAAAACTCATGGGTTTTTCGTCATCAAATTTTGCTTTAAGACTTTCGCTATCTCCAATACTTGTCATAAACTGACCTTTAGAAACGGTTATCAGCGCTTCGTTTCCGTGTCCTAAATTTCGAATATGAATATCTAAGGTTGAACCTCCATCATATGGAAATTCAAAGTCTGCAGTGTTAATTGAGGTGCAGGTAGCAAAAAATTGTTTTGTCCCTTCCATCTTATCTTGATCTTCATTATATACCCAATTAGGCTTGTTTTCTAATTCAGTCTCCTGTCCTACTGAAGGTATTTCTTCTTGAACCGTTTCTGCTTTAGCAGCATCCTCACCGCTCCCATAAGCCATAAATAAAAACCCTGTAATCACTATTACAGAAAATAAATGCCGTACTGTTTTTTTCATATTTATATTTAATTATTGGTTTTATTTTTTCTACAAATCATTAATGGAAATACTGTTCCCAACAAATACATTACTACATCCATCCAATCGAATGTTCCTGGGAATATTTTGAAAAATTGTCCAACTTCTGACAAAACTGCCATTATCGGCATGCTGAATATCCACACTGCATTCTCCTTATTGATTATGTTTTTCCAAATCATTAACATTAAACAGACATAAGATGACAACCAAAGCCCATCAGGTAGTGCGTATAACATCCAATTTGGCATTACATTAGTAATTTTCAATGTGCGGTCTCGTGTACTTTTTATGATTTCTAAACAGTTGATTTTATCAAGCCAAACAAATAGTTTTAAGGATTCACTTCTAAACAAGACATAAATTACCCCTCCAATAGTTAATGTTATTCCTGAGCAAAAAAACAACTGCTTCTTCATCTGTCTTAATCAATAATCAAACTTAAAATGAACCGGGATCTAATCCTTACGGGAAACCGTAAAGAGGAAGTATTTTATTTAGCATAAAAAAAGCACCCTAAAAAGAGTGCTTTTAAATATGAAAATTTAAGATAAGTGCTATACTATTCCGAGATCTTTGGCTATTGCTACCAGATGTACTGTATTATTGGCTTTAAAATAATCTTTTAATTTGGCTATTCTTTTTTCGACCGTACTTTTACTGTTTGGGGTAATGCCAGCTTCTTTTAGAGTTACTTCCATGTTTTCCTGTTGAATTCCTACTGAGAGGTATTGCAATACTTTAACATCGAAATCATCTATTTCATTAACGGTTTTCTCCTTGCGAACATGACTTAATTCCTGGGATATAAATTCTTGATTGTTGAATGCGTTCTTGATTGCCATTTTAAGTTCTTCGATACTACGTCTTCCTTTAAGAACAAAACCATCAACAGTATACTTATCAAACAATGCTTTGACACGATAGGGCTTATCCTCTATTGAAAAAGCTATAGTTTTAATATTGACATCCAATTTTTTGACCGCTTCGATAAGTTCTTCACCTGAATTTAAAGTCACTGTTTTATAATCTGTTTTAAATGATAAATCAGTAATTAACAGTTCAAATGGTTGCTTATCCTGAATCGCTCTTTTTATCTTCAATAAAGCATCATCACAATATTTGGCATATTCAATTGTTGACACATTGAGTTCATTTAAAACCTGTACCACAGCAATATCATTTAAATCTACATCGTCTACTATAAGAACTTTTTTGAACATAAATAATTATTTAGGGATTGAAAAACTTAATCTGAATCCGTTATTAGAATCTGTTTCAAAAGTAATGGTTCCTTTAATCGAAAGAATACGGTTTTCCGCATTTATAAGACCATTCTTTAAATTCAACTTCTCCGACATTCCTATACCGTTATCTGAATACTTAATTTGAATGGCATTACCGATATCTTCAAACCCCACAACAACAAAACTAGCCTGACTGTGTTTTTTCATGTTTACCATTAACTCCTGAAGAACCCTATAAACTACAACTTTATTTTCTGATTGCACTTTATCCCATTTGATATTATGATTGTCTTTGATAATTATCTTGACATCTTCACTTTCAAAACCTACAATCATCTGTTTAAGATTAGTTTCAAAATGATCTCCAGTAATAACTTCACTGTTTTCTCTTGAAATATCTCTCGTTCTGGAATATATATTGTCCAAAGCATTTAAGAAAGTCTCTTTTCGTTGCGGAATTTCAAGGTCTTGCGTTCTAGCAAATGACATAGCTTGAAAAACATCGTTAGCTAATTCATCATGCAATTGTTTCGATATTCTTGCTTCTGTATCGTGAACGGCTTTCTGTTTTTCTTTTCGATTTTTCTTTTTAAAGAACCTTACTACCCAAAAAATTAAAATTACCAATAACCCAAATCCAATAATTAATAAAAGCCGTTGAGTTTTTGTCTTTTCAAGCTTTAATAAATTATCGGCTCTTTCCAGTTTCAGTTTTTGGTTTTCTTCTTTCTCTATTTGAGAATCATACTTAATCTTAGCAAATTGGTTTTTGGCATTATTTCGAACTTTTGTTATACTATCGTTCAAACTTAAAAACTGACTTGAATATAGATTTTTCCCTGATTTAATGTTGTTGGTCATTAAGAAAGAAAGTGCTTCTAACCTTTCATCTATACTTTTATGAATTGTAGCGTTTTGATATGCTTTTAAAGCATATTGATTTGATTTTTGAAGGCTTTGGTTTTGATAAAATTCAGCTAAATGAAGGTAACTTTCTATGGCTCCATAACTTAGATCCTTATTGGTTCTTATTGCTAAACTTTTTCCCATATAATCTAATGCTTCTTGATTTCGGTTCTGTTTAAAATAAGAAAAACCTAGATTATCTAACACTCTAGCTTTTTTATCTTGAAGCGAATCGACATCTAATATTCTCGATTTTAAAATAGGTTCTAAAATTGCTATACTTCTTGCAGACTCTCCATTCTCGGTATAGATTGCAGCTATATTATTAAGTGGAGAAATACTATCTACTTTACTTTTTACTGTCTTTAATGAAAGTGAATAATATTTTTCTGCATCATCATAATTTTTTTGCTCTTTAGATATTATTCCTAATTGATTGTATATTAAGCCATCGTATTTCTTTAATTTATACTTTAACAACTCTGCAAGCGTTTCTTCACTTCCATTATAATCTCCATAAGTTTGTTGAACTACTGCCTTTTGATATAAACAGTAATATATATATGCAGTATCTTTCTCCTTAACATATATCCTCAGAGACTTATTATAAAATAAAAAAGCACTATCAAATTTTTCTTCCTTTAAATACTTTCCTGCCTCTTGTAAATAATTATAAGCCTGGATTTGCTTATTGCTAGATTTGGGAAGCTCGACATTATCCCTACAAGAAGAGAATAAAACGAAAGAAAACATTAAAACTAAAAACGGGGAACGTATCATAAAGTTACTTTCCCCGAAATTAGTAATTATAAACAAACTGTAATAATTTATTTATGGTTTTGGTGGTGGTGGCGGAGGCATAATAATTGGATCATCACCTGGGCCATCAGGAATGCTGTCTCTTGAATATAATTGATCATTCCCTTTTACTTGGTTAAACTTACTTTGGTAAATTTCTCTTTCATTATCATCTAATGAACAAGAAACTACTACTAAACCCCATACTGCAAAAGCAGCCAATAAAAATATTCTTTTCATTTTTTTAGAATTAAAATTGGACATAGGCATTGCACTCCTGTGGTAAACAAGATTTATTGTAGTGGCAATGCTAAATTGAATTGGGAAGTGTAGTGTTGTCTAAACCGCCTTGAAAGAATTATACTTCCCGGACAATTATCCAAAGTGATTTTTGACAACACTATGTAGAAGTAGTTTTGTACATTTGTTCGTATCGCGAAATAGAACAAGAACTAATTCTGAGGCAAAGTAAAAGCCTTTTGTTTCGGGCATTTATACGGAATTCCTACAATTCCTGCAATTCCGCAGGAATCCTTAGAATTCCTAAAAAATCCTAAAAAATCCGAAGTAATTATGACGAGAAATACTCAAGAAGAATACAAAAAAAGAATACGAGAGAAATTTGAGACTGAGAAAAATGGAGTTTATACAGATGTTTTTTTTAATCCTTCAAGAGCAAAACTGAGAAAGCTATGCTTTGAACTTTTTAAAGACAACACCAATGCTGATGACTTAAAAAGTTTCGAATCGTTTTTCAAATATAAGTTCAGCTTAGATTGCGGGAAAAAATTAAAAGATGATACCGACAAGTTTAGACCTATTGAAAATTTTTTAAAAGGGGAAACAGAACCTGCAGATTTTGAAACTATAAATATGGCAGCTATTCTGGTAGATTTTCAGCCAAGACCTTTTTCAAAATTTTTCAAAAAAAAAATTATTAGCGAGGCTATACCAGTTGTTACTAAAACTGAGATCAATAAACCCTCCGTCCCTCTGCCTGATATAAACCCTCCACTAAACATTGTCAATACTACTAACAAGAAAAGAATAAACAAAAAAAATGGAATTCTTCTAGCAGCCATCGTAGTTTTAGGAATGGGATTTTCAGTCAAACACATCTTTTTTGCGAATAAGCAATGTATGGAATGGCAAAAAGACCATTATGTAGTTGTTGATTGCTCTTCGGAAACACAAGGTTTTGTTAGAATACCTTTTGATGAATCTTTAACCGATTTCAGAAGAATATGGCCATGCGATACAACTACTTTTTTTAAGGACGGTAAAGCTGTTTTGTGGTATTGTAAATCTGGTGATGAAATTGAATTGTATAATAAACCGGGGTTTGATCCTGTTTATGAGAAGCCTTTACGGCCTATTACTGAGTATATGATTAATAAGTATTTTAAATAATCTAATTAATATAATGTACTTTATGTTCAAATACAGAATAATTTAAAACAGATTTATTTGAATAATTAAAACCAAAAATAAATTTTAAGCACAGCAAATGTGATAATAAGACTTCTACCAAAACAAATTGTCTTTCTATTTAATCTCTTCAAATGAGTTCTTAAAGTTAAATTCTTGCGTTCAATATGGTTAGTACCGTAACGTTTAACTGAATGAATGTGATTTTCAATTAAACTTCGATAATTCTGCAACCTGTCTGTAAAAATCTTTTTGGCATTAGAAAGCTTTAAAAAGTCTATTACTTTACTTATTGTTTTATTAGTTCGCTTTCCGATATTAAAACTAACTACTTTTTTAGAACATTTATGTAAAGCATAGACTATCCAAATTCTATTGTTTTTATTACCTAAATAAGTACACAACTCATCTACTTCATATTTACCACCAATTGAAATTTGTGGGGTTTTAATTAATGAAGCAATTGAGACTATTCTTTTAAGTAATGTAGTTGTGGAAATTTTTAATATTCTGGCTATGCTCCTAACACCAAGTCCTTCTTTAATGAAAGTAACAATCTGACTATTGATTTCTAAAGCATACGCTTTATAACTGTAAAATTCTATAAACCTCTTACCACAACTTTTACAATAATATTGCTGCTTTTGGTTTTTAGTTTTACCGTTTTTAATGACTGAAAAACTAGAACATTTAATACATTTAATTTTATCACTAACTCTGATACACAAAGGTTCGCTCGACTTCATTAGCTTCGATTTAAGACAATAACAAATAAAAAAGATGGGCTTGTATTTGCCCATCTTTTTGCTTTAACCTTTTGATAATTACTGATTATTAAATTGTTAGGTCGTGATAATTTTGCATCACTAAGTTTGAAACATTACCATCTTCCCTCAAAATGAGGGTGCTTCACATCAATATCATAAATTAAATCTATCAATTACATTAAATAATAGAAAAATAATATAGATAGATTTCATTTACTTAGTCACTCCAATACACTATATACTATTAAACCGCAGAAATACTGCGTACTCGGTTCCTTGTTGGTCGCACCTTCAAGGTTTCCTTCCGAGTATAAGCCAAAAAGGAAATTACAAAAAGGAAATAAAAAATGTTATGGAAAGAAAAACTATCAATAGCACCGCTATTATTGGGTTAGACAAAGGATTCATCCAAACCCCAAAGAATGTAATTACTGATGCGAATTTAACGGATTCGGCTGTTAGGTTATTTCAGTTGATACTTGACACTCCAAGTGATAAAAGAGTTAGCTTGGAGTATTATCGTAAAATGCTAGACTGGTCAAAAAACAAACTGGCTAATGCAACTAAAAGCCTTCAGGATAACGGGTATTTAAGGATAATCAAAGAAGAAAGGGGCAAAGGGAATGGATTCAGTTATAAATATTTAATCTCAAGCTTCGGGAATTTGAAAAGTGAAGCCGATGTAAAAACCATCGAAGAACTGGAAGAAATAATCGAATCGCCAGAAACAAATCTTGTTGAGGAAACACCAGCCGTGGTTGATGAACAAATAGAAACTCCAATGAATGATGAGGATTATGCAAATTACGTTGGCTCATTGGGTAGTTTACTTGATTATTACGGTGAAGATTATGTCATGGAAATTAAACCGCTATACGACAAAAGGGACGTTAAAGGGATGGAGAAAGTTTCAACGAAGTATCTCAAACGTTTTTATAATGAGGAAATTGCCAAGGTGAAAAACCCAGAATCAAATGGCAAAGCATTTAAAGCATTACAGGATTGGTTAAAAGATGAGGTATTTAATAAGAAAAATATAACGGAACTATATTCGATTCATACCTCGAACATCAACGCAAAGTTTTTAATGTATAAGGATAAATATCGAATTAACAGACCAGTAGATTTTGAAACCGAAATGGGTGATTTTTTGGAAAACCCAATAGATTAATTAGTTTTGAAGAATTTGCAATCGCAAATGAAACAGAAAACCTATTCCAAATACTGGAGTAGGTTTTTTGTTATTTGCTATTGGTTTTTCTTATATTCTTTAGATAATTAAGAATTGGTTTTACTTTCGCTTCGGAGTTTTCTTCCTCTTTTGCCCTAGCTATAATTTTATCAGTACCGTCAATCTTATTAAGAAATACATTAATACCAGTGATATTCTGTTTGCCAGCGTAATCGGTCTTTCTAAAACTAATTTTTAAACCATCTTTTTGCACAGTTTCTAAAATTATTGGGATGAGGTGTTGAAAATCTTTTTGAGAGGAAAAAGTCAAATCATCAATGTATCTAGTATAAGTTATGCCGTTAGCTTTGCAGATTTCAATTAATTTATAATCAGTATCTAAAAAAACCAAATTTGATATATGTGTACTTGTTGGTGTGCCTTGAGGTAATTCTCCTTTCCAAGTAGTTAACCTAGTAGCGTAAAAAGCAAATTGTTTATTAAACCCAAGATTAATAAATGTTTTATGAACTTTTTTTGCGCTTATTGATGGGTAAAAGTCCTTTAAATCAGTTACAAAAACGTATTTTTTCCCTTGGTGTGGTTTTGCGTTTGTTATATTGCTTTTACCTTTTACGCCACCATGAATATTGCTAGGTAATTCAATCCCTGAAAGGATTCTGTCTTTAATTTTTTTTTGAATCCGTTTTAATTGAGGTTTAGAAGGTCTAATGACTCGTTGCTTTACAGTTCCATCCAAATAGGTTTTAGGTAGCTCAGTCTTTTTGTCTATTTTTGTTTCAATCCATTCACTATAATGACTATCGATATCCTCAATAATTTTATCAAGTTCCTTTTTTGATTCTCCGATGATTGAAGGTAAAAATAATTTATTCCTAGACTCTAAAGAACTCATTCACAAGAGATTTTACGGATGGGTTTATAATCTCAAATGCTTTTCTTTTTTCAGGTGAAATATCATCTTCGTTTAATGATAAAAAAAATAAAATTGGTAACGGAATATCAAGGCGAGAGCTTATTTCTTTTAAAGTCGATAAGTTTGGCTCTTTGCTATTGTTTTCAATTTGGGATAAATAAGTTTGTGTAATACCACAAAGAGAGGCAAACTCTGTTTGAGTTTGACCCTTTTGTTTTCTGATATCTTTTATTACTGTACCTAAGTTCATGATTAATTAATTTGGAAAAATTTAAAGGGTGTCGGGGTAACTGAATAACGTAATACTTCTCTCATGGCTCATAGCATTAAATTAAAAACTTAATAATGAGGTCAACAATATCTGACACTTCAGATTTGAAATGCTTGTCGGTCAACCCTTTTTTAGTCCTTAATCTATTTAACTTTGCTATTGCATCATTTAATAAATTAACGTCATTCTCCGATAGAGAACACTGGTTCGTTGCGATAGTTACTAATACGTTTAGCAATCCATCGATGTTTTGAAGTCTAATTTTTCTCGACATAATTAAAGAGATTTAGTGATAGCTTAGTTGCTACCTGCTTCTTTTTAACAATAGTTAATCACTAAATGCGTAGACAATGTTCTCTATGCACCGCTTTAAAATCCCTGCTTCTTTTAAAATAGAAGCTTTCATTAAACAATTCATTCTAATCTGACTTAATCATCTTTGACTGGGGTGCAATTTTACTTACAATCATATCTACGGATGTACTGTTGAGGCGTTACCGCTACATCAGTTGGTTCATCAGGTTAGAGGGCGAATTGTGCCTGAAACCCCAATGAAGGGTTGTTTATAAATAAACAAAAATTTAAAATCTCCATTTAGTAATTAACTTTCAAAACAAATTTCAAAGAACTATGAGGCAAATATATAAAATATTACTGATAGTTAATAAAAAATACATAAATATTTTTAAAATATTTTTTCAGCAGTAAACAAAATGCCATACAATACGTATTTATACTGAATTTTATTGGTTATCATAAACAAAAAAACCTAACACCAGATTCTCATCCAGATGTTAGGTTTAATTCTTGAATTCAATAACTAACTATGCGTTTGTGGTTCGTTTCAGATGTCGGAACGATTTTGATTAAATTATTATTTCATACTTTTAAACATTATCATAAATCATAATCAAAAATGCCATTTACATTTTCACATCCTGCAATAGTTTTGCCATTGACATATTTACCTAAACGATGGTTTTCATTGACTGGACTTGTAATTGGCAGTTTGACTCCTGATTTTGAATATTTTATAAGAATGAAAGTACAAAGTAACTATAGTCATACTTTGAGTGGGTTGTTTTGGTTTGATATTCCATTGGGGCTTCTACTCGCTTTTATCTTTCATAATTTTGTTCGTGAAAGCTTAATTGATAATCTGCCGACAATTTTAAAATCAAGACTTTCTTCCTTTAGACAATTCAATTGGAACAATCATTTTAAAAAGAATTGGTTCGTAATAATAATTTCAGTTTTAATTGGTGCAATCTCACATTTATTTTGGGACAGTTTTACTCACGTACACGGTTATTTTGTTGAGATAATTCCAATGCTAATAAATAAAATTGATATTCTCGGAATGCAAATACCAATTTTTAAAATACTACAACATTCAAGTACTTTACTGGGTGGGACTGTGATTTGTTTTGCTTTGTTCAAGCTACCAGCAGACAAAAAAGTAAAGGGAGAATTCAAGTTAAAATATTGGAGCGTATTAGCTGGATTAACTTTGACAATAATTCTAATACGATTTTCAATGGGACTTAATTATAAAGCGTACGGGCAAATTATTGTTACTGGTATTTCGGCAATGCTAATTTCATTAATTCTTACACCATGGATAATAAAAACAATAACGAGCGAGAATAATGGTTTGAATTAATCGGTATAAAAAAACCTAATATCAGACTTTCATCCAATATTAGGTTTCATTATTCTATTTTTCTAAAGGTGTTAGTTCATAATATTTTAAATTGTCATTTTCTTTTATTGCACTTTTAAAAATAGCTTCTTTAGGTGTAAACACTCGTACTTTAGTAGTGTCAATTATGTCTCCAATTACAATCTGTTCATCAACTAAACTTTCTACTGATGATACGTTGTTTTCAGAATAAACGATTTTCCCTTTGTTCAAAAAAATAATTGGTCTAGTAAATTCAACATAATTGGGATAATCAATACCGATGCATTTATTTACATATTCTTTATCAGTAGGTATTTCAAAAAAATAAACTTTATCCCATTCAAAATCTGTAACTTTTTTTAATTCTATTCTACAGTCTGGGGTATTACAATTTTCTATTTCTTTTGTTAAAGCCAACTCTATTTTTCCTTTTCGATGGCTACAACTAAATAACAATAGGACTATAACAATTAATGATATTAACTTTTTCATATTTTAAAATTTTGACCCTGAATCATGAGCTCTATTTTGTTTTTCTTGTTCTGCTTTAACTTCTGCATTTCGTGCTGTCTGTTGAGAAGGAGTATAACCATTCTGATTGGTTGAATTAAGCGTATTCAATGCATCTGAATATTGCTCTGATGTCAATTTTGTTTGCGAAATACTGTAAGTCCCATCTTTTTGTTTATTAGCTGTATATAATCCATTATCATTAAAATAATTTAATGTTTCTATTGATAATTCTTTCATCGTTGCATCAGGATTATCATTTCCTATTTGTCTTCCTATTTGGTTATTCAACAAATCTACAGTTTGGTCAGCTTCTGAAAGTGACTTAAAACTAGTTTGTTTTAAATTTGCAAAAGGATTATCTTCATGAGTGTTTCCAGCTTGTTTAGCAGTACTTTCTCCAAACTCTTTAGTTATTGTTGCTTGCCACAATGTATGTCTAAAAGCATTTATATGTGAACCTTCCATTGCTTTATTTTCAGGTAATCCTGTATTAATGGCAAATCTAGCTGAATTGGTAGAGATATTTGTTGAACCATGAGCAACGCTTCCTATTGCCGAAGCTGCTATTGGATGTCTCACCGCAAAACCCACCATTCTGTCTAATCCACCCGCTTTTATATAACCTGGACCAACTGGGTCTCCACCACCTACTGGTAACATTCCATCTGGGTCAACAAAATAAATCGGATTATTATATGCGTAATTATAAGGTGACCATCTTCTCGATTTCTCCGCTAACGGGTCAATGTTCATCCATCTACCAATAGCAGGGTCATAATTCCTAGCCCCATAATCGTAAACATTCAGTCCCAACTCGTCCTGCAACTCTTTTCCATTATACTTATACTTATAAGGAGTTGCCATAGGTTTTAATTCAATTAAAATTTCTCCAGAAGCAACTGCATCATAATAAAGTTTTGTCCAATTGTAATTGTTATGCTTCAAACCAAATGGATAATAATTATTTTCCTCAATTATCTTTAATGAACTACTGGCTGTATCGTAAGTGTAACTTAAACGATTGTTTCCTAAATGATCTGAATAATTATAAATGTATTTAAAAACATTATTCCCGTTAACTACAATATTACTTACATAACCTTCTGCATGAGGAAAAAAATCTAACTTAACAGGATTACTATTTACTTTATTATACTGAAAACCTGATAGATAATCCGTGATAGTTATATTTGTAGCAATTGTCACTTTCTTTTGAAGCTTTACTCCAGCTGCATCATAAAGATAATTTATTTTTTTTGTGGTTGTCCCACTAAAAGTAATCTCTATTGGTAAATTCAAATGGTTATACTTAATACTGGTAATTCCTTTATTTAAATCAGATTTCATGTTACCGTTTGAATCATACCCAAAATCATCCCCTGTATTTGTTCCATCATAAAACCCACTTGTGCTATTTGATGAATCAGCAACTTTTTTTAGCTGATTTTTATTATTAGTATCATAGGTATATACTAATTGATCTATTGGTAATTGATAATTTTCATCATCATAATCTCCTGATCTATATAAACTTGTAATATTTCCATTCTTATCATATGATATATTTTCGTCATACGAATGTCTAAACGGATTTACTGTTGCATCTGGTTTCGAATAATAAGCTCCTAATAATCTGTTTAAGCCATCATACTCATAAGAATATTTTCGGCGTTGGTTATCACTGGAGGTTCTCCAAAATGTCTCAGAAATATTACCGTTAAACAATGGAGTAATATCCGTTGCATCATTATAATTTATTTTAAAAGCAAACAGATCATTTTCATTTGCATTATTGTTTAAATCTAAGATATTATTAATTCCCGTTAACCATCCTCTAATATTATATTGATAATTTACTTTTTGAAGACTTGATTCTCCGCTTGTTCCTCCTACATTCTTTACAACTAACTGGCCTAATTCGTCATAAGTATTAGTTGCCAAAACTTCGGTTGTACCATTTTGACCAATTTTATGAGTATGTGTCAGTAATTTATCCTGAGCGCTGTATGTGAAATCTTCACGAACTACAATTTCTGTATCTCCATTTAATCGTTTATGCTTGGTAATTGTATAAAGCGCTTTACCAGTAAAGTCAAGTTTACTATCAACTTGTGTATAACCACCTAGATAATTTTTCTTATAAGTCCTGATAGGACGGTATTTATCATCGTAAAGTGTATAGGTTATCTCTCCGTTAGTATTTCCAGAAGCATCTAAAATACGAACCCAAGTTCCTGTTTGCATTCCTTTTAAATTGGTTGCAACATGATCTCCTTCTACATCTGTAGCAATTGTTAAAGAAGCATTAGTGGCAAATGCATAATTATCATAATAAGTTTTTGTAAGAACATCATTAGCAGTTAACGAAAATGGATTACTACTACCTGTGTTAATTGTATTCTGATTATTACTTCGAGTTGCTTCTGAAACCGTCATGGCTTTCCAGCCTGTTTGAATCACTCTTCCAAAAACATCATATTCTGTTATAAGCCAACCAGCATCTGTCTCAATTGTTGCTCCCCAAGGATTATAAGTAGGTCCGGTAGCAACTACTCTGTCTAATCTGTCATAAACCATATACTCCCATTGTTTCCCTGGTAGTTTTTTCGCAGCCAATCGGTTTCTGTTATCATATCTGTATTGATAGCACAAACCATCCAAACTATTTTGAGAAATATCTCCATTTGCTAAAGGAGAAATCACATAAGTTAAATTTCCATATTCATCGTAAACATAATAGGTATCATAAATATCAGTAGCCTTACCTTTCTTACAATAAGTTCTCTTTAAAACCACATGGCCTTCTTTATCTTTAAACTCTTCTGTTGTAAATATCTTACCAGAAGAACTCGTCCAGTTTTCATCCTTTGTAATGGTTTTGTACAATTTATTAATAGGGTTACTTTCCGTATAATTACCGTTTTGGACGAATGATGAGATATCATAAAACCCTTTACTATCTGACCAAACAGTAGTTGCTTTAAATAACTTCACATTATCAGCAGCTGAATTTGCTTGATAATCAAATTTTATTTCATGTCCTGAATTCAGTTTCCAAGCATCACCTGGAGCAGCTTGTTTTAAAACACGGTTTAGTGGAGAGGCTTCAAATAATTTTTGACTAAACGGAGTAGCATCTGTATAATTTGTTTGATACTGTTGTAATGTAGCCTGACGCGCAGCCGTACTATCTACATATAACATATTATTTTGCGAACTGTAATAAGGAAGATATTCTCTAGGCTGTCTTCCATAAACATCGTACTCAATATGAGTAATTATATCCTTCCCAGTGTTAGATTGCTTGTTTGCTACTTTTTGGATTGGCCTTCCCAATCCATCAAAATAATCGACATTGATAACGGCTTGTGCTGGATCACTAACATCTACACTTCCTGCCGTAGTTGGTTTTTTATAGGTTGTTGTTTTTACCCAATTCTGAGCATTGCTTTGACCCAAAACAAGTAAAGGGAATAACAATAGTAAATAAATTATCTTCTTCATTTGTTTGGGGTATTATGGTCTATAGTTATATGCGTTCTCACTTAAAATATTTCCTTGATGGTCTTTAACTTGTTTTAACCTGTTAAATTCATCGTAAATGTAGGTTGTAATTTGACCCTTAGGATCGGTGACGGTACTTATACCTACTAATGCTCTGTGTGTATAAGTGGTAACCATTGCATTTGCAAGTGCGCTATCGTTACGCAAATCTTTCAATTTATCCAAAATTTGCTGTTCCGTTCCAGTTAATGAATCAGTTGCATCTTGTATAGCTGTAATTAAATTAATAGGTATTGTCGAATAAGCAATATTTTCAATCTTAGCAACCGGTAAGGTTTTATTATAACCCCAGATGTAACATATTTTCATACCGTTTTCTTGTTGCACTTCTTCCGGATTACCGAACTCATCGTATCGGTTATATCTTAAGCGAACTTCCGACGTTCTACCCCCTTTTTTAACCTCAATAGTTTCAGGTAAAAACGATTGATTACTTGTCCATGAATTACCATAATTAATTTTATTCTCAGAGATTATATCACTTCCTTTTTTGATTTCTATTCGTTCTATCTCTGAAATCCTGTTTTGTGAATACGAGGAATTACCCGTGTGATAGAAATAATTTGTAGTTAAAACCTCTCCAAGACTATTATCAACAGTATGTGATGCAATTTGTTTGTTTAATGGGTTGTAGGTGAAGGTTTCATTCGTCTCAACAATATTTTGAGTTGCTCCGTTGTAGAAATAGTTTTTAGTTTGTTTACTTCTAAGCTGAGTCCAACCGAATGCTTCATAACTATACTTAAAATGTATAAAACTTGGTACATCACAAATACAATGACAAGGAGCTATTGGTTCGTCCGGAAGCTGTGTAGGATTAATAGCGGTATTTAAATAAAATGCATCCACTGGAGGGAGAGATTCACATAAATCGAAATAATCTCTATACTGTGTATAATTTTTGAATTTTGAATTTGTTGTACATGGCTCACTTATATAATGAACCTTAATACCTGATGTCTCAATATATTCATTTTCTTCAAAATTATATGTTGAATTTACTTCAACAAGAACTTTATTATCTTCAGAAACTGTTTTTTCGTTAAGTAAAAGCCCCCTTCTATAATCAAAATTTTCAGTTGGATAAAATGGTGGACCATACAAATTATAATTAGTTTCAGGATAATCAATTGGTGAAGTATATACATATTGATTTTTCCCGTTATCAGTTTCTTTAACGGTCACATTTTTATATCCTACATCTGCCCCTTGAGTTCTTAAAGCTGCTAGATTATTAAAATCAGTATAAACATCATATCCAATAGAATACACAACACCACCAGCACATTCAAAGCATGGATTCTCTGAAATTGAATAGTTAAATAATGGTTTTGCAAAAACCAGGGATCCACTACTTTTATTTGCATTGTCAAAAAATGAATAATTATAAATTTTCTCTTTTGAAGGTTGATAAAGTGACGCATAATTATCTGGATATTTATAATATTCCTTACTTGCATCTTCTTTAAAATAACCTATTCGTTTTATTCTATTTCCACCTCCATATAAATATTCTTTAATGGTTGAATTTTTCTCAAAATATTGAATGGAAATTTCATCTGTTGGATTAATGTCAGGGTTAGTATTATCTCTTCTAATACTATATTGTACACCTGCCTCAAGAGTAAAATCAACACAACATCCCCCCTGTGTACTTGGACATGATAAATTAACAACCCATTGAGGTGTTCCATTAACAATTTTAAGTAAAGAAAAGTTTCTATAATTCTGTAAAGGATCTTCATTTAAAGTTATTGAAGGGTAAAATCTTACTGTCCTTGTAACTGATGAAATTGGTAATAATTGTTGGACGGAATTATTAAACACTAATGTTTCATAGCCTGTTTCATGGTAATTATCTGGATTTTTATCAAAATTTTGAACTGGTTGATCTCCAATATAAGAATATTGGTTTGCCTCAAAATCAAATATCGCAGAACCTCCAGTTGGGTATTTTATTTTTTGAAGTATGTCAGTTGTTGAAAAACTAGATGATGGTTCTCTATCATTAATATTCATCAATTCACATGTTCGTCTTAAATTAAAATACCCCCAATAATCTTTCCCTACAGAATAATTCGACCAATCATTAGTTTGATACTCAAATTCAAATGATTTTTCTGCTGTTTCAAGTGAATCCTGTTCTTTTATCTTAACAAGTTGCAATCTCATATCGATAACTTGAGAATAGGCATGTTCAAAACTATATTTCTTAATAAACTTATTACTCCAATCTTTTATAGTTAATCCTTTTAAAACGCTTGCCGTTTCATTTAATGAGATATTGGAATCCGATCTACCCAGCACAAAATTAAATTCCAATTTAGCAATACCTTCAACTTTTATTTCTTTAATTTTTTTGACTTTTGTAATCACTAAATTGTTGCTTGTTATATCCTTAGCCCTTATTTTTTTATAACTTGCAACGCCTCCTTCAAAACAACCTACACCAGGTGGGACGAGTAGCAAGTCACCTATTCTAACAAATCCAGTATTTACATTATTAGTATAGCTAATATTCATCACAGATTCCTTATAATCTTGATAATAAGACATACTGGCTATTAATTGCCCATTATTGTCAAATACTTTTGAAAGATGAAAGGCACTATTATAATTTGTTTGATTCGTTGCATAGCTACTATCTGTTAAAATCCCCATCCCCGCATTATATACACTCTGAGTAGATACTGCAGTATTTGTAATTTCAATTTCATCGAAAACATATTTATACCCTTTATCATCATAAATTGTAAAACCCGTAGGAACATATGATAATGTCGGATAAACTGTATCAATACTATAATTATTGATAATTTTAACCTTATAATCGTCAAGTGGTTTTACTTCCAACTGCCCCGTTTGCAAATTTTTCTTTATATAAAAACGACCTGACTGTCCCATGAAATTAAACTGCCAAAGATCATGTTCAGTATCAAACTTCCCTTTCTCAATTGTTTCCCATAAAAATTCATCAACCGCATTTTGCTGCTCTTGAGTACTTATTCCATTTTGAATAGTGTTCATAAAATCATAATAGCCAAAATTGTCTCCATTATAATTGTTGATTACATGATATATTCCCACTTTCCCATTCCCATAGATTTGTCCAGAGGTTTTGAACATTTCATCAGGTAGTCCTCGTACTGTTCTTGAGATTGTACCTCCAGCAAACAAACTCCATCCTAACCCTACATCACTAGCTCTTTCATTTGCTGCAATACCTGATATATGATATTTTAAAGAAACATCAATATTTAAGTCTTTAGAATGAGTTGGAGAGTTAAAAAGGGGAATAGAAATGTCCGGAACTCCTGTGTAATTACTAACTGGTACCTCTTCAAATTTCATCAAAGCAGCAACTGTCGGCGACGGTGGAATTATACTTGGTAAATCGCTTTTAATTTCAGAATTTGACTGGGCTTGAATACTTCCATTTATTACTATAAATAAAAATCCTAATATTATTGACTTTGCTATATTCATTGTATTCTTTATTTACTTTTAATCACTTTAACTGAATTCGTTTCCGTATTCGTCCTAACTTCAACAATATAAACTCCCTCAGGGTATGGGCTTAAATCAAACGGAATTGTTTTTTCCTTTATCTCAACTTTTTGCAATTGTCTTCCGCTTAAATCGTATAGAGTTGCGGTTCCAAAATTGAAATCAAATCCAACAATTACATTTGTGAAAGATTGAGCAGGGTTAGGTATTGCTTCAATTGGAGCTTTTGGTTTTTCAGGTTTTTGTTTGTCTTTAAGTTTTACCACCCAAAAATCACCACCACCAATAGAGCTGTAACGATCTCTGGAAATTGAACCATTTGATGTACCTGCAAGTAAGTATCCTCCGTCTCTGGTTTCTAAGAGCTTTTTAAGAATATCGTCTCCTTTGCTTCCTACTGTTTGCGACCATTTATTCTCACCATTACTATCAATTCTCATGGCGATATAGTCGTTAATCCCTTCAGAATCTTCTTTTTGTTTTTTGGAGTCTGTAGTCTGCTTTTTTTCAGTCGCTGCATAACCACCTACAAGCATACTCCCATCAGGGTTCTCAACGATTGAAGTTAAAATATCATATTTGCCGAAATTGTAGGTTTGCTGCCAAAGTGTACTTCCTTTGCTATCTAACTTTACAATCCAAAAATCTGAACCGTTTTTACTGCTTTTACTTTTGGAATCTGTCGCTCCAGAATTAGAACTACCACCTACAATATAGTTTCCGTCTTGACTTTGTAAAACAACCGCTAGATTGTCATCTTTATCTCCCCCTAAAGTTCTTTGCCATTGTTGTTTTCCTTCTCCATCGAGTTTTAAAATCCAAAAATCACCTTGCCCATTGTTCTTTTCAGCCTTTTCTCCTGATTCTGGTGAATTGGAATAACCTCCCAAAAGGTATCCTTCGTCATTGGTTTGAATAATACTCTTTAATTCATCATCATATAGCCCTCCAAAGGTTTTCTGCCAAACAATTTCACCAGTGGGTTTTAGCTTAATTATCCAGTAATCAAGACCACCTCTACAATCATCTTTTTTACCGTAACTATCTACTTGCTGATTTGGCATTAACTCGGATTTATTTGAAGAAGAAGATCCTCCCAGCAAATATCCCCCATCTTTACATTGAATGATGCTAACATTTTTCTCCAATGAATTACCTCCAATGGTTTTTTGCCATAGTTCATTACCTTTGGCATCAAGCTTTATGATCCAGAAATCATCATAACCTTTGCTATCGTCTTTTTTGAATTCACCTTTATTTGAAGAGGAAGTACCTGCTAAAATAAAACCTCCATCGGAAGTTAATTTCACACTTTGCAGCATATCCATATCGCTACCTCCAAAGCTTTTTTGCCATTTAGCTTCTCCATTGTCGTCCATTTTCCAAATCCAGTAATCTAAATCACCTTGAGAAGCTTCTGTCTTGTTTCCTGACTTTCCGGAAATGGAACTTCCAGCCAAAATGAAACCATAATCTGGCGTTGGAATTGCATCGAAAAGAAGTTCTGCATGTTTTCCTCCAAAAGATTTTTCCCAAAGTATATCTTGAGAATATCCTATTGAAAAAAAAGAAAAAGAAGCCAATAGCACAAGAAAGCTATTAGCCCTAAGAGTAGAGTTTTGCATTTATATAAATTTAGTTTATGTAATTTGAGGCTCAAAAGTAACCCCTCACTCCAAATTTTTTAAAAGAGAAAGATTACTAAAATGTTATTTTTAGGCAAAAATACAATCTAGAAATAAATTATTCCCTCACTAAATTTAGTGATTTTTCATTTTTTTTAATTGTAAATTCCTGATTTTAAGTAAGAAAAAACTTAAAATTACAAATTTAGAACTTAAAACAAAAATTATAATTTTGCAACAAATTAAAAAACCGAATGAACTTTTAGTTCTTAGTTAACTCAATTTTAATCACTGAAAAAATACTATTTTAACACTCTTAATTTTATAACTAACTCTGATGCACAAAGGTCTGCTCGGCTTCATTAGCTTCGTTTTAAGACAATAACAAATAAAAAAGATGGACTTGTATTAGCCCATCTTTTTGCTTTAACCTTTTGATAATTACTGATTATTAAATTGTTAGGTATTGATAATTGTGGTATCACTAAGTTTGATACATTACAAATCAAAATTAGTCCTGATAACCAAATTCAAATTCTATTAATTTAGACTGATCAAATGTAAATTTCGACTGATATATATCGTCAACATCTTTAAAAATATATGTAGATATATTTCCTTTAACCTCTTTTATAAATTTTCTCAAATCATATTTTTCTTTGAATTCAATTTCAGACATACCTAAATAAGCACCATTGTTTGACTTAAAATTCAAATCTTTTATTTTTTTTATTTTTTTAGAAGAATTTGTCTTAGTAACAAAAAAATAATCATATTGATTTTTATAACCTCCATATTCTCTTCTCATTTTAAAAAATTCATTTCCAGATTCATTAACTAATGTTACACATTCACCCATATTGATGTCATCAGAAATTAAATCACTAACATCTCCTAAATTCTTCAACAAAGATGTTGTGTCTCTTAACACAATTCCATTAATAATACTGTCTTTTCCTTTCGTAACAAAAAAAACCAACCCATCATTTTTTTTTGAATAATTAAAATTATTGCAAGAAATCAAAAAAAATAAACAAATAAATAATTTACTGACGAATATTAAGATTTGCTTTTCCATTATTTCCATAATTTGGGTTACCTGGTATGTTAAAATTGACTTTAATTGTTTTATTATCCTTAATGTATTTTTCTAAAAAATTTCCAAGATCTTTTAATTGTTGAGCTGCCCCATTGATACCTATACATCCTTTTGTGCCTCTACCATTTGTGTCAGGATGGATTCTAAGTCCATCTCTACCATTATAATCCTCCATATACACTTTCCACCCCATTTCTCCGTAAATTTGCATTCCTCCTTCATTTGTTCTAGCAAAAGCAGATCCCGTATAGTTTTTATTTGGAGTTGGACCGTTCCCATAAGGGCCACTCGTAAAATCATATGTTTCTGTTGTAAAAGTACCTCCATCAGAAAAAACAGCATTCAAATACATCTTTCCAGTAATACCATCATCTGCATGTTTAGCATTGTTTAATTCTTTTCCAGTTATATCATTATCTGAAACAATATCCCCACTAAAATCTAACTGAAATTTACCATTATGCTTTTCATATTGCAAAACTTTATTTGATTTATAATGCTCTTGAACTAATCCCTTAGCCTTATTATTATTCCATTCTTTATACCTTACATAATCTGTCCCTCTGTATATTTCACCTTCTTTCAATACATCTTTATGATTCTTACTATTAACATCATTTCTCCATGTTATGTTCCCGTCTTTCCCTTCAACCCAATCTCTGCCATCCGGATCAATTAAATTTATTGGGTTTTGCGCACAATAAACATAGGCTCCGATATTTGGATATTTCTCAGCTAAAGGATCCACACTCAACCAAAAACTCCATTTCGGGTTATAATAACGTGCCCCATAATAATACAACCCAGTTTCCTCATCCAGTTCTTTACCGTTAAACTTATAAATATTGTTATAAGAGCTATTGGTTTGTGATATCATTTCTTCTCCAAAAGGTAAATAATCATAATAATGACTAGGTTTACCAAACCAATCACTAAGATACGAAGAACTTCCTAAATGATCTGGATGATACCACCAAATTGGTTCGCTCTTAGTATTTAAATCTATATAACAGTTAGTCTTCTCTTTTAAAGAAAGAATTGAATTACATGCCTGATTTGGAAATGTATTAATTAAATACCCTATGTACTGTGCACATTTTTTATTTTCTGGAAAATCGCCCTGCATAGAAATGTTTAAATGATAATTAAACAATGTTACTAATTCCTGATAACAAGCATCGTTGGCCGAGTCTCTTGAAACACTATCATTATCATCAAAATTAGGCGCTCCTAATTTTGCTTTATTATAAATATCCCTTATCTGTTTCTGTTGCGCTTTCTTAATATTCATTAAAACTGTCGCAGCATCCATTTTACCTTTACCTTTACCTTTACCTTCACCCTGGGGTGCTTGAAGTGGCATACTTTCAGTTTCAATAAAACCATTGACACTATCATTATTACCTAATTGTGAAGCAATTCGCTGTGAACCTGCATAATAATGTTTAGTATATTGAGTTTGCCCTAAAACTAAATAACCACTAGGATAAAGTGTATAGGTACCTGGGTTGGTCATTCCTACAACCACGTCTCCATTAATATTTAAATTAGCTGAGCTACCAGAACTTTTCAAAATTCTTCCCCCTGCAGCATCATAGATATAATGATGTGCAATTTCATTTTCTACAATTGCTTGTAGACGATTTTGTTCATCCCAATACAATTGTCGCTCAATAGTACTTCCGACATTTTCAACTTCTTTTTCAATTTGTTTTAGATTACCATTAAGATCGTATGTATTTAAAATCTGTTCGGACACATAACCAGTAGCATCGGCAACCTCAATAGTTGCTGGTGCGTGAGGCTGTTGCGAAGCATTGTAAGTGTAATTATTTGTAAAAGTGTTATCAGTTTCAGCCCATGCACCACTACCTAAAGGTGCTTTTTGGTGTATCTGTGTTTTACTTACAATATTGTGCAATGCATTATATCCTACAACCAATGAAAACTCATGATCCTCTGAATGCCCCGACCACATTCCACTTGCTGAAATTAATCTATTGTAAGGATCGTAAGCAAATTCTTTGTGTGATGTACCACCCAATTGAAAAGAAGCCGCTCCAGAGTTTATGTTATTGATATTGGTCACATTACTGTTTTTATCGTATTGATAATTACTGTTCATAAAAACCTCACCTGTAGACGCCTTGACTTTTAATTGTTGTAAACGACGTTGTGGTTCATATTCATAGTTAGTAAACGTATCATTACCATACTGAACTTCTTTACGTTGTTCGAACTGGTCATAACAAATATTTTTAAGATAAACGATATCATTACTATTAAAAATTTTTTTCAGAAGCCCGCCATTATCATATTCATATTGCACAATCTCTCCATCAGGATAAACCAATTTTCTGATTCTACCCCAGGTATCATAACCGAAATAAGTTGTAAATGTTCTGGGCGCAGTTATTGGGTCGACAACTATTCTTTTATTTTCAGTTATTTCCCCTAATCTTCCGTACTTAAAATATTGCATTCCAGTTAAATCTGATTGATAAACAATCCTGCCTGCGCTATTGTCTGGAGCTCCGGGTGCACCATATTCATAAACAACCGTATGAGAAGGATAAACAACTGAAGTTATTTGATTAATATTATAGTTATACATTACTTTCTGTCCTAAAGCAGCTAAATTTGCGTTTGTTGATTCTTTCAAACGACTAGCCAAATCATATTTAAAAGTAGCTAAACCTGCATCAGGGTGATTTACACTTAATTTTCTTCCGAAATTGTCATAGGCATAATAAGTAATGTGTTCATTAGCATCTTTAACACGAATCAATTCACTTAACTTATTGTATTCAAAACTAGTCCACAGGTCTTCAGAACCCATTTGTTTAGAAGATGTTGTTCGACCTTTACTATCAATATAGTTAATAGTTCTATTCCCTTCTGGTAAAATCGTTTCTTGTGTAAATTGAGTAGCACCTTCTCGATCTGAATCAAAAGAATACTTATTTAAAGTAACAGCATTACCTGCTGGTATTCCAAAGAGCGTCGTTTTCACAGCTCTATCTAAGTAATCATACTCAACTGTTGTTTTTTCTGTTGGAACATCTAAAAGAGAAGTAAAAGATCTAAGTTTTTGCATGAAGTTACCCTGACAATTTTTCTCATCATAATTAAGATAAGACTCGTTAGCTCTTCCAAACTCATCATACTTAACTTTTCCAGATACCGAAAAACGGTAACTTTCCGTCTGACTTGAATTAGGACAATCACAAAGCTGCATTTCTTTTTTGGTCTGAACAACTCTTTGCAAACCATCAACAAATGTACTTGTGAAGATCGTACCAGTACCATCTTTATGTCCTGTATAAGCATAATTTGTTCCTGTACTTGTCACAACCCCATAGGCATTCTTTATTGTCCAGTCACTGTCATAAGGCCCCTTAATCATAATTGGCCTTCCAAAAGTGTCGTATGCAAACTCCATTAAATTAGCATTTGTATCAATTGTTTTTATTGGTAAACCAAAATCATAGCGATAATCAGTATGGCTGGTATAACCATAAGCATCATAAACATCAGTGATATAGGTTGCTGTAATTGCATCAAAAACATAATCATATGACATTCTTGTTACATCGCTATCTGAGAGTGCTCCTTTCGGATGCATTATTTTCCCTAAATTTCCAAAAATATCATATTTAAGATTATATAATGCATAATTATTTGTGAGTGAATTTGTAAGGTATTTTCTAATTTCAATAATTTGTCCTTTGCTATCCACAAAAGTTCTACTTTTTCTATACTGAACCCCTTGATTAGTAATTTTATGTTCTTGCGGAACTGTAATATTATAATTCGAGAAATTATAATGATATAAAATTTCTACTTTGATATCGTCGGCTAAGTCGCTTTGATTCTCTCCTTTATCCTGATATACTTTAACATTCCCAAATTTATCATACGCATCAACTGTGGTATAGACTTGCTTTAGATGTGATGAGGCTGATGGAGAGTCACTGCTAAAAGCCCATGTTCTTAAAATAGTCGAATATAATAATGGTAATACTCTTGATTTATCTGTATAGGTAAGACTTGGAGTAGTTAAAGTACTATAATCATTTACCGATGTATTTAAACTTGGAATATTAGGTGTAAAATATTTATAAATATTTTCTGTCTCATTGTGTTTTCTTCCAACTCCATCTAACATGTAGGTTTTACTAACAATCCCTTTTTTGTAGAAATATTGTCTTATTTCTGAGTCTGTACCAGGTCTATACAAATTTGCATCTGGTATATTGGCTGTTACATATTCCGTTACCGCTGTTCTATAGACCGTATTATCAGCTTTCATATTATGTGTTTTAACTACACCGAAACCGATAAACTGACGTTCCCTCCTGTCTTGATATCCATCTAAGTATTCAAACTTATTAACTATATTATCCTGACCATCACCTACAAAACCATCGTTTACGATAACACTGGTCATTACCCATTTAGAAAAAGGCATTTTATATGTATTTCCTACACGTGTTCCACTTATTGGATTAGTTATTGCATAATCCATTGTTATGATAGCCCCTAATGGACGTTTAACCGATTTAAGCATATTGGTACGTCCAATTTTAGAGTAACGGACTTTCAATTCAGTCTCACTATCTGACACTAGTATATCTGAATATCCATCTCCATTGATATCAGACAATTGCAATCTCTCACTGTTAAGTCCTTTTCCTCCATTTCCATCACCGCAACCACAAAATTTAGGGCCGGTAAATACTATCGGTACAAGGAAATAATAACAATAAGTAAAACCTGCATTGATTCCACCCGAATATGAAACACTTTCCCTTGTAGAATTAAAATTGTTTATCGAAACTGCAGATGAAGAGAACGTAGTTCCAAAATTATAAAGTACTTGTGACTGATTTACAATTTTATCCGGCAAACCATCACCATTAATATCTGTAAATGTTTCTTTATCGTATGAAGTGGCACCAGCTAAACTCAATCCTGCAGAAACACTATTGTTAAACAAACTGATTCCTCCTCCTAATGATAAAGAGGTACTTTTTCCTTTGTTTACATCACCAAAGCCCCATGAAGTATTCCCTTCAAAACCAGATATTGTCCCTAAATTCAGTTTTACATTTCCACCGTCTTCAACTTTATCCACTAATCCATCACCATTAATATCCATTAAGGATTCTTTGGATTCATCTTCGGTCTGTCCGAAAGTACCACTTACAGGGAGACCAATACCGTCTTTACTTGATCCTGAACTTGAATCTTTAGTTTTGGTATTACCTGTACTATTTCCGGCACTAAAGTTAAATTTTGGCAATGAACCCGGTGTTGATGCACCGTATCCGGTTCCTTTTGAAAGCTGCTCGTAACCAGCAGTTGTATAAGTAGAAAAACCTCCTTTGTTATTTGTAAAACGGATAGCATTTCCATCTACAAGATCTGGGTAACGATCCCCATTAACATCTCTATGGTCGTTATAAACATGATTATTTCCAGAATTATAATAAGCCCCTACATAATAACTTGCTGATCCAGAAGTAGAGGTACTTTTAGTTTTCTTAACAATTCCCCAAGCTCCAGTACTAGTTGGTGCAGTTATAACTGGGGAAGTACCTGCAACAGCCTCTTCCCTTTGTTTTTTAGGACTTGTTAAAAGTTCTTCAACATACATTTCCTTCTGAGTACCAACCCATCGTTTCTTATAAATATTATTTTCAAGAACGTTACTTGGACTTAATGAAAATATTCTTTTTTGAGGGTTTAAAGCCTCGATGCAAGCCTGATACTGATTATCCGGAAGGCTCGCACAGTTACTTATTTCAGCATCTGTTGGCTGATGAAAAGTTGTATTAGGGATTAACTCCGATTCTTTTAACGGAAGGACTATACCAGAGACATCTTTTTCAGTTTTATAAGCAAACTGACCCCATCCATTATATCTTGCACCGAAATCGTTATTGCCTTTCTTGACATAAATGTTTGGCTGTACATTATTAGTAATAACATTTATCGCTGGCCAATTTTGAGTAGTCAGTTTTATTCTTGCAGCTCCTCCTGGCACATTAGCAATACTCGTAGCAACTATTTCATCATCTGTAAAATATTCAAAATAGACTCTGGCATTTAAAGGGGAGGAATTACTGTTGTTAGCTTCAAAAATAATGTTAACACCGCGATTTGGCAGAGGTGTGGCTGGACCAGTAAAACTAACATTTTGATCATACAATCCCGTTACAACATTGAATTTTCTAATGCCCGTAACTAATGCTGATCCTGATCCAGTATTGGCAAGCACATTACCATTATTATCAATCTTGATTTCATATTTAGCCAAGGAAATAAGTGGATTAGCAGGTAGATTATTTGAAACCCCTGTTCCATTATCATATAACAAATTCTTGGTTGCTCCTTTTACACTTAAATACAATTTTCTAACATATCCCGTTGGACAGGATGTACAAGCACCAAAATTAATAACTTGACTTGTGCCTGTCCCTGTTGTAGGAAATACAGGCTGCATATTATATCTTTTACGAGTTGTGTTATTCCCAGTATTCATTGCAGGTGGAACAACAAATGTATTTGTAGTTTTGATGCTATTGTAGACTGACAAGTTTGGAGTTGGGTAAACAATTGAATTGTCTCCTGCCCCAGAACTACTTTCCGGAATACTTAATGAAGGGTTCCACTTATTATGAAGCTTTTTCCAATCAACATTTGAATATGCATTAATTTTAAACGAGAATGAGACTTCTTTAGTAATATTGTCTGAATTGTCATTATCTATCTCTGAAGAAGGTATCGAAATAGATGAAAGAGCAGGTAGAGGATTAATTGTATTTACTAAAGTGTTTATCAAAGCTCTAGTACGTTGTAATACAGTTTGTGTTTCAGTAATTGTTCCGTTATTGTTTGTTTTAATATGTTTTGTAACTACAAATTCTACCTCATCTGACATCTCAACATTCATGACATTGGCTGGTGTTGGCACTGGATTATTTATTGTAAAACTTGGCCAAGTAATACTGTAAGTACCCCTGTGAGGGGCCATTACCCTTTGATCTGCTGAAAGAATAAAACTATTAGTAGCTGAGGAATTAAAGTAATTAAAACCATTAGCATCAATTTGATTAGCATTTGTTATTGCTGGATTAAATTGATTCGTATAAGTAATGGTTGGATTGATGTTCAGATGATCATTTACATCATTACTCACTGAATTTGCTCTGAAAAATATTCTTTGTCCTTTATTAATTGCAACATTGGTTATATTTATCGCAGTATTAGTATTTGAGGACGTTAAAATTACTGGGTAACTAGGAAAAACGTAGTTAGGTGCATTTGTTACTGGTGTTGATGAAGTTGGTGGGTTTGTAAAGTCAATATTACCTTTTTCAATTGAAAAACGAACACCATCTGTACTATTTCCGCTTGGTAAATTAAGTAACGTTGCATTTCCTGCAATGGAAATTGTACCCGAATATGGTGCTTCCCATACTCTTACCACATCATATAAATAATTCTCGATTGAAGCATCTGTAGTTGTAGGATCTGTTGGCACAGTGCTCAGATCTTGGTAAATAACATTAGGTGTTGCAGCACTTTGATCATTAAATGTTGGCAAGATATCTGCCCCATTTGGTCGCATTGTATTAAAAAACACTTTTTTATCATTAACTACATCCATTAATCCGTCACCATTAACATCTTCCATATATGAATATGTGGAAGATGTTGTCCATGACCTTTCAACACCTGCAAATATTCCAAAGAAATTTGCTCTTGTTCCTAAAGATTTGGTTGAAGAACTTGATCGTGAGAACTCAGAAACTCCAAATATACTTTTAGGGCTACTTAATGAACCGTTTCCTAAATTTTTTCTGTAGGACAAACCATTGCTATCACTTTTAATTACCTTATCTGGTAATCCATCTCCATCAATATCTAAAAATGCAATTTTTCCTTTTGAATCTGAACCAGATAATCCTCCAAAAATACCTCCCGTTCCATATTGTGATACTGGATTTAAAGTCAAAGGATCGGCAAGAGAAGCATATCCGCCTGTAAAGCCTAATCCTCCTCCATAATTATTTGAATGGCTAGCTCCTAATGTAGACGAATTAATACTATAAATTCCCCCAACATCATTTCCTAAACCTGATATTTGCTCTTCATTTCCAAAAATAGTTTGACCGTTATTGGTATCATCATAATACTCTAGAATGTGCTCATTAAATAAAACATCATCGGCATCCAATTGCTGAATCTTTTCTAATAATGTTTTACCAAATTGCCCCTTCCTGTATTTAAAACTGTACTTTCTAACAATCTGGTTTCCAAATTTAACCACTACATTATCCAATACATCATACGTTATTTCTTTAAATCCAAGTCGAGCATTAATTGACTTATCATCTCTTAAACCAGAGCCTCCGGGAAGGCTTGTATTTCTGTTAAAAACAACTGAATAAGCTGGGGCTAAACTACTGTGTCCTGTATATTGGATTTCACTAAGGTAAAGTTGTTTACCACCAGACATGGTTCCTTCAGTAAAAGTTTTAAGAATATAATTATATTCAACATAATTCCCATTGATATCTACTACTTTTTTAAGCATCCAACGCACAATATTCCCAGTAGTCCCGTTGCCATTTGTTAATTTAGAATCATTGGTACTTCCGTAAAAATACTTTGTACCTGATTTATCGGTTACTATCCAAGAATAATTAGAAGGTGAGTTTCCAACCCTTTGAATTTGATTAAATCCAGCTTCAACTCTTGGGTAAAACATTGCGTCCGAAATCCTGTTAATTGGATTATCTCTATTAGGCAAATAAAAATTGGAGTTATTTTTCAACATTAATTGTTCTCCAGATAAAGTATAAATTTCTGTTTCTTGAGTAGCACTAAATAAAGGGGAACCCCATTGTGTATCCAATTCTATAGACGGTATACTTATATTCCATCCTAATCCCATCCATCCATTACCACCTCCACTATTATATTGTACTGTTAAATTAGGTTGCATTCCTTTTCTTCCCGCAGGAATTTCTATTGGATAAGATAAATTAGCGTCTCCTTGTTGATTAGCTGTAGGTGGGTCGATCAAATTCACTTTTGCTCCTGGATTAGCAATCTTAATATCACTAATAGATGTTGGAGCATATGCATTGGTTTCAGGGCTTTCAGGCACTTGAATTATACCATTGATATAATCTGTAAAATGAGTCGTTAATGATGTTATTGTATGATTTACTTCATCAACGGAAACAGTTGGCACTGCTAACCATCGTTTAGTTTTTGTGTCGAAAAAATATGTTTTTAAATCCTTAGCTGTATATCCTTTAGGCATTAATTTGGGGTCGTATGCAATCGTTATTTTGACCGGCTTTTCGAATGTTGTACCATCTGGTAAAAAACGATATGCTTTTCCGTTTTGTGTTGTATTAATCAGGTCTGAACCAAGTGGAGCAATATCAATATGTCTTAACTCTGTAATTGAAAGCTCTCTATTGTATAAGAGCGCACTGTCAGCAACTTCAATTGAGACTCCCGGTAGTGACAAACTATTTTTCTCTAGAGCTTTAAAATTTAATTTATTAAACGATTTTAAGCCTTCTATTTCATAAATTGTTTTAGCTTGTTTTAAATTATTTTCTATTGATAAAATTTCCTGTCCTAAAAAACCATTATCATCATATGCTCTAACAACAACAAACTTATTATTTTTTGCTTTTTCTGTTAATTCTACAAAACCTTCAAATTCTTCTGATTGAACATGTAAAGGTTTATTTTCTACCTCAACTATCAATTTTCCTTGTGGAATAGCTTTTACAAAACCTTTAATATAAATTTTATTATTCTTAACTGATTTGATATCAAAATCCTGTAAAACTACTTTTGAATTTACTCTATTTGTTTTATTTCGTTCAACTTGAATTTTCAGATTCTTAATTTTATAGAAATAATTTGCACCCTCAGGTGTTGTGAATAAAATTTTATTCTCTCCTACTTTTAACCACTTAAAATCAATTTCTTCAGTTTGAGAACTCCATGACTGATTAGGTGATACTTCATAGCCTCCTACAGACAAGCGATCATTAATACTTCTTGCCACTGCATTTTTATCACTAACACCATACAATTCATATTTAAGAAAAACCTTATCGCCTTGCTTTGGCAATGAACTAATATTGATTTTAAATAAGTTATCTGAAGGATCATCAACCGGTAAAACTGTTGAATAGCCTATAACCCCTTCATTTATATCAGAAACAAAAACCGATTCATCCTTATATACTTGTTTAACTTTACTATCTAAGACTGAATTATTAACTGGGACTGTACTTGAAAAGGCATTATTATTGTTTGAACCCTCCCCTCGAGTATCTATATTAGCTTTTGATGGAGTATTCAAATCATATTTTTTCTCATTTTTTGTTTTCTCAATCGAATTATAGGCTAAAACAAGTTCTTGAGCAGGTAACACAACAGAACTATGAAGAATGGAAAAAAGCATTATCTGATTTACCGCTTTAACCAAAGTTTTATTTAATCCTAAATAATTATTATTGTTAAAATCTTTTTTTATGTTAGACATAAGTTCTTATTAAATTATTCTACAATTAATTTTACCGACTCCGTTTTTTCTCCTATTGATAATAGAATCATATAAGTACCACTAATATTGATTGAATCCTTATATAAATATTCTGTAACCTTTCCAAGACTTGTGGTTTTAATTTTTTTACCATTCATATCGAAAAAAGTAATCGAAATCGGAGTTTCATTTTTCAGATTAAAAGCGATAGTAAATTCTCCTTCTTTATTTACAGGATTTGGATAGAGCACCCAATTGTCTTTTTCAGATGAGTCACCAACATTAAATTTGATTTCCTTTTCACAACCTCTATTGTTAAATACTTTTAAAACATAATCACCAACTTCAACAGCTGTGAATTGATTTTCTTTTGAAAGTATTTTATTCTCTTTTATCCATTCAAATCTGGTTTGATCTGAACTATTTAAAATTGGTTTGATCAAAACTTGGTTTTCCTGATTCAAATACCATTGCGAAGCAAGTTCACAAGTAATAGCATCGAATGAATTTATGATTAAAGGTTTTAAATAAATCTGTCCATTCTTATCTCTAACAATAATATTGTAATTTATACTACTTAAAACATTATCAATTGTTATTTCACTATTATTATAATAAGATGAAAAAAGAGTTTTACCTTCTTTCTCAAGGCTAACTTTATACGGGGCAACACCTCCATGGATATTCAAATTAATCTTACCATTAGCCAATGAATTACAATCTTTGGCTTCAGTTTCATAATTAAAAAATAGTTCAGGTGCTTTAACAAAGGTGAACGCAACATTTTTATCTTGAAGGTTGCTCCAGATTATATTTTTAAAAAGTAACTCTTTTCCAGAGATACTATCTCCTTTAATGTATTCGGAATTTAAATAATCAAATTCATTTTCAAAATCACGGTCAATTACAAGCCAAAATCGTTCTTTAACTTTATTTTTCTCATTGTTAGTAACTTTTGAATACTTGTCTTGCAATTGGTTTTTAAATTCTTCTGTATTTAAAAGTAATGTCGTTTTTAAACTATCTTTTTGAGATATCTTTTGAATTTTCCATAACCTCTCCATTTTTGAAACCGGTTCAGAAGTGTCTTTATTATTTTGAAATTTAATACTCTTACCATTATCCCCCCACATTAAATAAGTATAATTACCTACAAATGTTTGGTTTAAAACATTTAGAGTATCAATCTTTTCTCCAAAACTGATATAAATACCATCTTTCTTAGAATTACCTGATTGCTTATGATTCAAGCCTGCTAAATCATTTCTTCCAATTCCTGTTACTCTGTTATTGAACTCTTTATTGGCTTTAAAATCCCATATCTTTTCTCCTTTATGGTTTAAATAATCTTTTTCACCGTCTAAAGAAACTCCGTACTTAATAGATAAATAAGTTTCTATTTTTTGCCTTTCAATAAAATTTAACACTCTGGGATAATATATAAACTCTAAAATTGAAGTTTTTACATCTTTAGAAATTGAATCTTTTTCAACTCCTAAATACATAAATTTTAAATTTGAGTTGGAGACATTTGCACTAGAATAATAACTTAGGATAACTCCATTATCTGGGATACTTTTTTGATAATCTATCTTTCCTGAGTTAGAAATTTTTTTTGTGGTTATACTCAAATTATCATTACCTGCTTTTGCTGACAAAATAGATTTTTCTTTTTGATCATTTGATTTATAAACCATGAATATGGTAAATCTATTTTTAAGGATCCCTTTTTCTAAAATGATTTGATTTTCTTTTGAAAAATCAATAGCGCTGTTGAAATTCAAATCATTCAATAAAACATGACTTTTCTTTTTATTATTTTTCTCTCTTCCAGAAACAACATCTTCAATTGTAGATATATTTTTAATCCACACTCCACATCCTTTAACATTTCCAGGTGACTGAGAATACAAAACATGCTGTAAAAACAGCACTAAAAATAATAGTTTAGCTTTTTTTTCCATATGTATTTTAAGGGAAAAATTAATATTCTATGTAAAAAACAAGTGCAATATTAACTCTTTTTTACAAAAAAAAACTTACTAATTTTTATTTTTTTTTAAAAATTATCACAAAAAAATAAAATCAAATCACTTTATAATCCTATAAAAATCAAAAGGCTACAAAAAAAATGATGCAATGCATAAAAAAAATAGATTAATCCTATTTAAGAAAATACAATTATAAGAAACTTAAAATGTTAAAAAATTAATCATATCTATAATAATAAAAACATTAATGTAAAAAAATTGAATATCTAAACTTTAATTAACCACAAAACACAAAGAACTTTTAAAATAATGCAAAATGATTAAAAAAAAAGACTTCAGACTACCCCAAAAAATAAATTTTAAGCACAGCAGCAGTAACACTAAGACTTCTGTCAAAACAAATTGTTTTTCTGTTTAAACGCTTTAAATGAGTTCTTAAAGTTAAGTTCTTACGTTCAATATAGTTAGTACCATAACGTTTAACCGAATGTATCTTGCTTTCAATCAAACTTCGATAATTTTGTAACCTGTCTGTAAAGATTTTTTTAGCACTAGAAAGCTTTAAAACATCTATAACTTTACTTATTGTTTTATTAGTTCGTTTTCCAATATTAAAACTTACTACTTTTTTTGATTTCCTTTCTAAAGCATAGACTATCCAAATCTTGTTTGCTTTATTTCCTAAAGTAAGTACACAACTCGTCTACTTCATATTTGCAACCTTTTAAGATTGGTGGAGCCTTAATTGATGAAGCAATCAATAGTATTCTTTTAAATAATGTAGTTGTGGAAATTTTTAATATTTTAGCACAGCTCCTGATACCAAGTCCTTCCTTAATAAAAGTGGTAATCTGGCTATTGATTTCTTGAGTATACGCTTTATAACTGTAAAATTCTATAAACCGCTTACCACAGTTTTTACAATAATATTGTTGCTTTTGGTTTTTAGTTTTACCGTTTTTAATGACTGAAAAACTAGAACATTTAATACATTTAATTTTATCACTAATTCTGATACACAAAGGTTCGCTCAGCTTCATTAGCTTCGATTTAAGACAATAACAAATAAAAAAGATGGGCTTTGTATTTGCCCATATTTTTGCTTTAACCTTTTGATAATTACTGATTATTAAATTGTTAGGTGTTTATAATTGGCGTATCACTAAGTTTGATACATTACCATCGTAAATTCCTGATTTTAAGTAAGAAAAAAAACTTAAAATTATAAATTTAGAACTTAAAACTAAAAATTATAATTTTGCAACAAATCAAATAAAAGAGCACATGCTTCAACTCGTTTTCGCCTCCAACAACAAAAACAAAATCAAAGAAATCCAACAATTGGTTCCTACTGATATTCAAATTCTTAGCTTAGAAGATATTGGCTGTGATGTTGATATTCCAGAAACTGCTGATACCATTGAAGGAAATGCGATCCTAAAAGCCAATTACGTTACCGAACATTATGGTTATGCTTGTTTTGCCGATGACAGCGGCTTAGAAATTGACGCCTTAAACGGAGAGCCGGGGGTTTACTCTGCACGTTATGCCGGTTTGCAGCGCAATGATGAAGACAACATGAACAAAGTGTTGGAAAAACTTCTAAACGAATCCAATAGAAAAGCAAATTTCAAAACCGTTATCGCTCTGAATATGAATAGTGAACAGCATTTATTTACCGGAATCATCAACGGAAATATTATTAACGAAAAACGCGGAACCAATGGTTTTGGCTACGACCCCATTTTTGTTGCAGATAACTACACTACCACTTTCGCAGAACTTTCCATGGAAGAAAAATCATCCATCAGCCACCGCGGAAAAGCCGTAAAACAGCTAATTTCCTTCCTTCAAAACGCATAATTTCATTAACAAATCCTCAGCAAAACGACGTAAAAACCCTCAAATCCTCAAACTTTTATTCTTCGTTTTTTTCTAATTTACTGATTATCAAATACTAATAAATTCACAAATAAAGTTTTTTCATTAGTTAGTCTCGATAATTAACAGTACTTTTGCACCCAATTTAAAAATACATAATGAATAAATTTGAACAATTAGGATTGAATGAATCGCTACTGCTGGCGGTTAAAGATCTAGGATTTGAGAATCCGTCAGAAGTACAGGAAAAAGCGATTCCAATACTATTGGAGCAAAACACAGACATTGTAGCATTGGCACAAACTGGAACAGGTAAAACAGCCGCATTCGGCTTTCCGTTAATCCAGAAAATCGACGCCGATGACAGAAGCACTCAAGGCTTAATTTTATCGCCAACACGTGAACTTTGTTTACAGATCACAAACGAGATTAAACAATATTCAAAATACATTAAGGGCTTACACACCGTTGCGGTTTATGGTGGTGCAAGCATTACCGAGCAGGCGCGTGAAGTAAAAAGAGGTGCACAGATTATTGTGGCTACTCCAGGACGTATGCAAGACATGATTAATCGTGGGCTTGTAAACATTAAAAACATTAACTTTTGTGTGCTTGATGAAGCAGACGAAATGTTAAACATGGGATTTTATGATGATATCTGTTCGATATTATCAGACACTCCGGACGAAAAAAACACTTGGTTATTCTCGGCAACCATGCCACAGGAAGTAGCTCGAATTGCAAAACAATTCATGCACAATCCTCAAGAGATTACCGTTGGTGCTAAAAACTCCGGTTCTTCAACGGTATCACACGAATTTTACATGGTAAATGCCCGTGACCGTTACGAAGCTTTAAAACGTTTGGCTGATGCTAACCCTGATATTTTCTCTGTAGTTTTCTGCCGTACCAAACGTGATACACAATCTATTGCAGAGAAATTAATCGAAGACGGATACAACGCTGCAGCTTTACACGGAGACTTATCGCAAGCGCAACGTGATGGGGTAATGAAAGCGTTCCGTGGTCGTCAAATTCAGATGTTGGTTGCTACAGACGTTGCGGCTCGTGGAATTGACGTAGACAACGTAACACACGTAGTAAACTATCAGTTACCGGACGAAATTGAAACCTATAACCACCGTTCTGGCCGTACCGGTCGTGCAGGTAAATTAGGAACTTCAATTGTTATTGTAACGAAAAGCGAAATCCGTAAGATTCATTCGATTGAAAAAATCATCAAACAGAAGTTTGAAGAAAAAACAATCCCAAGCGGAATTGAAATCTGTGAAATCCAGCTATTACACTTGGCCAATAAAATTCACGATACGGAAGTTGATCATGAAATTGACAACTATTTACCGGCTATCTATGAAGTTTTCCAAGACTTAACCAAAGAAGAATTGGTAAAAAGAATGGTATCTGTTGAATTCAACCGTTTCTTATCGTACTACAAATCTAAACGCGACTTATCAAGCCAAGGCGGCGACAGAGAAAGAAGTTCAGAACCAAGAGAAATTAGAGCCGGAGACCCGGTTCGTTATTTCATCAACATTGGCGCAAGAGATGATTTCGATTGGATGCAGCTGAAAGATTTCTTGAAAGAAACGTTAGATTTAGGTCGTGACGATGTATTCAAAGTAGATGTTAAAGAAGGATTCTCTTTCTTCAACACCGACGGAGAACACACCGCTAAAGTAATGGAAGTATTAAACGGATACGACTTAAACGGAAGACGCATCAACGTAGAAATTTCTAAAAACGACGGTGGAAGCAACTCAAGTCGTCGTGACCACAATGGTCGCGGTGAAAGAAGAGGCTTCGGTGGAGGAAGAGACAGAGACTCAAGAGGCGGAGACCGTGACAGAGCACCACGTGGAGATAGAGGTTCAAGAGGCGAAAGCCGTTTTGGAGGCGAAAAACGTTCGGACAGAAGAAGTGGTTCGGATGACAGAGCTCCTAGAAACGAAAGACGCAGCAGCTCAGCGCCTCGTCGTTCCGATTCAAACGCACCTAGAGAAAGAAGACCAAGAAGAAGCTAATTCTTTTGTTAATTTTCTTTAAATTCTTATAGAAACTACAAAATATCTAGTACTTTTAGACCATTCTAAAAACAAGTATGAAATATTTTGTAGTTTTTTTATTTGCCTTACTTTCCATTACTGCTTCTGCTCAAGAAGAAGGTTACACAAGAATATCGGGTATCGTTGTAAACGAAGCAAACCTGCTTCCTAAAAAAGACGTGAACATCATCAACCTTAATACCGTAAAAGGAACCACCTCCAATGGTAAAGGAGAGTTTGAAATTGATGCCAAAGTAAACGATACACTTCACTTTTCATTCATCGGGTTTCAATCGATTAAAATTAGGGTTTCTGCCGACTGGATAAAAAACAAAACCGGTTTTAAAGTAAAACTTACTGAAAAAGCTTATGCACTTGAAGAAGTGTTCATTCCAAGATATTTACTTACCGGTTATATCGAAGTAGACACCAAACTACTAGCTTTAAACGAAGCACAACGTTACAGTATTTCCGGTTTACCTTACGGCTACGAATCCGGCGGAAGTTCTTCCTCACAGGTTAGTAAAGTATTGGGTTCACTTTCCAATCCGGCCGATGCGCTCTACAATGTTTTCGGAAAAAAACCAAAGGAGATGAAAAAGCTGCGCGAGTTTAAAAAAGACGAAACCATTCGTAATGTACTGGCCTCAAAATACGACCGTGAAACCGTTTCTGCCATTTTGGGAATCGACAAAAAAGAAATCAAAGATATTTTAAAAGGATGTAATTATTCGGATGCGTTTATCGAAACCGCAAACGATCTTCAGATTATGGATGCCATTAAAGGCTGTTATGAAGATTATAAATTACTTAAGAAAACCAAATAATCTTTGTTAAAACTAAATCGACAACAATCCTCAATCAATTTTATGAAAAAAATCTGTTTGCTTTTTTTAAGCCTTTCCTTGTTTTCTTGCAGTTCAGATTCTGAAAGTAGTAATTCTTCTTCTTCGCAACTGGTAAAAATGGAACAAAAAAGCTATTATGATAACGGAGATCTTGAAGAAACCATTGTGCATGAATACGCCAATCAGAAGCCAACTAAAATGTCGTTTTACGATGAAAACAATAATTTGAGTGGTTACACAGATTTTCAATATAACGCAAATGGGGTACTAAACAAAATAAAGGATTACAGCGCACCGGGAAACCTAATACAGGAGTCCACCATTTCCTATGACAGTCAGAACCGAATTAGCAGCATTATAAAAATCTACACCGCGAGCCCAGGTAACCCTGAAATTTTAAGGTTTACTTATAACCCAGACAACACCATAACCAGTTCTTATGATCCAGCTGGAAGCGATCAAACCAAAATCTTTGAACTAAACAGCAATGGAATAATAGACAAGGAACTTGTAAACGGAACGGTTGTAACAAGTGTTCAATACAATAATTTAAAGCCTTTATCAAAAACAAGTTATTCTACAACTTATACTTACAGTTACAATTCAACAGGAAGTCAGCCGTTTCCTTTACAAAATGTTTTCGGATCTTACCTTCCAAACTCCGTATTGTTTAACAACAGTTTAGACGATGGTTGTGATGAATTGACAACCGAATTAATCTCTGAAATAAGTACTTCAGGCGAAACGCAAGAATTTACTTATACTTTAAATAGTTCGGGTTTCCCACTGACAAAGACAAAAAAACGAAACGGAACTATTTCAGACACTTACACTTATACCTATCAATAAAAAAAGCCCTTAATTGGGCTTTTTTATTGATCTGAACTTTCAGGATATTAAACTTGATCTAAATATTTTTTGGTAATAAAGTCGATGTCTTTGATTGATTTTCGGGTCCAGTCGATGCGCTTTTCAATCAATTCCAATTCGGATAATTTCCAATCGATGTCAGAGTGTCTTAATCGGTTGGTAAGTGCCTGAATTATAATCGCTGCTGATACTGAAATATTCAGACTCTCAGTAAAACCCACCATGGGTATTTTCAGAAAACCATCGGCTTGCTGCATTACTTCTTCTGAAAGACCTAATTTTTCGGTTCCGAAGAAAATCGCGGAAGGCTTTGTTATGTCGAAATCCTCCAACATACAATCGTTTTCGTGCGGGGTTGTTGCAATAATCTGATATCCTCTTAATTTTAAAGCATCGATACAATCCTGATTACTTGAAAAACGATTAATATCCACCCATTTTTCAGCGCCTAAAGCAATTTCCTTGTCAATTTTTTTTCCGTAACGTTCTTCAATTACGTTCAGTTCCTGAATTCCAAACACTTCACAACTGCGCATCACCGCACTGGTGTTATGCAATTGATAAACATCTTCGCAGGCAACAGTAAAATGTCTGGTTCGGTTCTGGAGTACTTTTAAAAAACCTTCTTTGCGGTTTTCGGTTATAAATTCTTCCAAATACTTTAAATAATTGGCATCAGCGAAAAGGTTTTCCATCAAAAAAGCGGATTTATGAAATTTGTTTCTTATTTTTAAGGGATTAATTCCTACTTATGACTCAAGAAGAATTACTGGAGCAAATTTATAAAAAAGACAACAAAGCCTTCACGCTTTTGTATGATATGTATGCTCGAAGTCTTTTCGGTGTGATTTTCAACTTAATTAAAGACAAAGAGGAAGCCGAAGACGTACTACAGGAAGTTTTTATTAAAATCTGGAAAAACATAGACAGTTACAACGAAAACAAAGGCCGTTTTTTTACCTGGATTCTGAATATTGCCCGTAATGCTGCCATTGACAAGTTGCGTTCCAAAAACTTTAACAACAACCAGAAAAACTTATCGGCGGATAATTTCGTACATATCCTTGATGATCCTTCGAAAATCAATAATAAAATAGACACCATTGGTATTCAGGAATTTGTCAAAAAATTAAAACCAAAATGTATCCAGTTAATTGATTTGTTGTTTTTTAAAGGTTACACCCAACAGGAAGTTTCTGATGAGCTTGAAATTCCTTTGGGAACCGTAAAAACGCAAAACAGAAACTGCATAAACGAATTAAGAAACCTTTTGAAAGTGTAATGAACAGTAGAGAATATATAGAAAGTGGTATTTTGGAGCTTTATGTTTTCGGAAAACTTTCGGAGACAGAAATGCAGGATGTGCAACAAATGGCAGCTGACAATCCGGCGATACGAACTGAAATTGCCGCAATTGAAAAAGCGGTGATCAATCTTTCGTATAGTGTTTCCCCAAATATCTCTTCGGAAACGTATGATAAAATACGTGAGGAATTATTAGGCGGCGATCCTAAAGTTATCCAAATGAAATCCAAAACGAATTGGTCACAATATTTGGGATGGGCTGCCTCTTTGGTAATTCTTTTAGGTGCCGGAATGATGTACCTTCAGATGAACAAAAGCATGAACGACACCATCAATGAAGAAATCAAAAAAAACAAAGCCGATTTCAACAAAATGCAGCAAACGATAACCACTTTGGAACAAAAAAACAAAACTACCGTAAACATGATGGACATCCTTAGAGACAAAAACAATAGGATTGTAACCCTCGACGGAATGGCTGCTATGCCGAGCGCTTCTGCAAAAGTATATTGGAACAAAGCCACTCGGGTAGTTTATATCGATGCCAAAGATTTACCCGATGCTCCACAGGGAATGGTCTATCAGGTTTGGTCGGTAAAAATGAACCCGCTTACTCCTACCAGCATCGGTCTATTGGATAAAACAGCTGCAACCTCCTCTAAAATGTATAAAGTTGACAACACCAGCGATGCGGAAGCCTTCGGAATCACCCTCGAACCTGCCGGAGGAAGCGAAAACCCAACGATGGACCGACTCTTTACATTCGGAAAAGTTTAATTCACGCATGAAAAAGAAAATCGTCATACTTTCAGGAGCGGGAATGAGCGCCGAAAGCGGTATTAAAACCTTTCGCGATGCCGACGGGCTTTGGGAAGGACATGATATCATGGAAGTGGCTTCGCCAATCGGTTGGGCCAAAAACCCTGAACTGGTTTTGGATTTCTACAACAAACGCCGTGCTCAACTTTTTGAAGTCCAGCCCAATAAAGGACATTTCCTTGTAGCCGAACTGGAAAAGGAACACGAGGTATTTGTGATTACTCAAAATGTAGACGATTTGCACGAGCGCGCCGGAAGTACCAACGTTTTGCATCTTCATGGCGAATTGCTAAAAGTAAGAAGCACCAAATACCACGACCTGATTTACGACTGGAAAAAAGATTTGCTTTTAAGCGATGTAGATTACGAAGGCAACCAACTGCGCCCGCATATCGTTTGGTTTGGAGAAGAGGTTCCAGCCATAGACCAAGCCATTGAAATTGTACAGGATGCCGATGTTTTAATAGTTATTGGCACTTCGTTACAAGTATATCCCGCAGCGGGTTTAATCAATTATGCAAACGATGAAATCCCGATTTATTATATCGATCCGAAACCCGCTACTATGTACGATATTGTCAATCCAGTAACCTTGATTCCTATGAATGCGAGTGAAGGGATGGAAAAAATTATGAGTTATGAGTTATGAGTTATGAGTTATGAGTTAATAATGAGATTTTTCTTTTGATTCTTTATTACAAAACAAACTGAAAACTATGACTATAACTGATACTGATATTGAAAACCAATTCTAAAAAAATTACAATTCATAATTTATAACTCATAACTTATAACTATTTTTGCAGCTTCAAAAACAACACATACAAACATGCAACTAACTGAACTGAATGCTATTTCACCCATCGACGGTCGTTATAGAAACAAAACGGTTTCCTTATCCCAATATTTTTCTGAAGAAGCACTAATCCGCTACCGTGTTTTGGTGGAAGTGGAATATTTCATTGCGTTATGCGAATTGCCTTTACCGCAACTTTCAGGAGTAGACAAAAATCTATATCCGGAATTGCGCAAAATGTATGAGAACTTCTCCACAGAAGACGCACTTTGGATCAAAGAAACTGAAAAAACGACCAACCACGATGTAAAAGCGGTGGAATATTTCATCAAAGAGGCTTTCGACAAGTTAGGTTTACAACACTACAAGGAGTTCATCCACTTCGGATTAACGTCTCAGGACATCAACAATACCGCGATTCCTCTTTCTACTAAAGAAGCTTTCGAAAAAGTGTATATGCCCTCTTTAATCAGTGTGGTTTCAAAATTAAAGGATTTAAGCATTGAATGGGCAGCTGTTCCGATGTTAGCCCGCACCCACGGACAACCGGCTTCCCCTACCCGTTTAGGAAAAGAAATCCAGGTTTTCGTAGAACGTTTGGAAGAGCAGATGCGTTTGCTTTTCAATGTTCCGTTTGCGGCTAAATTTGGTGGTGCGACAGGAAATTACAATGCACACGCTGTTGCTTATCCGAACAACGACTGGAGAAAATTCGGTAATGATTTCGTAGAAGAGATTTTAGGGTTACACCATTCGTTCCCAACAACACAGATTGAGCATTATGACCATTTTGCAGCCTTCTTCGACGCTTTAAAACGCATCAATACGATTTTAATCGACCTGGATCGTGACATCTGGACGTATGTTTCGATGGATTATTTCAAACAGAAAATCAAAGCGGGAGAAATCGGCTCTTCGGCGATGCCCCATAAAGTAAACCCAATCGATTTTGAAAACTCAGAAGGTAACTTAGGAATTGCCAACGCTATTTTCGAACACCTTTCGGCTAAATTACCTGTTTCCAGATTGCAACGCGATTTGACTGACAGCACCGTTTTAAGAAATATTGGTGTTCCGATGGGACATACTTTGATTGCTTTTGAAGCCACCTTAAAAGGATTGAACAAATTGCTTTTAAACGAATACAAATTCGCGGAAGATTTAGAGAAAAACTGGGCAGTAGTTGCCGAAGCGATCCAAACGATTTTACGTCGCGAAGGCTATCCGAACCCATACGAAGCATTGAAAGACTTAACCCGAACCAATACGGTTATCAATAAAGAAGCGATTCACAATTTCATCAGAACTTTAAATGTTTCGGAGGATATTAAAGCGGAATTGCTGAAGATTACACCTAGTAATTATTTGGGAATTTAATTCTTAACAATAGAAAAACTCTAATCCGCTACTATCTCCAGTTGCGGATTTTTTTTGCAATTTTATTCACAAGCAATAATACCAATACCAAACGTATTAAAAGAGGTTTCCAACACAGTAAAGCACGTTACACAACCTAATAAAAGTGGTTCCAAACGTATTAAAATACGTTATACAACGTGGTAAATGAGGTTCCGAACGTAGTAAAACACGTTACTTAACGTGGTAAATGAGGTTCCGAACATATAAAAACACGCTATTCAACGTGGTAAAAGCAGTTCAGAACGTGGTAAAAAACGTTACTTGACGTGGTAAATTGGGTTCGGAACGTGGTAAAACACACTATCCAACGTGGTAAAAGCAGTTCAGAACGTGGCAAAACACATTACTTAACGTGGTAAATGGGTTTCGGAACGTATAAAAACACGTCCCTCAAGGCATAAAAACCATTAACCCTAAAATGAATTTTTATTCAAAAATACCTCTATTTTCATAAATTCATCTTAAAAAAGCCCGTTTTTAGCGTAAAAACTTGAATAAAACGTCATTTTTTACTATTTTACGCCATATTCATTTTCCCACAATTCAAAAACTTATACGCCTATGTTTTTAACTGTTGCCACTACAACAACCACTCATCTTAAACCCTTAATAAGCGATTTAGGATTAATTTTAATGACGGCCGGAATCGCCGCGCTGCTTTTCCGTAAATTAAAACAACCTCTTGTTCTTGGGTATTTGATTGCCGGGTTTCTTGCCGGTAACCATTTCGATTTTTTTCCATCAGTTAAAGATACCCACAGTGTGGAAGTTTGGGCCGAAATCGGTGTTATTTTCCTGCTGTTTAGTTTGGGGCTAGAGTTCAGTTTCAAAAAACTGGTTAAAGTAGGCGGCACCGCTTCCATAACCGCAGGTACTCAAATTATTACCATGGTGGCTCTCGGGTTCCTGGTTGGAAAACTGATGGGCTGGAAATCCATAGACAGTATCTTCTTGGGAGTAATGCTTTCCATTTCCTCCACTACAATAATCTTAAAAACTTTTGATGAACTGGGAGTAAAAGCCCAGAAATTTGCCGGAAACGTAATCGGGGCACTGATTGTTCAGGATATTTTAGCCATTCTAATGATGGTATTGCTTTCCACCATTGCGGTAAGCCAGCAATTTTCCGGTAGTGAGCTTTTACAATCGGTTTTAAAACTTATATTCTTTCTTACTATTTGGTTTGTGGGTGGTATCTTCTTTGTTCCTACTCTACTTAAAAAAGCAAAGCATTTACTAACCGACGAAATGTTACTCATTCTTTCCCTTGCTTTATGTCTGACAATGGTGATACTGGCTTCCAACGTTGGATTTTCTCCGGCTTTGGGCGCCTTTATCATGGGATCGATCATTGCAGAAACTACTCAGGCCGAACACATTGAACACCTTGTAAAACCGGTTAAAGATTTATTCGGTGCAGTTTTCTTTGTATCGGTAGGAATGCTTATCAATCCGGAAACACTTGTAGAATATACGGTTCCGGTTATTATACTTACACTGGTTACGATATTCGGACAATCCATTAGCGCGACAATTGGCTCCTTGCTTTCGGGCCAACCTTTAAAACAATCGGTGCAGGCCGGAGTGAGTTTATCACAAATTGGGGAATTCTCCTTTATTATTGCCACCTTGGGAATGTCGCTAAATGTTACCAGCGATTTTCTTTATCCGACCATAGTAGCGGTTTCCGCAGTGACTACCTTTACCACGCCGTATATGGTTAAATTAGGAACTCCATTAGCGCTAATTCTGGAAAAAAAGCTACCTAGAAAATGGGTAAAATCCATTGCGAATTACAGTGCTAATGCCGAAGAAATCAAAACCGTCTCGACCTGGCAAATTGTACTGCGCTCTTTCCTGTTTCAGATTGTGTTACATTCTATTATTATTTTAGGAATCATTTTACTTTCCACCCGATATCTTTTACCACTGGTGGAAGGATCAAGGTTCGGGCATGCTTTGGCAGCTTTAGCTACACTTATTGTGGTATCGCCATTCTTATGGGCCTTATCTCTTAGACGAATTGCCATCAAAGAAGTGACCGAATTGTTCGACAACCGAAAATCAAGAGGGCCGATCGTGGTACTTATTTTCATGCGTATGGCACTAGGCTTATTTTTTATCGGATTCATCCTCAACAACTTTTTCTCTCCCGGAATTGCCTTTATTGCCCTTATTGTGGCATTAACAGCATACTTTCTGTTTCCAAAACAGCTTCATGCACGTTACCAACGTATTGAGAGGCATTTTATGAGCAACCTGCACGACAGGGAAATAGCAAAAGAAAAAAGAACCCGTCGCGACCTCACCCCTTGGGACGGGCATATGGCTACTTTCGATATTGCCAAAGAATCCAATTTAGCAGGAAAAACACTTGAGGAATTGCGCATGAGGGAAAAAATGGGGATAAACGTCGCCTTTATCAAACGTGGGGAAATCATCATTAATGTTCCGAGCCGTAACGAACGTTTGTTTCCGAGCGACGAGATTTGCGTAATTGGTACCGATACCCAAGTAAAAAAATTCAAAAAATACCTCGATCAAAATGAAATTGAAGCGCCGGAAGACACCGAGGACAAAGACATTGTATTACAACACCTTCCATTAAAGAATCAGGCGTTCATCGGAAAAAGTATTAGAGACTCTCAAATTCGTGAAAAAACAAACGGGTTGGTTGTAGGCATCGAGCGCGAAGGAAGACGTATGCTCAATCCCGAATCGCATTTAATTTTGGAAGAAGGGGATATCCTTTGGGTAGTAGGCGATAAAAAACTGTTATCGAGTTTGGAACACCGTTAATCATCAAGACACATCATATAAACAAAAAAAGGCAACAGTTGTTTAACTATTGCCTTTTCTATTTTTAGTTTAAAATTATCTTGAATAATTCGGAGCTTCTTTTGTAATGGTAACATTGTGTGGATGGCTTTCTCCAATTCCACTTGTGGTGATTCTTACGAAACGACCCGTAGTTTGAAGGGTTTCGATATCTTTAGCACCACAATAGCCCATTCCTGCGCGAAGACCCCCAATGAATTGCAACATACTTTCGTTTAATTCTCCTTTATAAGGCACACGTCCTACAATTCCTTCCGGAACCAGTTTCTTAACATCGTCTTCTACATCTTGGAAATAACGGTCTTTAGAACCTTCTTTCATCGCTTCTACGGAACCCATTCCACGGTACGATTTGAATTTTCTTCCTTCGAAAATAATCGTTTCCCCCGGAGATTCTTTAGTTCCAGCCAATAACGAACCTAGCATCACACAATCTGCACCGGCTGCAATCGCTTTAGGAATATCTCCTGTATAACGAATTCCTCCGTCTGCAATTACCGGAACACCAGTTCCACGTAAAGCTGCAGCAACTTCTAATACCGCTGAAAACTGAGGAAAACCAACTCCTGCAACCACACGGGTTGTACAAATAGAACCTGGTCCGATTCCTACTTTTACAGCATCTGCACCGTTTTCTGCTAAATATAAAGCGGCTTCCGGAGTAGCGATGTTTCCAACAACTACATCCAATTCTGGGAATTTTGCTTTTACTTCTTTTAAAACCGTTACCACACCTTTGGTATGTCCGTGCGCTGTGTCGATAATAACCGCATCAACACCAGCAGCCACTAAAGCTGAAGCTCTATCTACCGCATCGGCAGTTACTCCTAAAGCAGCGGCTACGCGTAAACGTCCGAACTTGTCTTTATTAGCGTTTGGTTTTTGAGTAAGTTTTGTGATATCTCTGAAAGTAATTAACCCGATTAACTTATAATCAGCGTTTACTACCGGTAATTTTTCAATTTTATTGCCTTGAAGAATTTCTTCTGCCTGAACTAAAGTTGTTCCTTCCGGAGCTGTTACCAAATTTTCAGAAGTCATGACTTCGGTAATCGCTCTGGTATTGTTTTTCTCGAAACGCAAATCTCTGTTGGTCACGATTCCTTTCAATACCTGATTTCCATCCACCACTGGAATTCCTCCAATACTGAATTCACGCATTACTTGTTTTGCATCACCAACTGTTGCAGTCAATGGTAAAGTAACCGGATCGATGATCATTCCGCTTTCGGCACGCTTTACTTTGCGTACTTCAGCAGCCTGCTGTTCGATGGTCATATTTTTATGTAAAACACCAATACCTCCTTCCTGAGCCATAGCAATAGCCATAGCGCTTTCCGTAACGGTATCCATAGCAGCAGATACAACAGGAGTGTTTAGCGTAATGTTTTTTGTGAATTTTGTTTTGATGCTTACTTCGCGCGGAAGTACTTCGGAATAATTTGGAACCAGTAGAACATCGTCGTAGGTTAAACCTTCTCCAACGATTTTAGTTGTGTGTGCGTTCATGTTGCAATTGTAGTTAAATTGCATGCAAATATACTCAATTTATTTTGAGTAACAAATCTTCAAAAACACAAATTAAAGTTAATTAATGGTAAACCGTAAAAATTTTAAGCGCCTCATTATAAGCACTCTCAAAACTCATCGGGCTTAAATTGGTATTTGCTTTCTCAGTAGTAAAATAGGAAAGCATCTTTTCGGTAGGCATATTTCCGGTCAAATCGTCTTTGGCCATAGGACATCCGCCAAAACCTTGAATAGCGCCGTCAAAACGTCTGCAACCTGCTTTATAAGCAGCATCAACCTTCTCAAACCATTTATCCGGCGTAGTGTGCAAGTGTGCTCCAAATTCAACGTTCGGGTACTTCGGAATAAGGTTAGAAAACAAATAATCAATAACTTCCGGAGTAGAACTTCCCACGGTATCGGAAAGCGAAAGGATTTTTACGCCCATGTTTGCCAGTTTTTCAGTCCATTCTCCAACAATTTCCACATTCCAAGGATCTCCGTACGGATTTCCAAAACCCATAGAAATATAAGTAACCACTTCTTTATTGGACTTATCGGCGATGTTTAGAATTTCATCAAGCGTTACTAATGATTCTGCAATCGTTTTATGAGTATTTCGCATCTGAAAATTCTCAGAAATCGAAAACGGAAACCCTAAATACTGAATTTCAGGATGGATGGAAGCATTTTCAGCACCTTGTGTATTGGCAATAATCGCCAACAATTTGCTTTGCGTTTTCGACAAATCCAACTTTGCCAAAACTTCGGCCGTGTCCTGCATTTGCGGGATGGCTTTCGCCGAAACAAAACTTCCGAAATCAATCGTATCAAAACCTACACGAAGCAATGATTGGATATACTGAACTTTTTTTTCTGTTGGAATAAAGTCTTTGATTCCTTGCATGGCATCGCGCGGACATTCGATGATTTTTACCTGTTCTGTTTTCATGGAAGCCAAATGTAAGACTATTTATGCTTTTTCTAAAATCTTTTTATTGATGGCTTTGATAAGCGCCGGACCTTCATAAATAAAGCCTGTGTACAATTGCACCAAACTTGCGCCGGCTTCTAATTTCTCGATAGCGTCTTCAGCGGTATGAATTCCTCCTACCCCAATGATCGGGAATGCTTTATTACTTTTTTCAGAAAGGAAACGAATTACTTCCGTAGAACGTTTCGTCAATGGTTTTCCGGATAATCCTCCCGCTTCAATCTTATTTACCGATTGTAAACCTTCACGCGAAATAGTAGTATTGGTCGCGATTACACCGGCAATTTTGGTTTCTTTTACGATATCGATGATGTCCAAAAGCTGCTCGTCGGTTAAATCGGGAGCGATTTTTAAAAGAATCGGCTTGGGATTTGACTTCGTAAGATTTAGATTCTGAAGCGTTTGCAACAATTGCGTTAACGGTTCTTTATCCTGTAAAGCTCTTAAATTCGGCGTATTTGGCGAGCTTACGTTCACCACAAAATAATCCACATAATCAAACAACGCATTGAAACAGATTTCGTAATCTTTAACAGCATCTTCATTCGGTGTTACTTTATTTTTACCGATGTTTCCACCAATTAGAACGCCTTTATTTTTTTTCAGACGTAAAACTGCTTCTTCTACTCCACCATTATTAAAACCCATACGGTTGATGATGGCCGAATCTTCACGCAAACGAAACAAACGCAGTTTCGGATTTCCGTCTTGTCCTTTTGGTGTAAGTGTTCCGATTTCAATAAAACCGAATCCGAAATTGGAAAGTTCCTGATACAGTTTCGCATCTTTATCAAAACCTGCAGCCAAACCAACCGGGTTTTTGAATTTCAAACCGAAAACTTCGCGCTCCAAACGTTTGTCGTTCACTTCATAAATGGATTTGAAAAGCGACGAAAAACCGGGAATCTTATTCGCAAAACGAACGGCAGAAAAAGTAAAATGATGCACTGCTTCGGGATCGAAACAGAAAAGTATCGGACGGATAAGTTGTTTGTACATGGTTGAGTTGTGTTGTGGTGCAAAATTAGAAATTAGAATTCAGAATTCAGAATTTAGATTCATTATTATTCTGAAAGCATGTTTTATAAAATACAACACATTTAATGTCAGCAATTTACATATAAAACCACAATGAATTAGTACTTTTGTTAGTCACTTTTGTTTCACTTAAATCAACTGATTATGTACATCGTAAGAGAAATTTTCCATTTACAGTTTGGACGTTACAAAGAAGCCAAAGCATTAATAGACGAAGCCAGAACCAAAGGACTGATGACTCAGCCAGAAGGCGGAAGAATATTAACCGATTTTACAGGACCGGGATATCGCTTAATTTTTGAATCGCCATACAAAACCCTTGCTGATTTTGAAGCAGATTTAGCCCGCGAAATGAATGCCGAAGCCTGGAAAGACTGGTACGAGCGCTTCAAACCGTTTGTAAGCCATTCGCAAAGGGAAATCCTGAAACAGGTTGGTTAATCTTCCTTCCCATTTCATCACAATCACTTCTATTTCAAAAGAATAGAAGAAGGTTTTTTTATGCCTACTGCGATTTCAAATAAACCGTATATTTGTTACTCTTAAAATAACACATTTATGCAACACATAATCGACCGTTTCATTAGTTATGTTACTGTAGATACGGAATCTGACCCAAATTCAAACACAACGCCAAGTACTGCTAAACAATGGGATTTAGCCAATAAATTAGTCGAAGAATTAAAAGCGATTGGTTTACAGGATGTTACCATCGACGACAAATCATACATTCAGGCAACCTTACCAAGCAATTTGGATTACGAAGTTCCAACAATCGGTTTCGTAGCCCATTTTGACACTACGCCAGATTTTACAGGAGCTAACGTGAATCCTCAAATCGTTAAAAATTATGATGGTGGCGATATCATCCTAAACAAGGAACAAAACATCGTACTTTCACCAAGTTATTTCGAAGATTTACTTTTATACAAAGGACAAACTTTAATCACTACAGACGGAACCACTTTATTGGGTGCCGATGACAAAGCCGGTGTAACTGAAATTGTTACGGCGATGGAATACCTGATCAAAAATCCGCAAATCAAGCACGGAACGTTGAAAGTTGGTTTTACTCCTGATGAGGAAATCGGACGCGGAGCAGACTTTTTTGATGTGGAAAAATTCGGATGTGAGTGGGCTTACACTATGGACGGAAGTCAAATTGGCGAATTGGAATACGAGAACTTCAACGCAGCTGGTGTGAAATTAAAATTCAAAGGAAAAAGTGTTCACCCGGGTTATGCCAAAGGAAAAATGATCAACTCAATGCTTTTGGCTACCAAGTACATTTCCAAATTACCAAAAGATGAAGTGCCGGAAAGAACTAAAGGTTATGAAGGTTTCTTCCACGTAGTACATTTAGACGGAAGCATTGAAGAGACTAACGTTCAACTAATTATCCGCGATCACGACCGTAAGAAATTTGAAAAACGCAAAAAGTTCGTTCAGAAAATTGCCGATAAACTCAATAAAAAATACGCAAAACAATTTGGTGCAGACATTGTAGAAATCGAAATCAAAGACCAATACTACAACATGCGCGAAAAAGTAGAACCGGTAAAACATATTGTTGATTTGGCGGAACAAGCCATGAAAGATTTGAATATTAAACCAATCATTCGCCCAATTCGCGGTGGAACGGATGGCTCTCGTCTATCGTTCATGGGATTACCTTGCCCGAACATTTTCGCAGGAGGACACAACTTCCACGGAAAATACGAATATGTTCCGGTAGAAAGTATGCAAAAAGCAATCGATGTTATCATTAGAATTGCCGAATTAACCGCAGAGAAATACAAAAAATAGTTTCAGCACTAAATCGTTTGCAACATGGGAATGAGCGAGAAAAACCCTTGGAACAAAACCAACCAGTGGGCCGAAGAACTTGATCTTTTAAAATCCATTATCGATAAAACCGAACTGGAAGAAATGACCAAATGGGGCGGTCCGGTGTACACAATCAACAAAAAAAATGTGGTAGGTGTTGGCGGTTTCAAATCTTATGTTGGGGTATGGTTTTTTAACGGTGTTTTTTTGAAAGACGAGAAAAAAGTTTTAGTAAATGCCAACGAAGGCGTTACCCGAGCATTACGTCAATGGCGCTTTGAATCTAAGGATGAAATTCTGAAAAACGAGAAATTCATTCTGCATTATATCAACGAAGCCATCGCTAATGAAAAAGCCGGTCTTGCGATCAAACCTGAAAAGAAAGAAGAAATTATTTCCGATTTTTGGCTTGCTGAATTAAAAACTGATAAAAAACTAAAAGCAGCTTTTGAAGCGTTTACTCCTTATAAACAAAGGGAATTTTTAGAATACATCGAAAGTGCCAAGCAGGAAAAGACCAAACTTTCCCGTATTGAAAAAATCAGACCAATGGTTTTAGACGGAATCGGTTTGAACGACAAATACAGATAACAAAAAAAGCCTCCAAAATTGGAGGCTTTTTATTTATACTTGAAAACAATTTAACTTGCTTTGTTTGCTTTCTGGCTCAATTCCAATGAAATCGCTGAACGCTCCATTTTAATTTTCCCCGCCATAGTTTCAACAATCACTGAATCTTCGTATAATTCGGCAATTTTACCGTGAATTCCTGATTTAGTGATGATTTTGTCTCCTACTTTTAAAGCAGCTTCAAATTCTTTTTCTTTTTTCTGTCTTTGTTGCTGCGGACGGATCATTAAAAAATAAACCACCACAAACATCAACATAATTGGCAAAAACTGACTGATTTGTTCCATTAAAATTAATTTTAGTGCATAGCCGGAGCTGAAGTAGCACCTGCTTTTGGAGTTATACTTGCTTTGATAGTTATCTTCTCTGAACCTTCTTTAGTGTTGGTTGTCAAAGTAACGGTTTTTTGTTGCTCACCAGATTTTCCATTCGGGTCGAACGTTACTTTCATTGGAGCAGATTCTCCTGGTTTTACAGGCTCTTTCGGATAGTCTGGAACGGTACATCCGCAACTTCCCTGAGCATTGATGATGATTAAATCTGCTTCACCTGTATTTTTAATGGTAAAAGTAGTTTCCACTTTTTCCGCATCCGAAATTTTGCCGAAATCGTGTTCGGTCTTATCAAATTCGATTACAGGTAATTTCCCTGTAGCAGCATTTTCTGCCATGGTTTTTTCAACGTTCTCCTGAGAAATTTTCTCAGAAGCATTTTCTTTTTTGCAAGATACTGACAACACTAAAGCAGCAACAGCCAATACTCCAAATGTTTTTCTAATCATAATTTTTAAAAAAGTTACTTACATTAAACCTCTTCCGGTCTTGATTAATTTATTTTCTTTTTGGTATTCCTTAACCAGATTATCCAAAATTCCGTTGATAAAAATACTACTTTTTGGTGTAGAATATTCTTTTGCCAATTCTAAATATTCGTTAATTGTTACTTTCACCGGAATAGACGGAAATTTCAAGAACTCACAAATAGCCATTTTTAAAATGATGGTATCGATCTCGGCAATTCGCTCTGCATCCCAGTTCGGGGTTTTGTCGATAAATTCTTTTGCTAATTCGGTATTGTTCAGAACGGTTTTTCTAAACAGGTTGCGAACGTATTCTTTATCGTCTGCATCTTTGAAAAGTTTCGGAACAAAAAAATCATCATTAGCCGATCTTATTTGCTTCAACTGTTTCACAATCATAGTATTTACAAGCGGAATATCGTCTACCCAAGTAATTTTATAATCCTCAAGATAGTCGTACAACTTTTCGTTTGGTGCAATAATTTCTGAGAACATAGAAACAACAAACTGTTTGTCTTGTTCGAAATCATTCACAGAATTGCTCATGTAGTTTTCATACAACTCGCTTTTCTTGATTTCCTCCAACAAAAGCAAAATATAATCGTCGTTATTCTTCCAGTTAGTTATTTTACGTTCCTCAATAGCAACGCTGAGCGAATTGTTTTCGTCTAAAAACTGTAATACTTTGTTTTGGATAAATTTTCGGTTGGGATTACGTTCTTCTTTGGTAGCAAGATGTTTTTTACTCGATTTTTCGATGAAATCTTCTTCAGCTTTTCTAATTTCCACTAAGGCAGAAAGCATGATAAGATAAAGATCCTGGACGTTTTCGATACTTTGAAACAGGAACTTTTCTTCCTTTTCCATATTATCTGAATTGTTTTGATGCATTGCGTAGATGGATTGCATCACTTTCACACGGATATGTCTTCTGTTTAACATCTTGGTAAGAACTTTAAAAATTAACGGAGCGAAAGATTGTCTTCCGCTCCGCAAAATTATGAAATATTATTGACAGTGGAAATTACTTTCCAGTGATTTCTTTTTTTCTGGCATCGATACGCTCCTGAGCCATTCTTAAAGCAGCTTGGTGTGTAGTGATGTTGTTTTCTTTTGCATAGTTGAAAATATCCAACGTAGTGTTGTAGATATTTTGTGTTCTGCGCATTGCTTCTTCTTTACCGTAACCAGCAATTTCACCATAAACGTTAATGATTCCACCTGCATTGATTAAGAAATCCGGAGCATATAAAATTCCTCTTTCCTGTAATCTAGCTCCGTGAACCTGTTCTACCGCCAACTGATTGTTTGCAGCTCCAGCAATAACTTTAGCTTTGATTTTCTCGATAGTATCGTCGTTGATGGTTGCTCCTAAAGCACAAGGTGCATAAATATCTACTTCTGCTCCGTATAAATCTCCACCAGAGAAAACTTTAGCTCCGTACTTAGCACCTACTTCTTGTAAACGAGCCTCGTTGATATCTGCAATCTGAACAATCGCTCCTTCTTTAGAGATTAACTCCACCAAAGTTTCACCAACGTGACCGATACCTTGAACCAAAACTTTTTTACCTTCTAAATTATCAGAACCAAACTGATATTTAGCAGCAGCTTTCATTCCCATATAAACACCGTAAGCAGTTACAGGAGAAGGGTTACCAGAACCACCGATTGCTTCAGAAATTCCCGTTACGTGATCAGTATATTTTTTGATCAAATCCATGTCGGCAGTAGTTGTACCAACATCCTCAGCAGTGATATATTTTCCGCTTAAAGAGTTAACAAACTGACCGAATTTAGCGATAAGTTCAGGCGTTTTATCTGCTTTAGAATCTCCGATGATAACGGCTTTACCTCCACCTAAATTCAATCCTGAAATTGCAGATTTGAACGTCATTCCTCGGGAAAGACGCAATACGTCGTTTAATGCTTCCCACTCGTTTGTATATTTCCACATTCTGGTACCTCCCAAAGCAGGTCCTAAAACTGTGTTATGAACACCAATAATTGCTTTTAATCCAGTATCTTTGTCGTGACAAAATACGATTTGCTCATGATTATCAAATGAAACCTGACCGAAAACAGGGTCGATTTTGTGAAGCTCATTCGCTGTAGTAACTTCTGTTATCATGTTTTAAATTGTTTTTATAGGTTGAATAATATTCAAAAACAGGATGCAAAATTACACTTAAATTCAGAATATTTCAACATATTTTCATTATTTTAATTTTTTATTAATAATTGATTTTGAAATTTTACAATCGTTTTTTAAAATAAAATTCATTTTTTTAACATTAAAAGCGATATAATTTTATTTTTTCGAAAAAATCATGAAAGAACTTCAATATTTAAACAAATATTTCATAAAATATAAATATCATTTTCTTATAGGTGTTATAATTACAATTGTAGCGCAATTCTTTACTTTATACACTCCTAAACTGGTTGGTGATTCCATTAAGATTTTAGATCACAGCCAATTAGCTCCGGAAGTCATAAAATCAAAATTAATTCACAACATTGTAATGATATTGGTCACTACTTTGGTTGCCGGGTTTCTAACCTTTTTAATGCGCCAGACTTTAATTGTAATGTCGCGTCATATTGAATTCGACCTAAAAAATGAAGTATTCCAACAATACGAACGCTTAACGCAGAATTTCTACAAGCAAAACCGTACCGGAGATTTAATGAACCGCATCAGCGAAGATGTTGGAAGAGTTAGACAGTATGTTGGACCAGCGGTAATGTATTCAATAAACACCATCATCCGATTTGCCGTGGTGACGGTTCAGATGTATATCGTTTCCCCTAAACTGACTTTGTACTCCCTGTTACCGCTTCCTATTTTGGCGTACAGTATTTTTAAAATCAGTTCCGAAATCAACAAACGAAGTACAGCTTACCAACAAAATCTTTCCAAACTTTCCACTTTTACCCAAGAAATGTTTTCCGGTATCCGTGTGATAAAAGCTTATGCACTGGAAGGTCAGAAACAGGATGACTTTGCCCAATTATCCAAAGAAAGCAAAACCAAGAACCTGGATCTGGCAAAAGTTCAGTCGTTATTTGGTCCGTTCATGATTTTACTTATCGGAATCAGTAACTTAGTTGTAATCTACGTTGGAGGAATGATGTACATTAACGGTTCCATTCCGGATATCGGGGTAATCGCGCAGTTTATTTTATACATCAACATGCTTACCTGGCCGGTTGCTTCTTTAGGATGGGTTTCTTCGATGGTACAGGAAGCAGAAGCTTCACAAAAACGCATCAACGAATTCCTGAAAGTTGTGCCAGAAATTCAGAACACTGTAAAAGAACGCACTGACATCAACGGAAAAATATCCTTTGAAAACGTATCATTCACCTACCAAGACACTAATATAGAGGCACTAAAAAATATTTCTTTTACTCTTAACAAAGGAGAAACCTTAGCAATTTTAGGTAAAACCGGTTCAGGTAAATCTACAGTTCTTTCGTTAATAAGCCGCTTATATGATGTTGAAAACGGACAGGTTAAAATTGATGCCCAGAACATTAAAAACCTTAACCTTTATGATGTACGGGACCACATTGGTTTTGTACCACAGGATGCCTTTTTGTTCTCGGATTCCATCAAAAACAACATCAAATTCGGGAAAGAAGATGCCTCGGATGAAGAAGTAATTGATGCGGCAAAAAAAGCAGTAGTTCATAAAAACATTGTAAAGTTCAAAAACCAATACGACACGGTTTTGGGCGAACGAGGCATTACACTTTCCGGAGGTCAGAAACAAAGGGTTTCCATTGCCCGTGCGATGATTAAAAACGCCCCTATTCTTTTACTAGACGACTGTTTATCAGCAGTTGACACAGAAACCGAAGAAGCAATCTTAAACAATCTTACCGAATTCTGTAAAGACAAAACAACGATAATTGTGAGTCACAGGGTTTCCTCTGCCAAAAATGCCGATCAGATCATTATCCTGGAAGACGGTAAAATAATTCAACAAGGCTCTCATAATCAATTAGTAAACATCGAAGGATATTATAAAGAATTGTATTTCAAACAACTTTCTGAAAAAGAATTACAATAAATTGTTGGTTATTTTAGTTTTTTTTTAGATTTTTGGTTTCACCTAAACACAATTAATTTTGACCGAAGGATTATGAGAGAAAATGAAATGTTAGAAAAAGAGGAAATCTTTTCTAAAGTTTTAAGAGCCGGACGAAGAACATATTTCTTTGATGTAAGAGCTACCAAAGCCGACGATTATTACATCACCATTACTGAAAGTAAAAAATTTACTGAAGAAGATGGTTCGTTCCACTTCAAAAAACACAAAATTTATTTGTACAAAGAAGATTTTGCTGCTTTTAGAGACATTTTAGATGAAATGACCGAATATGTTTTGAATCAGAAGGGTGAAGAAGTAATTTCGGAAAGACATCAAAAAGATTTCAAAAAAGAATTCTTTACGGAAAAAGAAGAAGTTCAAACAACTACAAGCTACACCGATATCGATTTTGACGATATTTAATCGTTACTCAATATAGAAGAAAGTCCAGAATTGTTACGATTCTGGACTTTTTTTATCCAATCCGCAAACCATTTTCAACCTTAAAATCCGGAGTCAGCAAAACAATATCATTGTCTGCTCCGACTGAACCAAGCACCAAACATTCGCTCATAAACTTTCCGATCTGTTTCTTAGGAAAATTTACCACTGCAACTATTTGTCGATTCAGCAACTCCTCTTTATCATAGCGTTTTGTAATTTGTGCCGATGATTTTCGCATTCCAATTTCAGTTCCAAAATCAATGGTTAACTGATACGCTGGTTTTCGTGCTTCGGGGAAATCATTAACTTCAACAATAGTTCCCACACGCATTTCAACCTTTTCAAATTCTTCCCAAGTTAGCATAGTTATTTTTTTGAAGAGAAAACTTTGTCCAGCACCCAAGCCGGACCGATAAGTAAAAATTGAAGGTCTTTAACAAACGAAGGTTTTTTTCCTTCTATTTTATGACCGTAAAACTGTCCAATCCAAGCGAGTACAAAAATTACGACCGAGACCAACCACAATGGAAGATACTCAGAAATCATGCTATTTAAAACCAAACAGAAAAAAGAGAAAAAAGCAACTTTCAAGGCCATTGATACAGACAGTCTAATGTAAAACACCAAAACAAAAAGCAATACCACCACCGCCCAATTTACAATAATCGGGTGGTTAAAAGGAACGAGTCTTTGGAGAAATTCACTTGGAATACTCATCAACAACCCCACAATCGAAAAAAAAATCGCCGGAACACATAGGTAATGTATGGCCTTATTGGTCGGGTTTTTATGACTTTTTCCATATTCATCAAACCATTGCTTGAGTGTTTTCATCGCTTTTAAATTGACACTACTAAGTTAAAGATTTATTTTCGGATGGAAATTTTTTGCAGTACTTTAGTACAAACAATTCAAACGATGGCACGCACTCCCTCCAATATGATTCCCTTAGGCACTGTTGCTCCAACTTTTTATTTAAAAGACACTAATTCCAGCAGTATCTTTTCTTTTGAAGATTTAAAAGGCAATAAAGGAACTTTAGTGATGTTTATTTGTAACCATTGCCCGTTTGTGCACCATGTAATTGAAGAAGTGGTAAGAGTAGCCAACGACTATCGTGTTCAAGGCCTTGGAATCATAGCTATTTCCAGTAACGACATCGTAAATTATCCGCAAGATTCCCCAGAATTAATGCAGGATTTTGCCTTAAAACATCATTTTGAATTTCCTTATCTGTATGATGAAACTCAGGAAGTTGCCAAGGCTTATGATGCGGCCTGTACACCAGACTTTTATCTTTTTGATAAATTTGACAAGCTTGTATATCGTGGTCAATTAGATGATAGTCGTCCCGGAAACGGTATTCCTTTAAGCGGAAGTGATTTACGAAGTGCTATAGATGGCGTAATTTACAACCGAAGCATTAACCCAAACCAAAAACCAAGTATTGGCTGTAATATTAAATGGAAGTTAAATTCTTGAGCATTAACTTTTCTTTCCCTAAATTTGAAACACAAATAACATCTACTTGAATCATAATAGCACATACAGAATTACAACAGCTTGCAGAAAATGCAGGCTTGCGGTGCTATTTTCACACAACAAGGCCTTCATCAATTAGGCCTCCGTCTTACTTTATCTATTTTCTCAGACGGAGGATTTCTTTACTACACTCCAAAATTTATTTTGCTAACGAAGCGGCTTCTTTTTGAGGTTTGCTTACTTACACTTTATATTTATGTCATCAAAAAAAGTTTTTGGCAAACTTGTAGCGCGTCAGATTATCTGGTGCATCGCTGTAGTCTTTTTGATAAGTGTCTCCGTTTCCGTTTTTTTCCATAAAGACTATTTTCCTTTTCTGATAGCTCCTTTGGTTATCATTTCGATTGTTGCGCTCGACAGCCTGCAAACCAAGCATACAATCCTGAAAAACTATCCATTTGTAGGCAGGTTGCGGTATTTTTTTGAATCAGTTCGACCGGAATTTCGTCAGTATTTCTTTGAAGGTGAATTGGATGGAAAACCCTTTAACCGAAGACAACGTTCCATTGTTTATCAACGGGCAAAAAACGAAAAACAAACCATTTCTTTTGGTATGCAGGATGATCCGAACCGAATTGGTTATGAATGGGCCACACATTCCGTCTATCCGAAAAAAGCTAATAAAGATCATTTCAGAACAACCATTGGTAATAAGCAATGTTCACAACTCTATAATATCAGTATTTTCAACATCAGTGCGATGAGTTACGGTGCTTTGAGCAAAACTGCCGTAATGTCTTTAAACAAAGGCGCTGCGTTAGGAAATTTTGCCCACAACACCGGTGAAGGGGGTATCAGTGAGTATCATTTGCAGGGTGGCGATTTAATCTGGCAGATCGGAACCGGATATTTTGGCTGCCGAAATGAAGAAGGTGCTTTTTCTGAAGAACTTTTTGCCGAAAGAGCCAATTACCAACAAGTAAAAATGATTGAGCTGAAACTCTCACAAGGTGCAAAACCCGGTCATGGAGGCTTACTTCCGGCAGAAAAAAACACAGCTGAAATTGCCAAAATCCGAAGCATCAAACCTCATACAGCCGTTCACTCTCCAGCCGCGCACACTGCTTTTACAGACGCGGAAGGACTAATGCTGTTTCTGGCAAAGCTTCGAAAATTATCTAACGGAAAACCGGTAGGCTTCAAAATCTGTATTGGTCGAAAAGATGAATTCATCGAAATTGTGGAAGCAATGTTCACTACAGGAATTTATCCGGATTTCATTACCATCGACGGTGCTGAAGGCGGAACCGGTGCCGCCCCCTTAGAATTTATCGATTATATGGGCATGGCGCTTTCAGATGCAATTGTTTTTGTAAACCGAACATTAACGCAATTTGGTATTCGGGAACATGTTAAAATTATGGCTTCCGGAAAGATCATTTCGGCATTTGATATTTCAAAAACGATGGCTTTGGGTGCCGATGCGTGTTACAGCGCCCGCGGAATGATGTTTGCTTTAGGCTGTATTCAGGCATTGCAATGCGATAGCGGTAAATGTCCCGTCGGAATTGCTACACAGAATAAATCACTGTACAAAGGTTTGGATGTTACAGACAAAAGTGTTCGTATTACTAACTTCCACAAAAACACGCTCAAAGCTTTAGCTGAATTTATTGGGGCTTGCGGCTTCACAAATCCCAAAGAGGTAAAACCAGATATTTTTTTCAGAAGAACGGCACACAACAGCAACCAAAGTTTTTCGGAAATCTATTTTTCAAGCCCAACTCAAAATTCTAAAAAAGAAACTATTAACTTAAATTAATATACTTATGAAACCTATTCCAACATTCTCAAAAACAGAGCATCACTTACTTAAAGAACTGGCCAAAAAAAATGTCAATACAGCAAATTCCAAAGACATTATGCTTTTAAATCAGGAACTTGACCGCGCCGTCATCATAAAGGATACTTTTACAGGAGAAAACTTTATCCGATTAAATTCTGAGGTAACGGTTGAAGATCTTTCTGCAAAACGAAAAGTGACGTTTCAAATTGTACTGCCTTCGATGGCAAACGTAAAGGAAAACAAAATTTCCGTTTTAGCACCATTAAGCATAGCCATTATCGGATTCAAAGAAAACGACCAGATTGATTGGGAATTGCCCACCGGAACCAAAACATTCAAAGTAATTTCTGTTAAAAATGAAGTTCAGAAGTAACCTTCCTTAAAAACACCTCATCTGAAATGACGGTGTTTTTTATTTGTTTTTCTCCAACACTATATCAATCGGACGGTTGGTTTTCCTTCCAAACTGAACCGCTTTCTCACTTTGCGTGGCACACAACACATACATATTGAAAGCAAAAAGCTGGACAATTTGTGTTTTGTATTTTTTGGACAGGTCTTCAACTTTCAAACTGAATTTATCCGCCTCAAAAGTATTAGCAATCGATAAGAGATAGGTGTCTTTTGAATAAGGGAAAAACCATCTAGCATTCGGGTTTGGCGTTGTTAGCTTCTCTCCTTTTTCATCAATCTGATAATTTAAGGAGAAAACCATAGGCTGGTTACTGTTTTTCCAGCTATAGATATTGTTAACATTAATTACATCTTTGCCTAAACTATCAACAACGGTAATTCTCAGGTTCTTGATATTTTCCTTTTTCCCTTCCTCATGAACATCCAAAACAAGGTAGGAAGTAAAATCATAACCGCAGTGCATTGCAGGAGTCTGTGCTTTAACAGCAACAGACAAGAAGACCAACAGTAAAACTAAAAATCTCATCATTTTAAAATTGAATGGTCAAAAATAATCTATTTCAATAAAAAAAGCCCTCAAAAGAGAGCTTTTCCATAATTTATACTTTTAAATTACATTCCCGCAGTAAGGTAACCGTAAATACTTGCAGTATCTTCATCGGAAATTTTAGCTTTTTTTTGCATTCTTGCCAAAGTAACTTTCCATTCCTCTGCATTATGTTTTGAAGGTTCGAACAATTTATGGCATTTCGCGCAGTTTTGTTCGTACAATCCTTTTCCGTGTTGTTGTGCTGCTGTTAACTCAATAGCTTTTGGAGCTTCAGTAGTAGTTTGAACTACCTGTTTTGAGGCACAGGAATAAATTAAAAGGGATGCAATAGCTAACCCAAACAGTTTAAGTTTCATAATTTATCGGTTTTAGAAGGTAAATCTAATAAAAAAAGCCCTTCAAAAATAAGGGCTTTTCTAATTTATATAAAATCTGAATTACTTCACATCCATTAATTCCACGTCGAAAATTAAAGTTGCATCCGGTGGAATAACCCCTCCAGCACCGCGTGAACCATATCCTAAATAAGACGGAATCACAAAACGCGCTTTATCTCCAACCTGTAACAAAGCGATACCTTCGTCCCAACCTTCAATCACATGACCTTTCCCTAAAGGAAATTCAATCGGTTGTTTTCTTTTATACGAAGAATCAAAAACCATTCCATTATCTAAAGAACCTTGGTAGTGAACCGAAACTGTTTTTCCTTTTTCGGCTTGTTTACCATTTCCTTTTTGGATGATTTGATAACGTAAACCACTCTCCGTTTTTTGGAAACCAGCTGCTAATTTTTCAAGCGCTTCTTCCGCTAAACGTTTTTGTTCTGCTAATCTTTTTTCTCTTGAACCTTCGAAAGTCCTGAAAGCTTCCACAGCATTCCACTTTTGAGCTTCTTCACCAACTCTAACAATTTCGATACTTTCGATGATATCACCCTGAACAATATCATTAACGATGTCCTGCCCTTCAACTACATGTCCAAAAACTGTATGTTTGTTATCCAACCAGTCTGTTGGTACGTGAGTTATAAAAAACTGAGAACCGTTTGTTCCCGGTCCGGCATTTGCCATAGACAATACTCCTGGCCTGTCGTGTCTTAATTCCGGGTGGAACTCATCATCAAATTTATAACCGGCATCACCCGTTCCTGTTCCTAAAGGACAACCTCCCTGAATCATAAAATCAGGAATAACTCGGTGGAATTTTAATCCGTCGTAGTAGGGTTTTCCTTGTGGTTTTACATCGTTTTCCAATTTCCCTTCAGCCAAACCTACAAAGTTTCCAACTGTTCCGGGGGTTTTATCATGAGTTAATTTCACCAAAATCACTCCTTTTGAAGTATTGAATTTTGCGTAAATTCCGTCTTGCATTGTATTGATTTTTTTAAATTTCGAATTGCAAATATAAAGCTAATTTGTGAATTTATCTTTCCTTTTCATATTCTACTTCCGCTTATAAGTAGCAAGATAAACCAATAGAGAAGCTACAGAAAGAGCAGCGCCACCAATGGAAAACACTTCCCATTGACCAAGCTTCCAAAGCCACAATCCAAAAGCAGAACCTAAAGCCGTACCTAAAAAACTGAAAGACATATAAACCGTATTCATTCTGTTTCGTGCCTCTGGCAAAAGAGCATACACCCTTGTTTGATTGGAAATATGAACCGATTGCAATCCAACATCGATAAAAACAATTCCGATTAAAATACCAATGACACTTTTCGAAGAAAAATAAAAAACAATAAAACTGAGCAGCAAAAACAAAAGACCATAGCCGATTACCTTTCTCGGATTGCCTTTATCACCCATTTTTCCAACCAGTGGTGCCGCCAAAGCTCCCGAAGCACCGACAATCCCAAACAAGCCTATAGTTGCACTGTTAAAATTAAACGGCTCGCCGGAAAGCAACAACACCATTGTAGTCCAGAAAGCACCGAATTGAGCAAAACTCAACGCATTGATAAGTGTTGCTTCTCTTAACATAGGCTGTTCTTTTATCAGTGTAAATAATGACGACAACAACTGCCCGTAAGTTCCCTGAAAATCCGGTTTATTGACTGGAAATTTTCTCTGAATTACAATAGCTATCAACAAACAAAGCCCGGCAGCAATCCAGAACATCCCGCGCCAACCCAGCCATTCGCCAACGAAACCACTTATTGTTCGTGATAAAAGAATCCCAAGCAAAAGACCACTCATAATCGTACCAATCACTTTCCCCCTTTGTTCGGGAGAAGCCATGGTGGCCGACAAGGGCAAAATAAGTTGTGGTACTATTGAGAATGCCCCAATTAAAAAACTGGCAATCTGAAGCATCAAGAAATTAGTTGCAGTAGCTGCCAAAAAAAGTGCTAAAACAGCTGCCAATGTTGTGAGCAGGATTTGTTTTTTGCGTTCGAGTTTGTCGCCTAAAGGAACCATAAAAAACATTCCGACCGCATAACCCGCCTGTGTAAGATAGGTCACTCGTCCGGCCATGCTTTCGGCTACGGAAAATTCTTTTGCAATTAAAACAATAAGGGGCTGGCAATAGTATAAGTTCGCTACAATCAGTCCCGTACATGCGGCCATAAAGCCGACATCGGTTCTGGATAAATTCATGGTGCAAAATTACAGGAGAGCCTTCTTAATTAAATCATAAATATTTTTGAAAATTATCACAAGACTGAGGCCTTTTCATGCAATACAAGTATATTTGTTGTGTAGTAAAATTATCATGGAACCCAAAATGATCACTTATCAACCCCAATACAAACAGCGTTTTATCGACTTAAACACCGCTTGGCTGGAAGAATATTTCTTTGTGGAACAACACGATAAAGACGTTTTCGAAAACATTGAAAAAGTGATATTGGAACCCGGTGGCGAAATCTTTTTCTGTTTACTTGATGATGAAGTGGTTGGAACGGTTGCTATGCAAAAAGTAAACGATTCAGTGATTGAAATGGCAAAACTGGCCGTAGACAAAAAGCATCAGGGCAAAAAACTCGGCAATTTGTTAGTGGATGCCTGTATCGATTTCACCAAATCCCACAACTACAAAACTTTAATGCTGGTTTCCAGTACGAAATTGGATACTGCGTTGAACCTTTATAGAAAATATGGTTTTACAGAAACTCCTCTGGCTGAAACCGACTACCATCGTGCAGACATTCAAATGGAATTAAATCTTTAACAAATCATGGAAATCCCGAAAAATTATCTGGAAATTAATAAAGCAAGCTGGAATCAGAAAACGGCGGTTCATGTTACTTCCGATTTTTATGACATGGAGCGATTTCTAAATGGAAAATCAACCTTAAAAGATATTGAACTTTCAATATTAGGTGATGTTTCCGGAAAAAAAATACTGCATCTGCAATGTCATTTTGGTCAGGATACGATTTCTTTGGCTCGATTGGGCGCAAGTACAACCGGTGTTGATTTATCTGACAAGGCTATTGAAAAAGCAACCGAATTAGCCGTTCAACTCAATGCTGATGCAAAATTCATTTGTTCTGATGTTTATGATTTACCGAATTATTTACACGAAAAATTCGACATCGTTTTTACCAGTTACGGCACAATTGGCTGGCTACCTGATTTGGACAAATGGGCAAAAGTAATTTCGCATTTTTTAAAGCCTGATGGAAAATTTGTTTTTGCAGAATTTCATCCGGTAGTATGGATGTTTGATTACGATTTTAAAAAAGTCCAGTATTCTTATTTCAACATAGAAACCATCCTAGAGACCGAAGAAGGTACCTATGCCGATAAAAACGCCCCAATAAAAAACCAAACCGCGAGTTGGAATCATTCGTTAAGCGAGGTGTTTTCCGCTCTATTAAACAACGGAATGGCAATCGAAACCTTTGAAGAATTCGATTATTCTCCTTATAATTGTTTCAACAATACCGAAGAATTCGAACCTAATAAATTCAGAATACAACATTTGGAAAATAAAATCCCGATGGTATATTCGTTAACAGCAATCAAAAAATAAACATATAAATAGTTCATGGAAAGCTTATTTACACCCCAAGGCAATCAAAACATTATCGATCGTATCAACAAATTACAGCCCACTACCCTTTCCCAATGGGGAAAAATGACGGTTGACCAAATGATGTCACACTGTATTGCACCTTTAGATGTTGTATTTGGAAATCTTCACTTGAAAATAAATCCGATCATGGCTTTTTTTGGAAGAACCTTCATTAGAAAAAAAGTTATGGGTGCTGCTCAATTTAAAAAAGACAGCCCGACAGCGCCGGCTTTTATTCGCACTGGTTCCTACGATTTTGAAGCTACAAGATCCGAATTAATTGAAAAAGTTAAAAAATTCACTGAAGGCCCTCAGGTTATTAAAACCAACCTACATCCATTTTTTGGCCCAATGACCAATCAGGAATGGGACAACCTGCAATGGAAACATTTGGACCATCATTTAAGACAGTTCGGAGTTTAATATTTTAGTAATAAGTAAAAAGGGAGAAGAGATAAGCAACACTGGTCCTTTTCCCTTTTCCCTTTTCCCTCAAAACCACTACCTTTGCAACTTTCAACTTTATAACTGAAAGAAATGCGCATTGACATCATAACCGTTTTACCCGATTTAATCCGAAGTCCGTTTGAAGCTTCCATCCTCAAAAGAGCCATTGCCAAAGGTTTGGTGGAAGTTCATATGCACAACCTTCGCGATTACAGCACCAACAAACACAAAAATGTGGACGACTACCAGTTTGGTGGCGGAGCGGGAATGGTTATGAGTATCGAACCGATTGATGCCTGTATTTCAAAGTTAAAAAGCGAACGTGACTACGACGAAGTGATTTACATGACGCCGGACGGAGCGACTTTGAACCAACAAATGGCGAATTCCATGTCATTATTAAAGAACATCATCATTCTTTGTGGACATTACAAAGGTGTAGACCAACGGGTTCGCGATCAATTCATTACCAAAGAAATTTCTATTGGAGATTATGTTTTGTCTGGTGGAGAATTGGGTGCCGCTGTTTTATGTGACGCGATTATCCGATTGATTCCCGGTGTTTTAAGTAATGAGACTTCGGCATTAACAGACAGCTTTCAGGACAATTTGCTTTCTCCTCCTATTTATACAAGACCAGCGGAATACAAAGGATGGAAAGTTCCCGACATCTTATTAAGCGGAAACACACCTGAAATTGAAAAATGGCGTGAAAATATGGCGTATGAGCATACTAAAAACAGAAGACCGGATTTGTTGGAGGAATAATTCCGTATAACCAACAGTTCTTATAAAAACAGAACCTGAAAACTGCGACTGCGACTGAAAACTTTACAAAGAAATTTGTGATTTAAAATAAAATTCGTAATTTCGCAGCCACATTCAGCCCAACCTCTGACGATAACCGTGTATGTTGCTCTGATTCAAACATTTAACTTAAAAGATCATGTCAAGTTTATTAAAATTTGTTCAAGACGAATTCGTAACTAAAAAAGATTTCCCTGATTTCGCAGCGGGTGATACTATCACTGTGTACTACGAAATTAAAGAGGGTGAAAAAACAAGAACTCAGTTCTTCAAAGGAGTTGTTATCCAAAGAAGAGGTGCTGGTAACACTGAAACTTTTACTATCCGTAAAATGTCTGGTGCTGTTGGTGTAGAGCGTATCTTCCCAGTTAATATGCCGGCTTTACAGAAAATTGAATTGAACCAAAGAGGTAAAGTTCGTAGAGCTCGTATCTTCTACTTCAGAGAACTTACTGGTAAAAAAGCAAAAATCAAAGAAAGAAGAAGATAATTCCCTTTCTGACGTTTATAAAATCAGCCTCGATAACCTCGGGGCTTTTTTTATGCAAAAAATTCACCTCTAAATTATCATTTTGACAAATTAAAACTTCCAAAATAACAATCTGATAATTCGTTCATTTCCTGACAATTTCCCGACGATTTCCCAACCGCTTTTCGGTATGATTTTCTTATATTTGCTTCGCTTTTTTTAAGCATCTTTCAATAAATACTTGTAAAAACACAGCTATAGCATTTAAAATTCAACCCAATGGCACAAAAATCAAAAATCCATTACACTTTGACTGATGAGGCTCCAATGTTGGCCACTCACTCATTCTTACCAATTGTACAAGCTTTTACAGCGCCTGCAAACATCGATATCGAATTGAGAGACATCTCATTGGCAGGGCGCATCTTGGCAAACTTTCCTGAATTTTTAAAAGACGATCAGAAAATTGGTGATGCCTTAACGGAACTTGGTCAATTGGCTAATACTCCGGAAGCGAACATCATCAAATTACCTAATATCTCTGCTTCGGTTATCCAATTAAAAGAAGCGATTGCAGAATTACAATCCCATGGTTTTGCAGTACCAAACTTTCCAGAGGAGCCTCAAACCGAGGAAGAGAAAAACATCAAAGCTAAATATTCAAAAGTTTTAGGATCTGCAGTTAACCCGGTGTTACGTGAAGGAAACTCAGACCGTCGCGCTCCAAAAGCGGTTAAAAATTACGCGAAAGCAAACCCACACCGAATGGGCACTTGGGCTTCAGACAGCAAAACAGAAGTAGCACACATGACTTCAGGTGATTTTTACGGAACTGAAACTTCAACAACGGTTGAAAAAGAAGGTAAATTCAGAATTGTTTTTACAGACAATACTGGTTCAACAACTGTTTTAAAAGATTTCGGAGCTTTAAAAGCTGGTGAAGTTATTGACAGTTCGGTAATGAACTTAAAAGCTTTAAAACAATTTGCTGCAGCAACTATCGCAGATGCAAAAGCTAAAAACGTAATGCTTTCCGCTCACTTAAAAGCAACGATGATGAAAGTTTCGGATCCAATTATTTTTGGAGCCATCGTAGATACTTTCTTTGCTGATGTTTACACAAAATATGCAGAGGTATTCAAATCGTTAGACATTAATGCCAATAACGGTTTACAAGATATTTACGATAAAATTGCAGGAATTCCTCAAGAAGCAGAAATCAAACAAGCCATTACAGATGCGCTAGCAAACGGTCCAAAAGTTGCGATGGTAAATTCTGATAAAGGAATTACGAACTTCCACGTTTCTTCTGATGTTATTGTGGATGCTTCTATGGCTGCTTTAGCGCGTAGTGGCGGTAAAATGTGGAACAAAGAAGGAAAAGAAGAAGACACAATTTGTATTATTCCGGATAGAACTTATGCTGGATTTTACTCCGCTGTTGTTGACGATATGAAAAAGAATGGTGCGTTAGATCCTAAAACTATGGGCTCAGTTCCTAACGTTGGATTAATGGCACAAAAAGCAGAAGAATACGGATCACACGACAAAACTTTCCAAGTAACTGCGGACGGAACTGTTACTGTTGAAGACGAAAATGGAACTGTATTGTTATCTCAAAATGTAGAAGCCGGTGACATCTTCAGAATGTGTCAGACTAAAGATGCTCCTATTCAGGACTGGGTTAAACTAGCGGTGAACAGAGCGCGTTTGTCTGACACCCCTGCTATTTTCTGGCTAGACAAAGACAGAGCACACGATAGAGAAATCATCAAAAAAGTAGAGAAATATTTAAAAGATTTCGATACTACAGGTCTAGACATCCGTATCATGGATGTAAAAGACGCGATGACAGAAACCTTGCGAAGAATCCGTGAAGGGAAAGACACGATTTCAGTTTCCGGAAACGTTTTACGTGACTATTTAACCGATTTATTCCCAATTTTAGAATTAGGAACATCAGCAAAAATGTTGTCCATTGTTCCTTTAATGAACGGTGGCGGACTATTCGAAACCGGCGCTGGTGGATCAGCTCCTAAACACGTGGAGCAATTTACTGAAGAAGGTTATTTACGTTGGGATTCTCTTGGTGAGTTCTTAGCACTTCAGGCTTCTTTAGAGCATTTGGCACAAACACAAAACAATCCAAAAGCACAGGTTTTAGCAGATACTTTAGATGAAGCCAATGCTAAATTCTTGGCAACTGATAAATCTCCGGCACGTAAAGTTGGGGAAATAGACAACAGAGGCTCTCACTTCTACTTGGCTTTATATTGGGCTCAGGCTTTGGCAAACCAAACTAAAGATGCAGAATTACAAGCTAAATTTGCTCCAATTGCCGCAGAATTAACTGCAAACGAAGCAAAAATCGATGCAGAATTAATTGCTGCACAAGGAAAAGAGCAAAACATCGGAGGTTACTACCAACCCTCTGAAAGTTTAACTGCAAAAGCAATGCGCCCTAGTGAAACTTTCAACAAAATCTTAGCCCAATTAGCTTAATTACAATTTTCAATACCACCAAAAGACAGCTCAAAAGGCTGTCTTTTTTATTTTAAAACTCAATACATTAACCAAACCTTAACAATCATTCTCTTTCAAAATCACGAAATTTGCATCTTAATATCAAACACCTTTTTCCAATACTATTATGCAAAAATTTCTACTGGTAGTTTTGACCGTTTTTTATTTTTCCAGCATGCATTCGCAGGAGAAATTCACTATTAGTGGCACAATTTCAGATAAAAACACCAATGAAAGCTTAATTGGGGCTAACATTCAGATTCGAAATACAAAAATAAATTCCATAACCAATGAATATGGATTTTATTCCTTGACCCTTCCCAAAGGCGAATACACTTTACAGATTACCATGGTTGGGTATCAGGCGGTAGAAGAAACTATTTCACTAACAGAAAACCGTACCAAAAATTTTAAACTAACCGAAGAAAACAAACAGCTCGAAGAAATCGTTATTTACAACAAACCTAAAGCTAACATCCGAAAACCGGAAATGAGCGTTAATAAATTATCCATTGCCACCATAAAGCAAATGCCGGTGGTTTTAGGTGAAGTCGACATCATTAAATCACTTTTATTTTTGCCCGGAGTTACCAATGCCGGAGAAGGTCAATCGGGTTTTAATGTTCGTGGTGGTGGTGCCGATCAGAATTTGATACTTTTAGATGAAGCCACGATTTACAATTCTTCTCACGTTTTTGGAATGTTTTCGGTGTTCAATCCCGACGCTATTAAAGATTTAAAACTTTACAAAGGCGGAATTCCGGCACGTTACGGCGGTCGTGCCTCATCGGTTTTGGATATTTATCAGAAAGACGGAAACAGCAATAAATTCAGCATAAACGGTGGAATCGGTTTAATTTCCAGTAGATTATTAGCTGAAGGACCCATCGTAAAAGAAAAAGGTTCGTTTTTGTTTGGCGGACGGGCTTCCTACGCGCATCTTTTTCTGAAATTATCCGACAATAAAAACTCGGCCTATTTTTATGATTTAAATACCAAACTCAATTACAAACTCAACAAAAACAACAACTTGTATCTTTCCGGTTACTTCGGAAGGGACATTTTTTCTTTGAACGAAACCTTCACAAATACTTACGGAAATGCCACGATCAACACTAGGTGGAACCATTTATTTTCCGACAAACTTTTCTCGAATCTATCCCTGATTTACAGTGATTATTACTATGGACTCGTTTTGGATTTCGTGGGTTTCAACTGGAAGTCGGGAATCAAAAATTATAATTTAAAGTACGATTTCAAGCATTATCTATCCGACAAATTAAAACTGAATTACGGAGCCAATGCCAATTACTATGACTTCAATCCGGGAACTATTAAACCTTTGAATGATGAATCCTCAATTAATTACAGGCAATTAGAAAAAAAATTCGCAATCGAACCTGCCGCATATATTGATATCGAACAAACCATCACAAACAAACTCAACGTTTCTTACGGAATCAGATACAGTCAATTTTATCGTTTGGGAGCCTCTACAATAAATCACTATGCAAACACACAGCCTGTAGATTATGATGAAGATCTGAAAATTTATGAAAAAGGAACTCCTATAGCAACAAAATATTATGGCAGAAACAAAAAAATAGCCAGCTATGATAATTTCGAACCTCGTTTAGCTATTGCATACGAAATCAATGAAAACCAATCCGTTAAAGGAAGTTATCATCGAATGACACAATACCTGCAACTCATTTCCAACACAGCCTCACCTACTCCTTTGGATGTTTGGACGCCAAGCGATATGTACATTAAGCCGCAAATTGCCGATCAGTTCGCTTTGGGGTATTTCAACAATTTTAAAGAAGAGAAATACACACTGGAAACGGAAGTTTTCTATAAAAAAGTTAAAAACCGAATGGATTACATCGACGGTGCGGATTTAATCGCCAACGAAGCCATCGAACAGGTAATCTTAAACGGACGAATGCGCTCTTATGGTTTGGAAGTTTTACTGCGAAAAAACACCGGAACCTTAAACGGATGGATTGCTTACACACTTTCCAAATCACAACAGCAAACCCCAGGAAGAACCCCAACCGAAGTTGGAATCAACAACGGAAACTGGTACAATTCTGCCTACGACAAAACCCATAATTTAGCCATCACCGGAAGTTATAAACTCAATAAAAAATGGAATTTTGGAGCGAATTTTACTTTACAAACCGGGCAACCCGTAACTTATCCTACCGGAAAATATGTTTATCAGGGAATTACCGTTCCTAGTTACAATTCCAGAAATGCCGACCGTTTGCCTTTGTACCATCATTTGGATGTTTCGGCTACCTTGACCACCAAACAAAAAAGAGAAAAACGTTTCAAAAGTGAATGGGTATTCAGTATCTATAATTTATACAGTCGAAAAAATGCAGCTTCCATCAGTTTCCGTCAGAATTACGAAACCGGAGCCAACGAAGCCGTTCGGTTGTCCATATTCGGTATAGTGCCTTCCGTTACTTATAATTTCAAGTTTTAAAAAATGAAAAATATCCTAATATACCTGTCGTTATTTATTTCCTTTATCCTGATAACCGGATGCGAAGACGTTGTGAATGTTGATTTGAAAGACGATCAGCCCAAATTGGTAATAGACGCTGCGATTAAATGGCAAAAAGGAACAACAGGCGAAAATCAGATTATAAAGCTGAGCCTGACCAATAATTTTTACACCAATGAAATTGTTCCTGCTTCCGGAGCTACGGTAACCGTTACCAACAGTTCAAACACTGTTTTTGATTTCATTGAAAGCGGTACAACCGGAAATTACCTCTGCACCAACTTTGTTCCGGTAGTTAATGAAAGTTACACGCTGACAGTTCAGTACAACGGAGCTATTTACACCTCAACCAGTAAACTTTATGCCACGCCACCAATTATAAATGTGCAACAGGAAACAGTAACCGGTATTGACGGAAGTGATTTGATTCAGATCAAATTTTTCTATCAGGACAACGGAGCTGAAGAGAATTATTACTTAATTACAGTAGTCAATCCTAATAAAGTAATTCCGGAATACGGTGCTTTAAGTGATGAATTTTTCCAAGGAAATGTGATGTTCGGGTTTTACGCCAGCGACAAAACCAATCCCGGAATCACACTTTTATTACAGGTGCAGGGCATTTCCAAATCGTATTACAATTACATGAACAAACTCATCACGATTGCCTCAACTAATTCCGGTAATCCGTTTGCTACGCCACCGGTAACTTTACGTGGTAACATCATCAACCAAACCAACCAAAACGATTTTCCCTTGGGGTATTTCAGTTTAGGGGAAACCGACACTCGGAATTATCTGGTACAATAGTTATCTTTGAGAAAATATTTTCACAGATGTCTTCACACCATATAGTACGCGACGATCAAGAACCCGCATTAATCATTGCCAACGGAGCCGAATGCAGTTCCGAATTATTAGGTCAGCTGCTGGAATGGTCTCCTTTGGTTATTGTCTTAGATTCTGCTATAGAACGTGTCTTTAGTTTAGGAATCAAAGTCGATGTACTTTTGGGAGATTTCGACCGAGGTTTCGACCCCGAGTACTATCGTGAAAAACAATATCCGCTGGAAATTGTACATACTCCCGATCAGGAAAAAACCGATTTGGAGAAAGCTTTTGATTTTTTAATTGATAAAGGTCATAAAGCTGTAAATGTCGTGTGGGCTACGGGAAAACGTGCCGATCATACTTTTGCCAACATTACTAATATTGTCCGCTACCGTCACCAACTGAAAATTGTTATACTGGATGATCATTCCAAAATCTTTCTCTTGCCGAAACACTTTCAAAAATGGTACACTAAAGACAGTATTATTTCATTGATTCCGATAGGACATGTAACGGGAATTCATTCGGAAAATCTGTTTTATCCACTTAGAAATGATACACTTACCATCGGTTTTAGAACTGGAAACAGTAACCATGCCGCACAAGATGGTTTGGTTACCATAAACCACGATGAAGGAGACTTAATCTTAATCGAATCTTTAGATTAGAGCAATACTTTTCTTTTCAAATATTCGTTATTTTGTTGTAATTTAATTGACTATTAAACTGTTAAAAAGTAAACCTAATAAAAACAGTATTTGTAATGAAGTGGAAATTAATGACATTTTTGCTGTTGTTCAGCCTTTTAATGACAGCACAGGCAACCAAACACTTAACCTTTAAGGAATCCTTAGAAAAATCCAAAACGGAAAACAAAAACCTATTGCTTTATTTTTCGGGTTCCGATTGGTGCGCACCTTGTGTAAAATTCAAAAAGCAATTTATACTAACGGATGCCTTCGCAAAATTCAGTGAAGAATCGTTAATTCTTTTTAACGCCGATTTTCCAAGATTAAAGAAAAACCAATTACCGGAAACGGAAGCAAAAGAAAATGACATTCTTGCCGAGAAATACAACAGTAAAGGGTATTTCCCAATGATCCTGCTTTTGAATCCGAAAGGAGAAATCTTGAAAAAATGGGAACAACTTCCAACGGAAACCCTTGAGGAATTCATTGCCAAATTAAAATAAAGCATGCTTTTAAAAAAGACGGATAAATTAATGGGAAACCGTTTCGAGTTTACCGTTTTAGGCCCCGATGAAAATTGGTGTTCCGATAAAATTGATACGGCTATTGAGGAGATCAGAAGGATCGAAAAACTTCTTACCACATTTTCGGAAGAAAGCATTACGTTTAAAATCAACGAAATGGCAGGGATACAGCCTATTGCGGTTCCTGAAGAAGTTTTTTCATTAATCCAACGATGCCAGATGATTTCACAAATGACTCAAGGGGCTTTCGATATCAGTTACGGCGGCTTGGACAAGAAATTCTGGAATTTCGACACAAAAATGACTGCTTTACCCGATTCGGAACTGGCAAAAAAATCGGTAAGCCTGATTAATTATCAGAACATCCTTTTAGACGAAAAAAACAAAACCGTTTTTTTAAAAGAAAAAGGAATGCGCATTGGATTTGGAGGAATCGGTAAAGGATACGCTGCAGAAATGGCAAAAAAGAAGTTACTTGAAAACGGTGTAGAAAGTGGAATTGTAAATGCTTCCGGTGATTTATCCGCATGGGGTGTTCAAGAAAACGGACAACCTTGGACTATCGGTATTGCAGACCCAAACCATCAGAACGAAATTTTTTCTTCCTTTCGCATTACCAACACAGCTGTTGCAACTTCCGGAAATTATGAAAAATTCGTAATTATTGACGGGAAAAAGTATTCTCACACCATCGACCCAAAAACAGGTTTTCCGGTACGAGGTATCAAAAGTGTAACTATTATTGCCGAAAACGCAGAAATCGCAGATGCTTTGGCCACACCGGTTACTGTAATGGGTATTGAAGTGGGATTGGATTTTATCAATCAGTTGCGGGGCATCGGGTGCATCATCATAGACGATAACAACAAAAAACACTACTCAAACAATATTAGACTAACCTAACAGTACGACAATGAAAAAAATAATTTGTGTGCTTTTAATAGCGGGGAGCGCTATACATTGCAAATCGGTAAAAGAGTATCAAAAGTCGAAAATTAACGACTCGGAAATGGAATTGGCAGCAAAAAAAACGGAAAAATTTGAGAACACTTTTCAATTGTACCGTGAAGGAAGTTCGGGTGCCAATGGTGGAAAAACAGGCGGTGGCTGCGGTTGCAACTAATTAAAATGTATTGAAATGAAACGTAAGATATTTGCAGCTTCCATTTTAGCTTTCTTATTTGGAAATCACGCCAAAGCACAGGATACCACTACCGATTCTTCTGCCTATAAAAAGCAGAAACTTAAAATCGAGGAAATAAATTTTATATCGAGTTACTATTCTCAAAACGGGGATAATTCTGCCGTAACCGGTGGAAAAGGAACCGAAAAACTAACCGATATTGCCACAACTTTCGATATCAAAGCTTCTAAAAGAGACAAAAACAACAACAAACATAATTTTGCTTTCGAATTGGGAATCGATTCCTATACTTCGGCATCATCCGATAAAATCGATCCGAATACTGTAAGTTCTGCTTCTTATCAGGATGTAAGGGTTTATCCTTCTTTGAATTATGCATTCCAAAACGAAGAAAAAAACTATGGCTTAAACGGTGGTTTGTCGTTTTCTGGAGAATTTGATTATACTTCAATTGGGGGAAATTTAGGTTATACCAAAATCTCAAAAGATAAAAACCGGGAATTCTCCGTAAAAGGAATGGCTTTTTTCGATACATGGAAAGTGATTTTACCAGTAGAACTGAGGAATACTCCATCCGATAACGATGCCAAACATGGCGATATGAAACCGCGAACGTCTTATAATTTAGGGCTTACGCTTTCGCAGGTTATCAATCAAAATTTCCAGATGGCATTCTTAACAGATTTTGGTTATCAGCAAGGATTATTAGCTACGAAATTTAACCGTGTCTATTTTAATAATGCTTCGGTACGTTCTGAAAAACTTCCCGATACCCGTTTCAAATTACCGGTGGGAGTACGAGCCAGTTATTTTCTGGGCGACAACATCGTTTTAAGAGGCTTTTATCGTTATTACTGGGACAACTGGAACCTGCAATCGCACACGTTCAGCATTGAACCGAGTTATAAGCTTAATGCTTTTACCTCGATTTCCCTACCCTATCGTTTTTACACACAAAGTGCTGCAAAATACTTCCAACCGATTTTCCTGCATGGTACTGCAGAAGAGTTTTACACCAGTGATTTCGACTTGTCAAAATTCAACAGTAACATGATCGGTTTAAGCTTTAAAAAGACCGATGCAGACAAAGGTATTTTTCACGTAAAACGCATCAATAGCCTTGAGCTAAGGTACGGATTCTACACCCGAAACAATGGTTTAGATTCCCACATTATTACTTTGGCTCTGCGATTTAAATAACACTAAAGGGTTGTTTTTCTTTGTATCTTTACAGCAAAGATTTACAGCCCTTTTTATATGAAATTCGAAGTTGTTTCCAATTTTGCCCCAATGGGCGACCAACCACAGGCTATTGAGAAATTAGCCAATGGCATTGTTAATAACGAAAAATACCAGACCCTTTTGGGGGTGACCGGTTCCGGAAAGACTTTTACCGTTGCCAATGTAATTCAGGAAGTGCAGCGTCCTACATTGGTTTTGGCGCACAATAAAACACTTGCGGCTCAGTTATATTCGGAGTTCAAACAGTTTTTTCCGAACAATTCCGTTCAGTATTTTGTTTCTTATTACGACTATTACCAGCCCGAAGCGTTTATTCCGGTAACAGGAACGTATATCGAAAAAGATTTGTCTATTAACGACGAATTGGAAAAACTTCGTTTGAGCACTACTTCTGCCCTGCTTTCAGGACGTCGTGATGTTTTGGTGGTAGCTTCAGTTTCGTGTTTGTACGGTATTGGAAACCCCGTGGAATTTCAAAAGAACGTGATTTCTATTGAACGCGATCAAACCATTTCACGCACTAAATTATTACATCGATTAGTTCAAAGTTTATATTCGAGAACTGAAGGCGAATTCACTCCGGGAACTTTTAGAATCAAAGGCGATACCGTGGAAATTTTTCCAAGTTATGCTGATGAGCCATTTCGCGTGCACTTCTTTGGAGATGACATTGAAGAAATTGAAGCCTTTGATCCTAAAACCGCACAGGTAATTGAAAAATACGAAAAGCTGAATATTTATCCGGCCAATATGTTTGTGACTTCGCCTGATGTGTTACAGAATGCTATTTGGGAAATTCAGCAGGATTTGGTAAAACAAGTCGATTATTTCAAAGAAATAGGCAAGCATTTAGAAGCCAAGCGATTAGAAGAACGCACCAATTTCGATTTAGAAATGATTCGCGAATTAGGCTATTGCTCAGGAATTGAAAACTATTCAAGATATTTAGACGGAAGACAACCAGGCACGCGTCCATTCTGTTTATTGGATTATTTTCCGGATGATTATTTAATGGTAGTGGATGAAAGTCACGTAACCATTTCGCAAGTACACGCAATGTATGGAGGCGACCGCAGCCGTAAAGAGAATTTGGTGGAATACGGTTTCCGATTACCCGCAGCGATGGACAACCGTCCACTTAAATTTGAAGAGTTTGAAAGCCTTCAGAATCAGGTAATTTATGTTTCGGCAACTCCAGCGGATTATGAATTACAAAAATCAGAAGGTATTTATGTAGAACAAGTAATTCGACCTACAGGATTACTTGATCCGATAATAGAAATTCGTCCGAGCCAGAATCAGATTGACGATTTAATCGAAGAAATTCAGCTACGTTGCGAAGCCGATGAACGCGTTTTGGTAACTACTTTAACCAAACGTATGGCCGAAGAACTTACCAAATATTTAACCAAAGTTTCAATCCGTTGTCGATATATTCACAGTGATGTGGATACCTTGGAGCGTGTTGAGATCATGCAGGATTTAAGAAAAGGAGTTTTTGATGTTTTAATCGGGGTAAATCTATTACGTGAAGGTTTAGACTTACCTGAAGTTTCCTTGGTAGCCATTTTAGATGCCGATAAAGAAGGGTTCTTAAGAAGTCATCGCTCCCTTACCCAAACCGTTGGTCGTGCTGCGCGTAACGTAAATGGTAAAGCCATCATGTATGCTGATAAAATTACCGCATCGATGCAAAAAACCATTGATGAAACTACTTACCGTCGTGAAAAACAGATGAATTACAACAAAGCAAACAACTTGGTTCCGAAAGCGTTGAACAAAAGTTTAGGTAATGCTTTGGCTGGAAATTCGGTATCCACGCAATATTTTGAAGACAAAGCTTATAAAGAATCTTTATCAGAGAATTTGTATTTGTCCAAACCGGAAATCGAAAAGAAAATCCGTGAGCTACGAAAATCAATGGAAAAAGCAGCAAAAGATTTAGACTTTATGCAAGCGGCCAAATTGCGTGATGAAATAAAACATCTTCAGGAAAAAATATAACAAAAATATAATTAATTGAATTTTAACATTTTACACGTTTAATTCGTAAATTTATATACTCCTTTCTACCTAGTTTTTCAACCGAGTATCCACTCAAAAACCGTAAAGATTTATGAAAACTAGTTACGCTCTTTCAATCGGGCTCCTTCTTTGTTCGATTGCCGCCGTTCAGGCACAACTCAAACCCCAAACAGCTCCCGAAAAAGTTACCACCGATGAGTATTTCGGGGTAAAACTTGAAGACCCCTACCGCTATCTTGAAAATCTTAACGATCCGAAAGTAGTGGAATGGATGAAATCGAACGCAAATTATGCCCGAACCAAACTCAACGAAGTTCCTGAACGGGAAAACATTATTAAAAAGATGGTCGAGTTCGACAAACGCAAGGAATTCGTGGTGTATTTTGTTCAAATAACGGAAAACGACAAGTATTTTTATCTGAAAAGAAAAGCCAATGAAGAAAACGGAAAATTGTATTACCGCACGGGCTATAAAGGAACTGAAACATTATTGTTCGATCCTAATACCTATCAAAAGGAAAAAGGAGTGAATTATACAATAAGTGCATATTATCCTAATTTAGACGGAAGTAAAGTGGCTGTTGAAGTAGCTCCCAATGGATCAGAAAGCTCCGAATTAATGATCATGGATGTTGCCGGAAAAATGTATCCTGAAAAAATTGACCGTTGTTGGTATGCTTCGGCAAGCTGGTTAAACGATGGAAACTCATTTTATTACAGCCGTTTAAATTCTGCAGATGTTACCGATAAAAACAGGTTGATTAACACTAAAATTTATTACCACAAATTAGGAGACGATCCCTCAAAAGATGTAGAATTCTTCTCGAGTAGAACCAATCCGGAACTGGGAATTAAACCTGAAGAAATCCCGATAGTTTTCTATCATAAAAACTCAAACAGCCTTTTTGGTTTGATTTTTACTGTAAACAGCAATTTTAAACTTTACATGGCTCCGTTAAACAATCCGGCAAGTAAACCATCGTGGAGAAAAATTTTCGATCTGGATGATAAAATAGTGAACTTTGCCCTAGACGATAAGAATACTAATTTTTATTTTCTAACCTTTAAAGATGCGCCAAATTACAAGGTAATTAAAACTTCGTTTGCCAATCCCGATTTGCGTTCTTCCGAAACTGTAATTCCGGAATCGAAAAACAATACCATAACCGGTATTGCAATGAACAAAGACGGTTTGTATTACACCGCGTCTGAAAACGGTATAAAAGCAAAAGCATACTTTCTGGCAAAAGGGAAAAATCAACCAATAGAACTCAAACTACCCATAGAAGCAGGCAGCATTGAAATGCAAATGAAAACCGAAAAATTCAGCGACGTTTGGTTTTCCATGGAAGGATGGACTTCACCCTTAAAGCGTTATATGTATAATCCTGCAACCAATACTTTTGCTTTTCAGCCGATGAGCAAAGCACCGGAATATCCGGAATTGAAGAACATTGTATCCAAAGAAGTAATGGTTCCTTCCCATGACGGTGTGATGGTACCCGTTTCTATCATTTACAATAAAAACACCAAGCTTAATGGAGACAATCCGGTTTTGATGACTGGTTACGGTGCTTATGGCTATTCGTATAATCCACATTTTAGTACTGCAATGCTCACTTACTGTTCTTATGGTGGGGTTTATGTTGTGCCTCATGTTCGTGGTGGTGGTGAATTAGGAAGAGCTTGGCATGAAGCAGGACGCAAAACTACCAAACCAAACACTTGGAAAGATTTGATTGCTTCTGCGGAATATCTGATAAAAGAAAAATTCACCAACCCAAAACGCATTGCCATTAACGGTGGAAGCGCCGGCGGAATTTTAATAGGACGTGCCATAACCGAACGTCCGGATTTATTTGCAGCAGCCATTCCTGAAGTAGGGGCATTAAATACCGTTCGAATGGAAACCACTCCCGGTGGCCCAGTGAATACACCAGAATTTGGAACAATACAAAAAGAAGATGAATTTAAAGCGCTCTTGGAAATGGATTCGTTCCATCACATCAAAAAAGGAACTTCCTATCCTGCGGTTTTAGTAACTGCTGGCATGAACGATCCTAGAGTAACCGCTTGGGAACCGGCAAAATTTGCTGCAAAATTACAAGCCGCCAACACTTCGGAAAACCCAATATTATTCTTCACAGATTTTGAAGCCGGTCATGGGTTAGGTGATAATAAAACGAAGGTATTTGAAGGTTATGCCGACACCTATTCGTTTGCATATCAACATACCGGACATCCAAAATTCCAGCCTTCGAAAAAAATTAAAAACTATTAATTGTGCTGTTCCATAAAGGCATATAGCAAAAATTCCGGCTCAATCATTTGGTTTGGTGATTGGGCCATTGCTTTTAAGGTTTTTTTAATTCCCATTGGGTTAAGTCCCATGGTGATTCCGATTTCGTTTATCGCTTTGATTTCTCTTTCATGCAATACACCATCACAGTGCATTAACAGTGCTAAACGGTAGAATTGCATAATACGATGATGCTCGTCTTTTATAACCCTAACAGAATTACGTTTACCGAACAATTCAAGAAAAATGTCTTTTTTTATTCCCAACTCCTGAGCGATAATCCATAAGAAATCGTATTCCCGGTCGTGAAGTTCACCATCAACTACCGCAAAGGCAATCATTTCGGAAAGAAGACTAATTTTTTCGTCGTATGTATTCATTGTATTATTTTTTGCTAAAGTAAAACTAAATTCCCATTTGTGAAAACAGTATCTTTGCTTAACGAATTTTGAACACTATGAACAATAACGATATATTAAAAAAACTACGCGTTGCTTTACAGTTACGTGACGAGCAGATAGTTGAAATTTTAGAATTGGTAGATTTCAGGATTTCCAAAGGGGAATTGGGGAATTTTTTCCGCAATGAAGACCATCCGAAGTACATGGATTGTGGCGATCAGGTTTTACGCAATTTCCTAAATGGATTGGTACTTCATCTTAGAGGAACTAAAGAAAACCCAAAGAATCCTACTGAGGTTTTAAAGGGACACAAAGCCGAAGCGCAAAAAAACGATTCGGAAAAAGCAAAAGCGACAAGCCAAAAACCAAAAGCTGATTTTAAAAAACCGGCTCCAAAGGGTAAAGGCAAGCCAGCTCCTAAAAAAGAACCCGTGGTTCAGAATGTGAAGTTTAAGAACGGTAAGAATAAAAAATAAAAAAGGGTGCTTTCAAGCACCCTTTTTCAATCATTAAATAACGCTACTGTTGTAGAGCATTTGGTGAAAATTTGGGACAACCTTAATCCGGACTACAACAATCTAATCAGCGAAGTTGAACAGTTTACTCGAAAAGTTACCGCAATCTAGAAACTAATAATAAAAAAATCCCGAGTAAATCGGGATTTTTTTTTGATTCAGCCTTTATTACAACGTTGGTTTGAACGTGACATAAAATGCATACTCGCTCCCTTGTTTTAATTGACCCGCTTCAATTTTTTTATAATTAAGATTGTCTGCGATAAACCTTTTAATACTTGCATTTTCTGTCCCAACGCGTAGCACCACGATTTCGTTATCTGCATTTACTTTAACCTCTACTTTTACCACTACTTCTTTTTCAAGTTCCTCGTCAAATCGTGTTGCCGCCAGCAACTTCACCACTTTTTTTACGGCTTTTGGTAAGTCTTCTGCCGAATTAAAATTTTTTGCCGACATAATTGTTGTGTTCATCAATAAAGCAACAACTACAACGATTAAATTTTTCATGTTTTTTGATTTAAGATTACATTCCAAAATTAGAAAACAATCGAATTCAAAAAACTGTATTTCAACAACTTAACCAATATTTAAAACTGTAATTTGTGCGTATTTTAGGATACACAAAAAATTCATCAATTAACTACAGATTTCATACGATAAAGCATAAAAACAATGCAGATTTCAGAAAAAAGAAACCATTTTCAGGAAACACTAACTTAAAACTAAAACGCTTGTTGTAAAAACTTTACATTGGACTAACAAAAAAGCCTCAGTAAATACTGAGGCTCTTTCTATGATTTGATAAAAATCTTCTCTGATTAGCTTAATGCAGCTTTAACTTGGTCTGCAGCTTCTTGGAATTGTACTGCTGATAAGATTGGCATTCCTGAATTATCGATTAATTCTTTAGCGATTTCAGCATTAGTTCCTTGTAAACGAACAATGATTGGCACTTTAATAGCATCTCCCATGTTTTTATAAGCATCTACAACACCTTGAGCAACACGGTCACAACGAACAATTCCTCCAAAGATATTGATTAAGATTGCTTTTACGTTTGGATCTTTTAAGATGATACGGAACGCTGTTTCAACACGTTTAGCATCTGCAGTACCACCTACGTCTAAGAAGTTTGCCGGCTCATAACCTGCATACTTAATTAAATCCATAGTTGCCATTGCAAGACCTGCACCGTTTACCATACATCCTACAGTTCCGTCTAAGTCTACGTAGTTTAATCCTGCTTCTTTAGCTTCAACTTCGATTGGACGCTCTTCAGTGATGTCTCTCATCTCCGCTAAATCTGCGTGACGGTATAAAGCGTTGTCGTCTAAAGTTACTTTAGCGTCAACGGCCATGATTTTATTGTCTGAAGTTTTCAATACCGGGTTGATTTCAAACATAGAAGAATCAGAACCGATATAAGCTTTATATAAAGCATCAACGAATTTTACCATTTCTTTGAATGCCTCACCGGATAATCCTAAGTTGAAAGCAATTCTTCTAGCTTGGAAACCTTGTAATCCAACAGCAGGATCAACTTCCTCAGTGAAGATTTTCTCCGGAGTGTGTTCTGCCACTTCTTCGATATCCATTCCACCTTCTGTAGAATACATGATCATATTACGACCTTTACCACGGTTTAATAAAACCGACATGTAAAACTCTTTGGTTTCACTCTCACCTGGATAATAAACATCCTCAGCAACTAATACTTTGTGAACTCTCTTTCCAGTTGGAGGTGTTTGAGGCGTAATCAAATCCATACCGATGATTTGACCTGCAATTTCCTGAACCTGATCTAAGTTTTTAGCCAATTTCACTCCACCGCCTTTTCCACGACCACCTGCGTGAATTTGAGCTTTAATTACATGCCATCCTGTACCTGTTTCAGCAGTAAGCTGTTTTGCTTTTGCCACCGCTTCTTCAGCATTATTGGCTACATAACCACGTTGTACACGCACGCCGTAGCTTGCTAATATTTGTTTTCCCTGATATTCGTGTAAATTCATAATAGATGTGTTTTGCTTTAAATAAAGTACCACAAAAATAACAAAGTATATTGAATGTGCCTAATATTTATTTTTAAAGTTTTATTCTTTACAAACACACTATTCAGATTTATTGACAAATAAGTTTATGACAGCGTGTTTAAGTATTTCATTGAAAAATTTTCGTCCTCAGTTTACTTGATTATTCCAATATCAAAACAACTAGAGAATAAATGTTTTGAAAATTTATTATAACATTATCAAGTCTTAATGTTATGATTGAAAGCAGAAACCATAAAATGAAAATGATGTACTTGAAAGTTAACTTTTAAATCCCTTATATTTACGAAAATTAATACAAGTATAGTTCCAAATGTTCAGAATTACGAGATTATCTGTCTTATTTGCTTTTTTTATCATTGCCTCAGCTGGTTACTCCCAAGACAAAACCATTGATTCGTTAAAATTACTCCTCCAAAATCCAAAAATACACGATACTGTTAAGCTCTATTCATTATTAACTGCAAAGTCTCAAAAGTACGTTGGAGCAGATAAAGAATATCATATCCTCAACCGCATGCAGGGCGATTATGCCATAAAATGTCTGAAGAAAAAAGTTTCACCAGAAGTACATAAAGCCTACGTGCAATGCCTTGCCGATTATTATCAAGGGTTAATGACCGAATATAAAGAAAAAGGCGACACACCGAGAGCATTGGCCGCTATTGATAAAAGTATTGCACTTTTTAAATCGGAAAATCTATACAACGATATGTATTTTGCGGTAATGACCAAAGGACGTTTTTATGCTAAAATCAAAGAATATCAAAAGGCTACCGATTGCCTTTTTGCGGCCTTACGTTATTTTGAAAAAAATCCCGGTGAAAATCCAGTTGTAGAAATAGGAAGTGTATGCTCCCTATTGGCCGATCTCTATGTAAATCAGAACAATTATGAAAAGGCTATAGAATACAGCAAAAGAGTTATTGCCTGTTGTGATGCTAATAAAAGTTTGGAGTATGAAGATGGTACTGATCATACCCGATTTGTTTCCTATTCAGTTATCGGTGTATCTTATCGCAACCTGAAAAAATACAATGAGGCTCTTTATTACTTGAATAAAGCACTTGAACTTGCAAAAAAATCAAATAATTCGTTTAAGATTAGCTATGTGCTGACCCGAATCGGCAGTGTTAAATTGGCACAACAAAAATATGATGAAGCCGAATCAATTTTAAAAGAAGCACTCCAAGGCGAGCTTGACCAAAAAAGTCTTGCAAACGGCTATACCAGCATGGCTCAACTTTACTTTGAGAAAAAGGATTATGATAAAGCCTATTCTTTTATAACCAAAGGATTAGATCTAAGTATAGAAACGGAAAACATCGATCTTCAGGAAACCGGAAGCGAGCTTTTATACGAATTAAGTCTAAAGAGAAACGATTACAAAAAGGCTCTTGAAATGTACCAGCTGCACGATAGTATAGTTGACTATAAAAAAAGAGAGACTTCAAAAAATGTGTTGGAAAAACAACAGCTCAAATACGATTTCGAGAAAAAAGAATTAAAATTAAAACTGGATGCAGAAAAGAAAAATGCCGTTAAAAACAATTGGCTTATCACGCTTTCAGGACTTCTTTTGTTATTGCTATTAGGAATTTATTTTTATTATCGAAACAGCAAGCAAAAACAAGCCATTACTGTACTTGAAAAAGAGCAGATCAAGCAGAAACTTTTGGTTACGCAAATGAACCCGCATTTCATATTCAACTCTATTGATAATATTCAGGGGCTGATTTATGATAAAAAAGATACCGAAGCAGTAAATTATTTAACCAAATTCTCGAAACTGACGCGCCAAATCCTTGAAAATTCAAATGAAAATTACATTTCGCTTGCCGAAGAAATAGAGATGACACAAAACTATATGGCAATACAGCAACTTTTATATGATAACAAATTTAGCTTCAACATTACTATTGAAGAAGAAGTTGATCAAGAAGCCATCTTTTTGCCACCAATGCTAACACAACCTTTCATTGAAAATGCCATTAAACACGGTTTAAGCACTACCGATAGCAACGGAAAAATTGATATTCGTTTTTATCTCAAGGAAAACAAATTATTTTTTGAAGTTACCGATAACGGCAAAGGATTTGAGACGGCTCAAAAAATAAACGGACACAAATCTTTAGCGATGACCATTACTAAAGAACGATTGGTTAGCTATACTAAAAATCAGGATTTTGTGGTACACACCGATAATATTTTAGACCAAGACACAAAGGTTGTGGGTGCCAAAGTAAGTTTTGAAATTCCTTATATTTACGAAAATTAAGAAGTTATGTTACGAGCCATTGTCGTTGATGACATTGAAACTATCCGAAAAAAAAATACCGCTATCATAAAAGCGACTTGCCCAAATATTTCAATAATTGGAGAAGCCGATTCTGTAGAATCCGGAATAAAAATTATCCGACAATTATCGCCCGATCTTGTTTTTTTAGATGTGGAAATGCCCGACGGAACCGGTTTTGATTTACTTCAAAAGCTAAAGCCATTCAATTTCAAAGTCATTTTCATTACTGGTTACGAAGATTTTGCTGTTAAGGCATTTCGCTTTTCCGCAATTGATTATTTGCTAAAACCACTTGATTCTGATGATTTGATAGAAGCAGTAAAAAAAGCAGAAAGTTCACTTAGCAAGGAAGTCTTTGATATGAAACTAAGTAATTTATTTGCCAATCTTGAACGTCCTAAAAACCTTCAAAATCTTATTCTCAAAACGGCTGACAGAATTTATTCGGTTAATATACAGGATATTGTAAACTGTGAATCGGATAAGAACTATACTACGTTTCATTTTATCAATGCTCCTAAATTGGTAGTTTCCACAAACCTTAAAGAGTATGAAACCTTATTAAATCCTTACAATTTTTTCAGGACTCATCAGTCGCATCTTATCAATATGTCTTATTTTGACCATTTCATTAAAACCGAAGGAGGAAACACGATTGTGATGAAAAACAAAACTGCCATTCCCCTATCCGTTCGAAAAAAAGAAGAATTTCTTGTTTTACTGGAAAACCTTCAGGTGTAATTTTACCTAAAACGAATTTCCCTTGATCTTCTACGAATTTCCTTTAAAAGGAAACAGATATTCATTGCCCGAAATTCCCGTTTTCTTTTGATTTATGTTTGGCCTGTAATTAAGAAAACTAAGTACGATTAACTTCAAAAAACAGTAAAACATGAAACAAATTAGAACGGGTGCACTGATTATTGCATTATTATTTTCCTTTACGGGTACTAATGCACAATTATTGAATAAACTCAAAAAAGGAACTAATGATGCCGGAACGGTTATCGAAACTACAAAAGCCGCAGACAAGGTAATAAAATCTGCAAAAGGAAAAGCAGGAAAAGGCGGAAAAGCTGGTGATTTTGGAGGTCTGAAATTAGATTGGACCACTTTCAAACAAACGCCAGCAGTAACATTCAATTCACTACTTTACGGAACCACTGCCGGAATTATTAACAGTTATACGGCAACTTTTATTCCTAATAAAACGGTTGACGGAAGAACAGTTCATGCCTTTTCGGATCAGTCGCAGTATTTAAGAATCAAGGTGTTCAAAGACAATCAATACATGAACTATTTTGAGTATTCAGGAGATCAGGTTTTTGATGACGGTAAGAAAACAAAATTCAATGAACCAAGCAGCCGTTACCAACGTGATGGCGAATGGGTTGGACATTCAGAATCATTTATAACAGACTGGGGGCCGGGTAATTACAGATTGGATTTTTATGCAGGAGACAAAATGTTTTATTCTTTTGATTTTGAGTTGGCTAAACTAACCAATTCGGATCCTTATGCCGCTATGAATGAAATGTATGTTGTACGAGGACCATGGAATAATTTTGCTTATTTAAATCATGCCAATACAGGCAATCTTCTTTTCGGTTTCTATATTACTCATGAAGAATTTATGCCAAATCCTTCCAACAGCAGAAAAACCACCAAGAGTGTGAAATGGTCGGTAAATATGTTCAAAGACAATAAATTGTATGCACAACATTATGGTAATGGACCCAATACCGCTCAAGTAGAACAAGCAAAATGGAACGAAGTTTCATGTGCCTTTAAATTGGTTAACAAACCTGGTGAGATTAAATTTGCAGACCTTACCGACGGTGCGTACAAAATTGAACTTACCATTGAAGGCGAAAACGATCCAAGAACCTACAATTTTACTGTTAAAGATAAAAAGATTGTATTAATTCCAGAACAAGACAGAACCAAAAACACCGATCCGACAAGATTAATCGAAGGATGGAATGATTATTTCTGGCTTAAAAAAGTAAAATAACAAACGATTTTATATGTAGCCTAAAAAGCCAGTCGATCGACTGGCTTTATTTTAACTCACAAAACCTTAAAATTTCTAACCTTATCATAAAAAATTCCTAAACGAATTTCCATTCAACAGCAACGAATATCAATCCAAAACGAACGAATATTCATTAAACAAAATCTTCATTTTTCTTTGCTGTACTATTGTAGTATAATTTTTAAAAAACAATGTTAAAGAACTAATCTTACATAAAATATATTTATATGTTTGCACGGCAACTTCTGAGTAAGACTTTGTAAGAAAAACTTATAGATAAAAATTAAATTCTATAACTATTTTATTAACTAAAAACCCCAAAAAAAATTAAGACAAAAAATGAAAAAACAATTACTTTTTATGGCTGTCGCCGGTTTGTTTACCACAATTGCTTCAGCAGCCGATTTATATGTTAGGGAAAACGATGCTAATGCATTTTCCACTGTAAGTGCAGCAATTGCCCAAGCGTCTAATGGAGACCGAATCATTATCCGACCTAAAACAAACGGATCTGCTTATGTTGAAAACCTGACCATCAACAAATCGCTAACCTTTGTTTCAGAATACAACTACAACAAATATTTCATAAAGGGAACCATTAACATCAATCCGGCAGCAGGAAGGGTGGTTACTATAAGCAACTTAAGCTCTGGTGATTTCACCATCTATAACATTGTTGTGAATGGAGCAACAACTGGTGGAAGAACAACCATTAACCTGATGAACTGCTATTTGAACAATGTTGATGCAGACTCTGAGAACACTACTACAAACATGTCAGGTTGTACGGTTAGCGGCTATGTATATTTTTCACACGGAAGAATGACCGGAAACAACGCGCAGAGAATGACGGCCTACAACACTTCTGCTGATACTTCCCTTGCAGCTAATGATATTGAAATTATAGGAAATGCCGTGTCTTCCTGGATTGGGAATCAACAGAGCAGCTATAATTTTAAGTTCTACAATAACTTTACGCCCGGATTTGGAGTATACGCCGCCAAAACAAGCGGATCCAACGAAATTGTAAACAATACGGTTTACCAACCTCTTGGTGGAGACGTAGCGCCTATCTACATCAGCATAAATGGAGATCCGGGCACTGGCGGAAACATTGCAATCATGAACAATGCGATTTCTTTTGCTGTTGCTCAAACCAATGCTTGTATCCAAAATGAGAATAGTGTTGCAATAGTAACGGCTAGCTATAACGTATCTACAAATCCTTTTGTAACAGAAGGATCAATCACGCAAAACAACAATACGGGAGCTGCCAACATGAACTTCAATGATACGGCTTATACTGTTACAGGTGCCAATGTAAATGCAGGAAATCCAGCAGTTAGCTACACCGATTTAGATTTATCAAGAAACGATGCCGGACATTACGGCGGTTCCAACAGCTGGGAAAATTACTTTCCTGCGGACAATGGCGGAAAACCGCAAGCTACCCATTTTATCGTACCAAGAGTAGTTTTAAACACAGGGACACTTAATGTTTCAGGAGCTGCATATTCTAAATAATTTAACGCATAAAATAAAATGAAAAAAATCATATTCACTATAACGGCAATGTTGTCCGTATTCATCGCTTCGGCGCAATCTTCATTAACTCAGGCCGAATATTTTTGGGATACCGATCCAGGGCAAGGTCTGGCCACTCCAATTTTGGCAACAGACGGAAGTTTTAACAGCGCGTTTGAGCAACTCTCAAAAACAGGAATTGCATTGCCTTCTGTCGGGCTTCATGTTTTCAATGTTCGTGTGAAAGATAATGTGGGCACCTGGGGACCTGTTTTCAAGAGTGTCGTAAGTGTTCAAACAACTTTAGGCAACACCGATTTTGAGTTGAGCGGATTAACCGTTTATCCAAACCCGGTAAAAAACACCTTAAATTTTTCGTATTCTCATGACATTACAGCGGTAACGGTTTATAATTTTTTAGGCCAGCAGGTATTGTCAAAATCATTGCAGACTAATGAATCGGGAATTGATTTATCTGAATTAACATCAGGGACTTATTACGTAAAGGTCCAATCTCAGGACAAGGCTAAGACGATAAAGATTATTAAAGAGTAGTCAAAATCATTTTTTTAAATAAACCCAAACTTCTTAAAACGAGGTTTGGGTTTTTATTTTTATGAATTTTCTTCAAAACTTAAACGTGAAATTACTTCCACTAATACTCTTTAAAAAATAAAAAACCTCCGCTAAAACTAACGGAGGTACCAACAAACAAATATAAACTAAATCTAAAAAGAAAGCCTGATTACACTTCCTAATCTTAACTAATTTATGAAAATGACGTTATATTATGTTGTTGAACGAAGCAAGTAACTTGCTCCACTTTTTTATGATTAATACTGCAAAATTAACCATCCCGAAGGACACTAAAAAAAGAGGTTATTTCGAATTTACCGAATTTTGAAAATGAAAAAAACATCCCAATCAACTGAAAAACAAAGTAATTCGAATTTCAGATTTTAAAAGGCCTTTTTAGAGGTCTTTAGTTTCCATTTTTGATGCCATTATCGGAAGTGTCATTTTGAAGAAAGCTTATTTTCTGCTCAAGTTTAGCAATAGCAACTTTTGTCTTTTTTATTGACAAGACAAAAAACAGTATCACAAAAACTAAAACCAAGACTAAAAGTGTAATGCCTCCCCAAAATTTAGAAGTACAGTTTTCTATATTTTTCTGTTCCTGATTCTCTTTTTCATTTAACGATTCACTTACCGATTTGCGTTCTCTTTTCATTAAATCGGTCTGGTTTTTAAGATATTTTAAACGCGTATCCTGATATTGGTCCCATTTGTTCAATGCCAGATAATTTACAGACAATAAGCGGTACAGCTCTTCATTAAGTACCAGGTCATCAACATCTTTTGATATTCTTAGTGCATCATTTAAAATAGTGATGGCACCATTGTAATTTCCTTCCGAAGAATATACCTGTGAAAGTCCTTTCTGTGCAAAAGCCTGAAGACTATTGGCCTTGATAACTTTGGCATAATAAATCGATTCTTCAAAATTCTTGATCGCCAGTTTATTGTCGGACATCATCAAATAACAATTTCCTTTATTGTACTTGGCAATACTCAAACTGCTTGCATGATTGGATAGGTTTTTATGAATCTTGGACGCAGTCAAAAGTTCGTTAATCCCTTTATCAAAAAAGCTGATTGCGATATCACAGTTGAGTTTGTCTTTATAGATAAATCCTCTTACAATATAATTGACGCCTAAACTTCCGTGAATAGAGTCTTTGTGTGGAAATTCCATACATAACTGCTCAGCCTCATCCAGATATTTGATCGCTTTATCATAAATTTTTAACTGATGGTATTGAATCCCGGTTTTCGCAACAATTGATATTTTCAGCAACTTATTGTTAGTTCGTGGCAGTAATTCATTGGCTTTAATCACATATTCCAACGATTTTTCATAATCCCTTTTAGAAGAATAACCATCCGAAACCAATTTATAAGCACGGATTTTCGCATCGATGTTATCTCCCGTTGCTTTTATAAGTTCCAATCCCGTAGCAATTGCTTTATCAGGATTTTTATACATCAAAGCGGTATTCGCCTTAATTATACTGTCAAAATTTTGTTTCTTTTGAGCATAAGCAGCCTCACTTATTGAAAGAACAGCAATAAGAAACAAACAAACCATGATAAGATATTTATTCCTTCTCATAACTATCATTTTTGGGAGCCATTGCCTCACGCTCGTTCTTTAATAAATCAATAAATGTGATGGGGGTAATCCCTGTGATCGATTTGAACACGGTAGCAAAACTACTGTGGGAAGAAAACCCTGAAACTTCGGCCAGATAACTGATCTTATAATTCATGAAATTAGGATCCGACTTTAGTTTTTCCACTATAAAATTAATACGAAGCCTGTTGATATAAGTATTAAAGTTGATGTTATAATGCTTGTTGATAATTTCCGACAAATACTTCGTATTGGTTTCAAACTGACCGGCAAGCACCGCCAAAGAGATATCATTATTAGTAAAACGTGTTGAATTCTCAAAACGTTTCAACTTATTGAGCAGGATTTGTTCGGTTTCCTGAGGAATAAATATTTTTTTGGTTTCCTTCTCTTCTTTTTTCTCAATTTGTTTGATAATGCTGTTGCTTCTTGTAACTTCCAGATAGTTGATGATTTCGTTGAGTCTTTTTCTTTTCAACACATATTTCAGCCAAAAAAACACAACGCCTAAAGCTATTAAAAAAGCCAAAGTAAGTACCAAGTAAAATTTATTCAGGCTGGCCTGACGTGCTTTTTGGAAATTCGTTTCAAATTGCTGAGCGAATAAATTATAAGCCGTATTAACCGATTCCTGCTCCTGATTATCAATTTGAGAATGATTTTTAAGATAGAGCGAGTTGTATTTTTTATAATTCAGGCGATCGTTTAAGGCAATATAATTTATAGACAATTGTTTGTTGATACTTTCTGTCAGATAAAGGTTTTCCAAAGGCTGCGAAATTGTTTCGGCTTCCAAAAGCGTTTCAATGGCTTTAGCATGTTCTTTTTTATAGAAATACACATTCGACAAACCTAGCAAAACATGGATTTTCCCAAGATCGTTCTTTATTTTTGATTTCTTCAGAATGACATCAGCCTGGTCAAAATATGATTGCGCTTCTTTAAGATTTCCCAATCCTGTATAAATTTTCCCTTTAGTTGTTGAAGCTAACAACGTAAGTTCTTTGTTGTCTTTTAAGGCCGATTGGAATTTCGGATCAGCTTTTTCAAACACCTCTAAAGCTGTTTTATAATCCTGACGATCAAGACTCATCGATGCTTTTTCAATCACGATCCTTGCATAACCGTAAGCAGCTTTCTTTTCGTCTTTTTTAGAAACATGTTTTTCGGCTTCTTCAAGGCTCATTTTAGCTTGCTTGTCTAAAAACAGTATCCTTAAAACCTTTGATTTCATGATTGAAATTTCAAAAGACAAATTGGAATCTATTTCTGTTTTTTCAGCTTCAAACAAATAATTTAAAGCATTATTATAATCGCCTTTTACGGCATATATTTTTGCAATAAGAAAATTGATCTTCGCCTTGTCCTGATCGGTAGAACTATTTTTAAGCAAATGCAAACCTACCTTCATTGCCTCATTAGGTTTTGAAAGCATTAATCCTTCCGATTCATTGAACAAGATATCTCTTTTAGACTCCACCTGAGCAAATACAGGGTTTGAGCATAAGGTCAACGAAAAGATGGTAAGGATAAAAAAGTAAAATTGTATAATTTTATAGTTCATTTTACATTGATGTAATAAGCTTGAATTCAATTAATAAGAACAACAATTCTAATGCAAAGCTATCAATAATTAAATAAATCGATTTTATGTAATTTTCACTTTATTACTCTATTTATCCTGATTTATTTTCTTCTTAAGAACCAGAACGTTACATTATTTACATTTTTTTACAACTTTAATAAAAGAATTTCAACAAAAAGTTAGAAAAAGTAAAAATGAAATATTTTTAATCATAATGAGTTGCAATTTTTCTCAGTGAAAACAAGTCATAACA
>NZ_JAKLTO010000046.1 GCF_022012335.1 Flavobacterium sp. SM15 | reverse complement strand
AAACTGCTACGGTAACCTTTAACGGAACACCAAATGCAACAGTAACCTATACAGTTGATGGTGGAGCTAATCAAACAGTAACGCTTGACGGAACAGGAACAGCTTCGATAACAACATCGGCTTTAACTGCAGATGCTATTTATGCTTTAGTAGATGTAGTTTCAACATGTTCACAAAGTGTAAGCGGTTCGGCAGTGATTACCGTGAATGCCTTACCAACA
>NZ_JAKLTO010000045.1 GCF_022012335.1 Flavobacterium sp. SM15 | reverse complement strand
AGCTTCAGTTAGTATAACTGGCGGAACTCCTGCTTACACTTACTCATGGGCGCCTTCAGGAGGAACTGCTGCAACGGCCACAGGACTGGCTTCAGGAACGTACACGTGTACCATCACCGATGCAAATTCTTGTCAAATAACTAGAACAATTACTGTAAACCAACCGGCTGCCGCTTTAGGAGGAACTATTTCCAAAACCGATGTATCTTGTAACGGAGGTTCAAACGGAAC
>NZ_JAKLTO010000044.1 GCF_022012335.1 Flavobacterium sp. SM15 | reverse complement strand
TAAGCAGGAGTTCCACCGGTTACATTAACTGTCGCCGAACCGTTAGCTCCTCCGTTACAAGATACATTGGTTTGTGAAGCAGCAGTTGCTACCAAAGCGGTTGGCTCAGTAATAGTAAAACTTTGTGTTGTAGTACAAGCATTGGCATCGGTTACGGTTACAGTATAGGTTCCTGCCGCTAATCCAGAAGCGGTTGCAGCCGTTCCTCCTGAAGGTGACCAAGAATACGTA
>NZ_JAKLTO010000043.1 GCF_022012335.1 Flavobacterium sp. SM15 | reverse complement strand
TTAGACAGTCATGGTGGTGCAACTGCTTCCGATGTATGTTCTTCAGTAACATGGTCGCATAACTTCACTGCTTTAAGTGATGGCTGTGGAAATTCAGGAAGTGCTCTGGTAACATTTACTGCTACTGATTCTTGTGGTAACCCAAGTACTACTTCAGCAACATTTACAATTCAGGATACAACTAATCCGGTAATTTCAGTGCAGGCTTCTGATATGACAGTTGAATGCGACGGT
>NZ_JAKLTO010000042.1 GCF_022012335.1 Flavobacterium sp. SM15 | reverse complement strand
TGTAATACACGTCGGTTGAACTGTCGCACTTGCCGTTGGTGCTGCTGGATTAGCAGGAATCGGATTAACCGTTACTGCCGTTGCAGAAGAAACACAACCCGTAACCGTATCACGAACCGTCACATTGTAATTCCCTGAAGTTAATCCGGAGAAAATCAATGTTGACTGATAAGTCACTCCGTCAACGCTGTATTCTAAAGTCGCTCCGGTTGGCGCTGTTACAACAATTGTTCCGGTTGG
>NZ_JAKLTO010000041.1 GCF_022012335.1 Flavobacterium sp. SM15 | reverse complement strand
CGGTGAATCCAATTCCGGCTAATCCGGCAGCGCCAACAGCTAGCGTAACAGTTCAACCGACTTGTACGGTTCCAACGGGAACGATTGTAGTGACCGCACCAACAGGAGCTACTTTAGAATATAGCGTAAACGGAGTAAGTTATCAGGCTTCAGGAACTTTTACAGGACTTCCCCCAGGAGGATACAATGTAACGGTTCGCGATACGGCTACGGGTTGTGTTTCTTCGGCTACACCTTTAA
>NZ_JAKLTO010000040.1 GCF_022012335.1 Flavobacterium sp. SM15 | reverse complement strand
AAAATACAACTTCGGCAACATTCACAATTCAGGATACAACTAATCCGACAATCACACAACAGGCAGCCAATATGACTGTAGAATGTGACGGACAAGGAAACAACGCACAACTACAGGCATGGCTTAACAGTCATGGTGGTGCAGCTGCTTCCGATGTATGTTCTTCTGTAACATGGTCGCATAACTTCACTGCTTTAAGCGATGGTTGTGGAAATTCAGGAAGTGCTCTGGTAACGTTTACTGCTACT
>NZ_JAKLTO010000004.1 GCF_022012335.1 Flavobacterium sp. SM15 | reverse complement strand
TCCGTCGCATTCTACAGTTGCGTTTGAAGCCTGGATTGAAATTACCGGTGGTGTAACATCTTGGACATGAATTGTTTGAGATGCGTGTGATATATTTCCACACGCATCAGTAGCAGTCCAAGTTCTGGTTACTGAATAAGATCCTCCACATTGTCCCGGAGTAGTGTTATCTACAGAAGTCAATGTAAATGATGAACCACATGCGTCAACTGCACTTGCTTGAGCAAATTGCGGAGTTGCAGGACAATTGATTGTAGTTGGACCAGGTAATGGTGCAATCACTGGAGCAGTAGTATCTTGAACAGTAATTGTTTGTGATGCTGTTGATGTGTTTCCGGAAGCATCAGTTGCAGTCCAGGTTCTGATTACTGTGTATGATCCTGCGCAATTTCCTTGTATGGTTTGATCTGAATGTGATAATTGTGCAGGCCCGCAAACATCAGTAGCAGTTGCCTGAGCAAATTGAGGAGTAGCCGGACAGTTGATTGTTGATGGAGGAGGCAATTGTCCTATAACCGGAGGATCATTGTCTATTACATTAACAGTCACTGTAGCTGTGTCACAATTTGTTGGGTTAATCACTTCACAGATTTTATAAGTGAATACATAACTTCCGGCTGCGATTCCTGATGTTACATTTACATTTCCAGAACTACTGATTGAAATATTAGGATAACTTCCGGTAAGTACAGTAAGTACAACAGAAGCCGGAACTATCGGATTTCCATTAAGAGTATCATTTGTCAGTACATTTCCAACAATGCCACTGTTTATACAACTGATGTTTGAATAAGTATCATCATTGGCAACAATTACATTAACTGGTGTTGGTGTAACAGTAGATGTATTATTACTAGGATTAGGATCGTTTTGGTTTCCTGTAATCACAGCTGTATTGGAATAATTTCCAGTTGCATTTACCGTAGCGGTTATGGTCAAAGTCGCACTTGCTCCGTTGGCTAAGTTGCCTATTGTCCAAACACCGGTACCACTGTTAAAGCTTCCTACAGATGGAACTGAACTTACATAAGTATATCCAGACGGTAATACATCGTTTACAACAACTCCGGTTGCGCCACTTGGACCGCCATTTGTTGCAGTAATTGTAAAAGTTACATTGGAACCTACAAATGGAGTAGGGTTGTTAACTGTTTTTACAACACTTAAATCGGTTAAAGCACAGATTAAAGTTCCGCCATTACTTTCGGAAGTATCAACAAAAGCACCATAAACATTAATGTTGTTTAATACACCTACCAAAGAACCGGCTCTAATGCTGATTTCATCAAAAGGCATTGTACTGATAAAACCTACATTATAATAACCAGGCCCTGAACCAAGAATAGGTACAACTAAGGTTAGACCGATTAATTGTGCTCCGGTTCGTGATTCTTGTAAAGTTCCGTTTAAGTAAGTTGAAATAGTTAATGATTGGAATAAATTGGCCTGTACAAGGCTGTTATTGTCTTTAATGGTAAAACCTGCAAAAGTTCCAACCGGGAAGGTCGATAACTGATCTGCTACTGCAATGGAACCCGATGCGGCAACACCGGCAGTAACATTAATTGTTGCAAAATCAGAGATACTTGAACTCAACACATTATCAACATTATTAACAGCACATCCAACACAGGCAACACCACTAATTCCTGTTCTTGAACCATCAATGATGACAGGGAATATTGGGTTTGTTAGCGGATATGATTTGTTACATTCAAGTACAACGGGACAGAATTTCTGAAGCACCAGATTGTATACTTTTGTAATTCCTAAGCTAACTCCAACAGGTTGGTTTACTGAAATTTGAACTTCATCAAAAGATAAGGTTGTATTAAATCCTAATTTATATCTTCCTGAAGAATTAAGTAGAGGCCCATTTACCAGAAGATTTACACCTGAAGCCTGTTCCCTGAATACTCCATTTAAATAAGTTTTGATTTGAATGTTGTTTAGAACCGCAACACTAACCAGATTGGCATTTTCAATTTCAAAACCTGCGTATGTTCCAGCTGGATAATCTGTGATTTGCTCTTTCACAGCAATACTGCCAGAAGCCAAAACACCAGCTACTAAATTAATGCTCGCAAAATCGGAACTGCTTGGAGAAATTACATTATCGGTATTGGTTACACTTCCAACTGCTATACCAGAGATTCCAGTATGTGATTGTTCAATTTCAACTGGAAAAACTGGAGCGTTTGCTGCAGTTGGAATGTTACAATTTAAACTTGGCCCTGGACAGTAAGTTTTAATTACTGCGTAGTAAACTTTTGTTGAGGTTAATGCTCCCACTAAACTATTAATGGTAATTTCTACAGCGTCAAAGGATTGTGAAGAATTAAATCCAAGGATATAATTTCCCGGGTTGGAAAGTAAATCCAGTTTAACTAAAGCACTTCCGGTTAGCGTTTCTTTTAAAACTCCTGAAAGATAAGTTTTGATTGAAATGTTGTTTAATAAATCTACAGAGAGAATTCCACCGGTAGGCTCAATGCGGAAACCGGCAAAAGTACCTGCTGCATAAGAATCGTCATTATCTGTAACTCTTAATTTATGGGTTACTCCAACACCAACTGCTGTTGAAACAAGTGCGTAATTGCTTAAATCGGCATCAATTAATCGTGGAGCGTTTGAAATTCCACAACCAACCAAGCAAAGACCAGTTGTAGAAGAACTAACTGCCAGATTATCAAACTTATTAATAGTTAGAGGTGTTTTATCAACAATATTACATTCAACTATTCCGTCATTGATTACTACTTGAAGTGTTGCCTGACAACCATTGCTATCAGTTACAGTAACGGTATAGGTTCCCACTCCAAGGCCACTTAAGTCTTGTGATGTTGAACCATTGCTCCATGAATAGGTATAACCGGGTATTCCGCCGGATACATTAAGATCAATCGTACCATTATTTCCACTGGTTGCCGGAGTTGTTACTGCATTTAGCGAGAGTTCCGCCGGGAGGTTTATCGTTTGCGAATAACTGCTGACCAGATGTGTCGGCATATTGGAATCAGTTACCGTGAGTGTCGCTGTATATGGTCCGCCAGGGTATGGATACGTGTGCACTGGATTTTCCTGTGTTGATACTGGTGAACCATCGCCAAAATTCCAAGAATAAGAATAAGGAGTAATACCACCGCTAGTTTCATTATTAAAACTAACTGTTGATTGATTGCCATTAGTACATACTGTATAGTTGTATTCTACAGCCAAAGGTGCAGCAACGAGCATACAACTCCCAAATTCACATTGAGACTTACTAAATGTGTTACAATCATAAGTTGCTAATTCTGGATCATTTACGTTACCGTTTGGTTTCCATACTACTAAAATTCTGCAAAGAGAAAGTTCCTGGCCGCAAGTCCATGTGAATGGTCCATAAATTTGTCGTTGGCCTCCACCCGGTGCCACCGTAGCTAAATATGCGTTGATTGGAGTAACATTGCCATCAATAGATAAATCTGCAAACAATCTAACTTGTGAAATAGCGCTGTTTGAGTTTGAAGTATAATTCAGCATGACGTACATCTGCTGTGAGGTTCCCGGTGTACACGTTGTATTGGAAAGCGGTACACCATTAACATTTGTTAAACTTAAAAATACCTGGTCTAATGTGTAATTATTAGAGGTACAGTTAAAATAGTCCTCATAGTAATTTGGAGGGCTACCACAGAGTCTTAAGTCTGGATGCTGAGGCGTAAACTGCGAGAAAACATTATTAATCCCGATCAGGATAAATAACAGTAGTAAGGTAATTTTTGGTTTCATAGACATTACTTTATTAATTCTGTCTGTAAAAAATCAGTAACATGAAAACACTAAATTTTAGGGGGCAGTTATCCGTTTCACAGCATAAAAAATGTGCAAAAACAACTGTACCTAAAACTGACACGACAATAAAAATGTGTTGGAAATAAATGATTAACCTGTATCGATTAATCAATATGGAAACCTAATTTTCAAAAATCTAAACTGAAAAGTAAACTAAAACTCAAGGTGGTATTAAGTTTTAGATTTACTTTTAGTGTTCAGCTTAGTATATTCGATAATTTGTATTACTAAATTATTTAATAAAATTCTTGCCTACGCGCATATTCATCCCTTTTTCGATGAAAGACGTTCTTTTCTGGGTGAATTAACAATTATTTGACAGAATTTCTCTGGCTTTTATGGTTTTTTTTGAGTTACTTTATACAACTAAATTGTTGGTTATGAAAAATTTAATTCTTATTCGTCATGCAAAATCAAGTTGGGATATTCCTTTAAAAGATATCGACAGGCCTTTATCACAAAGAGGCATTTCGGATGCACATATAACTTCTCATGCTATAGATACTTTCTTGCCTAAAACTTTTATTGTTTGGAGCAGCCCGGCCAAAAGGGCAAAAGAAACTGCAATGATTTATGCTCAAAACCTTTCAATACCTTTAGAGACAATAATATATAAAGACGATTTGTATACTTTTGATGAGAGAAATCTGGAAAATATCATAAAAAATTGCGAAAATAAATACGACAGCCTAATTCTTTTTGGTCATAATGGTGCAATAACCGATTTTGTTAATAAATTTGGAGATTGTTACATAGACAATGTTCCTACTTCGGGATTTGTGTCTTTAAAATTTGATGAAGAAGATTGGAAAAATATACAAAAGGGAAAACTACTCAAGAAAGTGTTTCCCAGAGAGTTGAGATCATGAATAATACGCAGGAAAACAGGTATATAGACAGAGAAAAAAGTTGGTTAGCCTTTAATGCAAGAGTACTACAAGAAGCCGCAGATGAAACGGTTCCGTTATTGGACCGTTTACGTTTTTTAGGAATTTTTTCTAACAATTTAGATGAGTTTTTCCGTGTGCGTTATGCAGCAATCCGACGATTAAATGCGGCCGGAATATCCGGGGAGAAGCTCTTGGGCGGAGTCTCAGCACAGGAACTTTTAAAAGAAATCACAGAGATAGTTATCGAGCAGCAATCGGAGAGTTTACGTACTTTAAGTGTAATTGAAAAACAGCTCGAGAAAGAGAATGTTTATATTATCAACGAAAGTGAAATCAATAAAGAGCAGGAAAACTTTATCAGGGATTTTTTCATTCAAAAGGTTAGTCCTGAGCTGGTTACCATTATTTTGAATGATCTTGATGAATTCCCGCTTTTAAAAGATACTTCGGGATATTTGGCTGTAAAACTGGTTTTGAAAACTCAACCTCAAAACACAATTCTTTCTAAAATAATTCAGAAAAAAGAAGTACGTTATGCGGTTATCGAAATCCCAAAAACCATCAACCGTTTTGTGGTACTTCCTTCAAATTCAGACAAGCAGTACATTATTCTTTTAGATGATGTAATCCGTTATAACCTGCACAGCATTTTTAATATTTTCGATTACGAGAGTATTTCGGCACACATGATAAAAATTACAAGAGATGCCGAGTTGGATATCGATTCCGATTTGAACAAGAGTTTTATTGAGAAAATTTCCTCCAGTGTTAAAGAGCGAAGAGTAGGTGAACCGGTTCGTTTTGTTTACGACCAATCTATTGAAAAAGATACACTTGCCTTTTTCTTAACTAAAATGAATATTGATTCGACCGATAGTATCATTCCGGGAGGAAGGTACCACAACCGTCGTGATTATATGGATTTCCCGAATTTAGGACGTTATGATTTGTTGGCAAAACCGATTACACCTTTGCCTGTACCGGGTTTAAGTCTGGAAGGAAGTATTTTTGATAAAATAAGGGAAAAAGACTATTTGCTAAATGCACCGTATCAATCTTATTCTTATTTGATTAAATTTTTGAGGGAAGCTGCTTTGGATCCGAAAGTGGTTTCCATAAAAATAACGTTGTATCGCCTTGCAAAGAACTCACAGATTGTAAGTTCGCTTATCAATGCTGCTAAAAACGGAAAGAAAGTAACGGTTCAAATTGAATTGCAGGCCCGTTTTGATGAAGCGAGTAATATCTCCTATGCTGAAATGATGCAAACGGAAGGCGTTGAACTTATTTTCGGAGTAAAAGGTTTGAAAGTTCACAGTAAAATATGTGTAATTGAGCGACTTGAAGAAGGCAAAGTAAAGCGCTACGGATTTATTTCTACCGGAAATTTCAATGAAAGCACCGCTAAAGTGTATACGGATGTGACTCTATTTACAAGTCATGTGCAAATTATGCGCGATGTTTCAAAAATTTTTGAATTTTTTGATGTGAACTATCGCGTGCACAGATACAAGCATCTTTTAGTTTCACCGCATTATACCCGTTCTAAGTTTGTTAAGCTTATCGATAAGGAAATAATGAACGCCAATTTAGGAAGACCTGCATTTATTAAGCTAAAAATGAATAGTTTATCAGATTATAAAATGATTGATAAATTATATGAAGCAAGTCGTGCCGGTGTTAAGGTTCAGCTAATTATTCGCGGAATTTGTTCTCTTATTCCAGGAGTTCCGGGAATGAGTGAGAACATTGAGGCCATCAGTATTGTAGATAAATTTTTAGAGCATTCCCGCGTTTACATCTTCGGAAATAACGGAGATCCAGAGATTTACATTTCTTCAGCAGATTTTATGACCAGAAATTTGGATGCAAGGGTAGAAGTGAGCTGTCCTATTTATGATGAAGAAATCAAAAAAGAAATGCTGGAAACTTTTGAAATTGGGTTAAAAGCGAATGTTAAAGCCCGATTGCATTCTGAAAAACTGGACAATAAATACAGAAAACAGCCTGATCAGAAAATGTTCCGAGCTCAGCATGAAATGTATAATTATTACAGAGACAAGCTGGAAGTAATAGCAGAAAATCTATAATCCATAAGTTTTAAATTAATAGTAAAGAATACCGGATCACTTAATGATTTCAATTAAAAAATTTGCAGCAATCGATATTGGATCCAATGCCATGCGCTTGCTTATTGCCAATATTGTAGAACAACCTGGGAAAGAAACTCAGTTTAATAAGAGTGCCTTAATTCGTGTTCCGATTCGTTTGGGGCAGGATGCTTTTACCGTTGGAGAAATTACGGAAGAGAATATTGACCGTATGATTGACGCTATGAAAGCCTTCAAATTATTGATGAAAGTATATAAAGTAGAACGTTACATGGCGTGCGCTACTTCCGCTATGCGTGAGGCATATAATGGAAAAGAAGTAACCGAAATCATCAAGAAAAAGGCCGATGTAAAAATTGAAATTATCGACGGTAAAAAAGAGGCGGCAATTATCGCTTCTTCGGATTTACACCATTTTATAAAAACCGATGCCACTTATTTATATGTGGATGTTGGAGGTGGTAGCACCGAGTTTTCTTTATTTTCTGAAGGAAAAATGATTGCTTCAAAATCCTTTAAAAACGGAACCGTTCGTTTACTGAACAATATGGTGAACGAAGTGGTTTGGCAGGAAATTGAAAAATGGATTAAAATGCAAACCGAACCTTATGAAAATATTACATTAATAGGTTCCGGTGGAAATATCAATAAGATTTTCAAACTTTCGGGTAAAGCACAAGATAAACCGCTTTCCTATATCTATTTGAATTCGCAATATCAATACTTGAACTCGTTAACCTACGAGCAACGTATCGCCGAATTAGCTCTAAACACTGACCGAGCCGATGTAATTATTCCAGCCATGCGGATTTATCTAAATGCTATGAAATGGAGCGGTGCACGAAATATTTATGTTCCGAAAATTGGTCTTTCTGACGGTGTGGTTAAGGCAATGTATTACGGAAAAATTTAAGGGCATGAAAGTTTACATCATTAGTTTGTTATTTGCTACCCTAAATCTTTTTGCTCAAAATGATTTGAATTGGAGTTCGGATTATGAACTTAAATTGACCGATTTTCAATCTGATGCAACACAAATTGGTGGAACAAACACCTTTAGTTTACAAATGCCTACTGGTATTGATTTTGTATTTTCGATGAGTAATTTGGAATTTTCTTTTACAAAAAACTTTAACGCAAAAGTTAATAATGTTTTTAAGAGCAGTTCTTCTGCCATAGTTGCATTGGATAGTCAACAGGCTGAAAGTATTGTGAAATTTGCAAATTATCAATTTGATTTATCAGAATTATATGCACGAAAATTTAGAAAAAGAATTTTTGAGGAAAAATCAACTTTTTCAAGTGTGCAATTTTTTAAACCAATTTATGATGAGCTTCAAAAAGAATTTTCTCAACGCCTAACTAATGCAAGCAAAGAAACCGAATTAGGAAGTAAATCTGAAAAATTAAATTTATTACACCAAGAGGTAAATAATGAAATTGAAGATCTATCAGATTTTTGTAAAGAATGTAAGCCTAGGAAGAAAAAATAATAAAATCTGATTGTATAATTTAAACATCCAAATCAAAAGTTTTTTTCAAAAGCTCCAAAGCAGGATTGATTGAATTTAATTTATCAAATTTTTCCTGTGGAGTAAATGCGTATTTTGTTTCAACTACTTCATTTACATAGACTTCAATGGCTACATCGTGGTTGTGAAGCCTTCCTCGTAAATAGCCTAACAGTTCGTTTTTATTGTTGTCGAAATCTACTTTAGAACCTTCGTTGGGCATGTGTAACTTTATGGTTGTTCCATCTAATGTCGGATCATCCATGAGCATATAAGTTGCCATGATATGTTGCCCTTTATCTTTTAATTTCTCTGCAAAATTAGTCCAATGTAACAACATATCTGTTTCCGTAAAAGGTTCTGTTGGTAATTCGTCGTGGTGTTTTATATTGGCCTTTTGAGATGCTTCTAATTCCCTTTTTGCTTTGATACTGGCTAAAGAAAGTGCGGAAACTTTTGGTGCAGAAGAAGTTTGAGTTGAAATAGAATTATGATTTTCAACAACAGATGCAGTCGATTGAGTAGTTTCAACAGGTTTTACTTCTTCAATAACTGGGATAATTTCTTCTTTAACAGTTGATTCTGTATTATCAAATCTGCTTTCTTCGGTTTTATTTTCCGAAATGGTCTGATTTTCTAATGTTTGATTAGCATTATCTGCCGCAACAACCTTAGGTTTAACTTCCGTAATGGAATAACCTGAATTTTTGAAATAAGTTGGTGGAATTATAAAGGACTTAGCTTTTTTTTTTCTCCATCAAAAGTGATAGAGGCAAGCTGCATTAGGCAAAGTTCGGCCAAAAGACGTTGATTTTGAGAAACTTTGTATTTTAAATCACATTCGTTGGCGATTTCAATTCCCTGTAAAAGGAAATCTTGAGAAGCTTTTTGTGCTTGTTCTCCATAAAGCTTTTGTGCATGCTCACCAGCTTCCAGTAAAACTAAAGTAGCAGGATTTTTACAAACCAATAAATCACGGAAATGGGAAGCCAATCCGGCAACAAAGTGATGTCCGTCAAAACCTTTTGCTAAAATATCGTTATAGGCAAGCAGTAATTCCGGAATCTTATTCTCCAGAATCATATCGGTAATTCGAACATAATATTCGAAATCCAATACGTTTAAGTTTTCGGTAACCGCTTGACGAGTTAGATTATTTCCGCAGTAAGAAACCACACGGTCAAAAATTGAAAGCGCATCACGCATCGCACCATCAGCCTTTTGAGCTATGATGTGAAGTGCATCGTCTTCAAAGTTTACCCCTTGTTCCTTAGCGATTTCAGCCAAATGCTCTTTTGCATCTTTAACGGTAATTCGTTTAAAATCAAAAATTTGACAACGAGATAAAATCGTTGGGATGATTTTGTGCTTTTCCGTAGTTGCTAAAATGAAAATTGCATGACGCGGCGGTTCTTCCAATGTTTTTAGAAAGGCGTTGAAAGCCGAAGTTGAAAGCATGTGCACCTCGTCGATGATATAAACCTTATATTTTCCGGTTTGCGGCGGGATTCGAACCTGGTCAATCAAATTACGAATATCGTCTACCGAGTTGTTGGAAGCGGCATCCAATTCAAAAACATTGAACGCAAAATCTTCATAAGGATCATCATAGCCTTCCTGATTAATTTTACGGGCTAAAATACGGGCACAAGTTGTTTTCCCAACTCCACGCGGTCCTGTAAAAAGTAAGGCCTGAGCTAAGTGATTGTTTTCTATGGCATTCAATAAAGTGTTAGTAATAGCCTGCTGTCCCACTACGTCTTTGAACGTTTGAGGTCTGTATTTACGGGCTGATACTATAAATTGTTCCATAGAAATTTATTGGAATACAAATATAGAATTTTTGTTGGTTTGGCTGTTTGTTAATTCGAAGATTTGAAGAAAAGTTATTCACAAAATCAGTAAAAAATCAGGATAAAACTTAAATGACTTATATGGTTTTAAAATTTCAGATTTAGGATTTAGTTTTTTGGAATTGGATATTTGATTTTCACAAACCTTTTCTACCTTTAATAGAAAGTCCTATTAGAAATCGAGCAGCTTCACTTTCCGAATTGGCAGCATATCCGGAAACAAAAACCCCATTCTTATTTAAAGACGATTTCGATCTTATTCCATACACCGTCGCTTCGTCATCGGCACTGGAATCGCCTTCATAACGAAAAATATGAACAATTTCAAAATCATGCGGATTCTTGAAAAACTCCTGTTCGTTTATGTTATAATCCACAACAAAGCCTAACTCTTTAAGTTCCAGCAAAGCTTTGGAAACACTGGCGTAATTATAAGTATGTGCCATGATATTAATCTTAAATTCTTGATTACTATAAATTTACGATTTTTAAAACAGTTTTTAAAGGATGAACTTTATAAAGTGTAAACTATTATAACGCAGAGGATAAATATTTGTTGTAAGTTTGCAGCGCAGACCGCCTTATCGCTCCAATTTATTGGGGAGGAAAGTCCGGACACCATAGGGCAGCATAGCGGGTAACGCCCGTCACCTTGAGCAATCAGGGGAGGACAAGTGCAACAGAAAGTATGTACAGGTAATGCTGTAGTGAAACCAGGTAAACTCTATGCGGTGAAATGCCATGTATATCAGCAGTTAAGGACGGCTCGTTCGTTGCTGAGGGGTAGGCAGATTGAACTTGTGAGTAATTGCAAGTCTAGATAAATGATAAGGGCTGACTTTGGTTAGTACAGAATCCGGCTTACAGGTCTGCATTTTTTAGTTTGAATTCCAAACCAACATTTCGGATGCTTTCAATGGAGATGCTTGTGTCTTCCGTAAAGTATTTTCGTAATTTACTGATGTACACGTCCATGCTTCTTCCGGAGAAATAATCATCGGTTCCCCAAATAGTCTTTAAGACCTCTTCTCTTTTTAAAAGCTGATTACTGTTTTTGTGAAAGAAAATAATTAAAGCGGCTTCTTTTTCGGTCACACGTTGAATTGTGTTCTCTAATTTGAGTTCGAGTCTTTTGCAGTCAAAAAGGTATTTCCCGATTTTGATTTCTTCAGAGTTTGAATTTAAGGCCATACTCTTTTCAGACCGTTTTACGATGTTATTCAGCCTTAAAATCAATTCTTCTACTTCAAAGGGTTTCACAATATAATCATCGGCGCCAAGCTTTAAACCTTTGAGAATATCTTCTTTTAACTTTTTGGCTGTCAGGAAAATAAATGGAACACTTGGATTGTATTCAATCATTTTTTCAGCTAAGGTAAAACCGTCCATTTTGGGCATCATTACATCAAGAATACAAATATTGAATGTTTCGTTTTGGAACAGTTTATAGGCTTCTTCACCATCTTTTGTCCAAAAAACGGAATACCCGTACAACTCCAAAAATTGTTTCAAAACAGAGGCAAAATCAGCGTCGTCTTCAGCTAATAATATTTTTTTCATAATTTACAAAGCAGGAATACTAATGGTAAATAAAGCACCATTACCTAGATTACTGATAACTTTAACCGATCCTTTATGTGCTTTTATAATCTGATCCACATAATAAAGTCCTAAACCTAAGCCTTTTGTATTATGAATATTACCGTTTTCCACGCGATAAAACTTGTCGAATAAAAGTAATTGTTTCGCTTTTGGAATTCCAATACCATCATCCTGAATATTTATTTTAAGGCTGTTATTTTCATACGAAGTTGAAACGGATATATTTTGACAACCATATTTAACCGCATTTTCCAGAACATTGTTAATAGCAGTGGTCAAATGGAATTTGTCCAGTTTCAATGACAAGTTTTCGGTTGCAAAATGCGTTTGAATGCACGCAGACGGATAAGCAATCTTAAAATCCTCTATAATGGTTTTCAAAAAAACAATAGGGTTAATTTCTTCTTTTTGAAGTTGAATTTCTTCCTGACCCAATGAATTTGTCAAAACCTGATCGATTAGATTCTGCAGTCTGATGTTTTGTCGGTTAATAGTATTTAAAACGTCGTTATAAACGGTTTCATTTTCCTTGATATCTTTTCTTTCAAGGATTTTCGTAGAAACGGAAAGCGTCGTTAAAGGTGTTTTTAGTTCGTGGGTGATGTTGTTAATGAAATCTGTTTTGATGTCACTTATCTTTTTTTGTCTTATCAATGCTTTGATGGTTATCACGAAGAGCGAAATCAAAATCGTCATACATACAACCGAAATTAAGAACAGCAATGCCATTCGTTTTAGAATTATGAATTCCCAATTTTTAACCGATACATACAAGGTGTCTTCGGTAAGTAATTTATAGGGAAGTTTTTCAATGATTCCGCTGGTTGTTCCTACATAGGTTCTTGCTGTGAATGCGTTATCCAAAGAGGTTAAGTTGCCGCAGATTTTATTCTTTATTTGTGATTTCTCAGAAAAAACAGTATCAATTTTTTGTGTATTATCGTAAAGGACAAACTTATTTACAACGATAGCAAAATTCAGTTCATGCTCTGGAAATTCTCGTTCGAGTTCTTTTTTCAATTTTAAGGTAAGAGGACCTTTATAATCATTATCAAGAAGTTTTCTCTTGATGGATAATCTGTTTTTTGGATTTTTAAAATAGGCGTGAGCCAGATTTTTATAAAGCAAATCTTTTTTAATGAACAGTGTAGAATCCACAGAGCTGTAATCATTGGTAACAGCAGCAATTTTTACTTTTACTTCCGATCGGAACTGTGCAACTTTATATTCGTAGGAGGTTTTAATCAAATAAAACTGCATTGCAGAAAGTGCAATCAAAACCAAAGTGGAAATACCAATTAAGAAATTTATTTTTTGCTTCATCAGTTTTTTAAAACGTTCAAAAGTAGCTTTTTTATGGTTACTAAATCTTTTTAACCGTGCATTAACCTACAATTAACCTTCCGATTGACCAATCGAAATCATATTTGCAGTCAAAATTACAAATTATGAAAAATCAATTGATCCTCGCTTTAAGTACTTTTCTTATTTCATCGATTGCTTATTCTCAAGAAGTACAAAAAGAACAAGATGTACAAAAAGAGCAAGAAGAGAAAAAAGAACAAAAGGAAACTGAACTGGAAGGTGTTGTTGTGAAAGCCGCCCCCAAAACATTTACCACAAAAAACGGAAATATTAAGCTTGATGTGGCTAATTCCATTTTCAATGCCGTTCCCAATACTCTGGATTTACTCTCAAAACTGCCCAAAATACAAATCAGTCCGGATAAGGAAAGTATTACGGTGATTGGGAAAGGCAATCCGCTTATTTATATTGATAATCAGAAAGTTGAGATAAATGATTTGAATGCTCTAGATGTTGCAGACATCAAAACGATTGAAATTATTAACAATCCATCGTCTAAATATGAAGCCAATGGAAGAGTTGTTATTTTGATAACCAGAAAATTAAGTAAAAAAGAAGGCATCAAAGTTGATCTCACTGAAAATGCCTCTTTTAAAAAGTTTTTTAATAATTCATTTGGAGTTAGAGCAAGTTTAAAAAAGAATAAAACAGAGTTTAAAACCAATTTCAATTATAATCAGTTGACGGTTTGGGAAAGTAACGGAAATGATTTTGATGTTTCTACTGAAAATATTACCTCAAACTATCTGACTGAGGCCGTTACTAAAAGACCGCAATTTCTTTTCGGTAGCGGTATTTTCCATAAAATCAATGAGGATGATTATGTTTCGTTCAATTTCAACGGAAGGACTCAGAAAGATCGTTTCGACATCACAACAGATACATACAATAAAGATGAGAATTCAGAAAATTTCATAAAAACACTAAACAGCAGTAACGAGAAAAGGAATTTTTACAATGCGTTTTTCAATTACAATCATAAAATAAAAAGTATTGAAGGGCTTTTATTTACAGGAGTTCAGTATTCAAGATACGCTCAAAATCTTGCAGGTAATATTTATCATAATTATAATGCAAACGGTTATAATTTTTCACAAAGCAGAGATCAGAAATTCAATATTACTGTTTTCTCTGCAAGAACTGATTTCGAGAAAACGTTTAAAAATGAGATGAAATTAGAGGTGGGAGCACTCGTTCTTAAAGCCGATGCCACCACGGATTTTTATGCAACAATTCAGAATCCGGCAGCGATTCAAACATCAGATTATACATTTAAGGAAAGAAATATTGCCGGTTACACACAACTCTCGGGAAACCTTAAAAAAGTAAATTATTCTTTTGGCTTAAGAACAGAGCAAACCATTATTGAAGGAAATACTATCTCTAATGCAGTAGCAGTGTCAATTAATAAAAACTACAATAATCTTTTCCCGAAAGCACAACTGAATTTTGCTGTAGACAGTACTAAAACGATTACTTTGAATTATTCAAAAAGTATTGTAAGGCCAAACTATTCTGCTACCAATCAGACTTTAACGTATATTAATCCGTATTTCGCATTTGCAAACAATGTCAATTTGAATCCGACAATTATAGATGAAATCTCGGCAACTTTTGAGTATAAAAACAGCTCTTTGTTAATTGCTTATACTAAAAAATCAAACCCGGTTTATTTCGGAACATTTTATGATGCCTCTGAAAATTTACTCACACTGAAAACTGCCAATTTTGAAAAAGAATCAGGTTTTATTGTAGAATTCACAGTTCCATATACCTATAAATTCTGGACAGTTAATAATGTGTTTAATGGTATTATAAACAGGCTTGATGATAAAACGGCTGTTGCGATTCCCACGAAACCGTATTTTTATGGGTATTCAAATTCGGTTTTTAAACTTCCCAAAGAAATAGAATTGTCTGTTACAGGTTGGGGATTGTCCAGTCAATATGAAGGTGTTTTTAAAAGCAGTGGCTTGTTTTCCATGGATTTAGCGGTATCCAAAACTTTTTTCAAACATTTCGATTGTACGGTAAGTGCTAACGATATTTTCAGAAAAGTGAAGTATTCAAACACTTATTCGATGAACGGAATCCATACAAAAGGTAACTATTACACCGATTCACACATGATTTCAGTTACAGTGAAATATTCATTTGGTAAAATTAAAGATGCAGTATTTAAAGAAAAAAGTATTGATGAAAACACAAACAGAATTAGGTAGTTAGCTATCAAATTCGTCGTTATCATCTTCTTCGTCGATAGTTTCTTCTTCGCTGCCTTCAAATTCAAAGAATGAAAAAACCGAACCACCATAATTTCTATCAAACGAAAAATTTTCCATATGATCCAGTTTGGTGTGTTTGGAATGTTCGATCACCATCATACCATCTTCTTCAAGTAGTTCATTTTCAAAGATTAATTCGATGATTTTTTCGAAATCTTTCTGTTCCATTCCATAAGGAGGATCGGCGAAAATAATATCGTAGCTGCCTTTATTTTTCTCTAAAAACTTAAAAACATCACTTTTGATTGGTGTAATATCGAAATCAAATTCCTTTGCGGTTTTCTTGATAAAACTCACACAACCAAAATCACCATCTACTGAAATGATTGGTTCTGCACCACGCGAGGCAAATTCATAACTGATGTTTCCTGTGCCTGCGAACAAATCTAAAATTCTTAATTCACTGAAATTGAAGTAATTGTTCAGGATATTGAATAAGGCTTCTTTAGACATATCCGTAGTAGGTCGAACCGGTAAATTTCCTGGCGGGTTGATTCTTCGTCCTTTATATTTTCCTGAAATTATTCTCATGAATTCAATAGCGTAAAATGTTGTAAAGCATCTGTTTGGGTAACTGAAGATTTGAAAGCCAAATCGGATACGTCCAAAAGTGAAATGTTTCTGATATAGCGGTAAGCAATTTCAAAACATGGGTGTTCTTCCGAAATTTTACCTAATAAAGAAACAGTAATCGTTTCCGGATTTAGTTGTAATTGTTCCAAAGAAAACAGAAGGTAATAAGCGAAATCTTCAGGAGTTTTATACTCAAAGGAGTTGTATAAAACCAGTTTTAGATTATCGGTTATAATTAACTCAAAATGAGTTTCCTGCAAATGAATGTATACTTGTTTTTCAACTTTATTTCTGGAAAGCTCCAGCAATTTGGAAACCAAAACAGAATTCACATTTTTATACTCAAAACTGCCAAACTGGTCAATTAAAAAGTTGTTTACATTAACATAAGGGACATGAACATTATTCATTTCATAGTTCCCGATTTCATCAAAACAAAAATAATCGGTCTCGAAAACCTTGGTGTTGTATTGCAAATAACTTCCCAAAAAATCTTCATTGAAGAGTGGTTTCGGAACAAATGTATTTAAGTTATTATCATGAAGAACCAAAATCTCATCATAAGTTTTAGTGAGCTGCGGATAATCTACAAAAGTTCTCCAAAGCTGATCTTCAAGAGCTTGCGTATGGTTAAATTTAACTTCATGAATTTCCTTAACGCTCTGGTTTAAAGTATCAAAAACACAAAATGAAAGCCCGTTTAAAGCTACCTGTAAAGACAGTTTTTTATAGGTTTTAAATACGATAGGAGTTTCAGACATTAAGTTTATGTTTATTAGCCTGAGCAAATTTACGTTTTTTTTCCAACGGATAAGGTTTTAGCTGAAATTTCATTGTTATCTTTGAATTTCCTTTCCATTAAAGAATTACTATGATTTCAGCCAAATTTTATTCCACACTTCGAAATAATTTTCCTTTTCAGCCCACGCTTAAACAGGATATTTTTTTTCAGAAAGTAGCTGATTTTGTGAGTAATGAGAATCAAGATGAGATTTTTTTGCTGAAAGGATACGCCGGAACCGGAAAAACGACGGTCATTTCTACAATTGTTGAACATCTTAAAGACATCAACAAAAAATACGTTTTGTTAGCGCCAACCGGTCGTGCGGCCAAAGTCATGGCAAATTATTCTGAAAAACCTGCACATACTATTCATAAACGAATTTATTTTCCGAAAAAGAGTAGTGGCGGCGTGAGTTTTACCATGCAAACCAACAAATTCAAGAATACGATTTTTATAGTTGATGAAGCTTCAATGATCTCTGATTCTCCTACAGAATCAAGTATGTATGAAAACGGTTCACTGCTCGATGATTTGATTATGTACATCTATTCCGGTCATAATTGTAAAATGATTTTGGTTGGAGATACTGCTCAGTTACCACCGGTAGGAATGGATGTGAGTCCCGCACTCGATATGGACAAACTTTCTATGAATTATAACATGGAAGTGCCTCATATTGAATTAGATGAAGTAATGCGTCAGGAAGAAAATTCCGGAATTTTGTTCAATGCCACGGAATTACGGGAGATTTTGAAATCGCATTTTATTGATACATTTCAGTTTCATCTTCGTGGTTTTAAAGACATTGTTCGGTTAACGGACGGTTATGATATTCAGGATGCTATTCACGCGGCGTATTCAAATTATTCCATAGAAGATACAGCATTTATAGTTCGTTCTAATAAACGTGCAAACCAGTATAATCAGCAAATCCGTATGAAAATCCTTGATAAGGAAAGTGAACTTTCTCCTGGTGATTTTATGATGGTTGTGAAGAACAATTATTTTTGGTTAAAAGACAGTGATGAAGCGGGTTTCATTGCTAATGGCGACATCATCGAAATTCTTGAGATTTTCAGAATTGTAGAATTATACGGTTTCAAATTTGCAAAAGTTAAAATCAGAATGATTGATTATCCGAATCAGATTCCACTTGAAACCATCTTGATTCTGGATACCGTTATGAGCGAATCACCTTCGTTAACGTATGAGCAAAATAATCTTCTCTATCAGGAAGTTATGAAAGATTACGAAGATGAAACCAGTCAATACCGCCGTTTACAGAAAGTGAAGAACAACGAATATTTCAACGCGCTTCAGGTGAAATTTTCTTATGCGATAACCTGTCATAAATCTCAGGGAGGACAGTGGAATACTGTTTTTATTGAACAGCCTTACTTGCCCGATGGAATCGATAGAGATTACATCCGTTGGTTGTATACTGCAATTACCCGAGCCAAAGATAAACTGTATCTTATTGGTTTTCAGGATGAATATTTTGAAAGCTAGAAAATAAATAAGTAAAGAAAACTAAGTAAATTAGCCACTTACAACAGAGTAATTGAAATGAAAATAATCGCCGTAATTCCCGCTCGCTATGCTTCCACACGATTTCCTGCTAAACTTATGCAGGATTTAGGGGGTAAAACCGTAATCTTAAGAACATATGAAGCCGCTATCAATACAAATTTGTTTGATGATGTTTTTGTGGTAACCGATTCGGATCTGATTTATAATGAAATTGTTTCTAATGGCGGAAAAGCGATTATGAGCATCAAGGAACATGAATCCGGAAGCGATCGAATTGCCGAAGCCGTTGAAAACATGGATGTTGATGTGGTAATTAATGTTCAGGGCGACGAGCCGTTCATCAATAAAAAACCTTTGGAACAGGTAATCGAAATCTTCAGAAACGATAACGAAAAGAAAGTTGATTTGGCGTCTTTAATGTTTGAAATTAAAGACAGACCGGAAATCGAAAACCCTAATAATGTGAAAGTTATTGTCGACCAACAAGGATTCGCATTATATTTTTCCCGATCGGTAATTCCTTATCCAAGAGAAGAAAATGTAGGGGTTCGTTATATGAAACATATCGGGATTTATGCATTTAGAAAAGAAGCCCTGATGGATTTTTATCGTTTGCCGATGCTCTCATTGGAAGCTTCCGAAAAACTGGAACAACTTCGTTATCTGGAATATGGGAAACGGATCAGAATGGTGGAAACGGATCACGGCAGCATCGGAATTGACACTCCAGAAGATTTGGAAAAAGCTCGTAAACTTTTATAATATGATCAACTCAGGGTATACTATCAGAAACGCAAGACCTGAAGAATTTGAAGCAATCGGACAACTGATGGTTAAGGTTTACAGTGCGCTTGAAGGTTTCCCAAAACCCCATGAACATCCGAAGTATTTCGAAATGCTTGCTAATGTAGGTGAGTTGACAGGCAAACCTCAAACCGAAATTTTAGTAGCAGTTTCATCGGAAGATATTATCGCAGGAGCAGTTGTTTATTTTGGTGATATGCAATATTATGGATCAGCAGGTACAGCACCTCAGGAGAAAAATGCGGCAGGTTTTAGACTTTTAGCAGTAGACAACAATTTTAGAGGAGAAGGAATTGGCAAATCACTAACATTAGCCTGTATTGAAAAAGCTAAAAATCAGCAATTGCCACAAATCATTATCCATACGACCAATGCCATGAAACCGGCATGGAAAATGTATGAAGCCATTGGTTTTAAACGTTCGGAAGATTTGGATTTTCTACAAGGAGATTTACAAGTTTTTGGCTTCCGATATGTATTCTGATTACTTTAATTTTTTGACAGTAAACAGTTCGTTGTGAAACTCAACTTTCGGATACATTCTTATAGAATAATTTTCATCAAAATGAGCTTTGTATTTTAAATTTCTTTCTTTATGTTTTTCATTTAAAGTCATGGTATTGAATAAAATAAATCCATTTACTTTAAGTAAAAAATTAATTCTATTAATAAAAAAATCTTCAAATAAAAAGTTAGGCATTTGCGTATCCTGAAAGATATCAATGATAATCAAGTCGTATTTTTCTCTTGTTTTCAAAACGAATTCGAAAGCATCATCAACCACAATTTCCAAATTCGGAATTTTGTTTAAACCAAAATAATGATTGGCAATTCCAATAATTTCACTGTCCAGTTCTACACCGGTAATTTTTCCTTTGAATTTGATTTCATCAACAAGGGTTTTGATTACACTTCCACCTGCAACTCCCAAGACCAAAATGGTTTCAAATTTTCTTATACGTTCAAAACCAATGTAATGTAAGCCTTTGCGTAAAATACGTTGCAGGCTTCCATAGGAATAATTTGTGTTTTTAGAATCGAGTACAAGCTGACCGTTAGCCCAGGTAACTTCGAGTCTTTTATTTATTTCAGATTTTTTTTGATGTATCTTTATAGGAATAAAATAACTTAGAATCTTCTTAATCATTTAATCATCGCGTTTTCTATTGGTAAATATAAATGTTATTTTTGAACCAAACTTTTTATAATGAAACAAATTCTATACAGGTTTATATTCTTTCGCTTAATGGGATGGAAGATAGTTGGTACTATTTCACCTGAGATCAAAAAATGTGTAATGATAGTGGTGCCACACACCAGCTGGCATGATTTTTATTTAGGATTATTTACCCGTGGAATTTTAGGTTTAGATATGAATTTTGTTGCTAAAAAAGAATTGTTTCGTTTTCCTTTTGGAGCTTATTTCAAATGGATGGGAGGTGCACCACTTGATCGTCAGAAAAATGAAAATAAAGTAGATGCTATAGCAAAAGTTTTTGAATCAAGAGAAGTATTTCGTTTGGCGATTGCTCCGGAAGGCACACGAAAAAAAGTTACGGAATGGAAAACCGGATTTTATTACATCGCACTAAAAGCGAATATCCCAATAATACCGGTGGCTTTTGATTACAGCAAAAAAACAGTTACAATTTCAGAACCCTTTTTTCCAACCGGAAATAAAGAAGCTGATTTTAAAATTTTACAGCATAACTTTAAAGGGGTAATCGGAAAAGTTCCTGAGTACAGTTTTGTTCCTGAAGATTAATTATTCCGGAATATAGTTTTTAAAAGTTCCGTTTTTATAAAAGATTACGATTCGATCAATTTCCGAGTCATTTTTTAAGGTTTCAAAATTTCGCGTATTTGAAAAATTTTCTTCGGAGTTTTCATTTACGCGATTTTTTTCAAGGCTAATTTCAGAAGAAAATAAATCGGCTTGTTTTTCAATTTTTGGTTCTTCTTTTTTTATTTCAGAAAATAGAGTAGAAGCAGGATTGATTTTTTCGTTCACCTGTTCTGATTCCGAAAACGGAAAATTTCCTTCACCATTTAAAATCCAATACAGATTTACTTCCGGAAAAACCTCTACAATTTTTAAAATAAAATCAAGACTTGGTTTGTTTCTTCCTGAGAGTAGGTGGGATAAACTGGAGCGCTGAACACCAATTTTATCGGCAAAACCAGAAGCAGATAATCCGTAATATTCGAATATGATTTCGAGTCTTTTAATAAAATTATCGATGTTTAACATTGTAAACTAGTTTAAAAAATTAGAACTGTTACAAATGTAAACAATTAACTTAAAATATCCAAATCTACATTTGTAAACACTTAAAAAAGTAAATAAATATTTAAATTATTGGTTTATATAAAATACGTTAATTGTTTGATTTATAGTTATAAATTTTATTTTTATGATATCAAGTCCTGGCTTATTACAATAGTAACCAATAACTTGTTTTCAAGACATAAAATATGTTTACAAGACTAAACAAATCGTTAATTTTTATTGTTTACAATTGTAAAAAATAAGATGTTTACTTTTGTAAATAGAAAGAGAAAACCATGGATTACGCATTTTTATTTGATCGCTATAAAGAAAAAGATTTGTTTGGAAGGTATATTACTAATCTTCATATTCAACCAATTTTAGAAAAATTGAAACCACATTTTGATGTTTCTGTAATTGGAGAATCGGTTAATGAAAAACCTATTTATGCTCTAAAAGCAGGTGCTGGAAAAGTTAAAATTTTCATGTGGTCACAAATGCATGGAAACGAAAGTACTTGCACCAAAGCATTGTTCGATCTCTTTAATTATCTGAAAAGTGACGATCCATTTGCTAATGTTATTAAGGATAACTTTACTTTATTATGTATTCCGATTCTTAACCCGGACGGTGCTCTTGCTTACACCCGTGTTAATGCCAATGAAATTGATTTAAACAGAGATTCTTTGGAGTTGTCTCAGCCTGAAAGTCGTTTACTTAGAAAGACATTTGAGGAATTTGAGCCTGATTTTTGCTTTAACCTTCATGATCAGCGCACCATTTTTGCTGCTGGGGCTACCAATAACCCAGCAACAGTTTCCTTTTTGTCTCCGGCATACAATGAATCCAGGGATATTAACGATATAAGACTTAAAGCTATTAATGTAATTGCCGCAATGAATGACGAATTGCAAAAATATATTCCAAATCAGGTCGGTCGTTTTGATGATTCGTTTAATATTAATTGTATAGGGGATATGTTTCAGTATTTAGGAGTGCCGACAATTTTATTTGAAGCAGGGCACTTTCAGCAGGATTATAATCGGGAAGTTACTCGAAAAATGATTTTTATTGCATACTTATCTGCATTTCAGGCGATTTATAAAAACGACACTCTTACTAATAAAATAGAGGATTATTTTAATATTCCGCAAAATAGTATAGTTTTTTACGACTTTATTTATAAAAATGTCAAAATAATACTTGAAAATATTGAAAAAAGCATTACTTTTGCAGCCCATTACAACGAGGTTCTTGAAAACGGTAAAATTGTTTTTAAGGCTTTGATACGAGAAACAAAGGGCTTGGAAGGTTATTTCGGCCATCAGGTTTATGATTTTCAAGGTGAATTATTTGAGAATCAAGAAAATAAAACGCCATTAATAGATGATTCTGCAGATTTTATTGTAGGAAAGCATAATAAAATTGTTAATGGATTGCTAAAAAAATAATAATTTTACTATTTTAATGATAAAACATTAAGTTTTTATTTTTAATTTTGAACTTTTAAAACAAATAACAGATAAATTTATAGTATGAGTAAGTTTCGTTTGGATGAAGTAGATCATCAGATTTTAGATATGCTGATTGACAACACAAGAGTCCCTTTTACCGATATTGCTAAAAAATTATTGATTTCTGCCGGTACGGTACACGTTCGTGTAAAAAAGATGGAAGATGCAGGAATTATTCAAGGATCTTCGCTAACATTGGATTATGAGAAATTAGGTTACTCATTTATTGCTTATGTTGGGGTTTTTCTTCATAATACATCACAAACTAAATTTGTTTTAGAGCGTATTAATGAAATTCCGTTTGTGACTGTTGCTCACGTTACTACTGGAAAATTCAACATTTTCTGTAAAATTAGAGCAAAAGACACTAAACATGCCAAAGAAGTAATCTTCATGATAGATGATATTGATGGAGTTTACAGAACGGAAACAATGATTTCACTTGAAGAAAGTATCAACGACAAAAAACGTCTGATGCATACAATTTTCAAAGACATGTAATTAAACAATATGAAAACCCGGAGTGAAAGCTTCGGGTTTTTTATTTATATTTATTTTTCAAACTAAAAATAATTTTATGAAACCAACACAGCTTTTGGAAAGCGAGTATGCTTCTTATTATCAGCCATATATTAATGCTTTGGAGGAAAATATAAACCTGATTGAAGAACTTGAAATCAGTTTACATAAAACAATCCAGTTTATACAGGATATTCCAATGGATAAATTTGATTATCGTTACGCGGAAGGAAAATGGACAATTAAAGAAATTATTCAGCATATTATAGATGCCGAACGCGTTTTTGCCTATAGGGCTTTACGATTTTCAAGAAACGACAAAACCGAATTACCTGGATTTGATGAAAATGCCTTCGCAGATGCTGTTAATCCGATTGCCAGTCAAAGACATTTGAAAGATTTGCTAACAGAATTAACTGCGGTTCGTCATGCGTCAATTACTCTTTTTAAAAGTTTTACCTCGGAAGATTTGTTGAAAGCGGGTATTGCTTCCAATAACTCAATGTCGGTAAGAGCAATTGGTTTTATTATTATTGGACATCAGAATCATCATATGAAAATTTTCAAACAGCGATATCTGGAATAAAAAAAGGAACTCAAGAGAGTTCCTTTTTTTTATTGTTTTTCGTTCAGAATTAATCTTCATCAGATTCATCTTCATCATCAGATGCTTCATCTTTCGGCTCATCTTCATCCTCATCATCTGAATTGTCTTCAATGTCTAATTCTTTCAATGCGTCTAATGAGTCATCATTTGTTGAAATTTCATCATCGTCTTCATCATAATTTTCAATTCTGTCAGCCAGTTTAGTACTAACTTTTACTAAGTAGATTGTATCTTCAGTTCTTACTTCAACCGCTTCAATACTCTCATTTTTAGCGTTTTTAAAACGAACAATGTCCGTATCATCATATCCGTCTGGGAATTTCTCAACCAAAAGGGTTAAGATTTCATTTGTTAACTTAGCGTAATCTACAATTACTCTTTTCATTCGTTGTGCTTTAATCTTTGTGTATGGTCAAATGTAATATCCTAATTCTTATTTTCAAATAAAATTTAATTTTTTTTTGAAAAAAATTACCAGCCTAAAACGTAAGCGAAAATAAGCGGCGCAACAATGGTAGCGTCTGATTCAACTATAAATTTAGGAGTTGTAATATCTAACTTACCCCAAGTGATTTTTTCATTTGGAACCGCTCCGGAATAGGAACCGTAACTTGTTGTAGAGTCTGAAATCTGACAGAAATAGCTCCAGAACGGAACATCGTGCATTTCCATATCCTGATACAACATCGGAACCACGCAAATAGGGAAGTCACCTGCGATACCACCACCAATTTGGAAGAAACCAACACCTTTACCAGCACAGTTTTTAGGATACCAATCCGCTAACCACATCATGTATTCGATTCCGCTTTTCATGGTTGTGGCTTTGAATTCTCCTTTAATACAGTACGAAGAGAAAATATTCCCCATTGTACTGTCTTCCCATCCCGGAACTACAATTGGTAAGTTTTTCTCTGCAGCGGCAACCATCCATGAATCTTTTGGATCAATTTCGTAATATTGCTTTAATACACCAGAATTGATCATTTGGTACATGAATTCATGAGGAAAATAACGCTCTCCTTTTGAATCTGCATTGTTCCAGATATCAAATAAGTGTTGTTGTAAACGACGGAATGCTTCCTCTTCAGGAATACAAGTATCTGTTACACGATTGTAGTGGTTTTCTAATAGATCCCATTCTTCCTGAGGACTTAAATCACGATAATTCGGAACTCTTTTGTAAGAATTGTGAGCTACTAAGTTCATAATGTCTTCCTCAAGATTGGCTCCAGTACAAGAAATGATGTGTACTTTATCCTGACGAATCATTTCGGCTAACGATTTTCCTAACTCTGCAGTACTCATTGCGCCTGCAAGTGTGATCATCATTTTTCCATTGTCCAGTAAATGCTCTTCATAACCTTTCGCTGCGTCAACAAGTGCTGCAGAATTAAAATGAAGGTAATGTTTCTCAATAAACTGACTGATAGGTCCTTTGCTCATTATTTCGTTGTTTTATATGTATGTATTATTGTTTTTTCTTGTTGTATCCTAAAATCTCTAAAACTTCTTCTGCTTTTTGCTGTTCAGAGAAAACTTCCGTAGCGAAAATTCCGTTTTTGTCTTTATCAATTAAAATGTGTTTAGGGTGCGGTAATATACAATGGTGTAATCCTCCGAAGCCTCCAATGGTTTCCTGGTAAGCTCCAGTATTGAAGAAGCCTATGTATAAAGGTTTTTCTTTGTTGTATTTTGGTAAATAAACCGCATTCATGTGCTGTTCGGAGTTGTAATAATCGTCTCCGTCACAAGTAAGCCCGCCCAATAGTACACGTTCGTAAGTATCATTCCATCGGTTAACGGCCATCATTACAAAGCGTTTGTTGATTGCCCATGTATCCGGAAGGGTAGTGATGAAAGAAGAATCAATCATGTTCCAGTTTTCACGGTCATTCTGTTTCTTCTGATACAATACCTGATAAACTGCTCCTCCGGATTCTCCTACTGTAAACGAACCGAACTCTGTAAAAATGTGTGGTACAGCAACTTCGGCATCATCACAAGCGATTTTGATTTGATTTAAAATCTCATCAACCATATATTGATAATCGTAATCAAAAGCCAATGAATTTTTAATCGGGAAACCACCTCCGATATTTAAACTGTCAAGTGAAGGACATTCTTTCTTTAAAGCTATGTAAACTTTCATACACTTTAAAAGCTCATTCCAATAGTATGCAGTATCACGGATACCAGCATTGATAAAGAAGTGAAGCATTTTCAGTTCCACTTTTTTATTGTCCTGGATTTGTTTACGATAGAAAGGAACGATGTCTTTATAACCGATTCCTAAACGGGAAGTATAAAACTCAAATTTAGGCTCTTCTTCGGCCGCGATACGAATTCCGATTTTGAATTTACCTTCAATTTGTTCTTGAAGCAAATCAAGTTCTTCAAAATTATCGATTACAGGAATAGTATTTTTGTGTCCGTTGTTGATTAAACGTGCAATATTGGTCACGTACTGGTCGCGTTTGAAGCCGTTACAAACCACAAAAGTGTTTTTATTGATTTTACCGTCTTCCATTAAACGCTCTACGATATCAATATCAAAAGCAGAAGAAGTTTCAATGTGGATGTTGTTCTTTAAAGCTTCATTTAAAATGAATTCAAAATGCGAGCTTTTAGTACAGTAGCAATAAAAATATTTTGCTTCGTAACCATGACGTTCCATGGCATTTCTGAACCACATTTTCGCTTTGTTGATGTTTTCTGAAATTTTTGGTAAGTAGGTGAATTTTAATGGAGTACCATATTGTTCTACCAATTTCATTAAATCAATTCCGTGAAATTGTAGGTTATCTTTATTTAAAGTGAATTCTTCCTGAGGAAAATAGAAGGTTTGATTGATTAAGTCGTAATATTTAGTGTTCATCTGAAAACCGATTGTATAAGATTATAAATTTAATAAAATATTTCCTAAAACAACTGATTTTCAAACTCTTAAATTCGCATATATGATTTGCAATTCATCATGGATGGGATTTGCAAATTCGAAAATCTCAAAGTTATGAGCACTTCTTACAGAAAATATTATGCGCTGTAACTTAGATAACATCTTGTCTTTTCTGGATTTACCGTTAAATTGAAATTGTATTTGCCGACTTTTTTTCATTGCCACAAATGTAAAAAATATTAAAACGTAAATAAAAAGAAAAACGGTAAAAAAATGTTAGTTTTTATAATCATCAAATGCACTAATAATCAGTTCATTCGTGGCAAATTGATTGATTTTTACCTTGCCGATTCCCTCTAAAAGTGCAAATTGAACTTTTCCGAATTCGTTTTTCTTGTCGTGAATGAGTAAATCGATTATTTTTTCAATGTCAATACTGCTGAATTCAACACGTTCGAATAAATCTAAAATTATGTATTTGATTTCCTGATATTCCTGATTTGTAATAAGTTCCTTTTTTAAAGAAAGGTAACTTTCTAAAATCATTCCGATAGCGATTGCTTCGCCGTGAAGTAGTTGTTGTTTTTCTTCTTCGTTTTCTAAGAAATAGCTTTCGATGGCATGTCCTAAAGTGTGACCGAAATTAAGTGCTTTTCTGATTCCGTTTTCAGTTGGATCTTGAGAAACTATAGTGTTTTTTATTTCAACTGATTGATGAATTAAATTATCTAAATCTACTGTGGTTAAGCTACTTAGGTTTTTAAATTTATTCCAATATTCTTTGTCTTGAATCAAACCGTGTTTTAGCATTTCAGCTAAACCGGAACGCATTTCGTTTTGTGGTAAAGTAGCAAGAAATTGAGTGTCGATTAAAACAGCTTTCGGAGTTGTAATGGTTCCAATTTGGTTTTTCAGGTTCCCTAAATCTACTCCGTTTTTGCCTCCAATAGAAGCATCAACCATAGCTAAAAGTGTAGTTGGAACATTAATGTATTCGATTCCTCTTTTAAAAGTTGAAGCCACAAATCCTCCTAAATCAGTAACAACACCTCCGCCAAGGTTTAGGATTATGCTTTTGCGATCACCTCCTAAATCTGTAAGAGCAGACCATATCTCAAAGCAGGTTTCAATGTTTTTAAATTGTTCTCCGGCTTCAAATTCTATAATTTCAATTTCAACTTCAGTAGCAATATTGGCCAAAAAATCAGTCAAGCAATACTCACTTGTTTTGCTGTCAACCAAAACAAAAACTTTGGAATAAGCGTCGGTAAGAAGTATTTCGTTTAAGTAACTGTAAATTTCCTGATTAAAATAAACCGAATAGTTATTGGCTTTTATAGTCTGCATTTGAAATCATATTAAAGTAGAGCAAAATAAGGTATTTTTTATGAGATATTTTTCAATCACTGCGTATATTTGCAAACCGATTTATAATAATACAATGGAAAAAATATTCAACAATACTGAGGTTGCTTTTGCTCTAAAAAACAACAGAGAACTGGGCAGGGCACATTTTCTTTTCAAGATGATTGGAAATCCGTCCTTGGTAAAAATAGGTACTTCACTAACAAATTTTGCTTTGCAATTGCATCTTCCGGTGGAAGGAATAATCAGAAGTACAGTTTTTGATCATTTTTGTGGTGGGGTAAGTGAAGAAGACTGTTTAAAAGTGGTTGATAAAATGTACACAAAACGTGTTTCTTCGGTTTTGGATTATTCTGTTGAAGGTAAAGAAGAAGAAGCGCAGTTTGATTCCGCTTTAGAAATGACTTTGAAAACCATTGAATTTGCTAAAGCTAAAGAAGCAATTCCTTTTGCGGTATTTAAACCAACCGGAGTCGGACGTTTGAGTTTGTATGAAAAAGTAGGTGAGAACCAAACATTGTCTGAGAGCGAGAAAGCAGAGTGGGAGCGAATTGTAAATCGTTTCGAGGTGATCTGTAAAACCGCTTTCGAAAAAGATGTGATGATTTTAATCGATGCCGAAGAAAGTTGGATGCAGGATGCTGCTGATGATTTGGTTGCCGAAATGATGCGTAAATACAATAAAGAAAAAGCGCTGATTTTTAACACGTTGCAAATGTATCGTTGGGATCGTTTGGATTATTTGAAGAAACTGCATGAGCAAGCAAAAGCTGGAGGTTTTCATATAGGGATGAAAGTAGTTCGCGGTGCTTATATGGAAAAAGAAGCCAAAAGAGCTGCGGAAAAAGGATATAAAAACCCAATTTGCGTCTCAAAACAAGCTACGGATGATAACTACGATGCTTGTATTGATTACATGATGCAGTTTATTGACAAAATGGCGATTTTTTCGGGTACGCACAACGAATTGAGTTCTTATAAGTTGATGGAATTGATGCAGCAAAAAGGAATTTCCAAAAACGATAACCGTATTTGGTTCGGACAGTTGTATGGAATGAGTGACAATATCAGTTATAATTTAGCTGAAAACGGCTATAATGTTGCTAAATACCTTCCTTTTGGACCGGTTCGCGATGTGATGCCTTATTTAATTCGTCGTGCTCAGGAAAATACTTCGGTAGCTGGGCAAACCGGAAGAGAGTTGATGCTTCTGGAAACCGAAAAGAAAAGAAGAAAATTATAATAGAAAACTCCGAAGCAATTCGGAGTTTTTTTTAGCAATAATACAATATTGTAAGAAACAATAATGGTAATACGATTAAATCAACAGTGCATAAAAGGGCTGTATTTGCCGTGTATCTTTTTAATAATTTATTCACAAGTAAAAACAGTCCGAACAAAACTATGAAATAAAAGATGAATACGATCCAATTTCCTAAACTGATCATCCAACGAAAATCATAATAGCCTTCATCAATAAAAAATAAAAATTGGGAAGCCAAAAAACTGTTGATAGCTGAAATTAGTAATAGGTTGTTTTTCATAAAACTAGGTTTTGAATACTAACGTAATTTTTTGAAAATTCGTGTATAAAAAAAGCACTTCATTTGAAGTGCTTTAAAGTGGTGGGCGATGAGGGGTTCGAACCCCCGACCCCCTCGGTGTAAACGAGGTGCTCTGAACCAGCTGAGCTAATCGCCCTAATGTGTGTGCAAATATACACGCAATATTTAATTTTACAAGAAATAGAAGGCTATTTTTATTGTTTTTTGATGTCTTTAAGCATAACTCTTTCGCTTTTATTCACCATTTCTACAATAATGTCTTCATTCTTAGTGTTTTTGCCTTCGATAATGTATAATTTCCCATTATCTAAAGGTTGATTGCTTTTTGAAAAATCTACATCGCCATTTTCCAAACAGGCCTTTATGTCTTCCATAGTAACCCATTTTTCATTCAGTTTAGATTGAGCTTCTTTTGAAATTTCAAGAGGTTTACTGCGTAAGTCTTTCAAAACCCTGCAATTTGGCATATAACAGAATTCTGTCTTTTTCTTCTGAAAAAAGAAAACCAAAAACATTCCTCCTAAAAGTAGTCCGAAAAGATAATAAGCTAAACGATGTGCAAATTTCATGGTATTTTATTTTGGGCAAAAGTAAGCAAACAAATTGCGATTGCCTAAAACACAATCAAATTAATATCACGGTATTCGATATTAAACCAATCTGCTATGGATTTGTTGGTTAAAAGCCCGTGATACATATATACTCCGTTTTTTAAGCCGCGATTGCAACGAATAGCACTTTCAATTCCTCCGTCATCAGCAATTTGCAATAGGAAAGGAGTGATGATATTGCTTATGGTCATTGAAGCTGTTTTAGAATAGCGTGAAGGGATGTTTGGAACGCAATAATGAATTACATTGTATTTGATGTACGTTGGCTTCTCGTGGGTTGTGATTTCTGAGGTTTCAAAACAACCTCCGGTATCAATACTAACATCGACAATTACAGCGCCTTTTTTCATGTGTTCCACCATGGTTTCGGTCACAACAATTGGAGTTCTGTTGTTTCCGCGTAAAGCTCCGATGGCAACATCACAACGCATCAATGATTTCAATAATGATTTTTCCTGAATGGTAGAAGTAAAAATAGGTTGATTCAAAGCATTTTGCAATCGACGAAGTTTCGTGATGGAATTATCGAACACTTTTACGCTTGCGCCTAAACCTAGGGCGGTTCTTGCTGCATATTCCGCAACGGTTCCGGAGCCTAGAATAACAATTTCCGTAGGGCGAACACCTGTAATATTTCCGAACAATAACCCTTTTCCGATGGATTGGTTGATCATTAACTCTGCTGCGATTAAAACCGAAGCTGTTCCGGCTATTTCCGATAAGGAGCGTACTGCCGGGAATGAACCGTCCTCATCTTTAATGAATTCAAAAGCTAAAGAAGTGATTCTCTTAGTGGCTAAAGCTTCGAAATAGGTTTTTTTCTGAGTTTTTATCTGTAACGCTGAAATAACAATCGTTTGCGGATTGATCATTTCGATTTCTTCCAAAGTAGGCGGTTCCACTTTTAAAAGCATCGGGCAACTGAAGACTTTTTTAGTATCACTTGTAATTTCCGCACCAGCATCACTGTATTCTTTATCGGAATAACTCGCACTTGCACCGGCACCAGCTTCCAGCAAAACTCTGTGTCCGTGCGAAGCAAGTGAATTTACAGCATCAGGAGTAAGACAGATACGTCGTTCCTGATAACAGGTTTCTTTAGGAATCCCGATGAAAAGCTGACTTTTATGCTTCATTACTTCCAATTTCTCCTCTTGCGGAATCAATTGTTGCGAGGTAAAAGGTGTTATTGGCATGATGGTGTTGTGATTGTTTTGTCCAAGTTACGAAAAAATAGCTGATCTGTGTGTTATTTAAGTGTCAAAACCCTACTGCCGTTAGGAAGTTGCTTAATATGAATGGAAGCATGATCTAACGGAATAAGATTTGGGGTTTTTTCAGGCCATTCGATAAAACACCAATTGCCGGAATAAAAATACTCGTCAATTCCCATATCATAAGCTTCTTCTTCAGAATTTAGCCGATACAAATCAAAATGATAAACGATTTCACCATCAGCGGTTTCGTATTCGTTAACAAGTGAAAAAGTAGGGCTCGAAGTCATGTTTTCCACGCCCAATTGCTGTGAAAGGGCTTTAATGAATGTGGTTTTTCCCGCTCCCATTTCCGCATGAAAAGTGATTACTTTTTTTAAAGGCTGTGAAAGTATTTTTCGGGCAACGTCTTGTATTTCGTCTAGTGTAAAGGTGATTTCCAACGGGTTACTCATATAAAAAAGAGGAATTAATCTTCGTTACCAAATGTAGTGAAAACTACATAATTTCAAAGACTAATTCCTACAATTGTAAAAAATCTATTAAAAACAGATTATCGCGGTTCTAAAACAAGAAACGGAATAATCATTTCTTCAAGTGAAATCCCGCCGTGTTGGTAGGTATTTCTGTAATAACTCACATAATGGTTGTAGTTGTTTACATAAGCCAAGAACAGATCGTTTTTAGCAAAAATAAAAGAACTACTCATGTTAATTGCCGGCAAACCAATCTTTTTAGGATCTTTTACGGCATAAACATCTTTGTCTTCATAAGTTAAACTTCGACCGGTTTTGTAACGAAGATTTAAGCTTGTATTTTTATCTCCAATAACTTTTGAAGGGTTTTTACAGTTGATGGTTCCGTGATCTGTGGTTAAAATCAAACGAAAACCTTGCTGTTGTGCTTGTTGGATAATTTCCAATAAAGGTGAATTTCTAAACCAGCTCAAAGTTAATGATCGATAAGCTTTGTCATTAGAAGCCAATTCTTTAACAACATCCATTTCGGTTTTAGCGTGGGAAAGCATGTCTACGAAGTTGTAGACTACCGTTGTCAAATCGTTCGATTTTAATGTTTTGAAGTTATCAACCAGTTTTTTACCGTCTTTAAAGTTGGTGATTTTATAATATTCCTGCTTGATATCCATTCGAAGACGTTTTAATTGTTCGGTTAAAAATTCGGCTTCGTATAGGTTTTTACCACCTTCATCAATGTCGTTTTTCCAGTATTGAGGCAAAGTTTTTTCCATGTCAATAGGAAGTAATCCCGAGAAAATCGCGTTACGGGCATACTGTGTCGCAGTTGGTAGAATCGACATATAAGGCGTTTCCTTTTCCAATTTGTAGTGATTGTTTACCACGCTTTCAAAGGCTTTCCATTGATCGTAACGCAAATTGTCAATAACTACAAATAAAATTGGTTTGTCTTTTTTTCTCAGTTCGGGAACAACCAATTTTCGGAATAATTCATGGGATAGGATAGGGCGGCCCTGATCGGAAGCAATCCAGTCCTGATAATTTTTCTCGATAAACTTACCGAATTGCGAATTGGCTTCCAATTTCTGGCTCTCCAGGATTTCAACCATGCTTTGGTCTTCAATGTTTTCTAATTCTATTTCCCAGAAAATTAAGCGTTTGTATAGTTCAATCCAATCTTCATAGCTGTTTACCATGGCCATGTCCATCGCTATTTTTCGAAATTCTTTCTGATAATCCAATGTGGTTTTTTCAGAAACCAATCTGGAATGATCAAGATTTTTCTTTAGGCTCAGTAAAATTTGATTCGGATTAACCGGCTTGATAAGGTAATCGGCTATTTTTGAACCAATTGCTTCTTCCATGATGTATTCTTCCTCGCTTTTGGTAATCATAATTACCGGAGTGGCCGATTTTTTTTCTTTAATTTCCGATAAAGTTTCCAAACCACTTAATCCGGGCATATTCTCATCCAGGAAAACAATATCAAAGTTATCATCATCAAAGAGCTCTACAGCATCTTGACCATTATTACAGGTTGTTACGTTGTAACCCTTTTTCTCAAGGAATAAGATGTGTGGTTTTAGTAAATCGATTTCGTCGTCTACCCAAAGAATTTTTATCTGGCTCATAAATGATGTGTTGTTAAAATTTAGAATGCAATTTATGGTTTTATCAACGGAATGTGGTTAAAATTATTGTAAAAAAGAAGTTTCAAAACACAATAAAAATACTCTCTCAATTTTTGGAAGATCAATTTTGATAAAATTTAACGCTATTTTTTTGCTTTTTCTGGTTTGTAAGGATGTTCTTTTAATTCAACCAATAGAAACTTAACGGGTGCAGTTCCTACATTTTCAGTCATGTGAGGGCGTTCAGGTTCACTGTATCCGTTCTCGCCAGTCTTTAATTCCATAAGTTCATCTTTGCCGTCTTGATAATGAATAAGTAGTTTTCCATCTGATAAAGCATAGAAAAAGTGAGCCGGATGGGTGTGTAAACCAGTTTTTTCACCAGGTTGCAAAGTGACTTCTACAGCATGAAGAATTTTATTGTCTGCCAAATCATGACCCATTTTATGATTATCATGTTTCATGTCTTGAGCCAATAAACCTGTTGAAAATAGTAAAAAGACAATTGTTCCTTTTGCTATTGTTTGTAGTACATTTTTCATAGCAATTTTTCTTTTTAAAGTGTTTTACAAAGTTACTTAATATGAATTTTTAATTCGCTGATTTTTAATAAGTTAGTTCTGTTTTATCAATATAGTTGTTGTTGAAAGATAAATTCATTGTAAATCTATTAAAATGTAGTTTGTCGTATTAATCATATACTCATCGGAAAAAATACTCTGTGAGATAAATACTGCGTAAATTAGTATGTATAACGTTTAAAAACAGAGAGATATGAAAACATTTCTACTTATTATAGTTTCTTTATTATGTTCAACTTTCACAACTAATGATCCAAAAAGAATTAAAGTGAAAGATGTACGTTATGTAAAAGATTGGGAAACAAAATCTCAGTTAAGTAATTTCAAAAATAAAGATATTGAGGTGTATCGCGTAAATGTTCCAGGTGGCGGCTATCTTACAAGAGTTTATCGCGAAGAAAATAGTGCTATTAAATGCAATCGTGGTCCAATTTATGGAACCGATAAAGATTATGAATATGCTGAATACAAGTGGATTAACGACAGTCTAGTTGGTGTTACTTTATTCAGTAAATCGAATAGGGATACAGAAGAATACTATATAAATGATAGAGCAGGATCAATTACTGGGGGTTCGTAAGTTTATAAATATTCAAATTAATCAAATAATTGGCTGCATATTTTTATATTTGTAGTAAATCCATTATTTAAGTGAGTCAGATTAATAAACTTAAAATCCTTAACGATCCGATCTATGGTTTTATAACCATTCCCAATACTTTAGTTTACGATTTAATACAACATCCTTATTTTCAGAGACTTCGACGTATTTCTCAAATGGGGATGTCTTATCTTGTTTATCCGGGAGCGCATCACACGCGATTTCATCATGCGCTGGGTTGTATGCATTTGATGCAAAAGGCTGTGCAAACACTTCGTTTTAAAGAAGTTGAAATCTCTATGGAAGAAGAAACTGCGCTTTATATTGCCATTTTATTGCACGACATTGGTCACGGGCCTTTCTCCCATGCTATGGAGCATAGTATAGTTGAAGATGTGCATCACGAAGAAATTTCACTGCTTTTCATGAATCAGCTTAATGCAGAATTTGACGGAAAATTATCCTTAGCCATTCAAATTTTTAGAGGGGATTATCACAGAAAGTTCATGCTGCAACTTATTTCCAGTCAGTTAGATATGGACCGTATGGATTATCTAAAACGCGATAGTTTTTATAGCGGAGTTGCCGAAGGGAACATCAATTCGGAACGTCTTATTCAGATGATGAATGTGGAAAACGATATTCTGGTTATAGAAGAAAAAGGAATTTATTCTGTAGAAAAATTTTTGGTAGCCCGCCGTTTAATGTATTGGCAAGCTTATTTGCATAAAACCGGAGTTGTTGCCGAGCTAATTCTTACAAAAATTCTTAAAAGAGCAAAAGAAATAACCCAGAAAGGTATCGTTTTGCCCTGTAGTGAACCATTGCAGTTTTTTATGCAGAATAAGATAACTCTTGATGATTTTGCTCCAGAAATTTTAAAACGATTTGCTTTGTTAGACGATTTCGACATTATAAGCGCTATAAAATCATGGCAGTTTAATGATGATTATGTGTTGTCGAGCTTGAGTTCGATGATTATAAACCGTGATTTGCTCAAAATCCAGATGATGGAGGATAAAGTGGATAAAGCACAATTGAATTTGTTAAAATCACGTTATATGGAGAAGTTCTCACTAAGCGAAAAAGAAGCTGAATATTTTGTGTTTAAAGGCAAACTAAAAAATCAGGCTTATAATAAATCAAGTGAGCCTATTCACATTCTGAAAAAAGACCGAACAATAGAAGATGTAGTGGAAGCCTCCGACCAATTACACTTGAAAGCATTATCAAAACCTGTAACCAAATATTTTATCTGTTACCCAAAAGTGTTACTGGAAACTTAAAAATAAATTAAATTTTATATTTTTGTCGGATAAATGAGCCGAACTAAAAGCATGGTGCAAAAGACCAAATTGAAAATTAGAGGGTTCCATCTTATACCGATGGGAAATTAAATGTTATAAGATGAAATTTACAGCAGAACAAATTGCAGGTATTTTAGAGGGTGAGGTCGTTGGAAATCCTTCAGCGGAAGTTTATAAATTAGCAAAAATCGAAGAGGGAACAGAAGGGTCTTTAACTTTTTTAGCTAACCCTAAATATCTGAACCACATATATACTACAAAGGCTACAATAACAATAGTAAACAATACCTTTGAACCGGAGCAAGCTATTTCGACCACTTTAATTAAGGTTGATGACGCTTATAAATCCTTTTCCAAACTTTTAGAATATTACAATCAGGTAAAACTGATGAAGTCAGGAATTGAGCAGCCTTCCGTTATTTCTGAAAATGTAACTTATGGAGAAAACCTTTATTTAGGCAGTTTTTGTTACATCGGAAAAAATGTATCCATTGGAAATAACGTAAAAATTTATCCGAACAGCTTTGTTGGAGATAATGTTATAATAGGTGACGGAACGGTTCTTTTTGCCGGAGCACGTATTTATTCTGAGTCGGAAATCGGTAAAAACTGTACAATTCATTCCGGAACCATTATCGGTTCAGACGGTTTTGGTTTTGCTCCACAAGAAGATGGAACCTATTCCAAAGTGCCTCAAATAGGAAATGTGATTATTGAAGATAATGTTGAAATTGGTGCATGTTCAACCATTGACCGAGCAACTTTAGGATCGACAATTATCAGAAAAGGAGTGAAGCTGGATAATCAGATTCAAATTGCTCATAATGTTGAAATTGGTGAAAATACTGTAATCGCTTCACAAACAGGTGTTGCGGGTTCAACCAAAATCGGTAAAAATTGTATGATTGGCGGTCAGGTTGGAATCGTTGGCCATATCACCATAGGGAACAATGTTCGTATCCAGGCACAATCCGGTGTAGGAAGAAGTATTAAAGACGGAGAAGTGATTCAGGGTAGTCCTGCTTTTGGATATGGTGATTTTAATAAATCCTACGTTCATTTTAAAAATCTTCCAAAAATAGTGGACGATATTCATAAGATGAAAAAATCAATCAACGAAATTAACGAAACAAACTAAACTAAAATAACAAAAATCATGGTTAAGCAAACAACCATTAAGAGTGAAATTACATTAGAAGGAGTAGGGTTACATACCGGACAGAATGTAAAAATGACTTTCAAACCAGCTCCGGTAAACAACGGTTTTACCTTTGTACGTGTTGATCTTGAAGGTCAGCCGGTTATAGAGGCCGATGCTAATTATGTTGTGAACACACAACGCGGTACCAATCTTGAAAAATTAGGGGTTAAAATCCAAACATCAGAGCACGTTTTAGCTGCTTTTGTAGGGTGTGATATTGACAACGTAATTATAGAGTTAGATGCTTCTGAGCCGCCAATTATGGATGGTTCGTCAAAGTATTTTGTTGAGGCTATTGAAAAAGTAGGTGTTGTAGAACAAGATGCGGAACGTTCAGTTTATGTGGTTAAGGAAGTGATCTCTTTTACAGACGAAACAACCGGAAGTGAAATCACTGTTATTCCTGCAGATGACTATCAGGTAACTGCAATGGTTGATTTTGGTACAAAAGTTTTAGGAACTCAGAATGCTACCATGAAGTCGGTTTCCGAATTCAAAACAGAAATTGCAGATTGTCGTACTTTTAGTTTCCTCCATGAGTTGGAAGGGTTATTAGAACATGGTTTGATTAAAGGTGGAGATCTAAATAATGCAATCGTTTACGTTGATAAAGAAATTTCTCCTGAAACCATGGAACGCTTGAAAGTAGCCTTTGGGAAGGATTCCATCAGCGTAAAACCAAACGGAATTTTAGACAATCTTACTTTGCATTATCCAAATGAAGCGGCACGTCACAAATTACTAGATGTTGTTGGAGATTTGGCTTTAATCGGAACAAAAATAAAAGGTAAGGTTATTGCTAATAAGCCAGGACATTTTGTAAATACGATGTTTGCTAAGAAAATGTCTAAAATTATCAAGAATGAACAAAAAAATCATGTACCTGTATATGATTTACATAAGGAACCATTGATGGACATCACAAAAATTCAATCAATGCTACCGCACCGTTATCCATTTATTTTAGTGGATAGAATTTTAGAAATGTCTGATTCTCATGTGGTAGGATTGAAAAATGTTACCATGAATGAGCAATTCTTTGTTGGGCATTTTCCAGGAGCACCAGTAATGCCGGGTGTTTTAATTATTGAAGCGATGGCACAAACCGGAGGAATTTTGATTTTAAGTACAGTTCCGGATCCTGAAAACTACCTTACTTATTTTATGAAAATTGACAATGTGAAGTTTAAAAACAAAGTTTTACCTGGTGATACTTTAATTTTTAAACTGGAATTATTGTCTCCAATCCGTCGTGGAATTTGCCATATGCAGGCAAGTGCTTATGCAAACGGAAAATTAGTTACAGAGGCCGAATTAATGGCGCAAATTGTAAAAAAGAACTAAAAAAACACTTATGAATCAACCTTTAGCATACGTTCATCCGGGTGCAAAAATTGCAAAAAATGTGGTAATTGAACCATTCACTACCATCCATAATAATGTGGAAATTGGTGAAGGAACCTGGATTGGCTCAAATGTAACCATTATGGAAGGTGCAAGAATCGGTAAAAACTGCAATATATTTCCTGGTGCTGTTATTTCTGCAGTTCCTCAGGATTTGAAATTCGGTGGTGAAGAATCACTTGCAATAATCGGTGATAACACCACTGTAAGAGAGTGTGTTACAATAAATAGAGGTACAATTGCATCTGGGCAAACAAAAATTGGAAAAAACTGTCTGATAATGGCAACAGCTCACATTGCACACGATTGCCATATTGGTGATAATGCAATTATCGTAAACGGAGTTGCACTAGCAGGACACGTAATTGTTGGGGATTTCGCAGTAATCGGTGGTTTGGCTGCAGTACATCAATTCATTCATATCGGAGATCACGCGATGATTTCAGGTGGATCATTAGTTCGTAAAGATGTTCCTCCATTTACTAAAGCAGCGAAAGAACCGCTTTCTTATGTGGGAATCAATTCTGTGGGATTGAGAAGAAGAGGTTTTTCTACGGAAAAAATCAGAGAAATTCAGGATATTTACCGAATTTTGTATCAGAAAAACTATAATACCACTCAAGCTTTAAGTATTATTGAAGCAGAAATGGAAGCTACTCCGGAGCGTGATGAAATCATAATGTTTATTCGTAATTCTTCACGAGGAATTATGAAAGGGTATACCGGAGGCGGATTTTAATTAAAAAACAAATAATAAATTAAATAACAAATACATAAATGGCAACTACAGCAGATATCAGAAACGGATTGTGCATTAAATTTAACCACGATATTTACAAAATCATTGAATTTTTACACGTTAAACCGGGTAAAGGACCAGCTTTCGTTAGAACAAAACTTAAAAGTTTAACAAACGGAAAAGTGTTGGATAATACTTTCTCGTCAGGTCATAAAATCGACGTGGTTCGTGTTGAAACGCATACTTTCCAGTATTTATATGCTGAAGGAAGTGATTTTCATTTCATGAATAACGAAACGTTTGAACAAATTTCGTTAAACAAAGATATTTTGGATGCACCGGATTTATTAAAAGAAGGTACAAACGTAATGGTTCAGATCAATGCTGAAACAGAAGCGCCTTTATCTGTTGATATGCCAGCATCAGTAATTTTAGAAGTAACTTACGCTGAGCCGGGTGTTAAAGGTAATACTGCAACAAATGCTACTAAACCTGCAACTGTAGAAACTGGAGCTCAAATTAACGTGCCTTTGTTCATCAATGAAGGTGACAAAATCAAAATTGATACAGCTACAGGTTCTTATATGGAGCGTGTTAAAGAATAATTACAAAAGAATACAATTTGAAGTTTACAAAAACACATACTCTTAAAGAAATTGCCAACATTATTCAGTGTGAGTATGTGGGCGATGAGCGTTTTCCGGTTCACGGGATGAATGAAATTCACGTGGTGGAAAGAGGCGATATCGTTTTTGTGGATCATCCAAAATATTATGATAAGGCTTTACAGTCGGCGGCAACTATAGTTTTGATTAACAAGAAAGTAGATTGCCCTGAGGGTAAAGCTTTATTAATTTCCGATGATCCATTTCGCGATTTCAATAAACTTACTAAGCATTTCAAACCTTTTACAGCGTCAAATGTTTCTATTTCAGAATCAGCGGTAATTGGAGAAGGAACCGTTATTCAGCCGAATTGTTTTATCGGTAACAACGTGGTTATTGGTAAAGATTGCCTGATTCATTCCAATGTTTCCATTTATGACAATTCAATAATCGGAGATAATGTCATTATTCATTCAGGTTCTATTTTAGGAGCAGATGCTTTCTATTATAAAAAGAGACCTGAAGGATTTGATCAATTGATTTCCGGCGGACGTGTTGTTATCGAAAATAATGTGGGAATCGGCGCTCTTTGTACTATAGATAAAGGAGTTACCGGAGATACAACAATAGGTGAGGGCACCAAAATTGACAATCAGGTGCATGTTGGTCACGATACGGTTATCGGTAAAAAATGTTTAATCGCTTCACAAACCGGAATTGCTGGCTGCGTTGTCATTGAAGACGAAGTAACACTTTGGGGACAAGTAGGAACCACAAGTGGAATTACCATTGGTGAAAAAGCGATTATTCTTGGCCAAACCGGAGTAACTAAATCTGTTGAAGGTGGCAAAACCTATTTTGGTACTCCAATTGAAGAATCTCGCGAAAAACTTAAGCAACTTGCTAACGTTAAAAAGATTCCAGAAATCCTTAATAAACTTAACAAAAATGATGGCTAAAGAGCTGGTTACTGAGTTTTATCATTCGGATGCGTTGCGTAACAACGAAGTGATAAAACGTTTCCTTCACGACGAAATGGAATTTGATTGGCACAGTTCCAAAGGATTCTTAAAAATGACAAAAAACGATTTAGTTGAGTTAGCGAACGAAATGAAACGTTCCTATACCTCCTCGCGCATCGATTTTACGCATATCCTAGAAGAAAATAATACAGTAACGGTTCGCTACACTTACTATGTAACTCCGATTGAAAATCCTTCGGAAGAAGAAGTTTTAGCACATTTTGTAACAATTTGGGAAGTGAAAGACGGTAAATTATTCCGTGGTTACCAAATGAGTCAGCTAGGTTAATTTCCTTTAAAAAATCTTAAAAAGTTTATCGCAAAATACTTTAGATATTTCTTTCAAAAGTCTATTTTTGCAATGCAATTTTAAAAACAACATAAAAAACTATATCATGAGTGTTTTAGTTAATAAGAATTCTAAAATAATTGTTCAGGGATTTACAGGAAGTGAAGGAACATTCCACGCTTCACAAATGATTGAATACGGAACAAACGTTGTAGGTGGTGTAACTCCAGGAAAAGGTGGATCAATGCACTTAGACCGTCCGGTTTTCAATACAGTAAAAGACGCTGTAGATCAGGCTGGTGCAGATACTTCAATCATTTTCGTTCCGCCTGCATTTGCTGCAGATGCGATTATGGAAGCTGCAGATGCTGGAATTAAAGTGATCATTTGTATCACTGAGGGGATTCCTGTTGCTGATATGATTAAAGCATACGATTATATCCAAACAAGAGACTGTCGTTTAGTTGGTCCTAACTGTCCGGGTGTAATTACTCCGGAAGAAGCAAAAGTTGGTATCATGCCAGGTTTCGTTTTTAAAAAAGGAAAAGTAGGTATCGTTTCTAAATCTGGTACTTTAACATACGAAGCTGCTGATCAGGTAGTTCGTCAAGGTTTCGGAATCACAACAGCTATCGGTATCGGTGGAGATCCAATCATCGGAACTACTACTAAAGAAGCGGTTGAATTGTTAATGAACGATCCTGAAACAGAATTAATCATCATGATCGGTGAAATCGGTGGTCAATTAGAAGCTGATGCTGCTAAATGGGTTAAAGCTGACGGAAACAGAAAACCGGTTGTAGGTTTCATCGCTGGAGAAACTGCTCCAAAAGGACGTACAATGGGTCACGCTGGTGCAATCGTTGGTGGAGCTGATGATACAGCTGAAGCTAAAAAACGTATCATGAGAGAGAACGGAATCCACGTGGTAGATTCTCCTGCTGAAATCGGTAAAAAAGTTAAAGAAGTATTGGGTTAATCCTAATTTCTATACAATAGTTAAAAGCCCTGCATTTTGTAGGGCTTTTTTTGTGGGACTAAATACAAAAATCTATATTTGTAACACATTTAAACAAACTAAACTACATACTGAAACATGAAATTATTAGAAGGAAAAACCGCAATCATAACAGGGGCGAGTAGAGGAATCGGTAGAGGGATTGCTCAGGTATTTGCTAAAAACGGTGCAAATGTGGCATTTACATACAGTTCATCTGCAGCTGCAGCACAAGAATTAGAGAATGAATTAGCTGCTTTAGGAGTTAAAGCTAAAGGATATCAATCTAACGCAGCAGACTTTAACGAAGCTCAAAAATTAGTTGACGATGTTATTGCAGAATTCGGAAACGTAGATATTTTGATCAATAATGCAGGGATTACTAAAGATAATCTTTTAATGAGAATTTCTGAAGAAGATTTTGATACGGTAATCGATGTGAATTTGAAATCGGTTTTCAATATGACTAAAGCAGTTCAGAGAATCATGTTGAAAAATCGAGCAGGTTCAATCATCAATATGAGTTCTGTGGTTGGTGTTAAAGGGAATGCAGGTCAAACTAACTATGCGGCTTCTAAAGCTGGTGTGATTGGTTTTTCTAAATCGGTAGCATTAGAATTAGGTTCAAGAAATATTCGTTGTAATGTAATCGCTCCTGGATTTATCGAAACTGAAATGACTGCTAAATTAAATGAAGACGTAGTTGCAGGATGGAGAGACAGTATTCCATTAAAACGTGGTGGAACTCCGGAAGATGTTGCTAATGCTTGTGTTTTCCTTTCTTGTGATTTAAGTGCTTATGTTACCGGACAAGTACTTAATGTTGATGGAGGAATGTTAACATAATAAATTAAAAAATTTAATGATTAAAGATTTAAAGATTGAGAAGGAGTTGAAATCTTCCAATTTTAGAATCTTCCAATCTTTTAATACATAAAAATGACAACAAGCACAATTTTACTTTTACTGTTATCGGTTTTGATTGCTGCCGGTTTGTCGTTTTACCACTATTTATATAAAGCCAAAAGTAATTCCAAGGTGAATTTGCTTTTGGCTTTTTTGCGTTTTTTAACGGTTTTTTCAATATTGTTATTGTTGATTAATCCGATAATTTCTAGAAAAACTTTTGAGGTTACAAAAGTGCCATTGCCAATTGTTATTGACAACTCTCAATCAATTAATGAGTTAGCTCAGACAGATTTAGTTAAAGAGCTTACTTTGAAATTAGCTCAAAGCAATTCGCTGAAAGACAAATATGAAGTACAGCTTTATCGTTTTGATAGTGATTTCCAGCCCAATACTTCTTTGGATTTTAAAGGAAAACAGACACATATTGATCAGGTTGCTGAGAATTTGAAGCAATTTTACAGAAGCCAGAACTATCCGGTTGTGCTTTTAACAGATGGAAATCAGACTATTGGGAACGATTATGTTTACAGTTTTCAACAAAACACAACTGTATATCCAATTGTCATAGGCGATACAACTACTGTATTAGATTTGAAAATCAATCAATTGAATGTTAATAAATATGCGTTTTTAAAGAATAAATTTCCAGTAGAGGTTTTTGTTCAGTACAATGGAAAGAAAAGCCTAAATACAACATTCAGCATACAGCACGGAAATTCAACAGTTCATAAGCAAAACATTTCGTTTTCTCCGAACAAAAAAATTGAAGTAGTGACGGTTTTATTGAATGCGGAAAGTGTTGGGGTACAAACGTACAAGGCGGTAATTTCTTCTTCAGAAAACGAAAAAAATAAATACAATAACAGTAAAAATTTTGCAGTTGAAGTAATCGATGAACGTTCTGAAATAGCTTTGGTTTCAGCAATCAATCACCCGGACTTAGGAGCTTTAAAACGCTCAATTGAATCTAATCTTCAACGTAAAGTAACTGTTATTAATCCAAATGAAATCAAATCATTAGAAGATTATAATGTTTTAATTTTGTATCAGCCAACCCCGGAATTTAAAACTGTTTTCGAACAAAATAAAAACCTTCAACTCAACACTTGGATAATTACCGGAACCAATACAGATTTCAATTTTTTAAACCAATATCAAAATCAGGTAAACTTTAAACTATCGGGTCAAAAAGAAGATTATTCGGCAGATTTCAATTCCCAGTTTAATTCCTTTGCACTTGAGAATATTGGGTTTGAAAATTTTCCTCCTTTGGAACATCCTTTCGGAACCATTACTTTGAAACAAAATGCTTCGGTTTTATTGCAAAGCAGAATCAGAAATATTAAAACTGAAAACCCATTACTAACTTTCACAGAAAACGGATTAAAACGAAATGCTTTTCTTTTTGGTGAAAACATTTGGAAATGGCGTATGGAAAGTTATTTAAAATCCAAATCGTTTGATCAGTTCGACCTATTTTCTGATAAAATTATCCAATATTTGGCAACCAATGCTGCTAAAAAATCATTGGTGGTAAATCATGAGAGTTTTTATAATTCTGGAGAAAGTATTGAAATTTCTGCTCAGTATTTTAATAAAAACTATGAGTTTGAAGAAAATGCACGATTAACGATTCAGCTCAAAAATAAAAAGACAAATACTTCCAAATCGTATGATTTTCTGAAAAGAACCAATGAATATGTGGTTGATTTAGACGGTTTGGAACCAGGTAATTACAGTTTTACGGTAAAAGAAAATAATTCTAAAAATCAGTATTCAGGAAGTTTTGAAGTGCTTGATTTTGAAATCGAAAAACAATTTGTAAACCCAGACTTGACACGTTTAATGCAATTAGCAGCAAACACAAACGGAAAAGTTTATTTCCCAAATCAGGTAGACCAATTAATTGATTTTTTAAGTAAAAACCAACAGTATTTACCAACTGAAAAAGCAATTTTAAAACAATCTCCACTGATTGATTTTGTTTGGCTGTTGGTACTTTTGGCCGTATCCTTGACAACAGAATGGTTTGTTAGAAAATACAACGGTTTATTGTAAAATCACCTTCTTATAAAATCATTGGATTAATTAATTTAACTTCTGATATTTTTTGTTTTTAAGCAGATCTGATGCAGTTTGATACATTGCAATTGTATTTGAAATCAAATCGGTTCTCATTTTTTTCATCGGTTTTTCCTCATATTTAACCTGTATGCTTTCCGAAGTAGAAGGCAAAGGAACCAATTCAAATTGCTTAACTTTTTTAACTGGAGATATTATCGTTAAAACACTGTCTTTGATAAATCCTAAATCCTGATACGTAGCAATAAATGCTCTTGGATTATAGTCTTGTTTAAAAACATCTTGTCCGTAAAACTTGCTTTGATAATTAAAATTCAAAAGGCCCATAACAGTAGGCATCAAATCAATTTGAGACATTAATTTAGTGCAGTTTTGCGGTTGTACAAAACCAGGTGCATAAATCAAAGCCGGAATTCGGTATTTTTCCATTGGTAATTCTGTTTTTCCTGAGCTGGAAGCACAATGATCGGCCACAATTACAAAAACCGTGTTGTTAAACCAAGGCATTTTTTGTGCCTGATTAAAAAATGCTCTAAGTGCATAATCTGTATATTTTACACCACCTTCTCGTGATTTTGAATCAGCAGGGATGTCAATTTTATTTTCAGGATAAGTAAACGGACGATGATTGCTTACAGTCATCCAATGATTAAAAAACGGCTTACCCGTTTTGGCTTCTTCATTCATGGTTTGAATGGCTTTTTTTGCCATATCTTCATCACAAACACCCCAGATATTTGAAAAAGAAATTTCTTCAGCCTTGAATGATTTTTTATCTATAATATCATAGCCATTACCTTGGAAAAAGTCTTGCATGTTGTCGAAAAAAGCATCCCCGCCGTAAAGATATTTCACGTTATAACCTTTTTGTTTAAATACCGAACCGGTTGAGAATTTGTTTTTGTTGTCTGCGCGTTTTACGATACTTTCTCCCGCAGTTGGAGGAATGCATAAAGTAACGGCTTCCAAGCCTCTAACTGTACGGTTTCCTGTTGCATATAGATTACTGAAAAACAAACTTTTGCCTGCTATTTCGTCTAAGAAAGGTGTTAGGTTTTGTTGGTTTCCATAGGCTTTCATGAAATCGGCACTTAAACTTTCAATGGTAATTAAAACCACGTTTTTATGTATTTCCTTCTGATTTGCAACTATTTTGTGTAATGTAGATTCGCCTGTAATTCCCGGAAGTTGTTTTTTCAATTCAGCGTAAGCTTTTTCCTTTGGAAGCGTATTATAAAATTTGAAATAATCTAATTCACTGTTTTGGAAAGCAAGATAAAATCGGTAAATACCGTTTGCCTGAAGTTCATTTGCAAATACATTTTGAGAGTTTTCAGTTTTTGAAATTGCCGGAATAGCAATTAATGAAACAATGGAAATTAATGCTATGGTACCTAAAATTACAAGTTTCTCTTTAAAGGAAGGGATTTGGTCAAGATAACCTTTCGATTTCTTCACAATGAAATAAGTAGCTAGGATCGTAATAAGTCCAACGCCTAAAAATAAAGGAATTACAGGATAGGATTCCATGATGTTTCCAATTACCGTATTGGTATAAACCAAATAATCAACAGCAATGAAATTGTATTTTACACCAAATTCGTTCCAAAAAAAGAACTCGCTTACAGCATTTTGTACAATGATTAAAACAAACAGAAAAACAGTAACCGAAAACAAGGCTAAACGTATCTGCTTTCTATAGCTTGGAAGAAAAAGCAATAAGCCAAAAAGTAGCGTCTTTAACCCAATAAAACTGATTCCGATTGTAGGAACGACACCTCCATATTCATTTAAAATTGTGTTGAAACAACTTACATAAATCAATAATAGGAGAAGAATGCCAAAAATAAAGTATCCCCAAGGTTTTTGATATTTTGAATCAGAGAGAAAAAGCAAGTAAAGCCACAAAAAAGAGCTCATCAAAACAAAAACAAAGAAATCGGAAATACAACCTAAAAAATAAATTTTAAGGATTTCAAACGCACTAAAACCAGCTTGAGTTATGGGATGAAAAAAAAGAACACTTCTTAATAAGATATTGATAATCAGATAAAAGATGCATAAGTTCAAAAATGGCTGTATGCTTTTTGTAATTCTCATTGGGACTTTGTTTTTGCAAAATTATAAACACTTCATTTTTAATCGCTTAAGTTTTGCTTAAGAAAATGTCAGAATTTCCAATTAAAAGTAGTAATTTGTATTGAAATTTTTTAAAAAAAATGCACGTATTAATAGTTGAAGACGAAACAGGTATTTCAAGTTTTCTCAAACAAGGTCTTGAAGAGGAAAATTTTACGGTAACCTTGGCAAAAGACGGTGTAGAGGGTTTAATTTTATTTGATGCTCAAAAGCCGGATTTGGTTCTGCTGGACTGGATGTTGCCAAGAAAAACAGGTTTAGAGGTTTGTCAATCCATTCGAAAAAAAGACAAAAAAACCCCAATTTTGTTTTTAACGGCAAAAGACACAATACAGGAAACGGTTGAAGGGTTAAAATCGGGTGCTAATGACTATATCAAAAAACCATTCAGTTTTGAAGAACTTCTGGAGCGTATTAAAATACATTTCAGAGACTCACAGAAAAATGAAATTTTAAAGCTCGCTAACATTGAAATGAATATTCAAAAACATAGTGTATTGGTTGATGGGGCTAGTGTAAACCTAACACAACGAGAGTTCGAATTGTTGAAGTATCTTATTGAACATAAAGGAAAAGTCTGTACCCGAAACAGTATAATTGAAGACGTTTGGGGAATTCATTTTGAGTATGATACAGGGGTAATTGATGTATTTATGAATTCAATTCGCAAAAAACTCAATCTTAAAAGAAATGTCGAATATATTAAAACTGTTCGAGGAGTAGGGTACATTGCAGATGATAACAAAGAATCATGAAACAGCTTTCTTTTAAAAACCGGATTGCATTTAACTACATCATTTCAACTGCATTGCTTGTCTTTGCTGTTTTTTTTGTTATTTATTCTTCGGTCAAGTTTACTGTTTTTAATGATGTAAAGAAAGATATTCGCAAAGAAATCGGTTTGCATCTTCGAGAAATGAAATTTGAAAAAAAAACCATTGTCTGGATTAATAAAGAAGAGTGGGAGGAGAAGGAACATAATGAGGCAAATGTTAACCCTGTTTTTGTTGAAATAAAAGATCTAAATGGTGTAACTATTGAGAAGTCTCCAAATTTAAAGAAAGATGAGCTTGAGATTCAGACGGAAAGAGAAGATTCGTTTTTTTATCAAACTATATTGAACAATCAGCAAATTCAGTTATCTCAAACGCCAATTTTTCACAAGAATAATAAAAAAGGGTATTTGCTGATTGCCATGTCTTTAGAGCATCCATTAATGCTTTTAAAGAATTTAAGGACAATTCTTTTTATACTTTATCCGATTGTTCTGATTGTGCTTTTTATTATAGCCCGAATCATAGCCGGAAGAAGTATTAAGCCCATAAACAGTATCATTGGAACCACAAATCTGATCACAAAAGACAATCTGAAATACCGCATTGAATTACCTAAAAACAGAGATGAACTATATCAGTTGTCTGGGAACATCAATAGTCTTTTGGATCGAATTGAAAATGCTGTTGAAAGGGAGAAACAGTTTACTTCAGACGCATCTCATGAACTCAGAACGCCATTATCAGTAATTAAAGGAACACTTGAAGTATTGATACGTAAAGAGCGTGAAAAGAAAGAGTATGAAGAAAAAATTAAATTTTGTATTTCTGAGGTTGACCGTTTAAATATTCTAGTTGATGAGTTATTGCTTTTAGCGCGTTTTGAAAATCAGAAACAGCATGAGGAAAGCGAATCGGTTTATCTCAATGCTTTGATTTTGGATGTCTTGGCTCGGTTTTCCGAATTAATCACAAGTAGGAATGTTAAGATTGTTGCAGACTTTAACAATGATTTTTATATTGAATCGGATTACAACATGGTATCAATAATTTTGTCCAATCTTATTTCCAATGCTTTGAAATATTGTGACGAAAATGGAACGGTTATTCTGTCAATTGAAAATCAAAATCAGGTAACAGAATTAAAAATAACCAATTCCGGAAAAGGAATTTCAAAAGAAGAACTTGACAAAGTTTTCAATCCGTTTTATCGTTCAGCTTCCTTAGATTTAAATAAGGTAAAAGGAGTGGGATTAGGCTTATCCATTGTAAAAAGGCTTTGTGATTTATTGCAGATACAAATTAGCATTGAAAGTAATTCGATCAATGAAACTACCGTAAAATTAAATTTTAACAACTAAACTTAATGTTATGAATGACGCACATTTACACATGATTTTTAATCATTTTCCAATAATTGGTACCATTTTCGGTTTCGCAATTCTGTTGGCCGGAATCCTTCTTAAAAATAAATCAATGCAGCATACAGCTTATATTGTACTGTTTGTTTCAGCAGTTTTAGGTTTACTGGCAATGAGAACCGGGGAAGGAGCAGAAGAGATAGCAGAGAACTTAAACATCAACCATCATATAATCCATGAGCACGAAGAAATTGCCGAAAAATTTGCAATTATTTTGTATTTGACCGGGGCTGTAGCAATATTGGCGTTAATTACATCAGTCAGAAATCATCCAAAAGCAAAGGTTTTTGGCATAGTAACTTTGATTTTATCGCTTGGAAGCTCAGTTTTGTCAGCCCGCGTTGGAACTTCAGGAGGGGAAATTCGTCATACTGAAATCCGTGAAGGTTTTTCAGCTTCGGAGAACCATGATAAAGAGCTTAAATAGACTCTGGAAGAGCTAAAATCAATCGTATTTAAATTCGTATAAAATTGAAAATAAGGATATTAAACATAATTTTATTTGTTCTCTTTTTCTCATTTTCAAATGGGCAGAATTTAAAAAACGGCGATTATTTTGAAAATATTGGCGGATTAAAAATCAATTATTCCATTCGCGGAAAAGGCCCTGTAATGATTGTCGGTCATTTAAACTCAGGAAAAATAGGTTATCAGGCAACTTTAAAACCTCTAGAAGATCATTTTACAATGGTTTATTATGATCCTAGAGGAACCGGCAAATCACAGATGCCAAATAAACTTGAGGATTATAAACAGGATTCTATCGTTTCAGAAATTGAATATTTAAGAAGACACTTGAATATAAATAAAATTTGGATTTTCGGTCATTCCGATCAAAGTGCAGTTGCTTTGGAATATGCTTTAAAATATCCTAACAATACAGCCGGATTACTTTTAATCGGAACAAGTTTTGTCGGTACGCAAAAAGAAAGTATGCAACGCCGGAAAAATTCGGAAACGAAAAGAACTAAAGAATCTGAATGGTTTAAGCAGGTTATAAAAGATTGGGATTATATGATTGAGCATAAAACCAATAAAAATGAACTTGGGAAAGACATTTCGGAATCACCAATAAAATGGTGGTGTTACAATGAAGAAAGTTCTCAAAGAGTTATTCAAATTGTCAGACTAATTTCAGCAGCAGGAAGAAGAAAACCAATAAATAATGTTTTTCCTATTGAAACTGAGAAAGATCGTTTACACTATTTGAATAATCAAAAGAAATTTCCATCTTTAAAAGTTAAAACACTCATTATTAACGGAAAGTACGACACCAATAATCCACCAGAATTTGCGAAACAGTTACAAGTTTCTTTACCTTATTCTACGTTAATTTTAATTGATAAAGCAGGGCACTTTCCTTGGATTGAAAATTCAGATTTCACTTTTAAAGAAATCAAAAAGTGGTTGAGTAAAAATCTATAAAAAACACTTTCAAATTTCTGCAGCAAAACGCTTCCATTTCCTAAACCGGAAAAATGATATAAAAAGTTCAACTTAATTGATGAATTTTTTAGTATCGTTATGGTAGAAATTTTCTACCTTTAAAAGAAAAATATGGTATCAAAAGCAACTTTGGATTTTTTAATACAGTTACGAAATAACAACAACCGTGAATGGTTTGCCGACAATAAAAAGGAATTTCAAAAACTGGAAAAAGATTTCAAGGCATCAGCGCAGGAGTTAGTTACAGAATTGTCTAAATCGGATAGTATTGACAAAATCCAAATGTTCCGAATTTATCGCGATGTGCGTTTTTCAAAAGATAAATCACCTTACAAAACCAATTTTGGAGTTGCTTTAGGACGAACCAAACCCATGTTGCGCGGTGGATATTATTTGCATATTGAGCCGGGAGGAAGTTTTGTTGGAGGAGGTTTTTGGGAACCCAATGCGGAAGATTTAAACCGAATCCGGAAGGAGTTCGAAATGGATGATACGGAAATTCGCAAAATTATCTCTGATAAAAATTTCGTAAAAATCTTTGGAACTTTACAAGGCGATGAACTTAAAACCGCTCCAAAAGGATTTGATAAAGAACATCCGGCTATTGATTTAATACGTAAAAAACAATACCTCATTTCCAGAAAATTTACTGATAAGGAAGTGATGGATAAAAATTTCAAAGAAGAAGTTTTAAATACTTTTTTGGCAATGCGACCTTTTTTTGATTATATGAGCGAAGTATTGGGAACAAATTTAAATGGAGAAAGTATCTATTAACATAATTTTGATTGCTTATGAAAAAATTGATGATTGTACTGGGTTTAACAGTGGTTTTAGGTTTTGGATTTTCTTGTTCGGTAGCTTCTGGAACAGGAACTTCGGGAGCAGGAACCAATTCGACATCAAACGCTTTGACTTCAACAGCATGGCGTTTAGTAAAGTTTGACGGTAAAGTTATTGACAGCAGCACGTTTGCAAGAACGCCTGAAGTTCGTTTCTGGGTTGGATCAAAAGTAAGTGGAAATGACGGATGTAATCTGATAACAGGCACTTACAGTGTTCAGGGAGATAAAATTCTTTTCGGAAATATGGCAGGAACCAAAATGGCGTGCATGAACACAAACTATGACAACTACAATAAGTTTTTAAATCGTACCGATAAATTTAAAGTTGTTGAAAACACACTTTATTTTTACGAAGGAACCCGAGAACTTATGAGTTATAACAAAAAATAAAAAAAGCTGTCGGGAATGACAGCTTTTTTTTGTGGTATTTATTTGTTTTTGGTTGTGGTTCTTTATTCAAGTGTAAGGATTTGGATCTGATTTTTCAGACGTTCCACGAGCATATTCATCATTCGTTTGTTAATGTTTGATGAATTCTTGATGTAGTCTTTATATTCTTCTACAGTGAAAAGACCAATAATAATTCCTTTTAACGAATTTCTAAATTTGATGTCCCTCTGAATTACATTTTCAATGTAAGCCATCTTTTTCTCTGGCGGAAGCGAAAAAAACACATTTTTCTGTTTAATGGCATAATTAAGGAAAACTTCAATAAAAAGTTCGTTCTGTAAAACCAGTATAGGTCGTAAAGTCCTGTTCTGAAAAAGCTCTTCAGAGGTAGACTGAGCCGAAATCGTTCCAAGAGGTGCTCCTCTCAAATCAATAAGAAAAGTGTCGCGATTTTCCATGGTTTCTAATCTTTTTATTAAAATTACAAAATAGGATAGCGGAAAAATAAATGCGATTCAAAAAGTTATTAGTAGTTTCGTGTTGAAAACTTTATACCATGAGAACCTCCAAAATATTTGTTACCGTAGACGCTGTAATCCTTAGAAAACAAACAGAAAATGAATTGCTTTTGATCAAAAGGAAGAATGAACCTTTTAAGGATTGTTGGGCGTTACCTGGCGGTTTTGTTGATGAAAATGAAGATTTAAAAGCAGCGGCGATTAGAGAATTAGAAGAAGAAACTCAAATAAAAGTTACTGATTTAGAACAGGTTGGTGCTTTTGGAAAACCATTTCGTGATCCTAGAAGCCATGTGGTTTCTGTTGCCTACTTTGGAATTGTCCCTGAAAATACAATAGCTGTTGCTGCCGATGATGCTAAAGAAACGGGCTGGTTTCCGATAAAAGATTTACCAAAACTGGCTTTTGATCATTTAGATATTGTAACTTTGTCCTTACAGAAATTTAAGTTATGAACTACCAAACCAGAAAATGGGTTCGCCCGGAAGATTTAAACGCAAACGGAACGTTATTCGGAGGAAAATTATTATCATGGATTGACGACGAAGCAGCATTATATTCGATCATCATCCTGAAAAACAACAGAATCGTGACCAAATTCATGTCTGAAATTAATTTTATGAGTTCGGCGCGTCAGGGTGATATTATCGAAATCGGTTTGGATATCGTAAGTTTTGGAAAAACCTCAATAACCATGCGTTGCGAAGTACGTAATGTAATGACAAAAGCCGTAATCATTACTGTAGATGCAATCACAATGGTAAATCTGGACAGCTTTGGTCAGCCGGCCGTTCACGGAAAAACTTCAGTAGAAGAGTAAACAAAAAAAGTGAATTAGCTTAAAAACTAATTTACTTTTTCATCGTTGTATTCAATTTTAATAGCACCAGTTTCATTAATTTCCATTCCAAAGTAATGAACTGAAGCTAAAATATGGTCAAAAATATCCGCCATAATATGCTCATATTCCACAAGGCGCTTATCGTTTATAAAAGCATAGATTTCTAACGGCATTCCGTTTTGTGTCGGCTGTAACTGCCTGCACATGAACATCATATTTTTATTAATCCCCGGATGATTGGCTATGTATTGATCGATATACTTTCTGAAAATACCGAAATTTGTTAAGTTTCTTCCGTTAATCAAAACCGATTTATCAACACCATTAGCTTGATTAAACTTCTGAATATCCGCCTGACGATGATTCAGATATGGCGCTATCAATTGTATTTTCTTCAAATTTTCGATTTCATCTTCGGTCAAGAATCGAATACTGCTGGATTTTAATAAAATAGAGCGTTTCATCCGACGTCCATCCGAATCCAACATTCCACGCCAGTTTTTAAAAGAGTCGGAAATCAGAAAATAGGTTGGAATTGTAGTGATGGTGTTGTCAAAGTTCTGCACTTTTACAGTCGCTAAATTGATTTCGATTACATCTCCATCTGCACCATATTTTTCCATGGTAATCCAGTCGCCAATACGAACCATATCGTTTACAGTTACCTGAATACTGGCTACAAAACCTAAAATTGTATCGCGAAAAATCAATAAAATTAATGCGGAAATTGCTCCAAATGTTGCAAAAAGCTTGTTAAGGCTTGTATCAAATAACAGCATTATGAAATATAAAATCCCATAAATCCACAAACAGATCATGATAACCTGAATGTAACTGTCGATAGGTTTGTCTTTGTACTTTTCTTTTCCTTTTAAATAATCTTTAAGTGAGTTGAAAATACTTCGGATGATCCAAAGTGATAATATAATAATATAGAATTTCACTCCTTTTGTAAAAATACCTTCCCAATACACAAAATCCTTCATAATGATAGGAACCGTTTTGTGAATGAAGAAAAGCGTAAACAAATGGGCAACATATTTGGCAGTTTTGTTGGCTACCAAAAAATCATCAAAAGTAGATTTTGTTCTGGCAGCGACAATCGCCATTATGATAATTAATATTTTCTTGAAGATGTAGTCGATAACATAGGCGGTAATTATCAGGATGATAATATTAATGGCAAGATTAGAATAGTCTGCCCAAAGCTCGCTAAAACCTAATTCCTTAAAAATTTTATACGCCCAGTTAAAGATCTTCATACTTTAAATACCGATTTATGCTCTAATTTACAATAATTTTTTTTCTACATAAAATGTTCCGAAAGGTAAAACCGACGCTACACAAACAATCCCATATTTTTTCCAAGGCCAGTTTTCTTCCATTTTAAACATTGTTGCCATAACAATATAACCGATAAACAGTAAACCATGCGCCATTCCGACAGGGAAGAGGAGGGTTTTATACAATTCGATATTGGTTGGTTTAAGGAATAACATATTACTAAATAGTACTAATAAAGAAATACCTTCTAAAAAAGCTATGATTTTAAAAACTCGTAACATATATAAATAGTTGATTGTTAGATAAATAAATTTAAATTTTGATTATTCATCAAAAAGGAGTCAAATTTAGCACAGAAAGCTGTTGAATTATCAGTATTTAACTAAAACTTATAAAAAAAACTACGCATAAAGCGTAGTTTGATATTATGTAAAATAGAACTTGGTTTCTTTTAGAACGCCAAAAAAGCTTTATTGTATTCTTTTAAATCGGAAAGATTATTCTTGTTCTTTAAATCTGCAAATAAAGAAATCAAATATTCTAAGCTTTCCATATTAGTTGCATTTTCAGTAACATTGTCTGAAGTTCCTTCAAAACCATCCATTGGTTCATCATCCGGAATTGCAATCAAAAACGCGTTGTTTTCTTCAACATGCTCATAGGTTAAGCGTATTGCTTTTACCAGAACAGGATTTTGTTCTTCAAGCGCATATTCACGCAATTTTTTTAAATCAGTAACAAGAGTTTCAGCAACGAATCCATTTTTAAATAAATCCAGCTGAATTTTGTTGATCAATTTTTGGGCTACAGGACTTTCCACGATAATAAGTTGATTAGTTAAGAACATTTAATTGGTTCGCAAAATTAATATTTTATTAGTTTTCTGCTAACAATTATTGATGTTTTTATTCATCTTTTTGCATATTTAATTTTGAACTATAATATACATTATGTAAAATAGAATATTTAATTTGCAATATATAATCAAATACTCTTACTTTTGGTAAGAAATATCACAACCCTATGATGTACCTCATTTTGAGTATTCTTTGCAGTGTTTCTGTAGCAGTCCTACTCAAGTATGCTAAACGTTTTCCAATTGCTATAGAACAGATTGTAGCTGCGAATTATGTTATTGCATTAATTTGCTGTTTTTTTATTTTTTCTCCGGATATAAAAATTTTTAGCAACGCAGCTCCTTGGAAAATATATATTCCTTTATGGATTTTATTACCAACAATTTTTTTGTTTTTGGCAGCATCAATTAAACACTTTGGAATTGTTAAAACAGATATTGCACAACGTTTGTCATTATTTATTCCGATTCTGGCATCTTATTTTATTTTCAAGGAAACTATTGGAGTTTTGAAACTGATTGGTTTATTATTAGGTTTTACAGCTATTTTCTTTACACTGGCAAAAAAAGAAACAAAAAAAACTAACTCGGCAAATTGGCTGTATCCTAGCATTGTATTTATTGGTTTTGGAGTGATCGATATTCTCTTTAAACAAATTGCGGCCACTAAAGAAATACCATTTACAACTTCTTTGTTTACGGTTTTTTCCGGAGCATTTATCATCGCCTTGTCAATTACTCTATTTTACATAATAAAAGGAAAATCTAAATTCAGTTTGATGAATATTCGCTGGGGAATTTTGCTTGGTTTTCTCAATTTTGGAAATATTTTTTTCTATTTAAAGGCACATCAGGCTTTCTCGGAAAATCCCTCCACTGTTTTTGCAGGAATGAATTTTGGAGTAATTGTACTTGGTAGTTTTATAGGTGTCATTGCTTTTGAAGAAAAACTGAGCAAAATAAATTATATAGGAATAGCGTTAGCATTAACAGCAGTTGTAATCATTACTCTTTCACAGCTATACATTAATTAATGATTAATCTGTTCCCTCCTTTTTATTTATAGAAGAAATTAGTACATTTAAAAAATGAAGATTTTGATTACAAGCTATTCAAAATCAAAAAACTAAATAACTGAAAACGTTATGAAAAACCCAATTGCCGAGCGAATTGCCGATTTTTTAAAGCACTACCCTCCTTTTTCAAGTTTGAATTACACCGAACTGGTTGCTATTGCCGAACATATAAAAGTGGTCTATCTTGAAAAAAATCAAATTTTATTCAAAATTGGAGATCCTACTCATGATTCGTTTTATGTGGTTGCGTCCGGAGCAATTGGTCTTTCGGTTATTTCTGATGCAGAAGAAACCTTAATTGATAAATGTGATGAAGGTGATATTTTAGGATTGCGTCCTTTTTTTGCCAAAAATAACTATTTAATGACGGCTAAATCCCGTGAAGATTCGATTGTTTACGCTATTCCTATTAATGTATTCAGACCTTATGTTGCCGGAAATACAAGCGTTTTAAGCTTTTTGTTAGAGAGTTTTGCTTCCAATACCAGAAATCCTTACGATAAAGACAATAGAGGAAAATTAATATCGGAAAACGTTATTTTTAACGAACAAAGCGCAACCGATATACAGTATTTTCAGCCCATAAAATATACGAAAAACCCAATTACAGCTAGTACCTATGATGTAGTGCGCCATATAGCACAAACCATGTCAAGCCGTCAGATTGGTAGTGTTATCATCCAGGAAAACCAAATGCCTATCGGGATTGTAACCGATTTCGATTTGACTTCTAAAATTGCTACCGGTCAATTTTCTATCGATGTAACCGTTGATAAAGTAATGACAACACCAGTAGTAACCGTTCCTGAAAATATTTCAATTGCCGAAGCACAGATGATGATGTTAAAGTATAACGTTGGTTATCTGTGTGTTACTAAAGACGGAACAGAAAAAAGTTCCATAACCGGAATCATTTCTGAGCATGATGTAGTTGCTGCTCAGGCAAATAATCCTGGAGTGCTTTTAAAGCAGGCTAAACGTGCAAATCGTTCTAAAGAACTGAAAGTTGTTCGTGATCGATTAACCGATTTGATCCAAAATTCTATTGATAAAAACATTCCTATTTCACATATTACAAGTGTTGCATCGGAGATAAATATTTCTATTACTAAGCGTGCTATTGAATTGGCTATAGAGAAAATAGGAACTCCTCCAGTTAAATTTGCCTGGTTTAATTTAGGAAGCCAAGGAAGAAAAGAGCAACTTTTATTAACCGATGTGAACAATTCCCTTGTTTTTGAAGATGTTCCCGCAGAACGTTATGATGAAGTAAAAAATTACTTTATAAGTTTGGCGAATCGTGTATTGGAAACCTTTGAGAAAATTGGTTATGAAAGAAGCTCACAAGGCCTAAATGCGAACAATGAACTTTGGTGTAAATCATTGACAGACTGGATAAAACAATATAATACTTGGATTAATACTCCAGGTGAAAAAGGAATCCATTTAAGCACAATTTTCTTTGATTACGACTTCATTTATGGTGAAGCAGATATCGAAAAAGCACTAACAGAAGAAATCTATAAAAAGGCAGAAAACAACCAATTATTCTATGCTTTTTTAGGAACGGATGCTATCAAAAAACCAGCACCACTTGGTTTCTTCAGACAGTTTCTTGTGGAGCAAGACGAAGAACACAAAGATACTTTCGATATTAAAAACCGTGCAATTACGCCACTTGTTGATGCAGCCCGTCTGTTTGCCATCAGTAAAAATGTAAAAGGAATTACCAATACGTATCAACGATTTAAAAAACTGGCCGATTTAGAGCCACAAAATGCTGATTTATATTTAGAGTGTGCCGAAGCGTTTCACACTTTGCATTGGTTTAGAACCGAAGAAGGTCTTAAAACGGATTCAGCTGGGAGTTATATCAATTTGGAAGAGCTTACAAAAGTAGATAAGGTAAAACTAAAAAACTGTTTTCAACCGATAAACGAACTTCAGGATTTGATTAAAAACAGATTCCAATTAACTTATTTCACGTAATTTATGTTAGAGTGGTTAACAGGTAAAGGCGATCCGGGATTCTGGAAAGAATATTTAGCACATTTCGATAAAGAAGATTCAAGTGCTCCAATTCGTTATGTAGTATTTGATTGTGAAAAAACAGGTCAGGACTGGAAAGAAGACCAGCTTTTATCCATAGGATGTATTGCCGTAATTAATGATGCAGTTGCAGTTGGAGATTTTTTTGAAGTTTTTATTCAGAACAACAAAGAAACCAATCCAAATGAAGCAGTTGAAAAATTGTTAAAAGTTAAACCTGATGCCGTTTCAGAACATGAAGCTTTTCCGGAATTTCTTAAGTTTATCAAAAACGCTACCTTAATTGGTCATAGTACTAACCTAGATATTGAGATGATTAATCAGGCGCTTAAGAAAATGAATTTAGGTAAGCTTAAAAACGATGTTCTCGATATTAATGTAATGCATCAGAGATTAAAAAACCTTTCCGAAGACCAACACCATACTTTAGACGAATTGTGTGATCTCTATAAAATCAAAAAGAACAGCCGAAGTACAGCCTCAGGAGACGCTTTCTCATCCGCTTTATTGTTTTTAAAATTGAAACGAAAACTAAAAATGAAATAAAAAAGCCCTTTTGACAGGGCTTTTCTTTTATACTCTATTGTCTTTTATTTCATCTACAATTTCAGGGTTTAGTAAGGTTGTTGTATCTCCGAAATTTGAGAAATCACCTTCTGCAATCTTCCTTAAAATTCTACGCATAATTTTTCCTGATCGGGTTTTGGGCAATCCATCAACAAACTGAATCTTGTCTAATTTAGCAATTGGACCAATATGACTGGAGATATGCTCATTAATTTCTTTTATCAGATTGTCCCTGTCACGATATTCTCCTGTTTCTTTTAAAATGATAAAACCATAAAGCGCATTTCCTTTGATATCGTGAGGAAATCCAACAATCGCAGATTCTGCAACTGCAGGATGTTCATTGATTGCATCTTCAATTGGTGCAGTTCCTAAATTGTGGCCGGAAACAATCACTACATCATCTACCCTTCCGGTAATTCTGTAGTACCCAACTTCATCACGTAAAGCACCATCACCCGTGAAATATTTACCTGGAAAGGCAGAAAAATAGGTTTCTTTATATCGCTCATGATCACCCCAAATCGTTCGTGCCATAGAAGGCCAAGGGAATTTAATACACAAACTGCCAACTACTTGATTCCCTTCAATTTCATTACGCAATTCATCCATTAAAACCGGTTGGATTCCCGGCAATGGCAAAGTTGCATAAGTAGGTTTTGTAGGAGTAACGAACGGTACAGGCGAAATCATGATGCTTCCCGTTTCGGTTTGCCACCATGTATCTACAATAGGACATTTTTTCTTTCCGACTTGATCATTGTACCAATGCCAAGCTTCCTCATTGATCGGTTCTCCAACAGAACCAATGACTTTTAATGACGATAAATCATATTTTGAAACCCAATCCGTGCTTTCTTTTGCAAGTGAACGGATTGCGGTCGGTGCGGTATAAAATTGTGTAACCTTGTGTTTATCAATAACTTCCCAAAATCGTCCGAAATCAGGATAGGTTGGAACTCCTTCAAATATAACGGTTGTTGCTCCATTTAGAAGCGGTCCGTAAAGAATATAAGAATGGCCTGTAATCCAACCGATGTCTGCAGTACACCAGAAAATATCATTCTCTTCGTAATTGAAAATGTTTTTAAAGGTATAAGCAGTTTGCACCATGTAACCGGCTGTTGTATGCAGCATTCCTTTTGGCTTTCCTGTTGAACCCGATGTGTAAAGAATAAATAACGGATCTTCTGCATCCATAATTTCCGCAACATTGTTAGGAATAGCAGCATCTAAAAGCGGTTGAATCCATTGGTCACGCCCTTCTTTCATAGTAACTGCCGTATTTGTTCTTTTAACGACCAATACTTTTTCAACAGTTGGGCATTTGGTTAAGGCCTCATCTATAATTCCTTTTAAATCAATGGATTTGCTACCTCGATAAGCTCCATCGGAAGTAATGACCATTTTACAGCTGGAATCATTAATACGGGAAGCAACCGCAGACTCCGAAAATCCTGCAAAAACTACCGAGTGTATTGCTCCGATTCTTGCGCAGGCTAAAACTGAAATTGCCAATTCAGGAATCATCGGCAAATAAATACAGATTCGATCGCCTTTTTTTATTCCCTGTTCACGAAGTACATTGGCCATTTTTGCTACCCTGGCATACAATTCATTATAAGAAATATGTAAAGCAGCTTCATCGGGATTGTTGGGTTCAAAAATGATCGCCGTTTTATCGCCGCGTTTTGCCAAATGTCTGTCGATGCAGTTTTTAGTGATATTGACCTTTGCGTTTGTAAACCATTTTACATCGGCCTCACCCATATTGAAATCGACCACTTTGTCCCAACCTTGATACCAAATAAAATTCTCTTCGGCTATTTTTCCCCAGAATTTTCGAGGTTCACGAATGGATTTATTGTAATGTTTAAAGTATTGTTCTAAGTTGTTTATTTTATAATAGCTCATGTGGTATTTTTTACAAGGTAAATTTAAAGAATTATGGAATCTAATAACATATTTATTTATGATTGATTTTAGTTTTTTACGATTAAATGCTTCTTGAAACACTCTTCATTGTTTATTATGCCTTTTTTATTTACAGAGTTACTTCATTTCATGGTTTTTTATTCTGAAATTAACTAAAAAATAACAAATCTGTTCTTATATCTTAAAAATACTGATAATGCTGATTATTTCTAAATTATTTGTTTAATTTGTGACAAACAACCAAACCAATGCAATTCGATACTCAAAATACGGATGCTTCCACCTTATATAAACTATTAACCGGGACCGTAATTCCAAGACCTATTGGATGGGTTTCAACAGTCGATGAGAACGGAGTCAATAATCTTGCACCTTTTTCCTTTTTTAATGCTGTAGGTGAAGATCCTCCCCATGTTATGTTTTCAACGGTAAGAACTGGAGATAAAAACAAAGACACTTTAAATAATGTATTGTTAAACAAACAATTTGTAGTAAATCTTGTTACGGAAGAAGTTGTTGAAAAAATGAACACTACTTCACAACAAGTCGCTCCTGATGTAGACGAATTTGAACTTGCAGGCCTCACTCCTATTACTTCAATTCATGTCAAACCAAAAAGAGTAAAAGAAAGCTTGGTGCATTTTGAGTGCGAAATGGTACATCATTATTTCTTGGAAGATCATAAAAATGGAGGTGCTGCAGTTATCATTGGTAAAATTTTAGCGATGCACATCGACGATTCAATCCTTATGGAAAATGCTCGTATCAATCTTGAAACTTATAAGCCTGTTGCACGCTTGGCAGGTTCAAACTATTCCAAGTTAGGAGAGATTTTTTCCATTAAAAGAACATAATATGGCACCTCAAAAATTAGAAATAAATGTTGCGATGCAAATTCAAAAACCTATGAATGAGGTGTTTGAAGCTATTGTCAATCCTGAGAAAATGACAAATTATTTCATTTCACAAAGCACGGGAATGATGGAAGAAGGTAAAAATCTGATTTGGAAATTCCCTGAGTTCGATTTTGAATGTCCGGTACGTGTTGGAAAGATTGAAAAAGACAAATTCATTTCATACTACTGGGAAAATTCAGGAAAAGAGTTATTGGTTGAAATTACATTGTCGGAAAGCCTTAATGGTTCTACTTTAGTTTCTATATCCGAAAAAGAAATGGACAACAACGAAGCCGGTTTAAAATGGCTATCGGGCAACTCCTTTGGCTGGTCTAACTTTTTGGCCTGTTTGAAAGCTTATTTAGAATTCGGAATCAACCTCAGAAAAGGTTCCTTTGATTTTATGAACAAATAACTATATGAAAATTACTGTAATTGGTGGCGGCCCCGGCGGTCTCTACTTTTCGATATTAACAAAAAAAGCAATTCCTAACTGTCAGATTGATGTTTACGAGCGAAATAAAGCCGATGACAGCTTCGGTTTCGGAGTTGTATTTTCCGATGAAACTTTAGGGGAATTCCTTACCCGCGACACAGAATCTTATGAATTAATCCGGAGCAAATTTGCTTATTGGGATGATATTGTAGTAGCCCGTAACGGTGAAAGAGTAAGCGTTTCCGGTAATGGATTTTGTGGATGTTCCCGTAAAACTTTGCTTCAGCTTTTACAACAACGATGTGCCGAAGAAGGTGTAAATCTTCATTTTGAACAAAATATCGACGATCTCTCGCAATTTAAAGACAGCGACATCATTGTGGCTGCTGATGGCATTGGAAGCGCAATCCGATCACAATTTGCCTCAGATTTCGGAACTAATGTCAAACTACAGAAAAACCGTTTCGTGTGGTTGGGTTCTACTAAACCATTGGATGCTTTTACTTATTTTTTCAGAACTACAGAATTTGGAACTTTTGTAGCCCATACCTATCAATACGAAGCAGGAATGAGTACCTGGATTTTTGAATGTTCCAACCAAACATGGGAGAACGCAGGTTTTAAAGTTGAAGATGAAGCTTCCACAGTTCAAAAAATATCCGAAATCTTTAAGGACGAATTAGACGGTCATCCGTTAATTACCAATAAATCACATTGGCGCCAGTTTCCGCATGTTACCAATGAAAAATGGTCTAAAGACAACATTGTTTTATTAGGCGATGCAAAAGCTACGGCTCATTTTTCGATCGGTTCCGGGACTAAATTGGCAATGGAATGTGCAATAGCATTGTCGGATGCTGTGGTTACCAATCAAAATAATGTTTCAACTGCTTTTGAACACTACGAAAAAGCAAGAAGAAACCGCGTGGAAATGATTCAGCACGCAGCAAATGTTTCCTTAGATTGGTTTGAGCACATGGATAGACACGTTAAACATGATTTTCAGCAATTTGCCTTTGGAGTAATGACTCGCTCTAAAAAAGTTACGTTTGAAAATTTAGCGATTCGCGATGCTTCCTATCCTGAAAAAGTATTATCTGAATTCAATGCTAAAATTGGGATTGAAGCCAAAACTCCGGCAGCTTTCACACCTTATAAATTAAGGGAAATGACTTTGCAAAACCGAATTGTAATGTCTCCGATGGGGCAATATTCGGCAGAAAACGGTGTGGTAAACGATTGGCATTTTCAACATTATACCAGCCGTGCAATTGGTGGTTTAGGATTAATTATTGCAGAAATGACTGCCGTATCAGAAACCGGAAGAATCACTCCAAGTTGTGCAGGTTTATATTCACAGGAACAAGTAATTGGCTGGAAACGAATTATCGATTTTATTCATAAAAATACTCAAACGAAAATTGGAATTCAGCTTGGACATTCCGGAAGAAAAGGCGCTATCAAAAAACCTTGGGAAGGCGCTTCGGAACCTATTGAACATCCTTGGCAATTGCTTTCAGCCTCTCCTATTCCATTCAATGAAAAACTAGCTATTCCAAAAGAAATGACTTTGGAAGATATGGATCAGATTGTTTCGGAATTTGTTCAGGCTACTAAAAATGCAGATGCAGCTGGTTTTGACATGATTGAATTGCAGGCGCATCACGGGTTTTTATTAGCTTCCTTCTTATCGCCCTTAACCAATATCAGAACCGATGAATTTGGCGGAAGTATTGAAAACCGTTTAAAATTCCCTATTCGTGTTTTCACAGAGATGCGTAAAGCATTCCCACAAAACAAGCCAATGTCCGTTAGAATTTCCGCTTGCGATTGGGTAGAAAATGGAATTTCGGAAGAAGACATTATTAAAATTTCGGAAGCTTTTAAAACAGCCGGAGCTGATATCATAAGTGTTTCTACAGGAAATACCGTAGCAAATCAGAAACCGCAAGTTGGCAGAATGTGGCAAACGCCTTTCTCTGATATGGTGCGTAATACAGTTCATATTCCAACAATAACAGCAGGTTACATTCAGGATATCGATCAAATCAATACGATTTTATTAAACGGTCGCGCCGATTTGGTTTCCTTGGGAAGACCATTGCTTTTAGATCCTTATTTTGTTCGAAATGCTCAGGCTTATGAAAATTTCAGACCTACGGATATTCCACAGCAATATATGGCAGGCACTACACATTTGTATCCACTTAAAGCTTCGGAACGCAAAATGGTTGAAGGCATGAAAAAGGCGTTAAAGCCTGAAAGTCATAAAAAAGTATAGTTTAGAAGATTTCAACTTAACAAAAATGAAACATTACGAAGATAATTTCGCTCACAATAGTTTACCGTCTCTGGACTTACAACCGGATTACGCTTTTTTGGACTTGCCACAATTTATCCGACCGGAAATGCTAAACTGCGTGGAACGTCTGTTGGATTTTCATATTCAGAATGGCCATGGAGATGCAGTTTGCATCCAGACATTTGAAGAGTGCTGGACTTATAATGACTTGTATGAAAAAGCGAATCAGATTGCCCATATTTTAATTGAAGATTTAGGCCTAAAATCAGGTAATCGTGTTTTAATCCGTTCGGCAAATAATCCGATGATGGTAGCTTGTTGGTTTGCAATTTTAAAAGCCGGCGGAATTGTTGTTGCAACGATGCCATTGTTACGTTCCAAAGAGCTTACCACTATTATTGATTGTGCCGAGATTTCACATGTGCTGTGTGACAGTTCTTTATCCGAAGAAATGGAATTGGTTAAATCATCGTTTTTGAAAAGAACATGCTATTACAATGCTTCGGAACTTGAAGATTTGATGCAAAACAAACCTAAAACTTTTTCAAACTATCATTCTAAATCAGACAGTATTGCTTTAATTGGTTTTACTTCCGGAACAACGGGGTTGCCAAAGATGACGGCACATTATCATAAAGACGTACTCAATATTTGCGAAGCTTTTCCTCAATATTCTTTACAACCTACTAAAGATGATGTATTTACAGGAAGTCCTCCTTTAGGTTTTACTTTTGGATTGGGTGGATTAGTATTATTTCCAATATATTTTGGAGCATCTACATTTTTAATAGAAAAACCAACTCCGGATTTATTACTGCAAGCAATTCAGGATTACAAAATTACTACTTGTTTTACTGCACCAACTGCTTGGCGGGTATTAACTTCTAAAGTAAATGAATTCGATATTTCAAGTTTGCGCAAATGTGTTTCAGCCGGGGAAACTTTGCCTTTAAAAGTTTGGGAAGACTGGTATCATGCAACAGGTTTGAAAATCATAGACGGAATTGGCGCAACGGAAATGCTTCATATTTTTATTTCCTCTAATGAGTCCAACATGAAACCCGGCTCTACAGGTGTTGCCATTACTGGATATGATGCGAAAATTATCGATAATCAAGGTAATGAAGCTTCAATAAATAAACCTGGAAGATTAGCCGTAAGAGGAATAACAGGTTGCAAATACTTAAACAGAGAAGAAAAACAGCGCGAATATGTTGAAAACGGCTGGAATTTGACCGGAGATATTTTCCGTCAGGATGAAGATGGCTTTTTTTGGTTTGTGGCGCGCGGTGATGATATGATTATTTCCTCAGGATACAACATTGCAGCAATTGAAGTGGAAAGCGTTTTATTAACACACGAAGAAATTCAGGAATGTGCTGTTGTGGGCTTACCGGATGAAGAGCGTGGTATGTTGGTTTGTGCCCATATTGTTCTAAAAGAAAAACATAAAGCAACGGATGAATTAGCCAAATCTATTCAGCAGTGGTTCAAGGAAGTAGCTGCTCCATATAAATATCCAAGAGTTATTAATTTTATTGATGTTTTGCCGAAAACTGAAACGGGTAAAATTCAGAGATTTAAATTGAAATAATACTTAATTTTACAGATATGAAGTATTTTATTAAAACAGAAAAAATTCGTTTTCAACATATAGACTTTGCAGGAATCGTGTTCTATCCGAGATTCTTGGAAATGCTTAACGGATTGGTGGAAGACTGGTTTGAAGAAGCATTACATCGACCTTTTTCCAAAATGCACGAAACAAACGGAATTCCAACCGTAGATTTAAAAGTACAATTTAAAAAAGCTGCACGTTTAGGTGAAGTTATTATCAAAGAATTATGGGTTAAAGAACTGAGAAGCTCTTCCCTACTTTGTGGCTTTATGTTTAAAAATCAACAGGGTGAAATCATATTGGAAGGCGAAGTTACGCTTGTTAACGTGAAAATTGCCGAAGACAGAAAAACAATCTCCGCAGAATCATTCAACGATGAGATGCGAGAAAAAATAAGTTATTTCCTTTTACCACAATAAAATTATGGAATTCAAAAAATTCAAAGCCGCTACTGTTCAAACTTCACCGGTATTTTTAAACGTTGAAAAAACAATCGACAAAGCAATTTCATTTGTTCAGGAAGCTGCTTCTAACGGAGCAAAACTCATTGCTTTCCCTGAAGTATTTGTTGCTGGATATCCTTATTGGAACTGGGTTATGACGCCGGTTCAAGGCAGCAAATGGTACGAAGAATTATACAAGTGTTCGGTAACTACTGAAGATGAAGATATGCTTCGTTTATATCAAGCAGCGAAAGACAATGATATACACATTGTGATTGGAGTTAATGAACGTGGCAACAGTTACGGCGAAATTTACAACACAAATTTAATCATCGATAACAAAGGAAAACTAATCGGAAGACACCGTAAATTGGTGCCAACTTGGGCTGAAAAACTAACCTGGACATCCGGTGATGGTTCTTCATTAAAAGTTTATGATACGGAAATTGGCCCGATCGGAACTTTAGCTTGTGGTGAAAACACGAATACTTTAGCTCGTTTCACCCTATTATCTCAAGGCGAATTGATTCATATTGCGAATTATATTTCCTTACCGGTTGCCCCACCCGATTACAATATGGCGGAAGCAATCAAAATCCGTGCAGCAGCACATTCCTTTGAAGGTAAGTTGTTTACGATAGTTTCCTGTTCAACAATTTCAAAAGAAATTATGGACGCTTTAAAAAACGATGTTCCGAATATTGAAGAATTACTAACCCGTAAAAACTCTGCCTTTTCTGGATTTATCGGACCAAACGGAGCAGTAATTGGAGAACCGTTAATTGATGAGGAAGGAATTGTTTATGCCGATATTGATTTAGCTAAATGTATCCAGCCCAAACAAATGCACGACATTTTAGGGCATTATAACCGTTTTGATATTTTCGATTTGCGTGTGAATGTAGCGCCAACACGAAAAATCACTTTTATTGACAATCACGAAGAATTCAATAAGAAATAATATGGAAGAAAAATATAGCGATGACGTAATTGGTCGCGCACGAGTACAAGACACACCGGAACTTGAAGCCTATTACAAAGAATTAGAAGGTTTAGGAGCCGGTGCTTTATGGACGGTTGCCAACGATATCGAGCCTTGGGAACCGAGAACTTCTTCTATTCCAATGCTTTGGAAATATGAAGATTTACGCGAACTGGTTTTAAAATCATCCGAATTGGTTACACCTGAACAAGCTGGACGTCGTGTAGTTTATTTAGTAAACGATAAACGTAAAGATGTTTCAGCGGCTGTGGGCTGGTTATATACAGGAATTCAAGTTACTCGTCCGGGAGAAAGTACATCAGCACACCGTCACAAGGCTTCTGCTCTACGTTTTATTATGGAAGGTGAAGGCGGTTATACGGTTGTAGACGGAAACAAGGTAACTTTTGAAGTAAACGATTTCGTAATCACACCAAATTCTGCATGGCATGAGCATGGTGTTGCCCAAGACGGAAAAACCTGTGTTTGGCAGGATGGTTTGGATATTCCGCTAGTAAATGCTTTAGAAGCCAATGATTATGCGGTTTTTGACGGAAAACAACCTTTACAGGCACCTGTTAATTATTTACCGTCATCCTATGGTGGTGCTGGAATCATTCCGGCTGATAAAGTATGGGATAAACCCTATTCCCCATTATTCAAATATTCATGGAAGCAAGTATATCCGGCCTTATTAGAAGCTGCAAAAGTAAATGAAGGTTCTCCTTTTGATGGGATTATCATGCAGTATTCCAACCCTTTAACGGGTGGTCATGTAATGCAGACTATGGGTGCTTCCATGCAACTATTACCAGCTGGTTTTAAAGGGAAAGCACATAAACATACAGGATCGTTTGTGTATCAATGCGCAAAAGGAAGCGGATATTCAATTATTGACGGAAAACGATTTGACTGGAAAGAAAGAGATATTTTCTGTGTACCGTCTTGGGCTTGGCACGAGCATCATAATGCTTCCGATACCGAAGATGCTTGTCTGTTCTCTTTCAATGATTTGCCTGTGATTGAAGGATTAGGGCTGTATCAGGAACGCGTGTATACGGAGAATAATGGGAATCAAACTGTTTAAAATGAAAGCCAGACTTCACTTTTTGGTTGTGCTTTGCTTGCTCACTGTTATTGGTTACGGTCAAAAGTTAAAAATAAACAGTGGTAAAATAGCGCAGTCCAATTACTATGAGGTAATCGATTTCGAATTGGTAAATGAGAAAATAAAGATACCAGTTACTATTAACAATAAAGTTTATTATTTTATGTTAGATACTGGTGCTCCGAATCTGATTTCCAAACGAGTGGCAGATGATATTAATCTTCAAAACAAAACAAGCATAGTAACTACAGATGCCAATAACAATAAAAGCACTTTAGAAATGGGCGCTTTGGAGTCAATAAAATTAGGAACGCTGGATTTTCAGGATAACGTTGTCTTGATTTCTGATTTGGACAATCATCCGTTATTAAAATGTTATAAGATTGACGGCTTGATCGGAAGCAATTTTTTTAAAAATTCCATCTTAAAAATCAGTTTAAAAGAACGTAAAATATGGGTTACCGATAAAATTAAGAACCTAAATATAAAAACACCTGCTTCAAAATTATCATTGATTGGAGAGCAACAATCGCCCTATATTCCGATAAGTTTTTTAAACGATTCAGGTAATAAAGGTTCCGAACATTTGATGATTGACACCGGAATGGACGGTTTTTATGAAATCTCAAAACGAGTTTACAAACTAATTGCTAAAGAAAAGTTCTTTAAAGAATTGTCCAGTTCTTCCGGAAGCGGCAGTGTCGGATTGTTTGGAGCATCAACTGAAAAAGAACAATTCCTGCTTCAGACAAATTATTTTAAAGTAAATGAAACTGTTTTTTCAAACGTTATAACTACAACTACTGAAGACAACAATTCAAGAATCGGCTTTGATTTGTTAAAACACGGAGACATAACCTTAGATTTCAAAAACAAAAAATTTTATTTTGAATCTAACCCTAACATTACACTTTCTGAAAAAGTACCCGTTTATGCAGCAACTTTCATGAACAACAAATTATCGGTTGGTTTTGTCTGGAGTTCCTCCTACCGGAATCAATTGAATTATGGTGATGAGATTGTGCGCATGGGGAATTACACGCTAAGCGAACTTGATCTTTGTGATATATTAAAGTTGAAAAACTTCAGAAAAGAAAATCCTTCCTATGAAATGGAAATAAAAACAAAAGAAAATAAAACCGTCCTTATTAAAATAGAGAATTAATGAAATTAGCAACGTATCAAATAAACCACACAGCACCAAGATTGGGTGTTGTACAAGATAACCACATGATTGATTTAGAAGATGTGGCACAAATCAAAAAAGAGTCCCTTCCTAAAACCATGTTGGATTTAATTGATATGGGATTAATAGAAGTAACACGCATTCAGGGAATCATCAACAGTTTAACTTCAGAAGAATTAAGTAATTGTTCGTATCCTTTGTCGAATGTGACTTTCCTTGCTCCTATTCCGAAACCAAGAAAAAACATCATCGGAATCGGTTTAAATTATACAGAACACGTTGCGGAAAGCGCAAGAACTTTGGATACAACGGGAAAATTGCCTCAAAAACCAATCATTTTCTCCAAACCACCAACGTCGGTTACAGCTACAAACACGAATATTTTGCTAAATCCTAAATTAACGCAACAATTGGACTGGGAAGTGGAATTAGCGGTTGTTATAGGTAAAGGCGGAAAATACATACCAAAAGACGAAGCGTTAAACCACGTTTTCGGTTATACGGTTATTAATGATATTTCGGCTCGTGATTGTCGTCGTGAAGGTCAATGGATCGTTTCTAAAGGACAAGATACGTTTGCACCAATGGGACCAGTTTTAGTGACTGCGGATGAAATCGAAAATCCTCACAATTTAAACTTGTCTTTAAAATTGAACGGTGTTGAAAAACAAAATTCAAACACAAAATTCCTTTTGTTCAACATCAACGATTTAATTGAAGATTTAAGTACTGTTTTCACATTAGAATCCGGAGACATTATTGCAACAGGAACGCCGGCTGGAGTTGGTGCAGGAAGAAACCCTCAGGAATGGATGTGGGACGGTGACGTTGTTGAAGCTACTGTAGAAGGCATCGGAACTATTACAAATACCGTAAAAGAAATTAAATAATTCTCAAGGTGGACAAAACGCAAAAGGCAGTCGAAGTTTTTAATAAAAATGCAAATCTATACCAAGATCGTTTCATGGATTTTGATTTGTACAATGATACTTTTGACTTGTTTTGCGACACAATAGACAAAAAAAATGCTACTGTTTTAGAGCTGGCTTGCGGTCCGGGAAACATCACAAAATATCTTTTACAGAAACGCGCTGATTTTCAGATTTTAGGTACTGATTTGGCACCCAACATGATTGAATTGGCGCAAAAGAATAATCCTTCCGCTGATTTTCAATTGCTGGACTGTCGGGATTTCTTAAAATTGAACAGGCTTTTTGACGGAATCATGTGCGGCTTCGGATTGCCATATCTCTCCAAAGAAGAAGCAATCCAACTGATAAAAGACGCGGCAGTTTGTCTTAACCCGGAAGGTGTTTTGTATTTAAGCACCATGGAAGACGATTACAGCAAATCGGGATTCAAAAAAGGAAGTACAGGCGATGAAATTTTCATGCATTACCATCAGGAGGATTATTTATACAAAGCCTTAATTAAAAGCGGTTTTAAAATAATAGCTTTGGAGCGAAAAAAATTTCCCGAACAAGACGGATCAGACACAACAGATTTAATATTAATTGCAAAAAAATAAAATGAAAAAATACAGAATTGGCCAGATTGTCCCTTCTTCTAACGTAACTATGGAAACCGAAATTCCGGCTGTTTTCCGTTCGCGTGAAACTATTTTACCGGAGCGTTTTACCTTCCATTCCAGCCGTATGAGAATGAAAAAGGTAACCAAAGAAGAATTGGAAGCTATGGATGCCATGAGCTTGAAATGCGCCACAGAATTATCCGATGCGCACGTAGACGTTATGGGTTATGCTTGTTTGGTAGCTATCATGAGCATGGGACGCGGTTATCATTGCGTTTCTGAAGTGAACTTACATCAGGAAACCATTAAAAATGACTTCCCTACTCCTATTGTAACTTCTGCCGGAGCATTAATCAACGGATTGAAAGTTTTGGGAGCGAAAAAAGTTGCTGTCATTACACCGTATATGCGCCCGTTAACTGATTTAGTTGTTGATTATATTGAACATCAGGGATTTGAAGTAGTTGATTCCATTGCTTTGGAAATTCCTGATAACTTGGAAGTCGCAGCTCAAGACCCAATGAATTTACTTGAGATATACAAACGATTGGATTTAACCGGTGTTGATGTTTTGGTAGCTTCTGCCTGCGTACAAATGCCATCTTTGGAAGCCATCGATTTAATTCAGAAAGAAGTTGGTATTCCGGTGACTTCTGCAGCGGTTTGTACTACTTATGAAATGATGAAAAAATTAGGCATTGAAGCCAAAGCACCAATAGGCGGTGAATTATTAAGCGGAAAATATTAAACGAAGGGAGCTGTTAAAAGCTCCTTTTTTGTTTGTACTTCTTAATCTAAATTAAGTGTTTTCCTTCTTTTGATGACGTAACTTTGTGTATCAATTTAAAAAAATAACACAATGGCAACAAAAAATATCGAATTAGTAGCCGAACCAAGAGCGCCACATTTCGTAGGCGACGGCTTTAGAGTACATAATTTCATCCCAAGTGGTTATCGTTTGGATATGGAACGTATGAGTCCTTTTATCATGCTGGATTATAATTCAAAATACAACTTCCCTCCTTCTGAAATTCCTAAAGGTGTTGGAGTGCATCCGCACAGAGGTTTTGAAACCGTAACCATTGCATACAAAGGAAAAGTAGCGCATCACGACAGTGCTGGTGGCGGTGGAATTATTGGTCAGGGAGATGTACAATGGATGACCGCAGCTTCCGGTGTTTTGCATAAAGAATACCATGAAGAAGAATTCAGTAAAACCGGCGGTGAGTTTCAAATGGTTCAGCTTTGGGTAAATCTTCCGGCAAAAGATAAAATGAGCCAACCAAAATATCAGGCTATTTCCAATGATGAAATGGGGCGCTATGAACTTCCTGATAATGCAGGTTTTATCGAAGTTATCGCAGGAAATTATAAAGATGTAAAAGGTCCCGCTTTCACTTTCACACCGGTTAATATGCAAAACGCCAAACTTAATAAAGGAGGAAAAGCAGAGTTTTCATTTCCGGCAAGTTACAATACTGCTTTATTGGTTATTGAAGGAAGTATCAAAGTGAATGACAAAGAAAATGTTTCAACCGATCATTTTGTATTATTTGAAAATGAAGGAGAAAATTTCACCATTGAAGCTCTTGAAGATACAATCGTTTTAGTTTTGAGTGGTGAACCGATCAATGAACCAATTTTCCCTCACGGACCATTTGTAATGAATACCAGAGAAGAAATTATTCAGGCAATTGAAGATTTTAACAATGGAAAATTTGGTCATCTTGAAGACTAAAGCGTGAAATTCTAAATTCTGATTTTATTTAACCATATAAGGTCAGTTATGAGGATTTCTAAATTCTAAATAAACATATAAGTTATATAAGTTTCAGTATGACAACACTTATATGACTTATATGGTTAAATAATAATCTTTAATCATAAAAATATGAAACCAGAATTCGAAAACATTCCACTAAATAAAAACGAAGAAACCCATCGTTTTGAAATTATTGTTGATGGCTATAAAGCGTTTATTGACTATAAAGAACGTCCAGGTAAAATCACTTTAATTCATACAGAAGTTGAGCCGGAATTAGAAGGAAAAGGCGCAGCAACAGCAGTAATTGAGAAAACGTTGGATTATATCGAACAAAACAATTACAAACTTGTTCCGCTTTGTCCTTTGGTGTTTGCTTACATCAAAAGACATCCGGAATGGAAACGAATTGTTGATCCTGATTTTAAAGGATTTGAGGAATAAGTCGTAACTTTAAAAGGCTATTATAATCAATACAAAACCATATGGAGAATTACGACAATTTAATCGAAGCGATAAACGGCTTAAAAGAACAAGGTTACGTAGAAAATTTTAACCTGAAAGAAAACTGTTTGGAATGCAGAGGAAATCAGTATAAAATCTTTCACAACGAATTTGAAATCGATAAAGCTTTTCGTTTTGAAGATGATTCCACGCCCGACGATTCCTCCATTTTATATGCAATTTCTTCAGAAAAATATAAACTGAAAGGTATTATGATTAACGCTTACGGGATTTATACTGATGTAATTACCGATGAAATGCTGAACAAATTAAAATTCTCATAGCATCAAAATATTCAGTTAAAGGCTTTATCCGATTACAATCTTGAAAATTTCATAACATGAGCAGTACAACATCTATTCGCGACCCCAAAGCAGATCATTTGTTAAGCCCTGAGAATTCAGCGCTTATTATTATTGACTATCAGCCGGTTCAGGTTTCTTCCATTAAATCAATGGATCAGACGCTTTTAGTGGAACAAATTGTCCGTTTGGCTAAAACGGCAAAGATTTATAACATTCCCGTGGTTCTATCAACGGTAAATGTTCAAACGGGAAGGAATCAAGACACAATTACTCCTTTGAAAGAAGTTTTAAAAGACGATGCTTCCTACGACCGAACAAGTATTAACGCTTGGGAAGACAAAGAGTTTCTTGAGGCTGTTAAAGCCACCGGAAGAAAAAAACTAATCATGGCCGCGCTCTGGACAGAAGCCTGTTTAACCTTCCCAGCTTTAGATGCCTTAAAAGAAGGTTTTGAAGTTTTCCCTGTGGTAGATGCTGTTGGAGGAACTTCATCGGCAGCTCATGAAATTGCTTTACGAAGAATGGAACAAGCCGGAAGCCAACTCATTTCCGTAAATCAATTGCTTTGTGAATTACAACGTGATTGGAATCGTGAAGAAACGGTACCGGGCTTTTTTCAGGTTTTATTTAAAGATGGAAAAATACACTAAACTATGTCAAACGTACAATTAATTATAGAAGAACGTTCCGCCGACATCGGTAATTTTATGGTCGGACGATTGCTTCCTTTTCGTGAAAAAAGAACCGTTGGCCCCTTTGCTTTTATTGACCACATGGGGCCCGCTTGTTTAAAAGATTATCAGAATTTAGACGTTCCGCCACATCCACACATTGGGCTTTCCACCCTAACCTATTTGTTTGAAGGAAGCATTATGCACCGTGACAGTTTAGGAACAGAAATAGAAATCCAACCCGGAGCCGTAAATTGGATGACCGCCGGAAAAGGAATTGTGCATTCGGAACGAACACCGGAATATTTACGAACTTCAGATAAATTTTTACACGGATTACAAATTTGGGTAGCGCTTCCGAAGGAATTGGAAGAAATGGAACCTACTTTCACTCATGTTGAAAAAGACGATTTACCTCATTGGCAACAAGACGGTGTTTCGATAAAACTAATTGCCGGCGAAGCGTTTGGCAGAAAATCTCCGGTTCCGGTTTACAGTCCGTTGTATTTTTTAGAGATTAAATCAAAACAAAGACAAAAGGTAAAAATTGGGGACGATTTATTTGGCGAAAGTGCTTTATACATTTTAGAAGGAAGCATCACCGACGGAACCAATACTTTTGAGCCGAAGCAAATTCTGATTGCCAAAGACAGTAAACTTTGTGAATTCGAAATGGCTGAAAACACTACGGTTTATATTTTTGGTGGCGAACCTTTTCCGGAAGAACGCTTTATTTTCTGGAATTTCGTTTCCTCTAGAAAAGAACGTATTGAACAAGCCAAAGCAGACTGGGAAAACCAAACCTTTCCAAAAGTTCCCGGAGAAACGGAATTTGTACCGCTTCCTCCTGCTTTAAAAAACTTTAAATAAGCTATGGAAAAGATTAGCGCTCATATAGGAAGACAGAATTATAAAGTTGATGTTCAGGGTTCAAAAAAAACCTTGATTATTGATGAACCTCTTGAATTAGGAGGTCAGGATTTGGGACTGAATCCGAAAGAATTGCTTGCAGCTTCTTTAGGCGCGTGCACTTCCATCACTTTGAAAATGTACGCAAACCATAAAGGCTGGGATTTAACCGATGTAAACATTGATGTTACTTTTGACTGGGACAAGGAAACTTCAAAATCATTTTTTACAAGAGAAATTGAATTGATTGGAAATTTAGACGATGCTCAACGCGAACGACTATTAAAAATTGCCGACAGCTGCCCGGTTCATAAAGTGCTTATGAATCCTACCGAAGTGGAAACCGTTTTACTATAAATCCAAATTATGAAAGTCTTATTGGTATTACTCCTATTTCTTCATGGATTAATCCATTTGATAGGGTTTGCCAAGGCTTTTCATTTTGGAAACATCACGCAATTAAAGTTTGAAATATCCAAACCCATTGGTCTACTTTGGTTACTTTCTGCATTGCTCTTTATAAGTTCGGGATTTCTTTTATTCCTGTCAAATAATGTTTGGCTGTTAACTGCAATCATTGCGTTGCTACTTTCTCAATTTCTCATTTTCAAAAGTTGGAAAGATGCTAAGTATGGAGCGCTGATCAACTTTACTATTTTAATTGCTGTTATTTTAAGTTACGGAAGTTATCGCTTTGAAAATGAATATATAAACGATGTAAAAGCAAACCTGAAAAGTTCCAAAAATTTTACTCCTGAACTACTAACAGAAGCTGATTTAAAGCCACTTCCACTCCCCGTTCAAAAATACCTTAGATATTGTGGAGTGGTAAACAAGCCTAAAATTAAAAGCATGAAAGTTGTTTTTGAGGGCGAAATGCGTGACAAAGGGAAAGATTATTTTTCCTTCCGTTCCGAACAATACAATTTTTTTGAAAAACCAACAAGATTGTTTTTTATGAAAGCCAAAATGTTTGGAATTACTGTTCCCGGATATCATAAATATTCCGATGCAAAGGCAGCTATGAATATCAAGCTTTTCGGGATTTTTCCAATTGTTTCCCAATCGGGTTCAGTGATGAATCAAACAGAAACCGTTACGCTTTTTAACGATATGTGTTTGCTGGCTCCCGCTACTTTAATCGATAAAATAATTAAATGGGAATTAATTGATAACAAATCAGTTAAGGCTATTTTTATAAATAATAAGATTAAGGTAACAGCAAAACTTTATTTCAATGATAAAGGACAATTGGCAAACTTCATTTCCAACGACCGAACCGCTGTTGCAGATGGAAAAAAATATCCGTTTTCTACTCCAGTCCTATCGTATAAAAATAATAACGGATTCAGATTAATGAGTTCCGGTGAAGCGGTGTGGCGTTATCCCGATGGGAAATTTACTTATGGAAAATTTCATTTAAAGAAAATCCATTACAATCTTGATTAGTTACTTTGTTAATAAATACAGTTTGCTGCAAAATCTATTTATGATGATTTTTTTATTTTTACAAAAAATCTTACACTTTGATAAAATAAGAAATTCAAAATAATTCCATGACAACACCTATTCGTTTAATAAGTTTAACTTTAATTAGTTCGTTTTCAATTTTTACATTCCTGATTAAAGAAAATAATTTCAATTTTAAAAATTCAAAACAAAACGAACATCCAGTTGCAGACAGCTTAATTTACGGAATTGACCTTTCACATTATCAGGGAGATGAAATTGAGTACTTAAACGCAAAAGGTACCCGATTAACTTTTGTAATCTGCAAAGCAACTGAAGGCCTCACCTACACAGATCCCGATTTTAAAACCAATTGGGACATGATTGACGAGAATGGTTTTGTTCGCGGAGCCTATCATTTTTATCATTGTGCAGACGATCCTACCCAGCAGGCGAACTATTTTCTATCGACTATTGGTAAATTAGACGAAACAGGTTTTCCGCCCATTGTAGATTTCGAGGAAAACAGTATTGATAAAAGTTGCAACAAAGCCAGCATTCAAAAAAATCTACTGACCTTTTTAAAAATACTAGAGCAAAAAACGGGAAGAAGACCAATACTATATACAGACACTAACATTGGTAATTCTCAAATAAACAGCGCTGCTTTTGCCAATTATACGCTTTGGATAGCCGATTATAACAATGGAAACCAACCTGATATTCCTTCCGTATGGAAAACAAAAGGATGGGTTATCTGGCAAAAAAATCCAAATTATAATCTGGATAATTACAGTAACGATTATGATGTTTTTAATGGTAGTGATGTTGCTTTTCTGAAATTTCTTCAAAAAGAGTAAGTACTTAAGAAACAATCAAATCTAAGCTCTGATGTTATTTGTAACGCTCTAACTCCTTCTTTAATTCCTTATGATAGTGTTGTGCAGCTTTTAGGGCAAGCTCGCATTTTAATTGAACCGACAGACCGTTTTTCTCCATTCCTTTTATCGCTTTGCGGCGTAATATTCCTGTAAAATCTGGGGAGGTTTGTTCTTTCTCTGGATGCTCATTTTCCAGATAAGCCACCAACTCTAATGTGGATGAATATTTTTGGTATTTTGCCTTATAACTTTCCAGCTCTCTGTTCAGTAATAGAAGTTTTAGCTCGTTTTCCTTAAGCTCCTGCTCCACTACCAGAATACTTTTAGCAGTTTCAGCTTTTAAATCTATAACCGTGCTTTTATCCTGCTGTTTGTTTTTTACATGATTGTACAGCGTTACGAGTTTCAGCATTTTTGCAGTTGGCAATTCCCGTAAACCGAGTTCAAACATTGCGATTTGGCTTTTGGTGGTTTTTAATAATATGGCGGCTTCTTCTTGGGTTATGCCTAAGGTTTGTCTGAAATTGTTTGGTTTTAGCATGGCTTATTGATTTAATCTTTTGTGATCATTTTTTTTGAATGACAAATATAATTACAAAACTGTGATCTTTATTTTTTATAGGAAATTTTGATTACAAAGTTGTGATCTTTTATTTATATATCAAAATTTGATTACGGGTTTTTTAATAATTTTTTGGTTAGGTGTCAATAAGTTTAGGGTTTGTCTTGAAGGAAATTTATTATATTTGGGAAGTAGATATGTGTTTTAATAGATGTCTACAAATTATGTGTGATTAAAATCAAACTGAATGTATATATCAAAAATTTCAATCAAAAACTTTAAGTGCATCCAAGAACTAACTATTTATCCAAATGAGAAATTCAATGTAATTATTGGGGAAAATAATCAAGGAAAAACAACAATATTTGAAGCTTTACAGATTTGGTATCGGTGTTATCAACTATACATTAGGCCCAACAGAACAGATTTCTATCAAGGGAATAATTTATATCTTGCTTACAAAGATTTAAATTTTTTACGACTATCTAAGGATACGGACTTGTTTAGATCAGCTCCCAACGAAGCAATAATTGGATTAATGATAAAAGATCAAGACACATCAGGAAATGATGTATCTTTCGATCTTCAATTCAAGATTAACAGGCCACAATCAATATCTAACGCATATCTAAGGGTATTAAAAAACAATAATCAGCAATTTATTCGTTTTGCAGCTCATTTAAAAACAAAACACGTTAAGCTTGATGACGCAATATTTTTGTACCAAACAAACCCAATTGCTCAAGTATTGTCACAAGAACCTTTCATGAACGAAGGTCAAGTTCGAAAAAAAATAACCAGAGGAAAATCTCAAGAAGTATTAAGAAATAAAATATTGTTACATAACAATTTGATAAATCTCGAAACTCAAGTATCTAACGTACTTGGAGGTGAAGTAAAATTTAAAATAACTAATAAAGACAGGAAAGACAGAGATGAATACATAAACTTACAAGTTCAAAATAGAGGCCATTCTCTAGATCTTCATCTACAAGGAAGCGGTTTAATACAAGTAACAGAGATTTTCGCAACCGTTGATTATCTAGAATCTAAACTAAACATTCTTTTGATTGATGAACCTGATAGTCATATTCATTTAGCATTACAGAAAAGATTAATGACAAATCTTCAATCTATGTCAGACAATCAATCATTTATCATTACTCATAACGATGGTTTTGTAAGTCAAATTTCAGATGGAGAATTATTTTATTTGAATCAAGATGCGAAAACATCAAAAGTTTTAAATCCACTTACAAATGCAGATTTGATTAAAAAAGATTTCGGAAGTCCAATTCTGACATTGGAAAAATTAAATAGCTCAGAAAACATAATATTTGTTGAAGGAACTGATGACAAATATTACATTGAAAAATTGTTAGAAAAATTCATTGAACATAACATAATTACAAACTCTCAAAATTTAAAACCATGTTTTTATTTTCAAGTGAGAGGAAAAGATAATTTAAGTACAAAAATCGAGCATAACAAAAGAACACTTAGTCAATTATTTAATGACAAAAAATATATAGTCGTAACGGATAAAGATTTCACTTCTCTTACTAATAGCACCCAGTTAAATATTTCAATAAAACAGAAACTTGGCCCAACTTCTGATGCATTTTGCCACGACGGTTATTGTATCGAATCAACGTTATTTAGTGATTTAACAAAACTTTACGAGTACTTAGCTTATGTAACTTCTCAAAACGTAGCAACCATCGAAAGTCAGTCAAATATAATTCTAGATTTAATTTTAACTGAAGTACAAAATGTTACTTCCGCCAGATATCAAAAATTTCAACAACAATTCAATTCACAAAAAAATAATAGACAAGAATTAGCTTCTACGATGATAAGTGATGTTATTCTTGATGCAACACAGAATAGAGCTACTTTAAAGTACATAATGAATAAGCATACAATTCGTGAGTACATAACGCAGTTAGAAAATGCATGTTCAGTTTCCGTCGTTCCTGGAGGAGTGAGTTTATCTGATGAGGATTTTTGCAACAAACTTTTCCTCAATTATATTGATCAGATAACAACTCATAACGTTTTATACGATAATCATAAACTAATACTTGAAAAAATCTATAGTGCAGAATATTAACGAAACACAACAAGGTTTACGTCAAGCGATCTGAAGTTAAAAGCAGAGCTTAGTACTTTCAGTGATAAATTTAAATTTTTATGCTTCGTAATCTCATTAAAAGTGTTAAAAAAATCCCGCCAAACAGCGGGATTTTTAATATTAAGAATACATCTTCGTTCTCAATTCTTTAATCTTCGGATCATCCAAATAATCATCGAAAGTCATATAACGGTCGATAACTCCCTTTGGCGTGATCTCCACTACTCTGTTGGCAACGGTTTGTGCAAACTCGTGGTCATGGGTGGTGAACAATACAGAACCTTTAAAGTTTTTCAAGGAGTTGTTGAAGGCTGTAATCGATTCCAAATCTAAGTGATTGGTTGGCTCGTCTAACATTAAAACGTTGGCTCTTAACATCATCATTCTTGATAACATACAACGTACTTTTTCTCCTCCAGATAAAACGCGTCCTGTTTTTAAAGCTTCTTCTCCTGAGAAAATCATTTTCCCTAAGAATCCGCGAACGTAAACTTCGTCTCTTTCCGGTTCAGTTTTCGCCCACTGACGTAACCAGTCTACCAAAGTTAAATCGTTTTCAAAGAAACTGTGGTTGTCTGCAGGTAAGTAAGATTGGTTAGTCGTAATACCCCATTCGTAAGTTCCGCTATCTGCTTTTAAATTGTCGTTCAAAATTTCATAAAAAGCGGTAGTTGCACGGGAATCTTTTGAGAAAACCACAACTTTATCACCTTTGGCCATATTCAAATCGATGTCTTTAAACAAGGTTTCTCCTTCCAAAGTATAACTCAATCCCTGAACATTTAAAATCTGATCGCCCGCTTCTCTCTCCTGATCAAAAATAATTGCAGGATAACGACGGCTTGACGGTTTGATTTCGTCTAAGTTCAATTTATCGATCATCTTTTTACGGGAAGTTGCCTGTTTTGATTTTGCAACGTTTGCCGAGAAACGACGGATAAACTCTTCTAATTCAGCTTTTTTCTCTTCAGCTTTCTTATTCTGTTGTGCTCTTTGTTTCGCCGCTAATTGAGACGATTCATACCAGAACGTATAGTTCCCGGAATAATGGTTGATTTTCCCGAAATCGATATCCGAAACGTGCGTACAAACTGCATCCAAAAAGTGACGGTCGTGAGAAACCACTAAAACCGTATTGTCATAATTCGCTAGGAAATTCTCTAACCAACCGATCGTTTCAAAGTCAAGATCATTGGTAGGCTCATCCATGATAAGTACATCCGGGTTTCCGAAAAGCGCCTGCGCCAATAACACACGTACTTTCATCTTTCCTTCCATGTCGCTCATCAAAGTATAATGATGCTCTGCTCCGATTCCTAAGTTGGAAAGCATGGCTCCGGCGTCAGATTCTGCGTTCCATCCGTTCATTTCGTCAAACTGCATTTGCAATTCTCCGATTCGGTCTGCGTTTTTATCGTCGTAATCGGCATACAATTCGTCCATTTCCTTTTTAATGGCAAACAAAACCTTATTCCCCATTAATACGGTTTCCAAAACGGTATGATCGTCAAACATATTGTGGTTCTGGTTTAAAACCGACATACGTTTTCCCGGCTCAAGAATTACACGTCCCGAAGTTGGATCGATATCTCCCGATAATATTTTTAAGAACGTTGATTTTCCAGCACCATTTGCTCCAATAATACCGTAGCAGTTACCTTGTGTAAAAGTTACGTTTACTTCGTCGAACAAAATTCGCTTACCAAATTGTACTGATAAATTTGAAACTGTTAACATTGATTTCTTATTTTTAATAAAAGTGTTGCAAAAGTAGAAAAAATAACGGAGTTTTACGCGCTTTATTTAGAATGTGTTTATGCTTATTTTAACTGTACATTAACAACAAGTTAAGTATTACAAAGCTATTTTTGTTTCGATAATTAACTGATATTGAATGTTTGCCTATTTCAAAAATCTACTTCTTCCTATTTCCACAATAGCCCTGTGCACACTTACCTCTTGTAATAAGGAGTTTAAAGATGGTGACTATACAGCTTATTTTGGTGGCGAAATTATCAACCCAAACAACCGGTATGTATTATTACTTAAAGATAATGAGGTAGTTGACTCAATATTACTTGATGATAAAAATCGTTTCTTTAAAAAGTTTGATTCTCTTGCTCCGGGGATGTATACTTTCAGACATGAACCCGAATATCAGTATATTTATTTTGGCAAGAACGACAGTTTAATGCTGCGTTTAAACACAAAAGAATTTGATAACTCTTTAGTTTTTTGCGGACGTGGAGACCAGAAAAACAATTTCATGATCGAAATGTTCCTGAAAAACGAATCCGATAAAGATTACGAAGTTTTTGATGAAAGTTATAAGGATTTCACTAAAAGCATCGATTCCTCACTAAAAGTTAAAAAAGCTTTTTATTTAAGACGTAAAACTGAAATCGGTTGGGACGACAAATTCGATGTATATGCCAAAGCTTCAATTGATTTAAATCATTTGGCAAAAAAAGAAATCTATCCGATGGCGCATAAACGAAGAACCGGAGAAGATTTATCACACAAACTTCCTGCAAATTATTACGCTTTCCGTAAGGAAATTGATTATAATAACGAAGATTTAACTACCTATATGCCTTTTGTACGTTACATGACCGCAATGCTTAATAATATTGCGTACAGTAATTGTAACAGTGAGAAAGATTACGAGAAACATGCTTTAGGCTGTAATATCAAAAAACTTAATATTACCGATACGCTTTTTAAAAATTCCAAAGTTAAAAACGGGGTTTTAAACAACATTGCCTTTACGTATCTTCTTGAAGATCAAAATATGGCAAACAATAAAAAGTTTTTAGAGCGTTATTTTAAATTATCTACAGACAAGAGTCGTCATAATGAAATCAGAAAAATTTCAAGTGCCGCTCAATACCTTAAGCCCGGAAACAAATTACCAACTGAAAGTTTTGTAAATACTTTTGGTGAAAAGGTAGATTTCAACCACATGGTTAAAGGACAGACAATTGTTTTCTTCTGGACTCAAAGCTCCAAATCACACTTGGAAGCCGTACATAAAAAAGCGCACGCTTTAAAAGCCAAATATCCTGATTTGAATTTTATTGCCATTAATATGGACGATTCTAAAGAAGATTGGCTTAAAACTTTAGCAAGTTATGATTTCAGAGATACCGTAGAACTTCATGCTACTGATCTGCAGAAATTAAAAGACGAGTGGGTAATTACCAAAATTCACCGTGTAATTCTTTTAAATGGTAATGGAACCATCAAAAATGCTTTTGTGAGTTTATTTGATGCTAATTTTGAAGAGCACTTGAAATAAGTTTACAGTCACAGTCACGATTTACAGTATAAAAAAAGGATTCAATTTAGTTGAATCCTTTTTTGTTTTATCCTTAAGAAATATTATTTATTTCCTTTTTCGTAATCAGCAATGAATTGAGCAATTCCGATGTCTGTTAAAGGGTGTTTTAATAATCCTGTGATGGATGATAAAGGCCCTGTCATTACATCGGCACCAATTTTAGCACAGTTTACCACGTGCATTGTATGACGAACAGATGCAGCCAAAATTTGAGTTTCAAAAGCATAGTTGTCATAAATCTGACGGATTTCGTCGATTAAGTTTAAACCGTCTGTTGAAACATCGTCCAAACGTCCTAAAAATGGAGAAACATAAGTAGCTCCGGCTTTAGCAGCTAAAAGTGCCTGTCCAGCTGAGAAAACTAAAGTTACATTAGTTTTGATTCCTCTGTCTGAAAAATATTTACAAGCCTTGATTCCTTCTCTAGTCATTGGAAGTTTAACAACGATTTGCTCGTGTAAATCTGCTAACTCCTCACCTTCTTTGATCATGCCTTCGAAATCCATAGCGTTCACTTCAGCGCTTACGTCTCCGTCAACAATATTACAGATATCAACATAGTGTTTTAAAATGTTGTTCTTTCCTGTAATTCCTTCTTTTGCCATTAACGACGGGTTTGTGGTAACTCCGTCTAAAATACCTAGCGACTGAGCTTCTTTGATTTGCTCTAAGTTTGCAGTGTCAATAAAAAATTTCATATAAATGATAGTTGTGTTTCTAAGGTTGATAAATCGGTTGCAAAATTACAACTTATAATGGTTCATTAATAATTTCTCATACATTTTGTCGGGAAGGATTCGCTTTAATACGATGGAAAACTTCTGCATAAAAGCCCCAACTTTATAGTGAATATCCGGATTGGGTTGCTGGATAATTGCATAAACCGCAAGCGCCATATCGTTCGGATTACTTCCGCTGTCTACATGCTCGTCCATTTCTTTTAAGGTGTTTCCATAAGGAATTTCATAAGCAGAACCTTTAACAACCGGCGCATGATAACGACCTGAAGCAATATTCGTTGCAAAATCGCCCGGCGCTACATTAGTAATATGGATTCCGAAAGATTTGGTTTCCATGCGTAAGGCTTCTGTAATCAGTTCCAAAGCGCCTTTCGAGGCAGAATATACACTACGATAAGGCAATCCCATATAACCGGCTATAGAAGTTACATTAATAATCAATCCTGATTTTTGAGAACGCATTTGTGGCAAAACCGCTTTCATTACTTCGATCGGGCCAAACAAATTGGTTTCGAAATTGTTTTTGATTTCTTCAGAAGGAATTTCCTCTAACGGGCCGGTAATTCCAACTCCGGCGTTGTTGATTACAATATCAAGACGTCCTGATTTTGCGATTACTTCGGATATCGCATTTTGGATACTTTCTGTGTTTCGAACATCTAATGCAACTAAAGGAAAAACAGAATTTTCAACACGCTGCGGATTTCTGCTTGTTCCATAAACCACGAAACCTTTACTATGCAAAAATTCTCCTATTGATTTCCCAATTCCGGAAGAACCTCCGGTAATCAAAACCACTTTATTCATTTGATTGATTTTATTAAAGCTTTGCGAAAGTACGCATTTTTAGACGTTTTTCGATTATAAAATTTGAATTCCCAAACCTGGTTTTTCAGAAAGAAGTACTTTACCGAATTCAATTTTGGAACCATTCGCAATGTCGTTGGAAATAAGATTTGCTCCGTCTAAATCCACAAAATCCACTAAAGGCGTTAATACTGCACCAGCTGAAATTCCAACGGTTGATTCAGTCATACAGCCAATCATTATTTTAAAGTTTAAGGCACGAGCGCTTTTAATTAATTTTAGAGCTGGTGTCAAACCGCCGCATTTAACAAGTTTAATATTGATGCTTTGGTAATGCGGTTGAAGTGTTTTTAAATCGATGTTTTCCTGACAATCCTCATCAGCCATCCAGTTTGGAAATTTATCGGCTTTAAGATTCGAATAATTTTCAGATGAAGGTTTCATGGGCTGTTCAACATAGGTGAAATTTTTAGATAATTCAAAGTTTTCCAGCCATTTACATTGTTCACTCGTATAACTTCCGTTAGCATCCAAAGCTATTGTTTTACCACAATTTAAAAGCAATTCGATTTCTTTCTCGTCAAAATGATTGCATTTTACTTTGAATTTTGTCCAAGACGATTTTTCAATTTTAGAGAATTGTTCTTGAATTGGAGCTGCACTAATGGTTATGGAAGATTCCGGTAAATGGTTAATCTCGATTGGATTCAGCTCAATAAAACTTCTGTTTTCCAGCTTTCCAAATAAATCCCAATAAGCACAATCTAAGGCAGAACGCAGAAAACTCGGTAGTTGTAATTCTTCCAGAAAACGATAAAACTCTGTTGGATGATTGATTTTTTGACTTTCAATTTTCTCTTTAATGGTGTGAAGCTTTCTATCAAAATCTTCTAAACTGATGTGATAATAATCGATTCCGGTACATTCGCCGTAACCAGAATAACCGTGTTTGCTTATCTGAACAACAAGTGCTTCCCTAAAAGAATAGCTTCCGTAAGAAATTGAAAAAGTCTCTTTGAGATGAAATCGGACAATTTGCCAGGATAAAACCATTAGTAGTGTTTGAATGGCCCTAAAATAAAAAAATCTCCGCAAGGGAGACTAACTTTTTAAAAAAAATGGCAAGCGACCTACATCGCACCGCTACAACCACATACCTTTGCTGTGTTCCCACCCTGGAGGAGTCTGCAGGAGCTGGTCGTGTAGGACTTGCCGTTGCAAATGTACAACTTTTTTATTTTTTTGCAAGGCAATTTGAGGATATAAAATATCGTTGTATATTGCTGTGACAATAATTTAAACAATGAAAAAACATAACTTATTAGCTTTCATTTCATTAGGAGCACTTATAATTTCCTGTAACGGTGATAAAAAAAATCAAGAAAATTTATTTTCAATCGATTCAACCGGTTTTAAAGAGCAATATCATACCGATGAGAAGCTTTCTTTAGGAGTAAAAAACAACGAAAACAAGACTATCGACTCTATAATTTACTATGTAAACGATGTAAAAGTTGGAAGTGTTAAAGGTAATTCTAAAATTGATTTTCCTTTCACAGATCAGAAATTAGGGTACCAAAACATTAAAGCATTAGTGTATTCCGAAGGAGAAAATAACGAAGCTACTTATCGTGTGGAATTAGTTTCCAACATTCAGCCTAAATTGTTGAAATACACAATCCTTAATACTTATACTCATGATTTAAAAGCTTATACTCAAGGTCTTGAATTTCATAGAGATACATTGATTGAAAGTACTGGTAATGGCTCAGGAAGCGGAACAGGATTACGCGGTATTTCCTCACTTCGTAAAACCGACTATAAAACCGGAAAAGTATACAAAATTGTAGAACTTCCCGAGAGTGTTTTCGGGGAAGGCTGTACTATTTTAAATAATAAGATTTATCAGATTACCTGGCAGAACAACGAAGGTTATGTGTACAATGCAGACACGTTCAAAAAAGAAAAAACGTTCTCATATTTCAAAAAAATGGAAGGCTGGGGATTATCCAACGATGGAAAAAATCTTTTAATGTCTGACGGTTCTGAAAAAATCTATTTTGTAAACCCTCAAGATTTTAAAGAAGTTGATTATATAAATGTATATACTGCAAATACTAAGATTAAGGCTGTAAACGAAATGGAATGGATTGACGGAAAAATCTATGCAAATATTTACACCATGGATGCAATTGCTGTAATTAACCCTAAAAATGGAGCTGTTGAAGCAGTTATCAACTTAGCAGATTTAAAATCCAAAGTAACGCAACATCCTGATTTAGACGTATTAAACGGAATCGCTTACAATCCAAAAACCAAAACCATTTTTGTTACCGGAAAAAACTGGGACAAAATGTTTGAGATTAAGGTTGGCGAATAACCATTTTTAATTTACTTCTATGGAATTAATTGCAAAAATTCAAACGCAGCCTGAAACGATTTCGTTTTCTGAAGTTATCGAGTACATTGACTCCAAATATAGCTTTACGCCTACCCGCTTCACAAACGGTGATATTGTAAACGAAGTGAATCAGAACAATGGTTCCTGCAAAATATTTTATTTTGCCAGCTCTCATTCGTTATCAGTAGAACAAACCTTGCATTTATTTGGAAACTACTATCGCATTGACGTTTTGGAAAATCCTGACGGAATCGACCATCAAAACATTAGAAACTTTATGAAATTTGGCTGGGAACGTGTTATTTTTGATGGAAAAGCATTGCAATAACAAAAATTAAATCATAAAAAAAACTCCTCAAAAACAATTCGTCTTTGAGGAGTTTTTTTAATAAAATTAAGCAAGCTTATTTTTTCTTCTTTGCTCCTGCTCCGGCAGCAACATATTTTTTGTCTGTAGCATTATAAGCATATTTGGTTTCTCCTTTTTTATCTTTCAGAATGAAATCTCCGTTAGGAAGAAGCGAAAATTCAAAACCTTCGCGACGCATTTTTTCCTGAGTTTCGGAAGCATTCTTAAGTCGGTCTAAAAATACTTTTTCAACAATATGAGTTGTGGTTTGTGTATTGCCAATCATTTGGGTTTTAGCTGTTACGTCCCAAATTTCAGAAACGATTGCAGTAGCATCTTCTTGCTTCAAATCTGTTTTGGTTGTTCCATCTTCTTTCCAGGTAATATAAAACAAGTCAGTTCCTTGAGTCTTGAACTTAGTAATTTTAGCTTCAGATACTTTTCGGGTAGGATCAACTGGTTTTGAGAAAAGTTCTTCTTTTTTTCCTGCGTTGTCAACATTAGCAATCATTTTGTTGCCTTTCAATTCAATGGAAACATTTTCAGTTTTGGCCGAAGTTCCGGAAGCAGCTTTACTTCCACCCTTCTTTTTTTGGGCATAACCAATACTTGTGCAAACTACTAAAGCAAATAGCAAAATTGTTTTTTTCATATATGTTAAATTTATTTTTTAGTGGTCATATATGGTATCGCTTTTATTTATTGGTGTTTACTTACGTAAACTTGTTGTTAATAGCGATTTCATAATTATTTATAGGTTTCTTAGAATCGAAAAATACAAAAATATTCTTCAAAAAAACAATTCTTTATTTTTTTAACAAATAGATTAAAATCTGTGAATGACCAATAAAAAAAGGCTGCCTAATTAAAGACAGCCTTTTCTAACTATAATGATAGAAGATTTATTTCACTTCCTCAAAATCTACATCCTGAGTCTGGTCGCCGTTAGCGTCCGCTTGCGGTTGCGCTTCATGGGTTTGACCTTCTGACTGAGCTTTGTATAATTCTTCAGAAGCATTTTTCCACGCTTCGTTGATTTTATCCAATGCCGGTTGAACTGTATCTACGTCTTTAGTTTCGTACGCTTGTTTCAATTCATCCAAAGCAGCCTGAATGCTCGTTTTGTTTCCTTCTGATAATTTATCTCCGAATTCTGAAAGCTGTTTCTCCGTTTGGAAAATCATACTGTCCGCTTCGTTTAATTTATCAACTTTTTCTTTAGCCGCTTTATCTGCTTCCGCGTTGATTTCCGCTTCTTTACGCATTCTTTCGATTTCTTCCTGAGTAAGTCCTGAAGACGCTTCAATACGAATATCGTGTGATTTACCGGTTCCTTTATCAACCGCTGTTACGTGGATGATACCATTCGCATCGATGTCGAAAATAACTTCAATTTGTGGTACTCCTCTTGGCGCTGGCGGAATTCCGTCTAAGTGGAAACGACCAATTGTTTTGTTGTCGTTTGCCATTGGACGCTCCCCTTGCAACACATGGATTTCTACTGATGGCTGATTGTCTGCCGCTGTTGAGAAAACCTGTGATTTTTTAGTTGGGATCGTTGTATTCGCATCGATTAATTTTGTCATTACGCTTCCCATAGTTTCAATTCCTAAAGAAAGTGGCGTAACGTCTAATAACAATACGTCTTTTACATCTCCAGTTAAAACTCCACCTTGAATTGCAGCTCCAATTGCTACAACTTCGTCAGGGTTTACTCCTTTTGATGGTTTTTTACCGAAGAATTTCTCAACTTGCTCCTGAATAACTGGAATACGTGTAGAACCTCCAACTAAGATCACTTCGTCGATGTCTGAAGTTGATAAACCTGCATCTTTCAATGCTTTAGCAACCGGGTCCATAGAACGTTTTACCAAAGTGTCAGCCAATTGCTCGAATTTTGCACGAGTTAAAGTCTGAACTAAGTGTTTAGGTCCTGAAGCAGTAGCTGTAACATAAGGCAAGTTAATTTCAGTTTGTGCAGAAGATGACAACTCGATTTTTGCTTTTTCAGCCGCTTCTTTCAAACGTTGTAAAGCCATTGGGTCTTTACGTAAATCTACTCCTTCAGCACTGTTGAATTCGTTAGCCAACCAATCGATGATTACCTGGTCGAAATCGTCTCCTCCTAAGTGAGTATCTCCGTTTGTTGACAATACTTCAAAAACTCCGTCTCCTAATTCAAGGATAGAAATATCGAATGTACCTCCACCTAAATCGTAAACCGCAATTTTATGATCGTGTCCTAATTTATCCAAACCATACGCTAACGCAGCAGCAGTAGGCTCGTTGATGATTCTTCTAACTTTTAAACCCGCAATTTCACCAGCCTCTTTTGTAGCCTGACGTTGTGCATCGTTAAAATAAGCCGGAACTGTGATAACCGCTTCAGTTACTGTTGTTCCTAAATAGTCTTCAGCTGTTTTCTTCATTTTTTGAAGTGTCATAGCTGATAATTCCTGCGGCGTGTAAAGTCTTCCGTCGATGTCAACACGCGGAGTGTCGTTATCTCCTTTTACTACTTTGTAAGCTACAGTTGATGCTTCTTTAGCACTTTCAGAGTATTTGTTACCCATGAAACGTTTAATTGAAGCAATGGTCTTAGTAGGATTAGTAACCGCCTGACGTTTAGCAGGGTCACCTACTTTAATTTCTCCACCTTCCACAAATGCAATTACAGATGGTGTTGTTCTTTTTCCTTCGGCATTAGCAATTACAACCGGTTCTCCACCTTCCATTACAGAAACACAAGAGTTGGTTGTTCCTAAGTCGATACCAATAATTTTACTCATAATATAAATCTCCTTTATTGTTCGTTTTGATTGCCCCTCTACGAGTAGGCAGTGTTTAACACGCTTTGTCAAATGACAATCATTGTGCCAAGTAAAAAAAAATTGAAAATTGTCATATTTTTTTAAATTCGTGTTTAAAATACTGACAGGATGACATTTTTCAAAACAAAGCAATCGTCAAAAAAGCATATATTTGACAGCTAATTAATTCATGATGACACATTTTTCAGATTTTAAAAACAATATATATAATGCGATAAGTTTCTTTGGTTTTTTAATTATCTGCTTGATTTTGAGCTTAAATCTATTAACATTTTATTGGGCGGATGATTATTCTGTTTTCAATGAAATAAATAACTACGGAATCTTTAACAGATGTTTACGAGGTTATTTTGTTTGGGATGGTAGATACATGACACCTGCCGGTTTTCTTCAGGGATTATTTTTGAGCTCTCTTCCTGCGGAACTTATCACTTTGTTTTGGACTATTTGTTTTTTAACAAGCGGGTTGATTATTTATTTTATTTTAAATAAAAATGAAGGAATTTCGGCAAAAAACAGCAAGACTTATTTTTTACCTATTTTAATTGTAATTGCTTTTTGGTTAGGTTCTTACAGGCATATTGGTCAAACCATTTATTGGGCAACTGGTGGGGTTTATTCATTTAACCTTGTTTTAGGTTCCTTTTGGATCTTGCTATTCAATAGGTTAGAAAAAGTCAACTCAAGTGTCCAACGAATTAGCTTTATCGCTTTCACTATAGTTGTTTCTTTAACTACACAAAACTTAACCATTGCATTAATTACCATAGTTTTTTTGAAAATTCTTAGTGACTTTCTGTTCAGGGAAAAACAAAATCTAAGAATCAACATCTTTATATTATTAATCATTATTGCTGGAACAGTTTTTCTTTCAACTGCTCCGGGAAACTTTTTAAGAGCAAAAGAATTAAACGATTCTGCTTTGAGTAACGTTTCAATACTGAATTTGGTTAAAAACTACTTTTTTATTCTGTATTCTTATTTAAAATTCTCTGCTTTAATAATAATATTGGCAATTTTTTCCACAATTGTATGGGTTAACAATTATAGTATTCTCAATTTTAAAAATTTTGCCAGTGCAATTTCACTTCCCAAATCAAAAGTGGATTGGGCCAATTTCATTAATAATTACAAATATTTAATTGCAGCTTTGAGCACGATTTTACCATTCGTTGCTCTTCCGGAAATTGTTTCAACCAGAACGGCAATTTATTTTATGTTTTTTTTATTTCTGTTTATTGTAGAATTTTTAAAAAACATACCGATATCAAGACCTGCAACTACAAAAAGCTTTATTCCCCTATTTACGCTTATTGTTTACTTTTCAGCAACTTGTTTCATTACCTATAATTTGAAAAAAGGAAGCGTATTGAAAACAAAAATGACTGAAAGAGAACAACTTCTGCAAAAATCAAAAGGAAAAGCAATAACAATCAGACCCATTGATGAAAGCCTTAAATCGTACTGTTTTGATTTAAGAGATTACAACAATAATGATGACTGGGCTTTAGAAGCTCAGGAAGAATACTTTGGAATTCAGAATATTACAGTGAAATAAACGGACAATCATTTAATTTGATATTGAAACAACATTGGGTTTTCAAATTTTGTACCATCAAGTTTTTCATCTTTAGTATAAGCTTTCCAAGGTGAATTTGAGAAGAAAAACAAGTTATTTGCTACAATTGTTCCTAATGCAGGTTCGTCAAATTCAGGTCGGTTAATATCAATTATTCTAAAACTGGAAATAGCTGTATGATTTTCGGTTAAATTATACTGAATCACGCGAATCGGGTTTACTCCGTTATGAATGGCTAATAATGTGTTTTTATAAAACAACAAACCGTCAATGCCTTTGACAGTGGTTCCTTTTGGAAATTTCAACCAGTTTCTGTTTTGAGGGTTTTGCACATCAATTACTAAAATTCCTTTAAGATAATCGGCAATAAAAATTTTAGAAAAGTCTTCATTAAAAGTTATTCCCTGTAAATTGAAAGCTTCCTTTTTTAAATCCAGCCAAACCGACAATTTATCGTCGGAAATCTTATAAACCAATGCTTCACCACTGTCGGAAACATAAGCATTTCCCTTATTATCAAGAACTAAATCTCCAAAAACATGATTGCCTTCAACCGGAAAACGCTTTACAACTTTTTTTGTCTTACTATCTATTTTCAATACTTCTGCTCTACCTTCCATTTCTTTAGTAAACCCAATCATTTCTGGCATTGCGGCTGTGGCTACCCAAAGATATTTTTCTTTTTTATCGGTTTTCATGGCAAATGTTGAAAAGTGACTCTCAGTAAACCAGTTTGAGCATTTTCCGGTTTTTAAATCAAAGGCAACTATCTTTTTCTGTCGGATACTTGATGCCAGCCAAAGTTTTTGTTTTTCCAGATAAATCAGGCTTTCTGGATGCAATTCCTTGTCGTTCAGTGAAATTACTTTTTGAGAATTTACAACCGGGTTATTTAATTCAGCTTTTAACTTCAATATATTTTGAAATTCTTCAGATTGTCTGATGTTATTAAAATCAGTATCTTTTTCAAAATCAATTTTATTGTTCATCTGAACTAATTTTTCCAGAACGGAAATCGCTTTTTCCTTTTCATTGTTCAAAGCATAAGCAGCGGAAAGATTATAAGTGAATGTTGGGTGCATTGGCCGTATGCTGTCCAGCTTTTCAGTAAGTTTCAAGAATTGAGGGTAATTCCTGGTTTTGTAAGCTTCTGTACTCTGATTATACAATTCTCGTTGAGATTGCGAGAAACAAGCTGCAGAAACCAAAAAAGTTGCAGTAAAAGATAGGATTAAATGTTTCATAATTTTAATTGACATATCAAATATACACTTTAAAAATTTAAGAAAACGATAAGGTTGTTATAAAATCATAAAGCATTATGAACTCTCAAATTATACATTTATCTTTGTCTTAAACAAACCAAATCAACACTAAAGTTATGGAATGCATTTCCGTTTTTGATATGCTTAAAATCGGTGTCGGGCCTTCAAGTTCGCATACCCTCGGCCCTTGGAGAGCTGCCGAACAGTTTCTTGCTGAAATCCGTGAACGTAAACTAATTGATAATATTAACAGAATTAAAGTCGATTTGTACGGCTCACTTTCCTTAACTGGACACGGTCACGCCACAGATTTAGCTGTTATGCTGGGCTTAAGCGGTGCTGATCCTGAATATATTCCTGTAGAGAGTATCGACGTGATTATCTCGGCCATCAAAAACAAAAAAGAAATCTTTTTAGGAAACGAAATCATTATTCCTTTTGATGCGGAAACTGATATTGTTTTCAATAAAAATTTTCTGCCATTCCACGCTAACGGTTTAACGTTTACTATTTATACTGATACAGAAGAATACAATTCGACCTTCTACTCTATCGGTGGCGGATTTGTGGTTAAAGAAGACCGTGAACACGCTAAAGAAAACAAAGAAATAAAATGCGCTTTTCCTTTCCCGATTGACAAAGCCGAAGAATTACTGGTTTATTGTCAGAAGGAAAATAAAAAAATATCGGAAATCGTTTTTGAGAATGAAAAATCGATGCGTTCCGAAGATGTGATTCACTCTGAATTGTTACGTATTTGGGATACCATGCTTGAATGTATGTACATCGGTTGTCATACTGAAGGAACCTTACCAGGCGGTTTACACGTGCGTCGTCGCGCTTATGATATGCACAAAAACCTGATTGGCGTTTTGCCTTATGACAATCCGCATTCTTGGTTACAGATTATCCGTCAGACCGAAGTAAAATTCCGTCAGATTTTAAAATGGGTTAGCTGTTTCGCCTTAGCCGTGAATGAAGTAAATGCTTCTTTAGGTCGTGTTGTGACTGCTCCTACCAACGGAAGTGCCGGTGTAATTCCAGCGGTTTTGATGTACTACATGGTAATCGAAAACCATGAAGCAAACGAAGATCAGATCAAACAATTTTTGATGGTTGCCGGTGAAATCGGAAGTATTTTCAAAAAAGGCGCTACCATTTCAGCAGCTATGGGTGGATGTCAGGCCGAAATTGGAGTATCATCTGCAATGGCAGCCGGAGCTTTATGTGAACTAATGGGCGGAACTCCGGAACAGGTTTTAATGGCGGCAGAAATCGCGATGGAACATCATTTAGGATTAACCTGCGACCCGATTGGTGGATTAGTTCAAATCCCTTGTATTGAGCGAAATACAATGGGCGCCATAAAAGCCATAAACGCTGCGGAATTAGCCTTGGAAACTGATCCTAAAAACGCAAAAGTGCCTTTGGATAAAGTGGTTGACACCATGTGGCAAACAGCTAAAGACATGAACAATAAATATAAAGAAACATCTGAAGGAGGATTGGCAATTGCCGTGAACTTGGCAGATTGTTAAAATATAAAAGGAAGCTCTTTAGCTTCCTTTGTTTTTTCTGCGAGTGTCGATAATATGAATGATTTTCCAAATCCCATTATCATTATAAAATGTAAACGCATTTACTCCCGAATGACTTAGTTTTCCATTAACATAAAACTCATAAGGTGTCCAGCCGTGCGCCATTTTGCCGTCTATCTGAATGTTGTAGCTCAAGATTTTTTCCTCGAATTTCATGTCTTTCGGAAAGGTGGAAAACGATTTGTAGAATTCGGAAGCTTTTTCATCAACAAGCTTACTTCCCTTCTGCCCTTCTATTATGGATTGCAAAATCAAATTTTCATGACACACTGATTTTATTTTCAAAGTATCTTTTGCATGAAAGCCTTCAAAAAAAGTTTTGATTGTATTTTCTACTTCAGTTTTTTGAGCAAACAAACTCATTGAAAAACAAATCATTACAACTAAAAGTGCTTTTTTCATAAACAACCATTTTAAAGCTATAAGTTGTATTTATCGGAATATTGTTACGCTTTAATTGAAATTGTAGTAATTTTACAATTCCTAAATACTTAATCATGTCTGTAGCTAAAAAAGATTATAAAAGAATTACCACGAAATCATTAATTGAGATGAAAGCCAATGGAGAAAAAATTTCCATGTTAACAGCTTATGATTATACCATGGCAAAAATCGTTGACAGCGCTGGTGTGGACGTGATTCTGGTTGGAGATTCTGCCAGTAATGTAATGGCAGGGCATGAAACTACGCTCCCAATTACTTTGGATCAGATGATTTATCATGCTTCTTCAGTAGTTAGAGCTGCCGAAAGAGCTTTGGTTGTGGTAGATTTACCTTTTGGAAGCTACCAATCTGATCCTCGTGAAGCACTTCGTTCCTCAATTAGAATAATGAAAGAAAGTGGCGGACACGCTGTAAAACTGGAAGGCGGAAAAGAAATCAAAGAAAGCATCAAAAAGATATTACACGCAGGAATTCCTGTAATGGGACACTTAGGATTAACCCCTCAATCCATCTATAAATTCGGAACTTATACCGTTCGTGCAAAAGAAGAAGCTGAAGCTGAAAAACTTTTAGAAGATGCAAAAATGCTTGAAAAAGTGGGTTGTTTTGCTTTGGTTTTAGAGAAAATCCCATCTTCATTAGCTAAAAAAGTTGCAGAAAGTATTTCAATCCCAGTTATTGGAATCGGTGCCGGAAGCGGTGTTGACGGACAAGTTCTTGTTCTTCATGATATGATTGGAATGACCCATGAATTCAGCCCAAGATTTTTACGTCGTTATATGAACTTATACGAAGATATGTCCAAAGCCATCGGACAATATGTAACTGATGTAAAAGCAGTTGATTTCCCTAATGCAAACGAACAGTATTAATGTCTGAAAAGATCGTTTCAACCAAAGACAATCTTCAGGTTTTACACGAAGACAATCATATTATTGTTATCAACAAACGTGTTGGTGATATTGTACAAGGCGATAAAACCGGCGATAAACCGTTGAGTGACGTCGTTAAAGAATACATCAAAGATAAATACAATAAGCCTGGAGAAGTTTTTCTTGGTGTTGTACATCGATTAGACCGTCCTACCACAGGGATAGTTGTTTTTGCCAGAACTTCTAAGGCCTTAACACGATTGAACGATTTGTTTAAAAACCGCGAAACCCAAAAAACGTATTGGGCTGTGGTTAAAAATCAGCCGCCAAAACCTGAAGACAACCTGATTCATTTTTTAAAGCGTAATCCAAAAAACAACACTTCAAAAGCACATCTTAAAGAAGTCCCTGAGAGTAAAAAAGCGAGTCTGGATTATAAAATCATTAAGAAATTGGATAATTATTATGCTTTGGAAATTAACCTGCATACCGGAAGGCATCATCAGATTCGCAGTCAGTTATCGGCTATCGGATGCCCAATAAAAGGAGATTTAAAATACGGTTTCGATCGAAGTAATCCTGATGGAGGCATTCATCTTCACGCCCGAAAACTCATTTTAACACATCCAGTTACCAAAGAAATTTTACAAATTATTGCTCCGGTTCCCAATGATGGGATTTGGAAATCAATCTGATTTTTTGTTAATTTATAAACTAAACACAAACCTTTTAAGTATGAGAAAACTTCTACTCTGCTCTATTTCATTACTTTCTTTAAACCTATTTTCTCAAGAACATTTTTCGGGAATCAATATTTCCAAACGCAGCGGATTACTCAATGCTTCGGTAAATCCTGCGGAACTAACCAATATGTCCCGAAAATTCGACATCAATGTTTTTAATATGAGTGTCAATGTTTCGAACAACAAAGTGACTTTTTCAGACTTAGTGGGTGGCGAAGATCTTGAAAAAAAGATTTTTACAGGATCCGAACCAACAAGTATGCGTTTAGATGTTTTGATTCAAGGTCCTTCATTTGCAATGCAGTATAAAAAATGGGCTTTTGCTATTTCATCAGCTGCAAATATTAAAGCGAATGCAATCGATGTAGATGTAAATTTCGGAAATGCAGTTACTAATTCATTTTTTGGAAACGCACAGATTAATTCCGGATATAATCAAAGAATGAATGGTGCTTCTTGGGGAGAAATTAACTTAACAGCTGCCAGAACAATTTTTGAATCGGATATGCATAAATTTAGTGGAGGTTTAACCCTAAAAATGCTTTTTCCAGGTTCTTATATGAATATGGGAGTAGACAAACTAACCGGTCGAGTTTATTATGACCCTGTTAGTGAAGATGTATATTTAACTGATGCAACTGCAAATGTAAATTTCTCGTATTCAGGTTCTTTAGCCGGAAACTATGAAGATACTTCTAATTACAGCAAATTATTTGCCGGAGGATTAAACGGCATTGGAACTGATATTGGATTCAATTATCAACTTAAAGAAAAAGTTGAAGAATCTACCGATGCAGGAAGCAGGACTTATGATGAATACAAATTAAATGTTGGTGCTTCTATCCGAAACATGGGAAGCATGACTTTTAAAGATGATAATAACGAATCAATCAACTATAGACTTAACATCCCCACAACCAATCCATTAAATATGGAAGAGTTTGATCAGGCAAAAAGTGTTAAAGAAATCGAAGCAATTCTAATGAGTAAAGGATATTTGACCAAACAAACATCCAATGGAGATTTTAAAGTCAAATTTCCTGCGGTAATTAACCTTTATGCAGATTACAAAATTTACAACAAATGGTATGTTTCTGCCTATACTCAACAAAAACTTACTGATGACAGCGGAAATGATTTCACGACAATTCAAAACGTACTAACACTTACTCCACGATTTGCAGGAAAAAATTACGAACTGTATTTGCCGCTTTCAAGCAACGAAGTTTCTGGTTTTACAACAGGTTTTGGTTTTAGACTTGGTGGATTTTTCCTAGGATCAGGATCAATTATCACAGCAGCTTTGGACAATTCTAAACAAGCTGATATTTACATGGGATTCCGTTTCGGAATTTAATTTCAAAGATTATTACAGATGAATTACATAACGAGAAGACTTGCTGAAATTAAGCAAAATGGTTATCAGATCGATTTAGGAAATTTAATCGACGAAAGTTTTACAAACTATAAAAAGATTGCACTATTAGCCGGTCTGGCTTTAATAATAGTTATTTTGTCGTTGTTGATTTTGACGATTTTCGGAATGTCTTACTTTATAGATTTTGAGAATTTTAATGAAGAATCTATGGTGATGGATTTTTCACAATTTACCGCTACTGAAATTCTTGCCTATATTGGAGGGGTTTCATTATTAGGAATGTTATTTGCTCCATTTACTGCAGGTCTAATCAAGTTAGCTCATGATGTTGAAACCAAAGAAGAAGTTTCCTTTTCAACTATTTTTGAATGTTATAAGGCAAGTTATCTTAAAGATTTACTTCTTTCATCTCTGTTGATATCAGTAATAACAGGAAGTATTGCCGTAGCTTTTCAAATTTTACGTTTGGATTTTGTTGGAACTTTATTGAGCTATTTCATTGGCTTTTTGCTTAGTATGACTATTCCGCTAATTATTTTTGGAGGATTATCTGCTTTTCAAGCCATTTCAAACAGTATTTTGGTGGTAAGCAAACAACCAATCTGGATTTTTCTGGCGCTTTTGATTGCAGCTATAGCTTCTTGTGTGGGATTAATCGCCTTTTGTTTAGGTATTTTCTTTACATTACCTTATCTTTATTCTATGTATTATGTAATATACAAGAACAGTGTTGGCTTTGAAGAACAAGAAACCTTTAATAACTTATAATTATGAAGTGGAGAGGAAACAGACAAAGTGATAATGTTGAAGACCGTAGAGGAATTTCCGGCGGTCAGGTAGCAGTTGGTGGTGGAATAATTGGTATAATTGTTTTATTGCTGAATGTTTTTGGTGGTGATAATGCTAAAATGCTTACCCCGGTTCTGGAACAGATGCAACAAAATCAACAACAATCTGCTCCTACCCAGCAAGTTGAACTTACTCCTGAACAAAAAGAATTAGGCGAGTTTGCCAAAACGGTTTTTGCCTACACTGAAGATACGTGGCATAAAATCTTTGAAGAAAACGGAATGACCTATGAAGAGCCCAAAATGGTTCTGTTCACTGGTCAAGTGCAAACCGCATGTGGAGGAGCTACTTCAGCTTCTGGACCTTTTTACTGTCCGGGAGATCATAAAGTTTATATGGATCTGGATTTCTTTGAAGAATTGCGCACCCGTTTTGGGGCCAAAGGTGGAGATTTCGCCATAGCTTACGTAATTGCTCATGAAGTTGGACACCATATTCAAACTTTGCTGGGAACATCAAATAAAGTAAGGCAATTGCAATCCGGAAGAAGTGAAGCCGAAGCCAATAAACTTTCCGTTTGTTTAGAACTTCAAGCCGATTTTTACGCAGGAGTTTGGGCAAGATACAACCAGCAATACATTGAAGAAGGCGATATTGAAGAAGCGCTTAGTGCTGCAAATGCGGTTGGTGATGATGCTATTCAAAGCAGAATGCAGGGACAGGTTGTTCCGGAATCTTTTACACACGGAACTTCAGAACAACGCATCAAATGGTTTACCAAAGGATATAAAACCGGCGACATCAAACAAGGTGATACTTTTGCTGAAGAACTTGATTAAGCTTAATTAAATACTTTAAAAAATAGAAAATCGGGACTTCCCCGATTTTTTTAGTTAACCTCTTTTTATATCAAGTATTCTTTTATGTAAAAGTTTAAACAATCGCAGAATTTTTTCTGCCTCGTCTGGCCCTTTTACCTTCATCACAATTTTATGTTTTTCCCATCGTTTAATTTTAGGATTTACTTGAGCAGCTACCCAGATGTTAATAAATGAATAGGTTTTAGTTCTATCTGACAAATCATGAACATCATAAATTTTAATGAAATTATATAAAATCCCTTTGTCCATTTTTGTCCCTTTTGAATTCTTAATCTGAAGTCTTAAATAGTCATCTTCAAATGTGGCATAAAATCTTTTTGTGTCAGAATCTGAATCAAATCCGAATTTATTAATCATACTTGTCAAATCACTTTTAAAATCATCAAATGGTTTTGATCTTTCTTCTTCTGAAAGAAAATCTATTATTTTTCCATCATGATATTTAATATCGTATATATCATCTTTGGATAAAGAATATTCTCGACCTTGCGGAGATGAAAAGTTTTTAAATTTGACACTGTCGTTCGAAATCGAAATGTTACTTGCTAAGTATTTTTTTTGTCGTAAAGTACTGATGGTATCCTGAGCAAAACACATTGAAGTAAATAGCAGGAAAAGGAATACAATTTTAAATTTCATATTTGTCATTTTTCAGAGTATAAAGCTAGCAAACTAAATTTCCGAATCAAATTAAATCGCACCATTATCCAAGCCAGCCTTCCCTATCTAAACTTCTGTACTGAATTGCTTCCGAAATATGATTAGAATTTACAGACTCGCTATTTTCTAAATCTGCAATGGTTCTTGAGACTTTCAAAATTCTATCATAAGCTCTAGCCGAAAGGTTTAATCTTTGCATTGCGGTTTTTAAAAGTTGTAATGACACTTCATCAAGTTTACAATGTTCACGAATATGTTTAGTTGTCATTTGTGCATTATAATGAATATTTTCAAGATGTTTAAAACGAATCGACTGAAGTTCTCGGGCTTGAATTACACGCTTTCTGATTTCAATACTACCTTCCCCATTATTAGTATCAGAAAGTTTGTCAAAAGGAACAGGAGTTACTTCAATATGAATATCTATTCGGTCTAAAAGTGGACCTGAAATTTTACTTAAATATCGTTGCATTTCCGCTGGAGAAGAGCTTACAGGAGCATCAGGATCATTAAAATAACCACCAGGACTCGGATTCATACTTGCCACCAACATAAAAGATGAAGGATAAGTAATCGTGAATTTTGAACGGGAAATTGTTACTTCTCTATCCTCCAAGGGTTGCCGCATTACTTCCAAAACATCACGTTTAAATTCCGGCAATTCGTCCAAAAACAAAACTCCGTTGTGAGCTAAGGAGATTTCTCCCGGTTGAGGGTAACTACCTCCGCCGGCAATTGCAGAACACGAAGTATTATGATGAGGGCTTCTAAAAGGCCGCTGGTTCATCAAACCAATATCTTTCATTTTACCTGCAACACTGTGAATCTTGGTAGTTTCCAGAGCTTCTTTTAATGTCATTGGAGGCAAAATACTTGGCAAACGTTTAGCAAGCATCGTTTTTCCTGCACCGGGTGGACCTATTAAAATTATATTATGACCTCCTGCCGCCGCAATTTCCATACATCTTTTAATGGATTCCTGCCCTCTAACTTCCGCAAAATCAAATTCAGGAAAATCTAAGGTTTTATAGAATTCTTCCCGAGTGTTTACTATTGTTGGTTTAAGGGATTTTTTGCCGTTGAAAAAATCAATAACCTCTGAAACATTTTCAACACCATATACATCTAAACCACTTACAATAGCAGCTTCCTTATCATTTACTTTGGGTAAAAAGAAACCTTTAAACCCCTCTTCTTTTGCTTTTATGGCAATTGATAAAGCTCCTTTTATTGGCTGCAAACTTCCATCAAGGGAAAGTTCCCCCATTATCATGTATTTATCAGTTTCTTCAGATTTAATTTGACCTGATGCGGCAAGAATTCCAATGGCAAGGGTTAAGTCATAAGCAGACCCTTCTTTTCGAAGATCCGCAGGAGCCATATTGATTGTTATTTTCTTTCCGGGTAGTTCATAACCGTTGTTTTTTAAGGCAGCCGCTATTCGATAACTGCTTTCTTTTATAGCGTTATCCGGTAACCCAACTAAGTGATAACCAATACCTTTATCGATATTCACTTCTACAGTGACTGTTGTAGCGTCTACTCCAAAAACAGCGCTTCCAAATACTTTTGTTAACATGGCGTATAAATTTCATCAAAAATAGTATTTTTCTTATAATTTAAAAATATTTCTTACAAAATGACTAAAATCAACTGTTATATTTTTATTCAGAATAAGAAATACCGTTTAGAAAACTATAATAATTGCTGTTTTTTTCATAAATTTAATAGTCATTCTATAATTATAACAACTTGATTATGAATGCAAAAACTACACTTGATGAGCGTATAAGGTTAGAAATTTTAAAAAGTTATGAAATATTAGATACCGACCCCGAAACTGATTATGATAATATTACTTATTTAGCTTCAAAAATTTGTAACACCCCAATTTCAGCAATAACTCTTGTTGATCAGGACAGAGTTTGGGTCAAATCTAAAGTTGGTTTTGATAGTTATGATGCCAACAGAAATACCTCTTTTTGCGCTTTGGCAATTACAAAACCCCATAAATTTATATCCGTAAATAATGTTAAAAACGAAAAGGATTTTGAAGCCTTAAGCAAGTTTAACGGATTTGAAGATGGCGGTTTTTATGCAAGTGTAACACTCAAAAGTCCTGAGGGATACAATTTAGGTTCTTTATGTGTTGCAGACTTTTCTCCAAAAGAAATCACTGAGGATCAGGCAAAATCACTTGAAATTTTAGGTAATCAGGTATCCAAATTGCTCGAACTCAGAAAAAAAAACCTCAGATTACTGCAAACCAACAAAATGCTCAATTTAAAATACGAAGAATTAGAACAATTTGCACGGGTTGTTTCTCATGATATCAAATCTCCTTTGAACAACATCATCTCCTTGATATTATTACTCAAAGAAACCTGCAACGACAAATTTGAAGGACAAGAAAAAGAATATCTCAATTTTCTCTCGCTTTCCTCCTATCAGTTAAAGGATTATGTTGATGGGCTTCTTAATTATTATAAAAGCGATACGTTCCACAAAAATGACTGTGAGGAAGTTGTGTTTTGCGATGTGCTGAATCAAATTATCAGTGTGCTGGATTCTAAAAGAGAACATCAATTTAAAATACCCGACAAAACCTTGATTTTAAAAACCAATAAGAATGCCCTTGAACAGATACTTATAAACCTTATCAGCAACGGTATCAAATACAACGATAAAAAGCCGGTTAAAATTGAAATTAATTGTGAAGATTCAGATAAACAAACAAAAATCTCAGTAAAGGATAATGGTAACGGAATTGAAGCCGAAAGTCTTGATCAAATTTTTTTGTTCTTTAAAACCCTTAATAAAAAAGATCGTTTCGGAAATTACGGGACAGGAATCGGTTTGGCTACCGTAAAAAAAATAACTGAGAATCTTAACGGAAAAATCGAAGTTAAATCCGTTCTAAATCAAGGAAGCGAGTTTACTATCAGTTTTGATAAATAAACCCGCTTCAATAGTATTAGTAAAATGAATTATTTCTTGTATTTAGCAATTCCGCTTTCCAGCCATGCTTTGTATTCGTCTGAATCTGGTGTGTAACCAACCGGTTCCGTTAATCGATTTGCTTCATTATCTAAAATGATGTAATACGGCTGTGCGTTTGCTTTGTAATGCGTAATTTGGAAATCACTCCATTTGTTTCCGATCGTTTTAATTTCTTTACCGGTTTCTTTCGAAGTGTATTTCTCGTTTTCGGGTAATTCGCGTTTGTCATCAACATATAACGAAATCAATACCACTTTATCTTTTAAAATAGATAAGATTTCCGGCTTCGACCAAACGTAATCTTCCATTTTACGGCAGTTTACACAAGCAAATCCGGTGAAATCCAATAATACTGGTTTATTAGCTGATTTAGCATAAGCCATTCCTTTTTCATACTCTGTGAAAGCTACAATATCGTGTGGCCCTAAATGTGCTCCGTCTGGTAATCCTGCATGAGAATCACTATTTCCTACTCCTTTCGAATTTCCTACTCCGTAAGGGCTTTCGCTATAAGTCATTGGCGGTGGGAATCCTGAAATCAATTTCAAAGGTGCTCCCCAAAGTCCCGGAATCAGGTAAATCGTGAACGATAAAACCAACAAACCTAAAGACAATCTTCCAACTGAAATATGGGTTAACGGGCTGTCATGTGGCAAAGTGATTTTCCCGAAAAGATAAAAAGCCAACGCTCCAAAAACGGCAATCCAAATCGCTAAAAACGTTTCTCTTTCCAATAAATGTGCTTGAAGAACCAAATCTGCATTGGATAAGAATTTAAACGCTAAAGCCAATTCTAAGAAGCCTAAAACAACTTTTACTGTATTTAACCATCCTCCTGATTTTGGTAATGAATTTAACCAACCCGGGAACATTGCAAATAACATAAACGGTAAAGCCAAAGCTGATGAAAAGCCCAACATTCCAACAATCGGAGCAAGTCCTCCTTTGGAAGCTGCTTCCACCAATAACGTTCCAACAATTGGACCTGTGCAGGAAAACGAAACAATCGCCAGAGCCAAAGCCATGAACAAAATTCCGATAATTCCTCCTTTATCCGCCTGACGGTCCACTTTATTTGCCCAGGAATTTGGTAACATGATTTCGAAAGCTCCTAAGAACGATGCGGCAAAAAACACCAACAAGACAAAGAAAATGATATTAAACCAAACGTTTGTTGATAAAGCATTTAACGCATCGGCACCAAAAATCGCCGTAACCAAAGTTCCAAGAATTACATAAATCAAGATAATGGAAACCCCATAAATAATTGCGTTTCGAATTCCCTGTGCCTTGTTTTTACTCTGCTTGGTAAAGAAACTCACGGTCATTGGAATCATTGGAAAAACGCATGGTGTTAATAGTGCTGCGAACCCACCTAAAAATGCGAAGAAGAAAATTGATAACAAACCTTTTTTCTCTTCTTTTTTGCCAACTGGTTTTTCTTGAGAAGTTGCAACGGTTTCTTTAACTTCTGATGATGAAGTCGAATCTGTAACAACTGCTGTTTGTGAAGAAGTTGAATCAACCGAAGTTATTGTTACAGCTACTTCCGAAGCTTTCACGTTCATCTGCGGCAACTTGAACTCAAACGTTTTGTCTTGCTGGATACACGATTCTTTACAAACCTGATACTCAACATAAACAGAAATAGATTTTAAATTCGGATTGGTAATTTTAACTGTTTGTCTGAACTGTGCTTTGTTTTCAAACATGTATTCGTCTACCTCAAAAACATCGCTGTATACTTTTTTATAAGGACTTTCCTTAGTTTTTCCGACCAATTCAAAGTTTCCTTTTGCATTTTTATATTCAAAAACAGAGGGTGAAGAACCACCTTCCGGTGTGAATTGGGAAAACATGTGCCATTCGTGCTCAATTGTGGCATCGAAGACCAAAACCACTTCAGTATCCGATTTTTTCTCAACGGAAGTTTTCCAGCTTACCGGATTTAATATTTGTGCCTGAGCACTTAAAAAAGTAAAAAATAAGAGTAACAGGGCGTAAAATCGTTTCATTACTTTAATTCAAATTTTATTATAGTTTGTGTTGTTTTTGTTACTGAAAATCGTCTGTCTGCACGTTTTCCGGCAATCCAGACAATTTCTTCTCCGGAACATAATAACCAGGCGTTTTCTTTATCGATCAGTGAAAATTTCTCATCTTTAAAATACTTGCTGACCTTCTTTTTGCCTTCCATTCCGAAAGGGTAAAAATAATCACCTTGTTGCCATTTTCGAAATACCAGCGGAAACTTTAACGAATCTTTATCAACAAAGATAATTTCTGAACTTCCGGTATCTGTAACATTTGTTACATACGAGATTTTCATAGCAATTGGATGTTCAATTTCCGTTTGATTTTCTTCAATAAGATATCTTTCGTTTTGATTTTCAGAAAGTTCTTCCAGAATTAGCACTTCCCTATCCTTAAGTAGCCGATGTTTTCCGGAAAAAACCTGTTTGCCGGATTGAGCCTCAACTAAATCATAAATATCATTCCAAGCTGTAAATCCGAAAGGCTTTAACCATTGGTACAAATACGCCTGGTAATTGGGTAGGATTTTTAATTCCATAAGATTGATTCGCTTCTGAAAATCAGCATCTTCCACCACTTTTCGATAAACTATTCTTGACGCATCATCTACCATAGACTGAACTTGTTGCAGGTTTTCCAAGGTTTGTTGAAACGAACTCAAAAAGCTTGGATTGAGTTCTTTTAAAATAGGAATAACATCATGTCGAAGTTTATTTCTCAAATATTTATCAGAAGTATTACTGGAATCTTCCCGCCATTTTATATTACTTTCTTTGGCATAATTTTCAATTTCCTCGCGCGAAAAAACCAAAAGCGGACGAACGATTTTATTATTCATTTGCGGAATTCCGATCAAACCTTCCAGCCCTGTTCCTCTTGTAAAATTGATTAAAAATGTCTCTGCGGAATCATCCAAATGATGCGCTGTCAACAGATAATCAAAGCTTTCTTTTTCCAGTAATTCATCAAACCAATCGTAGCGAAGTTGACGCGCAGCTAATTGAATTGATTGTTTATGTGAACTCGCATATTCTTTTGTATTAAAATGATTTACAAAAAATACAACATTGAAATTTTCACATATCAATTTCACAAAAGCTTCGTCTCCATCACTCTCCTCGCCTCTTAATTTGAAATTGCAATGTGCAACTGAAATATCAAAATTTAACTGTTTCAAAAGATGCAACAAAACCATACTGTCGATACCGCCGCTTATAGCAAGCAGTAGTTTTTTTCCTTTCAAAAATGAAAGATTTTCGCTGATATGATTTTGGAGTTTTAAAAACATAACCAAATGTATAAAATTTAACCAAGTAACACTTCACGCATCGCTTTAGCTTTAAGCAAGCATTCTTCATATTCCATTTCCGGTTTTGATTCTGCAGTGATGGCGCTTCCTACCGAAAAAGAAACGTATTTCTCTTTTGAATTATACAGAATACTTCGGATTACTACATTGAAATCGAAGTCGTTGTTTGGCGTAAAATAACCAACCGCCCCACTGTATAAACCTCGCTTGGTTTGTTCTAAATCCTCGATTATTTGCATAGCGGAAATTTTTGGCGCCCCGGTCATACTTCCCATTGGAAAAGTGGTTTTGATGATTTCGATTGGTGAGGTTGCTTCTTCTACTTCTGAAACCACAGTCGAGATCATTTGATGGACTTGCTTGAACGTGTAAATCCCACAAAGTTCCTCTACCTGAACCGAACCTTTTGTCGCGGTGTGTGATAAATCATTTCGAACCAAATCCACAATCATAATGTTTTCGGAACGTTCCTTTGGATTTTCAGATAAATCGATCTTGGATTGATTATCAGGCTCTTCATCGAAAACGCGTTTCGCGGTTCCTTTTATGGGCTGGGAAATTATTTTTGTACCTTGCTTTCGCAGATAGCGTTCCGGAGATGCACAAAGTAGAAAATCCGTGTTGTTTTTGAAAAATGTTGCAAAAGGCGGTTCGGAAATGGCATTCAGTTTCTGATAGATTTCCAACGGATTGATTTTGGTGTTTTCTGCAAAAAATTCCATGCAGAAATTTGCTTCATAAATGTCGCCACGATGGATATGCTGCAACATTTCGCTTACTTTTTGCAAATACTTTTCCTTTGAAATCCTTTGCTCGATTTTTATTGCAAGACTTTGCTCTTCTTTTCCCTTTTCCCTTTCAACTATTTCCTCAAAATCCTCCTCCAACTCGTCATCACACATGTTCAGATAACAGATTTCCAACTCATTACCTTTTAAAAAAAACAATTTCTTAGGCTGAAAAAAGTATAAATCAGGGAAATTTAAACCGTCGAAATTTTTAGAATAGAGTTTTTCGGTATCATTTTTTAAATCGTAAGACAAGTAACCGAAAAGCCAATCTTTGGTTTGTTGCTGATACTGTTTTAAATCTTCAAAAGCGTTGTGATAATCTGTTTTTAAGGATGTAAAAGCATCACAAGCCAGAACACAGTCGTAGCTTCCGTACTGCTGCGGATAACTGTTACTGTCGAGAAAAACGACTTCCCGAAACTGTTGCGCCCAACTCAAAATTTGTTCTTTGAATTGACTTACGTTTGAAATGGATTTAAAAACAGAAGTTCTCAAAAATTACTATTTATCACGTAAAAGTACTGCTTAACCATAAAGTTTACAAGGAAATTGCACAAAGTTGCCAAAGAAGCTATGGTTTCCACTCTAGCCCCGGTTGCAGCGGCACCTTGTAAAGCGGAAAACGGGAAAAAGGCTTGCTGATAAATCACTACCCATTCGCTCCATAAAAACCTACAAAAAACAAATCAACTCATTGATTTTAAGTAACTTTATATATTTCTTTCACATTAAAATTGTCATCATGAAAAAAACAGTATTCATTCTCTTAATCGCATCTGCCCTATTCTTTTCCTGCCGAAAAAAATCTCCGTTACCAGAAAATGAACCGCAAATTACTCATAACAGCATGAGTTGCGCGCCACCTGTAATTGATGCAAAATGGTATGAATCCGACAATAAAGCACCACTGTTCAAAGGGATGAATATCCTTGATTATAAGATTACCACCAAAAATCCGGAAGCTCAAAAATACTTCAATCAAGGATTAGCTTTGGCTTATGGATTTAATCATGCAGAGGCTGCCCGGTCCTTTTATTATGCAACCAAACTCGATCCCCAATGCGCTATGTGTTTTTGGGGATTTGCCTATGTTTTAGGGCCAAATTACAACGCCGGAATGGAACCGGACAATTACGAAAGGGCTTATAAAGCGATACAAACTGCTTTGAAATTAAGCACTAACGCTTCTGAAAGTGAAAAAGCGTTAATAAATGCGCTCTCAAATCGTTATGTGGAAAAACCTGTCAAGGATAGAAAAAACCTTGATATTGCCTACTCAAAAGCGATGAAAGAAGCCAATGCTAAATTTCCTGACGATATTAATATCAATGCGCTTTATGCGGAATCTGTCATGGATTTACATCCTTGGGATTTATATGATAAAAACGGAAAACCTAAACCCTGGACGCCTGAAATTGTTGGTTTATTTGAGAAAATCCTTAAAAAAGACCCAAAACACATCGGTGCCAATCATTTCTACATTCATGCGGTTGAGGCTTCATCCACTCCGCAAAGAGGTTACGCAGCTGCCAGATTCTTTGATGACGGTAATGCGAAATCTTTTGGTCATCTGACGCATATGGCTTCCCATATTTACATCCGGACGGGTGATTATCACAAAGGAACCATAGCCAATATAAATGCCTGTAAAGTGGATAGTGCTTATGTTACGATGTGTCACGCTCAAGGCGCTTATCCGATTGGTTATTATCCTCATAATTATCATTTTATGGCTGGAACTGCTACTTTGGAAGGAAATTCAAAATGGGCTATGATTGGAGCAAACGAAACTTCTAAATTAGTGCATCCGAAAAATATGATTATACCCGGATTGGAAACGTTACAGCATTATTACGTGATTCCTTATTTCGTAGCGGTAAAGTTTGGCAAATGGGACGAAATTTTAAAAATGAAATTAGTTTCCGATACCTTAAAATACCCTAAGGCGATTTCCCATTATGCAAAAGGAATGGCTTATTTGGGCAAAAACGATTTGCAAAAAGCAAAATCTGAACTGGTGCAATTGGAAGTTCTGGCCAACGATAAGTATTTGGAAAAAATAACCATTTGGCAAATCAATTCGATGAGCTCGATTGTGAATATTGCTGCTAAAGTTTTGAAAGCCGAGATTTTAGCTTCTGAAAAAAAATACACACAAAGCATCCAAACACTTCAAAAAGCCGTAGTGATTGAAGACGGTTTGAATTACAATGAACCGCCCGATTGGTTTTTCTCAGTAAGACATCATTTGGGAGCCATTTTAATTGAAGCCGGAAAATACAACGAAGCCATTAAAGTTTACCAAGAAGATTTAAAACAATTTCCTAAAAATGGCTGGGCTGAACACGGTTTAAAATTGGCTTATGAAAAACTTAGCAACAAGCAAAAATCAACTGAAATAGAACGACTTATATTAAAAAGTTGGGCAACCGCCGATGTGAAAATTGCAACCTCCAGAATCAAGTAAAAACTCAAAAACAAAAATATTATTGCATTGCCGTTTTTTTGAAATTGTGGCACACTTTTTAGTAGGAATACTTGTGTGAAAATCTACTAAAACCAATTCCTATTGACTGAAAATTACTATTTCGTTTTACCCTGTAACATTAACCTTTAAATAGTAATTTTTATGAAAACAATTCCTCGAATTGGTATGGCGGCATTGCTTTTAGTGCTTGCTTATTCCTGCAAAGAAGCTTCTGAATCTAAAGCAGAAGAAATCGTAACCTCTGAAAGCGCGGCTGATGCAGTTTCCTCATCCGCAGCAGTTGAAAAAAAAGACAGTAATCGAAAATTCGTTCGAACGGCAGATTTGCAGTTCAAAGTCAAAAATGTCGCAAAATCAACGTATTCCATTGAAAATGTAACTGCTAAATTTGGAGGATTTGTCACTTATACAAATTTACAAAGTCATATAAACGAAAAAGAGGAAACTCGTGTAAGTCAGGACAGTATTTTAGAAACTACGAAATATACGGTTGAAAATGACATCACAATTCGGGTTCCTAACACTAAACTGGATACTTTAATAAAATCGATTGCAAAAGAAATTGATTTTTTGGATTCGAGAGTGATTAAAGCGGATGATGTCTCCCTTCAGCTTCAGGCTAACAAAATGGCGCAAAAAAGAAGCTCATCAACTGAAAACAGAATCGAAAAAGCTATTGACGAAAAAGGAAAAAAACTAAACAATGTAATTGATGCCGAAGAAAATCTGGCGGCTAAAAAAGAACAGAACGATAATGCCAAATTGAATAATCTTTCTCTGAACGATCAAGTGAACTTCAGCACGGTTTCTATTAAACTGTATCAGCGTGAAGCGATTAAACACGAATTGTATGCCAGTGAGAAAAGCATCAACAAATACCGTCCGCATTTAGGTTTACAGATTTGGGACAGCTTAAAAACCGGTTGGTACATGCTGGAATCCATCATTGCTTTTGTGGTGCAACTTTGGGCTTTGATTTTGATTGGTGCTTTAGGATATATTGGCTATAAGAAACTTAACAGAAAACAACAGTAACCATTTTAATTATTTTCTTACATTTGATTAACTAACCTCTAAAAATCAAATATTTATGAAAATTGCGACTGTTGTTATAAGGGTTCTTATGGGAGCTTTATTGTTGTTTGGTTCCATCGTTTATTTCTTAAAATTATTTCCACAACCGGTTTTAACTGGAGATCTTAAAACCTTCAATGAAGGATTAGCTGCCTCCGGTTATTTAATGAATTTGGTAAAAGGATTGGAATTTCTTTGTGGTTTGGCTTTTATTTCCGGGATGTTTGTGCGCTTAGCCAATTTGGTTCTATTGCCTATATCAGTAAATATCATAATGGTCCATCTTTGTTTGGATCCAGCCAATATTGGTGCCGGAGCTTTCTTGTTTCTTGGAAATATTTTTCTGATTTACAGGCATTGGGACAGTTATAAAGGTATTTTCGTAAGCAAATAAAAAAAGTCGCTCAAATGAGCGACTTTTTTTATATAGATATTGTTTAACAGACTGTTATACGTGTAATGCTCTGTTATCTGTAGCTGCCAATGCTGCTTCTTTGATTGCTTCTGCAAAGGTTGGATGTGCGTGAGACATTCTTGAAATATCTTCTGCTGAGGCTCTGAATTCCATTGCCGTTACAGCTTCTGCGATTAAATCTGCGGCTCTTGCTCCAATCATGTGGATTCCTAAAACTTCGTCGGTTTTAGCATCTGCCAAAATCTTAACAAATCCTTCGATATCAGCACTTGCACGCGCTCTACCTAAAGCTTTGAATGGGAAACTTCCGGCTTTGTAGGCTACTCCCGCTTCTTTCAATTGCTCTTCAGTTTTACCAACCGCTGCAACTTCAGGCCAAGTATAAACAACTCCTGGAATTAAATTATAATCGATGTGAGGTTTCTGTCCTGCTAAATATTCTGCAACCATTACCCCTTCTTCTTCCGCTTTATGTGCTAACATAGCTCCACGAACTACATCACCAATTGCATAAATATTAGAAGCTGATGTCTGTAAATGATCGTTTACTTCAACCTGTCCTCTTTCAGTGATTTTAACTCCTGCTTTATCTGCGTTCAAACCATCCGTATAAGGACGACGACCAACAGAAACCAAAGCATAATCACCTTCTAAAGTAATTACTTCACCTTTAGCGTTTTCAGCTTTTACAACCACACCTTCTCCAGCTCTGTCAACAGCCTGAACTTTGTGGGAAGTGTAGAATTTCATTCCTTGCTTTTTCAATACTTTGGTTAATTCTTTCGATAAACCTCCGTCCATACCCGGAATGATTCTGTCCATAAATTCTACAACAGAAACCTGAGCTCCTAAACGTAAATATACTTGTCCAAGCTCTAATCCGATAACTCCACCACCAATGATGACAAGGTGTTTTGGAACTTCTTTTAGTTTTAAAGCTTCAGTTGAAGTGATGATTCTTTCTTTATCGATTTTGATGAAAGGCAAAGATGATGGTTTTGAACCTGTAGCAATGATTGTATTTTTAGCTTCGATTTTCTCAACAGAACCGTCAGCTTTAGTTACATTGATGGTAGTTGCGTTTTCGAAAGACCCTACTCCTTCAAATACAGTGATGTTATTTTTATCCATCAAATATTTTACACCGCCAGAAGTTTGATCTACAACCGCCTGTTTACGGGCAACCATTTTCTCAAGGTTTACTTTTACATCTCCGGAAACTTCGATACCGTGATCTGCAAAGTGCTGTAATTCTTCATAATGATGAGAAGAAGCCAACATTGCTTTAGAAGGAATGCAACCTACATTAAGACAAGTACCTCCAAGAGTGGAATATTTTTCGATGATGGCCGTTTTCATTCCTAACTGTGCGCAACGGATTGCCGCTACATATCCACCAGGACCTGAACCAATAATAACTACGTCAAATGAACTCATAGTATTTATTTTATGTTGTGTTTTTAAAAATTTCGTCGCACAAAATTAAGGATTTTTGTTTATACAGAATCAGTTTATTAAGGAAAATAATGATGTTTTGCATTTTATCAAGAATCAAATTCAAATAGTATGTTTTTCACAAAAAGACATAAAAAAAGACCTATTTAATAGGCCTTTTCTTTTTATTTAAATCTGATTATATCGAATCGTTACAGGTATAAACTTGGGGGCAAGCAATATATTGTACGCAATAATCAGGACCGGTAACCGCTCCACTACATGAACAGCCACAAAGTGATAAATCTGGATTTCCACCTTTTCCGGAACCTTTGATCATTTTTTGTGTTTCTTTTGATAACACTTCTGCTCCTGGAATGTTTAAAAGTCTTGTTTTCATAATTTTTTAGTTTTGTTGGTTAATAAAGTTCTAAAGTAATCCTTTATTTACAAATTAAAAAATAAAATCTAAAAAATTGTAATCTTTTACACATAAAAAGCAGTTGTACTCTTTACCTCACTAATCATAAAAGTACTGTGTGTGCTTCCAATATGCTGTAAGGTAGTTAGTTTCGTTACCATAAATTCACGGTATTCCTCCATATCTTTTAAACAAATCTTCAGTATATAATCATAATCTCCACTCACATGGAAACATTCCAGCACTTCATTGAGTTTAATGACTTCCTTTTCAAATTGGTTGATGAATTCAATTTTATGCTGAGTCAATTTAATATGACAGAAAACCACGAAGCCTTTATCAATTTTATTACGGTCGACTAAAGCAACGTAATTTGAAATTACACCTTCTTTCTCTAGTTTTTTAATTCGTTCATAAACAGCTGTAACCGACAAATTGAGTTTTAGAGACAACTCTTTAGTAGTTTGCTTGCTATCGGTTTGTAGCAATTTTAGTAGTTTTTTATCAATGGCATCAAAATTCATAATTGAAAAAAAATTGGTTTGAAAGTCAAATTTACTTCTTTTAAATGAAATTACAACTACAATTACCAATAAATACAGAATATAAATCTAAATAATCAATAATTAGTTGATATATTTTCCTAAATAACTTTTCTTTGACCCCTATTTAACTACTACTATCAACCTACAAAAATTATTTTATGGAGAAATTCAACCCGGCAGACAAAATTCAGGATTTGCAATATTTTGGAGAATTTGGAGGTGTTAACCCTTCTATTTCAGACAGTTCTACTTATACATTCCTTTCCGCAAAAACCATGTTCGATACATTCGAAGGAAATGCAGAAGGTTGCTATTTGTATTCCCGCCATTCTTCACCAAGTAACCTTTATTTGGATAAAGCTTTGGCAGCAATGGAAGGAACCGAAAGCGCAAACGTAGCCGCTTCAGGAATGGGCGCCATCACTCCTACTTTATTACAATTGTGCGGTAACGGTGATCATATTGTTTCCAGCCGTACTATTTATGGAGGAACTTATGCTTTTCTTAAAAATTTCACTCCTAGAATGGGTATAAGCACGACATTTGTAGACATTACAAAGTTAGAAGTTGTAGAAGCAGCAATTACTCCGAATACAAAAGTAATTTATTGTGAAACTGTAAGTAACCCTTTATTGGAAGTTGCTGATATTGCTTCACTTTCTAAAATAGCAAAAAAACACAACCTTAAATTGGTGGTTGACAATACGTTTTCACCTTTATCAGTTGCTCCGGCAAAATTAGGTGCTGATGTTGTGATCCACAGTTTAACAAAATACATCAACGGAAGCAGTGATACTGTTGGTGGTGTGGTTTGTGCTTCTCAGGATTTTATTAATAGCCTTAAAAATGTGAACGATGGAGCAAGCATGCTTTTAGGACCAACTATGGATAGTTTGCGTTCCGCTTCAGTGATGAAAAACCTTCGTACACTTCATATCCGTATGAAGCAACACAGTCACAATGCACAATATTTAGCCGAGAAATTTGAAGCGGACGGAATCAAAACGGTTTATCCTGGTTTAAAATCACATCCAAGCCATGAGATTTATAAAACCATGATTAATCCAGAATACGGTTTTGGAGGAATGATGACCATCGACGTTGGTTCTTTAGACAAAGCCAATGAATTAATGGAACTAATGCAGGAAAGAAACCTTGGGTATTTAGCAGTAAGTTTAGGATTTTACAAAACCTTGTTTAGTGCACCGGGAACTTCAACTTCTTCTGAAATTCCGCTTGACGAACAAAAAGAAATGGGCCTTACCGACGGATTAATTCGTTTCTCCATCGGTTTGGACAACGATATTGAGAGAACCTATACAATGATGAAAAATTGCATGAAGGAACTTTCGATTTTAAATTAAGTTTTTTAGTTTTTTAGTTAGTAATCCGCTTTTGAGTAATCATTGGCGGATTTCTTTTTTGTAACAAAAATTAAAAAATTGTAACTAATTGATGTATCAAGTAATTTTTAGCATTCCTTAACAGTATAGGAATTCAACTTTGTATAAATTAGCCTTTTAAAAATTCTATTAATGAAAAAATTTACATTATTCTTTCTTCTGGCTGGTTCTGCGGCTATTGCCCAAAAGAATTTCACCATAGAAGAAACGGTAACAGGTGCCCGAAAATATGCCCCTACTACACAAAATGCCCAGCAATGGCGTAAAGATTCTAAAGCAATTACTTATTTAAGTGCCGATTTTTCAAGTTTATTGGAAAAAAGTGCTGCTACAGCGTGGAAAGAAACTACCCTTGCTACCAAAACTGATTTCGAAAATGCTCTTAAAACTGCTTTTCCAAATGAGGAGTTTTCACTAAGAATGTTCCCTTTTGAAATTAACTGGAAAACAGCAAACACTTTCGAGACTGAAGTTGCCGGAAAAAAAAACAACTATAAAGTAACTTACGATGTGGTTTCCAAAAAAATCACAACTTCAACAAGTTATTCTAATGAAGGTGCACAAGCTAAATTTGCTTCTAACGGTAATGTTTCTTGGTTAAAAGAAAATAATATCAGAATTACAACTCCAGCTGGAAATGTAATTGAAGTTACCAACGATCAAAATCCTGCCATTGTAAACGGTTCGGATTATGTTCACCGTCAGGAATTTGGTATCGACCGCGGTATGTGGTGGAACCAGACCGGAACACAATTAGCTTATTACAGAAAAGACGAAACTATGGTGGGCAACTACCCTATCATCAACTGGAATGAGCGTGAAGCAGCAAACAAAGACATCAAATATCCGATGGCCGGAATGACCAGTGAGAATGTTACCGTTGTAATTTATGATGTTGCTACAGAAAGAAAAGTAACCATTCAAACCGGAGAACCAAAAGAACAATTCTTAACTATGGTTTCTTGGGAACCAAGTGGAAAATATATCTTTATTGGTGTTTTAAACCGTGAACAAAATCATTTGAAATTCAACAAATACGATGCTTCAACCGGAGCTTTCATTAAAACTTTGTTCGAGGAAAAAGCTTCAACTTGGGTAGAACCACAACATTCGTTAACTTTTGTTCCGAACAATCCTAACCAATTTATTTACCAAACGGATTTTTACGGATTCAATCAAATGTATTTGTACAACACGGAGGGTAAAATGATCAAAAACCTTGGTTACAAAGATGTTGTAGTGAAAGACCTTTTAGATTTCGACGCTAAAGGAACAAAGATCAATTACATCGGAACAGCCAACAACGGTTTGGATCGTCAATTATACCAAGTAGATATCAAATCCGGAAAAACTATTCAATTAACTACAATTTCCGGAACACACGCAGCATCGGTTTCTTCAGACGGAACAATGATTTTGGATCAATACAGCAATGTGAGCACTCCAAATGAGATTTCTATTCTGAATGTAAAAACGAAAATGGCCAACACTTCAATTTTAAAAGCGGATAATCCTTTTACTGGGAAAATCGACATGCCTAAAATGGAGTTGGTTACTTTAACTTCTGCAGATGGAAAAACGCCTTTAAACGGACGAATCATCTATCCTGCGAATTTCGATGCTGCAAAAAAATACCCGGTAATGGTTTATGTTTACGGAGGTTCTCATGCTCAGTTGGTGAACAACCGTTGGATGGGCGGCGGAGGCTACTTCGATTATTACATGGCACAACAAGGTTACGTTGTGTTTACTTTAGACAACCGAGGAAGTGACTCTCGAGGAAAGAAATTCTGCGATGTAAACCACCGACAGTTAGGGGTTAACGAAATGGCCGACCAAATGAAAGGTGTTGAATTCTTAAAATCGAAAGCGTTTGTAGATGCTGATAAAATTGGTGTTTTCGGATGGAGTTTCGGAGGATTCATGACTACTTCCTTAATGACCAACCACAGCGATGTATTTAAAGTAGGTGTTGCCGGAGGACCGGTAATCGATTGGAAATACTACGAAATCATGTACGGAGAGCGTTATATGGATATGCCTCAGGAAAATCCTGATGGTTATGCAAAAGCTTCTTTATTAGATAAAGCCAAAGATTTAAAAGGACGCTTGTTAGTTATTCACGGAGCTCAAGATCCGGTTGTGGTGCAACAACACAGCATGAACTTTATTGAAGCATGTATTAAAGCAGGAAAACAAGTCGATTACTTCTTATACCCTAACCACGAACATAATGTTGGCGGAAGAGACCGAATCCATTTGTATGCAAAAGTTGCCGATTATTTTAATGTTCATTTGAAGAAATAGACTTCTTAGAATTTTACATAATTAAGAAATCCGTTGTGAAAGCAGCGGATTTTTTTTATCATAACACCTTATTAAACCGAACTATTAACTTGATAAAGCCCACTGCATCAAAGCTTTTGGAGGTATTTTAATACGTTGCACAACGTGGTAAATTGATAAAATAACTGTATTTTTTAAGTAATTTTCTAGATGTATCAAGTTATCGTTTCAAAGTATCGGGTTATTTTTTTAATTAATACAGTTGTTTTTTCAATAAATAGATTCATTTTTTCAATAAATACAGTTGTTAGAACGATTTATTAAATCAGTTTATTAATTGATTATGTTTTTAATATGAAGATTGAATCGTTATACTATAAAGATTCCGTTTTTTCAATAAAAATCCGTTATTAAAACAGCGGATTTTTTATTTGTAACAAAGCGGTAAATTTTGAGTCAAATAGTTTAAAATCATAGAATTATGAAAACCGGAAACAACACAAATTTCACAACTAAAAAAGCAATCTTTTTTACAGTTGCACTAGCAGTTCTCTTTATGGTTGGTTATTTCTTTGGTAAAGGACTATACCATACTTTTAATTAAAAAAAATCCCGAATTAAACATTCGGGATTTTTTTATCTAATCTTCTAAAGTAGCTTCTAATTTATTGAACTTGAGTTTACTGTTTTTAAATCCGTAACAGAAATAAAATACAAGTCCTATAACTAACCAAACGCCAAACCATTTCCAGTTGGAAACCGCCATACCGGTTAACAGGTAGCAACATGAAATCAATCCTAACAATGGAATTAAGGAAAGGTTTTTCATAAACGCCACAACAGCCATTATTGCACATAAGATAAAGAATACTACCATCGAAATATTTGTAGCGAATTTATCTCCTGAAAAATCGAATGTATCTCCAAAGAAAGTCGGGAACAAATAGTTAACCAATAATCCTGAACCTAATACTAATGCAGGGAATATGAATTTCGAGTTAATGTACGGAATTCTAAATTTACCGTTGGTTTTACGTTCTGCAATTTCTGCTTCACTTTGTGGAGAAAGCATAAGTACACCACCACAAACCAATACAAATGCAAACAAAGTTCCGATACTTGTAAAGTCTAATACAAAGTTTTCATCAGTGAAGAAAATTGGCAAACCTACCACACAACCTGTTACTATTGTTGCAAAACCGGGAGTTTTATGTTTCGGATGAATTTCTGAGAATTTCTTCGGCATTAAACCGTCACGGCTCATGGTCATCCAAATACGCGGCTGTCCCATCTGGAACACCAACATTACACTGGTCATGGCTACTACGGCTGCAATTGAAACAATAAACAGCATCCACTTCACTCCTTTTAAGGCGAAAATTTCTGCTAAAGGATCACTAACACCGAGGAATTTGTAAGATACCATTCCTGTTAAGATTAACGCTAAAATGATATAAACCACTGTACAGATTACAAGAGAATAAATCATTCCTTTGGGTAAATCGCGTTGTGGGTTTTTACATTCTTCCGCTAAAGTTGAAACCGCATCAAAACCGATATAAGCAAAGAAAACTGCTGAAACTCCAGCCATTACACCTCCGAAACCGTTTGGCATAAATGGAGTCCAATTGTCAATATCAACATAAAAAGCACCAACAATGATAACCAGAACGATAATCGCTAACTTAATCATTACCATTACATTACTGAAGTTTTTTGACTCTTTTGTTCCTTTATAAACCAAGTATGTAATCAATAAATTGATGACAAAAGCCGGCATATCGAAAATTACTTTTAAGCTACCGATCATTGGAGCATTTTGCCAGGCATTAAAACCTTCACCTGCTTTATTTTCAAGGAAAGCCGAATGCGCAGACTGATAATTTATTGTAAGCCATTCCGGTAAATGAATATGGAAACTTTCCAGTAAGTTGGTAAAATAACCACTCCAGGAAAAGGCAATATAAATGTTACCAATGGAATACTCCATGATTAAAGCCCATCCGATAATCCAGGCAAAAACTTCTCCGAAAGAAACGTAAGCATACGTATAAGCACTTCCTGAAACCGGTACGCGAGAGGCAAATTCTGCATAACACATCGCTGTAAAACCACAGGCAATCGCACAAATTACATATAATAAAATTACTCCGGGACCACCTGAGAAACAAGCGTTTCCAATAGCGGAAAACGTTCCTCCTCCAATAATGGCGGCAATTCCGAAAAAGGTAAGATCACGAACGGTAAGTACTTTGTGAAGGCCGGTGGCATGATCACCATCCCCTCCCTGTTTTAATATGGTTGCTGTGGATTTTCTTCTGAATAAATCTTTAAAAAACATAAATAGTTTCCCTTGGTTTGGTTTGTTAATTTTTAGGAAAACAAATATATGAAACCAGTTGAATTATATCTTATTTGAAGAGAAAATAATAATCAATATCGCTCAGGGAAACTTACTGCAATTCAATTTCAGTAAAAACCGGAAAATTAGTAACTTAGAGTATGCGGGAAAATTCTAAACTCATACTTGTAAAACTGCTCCATACAGCGATATGGCTGTTTTTCAACGTTGTTATTTTTTATTTGTTTTATGCGGTTATTGCTAATAAAATTGACAAATGGGTCTGGATTTGCCTTGGCCTGATTGTTATGGAAGGAATTGTCCTTCTTATTTTCAAAAGAATTTGCCCTGTTACTTTAATTGCCAGAAATTATTCCGATTCCTCAAAACCTAATTTCGATATTTATTTACCGCTTTGGCTGGCCAAATACAACAAAGAAATCTATTCAACCATTGTTTTTATAACTGTTATCATTTTAATATTCAGATTGATTACTAATTAACGTTCTGTTACCTGTTATAAAAAATTTGTAAAAATTTTAGCACCTGAACGTTTTAACATTTCCTAATTTTGTATGTATTCTAAATAAATCCAATGAAAGTCTATATAAAAAACATGGTTTGCCAAAGATGCATCATGGCAGTGGAAAACATCCTGAATGATCTTGAAATTGATTACAAAAATGTTGCATTAGGAGAAATTGAATTAAGCAGTGAGCTTAGTGACGCTAACTTAATGAAACTGTCCAATCAGCTGCAATCTATTGGTTTTGAGATGATCGACGATAAAAAACAGCAACTAATTGAACGCATTAAAAACCACATTATTCAATTTATTCATCATGACAAGGAAATGCTTAAAGTGAATTTGTCCAGCTTTCTTTCAAAAGAATTAGGTTATGAATACAACTATTTAAGTAATCTGTTTTCGGAAGTGGAAGGCACAACCATTGAAAAATATGTAATCCTTCAAAAAATAGAAAAAGTAAAGGAACTTATCGTTTACGATGAACTTTCACTCAAAGAAATCGCTAATCAATTGGGTTATAGCAGTGTAGCTTATTTAAGCAATCAATTCAAAAAAGTAACCGGTTTAACGCCTTCCCATTTTAAAACAATCGGACAGCAAAAAAGAGTACCGCTGGATTTTCTGTAAATGTTACAACGCATCAAAAGAATAGTGTAATACTTACTGTTGCTATCTGTGCGAACTTTGTATCATCAAATAACAACAGCCATGGAAACCAACCAAAAAATAATCAGTATTCCCCTAGAAGGTGTTCACAGTGAACATTGTGCTTTAATTGTTGATGATGCGCTGGACAAAACCAAAGGCATTCTTACCCATAAAGTGGAACTAAACAACAATCAGGCAAAAATTGAAGTTGATGCAAAGCAATTCAAACTGACCGAACTTACCCAAAATATCCGTGATTTAGGATACGATGTAACAACAATTAAAAAGACGTTTCCCATAACCGGAATGACTTGTGCTTCCTGCGCCGTGAGTGTGGAAAGTATCCTTTCTTTTGAAGAAGGCGTCGTTTCCGCAGCAGTAAATTATGCTAATGCCACAGCAATTGTAGAATACATTCCCGGTATTGCCAAACTCGAGAATTTCAAAAAAGCCATTCAAAGTATTGGTTACGATATCATTATTGAAACTTCTGAAAATCAAGAAGATGAATTAGCAGAACATCAGGCGCAACAATTCGCAACTTTAAAAAGAAAAACTATTGCTTCTGCCCTATTTACCTTTCCGGTTTTCCTCATTGGAATGTTTTTTATGAATATGCCTTACGCGAATTGGATCATGTGGGCGTTATCCACTCCGGTGCTGTTTTGGTACGGAAGAAGCTTTTTCATCAACGCTTGGAAACAAACCAAACACCGAACTGCCAATATGGATACGTTGGTCGCTTTAAGTACAGGAATTGCTTATCTTTTCAGTGCTTTTAACACCCTAAATCCGGAATTCTGGCACAACCGAGGACTGCATGCCCACGTATATTTTGAAGCAGCGACCGTCGTCATCACTTTCATTTTGCTGGGAAAAGTTTTGGAAGAACGTGCAAAAGGCAATACTGCATCCGCCATTAAAAAACTAATCGGATTACAACCGAAAACCGTAACCCGTTTAACCCAAAACAATCAACAGGAAGAAATAAAAATAAGCGAGGTTTTAATTGGCGATCTTCTTTTGGCAAAACCCGGTGAGAAAATTGCGGTAGACGGAAGCGTTTTTAGCGGAACTTCTTTTGTAGATGAAAGCATGATTTCCGGTGAACCGATTCCCGTAGCTAAAAACCAAAACGATAAAGTATTTGCCGGAACAATAAACCAAAAAGGAAGTTTTCAGTACAAAGCCGAAAAAATAGGTAGCGATACTTTGTTGTCGCAAATTATTACGATGGTTCAAAATGCACAAGGCAGTAAGGCGCCGGTACAAAAATTAGTCGATAAAATTGCCGGAATCTTTGTGCCTATCGTAATCGGAATATCCATTTTAGCCTTAATCGCATGGATTGTTTTAGGAGGTGAAAACGGCTTTACCCAAGGGCTTTTGGCGATGGTAACCGTATTGGTAATTGCTTGTCCTTGTGCGCTGGGTTTAGCTACTCCAACAGCAATTATGGTTGGTGTGGGCAAAGGTGCCGAAAAAGGAATCCTAATTAAAGATGCCGAGAGCTTAGAACTTGCTAAAAAGATCGACGCCGTTATTTTCGACAAAACCGGAACATTAACTGAAGGAAAACCCTCCGTTATAGCAACATTGTGGAAAGAAGAAAACCATCATTTACACAGCATTTTACTTTCGATGGAATCCAAATCGGAACATCCATTGGCAGAAGCAGTTACTAAACATTATGCTGGCATGCACACCAAAGAAGTCACTGAATTTGAAAGCATTACCGGCTTCGGTGTGAAAGCTAAAATTGACAATCAAACTTATTTCGCTGGAAATAAACGTCTACTAAAAGAGAACAATATTGAAATCGACGCTTTCTTTTCCGAGTTTATTGCCCGTCAAGCGGAATTGGGACACACTTTAATTTACTTTTCAGATCAACAGAAAACACTTGCCGTTTTAGCAATAGCCGATAAAATAAAAGAAACCTCCATCGAAGCCATTAAGCAATTGAAAGCACTTGATATCGAAGTCGTAATGCTAACGGGTGACAACGAATCTACAGCAGCAGCTGTAGCCAAAACCGTTGGCGTAACGGAATACAAAGCCAGCGTTTTACCGGAAGACAAACTCACTTATGTTAAAGTTCTGCAATCGGAAGGAAAAACTGTTGCGATGGTTGGTGACGGTATCAATGATAGCGCCGCTTTGGCTCAGGCAAATGTGAGTATCGCCATGGGAAAAGGTTCGGATATTGCAATGGATGTAGCACACATGACCATTATTTCTTCTGATTTACTGAAAGTACCGCAAGCCATTTCACTATCAAAGCAAACTGTAAAAACCATTAAACAAAACCTGTTTTGGGCATTCATCTATAATTTAATTGGAATTCCGATTGCAGCCGGCCTACTCTACCCGATTAACGGATTTCTATTAAACCCAATGATTGCAGGTGCAGCAATGGCGTTAAGTTCCGTAAGTGTGGTAAGTAACAGCTTATGGCTAAAATACCGAACCTCAAAACTGTAAATCTTACAACGGACAATTAAAAAAACATAACATAAACGGTTATTACAATTCGGAACTTTGTATAAATAATAATCATTAATCTATTGAAAATGAAAACCAAACAATTCAAAACCAATATTAACTGCTCCGGTTGTGTTTCGAAAATAACTCCTGTTTTAAATCCGCTTTTGGGCGAAAACCAATGGGAAGTGAACACCGGGCATAAAGACAAAATTTTAACCGTCGCCCTAGACAATCTGGACGAGAAATCGTTAGTGGAACAAGTAAAAAGCGCCGGTTTCAAAATCGAATCATTAACTGAAAAATAAATAATCATGAAAAAACTATTTGTACTACTGATGAGCTGCCTGGGTTTCATGACAACACAAGCACAAAGTAATGACTGGAATCATATGCTTAAAAGTTATTTGGATATCGAAGATGCCTTGGTAGCTTCAAATCTGAACGATGCTAAAAGCGCCATGTCCCAAATGCAAAAAGAAGCCTTACAGATTTTGCCGAAAGCCACCGGAAATGCTGCTCAAAAAGAGCTGAAATTTATTGCGGCACGATTAGAAGTCTATGGAAAATCCGAATCTATTGAAGACGTTAGAGCCGGTTTCGATAAACTATCAAATTCCATGATCGTATTGGCGGAACAAAAAGTATTTGGTTCCGAAACTTTATATGTAGTGTATTGTCCCATGAAAAAAGCAAACTGGTTAGACGATGCCAACACTGTTAAAAACCCTTATTACGGAAAAGCTATGCTTACTTGTGGCAGCGTAAAGAAAACCATTAACTAAACCAGACCATGAAAAAGCTATTCCTGATACTGATTCTATTACGTTTTTCATTTGCTGCTGATGCACAGCGTGTTCAACGTTATGATTTACACATCAAAGACACTATTGTCAATTTTACCGGAAAAAGTAAACCGGGAATAGCTATCAATGGTCAGATTCCTGCTCCTACACTTGAATTTACTGAAGGGGATATCGCCGAAATCCATGTTCACAACCACATGCATCATGAAACTTCCCTGCACTGGCACGGATTGATTCTTCCAAATGAAATGGACGGTGTTCCTTATTTAACAACAGCTCCTATCAAACCGCACTCTGAAGCAGTGTATCGTTTTCCAATTGTGCAAAACGGAACGTATTGGTACCATTCCCACACGATGTTACAGGAACAGGTTGGAATGTACGGCGCGTTCATCATTCATAAAAAAGAACCTTCTAAAATCAAGGAGAAAGTTGTTCTGTTAAGTGACTGGAGCGATGAAAACCCAGATCAAATTGAGCGTTCGTTACATCAGGCTACGGATTGGTACGCCATTAAAAAAGGAGCAACTCAAAATTATTATCAGGCGGTAAAAGAAAAGCAATTCGGAACCAAACTGAAAAACGAATGGAAACGCATGATGGCGATGGACGTTAGCGATGTGTATTACGAAAAGTTTCTCATCAACGGCAAGCCTTCAGAAGCGGTTACAGACTTAAAACCCGGAGAGAAAATCCGTTTGCGGGTAATTAACGGAAGTGCTTCCACCTACTTCTGGCTGCAATTTTCAGGTGGAAAAATGAGCGTGGTGGCCAGTGACGGAATCGACGTAAAACCAATTGAAGTTGACCGTCTTATTGTAGGGGTTTCCGAATCGTACGACATTGAAATCACACTTCCTGAAAATGGCAGTTATGAGTTTTTAGCGACTTCTGAAGACCGAACCGGCTCGACCTCTTTGTGGCTTGGAAATGGAGAAAAGAAAGCGATGCAGCCCATGGAACGCCTCAACTATTTTGAAGGCATGAAGATGATGAACGACATGATGACCGTTGGCGGAAAAATGAACGATATGGGCATGAACATGAGCCTGCAACAAATGGATATGAATGCGGTGATGTATCCTGAGGTAACGGGAAGTAAATCTGATAAAACTACCGAAAAAGAACATCAACACCATGAGATGAACGATGAACTAAACGGTGAAAAAGTTACGTTGAATTACAACATGCTTCAAGCCGTAACCAAAACGACTTTATCCGATAAACCGTTTCGGGAACTTACTTTTGAACTCACCGGAAACATGAACCGTTATGTTTGGACGATGGACAACAAAACGATTTCCGAAACCGATAAAATCCTGATCAAAAAAGGCGAAAACATCCGTATTATCCTGAAAAACAATTCCATGATGCGCCATCCGATGCACCTGCACGGGCATTTCTTTAGAATTGTAAATCAATATGGAGACTATTCTCCTTTAAAAAATGTGATGGACATTATGCCGATGGAAACCAATATCATCGAGTTCAATGCTTCGGAAAATTATGGGGATTGGTATTTTCATTGTCATATTTTGTATCACATGATGTCTGGCATGGGGAAAATCTTCAGTTATGAAAATTCTCCGGTAAATCCTGAGTTGGGTGATCCGAAAAAAGCCCTGAAAAAAGTATATGCCGATGATCGTCGTTTTTACTTAGGTGCGGAGATCGGCCTAGAAAGCAATAGCAGCGACGGAGAAATTCGATTCAGCAACACAAGATGGATGTTTCAAGGGGAATGGCATGCCGGTTTCAGAAAAGAATATGGGTATGAAAGTGCATTACAGTTTGGTCGTTTTACTGGTAAAAACCAGTTTTTATACCCTTATGTGGGTGCTGATTTCCGTTACCGTCCGGGTGAGGATGCCGAAACGAATCTTTTTAACCAAACAAATACCAAAAACAAACGTACTGCTGCCATTGCGGGTTTACAATACACTTTACCTTGGTTTATAGTTGCAGACGGACGTATTGACCATGAAGGAAAAGTCCGTTTTGAAATTGCCCGGGAAGACATCCCTTTAACGGAGCGCTTGCGATTGAGAGCCAAATGGAATACCGACAAAGAATGGACGGTGGGCGCAAAATACATCCTGACCAAATACTGGTCGCTTTCCTCCCATTATGACAGCGATATGGATTGGGGTGCAGGACTAACGTTTACTTATTAAAAAGTTCTTGTGCCCTAAGTTTTCAGTATTCTTTTTTGTAGCTTTGGGATTACATTCTGTAATTTTAATCTCAATCAATCAAAAACACTATGGCACAATCCAACAAAAAAACTTTACAAGCGGAACAAAGCGAAACACTACTAAAAACTTTAAAAACCCGCTTTGAAAAAAACAGTAACCGACACCAAGGCCTTGAATGGGCTGCTGTGCAGTCTAAACTGGAATCTCAACCTGAAAAGTTATGGTCCCTTAATGAAATGGAAAACTCGGGCGGTGAACCTGATGTGATTGGTTACGATGCTAAAACCAAGGAGTATATTTTTTGTGATTGTTCCGCAGAAACCCCAAAAGGGCGCAGAAGTATTTGCTACGACCAAGAAGCGCTAGAATCAAGAAAAGAGCACAAACCCGCAAACAGTGCAATAGCCATGGCAACAGCAATGGGAATTGAAATACTGACTGAAGAACAGTACAGGGAATTGCAACAATTAGGCCCTTTTGATTTGAAATCATCGAGTTGGGTAAAAACTCCTGCGGCTATTAGAAAACTAGGAGGTGCGTTATTTTGTGATTATCGTTACCAGACCACTTTTTTATACCATAATGGTGCAGAGTCGTATTATGCGGTTAGAGGGTTTAGAGGATTGTTGAGAGTTTAATCCATTTTAATTCCTAGCATCTTACATTAATTTTCAAATCTAAATACAGAAGCCTGACAGGTTAGTTTTACTTGTTGGGCTTTTATTATTTTCTTTATTCAAACAGAATCACCTTAACGGTGAGTACAAAAAAAAGACACTTGCAGTATTCTGTATTATATGGCTTTCTGCTGTTGAATAATCGGATGGGGTACTACTTATATTCAACTTTACTATGGCTTTAATACGGCTTTACCATGGCTTTGATACGGCTTTAGCATGACTTTGATACGGCTTTACTATGGCTTTACTCCAAAGGAAAACGATAAGAACAGAAAATCAATTTGGGGTTATACTAAAGTGGAACGTATTGTTATTGGGTTGAAAAAAGGGCTTTTTTGGGCTATTTCGGCATAAACGGTTCCTTTCGGAACTGAAATTTGCAGTACTTAAATTGTTGTTATATTATTGTAATACAATTCCTAAATTTATTGCTGTATGGCTAAACAAAACGGTTTTTTAAAAATTGAAGGAACGCTCGATAATTTAATATTTTATAAAAGGGACGGTACGTATTATGTTAGGAAAAAAGGCGGGATTTCTAAAGAACGAATCCACCATGAACCTAATTTTATAAGAACACGGGAAAACAACAGTGAATTTGGCAGTTGCGGCAGCAGTGGCAAAATGCTCCGTCAGGCTTTGGGCACCTTGATTATTAGAGCGAAAGACAGTCAATTACACAGCAGATTACTTAGTGTACTATTACAGATTAAGAATTGTGATACGCTATCAGTTAGAGGAAAACGAAATGTAGCAACAGGTATCGCGACTACGGAAGGAAAGCAATTGCTGATGGGTTTTAATTTTAATGCAAATGCTTTGCTAAACACCGTTTTACACGCAGCCTATGATTTAAATACCTCAACGGGTGCAATTACAATAACAGCCTTACGTCCTGCCAAGCAAATAAGCTATCCAAACGGAGCCACCCATGTGAGTTTTCAAAGTGCTGTTTGCGTTGTAGACTTTGAAACCCAAGCCCATGAAGTAGCTTACAGCGCTGTAGTTAATTTCACTTTGAACCTTACTCCTACAAGCTTTTCCCTTCTACCTACCCACATACCAAACATTACGGGAACACAGCTTTTTTTGTTATCGCTTACGTTTTATCAGGAGATAAATGGGGTGCAGTATGCTTTGAAGGAGGATGGGTTTAATGTGTTGGGGGTTGTTGGGGTGGTTTAGTTTTTTGGTGGGTTTTTGAATTTGTGAATAAATAAACTTACAAAAACTAATAATCAATCCGTTAGATGTTAAATTTACTTTAAAGAAAGTAGTTATGATTAGAGTATATTTAGATTGGAATGTGTTCAGTAGATTGGATCACAATGATGATATCTATAAAAGGCTTACAACAATATTGAAAGATGATTCAAAATATATTATTCCTTATTCTCCTGCACATCTCAAAGACTTATATAGGAGTTATAAAAAAGTTGGTATAAATGGAATTGATGGATATTTGGAAAAGCTTCAAAAATATTCTAAATCATTGTTTGTTGTTTACACAATTAAGGATGTATTGGAATTTCAATTTTTAGACTCAAGAGAATCAATGCAACAACACATAGAAGCGTATGATGAGCATGAAGATTTTGGTTTTAGTGTAGATAGAATGAAGGATGCCTTAGGTCCGTTTTCTTCTATTTTTGATTCATTATTTGAGATTCAGTTACCAAATTTTTTACCGATTGGTAATAATGAGACAAAAGGGAATATTGCAAATACAAAGGGTTCTGAACTTTTAAAAAGTCTTTTAGGTACAGAAGAAACTATTTCTATGAAAGATATGATGCAAAACATGTTAACAATATCTAGCACCCTTTACGAAGACAATAACTATTCAAACTGGCGTGATGGATTTCAAAAAGATATAAAGGTTAGTGGTAGAATTAAGGATAAGAGATTTAGCCCATTAAAAACGTTGGATGAAAACGCTCAAAAGTTACAGAAAACAAACTTTATGGAACTTTTTGAAAATACTTTGATCGGAGAAGATAGAAAGAGCCTTTTCAACAAAATAATTGCGCTTGTGAGGCAATTAGACTTTCATGGATTTTATCAAGACATTATTGAAGAAGGGCATCATTTGGACAATATCGAAACTGACTACGAGCACATTGCTTATGCTACAAGCTGTGACATTTTTATTGTTGCTGACAAGAACACCAAAGAAAAAGCTGCACTTTCTTTTGAACTTTTGAAATTAAATGTTCGTGTAGTAACACCAAAGGAATATGTAGACTTCGTTGAGGAAAACTCAGCAGAAATTAAAGATGGTCAGCATTTAATTGACTATCTTTTCTGGGTTTCAACAGTAGAGCCTACATTGAAAATTAATGAAAGGAATGCACTTTACATTCCATCGTTTGTTTTGAATTACTTCAACTTAGCATCATATCCAATAGATAACCCAAAATCAGTAATACTGCAAAAGATGGATACACCGAATCGTGTAGGAATCTTTGTGAAAGAAATTGAGACAGTTGCCCAAAAACTTAATTCATTTTATGGAACACCAATAAATGAACTAGGCAAATTAGGTGAAGATTCGTATTTTATTGCTTGGTTAACAAAAGAACTAGTTTTAATTAAACTCCAACTTTCTCTTGGTAATTTTACTCTTGAAATCACTCAATGCGAGAAATTGTCCAGGTATGAGAAATTCATCAAAAAAAGCAAATATATAATCGGTAAAGTTTTCAGAGAACTGAAATAATTTGATTTAAGCAACCTACAAAAAATGATTCTTTTTGTGTAGTGATAAGCAATGAGTTTAATGTTGTAACAATTTTAAGTTGATAAGGAAATTAGTTGCAGATATTTAAAGAGGAGAAAGTGCAAGCACTTTCTCCTCTTTAAATATAAATTCGCATAGCCCTTTCTTAAAAACGCTGTTATACATCGTTTTACATTTAAGGATTCAACCATTCATCAGCTGGTTTAGTGATTAATCTTGCATCAATATAAGCCATGTCCATAGACAAAATTGTTTTACCTCTATATATTTTCCTAATATCGTCTCTGTCAACGACCAATGCTAGATCAGCAATTCCTTCATCGTTAGTTAAAACCAACGGTAACAACAATTGAATTTTATTATCATACCAATGGGGTATAGCGATTTTATAATTTCGTTGTATTAACCCTTTTAGTGATTGTATTGAACCGTTTATTACATTTTCAGCCATTCTCAAATTTCCTTGTAATACTTCTGGAAGTCTATCTTCATTATGTTTTAGAAAGTGGTCTAAATTAGGTTCAATAGTATATTCAGTGTTGAATACGAGATCATTTACATCATTTATGTATTTTGCTAAATCTGGTAAAGGATGAAAAGGCTCTAACTTTTCAGAGTAAGAATCGCAAAATGCATAAAGTGTCCAATCTGGTTGATTTCTTTCTTCAGCTTGTTTATTTCTAAAGAATGTTGCAAATATATCTTTGCCTCGTGGAGTTTGCAATCCTGTATTAAAACAAGCTTTATCTTTTTCCTTTGAATACATTATTTTTTTTTCATCCTGAAGACGTAAAAATGTATAATTCAAAAAGTTCGTCAAAATGGGAAATGATTGACTTTCGTATTGACTGATAAACTCTTGCCTTTTAAACCCCCATTCTTCTGTTTTTGTAATATGTGTTAATCTTTCAAATGGTGTTTCCCATGTTTCCCCTGCTTGTCCATTGTATGGAAAATGAGCAAAAACTTCTCTTTGATTTTGATCTTTAAATCTTTTATTCAGTGATTTGTATTTCATGTTTTCTTGGATTTAGTTTTTTATGTCTTATAACTTGTAAATATGTTACACAAATGTAATTTCAAACAGCAAGATTACCAATACGGCAAACCTATAAATAAAAATTTACTTACACAATCACCAACTCTAGTGATTTTTGAAAGTTTATGAGTGGTGTGGCTTTGGCTCCGCTCAGCCACCGAGGAAAACGAGAATCTCAGCCACCGAGGAAAACAAGAGTCTCGGTCATTGGAGGGAAAGAGATCCTCAGTTAACGAACGGATCAACTAAACGAACTTAAAAATCCAAACGTTAATCAAAGCACCCCCCCGACCTCAGAACGCGTAACCGTTAAGAAAAATTAGAACACTTCCGTTAAGAATTATCCGCTGTTTGATCCCGATTTTTCATCGGGAGAGTTCGGATAATTTAGGAAGTGTTCTAATTTTTTAGGTGGAGCGTTCCAGTCTTGATTTTTGGTACTTTGTATCAAGACAAAGTACAAAGGGAAATATGTGACTTCGGCTCCGCTCAGCCACCGCTAATCCTCTCTACTCCCATCATCCGCCATCCTCACCATCTTAGGCGTAAACTTCGCCACGACATCCACAAGTTCCTTTTGGGATTCCATCACTAAATTGATGTCTTTGTACGCCATTGGTGCTTCGTCTAAACCTGCACCGATTAAGGTTACCCCGTGATCTTTCAAAATGGTTTGCATCTCGTTTTTGGTGATGTTTTTGATAGCTTGTGTTCGGCTCATTTGACGTCCGGCGCCGTGGGAGGCAGAGTTTATGGCTTCTTCCTCGCCTTTTCCTCTCACTAAAAAACCGGGTGCGGTCATGCTTCCGGGAATGATTCCCATTACGCCTTTACCGGCTGGAGTTGCACCTTTTCTGTGGACGATTACTTCTTCTCCGTTCCAGACTTCTTTCCATGCGAAATTGTGGTGGTTTTCCACTTTTGCCAAAACGGTTGCTCCTAAGGCTTCGCTGGACTCGTAACCAATGGCTAATAAATCGTTTCCGTTAATTGGTGCATTCATAATTTTTCTTTTTGCGAACCTGACACTACTCAATTTATAATGTCAGGTTGGGTTATTAATTATATTTTTTCTAATGTGTAATCTGCTTTGGTAAACCCGATAACCTCCACCGTGTTATCGGGTTATTTCTTTTTGATGGTACAAAGTTGAAAACAACCTGCGCAATTATTTTGCGTACTGTGTTATTTTAAAAAAGAGGTAACAAACCTGCATAGTGTAAAGTTCATTTGGAAGACGAAGTAACTATACAGCACGACACTCTTTCTAAACATAAGAGCAATAACTTATAAATGTTTCTATAGGATTCGAACCTATGTAAAATCAACCGGACGAAGTAACACTTATAAACGGCATCTTATAAAAACCTAAAGAAGCAAAAAGCGTAAAGTGAAACGGGGCATGTCGAAGCCGGAGTCGAACCGGATAGCCTTGCTGGTTTTACAACTTCGCTATTCCTCCCCAAATTGCTGACGAAGTAACACTTTACTACGGCATTCTTTAGTATTGTTTTCAATTGTTTCAAAGACTTACTACCATTTTAAAACAAGGCAACAAACGATAAATGTATTTACGTGCTCTAACCAACTGAGCTACTCTCCCATTTTATTTTAAATTTAGTGGAAGAGACGGGACTTGAACCCGCGACCCCGTCGCCTAATCGAAGTAACACTTACCTACGGCACTTGTTTATGTAATAGTATTTGATTATTATGAAGCAAAGGTATTTCTCCTCTGCGCAATTATTTTGCGTACTTTAAAAAGTGTCGCGAATAAACGCGTTCGCGACACTTATACTACAACGTTATCGCATTAATGTACTGCAAAGCGGAATTTTTATCTTCCATAGCCTGCAAAACATCGAATATTTTGTCGGACCAACCTGCAATCAGATACACATCATTCTGCTTGATATCCAACGGCACCTGACCGTAACCTGCCAAATCGAACAAATACAATTTAGCGTTTGGCGCAATGGCTTTGTAACGTTTCCATGAGTTTTCAAAAGAATGAAAAGTACCTTGGTTGTTCCACATCTGAACATCGGTAAACAGCATTACTTTATCAACGATTTCTTTTCGTTTGATAAGGTCTTCAAGAACCAAATAACCGTTGGTGGAATACCCTACTTCACCTTCACGTCGGTAAAACTCCTGAACATTAGCCAGAACATTTCGCTTGGACATGTTGATGATTTTCCATTTGTCACCAAACATACCGCTTACCACGTTTTTACAACGCGATTGCATCAGCATACCCAACATCAAACCGATGTCGTACAATTGTATTTTACTTTTTTTAGAAATCGGCTGTTGCATCGAACCCGAAACGTCGCAGGCAATAACCACCGAAGTCTTACCGTCAAAACCTTTGATATTCTGTGCACTATACATAACCGCATCTTCCAAAGCATCCAATACCATTGTTGCATAACGGGATTTCAACACACGAATCTCTCGGTACGCCGCTAAAAAACGGAATGGTAATTGTTTGGAATTGGCAACCGCATTGGCATTGCTCAAATACTGGCAAACTTTCTCCATATGAGCAAAGGAAACCTCTGCCTCGATAAGGTTACGAAGGTTACGCATCGTCGCCATATATCCCATTTTGTTGCTATCGATAAGTTCCTCCCATTTTTGTTTAAAGGCTTCTTTCTTAGCGGCTTCATTTTTAAAAGCTGATTTACCTAATTCAGACAATTCAGTTTCCCAAGTATAAGGAGTTGCCAAATTGTTCTCAGCTATTTTGTTGAAAAGCTGTTGTTGTGCTTCATCTTTTGCTTTTGGGTGTACCAAAAACAAAGCATCTCGCAATTTTACTTCTCCCTGTCGGTTGTATTTTGCAAACTGGTATTCATCAAATCGGTTGAACGATTCCGCCAAACCTTTTTGAATCTGTTTTGACAAACGGTTTAATTTTTTAGTTTCAGTACGGTTGTTAGCCATCTGATAATAAGCCAATAACTCAGTAATTTCATCTGCACGCTGAATCACTTTCTGAACGGTTTGGTTTACCAAAGCATTTCCCGAATTATTCTTCGCTAATTCTACCGTCAAAACCATTGGAACGGAACGCATATACATTTCGTTTCGAGCATAAACGGCAAGCTTGGCTGTAAATTCAGGGTTGCATTGCAAAATCAATTCTTTGATTCTCTTTAAACGCGTTGCATCTTTTTCATAAGTAACATCGTTTAATCCAGAAGTTACCACAGCTGAATACAGTTCCATTTCCGGAGACATACGGTATGCCTTTGCACCTTCATAGTTTGTTACTACATTTTTCACTTTGTTAAAATAATTGAATTTCATCTTGGATACTTTTTAATTAAACATTTGTTCCTTATTGACAGTACAAAGATGCATGGAGCACTACGCAATTATTTTGCGCAGTAAAAAAAGAATGCTATTTTTGGTAAAATTACCACAATGAACCTGCAACAAATTTTCACGGAACTACTTGTAAATAATGGCTTTTCAGAAGGAAATGCAATTGTACGATGGACTGAACTTGAAAAAGCCTATTCCCATAAATCCAGACAGTATCACAACCTGACACATTTGAAGGAAATGATTATCTGTTTTGAAGAATATCGTAATCAGCTTCAATGTCCCGATGAAGTTTTGTATGCGATTTTCTACCATGATTATGTATACAACAGTTCCCGAAAAGACAATGAAGCCAAAAGTGCTGAATTGGCAGTTTCCCTCCTTCCTGAGCACTCGACAGTAAACAAAGACCGGATTTACAAGCTGATTATGGTGACCAAAGACCATTTGTGTCATGATAACGAAGATGAAAAATGGCTGATTGATTTCGATTTGAAAATTCTTTCTAAAGAATGGGAAGATTATATGATTTATTACAAACAGATACGAAAAGAATACAGCATCTATCCAGATTTTATGTACAATCCGGGCAGGAAAAAAGCATTACAGCACTTTCTGGAAAACAAGAACATCTATCAAACCGAAACCTTCAAAAATTTATACGAACAGCAAGCCATAGCAAATATTCAAAGAGAAATCGATTTGTTATAACAGTCAATTCATAACTCATAACTTATAACTCATAACTCTAAAGTGGCTCAAAACAAAAACGCACTGATCCGTTACAAAACCATCGACAAATGCCTCCAAAATCATTACCGAACCTGGACTTTGGAGGATTTAATGGAAGCCTGTTCCGATGCCTTGTACGAATACGAAGGAAAAGAAACTTCGGTAAGTAAGAGAACCGTTCAGTTGGATATTCAATTGATGCGCAGTGAGAAGCTGGGCTACAATGCTCCTATTGTGGTGTATGATAAGAAGTTTTACAAATACGAAGACGATGAATACACTATTACGGATATTCCGCTAACCGAAACCGATATCAACATTCTGACTGAGACCGTTTCCATGTTGAAACAGTTTAAAGATTTTTCATTATTTAACGATGTTTCGGACATCCTTCAACGATTGGAAGATAAAATCTATGCGGAGAAATCGCATACGCAACCGGTCATTCATTTGGACAAAAACGATAAGTTGAAAGGGCTTCATTTCTTAGACGAAATCTATCAGGCAATTATTAAAAAAGTAGTTCTGGTAATCACGTATAAGTCTTTCAAATCCAGAGAGGAACAGCAATTTATTTTCCATCCTTTCATCCTTAAAGAGTTCAACAATCGTTGGTTTTTGATAGGCCGTAAAAAACAAAGCCAGCCGATTACCAACTTAGCATTAGACCGAATTATTTCAATTGATTATGATTTCAATATCCCCTATCTTGAAGATACTTTTAATCCTGAACAATTTTATCGAAATGTAATTGGAGTTACCGTAAACGAAGGGTTACGGCCACAACGCATTGAAGTTTGGATTGATCGTATTAATGCTCCCTATGTTATTACCAAACCGTTACATCATTCACAACGATTAATTAAAACCAATGAGGATGGAAGCGTCATCGTTCACGTATTTCTTATTGTAAATTATGAATTTGAACGTATACTGTTAGGTTTTGGAAATGGTCTGGAGGTACTGCGTCCGGAGCCACTTCGAAACAGAATGAGAAAAATTTTAAATGATGCTGTTTTGCGCTATGAAAAAGAAAATGAATAAAAAAGACGCTCTTGATAAAAACCAAAGCACTTCCTAAATCCATAGAACTGGATTTGTTTTGCGTTCAGAGAATTTAAGTTTTTTTAGCCTAACTTTTGAATAAAAAAACTCCTGAAGTATCCGGTCCGTTAAATGAGACATTCGGTTAATTCAGGAGTTTTTCTTAGTTTTTTAAAAACTTATTGGAATAGACACCATTATCGGTTTTAAGTTTCAAAAGATATACTCCATTGCTTAATTCTGCAACATTGATTTGATTATTGCTTAACGTGTTAGTTGAAACTTTTTTTCCTAAAGAATCATAAATTTCAAATTCATTTACGGAAATAGCATTGGGCATATTAAGATACAATACATCCTTTACCGGATTTGGATAGAACGTAATTTCATTCATTTTAAATTCATTGGCAGATAACGTTACATTGTTAATTCGAGCTAAATGATTCCTTGTAATTCCATTATATGAAGTAAAATTTCCCGCTACAATTATTTTCCCGTCAGATTGTTCTACTGCATGAGTTATTTCTTCATTAGGGCCATTTCCTCCATTGAATGAACTATCAAATTGACCATCTACATTTAATCTCATGATATTTTTTGCAGAATTTCCTCCGTATGAATTAAAAATTCCGCTTACTAAAATTTTGTCATCACTGAAAGTTTTCCAAAATAGATTACTTGGCAAATCAAAACTTATTCTGGCAAAAGTATTATCAAATCTTCCATCTGTATTCAATCTATAAAGCATATCATACGGTGGACCTCCAAATGACCAATCAATGCAGGATTCCTGGAGAACGATTTTTTCATCAGATTGCAAGGAAAAAGGAATGTATCCGCATATTCTATTAACTTCAAAACTTTCATCCGGAGTACCATTTGAATTCATGCGGAAAATTTCGTTCCCAAAAAGAGATGGGTTGTCTACAATAACTAAATATTTTTCATTTTTCAATGGTTTTATATAGTGTATTTCATTGTCTAAGTAAGAATAATTAAAGCTCAAATCAATTTCTCCATTGCTTTTCAGCCTAACCATGCTTTTAACATTATTCCCATTATAAGTTGAAAATTTTCCCCCAATGAGGATCTTACTGTCTGAGGTTGAAACTACCACATTAATTGAACCATTAGCACCGGCAAAGGTTTGAAAACTATTGTCTACTGAACCATCTGCATTTAATCTTATCACTAATCCTTGAGTTTCTGAAGAATTATTCAAAACAACCAAAACTTTGCCATCCATCTGTATAGAAGACATATAAGGAACATCAGTACTGTTAAATTCCGGATTAAAAGTATCGTCTAAACTTCCATTAGAGTTTAATCGAATAATTTTTTTATCAGGATAACTGTTTTGAAAATTACCGGAAACAAGAATTTTGCCATCCGATTGCAACAACACATTACTTATCTTATCTGTTGAACCAAAATCTGTATTAAAACTTAAATCTAGTGAACCATCTTGGGCAAATGCAAGTAATGTTACAAAAAACACTGTAATGGAAAAGATAATTTTTCTCATGATGACAATTTTTAAAATTAAACAATGAGGAAAATTTGAAGCAACCATAGGAAGAAACAAATTTACAAATTATAATTAATACTTATTTGATAATCATATAATTACAAATTTTAATTATTTATTCATATTGGCTTAGATTTAATTTAATTTGAAAATAATTTTAGCATAGATAATCACCTTTTTTAACTTTCTTTATATATTGTGTATTCGTTTTTTAATGCCCTATTTTTTTTTCAAACCTAACTTTATATTTATGGCCAAAAACAAAACTGCCCAAACTGATCAAAACGTAATGGATTTTATCAATTCGTTTGCAAATTCAGAACAGAAAAAACAGGACAGCTATACTCTTTTAAAAGTAATGGAAGAAGCCTCAGGTCATCAGGCAAAAATGTGGGGGCCAACAATTATTGGTTTTGGTTCTTACCATTATAAATACGACAGTGGTCATCAAGGCGACGCTCCGATGTTGGGTTTCTCTCCAAGAAAAGCAGCTATCTCATTATATGTTTATACCGGATTAAAAGAACACGAACACCTTTTAAAAGATTTAGGTAAATTCAAAATGGGTAAAGCGTGTATTTACGTGAACAAATTGTCAGACATTGATCAGGATGCTTTAAAAGAATTGATGAAGCAGTCGATTTCATTTTTGAAAAATAATTACGAAATCTCATAGGTTTTCAGGCCTTCATTTAATAAGTTAAAAATGGACAACACAAAAGTTTATAAAATGTCGTTTGCCGCTGTCTATCCTCATTATATTACCAAAGCTGAAAAAAAGGGACGTACTAAAGAAGAGGTGCACCAAATCATATTTTGGCTTACTGGTTATAATGAACAAAGCTTTCAAAAACTCCTTAAAGACAAAACCAATTTTGAAGATTTCTTTAACAATGCACCACAGATTAATCCAAATGCGTCAAAGATTACTGGCGTAATTTGCGGGTATCGTGTAGAAGAAATTCAGGACAAACTCATGCAGCAAATTCGTTATTTGGATAAATTGATTGACGAATTAGCTAAAGGAAAAACAATGGAGAAGATTTTGAGAACATAATTCAATAAAATCACTTCAATTTAGATACAAACAATATTTACTGCAAACGTAACAACTTTTCGAGAAGGAATTCTGCAGGTGCATAAATACCGATTGTAAAGTCATTTGTAATCATTTGAGTATATTTGTAAAAATCAAATAGTTAGTTATGGCAAACAAATACTTTTTATTCTTATTTTTTTCAGCGCAATTTTTAACAGCGCAATGCTGGCAAAGTATTTCAGCAAGCAGATATGGAAGTTGTGTTGTTGCTGACAATGGTAGTTTATGGAGTTGGGGCAATAATGCTTCTGGAGAATTGGGTATAGGTGTAACTGGTGGAATTCGTAATATTCCAACACAAACTGGTTCAGACCAAGACTGGAAACCTGTATCGGAAAAAACCACAATCCAAACTGCTTTAAAAAATGACGGTTCATTATGGTCATGGGGATTAAATAATTCTGGACAATTAGGACATGGCAATACAACCAATATTAATTCCCCGACAATGATTGGAACAGCTTCTGATTGGAAATCTGTTTATGCAGGTAAGAATCAAGAATTTGTTATAGCCATTAAAAACAACGGGACATTATGGTCTTGGGGAAGAAATGACTACGGTGGATTGGGTTTAGGCGATACTGCATTAAGGACTGCTCCTGCCCAAATTGGAAGTGATACAAATTGGGAAACAATTGCTGTTGGTGGTTACTTTGCTTTAGGATTAAAAACCGATGGTACACTTTGGTCTTGGGGAGATAATGGAAGTGGTCAATTAGGTTTTGGTGATTTTGCTAATAGAGTTTCTCCAACTCAAGTTGGTACTGCCAACGATTGGGACAGTATATATTGTGGTTATAATCATGCTATTGGAGTTAAAAATGATGGAAGTATATGGGTATGGGGCTATAATGGTTATGGACAATTAGGATTAGGAGATACTGTAAATAGAAATGCACCTGTTCAGCTTACCAGTATGAATGGGATCCAAAAAATTGCGACTTCCATAGATTCTATATATTTTATTAAAACAGATGGGGCTCTATGGGTTTGTGGAAGAAATAATTATGGTCAATTAGGCTTAGGCGATTATTCCGATAGAAATATTCCAACACAACTAGGAACAGAAAATAGCTGGCAAGATATTTCCGGTGGATTTTATCATGTTTTAGCACTTAAATCAAATGGAACTTTATGGTCGTGGGGACATAATAATTATGGCCAATTAGGAGATGGTACTACGATTATTAGAACTTCACCAGTTGCTATCAATTGTCCAGCAATTCTTGGAACACAAGAAAATAAATTAACTGAATTAAGAATATTTCCTAACCCAACCAATTCCAGTGTTACCTTTTCAGAAGAAATTAAAAATTTAGAACTATACGATTTTACAGGAAAAAAAATAAAATCATATAGTAGCACAATATCGAAAATAGACCTATCTCAATTAGAAAATGGAATTTATTTTCTTAAAGGAAAAACAACTTCAGGTCTCATTTTTAATCAAAAACTAATCAAAAACTAATTAATAAATAAAAAGCCGTAACGTTTGCTACGGCTTTTTATTTATAAATGAATTTCTTAATATTTCAACAATTCCAGCAACTCTGCTTCAAAGCGTTGTTTCGGTAAATACTGATCTTCCAATGATTTCATAAACGGAATAGCTGATTCCAAACTTCCAACTCGTTTTACAGGAGCATCTAAATATTCAAAACAGTTTTCCATGATCATTGATGAAATATCACTTGCTACCCCACCAAACAAGGTGTCTTCCTGAAGAATGATTACGCGGCTTGTTTTCTTAACTGAAGCGTAAATAGCTTCCCAATCTAATGGTTGTAAAGTACGCAAGTCTAATAAATCTGCAGAAATATCAGAATGTTTAGCTAAAGTTTCCAAAGCCCAATGAACTCCTGCTCCGAAAGAAATAATGGTTACATCGTTTCCTTCTTTCAACAATGATGCTTTTCCAAATGGTAATGTGTAGTAATCTTTAGGCACATCTTGGTACACACTTCGGTATAACTGCTTGTGTTCGAAGAACATTACAGGGTTCGGATCGTTAATTGCTGTTGCTAATAACCCTTTTGCATCGTATGGGAAAGCTGGGTAAACTACTTTCAATCCTGGAGTTTTGGTAAACCAAGCTTCATTAGTTTGTGAGTGGAAAGGTCCAGCCTGAGTTCCTCCTCCACAAGGCATACGCACTACTACATCGGAATTTTCCTGCCAACGGTAGTGTTGTTTTGCTAATAAATTTACAATCGGGTTGAATCCTGTAGAAACGAAATCTGCAAACTGCATCTCAACAACCGCTTTATGTCCGTTGATTGACAATCCGTTAGCTGCTGAAACAATTACGCTTTCGCAGATTGGTGTATTGCGCACGCGCTCTTTTCCAAACTGATCCACAAAACCATCGGTAATTTTGAAGGCGCCACCATATTCCGCGATGTCTTGCCCCATAATTACCAGATTCTCATGGCGTTCCATTGACTGACGTAATCCGTTGGAAATTGCATCAATTACACGGATGTTTTCAACTTCATCAGAATGCTTTACTTCCTCATATTCCCAAGGACGGTAAACGTCGTTTAACTCTTCATTCAAATCTGCAACAATCGCAGGCTCTTCCTGAACCTTTGCCCAATCTGTATCGATTTCTTTTTTAATTTCTGCGCGGATAGCTTCATCTGTTGTATCATCTAAAACTGCAGTTGCTTTCAAGTAGTTTCTGTAATTTTCCACCGGGTCTTTAATAGCCCACATATCCATCAATTCCTGAGGAACATATTTCGTACCACTCGCCTCTTCGTGCCCACGCATACGGAAGGTCATGAATTCCAATAAAACCGGACGCGGGTTTTCAATCATAGAAGCTTTCAATTCCGTAATCAAATTGACTACTTCTAAAAGGTTGTTTCCGTCTACCACATGGCTTTCCATTCCGTAACCTATACCTCTATCTGCCAATTGTTTGCAACGGTATTGTTCGTTTGTTGGTGTGGATAATCCGTAACCGTTATTTTCAATTACGAATAAAACCGGTAAATCCCATACAGAAGCAACGTTCAATGCTTCGTGAAAATCACCTTCGGAAGTTGCCCCTTCACCTGTAAATACAGCAGTAACTTTTCCGTTTTTCTTTAATTTATTGGCTAAGGCGATACCGTCAGCAATTCCTAACTGCGGCCCCAAATGGGAAATCATACCTATAATATTGTACTCCTGAGTTCCGAAGTGGAACGAACGGTCGCGACCTTTAGTAAACCCATTACGTTTTCCCTGCCATTGTGAGAATAAGCGGTGCAACGGAATTTCTCTTGTGGTGAACACACCTAAATTACGGTGCATTGGCAAGATGTATTCGTCTTTATCTAAAACCGATGTTATTCCTACGGAAATTGCCTCCTGTCCAATTCCTGAGAACCATTTTGAAACTTTCCCTTGACGGATAAGGATTAGCATTTTCTCCTCTATCAAACGAGGTTTTAATATCTTTTTATATAAATCTAATAATTGATCGTTGGTTAGATTTTTTCTATCGAAGTTCATTGTATTGTGGTTTATAAAACGCTGTCAAAAGTATAAAAAATAACACTTTCAGCCTAAATTGTTGGAGATTTTATTTCCCGAATATCAAAGCTTTCTTAACTACTGATTTATAAACTTTTAAATTGTTGACAACTTTATTATTTTTTTCCAGAAATTATTCAATACATTTGTCTTTATAATGGTTTCAAACCGAAAAAGTTATTAACAAAAACTAAGTACAATGCAAAACATTCCTAGTGTTGACTTACGTGATTTCCTGTCGGATGATCCGGCACGTAAACAAAAATTTGTAAATGAAATCGGAAAAGCCTACGAAGAAATCGGCTTCGTAGCATTAAAAGGTCATTTCTTAGATGACAAATTAGTAGATGAACTTTACAGTGAAGTTCGTAATTTTTTCAACCTTCCTTTAGAAGTAAAAGAGAAATACGAAATCCCTGGAATCGGCGGACAAAGAGGCTATGTTTCTTTCGGAAAAGAGCATGCTAAAGGACGTTCAGCCGGAGACTTAAAAGAATTCTGGCACTTTGGCCAGTATGTAAGTGAAGGTTCAAAATACGCTTCGGAATACCCTGAAAACGTAACCGTTACAGAATTACCAAAATTCAATGCCGTTGGAAAAGAAGCATACCAAATGCTAGAAAAAACCGGTATTTATGTTTTAAGAGCTTTGGCAATTTACATTGGATTAGACGAATTCTATTTTGATAAATACATCAAAGACGGAAACAGTATTTTACGCCCAATTCATTACCCACCAATTACTGATGAACCAAAAGACGGAGCTGTTCGTGCTGCCGCTCACGGAGATATCAACTTGATTACGCTTTTGATGGGTGCTCAAGGTAAAGGATTACAAGTACAAAATCATGACGGTCAATGGATTGATGCTATTGCGGAACCGGATGAATTGGTAATCAATGTGGGTGATATGTTATCGCGTCACACTAATAATAAATTAAAATCTACAATCCACCAGGTTGTGAATCCGCCTAGAGAATTATGGGGAACTTCTCGTTTTTCCATTCCGTTCTTTATGCACCCGGTTGGTGATATGTCTTTAAACTGTTTGGAGAACTGTATCGATGCAGACCACCCGAAATTGTACGATGACATCACTGCTGGTGATTTCTTATACGAACGTTTAGTAGATTTGGGATTAATTAAAAAATAATCTTTAATTTTATACTCTTACGAAAAGACATTGAGTTTTTGCTTGATGTCTTTTTAATTTTTAAGAATAGTTACAATGGACTTAAGAGATCAGTTAAAAAATCTGTTTCCTGACCACGAAGGATCAAATGAACCGGAGGAAGTTCAGCAAGAAAATCATGAGCTTTTCATTCAGAAAGAACCACTTATCTGCAAATTTGAAAAACGAAAAGGAAAAGTTAACACCATAATCGAAGGCTACGAAGGTGATATTGAAGATTTCAAAATTCTCGCCAAAGAAATTAAAACAAAATTGAGTGTGGGCGGAAGCTTTAAAGACGATGCAATCATCATTCAGGGCGATTACCGTGATAAAATCATGAACATCCTAAAAGACAAAGGGTTCAAGGTAAAACGAGTTGGCGGTTGATTATTTGATTCAGAAATAAAGTTGAGCTACTACGAAAACTACACAACTAAGTATTAAGTAACTCAGAAACAAGAATTATGGCAGAAATAAAATCTTCAGAATTGATATTAAACCCGGACGGAAGTGTGTATCACTTAAACCTGAAACCGGAACACATTGCTCACGACATCATTTTTGTGGGCGATCAATATCGTGTTGAAAAAATTACCAAACATTTTGACAATGTGGAGTTTACCACTCAAAAACGTGAGTTCAAAACACAAACGGGAACTTACAAAGGAAAACGCATCACGGTAATGTCTACCGGAATTGGCCCTGACAATATCGATATCGTAATGAACGAATTGGATGCATTGGTAAATATTGATTTAAACACAAAACAACCGAAAACCGAGCTTACTTCATTAAATATAGTTCGAATCGGAACCTCGGGTTCATTACAAACTGATATTCCTGTGGATAGCATCGTTATGTCTGAATATGCTATTGGTTTAGACAATATGCTTCGCTCTTACTTAATTAATGAAGTAACCGATAAAAATATCGAAGAAGCTTTTATTAACCACACAAATTGGGATTTAAGAAAAGGGCGCCCATATGTAATTAAAGGAAGTGAAAAACTTGCTAAACTTATTGAAAGTGAGTCTATTCACAAAGGTTTTACAGGGACAGCCGGAGGTTTTTACGGACCACAAGGACGCGTGTTGCGTTTGAACATTCAGGACGAAAATCTGAACCAAAAAATGGACAATTTTAATCACAACGGCATCAGAATGACCAATTTAGAAATGGAAACTGCTGCTATTTACGGTTTAGGAAAACTTCTTGGTCACGAAACACTTTCTATGAATGCTATCATTGCCAACAGGGCCAACGGAACCTTCAGCGAAGATCCTTATAAAGCCGTAGATGAGCTAATTATTTATGTTTTAAATAAATTAGTCGGATAATGACGCTAAGAGTTGCCAGACACACCAATAATCTTGAAAAAATCAAATCGTTTTATATTGATATTTTAGGATTTGAATTACTTGGCAGCTTTGAAAATCATGATTCTTACGATGGGATTTTCATTGGTAAACCAAATTTGGATTGGCATTTCGAATTTACACGATCTGATGAAAAAGCAAATCATGTTTCGGACCAAGATGATGTTTTAGTATTTTATCCGGAAACTATTTCTGAATACAACGTGTTAATCGACAAAGTGATAACCAATAACATTTCAATAACAGCATCTAAAAACCCGTATTGGAACTTAAACGGAAAAATGGTTCTTGATCCGGATGGTTTTAGAATTATTATATCGAATTTAAAAGCCAAATAATGAACCGAATAATAGAAACAGAACGACTCATTTTAAGACCAATTGTGCTTTCCGATGCAGAGGCAATGTTTGTTTTAGACAGTAACCCGAATGTAAACATTTATTTGGGAAACAATCCTGTACAAACAATGGAAGAAACTATAGGATATATTGAAAATATTCAAAATCAATACATCCAAAATGGGACGGGACGATTTGCCGTGGTTTTGAAAGAAACGAATGAATTCATCGGTTGGGCCGGAATTAAATTCTTAACAGAACCCGAAAACAATCATGTCAATGTTTATGAAATCGGATACAGACTGCAGGAAGCGCACTGGGGAAAAGGTTACGGCAGTGAAGCCGCAAAAGCATGGCTGGATTATGGCTTTACAGAAATGAACATTCCCAAAATGTATGCTTCAGTACACAAAGAAAATGCCGCTTCAAAGCGAATTCTTGAAAAAATAGGAATGCAGATTACTTCCGAATTTTTATGGAACGATATTCCGTGTTATTGGCTTGAAATGGAAAATAATATGTTATGAAGATAATCATAGAAACCGAACGATTGCTTATTCGCGAATTACTTCCTTCCGATAAAGAGGGAATTTTTCATTTGGATTCTGATATGGATGTACACGAGTTTTTAGGGAAAAACCCCATAAAAACAATTGAAGAAGCACAAAACATTATCGATTTTGTCCGTCTGCAATATCAGGAAAACGGCATTGGTCGCTGGGCTGTTCTTTTAAAAGAAAACCATGAATTTATTGGTTGGGCCGGCTTAAAACTGGTAAAAGAAGAAATCAACGGACATCAGAATTTCTATGATTTAGGCTACCGATTTATCAAAAGTTTCTGGCAGAAAGGCTATGGATATGAAGCTGCCAAAGCCTGTTTGGATTACGCCTTCAACGAAATGCACCTTAAAAATGTTTATGCTCATGCTATGATTGGTAACGAAGGTTCGAAACGAATACTGGAAAAAATAGGTATGAAAAACACCGGCACTTTCTTTCATGAAAAAGACGAATGTGCCTGGTTTGAAATAAGTAAAGAAGACTATAAAAATATGGAGATTCAGTAACAGGATCTCCTTTTTTATTTCTTTAATATCTCAATCCTTTTTAGATAATCGGAAGGACGTTGCCCTAATACTTTTAAGAATGTATTGCTAAAAGTTGGCAAACTGTTGTAGCCTACCGCCATAGCCACTTCACCCACTGGCAGTTTCTTATCCAGTAAAAGTTCGATGGCTTTCAACATTCTTTTAATGGTAAAAAACTGAATAAACGACATTCCCATATCCTTCTGAAACAAACGATGCAGGGAACGCTCACTAAACCCAAATTCTTTAGCCAATTTTGAGAACTGAATGTTTTCAGAAAGATTAGCATCCAAATAAGCAATTACCTTAATGAGACGTTCCTCTTTAGGTAAGGGAAGCGCTAACGAAAGATTAACTGTGCAAATTTCCGGCAAAATTGCTTTAATTGAAGAAGCAATGGTGAAATTTCTGGTTCCTGCTTCTAAATTACCGTTCCAACGATTGGTAAAAAGCATCATTTGAAGCAGCAAATCATTTACCGGATAAATCCCTTCAGTTAAATAAAATGAATGATCTTTTCTTTCTTTTGGAAAATAGAGATTTCGCATCATTACATCTTCAGAACTCGGATGAATACTGTGCAAAACTCCTCCGGGAATCCACATAAAATGCCGGGCCGGTAAAAAATAGGTTTGAGTTTGCGTTTTTACATAAACAATCCCTCCTTCTGTGTAAAGCAGTTGTGATTTTTCATGTTTATGTGTTGGAATAAGCAATTCTCCCATAAGATCATGATGGCAATAAATGCTTTTTCCATCCGTATCAACATCCATTATATAATATTTATCACTTTCCATCTATATAGTGTCTTAAATGAATAAATATATGGCTTTTTTAAATATTTAGCAAAAAACAGTAATTCTTAAAATTGTATAACAATCTAAATAATAACTATTAAAAATTGTGTTATATGCAATTTTAAAGCACTATTATTCAAAACAACAGCAATTATGAGTGAAAAAAGAATACAATATGCCGGATATGAAACCAGAATAATTTCTGCGGAAGAAGCCGCCAGCCTAATACAAGACAAGATGGTTATTGGCACTAGCGGATTTACCAAAGCCGGCGATAGCAAAGCCGTTCTTCCTGCATTTGCAAAGAGAGCTGAAAATGAAAAGATTGGTATCACTTTAATTACCGGAGCTTCCCTTGGTCATAATACCGATACTGATTTAGCCCAAAGCAATGCTTTATACAGAAGAATGCCCTTTCAGGCAGATGCGGGACTTCGGAACAAGATCAATGAAGGAGACACTTATTTTATAGACCAGCATTTAAGCGAAACTTCCGAGTTACTTGAAAACAATCATTTACCTAAAATTGATTTTGCCATAATTGAAGCTGCTTATATTGATGTAAACGGCAATATTATCCCAACAACATCGGTTGGAAATTCTGCAACTTTTGCAAAATTGGCAGATAAAATATTAATTGAAATAAACACTTCTATACCTTTAAATTTCAAAGGAATACATGATATATTTTTACACGAAAACTACCCCAACAGAAAACCCTTAAACATCACGAAATCCGATTCCAGAATTGGCTTGGAATACATTCCCGTGAATCCGGAAAAAGTAGTCGGAATCATCTTTACCAATCTTTCAGACAGCTCCGCTGTAGTAACTCCTCCTGATGCAAAAACCTCTGCAATTGCCAATCATTTACTTACTTTTTTTGATGATGAGATTAAAGCCGGAAGACTTACCGAATCGTTAATGCCTTTACAAGTTGGTATTGGAAAAATCGCAAATGCGGTAATGTCCGGTTTTTCAAAAGGGAATTTTAAAAACCTAGTCATGTATTCCGAAGTACTGCAAGACAGCACCTTTGAACTCATTGATAGCGGAAAATTGGATTTTGCTTCTGCATCCTCTTTGACCGTATCGGAAGACTGTTACAAACACTTCCTTGAAAATTTTGACCATTACAAAGAAAAAATCCTGCTTCGACCGCAAAACATCAGTAATTCCGGAGAAGTTATCCGAAGATTGGGCATCATTGCTATTAACACCGCAATAGAATTTGACATTTACGGAAACGTGAATTCAACACACATCTCCGGAACCAAAATGATGAACGGCATCGGCGGCTCCGGTGATTTTGCCCGAAATGCCTATTTAAGTATTTTCGTAGCTCCCTCAACATCAAAAGAATTCAACGCGATTTCCCATGTTTTGCCAATGGCTTCCCATGTAGACCATACCGAACACGATGTTGATATTTTAGTAACCGAACAAGGTTTGGCAGATTTAAGAGGATTGGCGCCAAGAGAACGAGCAAAAGTCATTATTGAAAAATGCGCACATCCCGAGTATAAAGAACAACTTACAGATTACTTTAACCGTGCTTGCATCAGAGGCGGCCATACGCCGCATATTTTAGAAGAAGCGTTCTCCTTTCATACCCGCTATAATGAAACCGGATCTATGAAGAAAGAAAACCACGTTGATTTAGTTTCATAAAAACGTGTGTTAATTTGGTTTGTTTTTTGAAATTTTCCCTGCCATTGATTTGCGCGGGGAAAGTTCGTTTTTAGACCAATTTAACGGGTCAATTTCTTATAATTACGTTTAGTATTCCTATCTTAGCAATTAATTTTTTTCAAATGAAAACAGTAAGAATTGCGGGAGTTCCGGAACATTTCAACCTTCCTTGGCATTTATGTATCGAAAATGGTGAATTTGACGAAGTTGACATCGATTTACAATGGACCGACGTGCCTGAAGGTACTGGAAAAATGTGCCAAATGCTTCGCGATAATCAAACCGATATTGCTGTAATTCTTTCTGAAGGAATTGTAAAAGATATTGCTACCGGAAATGATGCTTCTATTGTTCAGGTTTACGTGCAATCGCCTTTAATCTGGGGAATTCATGTTGATGGAAAATCATCGTTTAAAAGTCTTTCCGAGCTTGAAAACAAAAAAGTTGCTATTAGCCGAATGGGCTCCGGCTCTCATCTGATGGCAATTGTAAATGCGAAAACCCAAAACTGGGACACCAAAAATATAGAATTTGAAATCGTTAACACTATTGATGGTGCTGTTGAAGCACTTACAGCAGGCAAAGCAGATTACTTCATGTGGGAGCGTTTCATGACCAAACCACTTGTAGACAACGGTACTTTCAGAAGAATAGCCGACTGCCCTACTCCTTGGCCATGTTTCGTGATTGCGGTTCGAAACGAATTTCTTCAAAATAACAAACATGTTGTGCAGCAGATTTTGGAGATCATCAACAATACCACTATCGAATTTAAAGAAATACCAAGTATTGACCGCACTTTGGCAACACGTTACAATCAAAAATTAGAAGACATTCAGGAATGGTTGAAACTCACTCGTTGGTCGCAAAAGAAATTGGACAAAAACACCTTCGAGAAAATACAAAACCAATTATTTGATTTACATTTGATTACAGATAAAACAAATTACGAAACTGTTGTGAAATAAACGGCTTCCAAAGCATGCTCCCTTCAATACCGACAAAACTCGAAGTGCTCAAAGAAAAGCTTTCTCTGCCAAAGCCTTGGGATACTGTTGTTATTTTTTTGCTGAATATTTTAATTGCCATTCCTATTTTTATTATTGCTCATCAGAATTTAATCGATCCTGAATGGTTTCTGCATATTGATCGGGTTCTTTTGTTTATAATAATCCTTGCGGTAATTCAGTTGGTTTTACGATTACTGAAAACCATAATCGTAATTTGTATTTTTCTGTATTTGATTGCATTATTATGGGGCACTTTATTTGGAGGTTACGGTTTTGCATCTGTTTTTGAAGATTATCAGGCGATGATTTTTACCATGAACGATGATCCAAACCCTCAGGACATCATTATTTCAAAACTGCTTCCGTTTCCTAATAAATCCCAAATTATTGATGCGGTTGATTTCGAAAATCCTAAAGTTCGAAATTTTGCTTTAAAAGCTACGACGCTTCATTTTCAAGATGTAAAAGGACATCGGGAATACCGTCAAATCATACAGTGTTTTGCAGTTTTTAAAGAAATTCGAAACCGCTGGAACTATGTAAACGACCCAAAAGGAAGAGAATATATCGCCTACGCCAGCGAATCACTCCAGCATTTTTCAGGTGATTGTGACGATCATGCTATTTTTACTTCCGCATTAATCCGTGCTATTGGCGGAACTCCGAGAATAATTCACACCGGAGGTCATCTCTACCCCGAGATGCTTATCGGAAACAAAGCCGATTTTGAAAACGTCAATTATTTGATAAAAGAGGTTTTATTCAAAGAAGAATCCAAAGGAAAAGAAGTACATTATCATATAGACGAGCGCGGACAAATCTGGCTTAACTTAGATTATACGGCAAAATATCCCGGAGGACCGTTTATGAGTGAAGAAATTCTGGGAGCACTTACCTTTAATTAAGCAACCTTTTGTTATATTTACCATCATTAACTAAAAACCTTCTATGAAAAAAACAGCTTTTTTATTAACCTTGTTTCTTTCGCAATTTGCAATGGCCCAAGACTCCACTGCAACAGTAAGCCCTCTTTCATTAAAGAAAAACGAAATTAAACTCGACGTCGTTGCTTTAATTACTCAAACCCGTTTTCATGTAAGTTATGAGCGCTTTTTAAAGAATGATTTTTCGGTAGGTTTAAGTATCAGTTTATCAGCCAGCAGTAAGCGAAAAGATGATTTCGATAATAATTTCAATAGAACTATTTCCGAATATGAGGTAAACCCGTTTATGAGATATTCATTATCCAAAAGCCAAAGAAGCTACTATTTTGTAGAGGCTTTCGGTTCAATAAATGGGGGAAAATACAAAGAACAACAACGAATTACAGATGGCTCCAGTGCTTATTATGCTGCTGTAGAAGACACTTATACCGATTTTGCCCTAGGAGCTGCCATTGGTTACAAGCTTTACCTTGCAGACAAATTCGGAATTGAAATTTTTGTAGGCGGAGCTAAAAATCTATTAAATACAGACGTAAGCCCGAAGTATGTTCCAAGAGTTGGTGCTAATTTCGGTTACCGTTTTTAAAAATTATGACTATGAAAAAAATACAAATAGCATTTCTTGCAGTAATCAGTTCAATCGTTTTAGTTTCCTGCAATACTAAAGATGATGATTTTTTTAATTCCGTTTATCTTGACGCCCCAGATTTGGTAAGAGTCGATGATCCAACAATAGACGGAATAGTTGGCAACATTTTATCTTTTCACGTTGTCATTGACCGTTATTTAGATGAAGGTTTAACCACTCCTTTGGATATTTACAAAACTACCGGGGCAACATCTTTTGGTTTTTCCTATTCTTTGGAAGTTAAAAATTCTTCTGGAAATTGGGTTTCTTATTTAAATGGTGGAGCTGAATATAATGTTGGTGAAGTTGTATACGATTCTGTAAATGAAACTTATTCATTTGACAAGACAATTTCCTTAAGTGCCGGTACTTATCGTTTCCGACTTGGAGAAAGCCACCAGGGAGCTGCAAATACAGATTTTATTTCCAGAAATGAACCAAATAAAACGTCCGTTGTAATTTCATCAAGACCAAAAAAATTTGACGGAACATACTTTGATAACGATGGTTATTATTATTTCACAATTGATTAAAAAAGAGCCTCCAAATTTGGAGGCTCTTTTTTACCACACTATTTCACTTTTTTTCTTCGATTTTAAAAAAGCATTTGTCTGACTAAAATGCTTGTTTCCAAACCATAATCCTCTATTTGCACTTAATGGTGAAGGATGTCCGGTTTCCAAAACCAAATGTTTTGAACGGTCAATTTTTGCTCCTTTTTTCTTTGCAAACCCACCCCAAAGTAAAAAGACAACATCTTGTTTTTCTTCAGATATTTTTTGAATTACCTTATCGGTAAAAGTTTCCCATCCTTTTTTCTGATGGCTTCCGGCTTCACTCTCACGCACAGTTAATGTTGCATTCAACAACAAAACTCCTTGATCGGCCCAACGTTCTAAATTACCTGATTTGGGAAATTGCTTTTGTAAATCGGTCTCAATTTCTCTGAAAATATTGTTTAACGAAGGAGGTAGCGGTACATTATCATTAACTGAAAAACATAATCCGTTTGCTTGCCCCAAACCATGATAAGGATCCTGTCCAATAATCACGACTTTTAAATCGTTTAAATGACAATGCTCAAAAGCTGAAAAAATAAGATGTTCTTCCGGAAAGCATTGTCTGTTCTGATATTCTTCCTTAACAAACCTGATAAGTTCTTTAAAATACTTTTTTTCAAATTCCTCTTGCAATAACAAATGCCAGGAATCATGTAATTTAACTTGCATGAATTATTTTTTACAAATATAATAAGTTTGTAACTTTGTTACTTTCCCTCTTAAAATGATTTCAATTAACGATAAAACGCTCCAGGACTTAGAATTCAATACGGTTTTAGAAATGGTATCTTCCTTGTGTACCACGGAAATTGGCCAGCAAAAAGCCTTGGAAATTAAACCTTATAAAGAAGCTTCGGTTCTAAAAGACATTTTGGTACAAACCTCTGAATACGTATCTTCCTATACCAATAACAATGCAATTCCGAATCATTACTTTGACACTATTAGTAATGAGCTAAACTTTCTGGCGATTGAAGACAGTTTTTTAGAAGTTGCAGGATTCAAAAAAATCAGCACCTTATCGGAAACAACTAATACTTTGCTTGTGTTTCTCAGAAAATTTGAAGATTATTATCCTAAACTGAATGAGAAAGCTTCTGAAATTGAATTGACAAAATTTATTGTTCAGAAAATTGACGAAGTACTTGATAAATACGGAGAGATAAAAGACACTGCCTCTCCTACTTTGGCTGAAATCCGTAAGAATATGAATCTGGTTCGCGGTAAAATAAACCAAAGTTTTGGTATGGCTCTTTCAAGTTATAACAGCTTAGGTTACTTGGATGATATTAGAGAAACAATTGTTGATAATCGAAGGGTTTTGGCAGTACTTGCAATGTACAGACGAAAAGTTAAAGGTTCCATTCTGGGGAGTTCTAAAACCGGAAGTATTGCCTATATTGAACCTGAAGCAACCTTACGTTATTCCCGAGAACTTGGAAATCTGGAATACGAAGAACGTGAGGAGATTACAAGAATCTTAAAACAACTTACCAACACAATCCGTCCTTATACCGATTTACTCAAACAGTATCAGGAGTTTTTAAGTGATGTTGATGTTATTGCAGCAAAAGCACGTTATGCTAATAGAATAAACGGTATTTTACCAAAGATCACCACAGAAAAAAGGTTGTTTTTTAGAGATGCGTTCCATCCTATTCTACTTTTAAATAATAAAGAGAAAAACAAACCAACCTTCCCACAAACCATTGAACTTGAAAACGATAGTCGCATTATTGTAATTTCAGGACCAAATGCCGGTGGCAAAAGTATAACCTTGAAAACCATTGGGCTATTGCAACTAATGCTTCAAAGTGGAATGTTGATTCCGGTTCACGAACGTAGCGAAACTTTTTTGTTTGACCGAATTTTAACTGATATTGGCGACAATCAATCTATTGAAAATCACTTAAGTACTTATAGCTATCGTCTAAAAAACATGAATTACTTTCTAAAAAAGTGTAATTCTAAAACATTATTCTTAATTGATGAGTTTGGAACAGGATCCGATCCGGAACTCGGAGGGGCTCTTGCAGAAGTTTTTCTTGAAGAATTTTACCAGCGAGAGGCTTTCGGAATTATCACTACACACTACACCAATTTAAAAATCCTCGCCAACGAATTGCCTTTTGCAATCAATGCTAACATGCTTTTTGATGAAAAGTCTCTTGAACCAATGTATAAACTGCATTTAGGACAAGCAGGAAGTTCCTTTACCTTTGAGGTTGCGCAAAAAAACGGTATTCCTTTCGGATTGATAAATCGAGCAAAAAAGAAAATTGAAGGTGAAAAAGTTCGTTTCGATAAAACTATTGCTAATCTTCAAAAAGAGCGTTCAAAACTGGAAAAAACATCCAAAAATTTGAAAGAAGAGGAAAACCGAGCTCGTGAAGAAAGCAAAAAAATGGAAAACATCAATACCAAAATACAGCAAAAACTGGAAAGTTATCAGGAACTCTTTGATGCAAATCAGCGTTTGGTATATATGGGACAAAAAATCGACGATATTTCAGAGAAATATTTCAACAATAAAAATAAAAAGGAACTCATTAGTGAATTCCTGAAAATGGTTGAAATTGAAAACTCAAAGCGCAAAAAAATCACTGCAAAAGAGAAAAAAACTAAAGAAATTATTGAAAAGCAAATTATTGAAGAAGTACGAGTAAAAGTTGAAGAAATTCGAAAAGAGAAAAAAGAAAAAAAAATAAAAGCTCAAAAAGAAGAATCCAACAAACCAAAAATTCCTCTAAAAATTGGTGATCGAGTAAGAATGATAGATGGAAAATCGGTGGGAAGTATTGATAATATTGAAAAAAACAAAGCAACGGTTAATTATGGTATTTTCACCTCGAAAGTAAGCCTAGATGATTTGGAACTGGTAGAACGAATGAAATAATATGGAAAAACTGCCTCAAAATAAAAAAATTATCTTGTTCGACGGATTGTGTAATTTATGCGACTCAACAGTACAGTTACTGATAAAAAAAGATAAAAATGATGTTTTCCGTTTTGTTCAATTACAGTCTGAATTAGGAAAAGAAATAACAAAATACATTGGAATTGATACCAAAAGTGTTGATAGTATTATTTTCTATGAACCTGGAATTTCCTACCATCTAAAAGCTGATGCAGCCATTGAAATTGCAAAAAATATCGGAGGAGTTTATTCTATATTGAGTATTTTTTCAATTTTTCCTAACTGGTTGAAAAATAAAGTCTATGATTATATAGCAAAAAACCGTTACAAATGGTATGGCAAAAAACAAAGCTGTATGATGCCTACACCAGAAACAAAAGCTAAATTTTTGCAATAAAAAAAGTCCCGATTAAATCGGGACTTTTAAATTATATCGTAAAGTAACTAAAAATTAGTTTTTAACAATTTTCTTAGTAGCTGTACCTTCGTTAGTATCAATATTTAAGAAATAAACACCCGCGTTTAATTCAGAAATGTTGATTTGAGTTTCAGTTACACCATCAACATCAATCGAATTTACAGTTCTTCCGTTAATATCTGTGATTACAACTTTATTGATTGCAGCACTATTTTTACTAGTAACAGTTACAAAATTCTTTGCAGGATTTGGATATACGGAAAACTTAGACGATAAAAAATCATTTGTTGATAACGTTCCGTCCACCACAATATCATCAACAGAAACTGCATCAGCATCAGTTCCAATATATTCAAATTTTATTTTCAAATTCGACATCCCTAAATAGGCAGCTAAATCAATTGAAACATTTGCAGTATTGTATAAATCTGAGTTACCATCTCCATCACCATCATCAACAAACTCCGGCGAATCTTCTTCCATCCAAAGCAAAGTCCATGTACTTCCGTTATCTGTAGAAATTTTAGCAAATAAATTACCCGCATTTAAATTAATCATATAATTCCATCCAACTTTAACTTTAAAATTAAAATTTGAAGTGGCATAACCTGCTAAGCTAAATGAAGGCGAAATCAAATTTGCTTCATTATAGGCAGCCGTGTAGTTAATAAATGCTGATTCTGTCCCAGCAATTAAAAAAGTTGTTTTTAATCCCAAGGTTTGAGCCGATACTTTTGCCCAAGGTCTTGATGTCACTTGAGTATCAATTGTCCATCCTGTCGGAGGGAATGTCCCTCCTTCAAAATTCTCAGACAATGCCTGAGCCGATGAATTTAAAGAAAGAATCAATGAAGAAATGAGTAATAGTTTTTTCATGTTAGTTAATTAGAATTTTTTGTAAAAATATATAATTTCTGACGCTAAAAAAATACAATTACAAAAATTTAAAATAAAAAAAAGTCCCTTAGAAGGGACTTTAAATATTTCTTAAAAACCAGTCGATTAGTTTTTAATAATTTTTTTAGTTGCTGAACCTTCGTTAGTGTCAATGTTTAAGAAATAAACACCAGCGTTTAATTCAGAAATGTTGATTTGAGTTTGAGATACTCCATTAGCATCAACAGTTTTCACAGTTCTTCCATTGATGTCTGTAAGTGTAACTTTATTAATTGCAACATTATCATCATTGCTAACAGTCACAAAGTTGTTAGCTGGATTTGGAAAAATATTGAATTTTTTTGAATTGATTGTAGCAAGTTGATTTACACCTAATAAAGCTTCAGTTGCAACTGCAGTAGTCACCAAGCTATCAAACATTGCGTCTGTTGAAGCAGCATTTGTTGTTGGAGTACTGCTCACAAAATCAACTTCTTCCGGAGGGAATGGTCCAGCCCAGTTAGCAGCAGGTAAGCTAGTGTAAAAACCTGGTCCTTTCCAAGTTACTTTACCATTTACAGAATCATAGGCAAATCCAATTCTGTACCATGTATCTGCAGCAAGCACTATTCCTGGTGCTGCAGCTAAGTTAACTAGGTAAGTATTATAAGTTCCGGCATTGTTCAAATAAGCAAGTCCGTTCAAAACTTTTGTATCCATTGTCAAAACAAAACCACCAATAACTCTACTTGTTACAGCTACTGCATCAGTTCCATAAGCTCTAACTCCTACTTGAGTTTTACTTGTTGTAGCTGGCCCTGAATAAATATCAAACTCAACTTGAATAACATCGTTTCCAGAAGTTCTAGCATCCCAAGCAGCTACTAAACCATCTTTCCACATAAAACGTGAACCTTTGTTACCGTCAGCTGTTGTAATTTTCAATCCGTTGGTAGCATTATTACCATTTGAAACAATTTGAAAATTTGTGTTAGAAGCATTTGTACTGGTTGTCGGAGCAGCTCCATTTGAAGATGCTGTAAACCATCCGTCCTGACCAGCAGTAGCACCAGTAATGTCTGTTCCAACATTGCCTAATGTTAACGCGTCAAAATTTTCGTTTTGTAAAACCTGAGCATTCATTGATAAAGAACTTATCATTGAACCTACAAATAAAAATAAAGTTTTTTTCATATTACATACATTTTTAGATTCCAAATGTAGTTTAAGTTTTATAAAATAAAAAATAATTATACTAATAAATAAAGTTTACAACAATTAAACCTTTAAATCAACTTTATTTAATAAAAAAACCCGACACTAGGTCGGGTTTTATGAATTGACTAAAAAATTAGTTCTTAACGATTTTTTTAGTTGCAGTACCTTCGTTAGTATCAATGTTTAAGAAATAAACACCAGTATTTAAATCACTTACATTAACTCTAGCATCAGCAACGCTATCAAAGTTCATAGTTTTAACTACTCTTCCATTAACATCAGTAACTGATACTTTGTTAATTTGAACATTTGATTGATTAGAAATAGAAACAACGTTGTTTGCAGGGTTTGGATAAACTGCCAATTTTGAAGAAACAAAATCTGAAGTTGATAATGCATCTCTTGTTACTTTGAAATCATCAAACATGAATCCGAATTGATCTTCAGAAATACAGTGGATACCAATGTAAATATTTTGACCTTGGTATGCATCTAAATCAAGCGTATATTCAACAAATGGTCCAGCCATTGTAGTCTCAGTTGCCATAACTTGAGTAAAACTTGCAGGATTTGTATCAGTTGTTGATACCCATACATTAAACTTTTCATCTGGGTAAGTAGCATCACAAGATTTTGCCCAAAATGACAACATATTTCCAGAAGCTCCTAATTGAATTTGAGGTGTAATAACCCAATCATCATTTCCATTAATTGGTGCTTGAGGAACAGCAGCGAAACATGCCATTGCTTTAGCGCCAGAATTTGCAGTCCAATCTCCTTCTGCACCTGGAGTTAAAGGAGGATTAGTAGCTGTTGAATTGAAAACAATAAATGCCATCGCAACACCTTCATTAGTAAAAGATGCACCAGAAAATCCGTAAGTAGGTCTTAAATCTACGTCTACCATAGTCCAACCACCAACACCTGTAATAGCAAAATCTGTGTAAGAATCGAAATTGTCTTCAAAAATTGTTACCTGAGCACTTGCAGATAACGTTGCAAACAATCCTAGGGAAAGTAAAAGTTTTTTCATTTTTTAAATAATTTTTTTGATTAATATTGCGAATATATCTATATTTTCTGATATCCGAAAATTATTTAAGAAAAAAGTCTGCTATTACTAAGGCTGCCATAGCTTCAACAATTGGCACTGCTCTAGGCACCACACAAGGATCATGCCTTCCTTTTCCCTGAATCTCAATTACATTACTCTCATTATCAAGAACTTCCTGTTTTTGCATTAGAGTTGCTACCGGTTTAAAAGCTACTCGAAAATAAATATCCATCCCGTTGGAAATTCCTCCCTGAATTCCTCCTGAATGATTGGTTTTTGTAGTTCCATCGGGATTGAACAGGTCATTATGCTCACTTCCTTTCATCTTACAGCCCTCAAAACCACTTCCGTATTCAAATCCTTTAACCGCATTTATTGAGAGCATCGCTTTACCTAATTGAGCATGAAGTTTATCAAAGACTGGTTCTCCTAATCCTATTGGAACATTTTGAATCACGCAAGTCACAACACCTCCAATTGTATTGCCTTCTTTTCTTATTTCACGAATATAGGCTTCCATTTTTTGAGCGATTACTAAATCAGGACAACGAACCGGGTTACTTTCTATTAATGAAAAATCGAGTTCCTGATACGGTTTATCTACAGAAATTTCCCCAACAGAGCTGACAAAAGCATTAATTTTAATAGTGGGAATAATTTGTTTCGCAATTGCTCCGGCCACTACCCTGCTTGCAGTTTCACGCGCAGAACTCCTCCCTCCACCTCTATAATCACGGATACCGTATTTTTGCTGGTAAACATAATCTGCATGGCTAGGACGATAGGTATTTTTGTAATCTGAATAATCTTCTGACTTTTGATTTTCGTTCGGAATAATGAATCCTATTGGTGCTCCGGTAGTTTTTCCTTCAAAGATTCCTGATAAAAACTGAACCCTGTCTGATTCTTTGCGTTGTGTTACAATTGCTGATTGTCCCGGCTTTCTTCGGTCCAGATCTTTCTGTATTGCTTCAAAATCAAGGGTAATTCCCGATGGACATCCATCGATAACACCACCTATTGCTTCTCCGTGGGATTCTCCAAAAGTCATCAGTTTAAATCTGTCTCCAAAAGTATTTCCGGCCATAATCTCATTTTTAAACAAATGTAAGTTTTTTCAATTTCAAAAAAATTACATTTTGATAATATTAGTCTGAATTATACATACTTTAATAATATTGTAATGATATTGGATTAAAGTATTGTGCCTTATTTTGATCAAAAAAATAAGCAGGATTGAAAAAAAGAGCACTCGACCTTGTTGTGATTTCCGATGTTCATCTAGGTACCTATGGTTGTCACGCCGACGAATTGTTGGAATATTTAAAATCTATAAAACCTAAAATACTAATCCTTAATGGAGACATTATTGATATTTGGCAGTTTCGCAAATCGTACTTCCCTAAATCTCATTTAAAAGTAATAAAAAAGATTCTTGACTTTACCTCCAAAGGAACCAGGGTTTACTATATAACCGGTAACCATGATGAAATGCTCAGAAAGTTCAGTGAAACCAAAATGGGAAATTTTTCCATACTTGACAAACTCGTATTAGAACTTGACGAAAAAAAAGCCTGGTTTTTTCATGGAGACATCTTTGACAATTCTGTAAATCAAGCAAAATGGATTGCTAAGCTTGGCGGTATTGGTTACGATTATCTTATTTTATTAAACCGATTTGTAAACTGGTGTTTAGTAAAATTCGGCAAAGAACCTTACTCGCTTTCCAAAAAAATTAAGGCCAGTGTAAAAAAAGCCGTTAAATTTATTTCAGATTTTGAAAATGCTGCGATAGATTTAGCCATTGACAATCAATACGACTATGTGGTTTGTGGTCATATTCATGAACCGAAGCTTGAAGAACGAACAAACAAAAAAGGAAAAACCACTTATTTAAATTCTGGTGATTGGATTGAGAATTTAACTGCTTTAGAATACAACAACAAGCGCTGGAAATTATACAAACACAAGAAAATTTCTAAAGTAGATGAGGAAAAAGAATATTTCGAAATGGAGGAAAAATTTTGTGAAGAGCACATGATCGTCAATTTTTTAACAAGAAATTAAGATATACTTCATTTTTAGTATATTAGCCACAAATTACTAATCAACTAAACAATGAAAACTAAATTTTACCTACTAGCAGCCCTTAGTGCTATGCTTTTTTCCTGCTCTTCTGATGATTCCTCAGGCGATAACTCTAATAATTCGGGGTTTCAGCTACCTTTAACGAGTAACAAATTCTGGACATACAAAGTTCATGGGCAAACAGGAGAAACAAGAGATTCGCTTTATATTTCCGGAGACACTATTATTGACTCTAAGACCTATAAACGATTTGATGTGCGCAATGGTCTCGCCACCGGTTTTTATTCTAACTCATTAAGAAACAACGGTGTTAGAGAATTTGATAATAAACTTTTGCTGTCTGGTGATTTATCAATGGGACTTGGACAAAATCTTCCAATTGCATTAGACCTTACTCTTTCAGATTTCATAATTTTCAAGAAAAATGCCACTAATGGTGAAGCGCTTTCTTTAATAGAAAATTCCGTGCAACAAGATTTTGGTGGTTATCCCCTAACTATCAATTATAAATTAAAGTCTATTGGAGGTGAAAGTCTCGCCGCTTATACATCAAATGGTGTGAATTATACTGATGTAAAAACTTCTAAAATCGTTTTACGTGCATCTATAACTACAGTTCAAACCGTTATGGGCTTTACTGTTACAATTCCAATTATGCAGGAACAGGATGTATTGGTTTCAACACAATACATAGCAAACGGCATCGGTGTTGTCTATACAAAAACTGATATGCAATACCAATTAAATGCATCAATCCCTATTACATTACCAATTCCTAGTTCGGGAAGTACTACACAAGAGGAATTTTTAGATACACACAACTAATTTGTTGAAAAAAAATTGCGATTTTGTACAATAAAATAATGTGTTAAAATTTTAAGAATTTTTAAAAATCTAAAAAAAGCTAGGTTTACCTTTGTTAAAATTAAATCATTATGAGGAAAATATTTTTATCAGCTTTTATGCTAATAGGATTAGCATTAAGCACTCAGGCTCAGGAATTTAAAAACGCAATCGGTTTGCGTTTAGGTGACAACGATGGATTTGGTGGTGAGGTTTCTTACCAACGATGGATATCAAACAAAAACCGCCTTGAATTTGATTTAGGCTGGAGAGATACCAAACATTATGATGCCGCAAAACTTATTGGAATTTACCAATGGGTATGGAACATTGACAATGGCTTTAAATGGTATGCTGGACCAGGTGCTGGTATTGGAACTTGGAGAGCAGACATTTACAGAGTAAACAATGGTAACGGAAATTATTATTATACCAGTGACAATGGCGTTTTCTTAGTTGCAACCGGTGATATCGGAATTGAATACAACTTTGATATTCCACTACAGATTTCATTGGATTTCAGACCTGAAATTTATATCAGTTCGGATTATACAGACCTTCGTGACGATAGCTTCGGACCCGATTTTGGCTTGAGTGTTCGTTACAAATTCTAAAAAATAAAAAGTCCCGATTTGATCGGGACTTTTTTATTTTACTTCATAAATCTTATTCTTTTTAACCACTACAAGACAATACGGATTTGTAAGTGCCATCGTGGCCATTTCACCTTGTTTAGGTCCTGTAATCTTTCTTTGGATTATGGTTTTTCCTGGCTCATTTTGGACTTTATCTACAGAGAGAGTATATCCTCCTGTGTTTTTTTGCCCAAGATATAAAGCAAGAACACAATTTTCAGAAAAATCAATTTTTTCAAAATTAGAATACACTTCGGAATCCAGCTGAAGCTTGGTAAACAAGTCTGTAAGTGCTTCCGAAGAGTCAATTATATCATAACCCTGCTTCTGAGCACCTCCATATTCGTTTTGATATAGAATTCTAAAACCTTGAGCGCCCAATTTCATTTCTTTTTGAGAATTACAAGAAAAGAATAGTGCAAATAAACTAACTAATAAGATTTTTATTTTCATATTTCTTCAATGCTTTTTGATACAACTTTTCGTAAATAGGCATAATTTCCTGAATATCAAACTCTTTTGCCACTTCCAAAGCATTTTTCTTAAATTGAAGCAAACGATCATCGTCCGATAAAATTGCAATTGCATTTCTGGACATTTCCTCAATATTACCAACATCGCTTAAATAACCCGAAAAACCTTGTTTATTTACTTCAGGTAAGCCGCCAGAATTACTTGATATTACAGGTACACCGGCAGACATTGCTTCTAAAGCTGCCAGACCAAAACTTTCAGTCTCGGAAGGAAGCAAAAACAAATCGGAATAACATAGAATCTTATCAATCTCATGACTGTTCCCGAAAAAAATCACTTTGTCTGTAATTTTCAACTCTTCACACATTTTTTCAGCTACTTCTTTTTCAGGACCTTCCCCTACCATCATAAGTTTAGAAGGAATTTGTTTTTGTATTTCATAAAATACTTTAACCACATCCGGAATGCGTTTTACTTTTCTGAAATTACTGATGTGTGTGATGATCTTCTGATCCTGAGTTGCCATCAAAGAACGATGACAAGGAGAATTCACATCAACTCGGTTCTTGTCAATTTCAATAAAATTTGGAATCACTTCGATTTCTTTATCAATGTCGAATAAACGATACGTTTCGTCTTTCAAACTTTGGGAAACTGAGGTAACATAATCAGATTTATTAATGCTGAACGAAACCGCCGGCTTATAAAACGGATGATTCCCCACTAAAGTGATATCGGTTCCGTGCAAGGTAGTAATCATTGGGATTTTGATTCCTTCACGTTTGAGCATCTGCTTTGCCATATAACCGGCATAAGCATGAGGGATAGCATAATGCACGTGCAAGATTTCTATTTTGTGCAGTTTCACCATATCAACCAATTTACTGGAAAGTGCTAATTCATAAGGCTGATAATGAAATAACGGATATTCAGGAACGTTTACTTCATGATAATGAATATTCTGATTTAAGAGCGCCAAACGAACCGGCTGACTGTAAGTAATAAAATGGATTTCGTGACCACGACGGGCCAGCTCGAGTCCTAATTCTGTTGCTACAACTCCACTACCTCCAAAGGTGGGATAACAAACTATTGCGATTTTCATCTGTTGATTTTGAATTTATGATACAGATGTAACCAATACGGCGCAAAGTGGAATTTACAGAACGAGTATCAGTTGCATTTCTTGTTTTTAGTGCTACTAAATTAAACTAAAAAAGTAAGGCAAAACCCTACTTTTAGATAATATTAACGTTGTTTGGAATGTTGGCTCAAAGCCGCTTCATACTTAGAAATCCAATCTTCCACTGTCATTTTTCGGAACAGTTCTGCAAGCAATTCATAAGGCATTTGATCCACCTTTTTAAAACGGATGCAGCTTTTGCCCATATCCAGTTTGGTTTTCATGTGTTTAGGATATTCCGAAACAAACCAATCCAGCAAATTTTTATCAGAATAAATTCCCATATGATAAACCGCGATAAAGTTCTTTTGAGAAGCAATGCTCAAAAAACCTAAAGGTAATTTTGGATCACAATGATAACCGTTCGGGTAAGTAGAATGCGGTACCACATAACACAGCATTCCATAACCAATGGTTTCTTTAAATCCTTTCGGGAGATTTTGCAAAACGGTATTTCTTAATTTTTCCATTGCCAGCTTTCGGTCTTCAGGCAAGGAATTCATGTATTCTTCTGGAGATTGGGCTTTTGATTGCATGCGTTATCTTTTTCTAAAATAAGAAATAAATTATTCCGAAATGGCTTCGTAAATCACTTTTTGAATATCTTCTCTGATATTGTTTTTAGATAATTTATTCTCGTTTGCATCCGGATAAGTTCTGTTGGATAAGAAAATATAAATCAAATCTTTCTCAGGATCTGCCCAGGCAATGGTTCCTGTAAATCCTGTATGACCAAAACTTGTCATTGAGGCACAACCACAAGTTGGCCCTTCACCACTTAATTGTGGTTTATCAAAGCCCATTCCTCTACGATTTCCAACATTACAATATGCGCAATTATTGAAGGCATCAAATGTCTTTTCTGAGAAATACTGTTTACCAGCATAATTTCCTTTTTGTAAAAACAACTGCATCATTTTGGCTACGTCTAAGGAGTTTGCAAACAAACCGGCATGACCTCCAACACCATCCTGCATTGCGGCTCCCATATCGTGAACATAACCCTGAATGGTAGTGTAACGGAAATACTTGTCCACTTCAGTAGGCGGTATGACGCTCATATCCATTTTACGTAAAGGATTGTAGGTCATGGTGTTCATTCCCATTGGTTTATAAAAATGATTATCACTTATAAAATCCAAAGGTTTATGATAGGTTCTTTCCAGATATTCTTTTAAAATGATGAAGGTAAAATCACTGTATTTATACTGCTTTTTCGGAAGCAATGGACTCTCTGCAATACGTTTGATAATGGTATCCTGATAATCTTTCCTTAAGAATAAATTTTCAGTAACCTGTAGCGGGAATTCCGGAGAATAAGTCTTTCTGTAATATTTTTTTGAAGGATGTTTAGTACTGTCCAAAGTAGCCTGATAAAAAGGAATCCAAGCCTGAAGACCAGCCTGATGAGCTAGTAAATCCTTCAGGATAATATCTTTTTTATCGGTGTGTTCAAAAGCAGGAAGCATATGTCCCAATTTGGTGTCAAATTTAATTTTTCCTTTATCGTACAATTGCATTACGTTAGGCAAAGTCGATAAAATTTTGGTTAACGATGCTAAATCGTAAACATCCTGATTGGTTACTTTAGTGTCTTTCTTATAATTGTGGTAACCAAATGCTTTTTGATAAAACACTTTTCCTTTTCGAGCAATCAAAATTTGCATTCCCGGCGTCATATTTCCGTCAATTGCTTTTTTGGCTAAATCATCAATTTTAGCTAAAATCCTTGGGTTCATACCAACACTTTGCGGAGTTCCGTAGGCAAGAATATTTGTTTTCGAGGTTTTGAATCCATCATCAACCTTGAAAAACGTATTAATTGAAACCGGAAGTTTTCCTTTAGCTCCAATAGCACCAAAAATAACTTCTGAAGCAACAGTTTGAGCAATAGTATTGTTCTGATAAGCCAAAACTACATTCTTGATATTTTTAAAATCTTTTACCGCCAACAAAGTATATGGCTTTGCAAATACAGCAAGAGTTACGTCTTTATGTTTAGCAATCGAGTCTAAAATAGCGAGTTCATTTGATTTGAAATCGTGTTTTTTCCAGGCTCCGTCTGCTTTGTGAAATCCAATAATTACTTTAGAATAAGGTTGAAGGTTCTTAAGCATTAAATGAATGCTGTCGGTTTCAATTTCTGTAATTTTCGAATACGTTTTGATGCCGTTTAAAAAAGCTTCGTTGGTATCGTCTCCAATTTTTACATAAGCAATATTCTCGTGTTCAACTTTGGTAATTGGAAAATTGTCTTCTTCTTTTTTAAGAACTGTAGCCGCACTTTCATATAATTGATAATTCAGATCTTCATACTCAGCAGCGTTCAAATCTTCATATAAATTCTTTAATTCGATTGGTTTGTAGTGATCTAACCCAGAACGAAACTTGTATTTCAATATCTTTTTTACCGAATGCTCCAATCGTTCGTCTGTAATTAACGAATCGTTGTAAGCCTGACAGAACTTCTCCAGAGCAACGGGAACATTTTCAGCAAAAAGCAAAATATCGTTTCCGGCCATAAAGGCTTCTAAATCGATATCACCCGGCTGTTTAAAATTACTCGCTCCTTTCATGTTCAAGGCATCCGTAAAAATCAACCCTTTGAAATCCAGCTCGTTCTTAAGTACATTGGTAACTACGTTATAGGAAATCGAAGTTGGATAACCGTCTCTGGGTTCAAGGCTTGGAACATTCAAATGAGCAACCATTACACTTGCCAGTCCTTCTTTGAAGAGTTTTTTATATGGATAGAATTCGACTTCGTTGAGTCGCTCTTTCGAGAAATTGACCATTGGTAATGTATGATGCGAATCTGTAGAAGTATCTCCGTGTCCAGGAAAATGTTTTCCAGTAGCCCAAACTCCCTCACTTTGAATACCTTTCATTAAGGCCAAAGCGTGTTCGGTCACATGTTCTTTATTTTCACCAAATGATCGGTTACCAATAATAGGATTGGATGGATTGGTGTTGATGTCTAAAACTGGGGCAAAGTTGAAATGCAATCCTAATCGTTTTGCCTGTTTTCCCATTTGCTTACCCATTTTTTCAATGAGTTTCATATCCTGAACTGCTCCCAATGTCATGTTCCAAGGATAACGATACGTGGAATCCAGTCGCATACTCAGTCCCCACTCCCCGTCAATTCCAATAAACATCGGAACTTTTGATTTTGCCTGATAACGGTTGGTTAATTTCGCCTGACGTACCGGACCTCCCTGAAAAAAAATCAAACCACCAATTTTATATTCTTCTACAAGTTTGTCAATGGATTTTACATGCTCTGCATCTTTATTGGAATAGGCCGCAACCATAAATAACTGCCCTACTTTCTCTTCAAAAGTCATTTGATTGTAAATGCTGTCCACCCAAATTTTTTCGCGATGTTCGGAAACATCAGGCAACGGATTTACTTTGCTTTGTGAAAAACAAAACGAACTGAGAAAAAGAAAAAAGACAAATAATTTACGCATAGCAATCTATTGGAGGCGGTTGAAGAAAATGTTTGGAAATTAAAAGAAACGGTTGTGCCAGCTTTCTTTAGCAGGAACCTCCCAAAAATCCTGCCATTCTCCAATTGTATTAACTAAATTGTTAAATACAACCGTATTTTCAGAAACAGCTTTCTCTTTTGCCATTTTTTTAAAATCGATAAGTGGCTTATAGGCAATATGTTCCCCTAATTTAAAGGTAACATTCATTTTATCTAATAAATCCACTTCGTATTTCTTTTCAAGACTCTGAATGAAATTAACAGAGGAATCGATAGAACAGCCAGTAGCAGCTTGTACAGACTGATCAATAGCCAAGATAATAAAACGGTGGTATTTCGTAATAAACGAAGCCTGAAGCCCGGTCCCGTGTGCAGACCATTCATTAATAAACGTTTCTAAGGACGTTTCAATTTCTTGAAGTTCCTCATCTGTGAACTTTCTGTTGGATTGATAGATCCAGATTTTTGATTCTTCTGGAAGTGTATTAAAATCTACGTACATAATAATATCTAGTAAGCTACAAAAATAACCTTTTAGAATTAGATAGCCGAAATCTTAAAAATATTTTAGCATAAAAAAAACCACCGTTCCCTAAAACGATGGTCTTTTTGCCACAATATAACTAACCCCTAATAACTAACTAACATATTTAATCTCTAATGTTAATGACTATCCATCTTGAGGCAGTCCCGTCATAAACTAATTCAACCGTACCAACACCTGCCGTGGAAGTTGACGAACCAATAGTATCAATTGTATTAATTGCAGTACTTGACAATAAATGATCAACCTTCATATTTACAGCCGATGAATTATACAAAATGATATGTCTACCATCAATTCCTCCAATAATACCTCTAATAGAAAAATTCTGAGTTGATCCGTAAAGTCTAAAAACCACTACTCCTGCGTTAGTCCCATTCAAATCCAAATCCAGATTATCAAATACTGTATTTGAAACTGGCGTAGTCATTCTAATTGGAGCGACTTTATATTTTGAATTATCAGTACCTGCTGCACTTAATTCATTTCCAATGAGCGTTAAATTTGGACCAATCTTGACATCTGCCATTATTCCCTGAGCACAAGTTCCTACTAATTTAGTAGTAGTAGTAGTGTTATTGGTATTGGTAACCCTCATAGTCCCTTCCACATGTAAAGTAGACAATGGGTTTGTTGTTCCGATTCCAACTTGACACACAGCAAGCTGGGAAAACAGTAAAATTGCCACACCTACTGTTTTCAATAAGTAATTATTTTTCATACGACCCCTTGTTTTTAATTCTATAACTAAGTTACTTCATCAAAATACTATTGTTAAAATAATCCGTTGATATGCTATAAAAATTGATGAAAAACATCAGATTCGATAAAAAACCAATTAAATCGATGAAAATTTCGCAACAAAAAAGCCTATAATCGAAATTATAGGCTTTTTATCGTTTGTATTATTAGGAATCTTATAAATCCTGTGCGTTGGCAATAAGTTCGGCAACGTCCATTACTTTAATTGATCCTTCTTTTTCCTTGAACTTCACACCATCGGTTAACATAGTATTACAGAAAGGACAACCAGCTGCAATAATTTCGGGTTGTGTCTCCATAGCATCTTCTGTTCGTTCAACGTTTATGTCTTTGTTTCCTTTTTCAGGTTCTTTAAACATTTGAGCACCACCCGCTCCACAGCATAATCCGTTTTTTTTAGAACGTTTCATTTCCACTAACTCTGCATCCAATTTCTGGATTAAATCACGAGGCGCTTCATAAACATTATTGGCACGTCCTAAATAACAAGGATCATGGAACGTGATTCGTTTTCCTTTAAATTGACCTCCCTCAATCGATAAACGACCTTCGTCTAATAACGATTTTAAGAATTCTGTATGGTGAACCACTTCGTATTTTCCGCCTAATTCTGGGTATTCATTTTTAATGGTATTGAAACAATGCGGACAAGCCGTTACGATTTTCTTGATTTCGTAAGCGTTCATCACTTCAATGTTTGTCATAGCCTGCATTTGAAACAAAAACTCGTTACCAGCACGTTTTGCAGGATCACCGGTACAGCTTTCCTCCGTTCCTAAAACCGCAAACGAAACATTCGCTTGGTTTAAAAGCTTTACGAAGGCTTTAGTAATTTTTTTTGCTCTATCATCAAAACTACCTGAACAACCTACCCAAAATAAAACTTCCGGTTGCTTGCCCTGGGCCATCATTTCGGCCATTGTAGGTACTGTTAAATTTGCTGACATATCTCTAGTGTAATTGAAATCGTTAATTAATTATGCTTCGTCTTTCCAGTTAAGGCGGTCCATTTGGTTGTATTGCCAAGGCGCACCGTTATTTTCGATGTTGGTCATCATGTTGTTTAATTCGGTTGGAGCTGCACTTTGCTCCATTACCAAATACCTTCTCATATCCATGATGATTGAAAGCGGGCTGATATTTACCGGACATTCCTCCACACAAGCATTACAAGATGTACAAGCCCAAAGTTCCTCAGGAGTGATGTAATCGTTTAATAATGATTTACCATCAGGAACAAATACTCCTTTGTTTTTATCGATGTTCTTACCTACTTCTTCCAAACGGTCACGCGTATCCATCATAATTTTACGAGGAGATAACTTTTTACCGGTTTGATTCGCAGGACAAGACGATGTACAACGACCACATTCAGTACAAGTATAAGCATTCATTAACTGAACCCAGTTTAAATCCTGAACATCACTTGCGCCGAATTTAGCAGGAGTTGCATCAGCATCTGGAGCCGGAGCTGCAAACGGATCTGCATTGGGATCCATCATCAATTTTACTTCATTGGTTACCGATTCTAAGTTATCAAACTGACCTTGAGGGTTTAAGTTTGCAAAATAAGTATTCGGGAACGCCAATAAAATATGTAAATGCTTAGAGTAATATAGATAGTTTAAGAAAACTAAAATTCCGGAAATGTGTAACCACCACGTAGCTCTTTCAAGCAATTCTACAGTATGGTTGTTCATTCCGTCAAAAATTGGTGCAATTAATTGGGAAACAGGAAACGAACCTGCCTGAATATAATGACCAAATCCTCCTTCTACATACTGCAAATGATAATCCGCAGCATTCATGAACAAGAAAAGGAACATCAATACTGTTTCGAAATACAAAATATAATTGGCATCATTTCTAGGCCATCCTTTTAAATCACCGTGAATAAAACGTTTAAGTTTCACTACATTTCTTCTGATCCAGAATGTAACTACCGCTACAATTACCAATAAGGCTAAAATTTCGAAAGAACCAATCAAAAAGTTATAGAAACCGCCTAAAAACGATAAAGCTCTGTGAGTTCCAAATAAACCATCAATCACGATTTCCAAAACTTCAATGTTGATGATCACAAAACCAACGTAAACAAAAATGTGCAAAATTCCTGCAATTGGCCTTCTCACCATTTTGGATTGACCTAAAGCAATCATGGTCATGTTTTTCCAGCGTTCAGATGAATTATCGGAACGGTCAACATCCTGTCCTAATTTAATATTTCTAATTAGTTTCTTTATGTTTTGAGCAAAATAGCCACCTCCTAGAATAAGAAGTATCGCAAACAGTATATTAGGTAAAATACTCATAGGGTTGGTTTAAATAGTTCTATTTTTTTGGTTGTTCGGTTGGTGCGGTATAAGGCTTCTCTTTCTTTCCGAAGAGAGAAACGTTTACGTAACGGGTCGGGTGCAAACGCAAATCCTGAAGCAACAATTCAAGTTCTTTTGAAGCCTTTGATAAGTTGTTGTACATGGCCTCGTCTTTCATTAATTTACCCATGGTTCCTTTTCCGGATTCCATATCGGCCATTAATTTATTTACGTTAACCAATGTTTTTTCAAGGTTTTCAACTGTTTCTCCTAGCTTGGCTTTTTCTAAATCTTCAGAGATTTTCGCAAAATTACTTGTTGTTTTGTCTAAATTAGCCACAGCCGAACCTAACTTATCTTTATTTTCAGCAAGGATTTTATCTGCACTAGCAGAAACCGAACTGAAATTGGTCATGGTTTTGTTTAACTCCGCAATAGTCTTTTTTAAATTTGCTTTGGTATTAGCATCTAAAACATCGTTTAAATTTGCTAATAAAGCATCAGCATTAGATAAAACTGCGTTTAACTTTTCTTGAATCGGAGTTAAGTTTTTTTCTAATGAAGCCGTTAATCCCAATTTAACTTGAGGTTGAAGATAATCCCCCGATTTAGCATAGTTAGTATCCTGAAAATTCGGGTTGATTGAAATTTGTTTCCCACCGATAAATCCTGGTTCATAGATACTTGCCGTACTAGATTTAGAAACTGGAAAATCATTATTCATCTGGATCTCCACCAATAACTTTCCGGTTTTGGGATCAATGGTAATTGTATTTACTTTTCCAACTGTCAATCCGTTGATGGTTACTGGTGCAGAAGGAGCCAATCCTTCTACATTTTCATAAACAACATAAAACTTTCTTGAAGTGTCGAATAAATTTTTTCCTTTTAGAAATGAATAGCCCCAAAAACATAATAAAATGGAACCTATAACTAAAACTGCTGTTTTTACTTCTCTAGTAATTTTCAAAATAAATATCTTTTTTGAGCAAAATTAAAACAAAATAATTTAGAATGGTTTTATATTATCGTAAAGCTTCCTGAATAGTGATCTTTTGACCGTTTTTGTACGCTACGATAAATGCAGAGGAATATCCTTTAGCCTTAGCCTCTTCCAAATCTCTTTTTGATTGTTCATAATTACTGGTAGAACCAAAGTAATACTTATGAATAGCACCTTCTTCAATGGAAACTCCGGACAATCCGTTAAAATTGCTCGGGATTAACTCCATTTTTTTGGAACTGGCCGAAATCTGAACCTTGAAAATAATATTGGAAGTTACAGAAACCGATTTAGTATCTTTTACCTTAGGCGTATCAATTGGAGTTGTTTTTACTTCGTTTACCTTTGGCGTTTCTGGTACATACTCTTCAGTTCCCGGAACAAAATACTCTTTTTTATAATCTAAAATAGCTTTGGCAATCGCACTTGCAATTTTCTCCTGACCTTCATCGGAACTTAAATAAGCACCTTCTTCTTTATTGGAAACAAAGCCCATCTCAATTAAAACCCTTGGCATGTAGTTTTTTCTCAACACAAGGAATCCGGCCTGCTTTACACCGCGACTCTTTCTGCCTAAATCATTTTCAAATCCTTCCTGAATACCGGCTGCCAATTCAATACTCTGATCTAGAAATTCTTCCTGAACCACAGTCATTCCAATTACAGATTCCGGAGAATTGGGATCATAACCGTCGTACTTGATTTTATAATCTTTCTCCATGGTAACTACCTCATTCTCCTTTTTTGCAACCTCTAAGTTGGAAGCATTTCGTGTTACCCCCATTACATAAGTTTCTGTTCCGCTTGCCACTGTATTTTTATTGGCATTACAATGTATGGAAACGAAAATATCTGCTTTTGCTTTATTAGCAATGTTTGCACGCTCGTCCAACGGAATGAAAACGTCTGTTTTTCTGGTATAAATAACCTGAGTTAAAGCATCTGCCTCTAGGATACGTCCAACTTTTAGTGCTACGTTCAGAGCATTATTTTTTTCTACATAACCATGATATACGGCACCAAAGTCGTTTCCGCCATGACCGGCATCCAAAACAACTCGAAATTTTGCGTTATTCTGACTGTAAAATGAGGTAGCACTAAACAAAAGCCCTACAACAGCGATTTTAAAAAAACTGTTCATTTTCATTACTCTTTAATTATTCGTTGTCATCAAATGAAGAAATAAAAGCACTTGAATAGCCTTTCCCTTTAGCTTCACTTAATAATTTTTCACATTCTGATTTACTGCTTACGCTTCCATAAAAATACTTATAAAATCCGTTTTCATGTATACGTGTCACATTTTTTAATCCTTTAAAATTTGAAGGAACCGTATCAACTTTCTTTTTACTGGTTCCGATTTGCACCTTATAATAAGTACCATTTTTAGTATTAGAGCTTACCACAGCTTCTTTTTCGTGTTTGTCTTGCTCTATATTTTTATCGTTTTCTTCTTTTTCAGCATTGAATTTTACAGAAGAATGATTGCTGTTTTTGAACTTCAGAATTGCATCGGCAATGGATTTAGCCAATTCGTTTTTACCTTTTTCTGAACCTAAATAACGTGCTTCGTTCGGGTTGGAAAGAAATCCTAATTCGATAAGAACACCAGGCATCAAAGTCGCATCTAAAACCCAAAGCGGTTGCTGGTGTACTTTTTTGTTTTTCCTGTTAAGCTTTTTTTCAAAACTATTCTGAATGGTACTGGCCAATTCAATACTCTTAATTAACGATTCTTCCTGAAGCAATTTTAGTCCTATTAATGTTTCAGGCTTGTTCGGATCAAATCCTTTATAATTTTCTTTATAGTTTTTCTCCTGAAAAATTACCGAGTTTTCCGTTTTTGCAATTTCCAGATTAGTCGAAGTACGCGAAAGCCCCATTACTAAAGACAACGAACCATACGGTTTTGCCGAGGTAGAAGAATTACAATGCACAGAAACAAACAAATCTGCTTTAGCTTTATTAGCCTTGTCTGCTCGTTCCCTAAGCTCTACAAACACATCGGTCTTTCTTGAATAAATTACTTTCACGTCGTTATAATCATCCAAAATCCTGCCAATTTTTAAAACCACATCAAGGGCAATATCTTTTTCCTTATAACCGTTTTTAATGGCACCGAAATCTTTACCACCGTGACCTGCATCCAATACCACTTTAAAATCAGATTTTGATTGTGACTGCACACTCATTACCGGAATTAAAAATGATAAAAAAAATAAATATTTAAACGATATTCTGTTAAACATAAAATTAAGGATGAAACTCAATGGTTATAATTTTTATAAATGCTTATTTTTGCCAAAAAATATATGTAAGTTTGAACCGTCAAAAATTAAGCCAGATTTTTACAAAAATAGTATTAAAAGCGTTGCGTACAAACTTATTTCATATCGTTTTATTATCAATGTTCCTAACACTTGGGGATTTTGAAATGCACTCACAGGAAAACCCTTCTAAATCTATTCGTGTACCTTCTGAAAAACAGAAAGATAAGATAAATTTATCTGCAAACGATCTTATTAAAATTGCAGATTCCACCAAAACGGATTCCGTTAAAAAAAAGAAGCCGATTTTAGAAGGAATTGTTAAACGTAAAGCGTTGGACTACGAAAAGATTGACCAAAAAAAGAAACAGCTTACCCTTTATAATCAGGCTGAACTTACTTATAAAGACATCGAATTAAAAGCGGGAATTATCGTTTTCGATTATGAAAAAAATGAAGTTTACGCAGGAAGAATCAAAGACAGTACCGGAAATTTCACGCAACGACCTATTTTTAAACAAGGAAGTAATGTAATTGAACCGGATTCCATTCGCTTTAATACCAAAACAAAAAAAGCACTGGTTTGGAATTCAAGAACTCAACAAGGGGAATTTCGGGTAAAAGCCGAAGTTAGTAAAAGAGAAAACGATTCAGTGTATTTTATGCGAAATGCACGTTTCACTACATCGGAAGACATTGAAAACCCTGAATATTATTTCCTTGCCCGAAAAATAAAATTTGTTCCTAAAAAGAAAGTAGTGGCCGGTTTTACCAATATGGTTATTGCCGATGTTCCTACTCCGCTGGCATTGCCTTTTGCCTACTTTCCAATGACTGAAAAATCGGTTTCCGGCTTTATTGTACCCACTTTCGGAGATACACAACAACGTGGTTATTACCTTCAAAATGGTGGGTATTATTTTGCACTTAGCGATTATTACGATTTGGCAGTACTTGGAGATTATTACACCAATGGAAGTTATGCTTTACGTTTTGAAAGCAATTATGCTCAGCGCTACAAGTTTAACGGTTTAGTAAATGTACGTTTTGAGAATCAGATTTTTAGCGAACGTGGATTTCCTGATTATGCAAAATCAAGACAATATAACATTCAGTGGTCACACAATCAGGATACAAAAGCCAGTCCTAATTCAAGGTTCTCGGCATCGGTTAACTTAGGTAGCAGCCAATATTTTAGACAATCACTAAATCAAACAAACATCGGATCCTCAATAAATAACAACTTGAGCTCTTCGATTTCTTATGCAAAAACCTTTCATACCGTTCCGCAAGTAAATTTATCCCTTACGGCAACCCATTCACAAAATACAAACACGGAACAAATTGATATGACCTTACCGACACTTCAGGCAAGTGTTGACCGTATTTTCCCTTTTGCACCAAAGGACGGAATTAAAAAAGGATTCATTAAAAACATCAACTTTCAATATAATTTAAGAGGAGAAAATCGTATCAGAACAACCGATTCGCTTTTCTTTAAATCGGAAATGTTCCGCGATGCAAAAAACGGTTTCCAACATTCCATTCCAATTAGTACCAATTTTAAGGTATTCAAACATTTCAGTGTTACAGCCGGTACCAATTACAACGAAGTTTGGCAATTTAAAACCATCAAAAAAGAATACAGCGCAACTGAAAGTAAAGTTGTAACGAGTGAAGTAAGCGGGTTCGAATCTTTTAGAACTTATAATTTATCAGCCAGTGTTGGAACAACAATTTATGGAACCTTCAATTTTGGAGAGGACAAAAAAATTCAGGCAATCCGCCATGTAGTTCGCCCTAATGTTTCTTACGGGTACACGCCTAGTTTTGATCGCTATTATGAAACTTACGCTTTAGATGCCACCGGAACAACCTATGCTGATTACACAAAATTTGAAAATGGGCTTTTCGGAACTCCTGGCAAAGGGTATGCAAACAATATCGGAATGTCTTTAAGTAATACCTTTGAGGCAAAAATTCGCGATAAAGACGAGACAAAAACCGAGCCTAAAAAGGTAATGCTTTTAAACAATTTGAACTTTGTTACCAGTTATAACATTGCAGCAGATTCTTTAGCATGGTCACCCTTAAGAGTTTCCGGAGGAACCAATTTATTTAAAGATAAATTAAACCTAAACTTTGGAACAACTTTAGATCCTTATGCCATTGACAATTCCGGAAGAAGAACTGATCGTTGGAATATTGATAACGGAGGAAGTCTATTCCGAATGACCTCTACCAATGTTACTTTGAATTATTCCATCAGCAGTAACGATTTTTCGGGCAAGGCAGCTACGGAAACCGGTTCAGAACAAACAACTTTAAACGGCGGACGACAAGACGATTTATTTGGCCGTGGCGTAGATTTAAGCGATCAGCGTCAAAGCCTTTTCAAAAAAGATAATGATGAAAATAAAGAGAAGCAATCTTCCGAATTTTATTCTTTAAAAATTCCTTGGGATTTGCGTCTTGCCTACTCTTTAACCTACTCGAACAATAATCGTGAGAACAAAGTAGTAGGAAATTCATTGATGATGTCCGGAAATGTTGATATTACTCCTAAATGGAAAATGGGCTTTTCTTCCGGTTACGATTTTGTTCAGAAAGGCGTAACCTATACCCAATTACGATTTGAACGCGATTTGTTAAGCTGGAGAATGGATTTTAACTGGATTCCTATTGGAACATATACCTCTTGGGGATTCTTTATCGGAATCAAATCTTCGGTATTGAGCGATATCAAATGGGATAAAAGAAGCCTTCCGGACAGACGTTTGAGATAATAATTACAAGTTAAAATACAACATACTTTATATCAATCATGAAGAAAATCATTTTTACAGAGAAAGCCCCAGCTCCAATTGGTCCTTATAATCAGGCAGTTTTGGTTGGAAACACTTTATATACTTCAGGACAAATTGCGATTAATCCTGAAAATGGTGAACTTGTTTTAGACAATATTGAAGTGGAAACCAAGCAAGTAATGGAAAACATGAAAGCAGTTTTGGAAGCAGCAGACATGACTTTTGAAAACGTTTTTAAAACTTCTATTTTCATTAGTGACATGAATGATTTTGCTAAAATTAATGGTGTTTACGGAAGTTATTTTGACGAAAAAACCGCTCCAGCACGTGAAACGGTTCAGGTGGCTTGTTTGCCAAAAAACGTAAATGTTGAAATTTCTATGATTGCTGCTAAATAGCAATCGCTTTTAATAAAAGTTGTGCCGTAGCCTGATTGGTTGCCAGCGGAACATTATGAACATCACACACCCTTATGAGCATGTTAATATCAGGTTCATGAGGGTGTTTTGCTAAAGGATCTTTGAAAAACAAAACCATATTGCATTTTCCTTCGGCTACCCGTGCAGCAATTTGCGCATCGCCTCCCAAAGGACCAGAAAGCATTTTTGTTACTTTAAAACCAGCATTTTCAGCCTTCCCTCCTGTTGTTCCAGTAGCAATTAAACTGATGTTTTCTGAATGTAAAAAATCTTTATGCTCGTTTAAAAACTGAACCAGATCAGCCTTCATGCCGTCGTGAGCGATAATTGCTATTTCCATAATTAAACCGTTACTGTGTGATAATGAATTAACCCGTCAATTGGTTTTCTGAAAACGTTTCCTAATTTCAAGCCGTTTTTAGTTAAAACTTCGTTTAGCTCGTCTTTTAAATAGTAAGCAATCGAACCGATAAAATGAACCGGAACTTCGTGACAGTTCTCAAACTGCTTAATGTTCAGATCTACAAAATTCTGCATTTCTCTAAACACGATTGCTCTAATAAATTCATGGTCTTTATGCTGAATCAAAAACTTGGCAAAAGTGGCCAAATATGCGTTTGGATTAGGCTCTTTATACAAATTATGCTTAATTACATCTGCATCCAAATCATATTCCTTTTCAAAGATTTCAGCCAATTCTTTTGGCATGGTATGGAAATAATATGCACGAATTAAATGACGACCAAATCGGTTACCACTGCAATCATCCATAGCCAAATAACCAAGAGATTGAATCTTCTGATGCAATTCAGTTCCATCAAAATAGCTACAATTGGACCCCGTTCCTAAAATAGAAACGATAGCTTTCTCCCCTCTTGGAGTGGTAGCAAAAACAGCAGCATAAGTATCTTCTTTAACCTCAATGTGTGCATTTGGAAAATAGTCGTGTAAAATCTCCGATAAATGATTTTTCATACGATCGGTACCACATCCGGCACCATAAAAATAAAGCTCTTTGACAATATCTTTGTTTTGAGCAATATCGAATCGTTCATTAATTCGAGTTAAAACTTCTTCTCTTGTTAAAACTTCCGGATTTAATCCAAGGGTACTTGCTGTAAATTGAATGTTTCCATTTTCATCTAAGGCAATCCAATCGGCTTTTGTGGAGCCACTGTCTACTACTAATTTCATGTGTGTTGTGTATAAAAAAATCCCGCTTAAAACGGGATTCAGTAAAAATAGTATTTTTTTACAAATTGGCAATATGCACCGATAAATCAATCAATTTGGAAGAATAACCGTATTCATTATCATACCAAGCTACAATCTTATAAAAAGTTGAATTTAAACCAATTCCTGCTTTTGCATCTACCGTACAAGTATGTGAATCGGAAACAAAATCCTGAGAAACCACATCGTCTTCGGTAAACGACATAATACCTTTCATGGAAGTTTCTGAAGCATTTTTCAACACCGACATGATTTCATCGTAACTGGTCGCTTTCTTTAGTTTAACCGTTAAATCTACTACAGAAACATCGGCAACAGGTACACGCATTGACATTCCGGTTAACTTTCCTTCCAAAGCAGGAATAACTTTTGTCACGGCTTTTGCAGCTCCAGTGGAAGCAGGGATGATGTTCAACAAAGCAGCTCTTCCTCCGCGATAATCTCTTTTAGAAGGTCCGTCAACGGTTAATTGAGTTGCAGTTGTTGCGTGAATTGTAGTCATTAATCCCTCAATAATTTCAAAATTATCATGCAATACTTTGGCTAAAGGTGCTAAACAGTTTGTGGTACAGGAAGCATTGGAAACGATTAAATCTGAAGGTTTTACTTTATCATGATTCACTCCCATTACAAAAGTTGGTGCATCGTTCGATGGTGCTGAGATAACCACTTTTTTGGCTCCTCCTTTTATGTGCGCATAAGCAGTTTCCACCGTTGTGAAAATTCCTGTGCATTCTGCTACTACATCTACTCCTACGGTATCCCATTTTAATACGGACGGATCTTTCTCGGCAGTAACGCGGATAAGTCTATCATTAACATAAAGCTGATTGTCTTTCACTTCAACTTTACCGTCAAAACGACCGTGAACCGAATCGTATTTCAACAGATAAGCCAAATGCTCAACATCCAACAAATCATTAATCGCTACAACTTCTACGTTATCTCTTTTAATAGTTTCTCTAAAAACAATTCTTCCGATTCTCCCGAATCCGTTGATTCCTAATTTTACTTTCGTCATTTTCTTCTTTTCTAAATTATTATTATTGTTATTTTAAGTAGACATAATGTCTGACACTCTCAGTAATTCTTCGTCAATTTTGGATTTGCCTTTTACAGCCTGCTCTAGCGGTGTTAATTCGATTTTATCGGCGATAAGTCCAACCATATAATTTGATTTGCCTTCCAATAAGGATTCCACTGCTTTCATACCATATCTAGAGGCTAAAACGCGGTCAAAACAACTTGGGGAACCACCGCGCTGCATATGTCCTAAAACCGAAACCCGAACATCATATTCCGGCATGTTTTCCTCTACATAATCACGCAATTCGAATACATTTTTACCGATTTTATCTCCTTCAGAGACCACCACAATACTGGAAGACTTTCCGGAAACCTTACTTCGTTTTAACGATTCAAGCAAACGATCGAGTCCTAAATCTTCCTCCGGAATAAGAATTTCTTCTGCTCCTGCACCAATTCCTGCATTTAAAGCAATATGACCCGCATCGCGTCCCATTACTTCCACAAAAAACAAGCGATTGTGTGAATTAGCAGTATCCCTGATTTTATCAATGGCTTCCACAACAGTGTTCAAAGCAGTGTCATATCCTAAGGTATACATAGTCCCAAAAATATCGTTATCAATAGTTCCCGGAATTCCCATAACAGGGAAACCATATTCTTTATTAAAAACCATTCCACCGGTAAAACTTCCGTCTCCGCCAATAATCACTAGGGCATCAATGTTGAATTTAACTAAATTGTCGTAGGCTTTTTTACGCCCTTCCGGAGTTTTGAATTCCATAGAACGGGCAGATTTTAATATCGTTCCACCTTTATTAACAATGTTTTTTACGGCTCTTGGGCCCATTTCAACTATATCGCCGTCAATCATTCCTTCAAACCCGCGGTAAATGCCCATACATTCAATATTATGGAAAGCACAGGTACGAACTACAGCACGAATAGCCGCATTCATTCCAGGCGAATCACCTCCGGAGGTAAGCACACCGATTTTTTTAATGTCCTTCAACATATATTATAATTTATACTATAAATTTAAGAATAACACACGAAAAATCTTATAGAACATTACAATATTTATTGAAATAGTAACATTCTAATTTTTCAAAAAATTAAAAAGTAGTGTTGTTGTTTGTGTGTTGTGTAAGCGTAGTTGCTAGTCGATTTCTGGAACTTTTGTTGCGTCGGTTTTTTTCTTTTCCGCCTTTTTGTTCTTTTTATCGTTGATAAATTTAATAAATTCTGGTGACAAATCCGAATCCGGAAGCTGATCTGTTGGATTATTTGAAGTTGCATCCGGTTCTTTCTTAGAAAATACCTTTCTCCAAAGTTCTCTAACATTATCAAAATCAACTTGATAGGTAATACCAACACCTTGTGTATACCCTATACCTTCACCTATATAATTTATATCATTTTCTCGGTTAAACATTCGAGCTTTTAAGCTACCTTCCTTATTCAGAAGCATTTGCAGCTCGACATTTCCTACAATTGCAGACTGCTCCGTACCTCCAACCGGAACTCCAAGTTTTCCGTTGATGGTAATTCGGTCACTGATTTGTGTAGACATGGTAACCCCAACCCTATCTTGTGTTTGCAACAATGGATTTCGGTCTCCCTGAACATAATTCACGCCAATTTTCAGTTTATCGTCATCGCCGGTAAAAATATCACTGAACATACTGCTGGCACGTTCAAACAAACTTCCTGTAACCGTATTAGCTGCATTTTCAGGAGAAAGAAAACCACCACCCGACAATAATGCAAGAGCCTGTGTTTGACGTGTGTCTTTATCACTTAACTTATAATCAATTTCTGATTTTAAAACAGAACTTACCGTTGGGAATTCAATTCTAAAATCAGGATCAGGATTGCTTAAATTTCCGTTGACGGCAATTACCACCTCTGTTGGAACCTTTTTGTTGAATGAAGCATTATCCAAGATTACCGCAGGATTGGATTCTGTTTTGTAAACGGCTTCCAAGTCCAAACTGGCATTCATTGGTTCACCACTCCAAATAATAGTACTGTATTTCTTTACGGCAAATTTCTTATCAATCAAACCGTAATTTTTGAAATGGTATTCTCCTTCCCAAACCTGGAAATCTCCCCACATATTAAATTTTCCAAGCGTGTTGATTTCCATAGTTAAAGTACCATTTCCTCTACCTTTCATGCTATGGCCTGTATTTCGGTCAAGGATTACCTCAATTTCTGCATCTGGGGTAACGTTAAAATCAAAATCAAGTTCAATACCTTTATAATCTTTCAGGTTTTTGAAGCCGGGAAGATTTTTGCTTTTATTTTTCTTCTCTTCTTCAGTAATAAAATGAATAAAGGAATTGCTACCAACACCTTGTGCATCATTCACAGGAATTTTAATGGAAGTTCCTTTATTGGATTTTGCATCCATTTTTACAACCAAAGCGTTTAATGGTCCTGAAATACTTGCTTCACCATCAATGAAAGCTGTTCCGTAATACAGCGCATCGTCACTGTCTTTCGTATCCAAAGCCAACATGTTTCGGGATTTAATATCCAAATCCAATCGCCAATCGGTCAGTTTGTTATGACGTACACTTCCGTTCAAAATACCTGAAGTTTTGTATTTTGTGTCGATAATTTTAATGTTTCTGAAAAGGAACTGATGCTCAGTTACATCTACAATCGCGTTGTGTTCCATCTCAAAATCAACTCCTAAATAGGGTACTTTCATTCCTGCATCGGAAAGATAAAGTCGTCCGTCAATTTCAGGATCTTTAACCGTACCAACTATTGAAGCCTGACCTGTGGCAAAACCGCGAACATTCGAGAAGACACTTCCCAAAAGCGGCCCAAAAGCACCAATATTGAATTTTGAAAAACCAGTTTCAAGAGAAAGCAAACTCTGTTTGTTTACAACTTCTACGTTTCCGCGAAGATAAAAACTCTCCAAATCATCGTTCTGAATGGTTGAATTTACATTAAACTTTCTAAACGAATTATCACCCGTTACCTTCAAATCCAGATTACCGAGCTGATAACCGTTAATTTGCAGGGAATCAACGGTCAAGGCAGATGTCGGCTGATAAATATCGTTATTCTGCTTAACATTCACACTTCCGTTCAAATTACCGCCAAAAGACATATTGGTGAGTGATGGCGTGACCTTAGCCAAATCAACATTATCAAAAGTAAGCTGTAAATCTTTATAGTTTTTACCTTTTAAAAGCCCGGAAACTTCCATCTTCTGGCCGTTGTGTGAAAGCGCAACTTTTTCAATAGAAAAGTCAGTCAGTTTTTTATTGAAAACCACCTTATTATCCTGAGTATCATTTTCATTCAAGAACCAAAGGTAATTTTTGAAATTCACTTCCGATTTTTTCAAACCAACAACCGATTTGTTGTCTTTATCAATGGTATGGTATAAATTCAGGTTATAGAAGTCCTGATTTTTAGCGCCTCCTTTAAACTCGGAACGAACAAATAAAGTATCGTTCATGGTAACGTTAATTAAGCTAAAATCGGAAATTTTATAATTCTTCGTTTTAATACTATCAAGCTCGATAAAGGCATTATACAACGGGTTTTTATTATCGATTTGAACATTAATATTATCAAAAGCATTATTGTAAGCCACAACATTCGGCGAAGAAAAATTCATTTTGAAATTTCCTTCATCAGCATTGATTTTTCCTTTTAAAACTGTGTTTTCAGCAACCGTGATGTTCGGGTTAAAAATTTCGATAATCTTGTTGTAGATCACAAAATCGAAATCCATGAACTGCCCCGGTTTAAGCTTGTTTGGAGAATAATTTGCGTACAAACTTCCTAAAGCATTCTCCACAATATCTTCAACCTGGTTGATTTTGTACTTTCCAACTACTTTACCCTGAATAATATCCGGCGAATTAATCGTAACTGTTCGAACCCTACTGGCATCAAAGGAAGAAGTTACCTGAAAATCTTCAAAATAGTAATTATCTTTAGTGTTTTGATACGAAGCGTTGGCTACATCAAGTTCTCCTTCAATGTCATCTAAAGTATTTCCTTTGGCTTTTAGTTTTAAATTACCTTTAAAAATTGAAAGGGAATCTTTCTTCATAAAGTTCAGCAAATGTAAATCGGCATAATCTATATTAGCTTGAAAATCATAGTTTTTTACTTTAGAACTTAAGTCGATTAGCCCATTGAAGTCCATGCGCAAATTTGGATCGTTACTATTGAAATATCCTTTAAAATAAGGCATTTTCATTGTACCGTCTATGGTGATATTCTGATAAGTATATCCGTTGTATTTGAACTGATGGACTTTTCCTTTAACAGAAGTATTCAGGTATTTTTTATTGAATCCTTTACCATCAACATCCAAATCTAAAGTGGCACGGCTAATTCCTTTTTGATCGGTTAAAGTACCTAAGTCGAAGTTATGAAGTGAGATAAATCCTTTGTAAGACGCATTGTTAATGTTGTTGATGTTGGTCATGGAAAGTTTCGATTCCAAAGCTCCCAATCCGGAATTCATGAAAACATCTGCATTAATGTAGGTTTTCGTTAATTCAATATCCCCTACTATATCTACATTCCCAAGTTTATTTAATGTTTGAGGAAGTTTTTTTCCTAAAATTCTTGGCAAAATCGCACTTAAATTCTTGTAATTGGAAGAAACCCTGTCGAAATTACCGTTCATGTAAAATTCACCCTTCTTATTAAAAAGGTCTTTAAAATTCACCTTTCCAATAATTTCCGATTGATTTCGATCTACCAATTTCAAATCGTTGAGCACAAAATTATTGAGTGTACCTGTAGCATGCGTTTTTAAAAAGAAACGTTGGTTTTTTCCGAATTCATTATAAAAATAGTTCAAATCATTGGAAGAAACCGAAGCTTTATCCAAATTCACGTCGAAAACAACTTTATTATTAAAATCGGTGAAATCTTTAGGATTGTATTTCAAGGTTACATCACCAAATATTGTGGATTCTGTAGTATTCAAATCCATTTTTTTCAAGATGATGTTCTTTTTGGTGTAGGTAAAATCCGCTGCAAGGTTTTCAACAAATAAACCTCGATGATCTTTTAAAGATAATTTATTGATTTGCGTAGTTACGTTCGGACCTTTAATAAAAAAGTCTTCTAACTCACCGTTTACACGAGTAAAATCAAGCGCTTTATGGTTTTTAAGGTTTTCATCTATTAAACGGAAACGACTGTTGGTAACGTATAAATCATCAACTTTTAAACGAAATTTTCCCGAACCCGGTTTTCCCTCATCAAAAGCGGCAACAAATAAATCAAGATTGGTTTTTGTTTCGCCTTTGTATTTTTTCAGCTTAAAGTTTAAACCGTCCATTCGCGCTTCATCAAAAAACAAACGTGAGTTGGCTACTTCCCTAAAACTTAAAATATTAGATTGAAGACGGTTTACATAAAACAAAGTATCTTTATGATGGTCCGAAATAAGAACACCTTTTAATTTCACACTTCCGAAAGCAGAAATCGCAACTTTTTCAATTTTGATATCGGTTCCGTATTTTTTATTGACCCAATCTGTGGCGTATTTTCCCAATTCGGTCTGAACAACGGGTAAAGAAAGTGCAATCCCCAAAAGCAGTAGCAATAGGATGATTACCAATAGTGTTCGAAGCAGTATTTTTCTAAATTTTTTGATACCCGTAGTAATTATATTAATTTTGTCGAAGCGTATGTGAAATTGTTAGTGTTAACAAGCAAAAATAAACAAAATAGCTCGTGAAAAAATTAACAATTCAAAGATAATACAGACGTAAATAATTTTAAGCAAATTTCGTGCCTTTTTTATGACAAAACAGCCAATTTATATTCTTGCCATCGAAAGTTCCTGTGATGACACCGCCGCAGCCGTATTAAAAAACGATAAAGTTTTATCAAATGTTGTAGCCAGACAGTCCATTCATGAGGAATATGGAGGTGTAGTTCCAGAATTAGCCTCACGTGCCCATCAGCAAAATATAGTTCCGGTTATCGATGTTGCATTAAAAAAAGCTGGAATTGATAAATCTCAGCTTTCCGGAATTGCTTTTACCCAAGGTCCAGGCTTAATGGGGTCACTTTTAGTTGGAAGTTCCTTTGCCAAATCAATGGCTCTATCATTAAATATTCCTTTGGTTTCTGTACATCATATGCATGCGCACGTTTTGGCTCATTTCATTGATGAAGAAGGATTTGATAAACCTGTTTTTCCTTTTCTTGCCATGACAATTTCCGGAGGTCATACCCAAATTATCAACGTAAAAAGTTTCTTTGAAATGGAAATTATTGGAGAAACAACCGATGATGCTGTTGGAGAGGCTTTTGACAAAACCGCAAAAATCTTAGGTCTTCCCTATCCCGGCGGACCTTTAATTGATAAATATGCACAATCCGGAAACCCAAAAGCATTTACTTTTACTAAACCGAAAGTTGATGGCTTAAACTTCAGTTTCAGCGGATTAAAAACTCAGATTCTTTATTTCATTCAAAAAAATGTAAAAGAGAATCCTAATTTTATAGAAGAAAACCGTAACGATATTTGTGCATCTATTCAGTACACCATTATTCAGATTTTAATGGAAAAACTAAAGATTGCATCACAAGAAACAGGAATAACTCAAGTTGCAATCGGTGGCGGAGTTTCTGCCAATTCAGGAATCAGAACCACATTAAAAGAAGCAGAAACAAAATACGGCTGGAAGACTTTCATCCCTAAATTTGAATACACCACCGACAATGCTGCCATGATTGGAATTGTAGGTTATTATAAGTTTTTAGAAAAACAATTTGAAGATGCTTCGGTTGTATCAAAAGCAAGAATTGAGTTTTAAAACATGAGGAAAATAGTTTCACTGCTCTTACTTCTTTTAAGTTTTATAGTAACTGCTCAAAAATCAGCTGAAGATTTTGGTTTTCAACATCTTAAATTAGAATATAAAAAGCAAGTTGTAGATATTCTGATCCAAACCAAAAAGGGAGAAGAAACAAAAAAGAAACCGATTTTTTTCTGGTGTCAGGGAAGCTTACCACAACCCGTTATCAAATACGACGAAAAAGGCATTTACGGAACTTTCCCATTTAATCCTGATGATTTTCTAAACGAGTTTCATCTTGTTATCGTTGGAAAACCAGGGGTTCCGGTAATTTCAGAGGTGTCAAAATTAAATCAAAATTACACCTATACAGACGAATCTGGAAAAACACCCGATAACTACAACAACAATAATTTTCCCGATTATTATGTCAATAGAAACAATTGGATCATTGGTAAACTAATAAAACTCCCTATGTTTTCAGATAAAAAATTGGTTGTTTCAGGTCATTCCGAAGGAAGTTCAATTGCCGCAAAAATGGCTTCAGAAAACACTAAAATCACTCATTTAATATATTCTGGAGGAAACCCATACGGAAGAATTATGAGCATTTTAGCACAAAGTCGATATTATGATTCGGACAACAATACCATTGAATATTGGAAAGAAGTTGTGGAAAACAAAAATGATTTAATAACCGAAGAAGGAGACAGCTTTAAAACAACTTACGATTTTTCCGTTCCTGTTTCTGAAAAGTTGGAAAAAATAAAAATCCCTGTTCTTATCACTTACGGAACTAAAGACTGGAATGCCGCTTACAATGATTTGTTTTATGTTGAGGCTATTCGAAAACAATTAAAAAACATTACTTTTATTCCTATGATAGGATTAGAGCACAATTACTTTCCTGTTAATGAAAAAATGGAACCCAATCATGCTGTTTACAATTGGGAAGACGTTGGTAAACAATGGGCAAAATGGCTAACAAATAATTAATTTTAGCATGCAGTTATTTTACAATCCTGATATTAATTCTTCAATAAAAGAGTTTTCTTTTGACAAAGAAGAAAGCAAACACATTGTTAAAGTTTTACGTAAAAAAGAAGGCGGTATTTTACATGTTACCAATGGTTTGGGTAATTTATTTCACACTGAAATCATTTTAGCTTCCGATAAAAAATGTACGGTAAAAATCAACCAGATTGATTCACAAAAAGAAACCGATTTTTATTTGCACCTTGCAGTTGCCCCAACCAAAATGAACGACCGTTTTGAATGGTTTTTAGAGAAAGCAACTGAAATAGGCATTCATGAAATCACTCCTATTATTTGTGAACATTCCGAACGAAAAATTATAAAAACCGAGCGTTTTGATAAAATCATACAATCGGCAATGAAACAATCGCTACAGTACTATTTACCGAAATTAAACGAACCGATTTCCTTTAAAGATTTCATCAATCAAAAGCATCAGGGTGATTTATTCATTGCACATTGTGAAGAAACCGAAAAAAAACTTCTCAAAGAAAGTATTCAGCCTAAACAAAAATACACCTTATTAATCGGTCCTGAAGGTGATTTTTCTGTTAAAGAAATCGAATTGGCTTTACAGAACAATTATATTCCAGTATCTTTGGGCAATACGCGATTACGAACCGAAACTGCAGCTGTAGTTGCCTGTCATAGTTTTGTTTTTGCAAACGAATAATGAATTCATGAAAAAAACAGTTGTTATTTTCTTTTTACTACTATACTATCTTGGTTTTTCTCAGGAAATTGCCTTATTAAAATATTCCGGTGGTGGCGACTGGTATGCAAACCCTACCTCATTGCCTAATCTGGCGAAATTCTGTAATCAAAACATCCACACTAAAATTGACCAAAAAATACCAACCGTTGAAGTTGGGAGCCCAGATTTGTTTTCCTACCCATTTGTTCATATGACTGGACATGGAAACGTAGTTTTTAGTGATAATGATATTCTAAACTTAAAAAATTATCTGACATCAGGTGGATTTTTACACATTGACGACAATTACGGAATGGATCAATACATTCGAAAAGAAATCAAACGTGTTTTTCCTAATAATCAATTGGTTGAAATCCCTTCGAATCATATAATTTTCCAAAAACCTTATAATTTCCCGGGCGGAATTCCTAAAATTCACGAACACGACAACAAGAAACCACAAGCTTTTGGTATTTTTATCGAAGGCCGATTAGTATTGTTATATACTTATGAAACCGATTTGGGTGACGGCTGGGAAAACCAAGAAGTTCACAACGACCCGCTGGAAGTGAGAACCAAAGCCTTAAAAATGGGGGCAAATCTTATCAATTACGTATTTAATAATTAAAAAACTACAGGTCAATTATTTATACATTTAAAAATGATTATTTTTAGTTTTTAATCGATTTTTTCTACCTATCGTACAATATATTTCTTAAATATTAGTTTTATCTCTAAAATTGTTCCCGATTTACAATCAAATCGACACAATCTAAATTTAAAACTAAAAACTATGAGAAAAATTATTTTGGCAGGCGCAATGTTAGCCATTTTAACATCCTGTAACAACGAAGAATCTACTACTACCACAGAAACATCAAACCCAACAGTTCAAAAAAGAGGCTGTGCTTCTAACGATGTTTTACAAGAACAATTAAAAGAGAATCCAGAACTTGCCATCCGAATGAACGAGATTGAAGCATTTACTGATAATGCAATACGCATGAATCGTTTAGTTAATGGGCAAATCGAAATTCCAGTAGTGGTTAACGTGTTGTACAGAACTTCGGCTGAAAACATTTCCGATGCTCAAATTCAGTCCCAAATAGATGTATTAAACAAAGACTTTAATGCGCAAAATTCTGATTTTAACCAAGTACCTGCTGCTTTTTCAGGTGTAAAAGCCAATGTTGGAATTCATTTCGTTTTGGATCAGGTTATTCGAAAATCTACCACAAAAACATCTTGGGGAACCAGAGATGCCATGAAAAAAACAAAACAAGGCGGACTTAATCCTACCGACCCAACAACAAAATTAAACTTATGGTGTTGTACAATTGGCGGTGGTATTTTAGGATATGCACAATTCCCTGGGGGATCGTCTGCAACAGACGGTGTGGTTATCGATTCTAAATATTTCGGTTTAAGTGGACAAGTAAATTATCCCTATAATTTAGGAAGAACTGCAACACACGAAGTTGGTCATTGGTTAAACTTACGCCATATTTGGGGAGATGCTACTTGTGGTAGTGATTTGGTTTCCGATACTCCATTACACAATACAGCAAATTATGGAGCTCCGACTTATCCTCACTACAGTACTTGTACAGGAACACCAATTGAAATGACCATGAATTATATGGATTACACAGATGACAGAGCAATGTATATGTTCTCTGAAGGACAAAAGTCTAGAATGATGGCAATTTTTGCTGCCGGAGGCCCTAGAAATTCCTTCGCTCAACCATAAAATTTATCTTACTTATTTTAAAAACCGCTTTTTTAAGCGGTTTTTTTTATTCTATTTAATAAAATGCAAAATAATTCCGACAAAAAACACTTTTAATTTATCAACAAACACAATTTAAAAACTTATAATTTTAAATTATTTTCATTCATATTGTTTATAAATTGAATTTTTAATAAAAATTTATAAATTTTATTTTTTTTATCTTAACTATTTCGTAATTAATTTTTTTGTTATATAATTGCAACAAGTTAACCAACTAGCAAACTATTTTAACAAAAAACTAATTTATTATGAAAAAAATCATTTTGTCAGCAGCCTTGGTACTGTCCTTGATTTCATGTAACAAGGAAGAAGCTGTTTCAACCGCATCTGAATCTTCTACAACTGCTCAGAGAGCTTGTGCGTCTAACGATGTTTTAGACAGACAATTAAGAGAAAATCCTGAGTTAGCAATCAGAATGAACGAAATTGAAGCATTCACAGAAAATGCTATCCAAACAGGAAGATTAGTTAATGGAAGAATTGAAATCCCTGTGGTTGTAAATGTATTGTACAGAACAACTGCTGAGAACATTTCATTAGCTCAGATTCAGTCACAAATTGATGTTTTAAATAAAGACTTTAACGCTACGAACTCAGATTTCAACAAAGTTCCTGCAGCTTTCTCAGGAGTAAAAGCAAACGTTGGAATTTCATTCGTTTTAGATCAGGTTATCAGAAAATCTACCACAAAAACATCATGGGGAACTAACGATGCGTGTAAAAAAACTGCTAGCGGTGGTTTAGCTCCAACTTCTCCAACAACAAAATTAAACTTATGGGCTGCTACAATTGGTGGTGGAATCTTAGGGTATGCACAATTCCCTGGAGGTTCATCTGCAACCGATGGTGTTGTTATCGATTCGAAATACTTCGGAACAACAGGTACGGCTACTGCTCCTTACAACTTAGGAAGAACTGCAACTCACGAAGTTGGTCACTGGATGAACTTGCGTCACATTTGGGGAGATGCAACTTGTGGAAATGACCAAGTTTCTGACACTCCATTACACAATACTGCTAACTATGGTGTACCTGCTTACCCTCACTACAGTACTTGTACAGGAACACCAATTGAAATGACAATGAACTACATGGATTATACAGATGATAAAGCTATGTATATGTTCTCTAACGGTCAAAAATCTAGAATGTTAGCTATTTTTGCTGCTGGTGGTGCAAGAAATTCTTTTGCTCAACCATAATAGAAAACTAAAAAATAAATTTAAAACTCGCTTTTACAGCGAGTTTTTTTTATATTTTTAAGTTCGATTTGTAAATTAAAATTGATGACTTCAAAAGAACTTGCAAAAGGAATTGTCAGAGCTGTACTTATACTTGCCGGTTTAGCATTACTGCTTTTTGTCTTATCAAAAATAAGTACAGTTATCATTTATCTTTTCATATCCATTGTGGTTTCCTTAATTGGTAAGCCGATTTCCAATTTTTTAAAAAAAAGGCTTAAATTCAAAAACACTTTAGCTGTTGTAACAACCCTGCTTTTTTTCATCGGATTGATTGTGAGTTTTGTAATGATGTTCGTTCCTTTGATACTTTCCCAAAGTGAAAACCTATCGTTATTAGACACCAATTCCATTGAGAAAAACTTTAACAGCATTTTACTGCAAACCAACACCTATCTTTTAAACCACAATATCGATTTGCTTTCCCTTGCCGAAAAATCGAATATGACTTCAAAACTTAACTTTAATTTTCTTCCGACAATTCTCAATTCGGTTTTTAGTATCATCAGTAATTTTGGGATGGGGCTTGTATCAGTTGCTTTTATTTCTTTTTTCCTGATGAAAGACAGTGTGCAATTCGAATATTTGTTCAAAAGAATAATTCCAGATGAGCACGAAGAGAAGATTTTAGCTTCAATAGACAAGACAAATTATTTATTGTCGCGTTATTTTGGAGGTCTTTTGCTTCAGCTATTTATCGTTTTTATTCTCTACTTCATTGTTTTGCTGATTTTTGGTGTAAAAAGCGCTTTTACAATCGCGTTAATTTGCGCAATTTTGAATATCATCCCGTATATCGGTCCATTAATCGGTACAATTCTAGCTGTATTCCTAACAATGATGGGGCTTTTAGGCACTGATTTCAAAACAGAAATCCTACCTACTACACTTTATGTATTGATTGGTTTTACAATCGTTCAGGCAATTGATAACAATATAAGCCAACCGATTATATTCTCCAACAGTATCAAATCACATCCATTAGAAATTTTCCTAATAACCCTAATTAGCGGATTTCTGTTTGGAATTACCGGAATGATCTTAGCAATACCTTCTTACACCGTTTTAAAGGTAATTGCCAAAGAATTTCTTCCTTCAAATAAAATCGTTCGAATGTTAACCAAAGACATCTAATTTGGATTCACCTCTTTTAAAAGCAGAAGTTCAAGACTTTATCGACAATTCCATGCAGGCCAATTTTACCAAAATTGCGCTAATGAAAAACCCGTTCCCGGAAATTAAATGGAATGACATTTTAAATCAGATCGCTTCAAAAAACAAGGCAAAAGAAAAACTTCCCACTTGGTTCGCCCACAGGTGTATCTTATATCCTTCTAAAATTTCCATTGAGCAGACTTCTTCGGAAATAACCGCGAAATACAAAGCTTCGCTAATTGATGGAAAAACGCTAATCGATTTAACCGGTGGTTTCGGTATCGATGATTATTATTTCGCACAGAAGTTCAATAGAGTTGTTCATTGTGAGATTAATCAGGAATTATCCGAAATTGTTCAACACAACTATAAAATTCTCAATCAAAGAAACTTAGAATGTTATAGTGGAGACAGTTTGGAAATTTTGAGGAAACTTGATCAAAAATGGAGCTGGATTTACATCGACCCATCACGAAGAAGTGATGTAAAAGGTAAAGTATTCATGCTCAAAGACTGTTTACCGAATGTTCCAATGCTTTTGGAAACGTATTTTAATTATTCAGACAATCTTTTAATTAAAACCGCTCCTATTCTGGATATAACATCAGGATTAAGTGAATTGCAATTTGTTAAAAGCATTCATATTATCGCTTTAGACAATGAAGTGAAAGAGCTGCTTTGGGAAATTGAAAAGGATTATAACGGTGAAATCGCACTTAATGCAGTTTCGCTAACCAAAGAGAACATCCAACTATTTTCCATCAATTACAACAATCAAGAAGTCAAATCTGAATATTCTCAGCCTAAAAAATATCTTTACGAGCCTAATGCCGCAATGATGAAAACAGGAGCTTTTGAAGCAATTGGAGTTCATTATAAGCTTGAAAAATTGCACAAGCATTCCCATTTGTACACTTCAGAAGATTTAATTGAATTTCCTGGCAGAATTTTTGAAATCAACGAGGTCATTCCTTTTGATAAAGCCGAAATTAAAAGGCATTTTGAAGGAAAAAAAGCAAACATCACAACAAGAAATTTTCCAATATCTGTTGAAGAAATCAGAAAAAAATGGAAAATTAAAGATGGAGGAATCGATTATTGTTTTTTTACCACAAATCTTTTAAACGAAAAAATAGTTTTACTTTGCCAAAAAATCCAGCATTAAAATGAAAAGAATACTTGCAGCCCTTATTTTAAACCTTGCCTTTATAACAGTAACTGCCCAGCAAAAAAAATGTGAATACGACTTTGAAGAAAAAACAGATTCAACTTTTTTAAAGAAAACCCCCGATTATTTAATACATGAGAAAGATTTTATAAGTTCAAAAGAATTTGTCTTGTTCTCATTAATTAATTCAAACGGAACCCCTTTCTTAAATTTTCAATTGCTTCAAAAAAGCAAAGATTTTATTAAACCGTTTTGTTTTGACAATAAATCAAAAATTTCTTTACAACTCAGTAATGGAAAAATTGTAACCCTTTTAAGCGCAGGAGAAATATGCAGCCAGTTAATGTTTGATGAAAAAGAAAAAAACAACATCCGATTATTAAATAACTATTTTTTCTTTCCAAAAGAAGGGTTTGAAGATTTGAAAAAATACCCTGTCAGCCTAATCAAAATAAATTTCGTCACGGAAAGCATGGATTATGTTTTCAAAAAGCAGATACAATCCGTGACCTTTAAAGGCGATTTTTTTCCAGAAAATTACTTTATCAATTACTTGAATTGTGTTGAATAAAAATACCGCATAAGTAAAAACAAAAAAGCCTAGCAAGTTGCTAGGCTTTTTTGTGATCCCGTCAGGATTCGAACCTGAGACCTACTGCTTAGAAGGCAGTTGCTCTATCCAGCTGAGCTACGGGACCTTAAATTTTAATTTCAGTTGTATTGGGAATACTGAAAATGTTATCGTCGGGGTGGCAGGATTCGAACCTGCGACCTCCTGGTCCCAAACCAGGCGCGATGACCGGGCTACGCTACACCCCGAAAGCAAAAAAAAAGCGGAGAGACAGGGACTCGAACCCTGGCGACGGTTACCCGTCGACAGATTAGCAATCTGCTCCGTTACCACTCCGGCACCTCTCCTGTTTGCAAATAACTTATCCTTTTTTGCGGTTGCAAATGTATACTAACGTTCTGTTTTCTGCAACTATTTTTTACATTATTTTTAATTTTTAATAAATATATTTTAAAACTGATTCATTGTCAACACAATAGAAATCCAATAAAATATTGTTATTTCCTATTTAATCATGACCAACACTGATAAAATCAAAAAAACGTCTTAATAATATCTTTAATAATTAAAATATCTTCACAATTTTGGTTAAATTCGCACTTTCAACAAACTAACAACATAATATCATGAATAAAAAAGTAGTTATTGTATCGGCTGTAAGAACTCCAATTGGTAGCTTTATGGGAAGTTTATCAACCGTTACAGCTTCGCAATTAGGTGCTACAGCAATTAAAGGGGCTTTAAATAAAATCAATTTAGATCCAAATTTAGTTGACGAAGTTTTAATGGGTAACGTAGTTCAGGCTGGTGTTGGACAGGCTCCTGCGCGCCAAGCTGCTATCTATGCAGGTTTACCAAATACTGTTGCTTGTACCACTGTAAATAAAGTTTGTGCTTCCGGAATGAAAGCTATCATGCAAGGTGCTCAGGCTATCATGGCTGGAGATGCTGAAGTAGTTGTAGCGGGTGGTATGGAAAATATGAGTTTAATTCCTCACTATGTTCACATGAGAAACGGCGCAAAATTCGGACCGGCAACCATGATGGATGGAATGCAAAAAGATGGCTTAACCGACGCATACGATAACAACGCAATGGGTGTTGCTGCCGATTTATGTGCATCAGAATATAAAATTACTCGTGAGGAGCAAGATGCTTTCGCTATTCAATCGTATGAGCGTTCAGCTAAAGCTTGGGAGGCTGGAAAATTTGACAACGAAATCGTTCCGGTTTCAATTCCTCAAAGAAAAGGAGACCCTATCGTTTTTGCTAAAGACGAAGAATACACAAATGTTAAATTAGATAAAATCCCTGCTTTAAATGCAGTTTTCACAAAAGAAGGAACTGTAACTGCAGCAAATGCTTCTACTATTAATGATGGTGCAGCTGCTGTTGTTTTAATGAGCGAGGAGAAAGCAAACGCTTTAGGTTTAAAACCTTTAGCATACATTAAATCTTATGCCGATGCTGCACAAGAGCCTAAATGGTTCACTACAGCACCTGCAAAAGCATTACCAAAAGCTTTAGACAAAGCAGGAATGTCGCTTTCAGACGTTGATTTCTTCGAATTTAACGAAGCGTTCTCTGTTGTAGGTTTGGCTAATGCTAAAATTTTAGGTTTAGATAATAACAAAGTGAACGTAAACGGAGGAGCTGTTTCTTTGGGTCACCCTCTTGGATGTTCAGGAGCAAGAATTGTAGTCACTTTAATTAATGTTCTAGAGCAAAACAATGCAAAAATCGGAGCTGCAGCTATCTGTAATGGTGGTGGTGGTGCTTCTGCAATTGTTATTGAAAGAGCTTAATCAGTTATAAATTAAAAATTATGAGTTATAAGTTTTCGAATTTTGACAAGTTCTCTTGTAACTCATAATTTATAACTCCTATTTTCCTTAAATGTTTGCAATTTGTAATCTGGCGATCGTACCGTTACGCTTTGAACCAAGTGACCGAAGCGAATTAGTTTCTCAGGTTTTATTTGGAGAGCACTTTAAAATTTTGGAACAAACTGAAAAATGGTCCAGAATTCAACTTGCATTTGACGCTTACGAAGGTTGGATTGACAACAAACAGTTTCAGATAATTTCCGAAACTAATTTCAAGCTGCTTGACTCCTCTGCAATAGTAATGAATGCAGATTTAGTCGAATACATTACAACTCCAGATAATTATTTAATGCCAATTCCCGTAGGAAGTTCTTTGGCTTTTTTAGATAATCCGGAAATAAATAGTTCTCAATTTTCCTTTGAAGGGATTAAAGTTTGCGGCATTAAACCCAAATCAGAATTAATCAAGACTGCTTTCATGTATTTGAACGCACCTTACCTTTGGGGTGGTAAAACACCTTTTGGAATTGATTGCTCAGGGTTTACGCAAATGGTTTATAAACTTAACGGATATTCTATTCTTCGTGATGCCTCTCAACAAGCTACTCAAGGCGAAGCCTTAAGTTTTATTGAAGAAAGTGAACCTGGTGATCTGGCTTTTTTCGACAATGATGAAGGACGAATCATCCATGTTGGAATGATCATGGAAAACAACTACATCATTCACGCTCACGGAAAGGTTCGTATTGACCGTTTGGATCATTTAGGAATTTACAACGTTGACACTGGGAGACACACTCACAAACTTAGAGTAATCAAAAAGATTATATAAAACAAAAAAAACCGCACTTTAAAGTGCGGTTTTTATTTAGAAAAAACTGTTATTTCTTAGCTTTTAAAGCTTTATATTTTGCATCCATTTCTAAAAACTGATACGCTCCCAACAAAAGTGATTTAACGCCTTCATTTTGAGGTTGAAGCTCTAATGCTTTTTCAAAATGAGGAACAGCTTCAGCTAACATTTTTTGTCGTTTAGCTTTTAATTCATCATAGCGTTTTGCTTCTTTAGCAGACATCCCTAATGAATTCATTTCTTTTACAAGTTTCTGATCGTCAGCAATAATTAACAAACCTAAGTTGTTATAAGCATTGAAATATTTAGGATCAACAGCGATTGCTTTCTCGTAATATTTTTTAGCAGCTACTGCATCACCAGTATTGGAAGAAACCACACCTAAATTGAACAACATATCTGCATCATTAGGTTTTTTAGCTAATGCTTCATTTATCAATCTCTTATAAGACTCCATGTCTTTAGTTTGATAATAAAGATTAGCCTCAGTAATGATCAGACCTGTGTCATCCGGATCTTGTTGTCTTGCTTCTGCAATTGCTTTTTTTGCCTCTTCAGTTTTACCCTTTTCAACTAAAATTAGGGCATAGTTTTTATAAATCTCTCCTTTTTTAGAAGGGATTTTTTCATCACGAGGTTTTTCATGACTTCCCGATTTAACAAATAAATCTCTCTGATTTTTATCCGGGAATGTTTCCTCCTGCTTAGTTGTTTTATTTACTGCAAGATAATTAGTTCCTTCTCCAGTATATTTAATTCTCTTTAACTCTTCTAGTAAAGTCAAGGCATAATCATAATCTTTTCCCTGCATTGCTAAAACTGAAGCATTAAACAAACTCGTTGTGTCTTTTGAATCCAATTTATAAACTGCTTCAAAAACTTTAGCTGATTCGGTAAATTTCCCTCCATCGTTATATGCATAGGCAACCTGCATCATCATTGGTTTAAAGCTTCCTATGGTCTCATTGATGTCATCAGTATAAATCTTTTTGCCTGATTTTTTTTCAAACTCAAGCACCTCATTCAAACCTTTAGCTAAAGTATTAATGGTCGTTGGTGTAAAGTTTTTTGCTACAGCCTGAACATCATTTGGGTTTTTAGCCATCGCATCATTCATTTCCAAAATCGGAAGCATCGACTTGTAAAAGTTTACATAAACCATATCCTGCTCAGCTAATCCGGTCATAGCAGAAACCTTATTCAATGTCGATTTGTATTCCGACATATCTGAGGCAGACAACTCATCTTTAGCGTATAGCTTTTTTAAAGTTTTCAACTCGTCTTTCTGTGCGAAAGTTGCAGCCGAAAGCATCAATGAAGATGCCAATACAAAATATTTAACTTTCATTATATATCAATTTTAATTATTCCTGAGTATCGTTGGTTTCTTCAGAAGCATTTGTTGTCTGATCTTCACCATCAAATTCTTCTGTGTTTTCTTCACTCTCCTCTTCACGCATTACTTTACAAACAGCAGCAATCGCATCGTTCCCTTTAATATTAATTAAACGAACCCCTTGAGTTGCGCGTCCCATTACACGTAAATCAGACACTCGCATTCTGATGGTTAATCCGGATTTGTTGATAATCATCAAATCATCTTCATCAGTCACATTGTTAATAGCAATAAGCGAGCCAGTTTTTTCAGTAATATTCAAAGTCTTAACCCCTTTACCTCCACGGTTAGTGATTCGGTACACATCTTCTCCGTCATCGTCAACTAATTTGGTTCGCTTACCGTAACCGTTTTCAGTAACCACTAAAATCTGAGAATCATTTACATGGTCCCTGTCGATAGAAACCATTCCGATTACTTCATCTTTATCATCAGCTAAAGTAATACCACGAACTCCGGAAGCTGTTCTTCCCATCGGACGGGTTTTTTCTTCCTCGAATCGAACCATTTTACCAGACTTCACAGCAATTAACACCTGACTGTTACCGGTAGTTAATTTTGCTTCCAGTAATTCGTCGTCTTCTTTAATTGTAATTGCGGCAACTCCGTTAACACGTGGTCTTGAATACGATTCTAAAGCAGTTTTCTTCACCTGACCCTGTTTAGTAACCATAATTACATAATGATTTTGAATGTATTCCTGGTCTTTTAAGTCTTGGGTACAGATAAACGCTTTTACTTTATCGTCGTTTTCAATATTGATAAGGTTCTGAATTGCACGCCCTTTTGCTGTTTTACTTCCTTCCGGAATTTCATAAACACGCATCCAGAAACATTTTCCTTTTTGAGTGAAGAACAACATATACTGGTGGTTCGTCGCCACATACATGTGCTCAAGGAAATCAGAATCACGGGTTCCGGCTGATTTTTGCCCTACTCCTCCTCTGTTCTGGGTTTTGTATTCTGAAAGTGGTGTACGTTTGATATAACCAGCATGAGAAATCGTAATAACAACTTGCTCATCTGCAATTAAATCTTCAATACTTACATCTCCCCCCGCGTATTCAATTTGCGAACGACGGGCATCACCATATTTATCTCTGATTTCAACAAGTTCATCCTTAATTACCTGCATTCTCATTTCTTTGCTTGCTAATAATTCTTTCAAATAAGCAATCAATTTCATGATTTCTTCGTACTCTGCACGCAATTTATCCTGCTCAAGACCTGTTAATTGACGTAAACGCATCTCAACAATCGCACGTGCCTGAATTTCAGATAAATTGAAACGTTCTATTAATTTAGCTCTTGCTTCGTCACCATCTTTAGAAGAACGGATTAATGCAATTACTTCATCAATATTGTCCGAAGCAATGATTAAACCTTCTAAAATGTGAGCTCTTTCTTCTGCTTTACGTAAATCGAATTCTGCACGACGTGTCACCACTTCATGACGGTGCTCAACGAAATAGTGAATTAAATCTTTTACGTTTAACATCTGCGGACGGCCTTTTACCAATGCAATATTATTTACACTGAAAGACGACTGCAACTGTGTATACTTATATAAGGTATTCAATACCACATTCGGAACCGCTTCACGTTTCAACACATAAACGATACGCATACCGTTTCTGTCCGACTCGTCACGGATCGTGGAAATTCCTTCAATTTTTTTATCGTTAACCAAGTCAGCAGTATGTTTGATCATACTTGCTTTATTTACCTGATATGGGATTTCTGTAACAACGATTGATTCACGCCCGTCAACTTCTTCAAAATTCACCTTAGCACGCATTACTACACGCCCGCGACCGGTTTTGAAGGCCTCACGCACACCATCCATTCCGTAAATGATTCCTCCTGTTGGAAAATCCGGAGCTTTAATGTGAGTGATTAATTCATCGATTTCAATATCGTTATTGTCAATATAGGCTAGCGTTCCGTCAATTACTTCGGTTAAGTTGTGTGGCGCCATATTGGTCGCCATACCTACTGCAATACCTGAAGCTCCATTAACCAATAAGTTCGGAACTTTAGTAGGCATTACTTTTGGTTCTTCTAAAGTATCGTCGAAGTTCAACTGGAAGTCTACGGTTTCTTTGTCAATATCAGCAAGCATTTCTTCCGAGAACTTTTTCATTCTCGCCTCGGTATAACGCATTGCCGCCGGGCTGTCACCATCAACGGAACCAAAGTTACCCTGACCGTCAACCATCAAATAACGTAAACTCCACTCTTGTGCCATACGAACCATGGCGTCGTATACTGAACTATCACCGTGCGGGTGGTACTTACCAAGAACCTCCCCTACAATTCTCGCTGACTTTTTATGTGCTCTGTTTGATAATACTCCTAATTCATACATCCCGAACAATACTCTTCGGTGTACTGGTTTCAAGCCATCTCTAACATCAGGAAGCGCTCTGGATACAATTACCGACATCGAATAATCGATGTAGGCTGATTTCATTTCATCCTCAATGTTAATAGGAATTAACTTTTCTCCTTCAGACATAAGTATTTACAATTAAAATTATATTATTTTCTAAACGTGCCAATATACATATTTTTATAGTAAACCAATAGCAATTTATCCACAATTTTCAGGGATTTATTAACATTTAAAAAGAGTTAAAAAGTTGATAAAACCTGCTATTTTGTCTTTTTTTTCTCGATTTTTTTTCGTCTATTAGCAAATAAGGAAGCCTAATTCTGTCAGGTACGATTTTTGCACAACCAGTATAGAATTAGTAAATTTACAGTATAAAGATTTTTGAGATGGACGATAATTTTTCACCAAGAGTTAAAGATGTGATTACCTATAGTAAAGAAGAAGCTTTACGACTGGGGCACGACTTCATTGGTACAGAACATTTAATGCTCGGGATTTTAAGGGATGGTAACGGAACCGCAATCAATATATTAAATAATTTATCGGTAGATTTAGAACATTTACGACGAAAAATTGAAATTGTCAGCCCACCCAATCCCAATGCAGACCGAAGCACAGAAAAGAAAAACCTGCATTTGACACGACAGGCTGAACGCGCACTGCGCACAACATTTCTTGAGGCTAAGGTTTTTCAAAGCACTTCTATTAGTACAGCACACTTGTTATTGTGTATTCTCCGAAACGAGAACGACCCAACCACAAAGCTATTGAATAAATTAAAAATTGACTACGAACTTGTTAAAGAACAATTTATAGCTATGACATCAAACGAAGAAGACTACATCGATAACTTACCTAAGAACGAGTCATTTAACGATGATTCCGGACAAGATGACAGTATGCGCGACGGCGGATTCAACAATCCGGGTGCTGCTGGTAAGGCAAATAAAAAATCAAAAACACCGGTTTTAGACAATTTCGGTCGTGATTTGACAGAATTAGCCGAAGAAGGAAAATTAGATCCGGTAGTAGGACGCGAAAAAGAAATTGAGCGCGTTTCTCAAATTTTAAGCCGAAGAAAGAAAAACAACCCACTATTAATTGGTGAACCAGGCGTTGGTAAATCTGCTATTGCGGAAGGTTTGGCTTTGCGAATCATTCAGAAAAAAGTTTCCCGTATTTTATTTAACAAACGCGTGGTAACTTTGGATTTAGCGAGTTTAGTAGCCGGAACAAAATACCGCGGACAGTTTGAAGAACGAATGAAAGCCGTGATGAACGAGTTGGAAAAAAACGACGACATCATCCTTTTTATTGACGAGATTCACACCATTGTTGGTGCTGGTGGAGCAACAGGTTCTCTAGATGCTTCCAACATGTTTAAACCAGCATTAGCGCGTGGAGAAATCCAATGTATTGGCGCAACAACCCTTGACGAATACCGCCAGTATATCGAGAAAGATGGTGCTTTGGAACGACGTTTCCAGAAAGTAATCGTGGAACCTACTTCCGTAGAAGAAACCATTACCATTCTGAACAACATCAAAAATAAATACGAAGATCACCATAACGTAATTTATACTCCGGAAGCTATTGAGGCTTGTGTGAAATTGACCAACCGTTACATGACCGAACGTTTCTTGCCGGACAAAGCCATTGATGCTTTAGACGAAGCTGGTTCACGCGTTCACATTACCAATATCGATGTCCCGAAACAAATTCTGGAGCTTGAAAAACAATTGGAAGAAGTTCGTGAACTTAAAAATTCGGTAGTTAAGAAACAGAAATACGAAGAGGCAGCTAAACTTCGTGATGACGAAAAACGCATCGAAAAAGACTTAGCTATCGCTCAGGAACAATGGGAAGAAGATTCCAAAAACAACAGAATCACAGTTACTGAAGACAACGTTGCAGACGTAGTTTCCATGATGACCGGAATCCCTGTAAACCGTATTGCTCAAACTGAAAGTAATAAGTTAGCTCACCTACCGGAACTAATTAAAGGTAAGGTAATTGGGCAAGACGAAGCAGTGTTAAAAATTGCTAAATCAATCCAAAGAAACCGTGCCGGATTGAAAGATCCGAACAAGCCAATTGGTTCATTTATTTTCTTAGGTCAGACCGGTGTTGGTAAAACGCAATTGGCCAAAGTTATTGCTAAAGAGTTATTTGATTCTGAAGATGCGTTAGTTCGTATCGACATGAGTGAATACATGGAAAAATTCGCGATTTCAAGATTAGTTGGAGCTCCTCCGGGATATGTTGGTTATGAAGAAGGTGGTCAGTTAACCGAAAAAGTTCGTAGAAAACCTTATTGTGTTGTACTTTTAGATGAGATTGAAAAAGCACATCCGGACGTTTTCAACATGATGTTACAGGTTCTAGACGACGGACATTTAACCGACAGTTTAGGGCGTAAAATCGATTTTAGAAACACCATTATTATTATGACCTCCAATGTTGGAGCGCGTCAATTAAAAGATTTTGGAACCGGAGTTGGATTCGGAACCTCGTCAAAAGAGGCTCAAGCAGCCGAAGTTTCTAAAGGAATTATCGAAAACGCACTTAAAAAGGCATTTGCTCCAGAATTCTTAAACCGAATTGATGATGTAATTGTTTTCAATGCTTTAGAGAAAGAAGACATCGACAAAATCATCGACATCGAAATGGACAAATTATATGAGCGCGTTGCGGATTTAGGATACAAATTGAAATTATCAGAAAAAGCAAAAGACTATATCGCTGAAAAAGGTTTTGACAAACAATTCGGAGCCCGACCATTAAAAAGAGCGATTCAGAAATATGTTGAAGACGAATTGGCTGAAGAGATCATTACTTCGAAGATAAACTTGGGTGATGAAATTTTCATGGACTTGGACGAAGAAAAACAAGAACTAAAAGTCACCATAAAAAAAGCAGAAGAGCCTACTAATTAGTAGGCTTTTTCTTTTTTAGGCAAATTTGTTTTGCATTTAGAAAAAAGTAGTACTTTAGTTTATTAAAACTTACAAAATGCTGGACAAAGTAATCGTAGGGAGCGAAGAATGGTGCTCCTTCCCTTCTCTTGGAATTCCCGTAATTAAAGCCCGTGTAGATTCCGGTGCGAAAACATCAGCTCTTCACGCTACTAACATTACTCCTTTTGAGAAAAATGGTGAAAGTTGGGTGAAATTCGACATCAATCCGATACAAAATAACTTAAAAGCGGTTATTCACTGCGAAACACTTTTAATAGATAAACGCGTTGTAAAGAGTTCGAGCGGCTATCGCGAACAACGTTATGTTATCAGAACACCTTTAGAAATTGGCGGAAGTACTTGGGAAGTTGAACTTACCTTGACCAATCGTGATTCTATGGGATTCCGAATGTTATTAGGTCGTGAAGCCATGTCGGGAAGAATTTTAGTCGATCCGGAACAGAAGTACCTGTTAGGACAACCTACTTCTGAAAAAATAAAAGAATACTACTATAGCGAAGAACCTTCAAAAAAAGGTTTACGTATTGGTTTATTGGCCAGTAATCCGGAACTATACAGCAACAAACGTATTATGGAAGCGGGAGAAATGCGCGGTCACGAGATGCATTTCCTAAATCTGAAATACTGTTACATGAAACTTGATGCCGACACGCCTGAAATTCATTATCGAGGCGGCCGTGTTTTAAACGATTTTGATGCGGTTATTCCGAGAATTCGCCCTAGTATGACGTATTATGGTTGTGCTCTTACCCGTCAATTTGAAGCATTAAAAGTATTTGCTTTGAATAATTCGGCAGCCATCAGTCAATCAAGAGATAAATTGTTTTCATTGCAATTACTTCTGAATAACGGAGTTGACATTCCAACAACGGGTTTTGCCAATTCACCTTTAGATACAAATGATTTAATTAAAATGGTTGGTGGTTCTCCCCTAATTGTAAAATTACTGGAAGGAACTCAAGGAAAAGGTGTCGTTTTAGCGGAAACCAAAAAAGCTGCAGAATCCGTAATTAATGCATTCAAGAGTTTAAATGCCAACATCTTAGTTCAGGAATTCATCAAAGAAGCAAACGGTAAAGACTTACGCTTGTTTGTGGTTGACGGAAAAGTAGTCGCCGCTATGCAACGTGAAGCACTTCCGGGAGAATTCCGTGCGAACATCCACTTAGGCGGAACAGCATCTGTCGTGAAAGTAACTGCAGAAGAAAAACGAATTGCCATTAAAGCTGCAAAAGCCATGAATTTAAAAGTAGCCGGCGTTGACATCATTCGCTCATCAAAAGGTCCTTTATTATTGGAGGTTAATTCCTCACCTGGTTTGGAAGGAATTGAAGGGGCAACCCAAAAAGACATCGCCGGTGAGATGATTAAAGCGATTGAAAAGAATTTTAAATGGAAGTAATTTAATTGATAATTTGAAAATGACACTCCGACTCGGCTCAGTGTACGGTTTTGAAATTAATAATTCGTAATTCTTTAAAAATGAACGCATATCTTGACATAATCCTGCGAAGTGTAGCTGTTTATTTCTTTATGGTTATCGCTTTGCGGATTTTTGGCAAGAAGGAACTCTCCCAACTCAACACTTCCGATGTTATTCTTATTTTACTGATTAGCAATTCGGTACAAAACGCAATGGTTGGCAGTGACACGAGCCTTTGGGGTGGATTGACAGCGGCTTTTGTTTTGTTTCTGATCAACTTCTTACTAAAAAGACTGATGTTCAAATACAAATCCGTAAGTGAGTTAATTCATGATAAACCTCAAATTTTAATTCACAATGGAAAAGCGGAATTCAAAACACTTGCCCAATTAGGAATCACTGCCGACGAATTACAAGAAGCCATGCGCGAACACGGCGTGGAATATTACAAAGACGTAAAATTGGCAATGTTGGAAATTGATGGAAACATCAGTATTATTTCCGGGGAAAATGAGTTAAGACAGACCCATCATAAAAAGAGAACGCACAAATCCTTAAGCTGATTTATGAATAAAAACCGACTAGAAGCCTTCAGTGACGGAGTTTTAGCCATTATCATTACCATCATGGTGTTGGAATTCAAAATACCGGAAGGGATCGACTTTGAATCCTTAAAACCATTATTTCCTAAATTCCTAAGCTACCTGATGAGTTTCATCTATGTTGGAATATACTGGAATAATCACCATCACATGATGCATACGGTAAAGCGAATTTCTGGTGCTATCTTGTGGGCCAACCTACATCTTCTGTTTTGGCTTTCCTTAGTACCTTTTACCACCGCTTGGATTGGAGAAACCCAATTTGCAAAAACCCCAATGATGTTGTACGGGATAATGTTATTGATGGCTGCAATAGCTTACTACATACTTCAATCACAAATTTTAAAAAAACACGGTCCCGATTCGGTACTTTCACAAGCAATCGGGAGTGATTTTAAAGGTAAAATGTCTCCTGTTTTGTACACAATCGGAATTATTAGTGCTAACTTTAACACTGTTATTTCTGGAATAATCTACATTTTGGTAGCATTAATGTGGTTGATTCCTGATAATCGCATTGAAAAACTTATTGATTCAGAATAGAATTATGGCAACCATTTATCACGATTTCACAATCAATGCAACAAAAGAACGTGTTTTTGAAGCAATCAGTACTCCTGAAGGGCTAAACAACTGGTGGACGTTACGTTGCAGTGGAAATCCTGAACTAAATGAAGAATACAATCTGTATTTTGCCGAACAGTACAATTGGTTTGCAAAAATTTCCAAATTCATAATCAATGAAGATATTGAATATAAAATAACCCACGCAATGGCGGAGTGGCTCCCAACAAGTTTCGGGTTTAAATTAAAAGAGATAAAACCGAACGTAACTTATGTGGAATTTTATCATTCGGGTTGGGAAAATGTTAACCAGGAATTCAGGATTGCAAGTTATTGCTGGGCTAATTTGTTACGACAGATGAAACAATATCTCGAAGAAGGCATAATCACCCCTTTCGAACAACGAAATTAAAACTACCATGAAAAGCATTCGTACTTTCTTTATTTTAGGCTTAATAATAGCTTCCTTTGGATTTTTATCCAAAATTATGCACTGGCCGTACGCTACAATCTTATTGATTTTCGGAATGTTTTTCCTAGCAATTGCTGGAATTAAAATGATCCTCAAAATTTATAACGATCAAAATCCGAACGGTCTTTTTAAAAAATAATTCCTAAATTTAGGTTTTTAGGTTTGTTTTGCCTCAGTCGTTTTATCCTACTTTTTTTCATAACAAAAATTTAAAATGAGCATGGAAACATCAACTGCAGTTCAAACCCAAATCACCCCTGCCCGCATCATTGAAACCGGAATGGCTTTTTTTTCATCAAAAGCTTTATTATCCGCGGTTAAACTCGGTGTATTTACTTCGCTTGGTGGCAACAAAAAACTTAGCGGAAAAGAAATTCAGCAAGCAATCGGTCTTAGTGACCGTGCAGTTTACGACTTTCTTGACGGTCTAGTTTCTTTAGGCTTTTTAAACCGAACCGGATTACTTGAAACCGCCGAATACAGCAACACAGAAGAAACCGAACTTTTTTTGGACAAAAACAAACCTTCTTATGTAGGTGGGATTCTTGAGATGGCAAATGATCGTTTGTTCCGATTTTGGGCAGATTTAGACGACGCGCTTTTAACCGGCAGGCCACAAAACGAGTTAAAGCGTAACGGAAAATCTATGTTTGATGAATTGTATTCCGATCCGGCTCGCCTGAAACAATTTATTCACGCTATGTCTGGTATTTCAACTGGAAATTATGTTGCCTTTGCCAATACGTTTGATTTTTCTCCTTACCAAACCCTTTGTGATATTGGAGGTGCAGCCGGAATCCTTTCTATTCAGGTTGCCAAACATAATCCACATATGAACTGTACCTCGCTAGATTTACCACAAGTTACTCCTATCACCAATGAAACTATTGCAGCACATGGAGTAACCGACAAAGTAAAATCGGGAATCATCAATTTTTTTACCGATGAATTCCCTAAAGCCGACATCATTACAATGGGCATGATTTTACACGATTGGGATCTTGAAAACAAAAAAATGCTGATCAAAAAAGCTTATAATGCCTTGCCTGAAGGTGGTGCTTTCGTTGCAATTGAATCCCTTATCGACGATGACCGCAGAAAAAGCACTTTTGGATTAATGATGTCTCTTAATATGCTGATTGAATTTGGAGTAGCTTTCGATTTTACCGGAGCCGATTTCGAATCATGGGCCAAAGAAGCAGGTTTCAAAAAAGTAGAAATTATTCATTTGGCTGGCCCAACAAGTGCGGCAATTGCTTATAAATAAAACATAAAATCCTAAACAATAATTCACATGACAATTATCTCTAAAATTCTTATCTGCTTTGTGGCTTTTATCCACCTTTATATTGTTTGGCTTGAAATGTTTGCCTGGACAACCCGCGCAAAAAAAGTATTCAAAAAAGTACCCGATGAAATGTTTGAAAAAACAAAACAAATGGCAGGAAATCAAGGATTGTATAATGGTTTTTTAGCCGCAGGTTTGATCTGGTCGCTCCTGATTTGTGATCATTATTGGAGTTTTCATGTTGCGTTGTTTTTCTTAAGCTGTGTTTTTATAGCTGGAGTTTATGGAGCGATTACGGTTCAGAAGTCTATTTTTTATGTTCAGTCTGTTCCGGCATTACTGGCAATAATCAGCATTCATTTTATGAAATAAAAAAAGCCTCAATTAAGAGGCTTTTTGTTTATTCTAAAACTTCATTATCCAGTTGTAAACTGTTTAAGAAAGCAATTGATTTTTCAATGTCGTAATGAAGGATTCTGTCTTCTTCAACTAGCGGAACTTCTTCTCTGTACGATTTCAAGAATGTTTCAATAAACTCACTAGATTTTAAAGGTCTTCTGAATTCAATAGCTTGAGAAGCATTCATTAATTCGATAGCTAGAATTCGCTCGAGATTCTCCATAATTTTCAAACATTTGGTCGCTCCGTTTGCTCCCATACTCACATGGTCTTCCTGCCCGTTAGAAGAAACTATACTATCGATACTTGCCGGCGTAGCCAATTGTTTGTTCTGACTTACGATACTTGCAGCTGTATATTGAGGAATCATAAATCCGGAATTCAAACCTGGATTACTCACCAAAAATGCCGGTAATTCTCTTAAACCGGAAATCAACTGGTAGGTTCTTCTTTCGGAAATGCTTCCTAATTCTGCTAAAGCGATTCCTAAGAAATCTAATGCTAACGCTAACGGTTGTCCATGGAAATTACCTCCCGAAACAATTAAATCTTCGCCAATAAAAATGTTCGGGTTATCAGTTACAGAATTGATTTCCGTTTTAAATACTTTCTTTACATAATCGATCGTATCTTTCGAAGCACCATGCACTTGCGGGATACAACGGAACGAATAAGGATCCTGAACATGCGCTTTCGGACGTGCAATAATTTCACTATCCTCTAACAATTCATTGAAACGTCTTGCAGTATTAATTTGGCCTTTGTGCGGACGAACGATGTGGATCAATTCATTGAAAGGATCGATTCTTCCGTCGAAACCTTCTAAAGAAATTGCCCCGATTACATCCGCCAAATAAGAATATTTACAAGCTTTTAATAAGATATAACATCCGTAAGAACTCATGAACTGTGTTCCGTTTAGTAACGCTAAACCTTCTTTCGACTGAAGTGTAATTGGTTTCCATCCGTTTTTCTCCAACACTTTCATCGCCGGCTGACGGAATCCATCGGCGTAAACTTCACCTTCACCAATCAACGGCAAACATAAATGAGCAAGTGGCGCCAAATCACCCGATGCTCCTAAAGAACCTTGCGTGTAAACAACCGGTAAAATATCATTATTATAGAAATCAATCAAACGTTCAACGGTTGCCAATTGCACACCTGAATTACCATAACTCAACGATTTGATTTTCAGCAAAAGCATGATTTTCACGATCTCATGAGGAACTTCGTCTCCGGTTCCGCAAGCGTGCGATTTCATTAAATTTTCCTGAAGCTGAGAAAGGTTTTCATTGGAAATTTTCACATTACAAAGCGATCCGAAACCAGTGTTGATTCCGTAAATCGGCTCGTTATGTGTTTCCATTTTTTTATCAAGGTACGAACGGCATTTTTCAATGTTTACGCGCGCTTCTTCTGAAAGTTCAAGGGTAAAATTCTGAGAAATAATTTCATGAAGCAGTTCCAGAGAAAAAACATCGGAACTGATATAATGTACTGTTTCCATTTTAGTTGTTGGTTTGCGTGCCAAAATTCCGTAAAAACGCGCTAAAAAGCAAGCATATTTATTAGTATTTCGTTATGAAATTTTATCAGGTAATTTTTCTACATTTGGGCAACTAAAAAACTACTTAACATGAAAAACACACTTTACCTGATCCTGGCTGTTCTTTTGGCTTCATTCACAACACCAAAGGAAACCATCACAATCTCAGGAAAAATCGCCAACACAGAGGACGGAAAACTGAGAATTAAAGGAGAATCTTTTGAAAAAGAAATCACTTTAAAACCCGACGGATCATTTTCTGAAACATTTCAGATTGATTATTCCGGTGCATACAATTTTGCTACAAAAAACAATCGTTCTTCTTTATTTTTAGCCAAAGGAACAAAACTGGTAATTAATGCAGATGATAAAAATTTTGCCGCATCTTTAAAATACAGCGGAGCCGGAAGCACTGAAAATCAATACCTTTTTGAAAAATCTACATTAGCAAACAAATTAGTTGGCAACCCGCAGGAGTTTTATGCTTTGGATGAAAACGCATTCTTGGTCAAAGTAAAAGAAACCAAAACTACCTTAGTGGATTTTCTTAACAAATCTAAAATTACAGATGAAAATTTCAAGAAAAATGAATTGAGAAGTATTGGTTACTTCGAACAGCTTCAACTATTAAACTATCCTGAATATCATGCGCATTATGCTAAAATTGAAGGATTTAAACCTTCTGAAAGCTTTCCGAAATTTGACAATAAAATTGATTTGGACAACGAAGCTGAGTTTCTTTTCTCCCCTACTTACAAACAGATTATTGCTACAAAATTCAACAACGATTTGTTCTCTAAATTAGGAGAAAACGAAGAATACACCTACAAATTGGCTTTACCTGAAATCAAAAAAGTAAAAAGTACTGCAATAAAAAATGCTCACATCCAAAATTTAGCTTACGAAGTCGGAGCAGGAAATCCAGATGCAACAATGCTTTACAATGAAATCATGGCACTTTCCACTGATGTAAAATTCAAAGAAGGACTTACTACTAAATTCAACAAAATCAAAACATTAACTCCGGGTAATATTTCTCCTAAATTTGATTATGAGAATTTCAAGGGAGGAAAAACATCTTTGGAAAGCTTAAAAGGAAAATATGTTTACATCGATGTTTGGGCAACTTGGTGTGGTCCTTGTCGTCGTGAAATCCCTAGCTTACAGAAAGTTGAAGAGCAATACCACGGAAAAAACATTGAATTCGTAAGCTTGTCCATCGATACGAAAAAAGACTACGAAAAATGGAGAAAATTCGTGGAAGAAAAAAAATTAGGAGGAATCCAATTGTTTGCAGACAACGACTGGAATTCTAAATTTGTTACTGAATATGCCATTGAGGGAATTCCAAGATTCATTTTAATCGATCCAAACGGAAAAATTGTTTCTGCAGATGCTCCTCGCCCATCCGATCCTAAATTGGTCGCTAAATTTGAGGAATTAGGAATCAAATAATTTATAAAGGCTACATAATGTAGCCTTTTTTATTACTTCAAAGTCAAAAAGGCTTTTCCCAAGTAATTTATAATATCAGAAGCAATAAAGGAATGATGACCAATTTCCACAGCTCCTAAATTTGCCGATAATCCATGCAGATAAACCGCTAAAATTGCAGCATCCACCGGAGCATAATCCTGCGCTAAAAAACCAGTAATGATTCCCGTGAGCACATCTCCACTTCCGGCTGTCGCTAAAGCCTGATTTCCTGATGTATTCTGATAAATCTTTTCACCATTTACGATCAGAGTTGGCGCTCCTTTCACAACTACAATCAAATTGTATTTACAGGAATAGGAAATCACTTTTTCTAACATCTCTCCATCCGAGTTCCAATCGCCAATCAATCGTCTCAATTCTTTCAAATGAGGTGTCAAAATCGTTTGTTTTGGCAACATTTCCAGCCATTCTTTGTTTTCCGACAAAATATTCAACCCATCGGCATCAATCACCATCGGAGCGGAATTCATCTTCAGGAAATGAAACATTGCCTGCTGGGTTTCCAAATGCTGTCCAATTCCCATCCCAATTCCTATTGACTGTAAACTGAGTTTGTGATTTATAGAGGTGATGTGTTCATAGTAATCATCTGTTAAAACCATCACTTCTGGTACGACCGATTGCACAACATCGTAACCACATTTAGGAATGTAAGCCGAAACCAAACCTGCTCCAGACTTCAAACACGCTTTGGCTGAAAGACAAACCGAACCTATTTTTCCATAACTCCCACCTACAATCAAAGCATGTCCCTGAACCCCTTTATGACTGTTCTCGGAAATTGGTCTGAATCGTTTCAGTACTTCTTGATGATCTATTAATATATGCTTTTCCATAACATAAATTTACTAAATATGACAATAATATCACTTTGTAACTCGGTAAAAATTCGGTACATTAGCGCTCGAAAATAATTTTACAGCACAATATGAAAAATACAGCATTAACGCACGTTCACGAGAGTTTGGGAGCTAAAATGGTTCCGTTTGCAGGTTACAATATGCCTGTTCAGTACGAAGGAGTTAACATTGAGCACGAAACAGTTCGTAACGGCGTAGGTGTTTTTGACGTTTCCCACATGGGAGAATTCTTTTTGAAAGGCGAAAATGCTTTGGCTTTGATCCAGAAAGTAACTTCGAACGACGCTTCGAAATTAGTAGACGGAAAAGCACAATATTCTTGCTTACCGAACAACGAAGGCGGAATTGTAGATGATTTAATCGTTTACAAAGTTGCAGACAATCATTATATGTTGGTTGTAAATGCTTCTAATATTGAGAAAGACTGGAACTGGATTTCTTCTCATAATGATTTAGGTGTTGAAATGATCAACAATTCGGATGATTATTCCTTATTGGCAATTCAAGGGCCAAAAGCTGCTGAAGCAATGCAATCCTTAACTTCCATCGATTTAATCAATATGCCTTACTATTCGTTTCAGATTGGAGAATTTGCAGGTGTAAAAGACGTAATCGTTTCAGCAACAGGTTATACCGGTTCAGGAGGATTTGAAATTTATTTCAGAAATGAAGATGCGGAAGTAATCTGGAACAAAGTTTTTGAAGCCGGAGCAGCTTTCGGAATCAAACCAATCGGATTGGCTGCTCGTGACACCTTACGTTTGGAAATGGGCTTTTGTTTGTACGGAAATGATATTAACGACACAACTTCTCCTTTAGAAGCAGGTTTAGGATGGATTACGAAATTTGACAAAGAATTTACCAATTCTGCAAATCTGAAAAAACAAAAAGAAGAAGGCGTTGGCCGCAAATTAGTTGGTTTTGAATTATTAGAAAGAGGAATTCCTCGTCATGACTACGAAATCGTTGATGCTGAAGGTACTGTAATCGGAATTGTAACTTCTGGAACACAATCACCTTCATTAGGAAAAGCAATCGGTTTAGGATATGTTCCGACAGCTTTGTCTACTCCGGAATCTGAAGTTTACATCCGAATCAGAAATAAAGATTTGAAAGCGAAAGTGGTAAAACTTCCGTTTTATAAAAAATAATTCTCAAAAGGAGGCTCGAAAGAACCTCCTTTTTTGGCAAAATGCATTAATAATTTTATTTTTGCAGTCTAATTTATAGAAACATACAAAACAAAATAGATTCTTAGAAATGGGAAGAGCGTTTGAATTCAGAAAAGCACGTAAAATGAAGCGTTGGTCTGCAATGGCCAAAACGTTTACAAAAATTGGTAAAGATATTGTAATGGCGGTTAAAGAAGGAGGCCCAAATCCTGAAACCAACTCCCGTTTAAGAGCAGTAATGCAAAATGCGAAAGCTGCCAACATGCCAAAAGACAACGTTGAGCGCGCGATTAAAAAAGCTACCGATAAAGATACTGCAAACTTTAAAGAAGTTTTATTTGAAGGATACGCACCTCACGGAATTGCTATTCTTATTGAAACTGCTACAGATAACAACAACAGAACGGTTGCCAACATCAGAAGTTACTTTAACAAATGTAACGGAACAATGGGAACACAAGGATCAGTTGAGTTTATGTTCGATCACACTTGTAATTTCCGTATTCCTGCTGAAGGACAAGATGTTGAGGAATTAGAATTGGAAATGATTGATTTCGGTGTTGAAGAAATCTTTGCTGATGAAGACGGAATCATTATGTATGCGCCTTTTGAAAGTTTTGGATCGATTCAGAAAGAATTAGAAAACAGAGGTTTAGAAATCTTATCTTCCGGTTTCGAGAGAATCCCACAAATCACCAAAGAATTAACTCCGGAGCAAGTTGCCGACGTAGAGAAATTATTAGAGAAAATTGAGGAAGACGACGATGTAATGAACGTTTTCCACACAATGCAAGAGTAATTATTCTTGATTTTTCAAAATATTTAAAAGCTCCGAAAGTTGTTATTTCGGAGCTTTTTTATTTAGTTGAATTTTGAACATAGTGAAGCGCGTGCACGGCAAAAATATTCCATTTATCACTGTGACGGTAAGGCAGTTGTACCCATTCTTTCATGGCTCTACCCTTTCCTGATGGATCAAAAAGATGAGCGCCTTCCAAGTTTAAGGCTTCACTATGAAAATCACCATTAAGTTTAAAAACCATTTCCTTTTGAAAAAAGCAAACAAAAGCTTTCCCGTTTATTTTAAAACAAGGCTTTCCAAACATTTGACTTTGCTCGGCTCCGGGAATTTCTTTTCCAATTAAATTATATAATGCTTCTTCTTCCATGATAAATAAGTATTCCATAAAAAAACTCTGCTAATTGCAGAGTTTTCTTTTATCTATTTTCTTCCGTTTACTAGAAGATTATTTTATGAATTCAATTTTTTGAGCTTCTTCAGCATTGATACTGTCAAAGAAACCCTGCTCATTCATCCACTCATCACTGAATACTTTACTCATATAACGTGAACCGTGATCAGGAAAAATTACCACAACATTACTGTTCTCGTCAAACTCTCCGTCTTCAGCGAATTGCTTTATTGCCTGCATTGCTGCACCGGAAGTATATCCTACGAACAATCCTTCTTTTTTAGCAATTTCTCTTGCAGTGTGCGCGCTTTCCTCGTCGGTAACTTTTGTGAATTTATCGATCGAATCAAAATCTGTGGCTGTTGGAATTAAATTTTTTCCTAACCCTTCAATTCTGTACGGATAGATTTCTTCGTTGTCAAACTCTCTGGTTTCATGGTATTTTTTCAGAACAGAACCGAAAGCATCAACTCCTAAAACTTTAATTCCAGGATTTTTCTCCTTCAAAAAACGTGCTGTTCCAGAAATAGTTCCTCCTGTTCCGCTACAAGCAATAAAATGGGTTATTTTCCCTCCCGTTTGCTCCCAAATTTCTGGGCCTGTAGTTTTATAGTGTGCATCTACGTTTAATTCATTGAAATATTGGTTGATGTACACCGAACCTTTAGTTTCTTCGTGTAAACGCTTTGCCACATTATAATACGAACGAGGATCATCTGCAGATACATGGGCTGGGCAAACATAAACCTTTGCTCCCATTGCTCTTAGCATATCAATTTTATCTTTCGAAGACTTTGAACTTACAGCTAAAACGCAATCATATCCCTTAATGATACTTACCATTGCTAAGCTGAAGCCTGTATTACCAGAAGTGGTTTCAATAATAGTGTCGCCTGGTTTTAATATTCCTCTTTTCTCTGCTTCTTCAATAATATAAAGAGCAATTCGGTCTTTTGTGGAATGTCCCGGATTAAAGGCCTCTACTTTAGCATAGAAATTCCCTTTAAGTCCTTCGGTTATCGTATTTAGTTTTATTAGGGGCGTATTTCCTATTAATTCCAATACGTTATTATAGGCTTTTATTTCTTCTTTCATAAAAAATAAATTACTCAAGATGTGAATATAAACATTATTTGACACATTCACAACCTTGCAAATGTATAAAAAATTCTTTATCTACTTTTTAATTCCTTCTAAATCTAATAAAAAAGTGTATTCTTTTGTCACTTCTTTTATCGCTTCAAATCTTCCTGAAGCCCCGCCGTGTCCGGTATCCATGTTGATATCCATAAACAATTGACTGTCTCCTTTTTTCATCTCACGAAGCTTAGCCACCCATTTAGCCGGTTCCCAATATTGCACCTGCGAATCATGCAATCCAGTGGTAACTAACAAGTTAGGATATTTTTGATTTTTTACATTATCGTAAGGCGAATACGACAACATATAATCATAATACTCTTTTTCGTTCGGATTTCCCCATTCGTCATACTCACCTGTCGTTAAAGGAATAGAATCATCCAACATTGTAGTGACTACATCCACAAAAGGAACCTGAGCGATTACTCCATTATACAAATTTGGTGCCATGTTGATAATTGCTCCCATTAATAGTCCTCCGGCTGAGCCTCCTTCCGCATACAAATGCTTCTCAGAAGTATATTTTTGATCGATTACATATTTAGAACAATCAATAAAATCCGTAAAGGTATTTTTCTTTTTAAGAAGTTTCCCGTTTTCGTACCACTCGCGTCCTAAATCTTCACCTCCGCGAATGTGTGCAATACCGTAAATGAAACCTCGGTCTAACAAACTCAACCGAATGGATGAGAAGTAAGGATCCATAGACGAACCATACGAACCGTAAGCATATAAAAGAAATGGATTGGTTCCGTCTTTTTTAATTCCTTTGCGGTAAACAATTGAAATTGGCACTTTTGTTCCGTCCTGAGCAGTAGCCCAAACGCGTTCTTCGATGTAATTATTCTTATCGAATTTACCCCCCAAAACCTCTTGCTCTTTCATGATGGTTTTGGTTTTGGTCTTCATGTTAAAATCGATAACCGAAGACGGAGTTGCCATCGATTGATAACTGTAACGTAGAATATCAGTATCAAAATCTACATTTGTTGTAGTGTAAGCCGTATAGGTTTCAATTTCAAAAGGCAAATAGTACTCCCCTTTTCCGCTCCAAGGCATGATTCTGATTTTGTTTAAACCGTTATTGCGCTCTTCAACTACTAAATAGTCTTTGAAAATCTCGATCCCTTCTACCAAAGTTTCTTTTCTGTGCGGAATTAAATCTACCCAATTTTCCTTTAAAGTAGCTGTTTCAGGGGTTTTCATCACCTTAAAGTTCGTCGCTTTATCTTTATTGGTCACTACATAGAAACTGTCTCCAAAATGGGAAATGTTATACTCCAACCCTCTGGTTCTTTTCTGAAACACTCGGAATTCTCCATCAGGGTTGTTCGCTTCAAGAATTTGATATTCAGTAGTCATGGTACTGTTGGAACCAATCACTAAGTATTTTTTAGATTTCTCCTTGTATATATAAGTAGAAAAAGTATCGTCTTTTTCATGGAAAACCACCTGATCGTTCTTTGCTTCGGAACCTAATTTATGCTTATAAATTTTCTCTGAACGCAAAGTCACCAAGTCTTTTCTGGTATAAAACAAAGTCTTATTGTCGGATGCCCAAGTTGAACCTCCTGTAGTTTTTTCCAACTTCACCGGAAGAATTTCACCCGTCTCAAGATTCTTGATTTGAATGGTATATTCTCTACGGGAAACCGTATCCACACCAAAAGCACACCATTTGTTATCTTCACTAACGTTTAATCCGCCTAATTGAAAATAAGCATGTCCTTTTGCCATTTCGTTGCAATCGAACATGATTTCTTCTTTAGCATCTAAACTTCCTTTTTTACGGGCATAAATTGGGTAATCTTTTCCTTTTTCGTAACGAGTTATGTAATAGTAACCGTTATATAAATAAGGTACCGAACTGTCATCTTCCTTGATTCTCGACTTCATTTCCTCAAACAAATCTTTTTGGAATTGCTTGGTATGCGCTGTCATTGCATTGTAATAGTCATTTTCCTTATTCAGATAATCAATAACTTCAGGATTTTCCCTTTCATTAAGCCAATAGTAATTATCCGTTCGAATATGCCCGTGCTTTTCAAGTTTTTTGGGTTTTACAGCCGCAATTGGCGGAGCAACTTTATTTGTCATTTTTGGAATTTTGTTTTGTGCATTAGAGCCCGCAAAAATAAGGCAAACACAACTTAAAATAAATTGTTTTTTCATTTTTAAGATAGAATTATCTCTTAGCAATTTACTAATTTTGCGGTTCAGTAATTTTAAATTTTATTAACATGTTTGGAGATATTATGGGTATGATGGGTAAACTTAAAGAGACCCAGCAAAAAATTGAAGACACCAAAAAAAGATTAGATACCGTTTTAATAGATGAGCAGAGCAACGACGGGCTTTTGAAAGTAACTTTAACAGCTAACAGAAAAGTTAAATCCATAGTTATTGATGACAGCTTATTAGAAGATAAAGAGCAACTGGAAGATTACCTGGTTTTAGTTATGAACAAAGCCATCGAGAAAGCCACTAATGTAAATGAATTTGAATTATCCAAATGTATGCCCTAGATTTGCTTCATAATTAAAAAAATAATTATGAGCAAAATTGTAATGTATGTTAGGGTATCGTCAAAAATCAAACAAGATTACGAACGACAAATTTCTGATTTATCACCAATAATCAGAAACCATTATTCAAATGACCCTACATTTGATTTTGATAATGATGTTGAAATTTATGCTGAAAAAATATCTGGTTACAAAAAAGATTATGAAAGACCAGAATTAAATAAACTTCTCAATAAAGTCTATTCTGTCCCTAGCGATTATAAATGCATTTACATCACAGAAATTTCACGTCTTGGACGTGACCCAAAAAACACACGTGAAATTTATGATACACTAACTGAATTACGTGTTCCTATATATGTACAATCAGTAGGACAATATTCTGTTATAAACGGTGAACGTAATAACACCCTTTCAATCGCCATTCAAATCTTAATGGAATTTGCCGATACAGAAGCAAAGACCTTCAAACAAAGGGCTAAGTCTGGAAAATTACAAAAAGTAACTGATGGCAGAATCCACGGTTCAAATTTAGCTTATGGTTATATGGGTGATGCGAATAAAAAACTTATTCCAGACCCAGAAGAAAAACCAGTTGTTGAACTAATATTTCAACTTTACAAAGAAGGCAATGGAATTCAATCGATTGCCAACACATTAAATCAATCCAAAATACCTACCAGAAGAAATAAAACCCACGGTGATAAATCAATCACCTTCAAAGATGGTAGTGAAAAATCTGGTGCTACGATTATTTGGGATGATAACACCATATTAAGCATCTTAAAGAATACAATATATAAAGGCGAAAGAAACTTCAAAGTTAAAGATGCTGTAACAAAGGTTGAAAACGGAAAAAAAGTAATCGTTACGCCAGCTGAATATGGAACATTTAATGCTCCAGCAATCATTTCACCAGAACTATTTGATGAATGTACCCAAATACGTCTATCAAAAACAAATCGCAATTACTTAACGACATACGAATATCTATTGAAAGACCTTTTCAGATGTGGGTGTTGTGGTCGTAAATTCTTTGCTAGGTATTCCCAAAACATGAAAGTTTATGTTTGCACAAGCAACATCAATAAAGGTGAATCATGCGGTGAACCCAGAATCAATATCAGTTACATTGAATCGGTTATTTATAATGAACTTCTACAATCAGAAAAGCTTCTAAAGTATTTGGACAATCCCAACGATTTAAAAAAACAAATTGATGCTGAATTAAAAATTCTGGAACAACAAAAACTAAATGAGGAAAAATTCATTGCATCCAAAAATAAAGAACTTATAAAGTTGCTTGATTTATATACATCAACCCAATCATCAAACAAAGAATATTATCTTGAAAAAGAATCAACCTTAAACAAAGAATTAGAAGCCAGTCAAGATAAGTTGGGTCTAATCAACGGAAACATCTTATCAAAAAATATTGCTTTGTCAAAGTATGATGAAAAATCAGCCAGTACTGAAATGATTCTGGGTGCAATGCACAACCGACCAGAACTATCAACCATATTCAGACAATTCATTGATAAAATCATCATCAATACCATTACCAAAAATTATACTCTTATTACCGTGTTCATCAAGATTAATGGTATTCCATTGAAGTTACCACTTAAATTGATTCTTGATGTTAATGCAAGCCGTGGCACACGATGGCAAAGACCAATTGAATATAAATACATTTCAATCCCTAAGATGGTAAATGAACCAGTATTCAAAGAAAATGTTCTTGTTTCAGATATTGATGATATAAAAACTGAAGTTGAAAATATTGCTGAACTCGCATCACGTGAAAATTTCGGTTTAATCGATACACCACAATTCAAAATTATACCACGTTCAAATTGGTTGTATATTGACAAATCAGATATATAAAATCCCTTTTAAACTGAATTGTTTTATATGGCAAAACAATATGTCAAAGTTTTGTTAAAATTCAATCTTTAGCCCCGACAAGCAAAATCGACAACGTACTAATTTTTAATAGATTAGTTTCTAAATAGTTTAATTCAATAAGACTAACCATATTGTTTAATTTGGTAAGGCATTTATTAAATTTTTTTACTATAATATTGCATCAGAATCAATCACAAAAATTAACTATAAACACTTAATACATAAAACATTATGACTGAATATGAAATAAAAAGAGCAATGGTTGAATATGATGTTGCTATTACTTCAATTAGACAAACTAGACTGTTTGGTTATGAATCACAATTAGCAGAATTCAATTATTGGTGTGCAAAAACAGATAGACATAAAGAAACGGATAAAAATGGGGTTCGCTTCCAAACAGATTTTATAAATGAAACTTATAAAGATTTTTTGGTTGAACAAAGAACAGAAAGTTATTCACTAAATAAACTTAAATCTTGGTATGATGAATTACTAACCAAATCCAAAGATACTATTGATTGGGATATGATTATTGCAGCAACAGAACCAAATAATCTTCACGACATTATTAAAACTCATTATCATAATATGCCAGATGAAGTGTATTGGGAAATTGTAGGTCATTGCTATACAATGTCTAATTTAGCACATACAGACATGGAAATTATTCTATCTTACATCAATGATTCACGTCCAAAAAAGGAATATATGATGGATGAAGATGAAAGAGAGTTTTTTAATAATCTTCCAGATGAAGTTACAATTTACAGAGGCTGTTCAAAGAAAGAAATCGAATCTGGAAATTATAGAATAAGCTGGACATTGGATAAGAAAGTAGCTGAATTTTTTGCCTATGAGTACATCAATTTAAACTTTGAAAAATCATTTGAAAAGGATAAATCAAAATTTGACGTTGTAGAAAAAACCGTAAACAAATCTGAATTACTTGCATATTTCGGTGGACGTAACGAATCAGAAGTTTTATATTTACCATCTTTGAATAAATAAAATTAAACTCTAAAAAACATTATGACTTACGTAGTTACTTATTATACAACAGATTCTCAAAATGAATCATTTATTAAAGATTTTGAATTCGAAAATGAAAACTTAATTATTGCTAGACGTGAAGCAATTGCAAAAGCAAAAGGACTTGAAGCAGCAGCTGCAAAAGATGAAAAAATAAAAACGTTTGCAATTGATATCTGGTTATATGAATCAGATGAAGATGAAGATATAAATACTATAGAAATTCAATTAATGGGTGGTGATAGTGATGGTATATTGGCTGAACTTAATAATGAATTTGAATTATATTTAAACAACGATATTCAAATTGAAACTGTTGAAATTGATAAATATGAAGTAATTGCTGAAGATATTAACTATCTATTAAATTCTTAAATATGAGATATTCTATATCGGTTGATGCTAGCAGAGGCGGCAACCCAGACCAAGAAAAAACTGCATTGATAATGGTTGTCAGTGCAACTGAAGATGAACGTTATCAATGTATTGTAGTTAATGGAACTCAAACTTTAGGAAATCCAATTCTAAGAAACAATTATGATGATGCAAAACAGTCTGGAATAGATTATATTCAAGACAATCATGGTGATGCAACTATTGTTTCAGTAGAAGATATTGAGGTTAAAAAAGCGATTGATGATTCTGAAGAAACTCAATCTGAAACGGAAGAAAAATAAGAATATCAAACAACAAAGGGTAACCATATCAGTTACCCTTTTTTATTTGATTTTAGACATCATCTATCTACTATAATAATAGTTACTATCCAGATAAATATCTGGTCTATAAACGTCTTAATTAACAGCATCATCTTTGAATAAAATATCTTTGACTTTCTGAACCGTTCCAAGACTAACACCAGCAAGTTTAGCAACTTTACGCAAACTGTTATTACCAAGCTTTAATTCTTTTACAACAGCTGGATATTTAGCTAATATATCATCATCTGACATACTCGGTTTGTTTCTTGATTTGGAATAAACACCCCTAGCCTTAGCAATTGCAATACCTTCAGATTGTCTCTCACGTATTGCTTCACGTTCCATTTCAGCAACGTTGCTTAAAACATCGGTAATCATTTTGAATATTCCATTATACTTACCATTGGGTAATATGCTACTTATTCCAAGATTATCAATACATACATTAACACCCATTTCCTTTAACCAATTAAGACTATGTTGGCAATCAAAGGATGACCGCCCTAACCTATCAACACTGCTGGTTGATATTTGAGTTATTTCTTTGGCTTCAATTGCTTTAATAAGTTCTTTACCTTGTGGACGTTCATTAAACGGAATTGAACCGCTTATAACATCAATAAATAACTTTTCATCTGGATAGCGTTTAGCCAATTGTCTGGCTGGGTTCTGGCTCTGGGATGAAACCCTTACATAACGTGCTTTCATATCTTTTAATTTAATAGTTAATTGAGATTGTACCACCAGAAGAAAGCATTTACCAGATTACTAGGTTATTAATTATAATCGTTTATATATTCAACATCTTTGTCAATTGAAGACTGAAGAAAATCAAAATAAACTTCATGCCTTTCAACCTTTATACTTCCATCATCATTTAAGAGATAGTAACTGTAAGTATCATTCCAAGCTAGGATAATAAAAACAATTCCACAATGATGATTTCCATTAACTACTAGGATAAGCCCTTTATTGTAAAAGTTCACTATCCTTTCTACACCCCATGACCAAAACACGTTGATATTGTGTTTAAGTACCAGTAGCGTTTCACGTGGTTCAAATTCCCTTTGTGATAGGGATTCAAATAATTCAGAATTTTTAATTAAATTTGTCATACTTTGATAATGTATTAATTCATCTGAGTTAATGCTTTACGATAGATAAGGGTTGTTAGCGCAACCCTTATTTTATTCTGGTGGTTAATCTCAATATTTCAAATAACTTTTGTTCCCTTTAATTGAACACTTCAAAGATATGTTATTGTTTTATTGTATGCAAATAAAGTACACATTATTTTTAGTACAATTATGTTAAAATTATTCACGTGTTTATTGACGTTAAAGTGTACTAAACAATACCACCTTAAAAACATACAAAATAACATAGAATTTTATCTTTTTGTGTATCTGGAAAACGATTTTTAGATTTGCAGCAGAAAATTACTTCAGAAATCAAACGGCACTTTTTTAGGGTGAAACAATTGTGCGGTGTGGCTATGTTTTCAATATGTTTTTACTATATTTTTCAACGTAGGTATTTCCAAAACTGTAAGTAAAATAGCTCAAATTAAAGATTTTTTAATTTTGTGACCCCTTATTGGTAGTGGGTTTGCTGGGATTCTATTACAACAGATTTAACCTATTTTGCAAAGTGAAAATCTAGGGGTATCTTTGTCAAATAATTTCTTACATCAAGAAAAAATCTCCATTGTGAAAAACTCGGACGTATTGTCAATAACTTTGACTTCCTTTTTACGTCAAAAATCACAACCTTTGTAACTGTAGTTATTTGAAATATGAATAAAAAAAATAAGGTAATTGGCGTTACCTTATTTTCGAGTAGTTAACTGAGTATTAACCAAATTTTATCTAAAATGGAAGAACCTAGTGTTAAGGAATCCAAGTTAGTTAAAGTTTTAAAATTTCTTCTTGGAGTCTTCGTAGGACAACTTGTAAAAGAAGGAATTAAAAAAGCTTTAACAATATTATTTTAACTTGGCAAATGAAAGGGGTGTTTTATAGCACCCTTTTTTATTACCGTTGTTGTATGGTACAAATATACCGAAAAGTTAGTATAAAACAAGTTTTTTATCTCTATATCCTTTAACACAAGTAAATACAATACTTCCAGCTACTTCAGCTACTATTTGTTTAGTATTGTTTAGTATAACATTACTATTAGTTTACCTTCTTTTGCATATTGTAAACTATCTGTTCAATCCTAACAGCAGAAAGTTCATGTTTATCACCTAGATAAAGAAATTTAGCTTCATTGTTTTTCATCTTTTTTAGCTGTTGGTACTCTTCATATATTTCAATATCTCTTAGTACTATAAACGACAAAATACCAGCTTTGATAAACTGGTACATTGTTTCGTGGTTTTTCTTTAGTAATTGGTATCTGTTCATTTAGTTAATCGTTTTCAATTGCTTTGGTGTTATGTTGAAGTGAATCATATCTTCATATTCTTTTACGCCCCCCGCTCCTACCGTTGTTGTCGGTACAATCGTAGGAACTGATGAATAATACTGGTTGTGGTACAACTGTTGGTAGTAATATTTGCCATCGTTAAAGAACCAAAATACCATTGGAACATCACCAGTTTCTTTTGATATGGATAACAGATGTTCAACCTTGGATTTGCTGATGAAGATTGTATTGTACTTATCTGATGGAATATCACGGTTCTTAACTTCAAACACAATTGGTAGGTTTGTTGTTGAACCAGTGTAATATCCATCTTCTTGGTCATAACTATCCGTATTGGTAAAGTAGTAGCTGCTTACACCGTGTTGTTTAAATAGCTGTTCCATTTTCTGGCGTTCGATTTCGGAAGCTTGTATAAAATTCTGTTGGTTAGTTGTCATTGGTATTAGTTGTTTCGGAATAGGTTTCCAGCTTGAATAATTCAGCCAGTAATTTTTGGTTACGTTTCAACTTTCTTAGTTGAATTATGATTGCTCTTAGTTCTGGGTTAGCTGGTAATTTGTCAGTTAGTTTCATTATTGGTTCTGGTATTTTTGGTTTTCGTTATCAATCATTTCATTGAAATCTTCTTCAGTTAGTGTTATTCCCATGGCTTTATTTTTTAGGGTTCGTTATTGTTATTTCTTATAAATATCTGTTCGGATTCAAAAAGTCAGATTATTTTCATTTTTTTTTATCGCCCCGATTTTGGGGTTTATTTTGGTTCTGGATTAAATCACTGGTGTACCTAGAATGGCTCTTAATTTGAGCAAAGCGGATTGATTGATTTGTCCTACCCTTTGTTTGCTTACTTGTAATGCTTCATAAATTTCAGTGGGTGTTGATGGTTGTTGGTCAATACCAAACTTCATTCTGATAGCCAAACGTTCTTTGGGTGTTAGGTACTTTAAAGCAAATTTTATTTTTCGTTTCAATTCAAACTGGTAATCAAATTCATCCGTATTTTCAACCACATCTTCAACGTTGTACTGGTCATCAATACTTATTAGCTTTTGTTGTTGTTGGAAGTAAGTATCAATTTCGCTGGTGTTGAATAGTTCCAAATCTTCAAGTTCCGTTCTTGTTGGTTGATACTGATTATCTTGGTAAAGCTGATTAATCATTCTTTTGATTTTCCTATTGGCTTGCAGCTTATTTGCTGGCAATCGGATAAGGTCTTCATGTTGGTTGATTGTATACTGGATTTGCTTTCTTATCCAAAAAACAGCATAGGTGCTGAATCGTACTCCGAAATCTAAATTGAATTTGGTTGCAGCTTGAATAAGTCCAATATTCCCTTCACTGATAAGGTCATCCAATTCAATAATGGATTTGTTTGTTATTGATTTATGGTAGCTTTTCGCAATCGTAACCACAAACCTTAAATTTCCAGTAATGATTTCGTTGATAGCATTTGCATCACCGTTTTGGTATCTGGTGTATATGTCTTTTACTTTCTCATTATCTAACGTTTTAAGCTTTCTTAGTTCATTGTAATACGTGTTGTTCATTCATGGTTGATTATGTTTAGTTGTTATTGTTTTCTAATAAATATTTAGACAAAACCAAAAAGACATATTTGAATGAAAATATTTTTGAAATATTATTCAATACGTTCATTTACAGATTAATACAAAACAAAAAATCCTAACCATTTGATTGATTAGGATTCTTTATGTTTAGAAATTAGCACCGCTTTCAATCACCGCTACCCTATTTGATACATCGGCAATATCAACCACACTTACAATTGGTGCTGGCAATGATTGGTTAGCTTGTGCAATACGTTCAGCCATGCCATCAAGATTAACTTTAACACCGCCAAGGCTTCCAAGATTGGTGTTACCACCAACAAACCCACCACCAGCAAATGTTGGTACACCAATACTTCTGAAGAAAGCAGAGCCACCAGCACGTGCTTGTTGTTCACGGTTAAGAACTAATTCACCATTACCAACATAAGCTAACACATCATCACCGTTGGTAAGTGGTGCTGATAGATTTGAAGGTGTATCAACGTAACCACTTCTAAGTGTTGGAATATCACCAGTAATGTAACCACCACCCGCTTTAGTTGGTACTTTTGTACTCGCAATTTTTGCAACATTTAGCAAACCACTAGCCAAAACAACACCAGCCATTGCGACTTTAGCTATACCACCAGCTGGTTCTGGTAAAACAGATTTTGCAGCTAATATTTGAGTAAAAGCAAGGTAACTATTCAAAGTGGCTTGGGCTATGGCTGCTGCCTTTCCAGCTGCTGTGTTTTCACCTAATAACTGAGAAATAGAACCAAACGCTTCTGAAGCTGATTGAAGTTGTGCATCGAACTTAGCCTTTTCAATCTTCTGTTGAACATCAGCGTGTTTCTTTTGGATAAGGTCTTTACTTGCTCCAGTCTTTTCAGCTGCTGCAATTTCTGCTTGATACCTTTGTTCTTCCCTAGCTAACTGTAAATCAAAATCATTGGTAAACTTTTCTTCATCAAGTATTCTTTGGTTTTCAAGGTCTATCGCTTGTTGTTCCTTCTTAGCTTCATCACGTTGCGTTTGAAGTTCTTCATTCTTGATACGTTGATTCTCTTTGATTAAGTCAATCGCATCTTGATATTGTTGTTCATTAATCTGACCTTGCTCTAATCTGGTTGTTTGAAATTCAATTTCTTTTTGTGCAGTAAGAGCGTTTTCATTAATGAAGTTTTGAAGCTTTTGTTCTGTAAAGAATTTGTCTTCATCAATTTTGATTTGATGATTACGCTTATAGTTTTCAAGTTCCCTTGCAGCTTCTTCAATGGCAATATCAGCTGTCTTTTTGGCAAACTCATTTGTCAGTGCCAATGATTCAGCTTGAAATGCTGTTTGTGTTATTTTCTTAGCATCGAATTCTTGTTTAAGAATTGCCAGTTTACGGTCAAGAACTTGTTTTTCAAATGCAATTTCATCTTCAATTGATTTCTTCTTAAACCCTTGTTGTTGAACGAATAGATTAAGTTCATCCTTTGATTTTTGGATGCTGGTATCAATGGCTTTTTGTTTTGCATCTTCAGCTTTTTGTCTGGCGTTCTCAGCATCTTGTGCAGCCTTTTCACGTTTCTTTTCAGCATCTTCTGCTAACTTATCTTGTGCGTTTTGGTTTTTCTCCAAACGTTTGGTTGATTCATCTTGGATAGCAATCTTAGCTAATTGTGCTTTCTTAATTGCTTCAACCTCATCATCAGTGATTTTACCAAGGTTTAGCAAATAGATTGCATATTCAGTACCACGTGTTTTAAGGTTTGCAATTTCTTCAGCATTCAATTGACCTTTTATTCTTGCAGCTTCAACAGCGTTTGAAATTTCTTTTTCAGCTAATGCAGAACGATTATTGAAGTTTTGAGTTTCAATTGCTTCAGCTTGCTTCAAGAACTTCAATCTTTCTTGTTCTGATAATGTTCGGTTCTTTGATTGAAGGATTAATTCAGCGTATTGTTGACTAGCTTTTGCATTAGCAACTTCTTGAATTGATTGTGCATCAGCAAGGTCTTGTTGGGCTTCCTTTAAAGCAGCTGCTTCTTTAGCAGCGTTTGCCATTTCAGAACCTAACTTTTTAAGTGAACCAATTGGGTCAGTTAAGAATGCACCCAATTTTTTAATAGTTCCACCCAAATCTGTTAACCCAGTAACGAATTGACCAACGGCAATTTGAACAACACGAATAACAGCACCAAAGGCAGCCATCCCTTGCTCTAATTTATCAACCAACGGGTCAAAGGCTTTAAAATACCCTATCAGTAAAGCAACCGCTGCAATGATTAAACCAATACCAGTAGCAGCCAGTGCAACTGAAAAGATTCTCATTGCTCCAGTTCCAAGATTAGTTGCAACCGCTAAACCTTTTTGTGCTAATGTCATGCCTTCAGTTGATGCAGCAGCTGATTTAATTTGAGCAGCACCAGCAGTAGCTTCAGTTTTCATTGCACCTAAAAGCGGTGTGAATGAACCAACAACTTGTGATACATTTTGAAGTTGACCACCGAACAAACCAGTTTCTTGTAATGCTCCAGTTATTGCCGTTTTATAATGACCAATACCTATTTTTTGTTGTTCATAGGCTGATACATTTTCTTTTATGAATTGGTTGTTCTGGTCAAGCTTACCATTGATTTCAAGTAGCTTTTGTTTACCTTCATCAGTTTTGATGTTGATTTGATTACGCAATGCCAATAGCTGGGTATTGTTTTCACGTGCTTGTGCAATTGATAAGTTTTCTTTACTCACTGCATCAGCAATTGCTGCTGATGTTTGAGCAAAGGAATTGTTAGCCGTACTTAATTGGGTTACAATTGATTTTTGTTGATTGTATGAACTTTGTAAACGTCCTAATTCAACAGCATTCTTTTGGAACGCTTCAGATGCAGTTTGATTTGATTGGGTAAGTTGTTTTTGTGATGCTTGAAGTTCATCAATCTTACCCCTTGTTTCAGCCATCTTAGCAATAAGTGCTGATGTGTTTATATCCAAGTTTAGGATTTCAACTTTGTTTGCCATTAATTGGTACTTTTATTTCATATTATTTTGGTTTAAAACCCCAGGATGGGGTTGGTTAAACAATTATTTTTTTATGGGTTATTTATCCCCAATAGTTAACAGAATTATCAGATGTTACTTGACCATCAACTGTTTGCAACGTAATATAACTAACACCACCAGCTACATTAATAGGTTGAATAATTACAATTGGTGATGAATTAAGAACAGTTTGTGATACGATATTATTAGTCAAAACATTAATGCTACCATCAACAATACCAGTTGTTGTATAAGCAATTGTTATTTTATGGTTGAAGGCATCATAACTTTCAAGCAAATAACCAGTGATATGTATTGTTCTTGTTTCGGCTGGTGGTGTAACTACTGGCTTATAATCAACTTTAATTAATTCAACGTTTGTAAGCTTATCTTGTTTCCAGTTGTTTATTTTATTAACCATGAAATAAGACCCTAACTGACTGATGAAGTACAATTTTTTAAAATCAAAATCCGATACATCGGCTGGTGTTAACCACATTTTTGCTGTAATGATTTTAGACTTATTCAGTATTCTGGAAAATGTAGAATAGTAACTTTGAATAACATCTTGAAACGACAAACCAGCATAGCTTTCCATTGGCATATCTGTAATTGATGTTGATTCAATTAGCAATTCGCTTCCAATTGCTTTTGGTGTAAGAAGTTCATAATTTGAATAAGAAATAAAATAAAATCGTTTATCCAGTGGTTTGTATTTGATTTCTTGAACACCGTCATTATCACTTATTTCAGTATTAAAAAGCTTATATACATTTGTTGGTTTGGGTAACAAGTATGTTAAATCCTTTTCGGGTGCGTAAATTTTTGAATTGATAATAATCTTCTCATCATCCAGATTTACATTTTGAATATTGATAAACCCATCTTTATGGTTGCTATTTTCTTGATTATACTTGTATTGCATTACATTGTTCTGAGCATAATTTCCAAGTATATATTTTTCGCTTTCCAATCCTTGAAACTTATCACTCCAATCAACCAATTCTGGTGATTCAAGCCTTTCTGCTAAAGTCAAAAACTTATAGTTATTTGATTCTTTATCCTTGAATATAGTAAGACCAAAACGCCAAATGATTTCATTGATAAAGTCTTTGATTTTAAAATCTTCCAGCACACTATCAAATTCAATTTCCGTTGTAGTAACCTTGCTGATTTTTAAATTAAGTGGTGATGTAATATGTATTAGTAATAAGTTATCATTGTTGTTATAACCAAGTTGATTACTTGTTCTAGCAATAAAACACAACGATTCATTTGCTTCTAAATCAATAATTAAATTATTCTCAAAATAAACTGGTGTAAAATCACCCCTATCACCTACACTACTAGCAACTTTTATAAGTGGGATTACATTCTCAGCTGATGTAGCGTTATGTTGATTCTTGCACAACCAAACATCAACTTCTTGAGGAAAAACGGTTGTATTAATTTCACCAAAGAATGAAGTCCAAAAATATAATCTGAAAGGTTTAAGTGTTCCAGAAATTTCAATCCTATATTTTGAACTATCGGGAACAAAATAATGGATATTATTTAATGTTGATGGAAGTGTATTATCATCAAATGAACTAAATCTTAGAAATGATGATTTCTTTGTGTTAGGATATTCTTGGAATGATGAACCGTTACTTTGAAATTGATAATCATCGGAACTCCAAAGTAATTCATCTGGTGTTGTTGAAAGAACACCTTTTGGATAAGTAATATAAAGATTCTGAAAATCATCAGATTCAAATATGCTACCCTCATAACCAAAATTATAATGGCTGAATATATTATCCCACAAATATGGAACTTTAACGGCTGGGGTTAAATAATCAATATTTATTGTTGACCCAGATGATGGGTGTTGATACAACACTTTACCACCATAATCAGATACAATATATTTATATGGTGTCGATGTTCCAGTCCATGAATCAATTACAGTTGATAAATTCTTTGAATGTGTTAAACCAGATAAATTAATTTCAGAAAATGTTTTATTCTCAATAGCCTTATAAAAATCAATAACACCATCATAGATATTAATTTTATAATCATCTTTTGTTTCGTTGATTACAGCCCAACCATTATAAATAACAGCCTCATTACCAACAAAGTAATTTGCAGTATTTTGTTGATACGGCAAGTTTGAATCATTACCAACAACCCCTAAGTAATTAAAGGCTTCAATGTTATTTGGAGTCTTTGGAATATCAATGCTTCTGGTAAAGTTTGCTTGCCTATTTTCAACGCTTGCAATGTCATTTACTTGAAGTGTTTTTGTTAACTGAAATCCAGCATATAAATCAATTGCTTTGCCGTTTATAAAAAGTCTTTCTTCATTATTATTCATTAATATGTTATGGTATTTTCGGGCGGTAATTCAACCGTTATTTTAATCTTATTCTTTTGACTTTTATTTTCAAAAGATGTTGAGCCATCACTAACTTTAACCCCAATAAAATCACCTTCTAAAAATTGATTAAATGGATTATTATGAATGTACATTTCAACTTTAGGTGATTTCATCAAATCCAATAAGTATTCTTTTTCTTGTTGGTCATAAGAAGAAGATAGTTGCAATGCTTTGTTTGCCATTTTACCTAAAGAGTTAGTAATAAAAGTCACATTCTGAAGGTTATCCCACGAACCATTGATATCATCAAGGTCTTTAGTTTTAAGTGATTCTTTATAGAACTTTTCAAACAACCAATAACTATAACCACCATTTTGGTTAAACCACTTTAGCAGAACACCGCATTGGCTTTCTAATTTTTTAACTCTGATGTTTGAATTAAAAACACCATTTACCCAAAGTTCAATGTTGTTTATATTTGAAGAAATTGATAATTCATCAACAATAGTTAAGTTGGTTGAACCGTCACTTAAATAGATTCTTTTAACTTCATTTGTTGTTCCAGTAAAAGTTTGTGTAACTGCTCCAGAATTGGTGTTTTTAAAATAATATGTATCACCAGAATTAATTCCAGCAATTGCAAAATCTTTTGGATAACCTTCATGATAAGTAAGATTGTAATCTTGATTGTTGACTGTTGGCAACAGAATTCTTACTGAATTATCATTATCAATTTTTCGTTTGTACCCAATTAATTGTTCAGCAGATTTCAAGAACTTATAATTCAATGAAACTGTATCACCACTTGTTTCTGTATAGGTTGTAATTGATGGTTGAAACACTAATTGCAATGAATTATCATCAATGATATATAAACTCCCATTTAGGTTTGGAATAATTGAATCAGCAAATCCATTTGGGTTAATCATCGTTTTAACCAAATCCTTGAAATTATATCTGAATTCATTGTTATAAGGATAAACCGTAAAAGTGTTACCACTTGGAACAACTGAAATTTCAGCTAATGTTGTTCCCGTAAGTGTTGAATGAAAAGTGATTATACTATCATTGTATGCTGGGTTAAATGAATTGGTTAAAAGATTTGAAGTAATAATTATCATTATCTATTATTCACTAATTTGTTTATTGTTATTTGCACTTCATTTATGAAGGCATTTACATTGATTTGATTAAGTCTTTCAAGTATCTTATCAATGCGTTCTGGTGTTATTACTTCATCATAGATATACAAGTGATTTTCTGGGTTTGTTCCTTCCCTTGCAATTTTTCTGGCAATCAAATAAGCCAGTGAACTAACTTTCATTTTTGCTTCAATCGGTGTGATTCCCTTTTGTTGAATCCATCTTTCAATTGCTTCAAGTGGTGGCTGTTTTCCAGCAGCACGACCACCCAAGTATAAGTAACCAAGTAACGTTGCTGAAGTTCCGTTTTGTTGTATTTCCAGACCTTGTTCAAATTCACCAGATGTTCTTTTACCGCTGGCATTATAAACTTGAATTATTTCAGCTTTTAGGGCTTCAAGTTCTTCCCTAAGAACCTTTTCATTTTCAGCTTCCATTATTCATTAGGACTTAAAGAATAGTTCACAAGAACACCGTCAAGGTTGAAATCAAGTAAATTGATTACTTCCAGTGTTTGGAACTTATTTATGTCATAATCATCACAAACCAAAGTATCTTTTATTGTCTGTAAAGCACCGTTAAATAATGGTTTGATGTAATCATTGAACTTATCATCATACATTTCATCAACATCACTTGATAGTATCATCATAAACCTACCAGAATAAGATTTGGTTTCATTTCCAGTATTTGAAAAGCTTGAATCAATTACAATTGGGTCAACAAATAGGTGAATAGTTCCACCACTTACATCTTCATTATATAGATTTTGGTAATCTTTTCTTCCGTATTCAAATACCCATCCATTTGTTTCAGCTATGTTTTTAAAAAAATCATACATTATTGTTTTTGCTTATTTTTTCTCTTTTGGATTTCATCTAATTCCTTCTGGATATTAGCTTTTTCCTTATCCATCAACAGCTTACTAAACACTGTCATATATGGTAATTTTTCAATCTCAATCCATTTGGTAACATCTTCTTTGGCCAGTGAATCAATTATGTTTAAAACACCGAACTTTGCCATCCTACCCTTTGCGTTAACTGATTCAAGATTTATATCAAATGAATCATCACTTAACGCATCGATTTCCATATTTGAAATGTCAATCAGTTCCTTTTGGATATGATTAATTATACCGTAAAACTTGGTGATTGTAAAGTCAAATATTTGCTTTTCAGATAATCCAGTTACCAGTTTCATCCCTTCAATAACTGATTCAAAATTTCCTTCATTGAAGTAATCTGCTAATTCATTTCTTTCACCAAAGGTGAAGCTGTTACGGTCTGTTATCTGAATCGTTTTAGATGTGTTTTTATCCCAGAATTTGTACTTATTGTAATTTGGATTATCAATTACTTTAAGTGGTTTCAAAAGGTGTAATATAACCTCATATTCAGCTATCAATCTATAATCGGTTAACTGAAAAAAGTCTTTTACTTTATAATCAATTATCGTTTCCATTTTAAGCTGAAGTGAGTTGATTTGTTATTGAATTTCATTAAGAACAAATACCTTAATGCATCAAGCCCATGGTTATAATTATCAATAGGAATATTCAAAGCTTTACCTTCTTTGTCCTTCATCCAGATGTAGTTCTGTAATTCTTTGATTAAATTGGTTGACCTTGAAGTAACTTTAAAATGTTGTGATTGTATTAGTTGAATTCCGTTATTTATACTGTCTTTGCCTTTAACTACTGGTAGAACATTTAAACCGTATGAACGCAATTCGGCAATTGATTTTGGTTCAGCCGAATCAGCAAAAATGATTCCTTTTTTAGCTTTTGAATTAAGTATCAAATTGGCTAATTGTTTATTCAATAAGCCTTTTTGATAAACCACTTCATCAACTATGATTTCACCGTTGTAACGGTAAACGCTTATCAATGATGTTGGGTCATTGGTAAATCCAAAATCCAGACCAGAACCCAATAATTCAGCTTCATCTGGAAGAAAATCAATTTCAGACCAATCAGAATAAATTGCACCAGATTGAATACCTAATTGACCAAGCCCCATCACCTTCCAACGGTTCGCCCAATATTCAGATGTTTTGGCTTTTTCTTCCCAGCTTTCAATTTCTGATACAATTTTATTATCAAGAAATTCATTGTCTTTGTAGGTAACAATTATAAAATCAACACTGTCATTACCGATAAGTTCAGTTTGTGCGTAAAATGGTGCTGATGGGTTGTAGTCTAAAAAGGTGAATTGTTTGGTACGAACATTCAATTCTTGAAAAGCTTCAAATGTTACATTGTTTGCTTCATTGATAAATAAAATGTCCCTACGTGAACCCCTTAATTTTGTTGAATCATCAGCTGAAAAGAATTCAAAAGTTGATTTATTTAACTGATATGTTCTATCAGTCATGTTGTGTTTGCTTTCATCATACAAACCCATCTTGATGATTATATCTTGAAAGTCTTTATAAGCCCCACGTTTTAATACTGGGATTGATTCAGCAACAATTGAAATTAGTACTTCACGCTTTAAAGCATAAAGTATCAAATAGTGAAGTATGGAATATGTTTTACCCGCTGATGTTCCACCTTGCACTACCCTTATAGGTGCAGTCATTCCAGCAATTTTGGTAAATGCTGATGTAGGTGTAATCATTAGAATGGCAATTCATCATCTTCATTGTTATCAGTTGGTTCAACTTCTTTTTTAATTGGTAATGCTTCTGGTTTGATTTCAATGAACTCAGTATTCATTATTGATTCAATCAGTTTCTTTTGTTCATCAGAACTGGCAATGATATTGATTGTCGTTTGCTCATTTTTATTTGTGTGTTCAGAAATGTGTTTCAAGTTTAAATCACTAAACTTTCTTTCAAGTAACCATGCATATTTTGTCCAAGTCATGTTATTTTCATCTAACATTTTTTGACCTAAAGCTTGTTTCTGTCTGATATGTGCATACTCCATAAGTTCCAAAAATTCTTCACCAATTTCTTCATCTGGTGCAAACTTCCCGCCCTTCCAATTAATGAAGGTTCTTTTGTTAATTCTTTCATTTTTGGGTAAAAGTCTGTTTACAAGGAACAAAAGTTCGTTATCAGTTAAATATCTTAAATCTTCATTGTCAAGTACCGCTTTAAGTGCTGGTAACCAAACTTTCATTTTGAAAGGTCTTCCCTTTTCATTTTTATTTAAATTATCGTTCATATTTCCTTAAGCATTAAGTGCTTATTCAGAAAATATACCTTCTGAACTGCTGAATGTAAAGACAAAAAAAGACCGCTATTGCTAGCAGTCTTTAATGTTATTCAGATTTGTCATCTTCTTTTTTATCTTTTTCATCCTTCTTATCATCATTCAATTCATTTAAGTCTTTTTTGAATCCTTTTAGTTTTGAAATCATTTCTTTCAAGATTACCCAAATTGAACGATTACCATATTTCATACTGGTTTCATCCATGCTTTTGATTTCAATGTATATCCAAGCTCCACAAACAATCCTTGTAAATAGATTAATAGGGTCAAGAATTAAGAATTGATTAATCATAAACGCTAGTAATATTGTGGACATATAGAAAAATGATTTCGGTACAATATTGAATAATGAATTGCTTTTATAGGCTTGAATACCACCTTGTTTAACAGCAACGTAAATGGCAAATAATGTATCAGCAGCCACAAATAATGATGTGGTGATTAGCATTCCAGTAATTGGAGTTATGAATACTAAAAAAGTAGCAAATAACGGTGTTAATATTACTTTAGATTTATAAATTAGGGCGAAGAAAATATCTTGAATTGTTTCAACATTCATTGGGGTTTTAAAGGTTAATTTTGGTTTGTTATTATTCTAAAATAAATTTTAAATTAGATTTATTATTTGTCTATTTGACTGTCTATAAGCCGAAACATCAATACCTAATGCAGCTATTTTGTCGTTGCATTCATTTCTAAGGATATTTCGTTCATCGAGAATATTTTGAGGTATTTCCGTTCCTTCAATTATATGTTTTTGAATATGAACACGTAGTAATTCATCAATCTTCATTTCATATTCTTGTTCAATACTTGCAACAATATTTTGCAAATTTTGATTTATCTCATTTTCAATGATTTCATAATTTGCATCTTCTGGGATTTCTTCAAATGAAGCAACTTCATAATATCCCCCACTTGTTATGTATATTTTGTATTTCATACTTTTAAAAGTTTAATAAAAAATTAGGCTTTTCTGCTCCAAAACCAACATAATCCAAAACCAAAAGAACATCAGCTGAACCAGTTGAAATTGTTCTTTTTGATTGTACACCAAAAGCACCAAAAGAGTATGATGGTGCATTATTGGTTGTTATTGATACATTTAAAATGACGGTATTTGTTGATAGCTTTTTTAGCTTAAAATTTGTTTGTGTAGCACTAACAAAATCTATTAATAGAGCATAAAATTGGTCATTAATTAATGCCTCAGAAACAAATGAAGATGCAGTAGCAAGTCCAGTAGCAGCATTTTTACAATAAGCATAAGTACCAGTACTATCTGTTACCAAACAAGCTTCATTACCATGTACCCCTTGTAACCATCCTATTCTTGTATCTCTTTCTGTGAAAGTTCCATTGTGCATAAATTCACAATAAAATGACCCGCCAATTGGTCTAGCATTATACATTGACCAAAGTTGGTAACCAGAATTTATAGTTGTTTGGTGTTTAATTAAACCAGCTCCCTTTGTACTATAACTTTGTAAATTTTCAAAAGCCCCACCAGCAATAGAAGTCCCATTAAGTATGCCATTTCCTTGAGCTATGTAAAAATCTGAAAAACTCCATCTTGATTGTGTTAACGTTGTTGCTGGTGTAGGTTCGCTAATGCTTCTAAATACTTCATTAAACCCAGAACCATTAAATTGAAATCTAATCCTTCCATTGTTTTTTAACGTTGTATTGACTTGGTCTGTTAAAAAGAAAGGCAATTCAGCAGAAGTATCATTTTGTTTAAAAATAACATCGTGACCAGTATAGTTATAAAATAAATACTCTTTACCAAGAAATGGCGTTTGGTCAATCTCATGAACAAACTCATAATGAAATCCAGATACGGAAGTTAAACCAGTGCTAGTTAGTACAATTGTTGATTTTCCATTCACTTCAAATGATAATGATACACTACTCCCACTAATTGGTTCAACATAACTTCCCAAATATGATTTTCTTACATATTCAGTTCCAACATATATTGGTGTAGGTTCACCAACATGATTATCAGAAGCAGTAATCTGAGTTATATAAATAGCGTTTAATGGTAATACTGGAGCAGTACCAATATCTTCATATTCCACCCCAGAATATCTAACAATCTGATTATATTCATTGGCAATTATTAAATCTATTCTGCTTTTTCCAGAAGCAGCAAAGGGAACGTTAATTATTGAATTTAAAGTAGTTTGATAATTAGTACCGTTAATGTTCCATTGAGCTGGTTCAACCGTTAAAGTGTTACCAGTTAAGCTTATATTACCAATACTTAGTAATTGATTTTGACCATTAATTTGACTTAAATAATTAAATTGTTTAGCATAAATTAATGTTGCTAAATTATCCATCAAATCAGCTTGTGATGTATGATTAACCCCATTAACTTGAATTTGATTAAAATGGGTTGAACCCATCAATTGAAATCTTGTATCATAAGCGTTATGAATCGCAATTGATTCTGAACCTTGTTTGATACACATGAAATTCTTTGGATATGTTAAACCATTATATTTAAAAGTATTAGGGTTATTAGTTGTTTGAAATACTTGCATTATATTTTACGAATTCTAAATCTTCTTTCACTTACGGAAGTTGAACCACCACAAGTGTTATTTTTTCCCCATTTTGGAAACAAATCACTATTGCTATCCAAATACAGTTTTATAATCTCCCAGCGACTTCCAGCCAATTGCATTTGTTGTGTTGAAATGTCTTTCAACGTATTTCTATCAACTGGTTGTGAATCGTTTGAAAGCTTTGTAGTTGCTCCAAATGGTGTATGATTCACATTTGTAAGCAATACATATTTTGACATGAAATAATCAGCTGTAAGGGCTTTTAATCCATCTTGGTAATACTCAATACCATTATGGGTAAAAGTGCTTCCAGAAAGCAAATTTTGATAGTCTGGATTAGATAAATTAGCCAACACATCAAAGAAGAAATCAGACCCTAACCTATCTTTCAATTCAGTGATTTGGGCTTGTTCAATGATTGGGTTAATTTTCTTTTCATCAATCTTTTCACCAACATCTTTATAGGTTTTGATTTCCGTTGCCGTTACTATTTTATTCATTTGTTGGTTGAATTGGTTCTTGTGTTATTTTTGGGTTTCCAAGCATTTGTCTAGCTAATGAACTTTCAATTCCAAAGATTTCAGAAATGATTACAATACCGCTTTCAAGGTCTGTTAACCCTTGTGAAACTGATTGCTGGATTTGTAGTAATGCTTGAACACCACCGACTGAACCTTTTAATTGTGCTTGTGCTTCAAGTCTTTTTGCTTGCACTGGGTCAATTGATTGCGTATTTTCAATCTGAATAATTGGTATGATATTCCAATTTTTAGTTGGATTTATCGGTTGATGGAACTTGTTGAAGATTAATTTGAATGCTTCACAAATGATGTTTCTTTCTTCTTCTTTCTTTTCCCATTGTGTTAGTTTGGCTTCTTTAAGAAGTTCACCAGAATTTCCAAAAATTGAATTATCTGATTTGTTCACTAAAATTGCGTGAACATCAAATGCATCAATTATTACTTCCTTATTGGACTTATCAGTATATTCAAACTTCTTATCATCAATATTTGAATCAATATTTTGAATAATTAACTGTTCACTCAATACATCAGTTTCATTTTCTGCTTCCAAATGAAGAACCCCAGAACTATCTTCAGCACCTTTCAAATCTTCAATTGTTTTTACAAAATCATCACGTTCATTATCATCATCAAATGGCTTTGTTATAAACAATTTTGCTCCGAAAAATCCCTTTCTAAGACCCCCATTTTTAAATACTGAAGACTGATATTGTGAATCAGCATCAAGAATTACACAATCAATATCTGAAAGACTGTATAAATCACTGAAATCAGCCGTTAAATGAAGTATTTGACCTTTATATTTTGACCATCCACCAGCAGCTTCAACTTGTGCTTCAATAACCGATTGATTTGAGTTGAAACGGTCAATCAAAGTGTAATCATCCTTGTTGGTTTTCTTTGATTTCGATTTATCCCAGTTGTTGTAAACAACATATTTACCAGCGTAATTTTTTGAATCAGTTTTACCAATTCTAACATCAGTTGATGGTAATAAATCAACACTTATTACTTCAAATAATGCATTATAATTAACGTGTAAAAAGATGTTGTTTTGTTCCGAAAATTCCCTTGAAGTAATCCTAAGTAACTGGTTAATATTCAAACCTTTTTTACTTACAATTGGAGCATTATCTTTAGCAAATTCAAACCCTTTACCATAAATGTATTTACTGTTAATATCAACACATTGTTTAGCGGTAACACTAGACCCTATAATTGATTTTACAAGGCTTGGATAAGCATTATCATCACCCCAATTATGGATTCCATCGGTTTGGTTATATTTTATTGAAAGTCGATTATCGACATCTATTAATTTGATACGCATTATTCACCATCATCTTCAATTTTCATGTTATTGATAAGTTCCTTCCAATTTGATGGGTAGCTTTCAAACATTGAAATTCTGTTTGGGTTAACCGCTAAAAATTTCAAGCATAAATCAGCTGGTGCATACGTTGGTGAAATGAATTCATCAGCACCAAAATTGATTTGAACAACACCAATATTTGCTCTTAATTTGAATTCAGTATCATCAACTGGCTGTAATAGGATTTCCAATTTGGCAACACCATTTACAGCAAGCTTTTTATAGTAAGTTGGGAACTTATCTTTACAGCTTGCACACGTTTTGAATCCGTAAACAAACTTGTAATATTCAATTAGTTCTGTTTTATCTTCTTTGGTCAATTCATCCATTGGAATTGCCAATAATTCTGTTAGTCTTTCTACTGTCATATCGTCTATTTTTTTAATAAAAAAAGGTAGGTAGCTATTATGCTGACCTACCTTTAATTATACCTTCTGAAATACCTTTTGTAAAGGTAGATTTCAGTTATTGTTATGATAATTTGTTATCAAATTTTGCTTTAGTTGTTGAATAGTTGGTTTCATTCCAAATTAAGAAAGGATATGATTCACCGTAGTTTTCAACGCTTGCTAATGTGAATAATAATGCACCATCATTTTCAGCACTTGAATATGTACCTTCAGACATTTTAAGTCCGTTTTCAAGTCCAAATACTTTGAAAGCATCAACATTACCAGTACCTTTGAATTTAGTTTCAACGATTACCACATATTCACCTTCTAAAAGTTCTTTCATTCTTTCTGCATCATCAGCACCAGAACCAAAAATTCTACCAGCGAAATTGTGTGTGAACGTATCTAAACCATCGTTGATACTTACTTCTGACCCGACAGTTCCCAGCTGCTTAATCCATTCGATACCGTACCCAGTCGCACCGCTCATTAAAGAAACGTTTGTTACTGTAGCACCAGATTGAGTTACTGAAGTCCAATCAATATCAGCTCTATTTATTAATACTGCGCTTGTTTCTAACCCACCCTTTGCACGGTTCGCTGGGGTACAGTCATAAGCAATGTTTGCAGTTAGTTTACCTATACATGACATCTTATTTTAAAGTGTTAATAATCTTGTTATTTTGTGTAAAGTCGTTGGGGCTTGTTAGCCCCATCAACTTTGGTTTATTTTTTTAGTATGCTACAGAAATGAAGTAAGGTTCTAATACTTTAGCATCTAAACTGAAGATGTTTTCGCTGAAAACTTTTCTATCAGTTTTGTCATACCATACAGCCAATTCTTTGAATTCACCTTGTGAAAGTGTACCTACTGGAATGTTGCTTGGAATAGTGTAAACAATACGGTTTGGTAAGTTGTATTTTGTACCGTTATCCATGTAAGCAGTAATGTTTCTATCCATAAAATCAGCAACGATAATTTTCTTACCTCTATAAGTCATAACACCATCATTTATAGCTAATTGACCTACTGCATTTAAACCAGAAATTTCAAGTTTATCTAAGAAGTTATCATATACAGATTGAGTTACGATGAACATACCATCAGCGTGGTTTTTCAATCTTGAATCTGATTGATTGTAAACTTTTCTCATTGCTACCAAAGCTTCACCTTCAGCTAATTCTTGTGTAGTGTAAGTAGTTCCAGTGTTAGCTGCAATTGTTGCTCTTTGAATATCACCAGCAGTTACACCAGCAAAGATTTGTTTCCAAAGACCATCAACACCCTTGAAGAAAGAAGTATTAACACCGTTAGTAATTGTACCACCAGAAACAATGTTTTGTGCTGATTTATCCCCAAACCAAACTAATCTTAAAATAGTTTCATCCAATGCTTCTAACAATTTAGCACCTAAGAATTTGATTTCTTCAGAACCTTCAGCATCGTATTTGTTTGATTTAGTACCAAACGCTTTTAATAATTCTGGTAAGTCTTTTACACAGTAAGGAATTCTTACTTCGATTTGGTTATTTTCCCAATATTTTTGGGTGAAAACAATACCAGCTTCAGAATCTTGTGGTGTACAAGTACCGTTTGCTGGTAAACCTTGTAAGCCCATTGCTGATGCAAGTAAGATTTGGGTCTTCATGTCAATACCTTCAGCTACAGTGTGCATTGCTGAAAGTGCTGGATTAGAGAATACAGTTTCAAAGATAACTTTGCTTAATTCTTGTACTTCTCTAGGTGATAACGTTACGTTATCTAAGTTGAAATTTGCCATTTTTCTATTTCATATATTTAGCTTTTCGTTATTATTTTCTTTTGAAAGAAATTGTTGGTTTTTCTTGTTCTTTTGCCTTGATTGTTGGATTGTTTTCACTTGTAGTAGTTGTGTAATCTGAACCAATTGATTTTGCAAGGGCTTGAAATTTTGCTTCCAATTCAGCTTGTTTTTCAAGTGATTTATCAAATGCTTCTAAAAGGTTTGAAGCATCGGCTGAAGTCATCATTTCATCTAATTTTGATTGTAATTCAGCAACTTTAGCTTGAAGTTCTTCAATCATTTTATCCTTTTCAGCTGGGTCTGCTGGAATTTCATCAGCGTTTTCAATTCTTGCATCAGCTTCAGCATTTTCTGCTGGGTCAGTTGGTTGTGCATCTTCAGCTGGTTTGATTTCAGTTACAACACCACCTTTAGCAACCACGGTTGAACCATCTGGCATTAAGAAATCACCTTCAGCTGGTTGACCATCGACTGTTACTTTAGCATCAACACTAGCAACATCACTTGCTTCAAGGTCTGGAAATACTAATTCAACACCAGTTGCATCTTGAAGAACCAATTCAGCTTTGATACCATTCAATTTGTTCCAAATAGCATCAAGTTTTTTGGTTAATTTGTTCATTAAACTTTCGTTATTTTCATTTTCGTTATTGTGCAGTTTAGCCACCGCTTTAAGTGGTACTTCTAACCCAGTTGCAATGCCAAAATCAAGGCATTCATCAGCGTTTAAGTATGTTTCATTTTTAAGAAGTGAATGGATTGTTCCTTTATCGATTGATAAGGCATCAGTGTAGAAGTTAATAAGCCTATTTTCAGCATCTTTTAATCCATTCAAGTAATCATTGATAACAATTGAATCACCAACAACTTCCATCCACGGCAAGTGAATCATATACACTTGATTTGCGTTGTTTGGTATCAATCTTGTTGAACCAGCCATGAAGACTACGCTGGCAATGCTGTAAGCCATAGTTGTAGAAGTTGTAACTGGCTTTTCTTTGTCAAGGTTTTTTAAATAATCGTAGATGTCAAAACCATCTTCAACATAACCACCTTCAGAATGTACCTTTACAAGAAATGAAGTAGCAAGCGGTTGATTCTTTACTTGACGTACCACATCAACTAAAGTCGTATCAACACCAATTACACCGTTTATATAAATTTTTCCAATCATATAAACAACTGTACAGCCGTAATGGTCAGATGTAAAGGTTATGAGTTACTTTACATAGAATTTCTTATGTAAAACCGTAAAAAAACCAGCAAAAAGCTGGTTTTAGTTTTTGAAGTCGAAACATACAATTTCACATATCGGTGAAACACCCTTCCAATGGTCTTTATAAAAGCTGGTATCAATCCCACAATTGAATTCATAAATCAATCCCGTTTCTTTGATGAACTTTTCAACCTTTTTGGGTAATGATTTATAATAAGGATTGTACCCTTTAGATTTTTCACGTAAATCTTGATAAAATGGCTGTCCAGAATATAAGAATGGTGTTGAAGCTTGTGGTAATATGAAAACGCCATAATCAGCAATTTGTGAAGCAATATCAATGGTCATAAGGTCGAATTCAGAACCCTTATATTTCAAGTTTAAATCTGTTGGTAATCCAGTTTTGATTTTACCAAACGGTGGGTTGCTGATGGCTTGTTTAAAATGTCCAAATTCTTTGTAATCAAAGATTGAAGCGTTAATCCAATTAGCTTCTGGCAATAGCTTTTTACCAACTTCAACGTAGTTGGCATTCAATTCAACACACGTTATATCAGTACATCCGTAATAGTGATACGCAATGAATGATAACATTCCAATTCCAGCACACAAATCAATGGTTTTGGCGTTTCTATACATTTCAATTCCAAAATCCCTTGCAAGCCCAAACGGTGTAAAGAAAGCACCAGCTTCAGCATTGTTGTTATTTGCGCCTTCATTCCAGTTTTCAAAAACGAAAAGCTTTTCATCAAACGTTAATTCATCTTTTTGAAGATATTCAACCGCTTGATTGTGTTGTTTTATCTGTTGTTTGGTAAGCTTTGCCAATTCTCATAATCGTTAATCTTCTTGTTATTTTAAATAATCACATAACCGTTTTTATCTCGTTTGTATTTTGAAAGAATACGCCAGTTATTGAAGCCGATTTTATCAAAATGTGGCATATCTTTGAATCCACCAGTCCAATTACCGCCCCATGACCAGCCATGTTTGGCAAAAATCTTTACGCATTCATCCCAATCAGCAACTTTATCACCATCCCAATCTTTTGCAGTGTCCCAACTTGCTGTTTTGCCGTCAATTATTAGGACAATGTCCACGGCAAAACCATAGTTATGTACCGATTGACCGCCTTTAGCGTTGGTTACTTTGGGTTTTTGGTTGAATAAAGCATCTTGTTCAGCAAATGTTCTAAGCCCTTGTGAGATTCTAACTTGTGAACGTCCGTTTAAAACCTTGTTACATTCGTCAATAATGGTGTTCATTTCTTGACGTACCAATGGATGCAACAACGCAATTCTGTTTTTTGTTACGCTATCCATTGTGATTATTGAGTTATGAAGATTTCAGCCAAAACCATTGAAGAAATAAGTTCAATTGTTGGTTGTAATTGATACGTTGAAGCGTTTTGAACTGGTTTTTTGAAGACAATGGACATTTCAACACCAGCTTCAAGAGTGTTGTATTGTCTGTTTAAGATTTTGGTAGGTTTTAAATTTAAAGAGTACTCAATTTCACTTGAATCATGTCCAGTTAATTCAGTGTAGTCTTTCAACTGGTTATTTATGTTGATATTGATTTCAAGTTCAATTTCTTTATCTAATTGGTCAAAGTAATTGATGCAACCATACCCCACTATATCCAGTTGAATGGTTTCATTGTCAATTTCATCGTATGTTATGCTGAAAGGTTTGTATTTACCAACGTTTGGTAAGAACATTTGCCCTTTTGAAGTTGTCTTAATCATAAAGTATTCATTTATGATAAAACTTACACTTGAATAGGCTGTATGTAAAGTCTTTTTAGACCTTAATTTTCAAGTTGAAGGTACTTTTGTGTTTTTGGGTTGAAGTTGTCTTAAACAGCCTTATTTTCATTCTACGAATGGCTGGCGGGCTGGGTTTCCTTCCCGTAGGGGTTGAAGTTAGCTTTACCTTCGGCAGTTGATGTGGTGTACTATTTTTCAGTTGATATGATGAAGGCTTCGCCATATATCCCTTCGGGAAGTTGAAGTATGTTTTTAGTTGAAATGGGATATTATCTAAAGTTGATAATATGAAGCTACGCTTCTAAATATTAAGTAAGTTGAAATGAGATTAGTAAAATTGAATAAATTCTATTTTAAAGAAATTGATATGAAGAAACACATTTCAACTTAAATGTAATTTGTAGTAATTTGTTTATATAAAAGTTATTTAATATTTATCTAATTATTTTCTATTAATAATCTACTCTTTATCTACTTATGAAGAATCATTTTTGACAGTACCCCGAATCATTTTTGACAGTACCCCGAATCATTTTTGACAGTACCCCGAATCATTTTTGACAGTACCCCGAATCATTTTTGACAGTACCCCGAATCATTTTTGACAGTAACCATTCTGAATTTAAAACACCCATTTCAACTGGAACAAATAAAAAAAATTCAATTTACCTTGATGCGCTTTAATAAAAGTAGTAAGGTTGCCAAATCAAGAATATTCAACTTGGAAACTAGAACTTATAATAACATTTTTTGAACTTATACTTTACATATATGATATCAGATAGTATACTTATAAAAAAAACTTATGAAAGAAATTTGGTTACCAATTAATGGATATGAAGGGTTATATGAAATAAGTAATCTGGGTAATGTTAAATCAATTAGATTTAATAAAGAAAAAATATTAAAAGCTAATGATGATAGTAGAGGTTATTTATATGTTGGGTTACATAATAATGGTGTTAGTAAATATGTTAAAATACATAAATTAGTTTTTAACACCTTCAATAATATTTTAGAATCACCAAAAGGTTTTGTTGTTGACCATATTAACAGTGACAAATCGGATAATACACTAATAAATTTGAGATTGATTTCAATTAGGGATAATATTAGTAAAGAAAGAATAAATAATACTGGTTATAAAGGTGTTGTAAAAAAGGGTTCAAGATTTGCAGCAAAAATTGGTATAGGTAAAAAAACAATTCATCTAGGTACATTTGATACACCCCAAGAAGCGAATAAAGTTTACCTTGAAAAAATAAAATTATTAATGAATTAATGATTAACACTTTTTAGATTGAAATAGGATTGACAAAAATTGAAATTAGAAGTAAAATTGAAAATATGGGGTAACTAATTAGTACTGGCGATTACGTAGGAAAAATTTTTTATCAAATTATTTTTCATTTTTTGGTTTTTTGGAAAAAACCAAATATTTATTAAATACAAACAGTAAAGTTTTAAAAATCCTTGGGTGCTGATAGGTAGCTCCTATCAGCTTTCCTTACCAAGTAAAAATTAGGAGCATAACAAATAAGGAAATATGATTATGAATGAAAACATTTACCAACAATGATGAATTAACTTTCACAAAAAACTACACAAAAATCTTAGCTTGTAAAGCATTATGTCCAACTGAGAAACTTATAATTGCACGTGTTTTATCGTGGCAACAAAATGATTTGATATGTAAACAATCAAATGCTACTTTAGCCAAAGAACTAGGGTTAAGCATAAATACTCTAAAAGGCGCAATCAAAAGATTAAATCGAACACCATTTTTCAAATCTGAAGAAACTTCTGCAACCAATGAATATGATTCTTGGATAAATAGCAAAGAAATGATTATTGATGAAGTTGCTTTATTTGAATTTGTTTCATCTGGTGCTGCTAAACCTAAAGCAAAAAAACAAGCCAAAACACAAGAAACAATTAACCCAGCTGTTAATTCAATTGAAGACATGGCTGACCATCAACCAGAAAATCAATCAATACCAGAACAAATTCAACCAAAACAAGTTGAACAAGAAGATGATTTTAAAGCGGAATTGGATGCTTCTGAAGATATTTACGTAAGAATAAAAAAACAAGGATATTCAGATATTGAGTTTAAAAATAATTATGGTCAAGTCTTTTATATTCCAAATATGTTTTTAGAAAATTGGAAAGACATTTCAACAAAAAAAGGTCTAATCAATAAGATTAAAAATAGCAATAGTAATCTTCAAAAGTACTTTGATTATGACTTATACAAAATAATAGATAATTATTACCAATCTTAAAATGGAATCTTATGAAAAACTAAACCGATACCATCAATTTCTTTCAGAATTTGATTTTGATAAAATGGATAAACTGGATTTTATCTTTTATCAAACGTTCAATAAAGACCTATACTCTAAAGAAATTGAACCGCTACTTAAAAAGCTAACTGAAGCCATCGATGATGCAAAATTTATGATTGAAAAAGATTGTCAGAAAGCATTAAAAAATTATAATAATTAAGATGGATTTTGATTACCGAACGTTAGCAGTTAATTCAATTATAATTTTTCTTGAATCGGATGAAAAAACACATTCTCTCGAAAAATAAATTAAATTTCATGTACATCATTTTCATTTTCTAAAAGGTAATAATAATATCCAATTCCTTTAGGGGTAATTATAACATTACTAGAAGTATAAACTTGTACTTCATCATTATTACCTTCATAGAATGTTATTAATTCTAAATTTTCTAAAGATATTGAATTAATAAGACTAAAATTTGTGGTCTTATCAATATCGCCTTTTAAGACAGTTGAAACCATATTAATAAAAAAATTCTCTTGTTTATTTATTTTCATAATTTCAATATCACTCTGTTGTACATGAAAACTACCGTCAATTTGTTTGCCAATATATAAATCAAAATTTTTTAGTTGCAAACTAGTTTTAACATTACGATGAAAATAATAAGTATTTGAGCTTCTTAACGATATCGTTTCTTTATGCAAATTTTGAATTTCAACATCTTTAGCTATTAAATTTTCGTTTATTCTTTCAGTACTATTCTTTAGCGATTCAATATCAGAATCTTTTTGATTAATTAATTCATTAGCAATGATATATTTTTGGTTTGCACCATCTAAACTTAATGCAAGTTGTTCTTTATCATTATACAATACAGTATTTGAATTTTTTAATTCTGTAACTTCATTAAAAAACTTATCTCTATTTATTATTACATCATCATATAATTTTCTTGTAACATATAATTTGCTTAACGACTTGAAATACAATTCTGGTATAATTCTATTTTCAACCCTATAAACAAACCATCTTGTGATTACAATTAACCCATAAGATATAACCATAAATAACAAAGCAAGACCAACGTTTATTAATAACTCAATCCAGAAATTATACTTTGCACTGAAATAATTCCAAATAAAAATTTTCTTATCTATTAAAGTACAATCTTCATCAAAATTGACTAATGTGTATAATAATTCCCAGTTTCTATAAGCCCAAACTATAATCAATGTACCAAAAAATGGATTGGTAAATTTGCTTCTTATGTTTGAAAATAAAGATTGTAAAGCTTCATTCATGTTATTAAATTTAAATTGAGATTGAACTACTTGGATTTTATTAATTCAGTGTTTAAGCAAAAACCAGTTTCTTCATTATAATCTTTAATAAATTTGATTTTCGTCCATGTTCTATATCGTTTTTCAATAGTAATTTCAATACCAATTGGAAGTGTTGCAACAGTCTTAGATGTTTTATCACCTCTTTTTTTCACATGAATTACTTGTTCAGTTAATATAGTTTCACTTTTTGGTATTATCTGTTCGGTTTTAACTTCATTGACGTTACTACTTGTCTCTATATTTTTAACTATAAAGTAAACTATAAGTCCAGAAATAATACTAGAAATGATACCTACTGTTAATCCAACGGTGTATTGATTATATACAAACTTTTCAAGCTTTAATAAGAATTCATTATAAATTTCTTCATAGGATGTCTTTCCTTGAAATAATTCTTCTATTGTTTGATTAGCAATTGAAAAAATTTCTTCATTTCCTTTTGTTAATTCAGCTGCTTCAATATCTGAATCTAAATTTACTGAGAGAGCAACGCCATCGACTAGTGTTGAATTTTCATCAATTATAGATAAACCTATCAATTTATCTAAGTTATCATTGAATTTAGAATACTCACTAGAACCTTCAATTTTTTTCTCTTTAGTAAAAAATTCTGGATACGTTTCACGCCAATTAAAAGTATCAAATTTAGCACCGCTAGTTATTAATGTCTTAATCTTTGTAATATCATGATGTGATTTTAAAGCTTCTTCATGATTTTTTAAAAAATCACGAACAATATCAATCATTGATTTACTAATTGGATTAGAAACTGGCTTATAGAACTGCATTTGATTCATCATTTCTACTACCCTTCCATAAGCAACCTTTACTGAAGAATCAAAATCTTGGGTTCTTAAAGAATTAGCCATTGCTGTTACTGCTGGAACTCTATAATCAAAAGCAGATAAGTTTCTTTGCGTTACTAAATCAATCGGTGATTGTGATGAAAATGCACCAGCTAAATCAGCAATACTTTTTGCTCTATTAAATTCCCCAGTTGATTCGCCAATTTTTCTTAAAAACTCTTCATCCATAACCAATATATTTTAATCTTTAAAAATACGTTTTATTTAACAACCTTCTGTTTATTTACATTTGTGATTGAATCAGCAATTTTATTTTCTTTTATTGCTTTGACTTTATCAATTGAATCTTTAATTCGTTTGGCGTTTTGAAGATTAGCGATTGAATCTTTAACAAACAGCTTTCTTTTTTCTATCTCATTACATGAATTATCATCAAGCAAATCTTCAAACTTGAAAATTCTAATATCAGTTAGTTCTGTTCTACCTTCTTTTTCTTTAGATGGTTCCCTATGTCCCACAAATATGTATTTATCATTTGCGTAAAGAATTTCCATCTTTAACGTAGGTTCAACGCTTTTAATTTTGCATTCCAAATTTTGAATATTATTCAATTCTTTCGGTAACATAAACGCATGATGGAATGCTACTATAAAATATAAAAAACACATAAATTCAACCAGTATATAAAGTAGAATAAGTAAATCTAATTCCTTTAATCTTTTTTTCTTATCAAGAACCCAATTTTCTTCAAAATAATGCCATGATACAAATATCAAAAATGACAATAAAATATTTACTGGTAGAAAACCGAATATTGAAATTGTGTATTCAATGTTATTAATAAAATAACTAGATACACGTACCAACAAAAAAATCAACCCAATGTATATAGCAAAATAAATTACACCTTTCCATTGGCGTTTATTGTTCACAACATTTAAACTTGGTTCTTCATCTTTATCAGTTTCTTTTTCTGCTTTTTCTTTTAAAGTTTTAAATAGAAAATATATCCAGTAAACTGATAACGACATAATCGAAAGTATCAACAATACCAGAAGACCATCTGGTATCATTTGAGTCACAGAAAAGAATCGGATAAATGAAAATGAAATACTTGAAAGCTCAATTATTTGCCATAAACCACCTAATAACGGTGGTAAGATTATTATCAAATTCAAATTATCTTTTACAAAATCAAGATGTTTCTTGAAGTCCATTTTAGTATTAATTTTAATTTACTAAAATAAGCCATTTCTTATAAAACTAGAAAATTAATAATAAATGAATTCTGAAAAAATGCTTACAAAAAGAATAACCAAAATTAAATAACAATACATTTTCTACTCTTTTCAATTTTATCAAATTATTTATCCAAAATTGAAATTAAAAAAGGGAGCATTTAGCTCCCTTTCATTTTATGCTTTACCATAAACTTTTTCCCTTTCACCACCTTGAAGCCATTCATTAATTGAAAGTTCTAATGGTTGAAATTCTATACCAGTACATCCAGAATCTTCAATTTCTTTTTTAAAAGTTTCAGAAACTACATATTTACCACCGTCCTTAATAAAAAAGAAATCTTCTTTAACATTCTCATTTATATAAATTTTATCTAACGTGACTACTTCCATTTTATCATAATGAATTTTAGACACTTTAACGAATTCATCTACATTCTGTACTTCAATTGATTTTCTTTCCGTACCCCCACCTTCTTTTTTAACTCCAACACTAATTTTAGTTTGAGTAAAATCAATAATGTCTAAATTAAAGTCATAAACATTTAGCAACCAATAATCCCTATGTTCAATACCATCTTTATAGACCGAACATTGAAAAAATTGCAATCTAGTCTTTCTCTTACTTTCCAATAGATTTTTAAATTTACTACTAATCAATTTTGTAAATGAAAAACCTATAACTGAATTAGTTGATATTAAATCTGTTAAATTAGATTTTGAATGTAACAACGGGTTAGCTACTATTGGTTCTATATCAATCTTTTCAAAATGGAATTTATCAATAAACATGGGGTCTTCCCATACATCACAATGATAAATAACATCTTTAACTTGTGGGTTATGTCCTAATATTTTTTTATCTAAAGAATCTTGTATAGAATAGTACCTCATGTTTTAAAAATTTAACTCGTTTATAGGAGTATTTGGATTGTTTTGAATAGCTGTTCTTACTTCTTGTATTATTTCTGTAACTTTATCATAACACTGGTTTGGCGTAGCGTTTGGAAAGTTAGTTGAAAAATCATTAAGCTTTTGACCAATTATTGCATCATAATGAAAATGACTTCCGTTATGAACTGCACCACTCAAAGGTATTCCATTTAATGCTTCATTCAAATGAAAAGCATTTTCAGATTTAGCAGCCTTTTGAACAACTCTATGAGTTTGCTTATTTAATGGTATGATATGATGTCCCTTATTTGCGTTGCCAGTCAAAAGTCCTAAAGACTTTCTCAATTGCCTTCTACATGTTGATTCACTACCAAAATAAATAATATTATTTGGTAATACTCTCCAAGTTAATTTAACCTTTGAACTTATTGAAACAACATTATCGACCCTAACTGCATATTTTACTCCGACTGCTGCCCAACCAGCAACTGGAACAGAACTTGCTAAACTTAATGTTGCATTTACATTATCACCTTCAATTAAATATAATACTCCATTTGCTAAATCAGCTACTTCACCAACGACTGGTACTAAACCGAACATATCAAGTGTAATATGTACAAACTCTTTTGAAGCATACCAATACACTTTCAGCTCTCTCTGCCAAGCTGGCAAATTATTCCATTCTGGATGCATTGCTCTTACAACAGCACATTGGATTGTAAAATGAATATATAACGGGTCATTAGCTAACATCGCATCATTATAAGCTGCAATGTCTAAATCCATATACCCATCTACAGCATTCAAAAAATTATCATCTAACTCATTATATATTTTATCTTCATCAATTGACTTCTTAACAAATTCAAGTGTATATTCTTCAGAGTTAATTTCACTTTGTGCAAGTGATTTTATTTCTGTAACAACATTTACTGCTTGTTGTGTGGGATTATGCAAATAATAATTAAACGTCCAATACTTAAACCTTGCGACAGAAGTATTAGTCCAATTATACATATTTAAGCTTAATTGAAAAGTATTAAAATTAGTTAAAGAAAAATTAATTGCGTCTTTATTAGCTTGATTTAAAACATTCCCATTATTTCTAACAAAGTCAACAGTAGCCGCATGCATCCAATAATATTGGTTATTAGTTCTATACCCTCTAAAAATTGGATTTAATTGTAAAAAGTAACCTACTTGAGAAGATAATTGAAAATCTTCATTTGATAAATCTGGTTCCCCTTCATAAGGGTTTGGAATAAAAATACCTTCTAAAGGGTCACCACTACTGCCACCACCATTTCCAGTAGTTGGTGGTGGTGTTGTTGGAGTACCCCCAACATTAATTCCACCATTATCTTCAGCTCCACCGCCAGTACACCCTTCCCCAATTAAAACAAAGACTTGTTTCATGAGTTTTTTGCCATTTGAATCAAAACATTCTGGGTTTTCACTTGGTGTAACTAATTCCCCTTCACATTTCTCAACTTCTGTATAATATCCAATTTGAAAACACGTATCTTTTACAAAATTCTGATTACCAAAATCATACTTAAAGACATCAATACTAACAACAGAATCGTTAAAATTTGCATTAGGGTCGATATCCTCAAGCGGTTTATTCAAATTAAACTTTGTTAAAACAACATTAACTGTACCATCTGGATAATTATTAAAAACAATGTTTTCAAAATAGTTTAATCCAAAATCTTGCTTAACCTTAAAGGTGAATGATTGAAATCCATCTTCTCTTTCAACAAGGTTAACGTGCAAAGAGTCTACGGAATAACCAAATAATTCACCTCTAGCATTTACAAGATTCTTTTTTGATTGAATTTTTTCAATTGTTCTGTAAGCTTTGAGATTTATTTTCTCAACTTCTTTAAATGTTATTGTACTAGATTTAAAACCTTTCTTTTCTTTTTGAATTAATTCAACTTCATTATCTCTTTCACAACTTGACAACGCAAGAGATATTATTGAAATAAAAAGCAGTCCAAATAATTTGATTTTTTGTTTCATCTAATTGAGTTTTTACTTTTTCATTTTACATTATTGGGGCTGAAAAAGAATTATTAATACCCTATAATTCCCAAACTAAATTGTAAGACTTTTATTGTTACAAATAAATGAAAAATCTTATAAAAAATAATTTAAAAATTTGACGCAAAGTATTGCTTAAACAAATAAAAGCATATCACTAAATTTAGTGATTAACACTCCCGAAATTTAGTGATATTCAATTAAAATCATATGACACCTCAATAGAGATTAAAGTGAGAAAAACATCACTGAAATTTTAAAGGTCAAAATTTAGTTGTTCTTTTGAATTCAATTTATTCATCATTTCAATAAATGAATCCTTATCACTAAAAATTGATTGTAAACTATGTGGTTTATTTATCAAATAAGTAATTCCAGAATATTGTTCTAATTCACTTAACATTGGTGTTGGTTTGAATAAACCAATTTTTTTGTGGTAACGTTTTGCAAAATCAATTGTGTGCATAGTTCCAGAATCAACACCCATTTCAATTGGAACAACTATATCTGAAAACGCTGATTGAAGTCTATTTCTTTGAACAAAACTTTTATTACCACGATTAACACCAAAGATTAATTCAGATACCAAACAACCACCGCTATTTAAAATATCATTAGCCAGTTTATAATTTGAAGTTGGGTAAATAGTATCTAATGCATTTGGCAAAACAGCCATTGTATATTGTTTATTTTGCACAGCCTTTTCATGTGCATAAGTATCAATTCCTAATGCCAAACCAGAAACAATTCCATATTCTAATTCATTAAACCAATCAACAATTTCATAGGTGATTTTCTTAGCAAACTTGGAAACCTTTCTACTACCAACAACAGCCGACAATTTATCTAATTTTAGAATTCCTTTATAATAAATAACAAGCGGTGAATCATTGATTCTTTTTAAAGATTCTGGGTAATCATCATCGTAAAAAGTAATTGTCTTTACGTTGTAATATTCTAATTTTTCAAGTGCCAAATCAGTTTGCGAATAAGCATCAAGAATATCCTTTTCTGTAAGCAAATGTGTTTGAATCATTGAATGCAATAATTCTTCAAACGTATTATTAACATCAGCATAAGCTTTAATAACTTTGATGTTATAATTCGTTATGTATTTTAAAAGAATTATTTCTTTAAGTTCTAATTTCAAGATACTAAATGTTTTAATGATTCAATTAGTTCATCAGAATAATGTGGGTTAATTGTTCCTCTAACAGTGGTAAAATTACCAATTCTTTTATAAGTATAACCAACTTCACAAACGTCACCATCTAATTCATAATTATAAATTTTATAATCAACCCTAAATTTACCTAAAGCAATGAAAATAATTTTGTTCACACCAGCCTTTTTTAATAAATGTCTAACAGCTTCACAAGATGTTCCATGATTTGTAAAATCATCAATTATACATACATTTTTACCATAAATTAAATGACTGATTGCTGGGTTCACAATAATTGAATCAAATTCAGAATCACAACCATTTTCAACACGCCTAGTTTCACTCATAGTTTTTCGAGCAACAGAAGGTTTATGTCTAATCAAAATATCTTCTTTTTTAGGCGTTGATTTAAAAGACATTCTTAATACTTCTTTGAAGGTTTTTAATTCAACATTTTCAGCAGCTGTTGATGATGGGTAATAACCCCAGTAGTTGATTTCACTTGCTTCTTTAAAAATTTGGTAAACGCTTATCAAAGCATAAATTAAAAATGGATTTCTAAATTCTGTTAGTCCTTCTTTTAAATAATCCCTTAATTTATCACCAATTTGTCTGACCGTTTGATTATTTTCTCTTAAAGTCATTGCGTTTGTTAAACCATAAAGTTTGGTATCTTCATCAACTTGCAAAGTATAATACCATGGTTTATTAATATTAAGAAAATGGTCAATAAAGAATCTTAATCTATCAGCATTTAAAATACAAATTCCGTATTTATTAGCATAAATTCTATCTTCTGGATTATTCTGTTTAGCATAATCAGCAGTTAATAAAATAAGCTTAGAATTTGCAGCTAAAATAAAATCATCTTCTTTTGCCCCTAATACAAGCATATCATTATAGGCTATACCTAACTTGTTATTAATTGCTTGAATCAAACCAGCACCTTTTCTACCACCACCGTTAACTTGAAGTTTATAGAAATCATCTGGAATAGCTTCCAATTTTTGTTTATGAATTGAAAGTATAACAACTTTGTTTTGTTCATCCAAACTTTCAAAATGGTGTAAAACTTCTTTGATTCCATCAAAGTAATTTCCAGTTGCTTTATCAATTATCGCATCAATAGATGTTATCAGTAGTTTCATTATGTCTTTTTTTCAAAAATAAGAAAATATTGATAAATTAATATTAATATGTAATAGTATTTATGGGTAAATTCTAATGAATAATCAATGATTTAATTTAGGCGAACATTAAATAATAATTTGATACTTTTGTAAAATATTTTAAATCAAAATATAAATCGATATTTTATAAAAATAAAATGAATTTACAAGTAATTAAAAATCAGTTAGTTGAAAAATATTTTAAAAACAGCCATTATAAAAATGTAAAAGAGGCAGAATTAGGCGCCGTAGCCAAAGAAGGCATGCCAAATATTCCGGGAATGGATTTGTTTAAATAAATAAAAAAAAGGCCGTCTTAAAAAAAACAGCCTTCTTGATTAACCAAGTCTGAAAAACAAACCTTATTTCAGAACTGACTTTGAAAATCAATTCTTAAAATTGCAGAAAAAAATTAGCTTTATACTATTTGCTCAACAAAAGAAGTCAAGCAGATACAATTTTCCTAAAAAAGCAAAGGTTTTTTTAAAATTCTGGGACACAAGTAGTTTTTCTGGGGACGAGCTGAATTATCACTTAAAAATTCCAACCGGAAAACAAATGCAGTTTGAATAATGGATCAAAACCAGATACAACATAATCCTTGTTTTACATCTTTTCAACAAGATGTTACTTCGTATTCAATTCCGGAGCGATTTACGTTTCCTTTTTATTACGAGCCACATCCATTGGCTGTTTTAGCTTCAGAAGAACTACAACAACACCTTAAAAATCAAGAAGAATGGAGACATAATTTCGGTTTAGATGAAGACCAGAAAGGTTTGGTGATTGGAAAAATGTTTGGAGTTTTGGTAGTCCGTAACAGGCAAAACGAAATTGGTTATTTGGCAGCTTTTTCAGGGAAATTAGCGGGCCAAAACAATCATTCTTTATTTGTTCCGCCTGTTTTTGATATGCTTACAGAAGGTGGTTTCTTTAAAAAAGAAGAAGATATCCTCAATAAAATAAACGCTGAAATTGAAGCGCTTGAAAACAATTCACAATTTATAGCATTGGAACAACTTTTAGCTAAAGAAACTGAACTTTTCAACGTTGAATTGGAAAATTACAAAAAACAAATCAAAGCTTCAAAAAAGGAACGAAAAGCAATTCGTGAAAAGGCAGTAAATGATAATCTGGATTCGGTATCGTTCGAAAATCTTCTGGAAGAATTAAAAAAAGAGAGTTTAAAGCAGGCTTATTTCTTAAAAGATTTTACACGTCAATGGGAAGTTCGGTTAACTGAAACTCAAGAAAAAGTGGAAATTTTCACAAACCGCATTTCATTTTTAAAAGAAGACCGCAAAAACAAATCCAACGCGCTCCAACAACAACTTTTTGAGCAATACAGTTTTTTAAATGCTTGCGGAGAAACCAAAAGTCTTTTCGAAATTTTCAAAAATACTGTTCAGGGAAAACCTCCTGCCGCTGCGGGAGAATGTGCTGCCCCAAAACTTTTGCACTACGCCTATCAGCATCAGTTAGAACCGATTTGCATGGCGGAATTCTGGTGGGGTCAATCCCCAAAATCAGAAATCAGAAAACACGGCCACTTCTACCCTGCTTGTCGCGGAAAATGCGAACCGATTTTAGGACATATGCTTGAAGGCTTAGAGGTTGATGAAAACCCGATGCTTGTTAATCCGGCTGATGGTGTTGATATTGAAACTGTTTATGAAGACGATTACATTGTCATTGTAAACAAGCCTGCAGAGTTTTTATCGGTACCGGGAATCAACATTCAGGATTCTGTCTATGAGCGAATGAGGTTGAAGTATCCAAATGCAACCGGACCTTTAATTGTTCATCGTTTGGATATGTCAACTTCAGGTTTAATGCTTATTGCTAAAAACAAAGACGTTCATAAAGCACTTCAAAGTCAATTCATAAAACGAACAGTAAAAAAACGTTATGTTGCATTACTTAATGGATTAGTTTCAGCAAATGAAGGAGAAATTAATTTGCCTTTACGTGTAGATTTAGAAGACCGTCCACGTCAATTAGTGTGTTACGAACACGGAAAACCGGCAAAAACACAATGGAAAATTGTTTCTCAAAACGAGAATAAAACCAAAATTCATTTCTGGCCGATAACCGGAAGGACACATCAACTTCGTGTTCATGCTTCGCATTCGTTAGGACTGAATTGTCCGATTGTTGGAGATGATTTATACGGAACCAAAGCAGATCGATTACACCTACACGCCGAATGGCTCGAATTCAAACACCCAATAACCAGAGAAATTGTTACGTTTGAAGTAGCTCCAGAATTCTAAAGCTCGAGTTTCTGCAAGGCTTCCATCACGTAATCGTGCATTACTTGTTTATAATCCAAGTGAGTTACGATTCGTAATTTCCCTCTTCCCATAGAACTGATGTAGATGTTTTTCTGTTTTAATTTTTCCATCAAAAGATTCTCGTCAAATTGAGGTTTCACGGAGAAAATAAGGATATTGGTCTCAATCGGTTCCACTTTATCGACCCAATACAACTGCTGTAATAATGCACCAATTTCTTTGGCTCTTCGGTGATCTTCTTCCAGCCTTCCCACATTGTGTTGCAAAGCATATAAACCGGCTGCAGCCAAATACCCTATCTGACGCATTCCGCCACCCAAAACTTTACGGATTCGTAAGGCTCTGTGAATCGTTTCCTTATCACCTAAAAGCAAAGAACCAACCGGAGCGCCCATTCCTTTAGATAAACAAACTGAAATCGTATCAAACAACTCCCCATACTGCTTAGGATGCTGACGTTTAGCCACTAAAGCATTCCACAAACGCGCTCCATCCAAATGGTATTTCAGGTTGTTATCGATACAAACTTTCCTGATTCTTTTTAATTCCTCTATATCATAACAAGCTCCACCTCCTTTATTGGTGGTATTCTCAATACAAACCAAGGAAGTCTTTGGATTATGATAAAATTCCGGATCTGTCAAATGCTCTTCAACTTGAAGTGATGTAATCATTCCTCTGTTTCCATCAACTAAAGAACAGGAAACACCACTATTAAACGATGCTCCACCGGCTTCATACAAATAAACATGTGCCCATTTATCACAAATTAACTGATCGCCAGGCTGAGTATGTAATTTAATTGCTGCTTGATTAGCCATAGTTCCCGAAGGAAAAAACAAAGCCGCTTCCATTCCAAATAAGTCTGCAACCGTTTCCTCAAGTTCCACAGCTGTAGGGTCTTGCCTGTACACATCGTCACCTACTTTGGCACGAAACATATACTGCAACATTTCCGGTGTTGGTTTGGTAACCGTATCACTAACTAAATTTATTTCCATATTCTGAAAAGGAATGTCTATTTTTGTGGGTATAAAATTATGATTTTTATGGTAAATACAGAACAGATTAAGGATATTATTGAGCGCCTTGGTGCGTTAAGGAGGTACCTTTGACATCGATAAGAAGCTTATCGAGATAACCAACGAGGAGGAAAAAACCTTCGCTCCCGATTTTTGGAACAACGCTAAAGAGGCGGAAATCATTGTGCGCAACCTTCGATCCAAGAAAAAATGGGTGGAAGATTACGAAAAAGGCAACACTATGTCTGAGGAACTTCAAATCATTTATGAGTTCTTTAAAGAAGGAGATGCTTCTGAAGAAGAGTTAGACAATCAGTACCACAATACCATTTTACATATCGAGAATCTGGAATTCAAAAACATGCTTTCCGATGAAGGAGACAGCATGAGCGCCGTTTTACAGATTACAGCCGGAGCCGGAGGAACAGAAAGTTGCGACTGGGCGTCTATGCTTATGCGTATGTATTTAATGTGGGGCGAAAAACAAGGGTACAAAATCAAAGAACTGAACTTTCAGGAAGGTGATGTGGCCGGAATCAAAACCGTAACTCTAGAATTTGAGGGCGATTATGCTTTTGGCTACTTAAAAGGTGAAAACGGAGTGCACCGATTAGTGCGTATCTCTCCGTTTGACAGTAATGCAAAACGCCATACCTCATTCGCTTCGGTTTATGTTTATCCTTTGGTTGATGATACTATTGAAATTGAAATCAATCCTGCAGACATTGAAATCACAACATCCCGTTCCAGCGGTGCAGGTGGACAGAACGTTAATAAGGTTGAAACTAAAGTTCAGTTATTTCACAAACCAACTGGGATTCAGATTCAATGCTCGGAAACGCGCTCTCAACAAGATAACAGAACAAGAGCAATGCAAATGCTTCGTTCTCAGTTATACGAAATCGAATTGAAAAAACAATTGGAACAGCGTGCCGACATCGAAGCAAGTAAAATGAAAATCGAATGGGGGTCACAAATACGTAACTACGTTATGCATCCTTACAAATTAATCAAAGATGTTCGAACCAGTTATGAAACCAGCGATGTTGATGGAGTAATGAACGGAAATCTTGACGAATTTTTAAAAGCCTATCTAATGATGATGGGACAAAAAGAAGAGTAAACTCAGCATTAATATTAATAAAAAACAATGAACAAAAACTTTTACCTACTAATTTTATTAGCCCTTTCTAATTTAATCAATGCCCAAACACGATTTGAAAAAGGTTATTACATCGATAATACCGGAAACAAAACCGAAGGCTTGATAAAAAACCTTGATTGGAAAAACAATCCTACATCATTAGAATTCAAAATTACCGAAAGTGATGAACCAAAAGAACTGACAATCAATACCGTTGCTGAATTCGGAATTGATAATGCTTCAAAATTCGTTCGTTTCGACATTGATATTGAACGTTCTAAAACCAGATTATCTGATGTTTCCATTTCAAGAGAGCCTGAATTTAAAAATGAACGTTTATTTTTAAAAGAACTCGTTTCCGGAACGGCAACTTTATACAAATATGAAGAAGCGGATATGGTAAAATTCTTTTTCACATCTAACGGAAGCCCAATAAAACAGTTAGTTTACATTCCTTACAAAGCAAGTTATGAAGACACAAGGAATATTGCAGGATTAGGCATCAATGATATCTTATACAATGAAACCTACAAAAGACAAATCTGGACGTTTGTAAAAAAAGAAAATACTTCGCAAAGAAGTATTGAAAATTTAAAATACAATGAAGATGATTTAACCAAATACTTTTTAGACTATAATGGCATTGATGTTAAAAAAGTAAAAGCCTCTTCAAAAGGAAAAAAAACTTATTTTAATATAAAGCCTTCAGTTGCCTTAAACATGGCTAAAGTTAATTTTAATTATGAGAATTCTAGTGTACTTTACAACGATATTGATTTTGATTTCAAAGATACTCCTTTAAGTTTTGGTTTTGAATTTGAAGCAATCATGCCTTTTAACAACAATAAATGGTCTGTATTTCTTGAACCAAATTATATGAGTTTTAAGTCGAATACAACTGAAAAATATTATTCTTATACATTTGAACGTAAATCTGAGATTAAAATGTTTCAACTTCCTATAGGAATAAGACACTATTTCTTTTTAAATAACAATTCTAAAATATTTGTAAACCCGTTTGCAAATGCTCAGTTTATTAGCAAAAAAAGTTACGTAAGAGATTTAGAAACTCGAACTTTTGATCTTTCATTCGGTCTAGGTTTAGGTTTTGCCTACAAAAAAATGTTCTGTGAATTAAGACATTACTTAAGCTCAAATATTTCTCCATATGTTATTACACAGATGAACTTCAGTAATACTTCTTTTGCTTTAAAATATGAAGTATTCTCTACCAAAAAGAAAAGCTAATTCGCTTTAAATATTTAAAACAAAAAATCCCGATGCAAACACATCGGGATTTTTATTTCATGAAAAAAATATTCTAAATAAATATCTTTAATAAGTAGTACATAATTCCTGCAATGGCAGCTGATACCGGAATCGTTAAAATCCAAGCCCATAATAAGCTGATGGTAACTCCCCAACGTACCGCAGAAACACGTTTTGTAATTCCAACCCCGATAATAGAACCGGTAATTGTGTGCGTTGTAGAAACCGGAACTCCTAAATGCTCTGTAATATATAACGTTGCAGCACCCGCAGTTTCAGCAGCAACACCTTCTAAAGGCGTTACTTTTGTAATTTTAGAACCCATAGTTTTGACGATTTTCCAACCGCCACTCATGGTTCCCATAGCGATTACAACGAATGAAGCTAAAGGCACCCACCACCAAAAATCATCATCAACAAACAATTTAAAACGTTCTTTAGATTCCGCAGCCATATAAACCGCATCACCTAATTTCATTTTATAACAGATAACCGCAGCTCCGATAATACCCATTACTTTCTGAGCGTCATTTCCTCCATGTCCTAAACTAAATAGTGCCGAAGAAACCAACTGCAATTTCTTGAACCATTTATCGGCTTTGTGAGGATTTGCCTTTCGACAGATATTCAGAATGAGTATTGTTATCAGATAGGCCATTATCATCCCGACCAAAGGTGCACAAAAAATAAACAAGAAGGTTGGAATAACTTTTGCATAGTTGATAACATCAACAGTTTCTCCATTGATAACTGCAGAAAGCGCACCGGCATGTGCCAATGCTGCTCCCATAAAACCTCCTAATAAAGTATGTGATGAAGACGATGGAATCCCAAGTTTCCATGTTACTAAATTCCAAACAATTGCCGCAATCAATCCGGCTAAAATAACCTCAAGAGTAATGAAGTTCTCGTCTACCGATTTTGCAATCGTGTTACCAATTTTAAATTCTCCAATCCAATATTTTGAAATAAAGTAAGCGGCAAAATTAAAAACTGCTGCCCACAACACCGCCTGAAACGGGGTCAAAACCTTTGTAGCAACAATCGTAGCAATTGAATTGGCCGCATCATGGAAACCATTGATGTAGTCAAAAATCAATGCTAATACAATGATTATTATAAGTAGTGTAAAATCCATAAGATTAATTTCGAAAAGAAACCCGATTACGAGTGTTTAACAACGATAGACTCCAAAACATTCGCTACACCTTTACATTTGTCGGTAGCTGTTTCCAATGAAGATAACACTTCTTTGTACTTAATGATGTTCTTAGCATCGGTTTCATTTTCAAAGATGTCAGCAACAGCTTTATCGAATACGTTATCCGCTTTGCTTTCTAATTTGTTGATACGTTTACAAGCATCGGTAATTGCTTTCAAATCGTTCATACCTTTCAAATCCTGAATCGCTTTTGAAATTAACTGACAAGCTTCAAGGTTGATCTCCGTTAATTTACGGATGGATTTTGTGATTTTTTCAACTTGATACAAACGCATTCTGCTTGCTCCACCGTGCATATAATCAGCAACATCATCCATTGCTTTAATTAACGCGTGAATATCTTCACGATCGAATGGAGTAATGAAATTGCGGCTTAACTCAAGGTGTGTTTTATGAGTTATTTCCTCAATATTCGCTTCTAATTCTTCAATTTTCTTGTAATAATCTTCTCTTTCGTTTTTTGGAGCATTAACTGCCTCATGAAGTGTGTCTGCCAATAACGTTAAGTTTGAAGCAGCTTGTTCGAACAATGGAAAGAACTTTTTGTCTTTCGGTACCAAAAATTGGAAAATACTGTTTAATGACATGTGTGTGTTAATTTGTTGCTGCAAAAGTACCGGTGCAATGTTAAGTTAATGTTAAGTTAATAACAATTCAAGTTTAATAATACAGGTGAGAAACTGTATCAATTCGCTATTTCACAGAACAAAAAGGTTTTGTATTTTAGCCAACCAAAATTAACAAATCAGTATAAACAACGAACTAAAATGGACTTAAACTTCAACAAAAACGAAGATCATAACAAACTTTTGCTTTCCGATTTAAAACAACGTCTGGCCAAAGTAAAACTGGGCGGAGGTGAAAAACGAATCGCAAAACTTCACTCTGAAGGTAAAATGACAGCCCGTGAGCGCATTGAATATTTATTGGATAAAGGCTCCAAGAGTATTGAAATTGGCGCTTTTGTTGGAGACGGAATGTATAAAGAACACGGAGGTTGTCCTTCCGGTGGTGTAGTTGTTAAAGTTGGATATGTTAACGGAAAACAATGTGTAGTTGTAGCCAATGACGCAACGGTTAAAGCTGGAGCCTGGTTCCCGATCACGGCAAAGAAAAACCTTCGCGCACAGGAAATCGCAATGGAAAACAAGTTGCCAATCATTTATTTAGTGGATTCGGCAGGAGTTTATTTGCCTTTACAAGATGAAATTTTCCCTGATAAAGAGCATTTCGGACGTATTTTCAGAAACAATGCCATTATGAGCAGCATGGGAATTACACAAATTGCCGCTGTTATGGGAAGTTGTGTTGCCGGAGGTGCTTATTTACCAATCATGAGCGATGAAGCGCTTATCGTGGATAAAACGGGAAGTATTTTCCTTGCGGGAAGTTATCTAGTGAAAGCTGCCATCGGTGAAACAATTGACAACGAAACTTTAGGTGGAGCCACAACTCACTGTGAAATTTCAGGAGTTACCGACTATAAAGCCAAAGACGATAAAGATGCATTAGATACTATCAGAAATATTGTTGGCAAAATTGGTGATTATGACAAAGCCGGTTTCAACAGAATTAAAGCAGAAAAACCAGCTTTAGATGAAAACGAAATCTTTGGAATCCTACCAAAATCAAGAGCGGAACAATACGACATGATGGAGATCATCAAACGTATGGTCGATAATTCTGAAGTTGATGAATATAAAGCTGGCTACGGACAATCTATCATCACAGCTTATGCCCGAATTGATGGCTGGGCTGTCGGAATTGTGGCGAATCAACGTAAAATTGTAAAAACAACAGGTTCAAAAACCAAACCAAGTGAAATGCAGTTTGGCGGTGTAATTTACTCTGATTCAGCAGATAAAGCTACTCGTTTTATTGCTAACTGTAATCAGAAAAAAATTCCATTGGTATTCATTCACGATGTAACCGGATTCATGGTAGGATCAAAATCCGAACATGGCGGGATTATTAAGGATGGAGCTAAAATGGTGAATGCTGTTGCCAATTCCGTAGTTCCAAAATTCACTGTTGTAGTAGGTAACTCTTATGGAGCGGGTAATTATGCTATGTGTGGAAAAGCGTACGATCCTCGTTTAATTTTCGCGTGGCCAAGTGCAGAATTAGCTGTTATGGGAGGCGCACAAGCTGCTAAAGTTTTATTGCAAATTGAAGAATCTGCAATGAAAGCCCGTGGAGAAGAAATCACACCAGAGAAAGAAGAAGAACTGTTCAACAAAATCAAATCGCGTTACGACGAACAGGTTTCCCCTTATTATGCAGCTTCCCGTTTATGGACCGATGCCATCATTGATCCGTTAGATACCCGAAAATGGATTTCTATGGGAATTGAAGCGGCTAACCACGCTCCTATTGAAAAACAATTTAATTTAGGGGTGATTCAGGTTTAATCCGTTACTCTATACTTAACCAAATCCAAAACAATCATAATTAGATGAGAAAGCTTTTATTTTTATTTATTATCCCGATATTTTTTTCGTGTTCGAAAGACGAAGCTCCTGCTGCTCCGGAACCTGTAACTTTGACTACAAATCCTGCACAAAACATCAGTGGTTTAGATGCAAAAATTACAGGTACAATTTCTTCAATGAATGGCGTTAGTGGCAACATAGGTGTTTGTTGGAGTGAATCTCCCAATCCAACTTTAGCAGATTATAGCGCTGCTTCAGGCAGCAGTACCAACGAAATCGTGAGCATCATTACTGTAAACAAATCTAACACCTTATATTATGTTAGGGTGTTTGCACAGATCGGGAATGAAATAAAATACGGAAATACGATAACGTTTACCTCTCAAGCTATAATTACTTCCGTATTGGCTACTGATATTTTAACAACTTCTGCATTATTAAGAGGTTATTCAATTGAATCTGCAAATTTTGATATCGCTCAAAGAGGTTTCTGTTACAGTACCCTACCAAACCCTACAATTACCAACAATATCAGATATACCTCGGGTGGTGAAGGATATTATGAAGTAACCGCTACTGAGTTACAACCAAATACCACCTATTACGTACGCCCTTATATCAAAGAAGATTTTGGTGCAGTACATTATGAACAAGAGTTCACTATCAAAACAACAGGTTATACTGGACCTGGAGGCGGTTATGTAGCTTATGACAAAGGGGAATTCACCAATGGCTGGAGGTATTTGGAGATCAATCTAACCCGACTTCATTACAATTATCCAACAACATGGGATGCAGAATGGGGATGTTCCAGCTCCTTTTTAGGACAAACTTCAACTGCTATAGGAACTGGGCTTGAAAATACCCAACGAATTATCAGTACTTGTGGTTCGGCAAATTCAGCTGCAAAGCTTTGCTCCAATGCTGTTCTTAACGGTAAATCGGATTGGTTTTTACCTTCAAGAGATGAAATGTTCACCATAAGAAAGTCATTATTAGGAGTTAACGTAGGTTTTGAAAATTCCTGGACTTCATCTGAAATATCAATTTCAAGTGCCTATGTAATTTATTATGATACTTTTAATTCTGAATACACCTATAGAGACAGTAATAAAAGTTATTCCTGGGCTGTATATGCTGTAAGAAGATACTAAGGTAACGTAACAATATTATTAAATCCGCTACAAATGGTTAGCGGATTTTTTATTTCTGTATCTATGAAAAACATTTTAAGCATTAGCTTTTTAGCTTTAACATTACAGCTTTCAGCTCAAAATTTCACCAGAAAAGACAGTTTACAAGGTGGATTACGACCGGAACGCACAAGTTTCGATGTACAACGTTATGATTTAAACATCAAAATAAATCCAGAAGAACGAACTGTTGCCGGATATAACGATATCACTTTTAAAGTAATAGAGCCTACTTCCAAAATACAAATCGATCTTTTCGAGAATATGAAAGTGGACAGTGTTGTCTTTAACAAGAAACAATTGACTTATAAAAGAGACAATCATGCCGTATTTATAAATCTGCCTGAAAAGCTAAGTCCGGGTAAAGATGGAAAACTTCGCTTTTATTATTCCGGAAAACCGGTCATTGCAAAACGTGCTCCTTGGGACGGAGGTTTTGTTTTCACTACCGACACTCAAAACAAACCTTGGATCGCAGTGGCTTGTCAGGGATTTGGAGCCAGTTGCTGGTATCCTGTAAAAGATTCCCAAAGCGACGAACCGGATTTTGGTGCTACAGTAAAAGTTGCAGTGCCTAATGGATTAATGAACATTTCCAACGGACGCTTTTTAGGTTCGGAGGATTTAAAAAATGGTTATACCCGTTGGGATTGGGAAGTAAAAAATCCTATCAATACTTATGATGTGACCGTAAATATTGGTGATTATGTTCACATAAAAGACAATTACAAAGGCCTGGATTTGGATTATTATGTTTTACGCGCCAATGAAGAAAAAGCAAAAAAACATTTTGAAGCCGATGTAAAACGCATGATGGACTGCTTTCAGTCTAAATTCGGAAAATATCCTTTTACGGAAGACGGTTATAAATTGGTGGAAACGCCTTATTTAGGAATGGAACATCAGAGCGCTGTGGCATACGGAAATAAATATCTAAAAGGGTATTTAGGCATGGACAGAAGCTTTACAGGCATAGGCATGAGCTTCGATTATATCACAATTCATGAAACCGGTCACGAATGGTTCGGAAACAGCATCACAGCCAAAGACATCGCCGATATGTGGATTCATGAAAGCTTCACCACCTATTCCGAATGTGTTTTTGTGGAATGTACCTTAGGGTATGATAAGGCTCAACAATACGTGAACGGTCAAAAACTGAACGTTCGAAATGATCGCCCTATTATTGGAAACTACGGTGTAAACAGTGAAGGCTCTGGAGACATGTACGACAAAGGCTCCCTTATGTTGAATACAATCAGACACATTATTAATAACGATGAGCTTTGGTGGAAACTGCTTCTTAAATATTCCGAAACCTATCGTCATAAAATTATCGACACCAAAACTGTGGCAAACTTTTTCAATAAAGAATCCGGCTTGAATCTGACTCCTGTTTTCGATCAATATTTGCGTTACAAAGATGTTCCGGAATTGGAAGTGCGTCAGAATAAAAAATATGTTGAAGTTCGTTGGAAAACCGATGTTGCTAATTTTTCTATGCCTGTTGAATACACTTATGAAGGAAAAAGAGCAAGAATAAATCTTACCAATTCGTGGACGAAATTATCCAATAAAGCTAAAACAAACTCTATTGAATTTGATAACAAAAAAATGTTTTTTACAATAAAAAAACAAACCATAAACAACTAGTAAACAATTACATACAAAAATTCACTTTGTCGATTTTAACCATTCGTTCAACGAGAAAATTACACCAATTTATTTCTTATTGATAATTTAGGGTAATTCAAATCGACACTGCTATGGATACTGTAAAAAATTTAAACAAGTGGGCCAATGCACATACCAGCTATCCTCTGGATTTATTGCGTATTGCTTTGGGAATTTTTTTAATCATCAAAGGTATTTCGTTCATTACCAACAGACAATACCTGCATGAAATCATGAATCAGATGTACAGTTTCGGAAGCGAAATGCTGATGGTACATTACATCGCCGCAGCCCACATGATGGGCGGATTAATGATTGCATTCGGTTTGTTAACGCGTTGGTCTATATGGGCTCAGCTTCCCATCTTAATTGGTGCGGTTGCCGTGAATTTCATCGGCACCTTTAACGTTCAGAATTTTATTTTAGCTTCAGTTACATTAATACTTTGTATCTTCTTTTTATTCTACGGAAGTGGAAAACATTCGGCAGATTATTATTTTAAGATGCAACAGTAAAAACAATTTTTTTAGGTCTTACTATAACCACAAAGCAAGCTTAACCTTCGTCGTATGGGCGATGTGAACATCAAAAGGCAGCTTTGTGGTTTTTTTATGCAATAGACTCAGCTCGTTTGATTTTACCGGTTTCAGTTTCAATAAATTTGGAAACAAAGATGATTTCTTTTGGCTTTTCATATTTATTCAAATGCTCAAATACCGAATGGTCCAAATTAAAGGATTCGCTCTCAATGACAAGAACAAGCTTTTCTCCTAAAGCCGCATCTGCTTTACCGGTCACAAAAAAACGATTCATAATTTTTCCGGCCAGCTTCTCCTCTATTTGTTCAGGGAAAAGTTTGATTCCGCCGCTGTTCACTACGTTGTCAAATCTACCTAACCATACAAAGTGCTCGTTGTCTGTCAATTCTACAACGTCATTGGTAATTAATTCTTCACTACAAACCCTTGGCGCTTTAATGGTCAAACAATTTCTGTTATCTATTGAAAAAGTAACACCCGGTAATGCAGAAAAAGCTTTTTCCTTAATATTTTTTGCTGCAATATGTGTTATGGTTTCGGTCATTCCGTAAGTTTCAAAAACTTCTGTATCGGAATTTTTCAATTTCTCTGCCAATAACGGATTCAGCTTTGCTCCACCAATAATAATCTTCTTAACATTTGAGAGTTTTTCAAGCGAATTTTCTACCTGAAAAGGCACCATTGCAACAAAATCATAAATAGTATCATTAAAATCCAGAGGATTGGAAGTTGGTCGAACATAATCCAGTTCCCATCCCAAGGCCAAAGCACGAACCAGCATCATCTTACCCGCAATATATTGAACCGGAAGACAATGCAAGGCACGACTTCCTTCATGTACATCAAAAAAAGCACCTGTGGCTTTTGCAGATTCCAACATAGCCACTTTTTTCAACTCAATGTTCTTTGGTTTCCCCGTTGTTCCTGATGTTCTTAAGGTTATTGAATCTGAATCATCAAACCATTCCAGAATGAATTTTCCTAAATGTTGTTCATGTTCATCAGAATAACTAATTAATTTTGAAGCAAAATCACGCAATTCCTCAATAGTGTAATGGGATCCGTTTAATTGAAACTGTGGATGTATTTCATTGATATTCATTATGCTTCATTTGTATTAATAACTTCTTCTTTAATCAATTTACCAAAAAGACGTTCCTGCCAATTATTCCAGTTATACTTTTTAGCAAAAACAAAAAGCAAAATCGGAAAGATTACAAAAACCGGAATAATAACATCAAGCCCTGCTGAAGGTTCTGAGATATCCTTTAAAACAGACGGTGTTTGAAAAGCAGTCCAATCAGCCGTAACTAAAAGCGCAGTAACTAAATTGTTTGCTGCGTGAAAACCAAGTGCAAGTTCCAAGCCTTCGTCCATCAGCGTTAAAATCCCTAAAAAGAAACCTGTACCTATGTAATAAATCAGGATAACATGCCCCAATTTGCCTACTTCAGGGTTTGCAATATGCATTAACCCGAATAAAACGGAGGAAACTACAAACGGAATCAATCTTGTGTTAGATAGAACTCCAAGAAATTGCATTAAGTAACCTCTAAAAAAATATTCTTCAAAACTTGTTTGTAACGGAACTAGTATAATAGCTAAAATCAAAAAAACGAAAAATTTTGAAGTATCGAAATTGACCACAAAATCTTCAGGTTCAGCAAAATAAACTGCAAGAGTCATGATTGCAGTAATAGTTCCCCATAAAGAAAAAGAAAACAAAATACGTCCCCAATCTATTTCTTTTCGAGAAGTTGTTAAACTCGTAATGCTTTGATTATGAATAAATTTAACCCAAAACAATAATCCCAAGCACATTAAAGATAAAGGTCCAACTAAAATCACAAACATTAAGTTTTCACCAAATTGAATTTTCATTTGATGCATTAAATCTTCGGTATTAACATCTTGAGTTGAAAAGTAATTAACGATCATTAAACCGAAAAACCCTAAAAGTATGGGAAGATATAATATGCTGTTGAAATTTTTCTTTTTGATTTGTTCTATAAACATGGAATTCAGTTTGAACTATTAGTAAGTATAAAGTAGATTTTGTCACCTCTAATTTACTCCATTTTTCAATTGATTGCGCTATTTTTGCAAAAATTTAAACCATGATTACCATCTATCATAACCCGAAATGCAGCAAATCTCGTGAAGGCGTTTGTTTTCTTGAAGAAAAAGGAATTGAATTCGAAACGTTTAAATACTTAGACGAGAAAATTACCAAACGTGAGCTTACTTCCATCATCAAAAAATTAAAAATAAAACCAATTGAGCTGGTTCGTACTAAAGAACCGCTTTGGAAAGAACAATTCGCAAACAAAGAACTAACTGATGATGAGATAATTAACATCATGCTAAAAAATCACGTTCTTATCGAAAGACCCATAATCATAAACGGTAGAAAAGCGGTAATTGGTAGACCCATAGAGCGAATACTCGAGATAATTTAGAATGATTAAAGGCTTGTTTTAACAAAGATTTGTGATTTCACCCTTAAACCGCAAAGTAATTTTGCAGTCTAAAGAAGAAATCAAATTAATCATTTCATGAAAAAAATTCAATCAGTAATAGCCATCCTATTGCTTTTGACAAGCTTTTTTTCGTTTGCTCAGCAAAGACCGCAAACCCCAAAAGTAAAAGTTAGCGGTAAAGTAATCGAAAAATCGACCAATCAACCTTTGGAATATGCCAGCATTTATGCACAGAACACAAAAAACACTTCTCTTGTTTCCGGCGGAATGACCGATAACAAAGGAGAATTCACTTTTGAAGTTCCAGCAGGCGTGTACTACATAAAAATTGAATTCTTAGGTTTTAAAACTGTAGAATTTAAAGATAAAGCTATTACTTCTGATTTGAATCTTGGAGCTATTGCAGTTTCTGAAGATACCAAACAATTGGACGAAGTTTTGGTTATTGCTGAAAAGTCTACGGTAGACATCAAACTTGATAAAAAAGTATACAATGTAGGGAAAGACATGACCGTAAAAGGCGGAACAGCTAGTGATGTGTTGGACAATGTTCCTTCAGTTTCTGTAGATGCAGACGGAAATGTTAGTTTACGAGGCAATGAAAGTGTTCGAATCCTAATTGATGGAAAACCATCGGGAATGATTGGAGTAAACGTTGCTCAGGCCTTAAAACAACTTCCGGCAGATGCTGTTGAAAAAGTTGAAGTAATCACTAATCCCTCAGCACGTTACGATGCAGAAGGTGGTGGTGGAATCGTGAACATCATCTTAAGAAAAGGAAAAGCTCAAGGGATAAACGGAAGTGTAACCGGAACGGTTGGTCATTATAAAAATTACGGGTTGAACGGTAATGTAAACTTTAGAGGCGATGGTTTTAACTTCTTCACCAACATTGGTTATCAGAACAGTGAAAACCCTGGAAATACAAAGAAAAATACAGAATACACAAATCCATCGGCTGGTTCTCCTAAATTTATTGATGAATTCAGAGAAAATGAAAGACAGCGTGAAGGACACAATGCAAATTTTGGGATGGAATGGTTTTTAAACAAATCTACAACCTGGACCAACTCGATTTCCTTTTCAAGAAACGACGGTTCTAATCCGGAAGATGTAAATTTCTACAATTACGATGAAAACAGAAATTTGATAAGCATCCGTAATCGTTTTAACAACCAAACGAACAACAGTAGAAACTTAAACTACTCGTCAAATTTAACTAAGAATTTCAAAAAAGACGGTCATAAACTAACGGCAGACATTTCATTTTCAACCAATTACGACAACGATTTATCTACGATTTCACAAACTTCCACAAATAGTGCAACACCTGCTTCTATAACAGGTACGTTCAACAATCAGAAACAAAATAGAAGTCTTTTCCAAACCGATTACGTTTTACCAATTGGAAAAGGTCAATTTGAAGCCGGTTACAGAGGTGATTTTTCAGAAACTTTAACCGATTACAGAGTAGAGGAAAATGTTGATCCTATTACAAATTCTGGTACGATTAACCCTGATTTTACGAATTTCCTTCAATACAAAGAAAAAGTAAATGCATTTTACACACAGTATGGTAGCAAAGTTGGGAAATTCAGTTATTTACTAGGATTGCGTTTCGAGGATTCCAACATCGATGTGAATCTTTTGGGAACCAACGAATTGCACAACAAACGTTATAACAACTTTTTCCCTAGTGCATTCTTAACTTATGAAATTGGCGAAAAAACCAACGTTAGTCTTAATTACAGCAAAAGAATAAACCGTCCAAGAGGAAGATTCCTAAATCCGTTCTCAAACTATTCGAGTGACATCAGTTATTTCAAAGGAAACCCTGAAATCAATCCTTCTTTTACAGATGCATTTGATATCGGATTTATGAAACAATGGAAAAAGCTTACTTTCAATACTTCGGCTTACTTTAACAGAACCAGAGATTCTTTTCAGTTCATTCAGAGAGAATCCGGCAAATTTGCTGTAACCGTTGTTGACGGAGAAGATATAGTAGATCCTATTACCGGAAACATAACTGTTATTGGAGGTCAGGACAGCCGAGTTCCTGTAATTGAAAGTACTCCTATCAATCTTGCTACAGAATACCGTACAGGTTTTGAATTCACTTTGAATTATACCCCTTACAAATGGTGGAGACTTAACGGGAATTTCAATTTCTTCAGAAACGAAACACAGGGTAATTACAGTTATGTTAACTATCTAGGTAATTTAGTTACTACAGATTTGAACAATGTAGCTACTTCTTGGTTTACTCGTATCAGTTCCAAAGTTACCTTACCTTACGGAATTGATTGGCAAACCAACGCAACTTATAACGCGCCTCAAAAAAACGCACAAGGAAAAAGCCAGGGGATTGCTTCGGCTAACTTAGCGTTCAGCAAAGATATTTTAAAGGATAAAGGAACGATCGCATTAAATGTGAACGACGTATTCAATTCAAGAAAAAGAATTTTCGACAGCAACTTACCGGCAGCTACAAGCCACACGGAAATGCAGTGGAGACAACGTCAGATTAACTTATCATTTACCTATCGCTTCAACAAGAAGAAAACCGAAAAAGAACGTCCGGTTAGAAACCAAGGCGACAATGGAGATGATTACATTGGCGGTTAAGCATAAAAAAAGTCCCGAATTCGGGACTTTTTTATTTTTGGTAAATAATTAGCATCTAATTATTCGTTGCTTTTACCGCTTCTTTTCTCTTTGTACATTTCCCAAAGAGCGCCGCCTAACCAGTAAAACACAAAGTTTACTAAGAAAAGCATCAACCAGAATCCTGTTAAAAAGATTCCTAAGAAAAGTAAGAAGCCTAAATACTGTTGAAAATCAAACATGTTTTCCGGAATTTTATGATTTCAGGCCAAATATACGCGTAAATATCTGCTTCAGCAATACTTCTCTTAAATTTATTTTAATAGATTTTCATAACCATTTGATTATGTTTAATTTTAACAATCATAAACACAACAAAAATGGAATTCCGTATAGAAAAAGACACCATGGGCGAAGTAAAAGTCCCTGCTGAAAAATACTGGGGCGCACAAACCGAACGCTCCCGCAACAACTTTAAAATTGGCGGTGCAGCCTCCATGCCAAAAGAGATTATTGAAGCTTTTGCTTTCTTAAAAAAGGCAGCAGCTTATACCAACCACGATTTAGGGGTGCTTCCGAAGGAAAAACGCAATGTCATTGCAACAGTTTGTGATGAAATCCTTTCCGGAACGCTAAGCGAAGAATTTCCGCTTGTGATCTGGCAAACGGGTTCAGGAACACAAAGCAACATGAATGTAAACGAGGTAATTGCAAACAGAGCACAGGTTTTAGCCGGAAAAAAAATTGGCGAAGAGCCCTTCATCAAAGCTAATGATGATGTTAACAAATCGCAATCTTCCAACGATACCTTCCCTACTGCCATGCACATTGCGGCTTATAAGATAATTATCGAAACTACAATTCCGGGTATAGAACAATTAAGAGATACGCTGCAAATCAAATCGGAAGCATTTACTAATGTGGTTAAAATAGGAAGAACTCATTTGATGGACGCCACTCCGTTAACACTCGGTCAGGAAATTTCCGGTTATGTTGCCCAATTGAATCACGGGCTAAAAGCTCTTAAAAACACTTTATCTCATTTATCCGAATTGGCTCTTGGCGGAACTGCAGTAGGAACCGGTTTAAATGCTCCCAGAGGCTATGATTTTAAAGTTGCCGAATACATCTCAAAATTCACAAATCTTCCCTTTAAAACAGCCGATAACAAATTTGAAGCTTTAGCAGCTCATGATGCAATGGTGGAAACACACGGTGCTCTGAAACAGTTAGCAGTCTCACTGAATAAAATTGCAAACGATATTCGAATGATGGCCTCAGGACCAAGAAGTGGAATAGGTGAAATCTTTATTCCTGAAAACGAACCGGGTTCATCAATAATGCCCGGAAAAGTAAACCCAACACAATGTGAAGCTTTAACGATGGTTTGCGCTCAGGTAATGGGAAATGATGTTGCCATAACCATCGGAGCCACACAAGGTCATTACGAACTCAATGTTTTTAAACCAATGATTGCTGCCAACTTTTTAGAATCGGCGCGTTTAATTGGTGATGCTTGTGTTTCCTTTGATGAACACTGTGCACAGGGAATCGAACCTAATTACAAACGAATCAAAGAGTTAGTTGACAATTCATTGATGCTGGTTACCGCTTTGAATACAAAAATCGGTTATTATAAAGCCGCTGAAATAGCGCAAACAGCACACAAAAACGGAACGACTTTAAAAGAAGAAGCGATCCGTTTAGGCTATGTTTCTGCGGAAGATTTCGATGCTTGGGTAAAACCGGAAGATATGGTGTAATTATTTCTTTTCGATTTTACTGATGATGTCGTTCATCATGTCGATTTGCACTTTTTGAAGCTCAATAAGCGATTGTTCCTGATGCAGGATTAAATGATCGATTTTTTCGTGCAACATCCTGATTTCCAATTCCGATTTTAGGTTTACCATATAATCGTTTTTGGCACGCTTACGGTCTTTTTCTTCCTGTCGATTCTGACTCATCATAATTACCGGAGCCTGTAAAGCGGCTATACACGAAAGAATGAGGTTCAGCAATATGAACGGATATGGGTCGAATCCTTTGTTTAACAACAGAAACACATTGGCAAAAATCCACAAAATCAGAAAAAACATAAAAGAAATGATAAACGTCCAGCTTCCTCCAAATTCAGCCACTTTATCAGCTACCTTCTGACCAAAAGTGTAATCGGTGTTATCTTCTTCTAATTGCGGAAGCAACGATTGTTTGTTTTTGAGCGAAGAGATCACAGTTTTTTCCAGTTCGTTTAATTCATCAGCTTCTTTAAGCAAGAAGCTTGAAATGTATTTTTCTCTGAAGAAATTAAGTTCACTAATGGAAAGCACACTGTCCAAATTAAAGTCTGGATACTCGTCTTTTATGCAATTGAATATGGATTTGCGGATCATTTTGGCATAAACGCAATCTGCCATCGGAAATTCCTGTCCGGATATAGAACTGACAAATGTTTTCATCTTTTATCGAATTAAAACCATTTTTTCTTTTTGAAATAAAAAAGCATTCCCACAACCAGTAAAAACATAATTCCCAGAATAATAAAATATCCGTTTTGCCAGCGCAATTCCGGCATATTATCGAAATTCATCCCATAAATACCAACAATAAACGTAAGCGGAATAAACACTACGGAAACCACGGTTAAGGTTTTCATAATCTCGTTCATTCGTTGGCTTTGCGCCGAAAAATGAAAATGTGAAGCACTGTCTAAAGAATTTAAATCGTAATCAATCTGTTCCAAAAGCTCTAAACATTTCTGATGCAAACGGGCAAAAAAAGTATAATTAGCCGTTTCAATACCATCGTATTCGTTATCGTCCTGAAAACTTTTTAAACTGAATAACGCATCACGCAAAGGAACTATCGCACGCTTTAAAAAGTTAAGATTTTCACGATTGTTCTCAATTCGGATCAAAACATCTTGTCGGTGATTGGTTTTGGCCTCGACCATTAATGCCTCAATTCTGTCTTCATAATTTTCAATAGTGATGTAGAAATTCTCCATAATAGCATCCAGCATCAGATAAAGCAAATAATCGTTTTTCTTCTTGCAAACTATCCCGGCATTCATACGGATACGTTCACGAATGTGTGTAAAGAAATCGCTTTTTTTCTCCTGAAACGAAACCAAAAGATTCTCTTTCAAAATAAAGCTGATTTGCTCCACGCGGATAGAACTCAAATCATCTGCAGGCAAAATCGACTTGATGCTGAAGAATAAGGTATCGTGAAGTTCTTCCATTTTTGGACGACGTGTAGTATTGAGAATATCACCGATAATATAAGGCTCAGTATTCAACATTTCGCCAATATCTTTAATCAGATTTACATTGTGCAATCCATGAACATTCAGCCACTTAACATCATTTACCTGATTTACATCGTTAAGTTCCGATTTTACTTTATCCAACTGAACACTCTGATATTCCTCATAGCGGTTTTCATCATAAACAAAGAGTTGCATCGCTACCGACTCATTCTTATGATTCCCGGTATATTCGTAAAAATTGGGTTGGGCTTTACGGCCTTTTTTATACTTAATCTTTCTCAAAACCGAATAATTTGTCATAAAGATAGGAGTTTTTGAAATTCCATTTTACATTTACACAAAATTTCAACTAATGAAAATCCTTATTAAAAACATAAAAGAACTTTTACAGGTTCGGGAAGAAAACATTGATAAAGTTAGCGGTTCAGAAATGGCCGTTTTACCAAAAATTGAAAACGCTTTTTTACTTATTGAAAATGAAAGTATTACCGATTTTGGAACGATGAACAATTGCCCTGAAGGTTCTTTTGATACTATAATTGATGCGGATGGAAAAACCGTTTTACCAACTTGGGTAGACAGCCACACCCATATTGTTTATGCCGGAAACCGCGAACAGGAATTTGTAGACCGCATCAACGGACTCAGCTATGAAGAAATTGCCAATCGTGGCGGCGGAATTTTGAATTCAGCCAAAAAACTTAATGAAACATCCGAAGAGGAAATTTACAATCAATCCAAAGCGCGTTTAGAAGAAGTAATGCAACAAGGAACCGGAGCCGTTGAAATTAAATCCGGTTACGGTTTAACGGTTGAAGGCGAACTAAAAATGCTTCGTGTGATTAAAAAATTAGCGGAAAACTATCCGATTAAGATTAAGGCAACATTTTTAGGAGCACATGCATTTCCTAAAGAATACAAAGAAAATCATTCTGCTTACATCGATTTGATAATCAATGAAATGCTTCCTAAAATAGCCGAAGAAAACCTAGCAGAATACATTGATGCTTTTTTAGAAACCGGCTATTTCTCTGTGGAAGAAACCGAGCGCATTATGGAAGCGGGAAAACAGTACGGATTAACGGCAAAAATCCATGTGAACCAATTTACGGCAATTAACGGAATTGAAGCTTGTGTAAAACATGGAGCGCTTTCCGTAGATCATTTAGAGATTGTAACCGATGAAGATATTGAGGTTTTGAAAGGAAGTAAAACCATGCCTGTTGCCTTGCCAAGCTGTTCTTATTTTATCAGTATTCCTTATACACCTGCAAGAAAAATGATTTCAGCCGGTTTGCCCTTAGCCTTAGCTACCGATTTTAATCCGGGAACTACTCCTTCGGGAAACATGAATTTTGTGGTGGCGACCGCTTGCATTAAAATGAAAATGACTCCAGAAGAAGCCATCAATGCAGCTACAATTAATGGAGCTTATGCCATGGGAATTGAAAAAACACACGGAAGTATTACAAAAGGAAAATCGGCCAGTTTGATTATTACCAAACCGCTTACCTCCTATTATCAGTTACCTTATGCCTTTGGAAGTAATTTGATTGATCAGGTTATCATCAACGGAAAAATGATTTAGATATTCGTTAAAAGGAAATAAAAAAGGCTGTCATTTCTGACAGCCTTTTTATCTAAATAAGTAATTATCTTAAAGTGAAGGAGGTTTTAGAAACCAATTCCCCTTTGTCGAAGATGTTTACAAAATAAGTTCCGCCCTCGATATCCTTAACCGGTAAATCCTGAGCTACCTGAACCGTTTTGTTTTCGTACTTAACCGATTTTGTAAAACTGTATGTTAAAGTTTTATCACCGAAAGTTTCTGTTTTCTTCTCTCCTAAAACATTGTTTTTAGAATCGATAACCTGAACATAATAGGTTTTATCACCCGATTTAGCAATTTGATTCTCAGCAATCATAAAGCTGATTTTCAAAACATCTGCTCTGCTTGCCTTATCCGTATCAATTTGTTTTCCGGAACTTCTTTGTTTAACTGCTGTAGTCTGAAGGTTTAAAACTGTAAGCTTAGAACCTTTTTCAACCGTTTTTGCAAGATTGTCATTTTTAACAATTAAAGTATCTCTAACTTTTCTGGTGTCTTCTAAAACAACTTGTGTACTGTCTCTCTGAGTAGTTAAAACAACATTTTGCTTTTTAAGCGCATCGTTTTCTTTCATCAAATTGTCCATTTCACGTTTTAAACGCAAATAATCGTTTTTGAATTTTGCCATCGCAGCAGCATCACCTTTTGATTTTTCCAATTCAGATTTTAACTGGACTAGTTTTTCTCTTTCGGCAGCCAACTCTCCGGAAATTGAAGTATTTTCAGCAATAGCTTCGTCATATTTTGCAATTGAAGCCTGTAACTCCTCACTTAATTTTTCTTTATCCGACATAAGTTTGTTCTCAGAAGTCTGATTATCAGTACTCATTTTGTACATATAACCTAAACTTCCTAATAACAACAATGCCAAGACAACAATGATCGCTTTTAAACTCGAGTTACTTTTTTGGTTTTCCATGGTATTTAGTTTTTTTTCAAATTTAATTTTTTTTTTATTTCTAACTAATTCCTAAACGAAAGTTTTATAGAAAATAGTATTTTTGAATACTCTTTTTTTTAAAACAATATGGAGAATCTCATCCTTTTTACATTAAATGATCTAGCTAAAATAACCAGTCATCGCAGTGGTGAAATCAAATTTGGGGAACGCATACAGACGGTTCCAAAAGGAATGGATACTTATGAGTTTTTAGAGTCCAGCGATGCCGAATTCGTTTTACTTGGAATTCCGGAAGATATTGGAGTTCGTGCAAACCTTGGCCGACCTGGTGCCGCTTCTGCCTGGAAAAGCACCTTAAAAAGTATCGTAAACATCCAGCATAATAAATTCTGTAAAGGCGGACGATTAATTATTTTAGGTACAATCGATGTTTCGCAAGACATGGAAGCTATTAATGAGTTGAACCCTTCCAATAAAGACGAAAAAAAACAGCTTTTTAAATTGGTTGAAAAAATCGATAAAGAAGTTTCACACCTTGTATGCCAAATCATCAAAGCCGGAAAAACACCAATCATTATTGGAGGCGGACACAACAACGCTTACGGAAACATTAAAGGCCTTGCACTTGCTAAGGGAAAACCGGTCAATGCCATCAATTTTGATGCCCATACCGATTTTCGCCCTCTTGAAGGACGTCACAGCGGTAACGGTTTTTCTTATGCGTACGAAGAAGGTTTTCTAAAAAAGTACTTCATCTTCGGTATTCATGAAAATTACACTTCAAAAAGCATATTGGAAAGCATTAAAAAAACAGAAGAAAAAGTGGGGTTTAACACCTATGAACAAATAGCGGTTCGTGGAGAAAAAAACTTTACAACCGAGCTTGGTGTTGCCGAAAAACATATTGCCGGAGAATCTTTTGGAATTGAAATTGATTTGGATGCTGTGCCAAATATCCCAAGTAGCGCCATGACTTTCAGTGGGTTTTCTGTTGAGCAACTTCGTCATTTTATTCATTATTTTGGTAAAAACCCGAATGCTTCTTACATTCATATATGTGAGGGAGCTCCGGATTTGGCCTTTGAGAAAAACAATCATTTGGTAGGAAAACTGATCGCTTATTTAATCACCGATTTTATGAAAGCAAAATCAGAATAAAACTAAAGTCAATATTTTAAACTACTTTTGTAAACGATAGTCTTTAATCACTATCGTTTTTTTATGAATTTTACCGAGCTCAACTTAAGCAGAAATATACAGGAAGCAATAACCGAAGAAGGCTACACAAACCCAACTCCCATTCAGGAGCAATCCATTCCGATTATTATGGAAGGGACGGATTTGGTAGGCTGTGCACAAACCGGAACCGGAAAGACTGCAGCTTTTGCAATTCCTATTTTGAATCTGTTGCACAGAATTGTTGGTTCTGCCAAAAAAGTAAAACATATTCGCACCTTAGTAGTTACTCCTACAAGAGAATTAGCTATACAGGTTGGGGAAAGTTTCGATACTTATGGAAAATATACCAATGTAAAAACGTTGGTTATTTTTGGTGGAGTGAATCAGGTTCCACAAGTTAATGAATTAAAACATGGTGTAGATGTTTTAGTAGCAACCCCGGGGCGTTTACTGGATTTACACAAACAAGGTTTCATCGATTTAAACCATTTACACCATTTGGTTTTAGACGAAGCCGATTTGATGCTCGATATGGGATTCATTAATGATGTGAAGAAAATCATTAAGCTTACTCCCGATAATCGTCAAACGTTGCTGTTCTCTGCAACTATGCCTTTTGCAATTCGTGAATTGGCCGATACTTTTTTAACCAGACCCGAATATGTTTCGGTTACACCGGTTTCCAGTACGGCAGAAAAAGTAAATCAGAAAGTCTACTTTGTTGATAAAGAAGATAAACGAAAATTGCTTTATCACATAATTGAGGAACAAAAACTTGAAAATGTTTTGGTTTTTGTACGTACAAAACATGGTGCAGACAATGTGGTAAAAGCCTTGAAAAAGCAAAACATCAATGCGGAAGCTATTCATGGCGATAAATCACAATCGGCAAGACAGCGCGTTTTGGATAGTTTTAAAAACAAAGAAACGTCTGTTCTAGTTGCCACTGATATTGCTGCTCGTGGTATTGATATCGAACTTTTACCTTATGTAATCAATTTTGATTTGCCTAACATTCCTGAAACCTATGTACACCGAATTGGTCGTACCGGACGAGCTGGAAATTCCGGTTTGGCTATTTCATTTTGTGGAAAGGACGAGAAAACCTACTGGCAGGATATTGAAAAATTAACCCGTCAGAAAGTAAAAGTAGTTAATGATCATCCGTTTCCCTGGAAAGAAGAGGTCAAAAACCCTGATGCGAAACCAGATCTTAGAAACAAGAAAAAGAAACCGGAGCAGAATGGATCTAACAAATCAAGAAAATCTGAAGGTTCAAAGAAAAATAAAAAGCGTTGGTATTGATACTTTGATATGAAGCTGAAACATCATTTAATCTGGATAATTGCCCTGATGACATCTTTACAGGCCGTTGCTCAAAATGCAATTGATAAGGATTCTGTTAGTGTTAAATCTGAGGTATTGGTTTCTGAGAACCTAAAGTTCAATTATAAACAACTTATTATTCCCACTGTTCTTATTAGTTATGGAATAATTGCTTTTGATAACAACGAATTACTGGGATTAAACACCCAAATTAAAGCGGAAGTTGCTGAGCATATTGATGAAAAAATTACTATTGATGATTTTTCCCAATACGTTCCGGCAACTTCTGTTTACCTATTAAACAACCTCGGAGTAAAAGGAAAAAACAATCTAAAAGACAGAAGCATCATAATCGGAACTTCCTATCTTATTGTAGCTGTAAGTGTTACAGGTTTGAAACACGCTACAAAAGTTGAAAGGCCGGACGGTTCTTCTTTTAACTCTTTTCCTTCCGGTCATACCGCAACAGCGTTTGCCGGTGCCGAATTTTTATGGCAAGAATATAAAGACACCAGTTGTTTCTATGGAATTGCAGGATATTTAGTTGCTTCAGGAACCGGTTTATACAGAATGCTCAATAACCGACATTGGCTAACCGATGTTGCTGCCGGTGCAGGCATTGGTATTTTAAGTACCAAAATTGCCTATTGGACTTTCCCGTATATTAACAAAGTCTTTGTGAAAAAACAAACAAAAACAAGTGTAGGAATGCTCCCTTTTTACAATGGAAAACAAATAGGTTTGGCTACTGTGATTTCACTGAATTAGTAAAATCAATTTAAATGCTTATCTGCGATTGATTGTATCTTTTCGTTTTTGTTACTAAGATTTACGATCATTTTATACAATTGGTTCGGCTGAAAAGGTTTAATAATGATTTCATTGATCTCCGATTCCTTAACCTGTTGCTGAATTTCCTGCGGATTAAATGCTGTCAAAGCTATTATCGGGGTCGAAATCCCTTTTTCACGTATCAGTTTAGAAGTTTCAAAACCATTTATTTTAGGCATATTGATATCCATAAGAATCACATCAAACACTTCGTTCTCCAGAATTTCCAGAGCCTGATAACCATCATCAACAATAGTACTTTCAAAGTGGCGGATATCAAGGAATTTTTTTGTTACAATCTGATTGATTTTATTATCTTCTACAACTAATATCTTATAAGTGTGTTCCAGTGAGAAATCCACATCAACATTTTTAAGAACTTCATTTCGTTTATCTTCATCAGTATCAAAACCAATAACAAAAGTCATTTTTGTTCCTTTTTTAACTTCACTTTCAATTTCAATATCACTTCCGAAAAGTTTCAGTAGTTTTTTTACTATCGACAAACCTAAACCGGTTCCTTGATAATCATCTTCCCTACGTTCAATCTGAACAAACTTCTCGAAAATACGCTGCTGATCTTCTTTTTTGATTCCGATACCGTTATCGATAACTTCAAATTTTATAAAACTGAAGGTCGCTTCACTGCGAATTTGCCTAGCCGTTATTTTCACTTCACCATTACTGGTAAATTTCAAAGAATTGCTAATCAGGTTCATGAAAATTTGCGACAAACGCACCTTATCCCCTATTATGAATTCCGGAATGTTGTCATCGATCTCCAAAAGCAACTCATTATTGCTTTTAACGGCCATAAACTGCAAGCTGTCAGCAATGGAATTCAGCTCATCCGACAAATTAAAAACGCTGTTTTCAAGCACAATTTTCTTTTCTTCAATTTTATAGACCTGAAGAATGTCGTTTACCAGAGAAAGAAGGTATTTAGCCGAAAACTTTAACGATTTGATGTAATTACTTTTGGCCAATTCTTTATGCTCATCCATCAAGATATTAGTAATACCGACCACGCCATACAAAGGAGTTCTCAATTCATGACTGATTGTCGATATGAATTGTGATTTTAAACGGGACGCTTCTTCTGCTTTTTCTTTGGCAATTAAGAGTTCTTCATTTGCTTTACGAAGTTCTCGATTGTATTGTGTACGCCTTTTATTATTTTGATAAAGAGAATATACATAGAGACCAATAACCAAAAAGATACCGACAAATAAAGCAACTACTGCCTTAGATTGCTGAAACGACTTTTCATACTTTTCCTTTTCCTGCTCTATTTTACTGATTTGGCGTTTGTATTCTTTCAGCTCAAGATTGTTTCCAGCCAATTTAGTACTGTTGGAACGTTCTTCGTTATAAATTTTATCTTTTAAATAGTTGTATTTATCTAAATACAAATAAGCATTTTTAAAATCTCCTATTTTTGAATAATAGCGCGAAAAATCATCATATACTTCGGCTGCATGCGTTTCCAGAAATTGAGGTTTGTCTTCATTACAAAGTTGCAATGCTTTTTTAAAAGAAGCTTCTGCTTTAGCATTTTCATTTCTAAACGAATAATAAGAACCGTAAAGTGAATTCAAACTTATATTTGCCTCTAAATCTTCAGATTTAAGCACAATTGGTTCGGCCGTTTTTAAATAAGGTAATCCGTTTTTATAATCTTCAATGGCAAAATAGGCAGTAGTAATGTTTAGGTTGGTAAACATTATTTCGTAAGGATCATTTAGCTTCTTAGAATAAACAAGGGCTTTTTTATAGTTATTGATTCCTTTTTTAAAATCAATTTTACGGAAAGTATATATATTTCCAAGGTTGTTATAAAGATAATCTTTAATAGTATCGTTATTGACTCTGTTGGCATAATCTAATCCAACGGTATAAAACTCAATTGCTTTTTGATAATCTGAAAATTCTTCAAAATTGAGCCCGATTAAATTATAGGATTTAGCGATAAGCAGATTATTCTTAAGCTTATGTGCTTTTGAAAGTGCTTCTTGTGCAATCTGAAGGGATCGTGCGCAATCAAGATTCATCAAATGGGTTCCGGCTTTTCCAATAAGTTGAACCACCTCTTTCTCAGCAGGTTTTTTCTCTTGAGAATTAACCAGTTGTGAGCCAAAAAAGAAAGCTACTAAAAAAAGTATTTGAAAAGATTTAACCATTTATGATTTTAAAACTGCACAATTTAAGAAACAGCTTTCAAACCACAGAGAAAAAATTTGATATAAATTAACTTTTTTGTTAAAAAAAAAACGCCCTTAAAAAAGGACGTTTTCAATATTAATCTCGAATTAACTTCTTGTATTTCAATCGTGTAGGAGCAACATCCCCTAAACGTTTCTTTCTGTTTTCTTCGTAATCTGAGAAACCTCCTTCGAAAAAATACACTTGAGAGTCGCCTTCAAAAGCAAGAATATGCGTACAAATTCTATCTAAAAACCATCGGTCGTGAGAAATTACAACGGCACATCCCGCAAAGTTTTCCAAACCTTCTTCAAGGGCACGAAGTGTGTTAATATCTAAGTCGTTGGTTGGCTCATCCAATAACAAAACATTCCCCTCTTCTTTTAAGGTCATGGCTAGGTGCAAACGGTTACGCTCACCGCCTGATAATGTATTTACTTTCTTGTTCTGATCGCTTCCTCCAAAATTGAAACGGGATAAATACGCTCTTGAGTTTACCTGACGCCCTCCCATCATAATGAGTTCCTGACCATCGCAGAAGTTTTCCCAGATGGATTTATTAGGATCTATATTAGCATGAGTCTGGTCTACATAAGCAATTTTCACCGTATCTCCTGTTGTAAATTCACCACTGTCCGGCTTTAGCTCATCCATGATCATTTTAAAAATCGTGGTTTTACCTGCACCGTTCGGTCCGATAATCCCAACAATACCTGCCTGTGGCAAAGTGAAGTTTAAATTATCATATAAAATTTTATCTCCATAAGATTTAGCAACACTTTTAGCATCAATTACATTAGTCCCCAAACGCGGTCCGTTAGGGATGTACAATTCTAATTTTTCGTCCAGTTCTTTCTGATCTTCATTTAATAAACGGTCGTAGTTTTGCAAACGTGCTTTTTGTTTGGTCTGACGTCCTTTTGCTCCTTGTCTTACCCACTCCAACTCGCGCTCTAACGTTTTACGACGCTTTGAAGCAACTTTCTCTTCCTGCTCCATACGTTTAGATTTCTGATCTAACCAAGACGAGTAATTTCCTTTCCATGGAATACCTTCACCTCGATCTAACTCAAGAATCCAACCAGCTACATTATCCAAGAAATAACGGTCGTGCGTTACCGCGATGATCGTTCCTTGGTATTGCTGTAAATGTTGCTCTAACCAGTGTACTGACTCCGCATCCAAGTGGTTGGTAGGCTCGTCCAATAACAATACGTCCGGCTGTTGCAATAACAAACGGCATAAAGCCACACGACGACGCTCTCCTCCTGATAATACTTTAATAGGAGTATCAGCATCCGGACAACGTAAAGCGTCCATTGCAATTTCTAATTTGGTATCGATTTCCCATGCACCGGCTGCGTCAATTTTATCCTGTAAATCCGCCTGACGATCCATTAGTTTCTGCATCTTATCAGCATCTTCATAAACCTCAGGAAGCCCGAACATATCGTTAATTTTATTGAACTCGTCCAGAATCGCCATAGTTTCGGCAACTCCTTCACGAACAATTTCAATAACCGTTTTGTTTTCGTCCAATTGTGGTTCCTGCTCTAAATACCCAACAGTATAACCCGGAGCAAACACAACATCACCTTGGTAATTCTTATCAACCCCAGCAATGATTTTTAATAATGAAGATTTACCTGAACCGTTTAAACCTAAAATACCAATTTTGGCACCATAGAAGAAACTTAGGTAAATGTCTTTTAGAACCTGTTTGTTTGTAGATGAGTAGGTTTTACTCACGCGTGACATGGAAAATATCACTTTCTTATCATCAGACATACTATATCGTTTTTTGTTTTATGACTACGTTTTTTACAAAAGTGTACAAATATACATAATATAGAAGATTTGAGGATTGTTACTTTATAATTTAAAAATGCATGTTTTAAAAACAAACTAAAGAAAATTCTTAATTTTACGCAATTAACTTTAGATTGCTGCGTTTTAATAAGGCAATACTAACTGTCAAATTGTTTTTAAAAACATTACACAATATTAAAGTATATATAAAAATATCAGTCTTAATCTCAGCGCTTTTTTTGATCTTGGCCGGTTGTTCAAACGATGACACAAACTATATCACTGTAAAAGGGAAAGTTATAAGAGAAGCAAACGGTGAAGGAGTTCCTAATCAAAAGCTTACCTTGAGAATGAAGAAGATTAATGGAACTGGCTATTGGTCATATACCACTGAAATAGATTCAAAAGAAGTTATCACAGACTCCAACGGAAATTTTAACGTAGCTATGAATAGTGACAGCAACATATCTGTTTCGGTTTCTAAACAAAATGACGATGATTATACAGGAATTGAATTGACTAATTTCAACCCTGCTAATGATATTGTTTTAAAGGTAAATAAATTTATGAAGTTTAAAATTTTTGTAAACAACACCTCTCCTTTTGATGCAAACGATTACATATATATATCTTTTTTCTCCGGAAACAATCAAAGCGTTAGAACAAAGATTGAAAATTTTGGGATAGCAAATATTTTTTATCCGCAAGATGACCTTCCTGGAGGAGGAAGCTTTGAAGGACACGATGAAACAGCTTGGAGAGGAGTAAACGTTAATTCTATTGTCTACTACAATGTACCTGAAAACGCAACTGACACCAAAATATTTTGGACTAAACGAAAAAACGGAATTGAAACCAATGGCTTTACAAGTGATATTCCATACCAAATTGACCAGATAAACGAATATCATTTTGATTACTAAAATAAATATTTGGAACTGTCTGAAAATTTCAGATTTATAGAATACTATTTAAAGCTTAACAAAAATGTTTTATATTAACATAAAGCAAAACATAAGCAATTTAATAACATGCAAGACGACATTCAACAAATAGCAAACCGATTTAAAGAAGTTATTTTAAATGGAACTTGGATAGCCAATACCAACTACAAAGACCAGCTCTCAAATTTAGATTGGAAAACAGCAACAACTGAATTCCAATCGTTAAATACAATAGCTGTTTTAGCTCAACATATTCATTATTACATAAATGGCATCAATACCGTTTTTAAAGGTGGAACACTTGATATTAAAGACAAGTACAGCTTTGATTTCGCCGCTATAACTTCTCAAGAGCAATGGACTGCTTTTTTAGATCTTTTTTGGAAAGATGCAGAAGAATTTGCCTTTTTAATTGAGCAAATGCCTCAAGAAAAGCTCAAAGAAGTTTTTGTTGATGAAAAATATGGAACGTACCAACGTAATATTGATGGAATAATTGAACATAGTTACTATCATTTAGGGCAAATCGTTTTGATTAAAAAAATTTTAAACGATAATTAGACTTTCGAAGTTTTTACGATGTTGGTGATTTCTAAAAAATATAAGTATTTGCTTAAAAAAAACATCAATATTCCTATTTATTTAAGTATATTTGAACAAATTAAAAACCTAAAATGGTGAACATATTTTAGGACATGAAAGCAGACTAACCCAAATTAGCAATACCAAAACTAACCTATGAAAATTAAGCATACAAACAAAATGACATTTAAAGATCCTAAAAGTATGCTATGGAAAATAGCATCCCTATTTATTGTCACTTGTTTTACAGGCATACATAGTTCAAATGCACAGTACACAACAATACCAGATGCAAACTTTGAACAAGCCCTAGTCGATTTAGGAATAGATACGATGAATGGAGATCATAAGGTACTAACATCTGCAATTAGCGGAGTAACAAGTTTAAATATTAGCAATAGAAACATAGCTGATTTAAGCGGAATAGAAAATTTTTATTCTTTACAAACCCTGGATTGCAGTAATAACCCTAATTTGATAAATTTAAATTATTATGGACACTACTCCACATCTCAGTTTGATACTACCTACTATAGATCTCTTACAACTTTGAATGTCAGCGGATGTACTTCTTTACAAACTTTAAAATGTTATTTGAATAGAATTACAAGTTTAAATGTCAGTGGATGTATTTCTTTAACTACCCTTCGATGCGATGGAAACAGATTGACAAGTTTAAATCTGAACGGATTACCTGCTTTAACTCATTTAAATTGTGAATATAACGAATTAACAAATTTTAATGCCAGCGGATTGAATACTCTTACATTTTTGAATTGTGCCTCCAACCAAATGACAAACTTAAATATCAGCGGATTGAATGCTCTTACCATCTTACAATGTGGCTATAACAGACTGTCAAGCATAGATTTGAGCGGATTAAATGCTATTACCATCTTGGATTGCAGATTAAACCAATTGACAAGTTTAGATGTAAGCGGATTGACTGCTTTGACTGTGTTTTATTGCAATGTTAACCAACTTTCAAATTTGAATGTCAAAAACGGAAATAACACTAGACTTACTGATGTTTTTTTTAGAGGAAATTATAATTTACAATGTATTCAGGTAGATGACAAAGCCTATTTTGATGCAAGATGGTCTTTATTAAAAGATGAAACTGCAAGTTATGAAACGGATTGCTCGACTATGGACACAGAAACGATGGTTTTAGAAAAAATGTCAATTTACCCTAATCCTATCAAAGAGGAACTACATATTGACAACATAATGTTGCAACAAGTCACAGTTTATGATCCTTTGGGTAGGTTGGTTCATTCGGCTTATTTTGATAATGTTTCCAACAACAATACAATAAATCTTGGTGGTTTGGCAAAAGGAAACTACTATATTTTCATCGAGGCCCAAGGAGTCAATAGAGTTAAAAAAATTATTATTGAATAATAGCTCTAAGTCCTCGTATTGCAATAAAATTGTTGTTTAAAAAATTTAGCCAATAATTAGATCACTGACCTTTGATTTTATCTTTTTGGTTGCTTTAAAAAACATCCAATTCTTTTATTTGATTTTTGTACTGCGAAGGAAGTAAAACACTTTTTACAAGCTTATCAAGTTTTAATTTTCGGCTCATTTTATACATTGGTACAATTTGAGTTAACAAAGCAATAGTATTGAATTCAAGTAATTCTTTTACTCGCAGTGGAACAACCAATTTCTGTGCTTCAAGCAAAACCTTATAACGCACTGCTCCTAAATGTTTTCTATACTGTTTGAACAAATCTTCAGTATAATAACTCTTTACCAAATTATCTCTTAAATGCTGTTCTCTTATTGACAGCCAAGCTACATACGTTTCAGGCAATTGTTTTAGTCCCATCCTTTTTCCTACTCTATAAAATACATTGTAGACCTCTTCCTTTTCTTCTTCTGTCAATTTCTGCTCAAGTAATTCATAGGCTGCTATCGAATAATGTATCAACATAAAGAGCACATCTCTATACGCCCAGTCCGGAATGGAAGTTCCACGACTTTTCTCTACTGAAGAATGAATTTGACTCATAAGATCAATTGCTTTGTTTGCATCTTCCGTTGAGGCAAAAACTATTTTTCTTGCATAACCAACTGTGGAAAACAATCGTCCCAAAGGATCCGATGGCAGCTTTCCTGTAAAATAGAGCCAATCGACAGCTTTGTTTAGTGCAAACTCTGCAGAAGCACCTGCAAAAATAAAAAGTATGGTATCACCCTTCCCCCATATCTTTCTAACAATCGAATTCTTTTTTACAAATAATTCCATAACAACAATTTATTTAGGGTCAAAAAAAACATATAAAAAGTACTTTGTATTTCAAAGTTAATTATATTTGCTTAATTATTACTAACATTTTTATTAAAAATCATCATTATGAAAAACAAAAGAATTATTGGGATTATTTTGACGGTGGTAATTTTGTTACTGATTCTATTTATTGCAATGCAGTTCACAAACGAAGTTAACTGGAGCTTAACTGACTTTGTTATTGCCGGAACTTTATTACTTGCAACAGGGTTATTATGTGAATTGGTTATTAGAAAAATAAAAAACACTAAATACCGTATAGTAATTTGTACAATCTTAGTAATTGCACTCATTATACTTTGGATTGAACTTGCTGTAGGCATCTTCGGCTCCCCTATTGCGGGTTCTTAATAAACAACAGGTCACGTTAAAAAAAGTTAAATTTAAAACAACCTTCATAACCATTAATAAATGTAAGTTATTTTTTATACATTTGAATTTAAAATCGTTTTATAAACTGTAAAACCGAAACGATAAATAAAATCAAGATGATAAAGAACTTAATTACCCTTTTTATTTTAATTCTAGGCTTAAAGACAGCCACTGCACAAAACCTTACTGCAAAAGTTATTGATTCCCATAGCAGTGAACCGCTTGCTTATGCCAATGTTAAAGTTAACGGCGTAACAGATTTAGTTACCAATAATGAAGGCTTTTTTAATTTTAACGAAAACCAGTTAGGCGAATCTGCAACTATTAACGTATCGTACATTGGTTATACTAGTTTACAACTTTCAATTGAAGACTTAAAAAAACAAAATTTAATTATTAAGCTTTCTCCTGTAAGTTTCGAACTTCAAAACATGACAATAAGTAATGTAAAACCAGATCCGTATAAAGTTATTGCAGAAGTAAAAAACCGTCTTAAAGAGAACTACAAATCAAAACAGGTTTCTACTCAACGTAAATTATTTTTCAGGGAATCATCAACATTTAAGCCTTCTATATTAAATATTGAACTCGATAAATCTACTGGTTTTAGCAAAAAGCAATTAAAAGATGTTAATGCAGATCTGGAAAAATTCACAGGTAAACTTATTAAATATCCGCCTCAAGGATATAAAGACATTCTTTGCAATTATTATTACGGAAAAAAAACAAGTAAAGAAAATAAAACCTTTTTCGTTCCAAAACTCGAAGTTATCAAAGCAACAAACATAAGCGGAAATGAAAGTGCAAGTTCTTTGGAAGATATGGAGGATATAGGAACTTCAATCATCTTAAAACATCTTGATACCACAAAATTTTATCGGGTTAAAAGCGGTCTTTTTGGTTCCCGAGATACTATTTCTTTGAGCAAAACCTATAATGACAAAAAAAACAAAAAGAAAAAAGAACTGTCTAAACTCCAAAACAGTAAAAACCACATCCAATCTTTCTTGCAGCAACAGCGTTTAGACAATAAGAAAATGGAGTTCATATCAGATTCCGAGGCATATAACTATCAATTTGCCGGTAAAATTTACAATGAAGCAGAAGATGAAATCATTTACATTATTAAATTTTCACCTAAAAAAAACAGGGCGTTATATAACGGAACTCTTTATGTAAAAGAATCAGACTATGCTGTTGTAAAATGCAACTATAATTTAGAGGAAGGCAAAAAAGTTAGCGGTTTCAACTTAAAATTGATATTGGGCGTTAAAGCTGCAGAAAATGCCGGTTCAGGTACGCTTATTTTCAAAAAAGATCCAGAAAGCAAAAGTTATTATTTACAGTATGCCTATGAAGAAACAGGAAACTACTTTTATATAAACAGACCTCTAAAATTTATCGAACTTACTAACCAGGAAAAAGATGTTGTGGCTCTGGATATAAAAATAGAAGGTAACTCGATAAACAAAACCGAATTATTGAATATTTCCAGTTCTGAAATAACCGAAAATGAATTTGATAACTATAAAGAAGCTGATTTCAATTTTATTCAACTAAAACGATATGATCCTAAAATCTGGCAAAACCATGTTTCGTTAGAACCTTTGGAGGAAATGAAGCAATATCATGTAACAGAATAAAATCTAATAAAAAAACCCGAATCATCAGATTCGGGTTTTTTGTATTTCAATTATATCTTTTAAACTCTTCCTTTCAAAGCATTAAAAACCCATGCATTAGCCAAAAAGCCTACTCCTACTGCAGAAAATCCCCATCCGGCAACATCTGCATATCGGTAAATGCCCAGACCGATCAACAATAATCCCATTATCATCATAATTAAAGTAGCCCAACCTAGCACTGTGTTTTTATTCATCATCTTGACTTATGTTTTATATTTTGAGGATGCAAATTTCGTGATTTTAATTGACTTTGAAAAATATACCTTATTAAGGTTATGACGCTTTTACCACTTTAGAAGCCATTTTCCCAGCTAAATACCCCATTGGAATATACGCTAAAATTAAATCAACAGCCATAAACCATACGGGTGCTGGCAACATAAAACAGTTTGAAATTCCACCTAAAAGAAAAAGCACTCCAATACCAATGGCAATTCTCATTTTATTAGTTGCTGCAAGTTTAGCGGCTACAAAAGCTCCTACAAGTGTCCCTAAAGCATGAGCAAGAAAAGGAAATAAAAAATGCTTAGGTTCAAACAAATGTATTGACGCTTTTAAACCTTCCAAGGTAGTAACATCGGTTCCGTTTGGTGGTGGGATCACTTTTCCGCTTATTGAAATCAGGAAGCCGTTTACAAGACTTCCAATTACAGCTCCGGCAATTACCGCCAGTACATTTCTTACTATTGGATTCATGGTATTTTGTTTTTGGTTTGTATGACTAATTTAATTAAAAATCTTTACCAACATCTCTTTAAGCAAATCTTCCATTGCTAAATTGTTAGCTCCTACACCTTTGCTTTTCACATCAATGTCTCTTAAAGCACTTATAATAGCGCTTACCTTCTTCATTGGATAATTACGCACTGCAACTTCATAATCTCCAACAAAATAAGGATTGATTTTAAGCACTTTAGCCACATTAGCTTTCGATTTATCTTTCAAACCATGATATTGCAACAATTGGGAAAAGAAGCCAAACACCAAGCCAATAGTAAGTACAATCGGGTTGTCTTTTGGATTTTGGGCAAAGTAATCTGCAATTTGGTAGGCTTTTAGCTGATTTTTCTCCCCGATGGCTTTTCGCAATTCGAAAGGATTGAAATCTTTACTGAAACCGATGTTTTCCTCAATAATTGCAGGGGTTATCGTATCTCCTGGTTTTAAGATGATAGCCAACTTGTCGATTTCATTAGCAATTCTGCTTAAATCGGTACCAAGGAAATCTACAAACATTGCTGCCGCTTTGGGTTCAATACTTAGTTTTTTTCCTTGCAATACCCTAGTAAGCCACGTCCCTACTTGATTTTCATATAGTTTTTTACTCTCGAAAACCACTCCGGCTTTCTCTAAGACCTTAGTTACTTTTTTACGTTTATCGAGTGTTTTGTATTTGTAACAGAAAACCAAAACCGTCGTGGGCTGCGGATTTTCTGCATACGTTTCCAGCTTATCAATGGTTCGGGATAACTCTTGAGCTTCTTTAACGATAACCACTTGTCGGTCTGCCATCATTGGAAAACGTTTTGCATTACCAATCACGTCTTCAATGGAAACGTCCCTCCCGTATAAAACCGTTTGGTTAAAATCGCGCTCGTGTTCCTGAAGTATGTTGTCTTCGATATAATCCGCCAATTTATCGATGTAATAAGGCTCTTCCCCCATTAAAAAATAAATTGGTTTGATCGATCCGGCTTGTATGTCTTTTATGATTTTTAGTACTTCGTCCATTTCGGTTTTACGTGTATAGCGCGGTTGGCAGTTTAAATGAAATACCTATTTTTGTTTCATGCAAAAACTGAATTTCCCGACTTATTCGTTTCGGTTCAAAAATAGCGAAAATAAAGTCTTGATCTTTGATGAAATCCGTAAAAAGTTTGTGGTGCTCACTCCGGAAGAATGGGTGCGCCAACATGTGGTTCAGTTTCTTCTGCAGGAAAAAAAATATTCAAAATCGTATATCAATGTTGAGAAATCCATAAAAATTAATGGATTAACCAAGCGTTATGATGTTGTTGTTTTTCAGCCGAATGGAAAAATATTTTTACTGATAGAATGCAAAGCGCCCGAGGTTTCAATTTCTCAGGAAACCTTCAATCAGATTGCGCGCTACAATATGATTTTGGAATCTGAATATTTAATGGTTACCAATGGGCTAAATCATTACTTTTGTCAAATGGATTTTGAGAAGGAGCAGTACCGGTTTTTAAGAGAACTTCCTGATTTTATTTCCAATTAAAAAACAAATCTGCAAATACATTGAACAAAATAGCCGTAGTCATATTAAACTGGAATGGTGTTAAACTATTGGAACAATTTTTACCTTCGGTTGTTGGCTATTCTCAACAGGCGACTGTTTATGTGGCCGACAATGCTTCAACCGACGCCTCTTTAGACTATGTAAAAGCAAACTTTCCCTCTGTAAAAATTATTGAAAACAAAGGAAATTATGGTTATGCAAAAGGATATAACAAAGCCCTGCAATTTGTAGAAGAAGACATTTATGCACTGGTAAATTCGGATATTGAAGTTACCGAAAACTGGTTAGAACCCCTACTTGATTTATTTGAAAGTGAACCCCAAACAGCCATCATTCAGCCAAAAATTCTAGACTTCAAAAACAAGGAATATTTTGAATATGCCGGTGCGGGCGGTGGTTTTATTGATCAATATGGTTTTCCGTTTTGCAGAGGACGTATTTTTGAAACCATAGAACAAGACCACGGGCAATACAACGACATCACACCTATTTTCTGGGCTTCAGGAGCGTGTTTGTTTATTAGAAAAGAAGTCTTTCGTGAGTTACAAGGTTTTGATCCGGATTTTTTTGCCCATCAGGAGGAAATCGATTTATGTTGGAGAGCCTTCAACAAAGGATACAATGCCAAATACTGCGGAACCTCAACAGTGTATCATGTTGGCGGAGCAACTCTGGAAGCAGGAAATCCTAAAAAAACCTACCTGAATTTTAGAAATTCTCTTTGGATGCTGCTGAAGAATCTTCCGAAAAACAAGTTGATTCCTATTCTTTTTATTCGACTTGCTTTGGATGGAATAGCCGGAATTCGGTTTTTATTACAAGGAAAACCAAAACATTTATGGGCAATTTTGAGTTCACATTTTGCATTTTACTCTCAGATTTTCAGGTTTTTAGACAAAAGAGACAGTCAGCAGCACGCAAATTACTTTAAAATAAAATCTATAGTTTATCGTTACTTCGTAAAAAGCGGTAAGATTTTTGATGTTAATTTTTAACATTAGTTTATCGTTTTAAACTATTCAAGCCTTACAGAACTTACTAACTTTGTAATTCATTATTAAAATCATTAATCATGAGAAGAGTATTTATTATCCTTTCCGTAGCAGCAATTACCCTTACATCGTGCGGATCTAAGAAAAAAATTGCCGAATTAGAAGCCAAAAACAAAGAAATTCAGGATTTGCTTAACACCTGTACTGTAAAACTTAACACCTGTCTTACAGAAAAAGATGCCTTAAACAGCCAAAACGAATACCTGAAAAAGAACAACTCAGACCTTATAAACAGCTCCAAAGAAATGACTGTTTTAACAACAAAAGGAGCTGAAAATCTTGAAAAATCATTAGAAAGTTTAAAGGAAAAAGACCTAAAAATTTCTCGCTTACAAGATGCTTTAACCAAAAAAGACAGCGTTACTTTAGCATTGGTAACCAGTTTAAAACGTGAGGTTGGAATTGACGATCCGGACATCAACATCAACGTTGAAAAAGGTGTGGTAATGATCTCCATTGCAGACAATCTTTTATTCAAATCTGGAAGTTACGAGGTAAGCGACCGCGCTAAAGGTGTTTTAAGCAAAGTTGCCAAAGTAGTTAACAGCAAGCCGGATTTCGAATGTATGGTGGAAGGTCACACCGATAATGTGCCTATCAAAAACGCAGTCCTTTTAGACAACTGGGATTTATCGGTTAAAAGAGCTACTTCTATTGTACGTGTGTTACATAAAGATTTAGGAGTGAATCCGAAGCAATTGATTCCGGCCGGAAGAAGTTACTATATTCCTTTAGCGGATAACGATTCTCCGGCAAACAGAGCAAAAAACAGAAGAACAAGAATTATTATCATGCCGAAAATCGATCAGTTCTACGATATGCTAGAAAAAGAGATGAAAAATTTGAGCAAGTAATTTATAGTTAACAAAAAACGCTTCGGAATTCCGAAGCGTTTTTCTTTATGTTTAACTTCAAAAAAACTATTTTTCTATAAAGTGATTTAGTCTAAAAACCCCAACAAATGCAGTAACACTTTCCTTTTATCTTAAAACCTGTACAACGACCACCACAACTGCATGAGGTAGATGCTGATTCTTTGGATTGGGCTTTAGTTTCAACTTTTACCGGATGCTCTTTAGTGCTAACAGGACAATTACAATTATTTGTATGCACTGTGATATTTTTTGAAAATGATGACATTGAAAATAACAAGACAACGAAGCAAGAAACAATCAATATCAAAGTCCTTTTTACCTTTTTGTATTTTTCATTTGCTTCCATGATTTTTCTTTTTTCAAATTAACAAATCAGCTCATATTTTATACAAAGTTACTAAATATCAACGTTTTAATACATTTTTAAACTATGGATTATCATGCCGAAAATTGATCAGTTTTATGATATGATTGAAAAGGAAATGAAGAATTTAAGCAAGTAGTTTCATAATAAATAAAAAAAGCGCCTTGAAAAATCGAGGCGCTGTTTTTTATATCATCTTTAATTCTCTTTTGAGCATTAGTTTTTCAATGACAACAACAATTACAATTCCTGCTGTGTACATCAACAAATCCCCCAGGAAAAAGAAGTACCGATAACAATTCTGGCCAATTTTGATTTTTCTAAATGAAGCCTTTCTACAACATTTAAAAACTGAAGAAATTCAATTGTGAAAGAAAACATCAATACCATTAAAGCCGCAGGTAGAACTGATAATTTAAGAAAGGATTTCAAAAAACAATAAATCAAAATCACTACCAAAACATCACCCAGATAAGGCCTTACGAAGTTGTCATCAATAAAAAGTGCTATAAAAACCTCAACAAAAAAAATGAAAATTGCTAAGCCAAAATACTTTTTGTTGAATGTGAGCATAGATTTATTATGTGATTGCAATTAAAGAATATCCAAACTCCCTTTACCTTCACGAACAACAACTGGTTCCCCTTCAGACAAATCAATTATGGTGGAAGCTTCGTTATCTCCATAACCTCCATCAATAACCAAATCTACAAGGTTTTGCCACTTTTCGAAAATCAGTTCCGGATCTGTGGAATATTCTAAAATCTCATCATCGTCATGTATAGAAGTCGTAACAATCGGATTTCCTAGCTGACGAACAATCTCCAATACAATATTATTATCAGGCACACGAATACCAACTGTGGTTTTCTTCTTAAATTCTTTAGGAAGATTATTGTTCCCTGGAAGAATGAAAGTATATGGCCCCGGCAAGGCTCGTTTCAGGATTTTAAACGTTGAAGTATCAATCTGTTTCACATAATCCGAAAGATTGCTCAAATCATGGCAAACGAAAGAGAAATTCGCTTTTTCTAACTTCACGCCTTTAATTTTAGCAATGCGTTCTAAAGCTTTGGTATTGGTAATATCACAACCTAACCCGTAAACCGTATCGGTCGGATAAATGATTAAACCTCCATCACGAAGTGTTTTTACTACTTTGGCAATTTCTTTTTCGTTGGGGTTTTCCGGATATATTTTTATGAATTGTGCCATTTGTACTATCTCTAAAGTTAATAATTACATTCTCAAAAAAGTTTTAACCTTACTGTCAGCTGAAATTCTTTTCAAAAATTCAGTTTTAGAATTATCAATTCGTGCATATTCACCAAACGACGTTTTAAAAATAGAATTTGATTTATTTTTTTTCCAAGACACCTTTCCTTCGCCGTCACTTTTTCTATAAATATACTTATTTTTCCACGTTTCTGTCGAATCAGGATTTATTTCTAAATTCGTTTCGATGTTTAAATACTCCTGATCATAGCGTAGCATTACCCCATCTTTTACAATCTCATAATTTCCTTTTAAATAAGAATCTTCGTGCAAACAATAAGCAACCTCGATAAATTTACTTTTATCAATGAAATAAAAATTACTTGAACAGCAGTCACAGCCTAATTCCAAATCACCATTATCATCCAAGCTTGTGGCGGTAATAAATAATTGATTTTCAAAATCATTCCTTAAGGGAACTTTTACATCTTGATTATTCTCGTTTTTAATTAATACATTGGTTCGCTTTGAAGTATTGCTGTTATTGCATGAAACTAAAAAAACAAGAAATAGCAAAAAAGATATCTCATTAAATTTCATATTCTTACCCAATCACATCCAACTTAGCAAAACGAAGCAACAGTTTCTTAATTCCACCAACATCAAACTTAATTTCCGCTTTCTTGTCTGCTCCTGCTCCTTCAAGATTCAGAATCTCACCTTTTCCAAAACGCTCGTGCATAACGATATTTCCAACGGCTAAATTCGAATCGAACAAATTTGTTTTATTATTTGATGATGTACCCGAAACCGGCTTCAACCTGCGGATATTCATACTTGGACTCGGCTCATTATCCGTAATGTATTTTGGTGGTGTCCCAGCTACCGGTTTTGATAAACGCAATTTTGATTTATCCACATCGCCAAAAATATCAGTGTTAATAATTGGTTTATAACGGTAATTGGTTTCCACTGGTGTTAAGTATTCCAAATACTGCGGATCGATTTCTTCAATAAAACGGGAAGGCTCACTGTCTACCAATTTCCCCCAGCGGTAACGCGACTGCGCATAAGTTAAATACGCCTGATGCTCGGCACGGGTTAATGCCACGTAAAACAAACGACGTTCTTCTTCGAGTTCGCTTCGCGTATTCATACTCATCGCGCTCGGAAACAAATCTTCCTCCATACCAACAATAAATACGGTCGGGAATTCCAGTCCTTTAGCCAAGTGAATGGTCATTAACGCCACTCTATCGTCGTCACCGGTATCATTATCCAAATCTGTGGCCAAAGCAACATCTTCAAGGAATTCTGATAACGCACCGCGTGCTCCGTCTACTTCTTTCTGACCTTCTGTAAAGTCTTTGATACCGTTTAAAAGCTCTTCGATGTTTTCGATACGGGCAATTCCTTCCGGTGTCCCGTCTTTTTTAAGCTCCTGAATCAAACCCGTTTTCTTGGTAACATGATCCGTTAGGTAAAAAGCATCCTGATTTTCATTTATGATTTGAAAACTCTTAATCATGGTCACGAAATCCTGTAACTTATTCTTAGTACCGGAATTCAGTTTTAAATCGATTTTATCAATATGTTCCATTACTTCGAAAATGGAACGTTTGTAGTGATTCGCTGCTACTGTAAGCTTTTCAACGGTCGTATCTCCAATTCCTCTTGCGGGATAATTAATGACACGAACCAGTGCTTCTTCGTCTTTAGGATTGATAACCAAACGAAGGTAACACAAAACGTCTTTGATTTCCTTACGTTGATAGAACGATAACCCTCCATAAATACGATATGGAATATCGCGTTTACGAAGTGCATCTTCAATAGCACGCGATTGTGCGTTGGTTCTGTATAAAACCGCAAACTGACCGTTGTGCATTTGCTGCTGCATCTTCTCTTCGAAAATGGTTGAGGCGATGAAACGTCCTTCTTCACCATCGGTTATACTGCGATGGATTTTGATTTTCGGGCCGAAATCGTTGGCAGTCCAAACTACTTTATCAAGCTTTACTTTATTCTTATCAATAATGGTATTGGCTGCTTCCACAATATTTTTAGTGGAACGGTAATTTTGTTCCAGACGATAAGTTTGCACATTATCGTAATCCTTTTGGAAATTCAGAATATTGTTGATGTTTGCCCCACGGAAAGCATAAATACTCTGCGCATCATCTCCAACTACACAAATATTCTGAAAACGGTCGGAAAGTGCGCGAACAATTAAATATTGCGAATGGTTCGTATCCTGATACTCATCCACCAAAATATAACGGAATCGGTCCTGGTACTTGGCCAAAACATCCGGAAAACGATTTAATAACTCATTGGTTTTCAGCAGCAAATCATCAAAATCCATTGCTCCGGATTTGAAACAACGTTCCACATAATTTTGGTAGATTTCACCCATACGCGGCTTTTTGCTCATCGCATCGGCTTCAATTAATTCGGGATTGTTGAAATAGGCTTTTACCGTAATCAAACTATTTTTATACGAGGAAATACGTCCGAAAACCTGCTTCGGCTTGTAAATATCCTTATCCAACTGCATCTCCTTGATTATCTGACCAATCAAACGAACGGAATCCTGAGCATCATAAATGGTAAAATTGCTCGGATACCCCAATTTATCAGCTTCAATTCGTAAAATTTTCGCAAATACCGAGTGAAAGGTCCCCATCCAAAGATTTTTGGCTTCGGCACCAACAATGTCGGTAATACGTTTTTTCATCTCACGTGCTGCTTTATTGGTAAAGGTTAACGCAAGAATATTGAACGCATCTACATTCTGATGAATTAAATTGGCAATACGAACGGTAAGTACACGCGTTTTTCCGGAACCGGCTCCCGCGATTACTATCATTGGACCGTCTTTCTGTAAAACCGGAGCGCGTTGTGCCTCGTTAAGCTGGTTGATTATCTGCTGCATTTGATCTTTTGTAGCCACTCGTAAAATATCTTATTAAGGTATAATTCTGAATTCAAAGCAACAAAAATAGCCATAAAAAAAAGACATTCAAATCCTGAATGCCTTATTATCGTTTTAATTAAAGTTTCGTGGCCAAATCTTCAATTATCTTTCGTTCATCGTCTGTTAAAGTTAAGCCGGAATCCATTTCCCAATAATTGGTTATGATGCTATTTCGCTTGTTGTTAAGGGATTGGTCTTTATACACATCGTCTTTATCATAAGGAACCATTTTTTTATCGAATTGGGTGGTCACAAAATAATTCTTTACTTCGATACGCTCTGTTTCTTTTTTCTTGGTGTTTCTTGAAAAACCAATTTCTTCGTTGGAACTTGACAAATAATAATCTTTCCCGTCGTACTTATAAACGGCATTAAAAATCGAATGGTAAATTTTTCCTTTTACAACGTTAAAATCTGTTGTATTGGCATAATCGTAACGTTCTTCTGAAATGGCAGAATGAATTTCAATAATGATGTTTTTCTGATAGTCATACACGATTGTAAAATCCGCAAGATATTCCTCAACATCTTTCAGCGGATAAATTTTCATCATATACCAGTCACGGTTTCCCGGAAAAGTCTTGATTTCATAATCGTATTTCTTACGGGCAGAAGATTCTATAACGCGGTTCAAATACCTGAATTCGTAGTAATTATTAATCAAATCGTTCAGATTATAACCTAAAGGCATTTTCTTTTGAAAGTCTTCATTTAATAAGCCGTAAAAACGGTTTTGCTCCACAAGGATATCGGTCTTAACGTTCTTAGGATTGCCTTGTATGCAAAAATTAAGAAGCCCATCGTTAAACGAAGTATACTTATCGTTCTTCTTAAAAAACTCTCGGGTGTACACTTTCAAATTTACAGGAACGGTTAAATTTTCAATGGATGTTTTCACTACTTTTTTCAAAATTTCCTGCGGATGGTTTTTAGTAACAATAACCTCTTCCAGAAATTTATTGGTGCGATCAAGATAAATGATGTTTTCTTTCTCCGTTAGGCTTGAAGTATTAACAATAAGTGTTTCAAAGGAAGCGTGTGAAATTTGAAGACGGACAGGTTTTTTGGTGAAAAGCTTAAAAACACCTTCCGAGTTACTTACCAAACCCTGCTTTGATGGTAAAACCGTTATGGAAGCTCCTTCTACCGGTGTATTATTTTCCTTATCCAACAATTTAACTACGATTTCCGTGTTTTGAGAAAACACACTGATCGGAATAAGTAACAGTAAGAAAAATAGAAGTTTCTTCATAAAATCGTATTTAGAGCAAAACAAAAATAAATAAAAAGCTTACAGTATTTTCAACTGAACATTATATTTTTATTTTTGTAAAAATTAAATTATTATGGATTACTCAAAACTTATTGATATAGCGGCTTATACTTTACCTTCTTTAATCACGGGTGGAGTTGCCTATTACTTTTTTAACGCCTATTTGAAAAATGAAGATGGAAGAAGACGTTTTCTGCTTCACAAAGACGCTCAGAAAAATGCGCTTCCCTTGCGTTTACAGGCTTATGAGCGCATGGCTTTATTTTTGGAACGCATTAATCCGGGTAAATTGTTGGTTAGGATCGCACCGCTTTCTACTGATAAAAATGATTATGAAGCGCTGTTAATCCGTCATATCGAACAGGAATTCGAGCACAATTTAACGCAACAGGTTTACTTAACTGACGAATGCTGGAATGTTATCCTGACTGCAAAAAACACGATCATTCAAACCATCAGAAAAACAACATTGAAAGCAGAAAACGCAGATAAACTTCGAGAAATGATCTTAACCGATTTAATGGAAGCACAATCTCCTACTGTTTTAGCCTTGTCTTTTATCAAAAACGAAATAACCGAAATTATCGGATAAAAAAAAGCCCTGAATTTCAGGGCTTTTTTAGTACTAATTGTCTCTAATAATATGTGCAACTCCAGAAATAACTAGGGGTTCACCACCACCAAGCGTTGATGATCCAGAAAATGCAATATCAATATAATCACCAACAGCCCCGTATTTATTTATTTTAATAATACAGGTTTGGGCTCCGGTAGATGAACTTATACTATATCCGTTTACAATATTACCTTGAACACGTCTAAAGCCAATACCTATTGCAGTATTTGGGAGTGAGTAAGTACCAACATTTGTTGAATTACCATAAATTGAAACACCTGGCTGATTGAATAATCCAGAATTGCCCTGAATATATAAGGGATTGTAACTTCCCACGTGAGAATCGATATTATTAAAAATATAACAAACCGGGTCATTATTAACTTTGTATGAAATAAATTCTGTTACAGAATTACAAGCTGGGATATCACCTAGATTAGTGACAGCAGATGAGAAAGAATAATTTAAATCTCCGGTAGTCTGCATGCCTTCTATATCAAATCCGATCAAACTAAAATTATTGTTTGCATTACAAACTAATGTTCTAAAATTAAAATTCCCATCTGTAACATTACAAATCAATGACTGATTTCCGTTAACGAGCTTCACATATCCATTAGTAACTTTAGATTTATCACATTTAACCAAATTTCCAACAACATTAGTTGGCATGACATTATCTAGTACAATATTGATGGTAGTATCTGATGAAAAAGGTCCAATTGTAGATGTGTAAACCACATTTGAACACAAATCAATTATTTTCATTGTCAATACTTCATTTGAAGGTATTAATCCAGATACTTGACCATGATCATCCGCTTGTGAAATAACCGGATTAGTAGAATTATTTCGAATTAATTGAACGCTTACATAAGGCAACTGGTTACGACTGGCATCAAAAACATTTACGGTTAATGAAACTGTTGGAAATTGAGCATCACAATTCCACCATGAAAAAATGGGAAACTCTTCCAACATAATTACTTCCAACTTTTTGAGCACTTCCTTCTTCTTTCCAATAGCCATTTACCTCATCAAAATGCCATAATGGAATAGTAGTAGGTGCGTTGGATAGTTGTGCATCGTCAATATCCATAGTGATTTGAGCTGTATGACCATTTGCTATTTGAAGTTTCTGCCCTGATGCTCCTTTTAATTCCACATTCATCATACCATAAGTTTCCAGTATTTTTTCATTTCCGTCTTTATCTTGAGCATAAAGCATTCCCGGCATCAAACTACTTAAATTTCCATTGGATGACTCCAAGTGATACATAAAAACCTGAACTGTTCCCGAATAAGCGTTCCCGTTTTCATCTTGAAATGCTCCATCAAAATTTACTTTGGTTCCGTTTGGTAAAGTTACTTCGCTGGTTGTTCCGGATTGAACTGTTTGCACAGGCACATTGGTAATCATCATGATTTTTACCTTGTTCTTTCCATCAGTTGGAATCAATGCTCTTGAACCATCAATATATCCTGATTTTTTCGTGATTATGTATGCAAAATTTTCATAAACATCAGCTCCATTGATAATGAAAACACCATTCGCATCAGTTTGTACTGTATTAGTACCAATTTTAACTGACACTCCTTGAATTGGGTGATTAGCTTCATCTACAACCTCTCCAATAAAATCGCGTGAAATCTAATTTCCAAAATTTTCCTTAAAATCTTCATTCAAATTATTATTCTCAGAATTATCATCATTCGAATTACAGCTCAAAGTAATTAGGAACAATAAAAAAAGCACTAATTATAAAAGAGATTTTTTCATATAAGGAGTTTAATTATCTCAAAAATATTAAAAAAACAAACTCTATTACACTAGCAAAAAATATCTTACAATAATTTCTTTAATTGTGATTTTTCATTCTCAGGTAGTGTAGGCAAAACTTCTTCAAAATACTTTTTAAATACTTCCTGTTTAATCAGTTCCCTGATTTTTTCTCTACAGAATTTCACAAACTGCCATTTATGATGCACCAATCCATTGATAAGATTGGGCAAAACGTTTTTATCCATTTTGTTTAGAAACAATAAATTGATAATTGCATTTTGTCTGGTATTTGCTTCAAATTTTGGTGTCGAATAACCTAATAGCTCATCGTAATAAGCAAGTTTTTCATCGGTTTTATACTCTTTTGTTGCTAAAGCTAAAGTTAACCATACGATTCTAGTGCTTCTGTCGGAGAAACCAACCCAACCATTAGTTTTGTTCAGAAGATTAATTCTATCGTCTGGAAAATGAGCCCATAAATATTTTAAAGACGTTTCTTTGGTTTCATAAGAAGCATCATTTAATAGTGTTTCATACTCCGATTTGAATTCAACGGGAATTTCTTTTAAACTTTTGGCAACAGCTTGTCTTACTTTTAAATTATTGGTTTGCAAAGCCAGTAAAAGCATTTCTTTTTTTTGTTTAAAAGGAACTTGCTGCAATTGATAAACGACTTCTTCTTTTAAAGGATAAAAACCATCCGATTTTAAAATCGCTTCAAACTGATTCTTTTTTTCAGCTAAGGGTTTGTCATAAAGTTCTGTGAGTGCTAAATACTCTTTGATAAATTTGTTCTTTTCAAGAATTGTCAATGCTTGCTGAACCTCAAAACCTTTTTGCTCCAGCCAGTTTTTCTTAAAAGCTTCCGTATCGAAATTGGAAACCTTTTTAACCTCATCAAGGAAATTATCGGTATTGACGTTTTGGAAACTATACTTAATCAAATAATTTTTAACTGCTTTCCTGAAATTATCGGCTCCAATATTTTCGCGTAAATAATGCAAAGCCCAAGCGCCTTTCTGATAAAAGGTAAGCGAACTCGCCTTTTCATTCATCAAGGGAATCGTGTCTGTTTTTGAAGCTCGTTGCAATGTTTCTGCCGTTTGATATAATTCGTAATTGAAATGATCTTCCCCAAACAATTCCTTTTCCGCCAATAAAGCATAATAAGTAGCAAAGCCTTCCTGCAACCAATGGTGTTTGGAAGATTGCGCCGTTACCAAATCTCCAAACCACTGATGCGCTAATTCGTGAGCGTTTACATTAGTATAGGTTCTGTCATTAAATCCGATTTCATCTACCACAAAATCCTGAGCAAAAATGGTTGACGTCGTGTTTTCCATTCCGGCATACAAAAAATCCATCACCGGAACTTGGCGGTAGATTTCCCAAGGATACTTCACGCCTATTTCCTGTTCAAAAAAGTCGAAAATCTCTTTGGAATATTTGTAGGTTGTGGCGAATTTGTCTTTGTCTTCCTTTTTCAGATAGAATTCTAAAGGTGTTCCTGATTTTGTAATTTCGGTTTGTTTTGTGAATTTCCCGATGGCAAGCATAACCAAATAAGAACTCATCGGTTTTTGCATTTCATAATACCAAACTTGGCAAGAATCTAAAAGCGCACCTTTTACAAATTTACCATTTGTGAGTACCGTAAAATTTTCATCATAACAAACAGAAACAGCAAAAATCACTTTCTCGTTCACATCATCAAAACTCGGGAGCCAATGGCTGGTGTATTTCCCCTGCCCTTGGGTCCAAATCTGATCGTCAACAAAATACATGGTTTGTTTTGGTTTTGCGGAATAGGTAAATTCAAGTTTATTTTTCCCTTTCTTATAACCTTTAAACAAGTTTAATGATTTACCGGAATTCTTAAAATTTACTTGCTTGCCATTAATCTTGACTTCGGAAAACTCCATCTTAACCGCATCGATTTTAATAGTATCGATTTTCGATTTAACCACAAAATCATAAACCACTTTTCCGCCAATGGATTTCTCTATCGCATTAGGAGTAAGATATGCCTGCATCGAAATAAAATCAACTTTCTTAGTTTGTTGAGCAAGTGCTATGGAGCTTATCAGAAGGAATAAATACTTCATTTTTCAGTTATAAGAAGTTCAAAAATACAAAGGAATTTCGGACTTTTTAGTAAGTTTACACTCAAATTAATTTCCGTGAAAACAAAAGCAATTTTTAACTGGAGCAGTGGCAAAGATTCTGCTCTGGCTTTATATAAAACTCTTCAAAATCCTGAAATCGAAATTGTTTCGCTTCTAACAAGTGTGAACAAGCAATACAATCGTATTTCCATGCACGGGGTTCGCGCTGAACTTTTAGAACAACAAGCTGCAAGTATCGGTTTACCACTCCATAAAATGGAAATTCCCGAAATGCCAACTATGGAAGTTTATGAAGACGTAATGCGTGAAACCTTAAAACAATACACCAATAATGGCGTAACGCATTCAATTTTTGGCGATATTTTTTTAGAAGATTTACGAAAATACCGTGAAAGCAAACTAGCTGAAATGCAACTCGAAGGAATCTTTCCACTGTGGAAAATTGACACTAAAGATTTAATTAAAGAGTTTTTATCTTTAGGATTCAAGACAATTGTTACTTGCGTAAACGAACGCAATCTTGATAAAAGTTTTGTAGGCCGAATCATCGACGAACAATTTATTGCTGATTTACCTGATGATGTAGATGTTTGTGGAGAAAACGGAGAATTTCACACCTTTACTTTTGACGGCCCAATTTTCTCTAAACCGATAGATTTTGAACTAGGCGAAATCGTTTACCGAAAATATGAAAAACCGAAAACTGACACTTCAAACACAGCTTGTGACACGAATGATACTGAAGCTTTTGATTATGGTTTCTGGTATTGTGATCTAATTCCGAAATAAAACATCAGCTATGACTGCAGAATTACATAAAATAATTGCCTTTTTAGAAGAAATTGAACTCAAAACCATCGAAAAAGAATTAAACGACGATACTTTTCTGCCAGGACTTGAGTTAGGTCCGGATTGTCTTTACATTGATTATTCCAAATTGCAATATCCGGGTGATATACTTCACGAAGCCGGACATCTTGCCGTAACTTCTGCAAGTGAAAGAAAACTTATCGGTACCGATGCTATGGCTAAAGAATGGCCGTCTCAGGGCGATGAAATCGGTGCCATGTTATGGTCATATGCTGCAGCTAATCATTTAGAATTGCCTCTTGAAGTCGTTTTTCATAAAAATGGCTACAAGGGAAATTCTGATTGGCTCATTGAAAATTATTCGCAGAAGAATTTTATAGGATTACCTTTTTTGGAATGGGCCGGACTTGCCCTAAGTGCTGAGCGGGCTGAAAAAAATAACCGCAAAGCTTTTCCGGTAATGCAAAAATGGTTACGCGATTAATATGGACAACTTAATAAGACACATAAAATTCCCTATGGTTTTCGATGTGGAAAAATTGAAAATCGATGTGGAAAAAGTAGTGCCAATAAACTGGGTGGATCATTTCAATAAAAATGATTATGTTGGGAATTGGTCTTCCATTGCATTGATGTCGGAAGATGGGAAATCGGAAAACATTAGCGCAATGAATTTAGGGAACAAAAGCCTTATTTACACCGAAGCACTTAATTCCTGCAACTACTTTAAAAAAATCCTTGATGAACTATTATTCGAGAAAACATCGGTACGTTTATTACGATTAGCTGTTGGTGCGGAAATAAAACCTCATAAGGATTATTGTTTAGGTTATGAAGACGGATGCTTTCGTATTCATATTCCAATCATAACAAACCCGGAAGTTGAATTTATTCTAAACAATGAACGAATAATAATGAACGAAGGGGAATGCTGGTATATCGATGCTAACTTTACCCATTCCGTTACCAATAAAGGAAATGAAGATCGAATTCATCTGGTAATTGACGGAATCCGAAATAAATGGACTGATGCTTTATTTTTTAAAGAAGCTGACCAAACCAATTTCATCAAACCAGTTCCTGAATTAAAAGAAACAGATAAAGAACGAATCATAGAAGAATTGAAACGACAAAACACAGCTACTGCCACTAAAATTATCCAAAATTTGAGGTAAATAATTTGGTTGTGTTTTTCTTTTCCGATTAAAAACTATCTTAGCGGTATGCAACAAAACCTGCTTGAAACTCCCATAGAATATTTAAAAGGCGTTGGCCCACAGCGCGGGGATTTGTTGCGCAAGGAACTTAATATTCATCGTTACGGCGATTTAATCAATTTATATCCAAATCGTTATATTGACCGAACCCGATACTACAAAATCAATGAGTTGCAAAACAGCAATTCGGAAGTTCAAGTTGTCGGGAAAATCATCAATATAAAAACCGTTGAACAAAAAAAAGGAAAACGCTTAGTTGCCACTTTTGTTGACGATACCGGACAAATGGAACTCGTTTGGTTTCAAGGTCATAAATGGATACGCGAAAGTCTGAAAATCAATGTTGTGTATGTGATTTTTGGCAAAACCACTTCGTTTAACGGTGTTTTTAATATGGCGCATCCGGAAATGGAACTGCTTGAGGAACATAAAGCAAGTTTAAGAAGCGCCATGCAGCCGGTTTATCCAAGTACGGAAAAACTGAGCAATAAAGGGATTTCCAACAAAGTCATCAACAAAATAATGCAGCAATTGTTCATGGAAACCCAAGCTTTATTTACAGAAACTTTACCAGGTTATTTACTGGAAGAGTTGAAGCTGATTCCGAAAAACGCTGCCTTATTCAACATCCATTTTCCTAAAAATCAGGATTTTTTAGCTAAGGCGCAATTTCGATTGAAGTTTGAAGAATTGTTCTTTATTCAATTACAACTCATTACCAAAAACCTCATCCGAAAACACAAAATAAAAGGACATCCCTTTGAAAACGTTGGCGATTATTTTACCAATTTTTACAACAATCATCTTCCGTTTGATTTGACCAATGCTCAGAAAAAAGTACTTAAGGAAATTCGAAATGATTTAGGAAGCAACGCACAAATGAATCGTCTCTTACAAGGTGATGTGGGTTCCGGAAAAACCATCGTAGGATTAATGAGTATGCTTTTGGCTTTGGATAATGGATTTCAAGCATGTTTGATGGCTCCGACAGAAATTCTTGCCTCTCAACATTTCAACGGAATCACGGAATTAGCCAAAGACTTGAACCTCAACATAAAACTATTAACCGGTTCTACTAAAACTGCCGACAGGAAAATCATTCACGAAGAACTTGAAAATGGCAGTTTACACATTATCATCGGAACCCATGCTTTGCTTGAAGATAAAGTGAAGTTCAAAAATTTAGGTTTAGCAATAATAGACGAACAACATCGTTTTGGTGTAGAACAACGAAGTAAATTATGGAAGAAGAACGAAGTGCCACCACATGTTTTAGTGATGACCGCAACGCCAATTCCCCGAACTCTTGCCATGAGTTTATATGGTGATTTGGATGTTTCCGTAATCGATGAATTACCACCGGGACGAAAACCGATAACAACAGTGCATCGCTACGACAACAATCGTTTGAAAGTTTGGAAATTCATTCGCGATGAAATTGCGAAAGGAAGACAGATTTACATCGTGTATCCGCTCATTCAGGAATCTGAAAAAATGGATTATAAAGATTTAATGGATGGTTTTAATGGAATTACACGCGATTTCCCTTTACCACAATATTCGGTTTCCATCGTTCACGGACAAATGAAACCAGCGGAAAAAGATGCTGAAATGAAACGTTTTTCTGAAGGTAAAACCAATATTATGGTGGCCACAACCGTTATCGAAGTTGGTGTAAATGTTCCTAATGCCAGCGTAATGATCATTGAAAGCGCCGAACGTTTTGGTTTATCGCAATTGCATCAGTTACGCGGTCGTGTTGGTCGTGGTGCCGAACAGAGTTACTGTATTTTGATGACCGGTCATAAATTAAGCAACGATACCAAAACACGAATCGAAACCATGTGTTCCACTAATGACGGTTTCGAAATAGCGGAAGTCGATTTAAAACTACGAGGACCGGGCGATATTATGGGAACCCAACAAAGCGGCGTCTTGAATTTACAGATTGCCGATTTAGTCAAGGACCGTGAAATTCTGCAATTGGCACGTCATTGTGCCATTAAACTTTTAAAAGATGATGCTTCGATGGAAAAACCGGAACATCAGACTTTACGAAGGGTTTTTATCGAACTTGGAAAAAAACAGAATATTTGGAATTATATCAGTTAAATTATGAATTATGAATTATGAATTATGAATTATGAAATCATTTAATTTTTAAATCTTTCAATTAAAAAATGGTACAATACAATACTAAGGACTGGATTACTTTTATTTTTCGTTTTCATAAGTCGGATACTTTTCGTCAGTTATTGCCTATTATGTTTTTTATTGGACTTTATTCCGGAATTGTTGGCTGGTTGGAAGTGGAGTATCTAAATCTTCCCGAAAAAAGCTATGTAAGAAACCTTGGCACTATGCACGGAATGCTTGGCTTTGTAATTTCTTTATTATTGGTTTTCAGAACCAATACTGCTTACGATCGTTGGTGGGAAGGCCGAAAAATGTGGGGAAGTTTGGTAAACAACAGTCGAAATTTTGCTATAAAACTTTCTGCGATTTTAAAAAACGACCATGACAGGGCTTTTTTTAAAAAAACGATTCCGAGTTATGCTTCAATTTTAAACAAACACCTTAAAAACGAAGAAACCGGATTAATGCTCTTTGAAGGACTGGATTTAAAAATCGATCATGAAAAGCACCGTCCGAATCAAGTGGCAAAAATGATGTTTGAGAAGATAAACGATTTGTATACTTCAGGAAAAATAACCGGCGATCAGCTGATTATTCTTAACAATGAAATACAATCGTTTACAGATATTTGCGGCGCATGTGAACGGATTAAAAATACGCCTATTCCCTACTCTTACAGTGCATTCCTTAAGAAATTCATTTTCTTTTATGTGATGACCTTACCTTTCGGATATGCTTTTTCTCTTGGTTATTATGTAGTTCCGGTTGTTGTATTCATCTTTTATGTTTTGGCGAGTTTGGAGTTGATTGCAGAAGAAATAGAAGACCCTTTCGGGAACGATGAGAATGATTTGCCAACCAAAAAAATATCGGAAAACATCAAACGTCATGTAGAGGAAATTTTGTGATATTATTAGAAATTTAAAGCAAACGAAATTTATTTTAAGTATATTTATTTATCTGAAAACAAACGAACTGCTTATTTCTTTTGCCTAAATGAATAACATAAGAACATTGCTCCAAACTCCGGTTCTATCCAATGAAAAATCATTAAAAACCTTAGTAGAGAACCGCACGGTGTATTCGCTGAACAATTGCGAATTGAATCTGTTTGAAACCTATCAGGAATCACAACTCGTTCCTTTAAAATTTAACGACTTGGTAGTAACCAGTATGTTACGAGGCAAAAAAGTAATGCATCTTTTTGATGATCCTGAGTTTGAGTATCTCCCGGGCGAAACGGTAATCATTCCATCCAATGTAGAAATGAAAATTGATTTTCCTGAGGCTTCAAAACACAACCCTACACAATGTTTGGCGCTGGCAATCGATCATTTTAAGATTAACGAAACCCTGCAATTCTTAAACGAACGTTATCCCAAAGAAGGACAAAACAATTTCTGGAAACTGGATTATGATAATTATTTCTTCTACAACAATGTAGAATTGGCTTCGACCATTAACAAGCTGATTAAAGAATGTATGAGCAATTCCATTACCAAAGATGCTTTAGCGGATTTGACCCTTCAGGAATTATTGGTGCGTATTATTCAAACCCAAACGGCAAAAGCCATTAATACCAACAAACTAAACGATAAAAACAACCCAATGGTTCCGGTTTTGGAATACATCCGAACCAATATCCGTGAAAACATAAACCTGAAAGACCTCAGCAATAAAGCTTGCATGAGCCCAACTTCGTTTTACCGCTATTTCAAAAGAGAATTAGGTATGAGTCCAATCGAATTTATTCTCAATGAGAAGATAAAGCAAGCTAAACAACTTCTGAAAGATCCAAACATTCAGATTAACGAAGTAAGCTATGCTTCAGGGTTTGAAGACTCGAATTATTTCATCCGGATCTTTAAAAAATATGAGGGCGTTACCCCAAAACAATATCAGTTAATGAACTTTGTAAATTAGTAGGTATAGTAACGAACCGGTTCCAGATTTTTCAATTCCTCTTCAGTAAACAAACGATAACGGATCACAAACGTTTTGCCGTAAGGAGCTTCTAAAGAAAATCCGCCAACACCAAAACCTTCAGCAATATCTAAGGTAAAATGGGCGTGTTTCCAGTACTCAAACAAATCTTTATCGAGCCAGAAATCAATTCCTTCTACCTGACCGATACAAACATCTGCAGTTCGCAAAAAAACAGCATTTTTCTCCAGACATTGTGGTTGCGTTCCCTCACAACAACCGCCCGCCTGATAAAATAATAAATCCCTGAACGATTTTTTAAGCAAAACAACCATTTCTTTTGCTTTGTCGGTTATTTCAATTCTTTTCAACATACTTCCAATTTTGCAATTAGTAAAAAAGTGCTCCCGAAAGAGCACTCTTAACAAACAACCAGAAACTTCAACTATTAAAAAAATCCTAACTTATTTTTGTTGTAAGAAATCAGCATGTTTTTGGTTTGTCGGTAATGATCCAGCATCTGTTTATGGTTTTCACGACCGATTCCCGATTGTTTATATCCCCCAAACGGAGCACCAGCCGGATAGGCATGATACTGGTTCACCCAAACACGGCCCGCTTGAATTGCTCTTGGAACCAAATACAACTCATGTGCATCCCTTGTCCAAACTCCCGCTCCTAAACCATAAATGGAATCATTGGCAATTGCAATGGCTTCTTCAGTGGTTTTGAATGTAGTAACCGCTAAAACTGGCCCGAAAATTTCTTCCTGGAAAATGCGCATTTTATTGTTTCCTTTAAAAATTGTCGGTTGGATGTAAAAGCCATCGTCCAAATCGTTTCCAAAAGCATTTACTTCGCCACCTAACAAAAGTTCTGCCCCTTCTTCTTTTCCTAAATTGATGTAAGTCATTATTTTATCCTTCTGTATTTTGGAAGCCTGTGCTCCCATCATCACATTAGGATCTAAAGGATTTCCCGTTTTTACGCTTTTTACACGCGCAATAAGTAGTTCCATAAACTTGTCGTAGATGGATTCATGGATCAGTAATCTTGAGGGACAAGTACAGATTTCTCCTTGATTCAAACAATATAAAGCTGCTCCTTCTAAAGCTTTGTCTAAAAATTCATCGTCGTGATCCATTACTGATGGGAAAAAAATGTTTGGCGACTTTCCTCCTAATTCCAAAGTTACTGGAACAATATTTTCCGTAGCGTACTGCATCACCATTCTTCCCGTAGCAGTTGAGCCGGTAAAGGCAGCTTTGGAAACTTTTGGATTGGTCACCAAATGTCTTCCCAATTCTGCACCAAAACCGTTTACGATATTTACAACGCCCGCCGGAAGCAAATCACCTATGATTTCCATAAGAACCATAATCGATACCGGAGTATTTTCTGCAGGTTTCAATACTACACAATTTCCTGCAGCTAATGCAGGCGCTAACTTCCAAACTGCCATTAAAATCGGAAAATTCCACGGAATGATTTGCGCCACTACTCCTATTGGCTCGTGAACAATCAAAGAAACCGTGTGCTCATCCAATTCGTTTACAGAACCTTCTTCCGCCCGGATTACACTGGCAAAATAACGAAAATGGTCAATTGCTAAAGGAATGTCGGCTGCCATGGTTTCACGAATCGCTTTTCCGTTATCGACCGTTTCGGCTGCAGCAATCAATTCAAGATTGTCCTCGATTACTTGTGCAATTTTAAATAATAAATTACTTCTGTTAGTTGCTGAGACTTTACTCCAGCTTTTAAAGGCTTCGGCAGCTTTATCCACCGCTAGATTGATATCTTCTTTAGTAGATCGGGCGGCTTGGGTAAAAACTTTACCGTCGATTGGGGAAACTACATCAAAATACTGACCGTATATCGGGGCTACAAATTTTCCTCCAATATAGTTATCATACTTAGACTTAAACTCGGGTCTTTGAATTAAATTGCTCATAATTTCAATTTGTTATTTGTTTGTTTACTTCCAAATTTAGTTTCAAAGCATTGTTAAAAAATAGCACGATATTTCCAATTAACAGCACATTTTATGCAAGATAAACCGCTTGTTTTCAGAAAGTATGTTTCAGAATTATGAAATCTATGTTAAAGAAATTTTTTAACTTTAAAGAAAAAACGATGCTACGAAAACCATCAATTTTGTTGATTGCATTACTGATATCATTATTCATGAGTAATTGCAAAGAGAGTGCAGCCAAAGAAATTGCCGAAAAACACAATTACTTTCAAAAAAGCAATGATTCCATTCAAACCGGAGGTATAAAAGTAATCCCGATTGAAACCTCTAAAGGCAAATTCAACGTATGGACAAAACGTATCGGCAATAACCCGAAAATAAAACTCTTATTATTAAATGGAGGTCCCGGTTGTACCCATGAGTATTTCGAATGTTTTGAAAGTTTCTTGCCCGCAGAAAGCATTGAATTTATTTATTACGATCAGTTAGGGTGTGGCAATTCAAACAATCCGAATGATGTTTCCATGTGGGATTTACCACGCTATGTGGAAGAAGTTGAACAGGTTCGTAAAGCATTGAATCTTACAAAAGATAATTTTTATCTGCTTGGCCATTCCTGGGGAGGTATTTTGGCGATGGAATATGCGTTGAAATACCAAAACAACATGAAAGGCCTGATCATTTCCAACATGATGTCTGATGCTCCAGCCTACGGAAAATATGCTGATGAAGTTTTAGCCAAACAAATGGATCCGGAAGTTTTAAAACAAATTAGGGAAATCGAAGCGAAAAAAGATTTTTCCAATCCAAAATACATGGAGTTGCTTATGCCGCATTTTTACAATAAACATATCTGTAGAATACCAATAAAAGAATGGCCGGAGCCTATGAACCGCTCCTTCTCCAAAATGAATCAATCGCTATACGTGACCATGCAGGGACCAAGCGAATTTGGTATTTCAGGGAAACTGGAGAAATGGAGCTGTTTTGAAAAATTAAAAACCATTTCAATTCCAACGCTGGTTATCGGTGCAAAATATGACACCATGGATCCAAAACACATGGAAGCCATGTCAAGACAAGTTCCAAAAGGACGTTATTTGTTCTGTCCCAACGGAAGCCATATGTGTTTTTATGATGATCAGAACAATTATTTTAACGGTCTGATTTCGTTTCTTAAAAAATAAAAACTTCAATTTTTCAGATTTATTTATAAATATTTTAACTTCTTAAATAGGTTACAAAGCTTATATTTGTGTCTTTTGTGGTATAAGAATAAACCTATGAAATCGAATTGGTACAATAAATTACTCTGTAAAGCTTACATCTTGTTGATACTAACAACATGTAGTTTTGTGCGCAGTCAATCAAAATGTTATAATTCCGATTTTTCAGCAGGTGATTTTACTGGCTGGACAGGCTATTATGGAACCTATCAAATACCCGGTCAGAATGAAGGAATTTTAGAAAACGATAGGCACGGTATAATACTTACTCCTTTTCAGGATTATAATACCTGTAACCAACTTACTTCCGTTCCACCCGGAGAAAATTTTTCAGCAAAACTTGGAAACTCAATGGGGGGTGGTGAAGCAGAAAAATTGGTTTTCAATGTTTCGGTAACTGAAGACACTGCTCTTTTTATCTATAAATATGCAGTTGTATTGGAGGATCCGGGACATCCAATGTCTGCACAGCCAAGATTCAGCATGCGGGTATTAGATTCTAACAACCATGTTATTAATCCAGCCTGTGGTGTTTACAATGTATATGCAGGGCAACCGAATCAAGATTTCAGAATTTGTGAACTAACTGGCGTTACTTGGCTTCCCTGGAAAACAGTAGGTTTGGATTTAACCCCTTACATTGGACAAAATTTATCCATAGAATTCATTACACGCGATTGTGCTTATCAGGAACATTTTGGATATGCTTATATAACGGCAAAATGTGTTCCATTAAGAGCAAACGTAAGACTTTGCAGCGAAGGCGATTCTTTTACTTTAACAGGTCCAAATGGTTTTGCATCCTATAATTGGTTTTATCAAGGACAACCTATAGGAACTCCATCACAAAGTATAACACTACCTCTTGCCGATTATGCTGTAGGATCCGTATTCCAATGTAACATGATTGCTTATAGTAATGGCAATACTTGTCCAGTAACTACCCAGGCAGTACTAACCGACCGAACAATTATAACTCCAAATTTTAACGAGACCGCTCCATGCAACAACAATAACAATACCAATCTGATCCCAATAAATTTTAATAACCAATCAACAATTGTAAATGGTGTAGTGACAGGATATCATTGGGATTTTGGAGATGATACAGAGTCTACCGAACAGCATCCTTCCCACATCTTTACAACTCCCGGAACTTATACGGTTAAACTCACAGTAACTTCCGAAAGCGGTTGTAGCTCAAGCATTTCTAAAAATGTTGTAATTGGAGTCAACAGTTTGCCTGAACCAATTCTTGATGCAAACTATACTTTTTGCTTTAGCTATTCATTAACGTTAGCCAGCATTAATGCAAACGGACAAAATTTACTTTGGTACAACTCTCCGACTTCGCTTACACCTTTACCTTTTAATCAGCCACTTACAAACACAACTTATTATTCCACACTCATAACAAACGGATGCCCAGGCCCAAGAAAAGCAGTAAACATAGAAGTTTTAACAGTTCCATTGCCTCAAGGGAATACTTTGCAAAAATTCTGTAAAATAGAGGTTCCTACTATTTCTGATTTAATTGCAACCGGAAATTCCATTAAATGGTATTCCTCATCTACCGCAACAACACCTTTAGCAACCACAACACCTTTAACAACTAACACTTATTTTGCCTCACAATCTAGTTCTGAAGGCTGTGAAAGTAATAGGCTTGCCGTTTCTGTAATTGTAGATGACTTTACCTCAGATCTTCCAGATGATTATGATTTAAAATTATGCAACGATAGCAGCCCTGCCATAAGAGATTTGAATATAACTCAAAAAAGGTTACTGTTTTATGAGAGCATTTCTTCAACAACGCCGCTTTCTGAAAATCAAATTGTAAATGATGACAGTACTTTCTATGTATCTATGATTGATCCTATAACTGGTTGTGAAAGCAGTGATCGATTTGTAATAACAGTGCAATTCAAACCCTGTCAGGTTGAAATTTACAATATGGTTTCAATCGACAATAATTATTTAAATGATTATTTAGCCATAAAAAACATTGAGTCCTTTCCAGAAAACTCCCTTGAAATTTATAATCGTTACGGACAACTGGTATATGAAACTCAACGTTATGGTATTGATGGTAATCTTTTCTATGGAATAGCCAACGCAGGAACTATATACAAAAAGGGCGAAAAGTTACCAACCGGAACCTATTACTACATTATTACTTACACTGGTAATAATTCGCTTATTAATGACACCAAAAAAGGATTCCTATATATTACCAATAATGAATAACTTTTTCAAGAACATCCTTCATTTGGTAATTGTTTCCATTACCCTATTAAGCAATTCCGTTTGGTCCCAAAACGACCCGAAACTTTCCATTTTTAATTACAATCCTTTACAATACAATCCAGCTTTTGCCGGTTCTGCAGACGGGTTTTATATTATAGGAATTCATTCTACACAATGGTATGGTTTTGAAGGAGCACCAAATACACAATACTTATCAGCTCATACAAAATTACCTGAAAGCAAAACAGGTTTAGGTGTAAGCTTCTATAACGATACGGCTGGACCTGTAAGAGAATATAACATCGATGGAAATTATGCCCATTATTTAGATTTAAACAATAATTATAAACTTGCATTAGGGCTAAAAGCTGGATTACATTCCAACATACTTGATATCAACTTGTTAAAAAGACAGCATCCTGAAGAAGACATTTACGGTTACGACAAAACACAAAATCTAACACCGGTTCTTGGAGTTGGATTTAATCTATATAACGAGAAGTTTTACATCGGTGTCTCAACTCCTAATCTGCTTACAACAAAATATTACAATCCCTCGTTTGCCTATGTTTATGCAAAAAGAAAAGGATATTATTATCTAACTACCGGCTATAAACTAACACTCGATCACGAGTTTACATTAACACCTGCAATTCTTACAAGAGTCACAGAAGGCGCACCGATTAGCGTGATGTCTTCATTAAATTTGAATTGGAGAGAAAAATACCTGGGCGGAATCAATTTTGAATACAACTCAAGCATAGGTGCTTTTTTTGGCGTTAAAGTTTTAGAAAATTTAAAGGCCGGTTATGCTTACGATTACTCGATCAATAATTTCAGTAATTACAATAACGGCATTCATACTTTCTTTTTAAGTTACACCCTCGAAAACAATAATAGCGAAAAGTGCTCGTGCCACATTTATTAGAAGTGCTTTCAATTAAAAATCAAATTGATTCATTATCGAATTATACTTATCTTTGCACACTTATTAAAACGATACAGAAATGCGCATATCCTACAATTGGTTAAAACAATTCATAAAATTAGATTGGAATTCGGAAGAAACCTCTGCATTATTGACCGATTTAGGTCTTGAAGTAGAAGGCGTTGATAAATACGAAAGCCTTAAAGGAGGACTTGAAGGTGTTGTGGTAGGACATGTTCTTACCTGCGTTCAACATTCCAATGCCGATAAATTAAGAGTAACCACTGTAGATATTGGAGCGGAAGCACCAGTGCAAATTGTTTGTGGGGCTCCAAATGTAGCTGTTGGTCAGAAAGTACCTGTGGCTACCATCGGAACCAAATTGTATGACAAAGAAGGAAACGCTTTCGAGATTAAAAAAGGAAAAATCCGAGGGGAAGAAAGTCATGGAATGATTTGTGCCGAAGACGAATTGGGTCTAGGTGAAGGTCATGACGGAATCATGGTTTTAGATGAAAAACTGGTTCCGGGAACTCCGGCTTCCAAAGTATTCAACATTGAAACCGATGAAGTTTTCGAAATCGGATTGACTCCAAACCGCGCCGATGCAATGAGCCATTGGGGTGTTGCCCGTGATCTACGAGCAGGTTTAATTCAAAAAGGAGTGAATCACACCGAATTGATGACGCCTTCGGTAAGTAAATTCAAAGTTGAAAAACGTACCCTGAAAGTAGACGTTAAAGTTGAAGATTCAAAATTAGCACCGAGATACTGCGGGGTTACCATTTCAGGAATCACTGTAAAACCATCACCAAGCTGGTTACAGAACCGTTTGAAAGCAATCGGTTTAACTCCAAAAAACAATATTGTAGACGTTACTAATTATGTTTTACACGAATTAGGACAGCCGTTACACGCTTTTGATGCAGCGAAAATAAAAGGAAGTAAAGTTGTTGTTAAGACAATGCCGGCGGGAACCAAATTCGTTACCCTTGATGAGGTCGAACGAATTCTACACGAAGAAGATTTAATGATTTGCGACGAAAGTGGCCCAATGTGTATTGCTGGTGTTTTCGGAGGTAAAAACTCGGGAGTTACTGAAAACACAAACGCTATTTTCCTTGAAAGTGCCTATTTCAACCCGGTTTCCATTCGTAAGACTGCAAAACGTCATACCTTAAGTACAGATGCTTCTTTTCGTTTTGAAAGAGGAATCGACCCAACTATTACTGAATATGCTCTAAAACGTGCTGCCCTATTAATTCAGGAAGTTGCCGGAGGAGAAATCACTTCAGATCCTATCGATATTTACCCTAAAAAAATTGAAGATTTCTCAGTTTTATTGAACTTCAACAACGTAAATAAAATCATCGGACAGGAAATCCCTAAAGAAACAATCAAAAAAATATTGGTGTCGTTAGACATAAAAGTAAACAGTGTTTCTGATGCCGGATTAGGTTTGGTTATTCCTGCGTACCGTGTGGATGTTCAGCGTGAAATCGATGTAATTGAAGAAATTTTGAGAGTTTACGGATACAACAACATTGGTTTTACCACAAAACTAAATGCTTCCATTTCAAACTCATCAAGAACAGAAGATTATAAAATTCAAAACCTTATTGCTAATCAATTGGTTTCACAGGGTTTTAATGAAATGATGGCGAATTCTTTAACCTCTCCAGACTATATCAAGTTGTCGGACAAATTAAAAGAAGAATTCAATGTACTGATGCTTAATCCGTTAAGTAACGATTTATCTGCTATGCGTCAATCGTTGCTTTTCAGTGGATTGGAAGCAGTTTCGTATAACATCAACCGAAAAAAGTCAGATTTAAAATTATTTGAATTCGGAAAAAGTTACCACAAAATGCCTTCAGGTTATGAAGAAAATAAGCATTTGACTCTATTAGTAACCGGAAACAGGCAAATGGAGAATTGGAATTCCTCTGAAAAACCTTCGGATTTCTTCTTGTTCAAAGGATATGTTAATGCTATTTTATCACGATTAGGATTAGAAAAAACGACCAGTCAACCTCTTGATAATGATGTTTTTGCTGAAGGTATTGCTTATTCGACAGGAAAAGAAATTCTTGTAGAATTCGGTACCGTAAAAAAATCAATACTGAAACATTTCGATATTAAACAGGAAGTTTTATTTGCAGATTTTAACTGGGGGGAAATCCTGAAATTAATTTCGACTAAAATTAAATTTGTTGAAATACCAAAATATCCGGAAGTTAGACGTGATTTGGCTTTGCTGGTAGATTCTTCAATTCAATTTGAACAGGTTTATTCTATTGCTAAACAAACTGAAAAATCGCTTCTGAAGGATATCAATTTGTTTGATGTTTATGAAGGCACAAACCTACCGGAAGGAAAAAAATCGTATGCTGTAAGTTTTATGCTTCAAGACAATTCCAAAACGCTTACTGATGCTCAAATTGACAAAATCATGAGCAAATTACAGCAAAATTTTGAAAAAGAGATTGGGGCAACCTTAAGATAATATCTTTTAAAAAAAGCATATTTAAGAATCCTGCAAGTCAAGTACTTTGCAGGATTTTATTTTATAAATACTCACATATTTACTTGATTTTCAGCAAACAAATAACTAAATTAGAGTAATCATAATATTCATGATGATGCTTCTAAAAAAGACAAATATTCATGAAAAACTGATTACTAAACGCAGTAATTCAGGAACAATATCGGATCAATTAGAAACCGTAAGGCTTTTACTGGCTAAAGAGGAAGACAAACGAATTGTCATTAGAAAGAAACTGTATTCTAAATCTGAAAAAAACTTCAATGCCTTCGAATTCGATTTGCTGAAAACTGAAAGAATCTTTCACATAAAACAAATAAAAGAAACCTGCATCGAATACCGTTTGCGTTTTTTAGACAGCCATTTATACAAAGTGCCTTTTCCAGAAGAAGTAATCACACAAATCAAATATCTGGAAAAACAACATCAAATTCAATTGGAAGGGTTTAAACTAATGGCACCTTCCAAAGTATTTCAGTTAAAACGATACGATGATCCGATTCTCTTTGCTCCTATTGGAAATGATTATTATTATCTGATACATAAATGGGGTAACGATTTACACCCTCTAAGAAAGTGGCTTGTGTTACCTTTTAGAAACTTGCCAAATCTTTTATTGTTCTTTATGGTAGTCAGCTTTATTTGCAGTGCATTACTTCCTGATAAATTTTACGGCATTGAAATGAATGGTACCATGAAATTTGTTTCATTCCTGTTCATTTTTAAATATTGGTGTGCTGTAGGTTTGTATTATGGAGTATCGCATGGCAAAAACTTCAACATCAATATCTGGAATAGTAATTTTGGAGGATAACTTAAAGCAAAAAAATCCCGACTACAATTTGCAATCGGGACAGGAAGTATGAAATTAACTAAAGTTAATTTTTAATAAACTTCGTATTAGCTGTTCCTTTATTAGAATTAATTTTAATAAAATAGTTTCCAGCCGATAAACTTGAAACATCTACTTTATTTACATTCTGTGCATTCGGAATAACCAGAACCAACTGACCTAAAGCGTTGTAAATATTTATCGAACTTATTTTAATAGTTTGTTTGGTTTCAATATTCAATACATCGTTTATTGGGTTTGGATATACCGCGAAATAATATCCATAATCAAAATCCTGATTACTTAATGCTTGAATTGTAGTTACAGCTGTATTTGTTATAATCGGTAAGTTGTAATCAAAATAAATGCTTGCTGAATTACTGAAAGTATCTCCTTCTACCAAAGTAGGTTTGGTCTTAATTTTAAACACAACATAACCGTCATTATTTGCATCATCAAAAGGAAGATTAATGTTTTCGAAAATAAATTCTACTTTATCATCCTTGATTCTTGTAAAATAATTGTGACTACCTTTAATTGGAACAATTGAATTAACATCAAACTTATTAGTGTCGATCATGTCTTTTACCACGATGTTTTCTGCTGGATAAGTTCCTGTATTTTCAAAACGAATCATGTAATGCACATACTTCCCTACTTCGTTTAACGCCAAAGCATTTCCTTGCAAACAAGTTTTATCGTTTGGATCAAAAGAATTTACTACTATTTGATTAAATACAAAAGTATTATCCTGTGGTGTTTCATCTGCAACTATTGGGCTAAGTGCAACAGTAAAACCCAATTGATCTCCAGCATTAACCGCCGGTGTATCTGTTGGAGCATTGATACGCATTTTAACTCTAATTACTCTTTTTTCATAAGGCAGTAAATTAGTGTAATTCCAGCTTAAAGTATTTAAAGCTTGTGAATTGACTATCGGAGCTGCATCAATAACATCCATCTTTGAATCGTCAAAAGTTAATGCAATTGAACCTGATTGCACCTGATTTCCCTTATTTCGGTAAAGCAAAGCATACTCACTGCTAAAACCAGGTCTTGCTGGCATCAATGGTACTATTACAGTCTCTAAATCTGGATGAACACCATTCGCTTTCACACAAAAATCCTGAGAAAAAGGACTTGCTTGTGTTGGAAATGTAACGGATGTTGATACAGGTGAAACATTAAAATAAGTAGGATTTTCTAAAACAGGGGTTATGGTATGTGTACCCGCCAAAACCGGTATCGAATAATTTCCGGAAGGATATCCGATATAAACTCCCGAAGTAGTTCCATCTGTAACAGAATATTTTAAATTAGAAAAAATTGCATCTGATGCTTCACAACTTGTATTATAGTTAGAATCAAATTTCGAAGTACCTTCAATTCTATAAGTAGTTCCACCGGGAACAAAAGAACAATACGAATTAACACTACAATTAGTATAACCTTGTTGTATTACTCTAATCTGAAAAGCTTCTTGCTCGATATCATCAACACAAACATGTTGAAGATTAGGGTTATTTTGAATATCAAAAAAAACAGCTTGATTCCTGATGCCATTTTTTAAATTAATTGAATTTAGATTATTATTAGAACAGGAAAAAAAATCAAAATAAGTACCCGTAAAATCAAGCGAAGTTAGCAAGTTGTTACTACAATTAAAAAAACCTAATACTAAACCAGATACATCAATATTCGTTAACCGATTATTATAACAATGTAACAGCGTCAAATTCTCCACCCCAGCAACATTAAGGCTTGTAAGCTGATTGTAATGACATTTTAAACTGCCGAGATTAGTTTGACTTAAACCGTTTAAACTCAACAATTGGTTATTGCTACAATTTAGAGTTTGAAGATTCGTAAGGCTTGATACATCTATACTTGATAATTGATTGTGATCACAATCTAAAGTAATTAAACCTGTAAAAAAATTTATTCCCGAAAGATCTGAAATATTAGCATTGCTAATTTTTAATCCTGTAACAATCGATGCTTCAGCTTGGGTAATCTCTCCATCGCCATTTGCATCAATTGCAATGTTTGTATTATTACCGTAGGCTATAGTATTACCAGGTGCGGATTGTAATAATTTCGCTTTAAAATTAGCATCAGGGAAATTAATAACTTGAGCCTGTGAAATTGTTATCGTACAACACACCAACAGGAAAGAATAAAGTTTTTTCATATAGGGCTATCTTTACAAATATTAGATGCAAAATTTATATTTGGTTGCGTCGTAAGAAAAAAATCACAACCGTACTGGTTGGAATTTGTAAACTATTTCAAAAGTTATTGTTTAATAAACTTCGTATTAGCTGTTCCTTTATCAGAATTGATTTTGATAAAATAATTACCAGCCGATAAACTCGAAACATCAATTTTCCTCACATTCTGAGCACTAGGAATCACTAAAACCAATTGTCCTAAAGTGTTGTAAATATTGATAGAACTTATCTCAATTGTTTTTTTGGTTTCGATATTCAAAACATTATTTACCGGATTTGGATACACTGCAAAATAACTTCCGAACTCAAAATCCTGAGCACTTAACGCTTGAATAGTTGTTATAGCGGTATTAGTCACTATCGGGAAATTATAATCAAAATAAATACTTGCTGAATTGCTAAAAGTATCTCCGTTTGTTAGTGTAGGCTTAGTTTTAATCTTAAACGCAACATATCCATCATTATTTGCGTCATCAAATGGCAAATTAATGTTTTCAAAGATGAATTCGACTTTATTTCCGCTGATTCTCGTAAAATAATTATGGCTTCCTTTCATCGGGACTAATGAATTGATATCAAACATATTGGCATCGATCATATCTTTCACCACTATGTTTTCTGCGGGAAATGTTCCGGTATTCTCAAAACGGATCATGTAATGCACATACTTCCCTACTTGACTTGGAGCAATTGTTGAACCTTCCAAACACGTCTTATCGTTAGGATCGAATGAGTTTACAACAGTTTGATTAAGAACAAAAGTATTGTCATTTGGAGTTTCGTCGGTTGCAGATGTAGTAATTGTTGCCGTATAGTCTAAAACATCTCCAGTGTTTACAACCGGTGTATCTGTTGATGCATTAATTTTCATAGTAAAGTAAATCGATCTTCTTTCAAAAGGCTTTAAACCAGCAAAATTCCAAGTCAAATTATTAACTGACTGACTAGCCGGAACTAATGAAGTTGCCACCAAATCCATTTTTGAATCATCAAAATTTAAAGAAACAGATCCGGATTGCAACTGATTTCCTTTGTTTACATAGGTTAACTCATAATTACTGTTAAAACCAGGTCTTGCAGGATTTGTGGGTAACAAAACTATTTCTAAATCAGGATGAACGCCATTTGGACTTATACAAAAATCTTGAACGTATGGACTTACCTCTGTTGGAAATGTAACTGAAAAAGAAGCCGGAGAAATATTAAAATAATCCGAGTTCTCCAAAATCGGTGTTATATTGTGTGTCCCAGCCTGAACCGGAATAGAATAATTTCCGGAAGAATTGGCTATCATAGCTCCTGTTACCGCTCCATTAGATATAGAGTATTTCAAATTAGGTAAGTTAATATCTGAAGCATCACAACCATTACTATCTATATCGTATTTTGAATTACCTTGAATTGTGTAAAAAACACCTCCCGGAGTGAAGGAGCAATAAGAGTTTACAACTACATTATTATAGCCTAATGAAGCACAAATACTCAAAACATTAGAAATTCTATTCTCATCAACACATATATATTCTAGATTAGGACAATCATTAAAATAAATCCCACTAGCAATCGCACTTGTCCCTATTTTATAGAATATCTGTTTTAAGTTTGGATTATCATAACAGAATAATTGTGTTAAATTATTCATGTGTGAAACGTCGATTGAAGTAAATAAATTGGACTGACAGGCTAATCTTAAAAATTTAGCATTGGAAAGATCAAGAGCTGTTATTTGATTTTCATAACAAAGCAATTCAATAGCAGATGGATGTATATTTTGTACTGTTAAAGTCGTCAATTGATTATTATAGCACTTTATATACTGAAGCATAGGAAAATCAGCAATCGAAAGACTTACTAAATTATTGTCCTGACAATTCAATTCAAACAACCTAGGTAAATTAGAAATAGTCAGGCTTGTTAATTGAGTGTTATTTCTACAACTCAAACTAATCAATTCATTGTGATTGGTCAATGCCAGATTAGTAATTAAATTATTATTACAAGTAAAAAAAGTAATATTATCAAAAAACTCCAAACCCGTTAAATCAGAAATATTTGATGAACTTACATCTAAATTAGAAACAGCATGCGCTTCAGTTTGAGTGATTTCTCCATCTGAATTAGCATCAATTCCCAAAGAAATAAGCTTTGCCTTAAAATTAGCATCCGGAAAATTAATGTTTTGGGCATTGGAAACTACAAAGCAGCCAAAAGCAACTAGCAAAAAGTAAAATTTCTTCATTAGGTACATTTAATTAACAAATATATTAAATCAAACAATAAAAAGCTTTTTCTTACAATATGTATACAACCGAATTAGAAACGAATTTGTTAAATATTAAACAAAATCCCAATTGTTTGCGATTGGGATTTATAAACATAGTATAAATATTATTTCTTGATAAACTTAGTATTTGAAGTTCCTTTATCAGAATTGATTTTGATAAAATAATTACCAGCCAATAAACTCGAAACATCAACATTTGAAACATTCTGAGCATTAGGAACCACTAAAACTAACTGTCCCAATGTGTTGTAAATATTGATTGAACGCACTTCGATAGTCTGTTTGGTTTCAATATTCAAAACATTATTTACCGGATTTGGATACACTGCAAAATAACTTCCGAACTCAAAATCCTGAGCACTTAACGCTTGAATAGTTGTTATAGCGGTATTAGTCACTATCGGGAAATTATAATCAAAATAAATACTTGCTGAATTGCTAAAAGTATCTCCGTTTGTTAATGTAGGCTTGGTCTTAATCTTAAATGCAACATAACCGTCATTGTTTGCATCATCAAATGGCAAATTAATGTTTTCAAAGATGAATTCGACTTTGTTTCCTGAAGTAATATTGGTCACAAACGAATGGCTTCCTTTAATTGGCACCAATGAATTAATATCGAATTTATTGGTGTCGATCATGTCTTTCACCACGATATTTTCTGCCGGAAAGGTTCCGGTATTCTCAAAACGGATTATGTAATGCACATACTTCCCTACTTGACTTGGAGCAATTGTTGAACCTTCCAAACACGTTTTATCGTTTGGATCGAAAGAGTTTACAACGATTTGGTCTAAAGTAAATGTATTGTCATTAAGTGTTTCATCAATATTTACAGAAGTTATTGTGGCAGAATAATTCAAAACATCGCCACCATTTACAGCCGGAGTTTCCATAGGAGAATTCACGTTTAGAATTAAAGAGATTTCTCTGGTTTCAAAGGGCTTCAAGTTGACAAAATCCCATGAAAGCTGGTTTATTGTTTGATTGGTTAGTGTCGGATTAGCTGAAACAAAGTCTAAAACAGCATCATCAAACGTTAGGTTTATCGAACCGGATTGTATCTGATTTCCTTTATTTTTAAAAACCAACTTATAATTAGCATCAAAACCTGGTCTAGCCGGGAGAGTCGACAATAAGACAACTTCCAAATCAGGATGAACACCATTTGGAATCACACAAAAATCTCTAATCAAAGGACTTGCCTGACTCGGAAAATTGGCTATCACATTGGTTGGTGAAATTGCAAAATAGGCAGGATTTTCTAGAAATGGTGTAATTGTGTAGGTTCCTAAAGTAACCGGTATAGCATAATTCCCTAAATCATTTGAGATAAAACTTCCGCTATTGGTTCCATTGGTAATAGTAAATCTTAAATTTGGAAATGTTGGATCCGAGGCATCGCAACCGTTATTATTACTATCCCATTTCTGATTCCCTTTAATTTCATAATAATCACCGCCTGGGGTAAAGGAACAATAGGTGTTGATGTTACAGTTTGTTAATCCATACTCCGTTAATTTGGATTGGAAATAATTAATCTCATTCTGATTTTCATCCGTACATATATAGTGCAGGTTTGGGTTATTTCCAAAATCAATTAACTCCGTTTTACCGTTTTTAACTTTTAAAATCTGTAATTGATTGTTTCTACAATCAGCAATTAAATCATCATCAATATAAATATTGTTCATAAAATCAAGCATTTGAATCTGATTGTTAGAACAATTAAAACTTTCTAAAAAGGTAAAACCTGTTAAATCCAAGCTCGTTAATAAATTATTACTGCAGTCAAACGTATTAATACCTCCAGCAATACTGCCAATAGTAAGATTCGTCAGTAAATTATTGTTGCATAACAAGGTATATAGTCCATAATCCGGTAAATTCAACGTAGCTAATTGATTAGATGAACAATCTAAATAGGATAACCCGTTTACATTGGAAAGATTCAATGAAGCAAGCTGATTACCTGAACAGTTCAAAGTTAATAGGTCTGAAAAAGTATCACAATTTAAAGTTGAGAGTTGATTATTAGAACAATAAAAATATTGGATCCAATTAACAGCCGAAGAAATAGCTGTTATACTGGTGAGGATGTTATTTGAACAATCTACACTATTGGCTCTGTAAAAATGATTTAAACTAAGGCTTGATAAATTATTATAGGATAAGTCCACTTCAAATAGGGTTGGAAAATTAATCGTAACCAAACTACTCAATTGATTGTGTGAACAACGAATCGTATTCATATTTGGTGAATTTGAAAAATTCAAGGACGTTATCTGATTATTTACACAATCTATATATTCCAAACTAGCCAAGCCGGTCAAATCCAAAGACGTTAGTGCATTATTATCACATTCAATTCCTCTTAAATTAGCCAATCCATTTACATTTAAAGTCTGGAGTGCATTAGAACTGCAATGCAATGCATCAAGATTGGTGAGCGCTCTCAAATCTAAGCCCGTAAGCAAAGAATTATTGTTACAGTATAAAGTTTCAAGATTCACAAAACCAGAGATCCCTTCCATTGATGCAACATTAGCCCCGTTAATATTAAGCAGCTTTATTAGTGCAGCTTCACTAACACTAATTTCCCCGTCTCCGTTAGTATCGATAGTAACATAACCGGAAGCATTCCAAGCTACAATATTTGAAGGATTTGCCCCTACCAACTTCGCTTTAAAATTAGCGTCGGGAAAGTTGATAATTTGCGCATTAACCCCTGTAATAAGACAAAGAGACATTAATAAAAAGTAAAGTTTTTTCATAATAGAAATTTATTTGCCAAATATATTAATTCCAACAAAGCCACTGCAAAATTCCTACAAATATTTATTGTCAGGCTAATAACATGCAAAGATTAACCAACATGATGTGACAAAGGAACGAAACATACTACTTTACTTTGAACCTAAATAGGTTGGTTAACGTATTAAATTGATACAATAACTTAATTTTTACAGTACTTTTTACAATGCATTCAATTCTGTTTTCAATACATTAAAAAACTTTATCAATTCTTATGGTTTTATTTTCAAAGAATTGAGTCATTTTACTAATCTATTGGTCTAGTCCATTAATTTATTAAGAATATTAAATAAAAAAAGGAACTAACTAGGCTATTTTTCAGTAAACCCCAAAAAAAATCCCAACCGTTTCCGATTGGGATTTATAAACATAGTATAAATATTATTTCTTGATAAACTTAGTATTTGAAGTTCCTTTATCAGAATTGATTTTGATAAAATAATTACCAGCCGATAAACTCGAAACATCTACTTTATTCACATCCTGAGCGTTAGGCACCACTAAAACTAACTGTCCTAATTGATTGTAAATGCTGATTGAACTTACTTCGATGGTTTGCTTGATTTCGATATTCAATTCATTATTTACAGGATTTGGATACAAGGCAAAATAATTTTCGAAATTGAAATCCTGAGTGTTTAACACCCCCATAAAGGTTCTTGCAACATTGGTTACAATTGGAGTACCATAATCAAAAATAATACTTGCTTTATTAGTAAAACTATCATTAGCAGTTAAAGATGAAAGCGTTTTAACTTTAAAGGCGATATACCCATCATTATTGGCATCGTCAAAAGGCAGGTTAATATTTTCAAAAAGAAATTCAACTCTATTTCCCACAATACTCATTACATAATCATGACTGCCTTTAATGGGTGTTAATGAATAAATGTCAAACTTTGAAGTATCAATCATATCTTTTACCACAACATTTTGAACGTTTGATGTTCCTCTATTCTCAAAACGAATCAGATAATGAACGTACTTTCCTGCCTCACTAGGGGCAATTGAGTTTCCTTGTAAACAAGTTTTATCGTTAGAATCAAACGAATTAACTACGGTTTGACGATAAGCAAAAGAATTATCTGCCGGATAATAATCTGTTCCCGAAGACAGGGCTATTGTTGCTGTGTAATCCAACGCAAAACCTTCTGAAACTGATGGAGTATCTGTTACCGAGTTAACCCTCAAGGTAAGATTTAATGCGCGTGATTCAAAAGGTTTCAGATCCGTAAAACTCCACGAAAGAGTATTAGTCGCCTGACTTTGAAGCACAGGGCTAGCACTTACAAAATCTAAAACATCATCATTAAAAGTCAGGTTTACTGTTCCTGCACTCACAGCATTCCCCTTATTTTTTATCAATAGGTCGTATTTGGCATTTTCACCTGGCTGCGCATTGTTTAGTGGCACCAATACAACCTCAAAATCTACCTTATTTAAATTGTTGCTCGCCGGCCAGAAATTAAAGTTCTTGACCACGGTTTCTCCTCCATTTTGATAAATAAAATTATAACTTTCCTGAGGACCGTAAAACAAGTCCGGGTTTTCAAAACGAAGATAAGCCCAACCACTATTAACACCCGGAACAAAATAAAATGAATAATTCCCCGCAGTATTAGGAGTAATTGATGAGGCTTTCATGGTTTCATACACTCTAAGATTGTTTACAATTGCTCCGGGGCCTGTTATATTGAAAGGATTGGAATAAAACCTTACTGCCCCTGTTAGTGTATTCTTATCATAAGAAACGTTGTTACAGTAATAATTAACCTCAACATCACTAAAATTAAATTGTACCAATAAACGTTCAACAGATTCCATTTCCAATTCATCAGCACAGATGTATGCTAAATTGGGGTTATCATGAAAATCAGAAAAATTTTGACTAAATCCATTGGTTACGCCATTTTTAACAATCAAACTTTCCAAACGATTAGAGAAACATCGGAACAATGATAGACGAGGTAAATACTCAAAACTCAAGGTTGTTAACAGGTTGTTACTACAAATTAAGTTACTCAAAAAAGGTTGAGAAGTTAGATTCAAATCTACAAGTTGGTTGTTGTCGCAATGTAAGTACTCTAAACTCGGCAGCGAACTTATATTAATTGAGGTTAACAAATTCGAACTACAGTACAGGAATTTTAATAGTGGCAAACCATGAGCGTCTAGTGTCGTCAAACGATTATTGTTACAGCTGAAATTATAGAGTTGATTTAAGCCCTGAATATCTATAGCTGTCAATAAATTATTTGCACAGTCTAAATTTACCAAATTTACTAAACTCTGTATATTCAAGGTGGTTAGCCTGTTACCAGAACAATACAAATCTTGCAGGTTAAGTGCAGGTGCAACATTTAAGTTATTTATCTGATTTCCTCCACAGGACAATGTAGTCAAATTAAGCAGTCCCTGACAATTTAATTGCGTTAATTGATTACTTAATAAATTTAAAGTTGTCAAACTATTTAAACCGGTTAGATCAATCGACGTTATCTGGTTGTTAAGGGCAATTATACTTTGAACATTGGACAAACCCGTTAAATTCAAGGTAACGATTCGGTTATTTCGACATTCTAAAGAGGTAATATTTACCAAACCACTTAAATCCAAACTACTTAGCAAATTAAATCTACAATCCAGAGTTACCAAATTGGTTAATGCGCTAACATTCAAATTGTATAACATATTGTTACCGCAATTCAGGAAAGTCAGATTTGTAAAATAAGACAATTCACCTACATTAGTGATCTGATCAACTGCCGGCGTGTATAGATTGTTGATATTAAGATGACTAACTTGCAATGCCTCATTGACTTCGATTTGACCATTATTATTAGAATCTATCTTAAAATAGTTACCGCTCAAATTTTTAGCTATCGTATTACTGGTACTTGCCTGCAAGAGCTTTGTCTTGAATTTTTGGTCTGCAAAAACGATTGTTTGCGCACTTACTCCTTTAAAAAGCATCAATGCAAACAATAAAAAGTAAAGTTTTTTCATTTGGAAAATTTAGTTACACAAAGATATCAAAATCAGATTATAAATAAATTTTCTTACAATAAAAACAACCATTCAAAAACAAAAAAATCCCAACTGTTTCCTATTGGGATTTGTAAACTATCATAAAAGTTATTATTGCTTAATGAACTTCGTATTAGCTGTTCCTTTATCCGAATTTATTTTGATAAAATAATTACCAGCCGATAAACTCGAAACATCTACTTTAGCCACATTCTGAGCATTCGGAACCACTAAAACCAATTGTCCTAATTGATTGTAAATGCTGATTGAACTTACTTCTATGGTTTTCTTGGTTTCGATATTCAAAACATTGTTTGCAGGATTTGGATACACTGTGAAATACTTCTCAAAATTGAAATCCTGAGTACTTAACGCCTGAATTGTTGTTGTGGCGGTATTAGTTACAATCGGGAAATTGTAATCGAAATAAATGCTTGCTGAATTACTAAAACTACTCCCCGTTGTCAAGGTAGGTTTTGTTTTTATCTTGAAAGCTACATAACCATCATTGTTCGCATCATCAAATGGCAGATTGATGTTCTCGAAGATGAATTCCACTTTATTACCATTGATTCTGGTGAAATAATCATGGCTTCCTTTAATTGGAACAATTGAATTTACATCGAATTTTGCTGCATCAATAATGTCTTTTACAACAATATTCTCTGCCGGAAAAGTTCCGGTATTCTCAAAACGGATTAAGTAATGCACGTACTTCCCTACTTCGCTTGGTGCAATTGTTGAACCTTCAAGACAGGTTTTATCGTTTGGATCGAAAGAGTTAACAACGGTTTGATCTAATGTAAAAGTATTGTCGGCAGGAGTTTCATCTGTTGCCGCCGATAGTATCGTTGCCGTACAATTTAAAACATCTCCTGCATTTACAGCCGGTATATCTGTAGAGGCATTAATGTTCATAGTAAAGTAAATCGACCTTTTTTCAAAAGGCTTTAAACCAGCAAAATTCCAAGTCAAATTATTAACTGACTGACTAGCCGGAACTAATGAAGCTGCCACCAAATCCATTTTTGAATCATCAAAATCTAAAGAAACAGATCCGGATTGCAGCTGATTTCCTTTGTTTATATAGGTTAACTCATAATTACTATTAAAACCAGGCCTTGCTGGATTTGTGGGCAACAAAACAACTTCTAAATCGGGATGAATGCCATTTGCAGTACTACAAAAATTTTGAGTAAACGGACTGGTTTGCGTTGGGAAAGTTACATTTACCGATGATGGCGACAGTGTAAAATAGGAAGGATTTTCTAAAACCGGTGTTATCGTATGTGTACCAGACTGAACTGGAATTGAATAGTTTCCCGAAGTATTAGTAATCATTACAGCTGAATTTGCTCCGTTTGTGATAGTATATTTCAAATTAGGAAGATTCACATCTGAAACATCACAATTTCCATTAGTATTGGAATCAAATTTAGCATTACCCAGAATAGTATAAAAATTTCCTCCCGGAACAAAGGAACAATAGGAATTAACAACACAATTTGAATAACTTAAAATGCTCAACATATTTCCTAAAGCTGTGATTTGATTTTCATCAGCACATATATATTGAAGGTTCGGTAAATTATCAAGATTGAAATCTTCATATCTTCCATTTTTAACAAACAAACTCACTAATGGATTATTACCACAAATTAAAGTAGAAAGATTTATCAATGAACTACAATCAATCGTAGTAAGTTGATTATAATCACAATTCAGTGAATTCAAATCAATTAAGCCATTTAAATTTAAAGACGCTAATTGATTATTTGAACATCTTAAAGAGGAGAGATTTGTTAATCCATTAATATTTAGATTATTTAATTGATTATTTGAGCAGCCCAAATTATTCAACATATTTAATCCGTTAAGATTAAGAGATGTTATATTATTGTCGCTACAATATAAATTAACAAGGCTAACTAAATTAGAAACATTTAATGACGTTAATAAATTATTTGAACAGTTTAATGTGGCTAATCCTAAACCAAAATTTCCTAATTGTAATGAAGTTAATTGATTATCAGAACAATCAAAATAGTTTATTTGTGAATTACTGAAATTAATATTAGTCAAATTGTTATTGTGGCAATCTAGTGTCTGCACAGTTTGCCCAATTGTAAGCGATGTCAGTTGGTTATTATAACAATCTACTGATAAATAATAATTTGAGTTGCTAAGATCTAAAGCAGTTAACAAATTATTATTGCATTCTAAAACATAGAGACGTGTTAAACCTGACAAGTCCAATGATTGAAGTTGATTAGAAGAACAATAAAGGTTTGTTAAATTTGTAAAACTTCCTATCCCAGTCAATGATGAAATAGAACTATTAGAAACATCTAAATTAGTTTTTGCTAAAGCTTCTGATGCTTGAATATTTCCATCAGAATTTGTATCAACTCCTAAAGAAATCAATTTCGCCTTGAAATTCGCATCCGGGATGTTAACAATCTGGGCATTGACACCCATAAAAAGACACAAAGCCACCACTAAAAAGTAAAATTTCTTCATTTGGTTAAATTTAACGGTGTAAAGATATGTAAATGAATAATTTAAATTGAATTTTCTTATAAAAACGATCAATACCCACATACACACCTTGTGAATGACGTTAGAGACGTGTTTTAATACGTTACCTAACGTGGTAAATTGATAAAATAACTGTATTTTTTAAGTTTACTCTTCAATGTAATTAGTTCTGTTTCGAATTGATCTAGTTCGTTCAGTAATTTTTTCAATTCTCTTTATGAAAAATTAAAGCAATTCATTAAAAAATACAGTTACGTTCTTAATTTTTATAGTTATTTTTTAAATTCTTTCGGTTATTTTTTCAATCCCATAAGCTTTTTTGTAAAAAAATTGCTTCGCAGCAGGCTTGCAATGATAAATACATAAACACAAGCATAAAAAAAGCCCCGCAAATGCGGGGCTTTTCAATATTTAAGAATATCAAAGATTACTCTCCTTTATCCATTCTAGCTTTTAATTCAGCTAATGCGTCGATATCACCTAAAGTTGATTTCTCAGCATTGTTTGAAGATGAAGCAACATTGTTAGACTCAGCAGCTTTCACGTTTTTCTCTTCTTCTTCACGGAAGATAGCAGTGTGAGAAGCAACTACTCTTTTGAATTCTTTGTTGAACTCAATTACTTTGAAGTCTGCAGTATCACCTTTTTTCAATTTCTTACCGTCTTCTTTCTCTAAGTGACGAGTAGGAATGAAAGCAACGATATCATCACCAAACTCAACAGTTGCACCTTTGTCTACGATTTCAGCGATAGTTCCGTTGTGGATAGTTCCAACAGCGAAAGCATCTTCGTATTTATCCCAAGGGTTAGCTGTAGTTTGTTTGTGACCTAAAGACAATTTACGTCCTTCTACGTCTAACTCTAATACAACAACATCTAATTTATCACCTACGTTAACGAATTCAGATGGGTGTTTGATTTTCTTAGTCCAAGAAAGGTCAGAGATGTATACTAAACCGTCGATTCCTTCTTCTAACTCAACGAAAATACCGAAGTTAGTGAAGTTTCTAACGATACCTGTATGCTTAGAACCTACTGGGTATTTAGAAGTAATGTCAGTCCAAGGATCTTGCGTTAATTGTTTGATACCTAAAGACATTTTTCTTTCGTCTCTGTCTAAAGTTAAGATAACTGCCTCAACAACATCTCCAACTTTTACGAAATCCTGAGCTGAACGCAAGTGCGTAGACCAAGACATTTCAGAAACGTGGATTAAACCTTCAACACCTTCAGCAACTTCGATGAAAGCACCGTAGTCAGCAAGAACTACAACTTTACCTTTCACTTTGTCACCAACTGCTAAGTTAGCATCTAAAGCATCCCAAGGGTGAGCGTTTAATTGTTTTAAACCTAATTGGATTCTTGTTTTCTCATCATCGAAATCAAGGATTACCACGTTAAGTTTTTGGTCTAATTCAAGAACTTCAGATGGGTGGTTGATTCTTGACCAAGATAAGTCAGTGATGTGGATTAATCCGTCTACACCTCCTAAGTCAATGAACACACCGTAAGAAGTGATGTTTTTAACAACACCTTCTAATACTTGTCCTTTTTCTAATTGACCGATGATTTCTTTTTTCTGTACTTCAATATCCGCTTCGATAAGCGCTTTGTGAGAAACAACAACATTTTTGAACTCATGGTTGATTTTCACAACTTTGAACTCCATAGTTTTGTTTACATATTGATCGTAATCACGGATAGGTTTCACGTCGATTTGAGAACCTGGCAAGAACGCCTCGATTCCGAATACGTCAACGATCATACCACCTTTAGTTCTGCATTTTACGAAACCGTTAACGATTTCTCCAGTTTCGTTAGCAGAAATAACTCTATCCCAAGCTTTGATTGTACGTGCTTTTCTGTGCGATAATACTAATTGACCTGATTTGTCCTCACGAACGTCGATTAATACCTCTACTTTGTCTCCAACTTTTAAGTTTGGATTGTAACGGAACTCGTTTAAAGAGATAACACCTTCAGATTTAGCGTTGATGTCAACGATAGCATCTCTTTCAGTGATTCTAACAACAACACCTTCCACTACTTCTTCAGCATCTGTAGAGATGAATGTTTTAGCTACTAATTCTTCGAATTCCTGTAAGTTTTTTTGATCTACTGCATCGATACCTTCTTCGAAGTTATGCCAGTTAAAATTCGCCAAAAACTCTTCTTGTGTTTTATTGATTTCAGACATGTCTGATAAAAAATTTGTATTCTGTTTCTCTCGTGTTTCATAATGCAGTAGAAAAAACAGAAGCGTTTTACATATAAATTGTTGATACCTAAAGGAAACACTTCTCGCCAAAAGGTGTGCAAAAGTAGTGATAATTATTGAATTACCAAAGATTTATTAAAGGAAAAATCAAAAGTAATAAGGGATAAGTTGCTAGAAATAACTTATTTTATTTTGAAGCGAAAGGTTTAGGCTTTTATGGAAACCATTTTCCCGCTATCCGCGCTACGCGGTAGCTTGCTTCTATCGGGGCTATTGGAAAACTGCATTGAATTTCAGGCAACAAAAAACCCGACACTTCGTATCGGGTTTTCTTATATTAATGTGTTATACTTTCCACATCTTTCGGATTGTGTTTGTGTTTGAACAACACCGCAAAAGCAATTGCAATAATCAAAGCATAGGCTGAAAACGCCAACCAGATGTTATGCCAGTCTCTTTGTCCGTTATCTGTAAAGTAAGTGTCAATAACATAACCGCTGATTAATCCTCCAAAGAACGCTCCAAAACCGTTAGACATCATCATGAACAATCCTTGCGCGGAAGAACGAATCTTAGAATCCGTAGTGGTTTCCACAAAAAGAGAACCTGAAATATTAAAGAAATCGAACGCCATTCCGTAAACAATACAAGAAAGAATAATCATCCATAATCCTCCTTCAGGGTTACCGAAAGCAAACAATCCAAAACGCAATACCCAAGCCAACATACTGATTAACATTACCTGCTTAATTCCGAAACGCTTTAAGAAAAAAGGAATTGCAAGAATGAACAACGTCTCTGAGATTTGAGAAATTGACATGATGATTGTAGAATATTTCACTACAAATGAATCTGCATATTGTGGAATCTTCTCGAATTCAGATAAATACGTATCTCCATACATATTGGTTAATTGCAATGCACCACCCAAAAACATAGAAAAAATAAAGAACAACGCCATTTTATAATCTGCAAAAAGCTTAAAAGCATTTAATCCTAACGATTGAATTAAAGAAGCATCTTTCGAGGTTTTGTTCTGTGGTTCACAAGCCGGCATCGTGAAGGAATAAATCCCAAGTACAATAGCAGCAAAAGCAGAAATATAAAACATATTCGCCGAAGCTTTGTTTCCGGTAAGATTCGTAATCCACATGGCAACAATAAAACCTACTGTCCCCCAAACCCGAATTGGCGGAAACACCTTTACTACATCAAAATTATTGCTCTTCAGGATTGTATATCCGATTGAATTTGACAATGAAATAGTTGGCATGTAACACATCATTGCTGCAAAAATCACCCAGTAAAATGCTGACGGGCTGTCAACTTGTGGCAAATATGCAATAGCCAATCCGCCAATAATATGTAAAATACCATACAATCGCTCTGCATTCATCCAACGGTCGGCAATAATACCTGTGAGGGCTGGCATTAGTATTGAAGATAATCCCAATGTTGAAAAAATTGCTCCAAACTCGGCACCACTCCATTGTTTGGTTCCAAACCAGTAATTCCCGACAGTAATCAACCATGCTCCCCAAACAAAAAACTGGAGAAAACTCATTAAAACAAGGCGATTTTTTATATTCATTTCTTCTTTGTTGTATGTAGGTTATTAATTTTTTAAAAAGCCGGTAAATCTAACACTAAAAACAAAAAATCCAAAATAAATTCCACTTTTGTGTGCAAACTTACTTCGGATTTAAGGTATTAATCAAATATTAGGATTTTCAACAAGAATCTGTTTTTCAAACCTTTATTTTAAGATGTTTTTTTATTAAAATAACATCTCGCTTGAACTTAGCTCAATTTTGCCTTAATTAAATTCAGCACCAATTCAAACTGCTCTTCCCTACTCAATGCAGAATTATCAACCACAATGGCATCATCAGCTTTAACAAGTGGAGAATCCTCACGGTTAGTATCAATATGGTCGCGTTCTTTTACATTTTGCAAAACGTCTGCAAATGTTACCGACTGACCTTTTTCCAGCAATTCATCGTAACGACGTTTGGCTCTGGTTTCCGGACTGGCGGTCATGAAAATTTTAAGTTCAGCATCTGGAAAAACCACCGTTCCGATATCACGTCCATCCATAACAATCGCTTTGTTTTTTCCCATTTGCTGCTGTTGCTCAACCAGTTTTGAACGAACCTGAGAAATTTCAGCTATTTTGCTAACCAAACGAGAAACTTCAAGAGTTCGGATTTCGTTTTCCACATTAATCCCGTTAAGGTACATCTCGGCAAAACCCAAATCCGGATTAAACTGAAATTCGAGCTGCACTTTGGAAAGTTTATCAATTAATCCCTGTTTATCCAAATGAGTTTCCGAAACAAAGTTATTTTGCATCGCAAACAAAGTAACGGCACGGTACATCGCACCTGTATCTACATAAACATACCCCAATTCTTTAGCAAGCTGCTTTGCTAAAGTACTTTTTCCGGTAGAGGAAAACCCATCAATGGCTATGGTAATTTTTTTCAATTTTGGTTTATTTAAATTCAATTGGTAAAAATTCTTTTTCTTTAATTTTTCCATCCGGACAAGGATTGTCTACAAAACGGAATTCATTTGCATATATTTTCGGAGTCATGACCCAAATAATTTCAGAAGAAACCGAATTGTTGAATATGAAGTTAAACTTCCACAAAACCAATCCTTGGATTTTATCTACAATTTTAGCCTCTGCGGTTCCTTTACTGTTTCCGGATCCTCTAAAACTAAAGGTAAACAAATTTCCTTCTTTATTTAAGGAGGCCTTCTCGATTTCAAAAAAATCAGGTGATTCGAGTGTCCAATATATTCCTATTCTTCTTTGTTGAATATCAATTCTGTTTATTGAACCCTCACAAGGCTGGTACAATAAATACCCTTGATTGTCACGTTCTAGTCGAATCCATTGCTTTTCAAAAGTCTGAAAATCTTTCCAGCTTTCCAGTTTGTTCTGAGAAAAACCAAATTGGCTCAAAAAACAAATTAATACAGCAAAAACTCCTTTCATTTACTGAAGATTAATTGTCAATCCGAACAAACTCATATTAGAAGCAACAGTATAGCGTGAATAGGAATAATCAAATTTGATTTTATTGAAACGAAGCCCAAATCCAGCCGAAATTCCAGAAAAATTGCGCTGATCCAGTATTTTAAGTTCTTCGCCTCTTCGGAAGTTATAACTCAAACGAATGTTAAAACTTTTCTTCGGAAATAATTCCGCTCCAATAATCACGTGACGAAAAGCATTATTTAAAAAACCTACTTTTTCCTCTTTAGCCGGTCCATCGATTGTAGCCTCAGTTCTATTAGGATTGCTAAAGGCAATTTTCCATTGCTGAAGATTCTCCAAAGTTAAATGCCATCGCAAAGGAACATTTTCCATTTCCTGAGAAATTCCGGCAATAACTTCTAAAGGAAGCTGTTCCTGCTGTCCTGCATAAGTAGTTATCTGAGTTCCTATGTTTCGAACGGTTAAACCGATATTGATGTCGTTTTTTTCGTCGATATACAAAGCACCTAAATCTGCCGCTACTCCAAAAGAATTATAGGATTCCAGTGTAGAGGAAATAAATTTAGCATTTGCACCAATATAAACCGGAGTCCAGGGAATATTGTATGCATAACCCAAAGAAAGAGCAATCTCGCTTCCGGTAAATTCTCCGGTTTTCTGACCGTTTTCATCATATCCGTCAAACTTTCCGTAGTTTACATAATTTACTCCTGCGTGTAGTGTTTGAACGTGTCTGTCCCATGTGTAAGCGTAAGCTCCGGTTCCGTAGGTTACTTCCCCGAAATAGCTTCCGTAATTTAAAGAAAGATGATTGTCCATTTCAGGATTAATGGTCGCCGGATTATAAATTCCCTGATTCACGTCCTGATCATAAATAGTAACCGTTTTACCTCCCAAGGCAGCCTGACGTGGTGAAGTTACTAAATTCAGAAACTGATAGGTATATTTTCCACCTATTTGGCTGTAACTAAAAGCACAAATAAGCAGAAAAAAAGTAAGCAACAGTTTTTTGGACATTTTTTTTCGTTTCTGAATGTATAACGCAGTTGCGAAGATAAAATTATAAACGGGATTACACAAAAAAAGAGATTCCAACTTATTTCTAAATTGGAATCTCTTTCTTATAAATTTGTTATACTAGCTTTTTAGCATTTTTAACCTTTTGATCAGTGATGGCGATTTCCAAAACTTCGCTCATTTTATCAACATAATGAAAGGTTAATCCTTCTAAATACTCCGCTTTGATTTCATCAATGTCGCGTTTGTTTTCATGACATAAAATGATTTCTTTGATATTCGCTCTTTTGGCAGCAAGGATTTTCTCTTTGATTCCGCCAACCGGTAAAACTTTTCCTCGTAAGGTAATTTCCCCGGTCATAGCTAAGCTTTTCTTGATTCTTCGCTGGGTAAAACTCGAAACTAAAGACGTTAACATTGCCACACCGGCACTAGGACCGTCTTTTGGAGTCGCTCCTTCCGGTACGTGAATGTGTACATTGTAATTTGTCAGAACATCAGGATTGATTCCTAATTTTTCAGCATTGGCTTTAATGTATTCCAAAGCAATAGTAACCGATTCTTTCATTACCGTACCCAAATTTCCGGTCATGGTCATCCCGCCTTTTCCTTTGGAAATAATCGATTCGATAAATAAAATATCACCTCCAACGCTTGTCCATGCTAAACCGGTAACTACTCCGGCCGTTTCGTTGTTTTCGTATTTGTCACGTTCCATTCTAGGAACGCCTAATACTTTCACGATGTCTTCGTCTGTTACTTTGAAGTTGTATTCTTCCTCTAAAGCAATCGATTTGGCAGCGTTTCGAACCATTGACGCGATTTGTTTTTCCAAACCACGAACTCCGGACTCTCTGGTATAACCTACCACGATTTTTTCAATTTGTTTTTTTCCGATTTGCAACTCTTTAGCTGACAAACCATGTTCTTTTAATTGTTTTGGAAGTAAATGCTGTTTTGCTATTTCAATTTTTTCCTCGATAGTATACCCACTCACGTTGATCACCTCCATACGGTCACGCAATGCAGGTTGAATGCTGGAAAGGCTGTTAGAAGTTGCAATAAACATCACTTTAGACAAATCATAACCCATTTCAAGAAAATTATCGTAAAACTCCGAATTCTGTTCCGGATCCAATACTTCCAATAAAGCTGAGGATGGATCACCGTTGTGACTTGAAGAAAGTTTATCAATCTCATCCAAAACAAAAACCGGATTAGAAGTTCCTGCCTTTTTAATATTCTGTAAAATTCTTCCCGGAAGGGCTCCGATATAGGTTTTACGGTGCCCGCGAATTTCCGCTTCATCACGTAAACCACCTAACGACATACGGACATATTGTCTACCAAGAGCTTCTGCTATGGATTTTCCAATGGAAGTTTTACCAACTCCCGGAGGCCCATACAAACAGATAATTGGCGACTTCATATCATTACGCAATTTTAAAACCGCTAAATGTTCTATGATACGTTTTTTCACATCTTCCAAACCAAAATGATCACGGTCTAATATTTTCTGAGCATTTTTCAGATCGAATTTATCCGTTGAAAAATCATTCCAAGGCAGTTCTAAAAACAACTCTAAATAGTTGCGCTGAATACCAAAATCAGGAGATTGCGGGTTCATGCGTTGCAATTTGGAAATCTCCTTATCGAAATGCTGAGCCACTTTTTCATTCCATTTTTTAGATTTGGATTTCAAGCGCATATCTTCAATTTCCTGGTCGTGCGAAACACCACCCAACTCTTCCTGAATGGTTTTCATTTGCTGTTGCAGGAAATATTCACGCTGCTGCTGATCTAAATCAAATCGAACTTTAGATTGGATGTCGTTTTTAAGTTCCAGCTTTTGTTGCTCAATATTCATGAAACGCAATGTTTCCAAAGCTCTGTCTTTCAAATTATTGATCGACAACAAATCTTGCTTCTCTTTCACATTCAAATTCATGTTGGAAGAAACAAAATTGATTAGAAACGGATTACTTTCAATATTGCGGATGGCAAAAGTAGCCTCGGTAGGGATGTTCGGGCTTTCCTTAATTATCTGGATTGCAAGCTCTTTAATCGAATCGATTATCGCTACAAACTCTTTGTCTTTTTCATTTGGTCGAACCTCGGAAACTTCCTTTACGGTCGCTCTTAAATAAGGCTCATCGGTTGTAAGCTGATCGATTTCAAAGCGCTTTTTACCTTGAAGGATTACTGTTGTATTTCCATCGGGTAATTTCAGCACGCGTAAAATTCTCGCTACGGTACCTACTTTATTTATATCGTGGAAGGAAGGATCTTCAACTTCTTCGTCTTTCTGAGCAACAACTCCAATAATTTTATCACCGGAATTGGCATCGTTAATTAGTCGGATGGACTTGTCACGACCCGCAGTAATTGGAATAACAACTCCTGGAAAAAGCACAGTGTTTCGCAAAGGAAGAATTGGTAAATCCTTTGGAAGCTCTTCGTTGTTCATCTCCTCTTCATCTTCGGGAGTTAAAAGCGGAATTAATTCAGCATCAGTATCAATTTCCTGAAGTGACAAGTTGTCAAGTGTAAGTATTTTTTGATTTGACATAGTATTTTTAGGACTTTTTGTCATTAAACAATAAAAAAAGGACAGTCGTTCCTGATTAAAAAAACAACTATCTCATTGAATATCAATTACAAAGTTACGTTTTATTGAAATTCTTTAATAGTAATTGTCAATCTTTGTGCCAATAAAAAAGCTACCTTGCGATAGCTTTTCAAATTATAACTTGAATTCGTCTTTAATTTTTTGGAACACGCAGCAGCAGCAAAACTCCTGAAATAAAAAAGAGCGCTAAAAACACAATTGAATTTCGCATACTTCCGGTTAGTTGATCAATAAAACCGTAAAGCAACATTCCTATTACGATACCAATTTTTTCTGCTACATCATAAAAACTGAAAAAGGAAGCAGTGTCTTTGGTTTCCGGAAGAAATTTAGAATATGTGGAACGCGACAAAGCTTGGATTCCTCCCATTACCAACCCAACAAATCCGGCTGTGGCATAAAAATGAACTGGTAGCATAACAAAAAATGCACTAATACAAATCACGATCCAAATACAGTTAATCACAATCAACACCTTGATGTTTCCAAATTTTTCAGAAGCTCTTGAAGTAATTACAGCACCTAAAACCGCCACCAACTGAATAACCAATATACTGATAATTAAACCCATTGTTTTCTCATTATCGTCTTTCCAGGCAATTTCCTGTTCTCCAAAATAAGTAGCCACAAGCATCACGGTTTGCACGGCCATACTATAAACAAAGAAACTCAGTAAATAACGTTTTAAGCGAAGGTTTTCTTCTAATAAAAACCAAACTTTTTTAAGTTCTTTAAACCCATTAAAAATTACTGCTCCGTGAACTTTATTTCCGTTATTTCCTTTCGGCAAATAATAAAAGGTATACTGACTGAATAAAATCCACCATGCTCCTACAGATATAAACGAATAGCGCATTGCTTTCATCGCTTTTTCACCATCGGTCCCAGAAATTCCGAATAAATCAGGCTTCATAACCATCGCTAAATTAATAATCAATAAGATAACACTTCCTATATATCCCATAGAATAACCTCTGGCGCTAATTCGGTCTTGTTGTTCCGGAAAAGCCACATCTGGCAAATAGGAGTTGTAAAAAACCAAACTTCCCCAAAAGCCAATCAATCCAAAGAAGTAACATGCTAAGCTAAAGTAAATATTCTCTAATTCAAACCAACACAATCCGATACAGGAAACTGCTCCCAAATAACAATAAAAACGCATAAACGATTTTTTGTTTCCGGCATAATCTGCAATTCCAGAAAGTAATGGAGAAGTAAAAGCAACCACCAAAAAAGCAGCAGCAGTCACAAAACTTATCAGGGCAGTATTCTTAAAAGTAATTCCGAAAACATCGATATACAAATTACCTCTGTCTTTAAAAAGCTGCCCGTAATAAATTGGAAAAATCGCTGATGCAATGACTAAACTGTAAACAGAATTTGCCCAATCGTAAAAAGCCCAGGCATTTAGTAGCTTAGAACTACCTTTTTCAAGTTGTTTCATATTGTATAAATAAAAAAAAGCCACACCCAAAAGTGTGGCTCGAATATACATAAATTTTCTTACTTGAATGTTACGCCATATTTTGCAGCTTCCGCTTTTGCTTGTGGAATCAACTCTTTGATTTTGGCAATACGAGTTTGATCGGAAGGGTGCGTACTCATAAACTCAGGTGGTTTTTGCCCTCCGGCATTGGCAGACATTCTTTCCCAGAAAGCTACAGCCGTATCAGGATTGTAACCTGCAATTGCCATAAGTGTCAATCCAATCATATCGGCTTCACTTTCATGAGCACGGCTAAAAGGCAACATTCCTCCTAATTGAGTAGTCGCTCCATAAGCAGTCATGGCGATTTGTTGTGTTTCCTGACTTTTATTTCCAGTGGCAACTCCAACTCCAACAGCGCCTAATTGTTGCAGCATTCCTGCACTCATACGCTGCTGACCGTGATTTGCCAGAGCGTGAGCAACTTCATGCCCCATAACGGTAGCCATACCTGCATCGTCTTTACAAATTGGAAGGATTCCTGAGTAAAAAACAATTTTACCTCCCGGCATACACCACGCATTCACTTCTTTACTGTCTACAAGATTGTATTCCCATTTGTAATCATTAAGATATCCTTGGTAGCCGTTTGCATTAAGCCATTTTTCAGAAGCGGCTTTAATTTTCATCCCAACAGTTTCCACACGCTGAGCGTCTTTGGTTCCTTTAATTACTTTATTTTCTCCAAGAAACTGATTGTACTGTTGAAAGGATGATGGAAATATTTCACTGTTAGAAACCAAAGCCATCGTACTTTTTCCTGTAAAAGGGTTTTTAGCACAGGAAATCACAAGTGCTAACGAACCGGCTAATACTAAACTGGTTTTTAAATTCATAACGCAAGATTTTTAGTAAACAAAATTAAATAATTGTCCTATTATCATTGTTAATAAAGGTACAAAATATTATCATCATTTCCTGATACAAATAAAATGCCAAACGAGATTTAAGAATTATTTATCACTTCAAATCTCAAGAATGAAGTAACTTGCAGTATATTTTTACAGAAGATGAAAAAGCCCAAACATCAACAAACCATTAAGATTCCTAAAGGCATACTCTATACAGCTAAAGCTCTGGAAACAGTATCTCCAAGACTTACTACTTTATTTGCAATAAAACTTTTTACAACACCAATGCGCCATAAACTTCCTAAAAGGGAAATTGAAATGGATGCAAATTCCAAACAGCAACTTCTTAAAATAAACAGCATTAACAAAGAGGTAATGGTTTACAGTTATGGGACCTCACCAAAAAAAGTATTATTGATTCATGGTTGGTCCGGAAGAGGAACACAACTGGTAAAAATTGCAGATGAGTTTCTAAAACTAGGATATTCCACCATAAGTTTTGATGCACCAGGGCATGGAAAAGCACCCGGAAAAACAAGCAACATGACCGAATTTATTGCAGCAGCTCTTCAAATTGAAAAACAGTTTGGCCCATTTGAATATGCCGTTGGACATTCTTTGGGAGGCATGACTGTTTTAAATTCTATCAAACGAGGATTAAAAGTAAAAAAAGCCGTAATTATTGGTAGTGGTGATGTAGTAGAAGACATTTTAAACGATTTTGTGTTGAAACTAAAACTGAAACCAAACATCGCTGAGCGAATGAAATCCGACTTTGAAAACAAATTGGGTGAAACCATGAACAGTTATTCTGCGTATATAGCTGCAAAGGAAGTTTCGATTCCTGTTCTTGTAATTCATGATGAAAACGATGACGATGTTCCGGTATCAGCTGCACATCACATTTATGACCATTTATCAAACGGGCAAATCATGATAACCAAAGAGCTGGGACATCGAAAAATTTTAGGTGACAACAAAGTCATCAAAAAGATTGTAGAATTTATTCAGTAAAAGTCATGAAAAAAATTGTTTTGCTTTTGACGTTAAGTTTTTTCATCTCCTGTAATGCCCAGGAAAAAAAAACAGTTACCCAAACTTCATCTGCCAATGTAATGCCTAAAACAGAAGCGGAATGGAAGTCTAAATTATCTCCGGAACAATACGAAGTTTTAAGAGAGAAAGGCACCGAAAGACCCTTCACCGGTGAATATTGGAAACATTTTCAAAAAGGCATGTACGTTTGTGCCGCTTGTGGAAATCCTTTATTTACTTCTGATGCTAAATTTGATTCCGAATGTGGCTGGCCTTCTTTTGATCAAGCTATAAAATGCTCTGTTAACTATCACAATGACAGTAGTTTTGGAATGGATCGTACTGAAGTTACCTGTGCCAAATGTGGTGGTCATTTAGGACATGTTTTTGATGATGGACCCGTTCAAACTACCGGAAAACGCTTTTGTACCAATTCAGTATCTATAAAATTTATTCCAGCTAAAAAATGAGTTATCCAATAGAAAAAACCGAAGAGCAATGGAAAGCAGAATTAGGCGATGATAAATATCGAATTCTGCGTCAAAAAGGAACCGAATATCCCCATACTGGTGAATACAACCTGCATTTCGAAAATGGGACATATTGCTGTGGCGCTTGTGGTGAACCTTTATTTGAAAGCAGCTCAAAATTTGATGGACATTGTGGCTGGCCTTCTTTTGATGAATCAATACCCGGAAAAGTTGAGTATGTAAAAGACACTTCACACGGAATGCTTAGAGTTGAAATTCTTTGTTCAAAATGTGGAGGTCATTTAGGCCATGTTTTTAATGATGGACCTACAAAAACAGGTATAAGGTATTGTGTAAATTCCTTATCTTTAGATTTCAATAAAAAATAAACCATGACTTTATTTGAAAATCAGACCGATTGGACAACCAATTTAGACCCGCTTCTCAAGAAATACAAAGGAAAAAAGCATCCACTGGACTATGAAAATCTCTATCAGTTAATGGTGATGGTTATTTTATCTGCTCAAGATTCTGATGCCAATATTAATAAAATTGCACCTGCCCTTTTTCAAGTTTATCCAAATTTGGAAAGTTTAGCGGTTTCAAATGTTGATGCGCTGATACCTTATATTTCAAAAGTTCGAAATTTCGGAACCAAAGCTAGTTGGCTTCTTGAAATTGCTCAAGAACTTAAAGAAGATAAAAACATTCCGCTTACAATGGAAAACCTTGTTGCTTTGAAAGGAATTGGAAGAAAATCTGCCAATGTAATTATGCGAGAAATGAAAGCACCTGCCGAAGGTATTATTGCTGATTTACACGTTATTAGAGTTGCTCCTAGAATTGGTTTAATTTCAGAATCTAAAGATGGTAACAAAGTTGAAAAGCAATTAATGCAAGTTTTACCGAAAGATATTTGGGGTGAAATTGGTATGTCAATTTCATTTTTAGGAAGAGAAATATGCAGACCTACCAATCCAAAATGCGATGTATGTCCGATAAATAATTGTTGTGATTACAGAAATTTAAAAAACTGATCCCTTAATTAAAATCTAT
>NZ_JAKLTO010000039.1 GCF_022012335.1 Flavobacterium sp. SM15 | reverse complement strand
CTCCAGAACAAATTGTGGTTGTTCCTGAAATAGACGCTGTCGGTAAGGCAATCACAGAAACCGTAGCCGATCCTGTTAACACTTGCGTACAAGCTGGTGTTCCTGCTGAAGTTACATCCACTAAAGTATAAACACTATCTGCAGTTAAAGCTGATGTAGCAACCGTAGCGGTTCCTGAAGCGTCAAGCGTTACCGTTTGGTTGGCTCCACCATCAACTGTATAAGTTACTGTAGCATTTGCTGTTCCGTTGAAAGTT
>NZ_JAKLTO010000038.1 GCF_022012335.1 Flavobacterium sp. SM15 | reverse complement strand
AGCTTCAGTTAGTATAACTGGCGGAACTCCTGCTTACACCTATTCATGGGCGCCTTCAGGAGGAACTGCTGCAACAGCCACAGGATTAGCTTCAGGAACATACACGTGTACCATCACCGATGCAAATTCTTGTCAAATAACTAGAACAATTACTGTAAACCAACCTAGCAATTTAGTTGCAACTGCTGCTTCGCAAACCAATGTATTATGTAACGGAGTAGCCAACGGTTCGGCGACAGTTAATGTAACCGGTGGAACTCCTGCTTA
>NZ_JAKLTO010000037.1 GCF_022012335.1 Flavobacterium sp. SM15 | reverse complement strand
TGGACGGTAGTTGAAAATGGAGTAAGCGGTGCTTCCAATGGAAGTGGAACAACTATAGCACAAACTTTAACAAATTCAGGAATTGTAAACGGAACAGCTACTTATACGGTAACTCCAACAGCCAACGGATGTAGCGGTACTCCTTTTGATGTAATTATTACTGTTAAGCCTATTCCTGCAGGTTCGGCATCACCATCATCGGATGCGATCTGTTCGGGATCTGCTCCAAATATTTTATTAAGCAGCCCTGTTGCAGGGACTACTTTTGATTGGACAGTAGTTCAAAGTGGAGTAAGT
>NZ_JAKLTO010000036.1 GCF_022012335.1 Flavobacterium sp. SM15 | reverse complement strand
GGAATCTTCCAAACGATACGTTAACCCAGCCTCGAATTTATTGTACAACAACGTGTTTAACGACAAATCCAATGAAGTTGGCGCATTAAACGAGGATTTTACCATCGCAAACGGCTTTAACTTCATGTTCTGGTTGATGTCAAACACATAGCCTCCCGTTACAAAGTAATGCGACTCTTCCGATCCAAACTTTCTTCCGTTAAAATCAAGGTGTTTCGACTTTAACATGTTCGGAACCGAAGCCCCAATGTAGTACTTCTGAGTGTAGAAAAACAAACCAGCTCCCACATTCAAAAACGTATTGTTT
>NZ_JAKLTO010000035.1 GCF_022012335.1 Flavobacterium sp. SM15 | reverse complement strand
GAACAATACGTTTTTGAATGTGGGAGCTGGATTGTTTTTCTACACCCAGAAGTACTACATCGGGGCTTCGATTCCGAATATGTTAAAGTCGAAACACCTTGATTTTAACGGAAGAAAGTTTGGATCGGAAGAGTCGCATTACTTTGTAACGGGAGGCTATGTGTTTGACATCAACCAGAACATGAAGTTAAAACCGTTTGCGATGGTAAAATCCTCGTTTAATGCGCCAACTTCATTGGATTTGTCGTTAAACACGTTGTTGTACAATAAATTCGAGGCTGGGTTAACGTATCGTTTGGAAGATTCT
>NZ_JAKLTO010000034.1 GCF_022012335.1 Flavobacterium sp. SM15 | reverse complement strand
CCACTTCCAAACTTTTCTACACCTTTTTTTGATCTTTTTTAGGCGGTTTTTCATAACTCTCTGATAACCATTTCGTAACCGTCAAAAGTTTTTTTGGTGTTTTTGAAAGATGCTTAGATGAGTTTGCGCTTTGGCTGTCTTTGTTATACTATATATAGGTAACGTATTTTGATTTTACCATACTATATATATAAGGAGTAGTTAAAAACCTTTACCGATAATCCCAAAATGCCGCTCTCCTAGCCCCGATTGTAGTGGAAATCCCGTAGCGAAGCGAAGGAATTGTAACGAAAAGCGGGAATTGCCATTACAAATGAGCCCGAAGGCTCGCTCAAAAAACAAAAAATTATACCT
>NZ_JAKLTO010000033.1 GCF_022012335.1 Flavobacterium sp. SM15 | reverse complement strand
AGAAAAGAGTGCTACTTTTGCACCCGCAATAAAGCACTAGTTCATCCGACATTTTGAAACAAAACAGGTCAAAAAGATTTTTGAAAAAAGTTGAAAAAAGATTTGGATTGTAAAGAATAAAGAAACTATCTTTGCAGCCCGCAAAATAAGGGAAAGTTCATTTAAAATACTGGTAAGCGAAACGAAATTATTTTCGAGAATAAATCGAAAAAAAATTCAAAAAAAGCTTGTGAGATTTAAAAAGGAGTTCTACTTTTGCAACCCGCAAAACAAGGGAAAGTTCTTAAGAATATTGAGCAGTGATTTTTGAAAAACGGTTTAAAAATAAATCGAAAAAAATTTCAAAAAAAGCTTGCGAGATTTAAAAAGGA
>NZ_JAKLTO010000032.1 GCF_022012335.1 Flavobacterium sp. SM15 | reverse complement strand
CTCTTTTTAAATCTCGCAAGCTTTTTTTGAAATTTATTTCGATTTATTTTTAAACCGTTTTCAAAAATCACTGCTCAATATTCTTAAGAACTTTCCCTTGTTTTGCGGGTTGCAAAAGTAGAACTCCTTTTTAAATCTCACAAGCTTTTTTTGAATTTTTTTTCGATTTATTCTCGAAAGTAATTTCATATCGCTTACCAGTATTTCAAATGAACTTTCCCTTATTTTGCGGGCTGCAAAGATAGTTTCTTTATTCTTTACAATCCAAATCTTTTTTCAACTTTTTTTCAAAAATCTTTTTGACTCGGCTTGTTTCAAAATGTCGGATGAACTAGTGCTTTATTGCGGGTGCAAAAGTAGCACTCTTTTCT
>NZ_JAKLTO010000031.1 GCF_022012335.1 Flavobacterium sp. SM15 | reverse complement strand
TGTTAAAGCTGATGTTGTTACTGTAGCTGTTCCTGAAGCGTCAAGCATTATTGTTTGGTTCGCTCCACCGTTTACAGTATAAGTTACCGTAGCATTTGGTGTTCCGTTGAACGTTACCGTAGCAGTTCCTCCTGAACAAATTGTAGTTGCTCCTGAAATAGTTGCCGTTGGTAAAGCATTAACTGTAATTATGGCTGAACCAGTTACACTTTGAGAACATGTTGAAGCCACATTCACTAAAGCATAAGTGCTATCCGCTGTTAAAGCTGGAGTCGTAACACTAGCTGTTCCTGAAGCGTCAAGCGTTACCGTTTGATTTGCTCCGCCATCAATTGTATACGTTACCGTTGCATTTGGCGTTCCATTAAACATTACAGTAGCAGTTC
>NZ_JAKLTO010000030.1 GCF_022012335.1 Flavobacterium sp. SM15 | reverse complement strand
CTTAACAGTCATGGTGGTGCAGCTGCTTCCGATGTATGTTCTTCAGTGACTTGGTCGCATAACTTCACTGCTTTAAGCGATGGTTGTGGAAACTCAGGAAGCGCTCTGGTAACGTTTACTGCTACTGATTCTTGTGGAAACCCTAGTACTACTTCAGCAACATTCACAATTCAGGATACAACTAATCCGGTAATTTCAGTGCAGGCTTCTGATATGACAGTTGAATGCGACGGTCAAGGAAACCAAGCACAATTACAAGTATGGTTAGACAGTCATGGTGGTGCAACTTCTTCCGATGTATGTTCTTCTGTAACATGGTCACACAACTTCACTGCTTTAAGCGATGGTTGTGGAAACTCAGGAAGCGCTCTGGTAACGTTTACTGCTACTGATTCTTGTGGAAACC
>NZ_JAKLTO010000003.1 GCF_022012335.1 Flavobacterium sp. SM15 | reverse complement strand
TTTACGATGTTACTAGCCGATGATACATTTCCAGCTGCATCTTTAGCTTTCACATAAAAGTTATAAGTTGTGGAAGCTGACAAACCTGCTACCGCTAATGTTGTTGAAGTAGTGGTAGTTTTCAATACTCCGTTTTGATAAACATCATAACCCGTTACTCCAGAATTATCTGTTGCTGTTGTCCAAGATAAGTTGGTGCTTGAAGCAGTTGTTGCTGAAGCCGAAAGAGTTGAAGCTGTTGGAGCAGCAGTGTCCGCAGTTGCAGAACCTGTAATGGTAAAGTTTGCATTGTTTACATCAAAGAAAATATGTCCTGATCCTTTAACCATGATTCTGTTGGTTGTTCCTGGGTTGTTAGGAATCACAACATTTTGTGAACCGTCATTTGGAGTTCCTGCAACTAAAGTGATCGGGAATGTTTGTCCCCCATCTGTCGATAATAAAATGTCTACATTAGCAGCGTTTATTCCATTAGCAGTAGTCCCTGCAACGGTCCAGTTAATTGTTTGAGATGTTCCAGCAGCATAAGAAACAGCTGTATTTTGAGTGTCTACGGTAAAAGGTCCTGCTGTACCATTTACAGTTACAACCATATCGTCTGTATTGTTGGCACCACCCCCAACTCTGTTGTCACGAACCGTTAAACGGAAGTTTAAAGTACGGGCAACATTTGGTAATGCTTCCACATTGAATGTAGAACTAACAGGAGAATTACGAGTTATTGTTGCTCCTGCCAATATACTGGTCATATTTGGAAAGTATCTAGTAGAAGATGTACTTGGAAGATACGATCTGAAAAGAGGCCCTGTGGCAGATGTTTCTGAAGGAACAGTTGCAGTAGCATTTCCTAAATCCATTTGCTCCCATGAGTAAGTAAGAATATCATTAGTATTTGCATCCGTTGCAGTTCCTGTTAACATAAAAGGGGTTCCTTTTGGAATAGTGTAATCTAATCCAGCATTCACAACAGGTGTAGCGTTACCTGTACTTGTTATTGAACCAGAAGATTTAGCTTTGATGTTGTCAGTTATTTGTTGGATACTGATTGCGTGAAAATAAGCATCAGAGTGTGATTGAATATTATAGGTAGCATGTCCTGCATATCCCATGATAGTAGAAGCGCTTCCAGGTTCCATTTGAGCTGGATTTGCACCTTCTGTTCTATAGGTAAACGTGTGGTTAGCACCCAATTGATGTCCCATTTCGTGTGCTACATAATCAATATCAAAATTATCACCTGAAGGGATGCTTCTACCTGTGTAACCACTACCTTTTATGCCATCTTCACCGATACAACCAATACAGTTCGCATTTCCACCAGCTGTGGTCCCTGCAAGCAAATGTCCTAGATCGTAATTAGTTTCCCCAATAACCGTGGTCAAATTTGATTGTAATTGTGTTCCCCAATATGCTGAAGCATCAGTGTATGGGTCGGTAGTTGAATCGGTATAAATAATCGAATCATTGTTGGCAATAAGAATCAATCGTACTCCTAAATCTCTTTCAAAAACACCATTTACTCTGGTAAGTGTGTTTGCCATTCCTGCTAATGCTAAAGCTTTAGTTCCTCCGAAATATGTAGTATACTCTCCTGTACAAGATAGCGCTAGTCTGTAAGTACGTAGTTTACTGTCATCAGCTCCACGTGCAAGGGTAATGTTCGATTGATTATAAGCTTTCACAGCAACATCAGTTACACCACACTCAAAGTTATCTAAAGTGTTTTCTGTTTCAGATTTTTTATAAACTGTGTACGTGGTATTATCAGCACTAATCGGCTCAACAAAAACAGTTTCTTTGTTAGGATATAAAGTCATGGATTTGAATCCTAATGGCGAATTACTGAAATAAGCACGAGCACTTGGGTTTTCAACGCCAACAGCTACATACGATTTAATATCCGGATATTTAGCCGCTAACGCCGGATCCATCACTGAGTTTTCATAAACTTTAAAGTTTTCTAATTGACCTTCTCCGTTAGGTAACGTGATGATCGTGTTTGAAGTAATGTTGGAAGCATCTCTTTTAGGAGATTTAGCCAGCATCTTTTTCATAGTAGGTAAGTCTAAATCGAAAATGTTTTTTTGTGGCAAGTTGGATTTTGAAATCCTTCCAGAGTTTTCTTTTGCAGTACTCTTTTTCCATAAATCATTTTTGCTCTGAGCAATTCCGTAGGTTCCGATAAGTAGTAGGGCAGCACAAATTAATTTTCTCATAAATAATTTTTTTAACTGGTTCAAAATTAAACAGTTAGAAAAAAATATCGATGAAATTAACAAAAATATCGATGAAATGCACGTTTTTTTTCGGTTTATAAGATTTGGACTATAATTATTTTATTTTTTTGGGATAAAATTGATAAATAAATTCTTTAATTATTTAATTATCAGCAATTTGTATATGTTTTGTTTTGAAAAATTGAATTCTTTTACTGTAAGAAAATTATAGTATTTTTAAAAAATTGTGTACTTAAATTTCAAATTAAACTTTAAAAGTATTTTAACTGTAATAAGTTTATTTTCTTAAAAGAGATAAAGTAAATGCAATTGAATAAATGTTTTTATATGCTGAATTAAAAAAATAGAACTAATTAATGTTTCGAAAATGATTAAAATATAAAGTTTGAACACTATTCGCATTTAGAGGCTCTGTTCTTGTTTGTAGCCATTTTTTTAGTAATTAATCTCAATAGTTTTTATTTGTAAGTAATTGGTAATCAATGTTTTGTTAAAAAAGTTAAAGTCTTAAAATTGTCAGTTGTTTGTTAACACTCTTCGTGAAAATAGTGTTAAATTTGTCTCGATAAACTTTAATAAGGTTATTAGACGGTTTTATGATTGATTGTGATTGCAAGTGCAATAATACCTCCGCAAGAATCAATTCACATTTTTTTCTTTTTTCTTTTTCAAATAATCTTAGAGTTTCAATTTTTGATTGAAAGGGACTTATTTTTTGGATTCCCCTTTTTCTGTCATTGAACTCCCACTAATAATATGGCTCTAAAACCGTATTATTATGAAACGAAAAATTTCTCATTTAAAAGATGAAGAGCATTGTAAAAAAACACTAAAAATTAAAACCTATTCGCAATATTTACTTTCACTAATTTTATTTTTTTTACTTTCCGGGTTATCCATTAATTCGGTGTTTGCTCAACAAACTGATTTGCGAGACAATCCTGCCTACACGCGTGGAAAATGTCCTGCAAATGACGTTCAAATTGTATCCGCTAGAATAGTTCTTCCGAATGCTTGTAATAACTGTGAGCCTGGTACTCAAGTAAGTGGGACCTTATACATTACAGTTCACCATAATACCAATAGTGATCCAAGATATTTGGCTGTTATGGGGGACTTAATGGAATCCCCACCCAATGGTGTGCCTGTAGTTACAGATTTTTTCAAATGTTCAGGACCACTTGTTAAAAGCTCGCTTGAGCCACCTGGTGGACAGGTTTTGAATTTTGGTACTATTACCTTTACTTGTGGTAGTACATTTGAATTGTCAGATATTCTTTTAGTTTGGACTGCTGCGAGTGCTAATGCTGCATGTCCGGTAACATTGGCAAACAATCCAAATGGTAAATACTGTTGGAACAATCCTAATGTTATCATTACCCCACCATTTAATGCAACTGCAGATGCAACAGATGCTGCATGTTTTGGAAGTGCAACCGGATCAATTGATTTAACACCAATTGGAGGGGTTGAGCCGTATACCTATGCCTGGACAGCATCTAATGGAGGTGTGATTCCTTCAGGTCAAGCTGATGATCAGGATCTGTCAGGATTAGTAGCAGGTACTTATAGTGTAGTGGTCACTGGTGCAAACAGTTGTTCGGCTTCGGTTTCGGGAATTGTGATAAATCAAAATGCTGAGACATTCCCAGATATCACTAAGGCTCCTGCTTCAGCGAACACTCTATGTGGGGTTAGTGAGGCGGAAGCTCAGGCAGCAATTGATGCAGCGTTTAGTGCTTGGTTAGCTAATGCTACTCCAAATAATCCTAACGACGTAGAATCAAATGGTGTTGTAGTATTGAATGGAGGAGCTGGCTCTTATACTGTAACAAGAAACCCACCTATTCCTACAGCGCCTTCGTTTGATGGTACAGATCCGCCAACTTCTGTTACCTGGACAATTACGGATGCTTGTGGAAAAACCGATACGGTAACAGCAGCTTTTACGGTGAACAATCCTTGTGCTCCAGTTTGTGATAAAATTGCATCGTCTAATCCATTGTGTTATGGTGACCAGACCGGTTCGATTACAGTTAAAGCTTCTGCAGGATTTCCTCCTTACATTTTTTATCTATATGATACATCAAATTTGAGTGTATCTATAGCGAACAGTTTGCCTGTTAATAATGATCTTAATCAAACTTTCGCAACATATACCTTTAGTGGGTTAAGTGGTGACAAAGAATATTTAGTTTTTATTACAGACACCGTTGATACAATTCCATTGCCAGATATTAATAATGATCAGTGTACATTTTTTATAGATCAACCCGATGCCGCTTTATCAAGTCAAATCAGCGATGTTGATGTCTTGTGTTATGGAGCTGCAACCGGATCAATTGATTTAACCCCATCGGGAGGTACACCGCCTTATACTTATGCTTGGAGTGCTACTAACGGAGGTGTTATTCCAGCCGGTCAGGCCGACGATCAGGATTTATCAGGCTTAGTTGCTGGTACTTATAGTGTTGTGATTACGGATGCCAACGGAAATACCGGCGGTTGTCGTAATGAAAACAGCGCTGTAATCAGTCAACCTGCCGCCACTTTATCAAGTCAAATCAGCGATGTTGATGTGCTTTGTTATGGAGCTGCAACCGGATCAATTGATTTAACCCCATCGGGAGGTACACCGCCTTATGCTTATGCTTGGAGTGCTACTAACGGAGGTGTGATACCAGCCGGTCAGGCCGACGATCAGGATTTATCAGGCTTAGTTGCTGGTACATATAGTGTTGTGATTACCGATGCCAACGGAAATTCCGGAGGATGTCGTGCAACAAACAGTGCAGTAATCAGTCAACCAAATGCGGCATTATCAAGTCAAATCAGCGATGTTGATGTGCTTTGTTTCGGAGCAGCAACCGGATCAATTGATTTAACCCCATCGGGAGGTACACCGCCTTACGCTTATGCTTGGAGTGCTACTAACGGAGGTGTTATTCCAGCCGGTCAGGCCGACGATCAGGATTTATCAGGCTTAGTTGCTGGTACCTATAGTGTTGTGATTACCGATGCCAATGGAAATTCCGGAGGATGTCGTAATGAAAACAGCGCAGTAATCAGTCAACCCGAAGCCGGTCTTTCGGCTACTGAGACCCATGTTAATGTGCTTTGTAATGGAGGAGCTACCGGTTCCATCGATTTAAGCCCTTCGGGAGGAGTTCCACCGTATGCTTACGCTTGGAGTGCTTCTGACGGAGGTGTTATTCCATCCGGTCAAGCCGATGATCAGGATTTATCAGGCTTAGTTGCTGGTACTTATGAAGTTATAATTACCGACGCCAATGGTACAGCTGGAGCTTGTAGAGCCACAAAACTTGTAATTATTATTGAGCCAGACAATGCTCTATCAAGTCAAATCAGCGATGTTGATGTGCTTTGTTTCGGAGCAGCAACCGGATCGATTGATTTGACCCCATCGGGAGGTACACCGCCTTATACTTATGCTTGGAGTGCTACTAATGGTGGTGTTATTCCAGCCGGTCAATCTGATGATCAGGATTTATCAGGCTTAGTTGCTGGTACTTATAGCGTTGTGATTACCGATGCCAACGGAAATTCCGGAGGATGTCGTAATGAAAACAGCGCAGTAATCAGTCAACCTGCCGCCGCTTTATCAAGTCAAATCAGCGATGTTGATGTACTTTGTTATGGAGGAGCGACCGGATCAATTGATTTAACCCCATCGGGAGGTACACCACCTTATGCTTATGCTTGGAGTGCTACTAACGGAGGTGTTATTCCTGCTGGTCAGGCCGACGATCAGGATTTATCAGGCTTAGTAGCTGGTACATATAGTGTTGTGATTACCGATGCCAACGGAAATACCGGCGGTTGTCGTAATGAAAACAGCGCTGTAATCAGTCAACCTGCCGCCGCTTTATCAAGTCAAATCAGCGATGTTGATGTGCTTTGTTATGGAGCTGCAACCGGATCGATTGATCTAACCCCATCGGGAGGTACACCGCCTTATGCTTATGCTTGGAGTGCTACTAATGGTGGTGTTATTCCAGCCGGTCAGGCCGACGATCAGGATTTATCAGGCTTAGTTGCTGGTACTTATAGTGTTGTGATTACCGATGCCAACGGAAATACCGGCGGTTGTCGTAATGAAAACAGCGCTGTAATCAGTCAACCTGCCGCCGCTTTATCAAGTCAAATCAGCGATGTTGATGTGCTTTGTTATGGAGCTGCAACCGGATCGATTGATCTAACCCCATCGGGAGGTACACCGCCTTATGCTTATGCTTGGAGTGCTACTAATGGTGGTGTTATTCCAGCCGGTCAATCTGATGATCAGGATTTATCAGGCTTAGTTGCTGGTACTTATAGTGTTGTGATTACCGATGCCAACGGAAATTCCGGCGGTTGTCGTGCAACAAACAGCGCTGTAATCAGTCAACCTGAAGCTAGTCTTTCAGCTACTGAAACGCATGTTAATGTGCTTTGTAATGGAGGAGCTACCGGTTCGATCGATTTAAGCCCATCGGGAGGAGTTCCACCGTATGCTTATGCATGGACTGCTTCTGACGGAGGTGTAATTCCATCCGGTCAAGCCGATGATCAGGATTTATCAGGCTTAGTTGCTGGTACCTATGAAGTTATAATTACCGACGCTAATGGAAATGCAGGTGGATGTCGTGCGACAAAACTTGTAATTATTATCGAACCAGACAATGCTATATCAAGCCAAATCAGCGATGTTGATGTGCTTTGTTATGGAGCTGCAACCGGATCGATTGATTTGACCCCATCGGGAGGTACACCGCCTTATGCTTATGCTTGGAGTGCTACTAACGGAGGTGTGATACCAGCCGGTCAGGCCGACGATCAGGATTTATCAGGCTTAGTAGCTGGTACCTATAGTGTTGTGATTACCGATGCCAACGGAAATACCGGAGGATGTCGTAATGAAAACAGCACAATAATCAGTCAACCAAATGCTGCGCTTAGTCTTTCCTTATCATCACTTCCTGAAAACTGTGCAGGAACCGCAACAGGTAGTATAAGAGCAACGTTCTCTGGAGGAACATCTCCTTATACAGTTTACATTAATGGAGTTAGTGCAGGTGTAGTCACCTCACCACATGATTTTATGAATCTGGGTACAAACAGCTACACAATAAGGGTAGTGGATGATAATGATTGTGAAATCAGTGATAACGTCAATGTAGATTTGATTACTTGTGGAGGCCATATTTTCCCAACACAAACAACTTGTTGTAACTACATTACCGGAACTGCTTCGAGTTTATTGAATGTTTGTACAACGGTTAAAGGTAAAGTTGTGAGAAACGCAATTCCTGGGGTGTTCTTTTATTACGCCAGTGTAGTTGCACCAGCAGCTTCCTTCTCAATTGAAGTGAAACAGTCCAACGATGGAGAATTAAGTAAATTGTTTGAAATTCATGGTTACGATAAAAACAGTTTGCAACAGATTCGTTTGTTTACAAGTAGTTGTGGTAATGTGTCTTTTGTACCTAGTTTTATAGACAATGGTAAAGGAGCAAGACTTGTTGTAAACGGCGCTATACCTGGTGAAAACTATATTATCTCGATTAAGTATAACGTAAAATCTCTACTTGGAGCAGTCTATTCTGGTGCTGATTTGAACAGTACCTATTCATTTGCAAGTTATGTGAATGGTAATCTTGATGCTGGAAGTGTAGGATCACTTGATGCTTTAGCCGGTTGTTCAGACAATACTCCATTACCAGGAGCTTGTACTGTGCCAAATGCTAAATCTGATTCTGTAACAGATCTATTTACTGCATTCCCAGTTCCGTTTAAAGAAAACTTAACAATCAGATACGATTTTAATTATCAATCAAAAGCGAGAATTGAGATGTACGATTATAAAGGTACCATCTTAATGTCTTATGATGATCCAGATGCTTACCAAAATAAAGAAGTTGTTCTTACTCCTACATTCAATTTAGGAGAAGGTCAAATGTACTTTATCAAAGTGATTACCGACCGAGAAGTAAGCATGAAAAAAGTGATTTCCAACAAATAAATTCCCTTAGATAATCAAAAGCAAAGGCTGGTTTAAATACCAGCCTTTGTCATTTTATAGAAGTTTCAAAAAAGAAATTATTTTACTAATCCTCTTGAAATTACAATTCTCTGAATTTCTGAAGTTCCTTCGTAAATCTGAGTGATTTTTGAGTCACGCATCATTCGTTCAACGTGGTATTCAGCAACATAACCATTTCCTCCATGAATTTGAACGGCATCATTAGCAACTTCTAAAGCAATTTCAGACGCATATAATTTTGCCATGGCTCCAGAATGTGCAATATCTAATCCTTGATCTTTCTCAGAAGCCGCTTTGTGAATTAACAATCTGGCCGCTGTAGTTTTCACGTGCATATCCGCTAATTTGAAGGCGATCGCTTGGTGATTGAAAATTGGTTTTCCAAAAGCCACACGTTCTTGCGCATATTTTAATGCTAATTCATATGAACCTTGAGCAATTCCTAATGCTTGAGAAGCAATTCCAATACGTCCACCATTTAAAGTTGACATGGCGAAAGCAAAACCAAAACCATCAGCTCCAATTCTGTTTTCCTTTGGAACTTTTACATCATTAAATAATAAGGTATGAGTATCAGAACCACGAATTCCCATTTTCTTTTCTTTCGGGCCAACTTCAAAACCTGGCATTCCTTTTTCAACAATGAGAACATTGATTCCTTTGTGACCTTTAGAAGCATCCGTCTGAGCAATTACTAAATACGTAGAAGCAGTTCCTCCATTGGTAATCCAGTTTTTAGTACCGTTTACCAAATAATGATCGCCCATATCGATGGCAGTTGTTCTTTGTGAAGTGGCATCAGAACCTGCTTCTGGCTCAGATAAACAGAATGCGCCGATTACTTCTCCTTTTGCAAGTGGCGTTAAATATTTTACTTTTTGCTCTTCAGAACCATATTTTTCTAAACCTGCACAAACTAATGAGTTGTTAACAGACATAATAACTGCCGCAGAAGCATCCACTTTAGCAATTTCTTCCATCGCTAAAACATAGGAAATACTATCTAAACCAGCACCACCGTATTTCGGATCTACCATCATTCCCAAAAAGCCAAGTTCTGCCATTTTCTTTACTTGTTCAGTTGGGAAAGTCGAATGCTCATCTCTTTCGATTACACCCGGTAACAATTCAGTCTGAGCAAAATCTCTGGCTGCCTGCTGAATCATTAAATGTTCTTCGGATAAGTTAAAGTTCATTTGTATATTGTTTTGTTTTGATTTTAAAAGTGCCCAAATATAGATATAATTCTCCTATTTTCAATTAGATTGCCTAATTTTAACCCATGCAAAATAAGACGTATAAGGTTGTGGGAGTGATGTCGGGAACTTCGCTGGACGGTGTGGATTTGGCACACATTCATTTTACCATAGAAAAGAATAAATGGGATTTTCAAATTTTTGAAAGTGAGACTGTTGCCTACTCGGAAGATTGGGTTGATCGATTAAAAAATGCAGTGGATTTTTCTAAAGAAGAACTCCTTCAGCTAAATGAAGAATACACCGAAGTTTTAGCGGCAATCATTCGTGATTTCATAGAAAAACATCAAATTAAAGATCTCGATGCCGTTTGTTCACACGGGCATACAATCCTGCATCAACCTCAAAATGGTTTTACCCTTCAAATTGGGAATCTTCCAAAAATTGCTGAATTGCTGAATGAAAAAGTAGTTTGTGATTTTCGGGTTCAAGATGTACAACTCGGAGGACAAGGTGCTCCTTTAGTTCCCATTGGCGATCGTATTTTGTTTTCAGATTATGATTATTGCTTGAATCTGGGTGGTTTTTCCAATGTTTCTTTCGAGGAAAACGACAACCGCATCGCCTTTGATATTTCTCCGGTAAATACGGTTTTGAATTTTTATGCTGATAAATTGGGATTGAAGTACGACGATAAAGGACAGATTTCAAAAAGCGGTAAAGTTTCGACCGAATTATTATCGGAACTGAATGCGTTAGAGTTCTACAGTAAAAGTTATCCGAAGTCTTTAGGTTTTGAATTTGTGAAAACGGTTGTCCTTCCGATGATGGAAAACTATCCGATTTCAGTAGAAGATAAACTTCGAACCTTTACGGAACACATTGCTTTTCAAATCGCAGCAGCTTTACCAAAAAAGCACGGAACTCTTTTAGTAACTGGAGGTGGTGCCTATAACAATTTTCTTATTGAGCAAATGCAGGCTTGTCTCCCGAAAATGAAGCTGGTTGTTCCGGATGCCAAAACCATCGAATTTAAAGAAGCCTTAATTTTTGCTTTATTAGGCGTTTTAAAACTTAGAAACGAAGTTAATGTGCTGGCAAGCGTTACCGGAGCTTCCAGAAATCATAGTTCAGGAGTGATTTATGAATTTAGTTCATAATATAATGGGTGACTTTTTTCATTAAGTCTTTGCTTTTTAAATCGTGGCCTAATCCTTCAGTAAGAATCAATTCGCTGTTTTTCCAATGTTTGTTTAATCGGATGGAATAATTAAAATTGGTAGCTAAATCATCTTTATCATGTACGATTAAAGCGGGTAGGGTAATGCTTTCTGCGAATTTTGCACTCGAAAAATAGCTTGGCACTTTTCCTAACTGCTTTTCAAACTCATCAATTATCAAGTTGACTGATTTTGTGGTTAATCCTAAGGTTTGTTTGTAAAAATCAAAAAAATCGGAAGCTTCTCCCGGAGCGCCCATAATAACTACTTTCTCAAGAGAATGTTCTTTGTAGTGATCTAAATAATAGGTTGTTGCAAATCCTCCGATAGAATGACTTACAATGTATTGAATGTCTTGATTTGCTTTTAAAAAAGCATTAAGCACTTTCGCATACAAAACAACATGAACGAATTTCCCTGAAGATAAGCCGTGAGCGGGAGCATCCAGTGCATACACCGTAAAGTCGTTTTTGGTCAAATGTTCAATATAGGCTTTCCATCGAAACGAATGACTGGCCCAGCCATGAACTAAAAGTATTTTTTTACTTCCATTGCCCCATTTATAGGTTTGGATTTTGTAATTGTCAACCGTAAGACTATGCGCTAAACCATTTTCTAAAAATTCCAATTGATGTGGTTTGAGTTTTCGGGCAAACGGATTGCAAAAAAGTTGAAAACCTTCCTTTTTTAGTTTTTTAGGATGTGTGAAAGAAAGAAAATTGAAATAAAATCCTATCGATTTTTGCATTATTTTTTTCGAATTCATACTTGTTTTTTATTTTAAGATACCGATCGGTATCGTTTAGGGTAAATTTTTTTACAGTAATATATCAGAAACTATCCAGTTTTTTAAGTGGTTCACCACGATCTCAATATCAGCGTTTGAATTTTGCAGTTTGCTCATCATGACTCCGCCTTCAAGGCTTGAAATTAGTACCGTTGCGACTAACTTTTCGTTCACTAAATTCCTAACTTGTTTATGTGTTTTTCCATTGATGATTATTTTCTCGACAGAGTTCCGAAAAACAGATAGAGCTTGTTGTGCTTTTTCTTTCAATTCTAAATTGGTGTCATCTACTTCAATGGCAACATTCAATAGTGGGCAACCACCCACAACAAACGGATTTGTGATGTAACTCTTGAATAAATCCAGAACGCAAAACAGCTTGTCCCTGGTGTTGTTTTCGGCCTTTATCCTCTCATTTAATGTGATGAAAATAGCCTGCATCATTTTTTGAAAAGCTTCAATTTCAAGGCTTTCTTTACTCTCAAAATGTCTGTAAATAGCACCTTTGGTTAAGCCTGTAGCCTCAGTAATATCGCTTAATGACGTAGATTTGTACCCTTTTGTATTGAATAGGGTAGTCGCTTCTTTGAGTACTTTTGCTTTTGTTATTTCAGAGGATCGCATACGCAAAGATACCAATCGGTATCGAAACGGCAAAAAAAAATAAATTTTCTTTTTTACATTGTTTGAAACGAGCTAGATTTGCATATCAAAATTTCATTTTACAGATGAAATCGCAATAGACAAATGTTTGTTTGCAAACCCGATTAAAAAAATTTTCGAGACCATTTTTTTTAAAAAATAACACAAACACTAATATGAAAGATTTACTTAAAAAATTCGAAAATAAAGAACCAGAAGTGGTGTTCCATTGGAAAGATCCGGAAACTGATGCAGAAGGTTGGACAGTAATTAATTCGTTACGTGGAGGAGCTGCCGGTGGTGGTACTCGTATGCGTAAGGGATTGGATATGAATGAAGTACTTTCGTTAGCAAAAACAATGGAAGTGAAATTCTCGGTTTCAGGGCCAGCTATCGGTGGTGCGAAATCAGGAATCAATTTTGACCCGAACGATCCTAGAAAACAAGGTGTTTTACAGCGTTGGTATAAAGCGGTTTCTCCATTATTGAAAAGCTACTACGGAACCGGAGGCGATTTGAACGTAGACGAAATCCACGAAGTAATTCCAATGACGGAAGAATGTGGAGTTTGGCATCCACAGGAAGGTGTTTTCAACGGGCATTTCAAACCAACGGAAGCAGATAAAATCAACCGCATCGGACAATTGCGTCAAGGTGTGGTAAAAGTGATCGAGAACACGACTTTTTCACCAGACATCAACAGAAAATATACAGTTGCCGATATGATTACCGGTTATGGAGTAGCTCAGGCTGTTCGTCATTTTTATGATATTTACGGAGGTAATGTGCAAGGGAAAAAAGCGATCGTTCAAGGTTTCGGAAACGTAGGTTCTGCAGCTGCTTTCTATTTAGCTGAAATGGGAGCTAAAGTTGTCGGAATCATTGATAGAGATGGAGGAGTGATCAACGAAAACGGTTTCTCTTTTGAAGAAATCAGAACCTTGTTCTTAAATAAAAACGGTAATACGTTAGTGGCGGATAACATGATCCCATTTGCGGAAATCAATGAGAAAATCTGGTCGATTGGTGCAGAGGTTTTTGCTCCGTGTGCGGCTTCAAGATTGGTTACTAAAGCTCAAGTGGATAGTATGGTGGCAGCAGGATTGGAAGTGATTTCTTGTGGAGCTAACGTACCATTTGCAGATAAAGAAATCTTTTTCGGACCTATTATGGAAGAAGTGGATGCTAAAGTAAGTTTGGTTCCGGATTTTATCTCCAACTGTGGAATGGCGCGTGTTTTTGCTTATTTCATGGAGAAAAAAGTTGCTATGACAGATGAGGCGATTTTTAATGATACTTCGGATATTATTAAAGCGGCGATTCAAAAAACTTATGATGTAAGTTCCGACAAGAAGAATATTAGCGCAAGAGCTTTTGAAATTGCGTTGAAACAATTGGTATAATTCTTGTATATTTAGCTCTTTGAACATAACAAAAAAAGCGTATTTTCGTTATTATTGTTTGAGTAAGAGTTAGGAATATGGAACAGTTTGATATATCAGCAGCAGAAAAAAGGAAGTCGTTATTGTTAACAATAGTGATCTACGCCTTTTTACTGCTGCTTTTGTTTTTTATCCGATTTTGGCCTCCCACAAATCCGGAAACCTTAGCCATGTTAGGTGGAGGAGGTGGCGGAGGTGGAGTGACCATCAACTTCGGAGACAGTGATGTTGGAATGGGGGATAACTACCAAAGTGAAGTGCTGAATGTTAAAAATGACGTGAAACAAGTAGCGGCAACATCGGCTCAGGAAGAAGATATCATTTCCAGCGATACACCGGAAGATAATGCGGTAGTGATTCCAAAAAATCCAAATCCTGTAAAAACAAAACCGGTGGTAAAAACCGATCCCAAACCAGTTGAGGTTAAAAAGCCTACGGTTTCTAAAAATACCAACGATGCTTTGGCTAATTTAATGAACGGTTCCAAAAAAGGCGGTGACGGTGACGATAACCAAGCCGGAAATAAAGGGAAAAGCAATGGAGATTTAGCTTCCAACGGTTATTACGGTTCTGGTGGTTCCGGAGGTGGAACTGGTGGCGGGAACGGCACAGGTAACGGCACAGGAACAGGCCCGGGAAGCGGAAGCGGTTCCGGTGGCGGCAACGGAAGTGGTCACGGGCTGGGGAATGGCGCAGGTTATTCCCTTGGAAACCGAAAAGCATTGTCCAAACCATCGCCAAACTATAACTGTAATGAAGAAGGTAAAGTAGTAGTTGAGGTTTCTGTGGATAAATCCGGTAAAACGATTTCGGCGACACCAGGAATCAAAGGAACCACCAATACGGCTAAATGTTTGCTTGATCAGGCGCGAATTGCAGCGATGAACACCAGATGGCAGGCTAGTGAGGACGCACCGGAACGACAAGTTGGAAAAATTATTTACAGCTTTAGTTTGAATTAATTATGCAAATAAAAAAGCATACTGTATTGTTAGGGATGACGGTTTCGTTGTCCCTTGTTTTTATAGCCACTTTGGTGTATCCGGGTGGTTCTCTTTTTGATAAAAATTCTATTGGTTTTGATTGGACCAAAAATTTCATAAGTAATCTTTTTGCAGAGAAAGCAATCAACGGTTTGGAAAATCCCTCAAGAATTTGGGCTGATGTTGGTGTGTTTTTGTTTTCAATGAGTCTGGCTCTGTTTTTTATTGGGTTTTCAAAGAGGATTCCTGATAAGCATGCAGCAAAGGTTGTCAAATATTTAGGAGCTGGAGGAACGTTTTTTACTTTTTTAATTGTAACACCGTTACACGATCAAATGATTGTGGTTTCTGGGACTATGTTTTTGGTGAGTATATTTTATATTACGGTTTTTGTTTTAAAATCAAAACTGCATTTTTTTAAATTCCTTTGTATTACCAGCCTTCTCATATTTTATTATACCATGTATCTTTATGGTTCTGGAGATTTTGAATTGTTAGCGATTATGCAGAAAGTAACGTTCGTTAGTAAAATAATATTGATTTTAAGTTTAGAGTATTTCACAACCAAAGAAGATTTTGAGTTTATTAAAACTGCTAAGTTGCCTAATGATTAGGTTGAAAAGCTAATCGTGTTTTCAAACAAATTTAATAGCCCTGGTTGCAGCGGCATCCTTTTATAAAAAAAAGCCATTCGTTTGAATGGCTTTTTTTTATAAAAGATAGAGTGGAAAACAGGTTCCCGGCTTCTAAAAATATTATTTCGAGGCACTGGTGGCAATTACAAATTTCAGGTTGTTTTTTACCCCAATTTGCAATACGTCAACTAGGTCTTGCACTTGTAAGTTGTACGGAATACGCACTACAACGGCTTGTTCTTTATTGTCGCCAATTTTGGTAAGCAATTCTTTTTCCAATTGGTCGAAAGGCACTTCCTGTTTGTCCAGGAAAAAGCGTTTTTCTTCCGTTACAGACAAGCTTATAAGTTGCTTATTGGTCTTTTCGTTGTTCTTCGATTTGGGAAGCGTCATCTTAATCACATTCGGATTGGCCAAAGTTGAGATGATCAAAAAGAACAAAAGCAGGAAGAACATAATGTCGCTCAGGGAACTCGTGGCGACTTCTGCGTGAAAGCGTTTATTTCGTTTTATCGGCATTTGGTCTCTGAATTATGTTAACGAATTCCAGTACGTGTCTTTGCATGTTCAGTGAATAGTTGTCGATCATGCTGTTGTACAAGTGGTAAGCGGAATACGCGATAATCCCCACGATAAGCCCGGCTCCACTACTGATCATTTTCTCGTATAAACCTCCGGAAATGTTTCCGATACTGATGTTTTCCGTTACTGAAATACTGTAGAAAATCTTGATTACCCCGGAAATGGTTCCGATGAACCCAAGAGTTGGCGCGATACCGGCGATAAGTCCTAGAACGCCTAATTTTTTCTCCATTTCTCCAATTTCGATGTTGGCCATCTTTTCCATGTTCGATTCGATTTCTGAAATTGGTCGTCCGATGGTTTGAATCCCTTCTTTGATCACAATAGCAGAAGCAGCACCGTCACGTTCCGCAGCAGAAATAGCCATATCAATATTCCCGGCATTAAGATGCGTGCGAATGTCTTTCATTAAATGTGGGTCGGTTTTTGTGGCTTTTTTGATGTATAGGAAGCGTTCAATGATTACGTAAATCGTGTAGAATAATAAAATCGCAATCGGGATTAAAAAGATTCCTCCCTTTAAGATGAATTCCAATACGGAAATCTCGTTGTCTTTTACTACTCCTTCTACAACAGCGCCGGCAGCCTGAGCGATGGAGTCATTTTGTACTTGTAAAAAAAATCCAGTCATAAATTCGAATGATAGCTATAATTTATTTTAAAAATAATCTCAATTTTGCAATAAAGATAAATTTCTATACCCTAATAAACTAAAAAAAAGATTATTTATTTTATCGGTATAGATTTTAACAGCAAAATGTATTCCAAAATGACGTATCCCGAAACTTTACAGTGGATGTTTGCCCAATTGCCCATGTATCAACAGCAAGGAGCATCGGCCTATAAGAAGGATTTGACCAACACGATTTTGCTTGCTAGGCATTTGGGAAATCCTGAAAAATCCATTAAATGTGTGCATGTGGCAGGTACTAACGGAAAGGGGTCTACTTCGTCCATGATTGCCTCGGTGCTGCAGGAGGCGGGTTATAAGGTTGGGCTCTATACTTCACCGCACTTAAAGGATTTCAGAGAGCGCATTAAGATTAACGGAGCAATGATATCGGAAGATTTTGTGGTCGATTTTATTGATGCGAATAAACCTTTTTTTGAAGAAAACCAGTTGAGTTTCTTTGAAATGACCGTTGGTTTGACTTTTGATTATTTTGCAAAAGAGCAGGTTGATGTTGCCGTGATTGAAGTAGGAATGGGAGGAAGGTTGGATTCAACCAACATAATTACGCCGTTGGTTTCGGTAATTACCAATATTGGTTTTGACCATACGCAGTTTTTAGGTACTACCTTGGAGGAAATTGCTGGTGAGAAAGCTGGTATTATTAAGCCGAATATTCCCGTTGTGATCGGCGAATATACAGAGGAAACGAAACCGGTTTTTTTAGAAAAGGCAAAAGTATGTAGTGCTGAGATTCATTTTGCTTCCGATTTGATTCAGAAAGAATATCCGTGTGGTTTGTTAGGCGATTATCAGGTGCATAATAAGAAAACGGTGGTGCAAACTGTTGAGGTTCTAAAAAGAAATTTTGAAATTTCAGAAGCTGATTTAGAAAAAGGCTTGTTGAATGTAGTGCGCAACACGGGTTTACTTGGACGTTGGCAGCAGATCCATTCCAACCCGAAGGTGATTTGTGATACAGCTCATAACAGTCATGGATTGAAAATTGTGCTGAATCAGATTCAAAAGGAAACATTTAAACAAGTGCATTTTGTTTTGGGAGTGGTAAACGATAAAGATTTAGATGATATTTTGCCTTTGTTTCCTAAAAATGCCAATTATTTTTTCTGTAGGCCTAATGTACCGCGTGGTTTGGATGAAAAAATTTTAGAGCTTAAAGCTGCCGAATTTGGTTTAAAAGGTAGGGTATTTAATTCTGTTTCAGAAGCTTATCGGAATGCTTTGCTTATTTCTAAGAGCAATGATTTTATTTATATTGGCGGAAGTACCTTTGTAGTTGCAGAAATTGTTTAAAATAATTTTGCAGAAGTAAAAAATACAACTATATTTGCACTCGCAATACGGGAAAAGCCGTTGCAAGATAAAAGGGCGATTAGCTCAGCTGGTTCAGAGCACCTCGTTTACACCGAGGGGGTCGGGGGTTCGAACCCCTCATCGCCCACCACTTTTATCAAAACATACTGATAATAAAAAGAATTATCGGGCGATTAGCTCAGCTGGTTCAGAGCACCTCGTTTACACCGAGGGGGTCGGGGGTTCGAACCCCTCATCGCCCACAGAGAAACTCTCAAGGAAACTTGGGAGTTTTTTTTATTGTATTTGTTAAGCTCGTATTTGATTTCGTAGATTCGTTGCTATTGATTTTTTCTGAACGTTTTGTTACTATAAACTAAAAAGCACTTCATTTGAAGTGCTTTTTAGTTTATAGTAGTTCTAAAGTTCGTTCCAGTGCCATGCCTCTGGACCCTTTTATTAAAATGGTTTTGTTTGTGGGTTTGTTGTTTTTAAAAGCTGAAGCGAAACTTTCAAAGCTGTTGTGGAAATGAAAATGTTTAATTTCGATTTTGTTTGTGTAAAAATCGTTACCTACAAAATGGGTTTCAATAGTTGGTTCGTTGTTAAGTAATTCGATTACTTTTTTGTGTTCTGCTAGGCTTTCTGTCCCTAATTCAAACATGTCACCTAAAATTGCAATTTTTGCACTTGCATCCAATTGAATAAAATTAGCAATGGCTGCGGCCATGCTGCTTGGATTTGCATTGTAGGCGTCTAATATTATCTGATTGCCGTTTTTCTCCATCAACTGTGAACGGTTGTTTGCAGGGGTGTAATTTTCTATAGCAGCTTTAATATCGGAGTCGGGTACATTGAAATAATTTCCAATTGTTATTGCGGCGTTAATGTTGTTGGCGTTGTAAATTCCAATTAGATGTGAATTTACTGTTTGGTTGTTGTATCCAATTTTTACCATTGGATTTGCTTCAATGGAATCGATTTGAATGTCGGCTTTTTCTGATTGAGAAAAAGTAATGCGGTTTAATTTGTTGGATTTCTCTCTTTGTGTTGGGTCATCTAAATTTACAAAAGCTGTTTTTTGATGCTCTTCTAAATACTGGTAAAGTTCGCTTTTCCCCTTAATAACTCCTTCGACTCCTCCAAAACCTTCAAGGTGTGCTTTTCCAAAGTTTGTGATGTAACCGTAATCCGGTTGTGCGATTTGGCAAAGCATTTCAATTTCTTTTTGATGATTGGCACCCATTTCTACTATTCCGATATCGGTGTTTTCATTAAAAGACAGCAAGGTTAATGGGACTCCAATGTGGTTGTTTAGGTTGCCAACAGTGGCCTTGGTTTTGTATTTTTTTGACAATACCACGTTGATTAGTTCTTTGGTGGTGGTTTTGCCGTTACTGCCTGTTAGGGCAATGATAGGTAATCCAAGTTCCTGACGATGGTACTTGGCTAGCTCTTGAAGTGTTTTTAAGCTGTCGGGAACCAAAATCATTTTCTCTTGGTCGGTAAGAAACTTTTTATTGTCAATAACCACAAAAGCAGCTCCTTTATTTAAGGCTTGCTGTGCGAATTCATTAGCGTCAAAATTGTCTCCTTTTAAAGCGAAGAATAATGAATCAGATTCTATTTTCCGTGTATCAGTAGAGATTGTTTTGCATTGCAGAAAGTACTCGTATAATTCCTCAATTTTCATATGAAAAGTATATATAAAAATAAAAGCCCTAAAATAGGGCTTTTATTGTAGAGTATGAAAATTTATTTTAATTAACCTCTTGGTTTTTTCTTGTTGTCTTTTGGACCTACTTTAGACATTGCGCAACGGAAACCAATGTAGTCAGTTGCCATGTCTTGTGGGTAGTATCTTCTTGAAGCAGGGTCTAGCCAATACGCTCTGTCTCTCCATGAACCTCCTTTGTAAACTCTTGAATCATCGTTTACTAAAGTAGTTCTTTTGCTCATAGCGGTTTTGTCGTACTGTCTGTTCATGTTTCCTAAACTGTCTACAGAAATCATGTGTTTAGGAGAGTTGTACATTACTTTTGAATCAGTTTTTTTATCTCCTTCTTCACTACCAGCAAAGTCAAAATAACGAGTAGATTGCTTGTCACCATCTCTATAGTTTCTGTTGTCAGAAGTAGAGAAGTTGTATCTTAAATAGGTTTCGTTTTCGTCAACTGGTACTTGTGCAATCTGACCAGGGAAGTTTCTAGCCATTACTTTGCCATTGCTTAATGTGTCGTATTTAACAGTTTCAGCAGTAACCATTTCCACTTTACCGTCTTCGCCAATTTTGTTTTTAGTGTAAACGTTACCACGGAAGTAGTTGAAGTCGTTAGCTTCGTCGTCAACCATTGGACGGTAAACGTCTTGTACCCACTCAGCTACGTTACCAGCCATATCATATAAACCGAAGTCGTTTGGTGGATATGCTTTAACTTTGTTAGTGATGTCAGCACCATCATCAGACCAACCTGCGATTCCGCCGTAATCTCCTTTACCTTGTTTGAAGTTGGCTAATTGATCACCTCTCATTTGGCGTTTTCCAGAGCGAGTGTATTGACCTTTCCAAGGGTATTTCTTTTTACCTTTATAGATATTGTACTCACGGATCCCGTTTAATGCAGTAGCAGCATATTCCCATTCAGCTTCGGTTGGAAGTCTGTACTCTGGCAAAATGATACCTGATGATCTTTGAGCAAATACGTTTTTAGGTTCGATGGTTTTACCATCTTTAGTAGTTTTAGGTTTAGCTGCTTTACCTTTTTTAGCACCTTTCCCACGGAAAACAATTTCTTCGTTTCCGCCACGAGCTGTAGAAGGACTAGCTAAATAAGCCTCGGTACTGAAAGTGTTTGATGCATCTACCTCATTGATTTTAGCATCTTTCTTCAAATACTGCTCTCTTTCAAGGATAGCCTCGTTCACACGGTCAGTTCTCCATTTGCTAAATTCAGAAGCCTGAATCCAGTTAACACCAACTACTGGGTAGCTTCCGTAAGCTGGGTGTCTTAGGTAGTTGTTGGTCATCGTTTCGTTGTATCCTAAACGATTTCTCCATACTAACGTGTCAGGTAGAGCACCTGTATAAATGTTTTTGTAGTTTTCTTGATCTGGAGGGAAAACGGTTTTTAACCAAAACAAGTATTCAGCATACATCATGTTGGTAACCTCAGTCTCATCCATGAAGAACGATTGTACGTGTTGCTGATTTGGAGTATTGTTCCAATCGTGCATTACGTCGTCCTCCACTTTACCCATTGTAAAGGTTCCCCCTTCAATGGAAACCATTCCTGGTGGAGTTTCTTGTTTTTTAAATTTGTCGTTGTATTGGAAACCACCTTTTTTGTCGTTGATTTTCCAACCTGTTGCTTGAGAACCTCCCTTAGACGACCCTTTTTTGCTGCAACTTGCAAAAGATATTGTTAGCGCTAAAGCTGCGAACATCTGTAAAGTCAAAATTCTTCTAATTTTCATACTTCAAGTAGGTAATAAATTTAGTGCCGCAATATAGTAATTAACCATTAAACTCCAACACCTTTTTTTCAAATTATTAAAAAAAATATAAAATACTGTTAAACTCTTCCGGTATAACGTTTTTGCATAACATATATTGTGTAAAATTAGCTATTCCCGAAAATATTTTATCTATTTGTAATAACTTTACCAATATAGCGTTACTAAAGGAATGAAAAAACAGTTACAGGTTATTATTTTTTTCTTTTCTTTCTTTTGCATGGCCCAGCAGAGGGAAGAGGTAGTTGTGGACTGGAAACCGGCAACTAATTATTATATTGATTCCATAGCTTATTTAATTCCTCAGTTTAATGTTAGAAATCTGGAGTTTAACCCTGCTACCAAGACGGTAATGTTTAAAAAACTTTTCCCAGCCCAAGGGGTTGTAGATGAGAAGTCTCTCGAAATTTCAAATATTGTTTACGAAACCATTTCAAAAAACGACCTTAAAGATCTTTCTTTTGATAATCTGCCAAATTCGATAAAAGCGTCTCTTAATTATAGTATAGCGCGAGATGTTTATAGTGGACTAATCACTTTTTCCCCAATAATTAATGAAGGCGGTGTTGTTCGAAAAGTGAAATCATTTACGTTTCGATATTCTTATAAGGCAGACTCGGTTAAAGATTCCTCAGCGCGTTTTACCTTGACCAATTCGGTTTTGGCTACCGGAGATTGGTATCGATTTTATGTAGAGAAATCTGGGGTTTATCGCTTAGATAAGGCTTTTTTACAGCGTTTGGGCTTGGATACCAATATAGATCCTAGGAGAATTAAAATTTACGGTAACGGAGGACGTATGATTCCGCTTCAGAATTCTGTTTACTATCCTAAAGATTTGGAAGAAAACGCAATTCAGGTTGTAGGTGAATCGGATGGAGTTTTCAACGATGGAGATTACGTGCTTTTTTATGCAGAAGGAGTAGATGTTTGGAATACAGACAGTTATACAAGTGTGAATTTATACGATTCAAAATCCTATTATTATGTTACGGTTCAAGGTGGGAATGGGAAGCGTATGGCTGCTTTAACTCAGCCAACTGCTGCTCCGGATAGAGTTTTTACCGATTTTGATGATTATCAATACCATGAAATTGATAAAATTAATGTGGGTCGTTTAGGTAGGAAATGGGTAGGAGAAGCTTTTAATTTTGAAAACAGTCAATCGTTTGGTTTTACTTTTCCGAATATTGTTACAAGTGTTCCTGTAAAAGTAAAAGTGAATGCGATTTCAGCCTCTTATAATGCTACGTCTTTCAAAGTTAAGGCAAATGGGCAGGAACTCGGAAGCATGAGTTTTACTCCGCTAAGCGCAATAGTTCACGTATCGGCCTATGAAAATGTGTTTATTGGAACCTACACTGCTACTTCGCCAAATATTTCCATTGGGCTTGATTTTGTAAATGGAGGAGTGCCTTCTTCAAACGGTTATCTGGATAATATTACGGTTGTGGCAAAAAGAAGCCTTCAGGGATATGGGCGTCAGTTTTTCTTTAAAAACGATTTGGTTCCCACAAATATTGGAGTTGCAGAGTATCAGTTCTCATCTGCAAACGGAATTTCACAGGTCTGGGATGTGACCGATATTTATAATGTTGAAAAATTGGATACTTCGGGACAATCCAATTATTCGTTCAAAGCGCCAATGGGATCTGAACGCCGTTATGTGGCTCTGGATATGGCGGATGTGTATGTGCCGCCTACGCTTTCTAATACACGAATAGCCAATCAGGATTTGAAAGGAACAATTTTTAAAAATAATCTGGGTGTTAATGAAGGGCTTGATTATTTGATTGTAACGCCTTCTTTTTTAAAACCTCAGGCTGAGCGTCTTGCTGAATTTCACAGAAACTATTCTCAGTTGAATGTGAAAGTTGTCGAGCTCCCTTTGATTTATCAAGAGTTTTCCTCAGGGAAACAGGATATTGGGGCAATTCGAAATTTAATCAAATACATTTACGACAACAGTGGTTTGTTTTCAAGTCATTCTTTTAAATACGTGAATTTGTTTGGGGATACTTCTTTTGATTATAAAAATGTAATATTCAACAATACCAATGTCGTTCCTGTTTTTCAGTCTGTTTTCCCTGTAAGTCCGTCATCAAGTGGAGGTTCTTCTGAAAATTTTTCGAATTATTCCACCTTTATGTCGGATGATTTTTATGTGCTCATGGGGGATAACGAAGGTACAATGCAAACTGCTTTAGGATTGGATTTGGCGGTTGGAAGGATGCTTGTGAGTTCTGTAGCTCAGGCTGATGAAATGGTAAATAAAGTAATTGAGTACCACGATGAGAAATCTTATGGGAGATGGAGAAATAATGTAGTTTTCCTTTCTGACGATGCAGAATACGGTACACAGGATTATACCCTGGAACTTGATTTAGATGGTCTTGCTGATGATGTGGTAAGTTGGAAGCCGTTCTTAAATGCAAAAAAGATTCACTCGGATGCTTATCTACAGGTTACAACTTCTGGGGGTGAACAATATCCGACGGCCAAAGCCGATTTTTTAAATGAGATTGAAAGTGGTGCTTTGGTGGCTAGTTATTTTGGACATGGAGGTGAAGACGGTCTGGCTCAAGAGCGCCTTTTTGAGAAAGTGGATGCGCAAAATCTTAAAAATCGCTACCGTTATCCTTTATTTGTTACAATAACCTGTGAGTTTACACGTTTTGATAATCCGTACCGGCCTACCGGAGGGGAGTATATGTATTGGAACAGGGCTGGAGGTGCAATTGCTTTAGTGACAACAACTAGGGAAATTGGAAAGGGGCCGGGTGAGGTGATTAACAGGGAATTGTTTTCTAAATTGTTTCCTGCTAATACGACAAATTATACTACTATTTCTGAGGCGTTGCGCTTAACTAAAAACGCGCAAACTTCTCGTGATAGAAATGTAGTCTTTTATGTTGGAGATCCGGCTTTAAAGTTGGCGATTCCTAAACCGGAAGTGCGCTTGACGAAAATTAACGATGTTCCCATTGCTCAATCTACGGATATTTTGAAGGCCTTGAGTTATGTGAAGCTTTCAGGAGAAGTTGTGGATGAATCAGGGAATTTACTCGCGAATTATAAAGGTGATTTGGCTGTGCAGATTTTTGATAAGAATATTCAGCGAAGAACTTTGGGTAATGATGGAACCTTTGTTGGAAACCAATTGTATATAATGCCTTTTGAAACTCTTGGGGAAACTGTTTTTCGTGGAAATGCCGCGGTGGTGAACGGTCAGTTTGAGTTTGGTTTTATTGTGCCTAAAGATATTATGATGCCGGTTGGAAATGGAAAAGTGAGTTTTTATGCGAAAAACACCCAACCGTTAGAGGACCATACAGGATACAGCAGAGATATCCGAATTGGAGACATCAATCTTAATGCTCCTACAGACAATCAGCCGCCGAAGATTCGATTGTATATGAATGACGAAACTTTTGTTTCGGGAGGGATAACCAATGCTTCGCCTATTTTGTTGGCTTTTCTTTCGGATGAAAATGGAATTAATACTGCTAGTGGTATTGGTCACGATATTGTAGCTATTTTAGATGGTGATGAAACCAAACCCTATATTTTAAATGATTATTTTGAAACCCAGCCAAATGATTATACCCATGGAGTTATTCGTTTTCCATTTAGGAATTTGGCAAAAGGTCTGCATGCCCTGACACTCAAAGTTTGGGATGTGTATAATAATTTTGCAATGGCGGATATTCAGTTTGTTGTTATGGGGGATGAAGACATGTCACTATCGAATGTTTTGAATTATCCAAATCCGTTTGTGAGTTATACTGAATTTTGGTTTTCGCACAATCATCCTTTCGAGCCTTTGGATGTTCAGGTGCAGATTATGACCATTACCGGTAAGGTGGTAAAAACCATAAATCAATCTGTAGCGACTGATGGCTTTCTTTGCAGGGAAATTCAGTGGGACGGTAAAGATGATTTTGGGGATCGAATTGGAAAAGGAGTCTATGTATATAAGTTAACGGTGCGTTCGTCTATTACAAATAAAAAGGCCGAAAAAATCGAGAAACTTGTAATCCTTTAATAAAATAGTATATTTGTTGAATTAATTTTAATGGTAAAATGAAAAAAATATCAATTGGAATCCTGTTTTTGCTTGTAGCACAATTAGTTAATGCACAAGATAGGGTGATTACCACAGGAGTTCCTTTTCTTTTAATTTCAGCCGATGCTCGAGCAGCCGGTTTAGGTGATATGGGAGTTGCTACTTCTGCGGATGTTTTTTCACAGCAGTACAATCCTTCAAAATATGCTTTTTCGCCTAACAAATATGGTTTTTCAGTAAGTTATACTCCTTATTTGACCAGTATTGCCAATGATATTTCGTTAGGGCAGGTGACTTTTTATAACCGATTCAACGATCGTAGTGCATTTGCGGCGAGTTTGCGTTATTTTGGTTTAGGAGATATCGAATTAAGAGAAACCGGTGATCCGAACGAGTTAACTCGAACAGTGAGCCCAAATGAAATGGCTTTTGATTTGTCGTATTCCCTAAAGTTAAGCGAGCAATTCTCCATGGGGGTTGCCGGACGTTACATTCGTTCTGCGCTAAAAGTACAATCGGAGAATGTGGATGCTTCTGCGGCAAATTCTTTTGCGGTTGATGTTTCCGGGTTTTACCAGTCGGAAGAAATTGCGTTAAGCGACTTTAACGGGCGTTACCGTTTAGGATTTAATTTCCAGAACCTGGGGCCGAAAATCTCTTATGATGGAGATGTGGAGCGCAGTTCGAACTTTTTACCTTCGAATTTAAAGTTAGGAGGAGGTTTTGATTTCATCATGGACGAGTACAATAAAGTTTCCGTAATTGGTGAGGTTAATAAATTATTGGTTCCAACTCCGGAAAAAGTGGTTCCAACCGATAGGAATGGAGATGGAAACATCGATCAAAGCGAAGTAAGTACCGCTTATTCAGAAGCAAATCAACGTTACAGAAAAATTGGCTGGGCTTCGGGTATTTTTAAATCTTTTGGGGATGCGCCCGATGGTTTTGGTGAAGAGTTGAAAGAGTTTACCTGGGCTTTAGGAGCAGAATATTGGTATCAAGATTCTTTTGCTTTTAGAGCGGGGTATTTCAATGAAAGTATAGAGAAAGGGGCAAGAAAATTTGCAACGATTGGTGCAGGATTCAAATATAATATCGTAAAAGTAGACGTTTCGTATTTGTTCTCTACTTCGAAAGTAAGAAACCCACTGGAAAATACACTGCGATTCTCCTTAACATTTAATTTTGGTGATTCGTATGATGATTTATAGGAATAAAATTTAATTAATAAACTATCCAAATTCGTTTTGAATTTGGATTTTTTGTCTGTAATAATGTGATTGAATGAAGAGTATTAGTGTTACATCAACGTTTTCGGTGTTTGATTCCCGTGAAGATCTTGCTTTAGAGGTAAATGAATTGATGGGTCAGGCGATTAAAATCAGGAAAAAAGCTTATGCCCCTTATTCCAAATTTAGAGTGGGAGCGGCTATATTGTTGGATAATGGTAAGGTGGTGTTGGGTTCTAATCAAGAGAATGCTGCCTATCCGTCTGGGTTGTGTGCAGAGCGTGTGGCTATCTTTCAAGCAGGGGCTATTTATCCGGATGCTAAAATTTTGAAAATTGCAATTTCTGCAACGGCAGATGATAAAGAGATTTCTGATCCGATTCCTCCTTGCGGTGCGTGCCGTCAGTCGATTGCTGAGTATGAATTTCGTCAGGATGTACCCATTGAAATTTATTTTATGGGAGCAGTTGGTAAAGTTTATAAATCAGATTCTTTAAAGAATTTGTTGCCCCTGATGTTTGATAAAAACTTTTTGTGATATTTATAAAATCCTGAGTTTAAATTTTCACTTCTTAATAGGAAGTGTTACTTTTGCATTTCGCAAAATTGTGAGAAACAGAAAAGTGCTTTTTGTCTTGTTATGAGAAGTGCTTGTAAAAAGCAAACAAACGAATGAAACCAATTACAAAAGAAGTTTACCTAAAATGGTACGAAGACATGCAGTTCTGGAGAAAGTTCGAAGACAAACTCGCTGCATTATACATTCAACAGAAAGTTAGAGGATTTCTACATTTATATAACGGGCAAGAGGCGGTTTTAGCGGGAGCTTTACACGCTATGGACTTGTCTAAAGATAAAATGATTACCGCTTACCGAAACCACGTTCAGCCTATCGGAATGGGGACAGACCCGAAAAGAGTAATGGCTGAATTATTAGGTAAGGTAACCGGAACTTCGAAAGGTATGGGGGGATCCATGCACATTTTTGATAAAGAACACGGTTTTTATGGTGGGCATGGAATTGTAGGAGCACAAATCCCCGTTGGAGCAGGAATTGCTTTTGGAGATAAATATTTTAATACAGGTGGAGTAACCTTAACTTATTTTGGTGATGGAGCTGCACGTCAGGGATCACTTCACGAAGCGTTCAATATGGCGATGTTGTGGAAACTTCCGGTAGTTTTTATTGTGGAAAACAATGGATATGCGATGGGAACTTCGGTTGAAAGAACGGCTAATCATACCGATATCTGGAAATTAGGGTTAGGTTATGAAATGCCATGTGGACCTGTTGATGGGATGAACCCAATTAAAGTAGCCGAAGCAATGCACGAAGCTATCGAAAGAGCACGTCGTGGCGATGGTCCAACGTTCCTTGAAATGAAAACGTATCGTTACCGAGGACATTCAATGTCGGATGCACAACATTATAGAACCAAAGAAGAAGTAGACGAGTACAGAAAAATCGATCCGATCACTCAGGTTTTAGACATTATTAAAGAAAACAACTATGCAACTGAGGCTGAAATTGAAGTTATCGATCAGCGCGTGAAAGATTTAGTAGATGAATGTGAGAAATTCGCCGAAGAGTCTCCGTATCCAGAAGTAAATCAGTTGTATGATGTTGTATATGAACAAGAAAATTATCCATTTTTACCACATAAATTATAATCGATTATGGCAGTAGTAATTACCATGCCGCGTTTGAGCGACACCATGACCGAAGGAGTTGTGGCAACTTGGTTAAAAAAAGTGGGAGACGTTGTTAAAGAAGGAGACATTCTTGCGGAAATCGAAACGGATAAAGCAACAATGGAATTTGAATCTTTCAATGCGGGTACGCTTTTGCATATTGGAATTCAGGAAGGCGAATCGGCTCCGGTAGATTCACTTTTAGCAATTATAGGGCAACCAGGTGAAGATATCTCGGCTTTATTAAGCGGAGCAAGTGCACCGGCAGCCAAAACTGATGCGGCACCAGCTGTCGAAACTAAAGCAGAGGCTCCGGCAGCTACAGCAGTTGAAATTCCGGCAGGCGTGAAAGTGGTAACCATGCCACGTTTGAGCGATACCATGACGGATGGTACGGTAGCCACTTGGTTGAAAAAAATAGGAGACACCGTAAAAGAAGGTGATATTCTTGCGGAAATCGAAACGGACAAAGCAACGATGGAGTTCGAATCGTTTAACGCCGGAACACTTTTATATATTGGAGTTAACGAAGGGCAAACTGCTCCGGTTGACAGTATTTTAGCAATTATTGGCCCTGCAGGAACAGATGTTTCGGGTATTGCAGCCAATTTTAAAGCTGGCGGAAGTGTTGATGCACCAAAGACAGAAGCTAAAGCGGAAGTGATAGTGCCTACTTCGGCAACAGCACCAGTTCAAAATACCAATGCGAGTGGAAGAGTGTTTGCTTCTCCTTTAGCTAAAAAAATTGCACAGGACAAAGGAATTGATTTAGCACAAGTAAAAGGTTCAGGTGAAAACGGAAGAATCGTAAAAAGTGATGTAGAAGGATTTACACCACAGGCTGCTGCTTCTCAAGCGGTTGTGGCTTCTGCTTCTGCACCGGCTGTAAAACCATTTGTTCCGGCAGGAGAGAAATTCCAAGAGGAAATCAAAAATTCGCAGATGCGTAAAACAATTGCACGTCGTTTGGCAGAGTCGAAATTCACGGCACCGCATTACTACTTAACTATTGAAGTAGCGATGGATGAAGCCATGAAATCGAGAGCGGTTATCAATACCGTACCTGATACCAAAGTATCATTCAACGATATGGTGGTGAAAGCATGTGCGATGGCACTTAAAAAACATCCACAGGTAAATTCACAATGGAGAGAGGATGCAATGATCATCAATCATCATGTAAATATTGGTGTTGCCGTTGCCGTTGAAGACGGATTGGTTGTTCCGGTATTGAATTTTACCGATCAAATGAGTTTGTCTCAAATCGGTGCTAACGTTAAAGATTTAGCAGTAAAAGCAAAAAATAAAAAACTGACTCCGGCAGAAATGGAAGGAAGTACTTTCACGGTATCCAACCTGGGAATGTTCGGAATCCAATCGTTTACCTCGATCATTAACCAACCGAATTCTGCAATTTTATCAGTAGGGGCTATTGAAGAAAAACCAGTAGTAAGAAACGGACAAATTGTTGTGGGTAATACGATGACAGTTACATTGGCGTGCGACCACAGAACCGTAGACGGAGCAACTGGGGCACAGTTCTTACAGACTTTACGTCAATATTTAGAAAATCCAGTAACGATGTTGGCGTAAGCCCGTTGTTTTTAATAAATTAAATCCCGTTTTGAAATTCAGGACGGGATTTTTAGTATTTTAGTTTTATGAAAAACATTATCATCACTGGGACTTCACGAGGAATTGGCTATGAATTGGCATTGCAGTTTGCTCAGGCCGGACATCAGGTTTTGGCTGTTTCCCGCAAGATTCCGCAAGGGTTGTTGGGGAATTCAAACATTACCTGTCTTTCTGTAGATTTGTCTTTGGAAAAAGATTTGGGCAAAGTTGATCATTTTATTGAATCAAGTTGGAAGAACGTAGATGTAATCATTCACAATGCAGGTTCTCTTTTGAATAAGCCTTTTGGTGAAATTTCTTCCGAAGAATTTGAAAATGTATATAAGGTGAATGTTTTTGGTGTGGCAAATCTAACTAGAATCTGTTTGCCTTACCTTAAAAAAGGCAGTCATGTAGTTACAATAAGTTCTATGGGCGGTATTCAGGGAAGTATGAAATTTGCAGGGCTTTCGGCCTATAGTTCAAGTAAAGGCGCTGTGATAACCTTGTCGGAACTGCTTGCCGAAGAGTACAAAGAAAGAGGGATTTCATTCAATGTTTTGGCTTTAGGGGCAGTTCAAACTGAAATGCTGCAAGAGGCTTTTCCGGGTTATGAAGCTCCAATTAAAGCGAAAGAAATGGCGGATTATATTTTTAATTTTGCTTTGACCGGAAATCAATATTTTAACGGTAAAGTGCTTCAGGTTTCGTCAACTACTCCTTAATGTATGAGTGATGTGCTTCTGAAATATCTGCCCGAACACGCGGTACCAGCTTGTTTTGAACTAATCAAGACCTATAATGTGCACTTGAAAATTGTCAATGAGCGCGTAACCCGTCATGGTGATTATCGAAGGCATCCGGATGGATTTCATCAGATTACAGTAAATGCAAGTTTAAACAAATACCGTTTTTTGATTACCCTGATTCATGAAATTGCTCATTTGGTCGCTTTTGAGAAATACGGAAGGATGATCAAGCCGCATGGAGATGAATGGAAACTTACGTTTCAAAAACTGATGGTGCCTTTCATCCGCCCTGAGATTTTTCCAAATCAGTTACTTCCTCTTTTAGCAAGACATTTCAGGAACCCAAAGGCGAGTAGTGATACCGATGCAACTTTATCGCTGGCCTTAAAGCAATTTGATCCGGTAAATGATAAAAATTATATCTTTGAGATTCCTTATGGAAGTACGTTTAGAATCCATAACGGGAAAATATTTAAAAAAGTAGCACTCAGAACTAAGCGTTATGAATGTATTGAGGTGAGTTCGGGAAGAATTTACCTGTTCAATCCAAATGCTGAAGTTGAATTGCTGACGAACTAAAACTTAAATTTGAGCTTAGGTTATCCTATAACTTAGCAACTCTGAAAAAATGAATAAAAATTATTATGCAATAATTATGGCCGGTGGAATTGGATCGCGTTTTTGGCCGGTAAGTACCACTGAATTTCCTAAACAATTCCACGATATGTTGGGAACAGGCGAAACGCTTATTCAAAAAACTTTCAGCCGTTTGTCGCAACTTATTCCGAAGGAGAATATTTTAATTCTAACCAATGAGGCGTACAATTCTATTGTATTGGAACAATTGCCAATGGTCAAACAAGACCAGATTGTTTTAGAGCCTGCGATGCGTAATACGGCTCCTTGTATTTTGTATGCTTCCTTAAAAATTAAAAAGGAAAATCCAGATGCGGTTATGGTGGTAGCACCAAGTGATCACTGGATTGAAGATGAAATGCAGTTTTGTGCAAACTTACAACGTGCATTTGATTTTTGTGAGCGCGATGAAAATTTAATGACTTTAGGGATTTTGCCTACTTTTCCCAATACGGGTTATGGGTACATTGAATACGATAAGCTGGATTCAAGACCTATTAAAAAGGTAAAGCAGTTTCGTGAAAAACCGGATTATGTTACGGCGCGAAAGTTTATTCAGAGTCGCAACTTTTTGTGGAATGCCGGAATATTTGTTTGGAGCGCTAAGACGGTCTTGAAAGCTTTTGAAGAATTTCAGCCGAGTATGTACGCGCATTTTATGAATGGATTTGAGGCTTACAACACCGATAAAGAAAATGCTTTTATTCAGGATAATTATCCTATGGCGCAAAACATTTCGGTAGATTATGCTATTTTGGAAAAAGCGCAGAATGTTTTTGTTTTGCCGGCTACATTCGATTGGAATGATTTGGGCACTTGGGGTTCGTTATACGACAAATTGCCAAAAGATGAACAGGATAACGCTGTGGTTAATGCAACGGTTATTCTCGAGAATGCTTCAAATAACATTATCCGTACTGAAGGTAAGAAATTAGTGGTGGTTGATGGATTGAAAGATTTTATTATTGTGGATAAAGAAGACGTTTTGCTTATTTATCCTAAAGATAAAGAGCAGGAAATTAAGCGAATTACAGCAATGGCCAATGAAGTCAATAAATAAAAAAGGAGCAGTAAATGCTCCTTTTTTTATAATTTGTCTGCTCTGTTTTGTGCTTTTCGAACTTTTTTGAATAACTCTGAAGAATACACGAAATCAACAATGGCTTCGTTGTCGGTTTTAAAAATCTCTTTTTTAGTCCCTTCCCAGGCCAAAATACCTTCTTTTAAAAAGATGATTTTTTCGCCAATTTCCATTACCGAGTTCATATCGTGGGTATTGATTACCGTTGTGATGTTATATTCTTCGGTAATTTCCTGAATCAGGTTGTCGATAACAACAGATGTTTTCGGATCAAGCCCTGAATTGGGCTCGTCACAAAATAAGTATTTCGGATTGTTAACTATCGCTCTTGCAATGGCTACCCTTTTTTGCATTCCTCCGGAAATTTCAGAAGGTTTCTTTTTATGGGCATTGATCAGTTTTACGCGGTCGATAACAAAATCTACGCGTTCCTGAATTTCCCTTGGGTTTTTGTTGCTGAACATTTTTAAAGGGAACCCGATGTTCTCTTCTACGGTCATGGAATCAAATAGGGCGCTTCCTTGAAATACCATCCCTATTTCTGTACGTAAATCACGTTTTGCATCGGCACTCATCTCAGAATAAATCCTGCCGTCAAAAGAAATGATTCCTTTGTCTACGGTGTGAATTCCAAGTAAACTTTTAAGTAAAACGGTTTTGCCCGAACCCGATTGACCAATGATTAAGTTGGTTTTTCCGGTTTCGAAAGTGGTGGTGATTCCTTTTAAAACTTTTTGTTCGCCAAAGGATTTCTCTACATTTTTTACCTCTATCATCTTATTTGCTTAAAAGTAACTGGGTTAAAATATAATTCGTCAAAATAATAGCCACAGAAGTCCAAACGAACGATGTTGTACTGGCTTTACCTACTTCAAGCGCTCCTCCTTTCATGTAATATCCGTGAAAAGAAGGGATTGTTGCTAGTAAAAAGGCGAAAACAACGGTTTTAATAAACGCATAAGTAACATGGAACGGAATAAACTCTACCTGAAGTCCGGTTTGAAACTCTGTGCTGGTGGCAAAACCACCGTAAACACCGGCCATCCATCCGCCTAAAATTCCTAAGAACATACTTAATCCGATTACAAACGGATACAACATCATGGCTACGATTTTAGGGAAAACCAGGTAGTTTAAAGAATTTACTCCCATTACTTCCAACGCATCAATTTGCTCTGTTACCCGCATTGTACCAATGCTTGAAGTGATGAAAGAGCCCACTTTTCCGGCCATAATAATGGAAATGAAAGTTGGAGCAAACTCTAAAATCACCGACTGACGCGTTGCAAATCCAATGAGGTATTTTGGAATTAAAGGGTTGGTTAAATTCAATGCTGTTTGAATGGCTACAACTCCGCCTACAAAGAAGGAGATGAAGGCTACAATTCCCAAAGAACCGATTACCAGATCATCAATTTCTTTCATGATGAGCTGTTTCATCATAGTCCATTTAGTGGGTTTGTTCAAAACCTCTTTGAGCATTAAAAAATATTTTCCTATTTGGGATAGATATCGAATCATGCGTGTAAAAATATCCGCTAAAATAGTAAGAAGTTACGAGTTATGAGTTATGTGAAGTGAGTTTTTGTTCCCCTGAGCTTGTTGGAGGGTGGGCGTGCCCTTTCAGGTCGGGCTGTCCGCTATATCTTTTACTGCGCGAGGTTCCATAAAAGGATGCCGCTGCCATCCCTCACGCAGTGGCAACAAGTTGTGTACTTTGAGAAAATAGTTTTTTAAATAGTAAACGGATTACAAAAAAAGTTATATTTACGCAAAATTATTTCAATGAGAAATCTATACTTTTTTCTGTTTTTTTTACTTTTTTCTTTTGGTCATGCGCAAAATCCAGCGGATGTTGATCCGTCATTTAATTTCGCGGCAATTCCGTCAAATAACTACTATCTTGATGGAAGTGGAATAGGTAAAATTCAGATTAATTCTTCCGGAAGAATGATCATGCTGCATTCAGACGATCATTATTTTAACACTTCAAACATCAGAATAAAAAAACTGGTGGTTTTGAATAATAATTTTTTAGAGTCTGAATTGTCCAGTAGGATGAATGGGGAGGTGCTGGATTTTGTTTTGCAACCGGATAATAAGGTTGTTGTTGTTGGAAAATTTACGTCCTATGATGGTATTTCTAAAAATAGAATTGTAAGATTAAATTCAGATTATACTATTGATGAATCCTTTGTCATAGGAGCAGGCTTTAATTCGGGTTACGTTTCAAAAGCTGATTTGCTTTCAAATGGGAATATTGTTTTGCAAGGATCGGGAATTTCTAATTATAATGGTACACCTGTTTCTAGGTTTATAACGTTAAACAGTACGGGAGGACTGGTGAATACTTTCAATGTTCCTTCAAATTTCAATGTCAGAGCTGTACAAAATGACGGTAAAGTGGTGGGTGTTGATTATTATGCTGGTTTGATCCGTATCAATACTGATGGTACTCAGGATTTAACATTTACTGCAGGGACGACAGAAAGCAATAACACTATTGAAAATGCTTTTATTCAACCTGATGGGAGTATAATTGTAACAGGAGATTTTACAACCTTCAATTCAATTTCGAAAAGAAGTATGGTTAGAGTTCTTTCAAATGGCCAGCTTGACACTTCTTTTGTAGGACATACCGGTACAAACGATTTAAATATCATTGATGTGAAATTTCAACCCGATAACAAGATACTAGTTTATGGCGGTTTTAATCAATACAGTGGTGTGAATTGTAAGCGGATTATACGGCTGAACCCAGATGGAAGTAGGGATACCAGTTTTACGCTCCAAAACGATTTTAATGATGTTTATTTTAATGGAACTGACAGAAAATTACTGATTCAGAATGATGGAAAAGTTTTGCTATATAATAATTCTTCGATTGGTTTAGCATACAACAATTCTTATTATAATGGGCTGATAAGATTTAACAGTGACGGCACAAGAGACAACAGCTTAAATTTTGTTACTAAAGGGGCAGATAGAAAAATAAAGGCAGCCTATCAGCAACCTGATGGAAAAATAATTGTTTCAGGTGCTTTAGCAACGTATAATGGAATTGAAAAAAAAGGAGTGGCAAGGCTAAATAGCGACGGATCTTTAGATGCTTCATTTAGTGTAACACAAAATCAATGGTTTTATGACGATGAGTATGTTGTCAAAGGGCTGAGTGATGGTAAGTTCTTGTGTTATGTTGATGGCGGTCTCCAGAATCGTATTAGTGTTATGAATGCTAATGGAACACAATTCAGCTCTACTGTTCCCGGTTATGCAGGTTCTTTTAATAATTCAATTTCAACGGTAGAAGTAAATGGGAATGATCTTTATTTTGCTGGGGATTTCACTACTTTTAACAATATCTCTTGTGGGAAAATTGCTAAAGTGAATTCGGGGCTTAATTCATTGAATTCGTCGTTTAATTGTCCTCAGAATATTGGAATTTCTAATATCACACAAATGCAGATTGACGCTACCGGAAGGGTTTATGCAATGGGTTATAGTACTGGTCCTGAAAGAATTGTTAGATTAAATACCAACGGTAGTTTTGATAGAATAATTTATAATATGTCTGGTTTGGCGCGTATTAAGAATTTTTTGGTGCAACCAGATGGGAAAATTTTAATTTATTTCTTGGATGCTATCAATAATGGTAATACTATTGTTTATAAGGTAATACGTGTTGATGAAACCGGAGTTTTAGATAATAGTTTTAATGCATATACTCTTTCAGAGAATGGTCTGCGAAACGGTGATGATATTGCAACATTGAAATTATTACCAGATGGGAAAATTTTATTTTCGGCAGATTACGTGTTGTCCGATAAAAACTATTCAAAATTATTTAGGTTAAATGCCAACGGGGTGCCTGACAGTACATTTGATAACAGTAAAGTATATAACGATAGAATAAAGTGTATTGCATTAATGAATAGTGGGGGAATTTTGGTTGGAGGATACTTTAGGACTGTCGATAATTATCAGTCAGGAGGTATCGTTAAATTAAAAGGTGAAAATTACTATTTTGCTCAAGGAGAAAATAAGTTGGATTATAACATAAACGGCTGTGATTCTTCAGATTTCAGTTTCTCGAATCTGAAATTTAATATTGCATCCGGCTCTGGAAATAACGCGGTAATTTCTAATATTACAGGTAATTACTTAATTGGGGTAACAAGTGGAAATTATACGATTACCCCGGTTCTGGAAAATCCAAACTATTTTACTGCTAGCCCATCCAGCATCACTGTTGATTTTCCAACACAGGCAAGTCCGTTAGCTCAAAATTTCTGTATTACACCAAACGGTATTCATTCGGATTTGGAAGTTAGTATGATACCTATAGCTCCTGCAAGACCAGGTTTCGATGTGAAATACAAGCTAGTTTATAAAAACAAAGGCAATCAGGTGCAGTCCGGAAGTGTTGTTTTAACTTTTAACGATGCGGTTTTAGATGTGGTGTCTTCAGTTCCTGCAGCTTCCAATCAGTCAGTTAATACAAGATCATGGGATTTTACAAATTTGAACCCTTATGAAACCAGAGAGATTGTTGTAACGTTCAATCTGAATACCCCAACAGAAACGCCATCGTTAAATGGAGGGGATGTGTTAAATTACTCCGCTACAATTTCATCTGCTCAAACTGATGAAACACCAAACGACAACACGTTTGCATTAAACCAAACGGTTGTAAACTCCTATGATCCTAATGATAAAACCTGTTTACAGGGAACTACTGTGGGAACAAATAAAGTAGGTGATTATGTGCACTATGTAATCCGTTTTGAAAACACCGGAACGTATAACGCGCAAAACATAACGGTTACGGATTTTATCGACACCAGTAAATTTGATGTTTCCACATTGATTCCGGTTAGTGGAAGCCATTTGTTTACTACCAAGATTTCCCAAGGCAATAAAGTGGAATTCGTGTTTGATAACATCAACCTTCCTTTTGCCGATGCTACCAACGACGGTTATGTAGCCTTCAAAATCAAAACAAAACCAACGCTGGTTTCCGGTGATACCTTCACAAACGGAGCAAGTATTTATTTTGATTACAATTATCCAATTGTAACCAATACTTATTCAACGACCATTCAGGCGTTAAATGTTCAGGATTTCAGCTTTGGAACTTACTTTAGCCTGTATCCGAATCCGGTTGCAGAGGTGTTGAATGTTTCTAAAAAATCAGATATTGAGCTTCAGTCTTTGGAAATTTATAACAGTTTAGGGCAAATCGTTCTGGCGGTTCCAAATGCTAAAGAAGTGTCAACAATTGATGTTTCTAACTTAACTTCGGGAACGTATTTCGTAAAAATAAACTCCGATAAAGGAAGTGCCATTACCAAATTTATTAAGAAATAAGAAGTAAAAAAGCCTCATGATAAATGAGGCTTTTTTATTTTATAAATTTTTGAAAACTGTCACCGCGACTGTCGGCTAAAACAATTTTTCCTTCATCTTCTTCCAACGGTAGCTACGAACAAACTTGGCTTGTTCTGGCGTGACCAACATGGTTTTCTTTTCGGATTTTGCTTTCCAGAAGCCATTAAGGTAATCCAAAAACAATAATGGTTTTCCTTTTCGCATTGCCAGTTTTACCGAAGCGATTGCCGTGATGAAAAATCCGTAACCCAAGGTGTAAAACGCTTCACCTTGTTTGTAACGGGAAGCCTGGTTGTAATTCGCACCGGTGGGTTTTAGGTGTTTTACTTTTAAGGATTCGTCTGTTACTACTTTCCAATTGTAGAAGTTACACAATAATTCGTCTACGGTGTCCCAGCCCATAGCGGGTTTAAGTCCGCCAATTTGTTCGAAACAGACTTTTCGGTAGGCTTTGAACGCGCCGCGAATGTGGTCTTTATCGGTTAGATTCTCTAAAATCCAATCGTTATTCTTTTCGATATACGCGAATCCGCCCGCCATTCCGATTGTTTCATCACTTTTAAAATGACGGATAATCGTTTCGAAATAATTATCAGGGAAAATTAAATCCGCATCGGCTTTTACTATGAAATCGTAATCATGATCCAATGTTTCCAAGCCTTTCTGAAATGCCTGAATCACTTTGCTTCCCGGTAAATGAATCGCGTCCGAGGTTTTGTTGACTAATGTAATCCAAGAATGTTTTTGCGCAAATTCCTGAACAATTTCAGCCGTTCTGTCGGTAGAGTTGTCGTTTACCACTACTACTTTAGCGGGTAAAACGGTTTGTTGTACCAACGATTCGAGAGTTAGGGCAATGAATTTTTCTTCGTTATGTGACGGGATTACGATGTAATATTTCATAATTGTACAAAAGTAGTGTGTAAATATCTTTATTTTTGTGGGATTAGAAAAAATTACCGGCTTGGAAAAGAAAAAAATCGCTTTTATTGAACTCGAAACGCATTCCGCGTTGTTGGAGCAGTGGTACCTGCTCTTGAAGGAAATGCCGTCAATCGAGTTTTATTTCTTTGTCAGCCAAAAAGTGAAAAGCAAAATCACTGCGATTCCGGCCGATTTCATGATGCTCGTGCACAATACCAAGGCAATTGAAAAAGAACTCACTGGTTTTGACGCGGTGGTAGTGAATACTTTTCATCGTAATTTTGAGCACTACCAAAAGATTTTCGAGAAGAAGAAAAGCTTAGTGGTGTTGCATAATCTCAATTTCAGCCTGTTCTTTCAACCGGTAAACTGGAAGAATATCTGGTCGGAAAAAGCACGACTTACCTATTTCCTGAAACTTTATTTTGCCGAAAAGATAAATTCCCGCAGAAAGGTCGTTTTAAAAACGAAGCATTTCGGCGTTTTGTCGCAAAGCCTTTTGGATGAGGTAAATCACAGAAGCCCGTTGGGAGCAAAAACCAAACTGATTCAGATGAATTACGGTCAGTCTTCGTCCTTAATAGCATCTGAAACACTTCAGATCGTGATGCCCGGGAACGTTTCCAACAAACGAAAAGATGTGAAGACCTTGTTTGAAATCCTTCCCAAGTTACAACCGCAATCCAAACTGCATTTCACGTTTTTAGGAAAACCGGAATCGGATGAGGTATTGCAGCAGCTTGAGAATCTAAAGCAAAAATGTTCCGATAAAATTGAAATCACACACTACCATCGTTTTATTCCTTGGGAAGAATACAGCCGTGTGATTGCAAAAGCGCATTTGTTGTTGTGTCCGATTAAAAACAAAACCTCTTTTTATTTAGTGGATGAGGTGTACGGCAAAACCAAAGTAAGCGGGAGCGAGGCGGACTGTATTCATAACGGCAAAATCGGTTTATTCCCAACATCCTATCCGAAAATGAACTGGCACAATCTGTATTACCAAAACGCTTCGGACTTGGAATCGATTTTGAACAATCTGACATTTGAACAACTTTCTGCCGAATACGAAAAATTACAACCGTATTTAAGCCAATATACTTTTGAAAGCGTAAAAACTAATCTCGAAAACCAATTATTGCAATTGGCAAATTCATAAAGCTATGCTGAAATTTTTAATTAAAATGGCCTATCAATTTTGGCCTTCGTTATATAAAAAACGTTATTATAAAACGCTCGATTCTCTTGCAACGGGCAATTATAAATGCGAACCGGAATTACTGTACATCCAGCAGGTTCTGAAATCGGATTCGGTGTTTATCGACATCGGCACCAACAAAGGAATCTATTTGTATCAGGCCGAAAAAGTAATCAAATCAGGAAAAGTGATTGGTTTCGAGCCTAACAAAAGTTTAGTGAATTACATCAAGCCTTTGTTTTCCAAAGCGGAAATTTATCCGTTGGCAGCCTCCTCACATTCCGGAACAGCTGTCTTGAACATCCCTAAGAAAGCAAACGGCTTGCAAGACACACGCGCTTCATTGGAAACTATGGGTGAAGACGTAGAGAAAGTCGAAATTCAAATGGTGGCGCTGGATGAATTCGTAAAAGAAAAACAGCTTTCCAAAATCGATGTAATAAAAATCGATGTGGAAGGGCATGAATTCGACACCATAAAGGGCTGCGCGGAAATTTTAAAAACGATTAAACCGATTTTCATCATCGAGATCGAATTGCGCCACGCACACTACCCAATTAAAAATATTTTTGATTTTATCGTTGACTTTGGATATGAGGTGTTTTACTTCGATCGAAAAACCCTGAAAACCGTTCCGTTTGATTTTAACCAAATGGCGGAGTTTCAAAAAGATGAGTATTTGAACGATTTTAATCTATATATCAATAATTTCATTTTTATTCCGAATTAAGTTATGAATTATGAGTTATAAGTTATGAGTGGAAGTATAGTCAAAAATAAAAGTTATCAGTTGGCAATAAACGGAGTTAAGTTTTGTCAGTTATTGCAGCAGGATAAAAAAGAGTTTATTTTGAGTAAACAACTTTTACGTTCCATAACATCGATAGGAGCCAATGTAAGGGAAGCAGTTAACGCACAGTCAAAACCGGATTTTATTCATAAATTGTCAATTTCACAAAAAGAATGTGACGAAAGTCTTTATTGGTTAGAATTGTTAAGAGATACACAAATCGTTTCAGAAGAAGAGTTCTTGCCTATTCATAATCAGGCAATTGAAGTACGGAAAATTATAAGAAGTATAATCATCACTTCAAAGAAAAACCTACCTCATAACTCATAATTCATAACTTATAACTAAAAGAAAAATGAGCGTAGTCGTACGTCAAAGTTTAAAATACAGCATCGTAGGCTATTTCAGTACGTTGATAGGGATTTTGTCAACGGTATTCCTGTATCCGCACGATTTGATTTTTGCCGGTAAGATTCAGTATATCCTGCCAACCGCTTTGCTTGCTTTGCCACTAGTGACCTTTGGTATCATGCACGCTAACGTTCGTTTTTACCCAAAAATGGAGCAGTCGCAAAACCAGCACAATCTTTTGAAGTATTCCATTTGGTTTATTTTCAGAAACTTTGTGATCGTTACTGCTTTGTTTTGTGGATTGTCTTTTTTTAGTGAACAAATCAGAACAACCCAGTTTTATGTTTTTGCGGAATACATTTTTCCGGTCATGTTGTGTTTGGCGCTGATTCAGTTGTTTTCAAGGTTTATTTCTATTAAAAAACGAATTGTTGTTCCCAATATTTTCGAAAACGTTTTTCCGAAATTAGGACTCATTTTTGCGTTCGGCGCTTATTTCTTTTTGAATGTGGAAGCCACTGCAGCGATTTGGATCGTAGTGTTGTTCTTCGTTTTGGCGCTAATTGGGATGTTCTTCTATATACAACGCCTAGACCGATTTACAGGTAAAACCTCTTTCGCCTTCCTAAAAGAAGATAATTTCCAGAAAGAACTGATGCAATACTCGTTCTACACTTTTTTTGGAAGTTTGGGTTCCATCGTAGCCCTTAATATTGATGCTTTCATGATTGGTGAATTCATCGACGATTTCTCTCAATTGGCCATTTACAATACCTCTGCGAATTTAGTACGTATGATTACCGTTCCGGCTCTGGGTGTTTACACGATTTCCGCACCAATCATTGCTAAATACATTGAAGAAAATAATATGGGTGATTTGAAAACCCTACACCACAAAACTTCCTTGTATTTATTCACTATGGGAGCAGTTTTATTTGGTTTGGTTGCTTCCGGTATAGAGGATCTATTTTTCCTAATGAAAAATGGCAGCGAATTAGCCAAAGGTTTGCCGGTAGTGTACATTTTAGGTTTTGCACTTTTATTCGATTTAGCTACGGGATTCAACGGTTACATCATTACCAATTCGAAATACTACAAATTCAATAATACCACTACTATTGCATTAGCATTATTAACCATTATGAATAATCTGATCTTTTTGTTGGTGTTCAAAATGGGGATTGTTGGGGTTGCGATTGCCACTTCCATTTCGTTAACTGTTTATAACCTAATCAAAATTGTGTTTAATTACCGTAAGTTTGGCGTGCATCCGTTTAGTTATAAGTATCTTTATGTTTTGGGACTTTTGGTTGTAGTGTTGGTTGTTGGGTACTTTCTGCCCGATTTTGAGAATAAGTTTGTGACGCTTTGTTATAAACCTGCGGTTGCTTTTGTGATTTTTGCTCTTGGGAATTGGGTTTTTAAAATTATTCCGGTGAAAGAGGTAATGCCGAAGTCGTTGTTTAAGTAATTCTTTTTTTGTCTTTTATTGATGTGCCTTCGAGGGCATCAGGCACCGTATGACGTTTTTAATACCGTTCGTTTTAGGGATCGGTGGCTGAGGCTCTCGAAGCCACGTGTTTTAGGTCGTAATGCTCCGTTGGCGTTTTTCTTTTAAATACAGCAATAGGGTTGAGGTCGCCTTAGTTTGCGATTTTAATGGTAATCAATTTTTGGATGTCTGCCACAAGCGATGTGTCTTTAATTTCAATTCGGATACCCCGTCCTTCGGCATAGGGTTTGGCAAGCATTAGCTCTTTTTTGATGGTTTCCGATATGTCGCTTTCCATAATCCGGGCGGTTGCTTTCTCGCCAAATACAAAAGCGGTTTTAAAGAAACGATCCCGAGGAAGTAAATACAGCAACACTCTTTTTTTGTCTTTTATCCGATAACTCCAGCCAAATTTGTCTCCGGAATAATGCCATTCGACGGTTGCGGCTGGGTATTGTTCTTTTGCAAAGGTTTCAAAGGTTTGCCAAAGCGGGAAAGTGTTTGCTAAGGCTTGTTCTAAGGCTGTTGGGGTTGGGGTAGTGGTTTTGTTTGTGAAGATGCTTTTCATGGTTTTTCTTTGTGGGCACGAGCAAGATGCTCGCGCTAGCGGGGGAACTCTTTTTTCTTTAAAAAATCAAAAAATTTCATTAATTATGTTTTTAACGTTTAGTTTTTTTAGCATTAGTTACAACTCGTATATATGCTATCACTCTTGCTTTAGTATCAAAAAATTGAAAATATATTATCAGCGCTAAGATAGCATTTGTAATAAAAAACTTCAAAATGTAATTAAAGTTTATCAGCAACTTTGTTGATACTTCCATTGCAATCAATCCTCAGTACATTTTCCAAACCTACCGATAATAAGCCACCTGCACAATCACCAAATTCAGTGATTTTTCAAAAAAAATAAACGAAAGGAAAAAGTGGCTTCGGGAGCCTCAGCCACCGCGCGTAACAGCCAAACGACCAACAATAACAAAACCCTAATCAAAGCACCCCTGACCTTAGAACGCGGAGCCGTTAAGAAAAATAAAGTCAACTCCGTTAAGAATTATTTTCTGTTTGAGCGAAGCGAGTTAAAATAATTTAGGAGTTGTCTTTGTTTTTTAGGTGCAGCGTTCCAGTCTTGACCTTTTGTTTCTTTTAACTCATTAGAGAATATTTTATTTTGGTATTCGTTGAATCAGAGATTTGTGTCAAGACAAAAGAAAAGCAATTAATACAGAATTAGCTATACCGCAGGTTTACGTCAAAACAAAGTACAAAACAACATAAGATTGCTTCGTCGTCCCTCCTCGCAATAACAAACCGTGTTAAACCATCATTTTTAAAAACTTTAACACAAAAATCGTGTTAAAGTCGAAACATTTTAATGTTTAACACAATTTTTGTGTTAAGTTTGAAAAACAACCAACACTAACACAAATGAAAAACACGACTCCCTTAAAAAACCTCTTAGGCTTAACGCAGGAAGAAATGGCACTGCTGCTGGGCATTCACGCCAGCCAGTGGTCGATGTTTAAGTCGGGGAAGCGTTCGCTGCCTGTTGAGGCATTGGTATTCTTTGCTGCTTTAATGAAGGGCGTACAGCACAAAAAAGAACGATCCAAAGAAGCGCAGCAGCTTATCAAAGCAGAGCAGGAGCAGGCCAAAGAAAAAAGGCATCTCGAATATTTAAGAGTACAGGTGAAATTGGGTCAGGTCGAAAAGGAACTTGAATTGTTGGAAATCCGGCGTGCCGAAAGTTTTGCAGCCCTGGAAACGATGTGCTTTTTAGAAGGGCAGCAGGAGGGTAAGGCAGACAAATATTTTATACAGAGTATCCGAAGCAGGGCTTTAGCTACCTTAAAAAAACAGAGCCTGTACAAACTCGAAGAACTGCAACTGCAAAAGGAAAACCTCGAAATGTTAAAATTGAAAATCGAAAATAAAATGACTGAGGGAGAAAAATAATTGAGAATCAACAACATAAATTAAATCATTGAAAGGTTTGTTTTTCCTACAAAATGTTAAATTTTCTCACAGTATTATTTGTGGGAATTTTTTGGCATCACATTTGAAAATGACTTGGTATTATAAACCTTTAAAAATTTAAATTATGTATTCATTGAACAGAATTACCACAGTAACCGATTGCGACGTATTATTGGCATGGGCTAACAAAGAGAAAACCGGTTTAACCCGTAAAAAGATGAATGAGGAGTACGCGGTGGCGACCTATGGGACCACTTCGGTAGAGATTGATGCCATCTTACAGGGTGTGCTGATTGAAATTGCCGCAAACGATCAGGTACTTGCTGTTGTATCGGAAGGTACCACAAGGGAGGAAGCCATCAAAAAGAAAAAACGCTTGGAATACAGGCAATTTGTTTTAGAAACCCGCAGGGAAAATTATGGTTCTGTTGCCTTGCTGGAAAAGGAATTGGAACTGGAGCGCATCAGCAAAGAACTTATCGAAGTAGACACCTTCATCACGAGCCTAACCGCACATAGGGGAACATTACAGTAACAAAAAAGGGCAGCTCCATTGAGTTGCCCTTTTTTAGTCTTATTATTTAAAATCTTCCTGAGAAATCCCTTTATTATAATACAATTCAAGAACTGTTGCAGTTTGATTATTACCTTCCGCTAAAAATGTCATTGTACTGTAATAGGTTAGATTTCCGTATTTTTTATAGCCGCCGAAAAGGACAGAACTGAACGAACCTGTCTCTGCATTGGCAACGGTTTCCTCTTTTATTTGCAGGCCTGTCTCATTCGAGTAATATAAATATTTTACTTCTCCGTTCGCTAAAGTTGTCTTGATTTTTTGGCAAACTAAACCGTTTGCTTTTTCTTCACCGATGTATTCAAGCGTGTACAACGTTTTATCTAAATAGTCGAATTCATTAAAAATATTTTTCTTGTATTTTTTATTTTTGAATTCATCCTGGTTCGCTAACTTTCTTTCTCCCGCTGCTAATTCATACCCTGTCGTACCGTCAAACCAGGATTTATAAACGGTTCTTCCCTGAAAAACAATGTCAAAACTTCCTTTGTTGGGTAGCATCTCTTTGGTTATCCAATTCACCTCATGACCTTCCATGGTTGTTTTTGAATCTGTATATAAGGTAGTGATGCTTTTTAAGAAATCTTTACCGCCCATTGCCTTAATTGCTTTTTCAACTATTTCAACTGCTTTATTTTCATTAGACATCTGAGCGAACGAGCTTGTAGGTAGTATCAAGGCAACGATAAACAAGGAGATAAATAATGTATTTTTCATGAGTTTTCGGTAGATTTTATAATTCAAAATTTTTATTTGCCGCAAACGTACCGATAATTAGTCACTTGCACAATCACTAAATTCAGTGATATTGAGATTACTTCGTCTGTTCGCTTTCCACTGTGCTCACAATGACTGTGTATGCAAAATGCAGGAAAAGAAAAACCCCATACAAAAAGTACAGGGTCTATATCAAAGAGTCACAATTCATAACTCATAATTTATAATTCGTAATTACGTTAGCATCGATACACAAACGCATTAATATTCATACCCGCACCAACAGAAGCAAACAAAACCACATCGCCTTCGTTCAGTTCCTGATTTTCAATCTCGCCTTTCAGAATTAAATCGTATAAGGTCGGGATGGTCGCCACACTGCTGTTGCCTAACTTTTTAATGTTCATCGGCATTACGTTTTCGGGCGGTGTCAACTTATAAAGTTTGAAAAAACGCTGCACTATGGCTTCGTCCATTTTTTCATTCGCCTGATGAATCAGAATCTTTTTAACATCGGAAATTGGTATGCCGCTTTTCTCCAGACAGGATTTCATAGCTTGCGGCACTTGGCTAAGGGCAAACTCGTAAATTTTACGCCCGTACATTTTAATATAACGTACATCAGGGTTGTGGTCTTTGTTGTAGGATTTTCCGAAGAACAAAAAGTTAGCTTCCTGATAGGTGAAAGAGGCGGTTTCGTGTGCCAGTATGCCGTCTGTACCTTCCACTTCTTCCAAAACTGTAGCGCCTGCACCATCCGAATAAATCATACTGTCTCTGTCGTGCATATCAACTACTCGGGAAAGCGTTTCGGCACCAATTACCAAACATTTCTTGGCCATACCTGCTTTAATAAAAGCCTGCGCCTGAATCATGCCTTCAATCCAACCCGGGCAGCCGAACATTACATCATAGGCCACACATTTCGGGTTTTTGATCTTTAGTTTGTTTTTCACGCGTGACGCCACACTAGGTACGGTATCGCTTTGAATCGCGCCGTGACGCACATCTCCAAAGTTATGAGCTACAATAAGGTAATCCAGTGTTTCCGGATCGATCTTGGCATTTTCTATCGCTTTTTCAGCGGCAAAGAACGCAATGTCGGAAGTGTTTAAATGATTTTCAACATAACGACGTTCTTCAATTCCGGTAATGTCCAGGAATTTCTCGGCAATTACCTCGTTGGGAACGGCATAAGTGGAACCGTCCTCGTTAAGAAATTGATGTCGTGCAAAATCGGTATTTGTAACAATTTGGGTGGGAATGTAACTTCCTGACCCCGTTATTTTTATAGCCATGACGTAGGTTTCAATAGTACTAAGTTAAGCATTCTATATGGGGAACCGTTTAAAAAAGCAGTTTTATGGCTTATTTTTATGAAAACGTTACGGGAATGTCAATATAATTATTAAATGTGTTTTTATTTTTTAATTTACTGTGAAAAATAATAGCCATTTCGCTAGAAATGACAAAGTGATGGCAATCTTCAGCCAGCATACGAAGTATAAAAGAAAAACGACAATCAAAGCGCCTCCCGACCTAGGGACACGGAGCCGTTAAGAAAAATGAAATCAATTCCGTTAAGAATTATCCGTTGTCTGAGCGCTAGCGAGTTCGGAGAATTTAGGAATTGGTTTTATTTTTTAGGCGGAGTGTTCCAGTCTTGATTTTTGGTACTTTAACTCATAAGGTATTATTTTGCTTTAGTATTCGTTGAATCTTCGATTTGTATCAAGACAAAGTACAGAATAACATTGATGAATTGATTGTCTTGTATAAAACAAAAGAAGTAACAAAAAAGCCCTTTCGTTAGAAAGGGCTTTTATTATAAAAATAAAAAGATTAATTCTCAATATATGCTTCAATCGGCGCACAAGAACAAACAAGGTTTCTATCCCCAAAAGCATCATCTACACGACGCACAGAAGGCCAGAATTTGTTATCTGCAATGTATTCCAATGGATATGCAGCTTTCTCTCTTGAGTATGGGAAGTCCCAACGCTCAGCGGTTAGCATTGCTAGTGTGTGAGGTGCATTCTTAAGAGGGTTGTTTGTGTCTTCTGCAGTAACGTTAGCGATTTCTTTTCTGATGGAAATCATCGCGTCACAGAAACGGTCTAACTCTGCTAAATCTTCAGACTCCGTAGGCTCAACCATTAATGTGCCCGCAACTGGGAACGATACTGTTGGTGCGTGGAAACCGTAATCCATTAAACGTTTAGCGATGTCGGTTACTTCGATACCGTTTTGTTTGAACTCACGGCAGTCTAAGATCATTTCGTGAGCGGCACGTCCGCATTCTCCTGAATATAAAATTGGATAATGCTCTTCCAAACGCGCTTTCATATAGTTAGCGTTCAAAATAGCGTGTTCTGTAGCTGAACGTAAACCTTCAGCTCCTAACATAGTGATATAACCGTACGAGATCAAACATACTAAAGCCGAACCATACGGAGCAGCTGAAATAGCCGAGATAGCATCTTTACCACCCGTTGCCACAACCGGGTTTGTAGGTAAGAAGTCTACCAATTTCTCGTTCACACAGATTGGTCCAACACCCGGTCCACCACCACCGTGAGGGATAGCGAAAGTCTTGTGTAAGTTAAGGTGACAAACATCAGCACCAATAGTAGCAGGATTTGTTAATCCTACCTGTGCGTTCATGTTTGCTCCGTCCATATATACTAATCCGCCATTATCGTGGATTAATTTTGTGATTTCAATAATTGAAGATTCGTAAACCCCGTGAGTAGAAGGGTAGGTTACCATCAAACAAGACAAGTCGTCTTTGTGCTCGATGGCTCTTGCTCTTAAATCTTCTACGTCGATGTTTCCTTCCGGAGTCGTTTTTGTTACGATGATTTTCATTCCTGCCATTGCAGCAGAAGCCGGATTGGTTCCGTGAGCAGAAGATGGAATCAAACAAACGTTACGGTGTCCTTCGCCTCTTGAGATGTGGTACGCACGAATCGCCATAAGTCCAGCGTACTCACCTTGAGCGCCAGAGTTTGGTTGTAACGAAGTTCCTTTGAAGCCGGTTACTACGTTCAATTGCTGCTCTAATTTTCTAAGCATTGTCAGATAACCTTGTGCCTGATCAGCCGGAGCGAATGGGTGAATGCTGTTCCAGTTTGGCATTGAAAGTGGTAACATTTCTGCTGCTGCGTTCAATTTCATGGTACAAGAACCTAAAGAAATCATTGAGTGGTTCAACGATAAGTCTTTACGCTCTAATTTTTTGATATAACGCATCAACTGGCTTTCAGAATGATGGTTGTTGAATACTTCGTGCTGTAAGAACGATGAGGTACGGATTAGTTTCTCAGGTAACTGCGCTGTGTTCTCCAATTGGGAAACGTGTACTGCAGATTTTCCTGCTGCCTCTGCAAAAATCGCCACAATCGTGTTGATGTCTGAAAGGGAAGTCGTTTCGTTGAAAGAAATCGATACGCTGTCGTTATTAGGATAGAAGAAGTTTACTTCGTTTTTCTCAGCAATTGCTCTTACTTTAGCAGCATCAGCTTTAACTAAAATCGTATCGAAGAACGCAGAGTTCACTTGGTTTACACCGATAATTGATAATGCTTTTGCAGCTGTAACCGCCGAAGCGTGTACTTTATCAGCGATGTACTGTAATCCTTTCGGACCGTGGTAAACCGCATACATTCCCGCCATAACTGCTAACAATACCTGAGCAGTACAGATGTTAGAAGTCGCTTTTTCACGTTTGATATGCTGCTCACGAGTACCTAATGCCATACGTAAAGCACGGTTTCCGTTCACATCGATAGAAACTCCAATGATTCTACCGGGCATGGAACGTTTGTATTCTTCTTTGGTGGCAAAGTAACCTGCGTGAGGACCTCCGTAACCCATCGGAATACCGAAACGTTGTGTAGTTCCCACTACAACATCCGCTCCTAATTCTCCCGGAGAAGTCAATTTTACCAACGATAAGATATCAGCAGCAACGGCTACTTTAATTTCTTTTGATTTTGCAGTGTTGATAAAACCTGCGTAATCGAAAACCTGTCCGTATTTACCAGGGTATTGTAAAATTGCCCCGAAGAAATCTTCTGAAAAATCAAAAGTTTCATGATTACCAACCACTAGTTCAATGTTTAGTGGTGTTGAACGTGTTTGTAAAATCGATAAGGTCTGGGGTAAAATTTCTTCCGAAACGAAGAACTTATTAATGTTATTTTTCTTTTGGTCACGCGTTCTTACGTCGAAAAGTAAGGTCATGGCTTCTGCTGCAGCTGTTCCTTCGTCAAGAAGTGAAGCGTTTGCGATTTCCATTCCGGTTAATTCGATGATGGTTGTCTGGTAGTTCAACAAAGCCTCTAAACGACCTTGTGCAATTTCAGCCTGGTACGGAGTATAAGCCGTATACCATCCCGGATTTTCGAAAATGTTTCTTTGGATCACCGGCGGAACAATCGCAGGATGGTATCCCAAACCGATGTACGATTTGAATACTTTGTTTTTAGCGCCCAACTGTGTAATATGAGTGGCATACTCGTATTCCGTCATGGCCGGGTCTAATTCAATATCTTGTTTTAAACGGATTCCGTCAGGGAATGTTTCGTAAAGCAATTGGGTCATGTCCTTCACGCCAATGGTTTTGAACATGTGTTGCAGGTCCGATTCTCTCGGGCCAATGTGTCTTAAAGCAAATGCATCTGTTTTCATCAGTTGTTCTGTACTGTTTGTTTAAGTGTTTGGGGCAGAACCGCAAACGGTATAAGTTGTGTTTTAAAAGCGAACAAAAATAATTATTAATCTGCTAATAATCTTGTTTTTTAACGTCATTTTTTGGAGGAATTTTTAACCAAAAACGAAGGTTATTAACATATTGATTACTTTTGTAAGTATGCAACTACTCAAACGCATATTCGACTTGTATTTACACGGAAGTGTGCATGTGGCTTTAGCAGTCTATGCCCTGGTTCGTATGACCTTTCATTTTTTTCATATTGACTACAATCCGCCAATGGCATTTTTTGCTTTTTTTGGAACGATAGTGGGGTATAACTTCGTGAAATACGATGAGTTGGTGCGCGCTAAAAAATTAAAAATGACACCTGAACGAAAAGCGATTGTTGTCTTGAGTTTCGCTTCTTTTTTGGCTGCGGCGTATTGTTTTTTTCAATTGGAACGTCAGACGCAAATTGTTTCTGTGGCTTTTTTAGGACTCACGATGTTGTATACACTGCCGGTTTTTCCGAAGATTGGCAATGCGCGAAATTGGGCAGGGGTTAAAATTTACATAGTTGCATTTTGTTGGGCGGGCATTACTCTTTTTCTTCCGATTATCAATGCCGATTTACCGCTTTCACAGGATGTGTGGTTAAAATTTTGCCAGCGCTTTTTACTGGTGATTATCCTAATTTTAATCTTTGAAATCATCGACCTGAAACACGACGACGCTTCTTTACAAACCGTTCCGCAAAAACTTGGCGTGAAGAAAACTAAATGGCTTAATCTTTTTTTATTGATTCCATTTTATTGTCTGGAGTTTTTAAAATCGGATTTTCAAATAATCCAACTCTGGATTAATTTTATATTGATAGGAGTAATTGCTGTGTTTACTGTTTTTGCCAGCCCGAAACGTTCGGAATATTACACTTATTTTTGGGTGGAAAGTGTGCCGGTTTTTTGGTGGCTTTTGGTCATTATTTTAAAATAAATACTTACGTTTTTTACAGAAAAAACAAAACGTTTGTTTTTTTATAGTTTTCCGTCTTTTTTGTTAAAAAATAACATTTTTGGGGAATAAGTAAACTTTTTTGGGAAATATAAATATATCTTTGATATCTTTTTAATTAATTAAATTTTATGCTTATGATGAATTATTACAATTCACTTCGAAGTTTGGGAAATCAGATTTCGGGTTCATTGCATCAGCGGCGAACGGAGAAACGTTTTAAGGGCGTTGTCCGTTTTTTTAATGCTGCTGTAATGCTCTTGGCTGTATTGTTTGTTCAGGGTTCCTTTGGACAAAGTACGGCTAATTATGCTTTTACAACGAATGCGACAAGTTCTTTGGCGCTTGATGCTAATGGTAATACAGTTGATATGTCATCTGGAACAACTCAATTAGTTGGGGCTGGACTGGATGCTGCTGCTTCTGTAGTGACTAACATTGGTTTTAATTTTGTATTTATGGGAACCGGCTTTACACAATTTTCAGTTAATGAAGATGGTCAGCTAAAGTTAGGTTCAGTAGTGGTGGGAACTAATTCTTATGGGATTACTGGAGGTACTGCTGCAGCACCACTACTTACGGCACTTAATGCAGATTTTAGAACGGGTACAACTACTGGGAAAATTCACTACAAACTTGTTGGAACAGCTCCAAATAGAACGTTGGTGGTTGAATTTAAAGACATGCAGATTTTTTATACGGGTACTGCTGCTGCTGGTAATTCGACTTGGCAAATGCGTTTGTATGAAACTTCAGGAAGTGTTGAATATGTTTATGGAACTGTTAACGCAACAGATATTTCAACCGGAAACAGAACACCAACTATTGGTTTTTATACTGGGGGAACAAGTAATTTATTTGCGTCTGTTTTATATGCGAGTCAAACTGTTTCGACAACAACCCCATATACAGTTAATCCAATTGTAAGTGCATTGGGTGATTTTACAGGGTTGTCATCTGCTTCAAATGGCTCCAGAAGAGCATATAAATTTACACCGTCGACACCTGCTGCAGGGCCTACAGGTTTGTTATTGTCGGCTGTAACTCCTTCTGGGATGACTCTGAACTGGACAGCTGCTTCACCAACAACAAATATTGTAAGATATGTAGTTTACAGTTCTACAAACGGTGGTGCAACGTATAATTTTGTAGCCAATGTGGCTTTAGGAACAAATACTTATGTAGCAACAGGTTTAACTCCAAGCACAACGTATGACTGGAAAGTTGTCGCAGTAAGCGAAGGAGTTGAAAGTACGGGAGCTACAGCAACACAAGCTACAACAGCAGCTGCTACTTATTATTGGGTAGGAGCTACGGGAGGCAGCTGGAATACAGCTGCAAACTGGAATACAGCTGCAGACAATACAGGGGCAACAAGATCGGTTGTTGCAAATACTGACATACTTGTTGTTGATGGAGACGGAACAACACCTGGTGGAACTACAACAATTAATGTTGATTTAGCTAGTTTTACTATTGGTCAGTTAATTGTTAACAGTAATACGAATTTAACATTACAATCTAATATTGCAACTACCAGAACAATCACTATCAGCGGAGCGCTTGGAGATGATTTTGTGGTAGCAGCCGGAAGTACTTTGAATTTGACCAATGCAGCTAATGCAGTTGCATTTGCTTTTTCTGGTACAGGAAATGTTGGTTTAATTGCAGGTACATTGAACATTGGAGGTGCCTCTGGTAATACTTTTAATTCTACAGGAGGTACGGCTACTTTGGTAACTGTGACGGCTACGGGAATTATCAATAACACTTTTGCAGGTTCAAGCGGGGTAACAGGTTCTGTTGCCACATTATCATTTTTAGACGGAAGTGCTTATAATGTTTCCGGAGCGACTACTGGAGCACCGAACATTCCATTAGCAACTTGGGCTACAAATGCTACTTTAACAGTTAGTGGTTTAACAACTTCTACAACTGCTCCAACAAATAATAATCAATCTTTTGGAAATTTAGTTTTCAATTGTCCTGGTTTAACAGGGAGTTATCCGTTTTTTACAACTGTTACAACGGGAATTGTAAAAGGAAATTTATCAGTTACAACTGGTTCGGGTCAATTTAGAACGGTATCTTCAGGAACATTGAATATTCTTGGAAATGTAAATGTTCTTGCAGGAAGATATCAGCCATTTTCAGGAACAGGTACTGTAATCGTTGGTGGTAATACTGTGATTGCTGCCGGAAGTACTTTTGATGTGTCTCTATCCGCTGGACTTTATGTTCAAAGAGGAGCAACATTTACCAATAACGGTACAATTGCCGGTCCAAACAGTGCAACAGCAAGTACTTTATATTTTTTCCCGGTTACAGCTATGCCTCAAACATGGGGTGGTACAGGTACAGTAAATCCTGCTTTAAACACGGTGTCATTAAATAATACAAGTGGTTTAACAATTTCACAACCTGGACCTATAACACTTTTACGTGCAAATTTATTTACAGGGAATATTGTCGGAAGTGATAGATTAACTTTTGGAACTGGCGCAGCATTAGCTGCTACAATTCAGGTTGGTTCTACAGGAAGTACAGATCCGGGAGGAGTTTTGGTATCGGCACCTACATGGAATTTAGGGACTGGAGCTTTCAATTTATTGTATGCACAATCGGCAGCTTATACCACAACAAACGAAATTCCGCCATCAAGAACTGCTACTAATGTAACTTTAAACAATACAAATGGGGTAACATTAGCTGGTGGGTCGCTTGAAGTTTCTGGGACACTTACCTTAACGGCAGGAAACTTTACAACAAGTACCGCGAACTTACTTTCTTTGGGTACCGCTTCTGCAGCAGGAACATTAGCTGGAGGTTCTGCAACATCCTATATCAATGGTCCATTTGCCAGAACGATTGCTTCAGGGAATGCAAATTCAAACTATATTTTATACCCGGTAGGTAAAACGGCTTTTAACCCAGTTTCTTTAGCACCAGCTACTACCGCTGTGTCAATTATGAAGGCGGAAGCTTTTGACACTAATACAGGTACAACAGATGCTTCTATTCTTTCATTATCATCAAAAAGATGGGAAGCACCATTAATGAGCGGTACAATCACTAATATCAATGTGCGATTAGGGGATTCTGGAATCGGAGCTACAAATATTCCGGTACAGGCGCCAAGTGCAGCTGGAGTATATAGTGCAATATTAGGTTCAACAGCTACTTTTGCTGCCGGAACACCAAATACAACTACTACTAATACTGCTACTGCGGGAGCAGGTTATACGGGTTACTTAGCTTATGCTGTATCCAATGCTTGTTCAGGAACACCTAGCCCTGGTAACACAGTGTCTTCTGCAACTACAATCTGTTTAGGAGGATCAGTAAATTTAAGTTTACAAAACACAACTACTGGATCAGGTGTTACTTATCAGTGGCAAAGTTCTACAGATGGGGTAACATACAGTAATATAGCTTTGGCTACAAATAGTACTTATACTGCAACACCATCAGATGTTACTTATTACCAATGTGTGGTAACATGTACAACAGGTCCTGCATCAACCACATCAACTCCTGTACAAATTACATTTACAAATACAGTTTTATCAACTACTCCAGGAACACGTTGCGGAACGGGAACTGTGAATTTAGCAGCTACCGGAAGCGGAGGAACAACTGTGAAATGGTATGCTTTAGCTAATGGAGGAACTGCATTAGGAACAGGGACATCATTTGTAACACCTTCAATCAGTGGTAATACAACTTATTATGCTGCTGCTGAAAGCTATAGCGCTGGCATTTCTTCTTTAGGAAATGGATTGACAAACAGCAATACTGCAGGAGAAAGTATTTTTCCAGGTGCTTGGGGAGGTGCTAAAACACAATACATTATCAAAGCATCTGAACTGATAGCAGCAGGTTTTTCTGCTGGAAACTTAACAAGTTTAGGATTTGAACCAACAAATTCAGGGCAAACCTACCAAGGGTTTAATGTAAGTATTGGTCACACAGCAAATGTAACTGCGCCAACTACAACATTTATCAGTACAGGTCTTACCCAAGTTTATGCTGGGCCAGGAGCTAATGATTCTTTTGTACCGGTTGCAGGGAGTTTGAATACACTTGTATTTGGAACAGGTACAGGTTCTTCTTCTTCATTTACTTGGGATGGAACTTCAAATATTGTTGTTAGTATCGCATGGAGTTCTGTGCCTTCAGCAACAACTTCTACATCCACTACAATGAAAGTTGATAATGTTGGGTTTGTTTCATCGGCTTACAGACAGAGAGATAGTTTTACGCCTGCTCAAATGCTTGCGGAAACTTCTGTTTCATCGACTACAAGTGTGCGACCTAGATTTACAATTAACGGTCAGATTATATGTTCATCTCCAAGAGTTGCTGTTGCAGCTACGGTTACTACACCACCTGCATTAACGTTAAGTGCCTCTTCTGTCTCTATTTGTAACGGAGCGAGCTCTTCTGCAGTGACTTTAACAGCTGGAGGTGCTGATTATGATACTTATGTATGGTCGCCAGCAACAAATGTAACTGGAGATTCTGTTTCAGGATGGGTTTTTAATCCAGGTTCAACAACAACCTATACCTTGACAGCTTCGCAAAGTTCCGGTAGTTTGTGTACTACTTCTGCAACTGTTAACGTAACGGTGAATCCGCTGCCATCTGTTCTTACTATTTCTCCTGCTTCTGCTTCTGTTTGTGAAGGAGTCGTTCAAACCTTGACTGCAACTGTGCCTTCAGGTTCTACTACGATAGGTTCAGATACAACGGTAACAACTCAAAATGGAATAGAACCAACTGCTTTTAATAACAGGTATGAGCATTATTGGATGCAAATGGTGTTTACAGCTGCTGAATTAAATGCGGCAGGAGTGCAAGCAGGAAATATCAATGGTATTAAGTTTAATATTACGACAATTGGTTCTGCAACGAGTGTTTCGGATTATAGAGTTTATATGGGTAATACAGCTTTGAGTACTTTAACTGGTTACGTAACAACTGGTCTGTCTGAAGTGTTTGCAGCTGCTACCTATACTCAACAATTGGGAGTTAATACTATAACGTTTAATACTCCATATGCGTGGGATGGAATTTCAAACATTATTTTAGATGTTAGAAGTACTGGAGCTGATTCTACGAATAATTCAAGTACTTATTATACTGCAACAGCAGACAATAAAACGGTAACGTCAGTAACATCTACTACCTTCCCAAGTTCTAATGCTTATGTGGCATCTAATCCGGCTGGAACTTTAAGTTTAAAGAGATTAAACACTACTTTTGATTGGTCAAGTGTTACTCCAAATTCAATAACATGGTCACCGACTACAGATTTGTATACTGATGCTTCTGGAACTGTACCTTATACAGGGACAAATGCAAATACAGTTTATTTTAAATCAAGTACTGTTGGTGTAGCTTCATATAATGTAACAGCTACCTCTGCAGCTGCATGTACTCGAACTACACCAGTTTCAGTAACGGTTAATGGAAATAGAGCAATTGCTTTAAGTTCATCTGTTGGTACTGATGCTCAGGTATTATGTAATGGTAATTCAATTTCAGCTATTACTTATGCTTTATCTAATGCAACTAGTGCTTCAGTTTCAGGTTTACCAACTGGTGTAACAGGAAGCTATTTAGCAGGAACCTTTACAATCTCTGGGACTCCATCTGTATTAGGAACTTTCAATTATACTGTTACTCCGGTAGGTTGTGGTTCTGCAATTGCAACTGGAACTATTACAATTAATCAAACTGCTGCTGCTACGGCTAGTACAACAGTTCAGCCAACATGTTCGGTTCCTACTGGTACAATTGTAGTTTCTGCTCCAACAGGTGCAACTTTAGAATACAGTGTTGATGGTGTAACTTATCAGTCATCAACTACATTTTCAGGATTGACTCCTAATACTTACAGTGTAACGGTACGTGATACAGCAACAGGATGTGTTTCTTCGGCTACTTCGGTAACGGTGAACGCGATCCCTGCAGCTCCAACTGCTCCAACAGCAAGTGTTACTTCACAACCGACATGTTCAGTTCCTACAGGTACAATTGTAGTTTCTGCTCCGGTAGGTGCAACTTTAGAATACAGTGTTGATGGTGTAACTTATCAGTCATCTACTGCATTCACAGGACTAACTCCAAATACTTACAGTGTGACGGTTCGCGATACAGCTACAGGATGTGTTTCTTCGGCTACTTCGGTAACGGTTAATGCAATTCCGGCTGCTCCGGCTGCTCCAACCGCAAGTACTACAGTTCAGCCAACTTGTTTAGTTTCAACTGGAACAATTGAGGTGTCAGCGCCAGTAGGTGCTACTTTAGAATACAGTATTGATGGAGCAACATACCAAGCATCAACTACATTTGCAGGATTAGTTCCAGGTAGTTATAGTGTAACGGTTCGTGATACAGCTACAGGATGTGTTTCTTCGGCTGCTTCGGTAACGGTTAATGCAATTCCTGCGGCTCCAGTTGTACCAAGTGCAAGTGTTACAGTTCAACCAACGTGCTCGGTTCCAACAGGAACTATTCAAGTATCTTCTCCAGTAGGTGCAACTTTAGAATACAGTATTGATGGAGCAACATACCAAGCATCAACTACATTTGCAGGATTAGTTCCAGGTAGTTATAGTGTAACGGTTCGTGATACAGCTACAGGATGTGTTTCTTCGGCTGCTTCGGTAACTGTTAATGCAATTCCAGCAGCTCCAACGGCACCAAGTTCATCGGTTACACAACCAACTTGTTCGGTGTCTACTGGTACAATTCAGGTGTCTACTCCAGTGGGAGCATCATTGGAATATAGTATTGACGGGGTTACTTATCAGGCGTCTACAACATTTGCAGGTCTTACCTCTGGTACTTACAGTGTAACGGTACGTGATACAGCAACTGGATGTATTTCTTCTGCAACTAGTGAAACTATCAATGCTGCTCCGACAGCGCCTTCTGCACCAACAGGAGCGGCTACTCAGGTGATTTCTGTGGCAGATCCGGCAGATGCTACTATTGAAGACCTTGTGGCAACAGGATCTAACATCATTTGGTATAATTCTGATGCTGATGCTTTAGCAGGAATCAATCCAATTGCAGCAGGTACTCAATTGGTAGATGGTGCAATTTATTATGCAACACAAACAGTTGGAGGATGTACAAGTACTTCAACGCTTGCAGTTACCGTAACGGTTACTTTAGGAATGAACGACTTTGCTATGAATTCATTCAAATTCTATCCAAACCCGGTTACTGATGTGTTAAACATTGAATATTCATTGAATATTTCAAATGTTGAGGTTTACAATGCGCTTGGTCAACAAGTGGCTGTGAAATCAGTAAACCAAACAAGAACAAGTCTTGATATGTCTGGATTGGCTGGCGGAACTTATTTAGTTAAGGTGACGTTGGAAAATGCAGTAAAAACAATCAAAGTAATCAAGAAATAATTAATAGTTTTTGATTTTAAAACCACCCGAAAGGGTGGTTTTTTTATGCATAAAAAAACCGAAACTATTTTAGTTTCGGTTTTTGTTTTTTATGGAGTATTTTAAATTAAGCCTGCTCTTCTTAAGAGTGCTTCAGGTTGAGGTTCCTGTCCTCGAAATTTTTTATACAAGGTCATTGGTTGATCAGTTCCCCCTTGAGAAAGAACATTGTTTTTGAATTTTTCGGCAATTTCACGGTTGAAAATTCCATTCTCTTTAAAGAACTCAAAAGCGTCTGCATCCAAAACTTCTGCCCATTTATAACTGTAATATCCGGATGAATACCCTCCTTGAAATATATGTGAAAACGAAACACTCATACAGTTTTCGGCAATATCAGGGTACAATGCTGTGTTTTCCATCGATTTTTTTTCAAAGACCTTTACGTCTTTAATTTCAGAAGGATTATTACTGTGGAAATCCATATCTAAAAGACCAAAACTTAATTGTCGAAGAGTAGCCATTCCTTCTAAAAAACTTGCGCTTTCCTTAATTTTATCAACATATTGCTGAGGAATGATTTCTCCGGTTTGGTAATGATGGGCAAACAAAGCCAAAGCTTCCGGCTCGTAGCACCAGTTCTCCATCACTTGACTTGGTAATTCTACAAAATCCCAATATACGGAAGTTCCTGATAAACTCGGATAGGTGGTATTGGCAAGCATCCCGTGCAAAGCGTGGCCGAATTCGTGAAATAAAGTGGTTACTTCGTTGAAAGTTAATAGAGAAGGCTTGGTTTGAGTCGGTTTGGTGAAATTACAAACGATGGAGACATGAGGGCGTTCATTTTTACCGTCTTTGGTATATTGTGGCTTGAACGAAGTCATCCAAGCGCCGTTGCGTTTTCCTTTTCTCGGGAAGAAATCCGAATAGAAAATGGCTACCAATCCTCCTTTTTCATCACTTACTTCAAAAGTGTGTACATCTTGGTGGTATTTGTCGATATCAAATACTTCTGTAAAGGTTAATCCGAAGAGTTTTTTGGCTACTTCGAAAGCACCGTTTTGTACATTTTCTAATTTGAAGTAAGGCTTGAGCATCTCATCATCTAAATTGAATAACTCCTGACGCAATTTTTCCGAATAATAGGCGCCGTCCCATTTTTCAAGCTGTTCAATCGTATCAAGCTGCTTGGCAAATTGGGTAAGTTGTTTAAATTCTCTTTCGGCAGCCGGTTTGGCTTTTACTAATAAGTCGTTCAAAAACGATTTTACTTTTTCTGGATTTTGCGCCATACGTTCCTCTAATACAAAATCAGCATGGGTTTTATAACCTAACAAAATAGCTCTTTCATGACGCAGATTAGCAATTTTAAGTACATTTTGCTGGTTATCAAATTCATTGTCTTGGAATGCTTTTTTTCCGTAGGCGATAACTAATTCTTTGCGCAATTCCCGATTTTCTGCATAGGTTACAAAAGGTTGATAGCTAGGGATGTCTAAAGTGAAAACCCAGCCTTCTTTATTGTGGCTTTTTGCGGTAGCATGAGCGGCTTCAACAGCACCTTCCGGCAATCCTTTTAAATCTTCTTCTTTAGTGATGTGTAACTGATAGGCGTTGGTTTCTGCTAAAACATTTTCTCCGAAAGTTAGTTTTAGTTTAGCCAATTCGGTATCTATTTCACGCAAACGGCTTTTTTTGTCTTCGTCCAATAAAGCACCATTTCTTGAAAAACTTTTGTATTTTTTATCCAAAAGAGTCGCCTGTTCTGTAGTTAAGTTTAGCGTGTCTTTTTGTTGGTAAACAGTTTTAATGCGTTGGAATAAATCTGAATTTAAGGTAATGTCGTTGCTTAATTCAGTCAGTAACGGAGAAACTTCCTGAGCGATTTTCTGCATTTGGTCGCTGGTTTCTGCGGAGTTTAAGTTGAAAAAAATGCTGGTAATTCGGTCTAGAGTTTGTCCTGAAAATTCTAACGCTTCTATGGTATTGCTGAAAGTCGGAGCTTCAGGATTGGTAACAATTGCGTCAATTTCTCCTTTTGTTAGAGCAATTCCTTCTTTTATTGACGGAACATAATCCTCAATTTTTATAAGGGAAAAAGGGGCGGTATCGTGTTTGGTGCTGAATTTATGTGTTAAAATGTTCATTTTTTATTTGCAGTTTGTCGTTAAAAAGTATATTTTTGACGAGTAAATTCATGATTTTGAATTTTTTACACGCCTTTTTGGCCCAAACAATATTTAAGAAACACAGCAACTAATATAACCCATTAGTTTTGTGGACCCCGAAAAAGCGCTAGCCACAAAGCGCTTTTTCACTTTTTATTTCTTAAGGTTTTCTGCCGCGGTAAGCACAGCTTGTTTCAATCCTTCTTTGTACGTAATAATTTTATCCAAAACCAAAGTGTCGTGGCTTGCGATAATTTGTGCTGCCAAGATTCCTGCATTTTTAGCTCCGTTTAAAGCCACGGTTGCCACGGGTACTCCACCAGGCATTTGTAAAATGGATAAAACACTGTCCCAGCCATCAATGGAATTACTTGATTTTACCGGAACGCCAATTACCGGAAGTGGGCTCATCGAAGCTACCATTCCCGGAAGATGTGCAGCGCCACCGGCACCGGCAATAATTACACTGATGCCTCTGTGGTGAGCGTTTTTGCTGAAATCAACTAATTTTTCCGGGGTGCGATGTGCGGATACGATATCCACTTCGGTTTCAATATCAAAGCTTTTTAAGATGTCTATGGCTTCCTGCATTACCGGCATATCGGAGATGCTTCCCATTACGATGGCTACTTTACTCATTATTGTAAGGTTTTTTTAAATCGGATTACTGATTACTCTTATACTGTTTTTTACTTCTTCGGCAATTCTTCGGGCTTCGTTCATGTTTTGATTAACGATGGTTACATGTCCCATTTTTCTAAATGGTCGGGTCTCGCGTTTTCCGTAGATGTGTGGTGTTACCCCATCAATAGCCATGATTTTTTCAATGTTTTCGTAGATAACCGGACCGGAAAAACCTTCAGCGCCTACCAAATTTACCATAATTCCGGCAACTTTACTTTCGGTGCTTCCAAGTGGTAAGTTTAAAATGGAACGGATATGTTGTTCAAATTGAGAAGTATAACTTGCTTCAATGCTGTAATGTCCTGAGTTGTGTGGGCGAGGAGCAACTTCGTTTACCAAAATGTCATCGTTTTCGGTTTGGAACATTTCTACAGCTAAAAGACCAATATGGTTAAACGCTTCCGAAACTTTTAAAGCTACTTTTTGCGCTTTATCTGCTACTTTTTCATCGATACGAGCAGGGCAAATTACATATTCTACCTGATTGGCTTCCGGATGAAATTCCATTTCTACCACCGGATAGGTTTTAACTTCACCCGAAACACTTCGCGAAACAATAACGGCCAATTCGTTTTTAAACGGAACCATTTGCTCGGCGATGCATTCTACTTCGGGTAAATCGATTAAATCCATAGTAGAACGAACAATTTTCACCCCGTTTCCGTCGTATCCGAACTGGGCGCATTTCCATACAAAAGGAAAGTCTAATTCGTCTTTTTCTAATGATTTTTTTAAGTCATTTATATCGACAAAGCGCTGGTGAGCTGAAGTAGGGATTTTATTTTCTACATAAAAATCCTTCTGACGCCCTTTATTTTGAATTAAGCGCAAGGTTTTTGGAGAGGGGTAAACTTTTAGTCCCTCTTCTTCCAAAACATCTAAAGCATCCAGATTTACGTTTTCGATTTCAATGGTTAGTAAATCGACCATTTTTCCAAACTGGTACACGGTTTCAAAATCCATTAAATTACCACGAAAGAATTTTGTAGCGCCAAATTGACTTGGAGCTTCGCTGCTTGGGTCTAAAACATAGGTTTGAATGTCAAATTTACGGGTTTCGGCAAGGAGCATTTTGCCTAATTGTCCTCCACCCAGAATTCCTAATTTGAAATCGGAAGAAAAGTAATTCATTTTTGTGTGTTGTTGTTTGAGTGCAAAGATAGGTAACTATTTGAGGATTTGAAAATCTGAAAGTTTATTTCGTTTTTCCGAGAATCTCCCTTGCAGCGGCTTTATATCCAGCAGATTGACAGGTATAATCACGGCTCACGATATCTCTTAATTCATTCATGATCCAAAGTTCTTTTTTGCCAAAATAGTGAAGTGTTTTCATCGCGTATACTTTGCAGGCAACACGTTCATCCCGAATTAACCAATCCAGACAGATTTCAACCAGTTTTTCGTGCTGTGATTCGGTTAGTTTTATGTTTTTTGAAGTGCCGAGAAAATAAGCCACGCGGGAAATACCTCGAATCGCTGAATCGTTTTTGTAACTTGAAATCGTATGACAAATTACATCAATGAAAGGAATCAGTAATTCGGTTTGATGCTCGGCCAGCATTTCAATAATCCAAACGCCTTTGTGGTGGTTTTTGTTGGATAAATCGGTTCCGAAAGCGATCAGTTCTTTTAAAATTTCAGGATGGCTTAATACAAAATCCCGCATCCGGTTACGGTTTTCGGTACTGGCATTAATCGTGCTTAATTGGTCGCTGAATGTGGAATTCATTTTTGATTTTCTTGAAGGTACTAAAATAGATGAAAATGACGGATTAACAATTCATAACCTATAATTCATAACTCATATCTAAAAATAATTATCTTTGCCAATTATTCTATAAGTAAACGATGGAAATTCAACTTCACGACAAACACTTTGTGCCTTTCATATCGGCGGCAGAACTGGACTGGGCAATTGCAAAAATGGCGAAACAGGTTGCAGAAGATATGGGGGATGAAACTCCTGTGTTTATTGGTGTTTTAAATGGAGCCTTTATGGTGGTTTCCGATTTTATGAAGCACTATAAAAAGCCTTGCGAGGTTAGTTTTATCAAAATGGCTTCTTACGATGGGATGGAAACGACTCATCAGGTAAAACAACTCATCGGTTTAAATCAGGATTTGACCGGAAGAACCGTTGTGATTATTGAGGACATTGTTGATACAGGAAATACAGTAGAAGAACTTCATAAGCTTTTTGAGGCGAAAAACGTAAAAACTCTGAAATTTGCCACTTTGTTTTTAAAGCCGGAAGCCTACAAAAAAGACATCAAAATTGATTATATTGGTATCGAAATTGAAAACCGTTTCATTGTTGGTTTTGGTCTTGATTATGACGGATTGGGAAGAAACCTGCCGGAAGTTTATCAATTAAAGTAATTTGAAACATAAACAACATACTATAACATAACTTTTTAAAATGATTAACATTGTTTTGTTCGGGAAACCGGGCGCTGGTAAAGGAACTCAGGCAGAATTTTTAAAAGAAAAATACAATTTGACCCATCTTTCCACAGGGGATATTTTTCGCTACAATATGAAAAATGACACGGCTTTAGGGAAAGAGGCAAAAACATACATCGACAACGGAGATTTGGTTCCGGATAGTGTGACCATTAAAATGCTTCAGGATGAAGTGGATAAAAACATGGATTCGAAAGGGTTTTTGTTTGATGGATTTCCAAGAACTTTGGCTCAGGCAGATGCTTTGGATGCTTTTTTGAAAACTAAAAACTGGGAAGTAACGGCAACGATTGCTCTTGAAGCGGATGATGATGTTTTAGTTGAACGCATCCTTGAAAGAGGAAAAACTTCCGGTAGAATTGATGATCAGGACGAAAAGAAAATCCGTAACCGTTATCAGGAATACAATGAAAAAACAGCTCCTTTAATGGACTATTATAAAGCACAAAATAAATTCCATGCCGTTAACGGTATTGGTTCTATCGCAGAAATTACAGAGCGTTTGAGTAACGTGATAGACAAATTGTAACTAAAATTCTAAAATTTGGAAATAGTCATAATCTTCTTGCTGATTTTACTTAATGGAGTTTTCTCCATGTCGGAAATCGCACTCATATCAGCAAGAAAGAACAGGTTGGAAACCGCCGCTAAAAAAGGTAACACGAGTGCAAAAACAGCTTTAGATTTGGCCAATTCGCCAAACAAATTCTTGTCTACGGTACAAATTGGAATCACCTTAATCGGGATTTTGACGGGTATTTACAGTGGAGAGAAAGTAACCGACAATGTTCAGCTCTTTTTAGAGCAGTTCGAAATGCTAAAACCGTATTCTCAAAGCTTGGCTGTTGGGATTGTGGTGGTTGTTTTGACGTATTTTTCATTGGTTTTAGGTGAATTGCTTCCAAAACGTATCGGGCTTAATTATCCGGAAACGATTGCCAAAGCGGTTGCGGTTCCAATGAAAATGATTTCTGTGGCAACGGCTCCCTTTATTTGGTTGTTGACAACTTCAACGGATTTTGTGCTGAATGTGTTGAAAATCAAGCCAACGGCAGACGGAAAAGTAACCGAAGAAGAAATTAAGGCTATCATTAAAGAAGGAACCGAAGTAGGCGAAGTTCAGGAGATCGAACAAGATATTGTAGAACGTGTGTTTCATATTGGGGATAGAAAAGTAAATTCCTTAATGACGCACCGTAAATCGGTAATGTATCTTTCTTTGGAAGATGATTTAACCGAAACCAAACAAAAGGTTCTGGAAGAATTACACTCTGTATATCCGGTTTGTGAAGAGAATCTGGACAATGTGGTTGGGGTGGTATTGTTAAAAGACCTGTTTTTGAGTTTTGAGAAGAAAGGAGACTTAGACCTGAAAGCTATTTGCAAAGAACCGGTTTATTTCATTGAACATACTTCGGCTTATAAAGCACTTGAGATTTTTAAAACCACAAAAGTGCACTATGCGTTGGTAACCGATGAGTACGGAATGGTTCAGGGGATTATCACATTAAATGACATTCTTGAAGCTTTGGTGGGAGATGCTGCTGAGTTTTATGATGAAGAATTCCAGTTAATTGCTCGCGAAGACGGAACCTGGTTAGTTGATGGACATTATTCGTTACATGATTTCTTAACCTATTTTGATTTAGACGATCAGATAAGCGATTACGATGTTACTACGGTTAGTGGTTTAATCATGACCGAGTTGTCCTATATTCCTAAAGTTGGAGAAAAACTTATCTGGAATAAAATGGAATTGGAAGTAATCGACATGGACGGGGTTAAGATTGATAAAGTAATGGTCCGTGTTTTAAAAGATAATGAATAATAATTAAGCTTAGTTTGTTTCTTTCTTGTAAATGATTGAAAACTAAGACTGAAAACTGAGAGAATGACAGAAGGGAATTTTGTAGATTACGTTAAAATATATGTTGCTTCCGGTAAAGGAGGTAAAGGTTCTACGCATTTACACAGAGAAAAATTTATTGAAAAAGGTGGCCCAGATGGAGGTGATGGTGGTCGTGGTGGTCACGTATATTTAGTGGGGAATAAAGGATTGTGGACTTTGTTTCACCTGAAATTTGCCCGTCATATTAAAGCAGGTCACGGTGGTGATGGAGGAAGTGCCAGAAGTACCGGTGCCGATGGAGAAGACAAATACATCGAAGTTCCTTTGGGAACAGTGGTTCGTGATAAAGAAACCGATGAGATCCTTTTCGAAATCACCGAACATGGTGAGAAACAAATCTTAGTTAAAGGAGGAAAAGGAGGCTTAGGGAACTGGCATTTCAGAAGTTCTACCAATCAAACGCCTCGTTATTCACAACCAGGTATGCCGCCCGAAGAGCGCGATGTAATTCTGGAATTGAAAGTTTTGGCCGATGTTGGATTGGTTGGTTTTCCAAATGCGGGTAAATCAACCTTATTGTCTGTGTTAACCTCTGCAAAACCAAAAATTGCTGATTATCCTTTTACTACTTTAAAGCCAAATTTAGGAATTGTTGCCTACCGCGATTTTCAATCGTTTGTGATTGCTGATATTCCGGGGATTATTGAAGGAGCAGCGGAAGGAAAAGGCTTAGGGCATTACTTTTTGCGTCATATTGAACGTAATTCGACCTTATTGTTTTTAGTTCCTGCAGATGCTCCGGATATTAAAAAGGAATACGATATTTTATTGGACGAGTTACGCCGTTACAATCCGGAAATGCTTGATAAAGATCGATTGATTGTAGTCTCCAAATCGGATATGTTAGATGAGGAGTTAAAATCGGAAATGAAAAAACAGCTCGATAAAGACTTTAAAGGGATACCGTATATGTTTATCTCTTCGGTTGCCCAACAAGGACTTACTGAACTGAAAGACAAGCTTTGGCAGATGTTGAATCAAACTATAGATTAGAAGAAAGGCATTCGTTTTAGAATGCCTTTTTTGTTGTTAATGAGTTGGTTAGATGTGTGGAAAAGTTATTTTTTTAGCGAAAGTCTTGCAGATTGTTGTGAGAAAATAAAAAAAATGTTGTTAATTTGCCCTACTTAACTAACAATATTGAATATGAAAATTAAATTACTTATCGTAGCTTTAATCTCTCAAGTAGCTATTTCTCAGCACAGAAGCTGTGGTATGAAAGAGTATATGCAACAAATTATGTCTGATCCTCAGGCAAGAGAGCAGTATTTAAAGCAACAAGAACTTTTTAAAGCAGAATACCAACGTGTTATGGCGGAATATAAAGCCAATAAAGCTGCTGGAATTAAAAGAACTACCAATGCAACATTGAGAATTCCTGTTGCTGTACATTACCCAAGTGCTACTACGGCAACTGCTGCAGTTAAAACTTGTTTAAGAAACTTTGCTCAAAACCAGATTAACATACTTAATGCAGATTACAATGCAACCAATGCAGATATTTCAAACTGGGCAGGAGTTAGCGATTTATATCCGGGAACTCAAGTTGGAGATTTGGATGTTGAATTCGTTTTAGCTACCCAAAACCACCCGGCTGGAACTGGATTGGTAAATGGCGAAGTTGCGGTTACTTTTGGAACTGATTTTTTAAATGCTGGTAACGTAAATTGTACCAATGGATGTAATGATGATACTACTTGGGCAGGATATATGAATTTTGTGGTAAAAAATATTACAGGAGGAATTTTAGGCTTTTCACCACTGGGAGGTTCTCCAAATGGAGGACATGCTGTAGTAATGGATAACAATGCTTTTGCTTCTGGTGCGGGTTGTACTGGATATGTACCGGGTGCTCCTTATAACCTTGGAAGAACGGTTACTCACGAGTTAGGACATTTCTTCAATTTGGATCATACTTTTGCAAACGATAATGGTTGTGGTTCTGATGATGATGGAATTGCGGATACTCCAAAAACGGGTTATGCAACTTATGATTGTCCGGCTGACGGATCTGTAGCGGGTTGTGTGCCGGGTGAATTTGCCCTTACAATGAACTATATGGATTATGTAAACGATGCGTGTATGTACATGTTTACAGAAGGTCAGCGTTTGGTAATGTTGTCGTATTTGAATGTTATCAAGACTCAATACAATAGCAATACGTTAAGTACTCCAGAAGTTGCTAAATCAAGATTTTCTGTATATCCAAATCCAAACAAAGGAAGTTTTTCAATTCAGTTTGAAGAAGTGTTGAGCGATTTTTCAGTTCAGGTGGTAGACCAGTCCGGAAGAGTGGTTTTAGAAAATGACTATGCTGCAAACAACAACATGGTGCAAACAATTGATTTGAATACTACAGCTACAGGGGTTTACTTTGTTACTGTTAAATCGGATAATTCGGTAACTACTAAAAAAGTTATTGTTCAGTAATTTACAAGATATATTATAATTAAAAAAGCCTTTCTTTTTGAAAGGCTTTTTTGTTTTAAAAAAGTTAAAATTTTCTTAACAAAAAATATTTATAAACTATAATTTTTCAGTCAATTACTAAAAAAAGGTATATTCGCACCACTAAAAATATATTTAACTATGAAAAAATTACTTTTATCTCTTATCGCTGCAATTACGCTTGTTCCTGCAAGTGTAAAGGCTGATGAAGGAATGTGGTTTTTAATGTTCATCGAGCGATTGAACCACAGAGATATGCAAAAGATGGGATTGCAGTTAACTGCTGAGGAGATTTACAGCATTAACCATCACAGTTTAAAAGACGCTATTGTTCAGTTTAACGGTGGATGTACTGCAGAAATGATTTCAAAAGATGGATTGGTTTTAACTAACCACCACTGTGGATACGATGCAATCGCAGAATTATCTACAGCCGAAAAGAATCACCTTAAAAACGGTTTTTGGGCAAATTCTAAAATGGAAGAATTAAAGCCTTCTAGCTTGTTTGTTCGTTTCTTCGTGCGTATGGACGACGTTTCTAAGCGTATCTTATCTCAGGTAAACGATAAAATGACCGAAGCTGAGCGTGAAAAAGCAATCAATGCTGAAATCGCTAAAATTGAAAAAGAAAACAACGAAGGTGGAAAATACACAGTGTCTGTTCGTTCATTCTTTCAAGGGAATGAGTACTACTACTTTGTTTATCAGGATTATAAAGACGTTCGTTTAGTAGGTACACCACCAGAAAGCTTAGGTAAATTCGGTGGAGACACTGATAACTGGGAGTGGCCTCGTCACACTGCGGATTTCTCTATGTTCCGTGTGTATGGAGATGCTAACGGAAATCCGGCAGATTATTCTAAAAACAACGTTCCTTTAAAACCAAAACATTACTTACCGGTAAATATTGGTGGAGTTAAAGAAAACGATTATGCAATGATCTTAGGATATCCTGGAAGAACCAACCGTTGGATGCCTGCTTCAGGAATCGATCAAAACGTGAAATATGCATATCCTGCTTGGGTTGAAGGATCTAAAGTAGGGATGGACAACATGAAAAAATACATGGTTCAGAGTGATGCTTTAAACCTGGTGTATGCTTCAAAATTTGCAGGTGTTGCGAATTATTGGAAAAACCGTCAGGGAATGATCGACGCGTTAACAAAATTCGGAACGGCTAAAACCAAAGCAGCTCAGGAAGCGAAATTCAACAAATGGGCTAACAAAGCTGAAAATAAAGCGAAATACGGTAATGTTGTGGCAACAATCAATAATTTCTACAAACTTACTAACGAGAAATCACGTCACGATAATTATTTGACTACACTTTTCAGAACAAGTGCTTACGGTACTATCGCTAGAAGTTTAGGAAAACAGTTAGAGAACTATGCAAAAGCTGATGGAGTTAAACGTGCACAAATGGCACCTGCAATTTCAGAAATGGCAGACGAGTTCTTTAAAGAAGTTTACATTCCTGCTGAGAAAGACATTTTAGCTGCTGAATTGAAATTATATGCTACAAAATCAACTGGGTATACTATTGCTCCGTTTGTTGCAGAATTAGGTAAAGCAAACAATAACGATTTTTCTAAATACGTTAATGCTGCTTTTGATTTGAGTATCTTATCGTCTAAAGAAAGAATCAATGCGTTCTTGGAAGTTCCAAACGAAGCTTTAATTACAAACGATCCGTTAGTAAAATTATCTAATGAGTTGTTGAATCATTTCAACTCTAAATCTGACGAAATTGCTAAGGCTCAAAACGATTACGGTGCCGCTTTCCGTAAATTAGTAGAAGGTTTAAGAGAGTCAAAAATCGGAACTATTAAATATCCGGATGCAAACTCAACCTTGCGTTTAACTTACGGAAAAGTTCGTTCTTTACCAGCAGACAAACGTAACGATGCCACTATTAACAACTACACTACTTTAGCAGGTCAGGTGAAAAAATACAAAAAAGGCGATGCTGAATTTGATTTACCGGCTAAAGTTTTAGAAATGAACAAAAACAAAGAGTTCGGTCGTTATGCTGATAAAGACGGTTCATTACACGTAAACTTCTTAACGGACAACGATATTACTGGTGGTAACTCAGGTTCGCCGGTATTAAACGGAAAAGGAGAGTTAATCGGTATTGCTTTCGACGGAAACATCGAGGCTATGGCTGGAGACGTAATCTTTGATAAAAACCTACAAAGAACCATCAACTGTGATATTCGTTATGTATTGTGGGTAATTGAGAACTTCTCAGGTGCGAAACACATCGTAGACGAAATGACTTTGGTGAAGTAATTTGAAAATAATCATCCTTTGGGATGAGAAAATTGAAAACCAGATATTGTAGAATATCTGGTTTTTTTTATGGGGTAACTTCGGGGTTATAATCAAAAGGAAGAAGCTCTCCTACTTTTTTCCAGCCCATATAACCATAAGTTGCTAAGCGTTGCGGTTGTGAAACACTTCCGTTTTTGAAAATTTCAATAGGATCACTGCTTGTGATTTTGAGTTGGGATCTTTGGAAATTACCAGCATGTAAATGGTTTAAAAAGATGTATTTCGTTTCTTCTTTTGCATTTTTGTAAACTACAGAAAGGTAATCTTCGAAATAAAGAAGCTTCCTGTTTTCTTTCTCATCAATAAGTTGTTCTTCATTGCAGTAAGTTGGGTTATGAGTTATAATGTATTTACTTGGAATTTCCGGATAAGAACGTTTGTTTTCCTTGTAATCCTTCCACATTTTTGAAATGGTTTCTTCGGTTGGATAGTTAGGATTTGGCTCATATTTGAATTTTCTCATGGTAAAGCCTTCCTTTTTACATGAATTGTTAAATAGTGAGCGCATGAAATGAAGAATGGATCCTTTATACAATTCTTGACGTGTTTTGGAAATTTTATCAGCATTTAGTTTTCGCTCCGCAATGATTTCTTTAAAGAAAGGATAGCCAAAGTAAACGGTTTCCTTTTGAAAGTTGTTTTCTTTTAGTGTTTTAGATTCAAAGAAGACCAAGTTGTATGAAATCTCATAACCGGTCTTTTCATTAATCAAAACTATAGGCACATCAGCAGTAGTGGTTAGGATTGTCTTTTCTGTATTGAGCTGGAAATTTAAAACTTCAGGGTTTACTATTTTGGTTTGTTCCGCGATTTTTCCTCTTCCGATGAATTCATTTTTAAAAGTTTCCAGGTGTTTTTCACGTTCTTTGGCACTCATTTTAGAGATCACCACTTCCTTTAATTGGTTAACAACCGGATTCAGGTAAATAACACTTGTTTGATTTGGATTGGCTAGTGAAGATGCGGGTACCAAAACATTATCATAACCTACATAAGTGATTAAAACTTCATTTTGATGCTCTGATAAGGTAAAGGAGAATAGCCCTTCTTGGTTGGTTGCGCCGCCATTGGTCGTGTTGGGTGCAAAAATGGAAGCTCCCGCTAAAGGTTCTTTTGTGGTCCCGTCACGAACAATCCCTGAAATTTTTGTTTGGGAAAAAGATTTCGACAATGAGATGAATAAGACAATTGATAGAATTTGTTTCATTCTGTTTTAATTTATCAGCAATATACTACATTTAAATTTTGATTTTAAATACGAAAAAGAGTTTATTTTATTTTGTTGTAAATGCCTATTTTTGAACCATGAAGCAACTTTTTTTTCTTTTACTTTTTCCGCTACTGCTTTGGTCACAATCCGATTTTGAGAAGGCACAATTGCTTTTTGAACAAAAGAAGTATGCTTCGGCTAAAATCTTGTTTGAGAAATATCTAAAGCAAAAACCAAATGATCCTAAAAGCATGGAATATTTGGGGGAAGTGGCAGGTTATCAAAAACAATGGGATGTGTCCATTGATTACTTCAGAAAGTTAAAGACAACTTATCCTAAAAATGCTGATTATCATTATAAATTTGGTGGGGCTTTAGGGATGAAGGCTAAAGACGTAAGCAAGATTAAGGCTTTTGGAATGCTCGATGATATTGAAAAAGCTTTTGAAACGGCAGCGGTTTTGGATTCAAAACATATTAATACGCGCTGGGCATTGGTGATGTATTATATCGAACTTCCTGGAATTGTGGGCGGAAGCGAAACCAAGGCACAAAAGTATGCCGGCCAACTGCTTCAGCTTTCTAAAGTTGATGGTTATTTGGCAAAAGGTTATATCGATGTGTATTTTAAACGCTACAAAAGCGCGGAAGATAATTTGAAAAAAGCCCACGAAATTGGTCGCTCCAAAACTACTTTCGAAAAGCTTTATGATTTATATTTGAACAAATTAAAAGCGGTCGAAAAAGCAAGACAGTTAAAGTCTGATTTTGAAGCATAACATTACATGATTTTATAAATGCGTACACATTTTATAGCAATTGGCGGAGCTGCCATGCACAATTTGGCCTTAGCCTTACACAGTAAAGGATATCAAGTAACCGGTAGCGATGACGCTATTTTTGAACCGTCTAAATCCCGTTTGGAAAAGAAAGGTTTGTTGCCTGCGGAAATGGGGTGGTTTCCAGAAAAAATCACTTCCGACATCGAAGCAATTATCTTGGGGATGCATGCCAAAGCCGATAATCCGGAATTACTTAAAGCACAGGAATTAGGCTTGAAAATTTTTTCCTATCCTGAATTTTTATACGAGCAATCCAAAAATAAAACCCGCGTGGTTATTGGTGGTTCTCATGGTAAAACGACCATTACTTCTATGATTCTTCATGTGATGCATTACCACGGAATCAATGTGGATTACATGGTGGGTGCGCAATTAGAAGGTTTTGATACGATGGTTCACTTAACCGAAGAAAACGATTTTATTGTTTTGGAAGGAGATGAATACTTGTCCTCACCAATGGATAGAAGGCCAAAGTTTCATTTGTACCAGCCAAATATCGCCTTGATTTCAGGAATTGCCTGGGATCATATCAACGTGTTTCCTACTTATGAAAATTATGTGGAACAGTTCGAGGTTTTCATTCAGAAGATAACCAACGGAGGAATTTTGGTGTACAACGAAAACGATCCCGAAGTAAAACGCGTAGCGGAAGCCGCAACCAATCCAATTCGAAAAATAGCTTATCATACTCCGCAGTATACTGTCGAAAATGGCGTTACTTTGTTGGAAACTCCGGAAGGACCAATGCCAATTGAAGTTTTCGGAGCGCATAACCTAAACAACTTGGCTGGAGCGAAATGGATTTGTCAAAACATGGGCGTAGATGAAGCAGAATTTTATGAAGCTATTGCCAGTTTTAAAGGAGCTTCCAAACGTTTGGAAAAGATAGCTGAGGGAAAAACCAAAGTTGCTTATAAAGATTTTGCCCATTCACCAAGTAAAGTGGCTGCTACAACCAAAGCGGTAAAAGAGCAATATCCAAATAGAACTTTGGTGGCGTGTTTGGAACTTCATACTTACAGCAGTCTAAATGCAGCATTTTTGAAAGAATATGAAGGAGCACTGGATAATGCAGATGTGGCAGTGGTTTTTTACTCACCTGATGCGGTTAAGATTAAACAATTGGAAGAGGTTACTTATGAGCAAATTGCCCAAGCTTTCAAACGCAACGATTTGATTATTTATACCAATCCGGAAGAGTTTAAAAACTTCTTGTTCAATAAAGATTTGGAAAATTCTGCTTTACTACTAATGAGTTCCGGGAATTATGGAGGACTTAATTTTGATGAAGTTAAAGCGCTGATCAATTAGAAAACTTGTAATGCCCGACAATTTTATAAGAGAATAAACAATCCTCCAAAACTTGTCCGGCACCCACATTATGAACAATCATCGGGCGTTTTCCGTCCGGTGATTTTTTATTTGTGACAATTCCTATGTGAGGCAGTTTTTCGTTAATCATCCAAGTAACGAGTTCTCCGGTTTTGTAATCGTCCGGATTTTCAGAAATGTTCAGTTTTTGACCTTTTCGTGTAAAGAAAACTTCAAGATTAGGCACTCTCCGGTGATCGATATTGGTGTCCGGCTTTTTTAATCCCCATTTTTTTAAGTTCGGATAGTGCGAAAAATTACTTTTCATGTCCAGATGAACTTCCTTTTGTAAATCGATGCCTAGTTTTCGGTAAGCTCGAATTACCACATCGGTACAGACGCCTTTGTTTTTGGGAACATCACCATTAGGATATTTTACAGAAACATAGCTGGGATCGTAGGTTACACTTTCTTTTGTGAGGGAAAGTGCGGCATCAGAGAGTTTGATGAAAAACTTGTCCTGTAAGTTGATAGGAAGAAGAAAAGTCCAGAAAATCAATAAAGAATAGATCAGTTTCATTATTTTCGTTTTTGATTATAACGTAGGAAAAAAATTAAAATTGTGGTCTTGAGATTGGAGTGTTAACAAAACGGTTTTTGTTCTGGTTTTACAGTTTGACGAATTACAACAGATTAATTTTTCTTTAAGAGGATAATCCTTTTCAAATTCCTAAATTGCACCCGGTTCTATTAGAATTGAAGATTCAAAAATGATAAGCACAAAAAACATCACGTTCTCTTACGGAAAAACAGTTACTTTTCAATTTCCCGATCTTGTTTGTCAGGAAGGGGAAACTTGTCTGATTACAGGAGGTTCTGGAAAAGGAAAAACTACTTTGTTGCATATTCTGGGCGGGTTACTACATGCGGAATCAGGCGAAGTGATTATTAATAATACGAACATCGAACAGTTTTCCGAGCGAAAGTTGGATCATTTTCGCGGGAAGAATATCGGTTTGGTTTTGCAGGAAAATCATTTTATAACCTCGTTTACAGTTCTGGAAAACGTACTGTTGGCTTCTTGGCTGGCCAGTGGAAAGCAAGCGCGTGAAAAGGCAAAAAATCTACTTGAGCATCTCGATTTAAAAGAACAATTACACAAATTACCTTCCCAATTAAGTGTGGGGCAACAACAAAGGGTTTCTATAGCAAGAGCATTAATTAATGAGCCGAAAGTAGTTTTAGCTGATGAACCTACTTCAAGCTTGGACGACGAAAACGCGTTCAAAGTAGCAAATTTACTTGATAAACTGGCTAAAGAATACAAAACGGCAATGGTCATCGTTACCCACGATTCCCGATTAAAGGAACGTTTTTTAAATCAAATTGTATTGTCATGATTGGGAAATTAGCTTGGAGAAATACTTGGTTTAAACCTTTAAATACTGCCTTGAGCATTCTTTTGTTGATGTCGAGTGTTGCCATTATTACTGTTTTAATTTTATTGCAGAAGCAATTTGAGGAGCAGTTTTCCAGTAATGCCGATGATATTGATTTGGTTTTGGGAGCGCAAGGAAGTCCTTTGCAATTGGTGTTGTCTGCTGTATATCAGATGGACGCACCAACGGGAAACATTGATTATTCGGAAGCAAAAACCTGGATGCAGAATCCGTTTGTGAAATCTGCAATCCCACTGGCTTACGGGGATAATTACCTAGGATTTAAAATTTTGGGAACTACACCTGCATATTTATCCAAATTTGGCGGAACTGTTGAAAAAGGCACTATGTTCTCTAATACTTTTGAAGTAGTTTTAGGTAGCGAAATTGCCCATAAGCTCAATTTAAAGGTTGGCGATACTTTTTTTGGCGCTCATGGCGATGCTAAGGAAGGAGAAAAGCACGAAGAATCATCGTATAAAGTGGTGGGAATTGCATCGAAAACCGGAAAAGTGGTAGACAATTTGATTTTGTCAAACATTCAAAGTGTTTGGGCAATGCATGATGTTCACGAACATGAGCAAGGCGAAGAACATCATACCGAGGAAATGATCTCAGAAGATGGAAAGGAAATAACAGCGGTACTGATTAAATTCCGAAACAAAATGGGAATTGTGTTGTGGCCCCGAATGATTGCCCAAAACACAAAAATGCAGGCTGCTTCCCCGGCAATCGAAATCAACCGATTGTTCACCCTTTTCGGAATCGGTTTAGATGCCTTGCAATACCTCGCTTACGGGATTATGCTCATTTCGGGAATCAGTATTTTTATTGCTCTGTTCAATACACTTAAAGAGCGTAAATATGAGTTTGCATTACTGCGTATTCAGGGCGCTTCTAGAATTCAATTGCTGCGGGTTGTAGTTGTTGAAAGTCTTATTTTGTGTGTTATGGGATTCATTTTTGGAACAATTCTTGGTAGGATAGCCTTGTGGTTCATTTCCAAATCTTCCGATCAGGATTTCAAAATTGCGTTCAATCCTTTGGAATTCGTTTGGCAGAAGGAAGGGATCTTATTTTTAGTAACCTTGTCCGTAGGATTTTTAGCCGCACTTATACCGGCAGTAAAAGCCTATCGACTTAATATATCAAAAACTTTATCTCATGCGTAAGCAGTTTGTATTATTAGTGGCTTTAATTACAGTACTTTTGACTTTGGAAGCGTTTTATCATCCAAAGGAACAAGCGGTTGGTTTTAAATCGCGTACTCTTCAAAAAGCGGGCTTTATTAGTTTTTCGACCGAATTGAATTTTTTGCAGAAAAACCCGGATACGTTAACCTGGAAGCTCTTGGGTGATATCAAGTTTGTCAAGAAAAAAGATAAAACTTATGGTGAAGTGATGTTTCCTCAGGTAAATCCGAAATTAAAACTGACCAACAAAAAGCGCGTTGCCATTAGTGGTTTCATTGTTCCTATTGACAATAAGAATTTCGCAATCAGTAAAAATGTTTTTGCTTCGTGTTTCTTTTGCGGGAAATCAGGGCCGGAAACCATTGCCGGAATTAAATTCAGAGGTGAAACTCCAAAGCTGAGAACCGATCAATACGTGACTCTGGTTGGAACCTTCCGATCAAATGAAACCGATGTAGACGACTGGATTTACCATATTGAGGATGCTGTGATTGTAAAAGGAGCCAAATAGTATGCGATTCTTAAATAAAACCGATATCTTTTTCGATCTGGACCACACGCTTTGGGATTTTGAACGAAATTCTGCTTTAACTTTTGATGCAATTTTCAAAAAGCATGCTATAGATGTTGATTTAGACGAATTTCTGAAACATTACGTTCCGATTAACCTCAAGTACTGGGTGTTGTTTCGGGAAGAAAAAATCAACCATATTGAACTGCGTTATAAAAGGCTAAAGGAAACCTTTGATCAAATTCCGCACGCTATTGATTTGGAGACTATTGATTTGATTTCAGAGGAATATATTCGTTATCTGCCTACGTTCAATCATCTTTTTGAAGGAGCGATAGAAATTTTGGAATATCTTAAGCCTAAATATCACCTTCATATCATTACCAATGGATTTCAGGAGGTGCAATACGGAAAACTAAAAAACTCTAATATTGAGCATTATTTTTCTACGGTAACAAATTCTGAAATGGCAGGTGTAAAGAAACCAAACCCAAAGATTTTTGAATTTGCGCTGGATTTAGCCAATACAAATAAAGAATCAAGTGTGATGGTTGGAGACAGTTTTGATGCCGACATTGAAGGTGCCTTGAATATTGGTTTGGACGCCGTTTTTTTTAATGAAGCCAGAGTTAACATTACAGCTGATGTAAGACAGATATTTAATTTAACAGATCTAAAAACTATTTTATAGGATGAAACGATTGCTTTTTTTACTGATTGCCTTTTTCTTTTGCGGAATATTGATTGCTCAAAAAGCAAATGATTACAAATACATTATAGTTCCGGTTAAATATAGTTTTTTAGACGAGCCGAATAAATACAACCTTAGTGCATTAACCAAAATGGTTTTTGAGAAACAAGGTTATCAGGTTTTTTATGAGAATGATATCTTGCCGGAAGATTTAGCAGAGAACCGATGCAATGCTTTGTATGCTGATATGAAGGGAAAAAGCAGTATGTTTATCACCAAAATTGTGTTGGAATTGAAAGACTGTCAGAATCAAGTTGTTTTCACTTCGGTTGAGGGTAAAAGTAATGAGAAAGAATATAAAGTAGCTTATATTCAGGCATTCAGGGAAGTAGGAAAGTCAGTTGAACAATTAAAATCGAACGCGAAGCATGGGGAAAGTATTAAAACAGAATTAATTACTGCGCCAGAAAAGCTTCACGTTGAATCATCTTCAGTGATAACAAAAAATCAAAATGACAATCTATGGTATCCGCAAGCAACAGCTTATGGTTTTCAATTGGTGGATAAAACACCAAAAGTTGTTATGAAGCTCTACAAAACCTCTCAAACTAATTTATTTATTGCTCAAAAAGACTCTAAACAAGGGGTGGTCTTTACCAAAAATAATCAATGGTGGTTTGAGTATTATCAAAACGAATTATTGGTTTCTGAAAAGCTGGAAATTAAGTTTTAAACCACTAATTTTTTATTAATACCCATATTTGTCTTCCCATCGGTTTTTTAAGAACTGACGCAACTCACGCTCTCGGGCATTGTTTCCCGGTTCGTAAAAGGTAGTGTTGCTCAACTCGTCTGGTAGAAATTCCTGTGCTGCAAAATTGTTGTCGAAATCATGCGAATACTTGTATTCATCGCCGTAGCCTAATTCCTTCATGAGTTTGGTCGGAGCATTGCGCAAATGTAAAGGCACGGGTAAATCTCCGGTCTGTTTTACGATTTGTTGTGCTTTTCCAATGGCCATATAGCTTGCGTTGCTTTTTGCTGAAGTGGCTAAATAAACAGCGCATTGACTTAAAATAATGCGGCTTTCCGGGTATCCAATAGTAGTTACCGCCTGAAAAGTGTTGTTAGCCATAATCAGAGCAGTTGGATTGGCATTACCGATGTCTTCTGAAGCTAAAATAAGCATTCTTCTTGCGATGAATTTTACATCTTCACCACCTTCAATCATTCTAGCCAGCCAATAAATGGCTCCATTTGGATCACTTCCGCGTATAGATTTTATAAAAGCAGAAACAATATCGTAATGCTGTTCGCCGGTTTTGTCGTACAATACGGTGTTTTTCTGAACCAGTTGCATGACTTTTTCATTGGTGATCTCAATTTGTTCAGCATCAGATGCATTAATGATTAGTTCGAAAATATTGAGCAGTTTTCGACCGTCTCCACCAGAAAGTCTTAATAAGGCTTCGGTTTCTTTAAGTTGGATGTTTTTGGTTTTTAGGATGGTATCGGTTTCGATGGCTCGCTTTAATAATGCTTCTAAATCTTCTTTTGTAAAAGCATTTAGTATGTAAACCTGACATCTTGACAATAATGCGGGTATTACTTCAAAGCTTGGGTTTTCGGTGGTTGCTCCAATTAAGGTAACCCAGCCTTTTTCTACAGCAGCCAGTAGGGAATCCTGTTGCGATTTACTAAAACGATGGATCTCGTCGATGAATAAAATAGGGTTTTTGGCGGTGAATAAACCACTGCTTTGTTTGGCTTTGTCAATTACTTCTCGAATATCCTTTACTCCGGAGTTAATGGCGCTTAAGGTGTAGAACGGGCGCTTGCTTTCCTGTGCCATTATCTGTGCCAAAGTAGTTTTTCCTGTCCCTGGAGGTCCCCATAAAATAAGTGAAGGGATGATTCCTCTTGAGATTTGATGGGTTAATGAACCGTTCGGGCCCACCAAATGCAATTGACTGATGTACTGGGAGAGGTGTTGCGGGCGAATGCGTTCGGCTAAAGGTGCTTCCATTTTATGCTTTTGAATATTCGGAAATTGCGGAATGTCAAATTTAGTTTTTTTCAGGGATAAATCAACTTATCGCTGCTCACTAAGTAGAATCTATGACAAAACTTCATTAAATTTAATTTGGAAACATTTTTGAAGGGATATTATAAATGTTTAATCCTTTAATTGTTCAATGTAGTGGTAAAAGAAAACGAATTTAAGTTCTCCTCATCGGTTATAGGCTTGCCTCTTGTTTTTCTGTTGGCTATTTGGCTGGTGTATTGGTTTGAGATTCGTTTTAAGATGAGTCTGTATGATTATGGGATTTATCCGCGTACTTTTTCTGGTTTGAAAGGGATTGTGTTCAGCCCTTTTTTACATGGTGATTTGCAACATATTTACAACAATTCCATCCCGCTTTTTTTGTTGGTAATGGCACTTCGTTATTTTTATCGAGAGCAGAGTCTACAAGTTCTTTTTTTTGGAATCTTGCTTTCCGGTTTTGGAACTTGGTTGATAGGGCGGGAGAGTATGCACATTGGAGCCAGTGGATTAATTTATGTATTGGTTAGCTTCATGTTTTTTAAAGGGATGCAATCCGGATACTATCGCTTAGTGGCGCTTTCTCTTACTATCGTGGTTCTTTACGGCGGAATGGTTTGGTATCTTTTTCCTAGTGCAGAGCAGAATATTTCATGGGAGGGACATTTAGCAGGTTTTCTTACCGGGTTTTTGCTTTCTTTTTTTATTAAGACACAGGATTATCAAAAACCAATTAAATATGAATGGGAAAAACCGGATTTTGACCCGAGTACTGACCCGTTTATGAAACATTTTGATCAAGATGGTAATTTTGTGCCAACTCCAAAGCCGGAACCACTGCAGGAACAGTATACCTATTTTATCTCCAATTTACCGGTTGTGTATTTTGTAAAAGAAACCAAAGATGAAAACGATGGCCTGATTAGCCCCGATAGAGCGGAAAGCTCCGAAACGCAGTGAAGGACTTAGAGCGAAAGCGGGAATAGGGTTAGCAAAAAAGCCTGAAACTTTCGCTTTAGGCTTTAAGTATATTTTAGAAATATTAACTTCTTTGTCTAACGCTTTCGTATAAAAATGCGCCACATGCCACGGAAACATTTAAGGAAGATATAGTTCCGAACATAGGTAGTTTTGCTTTTTCATCCACAATTTTCAATACCGATGGATTTACCCCGCGATCTTCACTTCCCATGATGATGGCAACGGGTTGGTTAAAGTCTATGGTGTAAATAGTGTCATCTGTTTTTTCTGTGGCAGCCACTGTTTTGATACCCGAACCCTGAAGATAGAAAATAGCATCCTTAATGTGATCAACTTTGCAGATCGGAACATTGAAAACCGCTCCGGCTGAAGTTTTAACTGTGTCCCCATTTACTGGAGCCGAGCCTTGTTTTTGGATAATAATACCGTCTACTCCGGTACATTCTGCGGTTCTTATGATGGCACCAAAGTTTCTGGCATCAGACAATTGGTCTAGGATCAGGAATAATGGTTTTTTGCCACTTTCAATAACACCTTCCACCAAAGTTTCCAAAGAAACGAAAGAGATAGGGGCGATACTTGCTATTGCTCCTTGGTGGTTATTATGGGTTAATCGGTTTAATTTTTCAACAGGGACATAAGAGAAATTGATGTTGTTGCGTTTCATGGTTTTCATCAGCTCCTGCATCAAGTCGCCTTGAGCGTCTTTTTGTATAAAAACTTTGTCGATTTCTTTTCCTGCATTGATGGCTTCGATGATTGCTCGAATACCGAATATTTGGTGTTCTTTTTCCATGAGGCAAAGATAAAAAAAACCACCGACTAAGCGGTGGTTTTATTTTTAAAGACTTAAAAGAGATTAGTTAACGTCCCAGAATACTTTATTTTTCAACTTGTCACCACCCATAGCGGCTGATGCGGCTTGCCAATTTGCGCCGTTAACAGTCTGCTCATTTACTGGATAAGTATAGCGTTTTGGCACTACACCTTCAGCTTCAGGAAGTGCACTTGCAGGAGCAGTGATAACAGGAGCATCTAATCTTCTCCAAGTAGTCCAAGATTCAAAACCTCTATTGAAGTATGCAATCCAAGCCTGATAACCGATTTTTTCTTTATAAGTTCCCGCAGCAGTAGTATAAGCTACACTCGGGTTTAATAGATAGGCATCAGCATCAGCAGTTGAAAGACCCCATGAGGTGAATGAATTTCTGATGGCTTCATTGTAATAGTACTCACCAGTGTTTCCTACATTATAACCTCTTTCTGCAGCTTCAGCTAAGTAAAACTTCATTTCTGTAGATTCAAATAGAATTCCTGCAGCATCAGGTTGTTTAATGTTATCGCTGATGTGTGAGAAGTTTATGTAAGCATTTGCGTAACCATAATTTGCCCCTTTGTAGATCCCGTTAAACAAAGTGAAATACTTAGCTCTTCGTGGATCATTTAAAGTGTTCATAGCGTTAACAATTGTGCTTGCAGGAACAAAATCATTTCTACCACTAGCCACTAGGTTAGCATAAATTGGATTGTAATTCGGAGCGGCAACAACGTAGTTGAACTTTGCATTGTCTGCATCTGTCATAATTACACCATCTGCGTAGGCAGTTTCTACAGTAGTTTTTGCTAATGCAGGGTCAACGTCTGCTAAATTAATTCCTAATTTTACTTTCAGAGAGTTTGCAAATAACTTCCATGCATGAACATCACCGTTATAAATATAATCACCTTGTTCAAAAGAAATACCACTATCGTCTAGATTTGCAAGTGCAGCGTTTAAACGAGTGATTAGTTTTGGATAGATTGTTGCATCATTATCATACTTAGGTAGAACGATAGAAGGGTTTAGAGCATCTGTATAAGGGATATCTCCAAATGTATCAACAAGAATCTGATAAGTGTAAAGCTCTTGAATTTCAATAATAGCTAACTTGTTTTTTTGTTGAATATTCCAATCTGCAGTAGAAACATCTGAAGGTTTTACTTCATTGTTAACTGCAAGTTTGGCAGTTTCTAGATTTCCTAGAACATCTCTATAAAGATTATTCCAATGGTTATCAGGAATATTTCTTGTTTTAATTCTATATCTCGTCTCTGTTGTATATTGAGTTGCAGCCCAATATTGAGAAAAATAACGGAACACATTTAAGTTTACACTTGGCGTTGTCATTTGATCAGCCAATTCTTTTTGAGCATTTGTCAATAAAGAACCTGCAGGTACTGAATATGGCAAATCTCTATCCAAGTTGTAATCGTCAGATTCGTTTACGCAACTTACTGTTAGTGCAGCTAAAGTTGCTATTGAAAAGATTATTTTTTTCATTTTTTTAGAAATTTAATTTTACGTTAAAAGAATACACTTTTACAGTAGGCATAACACCAGATTGATATCCTTGTACGTTTCCAGATGATGTTCCTGCTTCAGGGTCAGCATGTGGTAAGTTTTTGTCGATAATCCAAAGATTGTTTCCAGACACTCCAAAAGATGCACCACTAATGAATGTTCTTTCTAATAATTTAGTAGGAAGCGAATACGTTAATCCAACTTCTCTTAACTTAACGAATGATGCATCATATACATAAGCTTTATCCGGATTAGCTGTAATACCATATCCTAAACCACTAGCCTCACTTGAATCTGAAGCATCCACTCTGATTGTATTAGGGATGTATTGTGGTTGACCGTTTCCAGGTACAAAAGCAGGATTCAACATAACTCCTGGGTTAATAAATCCTCCTCCATCAGCTAAAGTATTACGAACTGGATTTCCTAAATCGTTTAGTCCAGCAGTTTCTGGATAAAGACCTGTATCTTGACCATAAGCTTGGTCTAATGAGAATACACTACCACCTTTTTTAACATCGATTAAGAAATTCAATGAAAGGTTTTTGTAAGTTACTTTATTACTTACACCACCTGTCCATTTAGCTTGAATGTTACCAATAACGTGATCACTTGTTGTTGTTTGAAGGTAATTCCCGTCTGCACCAACAATTTTGTTACCAGCATCATCATAAATATAGTCTGTACCCCTAATAGTTCCATATGGTTGACCAACAGTTGCGTTAAGTGTAATACCAGATTGGAAACTTGCTAATTGTAAGTTTGATCTTCCTTCGTCTAAAGAAAGTAATTTGTTTCTGTTTTGAGCCCAGTTAACATTAATTTGCCATTGGAAATCTTTTGTTTTAACAGGGTATCCAGAAAGAGAAACTTCGACACCTTTGTTTTGTAATTCACCTGCGTTAATTCTTGAAGTACTGTATCCAGTTGATGTAGATTGTGGTACATTAAAAATTTGATCGACCGTGTTTGTTTTGTATAAGGAAACTTCAAAACTTGCTCTGTTGTTAAACATAGAAGATTCTATACCAACCTCCCAGCTTTTTGAAGTTTCAGGTTTTAATTTTTGGTAGTCGAAAAAAGTTGTACTGTTTGAATACATAGGATTTCCGTCAATTAAACCATTAGAAACTTTAGCGCCTGCTCTGGCAGTGTTGATGTCGTTTCCTACTTCAGCGTAGCTAAGTCTTAATTTTCCTAAGTTTAACCAGCTTGGTTTAATAACTTCAGAAAAAACGAAACTACCTCCAATTGAAGTGTAATTGTAGACATTATGTCCTGTATAGATACCGGTAGATTTATCCTGTCTGAAAGTTCCGTCTAAGTATAACATCTTTTTGTAATCAAAAGAAGCTTGCCCGTAGAAACCAGATTTTTTAAATGAAAGTTCTGATTCAACCGGTGCCACATAAACACGTGAATTTGCTAGGTTATAGTTGCCAGGAGTTATTAATCCACCAGTTGTTGACCCGTTGAATGAATCAATTTTTGAGTGTTTTAATGTTCCACCTCCAAGTAATTTTAATCCTAAATCATTTGTGATGTTTATATCGTAAGTTGCAATTAAATCATAAGTCTGTTGAGAAAATGATCTTGTGAATAATTGGTAACCAGATGACTCGTCTATTTGAGAAATACCAAATTCTTCAGGATGGCTTCCTACAGCTTTTCTTTGTTCTTGTCTGTCATTAGAAGTTTCAATAGTTGCGCGACCTAAAACATTGAAGTTTTTAGTGATGTCGTAAGAAACGTTTCCACCTAAGATAAGTCTTTTTCTTCCGTCAGTTTCATAATTCTCGTATCGATCCCAATATGGGTTGTTCCAATAAGCAGGGGTTAAGTCACCACCTACAGGATCGTTCATGTTCCATGTTACGTTGGCTTTGTTTTGGAAGTAAGCATCTCTTAATTCTTTTACGTCAACGTTTGTTTGCCACCATTGTCTAAAACTTCCTAAGAAGTTATCACCATAACCTACACTGTTTCTTCCTCTGGTACTTTGGTCTGAATAATTAAACTGAACGCCAGTTTTAATTCTAGATCCAAATTCTTTGGTAAAGTTACCTGTAAGAGTGTTTTTTATTAATCTTGAGTTTGGTAACACACCATTTTCAGTATTGTTAGTGTAGTTGAAATTGTAAGTACTGTGCTCATCTCCACCATTAAAGTTTATACTGTTTACTGTACCTAAAGATTTTTGGAAAAATGCTGAAGGATCGTTTTTAGCACCAACCCAAGGTGTAGGTTGGCCATAATTAGGGTTTGTTGGTACAAACGCATTCCATTGGTATACCATTAAATTTGGATTAAATGCATTACCGTAAGAAATATCATATCCAGTTGGAACTAATAAATCATCAATGCCATCACCATTAACATCTTGTACTAATAAGTTGTCGTGACCGTCATATCCACCACCACCATAAAGTTTTTGGTATTTTGCAAAAGTTGATCGGTCTATCGTTCCTCCAGAAACTGTTGAATTGATAGAGATACCTAATGCTTTATTTTTTTTACCTTTTTTAGTAGTAATCATGATAGCTCCATTTGCAGCGTCGCTACCATAAAGCGCCGTAGCCGCTGCTCCTTTTAGTACGTTTACTGATTCAATGTTGTTAGGATCAATATCTGAAGCTGAGTTACCGAAGTCATATCCGTCTCTTGCATTAGCAGCATCAGCAGTATTTAAGTTAGCATTGTTAACCGGCACACCATCAATAACGATTAATGCTTGGTTATTTCCTGTTATACTTTTAATACCACGTAAAACAATGTTTGTTGATCCTCCGAAGTTTGAGTTCATTTTAACCTCTAAACCAGCAACTTTACCTGATAAATTGTTTAAAAAGTTGTTTGTTGGGGTTTGGTTAATAGCTGCTCCGTCTACCTTCTGAGAGGAATACCCTAAAGCTTTTTTCTCTCTTTTGATACCTAAAGCTGTTACTACTACTCCTTCAAGAGCTTTTGCTTCGTCTACCATTTTTACATTAACGGAGTTTGAAGAAGCTTTCATTTCTTGAGATTTCATTCCAATGAAAGAGAAAACTAATGTTGCGTTTTCTTTTACCTTAATAGTATACACTCCATCCATATCGGATTGAGTACCATTTTTAGTCCCCTTCTCGGTAATACTTACGCCAGGTAGAGGAAGTCCTCCCTGATCTGTAACCTTACCTGAGACTGTCCTTTCCTGCGCAAAAATTACTTGCGATAATAACACTATGGCTAGTGTCAAAAAAGCTTTGAACTTTGTTCTCATTTGTTATTTCAATTATAGTTAGGTTCCAAATTTCTTAAAATTATATTAAAAAAGCAAGAATTTTTTTGTGTTTTCTAAAAAATTGTCTTAAAGCTGATGTGAATAATTGAATTTGAAAGTTTTATAGTTTCGCCTTTACTGCTGCCATTTGCGTAAATTAAATTAAGAATCCCGTTTTTGGTGGCTATTCCTAATCCTAATCCTAATCCTAATAAATTATTGTTAAAATTTGAGCTTTTGTCTTGAAAATATCCGTAGTCTGTAATGCTGTGCAGGTACATGTTTTGTGTTAACAAATAGCGGTACTCAGTCATAAAACCTGAAAAACTACTGGCTTGAAGGCTGTTTTCAGAAAATCCACGAATCGAATTGATTCCTCCAAAACGGTGAAGTTCGTTTGCTATGTAGTTGGGGCTTTGAAGGAAAAAGCTTTGATTTTTTATATAGATCAGATTTTTTTTGTTAAGATTGAAGTTGTGAAAGGCTTCGAGTAGGATAAAGTACTGGTTGTTGGATTCTAATTTAGAATTTCGTTTTCCTGTTCCTGTTTTTATAAAGAAATTAGTTTTTTCCTTGAAAAGATAATTCTCAGGATTGAAATTGAAGAATTCATAGGAAGCGGTCCAGAAGGTGCTTTTGAATCCGCTGATCAGAGAAGTGTTTGATTTTTGGATGTCTATAGATTCTTCGGATTGGTAGCCTAAGTAAACTTTGGAGTTGTATTGAAAGTAATAACCTAAATTTAGATCGGTAGTTGTGTTTTGAAAAATGCTGTCCTGTTTAAAAATTCTGAGATTGGCTTTAATGCCTAAAGGTGTTTTGAAAATGTAAGGGAGTTCGGTTCCGATGTTGAAAGAGGTCTGTTTTTTACCATCGCTTTTCCAATACAGATTGAATTTTTCACCTGTGTTAAGAGCGTTATTCAGAAGCAGGTCAAGGTAGCCAATAAAGCGGGTTCCGGAATTTTCATCGTTGGAAAAGCCTATGAAACCTTCAAATCGGTTGGAGCGTGTTTTTTCTAAATAAACATATGCTTTGGTGTTGTCTTTAGTAAAGAGTATTTCCGGATATTTTGTTTGGTTTGTAAAAGGTAAAGCTTTAAAAAGGCTGTGAAGTTGTTTTAAATTTTCTTGGTTAAAGGTTTTTTTTTGAAATTGTTTGACAATGTTTCTTCGGATGCCTTCGGGAAACTTTGGATAGCCCAGAATGACAATGTTGTTTAGTTTTCGTTTGTTTTCGGTTTTGATTTTCAGTTCGGCTAAAAGATGGTTGTTTTCTTTTTTGTGATTTACAAGTTGCAGTTCGCTTAAGGAGTAGCCTTTTTGCTCCAGGTTTGCTAAATTTCGGTTCATGAAATTGTCAACTTCCGAGAGTTTGATTTTTAAAGTGTCTGCGCTTAATTCGAGAAGTTTTTTTTCTTGACTGGGAATTCCACCTATATATATGTGTATGAGATTTGTTTTTTTGCCAATATGATACTTGAAAAGGAAGGTGGAGTCGTTTATTTTTTTTTGACTTTTGAACTCGGTTTCCAGATATCCGTTTTTTGTCAATATTGAGCTGAAGTTTTTAGTTTCGTCAATAATGGATTTTGTGTCGGGGTGTTTGCTTTTGTAGCCTATGCTGTCGATGATTTTGGTTTCTTCTGTCGAGTTTCCTTCGATTTTTAAATACAGATTTTGGGCTTTTGAGGTAAAGCCTGTGATGATCAGAAGTGAAAAAAGCAGCAAATTTTTCAAGCGGGAAAATCTTTTGGTAAAAATAACGTAAAAAATGGTTTTTGAATATGTGATTTTTGTTGAATATAGAATTGTGTTGAAAATTAAATATTTAGGGTTTGTTTTTTGAAAATTAATTTCTACATTTGCAGCCCCGAAAAGTGTCGGGAATTAATAACGTTAGTAATTTTATTAAACATTATGCCAACAATTCAACAATTAGTAAGAACAGGGAGAGCCCAGGTAACTAAGAAGAGTAAATCGGCTGCTTTAGATTCTTGTCCACAAAGAAGAGGAGTTTGTACGCGTGTTTACACTACTACACCAAAGAAACCAAACTCTGCAATGCGTAAAGTTGCGCGTGTGCGTTTGACCAATGGTAATGAAGTGAATGCTTACATCCCAGGAGAAGGACACAATCTACAAGAGCACTCGATAGTATTAGTTAGAGGCGGAAGGGTAAAAGATTTACCAGGTGTTAGATACCACATCGTACGTGGTGCTTTGGATACTGCCGGAGTTAACGGTAGAACACAAAGAAGATCTAAATATGGTGCTAAACGACCTAAAGACGCTAAAAAGTAATTTTTAACTTTTAAGAAAAAGACATGAGAAAAAGAGCGGCCAAGAAAAGACCCCTTTTACCGGATCCGAAATTTAACGATCAGTTAGTAACACGTTTTGTAAACAACTTAATGTGGGACGGTAAGAAATCAACAGCTTTTAAAGTTTTTTATGATGCATTAGACATTGTAGAGGCTAAAAAGCAAGATGCAGAGAAATCTGCTTTAGAAATTTGGAAAGATGCATTAACAAATGTTATGCCTCACGTAGAAGTTCGTTCACGTCGTGTGGGTGGAGCTACGTTCCAGATCCCAATGCAAATTCGTCCAGATAGAAAAATTTCTTATTCTATGAAATGGATGATTTTGTATGCAAGAAGAAGAAATGAAAAATCTATGGCAGGAAAACTTGCTTCTGAAATCTTAGCTGCGGCTAAAGAAGAAGGAGCGGCTGTTAAGAAAAGAATGGATACTCACAAGATGGCAGATGCTAATAAAGCATTCTCTCACTTTAGATTTTAATTCATAAGAAATGGCTAGAGATTTAAAATTCACAAGAAACATAGGTATTGCTGCTCACATTGATGCTGGTAAAACAACAACAACAGAGCGTATCTTATTTTATACTGGAAAATCACACAAGATTGGTGAAGTGCACGATGGTGCTGCAACCATGGACTGGATGGCGCAAGAGCAGGAAAGAGGTATTACCATTACTTCTGCAGCGACAACTTGTGAGTGGAGCTTTCCAACAGAGCAAGGTAAATTAACTCCGGAATCTAAACCGTACCACTTTAACATTATCGATACCCCGGGACACGTTGACTTTACAGTTGAGGTAAACCGTTCGTTGCGTGTATTGGATGGTTTAGTATTCTTGTTTTCTGCTGTTGACGGTGTAGAGCCTCAATCAGAAACCAACTGGAGATTAGCAGACCAATACAGAGTTCCTCGTATGGGATTCGTAAACAAAATGGACCGTCAGGGTTCTAACTTCTTAAACGTTTGTCAGCAGGTTAGAGATATGTTAAAATCTAACGCGGTGGCGATTACTTTACCAATCGGTGAAGAAAATGACTTCAAAGGAGTTGTAGACTTAGTAAAAAACCAAGCGATCGTATGGCATGATGCTACTCAAGGGGCGACTTTTGATATCGTAGACATTCCTGCTGATATGGTGGCTGAAGTTAAAGAATACAGATCGATCTTAATTGAAGCGGTTGCTGAGTACGATGAGAATCTACTTGACAAATACATGGAAGATGAGAACTCAATCACTGAGGACGAAATCAACGCTGCATTAAGAGCTGCTACTATCGACATGGCGATCATCCCTATGATTGCTGGTTCTTCTTTCAAAAACAAAGGAGTTCAGTTCATGTTGGATGCGGTTTGTAAATATTTACCGTCTCCTTTAGATAAAGAAGGTATCGAAGGTATCCATCCTGATGATGCTGATTTGTTAGAGGAAGATCAAACTAAAATCTTACGTCGTCCAGATGTAAAAGAGCCTTTCGCGGCTTTAGCATTTAAGATTGCTACTGACCCTTATGTTGGTCGTTTGGCGTTCTTCCGTGCTTATTCTGGTCGTTTAGATGCAGGTTCTTATATCTTGAATACTCGTTCAGGAAACAAAGAGCGTATTTCTCGTATCTATCAAATGCACGCGAACAAACAAAATCCGATCGAATACATCGAGGCTGGAGATATTGGAGCGGCAGTAGGATTTAAAGATATCAAGACTGGGGATACAATGTGTGATGAAAAACATCCAATTATTCTTGAGTCGATGAAATTCCCTGATCCGGTAATTGGTATCGCGATCGAGCCTAAAACAAAAGCTGACGTAGATAAAATGGGTATGGCTTTAGCGAAATTAGCTGAAGAGGATCCAACGTTTACTGTTAGAACAGATGAGGCTTCAGGTCAAACGATTATCTCAGGTATGGGTGAGCTTCACTTAGATATCTTAGTAGACCGTATGAAACGTGAGTTCAAAGTGGAAGTTAACCAAGGTGAACCTCAGGTTGAGTACAAAGAGGCATTTACAAAATCTGCACAACACAGAGAGGTGTACAAGAAACAGTCTGGTGGTCGTGGTAAATTCGGGGATATCGTTTTCCGTTTAGAGCCGGCAGAAGCTGTTGATGGTAAGCCAGCTGTGGGATTACAGTTTGTGAATGAAGTAAAAGGTGGTAACGTTCCTAAAGAATATATCCCTGCAGTTGAAAAAGGTTTCCGCGAAGCAATGAAAACGGGTCCTTTGGCAGGTTATGTGGTTGATAGCTTGAAAGTTACTTTATTGGATGGTTCTTACCACGCGGTGGATTCGGATGCACTTTCGTTCGAATTGGCAGCAAAAATGGGTTACAAAGAAGTTGCGAAAGCTGCTGGAGCTGTAATCTTAGAGCCAATCATGAAAATCGAAGTTATTACTCCGGAAGAAAACATGGGTGATATCGTAGGTGATTTGAACCGTCGTAGAGGACAAGTTAACGACATGGGTGACAGAAATGGTGCAAAAACTATTAAAGCAAACGTGCCACTTTCTGAAATGTTTGGTTATGTAACTACATTGAGAACATTGTCATCGGGTCGTGCAACTTCTACTATGGAATTCTCGCACTATGAGCAAACGCCATCGAACATTTCCGATGAAGTAATTAAAAAAGCAAAAGGTAACGCTTAATTTTTATCAAGATGAGTCAAAAGATCAGAATAAAATTAAAATCTTACGATCATATGTTGGTTGATAAATCAGCAGAAAAAATCGTAAAAACTGTAAAAAGTACAGGTGCAGTGGTAACAGGGCCTATTCCATTACCTACTCACAAAAAGATTTTCACTGTTTTGCGTTCTCCGCACGTAAACAAAAAATCAAGAGAGCAATTTGAAGTGAGTTCATACAAAAGACTTTTGGATATCTATTCTTCTTCTTCAAAAACTATCGACGCTCTAATGAAATTGGAGCTTCCTAGTGGAGTTGAAGTAGAGATCAAAGTGTGATAAATCACGCATTTTAAAGTATTTAGGCATTATGTTTTGATATTCAAAACATAATGCCTACTTTTGCGCACTCAAAAAAAGAGAATTTTTTATAATTTATTAATAAATAGTTTATATGTCTGGGTTAATTGGAAGAAAAATCGGCATGACCAGCTTATTCGATGAGAACGGGAAAAATATTCCTTGTACTGTAATTGAAGCAGGTCCATGTGTCGTTACCCAAGTCAGAACCAATGAGGTTGACGGGTATGAAGCGTTACAACTTGGTTTCGATGACAAAACAGAAAAACACGCTACTAAAGCTGAGTTAGGTCACTTTAAAAAAGCGGGTACTGTTGCTAAAAAGAAAGTCGTTGAATTCCAGGATTTTGTAACTGAGCACAAATTAGGTGATGTTATCACGGTTGATGTATTTGCTGAAGGCGAATTCGTTGATGTGGTGGGAGTATCAAAAGGTAAAGGTTTCCAAGGGGTTGTTAAGCGTCACGGTTTTGGTGGGGTTGGACAAGCAACTCACGGTCAGCACAACCGTTTGAGAGCGCCAGGTTCTGTTGGAGCATCGTCTTATCCATCAAGAGTATTCAAAGGAATGCGTATGGCGGGAAGAACAGGAGGAGAAAATGTAACAGTTCAAAACCTTAGAGTTTTAAAAGTAGTGGCTGATAAGAACCTACTTGTGGTTAAAGGAGCGATTCCTGGGCACAAAAACTCTTACGTAATCATTCAGAAGTAATGGAAGTAAAAGTATTAGATATCAACGGAAAAGATACTGGTCGTAAAGTACAACTTGCTGACTCAGTATTCGCAATTGAGCCTAATAATCACGCTGTATATCTTGATGTTAAGCAATACTTAGCAAATCAAAGACAAGGTACACACAAAGCTAAAGAAAGAGCTGAAGTGACCGGAAGTACGCGTAAGATTAAAAAACAAAAAGGAACAGGTACAGCTCGTGCTGGTTCTGTTAAGAATCCTTTGTTTAAAGGTGGAGGTACAGTTTTTGGTCCAAGACCAAGAAGTTATTCTTTCAAATTGAATAAAACTTTAAAAAGATTGGCTCGTAAATCAGCTTTCTCTTTAAAGATGAAAGAATCAAATTTAGTAGTTCTTGAGGACTTCAACTTTGAAACTCCAAACACTAAAAATTTCATTAACGTATTGAAAGCTTTAGGGTTAGAAAACAAAAAATCTTTATTCGTGTTGGGTGATACAAATAAAAATGTATATTTGTCGTCACGCAATTTAAAGGCTTCTAATGTTGTAACTTCTTCAGAATTAAGCACTTACGCAATTTTGAATGCAAATAGTTTAGTGCTTTTAGAAGGTTCGGTAGAAGGAATTGTAGAAAATTTAAGCAAATAATAGGGCTATGAGTATCATAATTAAACCTATCATTACTGAAAAAATTACCAAAGAGGGAGAAACTTTCAACCGCTTTGGTTTCGTTGTTGACAAAAAAGCAAACAAAATCCAAATCAAAAATGCTGTTGAGGCTACTTTTGGTGTGAATGTAGTTGCTGTTAATACAATGAATTACAGAGCTGATAGATCGGTTAAATACACTAAGAGTGGTTTAATCAGTGGAAAGACTAATGCTTATAAAAAAGCAGTAGTGCAAGTACAAGAAGGAGAAACAATAGATTTTTATACTAATATCTAATAGAAAATGTCAGTTAGAAAATTAAAACCTATTACCCCGGGTCAGCGTTTTAGAGTTGTAAATAGCTTTGACACTATTACAACTGACAAGCCGGAGCGTTCATTGATCGCACCGAAAAAAAACTCTGGAGGTAGAAATAGTCAAGGAAAGATGACCATGCGCTACACAGGTGGTGGTCACAAACAAAAGTACCGTTTAGTAGATTTCAAAAGAACTAAAGTAGGAGTTCCTGCTACAGTGAAAACTATCGAGTACGATCCAAACCGTTCCGCATTTATTTCGTTATTGCACTATGCAGATGGTGCTAAAACGTATATCATCGCTCAGAATGGTTTACAAGTAGGACAAACTGTAGTTTCTGGTCCTGAAGCGGCTCCAGAAATTGGTAACACTTTGCCTTTAAGTAAAATTCCTCTAGGAACTGTTATTTCTTGTATCGAGTTAAGACCAGGTCAAGGAGCTGTTATCGCTCGTTCGGCTGGAACTTTTGCTCAGTTAATGGCGAGAGATGGAAAATATGCTACAATTAAAATGCCTTCAGGGGAGACAAGATTAATCTTGCTTACTTGTTCTGCAACTATTGGAGCGGTTTCTAACTCAGATCACCAGTTAGTTGTATCAGGTAAAGCTGGTAGATCTAGATGGTTAGGTAGAAGACCAAGAACTAGACCGGTAGCAATGAACCCTGTTGATCACCCAATGGGAGGTGGAGAAGGACGCTCTTCTGGAGGTCACCCACGTTCAAGAAAAGGTTTACCTGCTAAAGGTTATAGAACTCGTTCTAAAGTTAACCCGAGTAATAAGTATATCGTAGAACGTAGAAAGAAATAATAAGTAAGATATGGCACGTTCATTAAAAAAAGGACCTTTCGTACACTTTAAGTTAGAGAAGAAAGTTCAGGAAAATATCGAAAAAGGTAACAAAGGAGTGGTTAAGACTTGGTCTCGAGCTTCTATGATTACTCCGGATTTCGTTGGACAGACTATCGCAGTACACAACGGTCGTCAATTTGTACCTGTTTACGTTACAGAAAACATGGTAGGTCATAAATTAGGAGAGTTTTCGCCAACAAGATCTTTTAGAGGTCATGCTGGAGCTAAAAATAAAGGTAAAAAATAATAAGAAGCTATGGGAGTTCGTAAAAGAGAAAGAGCCGAGCAGGTTAAAGAAGCTAAGAAGCAGGTTGCTGTTGCTAAGCTGAATAACTGCCCAACTTCACCTAGAAAAATGCGCTTAGTAGCAGATTTAGTAAGAGGTCAGAAAGTTGAAAAAGCTCTTAACATATTAAGATTTAGTTCAAAAGAAGCTTCTCGTAAGTTAGAGAAATTGTTGTTATCCGCTATTGCTAACTGGCAAGCGAAAAACGCAGAGGCTAACATGGAGGAAGCAGGCTTATTTGTAAAAGAGATCCGTGTAGACGGCGGTATGATGTTGAAAAGACTTCGTCCGGCTCCACAAGGTCGCGCACACAGAATCAGAAAACGTTCTAACCACGTAACAATCGTGTTAGGAGATATTAATAACACACAAAGCAATTAATAAGCAGTATGGGACAAAAGACAAATCCAATCGGAAATCGCCTTGGGATCATCAGAGGATGGGACTCAAACTGGTACGGTGGAAATGACTACGGTGATAAATTGGCAGAAGATGCTAAAATCCGTAAGTATATCCATGCTCGTTTATCAAAAGCTAGTGTTTCTAAAGTAATCATCGAGAGAACTTTGAAACTTGTAACCGTTACTATCACTACTGCTCGTCCAGGTATCATTATCGGGAAAGGTGGTCAAGAGGTAGACAAGTTGAAAGAAGAACTTAAGAAAATTACTGACAAAGAGGTTCAAATTAACATCTTTGAAATTAAAAGACCTGAGCTTGATGCTTACTTAGTAGGTACAAGTATTGCTCGTCAGATTGAAAGTCGTATTTCATACCGTCGTGCAATTAAAATGGCTATTGCTGCTGCTATGCGTATGAACGCAGAAGGTATCAAAGTTATGATTTCTGGTCGTTTGAACGGTGCTGAAATGGCACGTTCTGAAATGTTCAAAGAAGGACGTATTCCTCTATCAACTTTCAGAGCTGATATTGATTATTCACTTGCTGAAGCACATACTACTTACGGTAGAATGGGTATCAAAGTGTGGATCATGAAAGGTGAAGTTTACGGAAAAAGAGATCTTTCTCCGTTAGTAGGTATGGATAAAAAACAATCTAAACCTTCAGGATCTTCTCATTCTCCAAAAGGGAATGGTAAACCAAACCAACGCAAAAGAAAGTAATTTTTAAACTAAAGAAAAATGTTACAGCCTAAAAGAACAAAATACCGTAAGGTACAGAAAGGTAAAATGAAAGGGGTGTCTCAAAGAGGTCACGAACTTTCAAATGGAATGTTTGGTATTAAATCTTTAGATTATTCATTCATTACTTCTCGTCAAATTGAGGCGGCTCGTATCGCTGCAACACGTTACATGAAGCGTGAAGGACAATTGTGGATCAAAATCTTCCCAGATAAGCCAATCACCAAAAAACCTCTTGAAGTACGTATGGGTAAAGGTAAAGGTGCAGTTGAATACTGGGCTGCTGTTGTAAAACCAGGAAGAATCATGTTTGAGGTTGGTGGAGTGCCAATCGCAGTTGCAAAAGAGGCATTACGTCTTGCAGCACAAAAACTTCCAGTTAAAACCAAGTTTATCGTTGCTAGAGATTTCGAAGCATAATAAAAAAGCATTATGAAACAATCAGAAATTAAAAATCTGTCTGCAGCTGAGTTACAAGGACAACTTAGTCAGTTAAGAAAGACTTATACCGACCTAAAAAACGCTCACGCAATTTCTCCAATTGAGAATCCTTTACAGTTAAGAGCTGTGAGAAGATCAATCGCTAGAGTTGCTACTGAGTTAAGCAAAAGAGAGTTACAATAATTGTATTCTGCTGAAAGATGGAAAAAAGAAATTTAAGAAAAGAGAGAATTGGTGTTGTTACTAGCAACAAAATGGAAAAATCTATTGTTGTTTCTGAAACAAGAAGAGTAAAACACCCATTATACGGTAAGTTCGTGTTGAAAACTAAGAAATATGTAGCACACGACGAAACAAACGATTGCAACATCGGCGATACGGTAAAGATCATGGAAACACGACCTATGTCTAAGTCAAAATGTTGGAGATTAGTTGAAATCATTGAAAGAGCGAAGTAATTATGGTACAACAGGAATCGAGATTAAAAGTAGCAGATAACACGGGAGCAAAAGAAGTTTTGACCATTCGTGTTTTAGGAGGAACGAAACGTCGTTATGCCTCTGTTGGAGATAAAATTGTAGTAGCGATTAAAGATGCAACTCCGAACGGAAACGTGAAAAAAGGAGCGGTATCTACTGCAGTTGTTGTACGTACTAAAAAAGAAGTGAGAAGAGCTGATGGATCTTACATCCGTTTCGACGATAACGCATGTGTGTTGTTGAACGCTGCAGGTGAAATGAGAGGAACTCGTGTTTTTGGTCCGGTAGCAAGAGAACTTCGTGAAAAACAATTCATGAAAATTGTATCATTAGCACCAGAAGTGCTTTAATTCGTTAAGACAATGATAAAGCTAAAAATCAAATCAGGAGACGTGGTAAAAGTTATCGCAGGTGACCATAAAGGTGCTGAAGGTAAAGTTTTACGTGTTCTTCGCGAGAAAAATAAAGCGGTAGTTGAAGGGGTGAACATGGTGTCGAAACACACTAAGCCAAGTGCTAAAAACCCTCAAGGTGGTATCGTGAAAAAAGAAGCTCCTATTCATATTTCTAACATCGCTTTAATCGATCCTAAAACTAAGTCTGCGACTAGAGTAGGGGTTAAAGTTGAAGGGGATAAGAAAGTGAGAATTTCTAAAAAATCTAATCAAGTATTATAGTCATGACTTATATACCTAGACTTAAAGAAGAATACAAGAGCAGAGTAATTGCTGCTCTTACAGAGGAGTACGGTTATAAAAACGTAATGATGGTTCCTAAATTGGAGAAAATCGTTATTAGCCGTGGTGTTGGAGCTGCTGTATCTGATAAGAAATTAGTAGATCACGCAGTGGAAGAGTTAACAAAAATCACAGGTCAGAAAGCAGTTGCTACTATCTCTAAGAAAGACGTTGCGTCGTTCAAATTGAGAAAAGGAATGCCGATCGGAGCTAAAGTTACTTTACGTGGAGAAAGAATGTATGAATTCTTAGATCGTTTGATCACTTCTTCATTACCACGTGTAAGAGACTTCGGTGGTATCAAAGCTACAGGATTTGACGGAAGAGGAAACTACAACTTAGGTGTACTTGAGCAAATCATTTTCCCTGAAATTGATATTGACAAAGTAAACAAAATTGCAGGTTTCGATATTACATTTGTAACTTCTGCAAACACAGACAAAGAAGCAAAATCATTATTAGCTCAATTAGGTTTACCTTTTAAAAAGAATTAAGACATGGCTAAAGAATCAATGAAAGCCCGTGAGGTTAAAAGACAAGCGTTGGTAGAAAAGTATGCTGAAAAAAGAAAGGCTTTATTAGAAGCTGGAGATTATGAAGGTCTACAAAAATTACCAAAAAATGCTTCTCCGGTACGTTTACACAACCGTTGTAAATTAACTGGAAGACCAAGAGGGTACATGCGTCAGTTCGGAATTTCACGTGTTACTTTCCGTGAGATGGCCAACAGCGGATTAATTCCAGGAGTAAAAAAAGCAAGCTGGTAAGATTGTTTATTTAGCAGATAATTGTACATTTGCCGGATTTTTGTCGGTAACGTACAATTATCTGCTTTAAAAAAATAGAGTTTAATGGCTTCAGGTTCAGTGAGATGGTCTTATTGAAAACCGTTGCCGCAATTTAATAAATATGTATACAGATCCTATTGCAGATTTCTTGACAAGAGTTAGAAATGCAGTGCGTGCTAACCACAAAGTGGTGGAGATCCCTGCTTCTAACATGAAAAAAGAAATCACTAAGATTTTATTCGATCAAGGATATATCTTAAGTTACAAATTCGATGACAGTACTGTACAAGGTACCATCAAAATCGCTCTTAAGTACGATAAAGATACTAAAGAGTCTGTAATCAAAGATATCCAAAGAATCAGTAAACCAGGTTTACGTAAGTACGCTGGTGCTGCTAAACTGCCTAGAATCTTAAACGGTTTAGGTATTGCTATCGTTTCTACTTCTAAAGGTCTTATGACTGGAAAACAAGCGAAGCAATTAAATGTTGGTGGTGAAGTTGTTTGTTACGTATACTAATTTTAAAAAGACTTAACAATGTCAAGAATAGGTAAAAGTCCAATTGCAATTCCAGCTGGTGTAACTGTTGAAGTTAAGGATGCTGTAGTTACAGTTAAAGGAAAATTAGGTGAGCTTTCTCAAAATTTTTCAGATGTATCTGTTAAAGTTGAAGAAGGACAAGTAATCGTGGAAAGATCTTCTGATCACAAAGACGAAAGATCAAAACACGGTTTATACAGAGCTTTGATCAACAATATGATTGTTGGTGTATCCGAAGGTTTCACTAAAGAATTAGAATTAGTGGGAGTAGGTTATAGAGCGGCTAACCAAGGACAAAAATTGGATGTTGCTTTAGGTTTTTCTCATAACATAGTTCTTGAGGTGGTTCCTGAGGTGAAAGTAGAAACTGTATCTGAAAAAGGTAAAAACCCTATCATTAAATTAACTTCTCATGACAAGCAATTGTTAGGGCAAGTAGCTGCGAAAATCAGAGGTTTCCGTAAGCCAGAGCCTTACAAAGGAAAAGGAGTTAAATTCGTAGGGGAAGAGTTAAGAAGAAAAGCAGGTAAATCAGCTTAAAAATTAAGACTATGTCATTAACAAAATCTGAAAGAAGACAAAGAATAAAGTTCAGAATCAGAAAGATTGTAAGCGGTACTGCTGCAAATCCAAGACTTTCTGTTTTCAGAAGTAATAAAGAAATCTATGCGCAAATCATAGATGACGTAAACGGTGTGACACTAGCTGCTGCCTCTTCAAGAGAAGCTGGCGCAAAAGGAACAAAAATTGAAGTTGCTGCTGCAGTAGGTAAATTGATTGCCGACAAAGCACAAAAAGCAGGAATCAGTACTGTTTCATTTGACAGAGGTGGTTATTTATATCACGGAAGAGTTAAATCATTAGCAGACGGTGCCAGAGAAGCTGGACTTAAATTCTAAGAATTATGTATCATAATTATAAAAACGTAGAACTAGTAAAACCTAGTGGTCTTGAATTGAAAGATCGTTTGGTTAGTGTGAATCGTGTAACTAAAGTTACAAAAGGTGGTAGAGCTTTCGGGTTCTCTGCTATTGTAGTTGTAGGGGACGAGAACGGAGTAGTTGGTCACGGTTTAGGAAAATCAAAAGACGTTTCGGAAGCTATCGCTAAAGCAGTAGAAGATGCGAAAAAGAATTTGGTTCGTATTCCTTTAAGTGGGCAATCGGTTCCTCACGAACAAAAAGGTAAATTTGGTGGAGCAAGAGTATTATTGATGCCGGCTTCTCACGGTACAGGAGTAATTGCCGGTGGTGCAGTTCGTTCGGTATTGGAGTCTGTGGGTATTCACGATGTATTGTCGAAATCTCAAGGTTCATCAAACCCTCACAATGTTGTTAAAGCTACTTTTGATGCTTTATTACAAATGAGAAGTGCTCACACTGTTGCAAAACAAAGAGGTATTTCTTTAGAGAAAGTATTCAAAGGTTAATTCAAGGAAATTATGGCAAAGATATTAGTAAAACAAGTAAAAAGTCAAATTAACTGTCCTCAAACACAAAAGAGAACATTAGTGGCTTTAGGTCTTAAAAGATTAGGACAAGTTGTGGAGCATGATGCAAATTCTGCTATCCTTGGAATGGTAAATAAAGTTAAACACTTAGTTTCTGTAGAAGAAACTAAATAATATCATATTCATTATGAATTTAAGTAACTTACAACCGGCTGAAGGTTCAACACATAACCAAAATAAAAGAGTAGGTAGAGGAGAAGGTTCTGGAAAAGGTGGTACCGCTGCACGTGGACACAAAGGAGCTAAATCGCGTTCTGGTTATTCTAAGAAAATTGGTTTCGAAGGAGGTCAGATGCCTTTACAGAGACGTGTTCCTAAGTTTGGTTTCAAAAACATCAACCGTGTGGAATACCAAGGGATCAACCTTTCAACTTTACAGACATTAGTAGATAATGGTGTAGTAACTGATACAGTTGATTTCACAACAATGGTAGAAAACCGTTTGGCAACTAAAAATGAGCTTGTAAAGATTTTAGGAGGAGGAGAGCTTAAAGCAAAATTAAAAGTAACTGCTCACAAATTTACTGCGACTGCAAAAGCGGCTATCGAGGCTGCAGGAGGAGAAGCTGTAACTTTATAATCCAATATACCAGATGAAGAAGTTTATAGAATCGTTAGTTAATGCTTGGAAAATCGATGAGTTAAGAAACAAAATTGTTCTTACTCTTGGAATGTTAGTGGTGTACCGTTTCGGAGCACAGGTAACCCTTCCAGGTATTGATGCAACTAAATTGCACAATTTATCGACTCAAACTGATCAAGGTATAGGATGGTTAATCAATGTATTTACAGGTGGCGCGTTTTCGCAGGCATCTGTATTTGCATTGGGTATCATGCCGTATATTTCTGCTTCCATTGTGGTTCAGTTAATGGGAATTGCTATTCCTTATTTACAGAAACTGCAAAAAGACGGAGAAAGCGGTAGAAAGAAAATTAACCAAATTACAAGATGGTTAACAATTGGTATTACCCTATTACAAGGGCCGGGTTATATCTATAACCTGTACAAACAATTGCCAGCGGATGCCTTTTTATTAGGATTCAGCTCGTTCTCATTCTTATTCTCTTCTGTAATTATCTTAACTACAGGGACAATATTTGCAATGTGGCTTGGTGAGAAAATTACTGATAAAGGTATTGGAAACGGAATTTCGTTATTAATCATGGTTGGGATCTTGGCTCGTTTGCCTCAGGCATTCATTCAGGAATTCTCTTCTCGTGTAACTGAAAACAACGGAGGTCCAATGCTAATTGTTTTAGAAGTTATCATTTGGTTATTAATCATTATTGCATGTATTTTACTTACCATGGCTGTAAGAAAGATTCCGGTACAGTACGCTCGTCGTACAACAGCTGGTGATTTCGAACAAGACATGATGGGAGGTAACCGTCAGTGGATTCCATTAAAGCTTAATGCTTCTGGAGTTATGCCGATTATCTTTGCACAGGCAATTATGTTTATCCCGGCAGCTGTTGCAGGATTATCCTCTTCGGATGCGGCTCAAACCATTACGACTAGCTTCCAAAACATCTTTGGATGGCAGTATAATTTAGTTTTTGCTTTGTTAATCATTATTTTTACTTACTTTTACACCGCCATTACGGTTCCTACAAATAAAATGGCTGACGATTTAAAGCGCAGCGGAGGTTTTATTCCGGGAATTCGTCCAGGTGTGGAGACAGGTGATTATCTTGATAAAATAATGTCATTACTTACCTTTCCAGGTTCGTTATTCTTAGCATTAATTGCTGTGTTCCCAGCGATTGCCGTTAGTTTGTTAGGAGTACAACAAGGTTGGGCAATGTTTTATGGCGGAACATCATTGTTAATTATGGTGGGAGTTGCAATTGATACTATTCAACAGGTAAATTCATACTTATTGAATAAGCATTATGATGGGTTGATGAAAAGCGGTAAAAACAGAAAGGCGGTAGCTTAATTTTTATGGCAAAACAATCAGCAATAGAACAAGACGGTTCAATCATTGAAGCATTGTCAAATGCGATGTTCCGTGTAGAATTAGAAAACGGGCATGTTGTAATTGCTCACATTTCAGGAAAGATGCGTATGCATTACATCAAATTGTTACCTGGTGACAAAGTGAAACTGGAAATGAGCCCTTATGATTTGTCAAAAGCAAGAATTACTTATAGATACTAAAGCTATTATAAAATGAAAGTAAGAGCATCAGTTAAAAAAAGAAGTGCCGAGTGCATTATTGTACGTAGAAAAGGAAGATTGTACGTTATTAACAAAAAGAATCCTAGATTTAAACAAAGACAAGGATAATTATGGCAAGAATAGCAGGGGTTGATATCCCAAAAAACAAAAGAGGAGTTATTGCTTTAACCTATATCTTCGGAATTGGTAGAAGCAGAGCGCAAGAAATCTTAGAGAAAGCTAACGTTAGCGAAGATAAAAAAGTTCAAGATTGGAATGACGACGAAATCGGAGCAATCCGTGAGGCGGTTTCATACTTCAAAATTGAAGGAGAATTACGTTCTGAAATCTCTTTAAACATCAAACGTTTAATGGATATCGGATGTTACAGAGGTATCCGTCACAGAGCTGGTCTTCCGTTAAGAGGTCAGAGAACTAAGAACAACTCTAGAACAAGAAAAGGTAAAAGAAAAACTGTTGCTAACAAGAAAAAAGCAACTAAATAATAAGTAGTAGTATGGCTAAGGCAAGTACAAAAAAACGTAAAGTGATCGTTGAATCAACAGGCGAGGCTCATATTAATGCAACTTTTAACAACATCATCATCTCGTTAACTAACAAGAAAGGTGAAGTTATTTCTTGGTCTTCAGCTGGTAAAATGGGCTTCAGAGGTTCTAAAAAGAATACTCCTTACGCAGCTCAGATGGCAGCAGAAGATTGTAGCAAAGTAGCGTTAGAAGCTGGACTTAAAAAAGTAAAAGTTTACGTTAAAGGTCCAGGAAACGGAAGAGAGTCTGCAATCAGATCAATCCACAACGGAGGAATTGAAGTTACTGAAATCATCGATGTAACTCCAATGCCACACAACGGATGTCGTCCTCCAAAAAGAAGAAGAGTATAATTATAGTATAACCAAAGGTAGGAGAACGATTATCGGAGGATAAGACCTGAATTCATAATCCCTACCTTTTTATTTATTTTAGCAATGGCAAGATATACTGGTCCAAAAACAAAAATTGCCCGTAAATTCGGGGAAGCTATCTTCGGAGATGACAAAGCCTTCGAAAAAAGAAATTACCCTCCTGGTCAACATGGTTTGGCTAAAAAAAGAGGTAAAAAATCTGAATATGCTGTTCAGTTAATGGAAAAGCAAAAAGCGAAATATACTTACGGTATTTTAGAGCGTCAATTCAGAGGATTATATGAAAAAGCAGCGGCTTCTAAAGGAGTAACTGGTGAAATTCTTTTACAACTTTGTGAAGCACGTTTAGACAATGTGGTTTACAGAATGGGTATCGCACCTTCTCGTCGTGCAGCTCGTCAAATTGTATCTCACCGTCACATCACTGTTAATGGTGAAGTAGTTAACATTTCTTCTTACCACTTACGTCCAGGTGATAAAGTTGCAGTTCGTGAGAAATCAAAATCTCTAGAGGCTATCGAGCGTTCGTTATCTAATTCTAGTGCTGTTTACGAGTGGATTACTTGGAATAATGATACTAAAGAGGGAACTTTTGTTTCTGTTCCTCAAAGACTTCAGATTCCAGAAAACATCAAAGAACAGTTAATCGTAGAGTTGTACAACAAATAATAACTGACAACAGTCGAAAACAAATATGGCATTATTCAATTTTCAAAAGCCCGATAAAGTTATCATGATCGATTCAACCGATTTTGAAGGTAAGTTTGAATTCAGACCTTTAGAACCGGGATACGGATTGACCGTTGGTAACGCTTTAAGACGTGTTTTGCTATCTTCTTTGGAAGGATACGCAATCACTTCGGTACGTATTGAAGGAGTAGAACACGAATTCTCTACAATTTCCGGTGTGGTTGAAGATGTTACAGAAATTATCCTTAACCTTAAACAAGTGCGTTTCAAACGTCAGATTGAGGACATCGATAACGAATCTGTATCAATTTCTTTCTCAGGTAAAGATCAGTTAACCGCGGGTGATTTCCAAAAATACATCTCTGGTTTCCAGGTGTTAAACCCTGATTTGGTGATCTGTAACCTAGATGGTAAGATTACTATCAACATGGAATTGACTATCGAGAAAGGTCGTGGTTATGTTCCGGCTGAGGAAAATAAAAAACAAAACGCACCAATTGGTACTATTTTCACGGATTCAATTTACACTCCAGTAAAGAATGTGAAATATGCAATTGAAAACTTCCGTGTGGAGCAAAAAACTGACTACGAAAAGTTGGTTTTCGAGATCATCACAGACGGTTCAATTCATCCAAAAGATGCGTTAACAGAGGCAGCTAAAACGTTGATTCATCACTTTATGTTGTTTTCTGATGAAAGAATCACACTTGAGGCTGATGAAATTGCTCAAACTGAATCTTACGATGAGGAGTCTTTACACATGAGACAATTGCTTAAAACTAAGCTTGTTGATATGGACTTGTCTGTGAGAGCATTAAACTGTTTGAAAGCGGCTGAAGTTGAAACACTTGGTGATTTAGTTTCATTCAACAAGAATGACTTGATGAAGTTCCGTAACTTCGGTAAAAAATCATTAACTGAACTAGACGAACTAGTTGCTGTTAAAGGTTTGAATTTCGGAATGGATTTAGCTAAGTACAAATTAGATAAAGAATAAATTACTTCATATTTTGCGCTCCATAACGGATTGAAGCAAGATGAAGTTTAAAAAAGTACGTCATGAGACACGGAAAAAAAGTAAATCATTTAAGCAGACAGACTGGACATAGAAAAGCTATGTTGGCTAATATGGCTTGTTCGTTAATCGAGCACAAACGTATTAACACGACTGTCGCTAAAGCAAAAGCGCTTAAACAATTTGTAGAGCCTTTAGTAACAAAATCTAAAGAAGATACTACTCACAACCGTCGTATTGTTTTCTCTTACTTGAGAAACAAATATGCAGTTACTGAGTTGTTCAGAGAAGTTGCTGCTAAAGTTGGAGATCGTCCGGGAGGATATACTCGTATCATCAAGTTAGGAAACCGTCTTGGGGATAACGCTGATATGGCAATGATCGAGTTGGTAGATTTCAACGAATTGTACAACGGAGGTAAAAAAGAAGTTAAAAAAGCTACAACCCGTCGTGGTAAAGCTAAAAAAGCGGAGGCTACTGAGGCTCCTGCTGCAACTCCTGAAGCACCTGCGGCTGATGCAACAGAAAATACAGAAGCTACTGAATAATCATGAAACATTGATTTTCAATAAAATTAAGGATGAACTTTTTAAGTTTGTCCTTTTTTTTTGGTTTTTCGTGAGCAAATCCTCAGCGTTTTTTTAAACCATGTTCCCGCTGTCCGCTTTACAAGGTGTCGCTTCCATCGGGGCTAAAAGAAAACTAAAGGCTTCTTTTAAGCGAAATTTTTTAAAAGCAATTATTTAACCTAAATTTGCACAACTTTTTACAACACAACATAACAACACACAATGAAATATTCAAGTAGAAATCAGGCCATTTTATTGTTAAACGACGGAACTGTTTTTTATGGGAAATCCATAGGAATCGAAGGTAAAACCTTTGGGGAAGTTTGTTTTAATACGGGAATGACCGGATATCAGGAAATTTTTACCGACCCTTCTTATTACGGTCAAATCATGGTGGCCACCAATGCACACATAGGAAATTATGGGGTACATGCGGATGAAACGGATTCAGACAGCATCAAAATCGCCGGATTGGTTTGTAAAAACTTTAGTTTCAATTATTCTCGTCCTGATGCAGAAGGCAGCTTGTTGGAGTACTTCCAAAAAGTAAATCTGGTAGCTATTTCCGATGTAGATACACGCGCCCTTGTGGCATACATCCGTGATAACGGAGCGCAAAATGCAGTTATTTGTACCGATGGAACTTCGTTGGAAGAATTAAAAAAACAACTTGCCCAAGTCCCGAATATGAAAGGTCTAGAATTGGCTTCAACAGTTTCTACCAAAGAACCTTATTTCTTTGGAGATGAAAATGCTACATACAAAGTAGCTGCCTTGGATTTAGGGATCAAAACCAATATTTTAAGATGCTTGGCTGAAAGAGATTGCTATGTTAAGGTGTATCCTTATAATGCTACTTTTGAAGAATTGAAAGCGTTCAATCCTGACGGTTATTTCTTGTCAAACGGGCCTGGAGATCCCGAGCCTTTGAAAGAGGTGCAAGAAGTTGCCAAACAAATTATTGCTTCTGATAAGCCTGTGTTTGGAATTTGTTTGGGTCATCAAATAATCGGTTTGGCTAACGGCATTTCAACGTATAAAATGTTCAACGGTCACCGTGGGATTAACCATCCGGTGATGAATGTGATTACCAACAGAGGAGAAATCACCTCGCAAAATCACGGTTTTGCAGTAGTTCGTGAAGAATTGGAAAACCATCCTGATTTTGAAATTACCCACGTACACTTAAACGATGGAACGGTTGCTGGTATGCGCATGAAAAACAAAGCAGTTTTCTCGGTACAGTACCATCCTGAAGCAAGTCCTGGGCCGCACGATGCCCGTTACTTGTTTGACCAGTTCGTTGAAAATATTAAATTAGCAAAAAACTAATCCAAATCTGGATATTAAATAACCAAAAGATAAGATAGATTATGAGCATGATTATCAAAATTCACGCGAGACAAATATTAGATTCAAGAGGAAATCCTACCGTAGAAGTAGATGTAGTTACTGAAAACGGTATCTTAGGAAGAGCCGCTGTTCCATCAGGAGCTTCTACAGGAGAGCACGAAGCAGTTGAATTACGCGACGGCGGAAAGGCGTTCATGGGAAAAGGTGTTCTGAAAGCGGTTGAAAACGTAAACACGACCATCGCTTCTGAATTGGTTGGAATGTCGGTTTTTGAGCAAAATGCAATCGATAAAATGATGATTGAATTGGACGGTACACCAAACAAATCGAATTTGGGGGCAAATGCAATTTTAGGGGTTTCTTTGGCTGTGGCTAAAGCGGCGGCTAACGAATTAGGATTGCCTTTGTATCGCTATGTAGGTGGTGTTTCTGCAAACACGCTTCCGGTTCCGATGATGAATATTATCAACGGTGGTTCACACTCGGATGCGCCTATTGCATTTCAGGAGTTCATGATTATGCCGGTAAAAGCTCAGAATTTTACACATGCCATGCAAATGGGGACGGAAATTTTCCACAACCTTAAAAAAGTATTGCACGACAGAAACCTTTCAACAGCAGTTGGCGACGAAGGTGGTTTTGCTCCAAACTTAGCCGGTGGAACTGAGGATGCTTTAGACTCGATTAAATTGGCGGTTGAAAACGCAGGATATACTTTTGGTGATGATGTTATGATTGCTTTAGACTGTGCAGCTTCAGAATTCTATGTAAACGGAAAATACGATTACACAAAATTTGAAGGCGAAACCGGAAAAATCAGAACTTCGGAAGAACAAGCACAATATTTGGCGGATTTATCAGCTAAATACCCAATTATTTCTATCGAAGACGGTATGTATGAAGACGATTGGAACGGTTGGAAGTTGTTAACTGAGAAAATCGGGGATAAAGTGCAATTAGTTGGAGACGATTTATTTGTGACTAACGTACAGCGTTTATCGAGAGGAATTGAAGAAAATATTGCAAACTCGATCTTAATCAAAGTAAACCAAATCGGTACGTTAACGGAAACGATTGCAGCAGTAAACATGGCGCATAACGCTGGTTATACTTCAGTAATGTCGCACCGCTCTGGAGAAACAGAAGATAATACAATCGCTGATTTAGCGGTTGCTTTAAACTGTGGTCAAATCAAAACCGGATCGGCTTCGCGTTCAGACCGTATGTCGAAATACAACCAGCTTTTGAGAATTGAGGAAGAATTGGCGGAAGTAGCTTATTTTCCTGGATCAAAAGCATTTAAACAGTAATATTTTGTGTTCAGTTAAAAGTGTTTAACTGATACAAGTTACTTTTCAATAATTAAAAAAGCCTCAAGAGTTTTATAACTTTTGAGGCTTTTTTCGTACAAAGAATTAAAACGATTAAGGGAATCACTATCTTTGAGCTTCTATACTTGCAAACATGAAAAAACTACTACTTCTTTTATTGATGGTAACGGGAATGGTCAATGCGCAAATTGTGAATATTCCGGATCCGGTTTTTAAGGCGAAATTGTTGGCTGCGAGTCCTTCAAATAGAATAGCAAGTACTGATGAGTATCCTACTTATTCACCTACCTCTCCACCTAGTTTTGTTAAAATTGATGCTAATAATGATGGTGAAATACAGGTAAGTGAAGCATTGCTAATTAAAATTTTATGGCTAGATAGAGTTGATTCTCAATTGATAACTAATATGGAAGGTATTGAGGCTTTTGTGAATCTTAGATATTTGTATTTGTCCAATAATCAGATAGCAAGTTTAGATGTTTCGAATAATGTAAATCTTACTTATATCGATTTATTCAATAATCGATTAACAAGTTTAGATGTTTCGAATAATGTAAATCTTTATTATTTGAATTGCAACTATAATCAATTGACAAGTTTAGTTATAGGTGACATACATCTTCAAGTATTGCATTGTCAAAGGAATCAATTGACTAGTTTACCTGATATTGATCATTTAATGGAATTGAATTGCCAATATAATCAATTAACAACTTTAGATTTAACTCGTAATAGAGATATTTTAGCTGTGTATTGCAATAATAATCAATTAATTACTTTATTTGTTAAAAATGGGAAGGATGATGAGTATCTTCAGTTCTCTAATAATCCCAATTTAACCTATATCTGCGCAGATGCTGCTCAGGTGTCCAGTGTTCAGGCTCAAGCAGGTTCAGGCGTGATTGTAGATTCAAATTGTGTGTTAGGACTAAATGAAAATCATTTTGAAAATACAATTACTGTTTATCCTAATCCTTCACGATCAACGGTTGCGGTTTCTTCAAATTCCGTGGTCAAATCAATTCAAATAACGGATTACATGGGAAGGGTGGTAAATGTAAAATCTGTGAACGATTTACAAATTCAAATCGATGTTTCGGGTTTTGCTAATGGGGTTTACTTCTTTAAAATAGAAACCGAAAACGGAACGAAAATAGAGAAGATTATAAAAGAATAGCTTTCTGATAAAGTCTTCGAAAAAAATAGTTGCCTAAAAAAGCCTGATAAGAAAACTTGTCAGGCTTTTTTAGTTTATCAAATTCTCAATCAAATATGTGATATGCTCAATTTGTCTTTTGGTTAAGGAAGTAAAGGTTATTTTTGTTTTTCATTCTTTTGAAAGTTTTTTATGAAGCAAAGCTTTGGGTTTTTAGTATTCATTTTAACGGTTACAATGTCGGTGTTTTCGCAGAATTCATCAGTTGATAGTCTTCAGCAGGTTCTGAAAAATACACGTAACGATATTGATCGTACTGAACTTTTCAATGCGATCGCCGTTGAATACGGAGCCAATAATCCTAAATTAATGCAGCACTATGCAGAAAAGGCACTTCAGTTATCCAAAAAGATTAATCATCGATTAGCCGAAGGTAGCGCTTATCAGAATATGGGTAATGCCAATGTGGTTCTTGGAAATTATGTTCTGGCATTACAGTCCTTTTCCAACGCACAGTCGGTTTTTGAAGCTGAAATGGAAAAGAAAGCCGGAGCAGAAAAAGAAGAAAACCGAAATGCTTTAGCAAGGGCTTATGGAAGTATTGGAATCGTTTTTTCAGAGCAGAGTAATTATTCCAAAGCGCTCCAGTATCATCTGAAAGCTTTAAAAATTTATGAGCAAACTAAAAACAGCGAAAAACTTACTCGCGTATACAACAATTTAGGAATCGTTTACAAATCGTTGGGTGAAGATTTTAAAGCGCTCACTTATTTTATAAAATGCTTCAAAATTCAAGAAAAAATTCTGGATCCGGCCATTGGGATTACTACAACCAATATCGGAAACATTTATCTGAAGCAAAGAGATTATACCAGAGCATTTGAAAATTATAGTAAAGCGAAACTGTTTTTTGGAAAATATCCCGATCAAAGAGGTTTGGGTGAGCTTTATAATAACTTGGGTTTGTTTTACAAAAAGACTGGGAATAAAGGTAAAGCGTTGCAAAATTACGCATTAGCTTTGGAGGCTTTCAATTCGATTGAGGATAAGTTTGGGGTTTCAGATACGTATTTTCATATAGGTGAAATCAATCTGGAGCAACAGAATTACAAAGAAGCTTTGCTAAATACTTCTAAATCCTTGCAGCTTTCCAAGGAACTTGAGGTAACGGAACAAATTCAGGATGCCGAGAAAAGGTTAAGTGAAATTTATGAAAAGCTGGGCGATTCTCAGCAAGCCTTAACGCATTATAAACTTTACAGTATTGCAAAAGACAGCGTGAGTAATCACGAAAACATTAGAAACAGTGTTCGGGCCGAAATGAATTTCGAATTTGAAAAGAAAGAAACCTTGCAGAAGGAAGAGCAGGAGAAAAGAGAAATCATTTATCAAGAACAGGCAAAAAGACACCAATTGCAAATTTGGTATACCGTTTTATTGGTTTTGTCTTTATGTGGAATCGGGTTTCTGATTTACAGCCGCATTCAGTTGAAAAAGAACCTTACGCTTCAGAAAGATTTAGCAGAATATGAGCAAAAAGCGCTTCACTTGCAAATGAACCCACATTTCGTGTTTAATTGTTTGGGATCGATTTCCAGTTTTATTGTTCAGAACGGAACGGATTCGGCGATTAAATATCTTTCGAAGTTTTCAAAATTGATGCGTCTTACCTTAGAATATTCCAAGGAAACATTAATTCCGATTGATAAGGAAATAGAGAGTTTGCAGAATTATCTTGAGCTGGAGCAATTGCGTTTCAATCAAAAGTTTAGTTTTTCCATTGTCAAAGGCAATGATATAGAAGATGATATGGCGCTTCCGCCGCTTTTGTTGCAGCCTTTTGTGGAAAATGCGATCATTCATGGATTGATTCCCAAGAAAGAAGCAGGAACTATTTCTATCGATTTTTCACTGAATCATGAAAACCTGATTTGTTCCATTACCGATAACGGCATCGGGTTCAATAAATCAAAAGAACTGAAAGAGAATTTAGTGTCGGTGCACAAATCAATGGCGCTCGATATTACCAAAAAGCGTTTGGAAATGATGCAGGCGTACACTTCCAAAAAAGCCAAAGTAGAAATTGAAGAACTAAATGATAACGGAAGTATATCAGGTACCAAAGTGGTTTTAAAACTTCCGATACAATACATAAAATAAATGATTACAGCCTTATTAATCGACGACGATGCCAATTTGCGCAACGGAATGAGAAGCCTTTTGACCCGTTATGCGCCCGAGATTAAAATTATTGGTGAAGCCGATAGTGTAAAAACGGGAATTGTAGCGATGCAACAGTTGGAGCCGCAAGTGGTGTTTCTGGACATTCAACTTGGTGATGGAACCGGATTTGACATCTTGGAGGAAATCGCTCTTAAAAATGGAAAATCCTCCTCACATATTGTTTTTATTACTGCTCACGAACAGTACGCCGTGAAAGCGTTTCGTTTCAGTGCGCTGGATTTTTTGTTGAAACCTGTAGATCCGGAAGAGCTTGAGAAAGTAATCGTGAAAATCAAAAATGCTTTGCATAAGAATGACAGTTATGCGCATATCGATTTGCTTTTGGAGAACATCCGTAAAAAGGTAGACAATTTTAAACGAATTGCGCTTTCCACTTCAGACGGGATTCATTTGTTTGAGATCAGTGATATCATCCGTTGTGAAAGCGAAGATAATTACACCAAGTTTTATATTAAGAACAACAAGCCGGTGCTTATTTCCAAAACACTCAAGGAATACGAAGAGCTTTTGGCGGAACATGGTTTTGAGCGCATCCATCAATCGCACCTTATTAATCTTTCTTATTTGAAATCGTACATTAAAAAAGATGGTGGTTATGTAATTATGGCCGACAATAGTAACTTGCCCATTTCTCAACGAAAAAAAGAGCGCTTGCAGGAAGTTTTGAAGAGTTTATAATGAATTCTAACTGAAAACTATCAAATACTCAATTACTAAAATATACTGTTTGTAAGTTTTTACTTTTACAAAGTACAACTACCGAAAATATCAAATTATGAAAAAACTATTTTTACTTCTTTTGTTGGTCTGTGGCTTTGCCCATGCGCAGATTGTGAACATTCCGGATGCGAATTTTAAGACCGCTCTGGTGAATTCAAATTGTGTTGATATAAATAATGATCAGTATGGGGATTTAGATGCTGATGCTAATAATAATGGGGAAATAGAATTGTCTGAAGCATTAGCTGTTCAAAATTTAATAGTTTTTGGTTCAAATATTTCTTCATTGGAAGGAATACAAAGTTTTGCTAATTTGGTTGTTTTGTCTGCGGGAAACAATCAGATTGCGAGTTTTGACGGTACAGGATTAATCAATTTGAAAAGTCTTCGCTTGTATAATAATCAATTGACAGGACTTGACGTTTCGAATCTGCCGTTACTTGAGAATTTACAATGTTTTGAAAATAATTTAAACTCACTTAATGTGTTAGGTCTTACTCATTTAAAATTGTTAGATTTTAATTCATGTCAGCTCACAAATATCTCTTTAAGTGGTTTGTCTAGCCTTGAAGATTTAAGATGTTATTCAAATCAATTATCAGCCTTGGATTTAAACGGATTAATTGGTCTAAAACATTTATATTGTATGGGTAATCAGTTAACAACTCTTGATTTTACAGGATTGCTTAATTTGCAAGATGTTAATTGTAGAGACAATCAATTAAACCAACTTGATTTTTCGGGAAATCCTTTGTTTGAGGATTTGTCTTGTGCGAATAACTCCTTGTATTATATTAATATTAAAAATGGAAGAACTCATTGGAATCCAGATAATGACTGGTCTTTTAATCCAAATCTAATTTCAGTTTGCATAGACGAAAGTGAGCGTTCAATGATAGAGTGGGTTATAAGTAATAGTACTGCGATTAATGTTGATTCAGTGATAAGTAATTATTGTTCATTTGTGCCTGGAGGGAACTACAACACAATAACCGGAAACGTAATTTTCGATGCAGATAATAACGGTTGTGATGCTTCAGATTTGCCCCAGCCTTTTATAAAAATGGAAATAGCTAATCCAGCGTTGCTAGATGCAACATATACAAATATGGGCGGGAATTATGCTTTTTATACTTCTTATGTTCCATCTTTATTTTATATTGTAAGACCGGATATAGAGAACGCATCATTCTTTAACTTCTCCCCAGCAAGCGCTACAATTACTTTTCCAGATGATAATAACAATGTCGCAACTCAAAATTTCTGTATTACGGCCAATGGCGTGCATCCTGATTTGGAGATTGTGGTTTTGCCTGTTATTCCTGCTCGTCCGGGTTTAAATGCAACCTACAAAATCGTTTTCAAAAACAAAGGAAATCAGGTAATGTCGCAGCTATACGGAGTTACGTTTTCGTTCAATCAGCATCTAATGAATTTAATTTCCTCAAGCATACCTACCTCGTCACAAACGCCGGGAACGCTAACTTGGGATTATTCCAACTTAATGCCTTTCGAATCCAGAAGTATTGATGTTGTGATGCATGTTAATACACCAACTGATACGAATCCGGTGAATGCAGGCGATATTTTACAATTGACTGCAACAGTTTCTCCGATGTTAGGAGATGAAAATGTAATGGATAATACTTTTCAGTACAGTCAAACCGTGGTGAATTCATACGATCCTAACGACAAGATTTGTTTGCAAGGTGAAACAGAATCGCCTACAAAAATTGGAGACTATCTGCATTATGTAATCAATTTTGAGAATATCGGAACGGATGATGCTATAAATGTTGTTGTAAAAGACGTTATCGATACAACCAAATTCGATGAAAAATCCCTTCAGATTTTAGATAGTTCGCATCCGGTTACGGCAAAAATCTCAGGAAATGTGGCGGAATTTATCTTTGAAAGCATCAATCTAACACGAGGCGGACATGGAAATATCCTTTTAAAGGTAAAAACGAGAGACAATTTGGTGGTTGGTGATGTGGTGACCAATAAAGCGGATATCTTCTTCGATTATAATGCTCCAATTCAAACCAATATGGCCGCCACCAGATTCGAGTCTTTAGGGATAGTTGATACTGTAGTTGATAATTTGATTTCGATTTATCCTAACCCAACAAATGATGTAATTCAAGTAAAATCAGAAAGTACTATTCAATCGATACAACTTTTTGATGCGCAGGGAAGATTGCTTCAAACCCGAATTTCAGAAAAACAAAGTGAAACCATCGATTTGAACTCGAAAGCTTCTGGGGTTTATTTTGTGAAGATTACAACCGAAAAAGGTGGTAAAATTGAAAAAGTAATCAAGAAATAATAAAATAGTTTAGTTAAGTGCCCAAAAAGCCCCGGAGTTTGTCTTTGGGGCTTTTGGGGTACTATTTTAAGGGATTTGTGATTAAAATTGTTTTTTTGAAATAATTAACGAAAAGGCTATCGATTTTCTTTTTTAATTCATTGGGAATTTCATAAATTCGCCTAGAACAAAAAATAATTACATTTAATTCCTAATACAAACATGTCGAAAACTGCAATATTAGAAATTGATGGCAACAAATATGAGTTTCCAGTTATCGTGGGAAGTGAGAATGAGGTTGCTATCGATATTGAGAAGCTACGTGCTGCTACCGGTGCAATTACCTTAGACCCAGGGTACAAAAATTCTGGATCTTGTCAAAGTGAAATCACGTTCCTTGACGGAGAAGAAGGAATTCTTCGTTACAGAGGATATGCCATCGAAGACTTAGCAGAAAAAGCAAACTTTTTAGAAGTATCTTATTTGGTTATCTTCGGAGAGCTTCCAACTGCAAAACAGTTAGAGCAATTTGAGAATGACATCCGTAAATATACTTTGGTGAACGAGGAGATGAAAAATATCATCGACGGTTTTCCAAAAACGGCGCACCCAATGGGCGTGTTGAGTTCTTTAACCAGTGCCTTAACAGCATTCAACCCTAAAGTGGTTAATGTGGAAAACGAAAAGGAAATGTATGATGCCGTATGTAAAACAATGGGTAAATTCCTTGTTTTAGCTACCTGGACGTTCCGTAAAAGCTCTGGTTTCCCATTAAATTACTACGATAATACTAAGGGATATGTTGAGAACTTCATGCGTTTAATGTTTGAATTACCAACAGGTCCTTACAAAATCAATCCAGTAGTTGTTAATGCTTTGGATAAGTTGTTCATACTTCATGCTGATCACGAGCAAAACTGTTCGACTTCAACAGTAAGAATGGTTGGGTCGTCTCATGCGGGATTATTTGCTTCAATTTCTGCCGGAGTTTCTGCACTTTGGGGGCCTCTTCACGGAGGAGCAAACCAAGCCGTATTGGAAATGTTGGAAGAAATCCAAAAAGATGGTGGCGATGCAGATAAATTCTTAGCAAAAGCAAAAGATAAAAACGATCCGTTCCGTTTGATGGGATTCGGGCACCGTGTTTATAAGAACTTCGATCCAAGAGCAAAAATCATCAAAAAAGCTGCGGATGAAGTTTTAGCAGAATTAGGAGTAAACGATCCAATTTTGAACATCGCTAAAAAATTAGAAGAGTCAGCCTTGCAGGATGAGTACTTCAAATCAAGGAACTTGTATCCAAACGTAGATTTCTATTCCGGTATCATTTACCGCGCTTTAGGAATTCCTACCGATATGTTCACGGTATTGTTCGCTATCGGACGTTTACCAGGATGGATTGCACAGTGGAAAGAAATGCGCGTGAACAAAGAACCAATTGGTCGTCCGCGTCAGGTTTATGTTGGAGCGCCATTGCGTCCGTTTAAACCTATGAACGAAAGATAAATAGAAACATTTTATAGTTTCAAAATAATAACTAAAGCCTCACATTTTGTGAGGTTTTTCTTTTTGTCAATAAGTTTTATTTTTATTAATGTAGGTATATACTTATGATTTTACATTTGTGGTGTTTAACCAAATTTATATTTACTTATGAAAATTAAAATGTTATTGTTATCATCAGCACTATTTTTTATAGGGCACAAAGTTGTTGGACAAACTTATTCTGCACCGGCAAGTGCAGGGACGGGAGGGTCTAATAATACCAATGTTGGATCTTTTGCAGGAAGTAATTCTACTCATTCCAACAATAATGGGAATATTGCTATTGGATATTATGCAGGAACTTCAAATGTTTCAGGAACTTCAAACAGTTTTTTGGGTCACTATTCTGGAAATTCTAATATTTCTGGGATTCAAAATGCGTTCATGGGGGGAGGAATCTGGTCGATATAATACTGAAGGTTGGGGTAATGCTTTTTTTGGGTTTTCCTCTGGGAAAAGTAATGTTACTGGTTTTCAAAATGTTTTTATGGGTTATAATTCCGGAGTGACTAATTCTGCTGGATATCAAAATGTTTTTTTAGGAGCAGCATCAGGATCTGGCAATACTTCGGGAGATAGAAATACATTTTTGGGGACAAGTTCCGGTTATGTAAATACTACAGGAGTTCTTAATACTTATTTAGGATATTCAGCAGGAGGTAATGCTGCTACTGGATCTAGAAATACATTAATAGGTTTTGGATGTGGTGGAGGATTGGTTTCGGGTAGTAATAATACCTTTTTAGGATATGTTCAAACTTCTGCTGCAACTTCAGAAACAATAATTCTTGCAAATGGTCTTGGTAATCAGGGAATTTATGTTGATCCTACTGGTAAAACAGGGATTCATTTAGGGAATAATGTTGTTCCGCAAAATACACTTGAAGTGAAGCATGGAACACTTGGTAATTCTGGGTTGAGATTGACAAGTTTACGAAATTCCGATCCTTCTATTGCTAATACCACTACTAAAGTCCTTTCGGTAAATGCTAGTGGAGATGTGGTGTTGGTAAATGATATTGTTGGTACTGGTAGTGCTACGTCTGTTTCAGCAGGAACTAATATTAATGTTGCCGGTGATCCTGTTTCAGGATATACTATTTCTAGTCCTTATCAGTCCTTATCGTTAAGTGGAAATATTTTGAGTATTTCTGGCGGGAACACAGTACAGCTTCCTATATATGCGAACATAGATACAAGTATCTATGAAAACGATGGAACTTTAGCCACAGACAGAGTAGTTACCATGAATAACAATGATTTGATTTTTAACACTTCTGGAAATGGAACTAATGCAGGAGGTAGAATTTATGTTGGTAATACAACAGCGTTTACCACAGCAAACTTTCCAACAGCCACAGGAGATTATAGAATGTATATTGAAGGAGGAATTCTAACAGAAAAAGTAAAAGTTGCTCTAAAAAGCACTTCAAATTGGGCAGATTACGTTTTTGCCAACGATTATAAATTAATGCCATTAAGCGAAGTAGAGGCTTTCGTAAAAGAAAACAAACATTTACCGGGTGTTGCTTCTGCAAAAAACATTAACGGAAGAAGGCTTAGACATAGGAGCAATGCAAGCCAAACAAATGGGGAAAAATGAAGAATTGACTTTACATTTAATTGAACAAAATAAACAGATTGAAAAGCAGAATAAGGAGATTGAAGAGTTGAAGAGTTTAGTAAAAGTATTGATCAAGAAATAGTCTTTTTAATTTAAAATATTATGAAAAAGATTTTGAAAATATTTATGCTATTCAGTTTGTTTTTTGCCTCTTTTACTGTTTCGGCTCAAATTGATGATTATTTTAAAGCTGAGAGAAATAGGATAACACAAGCTCAGAAAATTGATTTGCAAATTGAAGATTTTATATCTGATAACCTGAGTAATTATTCCTTGAAACAGTCGGTAATTGATGAGATTATGACTAGTTTTCATGAAGACGATATAGCTTCGGAAGCTGAAATTCAGAATATGATATTAGCAAGAAAAAAGCAAGAATTAAGGAAGTTGTATTTTATTGAGAATAAAGATATAATTGAACATTATGCAGTTGAATTACCAAAAGGTTTAAGGCTAAGTTGTGTTAATGGAGGCTTTGAAGCATCTCCTGCAACTGCGGGTTATCATTTTGGAACTGGTATTGGTGATATTAATGGATGTCAAACCCCTGCGAGACCTATTGATCCAAGTATAACTCCTGCAGAAAATGATTTTTTTGCAAACGTTTCGATTATTTCAGATACGTTACCAAATTTTTTTGAGTTTGATCCATTTTTAGATACGCCTTTGTATGACACTATTAAAGTAAAAACTATTTCACCTAATGGGGGGAATAACTGTATTAAGTTAAATGGAAACAGAAAAAATGGACATGGACATGATATGAGTGTTACTACAATGTACAGAGATTTGACTATAGGTCCAGCTGATGATTTTTTGGAATATGAATTTTCACTTTTTTTACAGGACAGTAATCATTCTAATGATAAAAGACCAACTTTTAGAATTGATCTCATGGTAAATAATGTAGTTGTAAATACTACTTGTTATACTGCTGAGCCCAATTGTTTATATAAAACGGCTCACCCTAATAATCTCCTTCCGAATATTACTGGTAATGATGTTTATTATACCGATTGGCGGTGTGATCGTATTAATGTGTCAAATTTCAGAGGTTTAAATGCAACTTTAATATTTACAATTACGGATTGTGAATATTCTAATGGACATTATGGAACGGTTTATATTGATAATATTTGTAATTTTATTTGCGAGGCTCCAGCTCAAGGCTCGTTGATGATAAAACCTTTAGAAAATTGCGAATCATTAAGCAGTCCGAATTATCAGGTTTGTGGTAGTTTTATTCCTCCTGTAAATTCAACTTTAAACTCTTTAACTTTAAGTTGTTCGCTAAATGGAGGGGCTTTTAATATTGTTACAGGAGCTACTTTAAATGTTACAGGAAATAATTATTGTTTTGAAATTCCATCATCATTTTTTGGGAGTAATCCTAATGGAGCGAATTACCAGTTTCAACTAGATGCAAATTATATTGAAACGTGCGAGTCAGGAAGTTTTGCGATGACCAACTCTACATTTGCAGGTGTTACTTTTATTAATTGCTGCCAACCAACCTTAACATCCGCAACTATAATTAATTTAGAAGTACATGAACAAAGATCAAACTGGATCAAAACTACAGATGAAATAAGGTTCAATAATAATATTCAAGGAGATGCAGTTGTATACCATGCGGGGAATTTTGTTGAACTTAATCCGGGGTTCGAAGCTGTTAATGGTTCACAATTCGTTGCTTATCCAAAGGATTGTGATGGAAATTTTGTTTATAAGAATGGAGACAATCAGTCAAGTCAAACAATCGCTTTAAATGACAGTTCTAAGTTTGGCAATCAATTGAGAATATATCCAAACCCGACTAGCGGTTTAGTAACAATTACCCAAGCTGATAAAATCATAAAATCGGTACACGTAAATTCTATCGACGGAAAGTCTAGATTGTTTCAAAACTTTCAAAACGCCACCGAGTTCAAAATCGACATGACAAATTTTGCAGCAGGAATCTATATTATCTCTGCGGAAACGCAAGACGGTCAAATCATAAACACCAAATTAGTTAAGAACTAATAAAAAAGTCCCGAGCAATCGGGACTTTTATTTTTTAAGTGATTCTTTATTCGGCAGGTTTTTCTTCCTCGTTTTCTTCAGAAGAATTGCCAGTCACCTCGTCAATTTTATTTTCAACGCTGTCTACTACATTTGAAACAGCTTCTTTGGCATCGGCAGCTTTGTCTTCCACCCAGTCGGCAGCTTGTGAGGCTTTTTCTTTGGCAGAATCCACAAGGTTGTTTAGTGAATCTTTAACGCCCATTTCTTCTAATTTGTGGGAAGCACTTTCTGCAACATCAGAAGCCTTTTCCACAGCGTCATGAGCAAAAGATTCTACTTTGTTTATAGCGGAATCCGCCATATTGGAAACGTTTTCGCTTAAGCCTTCGGTAGATTGTTTGGCTTTTCCGAAAAGCGAACTGAAAAAATTTGATAATCCCATAATTTCTGTTTTTTATCAAATTTACTGAAAAAATGATTAAGAATTAACTTATGATTCCTGAATTTAACAATTGGGTTTGTTTTTAATCTTCAGATTTTCTGAAAGTTAACAAATGGAAGGAGTTATTTTGAGTGAATTTTTCGTTTATCAGAGCCCTTTTTTTATCTTTGTCTAAAAGCCTGATTTAACGAATTATCGAATAACTGTTATTTTTTTGAAACAAACAGGCGGGCAATCCAGCTAGAAAATAACAGTCGCAATATTATGAGTAAGAATATAGTTTTTTTAATTAATAAATCTGAAATTACGGCAGGTACCCGAGGTGCTTCTTTAGGGCCTGATGCAGTGTTTACCGCTGCCCGGAAAAGGGGGAGTTTTATTTTTGGAGAAAATCAAGTGGAAAAGCTCCAAAGTGTCAACCATCTCTTGGATCATCCTACCCAATTTCAATTTGCCAAACGAATTGACGGCTTGTCGGAAATTTATACCCAATTAAACGACAAAGTTTCCAACCTTCTTTTAAATAATAACTTTCCATTTGTTTTAGCGGCCGATCACGGTTCAGCAGGCGGAACCATCGCAGGAATCAAATCTGCATTTCCAAGCAAGCGCATTGGGGTGGTCTGGATTGATGCGCATGCCGATATCCACACGCCTTACACAACACCATCGGGTAATATGCACGGAATGCCTTTGGCAACTGCGTTAAATGTGGATAATCTGGAATGTAAGGTCAATGAAGTTTCCCAAGAGACATTGTTGTTTTGGAATAAACTGAAACAAACCGGAGGAACTGCTCCTAAAATCAATCCGGAAGATGTTGTTTATATTGCTGTAAGAGACACAGAAGAGCAGGAAGATGCCATAATGAAGCGCCTGAACATTAGGAATTATCAGGTTACTGAGGTTAGAACTAAAGGGGTTGGGACAGTTATAGCTGAAATTGAAGAAAAGTTGAAGGCCTGCGATTGTATTTATGTTTCGTTTGATGTGGATTCCATGGATCCCGAGATGACTTCGCACGGAACAGGAACGCCAGTAGCCAACGGTTTGTCGCCACAAGAAGCAAAGGAGATATTATTGCGTTTGGCTAACAATGAAAAAACCGTTTGTATTGAAGTAGTAGAGGTTAATCCTTGCTTGGATGAAAAGATCAACGTTATGGCCGAGGTTACTTTCGATATAATAGAAGCGGTTACTCACGAATTAAAAAACTAAACCATGCAACAAACAACTAGCACTTTACTAATGATTCGTCCGGTGGCTTTTCGTAGAAACGAGCAAACCGCAGTGAATAATTACTATCAGAAAGCCTCAGAAGGAATATTGCCCGCAACCATCAATGCAAAAGCTCAGGAAGAATTTGACGGATTGGTCGCTCAGCTTCACAAGGCCGGAATGGAGGTAATTATTGTTAATGATACCGAATCGCCAAGCACACCCGACAGTATTTTTCCCAACAACTGGATTTCTTTTCATCAAACTGCAGATGTGACGTTGTATCCGATGTTTGCAGAAAACCGCCGTTTGGAACGAAGAGACGATATTTTAGATTTGCTCGAGGAAAAAGGATTTTATATTGAACAGCTAGTGGATTATTCTGCTGCTGAAGAAGATGGGGTTTTTTTGGAAGGAACCGGTAGTTTGGTTCTGGATCGTGAAAATGGGAAAGCGTATTGTGGTATTTCACCAAGATCGGACGAGGAATTAATGATTGAGTTTTGTGAGGATTTCGAGATGGATCCGGTAATTTTTGATGCGTTTCAAACAGTGAACGGAGAACGAAAACCAATTTATCATACCAATGTGATGATGAGTGTTGGGGAGAAATTTGCAGTGATTTGCCCGGAATGTATTGACGATTCCAAAGAGCGCAAAATGGTTTTGGATTGTTTGAAATCAGACGGAAAAGAAATTGTCGTTATTACTGAAGAGCAAGTAAGGAATTTTGCTGGAAACATTCTTCAGGTGAAAAACAGTGATGAGGAACGTTTTATAGTAATGAGTGAATCGGCAAGGCAAAGTTTTACTCCAGCTCAATTAAAGGTTTTGGAAAAACATGGAGAAATAATAAGTGCGAAACTCGACACCATTGAGACTAATGGTGGTGGTAGCGCCCGTTGCATGATTGCGGAAGTTTTTTTACCGAAGCAAACCGAAGAATAAATGAGAAAGGCCTTAATTAAGGTCTTTTTTTTTATGTTTTGTTTGCTGCAATATTTCGTAGCATTCCTTCAAAAATAAAAAAATGAAAGGGAAGCATGCTGTACCAATACCATCGGCCTAAAATTCCTTTTGGTCTAAATGTGGCAGTTTGGTGTAAAATATCATTTTCATCAATTCTGAATTCCAACCAAGCTTCTCCAGGCAAGCGCATTTCGGCAAATAACAACAATCGTTTTTTCTCTTTGTCGGCCAATAAGACCCGCCAAAAATCGAGTGCATCACCGTTGTCAAGATGATTTGGGCTTGTTCTTCCGCGTCGTAAACCCACGCCTCCGAATAATTTATCTAAAAATCCGCGCAGCTTCCACATCCAGTTTCCGTAATACCAGCCTTTGTTTCCGCCGATGGTCCATATGTTGTTTAATGCTTTTTCAGGATTTTGAACTTTTATTTTCTGATAATCTTTCAAACAGCCAAAGGTTGGGACCTGTATGAATTCAGAAAGATTTTTTTTGAAACGACTGCTTGCCAAACTGTCTTTCCAACTTGAAATCACTAGATTTTGTTCGATTTTTTCAAAAGCAAGTGTAATGGCTTCCGTGTATGACAAAGGTGTAATGTTGAGGAGTTTTTCCAAGCGATTGTCCCGGATTACAACTTCAATTTTCATGCTGTCTACCAGATTCACAGCTAATTTATAGGAAGTTGAAGTGACAAAATACAGCCAATAAGAAGAGAGTTTCGGTGTCATGACCGGCACGGTGAATACCCAGTTTTTTAAACCGCGTACTTTTGCATATTGCTGAAGCATTTCTTTGTATGTTAAAACATCTGGGCCGCCAATGTCAAACGATTGGTCAAAACAGTCTTCTTTTAACTGAACTCCGATAAGATATTCGATTACGTTTCTCACTGCGATGGGCTGTGTTTTGGTAAGTACCCATTTGGGAGTAATCATAAGAGGAAGTTTTTCGCATAAATCCCGGATGATTTCAAAAGAAGAGCTTCCTGATCCAACCACGATTCCTGCCCGTAAAACTGTCAACCTGAAATTTCCCCTCTGCAGTATCTTTTCAACATTGCTTCTCGATTGAAGGTGTCTTGAAAGGGTGCTGCTGTTTACAATTCCACTTAAATAGACCACTTGTTTTACATGCATTTCTTCCATATAGCAGTTGAAATTTTGTGCTGCTTTTGCCTCCATACTTTCAAAACGTTGGATGGAAGAAGACATCGAGTGTATCAGGTAATAGGCTGTGTCAATATTTTTTGGAATTTCTTTTAAGGTAATATCAGTCAAGAAATCAACTTCCCAAACAGTTATTTTTTTAAGGGTGTCAGGGTCCAAACCTAATCGGAATCGGTCTCTGACAGCGCAAATCACTTCATGACCCTGAGCGAGCAACTCGGGTAAAAGTCTTCGGCCGATGTAGCCATTTGCTCCTGTAAGTAGAATTTTCATTTTTTCTGAAAACTACTTAAAGGTACAAAAAACCAAAATTTTAAAATTAGATTGCTTTGAAAATGTTTACGATAGCACTACTGATGTATTGTACGCCAATGGCAATCACAAAGAAGCCAATTATTCTTGAAATGGCCACAATACCTGAAGCACCAAGTAATTTTGAAAGGTAATGTCCGCTTCTTAAAATGATGAAAATGGCCAAGGCAACTGCCAAAATCGAAAGACAGATGATTGCTTTGTCTGAAAACTCTGGGTAATCCTGGTAAAAAGCAATCAATAAGGAAATGGAGCCTGGCCCAGCTAAAATTGGCATAGCTAAAGGAGTTAAGGCGATATCGTTTCTGCTTTGTGCGTCGTTGGTGACTTTTTTGTTCACGCCTCTTTTTTTGCTGAATTTTCCACTTAGTAATGCAAAACCGGAACTTGCAATTACAAGCCCACCTGCAATACGAAGTGCATCGATACTGATTCCGAAGAAATTAATAACATATTCTCCGACAAAGAACGAAATTATTAAAATGATAAAAACATTGACGGCTGTCCAGATTGAAGTTCGTAATCGTTCCGCCGGTGAATCGTGTTCGGTTAAGCCTACATAAATAGGGATGGCACCAAGCGGGTTTAAAACTGAAAATAAGGCGGCAAAAATGTAAACGAATAATTCCATGGTTTTTATTGCAAAGTTAGAATTGGTAAATCCGATAAGGGTTAACGAAACATTATCTTATCGAAGCGTAATCATAATTCACTAAAATAGGAAAAAAAGGATTAAAACCGTAACTTTAGAAAAAAATAATACCAATGAAAACACTTGTTATTGGGGCTTCAACAAACCCTGAGCGTTATTCTTTTTTAGCAGTTAACAGTTTATTGAAGCACAATCATGAAGTTGTGGCCATCGGGTCCCATCAGGATAAGATTGAAAATGTGGATATTATAACCGAAAAACTTCCTTTTGAAGAAGTTCATACGGTTTCATTATATCTTAACCCGTTGCATCAGAAGGAATATTATGATTATGTAATCGGGCTGCAGCCTAAACGCGTTATTTTTAATCCCGGTACCGAGAATCCCGATTTTTTCGATCTATTAAGCGCAAATAATATTCCTTACGAAGCGGCTTGTACTTTGGTTTTACTGGCTACGAATCAATTTTAGAAAACTTCTTTTTCTGTGGGTTTGCTGATTGCTATTAACAGTAAAAAAGTAATCAGTCCGTTGATGATAATCAGTTCGTTGTCAAATTTGTAGTTTCCGAAGAAGAATTCCGAATAAGAACTCAATACAAATGTAATTGCCGGAGCGATAATACAAACCATCGGCACTAATTTGTCGTGAACGGTTTTCGATTTCATGAACAATCCAAAAGAATACAATCCTAAAAGTGGTCCGTAAGTGTAAGAAGCAATTTTGAAAATCATACTTACCACCGAAGCGTCGTTTATCGCATTGAAAATAATGATAACTAAAAACATCAAAAATGAAAAGCCGATGTGAACGAAATGTCGCGTTCGCACAATATTAGGTTTGTTGATGTTTTCCGCTTTGTCCATTCCTAGGAAATCAACACAAAAAGAAGTAGTAAGCGCGGTTAATGCCGAATCGGTTGTGGCGAATGTGGCAGCGGTCAATCCTAATAAAAAGACAATTGATGGAATAAGTGCCAAATGATTGAAGGCGATTTGCGGGAACAACAAATCGGTTCTTGGTTTTCCGGTTACACTGTCCAGAGGTACTTCAATACCATTTTTGGAAGCATACAAATACAATAACGCACCAACACTTAAAAAGAACAGGTTGATGATCACGAAAATCCCGGTAAAGGTGAACATGTTTTTTTGTGCTTCGCCGATGTTTTTACAGCTCAGGTTTTTCTGCATTAAATCCTGATCCAATCCTACCATGGCGATGGTTACAAAGATTCCGCCTAAAATCTGTTTTACGAAATGGAAGCGGTTTGTGATGAAATCCTCAAAAAAGAAAATTTTGGAATAATTACTCTGTTTAACGGCTTCAAAAGCTTGAATTGCGCTGTAATCCAAACTGTCGCAGATAAAATAAATCGTGAAAAATACCGAAGAAACTAAGAAAAACGTTTGTAACGTATCGGTAATAATGATGGTTTTCAGTCCGCCTTTATAGGTGTAGGCGAAAATCAGCCCCAAGGAAATTAATACGGTAATGGCAAACGGAACATTGTAATAATCAAACACAAAACGCTGTAAAACGATTACGACTAAGTAAAGTCGAAACGCCGAACCAATAGTTCTGCTCAGCAAGAAAATAGAGGCAGCGGTCTTGTAACTTACCACTCCCAAGCGGTGTTCAATGTATCCGTAAATGGAGGTCAGGTTCATCCTATAGTATAAAGGAAGCAACACTTTAGCCACAATGATAAAACCGATGGCATTTCCCAAGACAAACTGAAAATATTTGAATTGTTCTCCGGTTGGAGCACCCACTTCGCCCGGAACCGAGATAAAAGTAACTCCGGAAAGCGCCGTTCCGATCATTCCGAAAGCAACCAAATACCATTTTGAATTTTTGTTGGCTTTGAAAAAAGCGTCGTTACTGTGGTCTTTTTTGCTTATGATATTGGAAATCAATATCAAAACCCCGAAATAAACAACGATGATGGAAAGAATGGTAAGTGGCGACATCTGAATAATTTTAAGTTGCCAATTTACATAAATAATCTTCAGTTTTTCAAATCGGATAACTTTCAAATTAATTACTTTTGCTGCATGGAATTTTCTTCAAAATTATTGGAAAAAGCAGTGAATGAAATGGCGCAACTTCCTGGTATTGGAAAGCGTACGGCCTTGCGTTTGGTTTTGCATCTGCTCAAACAGCCAAAAGAACAAACCGAATTGCTTACAGAGGCTTTAGTGAAAATGCGCAGTGAGATTAAATTTTGCAAAGAATGCCATAATATTTCCGATGTGGAGGTTTGTGAGATCTGCTCTAATCCTTCCAGAGATCGATCGGTAATTTGTGTGGTGGAAGACATTCGCGATGTGATGGCATTGGAGAATACGGGTATTTTTAAAGGGTTGTACCATGTGCTCGGCGGAAAAATCTCTCCGATCGACGGGGTTGGTCCAAGTCAGTTAAACATAGTTTCGTTAATTGAAAAGGTGAAAACCGGTGGTGTGAAAGAAATCATTTTTGCCTTGAGTTCCACTATGGAAGGCGATACAACCAATTTCTATATTTATAAACAAATAAAAGAATACCCGGTTGTAACTTCTGCCATTGCCCGTGGTATAGCTATAGGAGATGAATTGGAATACGCTGATGAGGTAACTTTGGGCCGAAGCCTGATGCAGCGAATTCCTTTTGAAAATTCATTGAAGAATATGTAAAAGTTACTTTTTGGTTTATTATTGCCCAAAAGTTTAAAAATATCATTTGAAAAACTATATTTGTTTTTTTAAAAATAAGAATGATGAGGAAAGGGCTTTTTCTTTTAATGCTGTTTATCGGGATATCTACCATTTCCTGTGTTCCACAAAAAGATTTGATTTATTTACAAAATGCCAAACAGGATAGTCTGTCTGTGGCGGTAAATCCGGTTGTTAATAAACCGTACAGAGTACAGACTAATGATATCTTACATATTAAAATTAAAGCCTTAGACCAGCGTTTGGTAGATATGTTCAGTTCTTCTTCCCAACAAGGAATGGCTCCATCGGAACAGAGTTTGTATTTTGACGGTTACACGGTGGATGATCACGGAAATATTAAAATTCCAGTTTTGGGGGAGATAAACGTCTTGGGATATACTACTGAAGAGATTCGAGCTAAAGTTGAAAAACAGCTGTTGGAAGATTATTTCAAAAAAGAAGCCAATATTTTTATAACGGTTAAATTGGCCGGTTTACGTTTTACAGTTAATGGAGAAGTGAAAAATCCAGGAACTAAAACCTTATATCAGGAAAAAGCGACTATTTTAGATGCTATAGCTAATTCTGGAGATATAGATATTGTAGGTAACCGTAAAGAAGTTCTTTTAGTTAGACAGTATCCTCATGGTACAGAGATGCATACCCTTGATTTAACAGATGCAAAAGTTATGCAATCACCCTACTATTATTTACAGCCCAACGATTATATTTATGTGAAACCTTTGAAACAAAAATCTTGGGGGACAGGATCAACCGGAACACAGTCTATTGCAACAATCGTCACAGCACTTTCACTGGTTGCATCAACAATGTTATTATTAAAAAATTTATAAGAAATTCAAATGCTGGACATAAAAGATTTTTCTTTTTTTGAGAATCAGGACAATTTTGATTTTAGAAGTTTCTTCATAAAAATATCGAGTTATTGGAAATGGTTTATTATTTCATTAATCATAACCCTAACAATTGCCTATCAGGTAAATATTCGTAAGGAGAAGATTTATGGAATGGATGCCTCAATAGTGGTAAAAGATGAGAATAACCCGTTTTTTACTTCCAACACCAGCCTTGTTTTTAACTGGGGCGGTACTTCTGATAAGGTACAAACCATCATTACCACCTTAATTTCACGTTCACATAATGAAGTGGTCGTTGATCGCTTGAATTTTTATGTTGATTATCTAACTCAGGGCAAATACAATTTTAAAGATTCCTATGGTGAGGTTCCTTTTTATGTGGAGCTTGATAAAACCAAAGGGCAATTGGCAGGGGTACCAATTCAAATTAAGTTTTTGAATGATTATGAATACCAGCTGAGTGTTAACTTTGAAAATTCCTCGGTAGGGACCTTTGTATATAGTTCAAATTCAACCGAAAATATTCAGGTGAAAACAGGTGAATTTTCTGCGAAATACAGAATAAATGAACCGGTTTCACTACCATTTGCAAATTTTACATTAAGAAAATTTCCAGATTGGAAAAAATATTCAGGAAACGAATTCTATGTTCGTTTTAATAGCTTTGACGGGACCGTTGGCCATTACAAAGGAATTGGTGTAAGTGCTGGCGATAAGGCAGGTTCAGTGGTTACTTTAAGTTTGCAGGGAACCAATAAAGCACGTTTGGTTGATTATCTTAATACTACGGTAATGGTGTTGAAGAAAAATCAGCTGGACAGTAAAAATCAATTTGCAATCAACACTATTGCGTTCATTGACAGTACTTTACTTGCAATGGAAGATCAAATTAAAAACACTGAAAAAGAGCTTAAAGATTTTCGGAAAAATAAAAATGCCTTTGAGCTTCAAGCTGGTGGTGAAAAGTTAACGGAACGTCTTACTGGTTTTGATGCTGAAAAAGATATCATTGAAAGGAAAATGGCATATTATAATATGCTAAACGGTTATTTGCAACGAAGTACTGATTTTTCAAAGTTGCCGGCGCCTACTGTTGCCGGAATTGATGATCCGAATATTTTGGGTAATGTTTCTAAGTTGATTTTGCTTTCAACAAGACGTTCTGAGCTAGGATATTCGGTAAAGAACAAAAAAATGTTCGATGACTTCGATAATGAAATGAATGCTATAAAGCAGGTCTTACTGGAGAATATTATTTCGGCAAAACGCGCTTTACAATACGATTTGTCGTTAGTAAATAGAAATATTTCTGAAGCAGAAAGTTCAATTAAAAAGCTTCCGGAAGATCAGCAGGAGTTGCTTAAAATTACAAGGAAGTACGATTTAAGTGATAATATTTACAGTACGTTTCTTCAAAAAAGAAGTGAAGCCAATATTGTAAAGGCTGCCAATGTTTCCGATGTTGAATTTATCGATTCTGCTAAGGATGTAGGAGGTGGACTTATCGGTCCTAAAACTAGCGTGAATTATGTTTTGGCTATTATTTTGGGTATTTTGATTCCTTTGGCATTTGCTTTTGGAGTTACCATTTTGGACAATACAATCCATAATACTGAGGATATACGAAAACTGACCAAGATCCCATTAATCGGAGTGGTTGGTAAAAAGAACACCACCAATAATCTTGCTGTTTTTGAAAAACCAAAGTCTCCGTTGGCAGAATCATTCAGGGCAATTCGTTCTTCACTTCAATACATCTATAAAAAACAGGAAGGTGCAGGATCGACAAAAATTCTAATGTTAACATCTTCAGTGGGAGGAGAAGGTAAAACGTTTTGTTCCATCAATATGGCAACTGTTTTTGCACTTAGTGAGAAGAAAACAGTTATTGTAGGTTTGGATTTGAGAAAGCCTAGAATTTTTGGCGATTTTAACATTGAAAATAATATTGGAGCGGTAAATTATTTGATTGGTCAGAAATCCATAGAAGAGGTTATTCAAAATACGCACATTCCTTATCTTGATGTTATTACTTCCGGGCCGATTCCTCCAAATCCTTCAGAATTGATCTTAGGAGAATCAATGGGGCAAATGATTGAGGAGCTTAAAAAGCAGTATGATTATGTTATTCTTGATACACCACCGGTTGGGCTGGTATCCGATGCTCTTGAGCTTGCACAGTATTGCGATGCCACACTTTATGTTACGCGCCAAAATTTCACCAAAAAAGGAATGTTATCCATTGTAAATGAAAAGCATAAGCGAGGAGAATTACATAACATAAGCATATTGCTTAATGGTTTTGAAAACCGAGCTAAATACGGATACGGGTACGGATACGGGTACGGTTACGGTTATGGGTACGGTGCTTATGGTAGTGGATATACCGAAATAGAACGACCTAAGACGATAGTAGGTAAAATTAAGGCAATGCTATTTGGAAAGTAAGATGCAAAAGGAAAACTGGCTGTATGAAATAACTCCGAAAGGAAAATTACTATCTTTTAATTTTGCTGAAATATGGCATTATCGAGACCTGTTGATGATGTTTGTTAAAAGAGATATAGTAACGTATTACAAGCAAACTATTTTAGGACCGTTGTGGTATTTGATACAGCCTATACTTACTTCGGTGGTTCAGTTTATTGTTTTTTTTAAGATTGCTAAAATTCAGTCGGACGGGATTCCTTATTTTTTATTTGCTTTGGCCGGAAACACGCTTTGGTTTTATTTTTCCGAATGTTTTAAAGCAACATCAGATACTTTTAAAACGAATCAGAATATTTTTGGGAAGGTTTATTTTCCAAGGATTATCATGCCGCTTTCAATTACCATCTCAAGTCTGGTGAAATTCGGAATCCAGTTTCTCTTATTTATTGTTGTTCTTGTATACTATATGATAAACGGAGCTCCAATTGAACTTAAATGGACGGTTTTACTGACTCCAATACTTCTTTTGGTAATGGCTTTAATTTCGTTGGGTTTTGGAATGATAATTTCCTCAATGACTACCAAATACCGTGATTTGACTTTTGTGGTATCTTTTGGTATTTCGTTGTATATGTACATTACTCCGGTTGTGGTGCCTACTTCTACAGCCGTTAGGGAACTTACACCTTATGGATTGGAAAATTTGGTTTATCTGAATCCGTTAACCAGTATTTTTGAATTTTTTAAATACTCATTTTTAGGACAGGGAACTTTTACTGCCTTTGGATTGATTTATTCTTTGGTTTTTTCAATTGTAGTAATGATGTTAGGACTTGTGATTTTTAATAAAACAGAGCGAAGTTTTATAGACACAATTTAACGATAATGTAGTAGTAATACCAATGCAGGTTTGGTAAATTAACGTATCTTTGCACCCAAATCAAAACAGATGTCAGAACTAAGTTATTCAATTCTAGTTACAGGTGGAGCCGGTTTTATTGGATCTAATCTCTGTGATTATTTTTTGGGTAAAGGTCATAAAGTGACTTGTCTGGATAATTTTTCAACAGGTTTTCGTCACAATGTCGAACCATTTTTGCAGCATCCCAATTTTACTTTAATAGAAGGAGATATTCGCGATTTTCAAGTTTGTGTCAGGGCGTTGGACGGAATAGATTATGTGCTGCATCAGGCTGCGTTAGGTTCGGTTCCCCGCTCAATTCAAGATCCAATTACTACAAACGAGGTGAATGTTACCGGGTTTTTAAATATGTTGCATGCTTGTAAAGAAACGGGAATCAAACGTTTTGTTTATGCGGCAAGTTCCTCTACTTATGGAGATTCAGAAAGTCTTCCCAAAGTTGAAGATGTGATTGGAAAACCACTTTCACCTTATGCGATTACCAAATATGTAAATGAACTTTATGCCGATGTTTTTAGCAAAACTTATGGTATTCAAACCATCGGACTGCGCTATTTTAATGTATTTGGAAGAAAGCAAAATCCGAATGGGGCTTATGCTGCGGTAATACCTAAATTTGTGATGCAACTGATGCAGCACGAGAGCCCTGTAATTAATGGGGAGGGTAATTTTTCCCGTGATTTTACCTATATTGATAATGTGGTTCAGATGAATGAACTGGCTTTGACCACTCAAAATCCAAAAGCTTTGAATACGGTTTACAATACGGCTTTTGGTGACCGAACTACGCTAAATCAATTGGTTGAGTATTTAAAAGAATATCTTTCGGAATATGATTCTGAAATTAAGAATATAAAAATTGTGCACGGGCCAAACCGTTTAGGAGACATTCCGCATTCGTTGGCCAGTGTGGAAAAAGCAAAAGAGTTATTGAATTATAATCCGCAATTTTCCATTTCTGAAGGGTTGAAACAAGCTGTGAAATGGTATTGGGAAAATTTGAGATAAATATGGAAGTTAAAAATATATGTTGTATTGGTGCGGGTTATGTTGGAGGGCCCACTATGGCAATAATTGCTCAAAAATGCCCCAACATAAAAGTTACGGTAGTAGACTTGAATGAAAAAAGAATTGCTGCTTGGAACGATCCTAATGTGGAAAATATTCCTATTTATGAACCGGGTTTAGCTAGTGTCGTTGCTGAGGCGCGTGGTAGAAATTTATTCTTCTCAACCGAAGTGGATAAGGCTATTGATGAAGCCGATATGATTTTTATTTCTGTAAACACTCCGACCAAAACCTATGGAGTTGGCAAAGGAATGGCTGCCGATTTAAAATACATCGAATTGTGTGCCCGTCAGATCGCTCAGGTTTCAAAAACCGATAAAATTGTAGTTGAAAAATCAACTTTGCCGGTTCGTACTGCCAGTGCGATTAAAGATATTTTGGATCATACAGGAAATGGAGTGCAGTTTCAGATTCTATCCAATCCTGAATTCTTAGCTGAAGGTACAGCTGTGGAAGATTTACATAATCCGGATCGCGTTCTTATTGGAGGAGATACAACTCCGGAAGGTCATAAAGCAATTCAGGCTTTGGTAGATATCTATGCAAATTGGGTTCCTAAAGACAAGATTTTAACCACAAACGTATGGTCATCTGAGTTGTCAAAACTAACAGCCAATGCCTTTTTGGCTCAACGCGTATCTTCCATTAATGCCATGTCGGAATTGTGTGAAAAAACGGGAGCCGATGTAAATGAGGTAGCCAAAGCAATCGGGATGGACAGTCGTATTGGGCCTAAATTCCTTAAATCATCGGTTGGTTTCGGTGGTTCGTGCTTCCAAAAAGATATTTTAAATTTGGTTTATATTGCCAAATCGTATGGTTTGAATGAAGTAGCGGATTATTGGGAGCAGGTAATTATCATGAATGACCATCAAAAACGTCGTTTTGCAAAGAACATCATCAGCACGTTGTATAATACGGTTTCAGGAAAGAAAATTACTTTTTTAGGATGGGCTTTTAAAAAGGATACCAACGATACGCGTGAATCAGCTGCTATTTATGTTGCAGATGATCTGTTGAGTGAGCACGCACATATTTCAGTATTTGATCCTAAGGTAGAAGAAGAGCAGATCTATTTTGATTTGAATTATCTGGACACCCGATCGGAATCAGAAAATAAACAGGGAGTAATCGTGGCTAAGGACGCCTATACGGCTTGTAAAGATTCCCATGCAATAGCTGTTTTAACTGAATGGGATGAATTCAGAACTTATGATTGGCAGCGTATTTATGACAATATGCTAAAACCGGCCTTTGTTTTTGACGGAAGAAATTTATTAAATAAAAATGAACTGGAAAAGATTGGATTTATTTACCAGTCCATTGGTTCATAAGTAAGAAAGAATACTATGAGTGTGAAAATTGCAGTTATTGGATTGGGTTACGTTGGTTTGCCTTTAGCACGTTTGTTTGCTACCCAATATCCGGTGGTAGGTTTTGATATCAATCAGAAACGAATTGCCGAATTGAATAGTGGAACAGATTCTACTCTTGAGGTGGAAGATTCGGTTCTTCAAAAGGTGTTAATTGATAAGCCGTTAACTTCAGTTGGATTGTATTGTTCGTATTCTTTGGAAGATATTGCAGATTGTAACTATTTTATTGTAACTGTTCCAACTCCTGTAGATAAGAACAACCGTCCCGATTTAACTCCGTTATACAAGGCGAGTGAAACGGTTGGGAAAGTTTTGAAAAAAGGGGATGTTGTTGTTTATGAATCTACTGTTTATCCGGGAGTTACCGAGGAAGAGTGTATTCCGGTTCTGGAGAAAGTTTCCGGTTTGAAATTCAATGTAGATTTCTTTGCAGGTTACTCGCCTGAGCGCATCAATCCTGGAGATAAAGAACATACTGTAGAAAAAATACTTAAAGTTACCTCAGGTTCTACTCCTGAAATCGGTCAGAAAGTAGATGCGTTGTACAAAAGCGTGATTACCGCTGGGACGCACTTAGCGCCGAACATTAAAGTAGCCGAAGCTGCCAAAGTGATTGAAAATTCACAACGTGATATCAATATCGCTTTTGTAAACGAATTGGCTAAAATTTTTAATATACTGGAGATTGATACCCATGCGGTTTTAGAAGCAGCGGGAACCAAATGGAATTTTCTACCGTTTAAGCCCGGTTTAGTTGGAGGGCACTGCATCGGTGTAGATCCGTATTATCTGGCTCAGAAAGCTCAGGAACACGGTTATCACCCAGAAATTATTCTTGCCGGACGTCGTTTAAACGACAGTATGGGAGAATATGTTGCCTCTCAGGTAATTAAACTAATGATCAAAAAGAACATTAAGGTTAACGGTTCCAAGATTCTGATGTTAGGGATTACCTTCAAGGAAAACTGCCCGGATGTTCGCAATACCAAGGTAGTTGATGTTGTGAATGCTTTAAAGGATTATCAAACCAGTGTTACAGTTTATGATCCTTGGGCCAACCCTGCTGAAGTAATGCATGAATACGGTCTTAAAACCACAGATACTCTGCCAAACGATACTTTTGATGCGGTTGTATTAGGGGTTTCTCATAAGGAATTTCTTGCCCTGGACTTTTCTTCATTACAAAAAGAAAACAGTTTGTTATTTGATGTTAAGGGAATTCTTGGAAACATTGCGGATGCGAAACTGTAATAAAGCATTTGACTGTAAATTGTAGGTCATGAGTAAAAAAATTTTGGTTTTAGGAGTCCAGCAGAATAATTTTTTGTCTTTTTTGTACGGTTCTTTAAAAAAAGAATACCCTGATTTTACCATTACCGTTCCTTATTATAAAGAAGTGGATGTGCAGGTTGCTGTCTCAGATTGGATGTATGATAACAGTTCGCTAAAAAGACACGTTTCACTTATTAATTATGTTCGGGCTTTTTTCTATCTGCTTTTTTCAAGGCATCATTACAGTACTTTGTTTTTTATCCTTTTCTTTGAAAAAAAACTTTTTAAAGCAGGTCATTTTTTATCGTCAAGTCTAAAAGAAAAAAGTTTTTTTCTGCAGAATAATGATTTTGTTTCCATTGATACATTTCATTTTCATTTTATGCAGTACAGTTATCTCAGAAGCCTTTTTTTGGTTCCGAAACACAAGAAAATTGTTTGTTCCTTTTGGGGCTCAGATTTAATGCGTACTTCCGATACGTTTAATCATTTTTTTGTTCAAAAAGCGCTCAAAAGAGCTAATGTGATTACTTGTCAGTCCTTGGAAATGAAAGAAATTATTTTGTCAAAATTCGGTCGTTCACTTCACGATAAAATCCAAATCAATAATTTTCCTATAGATCAGGCCGTTTTTAACGGGATTGATGATTTTACATCTTCCGATCGTGAAGCTTTGAATCTTTTCAAGAAAACATACGGGTTTTCGAGCAATAAAATTAATGTGGTAATTGGTCATAACGGAAGTCCTCAGAACAACCATTTAAAGTGTATCGAAGCGCTCGAGTCTTTACCCAATAAAGAACAATTGCATTTGATTGTCAATCTTTGCTATGCCTTGCCAAAGCACCAATATGAGTCTTATAAAACAAGCCTTGAAAATGCTTTTGAACAAACGGGTATTGGCTATACAATTATTGAAAAATTCTTTTCTGGCAATGAGTTGGTTTTGTCAAGATTGGCTACTGATGTTTTTATTCACGTTCCGGTTTCAGATGCGTTAAGCGCAACTCTTACTGAGATGATGTATGCTGGGAGCGTTGCCATAACCGGATCCTGGTTGCCTTACAATACTCTACGTCAAATAGGTCTTCATTATCATCAGGTTAGTGATTTTAAACAAATTTGCGAAAAACTGAAATTGGCATTGACTGATTTTGAAAAAGAAAAAACGCTATGCAAGTCCAATAAAGCTTTAATACGAGACTTTTTTTTCAGGAAACAAATAGTCGAAAAATGGGCTGAAATTTTGAGTTGATGGCAGAAGTTTTAAAAAATAAAGTTAAAAAAAGCTTGATTTGGTCTTTTACAGATCAGTTTGTGAATCAGTTTGTTTTTATACTTTTCAGTATTTATCTCGCACGCATACTTGCACCTTCGGTTTTTGGAACCGTTGGATTGGTGACTATATTTACCAATTTTGCTGCACTTTTTATTGATATGGGATTTGGAGTAGCGCTTATTCAGAAAAAGGACGCGTCCAAAGATTATTATTCCACTGTTTTTTGGTTTAATGTTGCCGCAGGAAGTTTACTTTACCTGTTGTTTTATTTTTGCGCACCTCTGATAAGTTCTTTTTATAATCAACCGGATTTGGTGTTGATTATAAGGGTACTATGTATCATATTCATAATATCTTCACTTACTTCAGTACAATCCAATTTATTGGTGAAAGAATTGAACTTTAAGAAAAAAGTAATTTTTAACTGGATTGCAACCTTTTCAGGTTATGGGGTTGCGTTTTATCTTACCTATTTGAATTATGGTGTGTGGGCTGTGGTTTGGATGACTCTTACAACGGCAATGGTTAATTCATTTTTGTATTGGGTTAGCAGTTCTTGGCGTCCGGATTTGGTTTTTCATTGGAGTAAGATAAAAGAAATGGCATCTTTTGGATTAAATGTTCTAGGAGATACAACAATAAATTACTGGTCAAGGAATTACGATAACTTTATCATTGGTAAAGTGCTGGGAAGTACCGATTTAGGGATTTATGCAAGAGCCTATTCTTTAATGATGCTCCCTTTAAAAAACATTACCTCTGTTTTTTCACGTGTTTTATTTCCGGCTTTTTCGAAAATTCAAAACGACATTCCGTTAATCAGGGCGCAATACCTGAAAATCATTAAATACATTGCTGCCATTACCTTTCCTTTAATGATTGGAGTGTCGGTAGCTTCAAAGGAATTTGTCTTGTTGGTCTTTGGTGAAAATTGGGCAAAAATGATTCCTCTGCTTTCAATGTTGAGTATATTGAGTGCGTTTCAGTCTTTGGTTTCGCTCAATGGATTATTGTATAATTCTCTTGGGAAAGCAAATATCGCTTTTAAAGTATCGCTCTGGGTAAATTTGGTTTTGATTATAACTTTTACAATTGGAGTTCAATTCGGAATTTTTGGGTTGACACTTGGGTATTTGATTGTAGGGACAATTATAGCTTTTCCGATTTATGCAACTGCTATAAAATTGATTGATTTGAGATTAATCGATGTGTACCACCAACTAAAAAGAATTATTGCCGGCGTGGTTGTTATGGCTGTTTTAATGTATAGTGTTAATTTTCTAAACATTGATTCGCTGCTCACTTCATTTCTCATTAAATTTATTCTGGGTTCAGCGGTTTACCTTTGTATGATTTTCGTATTTGAAAAAACACTTATTCGTGAGATGATTCTTCTGGTAAAATCCTTCGTTAAAAAGCAGTAACACTATTGGTTGTTGTTAGTAAATTAAGTTTTGGATTTCGGAATAAATCAACTAATTTTTTGTCAAAGACTTACTTTTTGTGATTAATTGCATCACAACAGAACTCTGGTTATTTGATGTTTTTGAAGATTCGATTATACATATAAAACCAAACCGTTGGATGATACCATAGTTTACTTTCCGTCGTTACCTCTTTTTGTTCGGTTAGGGTTTTGTTGAAATAGGAAGTTATTGCAGTATTTAAAAGTTCAAGCCCGGCCGAAAGTTGCAATAGTGGATAAGTGGTAAAATTGTCCTTTTTTTGTGGAACCACTTTTTTTTGTGCAATTACCGTTCCCGTATCGATTCCTTCATCCACAAAATGGACGGTTACACCACAGTGTTCCGGGTCGTTATTGGCTAAAGCCCAGTATGCTCCATGTACGCCACGATATTTTGGGGTTATACCTGCATGAGTATTTACAAAACGACAAGCTACCGAAGAAATCACCTTTTTCGAGATGATTCGGGTTCCGTTAACAATAATCAAATCGGGGTTTGTTTCTTGTAAAAGTGCTAAAGTTTCCGGTGCGTTTACCGATTTTACCCGTCTTATTTTTTCTTCAGGTATTTCGGTTAAATCGAGTTTTAGCTCATGAATCAGTTCAAGTCTCCTTTTTTTTGAAAAAACAGTCAGGAATTTCGAAACAACTACTTGGAAGGTCAGCTGGCCTATAACGGTTACTATTCCTAATCGTTTTATTCTTCGTTTAATGAAAACCTTTGAGTTTTCCTTTTCTTCCAAAATAACCAATCCGATACCATGAGCGGCATTAACAGAATTGTAGAGAATACTTGTAGATATGCCTGTTCCTCCTAATAGAACAATCTTTTTATGATTCATTTTTGATTCTTTTTGCCAAGTTGGTCATGGTTATACTTTCGAAATTATAAGTTGTGTTAAGGTGGTTGTAATGGGATAGGATTTTTTCCAGAAATTGAAAATTTTCCTGCTGATTTATCCCGAAATTATGCGGATGCCACCACAAGTGATACGTTAAGTTGTTTTTAGCTGCATGACTCATTCCTGATTTTATACGGTGAAGTCTTAAAGTTTCCAGAAAGCTGAGTTTTTTGGAATAGGCTCTTAACAATCTGCTCGAAGGTATGTTAACAGGTGTTTTACTTTTCAGAAAAGTGTCGCTATAGCAATTGTGCCCGGATAAGTTAATGTAAACATCCAAAAGACGGAAGGCTCTTCTTAGCAAACTCTCTTTTTCGCCATTTTTTGCAGTATAAAGCCAGGAATGTTCGTTACCGCGATAACAAATAATTCCTAATTCCTCACATACCTTTAAGTATTCGGTGTTGAATTGGTTCCTTGGAAAAATCAAAGAAGTGAGTTTGATATTGTATTTTTGAGCAATATGAATAGCGCTTTGTAAATCAGCCCTGAAAGTATCGACCGTTTGACCTTGCTCAAGACAATAATAATGGGAAAAAGTGTGCGTTCCGATTTCCTGCTCCGGATGGTTTTGAATTGCTTTGATCAGCGAAGGCGCAAAGTGGTAAATATCCGTTTTCCAGTCACTTCCTACTTGTTCAAAATGACCGTTGTAGGGCGATAGATTCGCGTCGTTGTATTTGGGTTTTAAATCTGGTAAATTTTCCAACAGCTCTTTTTTTGACTCAAAAAATAAAAGACCAACAGTAGAAAAAGTGGCTTTAATTCCGTTTTTTTCAAATTGTTTGAGCAGTTCAGGGATTACTTGCTGTACTCCTTCAATGTTTTTGCCGTAGGTCTGTATAGTTTTTTTATCGCGAACCCCCCAAAGTAATTCGAAATCTAAAGAAATTACAAATTTACCGTTTGTCATTTTTAAGCCTTTTTCCTTTATTTAAACTGCAGAAATATTTTTGTAAAAATACAGCTAAATAGTTGTAAAAAGCAAAAAGTTTTGATTCACAGCCCAGAATTAACAATGTTTTTCGATAGTTTGCTCTCCGGGAATTAATTTATCCGAGAACCTCTTAAATGTATATATTTGCAGGAGTTAAACAGGAGTGATGTTTTGTGAAAAACATTGTCCGTTGTTAAATTATCAAACGTATGTTTTCAGTAGTTATTCCATATTACAAAAAAATAAAATTTATCGAACGATGTCTGGATTCTGTATTGAGTCAGACTTTTAAGGAATTTGAAATCATACTGGTTGATGATGGTTCCAACGATGATCTGAAAACTATTTTAGCACTTCCTAAATACCAGCAAAAGATTTCATTGATTACTCAGGAAAATCAAGGAGTTTCTGTTGCGAGAAATAAAGGAATTGAAGTATCAAAATACAATTATATTGCTTTTTTGGATGCAGACGATTCCTGGCATTCTCAATACTTGGAGTATGTAAATAGGGTAATTTCAGCTAATTCTGATGTGAAAATAGTTGGAGCTCATTACACAACGGATAAAAGCAGGCTTAACCAGCAAAATGAATTAAAGTATTCAAAGCTGGAAAATTATTTTAAAGTAGCTATAAAAAATACCATGTTTGCAACTTCTGCCACGGTAATTTCTAAACGGTTTTTTACTGAAAATCAAGGGTTCAATCCGTTACTGCGTTCCGGTCAGGATGTAGATGTTTTCTTCAGGACTATTTTAAGTGGCGGCGGAGTGTTTTTCATCAATAACAGCCTGATGCTTTATTCTACGGAAGATGAGAATCAGCTCACAAGACTCAAACAAAGTTTGGCAATACCTCTTCACAGCATTTTTTTGGGAAATATCCCTAAATTGTATTATCCGTTATACGATAAGATTGATAATCAAGATTTTAAGGTTTTTATTAGTAAGTATATTTACTTTAATTTATACAAATATTATTATAGTGAACAATTTCATGCCTCTGCCAAAGAGATGATAAAAAACAATAGGCATAAATTTTTCTTTCTTGGATTGGTTTATAAAATGCCTTTTTTTATTGGTTCCAGAATAATTAAAAAACCTACTTTAAGCAGGTATATTAGGTTGTACCTCAAATTTGTTTTACGTTATGTTTACAACTAATGAAGATTATTAGAATTACAACATTTCTCGATTTTGGAGGACAGGAAAAGAAATACATTTCATTTTCTGAATGTAAATCCCTGCTTAAAAATGATTATGTTTTTGCTGCCATAGGGCATGGAGGGTTCGCACAGAAAACGATTCAGGCAAACGGTTTTCGTGTGGAGGTTTTTAACCAGAATCCGTCCATCTATAATTTGAAAAATATCTGGATGCTATACAAATGGTTTAGAAAAGAAAAACCTGATGTGGTGCATACGGCGGCGGCTGAGGCCAATTTTCATGGTGTTATTGCAGCTCGTTTGGCCGGTGTAAAAGTGGTTTTAGCTGAAGAAATCGGTTTCCCAAACCATTCGCCTTTAGCGCGTAAGGTATTTGGGTTTGTGTATAAATTTGTAAAAAAAGTCATTTGCGTTTCTAAATCGGTTAAAGGTTTTTTAATTGAGATTAAAGAGATTGACGCCAATAAAGGGGTAGTGGTTTACAATCCTGTAAGTGTACCAAAATTCTTTGAGAAGATTACTCCCGAAGATTTCACAATAGTTTGCGTAGGCAGGTTGGAGAAAGTTAAAAACCAGCAATTGCTCATTAAGGCTTTTTCAGAACTTGAGAATAAAAAATCTAAATTAATTCTTGTTGGAGACGGAAGGGAACGAAGCGCTCTGGAAACCTTGATAAAAGAACTGCAACTAGAAGATAGGGTAATTATTACCGGGTTTTCCAAAGAACCGGAATTTTTTCTGGCGCAAGCACATTTATTTGTTTTGTCTTCGCTTACTGAAGGATTTGGTATTGCCGTTGTAGAAGCTATGCAGCAAGGCTTACCTTGTTTATGCTCGAATGTGGGTGGAATTCCCGAATTTATTGAAGAAGGAAAAACAGGATGGCTTTTTAATCCTAATAATGAAGGAGAATTAGCCGAAAAATTAAAAACAATTGCAAATCTTCCACTTTCGGAATTGGAAAAAGTTGGAAGTACTGCCAAAACCTTTACTGCCGATCGCTTTACTTCGGAAAAATACGTAATCAATTTGGAGAACCTTTATCAGGAATCGTTATGATTAGAGTGCTGAATATATTGGATACGGTAGGTTCCGGCGGAGTAGAACGAAGAAGATTGTCAATGGCCAAGCTTTTAGACAAATCGAAATTCGAGTTGAAAATTATCTGTACCAATACAAAAGGAGGAATTGCCGATGAGATTCGAAAGCAAGGGGTTGAAATCGTTGCCATTGGAGACTTGAAATCGCCCTTTGATTACAAGCAGCACCAGAAAGTAATCCAAATCATAAAGGAATTTAAACCGCATATTATTCATGGAGCTGTTTTTGAAGGGGTTACCATGGCAGCAGTAAACGGATTTTTAAAAAATGTTCCCATTGTTATTTTGGAGGAAACTTCCGATCCGCAGAATCGTTCCTGGCGCGGGAATTTATTAATGAAAGCGTTTTCATTAGTAGCGGATAAGGTAGTCGGTGTTTCTCCGGCTTCGACTTATTATCTTCAGAACAAATTGGGAATCAGTACCAAAAAAATTCAATTGATTGAAAATGGGGTTGCCTTTCCAAGAACAGTTTCTCAAGAGGAGGTAAAGACACTTAAGGAGAAACTAAAAATAGATCCGGATAAAGTTGTTATAGGTTCAGTTGGACGTATGTTGGATGATGGTACCAAACGCTTTTCCGATTTGATTAAGGCTTTTGATCTCCTGATTAAAAAAGGAGTGAACACCCATTTGATTTTAATTGGCGAAGGCAAAGAGAAGCAAAACTATATACAATTAGTGAGTCAGTTAGGGCTTGCCGAAAAGGTAACTTTTGTAGGTTATCAAAGCGACGTTGCTCCGTATTATGAAATTTTTGATGTCTTTTCGCTGGTTTCGGCTCACGAATCGTTTGGGTTGGTATTAGTGGAGGCGATGTTGCATAAGCTTCCCGTTCTTGCTACCAGAGTTGGTGGGATGCAGTATATTGTAAATGAAGGAGCCACAGGTTTTTTAGTGGAAAAATATCAAGTAACAGAAATTGCCGAACAGCTTGAGGTTTTGTGTTCCGATTCAAACTTAAGAAAGCAAATGGGAGAAAAAGGATATAGTAAAGCCATGAATTGTTACACGGAAGAAAAATACGTTGAAAAAGTTTCAGCATTGTATACAACTCTTTTGGAGTCTAAAAAAATTAAATAATGTCTTCAAAAATATTTTTACCCGGATTAAACGGAATACGCGCCATTGCAGCTTTAGCGGTTTTGATTTCCCATATCAACAACCGAATGGAATACTTTGGCTTACCTAAAAAAGAGCTTTTGGATTTAGCAGGGTACGGCGTTACGATGTTTTTTACCTTAAGCGGTTTTTTAATTACTTTTTTATTGTTGAAAGAGCTTGAAAAAACAGGAGATGTTGCCATTAAGAAGTTTTATATGCGCAGGGTTTTACGAATTTGGCCGTTATATTACCTCTATCTGCTAATGGTGATTTTTCTTGAAGGATTTTCAACTATTCAATGGCCTATTTTATTCTATCTGTTGATGATTCCTAACTTTAAAAATTCCTTTAACGGAATAATTAGTACAGTTGTTGGGACTAAAACCACTTCTTTTATGGTGGGGCATTATTGGTCTTTGGGGGTTGAGGAACAATTTTATGCCTTTTGGCCCTGGATTGTAAAACGAGGTAAATATCTGTTACAGATACTGGTTTTGTTCCCTGTTTTTTATGTTGCATTGAAGTTGGCTTTAAGAGTGTTTCATGCACCTTATAACATCCTTGTTTTTGTAAATTATACCCGATTTGGGTGTTTGGCAATAGGAGCGCTTGGAGCTTATATTTACTTCCATCACAGGGAGAAGATTGCTTTTTTAAACCATAGAGCGATAGAAATTCTGGCTTGGTTGTTTTTTGGTGTGGTGGCACTAAACAAATTTCACTTGACTTCGATAATCGATCATGAAATCGTTTCGGTTTTTACATTAATAATTATCTTTAATCAGGTTAATAATCAAAGGAAAATAATCTCCTTGGAGAATAAAGTTTTTGATTACCTGGGGAAAATTTCTTTTGGACTGTATGTTTATAATCCTTTGGTAATTTACCTGATGTCACTTTTGTATATGAAATTGACTTTGGTAAACCAATGGTATACTATCCCGATGATTTATGTTTTTGTAACTCTTGCGGTTATAGCAATTGCACATCTTTCGTATAATTTTTACGAGAAACCGTTCCTTAAACTTAAAACGTCATTTACAACAATCCACAGTGCTTCAAGTAGGGCAGATTTAGTTGAATAAGCTTATGCGTAAAATTCTTTTTATTACTTGGGATGGGCCGCAAACCAGCTATATGGAAGGTTTGTTTATGCCTATTTTTAATGAAATCAGCAAAACACAGCCTGTTGAGTTTCACGTACTTCAATTTACGTGGGCCAAGGAAGAAAAAATCAAACAGATTAAAGAAGCAGCCACTACATTAGGAATTATCTATACTGTTGTTCCGGTTTACCGTAAACCCATAGCACTTGTTGGAAGTTTGCTTACTGTTTTCAAGGGAATTTCTTTTGTTCAAAAATACATTAAAAAGCATCAGATTGAGATCGTAATGCCCAGAAGCACGATGCCGGCCGTAATGGTTAATCGATTACAGCGTAAAAATATAAAGGTGATTTTTGATGCAGACGGACTTCCTCTGGAAGAACGGGTTGATTTTTCAGGGCTTTCAAAAGAAAGCAAGCAATACATTTGGTTAAAGAGTCAAGAGACAAAGTTACTTAGAACTGCAGATGGTGTGATTACCCGCTCGCAAAAAGCCATTGAAATACATCTTACCACTATTGGAGAAGGTTATAGAAATAAGTTTTCGGTAGTTTTTAATGGACGAAATAGCACAGTTTTTAAACCGGATTTCAATGAAAGATTAAAAACACGTGAACAGTTGGGTTTTTCTCCCCACGAGAAGATTTTTGTTTATTGTGGTTCCTTAGGACCCCAGTATGGTTGGGAAGAGATGGTTACTATTTTTAGTGAATATCATAATAAAAACAACGCTTCAAAATTTTTAATTTTAACCGGGAATACGGAATTTGCAGAGCAGCGCTTGCCGTCTTCATTAAAGGAAAGTATTAAACTAATTTCCGTTCCTTTTATAGATGTTCCGAAATATCTGAATTCGGCTGACATCGCTTTTGCAATTCGAAAACCTACGTTCAGTATGCAAGGGGTCGCGCCTATTAAGCTCGGGGAATACCTTTTGATGGGGTTGCCAACAATAGCTTCGGCAGGAATTGGGGATACCGAATCCTTTTTGAAAACCGTAAGCGAATGTTTGCTCTTTGAACATTCCGACCAGCAAAGATTTAAAAAAGCTTCAGACTATTTGCAGACATTGGATACCATTGAAAAAAATCAGATTCGAAAAATTGGGATGCAGTATTTCTCTTTGGAGCGAAGTGCAAAGTCTTATATAGAATCCATAAGTAAATTGAAATGAGAGTACTTTATTTTACTAAATATACCCGAAAAGGAGCCAGCAGCAGACTAAGAAGTCTTCAGTACCTGCCGATTCTTGAGAAAAATTCTATTCATGTTCAGGTGCAACCACTTTTTAATGATGCTTACCTTGATGATCTGTACAACGGGAAAAGAACAAGTTTGATTTTATTGCTAAAGGCTTATTTTACAAGGTTTATTTTTCTTTTTAAGGTTTTTAATTACGACAAGATTATTATAGAAAAAGAGTTGTTTCCTTTCTTTTTCAGTTGGTTTGAAAGGCTTTTTAAGCTTATGGGAATAAAATACATTGTTGATTATGATGATGCTATTTTCCATAATTATGATTTGAATTCCAATAAAGTAATCGCCTTTTTACTTGGAAGGAAAATAGACAATGTTATGAAGTTCAGCAACTGTGTTTTGGCGGGAAATGATTATTTAGCGGAAAGAGCAAGAAAAGCTGGTGCAAAAAACATCGTCAGCCTCCCAACGGTTATTGATTTGAAGCGTTATGAAATAAAAACAGATTACAGTTCCTCACAGATTGTAATCGGTTGGATAGGCTCTCCTTCAACTTTATGGCACTTAAAACCTTTTCCGGAGGTATTTAATGAATTGGTTGAAACGTACAATGTGAAAATTGTGATTATTGGCGCTACGGAAGAGTTTGGGATTAGGAAAAACATCGAATACCTTCCATGGACCGAAGATTCTGAAGTTGAGGAAATTCTAAAGTTTGATATAGGGATTATGCCCTTAACAAATACACCGTGGGTTTTAGGAAAGTGTGCTTATAAGTTAATTCAATATATGGGTTGCGCCATTCCGGTTGTGGCATCACCTGTGGGAATGAACAGTCAGGTGGTTGGTCATCAGGTTGATGGTTTTCTGGCTACGACTCCTCAGGAGTGGAAAGCCGCTCTTGAAAAATTAATACTCGATCAGAACCTGAGAGAAAATTTTGGAAAAGCCGGAAGAGAGAAAGTTGAGGCTATATACAACCTTGAGGTGAATTCAAAAAAAATAATAGAGGTACTGCAAAAATACTAAGGCAATTTAGTTGATTTTTTTTTTGAAACTTATGCAAATTAATTTGTATATTAACTACTTGTAATTCTTTTGGTTTTTGTATTTTTAGAATAGACCCAGTGAGAAATCAGTCAAGATTTCGTTACTGTCTGAAAAATAAGTTGAAAATTTTAAGCCCTGAAATCTAAACTGCCTCTATTATGCAACAGGTTCAAATTCAACAATTAGGACGATCCAACTATTTGGATATTTTACAGGTTTATCGCGGTTTTGCAGCTTTGTTGGTTGTATTTCATCATGCAGTGGGATCGCTGGGGTACTATCACAGTATAAATATACCTTTTCTAAATACAGTAGGAACTTTAAGTAAGTTGGGAGTTGATTTTTTCTTTGTCTTGTCAGGGTTTATTATTACGTATTCCGCAAGTTTTAAATATGAAAAGCCTCATGCGTTTAGGGAACATATTTTAGCACGCCTGTTAAGAATTTATATTCCCTATTTACCGATTGGAATAGGGATTCTGATTCTTTATAACTTGTTACCAACTTTTTCAAATTCAGGACGGGAAATTAGTATTTTTACTTCATTAACATTGATTCCCTATGGAGAACCTGCACTTTCCATTGCCTGGACACTACTTTTTGAATTGATGTTTTATTTACTCTTCAGCATATCATTCTTCTCTAAAAAGGCCTGGAATCTTTTTGTGATTTGTTGGGTTTTGTTAATTTTTCTTCGGAACTATGGCGGGATTTCTTGGTTTACTAATCTGAAAAGTCCTTTTTTGGATGTGTTCTTCTCTACGTATAATCTTGAATTTATACTGGGTTTTTTATTGGCTCAAATGGTTTTGAAAAAAATCAAATTGAATTATTGGGTTGTACTTTTCTCGGGACTGTTTCTGATAGGTTTGTTCTTAGAGAATACTAGTGTTCATTTTTTTGGGTTAAATTTTTCGATAAATATATTATTTACACTATTTGTTTTTTTTCTGATTTACTTTTCGGTGATGTTTTATAACATCAGGTTGGGTAAAATGAACCTTTTAATGTTGATTGGAAACGCGACCTATTCAATTTATCTAACACATAATCCATTGCAGGCTTTATTAATACGAATCTGTCCAAAAATTTCTACGGCAGCCAGTCTTTTTCTTGTAGTAATAGTTACGATCTTTGTTTGTAGTTTTGTAGGCTATATTTATTATTTTATTTTTGAAAAGTGGGGTATGGCTAAAGTGAAGATGATTATTGACAATAAGTTTAAAAAGGTTTAAAGTTTGGATTTTATAGTTCTCGTACTAATTGTTGTTTTGGGCTTAGCCTTTATTTCTTCTTTTAGAAATGAATTGAGTCCGCTGGATTTGAGTCAACTGAAAAAATTACTTTTTTATCATTTTGTTTTCGGGGCCTATTACTGTTTTTTTGTACGAGGTGATGCTAAAGGATACTGGGAAACAGCAAAAATGTTATCTCCAGAGGAGTTTGAGGCTTATTTTTCGGGACAAAAGGGAACTTATTTTTTGTTTGCACTTAATTATTATCCTTCCAATGTACTTGGATTGTCTTATTTCACAGGTACAATGCTGTATTCTTTGTTGGGATTTATAGGACTTACTTATTTTTATGTGACGGCAATTAAACTAGTGCCGTATAATTCAAAATACAAAGAATACACACTTTTTCCACTACTTTTCTTTATGCCTAACTTGCATTTTTGGAGCTGTGCGGTTGGTAAAGATACCTTACTGTTCTTCTGTATCGGTATTTTTGTTTATGGTATTATGGATATTTTCCGTCGGTTACCATTCTTAGCCTTGTCGTTAGTGTTGTCGTATTTTATTCGTCCGCATATTACCCTTTTTTTGGTAGTAAGTTTCGGACTTGCCTATGTGATGGGGTCCAAAGTCTCTAAAGGACAACGCTTGATCTTCTCAATAGCCCTTATTGGTATAGGCTTTGTTATTCTTCCTTCGGTAATGGAGTTTGCAAGGATTGAGGAGGCCACAGTAGATAGTTTCGAACAGTTTTCTGAAAATAAAGCAAGTTTGTTAAGTAGAGGCAGTACGGGATCACGTATTGATATTTCATCGTATCCATTTCCCTTAAAGGTTTTTACTTTTTTATTTCGCCCTTTGTTTTTTGATATCAACGGAATTCCGGCTGTATTGGCCTCTTTTGAAAATCTTTTTTTGTTGCTGGTCACCATCAATATTTTTAAAAGCAGCCCTCTGAAAACCTTTAAAGCAGCCCCATTTGTAATAAAAGGATTGGTTTTCTTTCTTATAATCGGTACCTTGGCGTTCTCACAGTCTTTAGGGAATCTGGGAATTATGATTCGGATGAGGAATATGTTTCTTCCCGGGTTGATTATATTTATTCTTTGGGCCTTCTCCTACCGGAAAGAACTCGAGTTAAAACGAAAAAATTGATAGGAAATCGTTTCAAAAAGGAAAATGTCTTTTGGGTCTTTTTATTGGGCTATCACTTTCTGTTTATTTTCCTGAATTTCAAGTATTTTTCTGAAAATGGTGGGGATGCTTCATTTTACTGGTTTCAAGCCAAAGCTTCTCAAGGCAAAACACTAACCGATTTATTTCATTACGGTTCCGAGAGCCTATTGTTGTTTAATTATTTTTTTGCTAAAGTATTGAACCTGAATATTTTGTTTGGCTTTGTGCTTTATGGTTGTATTGGCTATTTGGGAATACTTCAGTTTTACAGGCTTTGCAAGTTGTTGTTGAAAGATAGGCTTAGTTTCAAAGGAATTTCATTGGGATGTATTTTGGTTCTACTTCCAAATTTGCATTTCTGGACTGCCGGCTTGGGTAAAGAAGCGTTTTGTTTTCTTTTTATTGCTACTGTTTTCTTAGAATTTGCCAAAGAGCGTTTTGCTTCTTTAGCGATGATTTTTTCAATGCTTTTGCTTGCCGTGATTCGTCCACATGTAGCTAATTTATTGCTTTTTTCTGTTGTTTTAGTGTATTTTTTTAGCAATAGATTGACTTTCAAAAAAAGGATGATTCTCCTGATAGGTTCTTCGGTTTCGTTATCGATCTTGTTTTATATGTTTTTGCAGCTTTCTAAAATAAAAACCTTCGATCTTGAACGGATTAAACGTTTTAACGAATTTTCTTTGCTGTCGTTTAAAAATTCTGGGAGTTATGTTCCGATTATAGAGTATTCTTATCCTTACAAGGTATTTACTTTTTATTTCAGGCCGCTTGCTAATGAAATTCCAACTTTTTACGGAATTGTCTTGGGTGTTGAAAATGCAGTAATTTTGCTACTTCATCTAACTGCATTATTAATAGTGGTCTTAAATTGGAAACGGATTTGTTTTCAGCCGGTTATGAAAATTATACTTGTTTTTGCATTAATTTCAGGCATTTTAATAGTGCAGCGTTATTCGGGATTAGGTATTTTTGCACGAACCAAAATCATGATACAGCCTTTTGTATGTTTGATTTTGCTATGGATTTTAACTTTTAGAAAAATTGCTCAAACGGATGAATAAACTAATTCGCATAACTACAGTACCTATTTCTCTGGAGAAGCTTCTGGAAAATCAACTGCGATTTATGAACGATTATTATGAAGTTATTGCCGTTTGTTCCGATGAGAAAGCGCTTGAAAAAGTTGGTAAAACCCAAGGGGTAAGAACTTTTACGGCACAACTAACCCGGAAAATAACACCAATTCAGGATTTAAAAGCGGTTTGGCAGTTGTATCTTTTTTTTAGGAAAGAAAAGCCGCTCTTGGTTCATTCACACACGCCAAAGGCCGGAACAGTTGGAATGTTGGCAGCAAAACTGGCTGGAGTTCCGCACAGATTGCATACGGTTGCCGGATTGCCTTTAATGGAGGCATCGGGAAGTAAACGAAAGTTGCTCAATTTCGTTGAGAAAATCACGTATTGGTGTGCTACCAAGGTTTATCCGAATTCTAAAGGGCTTAAATCAATAATTCTGCAGGAAGGATTTTGTAAGGAAGACAAACTTAAAGTAATCGGAAACGGAAGTTCTAACGGAATCAATATAGATTTTTTTGACCCAAATCAAATTAAGGAGACTGATAAAGTGAATCTTAAAGAGGAATTACAACTCTCAAATGAAGATTTTGTGTTTATCTTCGTTGGAAGAATCGTAGGTGATAAGGGAATTAATGAGTTGGCAAGTGCTTTTGACAGACTGTCTTCGGAAAGAAAAAACATCAAACTTATTTTAGTAGGGCCCTTAGAAGATGAACTTGATCCTTTGTTGGAATCGACCAAAAAAATCTTAACTGAGAATAAAGCAATTCTTTCAGTTGGATATCAAAACGATGTGCGTCCTTTTTTTGCAGTAAGCGATTGCCTTGTTTTCCCAAGTTATCGCGAAGGTTTTCCCAATGTGGTGATGCAGGCAGGAGCAATGGGTTTACCTTCAATAGTGAGTAATATCAACGGATGTAATGAAATAGTTCAGCAGGAAGAAAACGGTTTGATTATTGCCTCGAAATCAGAGAATGAGTTGCTGCAATCCATGCAAAAACTACTGGATGAGAAGGTGTTGTTTGAGAAAATGAAAAAAAATGCCCGAGAAAAAATTGTAACGCGTTTTGATCAGAAAGTAATCTGGCAGCAACTCTTGGAAGAATACCAGAAATTAGAAGCCAATGTATCGTAGTTTTTTTAAAAGATTTTTTGATTTTAGCCTTGCATCAATAGCTTTGTTGGTTTTGTCGCCATTAATTATTTTAGTGGTTATTGGTCTGTTTTTTGCAAACAGCGGTAAGGTTTTTTTCTTTCAGCAGCGTCCCGGGAAAAACGAAGTGATCTTTAAAATAGTCAAATTCAAGACGATGAACGACAAAAAAGACGCTAAAGGCAATTTGCTTCCAGATGCGGAAAGACTTACCGCAGTTGGAAATTTTGTTCGAAAAACTTCCTTAGATGAACTACCGCAACTTATCAATGTGTTGAAAGGAGATATGAGTCTGATTGGGCCAAGACCGTTGTTGGTGCACTATCTTCCTTTGTATAATCAGCAGCAGAAAAAAAGACATAATGTACGGCCTGGAATCACGGGTTGGGCACAAGTAAATGGCAGAAATGCAATAAGTTGGCAGCAAAAATTTGAGTACGATGTTTGGTATGTAGATCATATTTCGTTTAAATTAGACTTTATTATTTTGCTTAAAACCATTCAGAAAGTAATTAAATCAGAAGGAATAACCGGAGAAGCTGTAGCTACAGCGGAACCATTCAAAGGAAATTAAAATGTATTTATACGGAGCCAGTGGACATTGTAAAGTAATTGTAGATATTTTAAAAGCTCAGAATGTTGAAATTCAGGCAATTCTTGATGATTTTCCTAAAAGCGAGAGTTTGCTCTCAATGCCTGTAAAAAAAACTTCCGATCAAATTTTGTTGCCTACCGATGAGGTTGTTGTTTCAATTGGAGACAATAGCATTCGAAAAAAAGTTGCTGAACGATTACAAGTAATTTTTGGAAATGCCGTTCATCCTTCGGCGGTTGTATCTTCCTTTTCCAGTATTAAGCAAGGTACGGTTGTTATGCCAAATGCAGTAATTAATTCAGGTTCAATTGTTGGAAAACATTGTATTGTGAATTCGGGAGCGGTTATTGAGCACGATTGCATACTTGAAGATTTTGTTCATGTTTCTCCCAATGCAGCTTTAGCGGGAGGAGTAACCATTGGTGAAGGTTCCCATGTTGGTATTGGAGCTGCAGTTATTCAAGGGGTTACTATCGGAAAATGGGTGACGGTTGGAGCTGGGGCAGTTATTATTGATGATCTTCCGGATTTTGCTGTTGTTGTTGGTAATCCTGGTAAAGTCATCAAGTTTACTAATCCCCAACGTTAGTATGGTAAAGCGCCTTTTTGATATTGCTTTTTCATTTGTGGCCCTTGTCTTGATGAGTTGGTTAATCTTCTTAGGCTGGATTGCTGCTACCCTAGACACCCATCAAAATGGATTTTTTCTTCAAAAAAGGGTGGGGCAATATGGTAAATTATTTACAATCATAAAGTTACGAACAATTAAAAACGAACAAATTTCTTCCATTGGGAGGTTTCTAAGGGATACCAAAATTGATGAATTGCCTCAGTTTATTAATGTTTTGTTCGGTTCTATGAGTGTTGTCGGTCCAAGGCCAGATATTCAGGGGTATTATGATTGTTTGCAAGGGGAAGAACGTAAAATACTTGAATTAAAACCCGGCTTAACCAGCGAGGCTTCTTTAAAATATTTTAATGAAGAACAGCTTTTAAGCGAGCAGGAAAATTCGTTGGAGTATAATGATCGAATTATTTTTCCGGATAAAGTTAGGTTAAACCTTGATTATTACTACAATAAATCGCTTTTTTTGGATCTTAAAATAATATTCAAAACCTTATTTGGTAAAAAGGCATAGCTAATAAAAAGCAACAGTTTTATTACTTACAAAAGTTTCAGTACATTTGCGGAAACCACCATTTAAAATTACAGCTAACTAACTGATAATGAGTGCAAATAAAATTTGGTTATCCTCACCGCATATGGGGGGAGGCGAGCAAAAATATATACAAGAAGCTTTTGCTTCTAATTGGGTCGCTCCATTAGGACCAAACGTAGCAGGATTTGAAACTGATCTGGAGCATTATTTAAATGAAAATTCTTTCGTTGGAGCTTTAAGTTCCGGTACTGCAGCCATTCATTTGGGTCTTGTTCTTTTAGGAGTTAAAAGAGATGATGAAGTGCTTTGTCAGAGTATGACTTTTTCAGCATCTGCCAATCCTATTTTATATCAGGGGGCTGTCCCGGTTTTTGTAGATAGCGAACCGGATACCTGGAATATGTGCCCTAAAGCCTTGGAAGAAGCGATTGTTGATCGGATTGCCAAAGGGAAAAAGCCTAAGGCGATTATAGCGGTGCACCTTTACGGAATGCCTTTTAAAGCAGATGAAATCAAGACTGTTGCTCAAAAATACAATATTCCAATTATTGAAGACAGCGCGGAAGCCCTAGGAAGTCATTTTAAAGGCAAGAAATGCGGGACTTTTGGCGACATTGGTGTTTTGTCGTTTAACGGAAATAAAATTATAACGACTTCTGGAGGCGGAGCTATTGTGGTTCCAACGAAAGAATTAAAAGATCGAGCTGTTTTTTTTGCCACACAATCCCGTGATAATGCACCTCACTATCAGCACAGTGAAATTGGCTATAATTATCGAATGAGTAATATCTGCGCCGGTATTGGAAGAGGGCAGATGGAAGTTTTGGATTCCCATATCGCCTCAAGAAGGAATGTAAATAGTTTTTACCGTGATTTTTTTGCTTCTATAGATGGTGTTCGTGTTTTACAGGAACCTACTTCAGATTATTTTTCCAATCATTGGTTGAGTGCTATTGTTGTTGATTCTTCTGAAATTGGAAAAACCAGAGAAGATTTGCGTTTGGCTCTAGAGAAAGAAAATATTGAGAGCCGACCGTTATGGAAACCAATGCACTTGCAACCGATTTTTGAAAAATACCCCTATTATGGAGGGAATGTAGCCGAACAATTGTTTGAAAACGGTTTGTGTTTGCCTTCCGGGTCAAATTTATCCCAAGATGATCTGTCGCGTATTGATGGAGTTTTGAAAAACTTTTTTAAAGTATAGTTCTGAAAAACAATTATGACGGATAAAAAAAATAAAGTTCAATCCCATTCGGCGCTCAGTGAAGCATTGAAGAGTATTAGTTTTGCTTTCTCGGTAAAAAATCTGGGCTATCTTCCGCGTTGGATTATTTTGTCGTTAGATATTATAATGGTGTTGATATCCGGATTTTTGGGGCATTTATTGTTTAAAGGAATTGGAATCCATTTTAAAAACAATTACAACTTTTTTTTGGTGGCGACGCTCTATATGTCGGTTTCCATCTTCTTTTTCTGGATATTTAGAACCTATGCGGGAATTATTCGACATTCAGGGTTTATCGATGCGGTGAAGCTTTTCATGGCACAATCGTGTACCTTTCTTTCTCTATTATTTCTAAATACTTTTTTTGATGTTTTTAAACACGGGAAATTGTTTCTTAATACCAGACTTTTTATTAGTATCGTACTTTCGTTCTGTTTCTTGTTGCTTTACCGAATCATCGTTAAGCAGGTTTTTGAACATTATCTGAACGAAAGTAAAGCCAATTATACTACAAAAGCACTAATTTATGGTGCCGATGCCAATTCGGTTTCCGTGGCGAATGCTTTGCGTTTTGAAACTCCTCTGCGTTTTAAAATTATTGGTTTTATTGATAAGGAAAATAAAAACAGTTCTAAGCGATTGCTGGATCTTCCGATTTTATCAACTAATCGCCGTGTTCCGGTTTTACTGCGATCTCGCAAGGCAGATGCGTTAATTATTGCCGATAATACACTTTCAAAAGATGAAAAGCTTGAAATCGTAAGTGATTGTTTAAATTATAATTTCAAGGTTTTTAACACGCCTAAAATAACCGATTGGGAAGACCCTGAAAACATTTCCAAAAAAATCAAAAGTTTCCAGATTCAGGATTTACTGGAACGGCCTCCAATTCAACTGGATAATCTGGCTATCTCCAATCAGATTAAAGGAAAGACAATTTTGATAACCGGAGCAGCAGGTTCCATTGGAAGTGAGATTGTTTGGCAAGTTTCTGCTTTTGATCCGGCTAAAATAATTTTGCTCGATCAGGCTGAAACGCCTCTTCATCATTTAAGCATAGAAATTGGGAACGCAATTACCAAGTCTGCTGTTGAGACGATAATTGCAGATATCCGTAATTTGGATGCCATAGAATCAGTTTTTATTTCGCATGCTCCTGACATTGTTTACCATGCAGCAGCGTATAAGCATGTGCCTTTAATGGAAGAGAATCCTGCGCAGGCTATTTTTACTAATGTTCAGGGAACCAAAAATTTGGCAGATTTATCGGTTAAGTACAATGTGGAACGTTTTGTGATGGTTTCCACCGATAAAGCGGTAAATCCGAGCAATGTTATGGGAGCCAGTAAGCGTATTGCAGAAAAATACGTTCAGTCATTAAATATCCATTTGCAGAGTGCAGCTACTAAGCATACCAAATTTATCACAACCCGTTTTGGTAATGTTTTAGGTTCTAACGGATCTGTAGTGCCTTTATTTACTAAACAGATTGAAAATGGAGGGCCAATTACCATAACCCACCCGGAGATTATCCGTTATTTTATGACCATTCCGGAAGCCTGTCAGTTGGTGCTGGAAGCCGGAGCAATGGGAAGTGGTGGTGAGTTGTTTATTTTCGATATGGGTAAACCGGTTAAAATTATTGATTTGGCCTATAAAATGATCCGATTAGCAGGATTGCGTCCTGAAAAAGATGTGAAAATACAAATAGTGGGATTGCGTCCGGGGGAAAAATTATTTGAAGAATTGTTGAATGATTCGTCAAAAACCTTACCAACTCACCATGAAAAAATAATGATTGCTAAAGACGAAACTGAAAATTATGCCGATGTTTCCGAATTGGTCAATGAATTAATAGAAACTGCCAAAGGTTTTGATAGCAAGGAGATTGTGATTCGAATGAAAGCAATTGTGCCGGAATATATCAGTATGAATTCTGCTTTTACTTCTTTGGATGTGTAATTAATAGGAGGTTACATACAGTAGAGTTTTTTCTGATCGTGATAAAATGCTGTATCTTTGTAAAAAAATGTGATAAATATGATTAATAGTGTACAATTTTTAAGGTGTCTGATTCTAATTGTCTGTCTAGGACTTTTTTCTTGTGGCAACACTAAAAAGATTGTGTATCTTCAAAATGGTTATAGTGGTTCTGATAAAAATACTTCCTATGAATTACATATACAACCCGACGATTTATTGCAAATAATTGTTTCTGCTGAAAACCCTGAGGTGGCAGCGCCTTATAATCTGAAATCTCCTTCTGTGGAAGGAGCCATGAGTGGTCAAAATCAGGTGGAAGGTTATCTTGTTGATAAAAATGGTGAAATTGAGTTCCCTCAGATTGGTAAAATTAAGTTAGAAGGTCTTACGAGAATAGAAGCTACTGAAAAAATAAAAACAATTTTGAGTGAACATATTTCCAATCCCTCCATTCATCTGCGGGTTCTCAATTTTAAAATTTCAATAATTGGAGAAGTTTCAGCACCAGGTGTTTTTAAAGTTGACGGTGAACGAATTACTTTATTGGAGGCACTTAGTAAATCAGGAGATCTTACCATTTATGGTAAACGAAAAAATATCATGGTGATTCGTGAAAAAAATGGTGAAAAAACAATTGAAAAAGTTGATATTACCAATTCAGACTTTATTAATTCACCCTATTATTATCTTGCTCAGAATGACGTGGTTTATGTAGAGCCAAATAAAACCAGAATTAATAACTCGGTTATCGGATCAGACATTAGGGCAACAATTTCTATCTTGTCTTTTGCCATTGGAGTTATCTTAATTTTTACACATTAATAAATGGAAAGCGAAATTACGCAAAGTACTAACAAATTCAGTTCCGGAAACAGTATTGAAGCCCAAATAAATTATTATCTGAGTAATTGGAAATGGTTTGTTTTGGGCGTAATAGTGTTTGTAAGTGGCGCTTATGTTTATTTAAGGTATTCGATACCACAGTACAGCGCTTCAACTACCCTGATGATCAAGGATGAGAAAAAAGGAGGTGTAGCTACTGAGCAGTCCGCTTTTTCAGATTTGGCTGTACTCTCTGGAGTAAAAAGTAATCTTGATAATGAAATTGAGGTTATTAAGTCGTTAACCATGATCAAGGAAACGGTTAGGGTTTTGGGTCTAAACGTGTCTTATTTTAATGAAGGACGTGTTAAATCGGAAGAGCTGTATAAAAAATCACCGGTTCAATTTAATGTTTTGAACATCAAAGAAGGATTTGAGCAAAGAACCTTAATATATAAAGTAATCAGTTCCGGCGCTAATCAGTTTGAATTGTTTGACAGATCGGATGTAAAATTAGGAACTTTTCAATATGGGCAAACCTTACAATTAAAAGAAGGGACAGCCGTATTGTTTGAAACGGATAAAGCAAATACATTTAAAGAAAACCCATTTAAGGTAATGGTTCAGATGAGGCCTATTTCCTCAGTAGCCGGTAAATTTAAAGGTAAGTTGAATGTAAAAAAAGTAGGAGACCGTACCACTATTGTTGAATTGTCACTTATTGATCCGGTTAAAGAAAAGGCAGAAGATTTTTTAAATGGTCTGATTCGCGTTTATAACCAAGATGTAGTAGCCGATAAGAACCTTGTTTTCGAAAATACATCAAAGTTCATTAACGACCGATTAAAAATTATCGAAGATGAGCTGGAAGGCGTTGAGAAAAGTGCAGAGGCTTTTAAAATAAGAAACCACGTTACCGATATTACTTCTGAATCCAGCTTGTACCTTTCCAGTGCGAGTGATTTTGAACGTAAAGAAATTGAGACTGAAACTAAGCTCAAGGTGGTTGATGTAATGGAAGAATACCTAAAGAAAATTAGCAAAGACGATCTAATCCCAGCTAATATTCTCACTACAGATGCCAGTGCCAGCGGTCTAATAGAACAGTACAACAAATTAGTTTTGGAGCGCAACCGAATGCTTAAAAATGCCGGGCCCCAAAACGCTGTGATATTAACTTTGAATAAAAAAATTGACGCTTTGCGCTTAGACATTGATGAGGTCTTGGCAAAACTAAGAGTACAGTTGGAAGTTATGAGAAAAGATGTTGCCTACCAGAAAGCGGTTTTCAACGGAAAAATATCAAAAATACCAACTCTGGAACGTGAAGCAAGAGCACTGGGGCGTCAACAGCAAATTAAAGAAGCGCTTTATCTTTATTTATTACAAAAAAGAGAAGAAACTGCAATCTCATTGGCGGTAACTTCTCCTAATGCTAAAGTTGTGGATCCTGCAATCGCCCTTGGAAGCCCGGTTTCTCCTCAAAGAGGTTCTATTTATATGATGTCACTGGCTGCGGGATTATTGGTGCCTTTTGGGGTGTTGTATCTTTTGAGCATGCTAGATAATAAAGTTAAAGGGCGTGCCGATATTGAAAGCAAACTTTCTATTCCTATTTTGGGAGATGTGCCGCATTCCGATAGTAATGATGAGATTATTTCTTCTTCAAGTCGTTCGGCTTCTGCCGAGGCAATTCGAATTGTACGAACCAATTTAGAGTTTTTATTCAATCAAGTGCCCGAAGGACAGGCTAAAACCATTTTTGTGACTTCTACCATTCCTAAAGAAGGTAAAACCTTTATTGCTGTTAATTTAGCGGGAACCATTGCACTTTCAGGAAAAAAAGTACTTGTGGTTGGAATGGATATTCGTAATCCTAAATTGGAAAATTATTTGGACCTGAATCCAGTGGGAGTTACCAATTATCTTTCTACAAACGATTTGGAACTTTCAGATTTGATTCAGAAACAACCTGGTTTTGAGGCGTTTTACGCGTTCCCTTCTGGGGTAATTCCTCCAAATCCAGCGGAGTTACTGATGAATAAAAAAGTGAATTTGCTTTTTGAAAAATTAAAGAAAGAATTTGATTATATCGTTGTGGATACCGCACCTGTGAGTTTGGTGACCGATACGCTATTGATTGCGCACCACGCCCATTCATTTGTTTATGTTACCCGCGCTAATTATCTGGATAAGCGAATGCTTCATGTTCCGGATTTGTTGTATCGTGAGAAGAAATTACCTAATATGGCCATACTTATCAATGACACTGATATTAAAAAAGGTTATGGTTATGGATATGGAGGTTATGGTTACGGAGGCTACGGTTATGGTTATGGCGTAGAGGCACAAAATAAAAAATGGTATTCAGCTATATTGGATAAATTTAAAAAAGAGGCTTAAGCCTCTTTTTTTATTGAAATTTTGAATTATTTTTCATGGCTTGAACCAAAGGCGCGACATCTTTTAATTTTACTTTTTGTGAAAAGGCTTCAATGTGGTTTTGGTGGTGAACATCGGAACCTGTAAAATCGATCATTCCTTTTTTTAGTAGTTTTTCGGCAATTGTATATACTTCCTTTCCGTAATAACCCACTGTGGATAGCAGATTGAGTTGGAAATAGCAGCCGGCGCTTTTTAGTTTTTCATACTCTGAAAAATTGTGATGTAAGTAAAGATAGCGTTCAGGGTGAGCCAAAATTGGTTTGTAACCTGCTAATTGTAACTCAAAAAGAATTTCATAAAGTTGAATGGGCGGATTGATGTAAGACATTTCAACCAGAACAAACTTGTCTTTTAGTGTAAGAAGAGGTTCGTTCTTGAATAGTTTAATAAAGCCATCACTCATCATGTATTCTGAGGCAGCTGTTAATTTAAGGCTTGAAGTAAGCTTCGGAGAAAGTGTTTTTAGTTCTTTTTCTTTTTCAAGAATATCTTCTCGCGAATTATCCCAGACATATTCGATTGTATGGGGAGTGGTTATGCATTTTGAAAATCCAAATTCTAATAGAGATTCCATCAGAAAGTTACTGTCCTGTATAGTTTTTGCTCCATCGTCAATTCCAAAAAGGATATGAGAATGAATATCGATATAACCTTGAGGAATAAGGTCTTTTAAAGCGGGTTTGGTTTTAAAAAATGAAAACATGGCGCAAATGTACTTATTTTTTGAAGATAAATTTACAGTTGTTTTATTAACACAGATTTGGTTTGATTTTTTGCAGGAAATCAATGGTTTTAATTTACTTTCAGTTTGCTAAACTTTAGTATATTTGGCAATCGAGTTGATAATGGTTTATGAGTAAAGAGGTTATTTTAAAAGCAGAAAACATCTCCAAACAATACCGATTGGGAAGCGTTGGAACAGGTACAATCAGTCATGATCTTAACAGGTGGTGGGCAAGTATCCGTGGGAAAGACGATCCTTTTTTAAAAGTAGGGGAAACCAATGATAGAACCAGTAAAGGGAACAGTGATTATGTCTGGGCTTTGCAGGATATTAATTTTGAAGTTCAGCGTGGAGAAGTTCTTGGTATAATTGGGAAGAATGGTGCGGGTAAATCTACATTGCTTAAAATACTCTCAAGGGTAACTTCCCCTACAACCGGAACAATTAAAACCAAAGGAAGAATTGCTTCATTGCTGGAAGTAGGAACTGGTTTTCACGGTGAAATGACCGGGAGAGAGAATATTTATTTAAATGGATCCATTCTCGGGATGACCAAGGCTGAAATTAGCTCCAAAATTGATGAAATAATTGAGTTTAGCGGTTGTGAACGTTATATAGATACTCCGGTAAAAAGATACAGCAGCGGGATGACGGTTCGTCTGGCTTTTGCCGTTGCAGCGCATTTGGAGCCTGAAATTTTAGTAGTTGATGAGGTGTTGGCTGTTGGAGATGCGGAATTTCAGAAAAAAGCAATCGGGAAGATGAAGGACATAGCCGAAGGAGAAGGGAGAACGGTTCTTTTTGTGAGTCATAATATGGCAGCAGTTCAAAGCCTTTGTACTCGAGGGATGGTCATGAACAATGGAAAAATTGAGGCTGTTTTGCCAATAGATAAAGCCGTTGAAAAATACTTAAACCTTAATTCGGCAATACAGAATTTTGATGCTAAAAAATTTGAAAACATTGAACTGTTGAGTCTTAAGATTTTGGATCAGGGCAGTGAAATTAACGTGGTTCAGGCTTTTCAACCCGTAGTGTTTCAGGTTCGGTATAAATATTTGAACTTGATGCCTATCCAAACCCATGTAGAGTTTTTCATCAAGGATGAATTCGGAACGGTTGTCACTTCAATGTCTTCGTGGCTGAATTCACAATTTTTAGTCCCTAAAAATGGGATTATTGAAGTGAATTGTTCATTGTTAAATGGGTTTTCATTAGTTCAAGGAACTTATAGTGTTGATTTACAAATTTCTGATTCAGTTAATCAGGTTTATTACGATATTTTCGAATTTGAAATTATTAATACACCGCATACCGGTTACGTTAGACACGTAAGAAGAGAGCGTTTCGGGAATGTTTATACGCCAAATAAGTGGGAAATAATTGTAAGTGAATAGTTGAAAAATTAGAATGAAAATACTTCTTTGTTTTGGAACCCGACCGGAAGCAATTAAAATGGCTCCACTTTATCATCAGTTAAAGAAATCTAACTTTGATATAAAAGTTTGTGTGACTGCACAACATAGGGAAATGCTGGATCAGGTTCTTGATTTTTTTAAAATTGTTCCTGATTATGATTTGGATTTAATGCAAAAGAATCAGACATTGAATACGCTTTGTTCCAGAATTCTAAACGGTATTGATCAGGTACTGACCGATAGTGAGCCGGATTATGTTTTGGTTCATGGCGATACCACGACTTCTTCAATGGTGGCTCTGGCTGCTTTTAACAGAGGTATTAAGATTGGTCATGTTGAGGCAGGTTTGCGAACATATAATAAATTTTCACCTTTTCCGGAAGAAATCAACAGACAGTTAACGGGGCGTTTAGCCGATGTTCATTTTGCACCAACAAAATGGGCTGCTGATAATCTTAGAAATGAACGAATTAGTGATGATCAGATTTTTACAACCGGCAATACGGTAATCGATGCATTAAGATTTGGGTTGGATCGAATAGATAAAGGATATGTTTGTCCTGATTTGCAAGATGTTAAATCAATTATCACTACCAACAAAAAAATCGTTTTAATAACCGGGCATCGAAGAGAAAATTTTGGAACCGGTTTTGAAAACTTATGCCAGGCTGTCAAAGAAATAGCGACTTTGGAAGATGTGCAGATTGTTTATCCTGTTCATTTGAATCCTAATGTTCAGGAACCGGTAAACAGGATTTTGGGAAATGTTAAAAACGTTCATTTGATTGATCCAATAGACTATCCAGCCTTTATCTATTTGATGAGCAATAGTTATTTAGTGCTTACAGATTCTGGAGGTGTTCAGGAGGAAGCGCCTTCTTTGGGCAAACCGGTTGTAGTGATGAGAGACAATACCGAACGACCTGAAGCAGTAGAAGCCGGAACTGTAGTTTTGGTAGGAACCGATAAAAGTAAAATAGTCTCAACGGTTTCGAATTTATTGTTGGATAATGAGCTGTACATGAAAATGAGTAAGGCTCATAATCCTTACGGTGACGGGAAAGCATGTCAAAGAATCTGTTCCTTTTTTGAATTACAGTCTAATCTCGGGAAGTAATGTTTTATGTGTGATGGCTTAATGAGACAAGAAGAGATAACACCGATTCGATTTAATACTACAGCCAGTAAAGTTTGATTAATATTTCGATGAAAAACTTAGTTATATGTGCCTATTCCGTTTATCCTGAAGACAGGACCAGTGAAGGTATTGTAAATAAAAATTGGGTTGATATAATTAACGTTGATAATGTTGCACCGTCTGTGGTATTGTCCTCCAATAAGGTTGTGTCGGTTACCCAAAAAAGCAGTGGTGATTATCAGGTAACCAATAAACCAGATTTCTTATTGGAAAAAGCCAAAAGCGCTTTAAAGAGTAAAAAAGGGGTTCCTGGATTGCTTTTCAGGGTTTTAAATTGGATTTTTTTAAGACTTTCAATTTTTCCTAAAGAGTCTAACCTGTTTAATTTTATCTGGATATCCAAGCAAAGCAAAGGGTTAAAACAGCTTTCAGAGACTGATACGGAGTATGTGTACTGGGCTCGTATTTTGCCAACAATTACCCTAGCTCCATTTTTAAAAATCCAAAAAAACATCCCTTTGGTAATAAATGTAAATGATCCTGTAGAAAATTTAGATTATTGCCGAAACATATTTGCTCATACTAAAAATAGTGCACAGTGCTGGACGTTTCCTTCCAAAAGGCTTTCACAGAAAATAGCTCAACAATATGATTTGGACCCAGCCCGTTGTTTTGTTGTTCCACATGCTATGAGGAAGCAGCAAAATATTTTTATGATGAAAAAAAGCGCTGGTGAAAAATTACGTTTTCTCTATACCGGAACTTTTTATAAGAGCGCTTTTACAAATTCATTTATGGATCAATTGAAAAATTTTGGTTCCGATGCTTTTGCTAATCAGGTTGAGTTCGTTTTTGTATTGTCTCAGTATGATGATCAATCCATTGAATGGCTTAAAGAAGCGATTCCCAATGTGGTTTTGTTTTTTAATCTGACAAGAGAAGAAGTATTCGAAGAAATTAACCAAGCACATTGCATGCTGGTTGTAGATTCCCAAGGACATACAGATCTTCTCAAAGGGAAATTAATGGAAGCGATATCATTCGGATTGCCTGTTTTTTCAATTAGTTACCAGGATTCGGTAATGGATAAAGTGGTTTCAGAATACGGTAGTTTTTCGGCCTATCAGGAAATTGAAAATGATATTTTTGAAAAATTAAAACTGGCTTTTGTTAATCTGTCGGATTTGAATTGGTGTGAACAATTCTATAAACAAAGAGAAATTGTCATGGAAAAGGCTTCAGAAGAAAGTATAAGAAAGATGACTTTTCAGATTTCTGAATATGCTCATCAGCGTTTTTTGCATCTGCAAGGAAAGCGTGATGCTATGCCACAAGTTTTAACGCATTTGAATTGGCCGTAGCATTTTGGAAATTTAACCTCATATTTCTTAGTATTGTTAAGATCTGATTTTTTCGGAATCCGGAATAAATTGTATTTTGTACTAGTAAAAGAATGCGGTTATCACTTGATTTTTGGAATTAAGGACGTATTTTTAGACCTTTAAGCGGATCACATGAATCCAAACAGTAAAAGCGAATTTAAAAAAAATAAAATGGCTCCCTATTTAATTGCAGAAATCGGACAGGCACACGAAGGCAGTCTGGGTATTTTACATTCTTATATAGATGCATTAGCACAGACCGGAGTAGATGCTGTTAAGTTTCAAATGCATATAGCCGAAGCCGAGAGTAGTAATCTAGAACCTTTCAGAGTTAAGTTTTCTTATGAAGACGCCACTCGATTTGATTATTGGAAGCGAATGGGTTTTACTTTGCAGCAATGGAAGCAAATCAAGGCACATTGTGATGAGGTCGGGCTTGACTTTATCTGTTCACCGTTCAGTAATATGGCTGTAGATTGGCTTGAAGAAATTGGTGTTGCCTATTATAAAATAGGTTCCGGAGAAGTTAGCAATTGGCTTCTGCTTGAGAAAATTGCAAAAACAGGTAAGCCGGTAATTTTGTCTTCAGGAATGAGTAGTTTTCTGGAACTCGATCAAACAGTAGCCTTTTTAAAATCGAGAAACGTAAATTTTTCCATACTTCAATGTACAACTTCCTATCCTACACAACCGGAGCAGTTCGGCTTTAATGTAATTCAGGAATTGAAAAGCCGTTATCAGGTTAAGGTTGGTTTTTCGGATCATTCAGCCCGAGTGGCAACAAATATTGCAGCAATAGCCTTTGGAGCAGAAATTTTAGAATTTCATGTTGTGTTTGATAAACGCATGTTTGGTCCTGATACTAAATCATCATTAACCATTGACCAAGTGCAACAGCTGGCAAGTGATGCCAAAGCGATTCAAATTGCCTTGGAAAATCCAATAGATAAAACAAAAAATGAGCAATTTTCAGAATTGAAAAACATTTTTGAGAAATCCCTGGCAGTGAATAAAAGTCTGTCGGCAGGACATGTGATTACCTTTGAGGACTTAGAGGCTAAAAAACCAAAAAACCAAGGAATCAATGCGATGCTCTTTGAAGAAGTTCTTGGGAAGATTTTAGTAAACGATCTTAAGCAGTGGGATTTTTTAAATCTGAAAGATTTACGTTAGTTTTTTGCTCCTTAAATATGCGTTTGATTGCGGAATTCCGCTCGAGCGTTTACTTTTTTCGTTATTTTTAGAACCTGAAAAATTAAATGATGCTGAAAAGAAAAATTGCAGTGGTAATTACTGCCCGCCCGTCTTACAGTAGAGTAAAAACTGTTTTGACTGCCATAAAGAAACACCCTCAGCTTGAATTGCAACTTGTGGTTGCAGCATCGGCTTTATTAGATCGATATGGTTCTGCGGTAAATTATATTGAAAAAGATGGTTTTGAAATTGCGGCTCGTGTTTTTAATGTTCTTGAAGGAGAGAATCTTACTGCCGCTGCTAAGACAACGGGTATAGGAATTTTAGAGCTGTCCACCGTTTTTGATAATCTTAAACCGGATGTTGTTGTTACTGTTGCCGATCGATTTGAGACTATGGCTACGGCAATTTCAGCCGCATATATGAATATTCCTTTAGCGCATATCCAAGGAGGTGAAGTTACAGGTAACATTGATGAAAAAGTGCGTCATTCCATTACTAAATTGGCAGACTATCATTTTGTTGCTTCCGAAAGTGCGAAAGAACGTGTTTTAAAACTTGGTGAAAACAAAGAAATGGTGTTTAATACCGGTTGTCCGTCAATAGATTTGGCCGGAGAGGTTAGTCATAGCCAAGCCCTTTCCTTTGATCCATATTTTAAATACGGAGGTGTTGGTGCAAAACCGGATTTAAGCAATGGTTATTTGGTGGTTATGCAACATCCGGTTACTACCGAATATAAAGATTCCCGTAAGCATATTGAAGCAACTTTAAATGCAATCCATAAGCTCAATCAGCCCACTTTGTGGTTTTGGCCCAATGTTGATGCCGGAGCAGACGGTACTTCAACAGGGATTAGAGCTTTTAGAGAATTAACTAAATTGGAGAATGTTCACTTTTTCAAGAATATGGAAGGTGATGATTTTCTGGAGCTTTTGGTGCACAGTAAATGCCTTATCGGAAATTCGAGTGTTGGAATAAGAGAATGTGCATTTTTAGGTGTTCCTGTGGTAAATATTGGCTCAAGACAACATGGCCGGGACAGGGGAACTAACGTAATTGATGTAGATTACAGCCAAAAAATGATTGAAGAAGCCATTCTTGCAGCGGTTGCAAAAGGCAAAGCAGAATCGTCCTCTATTTACGGTGGTGGTAATGCAGGTGAGAAAATAGCAGATTTGTTGGAAAGTCTTCCCTTACAATTCCATAAAACCATAACGTATTAGGTATGAGAATTATTGGAGTAATTCCGGCACGTGGAGGGTCAAAAGGGGTTCCCGGGAAAAACATTAAACTTCTCGGAGATAAGCCTCTAATCGCTTATTCTATACAGAGTGCCAAGAAAAGCAATTTACTTGCTCAAATAATAGTCTCAACAGATTCAGAAGAAATTGCAAAAGTTGCTCAGGACTGGGGTGCAGAAGTACCATTTCTAAGACCTAAAGATTTGGCTGAAGATACTACTCCTACACTAAAAGTCCTTCAACACGTTTTGGATTTTTACCAAGTCCGAGGCATTTTTTTTGATGCGGTTTGTTTGTTACAGCCAACCAGTCCTTTTCGTGAAGATGACTTTATTGATAATGCGATCCAAAAATTTATCAATTCAGGAGCAGATGCTTTAGTAAGTGTTTTGCCGGTTCCACATGAATACAATCCACACTGGACTTTTGAAAGTGATGAAAATGACTTTTTACGAATTGCTACCGGAGAAGAAAAAATTATTTCCCGCAGACAGGAACTTCCTATGGCATACCACCGAGACGGGGCTGTGTATATTACTAAGTCTGAAATTATTAAAGAGGGTTCTTTATATGGGAATCGTTTAACCTATATAGCGAATCATCCGGAAAATTACATTAATATCGATACTCCGGAAGATTGGAAAAAGGCTCAAGAGCATTTAAAAACGAAGCAGTAATATGTGTGGGATAGTAGGGATAATTGGAAGAAGAGCTAATGGTCTTACCTTAGAAAAAATGCTACAGGCGCAAAAGCATCGCGGGCCAGATTTTACAGGAAGTTATGTAGAATCTAATCGCATAGCTTTAGGTCACAACCGATTGAGTATTATAGATTTATCTTCTGGAGCGAATCAACCTTTTAAAAGCGCTTGCGGACGTTATTTAATTGTTTTTAATGGTGAGATTTACAACTATCTAGAGTTGAAATCTGAATTAAAGGCGCACTACGTTTTTACAACGGCATCCGATACTGAAGTGCTTTTGAACGCTTATAAACAATGGGGGAAAGAATGTTTGTCAAGGTTTAACGGGATGTTTTCCTTTGCAATTTGGGATACTGTTCAAAACAAGTTGTTTGCAGCTCGGGATCGATTTGGGGTAAAACCCTTTTATTATTCAATTTTTGAGGACTCTCTTTTTTTTGCCTCAGAGTTGAATTCTTTGTTTGAGTCCGGTCTTCCCAAAGAAATGAAAATGGGTTTATGGGCAGATTTTTTAACCCAGGGTCATTACGGCAGCCCAACAGAAACCTTTTGGAATGGGATCAATCAGTTACAGCCTGGGCATTATCTGGAATACGCTCAAGAAAAAATCAAGATTGTAAAATGGTATGATTTTGTGGAGAATGTTTCTTCTTTATTTGAAGTTTCTCAAAAAAATGAAGAAGCTTATATCACAGATTTAATGCTTGATGCGGTAAAATTGCGTTTTCGTTCAGATGTTCCGGTAGGTTTTAATGTAAGCGGCGGATTAGATTCCAGCATTTTATTGGCATTAATTGATCATCAGTACCAACATAGCAGCAAAGATATCGAGACGTTTACCTTCTATACCAATGACGATCGTTATGACGAAATTTATTGGGTGGAACAAATGCTGCAAGGCAGAGGACATCCAATAAACAAATGTCTTTTATCTGCAAATGAAATTCCTGAAAAGGCCAGTGCTATGGCACTTTTACAAGCCGAACCGTTTGGAGGAATTCCGACCTTGGCTTATAGTGAAGTGTTTAAAAGAGCAAGTGAAAAAGGCGTCAAAGTACTTTTGGATGGTCAAGGTTCAGATGAGGCGTGGGCGGGCTACGACTATTATACTAAATCAAGCGGTTCAGTAATTCAAGGGGTTACCCAATCTCCTTTTAAAAAAGAGGTATTACGACCGGAATTTGCGGCTTTGTCTGAAAAAATCGTTTATGAACAGCCTTTTGAAGATTCTTTACTAAATCTTCAGTTTCGGGATTTGTTTCATACAAAAATCCCCAGAGCGTTACGTTTTAACGACAGAGTTTCCATGTTGCACGGAACCGAATTAAGAGAACCTTTTCTAGATTATCGTTTAGTAGAATACGTCTTTAGTCGTCCAACTAATTTTAAAATTAAAGACGGTCGGCAAAAATGGCTTTTAAGAGAAATAGCTAATAATTTTTTAAATAAAGAAGTTGCTTTAGCTCCTAAGCGTCCTTTACAAACTCCCCAAAGAGAATGGCTGGCTGTTGAATTGCAGGATTGGGTAAGGGCTGAGGTTGCCAAATTGGAAACTCACGAGTGGTTTGATAAAAAAGCACTCAGAGCTGAAATGGAAGCGTATTTTAAAGGAAACAGCGAAAGCAGTTTTCACATTTGGCAATGGGTGAATTTGGCGTTGTTGCTGTAAAATTTAGAGAGAAATAAAATAGAATTAAATTTGAAAACCAATAAGGAAAAAATAGCTATTGTTGGAGCAAATAGTATACTTGCACAATCATTGTATGAAAAAATAAAAGATGAATTTGAGGTTTTTCAGGTTTACCATATTCATACAGATAAGATTGAAGATGTTGCAAGTTGTATTCAGATAAATGATTTTTTAAGTTTTTCTGATGAATTTAAAGCAATCTATTTTTTTAGCTCTGTTATTAGTTTTCAGGAAAATATTGATTCGGTCAGGAAAATATTTGAAACAAATGTAAAATTACTGCTTCAAATTTCCTCAAATTTTAAGAGTGCAAAAATTATTCATTCCTCTTCAGTTTCCGTTTTTGGAAATCCAGGTTCAACCATAACTGAAAAAACTCCAGTAAATCCTTTGTCCAGCTACGCTTTTTCGAAATTATGGGCTGAAAAAATCATTGCAGACCATTTTGGTGGAGGTGTTAATCTCAGGATGTCTTCTCTTTTTGGGAAACAAATGAATGAGAATACTTTTTTGCCAAAAATTATAAGCGATGCTTTAAATAAAAAAGAAATTACGATTTTTGGTGATGGCTCCAGAAAACAAAATTATATTGAGGTTAAGCAAGCCGCAAATTATTTTTACAAAGCCTTGTCTTATAATGGAAAAATGCCTTTATTGGCGGTAGGAGAAAAATCATTTTCCAATTTTGAATTGGCACAAATTATTCAAAAGCAAGTTGAAGGTGTTGCAATTCGTTTTTTAGGTGAAGATTTTTCTACGAGTTTTGAATACAATAATGTTGAAACTAAAAAAGCATTGACAATTGAAGAAAATTTTTCTTTTGAATCGGCTTTAAATCAATTGATTGAATGGAAAGGAAAACAGTTTTAATTACAGGAATTGGGGGTAATGTTGGGCAGGGAATACTTAGGAATATCCAGTCTTTACAATGGCCTATACGGGTAGTTGGGTGTGATATAGCTGCCTATACTTCTGGCAATTATCTTTGCGATGCTACCTATCAAGTGCCGTACTCGTATCAGGAAAATTACATTTCTGTAGTTAATGATATAATTAAAAAAGAAAAAATTGATTTGGTAATTCCTTCTACAGATTATGAGGTTTATTACCTAGCGCTAAACTCTGAAAAATTAGCTGCACCTGCAGTTACTTGTGATGCTTTAATGGCAAAGACTTTTTTAGATAAATATGCGACTTATAAATGTTTTTCTGAAAATGGAATTTCTTTTTCCAAATCTTGGTTGCCCGAAGAATTTGATTTTTCGGTAAAACAATACATTGCAAAGCCAAGAGAAGGAAGAGGTTCAAGAGGTATTCTCATTAATCCCGAAAATGTTAAGTCCCTGGGAGATGACTATTTAATACAAGAACTTCATCAAGGAATTGAAATTACTACGGCAATTTATGTGAATAGACAAGGTTTGATTCATGGAATATTTTCAATGGAAAGAAAATTGGAAAACGGAACAACCTCACAAACAATTGTAAATGATAAGTTTAATGCGGAATTTTTAAAAATTGCCCAGCAAATTGTAGATTTAGGAGGAATTCGCGGAAGCATTAATCTGCAAAGTATTGTAGATGAGCACGGAAGAATATCTCCTTTTGAAGTTAACGGAAGGATTTCTGGTACAAATTCTATAAGGCATTGTTTTGGTTTTCAAGATGTTAAATATGTCATTCAGGAATACTTATACAATCAGCAACCAGATAAACCAGTAACGATAAAAGGAGTTGCCTCCCGAATATTATTGGATGTTATTTATACTAATGCTGATAATTTTGAGAGTCTGAAAGACAAATCATCTAAACATATCATTTACTAAAGATTTATGGATATACAATATGTTTTATTTGATGTGGCAGGAACATTGCTTCATAAACCTGAATTTTATAAAACCTTGCAAAAGGTTTTAAATGATTGTGGATATGATTTTGAGCTTGAGGAGTTAAAATTAAAGCATAAAATTTTATCAGAGGTAATTCATTTTCCGGACAGAACCAATAAAGATTTTTACCAGGAGTTTAATAGAGAGCTACTGTTTTCATTGGGCATTGTTCCGGATGAAAAAATGCTTGACGAAGTTTTTTCAAAATGTTCGTATTTACCTTGGGAACAGTGTAAAGATGCGGATTTTCTTTCTTCTATTCCAGTACCGATGGGAGTTTTGTCGAATTTTAACAGTACTCTTAAAGAAAAGCTGAACGGTTTTTTTGGCCCGGTTTTTAAAGACGTATTTGTTTCCGAAGAACTAGGCGTCTCTAAACCCGATTTAGAATTTTATAAAAGAGCTGTCGAGAAAATTAACATTAAAGCAGAAAATATACTATATATTGGAGATTCATTAAAGTTGGATATCGAGCCTGCTTTAAAAATAGGAATGAAACCTTTGCTTATCGATCGAGAAGGTTTTTTTAAGAAATCAGATTATCAGATTGAAAATTTGAATCAACTGTTTAATTATTTGCATTTGTAATGAGAAAATTACTTTCCTTAGTTGTACCTGTTTATTATGAAGAGGAAGTTATTCTTCAGTTTTTAAAAGAAACCAAAGAAGTTTTGGATGAGCTTCCTTTGGATTATGAATATGTGTTTGTAGATGATGGAAGTAAAGATAAAACGGTTTCAATTCTAACAGATCAGGCAAAGCAAAACGAAAAGATAAAATTAGTAGTGTTGTCCTACAATCACGGGAAAGCCGCAGCGGTTACAGCTGCAATTGCTAATGCAAAAGGGGATTATCTGCTTTATATGGATCCTGATTTGCAAGACCCTCCAAAAGAAATTCCAAGATTTGTAGAAGAGATCGAAAAAGGATATGATTTGGTATGGGGTATCCGAACAGAAAAAAAGGATTCCTTACTTAATGTTGTTTTTTCAAAAATTTTCTGGGGCACTCTTAATAAGTTTACGGGCTTGAATATTCCTAAAGGAGTAGCCGTAATGAGAATATTCAATAGAAGTTTTGCCGATGAGTTTTTAAGGTATAATGAAGCCAATCGTTTTATTGAAGGGATTTTTATTGCAATTTCCAAAAATTGGAAAACCATAGAAATTGAGCAAAGACCGCGTTTTGCAGGTAAATCAAAATTCAATTTCAGAAAAAAAATGCAACTTGCCTTTGATGCTATTTTTGATTTCTCGGAGTTGCCGTTAAAAATGGCTGTAAGGCTCGGTGTATTTCTGTCAATTATTGGTTTTTTAGGCCTTTTTGTGCTTTTAATTTTAAGATGCTTTTTTATTCATTTTCAGGCTGGTTGGCCTTCTATTATAGCAGCCATTGTAATTGGTTTTGGAATTCAGTTGTTTTTCCTTGGAATTGTGTCTTTGTATGTTGGTAGAATTTACAAGGAGGTAAAATGCAGGCCGGTTTTTTCAGTTAAAAATAAAGTCAATTTATAAATGAATAAAACATTAGGTATTATAGGAGCAGGACATTTAGGTCAGCAAATAGCTCATTATGCCATAAACGACGGGCATTACCAAGATGTGGTTTTTTTTGATGATTTTTCGGAACAGCAAACAGTTAATGGTTTTCGGGTTTTGGGAACAACGGATAGTGTTTTAAAAGCTTATGAGAAAAAGAATTTTGATGAATTGCTCATAGGGATTGGTTACAAGCACCTTCAGGTTAGAAAAGAAATGTTTGAGAAGTATAAGTCGCATATTCCTTTTGGGAAGATAATTCATTCGAGTTCATGGGTAGATTCCACTGCTCAAATAAAAAGAGGTTGTGTCTTGTATCCGGGTTGCTTTATAGATGCTAATGTTGAGATTCAGAGTAACACAATATTAAATATTAATTGCACAATTGCCCATGACACCCACATTGGTTCGCATTGTTTTTTATCACCTAGGGTAGCTGTGGCAGGATTCGTAAAGGTTGAAGATTTGTGTATCATAGGGATTAACGCGACGATTATTGATAACATCAAGATTTCAACCGGATCGCAAATAGGAGGGGCAACTGTAGTGATAAAGAACATTGAAAAATCAGGATTGTATGTTGGTAATCCTGCAAAATTTATTAGATAATGATTCCATTCAATAAACCCTATTTAACAGGGAAAGAAACGCAATATATTGAAGAAGCCGTAAAATCGGGAAAAATTTCAGGGAACGGGATGTTTACTCAAAGATGCCAGGATTTCTTTGAAAAGAAATACGGTTTTAAGAAAGTATTACTAACGACTTCCTGCACAGATGCCCTGGAGATGTGTGCAATATTGGCCGATATTAAGCCTGGAGATGAAGTAATTGTTCCGAGTTATACTTTTGTTTCTACGGCAATTGCTTTTGTGCGCCAGGGGGCTAAAATTGTTTTCGCAGACTCATTACCTGATAATCCAAACATTGATGCTTCAAAAATTGAGGCTTTAATTACCTCAAAAACCAAAGTGATTGTGCCTGTTCATTACGCGGGGATTGCCTGCGATATGGATGCGATTATGGATTTAGCTGCTAAATACAATTTAATTGTAATTGAAGATGCGGCTCAGGCCATTGATTCGTATTATAAAGGAAGGTCGCTTGGGTCTATTGGTCATATGGCTGCATTTTCATTTCATGAAACTAAAAATATTATAGCCGGTGAAGGAGGAATGTTAACCATTAATGATAAGCGGTTTATTCACCGAGCAGAAATTATTTGGGAGAAAGGAACTAACCGTGCCGAATTCTTTAGAGGAGAAGTTAATAAATATGGATGGGTTGATACCGGTTCATCGTTTTTGCCTTCGGAAGTAATTGCTGCATTTTTGTGGGCTCAGATTGAAAATCTGGAACACATCCAGAAAAAAAGGCTTGAGATCTGGAATTTTTATTATGAAAATTTAAAGCAATGGGCCCTGAACAATAATGTTCAATTGCCAATTATTCCAGATTTTGCAACCAACAATGCACATATGTTTTATTTGGTATGCAATTCTTTGGAGCAAAGAACAAAACTTATCGCGCATTTAAAGCAGAATGAAGTATTGGCGGTGTTTCATTATATCAGTCTGCATTCCAGCCCATACTATGAAAAAAAGCACAACGGACAAATATTGGAGCATAGTGATGCTTTTACCGACAGACTTGTTCGATTGCCTTTATTTTATGAATTGAATGTAGAGGAAGTTCTGGAAAAAGTAAAGTTATTTAATAATGATTTGGGTATTGAATAACTATCAGATAGTCTATTTTTGCATCAAAATTTAAGTTTAAGCGAGCAAGTATTCTGAAAATGAAAAAATTAGGGGTGGTAATAACCGATGGCGTTGGGTATCGTAATTTTATTTTAAGCGATTTTATTAAAGAATCGATTGGAAAATTCGATGAAGTTGTTATTTTTTCCTGTCTTCCCGAGCATGTTTATCTGGAGCTTAATTTTCCTTGTAAGATTGTTGAGCTTGATGTTTTTGAAGAACCTTTTAAAACTTGGTTTTTCAGAAAAGCTAAAGAAGTGTCGCATTTACAATTGCATTCGGCTGATAATTTTGGAATCAGTGATAATCTAAAAGCTAATTATTCCCGTTCCAAAAACCCTAGAGGGATGGCTACGCGCTTTATTTTTAAGTGGTCAAAATACATTAATTCTGAAAACTGGATTTTACGCTATAACCTTTGGCAGCAAAAAACCTTTAAATCAAATCCTGTTACCTTAAAATACAAGCAATTGCTTAAAGAACACGGTATTGATTTGCTTTTTTTTACCCATCAGCGTCCGCCTTATATAGCGCCCATGATTTACGCTGCAGAGCAGTTAAAAATTAAAACTGCAGCTTTTATTTTTAGTTGGGATAATCTGGCTTCTAAAGGAAGAATGGCCGGAAATTTCAATTATTATTTGGTTTGGAGCGATTTAATGAAGACAGAATTGCTTCATTTTTATAAATCTGTAAAACAGCATACCGTTAAAGTTGTCGGAACTCCTCAGTTTGAACCTTATGTGTTGCAGCGTTACGGGATGTCTGAAGCAGCATTTTATCAAAAATTTAAATTAGATGCTTCAAAACCAACGGTATTGTTTAGCTGCGGGGATGTTTCCACCAGTCCGAATGATCCCCTTTACATAGAAACAATCGCAAAAGCTATATTGGAAAATGAAATTGTTAAACCGGTTAATTTACTGATCCGAACCTCTCCTGCAGAAGAACCGAGCAGATTTGAAGCTTTGGCAAATAATTATCCATTTATAGTTTGGAATTATCCTGATTGGAAGCAGGCCCGTTCCAGACATCAGGAATCATGGTCCCAACGAATTCCCTCTGTGCAGGATGTTACCGATTTGAAGAGCGTTTTACAATATTCCAGCGTGAATGTCAATATGCTTTCTACCATGAGTTTGGATTCGATGCTTTTTAATAAGCCGGTGGTAAATACCGTTTTTGGAAATCCGGATAACAAACTGGCTCACGATCAACGCTTTTTAAACTATGCTCATATTAAAAAAGTGGTTGATTCCAATGCTGTACGAATTGCCAAAAGCCCTCAGGAGCTCATCAGTGCAATAAATGAAAGTTTGTTTCATCCTGAAAATAAACTCATTGAGCAAAAAAAGCTTATCGATTTACAAATTGGCCGACCTTTAGAAGGAACCAGTGAGCGAATAGCCCAAACACTTCTAAATTTGCTATAATAATGCAGGAAGATAAAGGCAGAATAGATTTACTGGACAGTTTTAGGGCCCTGGCAATTTTGGCTGTTCTTTTTTACCATTTTTTTTCAAGATGGAACAATTTGCAGTTCAGTTATTTACCGTATGATGTTTTTAAATATGGTTTTAAAGGTGTTTCCTTTTTTTTTATAATCAGCGGATTTGTAATTAGTTATACTCTTGAAAATACAGATGGCTTTATTCGATTCTGGAAAAAGAGGATCATTCGTTTGTTGCCGTCTCTTATTGTCGCTTCTACAATAACCTATTTATTTGTATTGGTTGTAGATAAAGATAATTTTTTCCCGGACAGCCATTATTTTGGAAATTATTTGATCAGTTTTACATTCCTGCCTCCCAATGTTTTTGATTTGGTTTTTAATTTGCCAAATCATTTTGGGTATTTGAATTATTCCTATTGGAGTCTATGGCCGGAAATCCAGTTTTACCTATTTGTCAGTCTTTTGTTTTTTTGGGGCAGAAAACGATTTCATCTTCTTTTTTTTACAATTTCAATTTTAGTTATCTTTCTTGCCGAAATTATTTTCTTTTTTAAATTGGATGATATTAAAGTAATTCAGCAGGTTCTGAATCTGTTTAACCTGATAAAATACCTGAAATTTTTTGTTAGCGGGGTGGTGTTTTATCAGCTTTATTCCAATAAGACCGATGCGGCTGTTCAGAAAAAATATGCCCTAATTTTAACGGCTCTTTATTTGTCCTTTCTGAGTAGTTTTGATGTAGCTGAATTTATAGCTGTTACAGCTATGTATTTAATGTTTTTACTGTTTTTGTATAAGCCTTCTTCTCTGAGTTTTTTGAATGTTAAATGGATGAGTAAAATAGGAGTTTCTTCTTATTTTCTTTATCTTATTCATGAATATATCGGGGTTTTGATTTTAAATAAAAGTGCTCATTATTTTAAAACATATAGTTTTATTGCGCCAATTCTTGTAATTTTCTTTTTTATTGGTATCAGCATTTTTTATTCGATCAATATAGAAAAACGTATTGCTTCAGGATTAAAAAAATATTTGTTAAAGGGATGAAGAAAATGAAAATTGCGGTTGTATGTAATTACAGGTTGCTGCCTGATCGTGTTGGCGGTATGGACCGTTTTTATTGGCTTTTTGACCAAAAGTGCAAGCAGGCGGGTTTTGAAATACAGTGGTTTTTTCCCAATAAAAGTGATCACGGAAGTTATGAGTCGTTAACGATTTTTGCCCCTGAAAGTAATGAACCTTTAGAGCATTTTTTTAACAGACATATTCGGGAAAATAATGATAAGTTTGATGTTGTTATGACTCATTTTCTTGAGTTATGTACTTCTTTTTTCAAAAAAGTTAAGGCGCATCATGCTTCAAGAACAATTGCTGTTGATCATAATCCGAGGCCATTGACGGGTTATCCGTTAAAAAAGAGGATAGTTAAAAAAATAAAAGGGCTTGTTTTCTCCAAGTATACCGATCTTTTTATTGGAGTTTCAGAATATACTAAGTTCCACATTATCAATGATTTTGGCACTGGGCTAAAAAACAAAACGATCGTTATTTATAATGGGATTTTGCATGAACTTTACAGTAAAAGAGTAGGTCGAAATGCTAAAGAAACTAATTTTTTAGTGGCAAGTCATCTTCGTTTTTCCAAAGGGATTCAGGATTTGATTTCTGCAATAGGTATGATGCCCTCAGAAATAAAAAAGAAGTTGAAAATTGACGTTTACGGTCAAGGCGATTATAAAGATGAATTGCTCAGAATGATTGCCAAGGATAATCTACAAGCCAATTTTAATTTTTTGGGCAGTGTTCCTAATCTCTATGAAACCTACTATAAGTATGATTATCTTTTGCAGCCAACCCATATGGAATGTTTCAGTCTCTCGATTTTGGAAAGTCTTGGAGCCAATGTTCCCGTGATTACCACAGCTGTTGGAGGAAATGAAGAAGTAATCAAAAACGGTGAAAACGGATATATTTTTAAAGCAAAAGACGTTTCAGCATTAAAAAATATAGTAGAGAAAGTTTATTTGGGAGAAATGGGAATTGTTGCAGATACTTCAAAATTAATTGAAGAACAATTTTCTATTGAAAAAATGGTAAATGACTATTTTCAGTTGCTTACCAATGAAAAAAAATAATTAAATGATAGAGAAATTAAGTAAAATTTTAGAGCAGGGCAAAAAGCCAATTATTGTAATTTATTTTTTATTGTTTGCTCTGTATGTTTTTAGTCGTACTTCAGGGGGAGGTGACGAGGCTTTGTTTATAAACGATTTAAAGTTAATTCAGACCCAAGGATGGATTGCTGCCATAAAAAAAAGCATTTCAATTCCGTACATGCTATTGGCTTATCCTCTTTCCTTTTTATTTACCAATATTATTGCTTTAAGACTTACCAATATTGCCTTATTAGGTTTGTTGTTTCTGTATTTTAGAAGAAAAAAAATAACTCCTGATTTTTATTGGCTATTGTTGTTTTTTATTCCGGCTGCAGATTATTTTTTAAAAGGGACCAATGATGCTGTTTTTTTTATCGGACTGATAATATTTTTTTATGAAGTCTATCTACTAACCATAGACAAAGAGTCTGAAATCACTTTAGGGGTTTTAGGTTTGGTTCTTTGTTTTTTTACACGTGAGCTTTTTTTGGTTTTTATGCCGGCTATATTTTTAGGTTTTCTGGTGATTTACAGAAAAGGGCAGCTCAAATCCATTAAGTTAAAATATGTTGTTCCTTTAATTGGGGTGTTTCTGTTGTTTAATATTCCTTCATTAGAGGCAAACCATAAATTATCTTACGATTTCAAGTCTCCTCCAAAAGAAGGGCAGGCTACTTGGGCGCAGTTGCAATATCTGGCTCAGCTGATGGTAAATGAAGGCAAATTGGAAAACCACTCCCATCCAAGTTGGGATACTACTGAAAAATATCTGAAGGAACATGGGCCGAATTCTTTGCCTAAAGGAATACTTGATGGTTTATTTTTTGACTTTGGTCTCACCGTAAAAGAGTTTTTTAAAGATTTTGGGGAAGTATGTTTCTATGGGTTCAGACAGATGAGCCTTATGTTTTATTTTCCTTTTCTGGCTCTTTTTTTAATTTTTAAGAACAAAAAAGCTACTTGGGAAAACTGTTTTCTGCCACTGGTTTTTTTTATGGTAATTTCCATTTTCTCTTTCATCATAATTTCGTATGTTGAACTAAGATGGCTTTCACCGGTTTTTATTTTAGCCATTGCCTATTATTCTGATAGAGATCTTGGAAATGAATTTATAAAGAAATATAGTTTTTTGAATACTCTTTTGCTTATAACGATTTGCTTTTACGGTAGTTTTAAATTAATTAACAAGCTTGTTTAATGAAAATTGGATTTTTAACTTCCGAATATCCGCATCCTTTAACAGGTAATTCCGGAGGTATAGGTACAAGTATAAAAGGTCTGGCCGAAGGTCTTATAGAAAAAGGACACCAGGTAAGGGTTTTGGTCTATGGACAGGATAAGGATGAGCTTTTTGAACAAGGCAACGGCTTGGTTATTCAACGAATTAACAATGTTAAATTAAAAGGTCTTTCGTGGTATTTAACCAGAAAAAAAATTGAAAAACTAATTAATTCACTTTATTCACAAAATCTGCTGGATATCGTAGAAGCACCAGACTGGACAGGAATCACTTCATTTATACAACCGGAACAATGCCCTGTTATCATCCGACTTCATGGGAGTGATACCTATTTTTGCCATCTTGATAACCGTCGCGTTAAGTTTATTAATCAATTTCATGAAAAAAGAGCCCTGGAAAAGGCAGACGGACATCTTTCTGTTAGTAAATTCACGGCAGACCTAACCAATGAGCTTTTTCAAATTTCTAAAGATTTTACGGTGATTCCCAATGGCATTACACTGCAAAAATTTAAAACCGATGCGCTTGTTGAGCAAAATGAGAAAATAATACTGTATTTTGGAACACTCATTAGAAAGAAGGGACTTTTGGAACTTCCTCTGATTTTTAATAAAATTGTTGAAGTTTTGCCCGATGTTAAATTGCATTTGGTTGGTAGAGATGCCTCAGATATAATCACAGGTAATTCTTCTACCTGGAAGATGATGCAAGATTTGTTTACTCCAAAAGCATTAAAAAATGTCATTTATTTTGGAGGGGTTCCCTATGATGAGGTTCATAATCATATCCAGAAGGCGGCAATTTGTGTTTTTCCTACATTTGCTGAGGCACTTCCGGTTTCATGGCTGGAAGCTATGGCTATGAGAAAAGCAATTGTCGCCTCCAATATTGGTTGGGCTAAAGAAATTATTGAAAATAAAGCGGAAGGTTTTTTAATACACCCTTCCAACCATCAGGAATATGCAGATGCTGTGGTTAATTTGCTAAAAGATGAAAACCTGCGAAAGAATGTTGGTCATAACGCCTACCAAAAAGCAGTTGAAGTTTTTGAAAGTGGAAAAATTGTAGATAAGAATATTTCCTTTTATGAAAAAATAATAAAGAGAAATGAAAGAGTTTAAAACAGAAAAAGGAGAGATATTATTATATACGGGTAATCCGAAGGTTTCGATGTTAGAAGCATTGGCTCAAGGTCCGGGAGATGTATGGCACAGCTCTTTAGATCAGGGTTTTAAAAACGCTTTTCCGGAATTAAAGTACCAGGCCTCCGTTTTTTGGTGGTATATTAATGATTTTACAAAATCAGATTCAGCAGCAAGTTGGAGGGTTAACCCATCTGAATTTGTTGTGCGAAAAAGTGCCTGGGAGCATTTTAAAGGATTTGATCCGGATTATTCTTCTGAAATTATGCAGGCTTTGGATTTTGGCTACCGTTGTGCTGTTTATGGCGCGGTTCCGATGTATATCAAAGGGTTGTTTGAATCCGATGCAAAAACAGACGCAAGAATCAGTACCAGAGACCGTCATGTTTTTTATAGAAAGCATTTTTCTCTAAGTCAGTCGTTATTTATGATTTACAGAAAAGGGTTTTGGAAATTAGGTGAATGGATCAATTTTTTTAAGGCAAATAGTTTTAAAACTAAATATGAAACCAAAATACTCCCTCCAAGAACTTTAAATGCGATGCAGGGAAGGCCTACTGTAAGTTATATTATTCCTACGATGTTGCGTCAGGAATTTACAGAGCAGCTAATCACAGATTTGAGCAATCAGAGTTATCCGCCAACACAAGTGGTGGTGGTAGATGCCACGCCAGAGGAGAAAAGGGATCCAAAGTTTTATCAGAATAAAAATTATCCCTTCGAATTGATTGTAAAATGGCAGCAAACTAAAGGAAGTTGTCGTGCCCGTAATGAGGCTATAGCATTGTCAACCGGAGATTATTTTATTTTTGGGGACGATGATATTTGTATTCCGGATGATTTTATTGAAAACCATATTCGTTTATTGCAAACCTATAAAACCGGGGCATGTAACGGGCTGGATATAAGAGCAGATCATCCTCAGCAAACCCTCAAAGATTTAGACGTGAAGTTGCAGTCTATGGGAAGTGCGCGATGGAAAGTAGGGATGTCCCATAATTTTAGTAATGCCAACTCTTGTGTTCAAAGGGAATTTGTTCAGCAACTGGGGGGAAATGATGTTAATTTTGACGGAGGTTATGGAGAAGATTCCGATTTCGGAATCTCATTGGTGAAATTGGGTACGATTGTTTTGTTTAATCCGTTTTCACCTAATCTGCATTTGAAACCTGCCAGCGGAGGATATAGATGGTGGGGGGCACAAGCTAAAAAAACAGGAAAGCAAAGAAAAAAACAGCCTTGGGAATTGGATGTGCCAGTAAAAAAAGTAAGGCCGGTTCCAAGCCCAACGGTAATGTATGGAATTTTAAAACACTTCACAGAAGAGCAATTGACAGAATACAGAAGCCGTTATTTTATGATGTATTTGATAAAAGGGAACAAGCTCACGTTACCTTTTAGAATTTTGAATTTACCCTATAAAAATTTACAATTTCAAAAGTCTTTGTTTTATGCAAAAAATTTGCTCAAACTAGGAAAACGAACCCAATAAATAGTAAATTTAGATTGAGAATAGCACTTGAACACCTAAAAAAGAAACCAGACGAAAAATAACCCAACGTTGACTTAACCTAACCACCAAAATGTTAATAAAAGTAGTATTATATCAACAGGACAAACCAATCTCGCATCATGTTTTGGAGCTCCAAGCCAATGAATTTTCATTGCCGAGTTTCAGTGAAGAGTATTATAAGTCTTTTGATTTAAAGTATGTTATCGAGTTTGAGAAAAACATAGACTCGGTCATAGATTTTTCATACCAATGGACTAGTAATTTTAAATGGTATACCGCTTCAAGGCTCCAACCCAAGGTCTTGAAATTAATAAATGGAAAATACATTCAGTCTAATTCTACAGAAGGATATTGGGAAGTTAATGCCAAAAGAAGAAAGGAATTAATTTGGAGCCTGAATCCTAAAAAGAGTTGTGTTCTAGCAAAGTACACCGGTGAGGTTGATAATAAAGAATATGAATATGTCAATTTGTTTAATCCTCAAAAAAAGTTTTCGTTATTAGTCTCGGAAAAAGGAGGGATTATCTGGAGCCGTTCTAAAATTCCATTTTCAGGGATTGCATGTTTTTCAGATCATTGTGATTTTGATACTCGTGAAAACCTTGAGCTGCAACGTTCTTTTTTTAAGGAGAACGATATTAAAATGACCAAAGGGTTTTTTCTCTATAATTATTCTAAAAGAAAAGAAAATGCTTCGTTTGAAAAAGACAGCGATGAACTAATGAAATGGATAGAAGACGGTCATGAATTAGCATATCATTCCTTAAGTCAATCCATTAAAGAAGATAAAGATAAGGTGTTTGAAGAGTTTGATAACTTTACAGCTCCGCTTCCAAACATCCATACCTGGATGGACCACGGTTATCTGCCTTATAATTTAAGCTCTTCAGAGAAGAATAACAGAACTTTGAATCTGTTTTTTGATAAAATGAATTCCCAAAATGTGAGTGTTGTCTGGAACTATATTGATACCGGAACTACCACCAGGGGCGTTATCAATCAGTTAAATTTAAGGCATTTTACGCTTAAAGCTTTTTGTAATGGTATAAAAGAATTATCATTAAAAGACCGAATGGCTAAAGGGATTAAAAATAGTTTATTTCATTTTTATTCAGATCGTAATTATACAGCGAGTTATAAATTGTTTGCCTCAGTTTTTAAACCGATTCTGGATAAGAAAAAAGTATTTGAACTAAAGGAACTGATCGTGTCTTTTTTTCCTGTTTTTTTCTCTCTCTTGCGCATTGTTTTTAGATGGAATACATTAAAAAACAAAGTGTATCCGCTGGCTAAATATAATTCGGTTTTTTATAGTAATATGATCAACGGAACCCGATTTACTGTTTTTCAAACTTTAGAAATGGTTGATTTGGTGAGTAGTCTTTCCAAAGAAAATTTAAATAAGTTTTGTGAAGAAAAAGGAGTATTTATTGCACATACTTATTTCAGTGTTCCTTTTAAATATCATAAAGGCAGAATGTTCTCTACGCCTACGGAAATTAATCATCAGGTTCGTGCCAATTTTGAGCATTTAGGAAGTCTTATCAGGGAGAAAAAATTGTGGAACCCAACTATTTATGAGTTAAAAGAATATTTTGAAAATATTGAGAATTTAGAATTTTTCAGTGATGAATCCGGAGAAATTAAGGTTAGAAATAATTTTGGATATCATTTAAACCAGGTGCAATGATAGATTATTTCATAGTTAAAGATCCAAAATGGGAGAAAAAATGGGACGATTATCTTGCCCTTCACCCTAAAGGGAATCACCTTCAATATTCACATTGGGTGAAATCCTATCTTTCTTATGGATTTGATTATGAACTGGCTCTGGCTGTTGAAAATGATAAAATTATTGGTGGATTCTCAGCAGTTATTGCCCAAAAAGCAGGGTTGAAATTTTATTGTATTTCTAACGGACCTGTTTTTGATGAAGCATCTTCAGAAATAGTGCCGGCATTGCTGGAATTGGCTAAAACGGCGGCAAAAAAAAGAAACTGTTGTTGTTTGCAAGTTGTTTTTCCAATGGGCGTTGAGAAGGACAAAATGTATGATGTAAAGACCTTTAAGAATGTATTTGATAAAGGGAATTTCGGTAAAGTTTTTCCGTTTGTTTTTTCATCCAGTGGGTTAAATTGGATACAATTTGAACAAGGTGTTTCAAAAGATTTCTTTTTCGAACAAGTTTTAAAAACCAATGTAAGACGGGATGTACGAAGTGCGCAAAGGAAAGAAATTGAAATAAAACAGATCGAAAATCCTGAAGAAATTAAAAGAGCTTATGAGCTTTTTCAGGAAAATGCCAACACGTTTAATTATAGCATAAGGGCCTGGAACGATTTTAAAAATACGATTTTCGGATTGATTCAAGACGGAAAAGCAGTTATATTGGGGGCTTACCATCAGAATAGTTTAAAAGGGGCTGTTTTTTTAATTAAGGCTGCGGGTTATTATACTTACGTAATGGGTGGGACCAAAAAGGAAAAGCCGGATTTGTTGTTAGGAGAGCTGCTTCAATGGAGTGCGATTGAACTTTCCATAGAGCAACAATTAAAAGGTTATAACATATCCTTGGGAGGAAGTCAAGGGGTGATGAATTTCAAAAATAAATTCTCTCCGCAGATTCAGCTTTATACAGAAAATAGTTTTTATTGGGTTTTGAAACCGATTTCTTTTAAAATTTATCAGAAATCATTATTTTATCTGAAGAAATTTAAGCCTTTAATTGCCAAATATTTGGCTAACTAATTTTATATGCATGAAAAAAACAACAAATAAAGAATTTTGGGAAGATCAGAAGGTAATTGATACCCAGGACCAAACAGAAACCATATTGGCAGATTTTGAGCTTTTTTTGTTTGAGCAAGCCAAAATTAAAAGCCTTCATAAAATAGAAACGGTAAAAATTATCGGCTGTGGGACGGGAAGGGAAATTAATGAGGTGGTCAAATTTTTTAACCCTGAAACTATTCTAGCGCTCGATATTTCTGAAAACATGATAAAAAAATGTAATGAAAACCTTGCGCTTTGGGGATTGAGTGACAAAGTAACAACATTGGTTTCAAATGCAAAAGATGTACAGCTTCAGGAAAACACCTATGATTTGATTACGTTTTTGAACAGCGTTATGACTTATGTTCCTGAAAAAAGGGAAAGAGAACTGATTTTTAAAAATGCCCATAAAGAGCTAAAGCCGAATGGGGTTGTAATTGGCACCGTGCATAATCAGATCGGAACATTCAAAAAAACCGCTTACTTTAAAGTGAGGTCACTTTTAAAAATCTTTTTAAAGCATAAGGTTGGACAACGCATGACAGGTTTTAAAGGCTTTAAGTTTTTAGGATATTATTTTTCTAAATCTGAATTGTTAAGCGAATTAAAGCAGGCGGGTTTTAAAAATGTGCAAGTGCTTTCATTAGAGGAGTTTTACAAATCCAAAGGAGTTTTTTACAATAGAAAAACTGGGTACAATAATTTGATATTCATAGCAGAATCATAATCTCGAAGTAAAATCTAATAATATTGAACCAAATTGAATGTTTTTTCAATTAAAATCTAAATCGAATAGTGAAGTTTACTCTAATAATATGCACTTATAAACGTCCACAACCAATTATTGACCTTTTAGAGTCGGTAAAAGTTCAGCGCAATTATCCGGATGAAATTTTAATTATTGATGGTTCTCCAGATGATAAGACCAAACTAGTCTTAGAGCAGAAAAACTACACTGGTTTAATATATTATAAGGTCAGCCCGGAAGATAGAGGATTAACCCGTCAGAGGAATTTTGGGATTTCAAAAATACATCCCGACAGTGAGGTTGTTTTTTTTCTGGATGATGATACAATTCTTGAGGAAACTTATTTTACGGAAATACTTAAAACCTATAAAGAATATCCAAATGCTTTAGGTGTAGGTGGTTATATAACTAATGAGGTTGAATGGCAGAAAGTTGGTAAAGATTATAAGGTTAGGCAAAACGACTTTTCTTATGATGGTTGGGTAAGAAAGGAAGCGGGTCGTTTTATCTGGCGCAAGTTCTGTTTTTTAGACGCAGACAAACCACCGGGCTTTTTTCCCGAGTTTTCTCATGGGCGTAGTATTAGCTTTCTTCCACCATCGGGAAAAACATATCGGGTAGAGCAGTTAATGGGAGGGGTTTCATCATTTAAAGTGAGTGTTTTTAATACGTTGAAATTTTCTACTTTTTTTGAAGGATATGGTTTGTATGAAGATGCAGATTTTACCTTGCGCCTTTCTAAATTAGGCGAATTATACGTCAATACTAATGCAGGTTTAGGTCATTTTCATGATTCCTCGGGGCGTCCCAATCAATACCAATATGGTAAAATGGTGGTAAGAAACGGTTGGTATGTTTGGAGGGTTAAGTTTCCAAGGCCATCGTTTAAAGCAATTGTGAAATGGCATCTTATTACTTTGATATTAACAGGAATACGATTCGTTAATGTGTTTACTACCTCAAAAAGAAAAGAAGCATTTACAGAAGCTTTGGGAAGAACTGTTGGTTGGTTTAAACTTTTTTTTAATGCACCAAAACAGATTTAATGAAATTTGCAGTAATCACACATGTTCAGCATATTGAAAACGCTGATGCTTATTACGCCTATGGTCCTTATGTGAAAGAGATGAATGTATGGGCAAAATATATCGATCAATTGTATGTAGTGGCTCCCTTACACAAAGGAACTGCCACGCCCATTGACTTGAAATATGAAATTAATGCGGTTGATTTCTTTCCGATTTCTTCATTTTCATTGGCTTCACCTATGGAAATTTTAAGAACGTTTTTTAAGTTACCTGGAATATTGTTTATGATTTATAAAGTGATGAGACAAGCAGACCATATCCATTTGCGTTGCCCGGGTAATATAGGATTGTTAGGATGCTTGGTGCAGATTTTTTTTCCCGGAAAGCCCAAAACTGCTAAATATGCAGGAAATTGGGATCCAAAGAGTAAGCAGCCTTTTTCTTATCGTCTTCAGAAAAAAATTTTAAATAACACCTTTTTGACCAAAAACATGAACGTGTTGGTTTATGGAGAGTGGGAAGGCACTTCTAAGAATATTGTTCCTTTTTTTACAGCCAGTTACCGAGAATCAGAAAAGGAACCGATAGAAATTCGAAGCATTACTTGTACAGAAGAGCACAAAGCGCCTGTAAAGTTTCTTTTCGTTGGCACTCTTGCACAGGGGAAACGACCCTTATATGCTGTAGAGCTGATCGAAAAATTACTTAAAAAAGGATACCCGGTTCATTTGGACTTAATGGGAGAAGGGGCAGAAAGAGAAAAACTAGAAAATTATATAAAACTGAAAGACATCCAAAAATATGTCCATTTGAAAGGCAATCAGGATGCAACTGCTGTAAAAGAGGCCTATAAACAATCCCATTTTTTAATTCTGCCTTCCAAAAGTGAAGGTTGGCCAAAAGTTGTTGCTGAGGCAATGTTTTGGGGAGCTGTTCCGTTAGTTACACCCGTTTCTTGTGTTTCCACCATGCTAAACAAAGAAGAAAGAGGTGTTTTACTTGATCTAAATTTAGAACATGATGTTTCTAAAATTGAGAAAATTATTCTAAGCCCTGAGCTCTACTTCCATAAAGCGGAAAATGCTTTGAATTGGTCAAGAAACTATACTTTGGATTCTTTCGAAGAAGAAATTAAAAAAATGATTCAAGTAAAAATAAATTAGCTCAAAGGAAATGCGAATTGTACAGTTAATAGACAGTCTTAACCCGGGAGGAGCCGAGCGAATGGCTGTGAACTATGCCAATGCCCTTTCAGCGGAGATCGAGTTTTCGGGTTTAATAGCAACCAGAAAGGAAGGAGCTTTGTCAGAGCAATTAACTGAAAAGGTTGACTATTTTTTTTTAAATCGCACAAAAACTTTTGATGTGGCTGCGATTTTCCGATTGCGAAATTATCTTAAAAGCAACAGAATTGATTTTCTTCATGCCCATGGGACTTCTTTTTTATTGGGGGTCTTGGTGAAATTAGTATGCCCAAGGGTGAAATTGCTTTGGCATGACCACTATGGAAACCGCGTTTTAGCTGCTCCCAATGATAATAAAGCCTTAGTGTTGTTTTCCATTTTTTTTGACGGGGTAATAAGCTGTAATACAGAGTTGGAGCAATGGGCAAAAAAAAACCTGAAATGCAAGACTGTGCTGTATTTGCCCAATTTTGCGGTTTATAAATCTGATGAATTTCAAACGGATTTGCTTAAAGGCGATAATAATAAGCGGATTGTGTGTTTGGCAAACCTTCGTCATCCAAAAAATCATGAGTTTATGGTTGAGGCCTTTTCAAGATCAGAAATTTATAAGAATGGCTGGACCTTGCATTTTATAGGAGCAGATTATCAGGATGATTATTCGAGTTCATTGAAAAATTTTATTAAAAAAGAAAACCTTGAAGCTGCTGTTTTTATTTATGGAAGCAAAATTGCGGTTTTTTCAATGTTAAAGCAGGCTAGAATTGGGCTTTTGGGCTCTACCTTTGAAGGTTTTCCGGTAACTTTGCTCGAGTATGGTTTGGCTGGTCTGGCGGTCTTGTCCAGTGATGTGGGATTTTGCTCTGAAATCATAAACGATGGAGAAAGCGGAATTTTATTCAATCCTTTAACGGTTAATGATTTATCAGAAAAATTAATTAGGATAACTAACGATGAGGCTTTAATTGTTGCTTTTGGTGAAAATTTGACAAAAAAGATTGAAAATGAATTTTCTAAACAATCGATTATCGAAAAATACATTGCTTTTTTGAGAAAAATTTAAAAATATACCGAGCGCTTTTTTAACTAAAAGTTTTAAGATTATTTTAAGATTTTTGCAGAACAGTTTAAATAAAGTTACCTTCGGCAACTCGTTGAATAAATCGGGAATCTATTCCGGAAAATGATGGAAGACAAAAAGATATTTATTAACCTTTCCAATTTACAACTTTCCAATTCAAAAGGGGTGATCATTGCATGCTACCTTATGATGATTTCGTATTTCTATAACTTGCCTGTTATGAATTACAGCATCAAAGGAGAAAATGACATCAGGATTTATGATTTGGTTGGGGTTTATCTGTTTTATCTCTACCTGACCAATATTGCCACAATAAATCAAATGATTACTAAGGTTAAAGTGTTAAACCGAATGTTTCAGTTTCTTCTCTGGACAACGGCCACACTTCCGTTTACCTTTATTTTCAGTGTTATGGAAGGGAAAGTAATGTGGAGTGTACAGTCGATGCTTTATCTTTACCATTTCTGGACTTTTTTTCTGGCTTCTGTTTTTTTGGCTTTTATTATTCGAGACTTGAACCAGTTAAAAAAGATGGTAAACCTTTGCCTGATTCTCTCTATAGTTTCCTTTCTGATTGTTATTCTGCAAAATTTTGAAATTGTTCCTTTTTTGTGGAGTGATAGTTATAAAGAATCGTATTTAGGGTTTCTTTCCGGAACTTTTGGTCCGAATAAGATTGTAGTGGGAATGTCTTCCCTGATTATGCTGATTTTTTCTTTGGGTTTATTTAATGATTCAAGGGTAAAGATTAGTAAAACGTTATTGATTGTTAATATTGGGATGTCTTTATTAGCACTAATTATGAGTGGTTCCAGAACTTCTTATGTTGGGTTAGGGGTTTTTGCCGCTTACTTTTTACTTAAAGATGCACCTAAATTTGTGGCTTCTTTGGTGGTTTTGGTTTCCTTATTTTTTACCGTAAGTTATTTGAATCCTAAAGTAATTGAAAAGGCAACGGAGATTTATCAGAACAGGGTAGATAAAAAAATTAAAGACCCCAAATCCCTTAATGATGCCCGAGTTGACAAACTTTACAAAGATTTGGGAGCTGGAAGGGACCGTCTTTCGGCTTCTTATGTGGAATATTTATTGGAAAAGCCCTATATCATACCTTTTGGAATTGGGTTTAACAATCGATTGATAATCGGGTTCTCGGCCCATAATATTTATTTAAGTTTGATTAATGAAGTTGGTATATTGGGATTGTTTTTATATTTGAGGTGGATGTTCTCTTATTTCTCGGTCAATATGAGGTTCTTTGCCCAAATGCAAACCGCCCTTAAAGGATTGGTGATTGCTATGCTGGTAACGCTTTGTTTTGGAGAACATTTATATGTTTACCGCCCATTATTCGGACTTGTTGGACTGTTTTTGTTTATTACTACTTTCCTTCTCTCACCAATATATATAGTAGCCAATGAAACTAAATAAATTTTATAATTATAAGATTGCGGTTGTAATTCCTTATTATAATGCTGAAAAGCATATTGCTAAGGTAGTTTCTAAATTACCGGATTATGTGTCTGCGGTTATTATTGTAGACGACAAAGGAAGGGAGCCTTTACCCGTTGCTGAAGTGAATTCGGTTAAAAAGGCTCAGACCGCTTTAGTGGTTATTGAAAATGAAGTGAATCTTGGGGTTGGTGGTGCTACAAAAAAAGGATTTCAATACGCAATTGCAAACAATTTTGATATTGTGGTAAAGATTGATTCGGATGATCAAATGGATACTTCCTATTTGCCGGATTTGCTGCTGCCAATAATCAAGAAAAAGGCTGAGATGGCTAAAGGAAATCGTTTTCGGGATATAAATTCATTGAAAAAAATGCCTTTTGTGCGAAGAATCGGGAATCTGTTTTTGTCATTTCTTACTAAATTGGCCACAGGTTATTGGAATAATTTTGATCCGACCAACGGTTTTTTTGCAGTTAAAACTTCAGTTTTGAAATCGGTAGATTTTACGAAGCTATCGGATCGTTATTTTTTTGAAACCTCTTTAATAGCACAATTGTATTTTACCAAAACCAGGATAAAAGATGTTTCAATGCCTGCGATTTATGCCGATGAAAAATCAAGCATGCAGGTATGGAAAATGCCGGTAATATTCTCACGAAACCTTTTTAAGGTTTTTGTGAAAAGGATTGTAAAAGAGTATTTCCTGTATGATTTTAATATCGGATCATTGTATTTGTTGTTTGGGTTGCCTTTATTTCTTTTCGGACTTATTTTCGGGGGCTATACCTGGTACCATTATTTCACCCTTCAAAAATTTGCGCCAACCGGAACCATTATGTTGATAACTTTGTCAATCATATTAGGCTTTCAGCTTCTTTTACAGGCAATTCAATACGATGTTATTAATTCTCCAAAAGCTAAAAATTGATGAGTTTTAAAGGGATTACGCTTGTGTTGTTTTTAAATCTGTTGCTTGCATTCGGCTTTTTTTATGATTTCCGAAATGCAGGAGCTTTAGATGTTTCCACAGACCTTGCCAATATCATTCCGATTTGTAAAAAAATTGATAATCCGGCGCTTTTTAAAAATGATTTGTATTTAAACGATGTCAATGATGTTAAATACTATACGCCGTTTTATGTTCAGCTGTTAAGAAGTTGTGCAAAGCTAACCGGAGGGGATTATTTTCAAGCCTTGAATCTGACCAGTTTTTTTACCCACTTGCTCTATGGGATTACTTGGTTTTTCTTATTTTACAGCATTAAAAAAGACTACTGGATTGCATTGTTTTCTTCGTTGCTTTTTAGAGGCGTTCTTTGGCCTCCGGGGGGAGAACTGATGGGTATTTCAGACCTCTGGACAATCATGCCCAGAACTGTTTTTATGGCCTTGGTTCCCTTGCCTTTTTTAGCCTATCTGTATTTGCCAAAATTCAAAATTATAATTTCAGCATTGGTTTTGGGACTTATTGTGAATTTTCACCCTTTAACTGGGGTGGGAGTTGTGATTGGCTATTTTAGCATTTTCTTGATTGATGCTTATTTTCAGAAAAAAATTCAATCGGTTATTTTTTGGAAGGAACTCATTTTAGCAATAATCTGCTGTCTTATAGGAATGTTTCCTTATGTAATGACTTATATAACCAATATAAAATCGGATCTGAATGTGGATCAGCAGCTTTTTACTCAGGCCTTTAATTTAAGGTTGCCGCCTTTCTTTTCGAGTCCTTTGGAGTTTGTAAAACTTTGGAATAGGCCTGTATTGTTGTTTTTTGCAGCCACTTTTATCTGTTTTGCTTTCTTCGATTCTTCCAAAAACAGGCAACTTGTTAAGCTTCTTTTTTTTAGTGGCTTAATTATTTTTATAACTGCTAATGGAGTGGTTTACCTGGAACAGTTTGTTAATGAGCTTTTAGATAAGAATTTGCGAATGTCGTTTCAGTTGATACGTTTTCAGAAATTAATTCTTGTACTGTTAGAAATAGGTTTTTTTCTTCTTTTAACCGAATTAGCCAAGAGGTTTAAAATTTCGGAGTCACTTAAAAGGAAGTCTCTTTTTGGGTTTGTTCTAATTTTAGTGTTTTCGATGACCGCGCCTTTTTCTAAGTTGCCTTTTATCGGGGACGACATTTGTGCAACAATTTTGCCTCAAAGTTTTAAAATTAATGGAAAAATAACCGATCAAGGCAAAGTTGATTTTGAAAAAATGGTCATTTTTGTTAAGCAGCAAACACCTGATGATTCCGTTTTCTTTGGCAATTTTCTTCTCAGGAGCGCAGCCAACCGATCAGTGGTTTTGGATGCTAAAGGAGCAGGGATGTTAATTGAAGGAAACCCTGAAAAATTTGTTGCTTGGTATCAGGATATTGTTCGGTTTGAAAAACTGCCATCAAGAGAAAAAACTGCATTTTTAAGAAATAAAAAAGTAAATTACATTCTCGATAAAAATCATTGGGAAGATTGTGAATTAGTAAAAACAATAGGAGAGTATCGTCTCTACAAGTTATAACCATGGAGAAAACAAAAAAAATATTTAAACAAAATATTACCGAATTGCTTAATGCACAGGGAACAGACGAAGTGCTTTCTGAGGCTGCGTTACCGGCCTATGCACATAAAAACCCTGTAATTGATCATATTTTTTGGAAACGACTTAAGTTGGCTTCCGATTTTATTTCCAAAAACTGTAAACCTGGTGGAAAGGTGCTTGATTTTGGCTGTGGAACAGGAGTGTTTTCATACGATTTGGCCAGTAAAGGTTTTGAACTGACTTCTTTAGATTTAGATTTAAAACCTGTTGAGCTATTGAAAACCAAAATCCAATTTCCAGCTTCAATTAATTTTATTCAAGGCGATTTTTTCCATTTGGAATTTGAACCGAATTCTTTTGATGCCATTGTGGCACTTGATGTTTTGGAGCATATTCCGTTAAACGAATTACCGGCCTATCTGGATAAGTTTAATAAACTTCTTAAACAAGATGGGTATATTGTGATTTCCGGTCCGACAGAAAATATTTTGTACAAGATTGGTAGAAAATTGGCAGGGAACGATTTTACCGGTCATTATCATGAAACCACAATTGCAAGGATTAAGGAGGTTTTTGTTTCTAAATTTAAGGTTGTTACTTTAGGGAAACTGATTTGGCCTTTCACATTATTTGAAGTGTTTTACGCTAGTAAGAAATAACCTTTGAAAGGAATTTTATATATAGGAAACAAGTTGTCGGGTCAGGGAGCCAACGTGACTACGATTGAAACGCTGGGAAATCTTCTTAGTCAGGAAGGATATTATGTTGTTTATTCTTCCGAAAAAAGTAATCAATTATGGCGTTTACTGGATATGATCTGGGCCACTTGGAACAATCGAAGCAAAGTTCGCTATGTTTTAATTGATACTTACAGTACTACTGGTTTTTGGTTCGCTTTTGTGGTTAGTCAGCTGTGCAGGCTGCTCAAGAAAAAATACATTCCAATTCTTCACGGAGGAAATTTGCCTAAGCGGTTAAAGAAAAACCCAAAGCTTTGCAAGATGGTATTTAAAAATGCCTATAAAAATGTAGCGCCTTCAAATTATCTGTTTAAGGTTTTTCAGGATAGTGGTTTTTCGAATTTGGTTTATATTCCGAACAATATTGAGCTTAAAAATTATCCTTTTAAAGAACGAGGTAAGCTGCAACCTAAATTGTTATGGGTACGTTCTTTTTCAAGGATTTATAACCCTAAAATGGCAGTTGAAGTTTTAAGTAAGCTTAAAGAACGGTATCCGAATGCCTCTTTGTGTATGGTTGGTCCTGAAAAAGATGGGAGTAAAGAGTTGTGCGAGCACTATGCATTACAGAAAAAATGCGAGGTAAAATTCACGGGAAAACTTTCAAAAACTCAGTGGACGCAACTTTCTGCCGATTATGACATCTTTATAAACACCACACATCTTGATAATACACCGGTAAGTGTTATGGAGGCAATGGCTTTGGGGCTTCCGGTTGTATCAACTAATGTTGGAGGTCTTCCTTTTTTGATTAAAAATGAAAAAGAGGGACTTCTGGTTAATGACAAAGATGTAATGGGAATGGTGAATGCTGTAGAAAAACTTCTTGCAGATGAAGAGTTGTCCAATAAACTGTCTGTTTCTGGGAGAAGTAAAGCTGAAACTTGGGACTGGGAGCAGGTAAAGTTGCTTTGGAAGAAAGTGTTACGGTAACTTTCAAATAAGTTTTAAAGTCAGCTTGAGTACGATACATTAGTTTGAAATTAAAAAAATGCATCCAGTCGTAGAGACTGATTTTGGAAATAGTATTATTTTGCATTAAAGAAAAGGATAGAATGACGAATCATAAAAAAATACATTTTGAAATCTCTGAAAGAAAGATTCTCCTTCGGGCTTTTGATATTGCCTTGGTTTTTCTGGCTTTGTATTTTGTAAGCAAACAATTTGAGTTTGGGTATTTCAGAATTTCCATTCACAATTACTACTGGACTTTTGTTTTAGCCTTTTATCTGTTGTTTTTCGGATCGATTTTCGAGATGTATAACCTTCAGGTTGCCGGAAATCAGTTCCAGATTGTTAAAAGTATCATTTTGACTTCTACGACTACTGTTTTGGTTTATCTTTTAACTCCGATTCTTACTCCTTCGCTTCCCAAAAACCGTTTGCAGATTTTGTTTTTTTATGTGGCTATTTTAGGGACTTTATTTCTTTGGCGAATGCTTTATCAAAAGTATCTGGCTTCACAACGTTTTTATAAGAATGTGCTTTTTCTTGCCGATGATCGTTCGGTGGAAGGTTTGGTTTCCGAATTGGAAAAAGCAGACCCCAATTATAAAGTTTTAGGGTATTTAAGTACCAAGGAATCTCAGCGTAAAAAAGTTTTACTTGAAAAAGTTGATATCGAACAGTTGGAAGGTTTTATTCAAAATCATTCTATTTCAGAAATTGTAATTGCAAATAAAGCCACTGATGAAATGCCGGTTGAAGTATATGACCGTTTACTTTTTTTGTTAGAAAACGGAGTGGTCATCAGGGAATATTCCCAGGTTTATGAATCGTGTACATATAGGCTTCCGGTACAATATGCAGAAAAAGATTTTTATAAATATTTTCCATTTAGTCGCAGCAATCAAAATCGTTTGTATCAATACGGTATCCGTTTTTTTGATATAGTGGTCTCTGTTATAGGATTAGCAGCGGGGTTGTTTATACTTCCGGTGTTATTGTTAGGGAACTTCATAGGTAATAGAGGACCATTGCTTTATACACAGGAACGTGTTGGGAAAAACGGCGAAAACTTTAAAATCTTTAAATTTCGTTCCATGGTTACTAATGCTGAGGCCAACGGAGCGGTTTTTGCTTCTGCTAACGACAGCAGGGTTACTCCTTTCGGAAGGTTTTTAAGAAAATCTAGAATTGATGAAGTTCCTCAGTTTATAAATATTCTAAAAGGAGATATGGCAGTTATTGGACCTCGACCGGAACGTCCTGTTTTTGTTCAGCAAATTGCAGAAATCATGCCTTTTTATCAAACCCGCCATGTTATCAAACCTGGTTTGACAGGTTGGGCTCAGGTAAAACATTCTTATGGAGAAACTCTGGAAGATAGTTTGATTAAACTGCAATACGATCTGTATTACATTAAGCACCGCAGTTTGTTCTTGGATATCAACATTGTTATCAAAACATTGAGTACGGTACTTTTTTTCAGAGGGCAGTAAAGATTTACTGTTTTTTAGGTAGATTTTTCCAGATATACCAAAGTGTAAGCGTATTCAGGACAATCAAGGGAAGCATCATTAAAAGCTGAACTTTCAAAAGGATAAATCCTGTATAAACCGCAATTGCAATCCATGAAATAATAATGGTTCTTTTAATCCAGGTCGTGTTGTTTTTTACAATGAAGAAAACCAATAATAAAAACACCGGGTTCATCAGTAAAACGTTGTAGTTCCATAAAACTTCTTTGTGGAAGGAATAGCACCCCACTAAAGAAAAGAAAAGACCTAATAAACCGCAAAGGGTAAGCCAGATAATTTGAAACTTTCTTTTACCTGATAAAGCAATCAGAAGAAGTATTGTTAGAGCAAAGGTGATGTAATTGTTCCAAAGTGATTTTCCTTCGCCGTTTTCCATTTTTTTAAACACCGTTTTTTCCTCCAAAACCAATTTACCGTTGTTGTTTTTGGATAAGTTAACGCCCTGCATTAATTCGATAGGGAGAAAGAGTTTGTCGGATTGTTTGTCGGTTTTTAATCCGAACATTAGGTTAATGCCGAGATTTTCATAAAAATGATTATCCAAATAACCGTATAAGATGTTGCGGTATGTTTTTTCAGTATCGGGTATTTTTGTTGATATTTTCTCGGGAAGTGCTTGGTTAATTAAATCGGCAACCATGGTAGTACAGTTGCGGTCTATGAATTTGTAGGTGTAAAATCGTTTTTCCGAGCTTAAAACGGTGTCTAATTCGTTAAAAATCCGTTGCTTCTGTTGTCCTGTTAAGTTTAAAACCTGTTCGTAAATATCCCGATTGTCGTACACATAAGCATAGGTGAAATCTGCAAATGAACTTGTGGAAACGAAATACTGTAAATCGCCTTTAATGAATTTCAGGTAAAAATTCGAAGTATGAAAATCAAAAGTCCCATAGTTATACACAACATCAATTTGGTTCACAGGATCCCAAATACGAAGGGCTGTATGGCCGTAAATTGAGTATAATTCATTACCGGTTCCACAAGTAAGCAGGCTTATTTTTGCGGAACTTGAAAGAACTGGAGCTTGAGCCTGAATCTTGTAAACCGAAAGGAAGGTTATCAGAAGGGAAACTGCAAATCGTGTTAAGAATTTCATATTATCTAAAAATGCTGAAATCTAATTTTAATGAAAATATGTTGGAATACAGCGCCGCACTCTGGTCACCAATATCGGTTAAGGCATAATCCACCTGAATGCCTTTGTATTTGAATCCAATACCAATATTCGGCTGGAAACTAACATTACTCGAATTGTCAATCTGGGTGATTTTCTGAAAATTACCAACTCCGGCACGAAGGAAAACCAAATCGATGTAACCTGCTTCAAAACCAAGAGCAGGATCGATACTTACAACATCGGTGGAGATGATATCATTAGTTCTTGCAAATTGCATGTTCAGGTTTGCTGCTGCCAAAAGGCTGTAATCGTAACGGATGATGAATTTTTTAGAAAGGCCAAACTGTGCTTTAGGAAGGGTTATCTCCGAAGTTTCAGGAAGTTCCTGGTTTTGCCCCGGTACAGCGTCTTTTATTTTTTTGTACTCGTCTTCATCGATGGCCCAAACGTTGTAAGTTGTGGAGATGTCGCGAAGCATTAACCCAAATTTCCATTCGTCCTGTGTTTGGTATTGTACGCCTAAATCAAAACCAAATCCCCAAGAACTGGCAAATTTTCCGATCACCCTACGAATGATTTTGGCATTTACCCCATAGTTAAAGCCGTCTAAAGGTAAAGCTCTTGCGTAGGAAACCGTTAAACCGTAATCGGCTGTAGAGAAAAGACTGATTCGGTTGTAGTCTACATTTCCTTGACTGTCAATAAGTTGTGTTGTGTTTAGGATATCGTCTACCCCAAAACGAATAAGGGAAACTCCCACAGCGCTTCGATCATCAAGCGGCATTGCAAAACCGGCATAATCGTATTGGGCAATATTGGCAAAATAACTGGCATGCATTAAGGAGAGTTGACGGTCTTCCATTTTTAGTAAACCTGCTGGATTCCAATAGCCGGAATTAACATCGCCGGTATGTGAAACCACAGCATTTGACATTCCTAGCGCAGCAGCATCCACCCCAATATTCATGAATTCATTGGAATACTTTCTAATAGCCTGACTGTAAGTGATTAGTCCGGTGAAAAGGAGTAGGAATGCGTAGGTTTTCTTCAAAGTCAATTATTTTTACAAAGATGCTATAAAAATCTCAAATAGTAAACTCAATTTTATTTAACTTATTGTATAACTTTGTGTCAGATAAAAACAAATTCTATGTCGTTTAAAAAACAGATCCCAAATCTAATCACCTTTTTAAATCTTATTTGCGGATTATTAGCCCTAATTCACGCGTTTAACGGAAACTACAACGAAGCATTTTCCTTGGTGTGTTTAGGAATCTTTTTTGACTTTTGGGATGGTTTTTTTGCCCGAATTTTCAATGCACAAAGCCCATTAGGTGTTCAGTTGGATTCTTTGGCGGATATGGTGACCAGTGGTGTGGTGCCGGGAGTGGTAATGTATAAGATGCTTTCCGATATTCAGGAAAATCAGGATATTTATACGTTAACACCGGATACGTATTACATGGGAATTGTGCCTTATATTGGTTTTGTCATCACGGTTGCTTCTTGCTTCCGCTTGGCGAAATTCAACATCGATACCCGTCAAACTGATTCGTTCATCGGATTGCCAACTCCGGCGAATGCGTTGCTGATCATGAGTATACCAATGATTTTGTTTGCTAACCAATACGAATGGCTTTCTGAGATTTTAAGCAATCCGTACTTTTTGGTAGCACTGAGTTTTTTAAGCGCTTATTTGCTAAATGCGGAAATTCCATTGTTTTCTTTGAAAGTGAAGTATTTCAGTTGGGAGAACAACAAACTTCAGGTATTCTTTTTAGCAATTTCAGCACTATTGTTGGTAGTGTTTCAGTACTTGGCTATTCCAATGATTATTCTTTTTTACGTAATTCTTTCCGTGATAAACAATACACTTTTAAGTAAAAAAGCCTAACAATTTATGAAACGAACTTCTTCGAAGAGGCCTGTAAAACCTGTTCGGACTACAACTCGTTCCCGTTCTAAATCTAAAAAATCGTTGCCTTACGGTAAAATGATGACCTATGGGTTAGTAACGTTATTTCTTCTGTTTCTTCTCGGAATGGCTTACAATTACCGCAATGGTTTTTTGTATTATTTAGGATTTAAAACCGATAAAAACGTTAATGATTTAACTGAAGAAGAACGTAAACTCGAAGACATCCGCATCTTTGAGGTATTAAGCCGTCATGACACCAAAGTGGTGGGTTTTGATGTTTCCGAGTATCAGAGTAAAATTGCTTGGGGGAAAATTGATAAAGTCGAAGATGATTTCCCGCTTGAATTTGTTTTTGTACGTGCAACCGCCGGAAACGACCGTCCAGATCGTCGTTTTAAAGAGAATTGGAAAGCAGCAAAAGAACACTATTTTATACGTGGGGCCTATCATTATTACCGTCCGAACGAAAACTCCATTGAACAGGCCGAGAATTTTATCAAAGTGGTTAAATTGAAGAAAGGCGATTTTCCGCCGGTGCTGGATATTGAGAAGTTGCCTAAAAACCAGTCGATCGACAGCTTGAAAATCGGTTTGCGTCGTTGGTTAAAACATGTAGAAAGACATTATAAGGTAAAACCGATAATTTATACTGGGGAAAGTTATTATACAGATTTTTTGAAGGACGAATTCAAAGGCTATACCTTCTGGATTGCCAATTACAATTTCTTTGTTGAGACTATAAAAGACGATTGGAAGTTTTGGCAGTTCACCGAAAAGGCTAAAATTCAAGGAATAGAAGGTTTGGTCGATGTAAACATCTTTAACGGAAGTAAAGAAGAACTGAAAAGGATGTTAATCAAGTAATGCTAATTATAAAAGCCATCCACAATGCGAAAAGCACCATTAAAATCCAGGCTCTGTAATTGGCAAAATTTAAAGTAAATCCCATCCATTCAATTGGTTTAGGAACCATCAGACGTTTATCTTCCTTATTAAAATAGAAAAACCCTAATTTCCAATGTTTAGGGTTTTTGTGTAATTTATCTGAATCGTTTTCCATTTAAGGCAAACATTTAAAATTCTAGTTTTTTCTTTCTCAATTCGAAATTCTGACCAAGATATACTTTTCGTACCATTTCGTCTTCGGCCAATTCTTCAGGAACTCCTGCTTTTAGAATTCCACCTTCAAACATTAGATACGTTTTGTCGGTTATGGCTAAAGTCTCCTGTACGTTGTGATCGGTAATTAAGATTCCGATGTTTTTGTTTTTTAACTGAGCTACAATGCGTTGAATGTCTTCTACGGCAACCGGGTCAACACCTGCAAAAGGTTCGTCCAATAAGATGAATTTCGGATCGGTAGCCAAACAACGTGCGATTTCTGTTCTACGGCGTTCTCCTCCGGAAAGCAAATCGCCTCGATTGGTGCGAATGTGCTGCAAACTGAACTCATCGATCAAAGATTCCATTTTTGCTTCCTGCTCTGCTTTAGAAAGATTGGTAAGTTGTAAAACACTCAAGATGTTATCCTCAATACTTAATTTTCTAAAAACCGATGCTTCCTGAGCTAAATAGCCAATTCCATGCTGGGCACGTTTGTACATTGGGAAATCGGTAATGTTCATATCGTCCAGATAAATATTACCGGCATTTGGTTTTACAAGTCCTACAATCATGTAAAAAGAAGTTGTTTTTCCAGCTCCGTTGGGGCCGAGCAAACCAACAATCTCACCACGATTCACTTCTACCGAAACGCCTTTTACCACGCTTCTTCCTTTGTAAGTTTTAACTATATTTTCGGCTCTTAATTTCATTTTTTTTTGAGTTGCTGAGTAACAAAGTTACCGAGTGACTAAGATATTGTGTTTGCAAATAAACGAATTACAAGGTATTTGCATCAACAAATTAACAAATAATTATTCCTGATTCTCTAAAGCTTCCCAGAATTCGTAGGCTCTACGCAAATGAGGAATTACAATGGTTCCGCCTACTAAGGTTGCTATACTCATGGCTTCCATCATTTCCTGACGATTGATTCCTTGTTTGTAAGCGGTTTCCAAATGGTACTTAATGCAGTCGTCGCAACGTAAAACAGCAGAAGCAACCAGCCCTAAAAGTTCTTTGGTTTTTACATCCAAAGCGCCTTCCATATAAGCATTGGTGTCCAGGTTGAAAATACGTTTGATTACTTTATTGTCGTCTGCCAATAACTTCTCGTTCATTTTTGAACGGTAATCGTTGAATTCTTTTACTAAATCGGACATATTAAGTGGTTTTTAGTTCTTCTTTTTTGGTTACGAATCGCGAAATGAAAATACTGATTTCGTATAAAATCACCAGCGGAACCGTAACTATGGTTTGACTGATTACATCCGGAGGTGTAACAATGGCTGCAATAATCAAAATGATTACATAGGAATATTTTCTGTAATCTCTAAGGAATTTTGGTGTTACTAATCCTAATTTGGACAGGAAGTAAATCACAATTGGCAATTCGAAAACCAGTCCGGTTGCCAGTGAAGTGGTTTTAACCAGTCCAATATAGGAATCCATGTCGATGGCATTTTTCACGTGTTCACTGATGGTTAAATTGGCTAAGAAATTAATCGAAAGCGGCGTGAGTACAAAATAACCAAAAGCTACTCCTAAAAAGAACAGCAAAGAGGCAATGAAAATGAATAATTGTACATTTTTTCGTTCCTTGTCATACAAAGCCGGACTGATGAATTTCCATAGTTCCCATAAAATGAAAGGGAAAGCAATTACAAATCCGCAAGTAATCGAAGTCCAGATTAACATGGAAAATTGCCCTTCCATGGTTCGGTTCTGAAGTTCAAAAGGCAATTCCTTTATGCAGAAACTTTTGTCCAGATCGTATTGGTTTGCCAAATCGCAGAAAAAACGATAGGTAATGAAATTTCCATCTTTTGGGCCGAAAATTACGGTGTCAAAAATGAAATCACTGAAATAATACGCTACGCATCCGCCAATTAAAATGGCAATGGTGCTTCTAACTAATAACCATCGGAGTTCTTCCAAATGGTCTAAAAACGACATTTCTTTTGCAGACTTCTTCGCCATTATACAATTCCCTCTTTTAAAATATCATGGATGTGAAGCACACCTTTGTATTCTTGGTTGTCCACAACAACCATTTGTGTTATGGAATGGTTTTCCATAGTGTTGAACGCATCCACGACCATATCGGAAAGTTTTACCACTTTAGGATTTTGAGTCATGATGTCTTTTGCCGTCAAATCGATAAAAGTGTCACGTTTTTCTAACATTCTTCGGATGTCTCCATCTGTGATGATGCCAACCACATGATTGTTCTCCACAACTGCTGTAACACCTAAACGCTTTTCGGAAATTTCCATAATCACATTTTTGATACTTGCTGTAGGAGCAACTTGAGGGCGATGGGTTTGGTCTAACATATCGCCAACACGCAGCAATAATTTTTTCCCTAAAGCGCCACCCGGATGGTATTTTGCGAAATCTTCACTTTTGAAATTGCGCAGTTCCATCAAACAAACCGCCAGAGCATCGCCTAAAACCAATTGAGCAGTGGTGCTGTTGGTTGGAGCTAAATTATTAGGGCAGGCTTCTTCTTCTACGTAAGCATTTAAAACATGATCCGATTCTTTTCCTAAAAAGGAGGTCTTGCTGGCGGTCATTCCAATTAATGGGTTGCCGAATCGTTTTAAGAGTGGAACCAAAGCCTTAATTTCCGGGCTGTTGCCACTTTTGGAGATGCAGATAACTACATCGCCGGGCTGAACCATGCCTAAATCTCCATGGATGGCTTCCGCAGCATGTAAAAACATAGAGGGTGTTCCTGTGGAATTCATCGTGGCCACAATTTTAGTAGCGATGATGGCGCTTTTGCCGATTCCGGTCACCACCAAACGGCCTTTGCAATTGTAAATAAGCTCTACGGATTTTGCAAAATCATCGTCAAGAAAATCAACGAGCTTTGCAATGCTCTCACTCTCAGAAAGTATGGTTTTTCGGGCCGCAGCCAAAACAGAATCTTTTGTACTCAAACCTAAAGTTTTATAAAATTTGTGATTATTAAAGAAATTCGTATCTTTAATCTCTGCAAATTTATGTAAAATACCTATTAATAAATAATGAAACCAAGCGAAATTGACTTACATAAAGAGTTAAAAAAATATTTTGGTTTTAACCAATTCAAAGGTTTACAGGAAGGTGTTGTTAAAAGTATCATTACTCATAACAACACTTTTGTGATTATGCCTACAGGAGGTGGGAAGTCGTTGTGCTACCAATTGCCGGCATTGGTTTTGGATGGAACGGCTATTGTGGTTTCGCCTTTAATTGCCTTAATGAAAAATCAGGTGGATGCAATTCGGAGTCTTTCCTCGGAAGCAGGAGTGGCACATGTTTTAAATTCATCCCTTACAAAAACAGAAGTTAATCAGGTTAAAAGAGACATTAGTTCAGGGTTGACAAAACTGTTATATGTTGCACCAGAGTCTTTAACCAAAGAGGAATACGTTGAGTTTTTAAGAAGTGTGCCTATTTCGTTTGTAGCCATTGACGAGGCGCATTGTATTTCCGAATGGGGACATGATTTTCGTCCGGAATATCGTAATCTTCGCAGTATCATTAAACAGTTGGGTGATGTGCCCATTATTGGTTTGACGGCAACTGCAACTCCAAAAGTACAGGAAGATATACTCAAGAATTTGGATATGACCGATGCGGCTACTTTTAAAGCTTCGTTCAACAGACCAAATTTATATTACGAAATACGTCCGAAAACCAAAAATATCGAAGGCGATATTATTCGTTTTATAAAGCAGCACAAAGGAAAATCAGGCGTTATTTATTGTCTTTCCCGTAAGAAAGTGGAAGAGATTGCTCAGGTTTTACAAGTTAACGGAATCAGTGCTGTGCCTTATCACGCAGGATTGGATGCCAAAACACGAGCAAAACATCAGGATATGTTTTTAATGGAAGATGTTGATGTGGTGGTGGCTACGATTGCTTTCGGTATGGGGATTGATAAGCCGGATGTGCGTTTTGTTATCCATCATGATATTCCAAAATCACTGGAAAGTTACTACCAAGAAACCGGAAGAGCCGGTCGTGATGGAGGTGAAGGTCATTGTCTTGCCTATTATTCCTATAAGGATATCGAAAAGTTAGAGAAATTCATGGCCGGAAAACCGGTAGCCGAGCAAGAAATCGGTTTTGCTTTGTTGCAGGAAGTGGTTTCCTATGCAGAAACTTCTATGTCACGTCGTAAATTTCTATTGCATTATTTCGGAGAAGAGTTCGATGAGGTAAACGGCGAAGGTGCCGATATGGACGACAACGTTCGCAACCCGAAAAAGAAAGTGGAAGCACAAGATCAAGTTGTGATTTTACTTGAAACGGTTCGTGATACCAAAGAATTATACAAATCCAAAGAGATTGTTTTTACTTTAATTGGAAAAATCAATGCGGTAATCAAAGCTCATAAAACCGATGCTCAGAAGTTTTTTGGCAAAGGGAAAGATCACGATGAAAAATACTGGATGGCCTTAATTCGTCAGGTATTGGTGGATGGTTTGCTTTCTAAAGATATTGAAACTTACGGAGTTTTGAAGCTTTCTAAAAAAGGAGAAGCGTTTATAAAAAAACCGGTTTCTTTCATGATGTCAGAAGACCACGAATACAGTGAATCCGATGACGAAACCATTGTAACTTCTGCAAAATCTTCCGGTACTGCCGATGAGGCTTTAATGAATATGCTGATCGATTTGCGAAAAAAAGTGGCCAAAAAGTTAGGTGTTCCACCGTTTGTGGTGTTTCAGGAGCCTTCACTAGAAGATATTGCGCTTAAATATCCGATTACAATTGATGAGTTAAGCAACGTTCACGGCGTTGGAGAAGGTAAAGCAAAAAAATACGGAAAAGAATTTGTTGAACTTATTGCCCGCTATGTAGAAGACAACGACATCATGCGTCCTGATGATTTGGTGGTAAAATCAACGGGAGCAAATTCAGCTCTTAAATTGTACATTATTCAGAATATTGACCGCAAATTGCCACTGGATGATATTGCTAAGGCAAAAGGTTTGGATATGGATGCCTTGCTCAAAGAAATGGAGCAAATTGTCTATTCCGGAACCAAACTGAATATCAAATATTGGATAGATGATATTTTAGACGATGACCAACAGGAAGAAATCCACGATTATTTTATGGATTCTCATTCCGATAAGATTCAAGATGCTTTAGATGAATTCGAAGGGGATTATGATACTGAGGAGTTGCGTTTGATGCGTATCCATTTTATCAGTGAAGTAGCCAATTAAAAAATAAACAGTTACGTTTTACAGTCGCAGTTAGCAGTTTTATCTGTTAATTGCGACTTTTTTATTGAAATAATTCTCCTCTATGCGGTTTTAAAGCATCTCTTACTTGAATCATGTTTTCATCGGTTACCACCATAAAAGCTATAGCATGCATTTCGTTTATGCTTTGAAAGCCGGTTATTGTTATGGGTAATTTTTCAATCTCGATATATTCTTTAAGGTGTATTTCGTGGTGTTCTGCTGTTTTGGCTGCGCTCGGACCTCTGAAATCCCAAATAAGTTTGATTTGTCGTTGCATGTTAAATTTTGTAAGTTTTTTTTGTAAATCAAAAGCAAATCGATAGCTTTGACAAAAATACAATATATATGAAGAAATTTTACTTTAAAAGAATTCAGCTTGTTTTTGGCTTGTTGTTTTTTTCATTAGCAGGTATTTCGCAAAATAATTATTCGGTTTCACAGATTCCTCATCAAGTGTATACTGCTAATGCAAGCACTTTGAATACCGATGATGATATGAATTCTCCCGTGATTCCTTTATCGTTTGGTTTTGATTTCTTTGGGAATGTTTATGATCAAGCTGTTGTAAGCACTAATGGGGCTATCGATTTTAGATTAGATCAGGCCAATCTTGCTTCTCCTTGGAATTTAGCTAATGTAGGTGCTCTTCCTACAGCAAATTTTACTATTAAAAATGCCATTTTGGGTTGTTTTCATGATATGGTTAACACTCAAGGAGCAGGTCAGATAACGTATTCGGTTATCGGTGCGGCTCCCTACAGAAAATTTGTTATTATATTTAACAATCAACCGTTGTTTTCATGCAACACCCTTAGTAGTACATTTCAAGTGGTTTTGTATGAAACATTTAATTTTATTGATGTTCAGATCGTAAATAAACCAACAGGATGTACTTGGAATGGAGGGAAAGCAATTGTTGGAATTGTTAATGAATCAGGACTTGGAGCTGTTACACCTCCGGGAAGAAATACAGGTGATTGGGGTGCAGTACAGGAAGGCTGGCGTTTTAAAAGACCGTTTGACTCGAACATTTATAATTATACAAAATGCGATGATGATTCCGATGGAATTGTAGCTTTTAATCTTGCAGTGGCACAAAATGATATTAATGCTGCCAATCCTTCCTCGGTTTTGTTTTATCAAACTCTGGCAGATGCGCAAAACAATGTAAATCCAATCGGGGGTACTACCTATAATAACTCATCTGCTTTTGAACAATCTATTTATGCTTTTGATAACGGAATAATTTATGAGGTAAAATTAAGAGTTGTTGATTGTGCAAATGATTTTGATTTAGATACTGTCGCAACTTCATCCGAAGATTTAAACGGTGACGGCAATTTAGCCAACGACGATACGGATAATGATGGGATTCCAAATTTTGTTGACAATGACGACGATGGCGATATTGTACTTACCCAATATGAGTATGTGTTTGGTAAAGGGACAACCGCTTATTTGGATACCGATAATGATACAGTTTTGAATTATCTGGATGATGATGATGATGGGGACGGGGTCTTAACTATGAACGAAGATTACAACGGGAACTTTAATCCTTCCGATGATGATACGAATACTAACAGTATTCCAGATTATCTGGAGCAGGGTGTAGCTTTGGGAATCAGTAGCTTTGCTTTGGAGAACGGTATTTCAATTTACCCGAATCCGGCTTCTGATATGATTTCGATAGAAAATACAACTGGGAAAGCAATTAACGAACTTTCGATATATTCTGTAAACGGGCAGTTGATAAAAGCCTTTAATACGGCGAAATCTGTTCAAAACCTTTCCATTTCAGATTTACAAACCGGTATCTATTTTGTAAAAATCCGTTTAGAGGATAAAGTGATTAACACAAAACTGATTAAGAAATAACGCAGAATCGTAAATATTTAATGAAAGGCCTATGCATAGCATTAGGCCTTTTTTGTGTATTTACCTAAAATAATTGTTATAAGTTTGCAGTATTAAAATTACTTAAATGCCAAGAGAATTACTGATACAGGTTGCTCCTGAAGTTGCTGTAAACCCAGTGCTTTTGAAAGATCATCTAGCAAGGCTGATGCATGTTAAAATTGCAGATATTCAGCATATTGCTATTTTGAAACGCTCAATTGATGCCCGTCAGCGTGCAATTAAAATCAATCTGAAAGTAACTGTGTTTTTTCAGGATGAACCGATTGTTGAAAGTAAGATTGAACTGCCTCAATACAAAGATGTTAGTAATGCACCCGAAGTAATTGTTGTTGGTGCAGGGCCTGCTGGGTTGTTCGCCGCTTTACAATTAGTAGAACTAGGTGTTAAGCCGATTGTGGTAGAACGCGGAAAAGATGTTCGTGGCCGCCGTCGTGACTTGAAAGCCATCAACCGTGACCATATCGTAAATGAAGATTCCAATTATTGTTTTGGAGAAGGCGGTGCTGGTACTTATTCAGATGGAAAACTTTACACACGTTCCAAAAAACGTGGTGATGTCGATAGAATTTTGCAGCTTTTGGTAGCTTTTGGTGCAACTCCAGATATTCTGGTGGATGCCCATCCGCACATCGGAACCAATAAATTGCCTCAAATCATTCAGGACATTCGTGATAAAATTATCGAATACGGTGGGAAAGTTTTGTTTGAAACCCGTGTATCGGATATTCTGATAAAAAATAGTGAGGTTCAAGGGATTATTACTCAAAACGGAGATGTGATTGAGGCTAAAAAGATTATTTTGGCAACAGGTCATTCCGCTCGTGATATTTTCGAATTGCTCGACAGAAAGAAAGTTTTGATCGAAGCCAAGCCGTTTGCTTTAGGGGTTCGTGCCGAACATCCACAGAGTCTAATTGACAGTATTCAGTATTCCTGTGATTTTAGAGGAGAATTTCTTCCTCCTGCACCGTATTCGATTGTGAAACAGGTAAATGGAAGAGGAATGTATTCGTTTTGCATGTGTCCTGGGGGTGTGATTGCGCCTTGTGCTACAAGTCCTGGGGAGGTAGTTACCAACGGTTGGTCTCCATCCAAACGCGATCAGGCAACCGCTAATTCCGGTATTGTTGTAGAATTGAAACTGGAAGATTTTAAGCCTTTTGCAAAATTCGGAGCTTTGGCCGGTATGGAATTTCAGAAGGCTATTGAACAAAAAGCTTGGTATTTGGCAGGGCAAACGCAACGTGTTCCGGCTCAACGCATGGTAGATTTTACTCAGAGCAAAGTTTCAGTGGATATTCCAAAAACATCTTATGTTCCGGGAACTACTTCTGTGGAATTAGGACAGGTTTTTCCAGGTTTTTTAACTCAGATCATGCGCGAAGGTTTTGTGCAATTTGGCAAATCGATGCGGGGTTATTATACAAACGAAGCCATTTTGCATGCGCCGGAAAGTCGCACCTCCTCACCGGTTCGTATTCCGAGGGATAATGAAACATTGGAGCATCTTCAAATTAAAGGCTTGTATCCTTGTGGTGAAGGAGCAGGTTATGCCGGGGGAATTATTTCTGCGGCCATCGATGGGGAAAAATGTGCAATTAAATGTGTGGAATCCCTAAGGTAGTCTTAGATTTGAATTGCTTTTCGTAATTTTACGGAGCTATAAAATAACATGAAAGAAGAACACGTAATATTAGTTAACGAAAATGACCAGCAAATAGGTTTGATGCCGAAGTTGGAGGCACATGAAAAAGCCTTATTGCACCGTGCTTTTTCAGTATTTGTTCTGAACGACAAAAATGAAATCATGCTCCAACAGCGTGCTCATCATAAATATCATTCACCATTGCTCTGGACAAATACCTGTTGCAGCCATCAGCGTGAGGGTGAAACCAATATTCAGGCAGGAACCCGTCGTTTGTATGAAGAAATGGGATTTGTAACCCAGTTGAAGGAGCTTTTCTCGTTCATCTATAAAGCGCCTTTCGATAACGGTCTTACCGAACACGAACTTGACCATGTGATGATTGGCTATTACCATGACCAGCCGAATATTAATACCGATGAGGTTGAAAACTGGAAATGGATGGCTATTGATGAGGTGAAAGCCGATATGGAGCTGAATCCGGAGATTTACACGGTTTGGTTCAAGATTATTTTTGATGAATTTTACCACTATCTTGAAGATCATAAATTATGAGAGTAACCGTTTCAAGAAAAGCGCATTTTAATGCAGCACATCGTTTGTACCGCAAGGACTGGTCTATGGAACAGAACGATGCGGTTTTTGGAAAATGCAACAATCCAAATTTTCACGGACACAATTACGAATTGATTGTAAGTGTAACGGGTTTGATAAATCCTGAAACCGGTTATGTTATGGATATCAAGGATTTGGCAACAATCATTTATGAAGAAGTTGAATCGAAATTTGATCACAAAAACCTTAATTTAGACGTTCCGGAATTTGAAAACTTGAATCCGACTGCAGAAAATATAGTAGTGGTAATCTGGAATAAAATAAGAGCTAGAATTTCTCAAGAGAGCGATCTGGAGGTTGTTTTATATGAGACTCCGCGTAATTTTGTAAGCTATAAAGGGAACTGATGGGAGAAATAAAAGTAGGTGATAAATTGCCTTTATTTGGAGGAAAAGACCAAAACGGGAATGATTTTTATGTCGCTTCCGTTTTAGGAAAAAAAGTTCTGGTAATTTATTTTTACCCGAAAGACGACACGCCGGGCTGTACTAAACAGGCTTGTTTTTTTCGTGACCAATATGAAGAATTCAAGGATTTGGGTGCAGAAGTTATCGGCATTAGTGGCGACAGTGTGAAATCGCACAAAAAATTTTCCCAGCAGTACAAACTCCCTTTTACACTACTGGCCGATAGTGATAAGAGTTTGCGTAAACTTTTCGGAGTGCCGAGTAATTTTTTAGGGCTTATTCCGGGAAGAGTGACTTATATTGTTGATAAAAAGGGTATTGTGCAGATGGTTTTTAATTCGATGGATGCAGAAAGTCATTTCCCACGAGTGCTTGAAACCGTAAAAAAATTAGTTTAAATGATTGCCGATTTATATCCTTTGGTTTTCGAACCGATTTTAAAAGACCGAATTTGGGGTGGAACTAAGCTGAAAACCCTTTTAAATAAAGAAATTCCATCAACAACTACAGGGGAAAGCTGGGAAATCACAACCGTTCCTAATGATGTGAGCAGTATTGCAAACGGGAGTTTTAAAGGTGTAACTTTAAATGAACTGATTGCGAAATATCCTTCTGAAGTTTTAGGAAATAAGGTTTATAAGCGTTTTGGAGCCGAATTTCCATTGCTTTTTAAGTTTATAGATGCCAAAGAAGATTTGTCTATTCAATTGCATCCAAATGATGAACTGGCTAAAAAAAGACACAATTCTTTTGGAAAAACCGAAATGTGGTACGTGATGCAGGCAGATGAGCAGTCGCGTATTATTGTTGGGTTTAATGAAGAATCGTCTTCTGATGAATATCTGATTCATTTGGAAAATCGTACTCTGTCAAAAATCCTAAAAGAAATTCCGGTAAAAAAAGGGGATGTTTTCTTTTTGGAAACCGGAACAATTCATGCTATTGGCGCGGGTATTTTGCTTGCGGAAATTCAGCAAACCTCTGATATTACTTATCGTATTTATGATTGGGACAGAGTTGATGCGAATGGAAATTCTAGAGAATTACATGTTGATTTGGCCTTGGAGGCGATAAATTATAAAGTGGTTCAGGCGCAAAGACAGTACTCAACGACAAATAATCAAAGCAATAATGTTGTGAATTGCGAGTATTTTACAACAAACATTATTCCGCTTGACGGGAATATGAAAGTGGTTAATGCTAATGATTCTTTTATGGTTTATATGTGTACAGAAGGGGAAGTGATGTTTGTAATTGATTCAGATAGAAGTTATTCGTTTAGAAAAGGTGATACGGTTTTACTTCCGGCATCAGTGACTGATTTTAAATTGGTTGGAAAGGCTACACTACTAGAAATATTTATTTCTTAACCTTTATTCTGAAGAATAATTGTAATTTTGCAAACGAAATTTTAAACAAAAATAAAATGGCAAGCGTAAGAAACTTAAAAAAAGACATCAACTACGTATTAGGTGATATTATTGAAGCGGTTTATCTTTATGAGATGACAACAACCGGAAAGCCAACTCCAGCGTCTGATGCTTTGATTGATGAGGCAATTACTTCTTTTGACGGTTTGATTACAAAAGTGAACCAAAAAAACGTTGAAAATAAAAAAGCGCATTTCAAGCAAATTAATAAAGATTTAGAAGCTGCTGCTAATCAGTTGGTTGATAAGATTAACGCACTTTAACAGTAGAAATTCGGTAAAAAAGTGCTTTTAAGTATTTGCAAGTTTGAAAAACTCGCTTATATTTGCACCCGAAATTGTTATTCACGAACACCGAAAACAAATATTGGTCTAGTGAGTAAATGAGTCGCCGGTGTAGCTCAGCTGGCTAGAGCAGCTGATTTGTAATCAGCAGGTCGTGGGTTCGAGTCCCTCCATCGGCTCCAATTTTGATCACGTTCCATCGTGATTTTTTAATGAATATTTTTAAGGTTAATTGCCGGTGTAGCTCAGCTGGCTAGAGCAGCTGATTTGTAATCAGCAGGTCGTGGGTTCGAGTCCCTCCATCGGCTCCAAAACCATCACTTTATAGTGGTGGTTTTTTTATTTATAAGACTTTGGAAATAAAAAAAGCGTTCACTTAATAAGGAACGCTTTTTTGTTTTTTATGGGTTTGTTTGCTCGGCTTCTTTTCGCTTAGCTACAAATTCGGTTAGTAGTTTACCGTACTTTGATTTAGCTACCTCCGCAGACATAGATTTTTGAATGGTGTCCAGGTACTTGATGTTCGCATCGGAAATTTCACTTAAGGCAATATAAGGTGCTACTTCGTGTTTTCCGTTGTTTACCGCGAAATTTACGGCATTAAGGTATTTACGAATGATTAGTTTGTCGTTGGCCTGTTTAAGCGTGTCGTAAATTTTACTGTTTGCATTTTTTCCAGCCATGAAAAGCAAGCTTGATGTTTTGTTTTGTTTGTCGTTAAAAACTGCTTTTGTTTTGTTGTACAATTCTAAAAGTTCCTGGTTTTTTGAACCTTTAATTTTTGCTTTAGCATAAAACTCATTCAAAGTGGTTTCGATGTTCATGGTTCCCGGTTCTGCAAAAAATGGAATAAGGTTGTCAATTGATTCGGTAACACCTCGATCTAACGATAAATACAGCATTTCAGGTTCTTTTAAATCAATTGAACTTGAAAAATGCGAGTCTCCTTTAACAATAATGCTGTCTAAGGTAACCAAAGACGTATCTGCAATCTTATGGATGTATAGTTTACCTTGGGTAAGACCTTTTACTTCTCCTGTAAGAGTAAGGCCTTTATCACTTTCTTCTTTTTTGTTGCAAGCTGTTAATAAAGCAGTCGCCGCCAGTACTAGAACTATTTTTTTCATCAGAATTTAATTTGGATTGCAAAGTAAAGAAAATTATTCAATAAAAAATCCCCAATCATCAAGAGCTGAATTGGGGATTGTTAAGATTGTCTCAGGATGTATTATCCTTTCAACCAAGCTTCTTTTAGTTTTGCTTTTGAAGTGTCAACTGCATGATAGCCTTGTGCATCCTGCATTGGTACAATTACTTTTCCTTTTAAAAGTTGTTCTTTGCCTTTGCGTTTAATTTTTACGGTAATAGCATCGCCATTGTTCCAACCTTTCTCAGGCATAAGCATTTCGTAAATAGTGTCCATATTGTAGTTGGTTCCGTTGATCGCTAATATAACGTCTTCGTTTTTGATTCCAAGAGTTTTCATGAAATCGTTAAGCTCAACATCCGGTAAAACAGTAATTTCTTTAGTTTCCGGATTTACGGTGATAAGCGGAGTCATTTCGTCTTTTAAGAACGGATTTCCGGCTTTTTTTATCGTTCCTTCTTTAACTCCCATCTTTGCAAAATAAACATCATACGGAATAGGAGTGTCGCCATCTACATAGGTTTTTAGGAATTCCCCAACTGCCGGATAAGTTAGCGAAGTGATTTTAGCAAATAATTCCTCGTCGTTGAAGGGTTTTTTGCTTCCGTATTCATTAGAAAGTGCCTGCATTAAGTCTAAAATACCTTTTTCTCCGCCACTGCTTTCTCTCATTTGAATATCTATACACATGGCAATTAAAGCTCCTTTGAGGTAAACATTGTAATAAGAGTCTTTGTAGTTCTTGTCTAAAATGTTCTGGCTCATTTTAGTGAAGGGCATTTTATCGTCAAATCGTCTGGATTCCTCTATTTTACTTACCATTCGATTATAGAAATCTTCTTCAGTGATTAAGCCTTGATTTACTTGGAATAAATTTGCGAAGTATTCAGTAACTCCTTCGTACATCCATAAATGCTTGGACATTTTTGGAGCATTGTAGTTGAAATAATGAATCTCGTTTGAGTGAACCGACAACGGCGTTACAATATGAAAAAATTCGTGTGAAACCACATCTTTCATTTGTTCCAATAACGCACCTTTTGGCATCATTTCCGGCATTACAACTGTCGTGGAGGTGGTGTGTTCCAATGCGCCAAATCCTTTGGCGTCGTTCTTTTTCATGTCCGACAGATACAAAAGAATACTGTATTTTTTGGTTGAATTCACAGGACCAAGGAATTTTTTCTGTGCACGCATCATGGTTTCCATTGCAGGAGTAAAGTCGGCAGCTTTATAGGTTCCGTTGGGTGAAAACACACTGATTAAGATATCCATGTCGTCAACCTTGAAGGTTGTATAGTCCGGTTTGGAATACATAATTGGGCTGTCTACCAATTCTGGATAGCGCGAGGTAAGAAATACATCCGACTCATTGCTGGGATCGGTGTCGGTTAAAGAAGTTGCGCCCCATAAAGTCGCAGGATGTGAAACCGTTAGTTTGTATGGTGATTCTGATTTTCCTTCAAAATAACCTACAAATCCATGAGTGTTAAGCATGAAATTTTCTCCGGCTAAGATGTTTGTCCCTGCTGGTGAAAATACATCTTCACCACCCATTCCGCCTGAGGTTTCGGTATCAAATGAGTCGTTAACCCAATAAGTGATTTTAGCCAGTGATTTAGCTTTAGAAATGTCCCAGGAATTTTTATCCTTTTGAGTAACCTGAAGCAGATTTCCTTTTGCATCGTATGCTTTTACGTTTTCAATGAATCGTCCGTAATCGTCTTCGGAATAAGTTCCCGGAACAGTTTTAGGAATGTGAAAAATGATGTTATCTGTTGTTATTGATGGAGGAATAATGGTTACCATTACTTTGTCATCGGTAACGTTCTTAAGATCGATGGTAACCTGAACATCATTTTTTGCAGATGACGCGTTACTTTGCGATTTACAGCTCATAAAAAATGATGCAAGAGCCAAGGTGCAGATTATTTTTTTCATTGATTTATCGTTTTTATATTGGTAGGGTGCTTTTCGTTTTTGTTACACTTTTTTGTTTAAGAACGCTACAATGACCTCAGAAAGTTTCGGATGGTTTCTTAAATTAGGATTAGAATACGATTCCATATTTTCTTTTTCATCAGTAGCGATGTTTTTAAAAACGTGGTTCATGTTTTCTATTATTAAGATTTCTGCCTCTTTTTTAACCGAATGAAGTAAATGAGCTTCTTTAGGTTCCACTTGTAAATCTTTATCACCGTTAAGAAGTAAAACAGGGCATTTTAATTTTTGAATTTCATCCTGCGGATTGTATTTCATCCAGGAAATTATATAAGGTTGAACACTTTCTCTAAAAAGACTTTGTAATGCGGGTGGCGCATCTTTAATGGTTTGTCCTTTTTTAAGTGTTGCAAGATATTCTGCTGTTTTTTCTTTATAGGAAGGCATTTGTTTTGCAATTTGTTCCACTAGAACCTGATCGATTGTTCTGCCGGTACCAGCAATGGAAATATAGGCAGCGGCTTTCGTTTTTTCACTGGCAATCATTCCGACCAAAGAGCCTTCACTGTGTCCGGCAAAAACTATTTTCGTAAAAAGGTTGTTTTTTTTGAAATAGTCGTACACGCTCACGGCATCTTCGATCAAATCTTCAAAACGCCCTTCGGATTCATTAATGTTCCCGGCGATAATTTGGGCAATTACTCTTTTGTCGTAACTAAAAACGCTATAACCGTTTGAGGACAGGTCTTCAGCAAGGTATTTCAGAGAATTGTTTTGCATCCCGATTTGATTTCCGTTGCGGTTGGTTGGCCCTGATCCTGCAATAAGAATTACAAGTGTTTGTTTGGTGTTGTTAATTTTTGAAGTGTATAAATCCCCTTTTATTAATGGGTTGATTACGAGTTCTTCTTTGCTGAATTTTTCAGTTTGAGCAACTAAAAATGTGCTTAAAAACAAAAGAAGTAGTGAAAAAGTGTGTTTCATAAAGGTTGTAAAAAAAATCCCCTAAATTTAGGGGATTTTTTCTTAATCGAATTTATTTTTAAAATAATACTTGCTGTCTAAATCTTCGTCTTCAATATCGTTGAATTTTTGAGGTTTTGGTTTGGGTTTACTGGCAGTAACTTTCTTTTTCCAAAGTTCAAAATTATCTTTCGACATTCTTTTGCGCATCAGTTCAGTAACATCGTTTTCTGAAATTCCAAATTCTTCTTTTAATACGTCAAAAGGTTTTTTCTCCTCCTGAGCCATCGTGACAACTCTTTCAAGCGTTTCGTTGTCCATTTCTGAAATTTTACTTTTTTTCATCAGATGAAAAATTAATTCAAATACTTGTTTTAACGGTTATTTATGTGTTACTCAATATTACTAAAAAAAATAAATTGAGTTGTACTGTAAATGTACTTTTTGAGATTTTTCAAAAATCAGACCGAAATTGAAAATACTTTTGAATTTATTGTAGGATTTTATTTCAAATTATCGTGATTTTTTATGAGTTTGGGTGTATTGTTAAATGATATAGATTTCTGGAAAAACAAAAAGCGATGAACTTTTTCATCGCTTTTGTGTTTAAAATAGTATGATTTATACCTACTCGTTGTCCTGAAGAAGGTTTTTATAAATAAATCCTGCTACGATTGCGCCTAAAATAGGAGCGACCCAGAAAAGCCACAATTGCATCAGCGGCTCGCCTTGGGTAAATAAAGCCTGAGAGGTTGAACGCGCAGGATTTACCGAGGTGTTGGTTATCGGAATGCTTACTAAGTGAATCAAGGTTAATCCCAGTCCAATAGCTACACCTGCAAATTTTCCGTTTGCAAATTTATCGGTAGCTCCTAAAATGATCAACAAAAAGAATAAAGTGAGCACAAATTCGGCCATAAATGCCGACATCATTGAATATCCGTCTGGGGAAAAGGCATCATAGCCATTGGTGGCAAAAGCCCCTGCTTTGGTGTTATCAATGGCAAATCCTGTTTTTCCTGATAAAATCATGAAGAGTGTTCCCGCTGCAGCAATTGCTCCAACACATTGAGCTACTATGTAAGGAACCAGTTCTTTGGCTTCAAAACGGCCACCTGCCCATAATCCAAAGGAAACAGCAGGGTTGAAATGCCCGCCGGAAATATGACCGACAGCATAAGCCATAGTTAAAACAGTTAAACCGAAAGCTAAGGAAACTCCGGCAAAGCCAATACCTAAATCTGGGATTCCGGCTGCAAACAGGGCGCTTCCGCAACCACCAAATACCAGCCAATACGTTCCAAAAAATTCTGCAAATAGTTTTTTCATAAAATTTGAGTTTTGGTTATACTCAAAGCTACGAAAAAAAGATAATACTTGTTAATTTTTTGATGTTTTGATATTCATGATTACAATTGCAAGAATAATTAACAGTATTCCGACCCATTGCGTAAAAACGACGTGCTCGCCTAAAATCATATAAGCCATCATAACAGAAACGGGTAACTCTAAAGAAGAAACAATACTTCCAAGACCGATTCCGGTGTGAGGAAATCCAGCATTCATAAGAATAGGAGGGATAATCGTTCCGAAAACGGCCAATACGATTCCCCATTTTAAAAAGATGTCAAAGTTAAAAGGGGTTGTTTGTGTGGCTATTGAGAAACCAAAAACAATTACAGCACCTCCCAAAAGCATGTATAGCGATCGTTGAGCAGATGAAATTCCAACAGCAACGCGGTTTGCGGTAAACATTGTTGTTGTAAAAGACGAAGCCGCCAGTAAGCCCCACATAATTCCTCTCCAATCCAGAGAAATTTCGTTTTTGATCAGATTGGTTGCCAGTGCGGTCCCAATTAAAACAATGATAACGGATACGATTTTTTGCATCGAAGGCGCTTTTTTGTCTAAAATCCATTCCAATAAAACTCCCATCCATACGGTTTGCATTAATAAAACGATACCGATGGAAACCGGAATGTATTTTACCGCTAAATAGTAAAAAACACTAGTCATTCCTAAAGAAGTACCGGCAAGCATTAAATGGAAAATGTTTTTTCCGCTGGCTTTTACAACATCGTTTCCTTTTTTAGCTTTCTGAAAAGCATTGATCAAAAGCATTCCGATAATTCCTAATATAAACTGTGACGAAGTTACTTCTGCGGTGGTGTAATTTTCATTGTAGGCAAGCTTTACAAAAGTGGCTAGCATTCCATAACTGGTTGCCCCTAAGCCTACTAAGAAGACTCCTTTTAATACTCTGTTTCCAAACATAATTTCAATTTTAAAAAGCCGGCAAAGATAGCTTTTTTGCACGTAACTTAAACTTAAGATGGGAAATTTTCTCTTTTTTGAATTTGGAAATGAATTCTAAACCAGTAATAAACGCATCAAAATATCGGTTTGAATATCGGTTCCCATAGTAAAAAGGTGCGAGCTGAACACTTCAAAACCATTCTTCTGATAAAAACGGATAGCGCCCGGGTTCTTTTCCCAAACACCCAGCCAGATGAAATCTGCATTATTAGTTTTGGCTATCGAAATTGCTTTCTCAATTAGAATTTGCCCGATTTTTTGTCCCTGAAATTCTTCTAAAACATAAATTCGCTCAATTTCAATGGATTTTCCCTGCATCAGTTCGGTTTGTGCGCTGCCAAAATTCAACTTAAGATAACCGATTGGAATATCTTGATGTCTGACAAAATAAAAGCTGGATTCTGGATTGTTAAGTTCCGAAGAAAGTTTTTCAACGGTAAAAGCAGAATCCATATAAGCCATCATATTTTCCGGGCTGTTTTGTTTGTTGAAGGCATCAAAAAAAGTCTTTTTACTCAAATTTAGTAAAATCTCAAGTTCGTTTGGTTTAATTGGGAGTATTTGTAATTCTTTATAAATCATGATTTTAGGTTTGTTTTGTAAAATTAAAAAAAGCCTGCTTGATGAACAAGCAGGCTTTAACTTATTAATGAAAAACAGCTTATTTGATCAATTCAAAGCTTCGTTTTACAAAGGCAGTCAAATCTTCTCCTTTTAATAATCCCTGAGAAAGTTTTGCCAAATCTAAAGCTTGTTTTACCAAACCTTCCTGTGCGGTTTTGTCTTTTTCATTAAGAATAGCTGAGGCTAAATCCGAATTGGTATTTACCACCAAATTGTACATTTCCGGGAAGTTGCCCATGCCAAACATTCCGCCGCCGGTTTGACTCATTTCTTTCATACGGCGCATAAATTCCGGCTGAGTAATCATAAACGGAGCAGTTGTACTGTCCAAAGCTTCAAGTTGTACGGAATAAGTAGTCTTCGGAACAATTTCTTCTAAAGTATTTTTCAGACTTTCTTTTTCCTGATCAGATAATTTTGAAATCGCTGCATCGTCTTTTTTGATAAGGTTATCGATATGATCCGAATCTACACGAGTAAACACAAGGTTTTCGTTATCGGCTTCTAATTTTTGAATCAGATGGGAAACAATTGGCGAATCTAAAAGTAAAATCTGATACCCTTTTTCTTTGGCCTGATCGATATAACTGTGCTGTGCATCTTGGTTGGATGCGTATAAAACAACCAGTTTTCCGTCTTTATCGGTTTGGTTTTCCTTTAAAGATTCTTTTAATTCGTCAAGCGTATAATATTTTTTGTCAACGGTTGGATACAAAACAAAAGCGCCGGCCTTTTCGTAAAATTTCGGTTCCGAAAGCATTCCGTATTCCAAAACGATTTTGATGTCGTTCCATTTCTGTTCAAAATCTTCACGGTTTTCCGAAAATAACAATTTCAATTTATCGGCAACTTTACGGGTAATATAATTCGAAATTTTCTTAACCGCACCATCTGCCTGTAAATAAGAGCGAGAGACATTTAGCGGAATATCCGGAGAATCGATAACTCCTTTAAGCATGGTTAAAAACTCTGGAACAATACCTTCTACATTATCGGTTACGAAAACCTGATTTTGGTATAATTGAATTTTGTCTTTCTGGATTTGTAAATCGGCAGACATTTTCGGGAAGAACAGAATTCCTGTTAAGTTGAACGGATAATCTACATTCAGGTGAATGTTAAAAAGCGGCTCCTCAAACTGCATCGGGTACAATTCGCGGTAGAAGTTTTTGTAGTCTTCATCGCTAAGTTCGCTTGGCTGTTTAGTCCAGGCTGGACTTGGATTATTGATGATGTTGTCTACCTCAATTTCTTCCATTTTTTCCTCTTCGCCAACGCCAAAAGCTTTTTGTTCTTTTCGGGTTCCAAATTTAATGGGCACAGGCATGAACTTGTTGTATTTGGTCAGCAATTCACGAATTTTACCTTCTTCGAGAAATTCTAAAGAATCTTCGGCAATATGAAGGATGATTTCGGTTCCTCTTTCGGTTTTTGCATGAGGCTCTAGAGTAAATTCCGGGCTGCCGTCACAAGTCCAGTGTGCTGCCGGTTCGTCTTTGTGGGATTTGGTAATGATTTCCACCTTTTCTGCTACCATAAATGCAGAGTAAAACCCTAAACCGAAGTGACCAATGATGCCGCTGTCTTTTGCAGAATCTTTGTATTTCTCTAAAAACTCTTCTGCTCCTGAAAACGCAACCTGATTGATGTATTTTTCAACTTCCTCGGCGCTCATTCCCAATCCTTGGTCGATTACATGAAGTTTTTTGGCTTCTTTATCGAGTTTTATTTCAATAATTGGGTTGCCATATTCTACTTTTGCTTCGCCAATGCTGGTTAAGTGTTTCAGTTTTAATGTAGCATCAGTAGCATTAGAAACCAGTTCGCGTAAAAAGATTTCATGGTCGCTGTATAAAAATTTCTTGATTAAGGGAAAGATGTTTTCTACCGAAACATTGATTTTTCCTGTTGTCATATGATTTGATTTTAATTTAAACTTATGTTGTGATCAAGTCAAATTAAATACCAAAAGCTGAAATCGTGACAAAATGACATAAATGTTAAAAAATGGATAATTGCTTTTTAGAATGGCATTTATTTGTAAATTTAGTACGGTTTTAATTACTAAAATAGTTCGTTTAATCAATTCGATAAATTATGAGAAAGTATGTAATACTGAGTCTTTTAATGATTTTTGTTTTTTCCTGCAAACCTACCGTAGACAGTAGATCTCAAGTCAATTTAAAAGGAAAATGGACAGTTACCAATGTGAGTTATCCCGGTTCGGAGTATTTTAAGGCGACTTCGTTTCAGATTGCCGAGTCCAAGTGTTTTGTTGGAAGTACTTGGCAGTTTGTATCCAATAACAATACCGGTACCATGACTTTAAACCAATGTACTGATTTTAGCAGTGATATTGTTTGGTCAATTACGCCTGAGAAAGAGTTTACCTTAAAGTTTATTGGTGAGAAAGCCAAAGCAAGAAAAGTAACGCAAGGCTTTCGCTTAAGAATTGCCAATCAGACAGGAAATTCATTTCAATTGATTGATAAAATCAATGTGGGAGGAAGTGTTTCTGATTTAGTGTACCAATTTGAAAAAGTTAATTAATAAAGTAAAAATATGAAAAGAGTAAGCATTTGTATTCTGGCATTAAGCCTTACAGCCGGTTCGGTTTTTACGAGTTGTAGTTCGGTTAAAAACGCGAATAATACCCAAAAAGGAGCTGTAATAGGAGCTGTGGGAGGCGCCGTTATTGGAGGTGTTCTCGGGAATAACTTAGGAAAAGGAGGGAAAGGAGCTTTAGGAGCTGTTTTAGGAGGTGTTATCGGAGGAACTGCCGGGGCAATTATCGGTAGAAGTATGGATAAGCAAGCTCGTGAAATAAAAGAAGCGCTACCAGGTGTAGAAGTTGAACGAGTTGGAGAAGGTATTAAATTGGTTCTTGGTGAAAATTCAGTGAATTTTGATTTTAACAAATCGACCTTAACTCCTACGGCTAAGCAAAACTTGGATAAATTAGTTCCGGTTTTTAAACAATATCCTGATACAGACATTCAAATTTACGGATATACCGACAGTAAAGGTTCTGATGAATATAATTTGAATTTATCAACCCAACGTTCGGCATCTGTTAGGAATTATCTTGACAGTAAAGGACTTGCAGGTTCTAGATTTAAAACAACTGGTTTAGGTGAAGCAGATCCGATTGCGAGTAACGATACAGACGCCGGTAGAGCTAAAAACCGCCGTGTGGAGTTTGCCATCACTGCTAACGATAAAATGGTTCAAGACGCTAAAAAAGAAGCTGGAAATTAAATTCCGGATATACAGCAATAAAAAATCCCACATATTGGTGGGATTTTTTATTTTATAGATTCTCATTTATTAGTCTTTACCAAACGTATAAGAAAGACCGATGGAAATATTGTAAATAAATGTTGAAGTTGCATTTGGAGATCCTTTAAATTCAGGGCTGGTGTAAGTATAATTCCCGTCAAACCAGTAATGTTGAGAAAGGTGAACAATACCTGTAGCATCTAAACCAACCGCTAAATTCTCTGTAATTGAATATTGAGGATTGATTCCGAAAATAATATGACCGATTTCATCAGTACCTCCTTGGGGGATGGTAACCGATTTCTGCATTGAGTATCCAACACCGGCATGAGCAAGAATGTTGAAGTATCTGCTGTAAAAATAACTTCTGTTATCAATCAGGTTTGTTAAGTTACAAGCTGCCTGAACCGATATACGGGAAACGTCAATTCCTTTTTCTGTTGGTGTTTCCTGAGTTCTGAATTTATCCATTCCATAATCCAGTTTTATTCCCCAAACATTTTCATCCAACATGTATCTTAGGCCAAAATCAAGGTGCGAAAAATCACTCAGTCCAGGGTCTTTTACACCTGAAATACCGTAATTTGCATCTATAGAAAAATTCGGATAAGCGCGCTGTCCAAAGGAGAAGGAAGTGAATAGTAATAAAAAGAAAGTTAATCTCTTAGCTGAAAATACCATATTCTGTAGGTTGAGTTTTTTTTGCAATATTAGGTATAAACTTTCGATATTTAAAAATGTTTTAAGAAAATGTGTATAACTTAAATTTTATTTAAACTGCGAATGCTGCTAAATTTGCAGACTATTTTTTATTACAATGCTTCAGATACAAAACGCTTCGTTCGGATATACCGAAAAAGAGATTATTAAATCCGTCAGCTTTGAGGTTGATATAGGGAAAAATATTGCTGTAATCGGGGAAAGCGGTTGCGGGAAAAGTACTCTTTTGAAGCTGATTTACGGTTTATACGATTTAAACCAAGGAACAATTCTTTGGGGTGAAACCGAAGTCACAGGCCCGAAATTCAATTTGGTTCCGGGAATGCCGTTTATGAAATATCTTGCTCAGGATTTCGATTTGATGCCCTACATCACCGTAGCAGAAAATGTTGGGAAGTATCTATCCAATTTTTACCCTCAGGAGAAAAAAGAACGCATAGCCGAGTTATTGGAAATTGTTGAAATGACTGAGTATGCCAATGTGAAGGCACAATTCTTAAGTGGCGGCCAGCAACAAAGAGTGGCTTTGGCAAGAGTACTTGCGCTTGAACCTGAAGTGTTATTGCTTGACGAGCCGTTCAGCCATATTGATAATTTCAGAAAAAATGCCTTGCGCCGAAATTTGTTTGCCTATCTGAAAGCTAAAGGAATTACCGTTTTGATTGCGACCCACGATAGTGTTGATGCGCTTTCTTTTGCCGATGAAACTATTGTTTTAAAAAACGGAGAAGTTATTGATAAAGGAAATTCTGCGGATATTTATAATGCGCCGAAATCAAAGTACAGTGCTTCACTTTTTGGGGAAGTAAACGAATTGCATCTTTCACAATTAATGGAAATTGATGGCCAAGACGAGCTCCTTTTCTTGTATCCGCATCAATTGAAAGTTGTGGAAAATGGGCTTATGAAAGTAGTGGTAAAGCAATCTTATTTTAAAGGAAGTCATTACCTGATTAAAGCAGCCATTGCAGGAAAAGCAATTTTTTTCGAACACAACACTGCTTTAGAACATAACAAAGAAGTAACTTTAATACTAAGTTAGATGCCAAAAGAAGATTATTTGTCAAAACAGATCAGTCAGTTGGGATTTTTTCTGAAGAAAGCATTGGAGAAACTCCTAAAACAAAACAATGAAACAGATTTGATACAATCGGTTTTGGAAATCAATCAGAAATTACAAGAAGAATTAGGTTTCGATTTAACAATTCTTGAAACGATTTCTGAAGATATGCTCATTGTTTTTTTAGAGCAGCACCCGCAATTCAGCGAAGAAAATCTTGAAACTTTAGCCGATATACTTTCTGTTTTTAAAAGCGAGAATTTCAACAGAAAGGCGTTACTGATTTACAATCACATCAATGCCAAAACCGCAACTTTTTCTTTTGAGCGAAATGCAAAAATTGAAAGTCTAAAGTTAAAGCTGTAATAAAGAAAAACCCCGAATAACGTTTCGGGGTTTTGTTTTTTAATTAATTTTTTAAATGTTTTTCTAAGAACTGATCTTGTTCCCAAAGCAAGTGGAATATGTTCTCTTTGGCAGCATAACCATGCGATTCTTTTGGTAAAAGAACCATTCTTACTGGTGCTCCTAATCCTTTTAAAGCCTGGAAATACCGCTCAGTTTGTAAGGTAAATGTTCCTGGGTTGTTGTCTGCATCACCATGAACTAACAGTAAAGGCGTTTTCATTTTCTCTGCATTCATAAAAGGCGACATCGTGTTGTACACATTCTGTGCTTCCCAGTAATTACGCTGTTCGTTCTGGAATCCGAAAGGAGTTAAGGTTCTGTTGTATGCTCCGCTTCGTGCAATTCCACAAGCAAATAAATTAGAATGCGTTAATAAATTCGCAGTCATAAATGCACCATACGAATGCCCTCCAACTGCCACTTTTTTACGGTTGATGTACCCTAAATTGTCCACAGCGTTAATTGCAGCTTCAGCATTATCAACCAATTGCGTAATGAACGTGTCGTTCGGTTCGGTTTTTCCTTCTCCGATGATTGGAAAGGCGGCATCGTCTAAAACTGCATAGCCTTTAGTTACCCAATACACGAAAGATCCATAATTAGGGAAGGTGAATTCATTCGGATTTTGACTGGTTTGTCCTGCCGAATTTTTGTCTTTGAATTCCGCGGGATAGGCCCAAATCAATAACGGAAGTTTTTCTTTTTTCGCTTTGCGGTCGTAATTGGCCGGTAAATATAAAGTTCCAGAAAGTTCCACACCATCTTTGCGTTTGTATTTGATTACTTCTTTGTAAACGTTTTTAATGCTCTCAAATGGGTTTTTAAAAGCGGTAATTGGTGAGATTTTGTCTTTCGATTTAATGTTTCTGAAGTAATAATTAGGGTATTCCGAAGGCGATTGGATTTGAACCAATACTTCTCCTTTTTTGAAATCTTCAATGGAAACGATGTCTTCTTTCTTGTTTTTGAACGCTGATTGATACAAACGTTTTGTTTTCAAAGTTTTAATGTTGAACTCGTCTATAAAAGGAAATTGTCCTTCTTTTGTAAATCCGTCACCAATTAAGTAAGCATTGTCACCTTCTAGAGCCAAAACCTGTCTTCCGAACTCATTTTTCTTGGTTTCGAAATTACCCGGATCGGAATAAATGTCCTGAGAATTTCTGTCGGAAATCACTTTAGGCGCCTGAGCCGGATTGGATGGATTAATCAAATACGTTTTTGTATTTCTGGTATCGTACCAACTATCATAAACAATTGCAGTAGTATTATTTCCCCATGTAACTCCGCTAAAACGCTGCGGTGTTTTCATTAGTGAAGTAGGCTGAGAAGTAAAAGGAGCTTCCCATAAAAAGGCTTCATCTCTAAATTCAACTTTGTTGGCAGGATCTCCACCATCCAAAGCTTCTACATAAGATAAAGTTGCAGGAGTATCATTTCTCCAGCCCATACTTCTTTTTCCTTTACGAACGGCCATAAAACCTTTAGGCATGATTTCGTTAAGCGGCACCTCGTTAACTGTTTTGATTTCTTTCCCGTTTTTGTCGTATACAACCGTTTTTTGAGGAAAACGGCTTAAAGGAACGATATAGGAAAACGGTTTTTGTACCGTGGTCAGCATCAAATAATTTCCGTCTGGTGAAAATGATTCCCCTGCGTATAAGTCTGCTTTTTTGAATAATTCTGCTTTTCCGTTTAAATCGATTTTATACAATTCGGAAGTTACCAAAGTTTCAAAATTGGTTTCGTCGGTTTTGTTTTTTAATAAATCCTGAAACGTTCTGTTTTGCGATGCTTTTCCTTCACTGTTGGAAGTAGTTGGCCCAATCGGTAAATCTTTTTTACTGTCGATTAACGCCGGACGGTTCGCTGCCATGGTTTTAACCAAGATGTTTTGCCCATCTCTGAACCAGCTGATTGGATTGCCTAAGTTGGCATTCAAATTATCGGAAGTAAGTTTGGTGGCTTTTGCAGTTGCAATATCCAAAACCCATAATTCTACACCAGAATTTGTAGTGTTGGTAAAAGCGATTTTTTTCTCATCGGGTGACCACGAAAGGTTCGTGATTTTTGCACTCTTTGGTAAACCGCTTACTTGAATTTCGTTTTTATCCTTAATGCGTCGTACTTTTAAATTATTGATGTAAGTAACCGAACTCGAAATGTTGGTAATCGGGTTGATTCTCAGTCCTCCCAAACGCATTTCTTCCTGATTTAAGTCATCAAGGTTTTTATAGGTGTTACGATAGGTTAAAAGCATCCATTCTTTTTTGGTATCCATGGTTACCGATGGCGCTCTTTCGTATTCGGCTAAAGCTAAAATCTCCTTCGATGGTTTCTGATAGGTTAGGTTTTCCTGAGCTAAAAGCGAACTTCCGGCAAGTAGCAAAAGCCAAAAACAGTTTCTTAGTTTCATGGTGTTATTTTTTAGGTTTTAAATCATTGGTCTAAAAGTACGTCAATTCTGTTACAGCTTGTGATAATTTTTTACTGAAAATCCGGTTTTTGAGCCTAATGAATTTCAATATTATCGAAAAAGAAAAAAGATTTCAGGTATAAAAATTAATTATGTTTAAATTTGTAGCCCAATTTTTAATAAAAAGATAAAGAAATGTATCATTCAAAGATTTCAGGATTAGGGTATTACGTTCCCGAAAATGTGGTAACCAATGATGATTTATCAAAAATAATGGATACCAACGACGAGTGGATTCAGGAACGAACCGGTATTCAACAAAGAAGACATGTAATTCGCGGAGAAGATACCACCACTACAATGGGTGTGAAAGCGGCCAAAATAGCCATTGAGCGCTCTGGAGTTACCAAGGAAGATATCGATTTTATCATTTTTGCTACTTTAAGCCCGGATTATTATTTTCCAGGTCCTGGGGTTTTGGTACAGCGTGATTTAGGTTTGAAAACCGTTGGCGCATTAGATGTTCGCAATCAGTGTTCCGGATTTGTTTATGCGATTTCCGTTGCCGATCAGTTCATCAAAACCGGTATGTACAAAAATATTTTGGTAATTGGTTCCGAAGTGCATTCCACTGGTTTAGACATGACCACCAGAGGACGTGGGGTTTCGGTAATTTTCGGAGACGGAGCCGGAGCAGCAGTTTTATCAAGAACAGAAGATACAACCAAAGGAATTCTTTCTACTCATTTACATTCTGAAGGACAACATGCGGAAGAATTAGCACTTCAGGCACCGGGAATGGGAAAACGTTGGGTAACCGATATCATTGCCGATAACAATCCGGACGATGAGAGTTATTATCCGTATATGAACGGGCAATTTGTATTTAAAAATGCGGTAGTTCGTTTCAGTGAAGTAATTATGGAAGGATTACAGGCCAATAATTTGCAGGTTTCCGATATCAATATGCTCATTCCGCATCAGGCAAATTTGAGAATTTCGCAATTTATTCAGCAGAAATTCAAATTGGAAGATTCACAAGTTCATAACAATATTCAGAAGTACGGAAACACAACGGCTGCTTCCATTCCAATTGCTTTAACCGAAGCTTGGGAACAAGGGAAAATTAAAGAAGGTGATTTAGTAGTCTTGGCTGCTTTCGGTTCCGGATTCACCTGGGGAAGCGTCATAATTCGCTGGTAGATATTTCTTAAACTATAAACTATACCGCAAATTTGAAGGTTTTTACTTTTGAATTTGCGGTTTTTTTGTCGGTTATCTGTTCGTTAAATCCGATGAATGAACTTTAATTTTGTAAATATTTTTTTAAATTTAAGGTCATGGTTTCTTATTAATCTCTAATTAAAAGAAGTATGGCACGAAAAGTAGTTTACAACGAAGGTCAGGCGCAATTATTTGAGAATAAATACTTGGAAATGCTGACCAAAGGAAATCCACTTTTGATCTGGAGTATGTATATTCCGATTTTGACTTATCTAATTTACAGAGCCCTTATTGTTTATCAGATTCCAGTAATGACTGCGCTTTTGCTTTTTTTTGGAGGAATAGCATACTGGACTTTTTTCGAATACCTTGCCCATCGCTATATTTTTCATTGGGTAAGTGAAAACATTCGCGTGCAGAAAGTGGCTTATGTGATGCACGGAAATCATCATGAATATCCAAGAGACCGCGATCGTCTTTTTATGCCGCCATTGCCGAGTATTATTCTGTCGACTACCTTATTCGGGTTGCATTATTTGATTTTGTGGGACTACAATTGGGCTTTTTTTCCTGGCTTTATGTTAGGCTATCTTTTATATGCTTCGATGCATTATGCTATTCACGCTTTTGAACCGCCTTTTGAATTTATGAAACCTTTATGGCGCAACCATCAGATGCATCATTACAGAAACGAACATTTAGGTTTTGGGGTAAGCAATACGTTTTGGGATAAAGTTTTCGGGACCACTTTCGATTTACGAAAACACAAAGAAGATCCCGAAAAAGCCAAGAATCTAAAGTTTGATGAATAAAAGTAAAAAACCTCGAAGTGGTTAAAGCTCCGAGGTTTTTTGGTTAAATATAAAATCGAAAAATAAAACTCTGTTTTTAGAACATTCCGCCGCCGCCTTGAGTTTCGTTGGCATCACGTTGTTTGCGCTGCATTGCTCTGTTTTTTCCACCACCGAAGTTGTAGTTGAATCCAATGTAAAACGTTTGGTTTTCCCAGTAAAATGCTCCGTACTGTCTGTAAGGGATGTTACCATCGAAAGCAAAACGCATGTTGTCAAATACGTCATTGAAACGTGCAGTTACTGTTCCTTTTCCTTTGAAAACGTTGTAGGTAGCCCCAATATCCGCTTTGTACATGTGTTTTCTTTCAAACTGTAAGCTTAAATCGCGACCACGGTACATACCGAATAGTTGGAAACGCAGGTTTTTAGTAGCCGTGAAAGTGTTGTTCATTCTTGCATTAAAGGTTGTAACGTCAACTTGTGCATTTTCAAAAATACCTGAAGTCGCGTTTTGAACAGTTCCTCTAACGGTTTTGAAATAAGCATCCGAACTTAAATTTGTAGCCCACCATTTTGTGAATTTTAAATTGGCAGAAGCTTCAATTCCGTAGGCATTGTTGTCTTTAAAGTTGTCGAACGATAAAATTTTACGGTTGGAGTTGTTCGGGTCATTGTAAACTACGCGTGAAATTTCGTCGTGAATTCTTCGGTAGAAAACACCGGTTGTGAAGGTTCCCATTTTAGTGTTACGGGTGTAATTCACTTCGAAGGAATTGGTGAATTGTGGCTCCAAAGCAGGGTTTCCTTTTGATTCCATTAAAGGTGTTGTCCATTCTCTAATCGGGCTGATTTGTCCTATGCTTGGACGGTCCACACGTCTTGAATAGTTGAAGTTGAATGAATTTTTTTCACTCATAGTATAAGTTACAAAAGCTGACGGATATACTGTAAAAATGTTGTCACTTACTTTTTGTAAATCGTTTGAGGTTGTTGTAGGAATAACATTGTTTGATTTGTATTCGGTAGTGTGTCGGTTAAAATCTGCATCAATGTTATAGTATTCGAAACGCATCCCGATTTGAGAGCTCCATTTGCTGTTCCATTCCGTACCGAAATTGGTATAAACCGCACTAATGTCTCTGCTAAATTTGAAATCGTAGTTTATATCGCTGCTAAAGTCGTAAGGAGTTGCATATTCTCGTCCTTTTTCAGTAGCACTAAAATCACTTTGTGTGTTTTGGATTCTGGTCTCAGCACCTAATTCCAACTTAGTTCTTTTAGTAATCGGGTTAACATAATCGATGTTCATTTGAATGTAATCGGTTACTCCGTCAATATAGTTTCTTGAAGTAGAATCTTTAAACAAATCGCCATCATCTTCTACAGTTGAATTGTTGTATTTTGTGTCTTCGTTGTTTTTAGTTTTGGAATAGTTTAACTGTACCTCAAGATTTTCTCCTTTTTTATCGAAATCGTGTTTGAAATCTAAATCATAGGTTTGATTTTTGTTTTCATTCTCGTTGCTGTAAAACTGATTATTGTCATTGTTTGCAGGACTGAAATAGTTTACAATGGTTTTCCCGAAACCGTCCGTATGTGTTAAGTTTTGGTTGGTGTAAACCGATAGCGTATTTTTTTCATTGATGTAGTAATCCATTCCTAATTTAAGAAGGTGGGAATTACTTAGGTTGCGGAATTCAAAGTCCTGTAAGTTTTCCTGCGTTGGATTCGAACTGTTAACATAACCGTGGTTTGCGTTTATTCCGTGGTTTAAACCGTAGTTTGCGTAGAAATTTACTTTTCCAACTTTGTAATTCAGGTTTAAGGCAGAGTTGGTTTTTGGAGTTTTACCAAAAGTAACTCCGGTGTTGATTGAACCGTTAAAACCGGTATTTGCGTTTTTGTGTAAAATAATGTTGATGATCCCGCTCATTCCTTCTGGGTTGTATTTTGCTGAAGGATTAGTGATTAACTCCACTTGTTTAATAGAAGAAGAAGGGATTTGTTGTAACAATTGAGCAGCATCTACGTTAGATGGTTTTCCGTCAATTAAAATTCGCACATTACTGTTTCCTCTTAAACTGATTTCTTTGGTTTGTGGGTCGATGCTTACCGTTGGAACGTTGTTTAAAATTTCAGATGCAGTTGTTCCGGAGGCAATTAAATCTTTACCAACGTTTACAACTTTTCGGTCTATTTTCTGAACAATGTTCGAGCGTTCTGCCACTACATTAACACCTTCAAGTTGAGTGGCTTCCGATTCGATAGCGATGCTTCCCAAGTTTAAAGATTTGTCTGCAGCGCTCAAGGTAATGGAGCGGATTAGTTTTTTGTAACCTATAAATTGAACTTCAAGTGTGTAGCTTTTTAGTTCAAGATTTTTAATGTCAAAATTTCCATTGTCTTGTGACACGGCACCGGTAACCACTTTGTCACCTTCTTTGATCGATACAGATGCGTATCCGATAGGCTCTTTAGTGGTTTTGTCGATAATTTTTCCTGAAACGCTGCCGGTATTTCCAGAAGCAGTCATTGGCGCCTGAGCATAAATTGAACTTAAAGAGCTCAATAAGCAGACGATAAAAAGTTTAAGTTTCATTGTGTAAAATTGGTTTGATTTGATTGATGTTGCGTGTTTAGATATTCAATGTCTGTATGACTCAAAGCGAAGGGTTTTGTTACACACCTCGTTTGTTTTTTTATGAATTTAAAATGATTATAAATAACTATGTTTTTTTAAAACGGAAAATCTTGTTGCTTGCCAGTTAATTAGTATCTTTGCACCCTTAAAAACAGAATATATGACACTTCAACAAATTCTTACGGAAAAAATCCAGAAAGCAGTTCAGGATTTATTTGATGTTGCACTCGATAAAGTGGAATTTCAGGCTACCCGTCGGGAATTTGAAGGAGATATTACCGTGGTGATTTTCCCGCTTTTGAAATTGGTGAAGAGCAATCCGGTAGAACTAGGAAATAAAATAGGCGATTATTTGGTTCAGAATGTTGCTGAAGTGAGTCGTTTTAACGTAGTTTCCGGATTTTTAAACATCGTAATTTCTGATTCGTACTACCTGAATTTTTTCAATGGAATCAAATCTCAAGAGAAATTCGGTTTTGTATTGCCAAAAGAAGGGGATAAAGCGGTTTTAGTGGAATATTCGTCGCCAAATACCAATAAGCCTTTGCACTTAGGGCACATTAGAAACAATCTGTTAGGGTACTCAGTTGCGGAAATCTTAAAAGCATCGGGTAAGAAAGTGTACAAAACCCAAATCATTAACGATAGAGGAATCCACATCTGTAAATCGATGCTGGCCTGGCAAAAGTTTGGTAACGGAGAAACACCGGCAACTTCAGGACTAAAAGGTGATAAACTGGTTGGGAAATATTATGTAGAGTTTGATAAAGCATACAAAGCGGAAATAAGCGAGTTAATTGCACAGGGTAAAACAGAAGACGAAGCTAAAAAACAAGCGCCAGTCATTTTGGAAGCACAACAAATGCTTTTGGATTGGGAAGCTGGTAAACCTGAAGTGATCGAACTTTGGAAAACCATGAACCAATGGGTGTATGACGGATTCGGTGAAACCTATAAAAACCTTGGTGTAAATTTTGATTCCTATTATTATGAGAGCAATACTTATTTATTAGGGAAAGAAGTCGTGCAGTTTGGTTTGGAGAAAGGGATTTTTGAAAAAGATCCGGACGGTTCGGTTTGGATTGATCTTACTGCTGAAGGATTGGATCGTAAAATTGTATTGCGCTCGGACGGTACTGCGGTTTATATGACGCAAGATATCGGAACAGCTATTCAACGTGTAAAAGACAATCCGGATGTTGGTGGAATGGTGTACACCGTAGGAAACGAGCAGGATTACCACTTTAAAGTATTGTTTCTGATCCTGAAAAAACTTGGTTTTGAATGGGCGGAGGATTTGTATCACTTGTCTTACGGAATGGTGGAATTGCCTTCTGGTAAAATGAAATCCCGAGAAGGAACTGTGGTTGATGCCGATGATTTAATGGAAGAAATGACGGCGACTGCACAATCCATTTCCGAAGAATTAGGGAAATTAGACGGTTATTCTGATGCTGAAAAAGCGGAATTGTATAAAATAATCGGTTTAGGTGCGTTGAAATATTTCATGCTGAAAGTCGATCCAAAGAAAAACATGATGTTCAATCCGGAAGAATCCGTTGATTTTGCTGGAAACACAGGGCCTTTCATTCAATATACTTATGCGAGAATCCAATCAATTTTAAGAAGAGCCGATTTCGATTTAAGCCAAACCGTTCAGGTGGAATTGCATGAAAAAGAAAAAGAGCTAATAAAATTAGTGGAGCTGTTTCCTGCTGAAATTCAAGATGCTGCTAAGAATCACAGTCCGGCTTTAATAGCAAATTATATTTATGATTTAGTGCGTGAATACAATTCGTTTTACCAAGCTGTTCCAATTTTAGGCGAAGAAGATCAGGAAAAGAAAGTGTTCCGTGCTCAATTGTCTCAAAAAGTAGGGGAAGTAATCAAATCAGCGTTCGGCTTATTGGGAATCAATGTTCCTGATCGAATGTAAGTAATTATAAGTTCCGGATTATGAGTTGAAAAATGACTTGTAATTCGTAACTCATAACTCATAATTTTAAAGTGAATCAACATAAATCATATTTTGTTCAATCGTTAGCCATTTTTGCCATTTCCATTGTGGCGTTTATCGGCTTTAAATCGTTTTTGCCAAAGAAAATTTTCTCGGAAAACACCACCAATTCCAAAAATGTGGTGATTGATAGTTTGTTGTTGGAAGCAATTGAAGAAGAAAATGCTGCGGAAGAAGGCGATACGCTTTCCAATCAACCTATTACTTTTACTGCGGTGGATGGAATTACTTTTCCCGATGAAACCTTCAGTGATTATAAAGGATTTCAGCATTTGGTTCAGTTTTACGAGAAATTGTATCAGTTGGAAACCACGCATCAGGGAAATGTTCGTATTGCTTACTTTGGAGATTCCATGACTGATGGGGATATGATCGTTCAGGATTTCAGAACCAATTTTCAAAACCAGTTTGGTGGTCAAGGGGTTGGTTTTGTCAATATTACTTCAGAATCTGCCGCTTCAAGAAATTCTATCAAACACGAATTTTCAACCAACTGGAAAACGCAATCCTATCTTAATGTAAAAAAACCGCGTAGTCCTTTCGGTGTGAACGGGCACGTGTTTTTTGCCAATGATACGGCTCATGTAGAATGGGTTAAATATCAAGCAAGTAAGCTTAAAAATCTAACGGAATTGTACAATCCGACGCTTTTCTATGGAAAATCAACCAATAAATCGGGTAAGATTGCCCTAAAAGTGGGTGCTGATACAATTTATAAAAAGCTGTCACCAAACAAATTAGTGAACACGCTAGTAATTGGGAACACTTCTAAAAGCCTTAAGGTTGATTTCGTAAAAGCGGATTCCATTCCAATTTACGGATTCAATTTCGACGATGGAAAAGGCGTTCATGTGGATAATTTCTCCAACAGAGGAAATTCAGGTTTGCCGATTTCGACTTTTAATACTGAAGTGATGCGTCAGTTTCAGGACAAATTGGGTTACGATTTGATTGTACTTCACTACGGAACCAACGTTTTGAATTACGGCTCGTTAAACTATTCTTGGTACGAAAAACGTATGAAGCGCGTAGTGAACCATTTGAAGGAATGTTTTCCGGGTGTGGCGATTCTGGTTATTTCCACTGCAGATAAATCTACAAAATACGATTTGGAAATGAAAACGGATTCTGCGGTTGTCCCATTAACTTTAGCACAGAAAAAATACGCCGTACAATCGGAAGCGGCTTACGTTAATTTATACACTTTGATGGGTGGTGACGGATCGATGGTAAAATGGGTGGAAGATGCTCCGGCCTCGGCGAATAAAGATTATACGCATTTTAATTTCAGAGGAGCCAAACGCATTTCGTCTTTAATCTATAATCAGATTTATGGAGGTTATGAGCAATTTAAAAAGTTACGCGCCAATCGAAAAGTTGCAAAACCTGTTGTTAAGAAGGATTCGGTAACGGTTAAAAAAGACAGTGTTCATGCAGAATAAATTCTTCATAACCTTTTTAGGAATACTATTTTCAGTATCGCTTTCTGCTCAAGTGGTAGATTCTACTTCGGTGGAAGTGGATACTTTGGGGATGGAAGAAAAAGTGAGTTACGGAGAAAATGCGATTTACAACACAAAGGCTCTTGATAAATTCTTTGAAAAATTATATTTGCTTGAAACCACAAAATCTGGAAAAGTGCGTGTGGTTCATATTGGAGATTCTCATATTCAGGCCGATTTTTTTACAGGAGTAATACGTAAAAACCTTCAGGAGAAATTCGGAAATGGTGGTTTAGGATTTTCGTTTCCGCACAATCTGGCTAGAACCAACGGGAATTATTTCATTCGCTATTCTTCCAATGAATCGTGGAACAACCATCGTCTTACCAAAGAAAAAAATGGAAGTCCCATCGGTTTAAGCGGAATTTCCTTAACTACAAGAGCCAAAGATTTTGCGGTGGAAATCAACGTAAAAGACAATGCTTATCAGTTTAATACGTTGAAAATCGTTTCACCACAAAATCAGAACATGTTTGAGGTGGCAACAGCCAAGAAAGTAATTACGCTCGAGTCGAATGTGCCAAAGAAAATCGTTCATAAAATCAAAAACGGGGAAGCAATTTCCATTATTGCAGATAAATACGGTATTTCTGTTGCAGAATTAAAGCGTTACAACGCAATGAAATCCGATAAAATCCGAGCAGGGAAAACCTTGAAGATTCCAACTAGTGAAATGCAAAAACGCAGTGTGAAACGTTCAGAATTTATTCCACTTTCACTAACGGATGAAGTAAATGCGCATTCGTTTTACTCGGAAACGTTGATGGATAAAATCTACTTGATTCCCAATAAAGCAGCATCAAATTTTGCATTAAACGGATTGGTTTTTGAAAAAAATGAACCGGGAATCACCTATAGTGCAATCGGGGTAAACGGAGCTAAAGCTTCTGATTACAATAAATATCCATTGTTTTTCGAACAAATTCCAGCCTTACAAGCTGATTTGATTATCGTTTCCTTAGGAACCAACGAAACGTTTGACAAAATGCCTTCCGTAGATTATATGTCCCAGCTCAATACATTGATTGCCAACATCAAAGTCAAAAATCCGAATGTGGAAGTTTTGGTAATGTCGACGCCACCCTCTTTATTGTACCGCCGTTCGCTGAACCGTTTTGCGGATGCTTATGCAAGAGATATTAATGCGCAAGCAACGGTTGTAAATCATGCTTCTTGGGATTTGTTCGCCATTATGGGTGGAATGTATGGAGTAAATCGAAATTACAGACAGGGTTTAATGTCTTCAGATAAAGTGCATTACACCAAATCCGGTTATGAAAAGCAAGGACAGCTTTTCAGCCAAGCCCTTATAAACGCCTACGAAAATTTTAAAGTAACGAAGAAGAATTAATATGCAGGATTGGTTTACCCAAAATATAGCCTCATTGTTTACCGATATTACCGCCGAAACGGTTAAAAACTGGTTTGTGTTCAACCCTAAAGAACCGATTTTGTTTAATACTGCCTTGTTTCTAGGTTTGTTTCTGGTTTTCTATAGTTTTTATATTGCCCTGAAAAACACGTTTTACCCTCGTTTGGTGTACGTGATTTTGTTCTCGCTGTTTTTCTATTACAAATCGAGCGGGATTTTCTTTTTGCTGTTATTGGGTTCGTCTGTTGTAGATTACAATTTAGGAAATCTGGTACACCGCACGCAAAGTGTGTTGAACAAAAAGTTGTGTTTGGCGTTCAGTGTGGTTTTAAATCTTGGTTTCTTGGGATATTTCAAATACACGAATTTCGCTATCGATACGTATAATTCGATTTCAGGAGGACATTTTGAGTTTCAGAAAATTATTTTGCCTGTCGGGATTTCGTTTTATACGTTCCAGTCTATCAGTTATATCATTGAGATTTACAGAAAAGAAATCGAACCGACGAAAAATTACATTGATTACTTGTTCTTCGTTTCGTTCTTTCCGCAGTTGGTAGCCGGGCCGATTGTTCGTGCCAAAGATTTCCTTCCTCAGATTTATCAGAAGTTAAATGTAACCAAAGACGATATTAACCGTGCTTTCCTTTTGATTATTGGCGGATTGATCAAGAAAACAGTTGTTTCCGATTATATCTCGATTAACTTCGTGGATCGTGTTTTTGATGCGCCTTCAAGTTATACGGCTTTTGAAAACTTAATGGCTTCCTATGGGTATGCGATTCAGATTTACTGTGACTTTTCAGGTTATTCCGATATGGCGATTGGAGTGGCATTATTGCTTGGTTTTAAATTACCGACAAACTTTAGAACACCTTATCAATCCGCATCTATTACAGAATTTTGGAGAAGATGGCACATTTCCTTATCGACTTGGTTGAAAGACTTTTTATACATTTCAGTAGGAGGGAACCGTAACGGAACTTTTGCAGGTTTCCTGTTCCCGGCCTTGTTCTTCTTTGGATTAATTGTTTGGGGAATTACATATGCACCTACCAGTAACATTCCATTGATTATAGCGGTGTCAGCAACAGTAATTTTCTCATTAACTTTTTTACTGTCAAAGGAAAAAGAACGCACAATGTTTACCAACGTAAATCTAATGACCACAATGTTATTAGGAGGATTATGGCATGGTGCAAGTTTACGTTTCATTATTTGGGGAGCCTTACACGGTCTGGCTTTGGCGGTACATAAAATATTCATGGAATTCTTTCCTTCCCAAAAAGAGAGCAAACCTACATTTTTAGGAGGTGTTTGGAAGGTTTTATCCGTAATAGCAACGTTTCATTTTGTAGCATTCTGCTGGATTTTCTTCCGAGCGAAAGATTTTGATACCGCGGTTCAGGTTATCAATAACATCGGGAAAGTAACATTCGATTTACAGCAATGGATGATAATTGCCGAAGGTTATAAAAACGTTTTTCTTTTAATGGCAATTGGATTTATTTGGCATTTCCTTCCTGAGAAACTGGTTGAAGCTATGCAGTCGGTATTCAAAGCTTTGCCAATTATAGGAAAAGCAATTGTTTTAGGCTTGGTGTATTGGTTGGTGTACGCGATGGCATCAGCAGGTCCGCAGCCGTTTATCTATTTTCAGTTTTAACTATTTTTTTGGTTTTCGATTAAACAAAATTTATATATTTGGCTTCAAGATTAATAAAAACCTATTTAAATTATATCATTATGAAAAAAATGACGGCAATCGTAGCAGTAGCTTTATTTACATTGTCAATGAATGTAACTGCTCAGGAGAAAAAAACTGCAACACCAGCTAAAAAAGAAACTACTACAACAAAAAAAGAAGCTTGCTCTAAAGAAGAGAAAAAAGCTTGTGCAACTGGTGAGAAAAAAGCTTGTTGCGCTCATAAAAAAGCATAATTACAATCTTTGTAAGAATAAAAGCGTCTCCATTGTGAGGCGTTTTTTTATTTTGAGTGCTACAAAAAATGCCTTAACTTTAAGGGATAAAATCAGACAAGTATGAAAAGAGTATTTAATTTTTTGATATTGGCGATTCTGTTGGTATTTGCAATAGGTTGTGATGATAATGATGACACGGTAATGACTAACAATAACAGTCAATTAATTGCTGCAATAAACTCAACGGTTACTTCAGGAACTTGGAAGGTTACCCTTTTTAACGATTCAGGAACCGATGAGACTAATCACTTTGCAGGCTACAATTTCACTTTCGCTTCAGGCGGGGTTTTAACAGCTACCAATGGTACAAATACTTATACTGGAATTTGGTCGGTTACCGACAGTAACAGTAATGACGATAATCCGGATGATGTTCATTTCAATATCCAGTTCACAACACCGGTAGATTTTACGGATCTTACCGATGATTGGCATGTTTCAGAACGCACCGATGCTAAAATTCGTCTAATGGATGTTAGTGGAGGCGGAGGGGGAACCGATCTTTTAACTTTCGAAAAGAATTAAATTATAACCAGTCTTCGGGCTGGTTTTTTTATTATTGATATTATAAAACTTTGCCGCTCTGCAACTTTGAACCTTTGCGACTTTATATTATCTTTGCACCTCATTAAAGAAAAACTATCATGTTTGATAATTTAAGCGATAAACTCGACAAAGCCTTCCATATATTAAAAGGTCACGGAAAAATTACCGAAGTAAACGTTGCCGACACCTTAAAAGAAGTACGCCGCGCCTTATTGGATGCCGATGTTAACTTTAAAATTGCCAAAGACTTTACCACTCGTGTGAAAGAAAAAGCAATTGGGCAGGACGTATTAACTACGTTACAACCGGGACAATTAATGGTGAAAATCGTTAAAGACGAATTAACCGAATTGATGGGTGGAGATGTTGCAGGAGTAAACCTTTCCGGGAATCCATCGATTATTTTAATGTCTGGTTTGCAAGGCTCGGGTAAAACGACGTTTTCGGGTAAATTGGCAAATTTCCTTAAAACCAAAAAAGGAAAAAAACCGCTTTTGGTTGCCTGTGATATTTACCGTCCCGCAGCGATCAATCAGTTACATGTAGTTGGAGAACAAATCGGGGTTGAAGTTTATTCGGAACCAGAAAATAAAAATGCGGTTTCCATCGCTGAAAATGCTATTAAACATGCCAAAGCGAATGGATTCAATGTAGTTGTTGTCGATACAGCCGGTCGTTTGGCGGTAGATGAGGAGATGATGACGGAAATCGCAAACGTGCACAAAGCGATCCAACCACAGGAAACTTTGTTTGTAGTGGATTCCATGACGGGACAGGATGCTGTTAACACGGCAAAAGCGTTCAACGACAGATTGGATTTTGACGGAGTAGTTTTAACGAAATTAGACGGTGATACCCGAGGTGGAGCTGCAATTTCGATTAAATCCGTAGTAAATAAACCGATTAAATTCATCGGTACCGGTGAAAAGATGGAAGCAATTGACGTTTTCTATCCAAACCGTATGGCCGACCGAATTCTGGGAATGGGAGACGTTGTTTCCTTAGTAGAAAGAGCGCAGGAGCAATATGATGAAGAGGAAGCGCGTAAACTACAAAAGAAAATTGCCAAGAATGAATTCGGGTTCGACGATTTCTTAACGCAAATCCAACAGGTTAAGAAAATGGGTAACATGAAGGATTTGGTGGGAATGATTCCGGGGGCTGGAAAGGCATTGAAAGATGTTGAGATTGAAGACGATGCGTTTAAGCATATCGAGGCAATCATCCACTCGATGACCCCGGCTGAACGAAGTAAACCATCGATTTTAGATGCTAAACGTAAAACCAGAATCGCCAAAGGTTCCGGAACTAACATCCAGCAAGTGAATCAGTTGTTGAAGCAATTCGACCAAATGAGCAAGATGATGAAAATGATGCAGGGTGCAGGCGGAAAAAACCTGATGCGCATGATGGGCGGAATGAAAGGAATGAGACCATAAGTATAAAGACGCGACTGTTCGCGTCTTCTTTTTTTATAAAACAACACAAACAATAACAAAAGAATGCAACTACTAGACGGAAAAAAAGTATCGGAAGATATTAAGAATGAAATTGCTGCCGAAGTGCAACGTATGAAAGACAATGGTGAAAAAGTGCCTCATTTGGCTGCAATCATTGTTGGTAATGACGGAGCGAGTTTAACGTATGTCGGGAGTAAAGTAAAAGCTTGTGAGCGCGTTGGTTTTGAATCAACCCTTATTAAAATGCCAAGTACTACTTCCGAAACCGAATTGCTTAAAAAGATTAAGGAACTAAACGAAAATGATGACATCGACGGATTCATCGTTCAGTTGCCATTACCCGATCAGATTGATACGCAAGAGGTTTTAATGGCGATTTGTCCTAGTAAAGACGTAGACGGTTTCCATCCTGAAAATTTCGGAAAAATGGCTCTGGATATGAGTACTTTTATTCCGGCTACCCCATTTGGTATTTTAGAATTATTGGAGCGTTACAATGTTGAAACTAAAGGTAAGCATACGGTGGTTATTGGTCGTAGTCATATTGTGGGACGTCCGATGAGTATCTTAATGGGACGTAAAGGATTTCCTGGAAACTCAACTGTTACTTTAACGCACAGTCATACTAAAAACATAACGCAAATCACTTCTCAGGCAGATATTATCATTACTGCTTTAGGAGTTCCGAATTACTTAAAAGCGGAAATGGTTAAAGACGATGTGGTAATTATCGACGTAGGAATCACGCGCGTTGCGGATGAGACAAATCCTAAAGGTTATGTAATTACCGGAGATGTTGATTTCGATAATGTGTCAAAGAAAGCATCACACATTACTCCGGTTCCTGGTGGTGTTGGGCCAATGACTATTGCGATGTTGTTAAAAAATACCTTACTTGCCAGAGAAAACAGAAAAGCTAAAAAATAAATGAAAATCATTCAAGCAAATAAATCTCAGTTAAGCATTGTAAAGGATTTGGCTTATAAAATCTGGCCGGATGCCTATGGGGCAATTCTTTCAGAAACACAGCTGGATTATATGCTTGAGAATTTTTATGCTATTTCTTCTTTAGAACAGCAAATGGAAAGCGGCCATGTTTTTTTGTTGGCTGAAGAATCCGGCATCTTTTTAGGTTTTGCTTCCTACGAACTGAACTGTAAAGATTCGGGAAAAACAAAGCTTCATAAAATTTACGTTTTACCGCAAACTCAGGGAAAAGGAGTCGGGAAGCAACTTTTTGAACAGGTTGTTCAAGCGGCCAAAAAAGCAGGGAACTCACATCTTTTTTTAAATGTAAACCGTTATAACATTGCCCAAGAGTTTTATAAACATTTAGGTTTTGAAATTGTTCATGAGGAAGATATCGATATCGGTCAGGGGTATCTGATGGAAGATTATGTAATGGAAAAAAAACTATAAAAGAAAAGCCTGAATTAACTTCAGGCTTTTCTTTTATTATTCTCCTAAATAGATAAACACATTGGTTATCAGATGTTTGGGTGTAATGTTTAAAGGTACTCCTGATCCGCCTGATGGAACTGTAACAGAGTGGGAGTGGCTTCCATTATCAGCAGAGGGATACAAGTTTGCGGGAACACTTTCGTTTGCCCCAACATTCTCACTTATTAAGGGAACAAGAGGAAGAACATTCGTAGCCAAACCTAAAGTTTTTGCGGCATTATAAGAATCGCTGTAGGTGTGGGTGTGGCTTCCTCCAACACTTGTTGTAGTGCTATAGGTAACATTTGGTAAGTTTGCTTGAGTTAAAGTTACCGAGTTGTTTCCAGCAACGGAAAGTATAGTTTCTGTTCCATTATTGGTCTTGATAAGACGGTCTGAACTATCCGGAAGGTTAGCGCCTATTCCTATTGCAGCGGCATTGTTTTTTGCAATTGTGGGAAGACTAGTAATTGCTCTTCCGTTAAGTAAAAACCAACCGCTATGGTCAGAGGGTTCAAGTGAATGTTTGATATCGCCTAGAGCCAAAGTGTTAGGTCCCATGTAATTCCATTTAGAACCGTCATTGTAATAAACTCCCGGATATACAGAAGTGGTACCTGTAGTTGTAGATTCATAAGTGTTATAGGTTGTCATCCCTTCAACATGTTGAGTCAAGGGTGTTGAGTCATCTGTTGCATTCAACGGTAAACGCGTTAATAGGAAACCTTTATCGGTACTGTAGATTTCTAAGCTGGAATTTTCATCGGGATTGATGGTTCCGACTCCTACATTTTGGCCTATTGCATTAAGACAAAACATTAGGCATAGGGTTATTATACTGTTTTTCATAGCAAATAATATTTTGTTGTGTTTTTCTTTGATAAGGTGTTTTTATTTGCCTAAGTAAACAAAGGTGTTGGTTACTAAGTGAGATGTTTTGTTTAGAGGAGCTGATGTCCCTCCGGTACTAATTGTTGCAGTATGAGAGTGGTTTCCATTTGCAGATGAGGTTGATGTTGTTGTAGATACGGAATCAGAGCCTACATCATTGTTGAGAATATTTAAAACAAGACCACTTAAAATACCAAGAAGTCCGGTAACTAAATTTAAATTCTCGGGAACGCTATGGTATTTGTCTTCATAATCATGGGTATGGGATCCGGCAGTGTTGGCCGTTCCGTTAAAGGTTACATTGGGTAAATTGCTTTGTGTGAGTTGTATAGCACTTGTTCCGCCATTTGCCATTAGGGTTTCTGAAGAGGATTTTCCTTTTAGAAAACGATCTGTCGCATCAGGAAGCGTTGTGCCAAACCCAATTGAAGAGGCGTTAGTCTGTGCTTTGACTGGAAGGGTAGATGTATTTCTTCCATTGAGCAGATACCAGCCGTTATGATCCGTAGTAACAATGCTGTGTTTTATATCACCAATCGCTGTTGTTAAAGGCTCTAATCGTATCCATTGAGTACCATTGTTGTAATAAAATCCTGGAACAACGATTTTCTCGTTTGTACCTGAAGTGCTAGTGTTATATACAATCATTCCCGCAACATGATTTGTTAGTGGTAGAGGTGAAATAGTTTCTGTAAGGGCTACCCGTGTAATAAGTACTCCTTTTTTAAAACTGCTTACTTCCAAAACAGAATTTATATCTGGTGTATTAGTTCCGATTCCAACCTGAGCATAAAAGTTAAAGGAAAAGAACAATAAAAGTATAAGAGTAGTTTTTTGTGCCATAATAGATTCTTTTAATTAATTTCCTAAGTATATAAAAATGTTTGTGGCAACATAATTGGGAGTTATGTCAATAGGGATGGCAGTTCCTCCTGAATTAAAGCTAACGGTGTGGGTGTGACTTCCGCTTGGGTTCGAAGTTTTTGTCGGGGCAATATTAGTCTCTTTTGCTACGGCTTGAGTCACAAAAAGGGTTAGAGCAGTTGTAGAAAGCAGACCAATGTTTTCCATCCCAATAAAGCTATCCATGTTGTGATTATGGATGCCAGAGGTGTTTGTTGTTCCGGTGAAATTGATATTGGGAAGATTTGCCTGACTAAGCGTTATAGAGTTATTTCCTCCTTGTAAACCTAAAGTTTCACTTGCAGACTTTCCTCTAAGGAAAAGATTACTTCCATCAGGTAAATTACTTGCAAAACCTAAAGCAGAAGCTCTTGGTTGAACTGTTGCAGGGAGTGAGCTTATAGTGCGTCCATTTAACAGATACCATCCGTTGTGATCCGCAATAGCAAAACTGTTTTTTAATTCTCCTATTTTTACCGTGTTCGGATTTAATCGTACCCAACGTTGTCCGTCATTGTAATACAGACCGGGGAAAACAGTGTTTAAATTGGTTCCATTATATGCAGTGTTGTATACAATCATACCGGAGACATGGGCAGTTAAAGGAGTAGACAGGGAGAGGTCTTCAAGCTTAACCCTTGGGAGCAAAATACCTTTGTCGGAGCTTAATACTTCGAGCATAGCATCATTGTCTGGTGAAGATGTGCCAATACCCACTTGGGCATTCAGGCTACAATAAAACAGTAAGAGTAGAAGTTTACGCATAAATTAAGGGTTTTATATTCATAATAAAGAACGACTTTTGTATGCTGGGAAACTGGCTGTTTTTATAGTGTTTTCAATCAACCATGATGAGGCAGAAAGAGTGTTTTTTAACTTTTAGAAATGACTTTTTTATTCTGAATTTCAAAATAGCTCTGGAAGCTCTATCTGCTGTGCTTTGCAAACTTTCTTAAATTGTCTGTTATTTTCTTTAGAACTTTGTTAGCCCTGAACATTCATTTTCTATCATGTTATAAAGTTCCATTTTAAAAACAAAACTTAATAACGAACCTCAATGTTTTTTGTCATTTGGTGTTTTGAAATTGCTGAAAATCAAAAACCGGATAGGCATTATTTGAGTTTGGAGTCTGTGAAATTTCTAGAAAAAAAACTGACAGATAACCTATGGATAAAAGAACGTGAAAAAATTTTCTTACTTAAATTTAAACCAAAAAGGATGAAATGGTTTTAAAAATGAAATTCCTTTTTAAAGGCCAGTATTTACAGGCTTTTTTGTGGTTTAGCCATTTTAATTTTTAATTTAGCCAACACTAAAACTATTTTGTACTATAGAAAAAATATCATTGATTAATAAAAAACAATCATTGTTATTAATAAATAAATAGTTTCCTTAATCAATATTTATACTGATTGTTAAAATTTTATGATTGATTTTAGAAAAACAACTTTTTCCTTTTTAAAAAAAAAGACCATCGGATAAAAAAAATCGACAAAAGGTAAAGCAAACAAACGTTCCTTTTTTGAGATGATTGCAGCTTATAAGAGTTTAAAAGCAAGAAGTGATGTTTTTTTAATGGAAAAGAACTCATTCCCCCGTACGAACCTTAAATTCCAAACTTCGAATTTGAAGGTATTGAGAACTGTTGGTCCCAAAAATGCTTTTTATGTATTGTTTTATTTTTTTTGCTTTTTGAACTAGACCTGTTTCTGAATTGTACAAGATCTGATTTCGAATTTGCAATGCATTGCTGTACAGAGTATAACTGTGAATCAGATTAAGGTTTTGCATTTGCAGGTTGCTCAATTTCTGTTCCAGTGAAGTAATTTTTAATTCCTGTTCGTTCGGATTGTAAATTGGGTTTTGCTTGAGAATTTCAATTAAAGTGGAAAAATGCTCAATTTTTTGGTCATAGGATTGCTGAGAAGTAGATGTTTTTCCTTCGTTTATGCTGGTTAAGGAACTTTTCAAAACCACTCCCTGTATTTTTTTGTTTATGGCCTTTGCCTCTTCAAGAGTTGATTTGTTTACTCCTGAAACCGCAAAAGCATTGATAATTTTAGTGCAAAAGGGTTTTAAGTCTTCGAAGGCATTTCTGCGGTTGTGGGTATGGGTGTCAAAGTTTGACTTCTGAGCATATACTTCGTTTAGTTTTTCGAAAGCATTTTGATATAAAATAAGAAGATGCGGAATTTTTAACCTCTCATTCGACGGATTGTAAGTAGTTTGCAGATTCTGGCAAAACGAGATCAGCCTTAAAAAATTTGCAACATTTTTAGCATGACCTGTTTCAGTGCTGGATTTCCTCCACTGATCGATACTATTGTTGAATTCAGAAGCTGAAGACATTTTTGTAGGTGTTTTATTAGTTTCTCAAAATTATTAAAATATATAAATATTAAGAAACTTCTGCCCTTTTTTTTATTGAGGTAAAAAAAGATCTTATTGTTTGAACCTACGCCTGTTATCATTTTTTTTGACCTCCGTAGGTTTGAATTTTTTGCTGATTTCGCTTTTTTGAGAGCCAACTTTTGGCAAACTTGCCTCTTCCGTTTTACTTGAAGGCTCAATTAGTTTGTTAAGCTCCTTTATTTCGCTATCGGTTAAATCGCGGTAGCGTCCCACAGGAACATCCAGTGAAATATTGATGATGCGGATGCGTTTTAAAGCCGTAACCTCATAACCTAAGTATTCGCACATACGACGAATTTGTCGGTTTAACCCTTGAGTTAGAATGATTCGGAATACAAACTTGCTGATTTGTTCTACTTTGCATTTTTTGGTCACGGTGTCTAAAATCGGCACACCGTTGCCCATACGCTGAATGAATCGTTCGGTAATTGGTTTGTTTACAGTAACGATGTATTCCTTCTCGTGATTGTTTCTGGCGCGAAGTATTTTGTTTACGATGTCGCCATCGTCGGTCATGAAAATTAGTCCTTCACTGGCTTTATCCAAACGTCCGATAGGGAAAATTCTTTTGGGATAATTGATGTAATCAACTATGTTGTTGCGCACGTTTTGGTTGGTGGTACATTCAATACCAACAGGTTTGTGGAAGGCAAGATAAATTGGTTTGGAAGTTTTCTCACGAATCAGTTTTCCGTCTACGCGGATTTCATCTTGCAAAGAAACTTTAGTGCCCAGCTCGGGAATCTTTCCGTTTATGGTAATGCGGCCTTCTTCCAGAAGCTTGTCGGCCTCACGTCTGGAGCAGTAACCGGTTTCGGAAAGGAATTTGTTAATTCGGGTTTTATTTTCTTCCATAGCTGCAAAAGTAAGACATATTTGAATATTATTAAGTATTTACAATGCTTAGAACGACTTTTTTATATCTTTGAATCTTAATTTGTTACCGATTTGAAAAGCATACGTTATTTGTTCCTGGTACTTGGTTTTCAGCTTTTTGCCCAAAGCGGAAAGGGAGAACTTCGTTTAGCACCAAATTCCGATGTGCATGAATTGTATGTTTGTTTTAGTGATGAATTTCGTTTTGAATCCGGTGATTATAAGGAAGAATTAGTTAAAAAGCTGCCGCAATTTGAAACCCTTTCGAACAGATATGCTCTTGATTTTGAAAAAGGAATTGCAATTCCTGATGACCAGCTGAAGTTCCTTTCCAAAGAAGCAGTGCGTCTTTCTGGAAGTGATGTTTCGGTTCGAAAATTAAAAAATATACTTAGGGTTAAAGTAGACGCTCCAACCAACGAAAAGCTCTTGGAGATAGCCAAACTTTTAGAAGCTTATCCCGAAGTGGTTTATTGCTCGTTAATGTCTTTGCAGCCCATTGCCCCACCGAGTGATATTCCTCCAACTACTGATGATTATTTACCCAATCAGTCTTATTTGGCACCAGATCCGGGTGTAAATATGGAATCAGCCTGGGCCTTGGGTCTTAAAGGAAGCGGAATCCGGGTACGGGATGTAGAGTACGGTTTCAATTCCCAACACGAAGATTTGAACCAAGTAAATGTGTTTATTGCTCCGGGGATGACCATTAATTCTTCAGCTTCAGCTTCTTATACAGAACACGGAACTCCTGTTTTTGGCATAGTTATGGCAGATGACGGTGGATATGGGATTTCTGGGATGGCCAACCAAGCCCGTGAAATGGTGTTGTTTCCCGAATGGCAGCAAACGGGTTATAATAGAATTAATGCAATAGTTAAAGCGATTTCTAATTCTCGTGCCGGAGATGTTATTTTGTTTGAAATGCAAGCTTACGGGCAAGGAGGCAGTTTGGTTCCTGCTGAATTTGATGCGGTGGTCTGGGATTTGACCAAAGCGGCTACCGATGCTGGAATTATAATTGTTGAGGCTGGCGCTAACGGAGGTCAAAATTTAGATTCGGCATATTATGCTTCTTATATGAATCGGGGGAATTCAGGGGCTATACTTGTTGGAGGGGGTCGGTCGAATTTAACACACGATCGAATTTCTTACAGTAATTACGGCTTACGATTTGATGTTCAGGGATGGGCAGAAAATGTTTTTGCGTGCGGTTATGGTAATGTTGTTCAGGTAGGTGGGGATTTTAATCAAGGATACACCAATTTTAACGGAACCAGTGCTGCTACACCAATGGTTGCAAGTTGTGTTATAGTTTTACAATCGTATTATTTTAGTTTGACCGGGGTGTATATGACTCCTGTTGAGATGCGCAGATTATTAAACACAACGGGAATTCCACAAGGAACTTCGGTGGTTGGTAATATTGGTCCACTGCCAAATATGAAAGCTGCTATTGATGAAATAAATACCCATTTATCGCTTCAGCAGCCTGAGCTTCTGATTACCACTCTTTATCCGAATCCTGCACATCAGGAGTTCACCATTACACTCTCGGAAGCTTTTTCTGAGAATACTTTTCTGGAACTTTACGATGCATTGGGAAGAAAAGTAATCGGGAAGCAGTTATACGAAAAGCAAAGTACTGTTGCTCTTGGGAATTTACCCGACGGGATGTATTTTGTTAAGGTTGTTTGCGGAAACAAAAGCGCTACTAAGAAGCTGTTAATTCATTAAATGGTTATTCTTCAAAAAGAAAACTCGAAATTCTTTGGTAAAGCAATTCGTCGTGTAGGCTGTGCCCAAGTCCTTTGGTTTGAATAAATTCTGCAGATTTCCAGGCTTCGGCAATTTTTTTACCTTCATCGAAAGAAACTACATCGTCGTCAATATCATGGGCAATCAATCCTTTTAAGTTAAAGGTGGAGGCGAATTTTTTTCCGGAAAAATCGGAAGGATGTATCTCGAATCGTTCTACAAATCGTTGTTTTAAAAGTTCAAAAGCTTTCTCGTTCAAACTGATGGTCTTCTTGTAGTTGTTCAGGAGGATTTCAAATTCACTTGGAGCTCCTAAAATAACCATTTTTTGTAAATAAGGGTTGTTGTATTTGTACTGATAATACAAACAGGTTGCTCCGCCCATAGAATGACCAATGATGTATTGCGGTTGAAATTTCTGAATGAGCGCATCCACATGTTTGGCATATTGAGGGATGTTGAACTCAATTCCGCTGGAGAGTCCTTGTCCGGGGCCGTCCAGAGCAATAATGGTGCTTTTTGATTTTCGCAATTCTTTGATGAATTGTTCCCAGCGCGAAGCATTGCTTTCCCAGCCATGTACCAGTAATACTTTGTTTTGGTTGCCTTTCCAGGTATAAGTCTGGATGGTGTGATTCTCTAAGATAATGGTTTCTTTTTCGGCTTCTTTTAATATTTCAGGGATGGAATTGGGATTGAGTTTTCCTTCACGGGGCTCAGAAAAAAACTTGTAAGCGATTTGGGCTGCTTTTTTAGGCATGACAAGACTCATCAGATTAACATACAATCCAATGGATTTTGTGAAAACAAAGTAAATGGTCTTGTTAAATAGTTCCATAAAAAAAGCCTCCGTTTGGAGGCTTTAAGTTACTTATATTTTTGCAAATAATTGGTGCATTTTTTCTTTTTCTTCGTCTGCTAACACATTGTCTACCAGGATTCTTCCGCTGTGTTCATCGGTTAAGATTTTTTTGCGGGAAGCGATTTCCATTTGTGTTTGCGGAGGGATGGTAAAGAACGATCCAGCAGAAGCTCCACGCTCGATAGATACTACAGCTAAGCCGTTTCTAACACTAGAGCGGATTCTGTCGTAAGCTGTAAGTAAACGTGCTTCAATTAAACCACGAAACTCTTCAGATTTTCCTATCAAGAAGTTTTCTTCCTTTTCGGTTTCAGCCATGATGTCGCTTAATTCCGATTTTTTGTGTTTTAAATGCGTTTGTTTAGCCTCTAATTTGTCTTTGGTTTCACCAAAAACCACTTTTTTGTGTTCGATAGAAGCTTTCATTTCTTTGATGTGCTTCTCAGCCAATTGAATTTCCAATTCCTGAAACTCAACTTCTTTGGTTAAAGCGTTGAATTCACGGTTGTTGCGAACTTCTTTTTGTTGAGTTGCATATTTTTTGATAGACTCTTTGTGTCCTTCAATTGCATTCTTTTTGTCTTTGATTTGCTCCTCAATGGTTTCCAAATCACTTTTTAATTTCTCTAAACGAGTGCTTAAACCGGCAACTTCATCCTCTAAATCTTCCACTTCAAGAGGTAATTCCCCTCTTACGTTTCTGATTTCGTCAATTCGAGAATCGATTAATTGTAAGTCATAAAGAGCTCTTAACTTTTCTTCTACACTTAGTTCTTTAACGTTTGCCATATTTTAAAAGTACTTAACTGGATTTGTATTTTCTTCCGATAAAATGATTGCAAAATTACTAATTTTTTTCGTAAGATAACCAACTATATAATTTTTTGTAAATCTTTCACTCTCATAATGACCGATATCGGCTAAAAGGAGTTGGTCTTCGGCTTCGTAAAACTGATGGTATTTCAAATCGGCAGTTAGAAATGCATCGGCTTGTGCATTGATGGCGTTTTTAATGGCAAAACTTCCGGAACCGCCTAAAACAGCTACTTTTTTAATAGTTTTGTTTAAGAATTGACTATGACGAATGCCTCCGGTTTCCATCTTTTCTTTGACCATTTCAAGAAAATCCGATTCGCTTATTGGTACTTGAAGTTCACCGATCATTCCCAATCCGATATTCTGATGCGCGTTTTGTAAATCGTAAATTTCATAGGCTACTTCTTCATAAACATGGTTGGAAAACAAGGCTTTCAGGATTTTACTTTGCAGGTGTTTTTCGAAAGTAACTTCAATTTTGATCTCTTCGGCCTCCACAAACTCGAAACGCTCCCCAATTTCCGGATTGCTGTTTTCGTCGCCCATGTAGGTTCCGATCCCTTTGGAGTTGAAGCTGCAGTCGTCATAATTGCCTATTTTTCCGGCTCCAGCATCGAATAGGGCGTTGCGAACCTGTTCTACATTTTCCGGAATGGTATAAGTAACCAGTTTTTGAATGAAATTTTGCTTCGGAACCAATATTTTGGTGTTAATCAGCCCTAAAGCATCACAGAAAATTTTGTTTACTCCTTGCTGATGATTGTCTAGGGCAGTGTGAACGGCATATATTGCAATATCGTTTTTAATAGCTTTAATCACAGTGCGTTCCACATAATTCTTTCCGGTGATTTTCTTCAGCCCTGAAAATAAAATAGGATGGAAACAAACCACAAGATTGCAATTTTTGGAAACGGCTTCGTCGATCACTGATTCCAAGGCGTCGTGGCAAACCAAAACTCCGGTTGCCTCAGTATTTGTGTCTCCTACCAAAAGGCCTACATTGTCAAAATCTTCGGCGTAGGCCAGTGGTGCCATTTCTTCTAAAACGGAAAGGATTTCTTTAATTTTCATCATTTAAGTATAAAGGTTCGGTAGTTTGAAAGTTTAAAATTGTTGTTTTTTTAATCTTTCAATTTTTCAATCATTCAATCTTACTTCAAAGTAACGAATAAACGCCGCAACTTTATAATAAAGATAAAAAATACTACATTCGTATTATGAATTTTCTAAGAAAACTACTCTTTCCATTTTCGATTTTGTATGGTTTTGTAACCTCAATTCGTAATTTTTTATACGATAAAGGGGTTTTTAAATCACATTCTTTTGACTTACCCATAATTGCTGTCGGAAATTTGAGTGTAGGCGGAACCGGTAAAACTCCACAGATAGAATATTTAATCCGTTTGCTTTCTGATAAATACAGATTAGCCACATTAAGCCGAGGATATAAGCGAAAATCGGAAGGTTTTGTTTTGGCAGATGAAGGTTCCAATGCTGAAATTTTAGGAGATGAACCGTTTCAGTTTTATCAGAAATTCCCTGAAATTCAGGTGGCTGTGGATGCCAATCGGGTAAATGGAATCAATCAGTTACTTGCTCAAAAAGAAGCTCCAGATTTGATATTGCTGGACGACGCTTTTCAACATCGAAAAGTGAAGGCGGGATTTTATATTATGTTGACTGCCTTTGGTGATTTATACTGTGACGATTTGATATTGCCCGCCGGTAATTTAAGAGAAAGTAGGACAGGGGTAGAAAGGGCGAATGTTGTTGTAGTAACGAAATGTCCTCAAAACTTAACGCAAACGAAGCAAAATGAAATCAGAACCCGATTGAATTTAAGGGAAGATCAGCAATTATTTTTTACCTTTATAGCTTACGATTCCTTTGTTTATTCGGAAGCTACAAAAATTTCAGTTTCAGAAATCGCCGCTGTTGATAAATTACTTTTGGCGGGAATTGCAAAACCGGAAACTTTTTTTGCATATTTGCAGGCTGCGAAAAAATCAACGATGGTTTTTGCTGACCATCATAACTTTACACAGCAGGATTTAGAAACGATTAAAGAAAAAGCAAAAGGAAGCATCATCGTTACAACCGAAAAAGATTTTGTTCGTTTGAGAGGTAAATTGCCTAAAGAACAACTTTTTTACCTTCCGATTAAAAGTGAATTTGTAACCGATGCTGCCAATTTTGATCAAACAATTTTGAATTATGTGGGAGCAAGTACAAGAAACGGTTAATTATATTAAATCGAAAACCAACTTTACGCCAGAGTATGGGGTTATTTTGGGTTCCGGTTTGGGAGGTTTTACAGAAGATATTCAAATAGAGCACACGTTGCCTTATAATGAAATACCAAATTTTCCGGTTTCTACCGTAGAAGGTCATAAAGGTGCTTTGGTTTTTGGAACCATTCAAGGAAAAAAAGTGGTTGCCATGCAAGGGCGTTTTCATTTTTATGAAGGCTACGACATGAAGCAGGTTACTTTTCCGGTACGTGTGATGAAATATTTAGGAGTTGAAAAACTGATTGTTTCTAATGCTTCCGGCGGGGTGAATCACGACTATCGTGTAGGTTCTATTGTCATCATTAAAGACCATATCAACTTCATGCCCGAGCATCCGCTTCGAGGTAAAAGCGATTTGCGTTTTGGACCGCGTTTTGTAAATATGAGTGAGCCTTACAGCCGAAAGATGATTCAAAAGGCAAAAGAACTTGCTTCGGAATTAAACATAGAAGTAAAAGATGGGGTTTACTTAGGTTTGCAAGGACCAACTTTTGAGACCTTGTCGGAATACCGTATGGTTAAGATTTTAGGTGCCGATTGCGTTGGGATGTCTACTGTTCCCGAAGTAATCGTTGCGGCACACATGAATCTGGAAACGTTCGGGATTTCTGTAATTACTGATATGGGAAACGAAGAAAGCATCGATACCATTACCCATGAAGAAGTTCTGGAAGCGGCTAAAGAGGCAGAGCCTAAAGTTCGTAACTTAATCAAAAATCTGATTATGCAATATTAACCTTCTGATTGATGGTGGTTGCAATAATCTCGTAGAATTTCTCCGGATCGAACGGTTTTGTAATCACCTCATTCATTCCAAAGGATAGTAGCATTTCTCTGTTTTCGTCTAGTGAAATAGCGGTCAAAGCTACAATTGGGGTTTCCTGATTGAACTTTCTGATTAGTTCTGTAGCAGTTGTTCCATTGATTCCCGGAAGGTGCACATCCATTAAAATAAGGTCGTAAGTGTTTTCGCGAACGTGTTCCACGGCTTCTTCTCCATTTTCTATAATGTAACAGGACATTTTTTTACGCTCGAGCATTTTTTGCGTAATCATTTGGTTGATTTTGTTGTCTTCAACCAAGAGTATTTTTTTGTTTTCCAGCCAACTGTCTTCGTAAGCCGGACCGGTTTTCTTTTCAATTCTGTTTTTACTTATTTTGAAAGCCAGATCAAAATAAAAACGACAGCCATGATTTACTTCACTTTGTAATTGAATTTTACCGCCAAGAAGATGTACAAGCCTTTTTACAATGGCAAGACCAAGGCCTGTTCCTCCGTAAGTTCGGTTAATTTCTACTGAACCTTGAGTGAAACTGTCAAAAATGGTGTCCTGCTTTTCTTTTGGAATACCAATTCCGGAATCACGAACCTCAAAATAAATACGGACGGAGTTGTTTTTCTCTTTTTTTACAGAAGCTATAATCCAAACGTTTCCTTTCTTGGTAAACTTGATGGCATTATTGATTAGGTTGATGAAAATTTGTGACAATTTGGTTGGGTCGCCAATTAACACAGATGGGATTTTTTCGTCAATCTGTAGATGATATACCGTTTTGTTCTTATTGGCAATTTCTGTAAACGAATTGAGAATGTTCTCGAGCAGTTCTCTTAAATCAAAAGGAATCTTTTCCACTTCCACCACATCTGATTCCACCCGGTTAATTTCAAGTATGTCATTGATGAATGTGAGCAGGTAGTTTCCTGAAAATTTGAGGGAGTTCAGGTAATTCATCTGTTCCGGTTTCGGATTGTCGTCTATAAGTATGTGGGTAATCCCGTTGATGGCATTTAATGGAGTACGCAATTCGTGACTTACTGTAGAAAGGAATTCAGCACGAGCTTTGGAAGCTTTCTCAGCTTTTTCTTTGGCGTTTTCTAATTCAAGATTTTTGTCTCGTAATAACTGATTGGTTTTCGTACGAATGATGTTGTTTTTATAAAGAGAAAGACTCAAAAGTGACAATATGGAGATTAAAGCAATACTCAGAATGCTGATTAGTTTCGAGAATTTTATCGATTTTTCCTGTGCTTTGTTCTCGCGGTTCATTTTATCGATTGCCTTGAGCTGTTCGTTGGCAATGTACTTTTCATATACAGGAGCTCCGGCACTTTTGTTGCGCATATTAAAAATTGAATCCCGAATTTTGACAAATTCTCTCAGGTAGTAATGAGAAAGATTTGTGGATTTGGTTTGGTCGTAGTAATCACTTAAACGACGAATAATTCTTAGACGTAAACTTGTGTTTGAGCTTTCTTTGGAAACCACATAAGCTTTTTCCAGGTTTTTAATGGCTGAATTGATATTGCTTTTTTCTTCGATTCCGGACAATTGAAAATACGCTTCTGCTTTGGCATCAAAAAGGTTTTCCGAACTGTTTTTCTGGATGATTTTTTTGAATTGTTTGACAGCACCACTGATGTCATTTTTGTTTTTCATGATAACGCCTTTTTGTAAATCGATTAAATCGATGGCTTCGGGCATTTTTATGGCTTTGTATTCCGCTTCTGCTTTATTGAAGTAATTCTCAGAAAGACTTAAAGCATTTTTTTCCAGATAACTCAGCCCAAGACTGTAGTAACAAAAAGCACTGTTGGATGAGGGTGGAAAATTATTATAAAGCGAGATGCTGTGGATGTAATTTTCAATTGCTTCGTTATATCGGCTCAGTTGATGGTAAATTTCCCCAATTGTCAAATAACTGTCTGCGAGTTCTTTTTTAAGATCGTTTTTTTGGGAATATCGTTTAGATTTTTGTGCGTACAGTAAGGCTTTGTCAAAGTCGAAATTTCCTTTGTTAAAATCTGAAAGTTCAAGGTAATACGTGACGCTGTCAACCTTAGTGGCAGCTGTTTTCTCTTGCGAAAAGCCGTAAAAAGTAAGAGCAAGAAATAAGAATATTGTATAAAGATATCTCATATTTACGCAAGAAATTCGTATAAATATAAGCAATTATTTCTTAGAAACGAAACTAATCAGGTCAATAATTCGTGAGGAATAGCCAATTTCGTTGTCGTACCAACCAACCACTTTAACCATTTTATCTATAACTGAGGTTAATTGCGCATCAAATAAACACGAATTCGGATTTCCTAAAATATCAACAGAAACAATCGGATCTTCGGTGTAAGCCAAGATGCCTTTTAATTCGTTTTCTGATTTTTGCTTGAAAGCAGCGTTGATTTCCGCAATGGAAACCTCTCTTTTTACATTGAAAGTGATGTCGGTTAATGAACCATCCGGTACCGGTACCCGAATTCCGCAACCGCCCATTTTTCCATTAAGTTCAGGGAAAATTTTAGTGATGGCTTTGGCTGCTCCCGTTGTAGTGGGAACTATGGATTGTGAGGCCGCACGTGCACGACGCAGGTCTTTATGGGGTTGATCGTGAAGGCTTTGATCGGTAGTGTAGGAGTGAACAGTGGTAATATAAGCCTGTTCAATTCCGCACAGTTCCTGAATCACTTTAATCATTGGTGCTGCATTGTTGGTGGTACAGCTTGCGTTGGAAATGATTTTTTCGCTTCCATCAAGAATGTGCTCGTTTACCCCTAAAACAACTGTTTTTATGGAATCGTCTTCCGGGGGAGCAGAAAGAATTACTTTTTTTGCACCCGATTTCAGATGCTGTTCTGCGCTTGAATGCTTTAGGAATTTGCCTGTAGCTTCAATTACAATGTCAATGTTTAAAGTATTCCAGTCAAGATTTGAAATTTCTTTTTCATGGAAAAACGCATAAGAATTTCCATCAACGATAATTGAATTTTCGTCGTGACTAATTTGATTTTGCAAAACGCCGTGAATACTGTCGTATTTCAACAAGTGCGCCATTGTTTTTTTATCGGCTATGTCATTCACAGCGATAACTTCAATAGAAGGATGGTTTAAAAGCAATCGAAACAAATTACGTCCGATACGACCAAAACCATTAATGGCGATGCGCGTTTTGTTATTCATTTAAAAATTTAAAATGATTAAAGAATATGTTTTTGAGCATGGTAAGAAGAACGTACCAAAGCCCCGCTTTCCACATGACGGAAGCCTAGTTCTTTACCAATTGTTTCGTATTTTTCAAATTGTTCAGGCGTGATGAATTCTTTTACCGGTAAATGTTTTTTACTTGGCTGTAAGTATTGTCCGATGGTTACGATGTCTACATTGGCCTCACGTAAATCTTTCATGGTTTGGATTACTTCCTCTTCGGTTTCGCCTAAACCTAACATGATTCCTGATTTGGTTCTGCGGATGCCTTTTTCTTTCAGGTATTTTAGAACAGCTAAGCTTCTGTCGTATTTTGCCTGGATACGTACTTCGCGGGTTAGACGGCGAACGGTTTCCATGTTATGGGAAACTACTTCAGGACTTACTTCAACGATTCGGTCTAAAATACGTTCTACTCCCTGAAAATCTGGTATAAGGGTTTCCAAAGTGGTTTCGGGATTCATTCTTCGGATCGCTTTTACGGTTTCCGCCCAAATAATAGAACCCATGTCTTTTATATCGTCACGGTCTACGCTGGTAATTACCGCATGTTTGATGTTCATAATTTTGATGGAACGTGCAACTTTTTCAGGTTCATCCCAATCCACTGTTTCCGGGCGTCCAGTTTTTACACCGCAGAATCCACACGAGCGGGTACAGATATTCCCTAAAATCATGAATGTAGCTGTTCCTTCTCCCCAGCATTCCCCCATATTGGGGCAACTGCCGGAAGTACAAATCGTATTGAGCTTGTATTTGTCTACCAATCCGCGTAATTCGGTGTATTTTTGACCGGTTGGGAGTTTTACACGAAGCCATTTCGGTTTGGCTTTCGGTAAGATGTTGGAATCTAAAACAGTATCCATAATTCTGAAAATATTGAGCAAAGATACTAATTGTTGTGAACTTGCCACTTGGTTTAACGCATTTTTAATAGCCAAAATCATAAACAAATCATAAGGTGTTTCGTCCTTTTTTTGGTTTGATTTAAAAGTGGTATTTTAGCAAAAATTGATTTTAAAAGCCAAAATAATGCAAGTTACCCGTTTGTTTACCGAATTTTTTGAAAGCGAAAAAGCCTCTGGAATTGTACTGATTTTATGTACAGTGCTTTCGTTGTTGCTTGCAAATTCAATGTTTCAGGAGCAGTATGAACATGTTTGGCATTATCAAATTGGACATCATTCAGTAGAGCATTGGATTAATGATGGATTAATGACAATTTTCTTCCTTTTAATTGGTTTGGAACTGGAAAGGGAAATTTATAAAGGAGAATTGTCCAATGTTAAAAACGCGTTGCTTCCGATTCTTGCTGCAATTGGAGGAATGTTGGTGCCGGCGGGTATTTACCTGATTTTTAATTGGGGCATGCCTACACAAGCCGGAGCGGGAATTCCAATGGCAACCGATATAGCTTTTGCTTTGGGCGTTTTGTCGCTTTTAGGAAATAGGGTTCCGGTGTCACTTAAAGTGTTTTTGACTGCTTTAGCGGTAATTGATGATTTGGGTGCGATTTTGGTAATAGCCATTTTTTACACCGATTCACTTTCACTTTTGAATTTAGGAATTTCTCTGGGAATCATGGGTGTTCTTTTTGTGTTAAACCGAATGAAAGTCAATACATGGATTCCTTACATTATCGGTGGAATAGGAATGTGGTATTTTATGCTGAATTCCGGAATACACGCTACGATTTCCGGAGTTTTGCTGGCATTTGTGATTCCTTTTGGAGACGGGAGCAAGAGAACGATTTCTTATAAAATGCAGCATTTTTTACATAAACCGGTCGCTTTTCTGATTCTTCCGATTTTTGCATTGGCGAATACAGCTGTGGTTTTTGGAACAGATTGGAAAGAGGGAATTACTCATGCAAACAGTATTGGTATTTTTCTAGGCTTGATTTTGGGTAAACCGATTGGTGTTTTTCTTTTTAGTTTTGGTTCGGTTGCTTTGGGGGTATGTAGTCTTCCTAAAGAATTGAAGTGGAAACAGATTTTTTCAGTTGGTTTTTTAGCTGGAATTGGTTTCACTATGTCAATTTTTATTACTTTGCTCGCTTTTAAAGGCAAGGATGAGGTTGTAACAATGTCTAAAATTGCGATTCTTTTTTCATCTCTTATAGCTGGAATTATAGGATACCTGTTTTTGTCATTTACATTGAAAGAAAAGAATTCTGATCTATAAAAAAAAGCTGGAATTTCCAGCTTTTCTATTTAATATTTACAACAATCGGAAGGTTGTAAGCGGTTCGAACCGGTTCTCCGTTTTTGTAACCCGGAGTCCATTTTGTTTTCATGCTGTTTAAAACCCTCAAGGCTTCTTTTCCTAAATTGTGCCCCGGATCGCGGGTTACTTTTATGTTGGAAAGTGTGCCGTCTCTTTCGATAACAAAATAAACCATAACTTTTAAGGTAGCACTTTCTTCTTCCATTTCAGGGGTTTTAAATTTTCGACTTACATCTTTTAAAAATTCTCCAATGCCTCCCGGATAGGTAGGTTGAACTTCAAGACTAATTGGGGTCTCAATTGTAGAACCTGAGTTTCCTCCTCCTGTTGTGTTAGTGTTAGTGGTTACTACGATTGCGTTTCCGGTAGTGTTTGTTCCTTCTTGGTTTTCTCTTCCAATTTGAGCATTTTCAAGTTCCTTGTTTGTAGTTACTTCCTGAACTGCTTCCTCTCTTTTTACAGGTTTCATGGCTGTATGACGAATTACTTTTTCCTCTTTAAGAGGTTTGTTGGTTTCCGGAGCGCGCTCTTCTTTTTTGGGTTCTTCTTTTTTAAAGAGTTTGGTATCCACAAGTACAATATCGCCATCCAGAGGTTTGTTGGTAAGAATTGCTACCTCACTAGGTTTTAGGTAGTTGATGATCATTGGAATTGCCGCAGCAGATGTAAATAAAGCCAATGCAGAAAATAAAGCTCTGATGGTTGTTTTTGGGTTCTCGGTTCTTAATTGATAAGCGCCGTAGGTTTTGTTTCGTCCTTCGAAAACCATGTTTAACCAACCGGTTTCGTAAATGTTGATTTTAGACATAACTAGATAGTTTTAAGGTTAATTAAATAGTCTTTTTTATTTAATAACGAAAACTATGCTAGCATAGTGTGTTAAATGTTAAAATAATTGTAATTTTTTTACAAATTAACATTTAGTGTGATTTTTTGAAATCAATTTATTTTAATTACTGATTATAAATGAGTGGTTTAGTGTTTTTGTTGAATAATTTCCGCTAAAAGTTTTTTAGCACGTAAAAGTTTAATTTTTACATTATTTAAGGGTTCCTGAAGTTCATCCGAAATTTCCTGATAACTCATTTCCTGAAAATAACGCAATTGTATTACTTCTTGGTATGCAGGTTTTAATTCTTTTATGAACAAAAGCAATCGGGCAAGGTTTTGTTCTTTGATAATTTCGTCTTCAACTGTGGGAGTAGTGTCGGCAACATCGTAGGCTTGCTGGTCTTCTTCGTCGGTCATTTCTACAAATAAGGCCGATTTTTTCTTGCGCAACATATCGATGTGTACATTTTTAGCAATGGCAATCAGCCAAGTATTGAACCCAAATTCAGGATTGTAGGTTGCAATTTTATCAAAGGCTTTTGCAAAAGTTTCAATAACGATGTCTTCTGTATCGGTTTCGTTTTCAGTGCGTTTAAGCATAAATCCGTAAACTTCATTCCAGAAAAAGTCCAATAAGAAAGTAAAGGCAACCTGATCACCGGATTTAGCCTTTTCAATGTTTTTTTGTATGATTTCCGAAGTTATTTCCAATGTACCGGTTTTGAAACTAAGTTAGTGAAAAACACATTCAATTGAGTAAAAATCAAGACGATTTCAATGATCGGAAACCAATACATTACATCTTTTTCCTTTAGTTTTCCAGCAGCATAACCAAGGGCTGTCCAGGCAAAAATGTATCGGAATACCACCAATGCGCCAACAATCATCCATTGAAATTGAAATGCTAAAAGAAGTATAGCTAATAAAAGAAAACTTAGCTGTGAAATGTAATATAACCCCAATTGAAATTTATCAAAACCTTTATAAAGTTTTGCCGTAGAAACATGTCTTCTTTTTTGTTTGAACCAAGCTTTCCAGGTTTTCTTTGGTTCTGAAACTGTGAAGCTCTCTGTGGTGTAGCAAGTTGCAGTGTTGCTTCCTTTAGCGGCTTGGTTGATGAATAAATCATCGTCACCCGAACGTACACTCATGTGTTCGATAAACCCGTTTACTTTGAAAAATTCTTCACGTTTGTAGGCTAAATTACGACCTACGCCCATATACGGTTTACCCATTTTTGCCCATGCAAAATATTGAGTAGCAGTAAGCATGGTTTCGAAACGGATGATTTTATTTAGGAATGATCCTTTAATTTTTTCATAAGCACCATACCCTAAAACTATTGTTTTGTGCATGGTAAACTGAGAACTCATGTTAGTAATCCAATCTTTGGAAGTCGGATAACAATCGGCATCGGTAAAAAGTAAATATTCTTTAGAAGCGGCCTTAATTCCTAGTGTTAAAGCAAATTTTTTGTTGCCCCAAAATGCTTCGTTATTCTGAACTTTTACCAGTTTAACGTTGGAATACTGTTTTTCAAATGCTTCAAACAATTCAAGAGTTTCATCGCTGGAAGCATCATCAATTAAAACGATTTCAAAATCCGGATAATTTTGTTCAGCTAAGAGCGGAATGAATTTGGTAACATTTTCGGCTTCGTTTTTAGCACATACAATTACGGAAATCGGTATGCGTTTCGGAGTAATCTGTTGTTTTTGAGCAAAGGCAAATTTTCCAAAAACAACCAGGTAATAAAACAGTTGAATGGCGATGATTCCGATAAAAATGTAAAGTAAAATTGAAAGCATATGCAATCCCGGATAGTGTTAAATTTCAGGGCAAATTTAGTGAAAAGAGTTCACTTAAATAAAATTGGCCCGCTTAGTTTTTAACAATTACTGTGGATTAGTCGCGTTGTTTTTTCATTGCCTGAGCAATGCTGTGTGCGTTGGGGTCGTTCTTTTTTTCTAATTCCGAAATGATGGCGATGTGGTTTTTATCGTCTCTGTTTTGGGAAAGCTTGCTTACAGCCTGAATTTCGGTAATTTCAATTTCAAAAGCGGTAATTCCTTTAATTTGGTTCATGGTTTCCGATGAAAGTCTTTCAATTCTAACCGGATTTTTGGAAGCGGATTCGTGTTTATCAACCAGTTTTTTCATGGCAAAAAGCAATTCGTCTCCATCAATAATCCTAACTTTTCCATAGACATGAACAGCAATATAATTCCAGGTCGGAACATTTTCGTGGTCGTACCAAGAGGAAGAGATGTAGGAGTGAGGTCCGTTAAAAATTGCCAAAACCTCGTTGTTGTCCTCAAAACTGTTTCCCTGCGGATTTTCTTTGGAAATATGCCCGAACAAAACTTCCTTTCCCTGAAGATTCGTTTCCAGTTCTAACGGAATATGCGTTCCCCAAAGCTTTCCTTGCGTTTGATTCACCAAAATTCCAAAGCTGTTGTTTTTGATAAAGCTTTTGATTTCTTCAGCGTTTTCGTTTTTGTAAAGTTCTGGGATGTACATCGAGTTATGAATTATAAGTTATGAGTTTTGACTGAAAACTAAATAATATTCACTTCCGCCTCAATTGTAATGCCAAATTTCTCCAAAACGGTTTTCTGAATGTCTTTCGAAACATTCAAAATCTCCTGTCCGGTTGCATTTCCGTAGTTTACTAAAACCAAAGCCTGAAGTGTGTGTACGCCTGCATCGCCAAAGCGTTTTCCTTTAAAACCGGCCTGTTCAATCAGCCAGCCCGCCGGAACTTTTACTTGGTTCGCGCCAACATTATAATGCGGCATTTCCGGGTATTGAGCGTGCGCTTTTTCATAAACTTCTCTGGCAACTATTGGATTTTTGAAAAAACTTCCGCTGTTGCCTAATTCTTTCGGATCCGGTAATTTGCTCTGACGGATAGCGATCACGGCATTGCTCACTTCTTTAATCGTTGGATTGGTGATACCGTGTTTAGCCAATTCGCCGTCGATTGCTCCGTAAGAGGTGTTGATTTTGTGGTTTGTCTTCGTCAGTTTATATGTTACCGAAGTAATCACGTATTGGTTTTTTGCTTCGTTTTTGAAAATGCTCTCACGATACCCAAATTTGCATTCTTCGTTGGTAAAAGTGAAAATTTCCTGAGAGTCGATTTTCATCGCTTCGCATGAAACAAACGTATCTTTGATTTCCGCTCCATAAGCGCCAATGTTTTGAATTGGAGTAGTTCCCACATTTCCGGGAATTAGCGACATGTTTTCAATGCCTCCGAAATCCTTATCAATGTTCCATAAAACAAATTCATGCCAATTTTCTCCTGCATTTCCCTGAACCCAAACATAATCATCATCTTCTTTTAGAATCTTTTTTCCTTTCAGATTTACATGGATTACCAGCGCATCAATGTCCTGTGTTAAAAGCATGTTGCTTCCGCCGCCTAAAATGAACAGTTTTTCGTTCTGGTGTTCTTTCAGGATTTGTGCCAGTTCCTCAGTATTGGAAACTTCCACAAAAGCTTTTGCTTTGGCTTCAATACCGAAAGTGTTGTAGTTTTTTAAAGAGAAATTATGTTGAATCTGCATGTTTTGGTTTGTTAGTTGAGTTGCGCTTTCAGTTCTGCTTCGGAAACAAATCCGTTTTTCTTCCAAACTTCTTTACCGTTTTTGAATACGATAACCACCGGAAGTTCCTGATAACCCAATCCGTTGAACAAGGTTTTGTTTTTATCGGCATCCACACGAACAATTTTTGCTTTTCCGTTGTATTCTTTGGTCATTTTGCTGATGTAAGGTCCCATTTTTTTGCAAGGGCCGCACCATTCTGCAAAGAAATTGATAACTACAACTTTATCGGAAGCAATTAATTTCTCATAATCGGATTTGCTCATTCCCTTGTCTTCAGTTTTTGTTCCCGAGGGATGAGCAGCGCTCCATTTCATGTAACCGCCATCCATCTCGTAAATGGTTTTAAAGCCCATTTCGGATAATTTTGCAGCGGCTTTTTTACTTCGTCCACCGGCTAAACAGTAAACAAAAATAGGTTTGGATTTGTCCAGTTTGCTTACTTCTGTTTCAAAATTACCGCCGTTCCAATCAATGTTCTTGGAATTTGTCAGCGCTCCAGAAGCGTATTCTTCCGAAGTTCGTACGTCTACCAATTGTGCCGTGGCAGTTGTTTTTAAGATGTTTTCAAAATCAGCAACAGGAAGGCTTTTAAAAGATTGGCTTTTGCTGCAATTGCTGAAGAGAATCGTTAACGATACTAATGCGATGATTTTTAATGACTTCATTTTAGGATGATTTGGTCGGTAAAATTACAAATTAAATAGTTTGTACGACTGGTGGGTCGATTTTACAATGTTTTCGGTACGTTCGGGATGCGTGTCGGAAATGAATAACTGCCCAAAGGTTTCGTCGTTAACCATTTCTACTATTTTGCTTACGCGGGTTTCGTCTAATTTGTCGAAAATATCATCGAATAATAAGATGGGTAAAACGCCGCTTTGTTTTTTGATGAATTCGAATTGTGCCAGTTTTAAAGCAATTAAAAACGATTTTTGCTGACCTTGCGAACCGAATTTTTTTATTGGAAATGCGTCAATTTCAAAAGAAAGATCGTCTTTATGGATTCCTACACTTGTGTATTGCAAGGCTCGGTCTTTGCTGAGAAATTCATCAAATAATTCCAATAGCGGTTTTTCAAAAAGCTGACTTTCATATACAATCTGAACGGTCTCTGCAGAATTGGTTATCGCCTGATGGTGTTTGTTAAAAATCGGAATAAAATCGTCTAAAAACTGTTTGCGCTTTTCAAAAATGGTCGTTCCTAATTCGTGTAACTGTTCGTTATATATGGAAAGCGTATCGTTGTCAAAAGTGTAGTTCACGGCAAAATACTTTAACAAGGCATTGCGCTGTGCTACAATTTTTTGATATTGAATCAATTGCTGGAGATACGATCCATCCAATTGCGAAATTACACTGTCGATGAATTTTCTGCGGGTTTCACTGCCTTCGATAATCAAATCCTGATCGGAAGGGGAAATAATCACAAGCGGAATAAAACCGATGTGATCGGAAAAACGCTCGTAAGGTTTGTTGTTGCGTTTAAGGATTTTTTTTTGTCCTTTTTTCAGGCTACAAACAATTTGCTCGTCGCGCTGTTCTTTTTCGAAAACCCCGTCAATTACGAAAAATTCTTCTCCATGACGAATATTTTGAACTGCCAGCGGATTGAAATAGCTTTTTCCGTACGATAAGTGGTAAATTGCGTCAAGAATGTTGGTTTTTCCGATTCCGTTTTTCCCTACAAAGCAATTTATTTTCGCATCAAAATCGAAAGAAGCTTCGGTTATGTTCTTATAATTGAAAAGGGAAAGTTTCTTGAGATGCACGTGAAATTCGGAATTATAGCGGTGATTTTAAATCGATTTTCAAAAGTGGGTGCAAATTATTGAAAAATATCGACAAAAAGGATTTTCATATATGAATAAAAATTTTATTTTTGCCGTTCATTAAATTAAAAATAGATGGCAACATATAACAAAAGAGGTTATAAGCAACCAAAACCAAAAGACGAAGCAGTTGAAAATCAAGTTGAAGTTGATGAGTTAGACAACATTCAGGAGGAAGACAGTGCAACGGCTGGAGTATTCAATACATTAGATGAAAATGCTAATAAGCTTGAAGACTGGGTTGCTAAAAATCAGAAATACATTTTTGGTGTAGTAGGAGTAATTGCAGTTGCTGCAGTGAGCTACCTTTTATACAATAAATTTGTTGTTGAGCCTAAAGAAGACCAAGCGGCTAACGAAATGTTCCAGGCGCAGCAATTTTTCCAACAGGCTGTTGATGCACAAACGGCAAACGATTCTTTATACAATTTGGCACTTAAAGGTGGTGAAGGTAAATTAGGATTTGTGGGTATTGCAGAACAGTTCTCAGGAACTAAAGCGGCGAATTTAGCACATTACTATGCGGGTATGTCTTATCTTAATACCGGTAAATTTAAAGAAGCAGTTCAGCAGTTGGAGCAATTCAGTTCTGACGATATGTTCTTAAAAGCGATTTCTACCGGAGCAATCGGAGATGCTTTTGCTGAATTAGGACAAAAAGAAGACGCTTTAAGCTACTACCAAAAAGCTGCAGAAGTAAACGCAAACGATTTTACAACGCCAAGATATTTAAACAAAGCTGGTCAATTGGCTTTGGAAATGGGAAAAAAAGCAGAAGCTTTAAAATTCTTTACTGAAATTAAAGAGAAATACGAAACTTCTCAAGAAGCTCAGAATATTGATGCAATGATTGCAATGGTAGAATAACATGGCAACAGAAAATAAAAATTTATCCAATTACGATAAAAACACAATCCCAAACGCGAGAGACTTTCGGTTTGGGATTGTTGTTTCAGAATGGAACGATAAAATTACTGAGGGATTATATTCGGGAGCTGAAGCAGCTTTATTAGACTGCGGCGCTTTGCCTGAGAACATTATCCGTTGGAATGTACCGGGAAGTTTTGAACTGGTTTATGGGGCACAGCGAATGATTGTAACCCAAGAAGTGGATTGCGTGATTACCATTGGGTGTGTGATCAAAGGGGAAACCATGCATTTCGAATTCGTTTGTGAAGGAGTAACCCAAGGGATTAAAGATTTGAACGTTCAAACCGATGTTCCTGTAATTTTCTGTTTGTTAACGGATAACAACGAACAGCAATCCATCGATCGAAGCGGAGGAAAGCACGGTAACAAAGGTACCGAAGCTGCCATCGCTGCAATAAAAATGGCCGATTTAAGAAGAACTACTGCGCAATAAAAAGCGCATCAATAGTTATTATAAAGCCTATTCGAAAGAATAGGTTTTTTTATTTTTTTATGATTTCTTAAACGATAAAACCCGAGAGATTTTCGTTAAATTTGTGAGCTAGGGTTTTTTCCCAAAATCAAAATTCGAAACCAAAATAGATTAATGTCCAGTATCATTCAATTACTTCCAGATCATGTTGCTAACCAGATTGCTGCCGGAGAGGTTGTTCAGCGACCTTCTTCTGTAGTTAAGGAGTTGGTAGAGAATGCAGTAGATGCAGGAGCAACAGAAATCAAGCTCATCGTTAAAGATGCTGGAAAAACACTTATTCAGGTAATTGATAATGGTAAAGGAATGTCGGTTACCGATGCAAAGCTTTGTTTTGAGCGTCATGCAACTTCCAAAATCCGTCATGCGGAAGATTTATTTTCCTTACATACCAAAGGATTTCGGGGCGAGGCGTTGGCTTCGATTGCTGCAATTGCCCATGTGGAATTAAAAACTAAGCAGGATCAGCAAGAATTAGGTACTCATCTTATCATAGAAGGGGGGAAATTTGTTTCTCAGGAAGAAGCGGTTTTGCCTAAAGGAACTTCGTTTTCGGTTAAAAACCTGTTTTTTAATATTCCGGCGCGCCGTAATTTCTTAAAGTCAGATACGGTAGAATTTCGCCATATAGTTGATGATTTCGAACGTGTCGCTTTAGCGCATCCCAACATTCATTTTGTATTGATGCACAATGGTAGTGAGATGTTCAACCTTCCAATTTCCAATATGCGTCAGCGCATTGTTAATGTATTTGGTGGAAAAACGAATGAGAAATTGGTACCCGTAAATGAAAGTACTGAAATTCTTGGGATTCAAGGATTTGTTGGGAAGCCAGAATTCGCTAAAAAAAATCGCGGGGAGCAGTTTTTCTTTGTAAACGATCGATTTATCAAAAGCCCGTATTTGCACCATGCAATAATGGCGGCTTATGAAGGATTACTCAAAGATGCAAGTCAGCCAAGTTATTTCCTTTATCTTGATGTGCCTCCTCATACTATAGATATCAACATTCATCCAACCAAAACCGAAATCAAGTTTGACGACGATCAGGCTTTGTATGCGATTTTGCGTTCATCGGTTAAACATAGTTTAGGGCAGTTTAATGTGGCTCCAATCTTAGATTTTGAACGTGATGCTTCCCTAGATATTCCGTACGATTATAAAGATAAAGAAAGCGAAACACCTTTAATTCAGGTAGATTCGAATTTCAATCCGTTTGCAGATGAGAAACCATCTAAGGCATTTTCTTCTTCTTCAGGAGGTTCTCATTCTTTTGGTTCAGGTTTTAAAAAACAGGAAAGTCAGGCAAGTTGGGAAAGTCTTTATGTCGGCTTAACACAAGCTGCAGATGAAATTGATGTAAAGGAAATACAATTTGAGAGTGAAGAAGTGACCGGTTCCCTTTTTGAAGAAACGGAAGTGGAAACCAGTACTAATAAAACCTATCAGCTTCAGAAAAAATATATTGTTAGCCCAATAAAATCCGGAATGTTGATTATCAACCAGAAACGTGCGCACCAACGCGTGTTGTATGAGCAGTTTTTGACTAATATAACAGTACATCAGGCAGCAAGCCAACAGTTGTTGTTTCCTTTGGAATTGCATTTTTCTCAGTCGGAGATGGCCATGTTAAAGGAATTAAGACCATCGTTGGAACATACAGGATTTGTGTTTAGTGCCATGACTTCAGAAATTACTATGATTTCCGGATTGCCAACCAATGTAACCGAGAGTGAAGTACGACCGCTTTTCGAAGTATTAATTAATGATTTACAAGGCGATTTGCCCGAAAGTAGTTTTAGTCAGAGTGACCGAATTGCTAAATCGATGGCTAAAAGCCTATCCATTAAAACTGGGGCTTATTTAACTGAAAAAGAGCAGGAAAATATTGTGAATTCTTTGTTTGCCTGTAAAGAGCCAAATATTTCGCCATTTAATAAACCAACTTTCATCACCTTAGGAGTGGAAGATTTAGACAAACGTTTTGCTTTATGATGAACATGACTGAAACTGTTAAGCAGTTGATTATAATTAACGTGATTTTTTTTGTAGGTTCTATGTTTGTGCCTACTGCTTACGATTACCTTTCTTTGTTTTATTTTGAAAGCCAAAATTTCAAGGTTTGGCAGCCTTTGACCAGTATGTTTATGCATGCCCCAATGCCTAATTTCATGCATATCTTCTTTAATATGTTTGCTTTGTTCTCTTTTGGAAGTGCATTGGAACATTTTTGGGGTGGAAAAAAATTCTTGTTTTTTTATATTTCCTGCGGATTGGGTGCTGCGTTGTTGCATACGGCGGTAAATTATTTTGAAATACAGGCTCTCTTAGAAAAAGTTTCTGCACTAAATCTGAATAAAGATCAAATTCGTGTCATACTGGATATGGATTACAAAGCTTTGTTTGATGCTAATGGAAAAATGTTGCCGGGCCAGATTCGAACAATATTAGAAAATGCACATTGTACTCAAGAGCAGTTTAATGTTTTAACCGAAGCGGCACAAGTTTATCAATCCACAGCAGTTGGAGCTTCTGGAGCCATTTATGGTCTTTTGGTGGCTTTTGCGTTTATGTTTCCAAACGCCGGCTTGGCCTTAATTTTTTTACCGATTCCTGTTAAGGCCAAGTATTTTGTTCCTGCAATTTTATGTTTGGACTTGTTTTTAGGGCTTTCCGGGAAATCAATTTTTGGAACTTCTACAGGGATTGCCCATTTTGCACATTTAGGCGGAGCTATTGTCGGTTTTGTCATGATGTGGTATTGGAAAAGAAATCAATTTAACAATAACCGTTGGGATCAATAAATAAAGAGGATATTTGAATAATTCGTATGAATATTTTAGACGATTTTAAAGTACAATATCGAACAGGTGGTATCACCCAGCAACTCATTTTTTGGAATGTAGGTATTGCAATTCCATTTTTGTTGCTGCAGGCTTTCGCCCCTGCTGTTTTTCAGAATTTACTGGACTGGCTCAGTCTTTCCTCAGTTTGGATTGATGCGGTTAAAAAACCATGGACTTTCATAACCTATGCCTTCTTGCATGCAGGCTTTTGGCATTTGTTGTTTAATATGATCGTGCTTAATTTTTCAAGCCGCTTGTTTTTAACCTATTTTACTCAAAAGCAATTCTTTGGATTGTACATTTTGGGAGGAATTTTTGCAGGAATCCTTTTTGTAGTAACCGATTTATTTCTTCAGAATAATAGTGTGCTTGTGGGCGCATCCGGGGCTATTATGGCGGTTTTGATTGCTGCAGTAACCTATTCGCCAATGTCGGAAATTCGCTTGCTTTTAATTGGAAATGTGAAGCTTTGGCACTTAGGTTTGGGATTATTTGTCTTGGATTTGATACAGATTCCAATGAATAATACGGGAGGGCATATTGCACACCTTGGCGGGGCTTTTTTCGGATTTTTGTATATTAAATCGTTGCAAAGCGGCACAGATTTGAGTAAAATAGTATCGAGCGTTATCGATTATTTTGTTATCTTGTTCAGCCCAAGAAAATCTACCCCTTTTAAAAAGGTGCACAAAAATACCAGCAGACAAACCATCACAAGTCAGCCGAAACCGCAAAAGGATTTTACACAACAACAAATAGACGATATTCTGGATAAAATCAGTAAATCGGGTTACGAGAGTTTAACCAAAGAAGAAAAAGAATTTTTGTTTAAAGTAGGAAAGGAGTAAGTTCCGGTAGAGGCAAATGAAAAAATTATCGTGGCTTAATAAATTAGCATTTTTCTTTAATATCGTATTGGCGGTACTCACTTTTGTTGCTTATTTGCTTCCTTTTTTGGCTCCGAAGATGTTCCCGTTTCTTTCGGTTTTAACCTTGGTTTTGCCTTTGATGCTTATTTTGAACATCCTGTTTTTATGTTTTTGGCTGATTCAGTTAAAACGTCAGGCTTTTTTATCGGCAGTGGTTTTTTTAATCGGAATTACTTTTTTCAATAAGTTCTATAAATTTTCAGGAAAAGATTTAATCAAAGAGGATAACGATTTTACGGTAATGAGTTATAATGTGCGTCTTTTTAATGTTTTTGAATGGATGAGCAAACAGAACATTCCCGAAGACATTATTGATTTTGTGGGTTCTCAGGATCCTGATATTCTTTGTATTCAGGAATACTCAAGTTCGGCTAATATAAAGCTGGAAGCCTACAAATACAAATACATTCTAATTCAAGGTGATAATATACGTACTGGGCAAGCCATCTTTTCAAAATTTCCAATTGTAAACAGAGGCGAGATAGAGTTTCCAAATTCGGATAACAATGTGATTTTTGCAGATATTAAGAAGAAGCGCGACACCATTCGTGTATACAGTATTCATCTTCAATCTACCAAAATTAGCCCGGATATTCATGAGGATATCGATGAGGCGAAGTCCAAGAAAATCTTCCGACGTATGAGTGAAGCTTTTGCCGAACAGCAAATACAGTCAGAACTTATCAAAGAACACAAAACGGAATGTAATTATCCAAAAATTATTTGCGGGGATATGAACAACAGTGCGTTTTCCTATGTTTACCGTAACATTAAGGGTAATATGAAAGATGCTTTTGAAGAAGCGGGAGAAGGCTTTGGAAAAACATACGACTACGAGTTCTATCCGGCACGAATTGATTACATTTTACTGGACAAACAGTTTGATGTTAAGAGTTTTAAAACCTTTGATAAATTTGTAAATTCCGACCATTTTCCAATCGTTACCCGTATCAGTTTAAAAGATGAGTAATCTTGCTTATAAGGACTGATTTTTTAAATAATCTACAGCATAACGTCCTTCGTTAAATAATAAATCTAAAATGCTCAAATTGTTTAGGTATCCGTGTTTCTCTTCGAAAACTTGAGTGTAGGGTTCAAAAAGGGATGGGTCTTTTTTGCCGTTTGTTAAAGTTCGGTAATCGATTTTATTGGTAACATCGTGAAAATACTCAAGAGTTTTTTCGTATTCAAATTCCATTCCTAAACATTCAGTAACGATTTCCATAGTCTGAAAATTCAAATCCATCATAAATTCGTGTTTTTTCTCGAAAATTGGTCGGATATCATCCTCAAAATATTCGAAGAAAGGCGAAGTTCGGTAAGCAGCTTCCAAGGATTTAAAATGGTTTTTCTGCCAGTTAAAATCGTTTTCGATGCGTACATCTTTAAACTTTTGATGGGTTTCCTTACTGTGTTTTAGCGGAATGTTCAACATTTGGATCCCATTGGGCGAATAAATATACATCCGGTTGCGATTGGTTTGTTTCTGGAAATTGTCTTCCATTTCAAAAGTGATCGAATCGGCCTTCGCCATTGCCACAAAATGACTGATGGAAGGGAAATAAGTTGGATGTAATAAGATGTTCATTCTTTGGTAATCCGGTAGTTATTATGAATTTTTAGCTTTTCTTTTTTTGTAGAAACTGAATCCAAAATAACCCAATAATGCAATCAGGAAATATTTGAAATAGGAAACCGGCGCTCCATCACCGCCAACAGTTGTAAACAATCGCTCCCATCGGATTTTATCGATCGCTTTACTCCAAGGAATGTTCTGGTCTAAACTCATCCAAATGAAGACTGGTTTTCCAACGATGTGATCTGCTGGTACGAAGCCCCAATATCTAGAATCTTCAGAGTTATGACGGTTGTCCCCCATCATCCAGTAATAGTTTTGCTTAAAGGTGTATGATTTTGCAATTTCACCGTTAATGCGGATTTCATCTCCGTTTACTTTCAAATCATTGTGCTCGTATTCAGTAATGATTCTTTTGTAAAATGGAAGTGTTTCTGCATTTAATTCCACTGTTTTCCCTTCTTCAGGAATATAAATCGGACCTAAGTTGTCTTGTGACCAAGCTTTTGTATGAGGGAAGATTCTGGAGTCTGCTTTAGTTTCGATATTTTTAATAACTGAGGTAACACCAGCTGTGTTTTTAAAAACCTGAGCGCTTTCATCGGTTAAAGAACTAAAAACAAGTGTGTCTTTAGCAATCTGGTAAGCCGGATCGGTTATATGTAAATCTTTTAATAAATATTCAAAGTTGATGGGAGTTTTTCCGTCAACTGCAATTTTATAGGAATACTGTAATCGTTGTCTGTCGTGTAATTTTAACGGCGTATTGTTGATCATCACCACGCCATCTTTAATGGAAAGATTGTCCCCTGGAATACCCACACAACGTTTTACGTAATTCGATTTTTTATCAATTGGCTTGTCTGCTTTTCTGCCGGATTTGTCAAAAAACTGATAAACAGTATCAACCGGCCAGTTGAAAACGACAATATCATTACGCTCAACTTTCTGAATTCCAGGAAAACGGAAGTACGGCAATTGAGGGAATTTTGAATATGATTTTGTTTTTAAAACCGGAATAGTATCATGAACCATTGGCGCTGCAACAGCGGTCATTGGGGTTCTTGCTCCGTAATGAAATTTGCTAACAAATAAGAAATCTCCAATCAATAATGACTTTTCTAACGAAGAAGTTGGAATCGTATACGGCTGCATTACATAAGTGTGCACCAATGTAGCCACAACAACAGCGAAAAGTAAAGAACTTACCGTGTTTTCCGTTTTAACCGCATTTTTGTTTGGAATATAGGTCACATCCTGCATATAATTGATGTAGTAAATGTAGAAACCTAACGTAAGAACCCCTAAAGCAGTATCAACTTGGGATTTTTTACCAAAAGCCCTCAAAGTTTCTACCCAGATAACCGGAAACATGATTAGATTCACAATAGGGATGAACAGCAAAACGGTCCACCAGGTTGGGCGGTCAATAATTTTCATCAAAACAATGGAATTGTAAACCGGAATGGCGGCTTCCCAAGATTTTCTTCCTGCTTTTTCATACAATTTCCAAGTTCCTAGATAGTGTACTACTTGTATAATCAGGAAAAAGATAAACCATTGTAAAAGTGTCATAATCGTTATGTTTTAGATCCTATTTGGATTAGTTTTTTATGTTAAATTTAATACGTCTTTCATACTAAAAACGCCTTTTTTGCCCTGAAGCCACTCCGCTGCGATTACAGCTCCCAAAGCAAAACCTTCACGACTGTGAGCAGTATGTTTGATTTCGATTTGATCTACCTCAGAATCATAAAAGATGCTGTGGGTTCCCGGTACGTTTTCAACTCGTTTGGCTTCAATGTGAATTTCATTGGCTTTTGGAGCCTCTAAAGTCCAATTGGTAAAATCAGAATTTTTTATAATCCCTTCAGCTAATGTAATGGCGGTACCACTTGGAGCATCCAGTTTTTGGGTGTGATGAATCTCTTCCATGCTAACCTTGTACTGATCTAAATTAGCCATCATTTTAGCCAAATAGTTGTTCAATTCAAAGAAGATGTTCACTCCAAGACTGAAATTCGATCCGTAAATAAAAGCTCCATTTTTAGTCTTGCAATGCGAAACCATTTCTTCATAATGTTCCAGCCAACCTGTTGTTCCGGACACTACCGGTATATTAGTATCAAAACATTTAGAAATGTTACTGACTGCTGCACTGGGAACGCTAAAATCTATGGCAACGTCTGCATTTTCCAATCCGATATAGTCTACATCGTGGTCCTTACGAAGTACAATTTCATGACCGCGTTCCAAAGCAATCCTTTCGATTACCTTTCCCATTTTCCCGTATCCTAAAAGTGCGATTTTCATAACCAGTTCGGATTAAAAATTATAGTTCAGCGTTAAGCTAAGATTTTGCTTGTAATTGATTTCATTTTGATAAAGATCCGGTCGGATACTCAGATTGTCATTTACGTTGAATTGCATCAAATGCGCATCAACATTGGCATCGACTACATTTAAAATATAGATGGCAGCCGTAATGAATGCTGATAAATCCCTGTTACGCTGGTAAAAACGCTGACCATTAATTAGCCCGTTGTTATCCAAGCGACTGAAATAAGGGTCTTGTGGATCGTTAGTGCCGTTTAACCTTTTTTTGTATTCATCACGAAAACGGTGGTATTTTTTGTTGTTATCCGCATAAAAATAAATACCGGCGCCTAAACCAACATAAACGATAGGTACTTTCCAGTATTTCTTATTGTAAATCTGACCTAAACCAGGAACAACTGCCGAATAAAATGCGGCTTTGGAAGGTGCTAGAACATCTGCCCTTTTTGCTTGTAGGGAGTCTTTGGCAATAAGCAGCGGTTCTTTGGTTTGTGAGAAACCCGACTGCGTAGTAAAAACAACCGCAAAAAAGAATATGATAAGTAACCGATTCACTATCCGTTGATTAGTTTGATAATTCTGTTGAAGTCTTCTTCTGAATGAAAAGGAATGGTGATTTTTCCTTTACCGTTTCCAGCCACTTTTACGTCTACTTTTGTGCCGAAGAATTCCGTAATGGCTTTTTTCTTCTCGTTGCTTACATCAAAAGAAGATCCTTTTGGTGCTTTGGCAGGTGCAGGTTTTAAACTGTCCTGGTAATTTTTTACCAAAGCTTCAGTTTCGCGAACGGAAAGATTCTGACTAACGATTTTCTGATAAATATCGGTTTGCACATCCAAATCTTCCACATTGATGATTGCGCGTCCGTGGCCCATTGTAATGAAGCCGTCACGAATACCGGTTTGAATGATCGGATCCAGTTTTAACAAACGCAAATAGTTGGCAATCGTCGAACGTTTTTTACCCACGCGGTCACTCATTTGCTCCTGAGTTAATTGGATTTCGTCAATAAGACGTTGGTACGATAAAGCGATTTCGATAGGATCTAAGTCATGACGTTGGATGTTTTCCACCAAAGCCATCACCAAGGAATCGTTGTCGTTTGCTAAACGGATATATGCCGGAACCGTCGTCAATCCTATTAATTTAGAAGCACGCAGACGACGTTCTCCGGAAATTAACTGGTATTTGTTGAAGTCGGTTTTTCTAACGGTAATAGGTTGAATCACTCCTAACTCACGAATGGAGGAAGCTAATTCCTGTAATGATTCTTCATTGAAATTCGTTCTGGGCTGAAACGGATTGATTTCAATTGCATCAATTTCCAGTTCAATAATATTTCCGACAACTTTGTCTGCGTTTTTATCCTCAACCGATTTGATGTCGTTTTCCGGATCTTTTAATAACGCCGATAATCCTCTTCCTAATGCCTGTTTTTTTATCGCTTTTGTCATAAAATAGTATTAATTGCTGTTCTTCTTGATAATCTCTTCTGCTAAGTTTAAATAATTGGAAGCTCCTTTGCTGGTTGCGTCGTAGTTGATGATACTTTCCCCGAAACTCGGTGCTTCACTTAGCTTGATGTTTCTTTGGATAATGGTTTCGAAAACCATGTTGTTGAAGTGCTTCTGAACTTCTTCCACCACTTGGTTCGACAATCGCAAACGGGAATCGTACATCGTTAACAATAAACCTTCAATGTCTAATTCCGGATTATGGATTTTTTGTACACTTTTGATGGTGTTCAGTAATTTTCCTAAACCTTCCAAAGCGAAATATTCGCACTGAATCGGGATTACAACCGAATCTGCAGCGGTTAAAGCATTCAAAGTCAATAGTCCTAAAGAAGGAGCACAGTCGATGATGATATAATCGTATTTGTCTTTTACGCTTGCCAATGCCTGTTTCAGCATGTACTCACGGTTTTCTTTGTCTACCAATTCGATTTCGATGGCCACCAAGTCGATATGCGCCGGAATTACAGAAACGTTCGGTGCGGTACAGTCAATGGTAGCTTCTTCGGGCGTATTGCTATGTTCCAGAATTTGGTACGTTCCAATTTCAACAGCTTCTACGTCGATTCCTAATCCCGATGAGGCATTGGCCTGTGGATCAGCATCAATCAATAAAACTTTTTTCTCTAAAACACCTAAAGCAGCCGCTAAATTAACTGAAGTTGTAGTTTTTCCAACGCCACCTTTCTGATTGGCAATAGCAATGATTTTACCCATTTTGTCTTTACAAATTTTGAAGCGTAAAAATACAATTTATTATGGTTTATGAAAATGTTATTTGTTAACAATCTCGCAAAGTTTGTGATTTTAAACTCACAGTCAGACTATTGCTGATTTCAAAAAAGAAAGAGCGAAAAAAATCGCCCTTTAGTTATAATTTTTATTGGAAATTGTAAGTTGTTATTTATTCCCTTTCGACTTAATCATCATCTCCAGCATGTCCCACAATTCCTTGGGAACCTGTTCCAATAAGTTGAATTGTCCGGCGCCTTGCAGCCATTCACCGCCGTCAATGGTAATCACTTCTCCGTTGATGTAAGCGGAAAAATCGGAAACCAGATAAGCTGCCAAATTGGCTAATTCCTGATGATCGCCCACACGTTTTAAAGGCACTTTTTTAGCCAGATCGAATTTTTCTTTTAAATCACCAGGCAGCAATCTGTCCCAAGCCCCTTTTGTTGGAAATGGTCCGGGAGCGATGGCATTCATACGAATTCCATATTTCGCCCATTCCACTGCCAAACTGCGCGTCATGGCTAAAACACCAGCTTTGGCAGTTGCAGATGGTACCACAAAAGCAGAGCCGGTCCAAGCGTAAGTGGTAACTATATTTAAAACGTTGCAGTTGGTTTGTTTTGCCTCGATCCAATGTTTTCCGAAAGCTAAAGTACAGTTTTTAGAACCTTTCAATACGATGTCAATAATCGTATCCCAAGCATTTGCCGATAAACGTTCGGTAGGAGAGATGAAGTTTCCTGCTGCGTTGTTAAGTAAAACATCAACTTTACCGAATACTTCTAAAGTCTTTGCAAGCATTGCTTCCACTTGGTCGTAATGACGGACATCACACTGAATTGCTAAACACTGTCCACCGGTTTCGGCTTCTAATTCTTTAGCCGTAGTTTGTAGTTTTTCCAAATCACGCGAAGTAATGGCAACTTTGGCACCTAATTCAAGAAAATATTTGGTCATGGCTTTTCCAAGACCGCTTCCGCCCCCGGTAACCACGATTACTTTGTCTGCCAAGGCATTATCGCGTAGCATTTTTGCTGAAAAGTTCATATAGTTGGTTTTTTAGAATCGTAAAGGTAAATAAAAATACTATGCTTGCATAATAGATTTTAATTTTTGAGCAGATAATCTTCCAACCGGTCCAAAGTTCCTTTAAAACCGAGTTCCATGTTTTCGTGGTTTTCGCTAAAGGTTTTTATTTCAGCATCGGAAGCGTTGTACGGTGAGATGATGAATGTTAGAATTGTTGTTCCGTTTACTTCTTCCAAGGTAATAATATTGAACATTTCCAAAGGCCAGGTTTCACTAAAAGGTGCGCGAATAACTCCCATGTTTTCGTCTGAAAAACAGTTAAGAAACTCTATTTTTTTATTGGACAGAACCTCTTTGAATACAAACCGGCCCCACATTTTGAGGTTGTCGGGCGATTCCAGACAGTAGTGACAGATGCCTTCCGGACGGAAATCAAAAGTTGTAACAGTGGTGGTAAAACCGTTCGGGCCCCACCATTGTTCAAATCGGTCGGCTTCGGATAATGCTTTATAAACTAAGTTTTTTGGGGCTTTGAAATCTCTGGATATGACAAGTTTATTGTCGATGTAAAGATTGTGCTGCGACATAGTTATAAAAATACGTTATGCTTTAAAGATAAGAAAAAAATATTACAAATTGTTAATTTTTTACAATTTGTTAAACTTGTAAGTTTTGTATTTCAAAAAAACAATAATTATTATAATGTTGTATTTTAAATTCTATTGAGTTTCTCAGCCGCCGCAATAAGCGTCTCGTTCGTTTTAGCAAAACAAAATCGGAGCATATGTCTGTCGGTGGCATCATTATAAAAAACTGAAATCGGAATTGCGGCCACTCCATGTTTTGTGATCAGTTCTTTTGCGAAATCCACATCGTTAGCAGAACTTATGTTTTTGTAATTCACTACCTGAAAATAGGTTCCTTCGCAGGGTAAAAGTTCAAAACGGCTGTCTTTGATTAAATTTTGAAATAGATCGCGTTTCTCTAAATACATTTTAGAAATGGCTCCGAAATCCACTACATCCAAATACGCGGAAATTGCGTGTTGTGAAAAACTGTTTACACTAAAGACCAAAAACTGATGTACTTTTTTTATTTCGTCCATGAGATTCTCAGGTGCAATCAGGTAGCCCACTTTCCATCCGGTCACATGAAGTGATTTTCCAAAAGAGGAAGCGATAATTGTTCGTTTCACCAGTTTTGTTCGTGTATGAAACGAAATATGAGGATGCAAAAATGAAATGAATTCATAAACTTCGTCTGCCAAAACTAAAACCTTTGGATGTTTTTCAAGAATGGTTTCTAAAGATTCGAAATCAGCAACATTCCATGTTTTCCCTGTTGGATTGTGCGGATTATTAATGATTATCATTTTAGTTTTAGACGTTAGAGCCTGTTCAATTCGATTGAAATTTGGCGAATAATCATCGTTTAAAGAAATACGCACCGGAGTTCCACCAGCCACCAAAACAGAAGGTTCATAACTGTCGTAACTTGGATCGAGAATAAGCACTTCATCGTCTTTACCTATAAAAGTGGCTATCGCAGTAAAAATTCCCTGTGTTGCACCGGCGGTTATGAGCATTTCGGTTGCGGGATTTACCTTTCGTAAGTAATTTTTAAAGGTTAGGGCTGCAATTTTTTCCAATAAAGAAGGCAATCCGGCCATGGGAGTATATTGATGAATGTTCTCACGTTGTAATTGTCTGGAAAGTTCCAATAAATGTTCATCCACCGGGAAATTTGGAAAACCCTGTGATAAATTAATTGCGCCGTGCTGGTTGGCCAATTGCGACATTACGGAAAAAATACTGGCTGTTACATTAGGTAATTTCGACATAAAGGAGTTTTAAAAAGTAAAAGTAAGTTATTTTTTGGAGCAAAACTTAAGGCATTTTTTTAGCGTTGGTTCCTGCTGTCCGCGCTACACGGTAGCTTGCTCCCATCAGGGCTGAAGGAATACTTTTGGAATTTTTTAATCTTTTGTTATTTAATGGGTTATGGTTTTAACTAATCGTGATATTTCGTAACTTTAGTAAGTCAATTTTTAAAATCTGAAGTCATGAAAATGTTAGTCAATGTTATTCTGCCTATTGAGCCGTTTAACTCTTTGGTGCGAAGTGGTAAAGCAAGTGAAATCTTAGGACGTATCATTGACGATATCAAGCCCGAGGTTATTTATTTTACCGAAATTGAAGGAAATCGTGGCGCTGTCATGATTGTAGATATAAAAGACGCTTCTTCTATTCCGGCGGTGGCCGAGCCTTGGTTTTTGAATTTTGAAGGCGCCTGCGAATTCAAACCTGTCATGACTCCCGATGATTTGATGCGTGCCGACATCGCTAAGCTAGCTGCAAAGTGGTACGTCGTACATATTTTATAAAAAAAACACCGAATTAATCGGTGTTTTTTAATTATTAATCTTCAAGTAAAACTTCTAAAATTGTAATAGCTGCTTCGCTGATTTTGGTTCCCGGTCCGAAAACCGCAACCGCTCCGGCATCAAACAAATATTGATAATCCTGCGCCGGAATTACTCCGCCCACAATTACCATGATGTCTTCACGACCGTATTTTTTCAGTTCTTCAATTACCTGCGGCACCAACGTTTTGTGCCCGGCTGCTAAGGAAGAAACTCCTAAAATATGAACGTCGTTCTCCACAGCTTGTTTCGCTGCTTCGGCAGGGGTTTGGAAAAGAGGTCCAATGTCTACATCGAAACCTACATCGGCATAACCTGTGGCTACTACTTTTGCCCCACGATCGTGTCCGTCCTGACCCATTTTGGCAATCATGATACGCGGGCGACGGCCTTCTTTCTTGGCGAAGGCGTCGGCTAATTGTTTTGCTTTTTCAAAACTTTCGTCGTTTTTGATCTCTTTGCTGTACACGCCGCTGAAGGATTTGATTTGTGCTTTATAACGTCCGAAAACAGTTTCCAACGCATCGCTGATTTCCCCTAATGTGGCTCTGTTACGTGCTGCATCTACTGCTAATTCTAATAAGTTCCCCGGTTCTCCGTTTGCACATGCGGTCAGTTTTGCTAAACATTCCTGTACTTTGGCATTGTCGCGGGTCGCTTTGATATGGTCTAAACGTTCGATTTGTTGTTTACGAACGGTTTGGTTGTCTACTTCTAAAATATGCAACGGATCTTCTTTCTCCAAGCGGTATTTGTTTACCCCTACGATAATATCCTGCCCGCTGTCGATACGCGCTTGTTTTCTCGCGGCCGCTTCTTCAATTCTAAGTTTCGGGATTCCGGCTTCGATGGCTTTGGTCATTCCACCTAGTTCTTCTACTTCTTGAATTAATGCCCAAGCTTTGTCTGCAATTTCTTTAGTTAAGCTTTCTACATAATAACTTCCAGCCCAAGGATCTACCGTTTTACAGATCTTGGTTTCTTCCTGTAAAAAGATTTGGGTATTTCTAGCGATACGGGCTGAGAAATCGGTTGGTAAAGCGATTGCTTCGTCTAAAGCATTCGTATGTAAGGACTGAGTTCCTCCAAAAGCTGCTGCTGCTGCTTCAATAGCGGTTCTGGCTACATTGTTAAAAGGATCTTGTTCTGTTAAACTCCAACCTGAAGTTTGACAATGTGTTCGTAATGCCAACGATTTATCATCTTTCGGATTGAATTGCTTCAGAAGTTTGGCCCACAACATTCGTCCGGCTCTCATTTTGGCAATCTCCATAAAGTGGTTCATACCAATCGCCCAGAAAAAGGATAAACGAGGAGCAAAAGTATCAATATCCATTCCTGCCGCCAAACCGGTTCGGATGTATTCCAAACCATCGGCTAAGGTGTAGGCTAACTCAATATCTGCGGTAGCTCCGGCCTCCTGCATGTGGTAACCCGAAATGGAAATCGAGTTGAACTTCGGCATGTTGTTACTGGTATATTCGAAAATATCCGCAATAATCTTCATCGATGGTGTAGGCGGGTAGATGTAAGTATTACGCACCATGAACTCTTTCAAGATATCATTCTGAATGGTTCCGGACAATAATTTTGCATCAACTCCCTGTTCTTCTGCAGCTACAATATAGAACGCCATAATCGGCAATACCGCACCGTTCATTGTCATCGAAACCGACATTTCCCCTAACGGAATCTGGTCGAAAAGAATCTTCATGTCTTCTACTGAATCGATGGCTACTCCTGCTTTTCCTACGTCGCCAACTACACGCTCGTGATCGGAATCATAACCGCGGTGGGTGGCCAAGTCGAAGGCTACGGATAATCCTTTTTGTCCGGCCGCTAAGTTTCTGCGGTAAAAGGCGTTACTTTCCTCTGCTGTTGAAAATCCTGCATATTGACGAATTGTCCAAGGTCTGCGCACATACATGGTCGCATAAGGACCACGTAAATTAGGCGCAAATCCTGCTCCGAATTCCAAGTGTTCCAGATTGGCTAAATCGGCTTCGGAATAGGTCGATTTTACTTCGATGCCTTCAGCAGTGGTAAAGTTGTTAGCATTTAGCGGTTGGCTTTCAGTTGGTTGCTGATTGCTGGTTGCTGATTGCTTTAAATTTATATGTTGAATGTCTTTTCTCACAATTAATAAGCTAATTTATTTTTTCAAAATAATTTTTCTAGTGTAAATTGATTTATCTGTAAAGATTTTTAAGAAATAAATTCCATTATCAATACCTGATAACTCTAATTCATCATTATTTTGAATTAAACCATGAATTTCTTTTCCTAATAAGTCGTAGATTTTGATTTTTTGAATCTCAATATTGTTGCTTGTCTTAATGTGAATTTTACTATTAGTTGGGTTTGGATATACTGTTATAATATTATTTGAAGTAGTAGTAAATTCTTGATTACTTAGTGGAATGTTGAAATTAGTAAAGTACAGTTCTGTTCCAGCATATTGTTTACTCCCTGAAATATATAACCCATTACTACCAGTCATTAAATTTAAAACTCCTTCAGAGTTGCCGAAATTTTCTGAGTTTACAATATTTGTTGTTAAATAAGAACTTGCATCTGTAGAATAATCATTTACAAACCATATCTTATTATCAAATATTTCTTTATGATATAACAAATTGTTTTGATAGCATGTGTTACAATCGATGAAGTATTGAGGTGATGAATTGGGTATCTCCTCAAGTTTTATTGTCCCATTTGTTGTCCCATCAGTCCTCCATAGTTCTTTACCAGAAACACCTTGACTACCTACAGTAAAATATACATTGTTACCACATGATGTTAAAGAATTAAAAGTTGATTGGTTTGTGAAATTTTCTTTTACAACCATCGTACCACTAAGAGTACCATCGGTTTTCATTAACGTACATCCGTTCGATGTATATATAGTGTAATATAGAAAATTATTGTGTACTATGTTTTTTTTGAATTGTATAGGCCCGGTAATATTTGCAGTAGTTAATAATGTTGTACCGGCCTGAGTGCCATCACTAGACCAAAGGGAATCATTTCCGTAAGAAGAATTGTTAATGTTGGTCTTAAAAAATATTCTATTGTTGTTAGCGTTAACTATTCTTCTTTCATTATCATAATTGCCGCTACTGGGAATTGAAATTACTTTTATAGTCCCACTTTCAGTTCCGTCAGTTCTCCAAATAGAACTGTCTGTCCCGTCTTTGGCTACAAAATAAAGGTAACCATTTAAAACAGCATAACATTTTTCATTTAAGTAATCAGGGTGGTTGTAATATATGTTAGAGTGGTACATTGAAGAACCAGAACCAATATTTATGTCTTTTAAAAGATATGTCCCTGTACTAGTGCCATCACTTCTCCATAATTCTTCTCCATGAATTCCGTCATCAGCTTTAAAATAAAAAATTCCATTGTATTCCATAAAAAGCATATATTCTGAAATACTACTTGCATTTCCAGGTCTAATATCTTTTACTATCGAAGTATTTACTTCGGTTCCATCTGTTTTCCATATTTCATGACCGCTAATGCTATTACCAGCTCTAAAAAAAACATAATTTCCTGCTTTTGTATAAGAAGCTGATCTATAGCCAGAACTTGTGAAAGAAGAACTTGCGTTGCCGGGATTTATGTCTTTAATAATATGAGTTCCCATTATAGTGCCGTCCGATATAAAAGGTTCATTACCATTGCCATTATTACCTGTAAAAATAATTTTGTCATTAAGTAATACAGAATCGTAAAAATTGGTCATTCCTGAGTAACGGTGAAATATGTCTTTGAAAACTTGTGTATTTGCTCCATTTGTTGTCCATAGTTCAACACCATTAGGGCTGTTATATCCACCCGCAAAAAAAACAGAATTATTAAATTCTACAAAACCGAATTGAGGATTTGAAAAATGCGACAAATTTGTGTTTTCCAATAGTATTGTTCCTGAATAAGTTCCATCACTTTTCCATAAAGTGTTGTAAGAAGAGGAGCCGTCAGTAGCACTAAAAATTAAAAAATTGCTTGTAGCAGTTAATTTTGTAATATTACTGTCTGAGGAACCTGTTCTAATATCTTTTACAAGTTGTGTGCCAACTGTTGTTCCATCTGTATACCATAATTCATAACCGTTTGTGCTGTTGTATCCAATAAAATAAATCTTATTATTGAATAATGTGTATTGTGCAAAATCTGAAATTCCATTACCAGTTGGGTTGATGTCTTTTAGAAGTACTGTCCCTGTAACTGTTCCATCACTTTTCCATAATTCTTTACCAATTGTAGGTGAGTCAACTTCAAAAATGAAATAATCTGTATTACTGATTCCTGATAAACCATAATTGGAGCTATTACTTCCAACTGCAATATCTTTAAATAATTGTGTTCCTGATTCTGTTCCATCACTTTTCCAAGGCTCAAAACCATTTGTGCTTGTATAGGCGAAAAAAAAGAGATTATCGTTAAAAACAATAAGATTACCTCCTGAAATACCGCTATTACTTCCTGGATTTATGTCTTTTAGGATTGTAGTTCCTGAAGTAGTACCATTGCTTTTCCAGATCTCTCTACCATTAGTGCCATTATTGGCAGTAAAATAGAATTCGCCATTAAAAATTGTAAAATTACTTGGGTTGCTACTATTGGTCCCTGCATAAATATCTTTCAGGACTGTAGTTCCATTAGTTGTTCCATCACTAATCCATAGTTCTTGGCCTATCACATCATCATTTGCACTAAAAATAATATTTCCATTATAATTAAATAGCTGATAAATAGTGTTTGAAGCCCAGTAATTACTATTAATATGTTTAACTAAATAAGTGCCGGTTTCTGTTCCATCACTTCTCCATAATTCAGTTCCGTATAAATCTCTATTGGTTGTGAAATATAAAATGTCTCCAATTGTTAAAAAAACAGAATTGCCTAAACCAGGACTACTACCGGAATTAATATCTTTAACCAAATAAGTAGAATTTAGAGTAACATCATGTACCCATAATTCTTCACCATGCAAACCGTCATCTGCAGAAAAATAAATTTTGGTTAACCCTTTGGTTAAATTCTTTGGATTACTACCATCAATATTGTTTAATTCAATTTCTGTCACATCAATATTTTGAGAAAATATATCAGTAATGAATAGACTTATAATTATTAAGAGTATGCTTTTTTTCATTATTTTATCTCAATTATTCGGACTTTAAACGTTCCTGTTCCATTTTCTCCGCCAATCGTTTTTCGATAATTGGTGTAATCAAGGTTTTACGCGGATTGGTTTTTACAAAAGGAAACAATTCCAAATCATGGCTCATGCGGTCTTCTTTGTTCGGGTATTTATTGGTTCCTAATAATATTTCCTTGCCGCTGTCGAACAATTCCTGTTCTTTATCAGCGCTTTCTTTTATTTTACGCTGGATGGTTCCTTCGATCAATTGAGTGATGAAGCCTCCATTTGCTTCAATGTCTTTGAATAAAACAAGTGCTTTTTCGGCTAATTGTTCGGTTAATGATTCGATATAATAAGCCCCGTCGGAAGGATTATTCACAATGTCAAAATAACTTTCGTGTTTCAATACCAACAACTGATTACGGGAAATTCGGTCTCCGAATTCGTTGTCTTTGTGGTAAATCGCGTCGTAAGCTAAGTTTGCTACGGCATCGGCTCCTCCTAAAATCGCACTCATACATTCCGTAGTGGTACGTAACATGTTTACGTTATAATCGTATAAGGTTTTGTTGCGTTTGGTTGGGGTTACCAAAAGATGGCAATCAAAAGTATGGTTGTACTCTTTTGCTAAAGTGTTCAGCAAAAGACGTAATGCGCGAAGTTTTGCAATTTCAAAAAAGTAATTTGTTCCAACGGCAACTTTAATGGTAACAGGATTGTTTATCGATGTAATTCTGTTGAAATATTCGTTGGTATGCGCTAAAGCATAAGCAAGTTGCTGAACAATATTTGCTCCGGCATTCTGATACAAAGCCGTATCAATGCTTAAGAAATTAATATTTTGACAAGCTTGGTTCAAATCGTTTAAAACCGTAAAATCGGAATCAACGTTTACAAACAGATTTCCGTCTTTTGCCAATTGACCGATCGGATCTACTTCAACATAAACAGGAGCGTTACGTTTTGCTACAATTCCGTCAATTTTTTTGATGAAATCGACGTTCAAAAATTCGAAATATAAATAAACCGGAACATCAATAGAAATACTGTTAAGGAGTTTTTCAATATCAACCTGATCGTTTTCTAACGTAAATCGAATGCTTTCGGCGCCTCGGTTTAAGGTTTCGTTGGCTCGTGAAATGGACTTTTCCAAATCGTGAACAAAAATGTTCTGTACAATTTTAAAAGCTGATGTTGGAGACTGAATGTTTAATGGTTGTTCAGCTTCATCGGAATGATAAAAAGGACGTACTTTAATTCCTTCAGGACTTTCCCAAATCAGGGTTTCGTTGTAATCGGCTCCTTTTAATTCGTATTGGATTTGTTGTTTCCATTGTTTGGAACCAATTCCTTCGAATTCTGAAAATAGCGTATCGCTCATGGTATGATAATAAGTTATTCGGCACCTTCGTTGGGTGCTTCACCTTCAAATTCTATGATGTAAATATCTTCGTTGTCGCGCTTCATATAGTATTTTTCACGCGCATATTTTTCTACCTGACCAGGATTTTTGAGTTTTTTGATGTTCTGGTTGTCTTTTTTGATTTCGTCCTGGTAGTATTTTTTGTTGTCTTCCAACTCTTCAATTTCCTTGTTTAAAACGCGGTGTTCCAGATAAGAATAATTGTCCAGAAAAAGCATCCATGCAGTAAAAAACAGCAGTACCAATACATAGCGGTTTCCGAAAATTTTCAGAAACGGATATTGAGCTACTAAAGTTTCAAATGCTTTTTTCATTTTGTTAAGCTTTTATCTGTTTTTTTGGAGGAATTCAAATATACAGAAAAATTAAGCAATTCGTTGATTGATTACCGCGCGCACCACATCAATAGCCACCGTGTTGTATTTGTCGTTAGGAATGATGATATCAGCAAATGCTTTTGTGGGTTCGATGAACTGCTCGTGCATCGGTTTTAATGTAGTCTGGTAACGATTTAGAACTTCTTCCATATCACGACCACGCTCGGCAATGTCTCTTTTTAAACGACGAATTAAACGCTCGTCGGAATCCGCATGAACGAAAATTTTAATATCGAACAATTCGCGTAATTCTGGATTAGTCAAGATTAAAATTCCTTCAACAATCATTACTTTTCTTGGCAAAGTGTGAATGGTGTCTCCGGTTCTGTTGTGCTGAACAAAGGAATAAAGCGGCTGATCAATAGCATTTCCGGCCTTTAATTCTTTTAAATGTTGGGAGAGAAGTTCAAAATCGATGGCTCTTGGATGATCGAAGTTGATTTTAGATCGTTCTTCCAAACTTAAATCATGAGTTTCTTTATAATAATGGTCCTGTGAAATAATGCCCACTTCTGTTTCAGGCAATTCATTCATGATTTGATGAACTACAGTTGTTTTTCCACTTCCGGTTCCTCCGGCGATTCCAATAATCAGCATATGAATGTTGTGTTTGTTTATCTTGGCAAAAATAGGAATTTATCGGTTCAAAAGAAGTGATCTAAAAGGAATAAAAAGCAAAAAATCCCTTCCGGATTGCAGAAAGGATTTTATTAAATGTTATTTTAAGTTATACCTTACAACAACCGTCCAGTTTTTCGTAGGCTTGCGGATTGGCTTTAAGATTGTCGGCATCGTAACCTAAATTGCTTATTGCGGTTTTGATGTTTTCCAAAGTTGTTTTTTTAGCGTTGTAAATAACTTCAATGGTCATTTTTTCAGTGTCAAGCGTTACCATTTGTACTCCTTTTTCACGCAGTAATTTTTGGTTGAACAATTGCCCGCAGGTTTCACATTCTTTGCAATGGTCGCAAGTAATGGTGGTTTTGATTACTGCTTTTTGCGTTTTTTTGGATTGCTGTGCGAAAGAGGTATTTATGCTTAGAAACATAAAAACGATAGCTATGATGTGTTTCATGGTTTTACTTTTTATAGTTTTCAAATATAGGATTTAAATTAAAAATGAGATTGATATAGTTTCTTAAGGATTTTTATTTGGAGCGAATGGTTCGGTCTTGATTGCTATACGTAGTTCCCGTGTTTCGTTTTACTTCGTGCCACTGCACCCGGGGCTAGGGGAGTGATCTTTTTTTGTGAAAGGTTGGTTTGCTGTTAAATAAATTCTTTTAAGATTGCTGCGCAATTTTTATTTATTGCTAAGCAGGATTACTTTGTGATCCTGAGTTGGGGTTTGATGCTAAACAAATCCTTTAAAGTTTCTGCGAAACTTTTGGTCTTTTTTGTTTCAAATGAATTTATAAGTAAACTTAAAATTCCTTTAAAACAAAAAATCCCTTCAGCAAAGCTGAAAGGATTTGTTTGTCGGGGTGGCAGGATTCGAACCTGCGACCTCCTGGTCCCAAACCAGGCGCGATGACCGGGCTACGCTACACCCCGTGTAAATGTGGGTGCAAATATAGAACTAAAATTTTATTTCCAAAATGTTTTTAAGAATAAATCTGAATTATTTTTCAATAGTTAAAACTGATATCTTTTTTGAGAAACTTTTTTAATTAAAACTTACATTTGTGTGCTTCAAAAAATAAATAACAAGATAAGAATTATGTCTGATACTATAGAAAAAGTAAAATGCCTTATTATAGGTTCAGGTCCAGCGGGTTATACAGCTGCGATCTATGCGGCAAGAGCAAATATGTACCCTGTTTTATACCAAGGAACACAACCGGGCGGTCAATTAACGACAACTAATGAAGTTGAAAATTTCCCTGGTTATCCGGACGGAATCACTGGACCGGAAATGATGATCCAGTTGCAAGAGCAGGCGAAACGTTTCGGAACCGATGTTCGTGACGGTTGGGCAACAAAAGTTGATTTTTCAGGCCCAATCCATAAAGTTTGGATTAACGATACCAAAGAAATTCACTGTGATACTGTAATTATTTCTACAGGAGCATCGGCTAAATACTTAGGATTGCCTTCTGAGCAACATTATCTGCAAATGGGTGGTGGTGTGTCTGCTTGTGCGGTTTGTGACGGGTTCTTCTACAGAAACCAAGAAGTTATCATTGTTGGGGCAGGAGACAGTGCATGTGAAGAGGCTCATTATTTGTCAAAACTTTGTAAAAAAGTAACCATGTTGGTGCGTAGTGAAGTATTTAGAGCTTCAAAAATTATGGAACAACGTGTTCGTAATACCGAAAATATTGAAATTATGTTGCACACTGAAACCGAAGAAGTTTTAGGAGACGGAAACGTAGTAACCGGAGTTCGTGTAAAAAATAACACTACAGGAGAAGTAAAAGAAATTCCGGCTACAGGTTTCTTTGTTGCGATTGGTCATAAACCAAACACGGATATTTTTAAAGATTATTTAAATTTAGACGAGACAGGTTATATTATTAACGAACCGGGAACTTCCAAAACAAACGTTCCGGGAGTTTTTGTTGGTGGAGATGCTGCAGATCATGTATATCGTCAAGCGGTAACAGCTGCGGGAACAGGATGTATGGCGGCTTTGGATGCTGAACGTTATTTAGCAGCTAAAGAACATCACGTAGAAGCAAGTACTCATTAAGAAATTAATAGAATAAAAAAACCAACCCTGCGGTTGGTTTTTTTATGCTTATTTTTTTGATTATTGCATTTTCTTGTAAAGCGTTGCATTGTCTGCAAAGTTAATCATATTGATTTTCGGCGCCCCAAGTAATTGAATTTCTGATTTTCCGGTGGCTGTAATGCTAATGGTTTTCGTCGCATTTACACTTACATTCGAATACGATTCGGCAATCAGTTCCATATCAGTAGCGATTAATTTTTTTCCGGTTAAGTTGGAATTATTATCCAAGCGAATTTTAGCCATAGCCGCATCACCTTCAACATTGGCAGTAGTTTTTTGGTACATATCCAATTTTAGGTTTTGTGTGGCTACCAGTGCTTTAATCTCTGCATTTTTGCTCAATTCTACCGTAACAGATTCTGATTTTGCATTGAGTTCCGCTTTACTTTTATCGTTCATAATTAAGGTAAAATGAGTTGCTTTTACATTAAGGTACGATTTGGAATAATCGTAATTTTTAACCGTGATGTTGTCGCCCTGCAAATCGGCCAGTGAGTTTAACTGTGCTTCACTTTTTACCGTAATCAGTTTCAGATTGTCAGTATAAGTAACGCGAACACTGAATTTTTTCGCTCCGGTCACTTCTTTGGTGGAACTCAGATGAAGAGAATTGCCCACCATTTCATGCTTCAGTACTTCATGCAGGTTGTCATCGGCTTCAATTTCGATGCTTTGCTTATCGCCTTTAATGATGAAAATTTCCAGGTTGTCGTCAATTTCCAGATTCTCAAACGGCTCCACTTCTTTCTGAGTTACCGTAACAATTTTCGAACCTTTTATTTTTTCCTTTTTCTGGGCAAAGGAAACCGATGTGATTACTAAAGCAAGCAGGATAAAGTACAGTTTTCTCATTGGGGTTATATTCTATAGTTTTCACAAATATAAAAAAAAACATCAGCGAATACTGATGTTTTTAAATTTTGATTATTCTTTACTGACGCTGCCTCCCGAACTCACTTTTTTGTTCACGGTTTTTGGCTCTTTTTCATAGGAAACCGAGCTTCCGCTTGAGGCTTCCGCCGTTAAAGTTTCCGTTGCGTTCAGGGCAATGCTGCTTCCGCTTGAAGAATCGGCCAAAGCATTTTTAACGTTCAATTCATAAGCATTGATAGAACTTCCGCTTGAGGATTCTGTTTCCAATCGGTCTGCTTTTCCTGAAATTATGATTTCACTTCCGCTGCTGCTGTCACAACTTACGGTTTCAGCATTTACTTTTACAATAATTTCACTGCCGCTGCTTGAGGAAAAATCCATAGAAGTGTTTTCTAAGATGTTTGCACTGGTTACCGATGCTCCACTTGAAGTTTCCAAATAATTCAGTCTTGGTAGGGTTACATATACTTTTTTTGATTTGGCATTTCGGATGTTCACATCAGAATAGATTTTTAACTCTCCTTCGGTTACTTCTGTTTTGATGTGCTCATGTAAATTGTCGTCGGCTTCAACTCTTACTCGAATGGCGTTACCTTGTTCTAAAACAATGTCTAAACCATTGCTGGCTGAAACGGAATTGAAAACAGTAGTAATGTTTCTGATGTGTGATTTTACCTCACCGCTTCCTTCTACTTTTTTTAGAGAACTGATGTTCATGTTGCATGAACTGAATAATAAAGCCACCGTGGCCGCGATTACTATTTTTGTCAGATGAATAACTAATTTTATCATGTGTTTGTTTTTTGAGTTTTATTTTGATTGAATGATGTCTCCGGTGGTTACTGTTCCTTTGCTGATGTCTTTTTTAGCAGAGCCCATAAAAACCGAATAGTTGGTAAAATACGATGGCAATCCTTCCGAGTGATGGTCGATGCTGTTGCGTATTTCAAAGTGCAAATGCGGGAAAAACGAACTTCCTGAAGTTCCGATTTGTCCTATTTTCTGCCCTTTTTTTATTTTATTTCCGACTTTAAGTGCCGAAGAACTTTTATTAAGTAAATGACCGTACATACTGTAAACACCTTCCTGATGTTTAATTACAACATAGTTGCCGTAAAGTGCCAACGGGTTGTTTTTTAAACTGGGAACATCGAAATTCTTGTCGTCTTTCTGGTTGGTTTCCACAGCAATAATTTCTCCATCGGCTACCGCAAGAACGTCTTTTGAAAAACCAAACCAGTTTGAATTTTCTTCCGATTTTCCTTCAAATTGTTTTCCTTCATTGTTCAGAACCACAAAATCGTAGGCGTATCTCATGAAATTCCCATCGAAACCTAATTCCTTTATCGGCTCAAATTCATAATTGAAACGACGGTGGTGTGAATAAAAATCATGTCCGTCGTATACCAGAATTTTGGATTTTAAAGGTAAGATAAAATCACTGGATTGGTGATACTTTTTTGGAAGAACAATTTGCTTTACTTCAATTTTATCGTTGAATGTAAATGTGAACTCAAGTTTTTCGGTTAACGGATAGACTTCTTCAAAAGGATTGAATATCAGTGTTTTGGAAACACCATTCCATTGATGAGTAGGAATGGTGTTAATGCTTGGTGCCGTACCGTTGTTGTCTAAGAACTTTTGTTGGATAAGTTGGTTGTTTTTGTCGAAAAACTTTACTTCCAAACGAGTAAGTTGTAACGTGTCTTTAGAAGTATTGCTGATGATGAAATCGAAATTAAGAACACTTTTGTTTTCCATTGTTTCGATTATCGGCTGCTCAGGTTTATGACTGATGAGGACTTCCTGAGCAGTAGACAACCAGGTTACACCTGCCAAATTAACTAACGCTAAATAATATTTGATTGATGATTTCATTAGTTAGTTATTTGGTAGTAATGATTACTTTATCCTGTTGGTAATCAATGTCTTTAATCTCTTTGTTGGTTACTTTTTTACTTTCCTTTATTTGCAAACCATCTTCATTGATTTTTATTGTAGTGGTTTTTGTGGCTGTACTGTCTGGCTCCTCTTGATTCCAGTCTTCATCGTCTTCAGGGCAGTTTAAACACTTTAACTCTTCTTTTTCAAGTTTGTAAAGGTTTTGGTTGCTGTCAGAATAGAAGTAATAGTTAGAGTAATCGTTGTCTAAATATTTTGAAGTGTTCTCATCCGGGTTGATGATCGTTCCTTCATTTAGGTACAAGAATACTTTTACTTTCTGGTTTCTGAATTTACTTTCGATATCCGTTAAAAGATAATTGTCTAAAATAATCGTGTTTGGATCAATGGTGTAGCTGAATTTTATTTTCTCAGCTCTTTTTCGTGCATCTGCCAAAGATTTTCCTTCTGCGGTTTTTTCAATTTGAAGGTAAGGCTGCTCCGTAGTTTTTAGAATGTGAAGTTCTACATTGTTGGAGTAAATTACTTCATTTTGTAAAGAATCCTGTGTGAAACGGAAATCGGTCTCGCTATCAGCCGTTTTAGAAAAATAATCGTTGAAACGGAATTTGATGTGTAAAGTGTCGTTTGGAGATAACATCAATTGCTCTTTTTTAACCACTTTACCATCGTAACCAACTTCAGTTGCCTGACGAATTCCGTAGTAAATCATCGCTGCAACGGCAATCAACCAAACGCCTAACAAAGTAAACTTAGCGTAGTTTCCGATTGATTTCAAATTGCTTACCAATAATTTCAATCCTAATAAGAATAAGAAAAAGAACGGGATACCAATTGCAAATAACGTCAGGATTCCTAACAACCACATTGGAATATCAGTATAGTTTCCGGCGTTGATGTAATTAAACCAAGGTGCATCAGTCATAGTTGAAGAAAAAATCAACATGATAGAAAAAATAATGATTCCGATTAGTGATGATGCTGAAATTACCACGATAAACGCTCCAATTACTTTAGCAATCACACGGAAAATGGTCATGAAAACTTCCTCAAGCGAGCTTCCGATTTTTTGGGCACCACTTTTAGCGTTATCCGCAATTTTCTGATGATCGATGTTGTTTATCGTATCGGAAATTTCAGCAAAGCCTTCCTTTACTTTTTTCTCGATATTTGAGATGGTAATCGGTTGGCCGGTCATTTCCAGTTTTTCTGCTGTGGTTTTAGCTTCGGGAACCAATACCCAGAAGATAATGTACACTAAAATACCGGTTCCAAATCCTGCAATAACCAATAAAATCAAGAATAAACGGATCCAAAGCGGGTCAAAACCTAAATAATGACCGAAACCTGCTGCCACACCGCCTAACATTCCTTTTTCTTTGTCACGGTATAATTTTTTAGACCCTGACGGATTGTAAGTTGTGTAGGTGTTTTGTGTGGTTTCCTCTTCGATTCTGTAATCTTCCGGTTGTCCCATTACTGCAATAACCTGGTCAATTTCGGTAAGTCCTACAACTTGTTTGTCGTTGTTAAGTTTTTCAGATAATAATTCTGCAACTCGGCTCTCGATGTCGCTTATGATTTCGTCTCTACCATCAGGGGCAAGAGATTTCTTTATCGCATCAAAATAACGACTCAGTTTTTGAAAGGCGTCTTCGTCGATGTTAAATGGAAGACCTCCTAAATTTATGCTTACTGTTTTGTTCATGACTATTGGTTTTGGCTGGTTATTGTGTTAACGGCTCCGGCTAATTCGTTCCAGGTTCCGTCTAATTCTTTTAAAAATTCGTGTCCTTCATCGGTTAAACCGTAATATTTTCTGGGTGGTCCCGATGTGGATTCTTCCCAACGATAGTTGAGTAATCCGTCGTTTTTTAAGCGTGTTAGTAGGGGGTAAACGGTTCCCTCAACCACTAATAACTTAGCGTTTTTCAAGGTGTCTAGGATTTCTGAAGTGTAGGCATCTTTTTCTTTTAATACCGAAAGGATACAGAACTCTAAAACTCCTTTACGCATCTGAGCTTTGGTGTTCTCAATGTTCATAGAATTTCTTTTTTAAGGTTTAAACTGTTCATTTTTTGATTGATGATTGATTGGTGATGATTGATGATTTTATTTTAAAAATGAAATACTCAATGGATATTTAAAGGTTTCTCCGCTGCTGCTTTTAACCGCGGCATAGATTACCATAAAAAACTCTACTACTTTTAAGGAACAGAAGATAAAGGCAGCCATTAAAGCTACAGCAACAATTCCTGTGATGTTTCCTGTTGAAAGTTGATCCAGTTCGAAGTTTCCGTTTTGCATTTCGTAAAAACTTACATTTTTAAAGATCGTGTAAAGCAAAATAGGAACTGCGATTACCAAAAGAATGAATGAATACAACAACATACTAAGCTGAAAGTTCATGGCTTGTTTTCCGTTGTAATCCACAAATTCGGATTTGTCTCTTTTGAAGGCCCAAATGATTAGCGGAAAGAAATAATTTCCAAACGGAATAAAATACTGGCTTAAAGTGCTTAAGTGAATCAGTGTTGCTGTGTTTCTTTCGCTTGAAGTAGCCATTGTGTTTTTAAAGGTTAAAGCTGTCATGGTTTTGTTTTTTGGTTGATGATTGAAATGACGATATTATTATAATACTATTGATAAGCTATTAATTTCTTATACAAAGATAAGTCTAAAAGAAGATACCTTGTAATACATAATACTAGAAATTAACTTTTTTTTAACATTTCTGTTTTAGTTCTTTATAAGATGTTTAGAAATATTACTTCCTTGTTTTGGTTTCAACTGCCATTTGATTTAATTCTGAAAGTTGGCTTTCGATGATTTGGCTGTCCTCCAGTATTCTTTCTTCTGTTGTTTTTTCAAAGTTTGATGGAATTCCGTCAATTTTAACTTCGATTTGATTTTTATCGGCATTTAGTTCAGCTAATAAAGAACTTTCTGTAATTAGATTGTTTTCAGCAATGATTTCCTCTATGGTTTTTTCATAAGCAGGAGCAGCGATTGCTTCCGGATCAAAACTTACAACATTTTGCTCTGCATTGCTGTTTCTTTTAATTGAAACCTCTTCTGAAGCATTTCTGCTTTTGCTTTGCGTTGAACTTACTTTTTGAGCCAAACTTTCACCTTTAATAAAAGATTCTTGACTTAATGCCGGAATAACATTTGAAAATGTTAGTAAAGCGATACCTAAATAAATGATTGATGTTTTCATGATGTTTTTTATTTTTATAATACTATTGATTAGCCATTAATTTCTTATACAAAGATAAGGCTAAAAGAAGATACCTTGCAATACAAAGTACTGTAAATTAACATTTATTTAACAAATTGATTTTTATATGAACGCATAGTATTTTTTTGTATCTTAGCGAAAAATAAAGGTTTATGGAGTTTACACCGTCAAAATTGAATACTTTTTTGTTTTTTAAATTACCGTCCGCTTTTTGGAGTGGAGTGCGTGTAAAACAGATTTCCACCGAGCAATGTACGGTTAGTGTAAAGCATCGTTGGATTAATCAAAATCCTTTTAACTCCATGTATTTTGCGGTTCAGGCGATGGCGGCAGAGCTTACTACCGGAGCTTTGGTGATGTATCAGATAAAGAAGAGCGGTAAAAATATTTCCATGTTAGTGGCTAATAATAAAGGTAATTTCAGCAAAAAGGCTAAAGGACGAATTACTTTTATGTGTAAAGACGGTCATTTAATTGAAGAAGCCATTGAGCGCACCATTGCTACCGGAGAAGGGCAAACCTTCTGGATGAAATCTATCGGAACCGATGAAAAAGGCGATCAGGTTTCTGAAATGGATTTTGAATGGAGCATTAAAATAAAGTAATTTCCCTCGAAAAGTTAAACCTACCTTAATTAACATTTATTTTTATGCATTGGCTTTTAAATTTGTAATAAAAAGCTGAGTATGAAAGTTTTGGTAACAGGAGCCACTGGTTTGATAGGGAAAGAGCTGGTTTCGCTGCTTTTGCAAAACGGAATATCCATCCACTATCTAACTACTTCTTCCAAAAAAATAGAAAGTGAGCCTAATTACCACGGTTTTCTCTGGAACCCCGAAAAAGGAACCATTGATGAAAATTGTCTTTTGGGTGTAGATGCTATTGTTCATTTGGCAGGAGCCAGTATTGCTAAACGCTGGACAAATTCTTATAAACAGGAAATCATTGAGAGTCGTATTTTAACTACAAACCTTTTGTTTAATGCTCTAAAAAACAATCCTAATCAGGTTAAGCAAATTATTTCAGCTTCTGCAATAGGAATTTATCCGAGCAGTTTCGAGAAATTATACACTGAAGAAAATAAGGAGATAAGTCCAACTTTTTTGGGAACCGTGACCGAAAAATGGGAAGCTTCGTTGGAAAAATTCCGTCGCCTTAATATTTCAGTTTGTAAATTAAGGATAGGATTGGTTCTTGCTAAACAAGGAGGAGCATTTCCCGAGTTGGTAAAACCTGTTAAATCAGGAATAGGAGCAGCCTTTGGAAACGGCAAGCAAATGCAGTCCTGGATTCATATTCATGACTTGGCCAATATGTTTTTGTATGCCATTCAGAATAATTGGAATGGTGTGTTTAATGCTGTGGCCCCGCATCCGGTTACAAATTCGGAACTTATAAAATCCATAGCAGGAATTTTGGACAAAGACCTTGTTATACCCAATGTGCCTCAATTTTTAATGAAACTGTTGTTGGGAGATATGCACATCCTATTGTTTGAAAGCCAGAACGTAAGTGCTCAAAAAGCGTTAGATAACGGATTTCAATACAAGTACAAAATCTTAGATAAAGCACTGGATAATCTTCTGGTATAAAAAAAGCACCGAACCAGCGGTGCTTTTTAAAATTATAACGTAAGGTGAATTAATAATTATTTTGTGGCTTTAACGTTTACTTTTACTTGGATTTCGTCGTTTATAAATTTGTCTTTCAGGTTGTCAAAAATTGATTTGGAACCATAATTAACTCCCCAATAGGTTCTGTTTAATACCAAAGTGTCACTTTCAATACTAACGGTCTTGTCTGAAACAGAGATGATAGCTGGAAAATTAACCGCTTTGGTTATGTTTTTCAGAGAAAGGTTTCCATAAACAATGGTTTTTCCTTTCTCGTCTTCTACTTTATTAATAACAAATAGCCCAGTGGGATATTTTTGAATGTTAAAAAAATGATCTTGTCCCGCTTTGTCACCGGTTCCTTTTAAATGTGCTTCCAAATCTTCTTTTCCGTCGTCTGCTTTTAAATCAGTAACGGTTATGGTACTCATGTTGATGGTAAATTTTCCGCCCACCACTTTATTGTCTTTAACCGTGATTACGCCATCCTGAAGATTTATCGTACCTCTGTGCTTTCCACCTGGTTTTGATCCCCCCCAATTAATAACCGAAGCTTTAATGTCGGCGTTGTACTCATTCCCTTGGACAGCAGTTATTTTCTCAGCATCATTTGTTTGGGTTTCTGCCGCGTCTTTTTTGCAGGAAACAGTTAAAATCGATGCTATAATTGCTAAACTTAAGATGATTTTTTTCATAATTGATGATTTTACGCGTTACACAAATCTATTAATTCGTAAACAAAAACTTCTTAAAATTATATTAAAGTTGGTATGGATATTTTGACTTTTAATTTTTATGAAAAAAAACAAATGACAAATTGGCATTTTTTGATGCTTTGGCAATACTTTTGCAATCTTATTTGAAGTGAATTGCATAAATGTTTAAAAAAATATTCAAAAATATGACCAAGGAAAGTACTGAAAACATCGAGAAAGAGCCGTTGCATAATGAAAATGTTTCAGAAAATCAGGAAATTACCAATCCTGAATTAACCGTTGAAGAACAATTGCAGGAAGATTTAGCAAAAGAGAAAGACAAGTTTTTGCGTTTGTTTGCGGAGTTTGAGAATTATAAGAAAAGAACTTCCAAAGAGCGTGTAGAGCTTTTTAAAACAGCTGGTCGGGAAGTTTTACAGTCGATGTTGCCGGTAATGGATGATTTTGACAGAGCGCTTACTCAAATTTCCAAATCGGAAGATGAAGCTTTGGTAAAGGGAGTAGAATTAATTTACGATAAATTGAAATCGACTTTAGTTTCAAAAGGTTTAGAAGAAGTGGAGCTAAAAGCAGGTGATGATTTCAATGCCGATTTTGCCGAGGCAATTACTCAAATTCCAGCCGGAGACGATATGAAAGGAAAAGTGGTTGATGTTGTGGAAAAAGGCTATAAATTAGGCGACAAAATTATTCGTTTCCCTAAAGTAGTTATCGGAGCATAACTCTGAAAAATTAACAAGACTAATGAAGAAAAGAGACTTATACGAAGTATTAGGAGTTGATAAAAACGCCACACCGGAGCAAATTAAAAAAGCCTACCGTAAGAAAGCTATTGAATTTCACCCTGATAAAAACCCGGGCGATAAAGTAGCGGAAGACAAGTTTAAAGAAGCAGCAGAAGCCTACGAAGTTTTAGGCGATGCTGACAAAAAAGCACGTTACGACCAATACGGCCATGCAGCCTTTGACGGAGCCGGAGGATTTGGCGGAGGTGGTCACCACATGAACATGGATGATATTTTCAGCCAGTTCGGTGATATCTTCGGAGGAGCCTTTGGTGGTGGATTCGGAGGTTTTGGTGGCGGTGGCGGCCAACGCAGAATGAAAGGAAGCAACCTTCGTATTAAAGTAAAGCTTACCTTGGAGGAAATTGCTCACGGGGTAGAGAAAAAAGTAAAAGTTAAACGTAAAGTTCAAGCACAGGGTGTTACTTACAGAACTTGTCCAACGTGTCATGGTTCGGGTCAGGTAACGCGTGTGACCAATACAATTTTAGGTAGAATGCAAACATCTTCTCCGTGTACTTCTTGTGGTGGAACGGGTCAAATGATTGACAGTAAACCAGCTGGGGCCGATGCACACGGAATGATTCTGGAAGACGAAACCGTATCGATCAAAATTCCTGCAGGAGTAGTAGATGGTATGCAGTTAAAAGTTTCATCAAAAGGAAACGACGCACCGGGAGCAAATGGTATTCCGGGAGATTTGATTGTGGTGATTGAAGAAGTCGAGCACGAAACGTTAAAACGTGAAGGCGAAAACCTGCATTACGATTTGTACATTAGTTTTGCTGAAGCGGCTTTAGGAACATCTAAAGAAATTGAAACCGTTGGAGGTAAAGTGCGCATCAAATTGGAAGAAGGTATCCAATCCGGAAAAATTCTTCGTTTAAAAGGAAAAGGAATTCCAAGTTTGAACAGTTACGGAAGTGGTGATTTGCTGGTTCATGTAAACGTTTGGACACCGAAAACCTTAAACAAAGAGCAAAAACAATTCTTCGAGAAAATGATGGAAGATCCTAATTTTGTTCCGAAGCCTGAAAAATCAGACAAGTCTTTCTTTGAAAAAGTAAAAGACATGTTTTCATAATTTTTTTATTGTTATGAGTATTCATAGCAATTTTTTTCCCATCCTGATGCAAATTAGGGTGGGTTTTTTGTGTAACAAATTCACAGATCTCGCATCAAATACTTACATTTACAAAAACAAAATATATTCATGAGTTCAATTCTTGAAGTGCATAATGTTGTCAAGCAATATGGCGATTATACCGCGCTGAACAGCGTTTCGTTAACTGTACCAAAAGGCAGTATTTACGGGCTGCTTGGCCCCAATGGTGCCGGAAAAACCTCTTTAATACGTATCATCAACCAGATTACCATGCCCGACGGCGGTCAAGTCATTTTGGATGGCGAAAAACTAGCTCCCAAACACGTGCAATTCATAGGTTATATGCCGGAAGAGCGTGGCTTGTACAAAACCATGAAAGTGGGCGAGCAATGCATGTACCTTGCGCAATTGAAAGGGATTTCCGCTTCCGAGGCAAAAAAACAACTTAAATATTGGTTCGAAAAATTCGAAATCGAAAGCTGGTGGAACAAGAAAATTCAGGAATTGTCCAAAGGAATGGCGCAAAAAGTACAGTTCATCGTAACAGTTTTGCATCAGCCTAAACTATTGATTCTGGACGAACCGTTTTCAGGTTTTGATCCGGTTAACGCGAATTTAATCAAGGATGAAATCATCGAACTCAACAAAAAAGGAACATCTGTGATTTTTTCAACGCACCGTATGGAAAGTGTGGAGGAAATGTGCGATCATATTGCCTTAATTCATAAATCGAATAAATTAATCGAAGGAAAGTTAATCGATGTTAAAAAATCACACCGAACCAATGCTTATGAAGTAGGGATTTTATCCAATAATGTTGAGCGTTTGATGTACGATTTGACCCAAAAATTCAAATTAGAACAAACCGATTTCAAATCGTTAAACGACGAATTGAAATTACAAGTACAATTAAACGGAGCTGCTCCAAATGAGTTGCTTAACATTTTAACGCAAAACGGGCAAGTGACCCATTTCGTGGAAAAGATTCCGAGCATCAACGATATTTTTATTCAAACTGTAACCAAACAATAATGGGAGTTTTATCACTTATCATAAAAAGGGAATTTATTGCCAAAGTGCGCAATAAATCGTTTATCGTAATGACATTTTTAAGTCCGCTTTTAATTGTCGGGATGTCATTTTTGATTGGTTATTTAGCGAGTATGAATGAAGGTGAAGTAAAACGAATCGCGATTCACGACCAGTCAGGACTGTTTAAAAAAGACTTCAAAAATTCCAAAGAAACAGTTTATACAGATTTATCCGCAATGCCGTTTAAAGCAGCAAAGGATACGGCCAGTAAAAGTTATGAAGGTTTGATTTACATTCCTAAAGTAGCCAATCCGAAAGATTTGGTAAACAAAGTGGAATACATTTCCGATGACAGCCCAAGCATGGAATTCATCATGGAAATGGAAGACGTGATCGACCATCAATTAACCCAAAATAATTTAAAAGAACTTGGCTTTGATTCTTCCAAAATTGACAGTGCTCAGGTGAAATCCGATATTCATATCCAGAAATTCTCTGGAGAAAACTCCTTAAAAGGCTTGAACGAAATCAAGATCGGTATTGGTTCGGCTTTCGGGTATTTGATTATGATGTTCATCATCATCTACGGAAACTTTGTAATGCGCAGTGTGATTGAGGAAAAAACGAACCGTATTATCGAAATCATCATTTCTTCGGTGAAACCGTATCAGTTGATGATGGGGAAAATCATTGGAAATTCTTTGGCGGGAATCCTTCAGTTTGCAATTTGGGCTATTGTTGGGGTCGCGCTTTTGATTGGAGTTTCTTCGTTTTTTGGAGTACAAACCGGAGCGCAGGCTGCTGTAGATCCTGAAATTGTTACTGCAGCGCAACAGCAAATGGGAGGAACGATTCAGTTGTATATCAATGAAATATGGAATTTACCCATAGGAACGTTAATTGCCTGTTTCATCATTTATTTTATTGGTGGTTACTTTTTGTACAGTTCTTTATATGCAGCCATTGGAGCAGCTGTAGATTCTGAAACCGATTCTCAGCAATTCTTATTACCGATCATTATGCCCTTAATGTTAGGGGTTTACGTAGGTTTCTTCACCGTTATGAACGATCCGCACGGAACGGTGGCTACAATATTTTCCATGATTCCGCTTACTTCTCCAATTGTAATGCTGATGCGTATTCCGTTCGGAGTGCCTTGGTGGCAGCTGGCCATTTCCATTACATTATTGTTTGGAACATTCCTTGGGGTGGTTTGGTTTGCTTCTAAAATTTATCGTGTGGGAATTTTAATGTATGGTAAAAAACCGACTTGGAAAGAATTGTTTAAGTGGTTGAAATATTAAAAGCCGAAATTGTTGATTATGAAAAAATACCTGTACACACTACTATTTATTTTTGTTTTTAAAGCATGTTTTTCTCAATCTAAAGAAGTTGAGTTGCCCTCCAATAAGCAGTTGTTTGAGTATAAATTCCTGGATAATCATGGGGTTTATTTCCAATTTGGTAGGATTATGGAGTTTGTAAATCCACCATTAGATAAAAAAATGATGTTGTATTCATCCTCTTTGGAAAAAACGGAAGATATCGATTTATCTAAAATTAGTTTGGAATTGGAAGGTATTACAACTCCAACAGGTAGATTGTCAGGTTTTTACAGACAAGCTGCAACAGCATTCAGCGAGAAAAATTCCCATTATTTTTCATCTAACAATGAGCAGAAAATCATTGAGGGTAAAAAAAACAGAGGGCCTTTAAAAGAAGTTATAAAAGTATTTAACACAGATTCGCATCAAATTTGTTTCGGAAAACATGAAAAGAGAAAGTTTAAATCGATCATGGCAGGGACAGAGTATACTGACTTGTATTTTTACATGACTGATGTTAAAACTCTTGCGACCAAACTTGTTAAGATCGACCTGCCTATGCAGTCATTTCCCAATGCCAGAGTGTTTTATCAATATCAAAGTCATACTAATGAAAAGGTTTTTTTTATCCTGAATGAACTTTACAACGACAATAAAAAGAACGTTTGTGCTTTGGTTTCTTTTGATTACGAAGGGAAACTGATTGATAATATTCCTTTTACAATGGAATTGGAACAAGAGAAAATTTTTAATAAGTATACTAACGGAGGCAGTGAAAACAGTATATTGAAAGGTTATAGAAGGGACTATGCTGTTTACGAATCAACAGATGGAGGTGCTGTTAAATTAATGATTGCCCCTAACCAAAACAGTTTTTATGTTTATGGATTGTTTAGCACAAAAGATAAGAAGGATGAGCAGGTTTTAGGAGGGTTTTATATTCATAAATTTGATTCCAAAGGAAATCTGCTTTGGAAGGTGCAAAAAGATCATCGTAATGATCAGGATACACAAAAGAACTATGTTACAGGTCAAACTTTTAAACTGATATTTTTAAATAATAACTCTTTAGGGTTTTGGTGTAAACGATTTTTGTCGGATGTATCTGTTTTTTATAAAATCAATCTTGAAAATGGTGAGATTCTAGAAAATAAACCCACAACTATATTAGGTGCTGTTGATTTTGAATTTAGCCGTAAAAAAGCCTTTGGAGGATTAAAAGATTCCGATTTGTATATTGCCGATGGGTCGGATAAAATAAGAATGGATATGAATACTATTTGTGCAATAAATTTCAATGCTGATGTAAAACAATATATCAATGGAAAGGTTGGAGTGAAATTTGCAGCACATTTATTTGAGAATGGTATTTATCTCATTGAAGAAAACAGTAAAGAAAATCAATACAAGCTTTTAAAATTTGACTGGTAATTAAGCGTTTGAGTATTGAGAAATTTTAATGTTTACCTTTGTAATTAAAGAAATTCAACAGAATGTCAAAAATATTAATCATCGAAGACGAAGCAGCAATCCGTAGAGTTTTAACCAAAATCCTATCGGAAGAAAGCGATACCTATAAGGTAGACGAAGCTGAAGACGGTCTTCAGGGCTTGGAGAAAATCAAGAACGAAGACTATGACTTGGTGTTGTGCGACATCAAAATGCCAAAAATGGACGGTGAAGAAGTACTCGAAGCCGTTAAAAAAATAAAGCCTGAAATTCCGATGGTCATGATTTCCGGTCACGGAGATTTGGAAACTGCAGTAAATACGATGCGTTTAGGCGCTTTTGATTATATCTCCAAGCCACCGGATTTGAATCGTTTGTTAAACACGGTTCGCAACGCATTAGACCGTAAACAACTCGTAGTGGAAAATAAAATCTTGAAAAAGAAAGTTTCCAAAAACTATGAAATGATTGGGGAAAGTGATCCTATCAATCAAATCAAAGAAATGATTGAGAAGGTAGCGCCAACCGAAGCACGAGTATTAATCACCGGACCTAACGGAACCGGGAAGGAATTAGTGGCGCATCAGCTGCATGAGAAAAGCGAGCGTTCTTCGGCTCCTTTAATCGAGGTAAACTGTGCAGCCATTCCATCGGAGTTAATCGAAAGTGAATTGTTCGGACACGTAAAAGGAGCCTTTACTTCTGCCGTGAAAGACCGCGCTGGTAAGTTTGAAGCTGCAAACGGTGGAACAATTTTCTTGGATGAAATAGGGGATATGAGTTTATCGGCACAAGCAAAAGTATTGCGAGCTTTGCAAGAAAATTTAATCCAAAGAGTAGGAGCAGACAGGGATATTAAAATTGATGTTCGTGTGGTAGCCGCTACTAATAAAGACCTGAAAAAAGAAATCGCTGAAGGTCGTTTCCGTGAGGATTTGTATCATCGTTTAGCGGTAATTTTAATTAAAGTTCCTGCTTTGAACGACCGTCGTGACGATATTCCGTTATTGATCAATCATTTTGCCGATAAAATTGCTTCCGAGCAGGGTAATGCGGTTAAGCAGTTTTCAAATGGTGCTATAACATTATTGCAAGAATACGATTGGACGGGAAATATTAGAGAATTGAGAAACGTTGTTGAACGTCTAATTATTTTAGGCGGAAACGAAATTTCAGAAAATGATGTGAAGCTGTTTGCTTCCAAATAAATTAAGAATCAAGAAGAATGCAATTAAAAAAAATAAACTCTAACCTGCAAAAAGCATTAATTGAGCACGATTTAATTGAAGCCAACGAAATGCAACAGGAAACATTTTCTACCATCAAAAGCGGTGCAGATGCAGTGATTCAATCCATCGGTGGAAGTGGAAAAACCACAACGATTGTACTTAACGTAATCCAACGTTTGGAAAAGGCACACATGATGTCACCCAGAGCTCTGGTCATTGTGGAAGACAAAGAGAAAATGCTTGAAATGCTCGAAATGTTTTCTGTTTTAGGGAAATACACTGATTTACGCGTTTACGGAACCCACGATAAAAGCGATTTGGATTATGACAAGAACCAAATTTCTGTCGGGATTGATGTTTTAATCGGAACACCGACTCGTCTAAACGATATGTTTGCTACGGCGGGTTATGATGTGAACCAATTGAAAATGTTTGTTGTGGATGATGCCGATGCTATTTTCAAAAATCGATTGGAACCAAAAGTAACCAGGATATCAGACAGTATTGCTAAAACGCAGCGTCTTTTCTTTTGTACAGTCATCACCGAAAAAGTAGAAATCATGGCCGATAAAATTATGATTGAGCCGCTCTTTTTCGAAATGGACGATGAAGAATAGTTTATAGATAAAATAAAAAAAGCCTCGATTTAACCGAGGCTTTTTTATTTATTGCTTAATGATTTTGTAAGCTGTCTTTTTGTTTTCGGACTCTAATGTTATAAAGTAGATTCCGTTTTTTAGAGCGGATAAATCCAGTTGAGTTTCTTTCGAATTAACTTGCTTCTCCAAAACTTGCTGCCCTAACTGATTAATAACAGTAATTTGGTTAAGTAGCGTAGTTCCTTTAATAGATATATAGTCAACAACCGGATTCGGGCTTAAAGTAAAAACAAGGTTGTTAAAGTCGTTTACCCCCAAATTCGGTTGAACTGTGACGTCTGAAACTATTGGTGTGCCATAGCAGTTTAAAATTGTACGTGGAGTGATAAAGTATGTTACTGTTCCAGATACTGATGGGTTAATTAATGTAAGTGTTTGGTTGATTGTATTTCCACTACCTGAGCTTGCACCATTTACATTATTGGAACTGACGGTCCATGAATAATTCGTACTATTTTGATTGCTCGATAAGCTCAAATTGGTTGTTTGTCCTGAAGAAATCTCCTGATATGGTGGAGTTAAGGTTGCTACAGGGTTAGGAAATACATTTACAAATACTTGTCGAGGTGTTCCGGTACATCCATTTTCTGTAGGAGTGATGTTATAAATTACTTGACCACCGGTATTTCCGGTTGTTGAAAGTGTTTGCATAATCATGTTTCCGGAACCAGCACTAGCTCCGGTTACACCAGATTGAATGCATGTCCATGTAAAAGTTGTATTGGGAGTTGAGCCAGCCATTGAAATCATCACTGTTGCACCTGAACATATTGATGGAGAACTAGGTGTATTAGCCATAGAAGGTACAGGTAAAACAGTAATAGTTTTCGATCCTGAAATTGAGGAAGTACATCCTAATGAAGTAGAAACACTTACCAAATTATAAGTTTTGTTAGAGGTAAGCGACATTGTTGATATTGAAGCGAAACCTGATTGGTTTAAAGTAATCGTTTGGTTTGGACCTCCATTTATATTGTAAGTTATGGTACTGTAAGCTGTGCCTGAGAAAAAAACAGTTGCAGAATTTCCATAGCAAACAGACGATGGATTTGAACTGATAGCTGCTGTTGGTAAAGATTCTATGATAATATAGGTTGAAGTTGTAAATGCAGGACATTCTGAGGTAGCAGACAGTGTATAGGAGATGTTGTAACCTCCTGGCAAACTTTGAGAAGGGTAAATTTGGCCCGTCGTAGAATTAAGAACTAAACCAGAGGTACTGGAAAATACACCTCCCGTGAAATTGTCAGTTCCACTTATCATAACTTGAGATTCTGCCACGCTAGTACAGTACACATTTTCAGGATAAGAAATAGTTGCTGTTGGACAAGTAATAGTATCATCTGTTTTAGCTGATGCAAACGAAAAGCTAATCGTCAGTAATAAGAATAAAGTAAAAAAAAATTTCAAAGTTGTCGTGTTTTTATTTATTGCTTTATGATTTTATAAGTTGTCTTTTTGTTTCCAGACTCTAATTTTATAAAGTAGATTCCGGTTTTTAGAGCAGATAAATCCAGTTGAGCTTCATTAGAGTTAAGCTCCTTTTCTAAAACGTTCTGTCCTAATTGATTGATAACATTTATATGGTTAAGAATTGCATCTCCTTTAATAGATATGTAGTCAACAACCGGATTCGGGCTTACAATGAAACTATTTTTAGTGAAGTCGTTAGTTCCTAAATTAGGGTTAACCGTCATCTGAACAATATTAGACATGCCTACACAACCATTTACAGAAGGAGTTATAGTATAGGTAACATATCCTGTCTGATTTGAGTTAATTGTTGAAAGTTGTTGGAAAATTGAATTTCCGCTTCCTGAAGTTGCCCCAGTAACATTATTTGAACTTACCGTCCAAGTATAAGTAGTTCCTGGAATAGTACTCGAAAGGACAATGTTGGTTGTGTCACCTGAATTTATGGTATTTCCAGGAGTGCTTGGGGTTACATTGGGTGTTGGATAAACCGTAACCACAACTGTATAAGGTGTTCCAGGACATCCATTCGCAGTTGGTGTAATAGAGTAAACCGCTTGACCCGGACTAGTTCCCGTTGTGCTTAGTACTTGCATAATCATGTTCCCAGTTCCTGCACTGCCTCCAATCACTCCGGCTTGAACACAATTCCAAGTAAAGGTCGTATTAGGGCTAGAGCTTGTCATGTTTATCATAGTCATGGATCCCGAACATATGGTCTGGCTACTTGGTGCAGCTGTCATAATAGGACTTGGTAAAACCGTAATTATAACCGATTCCGAAAGGGTACTTGTACAGCCACTAGAAGTTGATACGCTTACTAAATTATACGTAGTGTTTGATGTTAATGGAGGTGTAGTTATCATGGCGTTTCCAGCCGAATTTAACGTAATGGTTTGGTTTGGTCCACCGTTTACATTATAAGTAGCTGTGCTGTTTGCAGTTCCTGTAAAGTAGATCATCCCTGAATATCCTGAACAAATTGTTTGGTGATCACTAATCATTCCCCATGGGGCCTCGTTTACAACTACTGTAGCTGTGGCTATTACAGCTGAACAGCCTGGACCTGAAGGAATCGTATAAGTTACAGTATAAGTTCCAGATGTGCTTTGGGAAGGTAAAATCGCTCCGGTTGAAGCGTTAATCGAAAGTCCTGCTGGTGAGCTCGAAAAAGTACCACCGTTATAAGTATTTGTTCCTGTAAGCATTACAAATTGAGTAGGAGAATTTGAGCAGAATGAAGATTCTGGATATGATATTGCAGCTGTTGGACAGGCAACAGTTTCTTTAGTTTTTGCAGATGCAACGCAAAAAGTAATTGCAAAGAATAAAAACAGAGTAAAGATTTTTTTCATAAAAAGGCTTTGATATCTTCTGCGAAAATAGTCTTTCTATTTAGAATTAAGTAGTTTAATCTTACTTTTTATACTTCAGGTAACTTTAAAGCTCAAGGTTTTTTTTCATGCTTGATGATTTTACTCCGATTAAATAAGTTTTAAAAGCTTATTTTTTTAATCGGTTGTACTTTTTTAAAGCATTTAGTAACGCCTCATGCGGCAGGGCAAATATTTTATTATTGTTGATTCCTTCCATGTCTTCAGCGGCAATTAATGTATTGATAATTGCTTCTTCGGTTGCCTGAACTGTAGCTTTAAAAATTGGGTTCAGATGTTCTTTGGGAATGACCTTCCAGGTTTGCATTGTTCCTTTTTCGTTAGTAATCGGTTCGGCAGTAGAAAGCGCTAAAAAGATTTCTCCCGAGCTGTCGTTGCTAAAAGTGCCGGTGCGCGCAATTCCGTGAGCAACTCTTTTTGCTACTAGTTTTAACTGACTTGGAAGAAGTGGGGCATCTGTGGCAATAATTACTATTGCAGAGCCGTCTTTACGCTTCGCATCATTTAAAATAGGTTTATATTCTTTGATTTCTTTGCCAACCGGTACACCTGCAATCATCAGATCCGATCTGCCGCCAAAATTCGCCTGAATGAATACACCCAGAGTGTATTGTTTTCCATCAATGGTAAATGTTCTTGATGCCGTTCCGTTTCCTCCTTTAAAAAGATAGAGTGCCATACCGGTACCGCCACCAATATTTCCTTCCTGAACAGGTCCATCTTTTGCATTGTCCAAAGCTTCCCAAACATGTTCTGTTTTTACGTGAAAACCGTTGATGTCATTAAGCATACCGTCCCAAGTTTCAGCCACAATCGGAAGACCAAAAGAGAAATCGGTAAAGTCGCCTTCAGAGAATTTTTTGTAGTTCCACTGACCAATTGCATCACGAACGGTTCCTACGCTATTGGTGTTGGTAATTCCAATTGGGCCGTAGCCTAAACCATAGTCTTCTATATTGGCTACACCTGTCATTTCGCCGTCTCCGTTTAAGTTGTACCAGGCAATCGGGTAATTTTTAGGAGTTTTTCCTTTTGGAAGAATTACGGTTACTCCAGTGCGCACCGGTCCTTTGCTGACATCTAATTTACCATTGCCTTCAATCAGGGTTTTGTAGCCTACTTCAATTCCGGGAACATCAGTGATCGCATTATTTTTACCAGTTGTGCCCTCAAAAGGAATCCCTAATTCGCGGGCTCTTGGTTTGGTTTGTGCGTTTGAAATTAAAACGGATAGTAAAAGCGTAGTTATATGAATTCGTTTCATTTTAATTTATTTGATATATCAAGCAATTTTAAAAATAAAAACGAAAAGTCTTATATAAAAGTTTGTTAATTTTTTCAAATGCCTGAAAATGTACTAATATTTTACAAACGATTGGCCGTTTTTGAAATTGCAGAGTCTTCAGATTCAACTATCTTTGCACCTTCAAAATCGAATTTTAGAACAAAAACATGATTACAGTAAACGACATCGCGGTAGAATTTGGCGGAACGACATTGTTCAGCGACATTACTTTTGCCATCAATGAAAATGATAAAATCGCCTTAATGGGTAAAAATGGTGCCGGGAAATCGACACTTTTAAAAATTGTAGCGGGTGAAAACAGACCGAGTCGTGGTGGGATTTCTGCACCGAGTGATGCTGTAATCGCTTATTTGCCACAGCATTTGCTTACTGCTGATGATTGTACAGTTATGGAAGAAACTTCCAAAGCATTTGCTGATGTGTTGAACATGAAAAAGGAAATCGACGAAATTAACGAGCAACTAACAATCCGTACTGATTACGAAAGTGACCAGTACATGAAATTGATCGAACGTGTTTCGGAACTTTCTGAAAAATATTATTCGATTGAAGAAGTAAATTACGAAGCTGAGGTTGAAAAAGTACTGAAAGGTTTAGGTTTTGAAAGAGAAGATTTTACGCGTTCCACTTCCGAATTTTCAGGAGGTTGGAGAATGCGAATCGAACTGGCAAAAATCCTTTTAAAGAAACCCGACTTAATTCTTTTGGATGAGCCTACAAACCACTTGGATATGGAAAGTATTCAGTGGCTTGAAGAATTTTTAGTTAACCAGGCAAAAGCGGTAATGGTAATTTCCCACGACCGTGCTTTTGTTGATAATATTACCAATCGAACCATCGAAGTAACAATGGGACGCATTTACGATTACAAAGCGAAATATTCCGATTATTTGGTGTTGCGCCAAGACCGAAGAATTCATCAACAAAAAGCCTACGACGAACAACAAAAATTTATTGCAGATAATCAAGCTTTTATTGAGCGTTTTAGAGGAACTTTTTCAAAAACGGAACAAGTACAATCCCGTGTGCGTATGCTTGAAAAATTGGTTCTTGTTGAGGTGGACGAATTAGATACATCAGCATTAAAACTTAAATTCCCGCCTTCGCCACGTTCGGGACAATATCCTGTGGTTGTGGAAGAATTGTCAAAATCGTACGGTGATCATGTGGTTTTCAATAATGCCAGTATGGTAATCGAGCGTGGTCAGAAAGTTGCTTTTGTGGGTAAAAACGGGGAAGGAAAATCGACCATGATTAAAGCGATCATGAAGGAAATTGAGCATGATGGAGGAAAATTAGAAATCGGACATAATGTTCAGGTGGGCTATTTTGCTCAAAATCAAGCTTCATTACTGGATGGAGAACTATCCATTTTTGATACCATCGATCAGATTGCCGTAGGCGATGTGCGTACCAAAATCAAAGATTTGTTGGGTGCGTTCATGTTCAAAGGTGATGATATCCAAAAGAAAGTTAAAGTGCTTTCCGGAGGAGAAAAAACACGTTTGGCGATGATTAAATTATTGTTGGAACCGGTAAACGTTCTGATTCTGGATGAGCCAACAAATCACTTGGATATGAAAACCAAAGACATCATCAAAGACGCTTTAAGAGATTTCGACGGAACGTTGATTTTAGTTTCTCACGACCGTGATTTCTTAGACGGTTTAGCTGAAAAAGTATTCGAATTCGGTCACAAACGCGTGAAAGAACATTTTGAAGATATTAAAGGTTTCCTTGCTCATAAGAAGATGGAGAGTTTAAAGGAAATTGAGAAATAGTTGTAAATTAAAAGGGATAAGAAATAATTTTTTTATCCCTTTTTTAATTCTATTTATTAAGGGTTAACTTAAAAATGTTTGCTTTTAATTCCTCCGTGTCATTGTCTTCGCAAAGTAAGAAGGTAAGCTCTTTTTCGGTTTCTTTATAAAGTGTTAAGCCTTCAAATTTATGCGCATCGGTAATTTTTTTGGTAAAGCCGATTTTCATGGTTTTCGTGTCAATGCTTCCGATAATGCTGCCTAAAACTTCGCCGTCATTATAAGTCGAATCGGTGTTTTCAGCCGTAGCCAGAAAGTAGATTTTATCACCAACCAAAACCGCATCGGTAAAACTGGTTCGTATGCCTTTTATTTTAGGAAGTTTGTACTGGTTGGTAATGATGTTGAATTCTTCCGTTAGGTTTTTGCCCTGAACGGTAAACACGATATTTTTTCCTTTGGCGCCATTTCCTCTGTTGAAGAAATACCATTCGTTATCCTTGCGCACCACGCCTTCAATGTTTAAATCGCCTTCGGGTAATTCGGCGAAAGTTTGCATGGACAGGTATAAATCACTTAAATCAGTAGTGGTTTCAACGGCTCTGGTTTTTGTGTCTAACTGTACCATTTTAGTTCTTTTTTCGGTTGAACCAGAACCGAAAATGTAGATTTTGTTATCAAATTCGGTTATTGCTTCAAAATCGGGTTTGTCTTTTTTGGCGATGTTTTCTGATGGGTTTTCCGTTAACGGATGGCGTTCCAGCACTTTGTTTTCAATGTTGTATTCGTATAAATAACTGCTGTTGTCGCCCACAACCAATAGCTGATTGTTTTTGAACATTAGTCCGGAAGCGGAACCGATACCGATAATTTGAAACAAGATTTCCAAGGTGAATTTATGCATAGCGTTGTGTTCAGGTTTAGCCCCGATAGGAGCGGCATCCTTTTTTAAAGGTGGTTGAGACTCTCGAAATGACTTTTAAAAAAGATACAGCGGATAGCGGGAACGAGCTCCTAAAATTACTTATATTTACGAATATAAACCGAAAAATTATGGCAGTATTTAATCCCGACGATTTTAAAATCACCAAAAATTTTACGATAAGCGATTTTCCAACGGAATTACAAACGCATCTTGACGATGACGATAAAGAAGAAAAGTTAGACAAAGTTCAGGCGAAATTGAGTGAATTGCAAGATGTTATCTATGCGCATAATCGATACGGTGTGCTCATTTGCTTGCAAGGCATGGATACTTCGGGTAAAGACAGCCTGATTCGCGAAGTTTTTAAGGAATTTAATCCGCGCGGGGTAGTGGTGCACAGTTTTAAAACACCAAATTCTACGGAGCTGGAACACGATTATTTATGGCGCCATTATTTGGCCTTGCCGGAAAAAGGGAAGTTTGCGGTTTTCAATAGAACGCATTATGAAAATGTATTGGTAACCCGTGTGCATCCGGAATATATTTTGAACGAAAACCTACCCGGAATCGAAAAAGTAGAAGATATCAAACCTGAATTTTGGGAAAACCGTTTCGAGCAAATCAACAATTTTGAGAAGCACATCACCCAAAACGGAACGATTGTCTTGAAATTTTATTTCCACATGAGTAAAGAAGAACAGCGTAAACGTTTGTTGCGTCGTTTGGAAGAAGAAGAGCATCATTGGAAATTCTCGCCCGGCGATTTAAAAGAACGCGACCGTTGGGATGATTATATGAACTATTACCAAGAAGCCATTAACAAAACTTCAAAACCTCATTCGCCTTGGTATGTAATTCCTTCCGATGATAAGGAAATGGCGCGTTATATGGTGGCGAAAATCATCTGGGAGGAAATGCAGAAATACACCGATATCAAAGAACCGGAACTGGATGAAAAAGTAAAAGCCGATTTTGCTTTGTATCGCAATCAATTAAGCAAATGATAAAAAAACGCCTTCGATAAAGAAGGCGTTTTTCATTTATATTTTATAGCCATAAGCCAATCGAAGTGAAATCTGACCGGTATTGTATTCACTGTAGTTTTCGTAACGCAAACTGATGTCGATGTGTTTGGTTGCAATCCCTACACCCGGAGCCCACAAAAAAGAGTTTCCTAATTCTTTGGTAGTTCCGAATGCACCACCGGCTTCACCCAACGCATAAATCTGATCTCCTAAAAAGGCCTTGAATCCTAATTTGGCAGGAATAAACCCGGCATCGTCACCGGGACTGAATAAATGTGTGTAACCGGTTGTGGCAGCCAAAGAGGTTTTGGTGGTAAAATCGTATTGCAAGCGTGCGTCTGCTCCCAAACTGAAATCGTATACGTTTTTTAATGGAATTCCTCCGTTAAGCCCATAGCCTAGGCGCCAATGGTGTAGGTATTCCGGCTTGGGTTTGGTTTGTGTAGTTTCCTGAGCTGAGGCATTAATCGAAAATAACATCGCGGTTGCAATCAGTGTCAGGCCTAAAATTCGTTTTACTGTTCTCATAGTTTTAAATGCATTAAATGTTATTGATTCCCTATGAAAACAGCCTTTCCGAGGTTTTGTTTTGTGTGAAACGATAAACTTCTGTTAAAATATCTTAAGGTTTCTTAATAAAATAATGTAAATCTCTGACTTTTAAATAATTGTGTTTTTACTGAAAATCGGCTAAATTTTCAAAATTCTGTACAAATACCGAAAATCTAGTTCTTACCTTTGCCCAAAATTTTGAAAAATGCGTTGGTCTGACTATACAAAAGAATTTTCTGCAAATCTGAAACTGGCTTACCCAATTATTTTGGGAATGTTAGGACATACTTTGGTGAGTATCGTGGATAACATCATGGTTGGAAAATTAGGGCCAACGGAACTTGCTGCAGCTTCTTTGGCCAACAGTTTTGTGTTCATTGCCATGTCCATCGGATTAGGTTTTTCAACCGCAATCACACCTTTAGTTGCTGAGGCAGACGGTGAGAAGAACGTGGATAAAGAACGAACTATTTTCCATCACGGACTGATTTTGTGCACGATTTTAGGAATCAGTTTATTTTCCATCATTTATTTCTCAAAACCGCTAATCAACTATATGGGACAGCCGGATGCAGTGGTGGAGATGGCCAAACCGTTTTTAGATATCGTTGCTTTTTCATTGATTCCTTTAATTATTTTTCAGGGTTATAAGCAGTTTGCCGATGGAAAATCGGAGACGAAAGTTGCCATGTGGGCGAATTTGCTTTGCAACGTAGTACACTTTTTCCTGAATGTGGTTCTAATTTACGGTTTGTGGTTCTTTCCGAAATTAGGAATGCTGGGAGCAGCCTACGGAACAGTAATTTCACGTTTTGTGATGCTGATTTACATTCACTTTTCCTTAAAGCACAAAGAGCGTTTCAGAACTTATTTTGATGGCTTTTCATTTAAAGAATTGCAAAAGGATATCGTTAAAAAGATAGTAAACTTAGGATTACCTTCTTCTATGCAGATGTTTTTTGAAGTGGCTTTGTTTACAAGTGCTGTTTGGCTTTCCGGACGTATCGGGACTAGTGCACAGGCAGCCAATCAGATTGCTTTGAGTTTAGCAACATTTACCTTCATGTTCGTTTCCGGATTGGGTGTTGCCGCAATGGTTCGCGTAGGAAATTATAAAGGATCACAGGATTTTAAAATGCTGCAGATCGTGGCGCGTTCCTTGTTTTTACTGGCGATTATAATTCAGGGAATTTTCGCTTTTATTTTTGTGGTGTTGCATCCTTATTTACCGGAATTGTTTATGAATGCGGAAAACGTTTCGCAATTGGCAGACAGTTCCGAAGTGATTTCCATTGCTGCTCATTTAATCATTATAGCTGCCATTTTCCAGATTTCTGATGGAATTCAGGTTGTGGTTTTGGGCGCGTTACGTGGATTGCAGGATGTTAAAATTCCAATGTATATTACCTTTATCGCTTATTGGTTGATCGGTTTTCCAATTTCGATTTACTTAGGGGTGTACACCGACTTGAAAGCCATTGGGATCTGGATCGGATTATTGTCCGGATTAACGGCGGCCGCACTATTTTTGTATCTTCGCTTCAATCATTTGAGCAACAAGTTGATTGAACAGAACCATAACTAAAAATTTATAACTCATAATTCATAATTTATATGGAATTACCAAAATTCGTATTAGCAGACAACACCGATTTTCCGGACGATATTTTCATCATTCACTTAGAATTTCCACGTTTTTTAATCAATTTGAAAGACGATTCAGTAGAATTTTTAGAAGACATTGATGAAGAAGACGAACAGGAAATGGAATCTGAAATGGAACATTTGATTACCTTGGCGGGAGAGTTTTACGACCGTGAAATGGAACGCTACGAGGACTAAAAAGTATTCAGTAGACAGTCGCAGTTAGCAGTTTTTGTCTATTTGTGATACTTGTTCAAAAGCAGTTGAGCGGCAGCAAACGGTGAAATCTCATTGTTTTGTACCGCTTTTTTGTTTTCTTCCAGCAGTTTTTGGATTTCCGGATGGTTGTAAAAATTCTGTTTTAGCTGTTCGTTGATGGTTTCAATCAGCCAGTATTGATTTTGCTCCTTGCGTTTTTGTTCGAAGAAACGATTCTCTTTGGTTAAGTCGAAGTATTCGGTAATGGTTTCCCAAACCTCTGCAATTCCTTCGTTATGAAGTGCACTGCAAGTGGTTACTTTCGGCGACCAGCCTGAGTTTTTCATTGGGAACAGGTGCAAAGCGCGGTTGTATTCGGTTTTGGCCAATCGGGCGCGTTTTATATTGTCACCATCCGCTTTATTGATTACGATTAAATCCGCCATTTCCATAATTCCGCGTTTAATTCCCTGAAGTTCATCTCCAGCACCGGCTAAATTCAACAGCAAAAAGAAATCGACCATACTGTGAACTGCGGTTTCACTTTGACCTACACCAACAGTTTCAATCAGAATTGTATCGAATCCACAAGCTTCACACAAAATAATGGTTTCACGGGTTTTTCTAGCCACACCTCCTAAACTTTCACCGGAAGCACTTGGACGGATATAAGCGTTTTCATCTTTTACCAATTCTTCCATTCGGGTTTTATCGCCTAAAATACTGCCGTGCGAAATAGAACTGCTCGGATCAACAGCTAAAACCGCTACTTTCTTTCCAAGGGATGTCAAAAATTTTCCAAAAGCTTCAATAAAAGTCGATTTTCCAACACCGGGAACGCCTGTAATTCCAATACGTAAAGATTTATTAGCATGGGGCAAACAGCCTTTGATTATCTCGTTAGCTTTTTCCAGATGTTTTTCACTGGTACTTTCCACTAAAGTGATGGCACGGCTCAGTGAAGTTTTATCGCCTTTTAAAATGTTGGCAATCAGTTCATCGGCTGTAGGTTGTGTTCGACGAAACTTCTGGATTTGTTCCACAGAAGCAGCACTAATGCTTTCCGGTTGCTGAATTCCGTCATTTTCTTTTAAAGCCGAAGGATGTGATTTTCGTAGCGCCACAATATTCAATTATGCAGTAAAAATAAAGAAAAAGTGCACAACATTCAATAGAAATGGAACATTGTGCACTTTCATAGTATGAAATCAGAAATTAATAGGCAGCGGTAAAACGCACTTGATGGTGTTTCGGATTTTCGGTTTCATCGGCAATGACCACGGCTAAATCTTCTACAGATAAAATGCTTCTGTTGTTTTGATCAAAAACCGGATTCTCTAAGCCTAAGCGATATTTTCCGGTTCTACCGGTTGTGATTCCGGCATGCATTTCGAAAGCGGGACTGAAAAACGTCCAATCCAACTCTTTTTCTTCTTTGATGATGTTCAGATAATCTCTCGCTGCGGAAGCTCCTGCATGGTATTCTTTTGGGAAATCCGGTGTGTCAACCGCTTGTACATTCGGCGCAACGAACAAACTTCCCGCACCTCCAATGGTAATAAAACGTTTAACACCTGATTTTTTTACTGCTTGCTGAATCGATTTCGAACCGGCGATAAAATCATCGTAAATGTTTGGGTTGGTCCATCCGGAATTGTAAGCGTTGATTACTACATCATTTCCTTTTAAAGCTTCTGCTAAATCCTCTGAATTGAAAACATCTGCTTTTACCCAGTTGGTCTTGTCATCAGATTTTGGGTTTCTCACAATTGCGGTGATTTCGTGATTGCGATTTGAAATTTCGTTTAAAATGGCAGAACCTACAAAACCTGTGGCTCCAATAATGGCTACTTTCATATGTGTATAATTTAATTGTTATAAAAAATGTTACAGTTTTAATTAAAAAAATAGGTTAGAATTTCTCCACGAAATCCGCCAGTGTGAGCTTTTGCAGTTGCAGGCTAATGGTTTGATTCAGATTGTTGTACAAATCATCGAGATTATGGTTGATTTTCTTTCCAACGGGGCATTCCGGATTTGGTTCGTTTTTGGAAAAACCTAAACTGGCCTTGTCAAACGTGATTTTAAAAACGTCCTCTAAAGTCACTTTATCGGCAGAAACTAAAAGCTTGACACCACCGTTTTTTCCTTCTTTACTTTCTACTAACTTATGTTTTTTCAGATTCGAAATTTCTTTGCGAACCAGTACCGGATGAATGTTCAAACTCCCTGCAATGTAATCCGAAGCCATAAACTCCGTTGGGAATTTGGCTAACAGAGTCAAAATGTGGGTGGTGATGGCAAACTTACCGGAAATCATAACTGTAATAAAATATATTGCAAATATAGAAACGTTTTTTGAAACCGTAACATAAAACGAACATAAAATTTCGTTAAACAAAGAAAACCCTTGTCCATAGAGGATTTACTCGTAATATTGTAGTACAGAATTTCAGTATGGATAACATTATACTCATTTTTGTTTGCATGCTTTTGGGTTTTTTGCTCAAAAGAAACAAAGATTTTCCGTCGTTAAGTTTCAAAACGCTCAACCAGTTCGTGATTTACATTTCACTTCCTGCCGTTGCATTGTATTATATTCCGAAACTCGAAATCAGCTCTAAATTACTGTTCCCGTTGGGAATTGCCTGGCTGGGTTTTGCACTTTCTTATTTGTTTTTTACCGCTTTTTCAAAAATATTCGGCTGGTCTAAAAAGTTAACCGGATGCTTGATAATAGTGGCAGGATTAGGGAATACTTCGTTTGTAGGCTTTCCCGTTATTGAAGCAGTATATGGAAAGGAAGCCCTAGAAACCGCAGTAATTGTCGATCAGCCCGGCTCGTTTGTAGTGGTTTCCACTTTGGCAATTTTGATCGCAACGATGTATTCCAGAAGCACTACGAGTTCGAGCGCCATTTTCAAAAAAATAGTGTTTTTTCCGCCATTTGTTGCCTTTGTGATGGCTTGTTTTTTAAATGTACAGCAACTTGATTTTACCGAAGCGTTGCAATCGGTTTTTCAGCGTTTGGGAAGTACGGTTACGCCAATCGCTTTAGTTTCAGTAGGGATGCAATTAGAATTCGACAGTAAAAGCAAGCATTGGAAATTCTTAACATTAGGATTGTTTTTCAAACTTTTTGTTACGCCGGCGTTCTTTTACTTACTTTATGTAGTAATTCTGAAAGGTCACGGTTTGGAAGTGCAGGTTTCCCTTTTGGAATCTGCAATGGCGCCCATGATTACCGGAGCGATCGTGGCGGCAAATTACGGTTTGAAACCCAAATTGGCCAACATGATGATCGGTTTTGGAATTCCGCTTTCGTTTCTCACCCTGATTTTCTGGTATTTTATACTGAAATTTATTTAGGAGCTTTTTCCCGCTGTCCACTTTATCTTTTTTTGCCATTTATGGAAGCAAAAAAAGGATGCCGTTCCCATCGGGGCTAGGGCCACAACTTTATAACAAGCTTTGCTTTGTTTGCCGTTAAGTTTATTAAATTTGTTTAAAATACATCTGCCATGCAATTCACACCCGAAATACTACAAAAACTTGAAGCAATCGTTGGTTCCTCATTCGTATTCACCGATGAAGCAACCCGCAACCATTACGGTCACGACGAAACGGAAGATTATGTTTTTCCGCCGTCAGTAGTTGTAAAACCGGTATCTGCTCAGGAAATTTCAGAAATTGTAAAATTAGCCAACGAATATAAAATCCCTGTTGTACCTATCGGCGGAAGAACCGGTTTGAGTGGTGGTGCTTTAAGTATTCATCAGGGCATCGGTTTATCGACAGACCGTTTGAACAAAATCCTTGAAATCGACGAAAGAAACTTGCAGGTTGTAACCGAACCGGCTGTAATTACGCAAGTTTTGCAGGAAACACTTTTGGAGAAAAGTTTGTTCTATCCCGTAGATCCGAGCAGTCGCGGCAGTTGTTTCATCGGTGGAAATGTGGCAGAAAATGCAGGTGGCGCAAGAGCGGTGAAATATGGGGTAACCAAAGATTATGTTCTGAATTTAGAAGTAGTTTTGCCAACTGGAGAAATCATCTGGACAGGAGCGAATACGTTAAAAAATTCAACTGGCTACAACTTAACGCAGTTAATGGTTGGAAGTGAAGGAACATTGGGCATCATCACCAAAATCGTTTTAAAACTACTTCCGAAAAACGCACATAATGTACTAATGTTAGTGCCGTTTTATAAAGCGGAACAAGCCTGTGAAGCAGTTTCGGCAATTTTCAGAGCCGGAGTAGTGCCAAGCGCTTTGGAATTCATGGAGCGGGATGCGATTGATTGGGCAATCAAATACATTGATGGTGTTAATGTCGATATCAAAGACGAAATTGAGGCTCATTTGCTTATCGAAGTTGATGGTAATTATCCGGATGTTTTGATGTTGGAAGCCGAAAAAATAATGGAAGTTGTAGAGCAATTCGAAATCGATGAAATTCTTTTTGCCGATACCGAAGATCAGAAAAATGCTTTGTGGCGTATGCGTCGCGGAGTGGCAGAAGCGGTGAAATCCAATTCCGTTTATAAAGAAGAAGATACGGTTGTTCCTCGTTATGAGCTGCCAACTTTATTGAAAGGCATCAAAACCATTGGAAATAAATACGGTTTCAAATCGGTGTGTTATGGTCATGCAGGTGATGGAAATTTACATGTAAACATAATCAAAGCGGATATGACCGACGAAAATTGGAAATCAGAAGTGCCTAAAGGAATACGCGAAATCTTTGAACTGACGGTTTCGTTAAAAGGAACGTTGTCCGGAGAACACGGTATCGGTTATGTTCAGAAGAATTTTATGGATATTGCGTTTAGTGATAGTCAATTGTATTTGATGAAGAACATCAAAAAAGTTTTCGATCCAAACAACATTCTAAATCCTGGAAAAATCTTTCCGGATGAACTGAATTAGAAAGTTCCGCTATTTCAAACGGTCGATGATCATGTTCCAGTTGCTTTGCTCGAAGGGAGCTTTATGTCCGCCATGCTCCAGACTTATAAATTCTTTGTTAGGGGAAGTGATACTTCTGTAAACTCCCAATCCCATGGAATAGGGCAGTGTTTCATCGTCTTTTGAGTGCATGACTATTACTTTTCCTTTGTAGGCTTTTATTTTTTCATTGTTTGATAAATCGGCCAAATACTCAGGCATGGTTAATTTTATAAAGGGTCGAACTACCGATTTAACACCTCGGGTCTGTCTTTTTTTTATCACTGAAATAGATTCACGTGCATTGGAAATTGGCGAGAGCAATATTAATTCGTTTATTTTATTGTCAGTAGCAAGATAGGTTGCCGAGACGGTTCCTAAGGAATACCCGATAACAAAATCAATTTTATTGCTTTTTTGGATCAAATTTAAAAAGGCCTGATTGTCTTTAAAAACGGTTTTAAAGGAAGGTTCGCCTTCGCTTTTGCCGTAACCACGATAGTTTAAAACATAAATCTGGGTTTGAGAAGCAATGGCCATTTCTTTCAACTCGTTAAAAACGCGCAAAATTGTGGAGCCGTTTCCTAAGAAAAACAAGCCTGACTTTTTATAATTCTTGGGAGTAAATTCAAAATATTCGAGTTTGATTGAATCGTTTGGTTTAAAAAAATCACGGCGAATTGCAATGGAATCATTGGTAACGATTTCGGTTTTATCGGTTTTTACCAAATCATAAAGAATGGAGTGGAGTTGGTTTTTATTTTCTTGAGAAAGCTTTGAATGTTCAAGTTGTTTTTCGTAAAAATCGTAATTGTATTTTGAGTCTCGGAATGCGTTTTTTTCTTGTATCTCAATTGTTTTACAGGATATGAAAAACAGCAAAAAACCGAAAATCACAAATCGACTTATTTTAAGAGTAAAAAACATCCGCAGTATTTTTAATGAAGAAAACAGTGTGTAGTAAAAATAAGAAAATATTGATAAACTTTTTAGTGTTTTTAAAAAAAAGAAATCGCTAAAAACCTGTTGGATTTTAAATTTTGCGGTTACTTTTGCAAGGTGAAAAAAGCCATAATAATCGTAGTTTTCTTTTTTATTCTGAAGCCGGTGCTGCCCGTTTTAGAATATGTTATAAATTACGACTATATTGTAAAAGAGCTTTGTGAAAACAAGGCCAAACCGCAGATGAAATGTAACGGAAAATGTCATTTAATGAAAGAAATGGCCAAAGCTTCCGAAAGCGAAAATCCAATATCTTCGGGTAAAAAATCTTCCTTTCACGAACACGAAACTCTGTTTGTTCAGGAAATCAAAGCATTTGAAATAACAACTGTTTGTTTTCCAATTTCTAAAAAGAACAATACTCTTTATAATAACTTGTATTTTCATCAGGTTGCTTCTTTTGTTTTTCATCCGCCGAGTTTTATTTCTTAAAGTCTTTTTGGTAGCATTCTCGATTTTGCTTTTGCAAGATTGACAGAACGCTGCGAATTTATTGTTCGGGTTTCCGAACCCAATCCTTATATACTTTAATTAATAAAAATTTATACAATGCAATTTAAAAACTTAATTGCCTTTATGGCTGTGCTTATTACTTTGGTGGCATGTAATAACGATGAAACTATCTTGAATTCTAACGAGAAAGGAAAACTGGAAGTTGAATTTGATAACATTTTTTCCGGTGCAGATTTAACGTTGAATAATCAGCTAAATACTACTTCTCAAGGGGAAAATCTAAAAATAGGGAAGATCAAATACATCGTGAGCAATATTGTTTTAACCAAGGAAGACGGAACTGTTTTTGTGTATCCGAAAAACCAAAGTTATTTCATAGTTGATGAATCTGATGAAACCAAACGTGTTTTGGAGCTTCAGGATGTTCCGGTTGGAAATTATACACAGATTAAATTTGGAATTGGTGTGGATCAGGCACAATACAATTTAGGCGCAACAGGTCAAGGGGATTTTTTGGCTCAGGCTGAAGCGGCTGATATGTTAGGCTCTTGGGATGCAGGTTATAAATTTATTGCTTTCGAAGGAACATTTACCTCAAACACAGTTTCTTCCGATACTCCTTTTATGGTACATACCGGAAAAACCGCTTCCAATTATAACTATACTGAAATCACATTGAGTATGCCAGACAAAGCGTTAGTGCGAACTAAAATAACGCCGGAAATTCACATCATGGCCGACGTGAATAAAATCATTGACGGAGCCAATAAAATAAAACTTTCCGATAATACTGCGGGAGGAATGGGAGCAATGATTATGAGTGGAAACAACGTTTCACTAATTACAGCAAACCTACAGGAAATGTTTTCGGTAAACCATGTTCATAACGATTAAAATTATCACAGTCGATTGTAAAATTGACGGTGATATGATACTTAAATAGATGAAAAAAAACTATTTAGTCTTGGTGCTGTTGATTGGTTTTCAATTAGCATCGGCATCGGTAATTGACAGTACCGCATTTGTTAATCCTTTTAAAAAGCATTTTTTTTTGTTAGAAGACGATTGTGATGCCTGCGGATGTTCTGCCAGCGGTGGAAGCATGGGTTTTTCGTCCATGTTAAATTCAAATTTTATTGGGATTCGCTATTTTAATCAGCGGTACCGTAGTAATGATAAACTCTATACGAATTCGGTTTGGCATGATGAAAATTTTAATACGATTCAGCTTTGGGCCCGAATTCCGGTTGTTAAAAATGTTCAGGTTTCCGTATTGGCTCCTTATCATTTTAATTCAAGGAAAACTTTTGCCGAAAGTCAGTTGATTTCCGGTTTGGGTGACATTACATTTATTGGAATGTATCGATTATATCAAACGCATAAAGACAGTACGGTTTTTGTTCATACGCTGCAACTAGGCGGAGGAATTAAAGCTCCAACCGGAAAGTTTGATGCGGCCAATAACGGAAGTGTTAACCCGAGTTTTCAGTTGGGAACCGGAAGTTGGGACTATCTTTTAACTTTGGAATATGTTATAAAACATAAAAAAATAGGTTTGAATACCATGCTGAATTACATTATTAAAACCGAAAATGAAAAGAAGTATCGATTTGGAAATCAAACAAATTACGCAGTCACACTCTTTTATCTTTGGGAAAAAAATGAATATTCCGTTGCCCCTCAATTAGGATTGGCCGGTGAAGTATATGCCTTTAATTATCAGTACGGTGAAAAGGTTCGTAATACAAATGGCGATGTAATCTTTGGTAAATTTGGATTTGAAATTGGTAGGGATAAATTGTCTTTTGGGGCAAATGCAATGCTTCCAATTAATCAAAACCTGACCGGAGGTAGAGTAGAAGCATCCTATCGTTGGAGCTTACATTTGAATTACAGTTTGTGATAAAAAAGCCTCGAAAGAGGCTTTTTTATAGTCCGAGCTGCTTTCTGACGTTTTCGGTTATTACCGCTTCAAGCAATTCTTTGTAGTTAGGATTTACGTTCATGAATTTCCATTTACCATTGGTTTCATCGTCTGAAATGGCCAATAATTTGTCGTTCTTCACAATATAAAAAGCATTGCGGTCTTTTTCAAAGCGAATACTGGCATCAGGGAAATTTTTTTGAAGTGTAGCCATTATTTTTTTCTGTGATTCTTCGCTTTCTATTTTGTTTTCATAAGTAATCCTCATGGCGTTTTCATAGGTGATTACACAATAGTGGCTGTTATTGAAACTGCTTATTTCTGAATAACTAAAATGAGGTGTAGTGTAAACATAACGAAGACGGTAAGCATCGTTTTGAAAAGCGGTGTCGAGCATGGTGTACATGTCTTCACGCTTAACAAGTTTGAAAACAGTTGGATGCGTATAATCAAGTATGGTTTCAAAAGCCATGTTGTAGGTGGCTTCGTAAAGGGTTTTAGTGTCTTTTTTTAAATCATCCAGATTTTGAGCCAGTACAACTCCCGAAAAAAGCAACAATAAAAAGGTAATTTTTAGTCGCATACCATACAATTTTACATAAATATAAAAAAATCCCCAATTACATTTGCAATTGGGGATCAATTATTTAAAGTTTATGGCTTACTCGTTTACGATAATCCACTCACCGGAAGCTAAAAGTGCTTCTGCTTTTTTGTATTTCATCGTTTCCGATTTTCCGCTGATAACGTGCTTAATGGTCACATTGTCGTTACGGTTGATTTTCGGGGCATCACGTACAATAGTTTCTGTTACATGATGCTGTTCGTGTTGCATTTGTCCTGCTTCACGGTTTCTTGCTGCGATTTCATCGGTATTCAAAACCTCTTCTTTTGAAGTGGTATATTCTTCGTGCATTGGAAGTTCTTCTGCTTCTTGAATCTCACTTGTATTTTGTGATGGTAAATCTCCTTTGAACAAGAACGAAGTTACTTCTTTGTTGATACCGTCTAACATGTTTTTGAACAGGTTGAAGGCTTCGAATTTATAGATCAATAACGGATCTTTTTGTTCGTGTACGGCTAACTGAACGGATTGTTTTAATTCGTCCATTTTGCGTAAGTGTTTCTTCCAAGCTTCATCCACGATAGCCAAAGTGATGTTTTTCTCGAAATCAGTCAATAACGTTTTTCCTTCGCTGGTGTAGGCTTTTTCAAGGTCGGTTACCACGTTAAGTGATTTAATTCCGTCGGTGAAAGGAACTACAATACGTTCGAATTGTCCGTTATTGTTTTCGTAAACATTTTTAATTACAGCGAACGCTTCTTTTGCATTACGGTTTTGTTTATTTTCATAAGTTTCTAAAGCCGATTTGTAAACTTTTCCGGCCAATTCCACTTCTGAAAGTCTGTTGAAATCACTTTCTGAAACCGGAGATTCGATGGCGAAATTACGGATCAACTCAAATTCGAAGTTCTTGAAATCTTTAGCTACTTTATTGTTTTCAACGATTAGTTCTGCTAAATCATACATCATGTTAGCGATGTCTACTTTTAAACGTTCTCCGTGTAAAGCATGACGACGACGCTTGTAAACTACCTCACGTTGCGCGTTCATCACATCATCATATTCTAACAAACGTTTACGAACTCCAAAGTTGTTCTCTTCTACTTTTTTCTGTGCTCTTTCGATAGACTTGGTCATCATAGAATGCTGAATTACTTCTCCTTCTTTGATACCCATTCTATCCATGATTTTAGCAACACGTTCCGATCCGAACAAACGCATTAGGTTGTCCTCCAAAGACACATAAAACTGTGAACTTCCCGGATCTCCCTGACGACCAGCACGACCACGTAACTGACGGTCTACACGACGCGAATCATGACGCTCCGTACCGATGATGGCTAAACCTCCGGCAGCTTTTACTTCGTCAGTCAATTTGATATCGGTTCCACGACCGGCCATGTTTGTTGCGATAGTTACGACTCCTGGTTTACCAGCCTCAGCAACAATCTGCGCTTCTTGTTTGTGTAATTTTGCGTTCAATACATTGTGTTGGATTCCTTTCATTTTAAGCATACGGCTCAATAATTCTGAAATCTCTACCGAAGTCGTACCGATTAGTACCGGACGGCCTTCTGCAACCAATTGTTGAACATCTTCAGCAACCGCGTTGAATTTCTCACGAACGGTGCGGTAAATTAAGTCTTCTTTATCTTTACGGGCAATTCCTCGGTTGGTTGGAATTTCCACCACGTCTAATTTGTAAATTTCCCAGAACTCGCCAGCCTCAGTAACTGCAGTACCGGTCATACCTCCTAATTTGTTGTACATACGGAAGTAATTCTGAAGGGTAATGGTCGCAAAGGTTTGAGTTGCAGCTTCGATTTTTACGTTCTCTTTTGCTTCAATCGCCTGATGCAATCCGTCAGAATAACGACGTCCGTCCATGATACGACCTGTTTGCTCGTCAACAATTAAAATCTTGTTGTCCATGATAACGTATTCCGTATCTTTTTCGAACAAAGTATACGCTTTTAAAAGCTGGGTTAAGGTATGGATACGCTCGCTTTTTACTCCAAAATCTTGGAATAAGATTTCTTTGGCTTCCGCTTCCTGTTCTTTGGAAAAGTTTTGTTTTTCAATGTTTGCAATTTCTGTTCCGATGTCTGGTAAGATGAAGAAATCGTCTGAAGTATCTTTAGATAAGAATTTGATCCCGTTGTCGGTCAATTCTACCTGATTGTTTTTCTCTTCAATTACGAAATACAAAGCTTCGTCAACCTGTGGCATTTTACGGTTGTTGTCCTGCATGTATTCGTTTTCCGTTTTCTGAAGAATTTGTTTAACACCCTCTTCAGAAAGGAATTTGATTAGTGCTTTATTTCTAGGTAAAGAACGGTAAGCTCTTAATAATTGGAATCCTCCGTCTTTAGTATTTCCTTCTTTGATTAGGCGTTTTGCTTCCGTTAAGAAGTTATTGGCTAATTGACGTTGAAGGCTATATAAGTTTTCAATTTTCGGTTTTAACTCATTGAATTCGTGACGGTCACCCTGAGGTACCGGTCCGGAAATGATTAACGGTGTACGTGCATCGTCAATTAATACTGAATCCACCTCGTCGACAATGGCGTAGTTGTGTTTTCTTTGTACTAATTCACCTGGTGTATGCGCCATGTTATCACGCAAGTAGTCGAAACCGAATTCGTTGTTGGTTCCGTAAGTGATGTCTGCATTATAAGCGCGACGTCTTGCATCGGTGTTTGGTTGGTGATTGTCGATACAATCTACAGTCATTCCGTGGAATTCGAATAAAGGTGCTTTCCAAGTACTGTCACGTTTTGCAAGGTAGTCGTTCACCGTTACAAGGTGTACTCCGTTTCCTGTCAAAGCATTCAAGTATAAAGGAAGTGTTGCTACTAAGGTTTTACCTTCCCCGGTTTGCATCTCAGCAATTTTTCCTTGGTGAAGAACGGTACCGCCAATTAACTGAACGTCGTAGTGGATCATATCCCAAGTGATGGCTTTTCCTGCAGCATCCCAAGAGTTTGCCCATATTGCATTATCACCTTCAATAGTGATATAGGCTTTAGCAGCAGAAAGTTCACGATCTTTAGCAGTTGCAGTTACTTTAATTTGAGTGTTTTCTTTAAAACGACGTGCCGTTTCTTTTACTACAGCAAAAGCTTCAGGAAGGATGTCGTTTAGTACTTTTTCAGAGATTTCATAAGCTTCTTTTTCCAACGTATCGATGGCAGCATAAATATCTTCTCTTTTGTCGATGTTGTCGATGGTTTCAACTTCTTGTTTTAAAGCCTCGATTTTAGAGTCTTTTTCGGCTCTAGCGTTTTTAATCTGTTCTTTAAAGTAAGTTGTTTTAGCTCTCAACTCATCGTTGGAAAGAGCCGCTAAAGCACTTTCATAAGATTTTACCTTGGCAATAATCGGCTGAATCGCTTTTACGTCTTTTTGGGATTTATCGCCCACAAAGGCTTTTAATATGCTGTTTATGAAACTCATAATTCTGTTGGTTTATATTCAAATAATGTCTGCAAATTTACACAAAAAAAAAGCCTCATTTGAGACTTTTTCGATGTGTTTATTTTTTAATACTCATCCTCGTTCCAAAGATAATCTTCGTCTGTTGGATAGTCCGGCCAAATCTCTTCCATTGATTCGTAGATTTCTCCTTCGTCTTCTATTGACTGAAGGTTCTCCACTACTTCTAAAGGAGCTCCGGTTCTAATCGCATAGTCGATAAGTTCGTCTTTTGTGGCTGGCCACGGAGCATCGCTTAAATAAGATGCTAATTCTAATGTCCAATACATCGTTAATATCGATTAATAGTTTTATGCAAAAATAAATTTTATACTGAAAAAATCAAGTAAAATTCGTTTTATTTTAAAAAAAGTTAAGAACGTTTCTTTAGTCTTTTGATTTTCAGTTTTTTACTGTAAATATCTTGCTAAATTAATTTTTACGAGGAATCCATTTCACTTCATCCGCGTTCAGGTCTAAGGACAACTTTCGTGCCAAGACAAAAAGATAGTCAGAAAGTCGGTTCAGATAGGTTAAAACCAACTCGTCGATGACCTCGATTTCGTTTAAATGTGTGGCTAAACGCTCGGCACGACGGCATACACAGCGTGCAATATGACAATATGACACAGTAGTATGACCACCTGGCAATACGAAGTGCGTCATTGGAGGTAAAGCGGTGTCCATAGTGTCAATTTCGTTTTCTAAAAGCGCAATGTCTTCCGGAGCAATACGGTTGATGTTTAAACGTTGTTGCCCGTTTTTGAGCACTTCTTTTTCCGGGGGAGTGGCCAGAATTGCGCCTAAAGTGAATAAACGATCCTGCACTTCAATTAAAACATTTTTGTATAAGGGATTGATGTCCTGATCGCGAATTAAGCCGATATAGGAATTCAATTCATCAACAGTGCCATAACTTTCTATGCGGATATGGTGTTTGGGAACGCGGGTTCCGCCAAAAAGGGCAGTGGTTCCTTTATCACCGGTTTTGGTATATACCTTCATAATTAATGGTGCTTAGTGTCAAAGTCGCTAAGTTCCGAGTTTTTTAAGGAGTTTCCAAGTACAAAAGACAAAAACTCTTTAGCCCCGACAGCAGCGGCACGAAGTACAGCGGATGGCGGGAATAAGGTTTAGAGGTAAGCCCAGGCCTTTCGCTCCAACTAAAAAAGCTTACAGGAACGAGTTAGTTTAGATAATTTGAGTTTGAGACAGAAAATTTTAGCTATCTGTTCGGATTATCACTTTCAATTAAACCATCCTTTAAACGGATAATGCGGTGGGCGTGTTTGGCAATATCTTCCTCGTGGGTTACCAGAATTACGGTGTTTCCGTTGGCATGGATTTCGTCGAAAAGGTTCATGATTTCCACAGAGGTTTTACTGTCCAGGTTTCCGGTTGGCTCATCGGCTAAAATGATGGAAGGATGATTCACCAAAGCTCTGGCAACGGCAACACGCTGGCGCTGACCACCAGAAAGTTGGTTAGGTTTGTGATCCATACGGTCGGATAGGCCAACTTGGGTTAAAACTGTTGTTGCTCTTTCATTGCGGCTTTCTTTACCATGTCCGGCATAAACCATAGGTAAAGCAACGTTGTCTAAAGCAGTAGTTCTTGGCAAAAGGTTGAAGGTTTGGAATACGAATCCGATTTCTTTGTTACGGATTTCAGCTAGTTCGTCATCCTGCATTTGGCTGACATCTTTTCCGTTTAATACGTAACTTCCGGCTGTTGGGGTATCGAGACAGCCCAAAATGTTCATCAAAGTTGATTTTCCGGAACCGGAAGGTCCCATCAGGGCTACATATTCCCCTTTGTTAATGTGTAAATCAATTCCTTTTAAAACATATACGGTTTCGTTTCCCAGTGGAAAGTCGCGTGTAATTCCTTTGATATCAATAATCGCTTGTGACATGGTGCTAATTTTCAGTTCTTAAAAGTACAAAAACGGATTTTTATACGGATATAAGTAGAAAATTTTTACAGTTTGTTACACGATAAAAAAAACTCCCCGTGAAACGAACGGGGAGCAATAAAAAAAGTATGATATGACGATGAGCTATTGCTCATCTGCCGATGGGCCATAACTGGATGGAACTGACTCGTCTAGTAATCGTAAATAAACACCCAATTGAGCCCTGTGATGCGGTAGTTGGTTTAGCACCATGCTGCGCAACACATTATATTTAGGCATTTCCATTAAGGTTTGCCCGTTTTGTGTCATTTTCCAGTTTTTCTGGTATTCTTCGTCTGCCTTTTTTAATGAAATTTCAGCGTTTTTGGCATTTTCTTTTAAAACATTTACCATTTCATCGACCGAATTGTACATTGGGGGTGTATAGCCTCCCATATCCATCTCATCCATATCCATCGTGCCGGAAATCCAACTTGGAATTTCTGCTAAATGACTGGCTAATTGTTTTACATTCATTGATTTGGAATGCGGTTGCCAGTCAAATTTGTTTTCAGGAATCCTGCGTAAAAATTTTTCGGTTAAGGCTACTTCGTGATGTAATTCGGGGATTAATAAATCGCTGATGTTCATAATTACAGTTTTTAATTAGCTATTAAAGTTACCAATTTAACTGTCGATTATGTTTTTTGGAGGTGTTATTTATTTGTTAAAATTCTGTAAATGAATTTGTTAGAAGGTTATCTTGTATATTTCGGTGATATCTTTGAGTATTTCGTTGAAATCGATTTCCAAATCAATCAGTTTTCCCGATTTAATATCGAAAATCCAGCCATAAACTTTTAAGCCACGCTCATGAAATGCTTTTTGAACATCTGCAGTTTTTATGATGTTAATACACTGTTCCTGAACATTGAGTTCTGTTAGCCGCTCGTATTTTTTTTCTTCGTCTACAATGGCATTCAATTCTTTTTTGTGGATGCGGTACACATCGCGAATATTCCTCAGCCAAGGATTTAAAATGCCTAAATCCGATTGCTGCATGGCCGCTTTTACGCCTCCACAACCATAATGACCGCAAACTACAATGTGATTAACTTTTAAATGCTGAACGGCATAATTAATTACCGACATCGAGTTCAAATCGGTGTTAGGGACCATGTTGGCGATGTTGCGGTGAACAAAAACCTGACCGGGGGCTAAGCCCATGAGTTCTTCAGCAGTTACACGACTGTCGGAACAGCCAATATAAAGAAATTCGGGAGACTGACCTTTAGATAAATTTTCAAAATAATTCTGATCGCCCTGCAGTTTTTGGGAAATCCAGTGACGATTGTTCTCAAAGATTTGTTCGATGTTCATCGGTGTTGTTTTAGTACTTCAAAGGTACTAAAAACCTAGATTCGGATGATAAAATGTTCTTTTTCTTGTTCGTAACGAAAGAATACAAGTCCCCATTGAAACGTGTCAATGGTTACGGTAACTTTTGGATGGTTTTTTATAATTTCCCAAGCCTCTTCCATGTCTTCTGACCAATGAATGTCATCGAAAATCCAAACCGTATCGTTGGTAATGGTTGGTAGTAATTGTTCAAAATAATCTAAAGTTGCCTGTTTGGAATGGTTGCCATCAAAGTAGATTAGTTTCCAGTCGCAGTTTCCAGTCGCAGCTTTTGAAAAATAATCTTTGAACTCCGTTATAACAGGTTCTATATTGTTTAAAGTAAATTTTTGAAATTGATGTTGAGCTACGCCGGATGTTTCAGGACAGCCTTCCAATGTGGTGATTTTTGCTTTCGGATTACCAAGTGAAAGGGCAGAAGTTGCTAATCCTAACGAGGTTCCGATTTCTAAAATGGTTTCGGGTTGAAAATAATTGACGATTCGGCACAACAATTCGGCACGTTTCGGTGTAATTCCTGCGGTTTCGGCAATCTTGGAAATTTGTCTTTTGTTTGATTTAAAAACCCTTGATCCGGCACCAAAATCCGTTACTTCAATGGTGTTTTTGTTACGAAGCAATGCATTGCGGTATTCCCTCAGTATTTTGTATTCCGGTTTTACTTTTTTATCGTAAAAACATTTCGTTACCAAAGAATACACAAACGGCGAATGGACTCCGTGTTGGTTTTTGGAGTGCCAGAGGAAATTCAGGTAGGCTTTTATTTGAAACAGCATAGTAGTGCACAAGGTTTTACAAACAGAAGGCGAAGATACAAAGTCATTTCAGAAACATGGAATCCTTTACGGTAAAAAGTTGAAACCGGATTTAAAAACTATATTTGCAGCCTTGGCAGTTTCGCCAAAATCGACACCTTGTTTTATGAAGACGAAAGATGAAATAGAAAATACAAACGCATTAACTTCGGAAGAAATTGATAAATGCATAGCGCTATTAACGCAATTAAATACGAATACTGATCAAATATTCGATATTCCTAAAGAGCAGCGAACAGCCTTAATTAAAGCGGCAGGGCAATTCTCCAGACCAGACAGAGAGGAACTTTCCCGCAGAAAAAAGGACGGAAGGTTAGTAGCCAAACGCAAAAAGGAAAATGCAGACAAAACTGCTCGAAAAGAAACCGGGATCCGAAGTGCTCGCGAGGCAAGTATTTTTATTGCACCAAAATTATTGGCAGCTGCGGATTTAGCCAATAAAGAGCAATTGGAATTGGAAACACCAAGAAATTGTTACGTCTGCAAAACACCGTTTACCAAACTGCATCATTTTTACGATACGATGTGTTGTGATTGCGGCGATTTTAATTACGCTAAACGTTTTCAAACGGCAAATGTAAAAGGACAAATCGCGGTAGTGACAGGTTCACGCTTAAAAATCGGGTATCATATTACGCTGATGCTTTTACGTGGCGGAGCTACAGTTGTTGCAACCACTCGTTTTCCGGTTGATTCCGCATTGCGTTTTGCTCAGGAAGAAGATTTTATGGAATGGGGTCATCGGTTAAAAATTCACGGATTGGATTTGCGACACATTCCCAGTGTAGAGATTTTCTGCAATTTTATCGAGCAAAAATACGGACGTTTGGATATTCTGATCAACAACGCAGCCCAAACGGTAAGGCGTCCGGCAGGATTTTATACGCATTTAATGGAGAATGAAGAACGTCCGGTTGCTTCATTGCCTAAACAAGTACAGGATTTATTGTTCGACCATACCGATTGTTTGCAGGAATTGAAACTATTGACTTCCGGCGCCTCTTCCAATCAGAATATGCCGGTAACCTGGCACGGACCGGAACCGGGAATTGGACTTCGGGCTTCGGCTCAATTATCGCAGATTCCTTACTCTTTTGATAATGCGTTAGTAACGAACGAGGTTTTTCCGGAAGGCGAGTTGGATGCCGATTTGCAACAAGTCGATTTAAGAAAAACCAACAGCTGGCGTTTAAAACTAGGGCAAATCGAAACCACGGAAATGATCGAAGTGCAATTGGTAAATTCGGTAGCGCCTTTTGTATTGTGTAATCGTCTTGCAGAAGTTATGAAGAAAGACAACACCGGCCAAAAACACATCATCAATGTTTCCGCGATGGAAGGCAAGTTTTATTATGGGTATAAAGATGCCCGTCATCCGCATACCAATATGGCCAAAGCCGCATTGAATATGTTAACGCATACGGCTGCCGGTGAATTGGCGAAAGAAGGTATTTTTATGAATGCAGTCGATACGGGTTGGGTTACCGATGAAGATCCGGCTGAATTGGCAAAACGAAAACAGGAAGAAGAAGATTTTCAGCCACCACTTGACATTGTTGATGGAGCAGCCCGCGTTATGGATCCTTTATTTGATGGAATTAATACCGGAAAACATTGGTGCGGGAAATTTTTAAAAGATTATGTGCCGATAGCTTGGTAATTCACATAAACGTTTAATAAAAAACCACAGCAGACTTTTAGTTTGCTGTGGTTTTTTGTGTTATGTATGTCCTGCCGACTTCATGCCATTATGAACCAGTGCCAGCCATTTCATGAAACCGCTGTTAACGGCTGCCTTCTTTGAGTTATTTCACTTCTATTATAAAGTTAAGAGTGCCAAAAGAGTATATGCAATAAGGAGTTTCTTTTCACTGTATCAAAAAATTGATAAGCTGTATCAAAAAATTGATAAGCTGTATCAAAAAATTGATAAGCTGTATCAAAAAATTGATAAGCAGTATTAAAAAATTGATAAGCAGTATCAAAAAATTGATAAGCAGTATCAAAAAATTGATAAGTAGTATCAAAAAATTAATAAGCAGTATTAAAAAATTAATAAGCAGTATTAAAAAATTGATAAACAGTATCAAAAAAAAGCAAGTAGTAATAAATAAAAATGCGCAAGCAATAAATCTAGATGAGGAAATGATAATTTTACCTGCGGTTAAAATATTCTAAAGAATTTCTTGGAAGTTTTTTAGAGTTTGCTAATGATTAATTCACAGCGTTTTAACGGTCGTTATGGCGCTTGCTGTTAACTCATTATTAGGGGGAGCAATGTCATTTTCGCAGTTTAATCTAGAACTATTGTATAGTTCGACGAAGACTCAAACTTTCAAACTATTTTTAGCAGTAGTGGTTAATATTCTATTTCTAATTCAAAATATAAAACCTGATTGTAATCTTTGCTTCGTTGTGTCTGTTTCCAAATGCTGTAATCAACCCTTTCATTTTTTGTCAGGACTTTATATTCAATATCTTTATTTGCTTGAATATGTTTAAAAGCAGGAGCTCTTTCAAAAGCCAGGTTTTCATATTCTTCTTTTGACAAGGGGGAAAGTACTATAAAAAAGCCAGTATTGTTTATTTCTATTTGATTGTCCAATTTAAGAGTTACGTATTTTTTACCGTCCTCTAATTTTAAAATAAAATCATTCTCAAAAATGGGTTGATCGGGAATACCATATACAGAATCAACCGTATATAGGTTTAGTTTAAAAGGAGCGTATTTCTGATTTTTATAATGTTTGGATTTGATTTTATCGTTCTCATTAAAATAAGCAACCGTAAAATCAGTGGGTTCTAATGTAATACTTTTAATAAAAAAAGTAACACTCAAATTGTTCGGAATATGAACTGCATATTTGCTTTTTTCATCTAATGGAGCTGATGTTCCATAGTTTCTGGGATTTAAATTGGCAACCGATTTTTTAGGGTAAATTATTTTTATTTTCTTTTTAGGGATAAGAATCTCATTGAGTTTGGTGATTTTCTTGTTTAAGAAAACCGTATCTCTCAGGAATGAAATTTTAGTAGGTATGCTATCGTAGGCAATATGTGTAATCGTTAGATTTTCAGAAGGAATCGACTTTAATATCACCTTGCCATTTTTGTCTGAACGGTATTTGGTTCCCTCATTAAATATAAAATTCACATTTTCTATGGCTGTGTTTTTAGTTGCGTCGTATGTGGTTATGATTTTATTTTGACTATAAATTTTTGATATAAAGAGGTTAATGATTATTACTAATAGGAGTTTCATTTTGATAGAGTTATAGGTTTTATTCGCTTAGAGTATAATTCTGGTAAACGTAAAACTTTATTTTTTATTAAATATAAACAAGCTGTAAAACTGTAATCGCCTTTTGATTTGTCAGTAAAATTTTTGCAAAATTAAAATTGTTATTTGCTGAAAAAACAAACCCACAACAAAATAAAATTCTGTTGAGGGTTTATGAATTTTAATAACGTTAGGCACTGCTAACTGTGACGGTTCACTTTTTTTATCCTTCCAATTTAGAAGAAAGTTCAAACCAGCGTTCCTCTTTTTCTTCCATTTTTTTAATCACATTCTGCAATTCATTGGCTTTCTTTTCGATATCTGCATCCGCTACTTTTCCGTCTGAAAATAATTGTTCGATTTCTTTTTTCTTAAGCTCTAACTCTTTTATTTCACGCTCGATTTTCTGAAATTCTTTCTGTTCATTAAACGTTAATCCTGATGAAGTTGGATTGTTCTGTTTCCAATTTACTTTTTCCTTCGGTTCTTCTTTTACGGGCTCCACGCTGTCTTCATAGGCTCTGAAATCGGAATAATTCCCGGGGAAGTTTTCAATTTCGCCTTGTCCTCTAAATACAAACAAATGATCCACGATTTTGTCCATGAAATAACGGTCGTGACTTACAACCAACAAACAGCCGGGATAATCCAAAAGGAAACTTTCCAATACGTTCAGCGTTACAATGTCCAAATCGTTGGTCGGTTCATCGAGAATCAAAAAGTTCGGGTTCTGAATTAAAACGGTACACAAATACAAACGTTTTAATTCACCACCGCTTAACTTTTCAACGTAATCGTATTGTTTTTTGGCGTCGAATAAAAAGCGTTCCAATAATTGTGAAGCCGAAATAATGCGTCCTTTGGCTAGCGGAATGTATTCGCCGTATTCCTTTATAATATCAATCACACGTTGTCCCGGTTTCGGATTGATACCGCTTTGTGTGTAATAACCGATTTTTATGGTGTCACCAACCACAACTTTTCCGCTGTCAGCTGGAATGGTTCCCGTTAATAAGTTAAGAAATGTCGATTTTCCGGTTCCGTTTTTCCCTATGATACCAATTCGTGCCCCGCGTTGAAAATCAAACGTAAAATCATTTAGAATGACTTTATCGCCGAATTTTTTGGAGATTTTGTGAAGTTCGATAATCTTACTTCCCATACGTTCCATGTTGATTTCCAGTTCCACTACGTTTTCTTTTCTGCGGCTTTCGGCTACTTCCTTGATTTTATAGAAGTCGTCCTGACGCGATTTCGATTTAGTGGTTCTTGCTTTTGGTTGACGGCGCATCCAGGCCAATTCCTTTACGAAAAGGTTTTGTGCTTTATCAATCGTTGCATTTTCAGAAGCGATGCGTTCTTCTTTTTTCTCTAAATAATAGGAGTAATTTCCTTTATATTGATAAAGTTTACCGTTGTCCAGTTCGATGATTTCGTTACAAACACGCTCCAAAAAGAAACGGTCGTGGGTAACCATAAACAAGGTGATGTTTTCTTTGGCGAAATAACTTTCCAGCCATTCGATCATTTCTAAATCAAGGTGGTTGGTAGGCTCATCCAGAATTAGTAAATCCGGACGATTGATAAGAATAATGGCTAATGATAAACGTTTCTTCTGTCCACCGGAAAGGTTTTTTACTTTCAGTTTGAAATCTTCCAGCTTTAGTTTGAACAGAATCTGCTTGAATTGTGTTTCGAAATCCCAAGCGTTGTGACGGTCCATATCGTCGAAGGCTTTTTGATAGGCTTCTTCGTCTTCAGGGCGTTCCAATGCTTTTTCATAACGCTCGATAACGTGTAAAATTTCGTTGTCCGATGCGAAAATACTTTCTTCAATGGTTAGTTCGTCCTGTAAATTATGATCCTGCGACAAAAACGCCATTTTGATGTCTTTGCGGACCACTACTTGACCTGTATCGGGATCATCCTCACCATTGATAATTTTCATGATGCAGGTTTTTCCCGAACCGTTTTTGGCGATGAACGCGATTTTTTGGTCTTTGTTGATTCCGAATGAAATGTCTTTAAACAAAGTTCTTTCGCCAAAGGATTTCGATATATTTTCGACTGATAGGTAATTCACAACGCTATTTTTTACTTCTTATAATTCGATCTTAATGATCTTGGCTGCAAAAGTAATCTTTTGAAATGAAACTTTGTTACTTTGAACCGTTGCAACTTTGCGTACTAAAATATACCTTTGAAAAATGCAACTATCGGTAATAATTCTGAACTACAATGTTCGTTATTTTTTAGAGCAATGCGTTTTGAGTGTTCAAAAAGCGTTGGAAGGTATTGAAGGTGAGATTATTGTGGTGGATAATTTTTCCGTAGATGGAAGTTGTGAGATGATGAGACATTGTTTTCCAAATGTGAAGCTCATCGAGAATAAAGCGAATCTTGGTTTTCCCAAAGGTAATAATATAGGAGTAGCTCAAGCCAAAGGAAAACACATCTGTATTCTGAATCCCGATACCGTTGTTGCAGAAGATACTTTTAAAAAGGTGCTTGATTTTGCGGCATCCAAACCGGATTTAGGAATTGTCGGTTGTAAACTAATCGACGGAACCGGGAACTTTCTTCCGGAATGCAAACGCGGAATACCCACACCTTGGGTGGCTTTTACCAAAATCTTCGGCTTGTATAAACTCTTTCCGAAATCGTCTCTTTTTAATAAATATTACGCACAGCATTTATCGGAAAACCAAACCGGCAAAGTGGATATTCTTGTAGGAGCTTTTATGATAATGGAGCGTGATTTGTACCTTGAAGTTGGTGGTTTTGATGAAAACTGTTTTATGTATTCCGACGATATCGATCTGAGCTATCTGGTGTTGAAATCGGGGAAATCAAATTATTATTTCCACGAAACTTCGGTTATTCATTATAAAGGAGAAAGTACTGTTCGTGATGGAACGTATATGAAACGTTTTCGTGAAGCAATGCAGTTTTTCTATAAAAAGCATTTTGGAGGCTCATTTGTTTTTGATGTTTTTATGCGAATTGGTGCGTTTGCTTTTTCGTTATTGAAGAAGAGTCAGCAGAAACAAGTTGTTTATACCGTTGATGAATATGTTTTGTTTTCATCGGATGAAAGCCTGAAAAACAAATTGGAAAACCAACTGCAAAAAAAGGTGATACGTCTTGCTGATATTGACGAAAATGCCTTATTTTCGCGAGCAAATTCTTCGGAAAAGCATAAGGAAATATTGTTGGATAACGGGAGTTTTTCGTTTAAAAAAATCATTGCGTTTCTGCAGAAAAATAAAAATAGAGGATACACCTTTAAAATCATTCCTGAAGCCTCATCATTTATGATTGGAAGCAACAGTAGTAATGATCGGGGTCAAATAATCGAAATCGAGTAAAAAAATACATATTGTGAAATTATAAATCGAAATAATTAGTAATTTTGCAAACCAAATACGAAAACACAACTTTAGTTTAAAGATATGGCAAAGTTTGAATTGAAATTGCCCAAAATGGGAGAAAGTGTTGCTGAGGCAACGGTAACCAACTGGTTAAAAAAGGTTGGAGATAGAATTGAAATGGACGAAGCAGTGCTTGAAATCGCTACCGATAAAGTAGACAGTGAAGTACCTTCTGAAGTGGCTGGAACCCTTGTGGAAATTCTTTTCAATACGGATGATGTGGTTCAGGTTGGACAAACCATCGCAATTATCGAAACGGAAGGTGGTGCGGTAGCAGCGGAAGCTCCAAAAGCAGAAGCAGTGGCAGCTCCGGTAGCAGAAGTAGCTAAAACAGTGGAAGCAGCTAAAGAAGTCGCGGCTCCTGCAGATTTTTCAGCATCGGATAAATTCTTCTCGCCATTGGTGAAAAACATTGCTAAAGAAGAAGGAATTTCTTTGACTGAATTAGAGTCTATCCAAGGTTCTGGAAAAGACGGTCGCGTTAACAAAGAAGATATTTTAAACTATATCAAAAACAGAGGTGCTTCGACAAGCTCAGCAACAGTTACAACGGCTCCGGCTGTGGCAGCTCCAGTTGCAGAAGTAGCAAAAGCAGCTCCGGTCTCTGTAAACGGTGGGGATGAAATCGTGGAAATGGACAGAATGCGTAAGCTGATCTCCAAATACATGGTGGAATCGGTACAAACTTCGGCGCACGTTCAGTCGTTCATCGAAGTAGATGTAACCAACATCGTAAAATGGAGAGACAAAGTGAAAAACGCTTTCGAAAAGAGAGAGGGGGAGAAGTTAACCTTCACGCCAATCTTCATGGAAGCGGTTGCAAAAGCATTGAAGGATTTCCCTGGAATGAATATTTCGGTTGACGGTGAATTTATCATCAAACGTAAAAACATTAATTTAGGTATGGCAGCAGCTTTACCAAACGGAAACTTAATTGTACCGGTAATCAAAAATGCAGACCAATTGAACTTGGTAGGTATGGCAAAAGCGGTTAACGATTTAGGAAACAGAGCAAAAGCAGGTAAATTAAAACCAGACGATACGCAAGGTGGTACTTATACTGTAACTAATGTTGGTACATTCGGTTCTGTTTTCGGAACACCGATCATCAATCAGCCACAAGTGGGAATCTTGGCTTTGGGAGCTATCAGAAAAGTGCCTGCAGTTATTGAAACTCCAGAAGGGGATTTCATCGGAATCCGTCAGAAAATGTTCTTATCGCACTCTTACGATCATAGAGTTGTAGACGGTGCATTAGGAGGAAGCTTTGTAAAACGTGTTGCGGATTACTTAGAAGCTTGGGACATCAACAGAGATTTTTAGTAAATCGAAATAGAATAGTAAGAACCCGTCATATAGGCGGGTTTTTCTTTTGTAATGAATTGGATTCGTCTATATTTGTAAGTAGATAATAATATATTAATGGAATTAAAACTCACAAGACCTATTTGCTTTTTCGATCTTGAAACCACTGGAATCGATGTAGCTCGAGACCGTATCGTGGAAATCGCAATAGTAAAAATATATCCTAACGGAAATAAAGAAAGTAAAACCTGGCTGGTGAACCCGACCATCCCTATTCCGGCGCATGCAACAGCGGTTCACGGAATTACAAACGAAAAAGTGGCTAACGAGCCTACGTTTAAAGAATTGGCTTCGCAGGTTCATGCAATGATTAAAGATTCGGATTTGGCAGGCTTTAATTCCGATCGATTTGATATTCCTTTGTTGGCAGAAGAATTACTGCGTGCTGAAGTAGATTTCGACATGAAAAACCGCGTTTCTGTAGATGTGCAAACAATTTTTCATAAAATGGAAGAGCGTACTTTAAGTGCGGCTTATAAATTTTACTGCGGACAGACTCTGGACAATGCTCATAGCGCTGAAGCAGATACCACGGCAACCTATGAGATACTAAAAGCCCAATTGGAGCGTTATCCTGAATTGGAAAACGATATGAAATCTTTATCGGAATTCACAACACGTAAAAAATCAGTGGATTTTGCCGGTTTTATCGCTTTAAATGCGGAAGGACAGGAAATTTTCACCTTCGGAAAGCACAAAGGCGCTTTGGTGGATGAGGTTTTAGAAAAAGAACCAGGTTATTTTGGTTGGATACAAAATGCTGATTTTCCTTTATATACTAAAAAAGTGCTGACTGGAATCAAATTAAGAAAATTGAACACAAAACAGTAATAATTGAGTTTTGGTTGCAGTGGTAGTGGTTAAGCTGGACATTGGAACCAAACACAGATACTGAATACTATGAAGATTATTTGTATTGGTCGTAATTATGCAGACCATATCTCGGAATTAAACAACGAACGTCCATCGGAACCGGTAATTTTTATGAAACCGGATACGGCAATTTTGCCTAAACAAACTCCTTTTGTGATTCCGGAATTTACTAATGATGTGCATCATGAAGTGGAGATTTTGGTAAAGATCAATAAGGTTGGAAAATACATTGATGCCAAATTTGCACACAAATATTATGATGAAATTGGGTTGGGAATCGATTTTACTGCTCGGGACTTGCAATCAGAGTTGAAAAGTAAGGGGCTTCCTTGGGAAAAAGCAAAAGCATTTGACCATTCAGCGATAATAAGTGACTTTTTATCGAAAAAAAGTTTTAGTTCGCTGGAAAATATTAAATTTGAACTAACCAACAACGGGACAGTGGTTCAAAGTGGAAATACCAGTCATATGTTGTGGAAAATTGATGAAATCATTGCTTATGTTTCTCAATATTTCACACTAAAAACAGGAGATGTTATTTTTACGGGAACACCCGCCGGAGTGGGTAAAGTGCAACCGAATGACGTTTTGGAAGGTTTTATTGAAGGTCAACAACTTTTTAGAATCCAGGTAAAATAATGGCATTACATTATAACTTATCAAAAGTCTATGAAATTTCGGATAACGATACCGATTTTGCACAGCAAATCATTAATCTTTTTGTTGAAGAAGTTCCGCAGGAATTAAAGTCCATAAAGGAAGGAATTGAAGAAAAAGATTATCAGAAAACATACGCCTCTTCCCATAAAATCAAACCTACCTTGGATTTGTTGGGAATGGATTTAGCCTATGAAGAAAATCTTCAGATCATGGAATGGACTAAATCCGAAGGTAAAAGAAAAGAAATTAAAGAAGTTTTTAAAAGTTTAAAAGAACACATCGACAACGCCCTGAAAGAAATAAAGAAGGATTACAATCTCTAACTTTCAGTTATGCCAAATACCATCAAAGTGAAACTTGGAAGCCATTATAAAGTGGATGTTCCGGTTGAAAACGCTGTTTTTTTTGAAAATTATTTAAACGAAAATCAAATCGATTTTTATTCCGATTCCTATAAGAGACTCTGGAATACAAAAAAATCCTTTTGCATTCCTAATAAACATAAAGATCTGTTGGATTCTTTTGATTTTGAAAATACATTTCCAATTACGTTCAATGCCATCACTTTTTTTGATGTTTCAAAAGAGAAGAAGATTTTTAATTTTTACCTTAAACTTGTTTTTGTTTTAGTAACGCTTAATGCGCTTTTAAAACTGTTCAATTTTCTTTTGGTTCCTTAATTGGTGTTAACAGATAGTTTTAAAATTTAACGTAAGTTTCGATTTTATTTTCTTTGTTTTGTAGGTAAAGCATGATATCTTTGTGAGTATACTCCCGAAAAATGAAAGCTACTATAGTTACCATTGGCGATGAAATTCTCATCGGACAAATCATAGATACTAATTCGTCGTTTATTGCCAAAGCTCTGGATAAAATAGGGGTTGGAGTTCATGAAATGCTTTCCATCACCGACGACAAACAGCATATTCTTTCTACGTTAGCGGGGCTTCAAAACCAGTCCGATGTTGTGATTTTGACGGGTGGTTTAGGGCCGACCAAAGATGATATTACTAAGAAAACGCTATGTGAATACTTAGATGACGAACTGATTTACAATGAAGAAGTTCTGGCTCATGTAACTCAGTTAATTGAAGGTTTTTTCAAACGTCCGATAACTCAAATTAATAAAGATCAGGCTTTGGTTCCTTCAAAAAGCCAAGTGTTGTTCAATAAGGTTGGAACGGCTCCGGGTATGTGGATGGAGAAAGAGCATACTGTTTTTATTTCGCTTCCAGGTGTTCCTTTTGAGATGAAATATCTGATTGAAAACGAAGTGATTCCGAGGTTGGTTTCAAAATTCAACAGACCTTTTATTGTTCATAAAACCATCCGTACTTATGGAATTGGGGAAAGTCTTTTGGCGGAACAAATCGAAAGTTGGGAAGATAATTTACCCGAATTTATAAAATTGGCGTACTTGCCAAGTCCGGGTCAAGTGCGTTTGCGTCTTTCTGCACGAGGAACCGATGAAGGTGCTCTTTATTTGGAATTGGATAAGCAAGTGGAAAAACTGCATGAAATTATTGGTGAGGCTATTGTTGGTTTTGATGACGGCGAAACTATTGAAGTGGTTTTGGGAAAATTGCTAAAAGAAAAAGGTTTAACTTTGTCCACCGCAGAAAGTTGTACAGGAGGGAAAATTGCATCTACTTTAACATCGGTTTCTGGTTCCTCTAGTTATTTCAAAGGAAGCGTGGTGAGTTATGCCACAGAGACCAAAGTGAATATTTTAGGGGTTTCTCAGGAATTAATCGACAAACATTCTGTTGTAAGTGTTGAGGTGGCTCAGGCTATGGCTTTAGGTGTTCAGCAATTAATGAAGTCGGATTATGCGTTGGCAACCACGGGAAATGCAGGACCAAATAAAGGCGAAGCAGAGGCGGAAGTAGGCACGGTAATCATTGCAATGGCAACGCCGAATGGGGTTTATACTGAAGAATTTAACTTTGGTCAGCCTCGTGAAAAAGTCATCGACAGGGCGGTAACAAAGGGGTTGGAAAAAATTTACAAAGAAATTTTAAAAAACTAATCAGAATAGTTTGTGTATTAGGTTTCTTTTTTGTTACTTTGCACCCTGATTTTGAATAACGAATATAAAGATAAGTATAATGTCAAGAGTTTGTGAACTTACAGGTAAGAGAGCAATGGTTGGAAACAATGTTTCTCACGCTATGAACAAAACTAAAAGAAAATTTAGTGTTAACTTAGTAAAGAAACGTTTCTACATTCCTGAAGAAGACAGATGGGTAACTTTAAAAATTTCTACATCTGCATTGAAAACTATTAATAAAAACGGTATTGCTGCAGTTTTGAAACAAGCTAAAGCTAACGGATTAGTAAAATAATTCGTCACCTAATAATATATATCAAAGATGGCAAAGAAAGGTAATAGAATCCAGGTTATTTTAGAATGTACTGAGCACAAAGCTTCTGGTGTTCCAGGAACATCTCGTTACATTACTACAAAAAACAAAAAAAATACTCCAGACAGATTAGAGATTAAAAAGTTCAATCCAATTTTGAAGAGAGTAACTGTTCATAAAGAAATTAAATAATTAGAGATTTAAAAAAAATCTTAAATGATTTCATTGGAGATTTTTTAAATTGAATTAAAACATAAAGAGTCATGGCAAAGAAAACCGTAGCAACTTTACAGACAGCTTCAAAAAGATTAACTAAGGCTATCAAGATGGTAAAATCACCAAAAACTGGTGCTTATACTTTCGTTGAGTCTGTTATGTCTCCTGAAGAAGTGGATGCATTCTTAAGCAAGAAATAATTCCGTTATACAAGATATAAAAAAGCTACTTTCATTAGGAAGTAGCTTTTTTATTTTATATTCCTTTGGTAATATTTAGCCTTGGGAAGAAAGGAACCTCGTGAAAAATTTATATTTTTGAGGCATAATTGAAATTTTATTTCGGTTTGTAATAGATTTAGGAGCCAAACATTTAGGTGTTTTTTACATGTAGTTCCTGCTGTACGCTTTATCTTTTTTCGGTGACTTCGGCCCTTCGACAAGCTCAGGGACCAGCAGCCACCAAAAAAAGGATACCGCTCCCATCAGGGCTAGTGAAAACTTTGAGCTTCTTTTAAACTTATAACTCATAACTTATAATTCATCATTTAAAAAATGAATTTCTTTAAAAAAATATTTTCTTCCGAAAAAAAGGAAACCTTAGATAAAGGTCTTGAGAAATCCAGTACTTCTTTTTTATCAAAATTGACCAAAGCGGTAGCCGGAAAGTCAAAAGTTGATGACGATGTTTTGGATAATTTAGAAGAGGTTTTAGTGTCTTCGGATGTTGGTGTAAATACTACTTTAAAAATCATCGAACGCATTGAAGAACGCGTTTCCCGTGATAAATATTTGGGAACCGATGAATTGAACGGAATCCTCCGCGAAGAAATTGCGGGTCTTTTATCGGAAACCAATTCCGGAGAAGCTACTGAATTTGAAATCCCTTTAAACAAAAAACCGTATGTGATTATGGTTGTTGGGGTAAATGGTGTAGGTAAAACAACCACTATCGGAAAATTAGCTTATCAGTTTAAAAAATCTGGTAAAAATGTGGTGTTGGGAGCAGCAGATACTTTTCGTGCAGCCGCAATCGATCAACTGCAAATTTGGGCTGATAGAGTAGGTGTACCGATTGTACGTCAGCAAATGGGTAGCGATCCGGCTTCTGTAGCCTTTGATACTTTGCAATCAGCGGTAGCACAGAATGCGGATGTAGTTATTATTGATACAGCAGGTCGTCTACATAATAAAGTTGGATTAATGAACGAGCTAACCAAAGTAAAACGTGTAATGCAAAAAGTTTTGGACGATGCGCCTCACGATGTTTTATTGGTATTGGACGGTTCTACAGGGCAGAATGCCTTTGAGCAGGCAAAACAATTTACTGCAGCTACTGAAGTTACCTGTTTGGCAGTTACCAAATTGGATGGAACGGCTAAAGGGGGTGTGGTAATCGGGATTTCGGATCAATTCCAAATTCCGGTGAAGTATATTGGAGTTGGAGAGGGAATCGAAGATTTACAAGTCTTCAATAAATACGAATTTGTGGATTCGTTTTTTAAATAATCCGATAGATTATGGAGCAAATTATTCAGTTTTTTAAATCGAAATCTCCTTTGGTTTTTTTGATTTTGGGAGTGCTTTTGATTGCGCTTTCGTACTTTATGGAAAAGAAACTTCCAAGTGTTTTTATGGGTATGCGATTGCTTGCTTTTATTACAATTATTTACGGACTGATTAAATTCTTCAATAAAAAATAAAAAAGGCGCTATTCATATAGCGCCTTAATTTTTTGCCATAGTACTTCATCAAAATCGGATAATGCCATGTTGGCTCCATCGGCAGTATCTCCCATTCTTATAATTACCATTTTTTTACTTGGAATGATATAGATTTTCTGATCGTTTTTCCCTAAGGCACAATACATATCGCTTGGAGCAGATGGAATCAAACTGCCCGAAAATTGCAATTGTGTTTGAGGTAAATGGTAATTCGCTTTTCCATTAAGCCACCACAAATAGCCATAGGCAAGATTTATGCTTTGGGAAGTCGTTGCCGCTTGGTCAAAATAGCCGGAACTTACAATTTGAGTCCCGTTCCAATTTCCTTTGTTTAATGCAAGTAAGCCAAATCGAGCCATGCTTCTTGCAGTACTTGTATAAACACTATTGTTGTTAACTGTTATCCAATTTCCATTCATTCCGATTTTATCCCGAAGTCTTGTGTTGAAATAAGTATTCCAGTTTTGCCCGGATGCATTTGCCACCACATCTTGTAATTTTACATACACATTATCGTATGCCCATCGTGTTCCAGCATCAGACTTATACATTAAGCAATCGGGTAAAACGCAATCATCGGTGGTTGGGTCAGAGCTGTCGTTATAAGCATCATCTAATCCGGAAGTCATTGTTAATAAATGTTTGCAGGTAATCAGATTTTCTTTTGCAAGTGGTACGCTGGTCCATCCTGTGCCTAAGTAATCCGAAACTTTGTTGTTGATGTTTAGCAGTCCTTCTTGTTGTGCTATTCCGGTAAGAGTTGAAGTTAACGTTTTTCCGGCACTAGCCCAATACCAATTATCTGATGCAGTTTGACCATTGAAATAATTTTCCATAACAATTCTTCCGTTTACTAAAAGGATGAAGCTTTTGGTATGCTTGTCATTTAGATAAGTTAAGAGAGGTGCTACTGCTGTTTCATTCCAATTTAAAGAGTTTAGGCTTTTAGTTTCCCAAGTAGTTTCACTTGTAGGAGGAAAATACATGGTTTCTTCTGGTGTTGTTGTGTTTGCAGAATCTGAATCAGAATTGCAACTTAACAGTAAGTTCAATAGAGCCAAACAAGCAATTATATTTCTCATGGGGTTGTTTTTCAATTTTGACTTTAAAATTAGCAAATAGTTTAATGGGTTTATTTTTCCCGGATTGTTTTTTCAGGTACATTTGCAAAAAATCATTCACAAGAAAAGAGATGAAGAAAATAGGTGTATTACTAGTGTTTAGTTTATTTTTTATCGGCTGTAAACAGAAAATAAGCGATGCCGATCTTGCGAAAATCAATGGGTATTGGGAAATTGAAAAAGCCGAACTGCCTGATGGTAGCAAAAAAGAATACACCGTGAATCCGACTATTGATTTTATTGAAATAAAGGGAAATAAAGGTTTTCGTAAAAAAGTGATGCCGCAAATGGACGGTAGTTACCTAATGAATAATGTGTCTGAAAAAATTGAAGTTACCAATACAGATGGGACAGTTGTGCTGCATTATTCGACCTCTTATGCTAAATGGAAGGAAGAAGTGCTTGAAGTTACAAACGAACACTTGGTAATTCGCAACGATCAGGATTTGGAATATACTTATAAGCGACCGAAACCTTTTTCTGTAAAGTAATGGCAAAACGTTTTAATCAGGAGAATTCAATAGGTGATGTTTTAAAGCAGTTTATTCATGAACATAAGCTGGAAACAGGCATGGATAAAATTGATGTTCAGGAAGCCTGGAAAAACCTTATGGGGCCGGGAGTAAATAACTATACTACAGAAGTTTTTTTAAAAGGAACTACGCTTTATGTAGCGCTTTCTTCCGCCGTTTTAAGAGAAGAATTAAGTTACGGAAAAGATAAAATCATCAAGATGATTAACGAGGAGCTTAATAAAGAAATTATTAAAGATTTGATTTTAAGATAATTACGTTTTAACTCACAATTTTATTTTTATTTGTTCTAAATAAACTTGTTTTTTTAGGTTGGCTTGTTTAGTTTTGCGTCAAATTAAAATTAATCTAAATAAGCTTAATTCAAAATGAAAAGCCCAATCCAATTATTATTTGCAGTTCTTTTATTTACACTTCAAATTAATGCCCAGTCTTCAGCAACGATAAAGGGGAAAGTGGTTTCCTTAAATAATGCACCAATTGAAAAGGTTAGTGTTTCAGCTAAAAATACTTCATTCAACTCAGTAACCAATGCTAATGGTGAGTTTGTAATAAACAATGTAAAACCCGGAAAATATAATTTGGTTTTTTCTCACGTAGGATATACTTCTTCTACGTCTCACGTGAATGTTAAAGATGAAAATGATGTTGTAGTGGTTGAAATCACACTTGAAGAAATCTCCAATGAATTAAATGAGGTGGTAGTTTCCGGAAGTGTTATCAAAAAAACTATGGCAAATGGAAAAAGCGGAATTAAAGTGCTTGATTTACCTCAAAGTGTTCAAATAATAGACAATAAAGTATTGGAGCAGCAACAAACCATTCGTTTAAGTGATGTAATCAAAAATGTAAATGGGGTTTATGTTGGTTCGGCTCGTGGTGGGGCTCAAGAGTCGTTCTGGTCAAGAGGTTATGATATGGGACCCAACAATATGTTTAAAAACGGATTTCGTTTTAACGGAGGATCCATGCCGGAAGTAGCTTCTTTAGAACAAGTGGAAGCTTTAAAAGGAAGTTCTGCTTTATTGTTTGGAAATGTAGCACCTGGTGGTATCATCAATATGGTAACCAAAACACCTCAATTCAACCATGGTGGAAGTGTGTCTTTCCAAGCAGGAAGCTATGCTTATTATAAGCCAACTGTCGATGTTTATGGGCCGTTAAGTAAAACCATTGCTTACCGTTTTGTCGGTTCTTATGAGAATTCTGAAAATTTCAGAGATGTTGTAACCCGTGAGCGTATTTATGTAAATCCTTCTGTGCTTTTTAAAGCGACAAAGAAAACAACCGTTTTATTACAAGCAGATTATTTAAAAGACAATTGGACTCCGGATTTCGGTACTGGGGCGATCGGTAAAAAAATTATAGATTTACCAAGAAACACTTATTTAGGTGCAAAATGGTCGAACGGATTAACTACTCAGGCTTCAGTTTCTGGTCAAGTAGTGCATAAAATCAATAACAATTGGAAGTTCAGTTCGAATTCTTCCGTGCAGGATTACACTAGAAAATCAGAAGGAACAGAGCGTATTCAGCCAAACGTTAATGGTTCAGGATCTTTAAATAGAATCTTAGGTAAGAATTACAATACAGAAATGATTGCTGGTCAACAATTTAATATTCAAGGAATTTTTAATACCGGAAGCATTAAACATCAATTATCTACCGGTGTTGATACTGATTTTACTTTTGCAGAGACTTATACTTATACTTTTGCCAACTCAACATATGACCAAATTAATATTTATGACCCGGCAACTTATGAGAACGACGTAAAAACGATGCCACAATCAAAAGTTTCTAAAATCGTTAGAACAGAAACTACACGTTTTGGAGCTTATGCACAGGATTTAATCTCTTTTACTGAAAAAATCAAAGTATTAGCAGGTATTCGTTGGTCTTGGCAAGAATCTGATGCTAGTAATTATACTGCAACTTCGACTATTGCTGCTGAAGACGCAGCTCGAGTAAAAGATCCTAGACGTTTAGATAGAGCTTTTTCTCCAAAAGTGGGATTAGTTTATCAACCAACAAAATCGACATCTTTATTTGCTAGTTACGCAAATTCATTTACACCAAATTCAGGATTCGATATTAACAATTCAACCTTAGAGGCTTCAATTATTGATCAATACGAATTAGGAGCTAAAAAAGAATTTTTAGGTGGTAAATTGAGTACCAACGTTACATTGTATCAAATTATAAACAGCAATTTTGCACAAATGGCACAATTTAAAGCAGATGGAACTCCAAATACTAATACTAATGTTAAAACGCTTTCTGGTGAAACTACTAGTAAAGGGGTTGAAGTGGATGTAAATGTAAAACCAATTGAAGGGTTAAGTGTTTTAGTTGGTTACAGCTACAATGATATGCGTTATACAAAAACAACAGGTACTACAGGAAGTTTTTATGAAGGACACCGTTTGGTTAGAACACCAGCACATACTGGAAACGTAAGTTTCTTTTATACAGTTCAAAACGGATTTTTAAAAGGATTTTCATTAGGAAGTATTGCGAATTATATTGGTGATCGTTTAGGCGGATGGAACGATACAGTTGGTCAAACCGATCCTACAAGAACAACTATCCCAGTAAAAGCATATACAACAATCGATGTGTCTGCAGGATATACTTGGAAACAAATTTCGTTACTTTGCAAACTTTCCAATATAACTAACGAGTTAAACTATACTGTTCACGAAAATTACAGTGTGAACCCGATTGCACCTCGTCAGGTGATGGGAACCATTAAATATAAATTCTAAAAATAAAAATGAAAAAAAGAGACAAAAATATCAGAGCGATCCACCGTGATTTCGGGTACTTTTATTTAGGATTGATCATTTCGTTTGCTTTCTCGGGAATCTTAATGAACCACAGAGAAAGCTGGCATCCGGAAAAATACACTGTTGAAACCAAGACCATTCAGGTGGCCTTGCCAACTGAGGATAAGATCAATGAGAAATTTGCCGAAGACCTAGCTAAGGAATTAGGAGTAGACGATAAATTCAAACGCCACGGAGTTAAAAAAGGCGAATTGCGAATTGCTTTTGAAAACACCGATGTTGAAATTGATATGAAAACCGGAAAAGGAGAGATCGTTTCGTTTAAGAAAACGCCTTTTATCAGTCAAACGATGAAGCTTCATAAAAATACTTCCGATTGGTGGATTTATTACTCGGATATTTTTGGATTGTCATTGATTACCATCGCGGTAACAGGAGCGATGATGATTACAGCAGGAAAGAATACGTTCAAGCGCAGAGGCTGGAAACTGGCCTTGGCAGGAATCCTTTTCCCACTGCTGTTTTTATTTCTGTTAGCATAATAAATATAGTTAGGACAAAAAAAATCCCGATTCATTTGAATCGGGATTTTTTATTTTTAAATCTGTTAAGTACAGATGTAGCTTTATTAGAATTGCTCTCTTCCAGCAAAGTGGAAAGCACCTTCGATAGCTGCATTTTCATCGCTGTCAGAACCGTGAACTGCGTTCTCACCGATTGAAGTAGCATATTTTTTACGGATTGTTCCTTCAGCAGCTTCAGCAGGGTTTGTAGCACCGATTAAAGTTCTGAAGTCTTCAACAGCGTTTTCTTTTTCTAAGATCGCAGAAACGATTGGACCTCTAGACATGAATTCTACTAACTCACCGTAGAAAGGTCTTTCGCTGTGTACTGCGTAAAATTTCTGAGCATCAGCTACAGTTAACTGAGTAAGTTTCATAGAAACGATTCTGAAACCTGCTTCAGTAATCATATTTAAAATTCCTCCGATGTGTCCTTTTTCAACCGCATCAGGTTTAATCATTGTAAATGTTCTGTTTGTTGCCATTTCCGTATTTTTAATTTTGGCGCAAAAGTACTGCTTTCTTGTTGAAAAACAATTCTGTTAACAGAAATTTTATTTAGAAACGGTTCTAACAACTCTAAATCCGAAGAAATCATTAGTAGAGTGCGGATCCCAACTTAATTGGTTAGAAGGTTTTAAGTAATTCAATTTACTGCTGTCCCAAGAACCTCCTCTAACACAACGTTTGTCACCTCTTTCCGGGCCGATTGGGTTGTCTCTTTTTTCTACTTTGTGGTAAATTGGGCTGTAGTAGTCCCAACACCATTCCCAAACATTTCCGCTCATGTCGTAAATCCCTAGCTCGTTAGCAAGTTTAGTACCCTTTTTTTGTGGAGACTTGCGGCTGTTTGCTGCATACCATGCGATCATTTCTAAATCATCGCTTCCAGAATAAACATAATTTTTGGATTTAGTACCTCCTTTGGCAGCAAACTCCCATTCCGCCTGGCTCGGTAAACGGAAACCATTTGCTGAGAAATCACATTCGTATTTATCGTCTGTTTTTTTATAGGCAGCTTGTAAACCATTGGCTTTGCTTAACCAGTTACAATATTTTACGGCATCGATCCAAGTGATGTTGGTAATAGGAAATTCATCGTTCCATCCCCAGCTTGGCTTTTGTGGCATATTGGATTTAGTATCCTCCACATAAGTTCTCCAATCTGCAACAGTCACTTCGAATTTACTTATCTCGAAAGTAGAAACTTTAACATCATAAACAATTTTCTTTTTTGTTTTAAGATCTACTGCGTTTTCACGTGGGGTCATTTTAAAAGAACCACCTTCCACATGAACCATTTCCGGTTTTACTGAATTTAACCCGTAAAAAGAGCATAAAAAAAGTGCCAAAGCACTGAAACCAAGCATTACGTAATTTTTCTTCATATAATAATTTTAACTTTTCTTTAATTTTATGTTGCGAAAATAACATTTTTTCGTTATCAACCTAATTTTAGGAAATGGAATATTAGATGAAATGCTTAAAAATATCGGTGAAATGCAATAATATAAGTTAAATAGTACTTTATTTTAATGTTATTATATTGAATTCTGAGGATAATGGATTTAACTGATTGAGCAGTTCCTTAATGAGAGAATTTCCGCACTCCAGAAAGAACTCAGAAAAGTTAGCTTTGCGTTCCTGTAATGATTGGTTTGGAAACAATTCGTTTTGAATTTCGATTATTCGCTCCAGTTTTTCAGCATGATTTCTTTTCTCAGCTTTTAATAATCGCTTTTCAAGATTTTCAAGCCCTTTTAACTGTTTTTTCTCTTGAGCTTTAACGGCACCAATAAAAGAAACATCTGTTTTTTGAGCAATTTGGGTTAAATTCTCAAATTGATTTTTAAGAAACTCTTTTTGTTGAGAAAAATCGAGATTGAATTCAGAAAAGGCCTTAGTTCTTTGGGTTATTAATTCTGATTGTTTGGAAAATAAATCACTCCAGTTTAAACCGAGTTTGTCTGCTTTCAAATTTTGTTTTTCAGAAGCCAGCAATACGGAATTTCTAAGTAAAAGAACTGGGAAAGTAACCTGATTGGTTTCAAAATTACTTTTTAGCTCTAACCAATAGGCAAGTTCGCCTCCACCGCCAATGTAACATAAATTGGGCAGGATGACTTCTTGGTACAAAGGTCTTAAAATTACATTGGGACTGAATTTCTCGGGATGTTTTTCTAATTGCTCAAGTAATTCATTTTCAGAAAAATGAAGCGAAGCGTTATTGATTTTAAAAATACCGTTTTCAAAGAGTATGCGTTCACGAAGTTTATCTTCTATGTAAAATAAATTGATTTCACGAGGATTCACCTGAACAGCATAATCACCGAATTTCGAAATGGTTTGTGAAACTTGTTTATGGGAAAGCTGCTGCTGTAATTCTGTTTTAATATAAGGACTGAACAGTTTTTTTAAGGAAGAGCAATCGCCGTCGAGAATTACCAAACCTTCTTCTTTGAAAAGTTCATTGGCCAAATAACGTGTGGCGTCGGCTAAATTGGAATGCTCTAAATAGGCTTTACGGAATAGATTTCTTAAAGATTCCGCATTATTGCCTAAGCCTAATTCTTTGGAAAACACTTCAAAAACTTCTTCAAGCCCGTTAGTGGAAAGTCTTCCTACCGGGCCGAAGCTTTCTTTGTTCCAATGGATCTTTTTGTTCTTGAAATAAAAGTAGTTGATTTCCTCAAAATCATGATCTTCGGTTGCCATCCAATACACCGGTACAAAATTGAAATCCGGATAAGCCGATTTAAGCTGTTTGCATAAATTGATTACCGAAACAATTTTGTAAATGAAATACAAAGGGCCGGTAAACAAATTAAGCTGATGCCCGGTTGTTATGGTAAAAGTGTTTTCGTTTTCCAGTAACTCGATATTTTTTACTGTTACATCAGAAGTTGAAAAACCGGAATATTGATTTTTCAGTTCGTTAACCAATACAGTTCTTGTTTTCTGAGAAAAATTTTCCCTTTTTTCTTCGATTTGAAGCTTGAAATTTTCAAGAGTTGGGAAACGATGATACAACGACTGTGTTTCAGTTTTCTGATCTAAATAATCAACAATAAGTTTTGAGAAATATCCGGAATTTTGATAACTGATACAGTCGGTAGGCATAGCAACTTTTTTTGTACTGCTAAAGTAAGAAAAATAAAGTTTTGCTAATTCGGTTTAACAAAGGGTTATGAATTCGATTTATCGTTTTAATGAAAAGTGGCCTCTGTATTCTTTTCCGTTCTGCCTTTTAACTACAAACCAATAATCTGTTGCAGGCATTGCTTGACCGTTTAATGTTCCGTCCCATCCAATATCATTTGCGCCGAATTCTTTAATGAATTTGCCATATCGGTCAAAGATCTTTGCAGTTAGATTGGGTTCGTTTTCAGAGAATTTAATTTTCCAATAATCGTTATAACTGTCTGCGTTTGGAGTAAAAAACTTCGGATACATTAGTAAATAGAAATCTTCAGGCTGAATTCCGCATCCATTTTTATCTTTAATAAATACGGTATATTCACCACTTTCCAATCCTGTGAAAGTATTATTGGCTTGGTAATTCGTTCCATCAATTGAATAGACATAATCGCCAACACTATTACCAGTTAACAATACCGTAATTGTATTTTGGTTAAAGGTCCAGTCAGAAGTTACAATTTCAGAAACTGTAGCAATATTCGATTTAACAACACTAAAGTTTTTTACTGAAGTACAAACAAGCGAACCATGATTTTCAGAAACTGAAACTGAATAATTGCCTGGTGTTGATATGCTAATCGAGGATGTTGTTGCTCCAGTTGACCATGAATAATTATCAAAGCCGGTTCCGGCATCAACAGTAATCGAACTTCCTTCACAGATTGGCATAATATCTGAAATTGAGATAATTGGTTTGCTAACAACAGTAAGTTTTAACTCTACAATCTGATGACAACCGTTCGAGGAATCAATTCTAACGTAAATAATTTTTGTCTCGACGGCCAATTGAAAACTTTGATAATTATTGATTTTCTCAGAAGCAATTAGGTTTTCTGCACCATTATAAGTGGCGTAATATGAAAACGAAGTACCATTTGTGCTTGAAATAAGTTGATTATTGTAATTGGATAAGTTCACGGTTTCTGTTCCGTTATTTAAGTTGTCACAAAGTGTTTCGGTATAATTGGTCGCGTTTAAAGTATTGATTAGATTAATCGTTACAGAAAATCGGGTAGGGCTTTCACAACCATTTATTGTTTGTGTAGCGTAATAGGTAGTATTATTAGTAAGCAAAGTTGTTGAAGGTAAAACAGTAGTTCCGCTTGAATTTGCATACCAAATAATATTAGCGCCTGAAACGATAATATCATTCAAAGTTGCATTTTGAGAAGAACAAAAACTTTGGTTTGTAGTTCCGGTTGGAGCTGTTGTGTTTTGAATAGTGATTGTTACGGGAATTCTGTTGCTTTCGCATCCGTTAATGGTTTGGGAAGCGTAGTAAGTTATTCCGTTTTGTAAAAGCGTAACGTTTGTTAATAAATTACCAGCTGTTAATGAGTCGTACCATTTGATGTTTTGTCCGGTAATGGAGATATTGTTTATTGTTGCATTTTGTTGGATGCAGAATTGTTGAGATAAAGATGAAGTTGGTAAAGCCGTGGACGAAATTACAACGGTTTGGTTTTGTGTGGCTGTATTTCCGTTTCCATCGTTATAATTCCATGTGATGGTGTAGGTTCCCGGAAGTGAATAACTTAATGGGTTGGTTGTTGTTGCTACGATATTTCCAGCACAATTGTCGGTTGCTGTTGGGATTGTTGTAATTATAGTGTTGCAATTACCATTGATAGTTGGAAGGGTTGTTGTACTTGGAGTTGGAGCAATGTTGTCGCCAACCAGAACATTTACAGAAGCTGGTCCATCGCATCCTCCTGTACCCGTAACTGTACAAGTATACAGTCCGCTATGAGTTGTATTAGCATTCGGAATTATTGGATTTTGTTGGTTAGATGTGAATCCATTTGGGCCGGTCCAGCTGTAATTTGTGCCTCCTGAAGCAGTAAGTTCTAAATTACTACCAAGACATGGATTTTGACTCAAAACCTGTGGAGAAGATAGACAATCTTGAAATTTTGCAAAATAGATATTGGCAATTCCTCCTCCTGAGTTTTGGTTATGTGATTCTTGATGTGCCCCAGGTGTTGAAATACCCGATTTACTGCAGGTATTTCCAATTAAATATATATTATTGTTAGAATCGATGGATATTTTATTGTTTACATCCGCGGCACCATTTGTACCTTCATCACATTCACCACCATAATAGGTTCCCCATTCCCGTTGACCATTTGTTTTTAATTTGATGAGATATGCATCTGAATTTTGGGGTACTTCTGAAAAAGCTCCAGGTGTTGCAATCCCGCTCAGTTGAGATGTACAGCCTCCTATGAAAACTTGGTTGTTTGAATTAACAGCGATATCCTGAATGTATTCTCCGAAATAGGTTCCCCAAATTAAGCTTTGTGTAGTTATATTGAATTTTGCTATAAAACTACTTCTGCCATAAAACATAGGTAAATGAACAAAACTTTCATTAAAAGTTCCGGAAGTGTTCATACTTGTTTGGTTGTTTGTAATGCCAAAAAAATAGAGGTGGTCATCTTTTAATATTGACTGATTTATAATTGCATATCCGGAACCATTGAAATAAGATCCCCAAATTCTATTACCATTTAAATCAAATTTTGCGATCATACCAGAAGCATAGCCTTGTAAATTTGTATTAAATGAATTTAGTGTGGCTATGCCCTGAGTGCTTCCGGTACTTCCGGTTATATATAAAAACCCATCATTTGAAATATGACAGGAATGAATCTGATCATTTTCGTTTCCTCCAAAATAGGTTCCCCAAACCCTAATTCCTAAGGGAGTAAATTTTGCAATGAAACCATCATCATCAAGATATCCAGGGGCATGAACAGGCTGATGTGTATTATTGGTGGCTATATTTTCTAGACTGCCTGCCTTTCCAACTAGATAGACATTATTTTGAGTGTCGAAGCAAATGTCATTACCGGAATCAGATGAGTTTCCTCCATAATAAGTTGCCCATTCCCTTACTCCAGATGAGTTTATTTTTATTAAAAATGCATTATCATAATAGCCGGTATGTAATGGTTGATGAGAGTTTATAGTGCTTATATTAGGCATTGAAGCACCTATATCCCCTGTGTAGTATATATTACCTATGTTATCTGCTTTAATTTTTTTTACTCTAGCAATCGAATAAATACCCCAAAGTCTTACTCCACTTGAGTTAAATTTAACAATAAAGCTATTCCCATAAAAATAGCTGTAATCATGGACTGTATAACTCCCTGATGTTGCTATATTAATGGTGCTGTAAGTGTAGCCGGAAAAATAAACGTTATTATTATTGTCATTGCAAATGTCTGTTGAAAAATCTGAGTTATTTCCTGTATAATACGTTCCCCAAAGTCTTATAGGTGTTGGGTCAATAATTAAAGTTTTGTTTTGAAATTGTTGTCCTTCAAAGCCATAAACATTTTTCTTGATTTTTCTGTAATTGATTGCAACTTCTTTTTTGATATGATTTTCTTCAACCCAACTCAATGGAATAGTTTCTTCCATTTCTCCAAAGCGAACGTTCATTTTAATTTTATTGCCAGCCAATTCGGTTTTAGCACCATTAAATTTCAATTGGATGTCAGAAACTTTTCCCCCAGGTTTCACAATGAAATTATATTCAACAGTTTTAGTAGAATCTTTAGGGATAAAGAAAACCACATCAATGTTGTTGTAGATGTTTAAATAAGTTACTTTTTGGAATTTATGAACGTTAGTAATTCCTTGTGGCGCATGATTAACGTTGTAGTAATTGTCATAATCAGCTGATTTTTCTTCAGCAAGGAATTTAACTTCTGGATTTGAGTTTAGAAAATCAATATCAATGCGATGATAAAGGTATCCGACCTTAGGTTCAGGAAGATTATTCTTGTTGTTAAGTATTGAATTGTAGTTGTTTGCTGATGAGTTTTTTTCTTTTAAAGGAATAGTTTTTGTCTGATAAACATCATAAGAAAAACCGTTTTTCCTTAGCTGAACATTTAAACCGTTGGTGTTTAATAGATAGTAAACGGATTTGTTTTCTCTACCTTTTTGATCTACAATTTGCCCTTTGTTTTCAATGAATCCTATAGATTTATTTGTATTTTTTTGTGCAAAAGAGAAAGTAGTGAGTAATATAAATAAGTAGAGGAAAATTCTCATTTTTTTAAATTTTCCACAAATATAAAAAATTATGTAGAGAGTCAGAATTTTAACGAGTTAATGAATCATCATGAAAACCTAAACCTTTACATATCCCCAATTCTCCCCAGATTTAATACGGCGAATCTGCATTTCGCTCACCCCGAATTGTTTGGCAATCATTTTCAGGCGGGTTTTTTGGTTTGGTCGGGCTAAAATCTTCTTGATTAGCATTACTTTAGTTACGGTAAGTTTTCTGCCGTCGGATTTTAGATTGTGCTCCAGTAATTTTTTTCTGTTTAGAAGTACTACAGGATTAGTATCATAACTGTGTTTAAGCATTTCGGGACGGGTAACCCATTTCAGGTTTCTAATGTCGTCGTTGTCTTTTCTACGGTCTAAATGGATAACGTGGGTGTGCTGCTCAGAAGGCTTTTCCAAAAAGAGTTCGGCAATAAGTTTGTAAAGAACAATCGATTTTCTTTTAACTTTTTCGCCTTCTTTGTTTTTGTAGGTAATTAATCGGTAACCGTCAGCCTTGGCGCCTTTTATGATTTTGCCGTCACTCATCTCATTGGTAAAACTTAAAAGTCTTCCCTTGTTGGAAACGGCATAACGCATTACTTGCGGTACGGGTAATATAATTTCTTTAAATTCTTCTTGTGGTAGTTTTCGAAATGAATTCATGTTTTTCAGCGTCGTAATTGTTGTAGGAAATTCCTTTGAAGCCCTGTAAATTCTAGCACTAACTTACAATTTTGTTTTTAAAAAGAACAATTTGAGTTCTTTTTTTTATGAAAAATTAAGAATTAAGATCAAATTTGATTGCAATCCCCTAACATAATCAATAAATATCTTACAAGTTTCATAGGGCTTAAAAGCTCATTTTTTGAAGAAACCGATTTCCTGAACAAAGTCGTCAGGCAATTTCCGTTTAAGTAAAAAATATCGATTAATTTTGCCAAAGAATTTCCGCAGATGAAAAACACACTTTTAATCACACCGCCTTTTACCCAGCTGAACACTCCGTATCCGGCCACAGCTTATTTAAAAGGTTTTTTGAATACCAAAAACATTACTTCTTTTCAGATGGATTTGGGTATCGAAGTGATTTTGAAGTTGTTTTCCAAAGAAGGTTTGCAAGATATTTTTAAAGAATCTCAAGCTCATAAGGCTGTTTTTTCAGATAATTCGAAACGGATTTTTGCCCTTCAGAAGGAATATGTAAAAACGATAGATTCGGTTATTGCCTTTCTTCAGGGAAATAATCCAACTTTAGCCAGACAGATTTGCCTTGATGGTTTTCTTCCGGAAGCCTCACGTTTTACTCAGTTGGACGATATGGATTGGGCGTTCGGCTCTATGGGAATGCAGGACAAAGCGAAGCATCTCGCAACGTTATACCTTGAAGATTTGTCGGATTTTATAGTTGAAACCATTGACGAAAATTTTGGTTTTAGCCGTTATGCCGAGCGTTTGGGCCGAAGTGCAAATTCTTTTGATGAATTATACGATTATCTTAAAACCGAACCTACTTATATCGATTTAATTACTTTAAAAATTCTCAGCGAGCAACTGAAAGAAGTACAGCCGAAACTGGTTTGTTTTTCCGTTCCGTTTCCCGGGAATTTGTACAGTGCTTTTCGATGTGCGAAATTCATAAAAGAAAATTATCCTGAAATCAAGGTTTCGATGGGCGGTGGTTTTCCCAATACCGAATTGCGTGATTTAAAAGAAGCTCGCGTTTTTGAATTTTTCGATTTCATCACTTTAGATGATGGGGAACTTCCGGTAGAATTGCTATTGGAAAATATCGAAGATCCTAATTACAACGAATTCAAACGCACTTTTTTACTTGAAGAATCGAAAGTTGTATATAAAAATAATTCCCTTCGTCACGATTACAAGCAAAGTGAAGTAGGTACTCCCGATTATACCGATTTGTTTCTGGATCGTTACATTTCAGTAATCGAAATTGCCAATCCGATGCACAGTTTATGGAGCGACGGCCGTTGGAACAAACTCACGATGGCTCATGGTTGTTATTGGGGGAAATGTACATTTTGTGATATTTCGTTAGATTATATCAAAATTTACGAACCGATTGCCGCCAGAACTTTGGTAGACCGCATGGAAGAACTCATTGCGCAAACCGGTCATAACGGCTTTCATTTTGTAGACGAAGCCGCACCGCCAGCTTTAATGCGCGAGGTTGCTCTTGAAATTTTACGTCGAAATCTAACGGTTACCTGGTGGACGAACATCCGCTTCGAAAAAAGCTTTACCGCAGATTTATGTGTTTTACTCAAAGCTTCCGGTTGTATCGCCGTTTCGGGTGGTTTGGAAGTAGCATCCGATCGTTTGCTGGAACTGATTAAAAAAGGAGTAACTGTTGAGCAAGTCGCCAAAGTAACCCGAAATTTTACTGAAGCCGGTATCATGGTACACGCTTATCTTATGTATGGCTATCCAACACAAACCATTCAGGAAACCATTGATAGTTTGGAAATGGTGCGTCAAATGTTCGAGTTAGGGATTTTGCAGTCTGGTTTTTGGCATCAGTTTGCCATGACCGCACACAGTCCGGTTGGATTGAATCCGGAAGAATTCGGTGTTGTTCCTCAAATTAATGAAATCACTTTTGCTAATAATGACATTCAGTTTAAAGATAAAACAGGCATCAACCATGATAAATTCAGCTTTGGCCTGAAAAAATCGTTGTTCAATTATATGCACGGGATTTGTTTCGATTATCCGTTGCAGGATTGGTTCGATTTTAAAATTCCGAATACAAAAGTACAGCCGGATTTTATATACGAATGTCTTCAGAACGAAAATCATTTCAACATCAAACCCAACGCAAAAATCGTTTGGATTGGAGGAAAGCCTTTTGAGGAAACCTTTACCAAAAGCAAAAAAGGCAATTCGTGGGAAATGATGAAACTAACTTTTCACGATAAAAGGGAAGTTTTCGAGATTACTACCGATAAAGACAACGGAGCTTGGCTACAAAACCTTTTGGAGAAAATCGCATCAACAAACGAAAAGAAATTTACGTTTAATGAAGTAAAAGCCGATTACGAAAATTCAGGTTTGGAAGATTTTGAGTTGTTCTGGTATTCGAAGCCTGTGAATACTTTGCGTGACTTCGGATTATTGGCTTTGTAACAAATTCTGTATTTAATTCGCACATTTCCTTTTTTTTAGTGTTAAAAAAACGATTGAGTTTCTTTACTTTTACGCAATTAATTTTTTAACCTGATGAGTACTTATAAATTAACCGTAAATTCTTCAACTGTATTTGATGTGAAGGATTCCGATGTGTCTTCTTTTGACGCTTTAAAATCGGGAGATTCGAACTATCATGTGCTGAAGGACAATACTTCTTTTAAAGCAGAAATCATTTCCGCAGATTTTATCGCCAAGAAATACACTGTTAAAGTGAACAACAACACTTATGTTGTGGATATTGCCAATCCGTTAGACCAACTTATCAAAGAGATGGGATTCGCTATCGGAGCAACCAAACAGGTAAATTCTATCAAAGCACCTATGCCAGGATTAATTCTGGAAATCAATGTGGAAGTGGGACAGGAAGTAAAAGAAAACGACCCAATCCTAATCTTAGGAGCCATGAAAATGGAAAATAGTTTCCTTTCACCAAGAGACGGAGTAATCAAATCTATTGCTGTTAGTAAAGATCAGGCGGTAGATAAAGGTCAATTGTTAATCGAATTCGAATAATCATGAAGAAGATATTAGTAGCCAACCGTGGGGAAATTGCCTTGCGCGTAATGAAAACGGCTCGTAAAATGGGAATCAAAACGGTAGCGGTGTATTCGGTTGCCGACAGAAATGCACCTCATGTGAAATTTGCTGATGAAGCGGTTTGTATTGGGGAAGCGCCGTCAAACCAGTCCTATTTATTAGGAGATAAGATCATCGAAGTTGCAAAATCGTTAAACGTAGACGGAATCCATCCGGGTTACGGTTTCTTAAGTGAAAATGCAGATTTCGCCGAATTAGCCGAGAAAAACAACATTACCTTCATCGGACCAAAATCAAAAGCGATTCACATCATGGGAAGTAAGTTAGCTGCTAAAGATGCGGTAAAAGCCTATGATATTCCGATGGTTCCGGGTGTAGATAAAGCAATTACCGATATTGAAGAAGCGAAACAGGTTGCTAAACAAATCGGTTTCCCAATTTTGATTAAAGCTTCTGCCGGTGGTGGAGGAAAAGGAATGCGCGTTGTTGAGAACGAGGCAGAGTTTGAATCACAAATGAACCGTGCGATCAGTGAGGCGGTTTCCGCTTTTGGAGACGGTTCGGTTTTTATTGAAAAATATGTTGGTTCGCCTCGTCATATCGAAATTCAGGTAATGGCAGACAGCCACGGAAATATTCTGTACTTGTTTGAAAGAGAATGTTCGATTCAGCGTCGTCACCAGAAGGTAGTTGAAGAAGCTCCATCAGCAGTTCTTACTCCGGAAATCCGTAAAGCAATGGGAGAAGCTGCTGTAAAAGTTGCTCAATCGTGTGATTATTTAGGAGCCGGAACAGTGGAATTCCTTTTGGATGAAAACAAAAACTTTTACTTCCTTGAGATGAATACTCGTTTGCAGGTAGAGCATCCAGTAACCGAAATGATTACCGGTATGGACTTGGTGGAAATGCAAATCCGTGTGGCTCGCGGTGAAGCGTTAAGCATCAAACAGGAAGATTTAAAAATCAATGGGCATGCGATGGAATTGCGCGTGTATTGTGAAGATCCGTTAAATGATTTCCTTCCGAATGTTGGAACTTTGGATGTTTACAAAGTACCTCAAGGTGAAGGGATCCGTGTAGATGATGGTTTTGAAGAAGGTATGGAAGTGCCGATTTATTACGATCCGATGCTTTCCAAATTAATTACTTACGGAAAAACGCGCGAAGAATCCATTCAAAAAATGATTGAAGCTATTGAGGCTTATCAGATTGAAGGAGTTTATACCACGTTGCCGTTCGGTAAGTTTGTAATGGAGCACGAAGCGTTCCGTTCAGGAGATTTTGATACGCACTTCGTTAAGAAATATTACGATAGTGAAGTATTGAAAGCCCACATGGACAAAGAAGCAGAAATTGCTGCTTATGTAGCGATGAAACAGTATTTAGAAGATCAAAAAATCTTACGCCTACCAACACACTTATAATCATGGAATCAAATAAATTCGAAATATTAAATAAGAAAATTGCCGAATCCAAATTAGGAGGCGGTGAAAAAAGAATTGCAACCCAGCATGCCAAAAAGAAATTAACGGCTCGTGAGCGCATCGAGTACTTCTTTGACGAAGGTTCGTTCGAGGAAATCGGAGCATTTGTAACCCACCGAACTAAAGATTTCGGAATGGACAAAGAGCACTATTTAGGAGATGGTGTTATCACAGGTTACGGAACGGTTAACGGTCGATTGGTGTATGCTTTTGCTCAGGATTTTACCGTTTTCGGTGGAGCGTTGTCTGAAACACATGCAGAGAAAATCTGTAAAGTAATGGACATGGCTTTGAAAGTGGGTGCACCAATGATCGGACTAAACGATTCAGGGGGAGCCCGTATTCAGGAAGGGGTTCGTTCTTTGGGAGGTTATGCTGATATTTTCTTCAGAAATGTTCAGGCTTCCGGGGTAATTCCTCAAATTTCTGCTATTATGGGGCCTTGTGCCGGTGGAGCGGTTTATTCACCAGCAATGACTGATTTTACGATGATGGTGGAAAATACTTCCTATATGTTCGTAACCGGGCCAAATGTTGTGAAAACAGTTACCAATGAAGAAGTAACTTCTGAGGAATTAGGAGGAGCTTCAACCCACTCTTCAAAATCTGGGGTTGCACATACAACTTCTGCCAATGATGTAGAATGTTTGGAAGATGTAAAACGATTGTTGAGTTACCTTCCACAAAATAATACGGAAACGGTTGAAGATTTGCCTTACGAATTAGGTTCAGAACTTCGCGATCAGTTAAACAGCATCGTTCCGGATAATCCGAACAAGCCTTATGACATGCACGATGTAGTTAATGCTATCATCGATGAGGAAAGTTTCTTTGAAATTCATAAAAACTGGGCAGAAAATATTATTGTAGGTTTTGCTCGTATTGGAGGAAAAAGCGTTGGAGTTGTGGCAAACAACCCAATGTTTTTAGCAGGTTGTTTGGATGTGAACAGCTCGATTAAAGCGGCTCGTTTTACCCGTTTTTGTGATGCGTTCAACATTCCGTTGTTAGTATTAGTAGATGTGCCAGGATTCTTGCCGGGAACGGATCAAGAATGGAACGGAATCATCGTACACGGAGCGAAATTGTTATACGCATTAAGCGAGGCAACAGTTCCTAAAGTAACGGTAATTACCCGAAAAGCATACGGTGGTGCTTACGACGTTATGAACTCGAAACACATTGGAGCTGATATGAACTTTGCATGGCCGGGAGCAGAAATCGCGGTTATGGGAGCGAAAGGGGCTTCGGAGATCATTTTCAAAAAAGAAATTGCTGAAGCTTCGGATCCAGCAGCTAAATTGCTGGAAAAAGAAACCGAATATGCGGAGAAATTCGCTAATCCATACCGAGCGGCGCAACGCGGATTTATCGATGAGGTAATTTTCCCGCAAGATACCCGCAGAAAATTAATCAAAGCATTCAAAATGCTGGAAAATAAAGTGGTGGATACACCAAAACGCAAACACGGAAATATTCCTTTGTAGTTATAAAAATAAAAACCGCCTTTCAAGGCGGTTTTTATTTTTAATTCTCCTGAAGATAACTGTAAATGGTATCTTTTAGGTGTACACGCTTGGTTTTTAATTCATTAAGTGTGTCGTCGGAAGCAGGTTCTGCATCGGCTTCAATTCTGTAAATTTCGTGATCTAAATCGTTAAATTCCTGAAATAACTTTTTAAAATGGTTGTCGTCAGTTTTTAAGTTGTAGATTTTTTGGGTAAACTCGGGAAACTCGTCGGTTAGGATGTGTCTTGTAATCATAGTTGTAATTGGTTTTAAATTAAACTTAAAGTTCTTCTTTTTTAAACCGATTTTATATGATATTTGTCATAAAAAAACCTCATTAAAAAGGTTTGTTTTTAATTGTTTTTTAAAAAAGTGTAAATCTCGTCCTTTAAAAATACACGGTCTTTTCTTAGCTGCGACAACTCATCATCCATTGCAAGTTCCTGATCGGTTTCGATTTTATAAATCCGGTCATCCAGCTCCGAGTAGGATTGCAATAAAACCTGAAATTGATCATTGTGGTGATACAAGTCTTTAATTTTGTCGGCATATTCAGGAAAGTCCTGATAAATAGGATGTTTGGTTATCATAATACTGAATTTTAAAGTTTCGGTACTTAAAGTTAATAATAAAAATGCAGTGTTACGAGGTTAATCGGTCTTGGAAATAAAAAAATCCTCACTTAAAAAGTAAGGATTTTTATTCTGATTAATATTGAAAACGGTTAAACTGGTTCACCGTATAAATCAAATTCCGTAGCATCTGTGATAGTAACGTTTACGAAATCTCCTGTTTTTAAGTAGAATTTCGCCGCATCGATAAGCACTTCGTTATCTACATCCGGGCTGTCGAATTCAGTTCTTCCGATAAAATATTGCCCTTCTTTTCTGTCGATGATACATTTGAAGGTCTGACCAATTTTCTCCTGATTCAAATCCCAGGAAATTTGCGCCTGAATGTCCATGATTTCAGCAGCACGCGCTTGTTTTACTTCATCCGGGACATCATCCACCAAACTATAAGCATGTGTGTTTTCTTCGTGAGAATAGGTAAAACAACCTAAACGCTCAAATCGCATTTCTTCTACCCAATTTTTAAGGATTTGGAAATCTTCTTCGGTTTCACCAGGATAACCTACAATCAAAGTCGTACGGATTGCCATTTCAGGAACCGCCGCACGGAATTCTTTCAGCAACTTGGTAGTTTTCTCATAGGTTGTTCCGCGACGCATCGATTTTAATACATTATCTGCAATGTGCTGTAATGGAATATCTAGATAATTACAGATTTTCGGTTCACGTTTCATCAAATCCAAAACTTCCATCGGGAAACCGGTAGGGAAGGCGTAATGCAAACGAATCCACTCGATTCCTTCTACTTTTACAAGTGCTTCCAAAAGTTCGGCAAGATTACGTTTTTTATATAAATCTAATCCGTAATAGGTTAAATCCTGAGCAATTAAAATTAATTCTTTAACGCCGTTTTTAGCCAATTTCTCTGCTTCAATTACCAAATGTTCAATTGGTGTGGAAACGTGTTTTCCTCGCATTAAAGGAATGGCACAGAAACTGCACGGACGGTCACAGCCTTCCGAAATTTTTAAATAAGCGTAGTTTTTAGGTGTGGTTGTTAAACGCTCTCCAATTAATTCGTGTTTGTAATCGGCACCTAAAGCTTTTAATAATAAAGGTAATTCCGTAGTTCCGAAATATTGGTCTACATTAGGGATTTCTTTCTCTAAGTCTGGGCGGTAACGTTCGCTTAAACAGCCGGTTACGAAAACTTTGTCTACGATTCCCTGTTCTTTTTTATCGGCATATTCCAAAATAGTATTAACCGATTCTTCTTTGGCATTGTCGATAAAACCACAGGTGTTAATCACCACGATATTTCCTTCCTGCTCATGTACCACTTCTTTTCCGTTGGCTTTCAGTTGTCCCATCAGCACTTCACTATCGTAGGTGTTTTTGGAACATCCTAAGGTGATTACATTAATTTTATTCTTCTTTAACGACTTGGTTCTCATATATTTACGAAACTTATTTTAAGAAAGTGCGCAAAATTACGCTTTTTATAATTAGGAGCACCATCGTTTAGGTTTTTTTTAAAGGTTCGTCCCGTTTTCCGTTGCAATCTTCCCATTTTATGGGAAGGATTTTCACTGCAACCGGGGCTAAAAGCAAAGGTTAGGGAATAAAAAAACCGCTTCAAAAGAAACGGTTTGATTTATGAAGTTGCAACTAAAAAATTAAAAATCGATAGTGTAAGTTGCTGTAATATTGTTGTTTGTAGCTTTAATGCGTGCTGCATCATTCATTCCGGATGAAATAAAGGGTGAATCCATTTCACGTTGGCTGTATGCATAAGCAAAATCCAAGCGGGAACCACCAAAATTAAATCCAAATCCTGTTGAAAATCCGTTTAAATCACCGATGGTCTTTCCGTTTTTATAGGGACTATCTTCAAAACGATATCCACCACGAAGGCTGAATTGTTTGATTTTAACTTCAACACCGGCTCTGAATTCGTTTGCAGCGGTTAAATTATCACTCATAGAAGTGTTTACCTTTTGAAAGGTTTTGTCGTTTTCCGGTCGGAATTTTGTGTTGGAATAATCCTTGCGGGCATAATCAAAACTGAAAACAGCTTTTTTAGCTAATACATAAGCCAAACTTCCGGTTATTTTTCCAGGAGTTTGAACAGTGTAGGCTTCGTAAATGTTTGTTACTGCCGGGTCAATATAATCTGCATCCAAAGCGGCTCCGTTTACCATGCTGTAACCAATCAGACGTTGGGATAATTCATCATTAAGGCGGTACCAGGTAGGGGATTCGTAAGCAAGACCTAAACGAAAATCGTTGGTAACTTTTGCAATCACACCTAAATTGAATGAAAATCCTGCTCCATAAGTGTAAAGCTGATTGTCAAATTGTAAAGCTTCAACTCTTGTGGTAGCTGTACTGTTGTTCATCTCATATACGCTTGAATTGCGTTTGTAATCAGTAAAGTGTACATTAAGATTTGCCCCAAAATAAAGTCGGTCAAGGTAAGAGGTTGAGAAATTCGCAGCAAGTTTTCCATTGTACCCTGTAGTTACCACACTGTTTGTTTGGTAAAAATCACCATCGGTTGGAACATTGCTCACATAAACTGGCGCGTTACCACTGGTGCTGCCATCATCATAATCAAATAAATAAGCCTGATAACCTAAATAAGCTTGTTGTGCCTGAAATCCGCTAAGGAAGGGGTAGGCGTTGTTTGGTAAATTGGCAAGCTGGGCATAACCCGTGCTGATACTGCTGGAGTTGTCTAAAAGGTTTATCGGTACAATGCCTCCGTTGTTGGCAGTATTTGCAAAGTTTAAGAAATAGTTGCTGATGGAATTGTTCGGATTGGTTCCTCTGGAATAAATGCTGTTTCCGAAATTTTTGGTATTGTCGTAATTAATGGCAAAAGCGACTTTTTTCCAATCTCCTTCTCTTTTGTTGTTGAAAACCAAAACAATACCTAGTTGGTTAAGGTCAAATGTACTTTCGCTGTCGGAAGAGTTCCATCCAAAGTAATTCGATTTGTTTTTGGTGTTGATGTTGCTTAACGAACCGCTTGCTGAATTGTAATTATAAATTGCTGAGCCGGCCGGATTGATATTGATAGCCGATAAATCACCTCCAACGGCACCAAAAGCACCGCTCATTCCTCTGAAACGGGCAGTTCCGGTTAGATCGTCCATGGCGTAACGCAAAGCATCTGATGCTGTGGTTTCTTGTGCCTGAGATAAGGTCGCTGTTAATGCAACCAAAGTAGAAAGTAAATATTTTTTCATAATGGTTTTATTTTGTGTTGGACAATAAAAATCCCAGACCTTAAAGATTGGTCCGGGATCATTTTGTATTTATCTTCTTCCGCCACCACCGGAACGGCCACCGCCTCCGCCGCCACCGTAGCTACCGCCACCAAAATTACCTCCAGAAGATCTTGGGGTTGAATAGTTGTTGTTTGATCTTGGCTCACTGTAACTTCTTGGAGTGCTATTGTTTCTAGGTTCGCTGTAGTTTCTAGGGGTTGAACTTCTAGGGTCGCTGTAACTTCTTGTGTTGGAGGATCTGGTGTCCCCAGATTGTGTGTTATTACTTGGGTTGTTTCTTGTGTTGGAAAACGTCGGTCTTGTTCTAATGTTACCATTATTATTGTCTCTAATTCCGGAGTTACTTCTTGTGTTAGAGTAAGTGTTTCTTGGTCCTATGCTTGAATTGGAATAGTTGCCTCTTGGGTTTCTGTAGTCATTACCTTGATAGCCTCTGCCTCTTGTTCCGCCATTATATACAACATTTCTGTATCCTCCATAGTAGCCGTTTCCATAATAACCGTATGGATAGTTATAACCATAACCGTAGTAGTAAGGGCTATACCAAGAGTTCCATCCCCAACCGTAATAAGGTGAACCCCATCCCCAGCCAACATTCCAGTAGCTTCCGTAGTAGGAGTTCCATCCCCAGCTCCAACGTGGTGAATACCAGGAATTCCAGTACCATCCGCTGTTCCATCCCCAATAATCATTGTTGTAATAATTAATGGTTACATTTTTAGAGTTGTCTCCCCAACCGGCATAATTCTGATTGTCGTTTCTGTTTAAAGTATCGTTCGATTGGGAGCTGTAACCTTCCACATCGGTAAAAACTTCATTGTTTTGGGAGTAATTGTCTTTGTTTGAAGCAAAGTATTCTTTGTATTTATTGCCCTGAGCAACGTTTTCTTCGCTGTATCGGTTTTCTGTGTTGTTGTTTGGTCTTGAAGAACCGTACACTCCGTCATTGTCGTAGTACGACGAATTCTGGTACGAACCACAGGAAGAAGCCAAAAGTCCTACTAGTCCAATTAGAGTATAAATGGATAAATTTCGGCCGGTTAAGTAATTAGTTTTCATATCGACTGGTTTTTTTATTGTTGGACATAACAAAAATAGTTAGTTTTGTCGAACTATTCTATCAAAGATAAGTTAAACAATATTTATGCCAAAGTATTAAAAATGAGTAAGAACTTAACAAAAAGATCAGAAGATTATTCCAAATGGTATAATGAACTGGTTGTAAAAGCAGATTTAGCGGAAAATTCAGGAGTAAGAGGATGTATGGTAATCAAACCCTACGGCTATGCTATCTGGGAAAAAATGCAGAAAGAATTAGACCGAATGTTCAAAGAAACCGGTCATAGCAATGCGTATTTCCCGCTGTTTGTGCCCAAAAGCATGTTTGAGGCCGAGGAGAAAAATGCCGAAGGATTTGCCAAAGAATGTGCCATTGTTACTCATTACCGTTTGAAAACCGATGAGGAAAACAAAGGCAAGCTTATCGTTGATCCGAATGCGAAGTTAGAAGAAGAATTAATTGTGCGTCCAACCAGTGAGGCGATTATTTGGTCTACTTATAAAGGTTGGGTGCAATCCTATAGAGATTTACCATTATTGATTAACCAGTGGGCGAATGTAGTGCGTTGGGAAATGCGTACCCGTTTGTTTTTACGTACGGCAGAGTTTTTATGGCAGGAAGGACACACGGCTCATGCTACTAAAAATGAGGCTATTGAGGAATCAGTACAAATGATGAATGTTTATGCCGATTTCGTGGAAAACTTCATGGCGATTCCTGTTGTTAAAGGAGTAAAGACTGAAACCGAGCGTTTTGCCGGAGCGGAAGAAACCTATTGTATTGAAGCTTTAATGCAAGACGGGAAAGCGCTTCAGGCAGGGACTTCACATTTCTTGGGTCAAAACTTCGCCAAAGCATTTGATGTAAAATTTGCCAATAAAGAAGGGAAGCAGGAGCACGTTTGGGGAACTTCTTGGGGAGTTTCTACGCGTTTGATGGGAGCTTTGGTGATGACGCATTCCGATGATAATGGTTTGGTGTTGCCTCCAAATTTAGCGCCAATTCAAGTGGTAATTGTGCCAATTCATAGAACAGATGAACAATTGGAAGTGATTTCAGCTCAAGTAAATGATTTGATGAAAGACTTACGTAAAGTAGGTGTTTCTGTTAAATATGACAATAGAGACACACAAAAACCAGGATTTAAGTTTGCGGAATGGGAATTAAAAGGTGTTCCGGTTCGTTTGGCTATTGGTCCTAATGATTTGGAGAATGGAACGTATGAGGTTGCCCGTCGCGATACTTTAACGAAAGAAACTGTTTCAAAAGACGGAATTGTGGCATACCTGCAAGGTTTGTTGGAGCAAATTCAAAATGATTTGTTTGGTAAAGCATTGGATTACAGAAACTCTCATATTACTGAGGTGAATTCTTTTGAAGAATTCAAGGAGTTGTTAGAGACTAAAGGAGGTTTCTTATCGGCTCATTGGGACGGTACTCCGGAGACTGAAGAAAAGATAAAAGAACTTACAAAAGCAACCATTCGTTGTATTGCTTTAGATCGAAAAGAAGAGGCGGGAAGCTGTGTGTTTACAGGTAAACCATCCTCAGGAAGAGTGCTTTTTGCTAAGGCATATTAAAAAAATAGATTTTTTTTTATTTAAGTGTTGCAGGAATAGAAATTAGTTGTATTTTTGCAACCGCAATAAAGAAAAAAGAAGGCCCGTTCGTCTATCGGTTAGGACGCCAGGTTTTCATCCTGGTAAGAGGGGTTCGATTCCCCTACGGGCTACAACTTTTTTCTTTATTGTTTTTACTGGCCCGTTCGTCTATCGGTTAGGACGCCAGGTTTTCATCCTGGTAAGAGGGGTTCGATTCCCCTACGGGCTACTTTTATTGAAATTTGGGTTACAAAATTTGGCCCGTTCGTCTATCGGTTAGGACGCCAGGTTTTCATCCTGGTAAGAGGGGTTCGATTCCCCTACGGGCTACAAAATTAGTTGTAAATAAGTTTTATGAAATAATGATTGGTGTCTCGGTCATTGTTTTATTAGTTAAAACCAAAGTGATTGTTTTAAATAATTGTGGGAGGTTTTTCTTTTTTAACTAGTAATTTAAAATAATTATTACAATTAAAAATTTAAAAGAAAATGGCAAATCATAAGTCAGCTTTAAAAAGAATTAGAAGCAACGAGAAAAAAAGAGTATTAAACAGATACCAACACAAAACTACACGTAACGCTATCAAAGCAATCCGTTTAGCGACTGACAAATCTGAGGCAGCTGCAAAATTATCTTCAGTTATCTCTATGATTGACAAATTAGCGAAGAAAAACATCATCCACGCTAACAAAGCTTCAAACTTGAAATCTAAATTAACTAGACACGTAGCTTCTTTATAGTAGTACGTTTCCTGTAAAATATTAAAGCTCTCATTTTGAGGGCTTTTTTTGTATTAGTAAATGATTAAATTTTTGCTAACTACTTCATAATTAGTCTTTTTAATCCAAAAAATAGTTGTACTTTTGCACCTTCAAAATTAGTATATGACTTCAATTAGAAACATCGCGATTATTGCCCACGTAGACCACGGTAAAACAACCTTGGTAGACAAAATCATGTATCATTGCCAATTGTTCCGTGACAACGAGAACACCGGTGATTTAATATTAGACAACAACGATCTTGAGAGAGAACGTGGAATTACTATCGTTTCCAAGAACGTTTCCGTAACGTACAAAGGAACTAAAATTAATATTATCGATACTCCGGGTCACGCCGATTTCGGTGGAGAAGTAGAGCGTGTTTTAAACATGGCCGACGGTGTTTTATTGTTAGTAGATGCTTTTGAAGGTCCGATGCCACAAACCCGTTTCGTATTGCAGAAAGCTATCGATTTAGGATTAAAACCTTGTGTGGTTGTAAATAAAGTGGACAAAGAAAACTGTACTCCTGAAGAAGTTCACGAAAAAGTATTCGACTTAATGTTCGAATTAGGCGCTGAAGAATGGCAATTGGATTTCCCAACGGTTTACGGTTCGGCTAAAAACAACTGGATGTCTACGGATTTCAGAAATCAAACGGAAAACATTGAGCCGCTTTTAGATATGGTATTGGAGCACATTCCTGCACCGAAAGTATCGGAAGGAACACCTCAGATGTTGATCACTTCTTTGGATTTCTCTTCGTTTACCGGTCGTATCGCAATCGGTCGTTTACAAAGAGGAGAATTAAAAGAAGGTCAGAACATTTCGTTAGTAAAACGCGATGGTAAAATCATCAAATCTAAAATTAAAGAATTACACACTTTTGACGGTTTAGGTCGTAAAAAAGTAGAAAGTGTAATGGCTGGAGATATTTGTGCTATTGTTGGATTGGAAGGGTTTGAAATCGGTGATACTGTTGCAGATTTCGAAAACCCGGAAGCATTAGCGTCTATCGCTATTGACGAGCCAACAATGAGTATGTTGTTCACTATTAACGATTCGCCTTTCTTTGGAAAAGAAGGTAAATTCGTTACATCGCGTCACGTAAAAGATCGTTTAACTAAAGAGTTAGAGAAAAACTTAGCACTTCGTGTTAATGAAACAGATTCTGCTGATAAATTTATGGTATTCGGACGTGGAGTACTTCACTTATCGGTTTTAATCGAAACAATGCGTCGTGAAGGATACGAGTTACAGATTGGTCAGCCACAGGTAATCATCAAAGAAATTGATGGTGTGAAATGTGAGCCAATTGAGGAATTAACAATCGATTTACCAGAAAATGTTTCCGGTAGAGCAGTAGAATTCGTAACCGTTCGTAAAGGTGAAATGTTAAGTATGGAACCAAGAGGTGAGCGTATGATCATCAAATTCAACATTCCTTCAAGAGGGATTATCGGTTTGAGAAATCAGTTATTAACTGCTACGGCGGGTGAGGCTATTATGGCACACCGTTTCTTGGAATACCAACCGTACAAAGGAGAAATTGCTGGTCGTATCAACGGTTCGTTAATTTCTATGGAAAACGGAAAAGCAATTCCTTACTCAATCAATAAATTACAGGACAGAGGTAAGTTCTTCGTAGATCCGAATGAAGATGTTTATGAAGGTCAGGTTGTGGGTGAGAACTCTCGTGGTGATGATATGGTAATCAACATTACTAAAACCAAGCAGTTAACCAACTTCCGTTCTGCAGGAGCTGATGATAAAACCAGAATTATTCCGGCGATCAAATTCTCTTTAGAGGAAGCGTTAGAGTACATCCAAAAAGATGAGTACGTTGAAGTTACTCCAAAATCGTTACGTTTGCGTAAAATCTACTTGAACGAGAACGATAGAAAGCGTTACAAAATTGATTAATTTCAATTGTTTATAAATAAAAAACCACTCAAATTGAGTGGTTTTTTTTATTTATTTGTTATTCTTGGTTGCAGATTAACGCTTTAATGAAAAATGACCTCTAAGGGTTGTTTTGTTCTCCAATTCTAAAACAAACCAATAATCGGTTGCGGGTTGAGTAATGCCTTCAAAAGTTCCATCCCAATATCCTTCCGTCCCAATTTCTTTTAAAAGTTTTCCAAAGCGATCATAAACAAACAATTTTGCATTAGGATAATTGATCTTAAGATTTTCGATTTTCCAATAATCATTATGCCCATCAGCATTGGGTGTAAAAAATTTCGGATAATCTAAAATATAAACATCTTTTGGGGTAATACGACATTTGTATATATCACGCACATAAACCGTATATTTTCCAGGTGTTAGGTTTGTGAAATAGTTGCTTGTCTGATAATTGATGTTGTCCAGTGAATATTCGTAGGTGTCAGTGCCTTGCGGATAAACAGTTATTGAATTCTGATTTCCCTGAAAACTCGTTTCAATTGTGTTGATTGTAACAGGACTTCCTGAACTGATCACAGTATATTTTTTTACTGCTTTACAGCCTTTATTGTTGGTAACGGTAACAAGATAAGTTCCCACTTGTGAAACGGTTATTGTTTGCGAATTTTGAACAGGAGTAGTATTCCAAGTATATGAAGTAAAACTGCTGCCCGGATTTAAAACCACTAAGCTTCCGTCACAGAAAAATGCAGCTTCATCATTGAAGTTGCTAGGGGTAAAAGTATTTATGATTAACGTAATTGGAATGATATTATAACAATTGGATCCATTTACAATTCGTGCATAAATAATTTGCTGAAAGGCAGTTGTATTGGGATAGGCTAAGGGTAGTGGATTATTTAAATTTTCAGCATCTTGTGCGCTTAAGAAATACTGCACGGTCGAAGTATTTGGAAGTGAAGGGTTAGCGGTAAGAATCCTTTGGTTTACCAGCGTTAAATCTAAAGTGGTAATTCCATTCTGATTGGTATCTGTATCACAATTTTCAACAGGAGCAATCGGATTTAATAACGCACTTGTTCCAATTTGTAAAGTGATTGTAGCGTAACGAATGCAGTTGTATTGATTTTTTATTTTAGCAATGACAGTTGTCTGGGAAGGAGTGTTTTGATACGCCTGAGGATTTGGAATAGGATTTAACCCATTTTCCGCATCAGTCTGATTCAAATAGTAACCTAAAACACTTAAGCTGGTATCTCCACCCGTTACTGCATTAGTTGCATAGCTAAGGTTGTACGTTACAAGTCCGTTACCATCGTAATCACATTGATATAAATTTGTGTTAGAAACAGTAATGGTTGAATATTCTACAGTGATTTCCCCAATGCTACTACAGGCTGAGTTTAAAGTGACTTCTACTTTGTAATCTCCAGGACTGCTAACAGTATAAGTTGGATTTGTCTCACCGGGTAAAATCCCATTGTTTTTATACCATTGATACGTTACGGTACCGGATTGTGTGGCATCCAAAATTAAAGTTTCTCCGGGGCAAAGCGGATTTCCTGTAACTAAAAGACGACTTGGGCCAAAATCCGGACCAACACCAAAACTACCTCCTTTTAAAAAAATAGCTGAGTCATATTCATAATCCTGATGGTCTGCAATGACAAGTTTAATATGATATAGATCTCCTTGATCTACATCGGTTTCAGCAGTTAAAACTTTGGTTTGTCCGTTAAAACTAATAGGGTAATTGTAAGGGTTATACGATCCGAAAAATTCTTCGTTGATAGCCGGACAACCATCAGATCCGGATACAACAGGATGTACAGAAGTAACCCGAACCGGATCTGTTGTTCCGGGAATTACCGCTAAGTTTTCATAGGGATCTGTACTACCCACTTTTTTAATAAGAAAGGCAAACCCATCAGAATAATTACATTGGAGTGTATTAGTGTATTCTTCCGAAGCAAAAATATAATCAAAGCTGATGCGGTTACTTTGTGGAATAAAGTCAAATTCCAAAACGGTATTATTATAGGTGTCACTAATTCCTAATGCTTCTTCCAAATCGGAATCTCCTGACCAGCTCATGTCTCCATCGGTCTTAATCATCGATACGTTAGGGCCAATAGCAGAACGGGATTTTCCTGTCGATAGAATAATTCCATTGGTAAAAGGGAAATTAGGAGAAGAGTTGGTGAAATAAGCATAGCTTTTTGAATTATCGCTGAAAAAACCTCCACTTACCGAAAAATTTGAAACGGGAATGCAGGGGCTGTTCAATAAACCATTAACTACTAACTGTTGAGCAGTATAGGTTTCGTCAACCTGAATGTATTGTGCTTTTGTTATGGCCGCTGAAATTAATGTAATAAAAAGGTACAGCTTAAGTTTCATGGCATTATAAATTTTTACTATTATCGTTTTAATGAAAAATGCCCTTTTGAGCTTCTTCCGTCTTCTAATTGGATTACATACCAATAATCTGTGGCAGGCAGTAATTCTCCTCCAAAGGTGCCATCCCATCCATCACTGCTTCCGGTCATTTGTTTTATTAATTTTCCAAAACGATTGTAAATATAAATAATACTGTTGGAAAAATAACCGTTGTCCATACCTGTAATTTTCCAAGTGTCATTGTAGCCATCTCCATTAGGTGTAAAGAAAGCAGGTGCTCCCAAAACAGTAAATTCTTTTCGGGTTGTTCCGCAGCCATCTTTATCTTTTACATAAGCATATTGGATTCCCGGGAAAAGATGTTCAAAGTGGTTACTTTCCTGAAAAAATCCGTTAAGATCTTCGATGCTGTACAAATAATCACTTTCATCGCCTTGAACAAAAATAGTAATCGCATTATTATCGGTAAATAAAACAACATCAATAGCTTCAATTACTGCTAAGTCGGACTCTTTTACGATAATAGTTCTGGTTTTTGAGCAATTCTGACTGTTTGAAACTTTAACGGTATAGGTTCCAGCTGCATACGCATCAATTGTTGGTGTGGTTTCTCCGTTTGGAGTCCATAAATAGGTGAACTGATTTGGATTTTGAGTACCAATTCCTGCGTCAAGAGTAACCGGTTCATTTGGTTTGTTTAAGCAGAAAACTGCATTGTCATTTTTGATGATATTTGGTAACGGATTAATTTTTAGATCAATAATGTTTATTCCAATGCAGTTGTTTGCATTTTCAATTCGTGCATAAATTCTTTGAAATGCTGGTGTGGTATTGGTGTAATTTCCTGGTAAAGGATTGGTTTCTAGTAAAGCATCGTTGGCTGATGGATAGTAAACCACAGTATTTCCTGAAATTTCAAATCCGGCATCCGACAACACAAACTGAGTTAAACCATCTTCAGTTGCATCATCACATTTTTCCAAAGTAACGGTAACGGTCGGGTTTACACTAACATTTAAAGTCAAAGTTGTGATGCTAAAACATTGAGTAGTATTATCAATTACCCTAGCATATAGTGTTTGTGGATTTTGAGTATTTGCAAAACTGTTAGACAATGCACCGGTATCGGTTTGAGCATCAGAAGCTGTTAAGTAGAATTTAGTAGAATAATCCGGATTGCTTGCTGTTAACAAATCGTTGGCTTGTGCTAAATTAAAAGTTGTTAAACCATCCGGACTAAGCTGAAAATCACACTGGGTCAATTGAGATGGAATTTTAGCCGGTAAGCGGTTTACTATCAAGTCAAAAGGTTTGTATACAAAACATCCCGAATTATCTGCAATTTTAGCCCAAACCGTAGTGGTAGTAAAAGCAGTTGTATTGGTATAACTGTTTGGTAAAACTACTGTACTGTTAGTATTAGGATAATAGCTTACTGTAATATTTGGATCACCTCCATTAAGCAAAGCTGTATTCTGAGTTAAATTAAAAGTCACAAAGCCGTCATTATCCAAATCACATTCTTCGAGATCATTTGGGGTATTTGTGTTGAAAGGCGTGACATCAAGAATAACTTCGGAAGTGGCGAAACAGCCCGTTAAATCATTAGTAAGACGAATATAAACAGTTTGCGGATTGCTTGTATTTGTAAAATTACTAGGATCAAGAATTTGACCGGAATTGGTAATGGCTCCGTCTATTGTAGTATGGAATGTTGTGGTAATATCCGATTGCAAACCTATTGCAGTTGCACTTAAACCAGATAAATTAAAAACTGTGGAATCATCTTGAAGGTTATCGGAATCACATTTACTTAGTGAAAAAGTTGAGCCACCAACAGGATTGTTTACAGTGGGAGGGATGCTAAAAGTTGCTGTTCCAGTCCATTGTAAAGAAAAGTTACTGTTTCCTATAGGGCGGTCAATTACAATGAAATAACTTTCACCGGCTTCTACATCCAACCATGCAACAAAACTATTTCCATCTGCTCCTGGTCCTTCACTTGTGTCGAATTCATTCTGGCTTAAACCAGTTAAATTATTTCCCTGACTTGCTGCCTGCGGATTAGTTGTAGAGCATCGAATGGCATGTCCTATATTTCCACAAGTTGGATTGGGGCCATAGATAAAAAAATCATAATCTTCATTGATATTACTGTTCTCCGGAGTTAAGGTAAAGCCTAAAGTTCCTCCGCCAGCTATGGTTACTTTCAGCCAAAGACTGTTGTTTTCTTCACTATTGCAATCATTTGTACCGGTTAGTTCCTGAACTCCAGCTCCAGTAGCTGATAGGTTATCAAAATTGCTGTTACCACAAACAATAATTGCATCGGAACAATCCTTTTGAGCGAATCCTAATTGAAAAAAAAATAACAGTATAAGGTAAAATTGTGGTGGTTTTACGAAAAACATGATATCGAACTTTTTTTGTAGCGAGTAACAAATGTAGTTGAAAGAATTATCGCAACAAAGCAAAATGGCCTTTAATTATTTGTCCGTTTTCAAGGGTCAACACAAACCAATAGTCGTCTGCCGGTAATTGATTGTTCAGGTATAGACCATTCCATCCATAGGTATCGGTTGCAGTCATTTGTTTGAGCAATTTTCCATAACGATCAAAAATGCGAACTTGTGAATTAGGGTATTCTGATTCTAGATTTTTGATGAACCAAGTGTCGTTATAACTGTCGTTGTTTGGAGTAAAAAAATGTGGATAATCCAGAATGTAAACTGTTTGATTGTCATCGCCGCACAAATTCTTAACATAAACGTTGTATTCTCCCGGGTTCAGAGGGGTAAAGACATTACTGTTTTGAAAAATAATGTTGTCTAAAGAATACTGATAATTCCCTAAAGGAAAAACATGAACCGTTATTGAATTATTCTGTCCCATAAAACTTTGAGTTTCAATACTTGTAATTGTTGGCGGTAGGGAAGTTTCAATGGTGAATTTTTTAGTTGCCTGGCAGCCAAGTGAATTGGTAACAGTCACAGTATAAGTCCCGGAAGTGCTAACTGTAATTGTCTGTGAATTTTGAGTTGGGGTAGTATTCCACAAGTAGGATGTAAAACCACTTCCTGCATCAAGTACTACAGGATTGCCATCACATATCGGAACAATTTCATCGTGAAAGTTAACCGGGTTGAAAGAATGAACAATAAGGGTAACAGCAACAATACTGTAACATTCTCCTACGTTACTTATTCGGGCATAAATAACTTGCTGGTCTGGAACCGTATTGGTAAACGGAACTGAAATCGGATTATTTTGTAAAACTGCATTTTGAGCAGAAGTAAAAAACACTACACTTAATCCTACGGGCTGCCCTGTTAAAAGTTGATTTGTAATTGATGTGAAATTTGCCGTGGTGAATTCGGTACTTCCGTTTTGAACGGTATCTGAATCACATTTTTCAAATCGTACTGGAGCAATGCTATGGTTTGGAATCTGTAAGGTAACAGTTGCATAAGCTAAACAATTGTACTGATTTTTTACCTTAACAATGATTGATTCATTTGGGGTAGTATTTTGGTAATTCTGAAAATTGCCAATTGAATTGATCTGATTTTGAGCATCTAGCAAAGTATGGTAGTATCCTTGAATGGTAACACCGGGTGTTCCTCCGGTAATTGCCTGTTGAGCGTTAGTCAAATTATAAGTGGTGATTCCATCGGAATTGTCATCACATTGAGTCAGCTGGGTATTATTTGCCGTTAGAGGAGCATATTCAAGGGTAATTTCCCCTGTTGTAGTACAAGTTCCGTTGATGGTTACTTCAACTTTATAGGTTCCGGATTGAGAGACTGAATACGTAGGATTGGTTGCTCCACTTATTGCAACATTATTTCGATACCATTTATAAGAAGTAGCTCCGGTGAGGGTTCCGTTTAGAACTAAATTTTCCGAAGGACAAAGAGGATTTCCACCGCTCAATGTTCGGTCTGCCCCCAAATCAGGGCCAATATTAAAACTACCTGCTTTTAAAAAAATGGCAGAATCATATCTGAAATTCCCTTCATCGGCAATCACCAATTTAATATGATAAGTTTCACCCGGTTCTACAGTGGATTGTGCTGTCAATACAACGGTTTGGCCATTAAAGTTGGTAGGATGGTTACTGGAATTATAGCTCCCGAAATAGGCTTCATTTTGAGCCGCACAGCCTCCCGGAACCTGCGGGTGCACTGAGGTAACCTTAACCGGAATGTTTGTGCCGGGAATTACTGCCAGATTCTGATACGAAGAGGTTCCTACTTTTTTCAGTAAAAAGGCAAATCCATCAGAATAGGTACATTGTGCATTATCGTGATACTCTTCAGAAGCAAAAATATAATCAAAACTGATTTTATCCGAAAGCGGAACGAAATCAAACTCTAAAATGGTTCGGTTAGTGGTGTTGGAAACTCCTAAAGCCTGATTCAAATCGGAATCGCCACCCCAGCCCATACCTCCGCCGTCATCTGAAATGTAAGAGTTAGGTCCTTGAGCGGATAAAGCTTTTCCAGTGGATAGAATGATTCCTTCCGCAAAAGGAAAACTTGGGGAAGTATTTGAAAAATAGGCATAGCTTTTAGAGCCATCGCTAAAATTTCCTCCCGAAACCGAAAAACTCGATGCTTGTGCACAACCACTGTTAATAAGTACATTTTCAACAAGTTGCTGAGCCGTATAATTTTGATCTATTTGTATAACCTGAGCCCGTGTTATTGTGGATAGTAACACTAAAACTAAGAGCCCGAAACCTTTTTTGTATTCACGCATAGCATCGGCAAAGATACTACAAATCTCGTCTTTTCAGAATTTTATACGACATTAACACAAATATAACAGTCCAGACCAGCACAATCAAAATCTCATAGAAATGAACACTGTAATCTTTTTCAAAGGCTTTTCCGCCAATAGCTTCTCCTGCACTTTTAATAACCGAAAGTCGTGTAATTGGCTCTTTAATAAGATTGCTCATGGATTCTAAAGGCAGAAACATCCCTATTTTTTCGTGAATGTTCTCCGTAAAATTGAATTTCCATCTAAAGAGCCCGATCACGATTCCTTCAAAAATATTCCAAACCAGTAAAAAGCCAAGGGCAAAAGCAGAACGTTTCACCAAAATCCCTAAAAACAAGCAAAAAGAAAAGAAGGCTGTAAGTTTTACGAAATAGGCAAGTAAGTATTCCAAATCTGAAAAAACAATCCCTATTTCATTGTATGAGGAAAAACTGTACCCGAGAATTAAAGACATGATGAAAACAAAAACCGTTGATCCTAAAGCGAATAAAATCACTGTTAAGAATTTCGACTGAATGAATTCTTTTTTGCTCATTCCGTCAATCAGGTTTTGTTTTAGAGTGCCATAACTGTATTCGTTGGCCATCATGGAAACAATTACAATCGCTAAAAAGAGTTTTAAAATGGCAGCTACCCAAGTGTTAAAATGCCAGATGTAAGGAAAATTGAAAATACCCTGTTCAGCAATATGTAATTTAAACATTCCAAATTCAAATTTGATCGATGCAATTAAGGCAATGAACGAAAGTAAAACGAAGTAAGTAATGATTAATACTTTACTCGATCTGTTTTTCCAAAGTTTTTGTAATTCTATATCTAAAAGTCGTTTCATTTTCTGCGGATTAGTTGTGGTTGGTTAATTGTAAAAACTGTTCTTCAAGGCTGTGTTTGCGCTTTACCAGGTGGTTCAAACTGATGTTATTCTGAAACAGGTAACGGTTCAGTTCTGCCGCCTCCAATGGAGCTTTCAGGTAAACATAAAGTTTTCCATCCTCGTCTTCAATTTTTTCCACAGCAGCATGATTAGCAAGCAGCGATTTTAACTGTTCATTGCTATCGGCCTGTACTTCAAAGAAACCTTCGTTAGCAATAATTCCGTCTACAGAACCGGAGTACAAAACTTCTCCTTTTCGTAAAACAACCACGTGAGAACATACTTTTTCCACTTCGTCCAACAAGTGAGAAGCCAATAATATTGTAGTTCCTAAAGAGGCAATGTGTTTGATGATATCACGTATTTGACGAATTCCTTGTGGGTCTAATCCGTTAGTAGGCTCGTCTAAAATCAGGATTTCCGGATCGTTTAAAAGAGCAGAAGCGATTGCTAAACGTTGTTTCATTCCCAAGGAAAATGTTCTGAATTTACTGTCTTTTCGTTCCAAAAGGCCTACTACTTCCAGCTTTTCGGCAACTTTATCGTAGTGGATTCCTTTGATTTTGCAAACCAGTTTAAGGTTCTCTTCGGCGCTCATGTAGGGGTAAAAATTAGGACGCTCAATAATAGCACCTACTTTTTTAAGTGCGTGGTGGGTGTCCATTTTTCCGTCGAACCATTTATAATCGCCTGAAGTTCGGTTTACCACATTTAAAATAATACCCAAAGTTGTAGATTTTCCACTTCCGTTAGGGCCTAAAATCCCGTAAACATTGCCTTTTTTTATTTCGAAAGAAACGTTTTTTACCGCATGTACGCTTCCAAATCTTTTGTTGAGATTATCAATTGTAAGAATAGTTTCCAAATTGTTTGTTTTTTGGTTGATACAAATAAGACGAATTGTTTTGTGTTTTGTTACTTATTGAAACGGAACTACGTATGGTTTTCCAACCTGAAAGTCGGGTAATTCGATTTCGTTGTTTTTGAAGGTGTTGGATTTCAATTGATTATCGCCTGTTCCGGGGATGGTCGGGTAGTAGGCAAAAGAAATCTGAAAACTATTGAAAACCATATAATCATTACTGATTAACACACCTAAACCAAATTTAGAGTAGAGTCGGCTGTTTAATAACTTATGCTCATCGTCTCCAATCATTCCCAAAGTGGTATTGAAAAAAGGGCTGATTCTAAATCCCCAAAGACTTCCGGGAACATAGGTTTGCGTCTGAAAAGTGGCCAGTAGTTTTTTGGTTCCGGTCAAATTCGTGTTAAAGCCTTGAATACCGTTGTTTTCATTAATGTTGATTAACTCGTTTTTAGCGCGTAATCGATTATTGCCAAGTACTATTTGCGGTTGTATAAATTGGCGAATCTTCCAGTTTCCAACTTCGATTAAATCTGAAAAATACAAGGTTTCAAAGCGAAAGGTTGTTTGTTCGGATGTTCCGTTGTTGATAAAACTTCCAACTTCAAAGCTACTGCTTAAATAACCAAAACTATAAAATCCGCCGAACGAATAACGACCGCCATAGTAAGCTCTTTTTCTGAAGTTTTTTTCCTGAAAACCAGAGGTAAACGTATAGGTTTTTCCTATTTGCACATATTCGGGAATTCCATTGTTGAAAATGTATTTGTTCTGTATAAACTTTCGGGAAGTGATTCCGATACTGTTTAAGTACAATTTTGCCTTTGAATAAAAATCAATCGGGTCATATTCTAAAGTAGGACTTTCAATAAACTTCTGATTGGCAAAACGCAAAGTAGTTACCAAATTGGTTATGCGATCGTCTTCCGTTTTTCCTTTAAAAATCCTAAAAGAATGTCCTACCCATAAATCTAAGGTTTCAAATTTGAAATTGAATTTTGCTTTTTGGTTTAAGGCGTTGGTTAAGGAATCGGTATAAAAACGCTGTTGAAATCCAATACCTCCGGCCAGTCTTGTAAACGATGAAAAAAAGTTTCGTTCGGAAGACAAGCTCTTAACATAATTATGGTCGAAATCAATATCGTAAATAAAAGTAGTATTGATGAACGTATTTTTAAAATTCGGGATGATGTAGCGCATTCCGTAGGCGTTTTGGCCGTCTTCAAAGCGTTTTCTGAAATTGTTTTCGAACTGATGACCAACTCCCATAAAATTACGTTCGGTAATTTCCAAGTTTCCGTTGGAACTTGAAACAGATCCGGTTGGTACTAAACTCCAGGAATCTAATGCGATTATGGAAATATCAACTGAATCCTTGCTTTTAGGAATGGCTACCGGCTTGATGGTTACATTCCTGATGTAACGCTGTTGTTGTACCAAACGTTCCGATTCTTTGACCAAAAGAGAATCAAGCGGCTCATTTTCTTTAAATAAAAGGTTGTTTCGGATGGTCCATTTTCGAGTTTTTATATGAATTCCATTACCGGCTTTTTCAATCCATTTCTTTGGAGGCCTTTCAGGGTTATCAACCGATTGTCCGAAAGGGTCTAAAGTAACGATATTGATTTTACGAATTATTTTTCCTTCAAACTTTTCAAAGAGTCTGATGTTTGCTTTGTTTTGCTTTTTGTTTTTTGAAGTTGTTTTTTGGGTGGGTTTAAAAATCAATCGGTGTACAAATTTTGTAAACTTTCTTTTTTTGGAATACCTTTCGATGTAACTGTACACTTTAGTGGTATCTCTCGGCATTCGAATTACTTGTCCTGAGGAGAACTGGGTTGCGGCAAAGAAAAAAAGTAGTAAAAAAAGTAAACGTTTCATCATAAATTAAGCTCAAGGCACTACTTCAACGAAAGTTAATCGTTATTGTTGTATGATTGGGATCAAAAAAGGCCAAAACTGACCTTTTAGTTAAATTAACCCTGCAATAAAGATTATTCTGCTGTAGTTGGGTCGATAATTGTAACAACTTCTACTACTGAATTTGCAGGAAAACCTCCTTTTTTTGCATGTTCACGAACCATTTCTTCATTGGGTGCAATGTAAACACAATAAATTTTATCTCCGGTAACATAACTGTGAACCCATTGAATTTCAGGCCCCATTTCACTTAGCACTCCGCAGGAAGTTTGTGAAATTGCTTTTAATTGTTCTGAAGTTAGTGAGCCAGCTCCGGGAATTTCCCGTTCAATTACATATTTAGGCATAATTTTGAGAATTAAATTAGTCCTACTCGTAAGGCTTTTCGGTTTTGCCCCGTTTTTAAGGTGATTCGGCTTCACTTGTTGAAAAATAGGGGCATTAATTAGTAAAGAAGTAGTGTTGGATTATAAATACGCGCTATCAAATTTAAGAAAAAATCCCCAAACTTTTGGTTTGAGGACTCTTTAATTATCAAGGGGTTAGCTTATGATTTTTGTTCTTTGTTGAAGTAAACCAAGTAGTAGTACATCTGTTTTTCTTCGTCCCAGCCTTTTTCTACAAATTTTTCGGCACTTTCCGGGTTGATGAAGTCCAGTTTGATCTGAATATTGGTATCCAATTCAATAATGTTTTTCATTTTCTTACGAGCATCTGATACTGCCGCGTTGGCAATAGGGAAAGAGGTTAAATCCTCAATGCTGTATTTTTCGCCTTTGTCTACTTTATAGTTTTTAAATTCTGAAATCAAATCAGGATTATCAATTACTTCGTTCAAGAATAAAGACTCTTCAAAGTTATCGTTTTTGGCGAAATGGTTTACCGCACGGTTCATGAACATTACTTCTTCTTTTTTGTCTTCAGCCGGTAAAACTACTTCTTTAGCGAAGTCCTGACAGAATTTTAAGTACTTTTTGGTGATGAAATTCTCATCCTGAAACGCATCCACAGAAAGGAAATGCTCTAACCAATAACGGGCATCGTAACGATTGCTGTCAACCGTTAAAATTTTATAGCCTTCTTCTTTTTTATAGTTGAAGATTAAACAGCCTTTGTCCAGTTTGTTCAGGTTGATTCCTTGTTGTAGAATCATATCCAAGTTGGCATCTTTTTCTTCAAACTGAAGGAAATCCGCTTTTAATTCACTTTTGAAAACCCCGATAGCGTCCACCACATTGTTATCAATGGAAACATTAGTTAAGTAGGTTACATAAACCTCCCCGTTTTTAATGTGCGGATGGTTGGATTGTTCAAACAAATGCTTGGTGATTTTTTTAGTAACCTCATGTACATTGCTTGGATCGGTAAAGATCTCGTTAGCATAATTATACATTTCGTTGTAATCCAAATCCACATCATGCGCAAACTGATAATAATTTTCTTCTTTCTCTCTGAAAGGTTTGAAGAAAAACTCTTTTAAAAGCGGCATGATTTCATCGTTCAGGTTATAAGGCTGTTCCGAAAGGAAAATGGCTTCATTGCGGCTTTTGTTTCCAACACGGTGGATGGATAAATTGTCGATGTGCGTGTTAAACAGATTGATCATTTTGCGAATATTTTAGATGAAAAAACCAAGAAAAAGAAAGTTCTAAATCTTGGTTCTAAACAAAATTATTTTGATTTTTTTAGTTCCAGTTGTCTTCGTAACCCATGTCTTCAAACGAATCGTCGCCGTCAAACATATCAAAGTCTTCCTCGTCGAAATCGTCTTCAAAATCACCGTAAATATCGTCTTTGGAAACATTAGGTGAATTGAAATCTTTGGTTGGTGCATCGGTAGGTAATTCTCCGTGAGCAAACAGTAAATCCGGGTAAGTGACTCCTGGTTCTTCTTCTTCAATGGCAGCCAATTCTACGAAAAACGTCCACATATTTAGAAAGTCATAAACGTAAATGATTTTCGTATCGTCTTCGTTTAAAATCGAAGAAAGCGGATAATCGGCCATGGTTTTCATTTCCCCAGCAACATCACCCGTATCAAAAAGCGGGATCTCTTCTTCTTGCGTCCAGGCATCGTCACAGGTGTAAAACGAAGCGATTTCCATACCATCAAAGCCAAAAGCGTTTACGATGGCGTTGTGTAAGTCTTCTAAATTGTCGTCTTCAAGGATGGCAATGTCGCGAAAAATATCCTCTTCGGCGTCAAGGATCACTCTAAATTTATAAACCATGATCTGTGTGTTTTTTTGAAAGGTCAAAGGTAATTATAATTTTAGATTTGGGATTTGTCAAATGCGAATTGTTGATAAGATTTTAATCAGCTCGCATAGAATTCAATAGGCAAATCGTCGGGATCTGCAATAAAGAAAAACTGTTTTCCGGTATATTCATCGGTTCGGATGATTTCTGCCTCAATGTTATTAGAGCGAATAAATTCACGAGTTTTTTCGATGTCGTCCACCTCAAAAGCTAAGTGGCGTAAACCGGCTGCTTCTGGTCTGGAAGGTCTTTTAGGAGGATTAGGAAAGGAAAAAAGTTCCAGGGTATAAATTCCGTTTAAGGCCAAATCCAGTTTGTAGGATTGACGTTCTTCACGGTATACTTCCTGTGCAATTTCCAAACCCAAAACCTGAGTGTAAAAGTGTTTAGATTTTTGATAATCGGAACAAATTATAGCGATATGATGTATTTTATTGAGATGCAGCATTGTTTTTCAATGTAATAGGATGAATGAATTTTTTCTTGAATTTTGTAAACTTCTTGTTGGTCGGGTATTGACGATTGGAAGTCATGTTGTTGAAAATTAAAGCTACAACTAAAAGAATCATGGCTCCACTTAAAACAGGAGAAAGGACATACCAATAGCCTAATTTTAAAATTGCGGGTGATCCTGTTACGGCAATTAATGCGGTTGCTCCTCCGGGAGGATGTAATGTTTTGGTAATCTGCATCATAACAATTGCCGAAGCTACTGCCACAGCTGAAGCCAGCCAAATCATTTCGGGAAACAATTTTGCAGCCGTTACGCCAACTATTGCAGAAATCACATGACCGCCAATTAAATTTCGGGGTTGCGCCAGTGGGCTTTGAATCACACCATAAACCAAAACACAAGAGGCTCCAAAGGAACCAATTAAAAACACAAAATCTTCTTTAGGGAAAGCGTTGTACTGCAAATAGGCAATGATTCCCATTCCGGTAAAAGCGCCCACAAAAGCCCAGAAATGTTCTTTGAAATCAACTAAAGTTTCTTTGTAAAGAATGTAACGGGTTTTGCGATAACTTCGCTTTATTTTTTGTGTTGGCATGATTACTTTATGTTTTGAGGCTGATAAGAATAAACAGTGTAGGGATAAATGAGTTTCGCTGTGGTTTTTGATACCAGACAAACAATCAGTAATGGAAAAAACAGTGTATAATCATTTATAAGTCCGCAAATTAGGAATAGGGCTGTAAAGGGTGCATGTATACTGGCGCTTAGCATAGCGCCCATCCCTATAATCATGAAATTGAGCGGAATTACATCGGCATCAAAAAAAGTATTCAAAACCAATGCAGTCAATAATCCTAGAAATGCTCCAATGAACATACTTGGAGCAAAAACACCGCCATCACCGCCCGAGGCTAGAGTAATGGAAGTTATAATTGGTTTTAAGAAAAGGATCCCAAGTAATGTTAAAACAAAAGGCAGGGTTAAAATTACCGATTCCGAATTTTCAAAAATTGTTTTTATGGAGTGATAACCTTCTCCGTACAATTGAGGTAAAATCAATAATGATGCACTGATAATTAACGATCCCACAATAATTTTAGTGGAATGATTGTCAATTTTAGCAAAACGATTTTTTAGTAAAAGTACCGATTTTGTAAGGTAAACAGAATTCACTCCAGCCAAAACTCCCAATAAAAGGAAGTAAGGAAAAGCATGAAGATGCCAGGTGGAAACCGATACTTCGAACAGCGGTTTTTCGTCTAATATAATTATGAAACCGTAGGCGATGCTTACCGCTAAAATTGTAGATAGAGCAAATGCTTTGGTTATTTTTTTGGAAATGACTTCAAAGGAAAACAAAATTCCCGCAATTGGACTGCTAAACAAAGCAGTGATTCCTGCGGCAATACCAGCGCAGATTAATTCAGTTTTGTAGCGTTTAAAAAGATTGTCCTTTTTTTGTGCAACGGATCCGATTGCCGCTGAGGCCACAACTGTAGAGACTTCAATACCGGTAGAACCACCAAAAACCACAGTTAATAATCCATTAAAAAAATGAGATGGTACTTTGTATATTGGTAGGTTTTGGGTTTTGGAAGCCGTAGTTTCGAAAATCTCTTTAATACCTTTATTTTCTTTTTTCTTGAAAAGATAGTGACGTAAGAAATAAATAACCGACAAGCCAAATACCGGGAAAACCAAAAACAAAAACCAGTTTTCTTTGGCTTTATGAAACAAGATTTCTTCGTAATGTTCGGTTAGGTGTTTTAGGCAAACAGCCAAAAAAGCACACAAAAAACCAATCAGTAACGAAGCAATGCTTACTTTTTGTAATTTAATCCAGGGGTATTGTTTTCTAAGCCGTTGGGTTTTATTCATTATTTAGGTAATCAGTACTATTTTGATTTACAAAAATAATCACTCCAAAAGCATAAAGCCTTTTAAAAACGTTAAAGTTTTTCTTTTGTTATGCCTTTAAGCCCAATTGTTTTTTAATTTTTGGAGACAGTTTTTCCGAAACCAAAGCATACGACTGATTAATATAATATTGCCATTCTTTTGAGGAGAGCGTTCGGATATCTTCCACTAAAACCCATTTGTAACGTGCAACATATGGAGCGGGAACAATGCCATTTCGGGCTGTAAGTTCATCAAATTCTTCTGGAGTAACTTTGAAAGATGCCGAGGTTGGTGATTGGTTTAAACCCGCCACACAAAACATTTTTTCGGCTATGCAAAAGCACAAATCGTTTCCCCATTTGATATCTTCGGTTGTATGTGGAAAGGACGTACAAAGTTGTTGTAAATCTTCAATATTCATAGGTTAGCTTGTTATTTTATGTTTTTGTTTCCAAGATTAGGCATATGCTGCCTAGTAAAGGGTTCGTTTAGGAAAACTTTTTCAGGAATTAATGTTCCAGTCTTTTTGGCTAATTGCCACTGTGTAGAGATTTTAGATGAGTAGCAAAAAAAATACAGGGCCAACCTGTAGATGGATTTTATTTTTCTCATTTTGATTGATGATTGATGATGATTAGTTGTAAAATGTAAGTGTGTGTTACATTTTTGTTTTGGCAATTTTATCGTGATTTTTGGAAACTTCCATTAATGCGGCACTGCTGTACCAAGGTGTTAACTCTACTTCAAATATCTTTGCTTTCACAGCAGGATCGGTTTCGACTAATTTTTGAGCTTCTTCAACAGTTGAACAATTAAAGATAAAGATTCCACGGTAGTTACGTTCGTTTTTCATGAAAGGCCCGGCCACCACTAATTTGCCTTCCGCAGCCAAACGGTTTATGTTTGCCATATGGCCTTCAAAGTATTTTGCTCTTTCTTCTTTGGTAGCGGTGGTATTGGAACCGGTTTTTAAAATGCAAAAAACATAAGTTTTCATGCCATACTGATCTGCGCCGAGTTCTTTTGCCAGTTTCTCGTCGTAAGTGTTTTTTTCCTGGGATAATGCTGTATAACTAACACATAACAGGAAAGCCAGAAAAATATTTCTCATGTTATAATTTTTTGGTATTCTTACAAATATAAAATTATTTGTTAAGTATGGGTTGTGTTTTAGAAAATAATATTTTTTTGTTTTTTTTCTTTAATTTTTGATGATTTTCATGTTGTTTTTATCGATGCTGAATATGTATATACCTTTTGCCAAAGCACTTATATCAAGAGAAGTTAATTCAGAATTCAATTGTCCTTTTTGCACGATTCGTCCGGTTTGATCAGTAATGGAATACATGGCATCGCTGTTGAAATCGATTAATTTAACATTAATTACATCAGTTGTTGGATTTGGATAAACGGCAAATAAGCTGTCTTTTATAAAGTCTGAAATTCCTAAGGTATAGTCAAAGGTTAATCTTGTGTCATTTACCCACGAACTTGTGCCGGAATCCCAGTTTTGAGAAACAATCTGTAAAGGGTTGCCACTAGCATTATTAGTGTAAATGGATTGGCTGGTATTTACCCATATTCCTGAAAAACTGCTCCAGGATTGTGATAAACTATTGATAAGGTATCCGCTTGCATCATAGGTATTGGTTTCCATTGTGCCGGTGAGCCAATTGGTTCCGGTCCAGTTTTCAGTTACGGCAATTGTTACCTTGTCTCCCGCATTATAGGTGTAAGAGGTTCTTCGGTAATTTACCCATATACTACCATTCCAATTTTGGGTAAGACTTTGATTTATTGATCCGTTAGCATTATTGGTAAAAATGGTCTGGCTTTCATTACGCCAATCACTGGTTATGAAATTCCAGCTTTGATTTAAAGTGTTGATTCGATAGCCACTTCCATCATAAGTATTAGTTACTTTAGAGATATTGATCCAATCGCCACTATTCCAGAATTGAGAAATTTCAGTAAGTATTTTTTTAGCGGCATTGTATGTGAAAAGTGTACGTTGAGCATTTTCCCATGTACTACTTCCCGCATTCCAAGTTTGTGTTACCGATTGACTTACAGTACCATCAGAATTATTAGTATAATTCATCTGAACAGTGTTTTCCCATGGGCCGGAAGGGGCTGTCCAAGATTGGATTAATGAATTGATGAGGTAATTGTTAGAATCATAAGTGTTTAAGGTTTGTGTTTCCTTCTGCCAGGCATTGTTAGTCCAGGTCTCACTAAGAGCGGAATAAATATTCTGCGCGGTCGAATTCATACCGGTTAAGAAAAGCATCCAAAAAAGTAAGAGGATGTAAGTGTTTTTTCTTGTTTGAGAAGAAGTAATGTTTGATTTCATTTTGAACTGTTTAAATTTCTGTTTTGAAATTTTATTGATTTTTGAAAACATAAGTGCTTTACATTCACACTTTATCCAGCCAAAATGGGGTAATCGGGCGGATCCGTCTAAATTGAGTGCCGATTGCGTTTATTGTGGTCTAAACTTCTGCAAAAACAATCTTGTCTCCTTTTAAGTAAGAAGAATTATTATACAAAATTAATGAATTAAATTGTTGTATTTCAGTGTTTTGTGTTGTTTAATAGCTTTTTAGGTCTTTAAAATTAGAATTACAATTCATCCGTTAAAAATTACAATTCGGTATTCTTTTTTATGTTTGGGGAAAAATCTGATGGAAATTTGCTCTATCAAAATCAACCAAAATGAATAAGTTATTTACCTTAGTTTTCTTTTTTTACAGTTTTACATTACTGGCTCAAAGCACTATTTCTGGAAAGATTACCGATTCCAAAGGGAAGCCAATTGAAACTGCAAACGTTTTTATTGAAGGTGCTTACGATGGAACTTCAACCGATGCCAAGGGTGAGTTTTCATTCACTACTTCCGAAAAAGGGACACAAACCTTAGTAGTAACCTTCCTGAGTTTTGAAACCCATAGAACATCAATCGTTATTGAAACTTATACGCCAATTACGATTAAGCTTCGTGAAAGTGTAAATTCGTTGGATGCTGTGGTAATTTCAGCCGGAACTTTTAAAGCCGGAGACAATTCAAAGATATCGGCATTAAAACCGCTTGATATTGTGACTACAGCAGGAGCAGCAGGGGACATTGTAGGCGCTTTGCAAACCTTGCCCGGAGCGCAAATTGTAGGCGAGAGCGGGAGACTTTTTGTTAGAGGAGGAGAATCCGACGAAACTCAAACCTATATAGATGGAATTCGCGTGGCCCAACCTTATGGAGCGACAGCCAATAATTTACCAACCCGCGGGCGTTTTTCTCCTTTTTTGTTTAGCGGAATGACGTTTTCCACAGGGGGATATTCTGCAGAATTTGGCGATGCGCTTTCCAGTGTTTTGTTGCTCAACACGATTAACGAACCTGAGCAGGAACAAACCGATATGGCTTACATGACTGTTGGTTTGGGTTTAGGAAATACCCAGAAATGGAAGAAATCGTCATTGAGTTTTAACTTGTCATATATAGATTTGGCGCCCTACCAGAAGATTATTAAACAAAAAGTAGATTGGAACAGAGCTTATCAGTCAATGTCTGGGGAAACAGTTTTCAGACGTCATTTTGAAAATGGGCTTTTTAAACTGTACGCCGCTTTTGATCACGCCAACTTCGATTTAAATCAAAAAAACATCAATTCACCAACCCCGATTCGTGTGGATACGCAAAACAATAATTTTTACCTGAATTCATCCTACAAAGGCAATTTTGGAATGGGATGGAGCATTCAAACGGGAATCAGTTTTGGGTATGGGCAGAATAAAATCGGATTGGATTTGGATAAATTAAAAAACAGGGAAAATGCGTCCCATATGAAACTTAAACTAACCAAGAAGTTTTCCGATCGTGTTAACTTGGCTTTTGGAGGTGATTATTTTATTACTGATTTCGATGAAAACTACAACAACGCTTCCTATGGGAATTTACGAGATGGCTACCGCAATAATGTTGGCGCTGTTTATGCAGAAACCGATGTTTTCTTTTCTAAAAAGTTAGCCGCAAAACTTGGAGTTCGTGCCATGAATAGTGATTTAATTGATAAAAGCATAGTCGATCCTCGAATCTCATTGGCGTATAAAGTAAGTAAGAACGGTCAGTTTTGTTTGGCGTATGGTGATTTTCATCAGAATCCGAAACAGGACTATCTTAAATTTCATTCCAACTTCGACTATGAAAAAACCTCACATTACATTTTAAATTACTTATATACCACTAACGGAAAAACATTACGAGCAGAGTTATTCTACAAAGATTACTCCGATTTAGTGAAATACGACAGCAGTATGCCAATGTACAACAGCAACTATAATAACAACGGTTTCGGTTATGCTAAAGGATTGGATGTGTTTTGGCGCGATAGTAAAAGTTTCAAATATTTGGATTATTGGATTTCCTACTCTTACATAGACAGTAAACGCGACTATAAAAATTACGAAACGCAAGTTACCCCAAATTTCGTAGCGAATCATACTTTATCTGTAGTAGGGAAATATTGGATTGAAGATTGGAAGTCACAATTAAGTGCAACCAACAGTTTTGCAACAGGACGTCCTTATGATAATCCAAACGAAACTGCTTTTATGAACGGGAAAACCAAAGCATACAACAATTTAAGTTTGAGCTGGGCTTATTTGCTTTCCCCACAGAAGATTTTATACTTTTCAGTTTCCAATGTTTTGGGAAGGGATAATGTTTTTGGGTACCAATACGCCAACTCGCCGGATTTAAGCGGACAGTTTCAACGTCAGGCGATTACACAACCGGCAGATCGTTTCTTTTTTATTGGTTTCTTCTGGACCATCAGTCAGGATAAGAGCAAAAATCAATTGAATAACTTATAAAACGATTCATCCTCAAAATTCGACAATTCGGTAACCATAAATTTATTAGGTGTAAAAACCGAAGTACTTTTGAAGTATAAATTAAAAGAGTTTTCATCATCAATCACAACAACCAAAAACTAAACAATCATTAAAAAAACAAATTATGACAAGATTAATCACAACATTAGTAGTATTGATTTGCGGAATGGCTTTCGCACAAGCACCATCACAGTATGAACAAGGAATGGGAAAAGCATTGGGTTTATGGAAAGAAGGTAAAGCAACGGAAGCAACTGCAATTTTTGAACGAATTGCCTCAGTTGAAAAAAACAATTGGTTACCAAATTATTATGTGGCGCTTGTAAACACTATTGAAACGTTCAAATCAAAGGATAAATCGAAAAATCCTGCTTATTTAGACAAAGCACAAATCGCTTTGGACGATGCAACGGCAATTAGCCCGAACAATCCGGAGTTAATGGTAGTGCAGGCTTTAATTTATACGGCTTGGATTGTTCAAGACCCAATGACCAACGGAATGAAGTATTCCTCTAAAACGATGGAGCAATACTATAAAGCACAGGCAATTGCACCGGAAAACCCACGAGTGGTATTCTCAAAAGCAGAATTTGAAATCGGAGGAGCAAAATACTGGGGAACCGATACCAAACCAATGTGTAAAGAAGTGGCACGTTCAATAGAACTTTTTGCTAAATTTAAACCGGAAACACCTTTTCATCCGAATTGGGGGTTGGACCGAGCACAGGAGCTTTTAGTTACTTGTGGAAAATAATCAAGGAAATCTAAGTCAAGCCTCAATCTGAAATATCAAATTTAAAATGAATAAATACCTTAAAGAGTTTTTAAAATCTATCGGACTTAGCTTTATTGTTTTTGTTGTACTTACGTTCATCAGTTGGCTTAGCGGTTCGAAGATTGGTATGGATCACAGATTACTCATGAATTTGCAGTATACACTATTGTACGGAGTTTCTTTGTATATGACCAACTCTTTGATATTTATCTTTTTAGATAAAATTTTTATCGGAGAACGGTTTACCATAAAAAGATTGGTACTTGGTTTTATCGCATCGTTTCTGGTATCGATTTTTACAATTTTTCTGCTTCACATTTTTGAAGAAGTCGTGGTGAACAAGGCGACTATGGAAGAATTTCTCCTGAATGAAAGAGCAGCAAACTATCTGGTAGCCATTATCATTACGTTCATTATTACTTTGATTGTTCATGCGGTTTACTTTTACCGTTCTTATCAGGAAAACAGGGTAAAAGAGCAGAAAATTATTGCGGGAACGGCTTCGGCTAAATTTGAAAGTTTAAAAAATCAGATCGATCCGCATTTTCTTTTTAATAGTTTGAACGTGCTGAGTTCATTAATTGAGGAAAATCCGGAAAGTGCACAAAAATTCACCTCCTCGTTATCCAAAATTTACCGTTACGTTCTGGAACAACGCGATAAGGAATTGGTTAGTATTGAAGAGGAATTAGCGTTTGCCAAAACCTATATGAATCTTTTAAAAATGCGTTTCGAGAACAGTATTTTCTTTGAATTGCCTGAAAAAGTGAACAATCCTGATGCTAAAGTTGTGCCGCTTTCCCTGCAATTGCTTCTTGAAAATACGATAAAACATAACGTGGTAAGTGAGAAAAAGGCGTTATACATCCGAATTTTTGAAAGGGAAAATTATCTGATTGTTCAGAACGATCTGCAAAAGAAAGAAGTTTTAAAAGACCGTCAGGGTGTTGGTTTACAGAATATTATAAGTCGTTATGCAATTCTAACCAACCGAAAAGTTAACATTACACAAACCGAAAAAGAATTTACAGTGGAACTTCCACTATTAACAAAACAAATAGCAATTATGGAACCAACATATAATTACAAAGAAGAATCATCGTATTACAGAGCTAAAAAACGTGTGGAAGCCATTCGTGGTTTTTATGGTAGTTTATTGTCGTATTGCGTTGTCATTCCGGTATTAATATTCATTAATTTACAATTCTCCTCTAAGTTTCAATGGTTTTGGTTTCCGATGATCGGATGGGGAATGGGGCTTATTTTTCACGGATTTGGCGTTTTTGGCTTCGGTTCAAATTGGGAAGAGCGCAAGATTAAGGAACTCATGAACAAGGATTTAAACAAACAAAACTGGAAGTAATCATGGAATCAAATTATAACGAAAACGAAAAGTACGAAAGTGCCCGAAAAAGGGTAAAGGAAATCAAAGAGTTTTACGGTCATTTGTTGTCGTATGTAGTGGTGAACCTTTTTTTAGTGGCGGTTAACCTGTTAACTTCTCCGGAGCATCTTTGGTTTTTTTGGCCGATGTTAGGATGGGGAATTGGAGTCTCCGTTCATGCTATGCGCGTTTTCAATATCATGCCTTTTTTAGGTAAAGATTGGGAAGAGCGTAAGCTTAAAGAATTTATGGAAGAAGAAGAACGTCGTAAAAATCAATGGAAATAACTCATGGAAAGTACTAACAATAATTTCGACCAGCGTTACCAAGCCGCAGAAAAGAGAGTAAAACGATTAAAAGGGTTTTATTCGCATCTTTTGGCTTATGTGATCGTGAACATTATGATCGTTTGTTTAAACATCAGAGACTTAAAACCAGGTGAAAGTTATTTTCAGTTTCAGAACTTTTTTACGGCTTTCTTTTGGGGAATTGGTTTATTGGCACACGGTGTGAGTGTTTTTGGGCATCATCTTATCTTCGGAAAAAACTGGGAAGAGCGAAAAATCAAAGAATTTATGGGTAAGGAACATGAGCAACAAGGAAAGTGGGAATAATTTTATAAAATATAAAGTTAATCCTTAGCTTTGAGGGCGTAACACTCGAACTAAATCATGAAAAAGTACCTGCTGGTTATTATTATTCTTTCTTTTGTTAAACTGATAATTCACTTTGTAGCCAATCCAAATTACGGTTTTCATCGCGATGAATTATTGCACCTTTCCGTTAGCGAGCATTTGGCTTGGGGATATATGGAATTCCCACCATTTATTGCAGTGGTTGGAAAACTAGCACATTTTATGTTTGGGTATACACCATCAGGTGTACGTATTTTTGCAACTTTGGCGGGTATTGGAATTCTTGTGCTTTGCTGTTTAATTGCCAAGGAATTAGGAGGTAAAAGAAATGCCATTCTTTTGGCTGGGGTTTCTGTATTGGCTTTTATACCTTTCTTTCGTAACCATACCCATTTTCAGCCAGTTGCTTTTGATCAGTTTTTCTGGACTTTAGGGTTTTATTATTTTGTTCGATACCTAAATTCAAAAAGCAATAAATACCTTATTTTCCTTGGAATTACTGCGGGAATAGGACTGATGAACAAATACACCGTTGTTGTTTGGGGATTCGGAATTGTTATCGGTCTATTGTTTCATGAAAAAGGAAGTTCTTTTAAAAATAAATGGCTTTACATTTCAGGGCTTTTAGCTTTACTTATTGTTCTGCCCAATATAATCTGGCAATACACACACAATTTTCCGCTTTTAGCCCATTTAGAGGAATTGAAAAAAAGTCAGTTGGACGAAATCGGGCCTTATGATTTTGCTTTGGAACAACTTGAGCTTCCTTTTACGTTACTGGTTAGTTTAATTGGGGTTACAGCAACCTTTCTAGATAAAGAATTAAAAAAATATTCATGCCTTGCCATAGCGGTATTGGTAATGTTTTTCACTATGTGGTTTTTGCAATCAAAAGCGTATTACTTTTTTGCGGCCTATCCGGTATTGTTTGCTTTGGGAGCTGTAAAAATTGAAAAACTGTTTCAGAAAAAACCGGTTTGGAATTATGCAGTAATTGTTGTGCTCTTGCTCCCGGCGTTTTTTTTTCTTCCGATGGCGGCACCGGTTTTACCCATCGAAAAGTTTGTAAGTTATGCAAAGTTGGAGCCTGAAAAAGACGGTCGAATCATTCTAACCGATGATTATGCCGATATGTTCGGATGGGAAGAACAGGTTAAGTTAGTAGACAGCATTTACCAATCATTGCCAAAAGATGAAAAAGAGCAATGTGTTATTTTAGCTGAAAATTACGGCGAAGCGGGAGCAGTGAAAATAGTTGGGGATAAGTATAAACTTCCTGATCCGACCTGTGCTCACGGCAGTTTCTGGACTTGGGGGCCTGGAGATAAAGAGGGTAAAGTTTTTATAAGTTTGGGGAACGAGGAAGAGGTTGTTTACAGCCTTTTTGAAGAGCACACTTTAATTAAAACGATCAAGCACAAATATGCAATTGACGAGGAAAACAATATTCCTGTGTTCCTTTGCAGAAAACCCAAAAAAGACATTCGTAAAATGTGGCCTGAACTGGAAAAATATATTTTTGAATAGGGAAGATTGCCTGAAAACAGCAAGAGTATGAACATCATTATTATTGAAGACGAAAAACCGGCTGCACGTTTGTTGCAGCGCAAAGTTGAAAAATTAGGATTGCAAGTAATTACTATGCTGCATTCTGTGGAAGAATCATTGGAATGGTTTGAGAATAACCCGCATCCTGATTTAATCTTTCTGGATATTCAATTGTCGGATGGTTTATCGTTTGAGATTTTTGAGCACTTCGACAAAGCTCAGCAACCTATTAAAAGTGCCGTGATTTTCACAACGGCTTATGATGAATATGCTTTGCGCGCATTCAAACTCAACAGTATAGATTATTTGTTAAAACCAATTGATGAAGATGATCTGGAAGTGGCAGTAGATAAATTCAAAACGCGCAATCAGCCCCAAAATCTTTCTTTAGATTTCGAGATGATAAAAAAAATGCTCGTAAATCCTATTGATAAAAATTACAAAAAACGATTTACTGTAAAAATTGGCCAACAATTAAAGTTAATCAATATTGAAGAAGTTGAGTGTTTTTACAGCGAAAACAAAGGCACTTATCTGCATACTTTGGATAATCGTAATTATCTGCTAGATGGAACTTTAGAGCAACTGGAAACCGAACTCGACCCAAAAGATTTTTACCGTGTGAGCCGTAAATTTATAGTTCCGATGAAAGCCATCAAAGAAATTCAGATGCACAGTAATTCACGATTGAAAGTAATTCTTCCATCTTATAATGAAGACGAAGTAATTGTTGCCCGCGAGCGCGTTAACGATTTTAAAGAGTGGATTGGATAGATTTTCTTGCTTCTAAAATCATATAAAACTGAATTCCAAACAATATTGATGCAATCACCAAATGTAGGGTTTGACTACCAAAAGGAAAGTGGAAGTAATACATGGCAATTCCCGAAAGTACTTCCGCAAAAATCAAAAATAGTACCCAATTGATTTTCCCAAACCCTAAATTCAGTTTTTTGTTTTTAAGGTAAAGGAACAAATTCACGAAAAATACCACAAAGGAAAACGTTCTGTGAAAGTAGAAACTCAGTTCCGGTTTACTTAACCAAAGCGTTTCGTTTCCAATTCCTGATTTTACCTGTTCGTCTACAAACTGACGCACTTGGGTTCCCAAAACGACCTGAATCAGCGTTAAAAACAACGAAAACCAAAGTACATTTCTAAAAGTAGCATTGAATACTTTAGTAGATTGTGTAGGGTTAACAAGCTGAATAATGTACAAAATTACGGCTACAATAATGAGCGCCATAACCATATGAATCGTGATTTTTACCGGATTCAGAACGCTGTAAACAACAGTAGCACCTAACCAGCCTTGAAAACCCATCAGGAAAACTACAAACCAAGAAAGTAATGTTATTTTCTTATCTTTTTTCCAGAGTCTAAACGAAGCAATTGCCATCACAAAACAAGCCAGTCCGGCTAAAGCTCCTACTAAACGGTTCACATATTCCACCCAAGTATGTGTAGGATTGAATAGTGCATAATCGTGTTTAGTATATTTTTCCCAGTGTGAAGCATCAAATTCGGCTCCGGTAGTGAAATTGTCTTTAGCTACCCATAACCCTTCGTCTTTAATAATTACCTGTCCTTTTTTAAAATCCCGGTTCTCACTCCAGGTAAGTTCTTTAACATTGGTAGGCGGAATGTAGTATCCGAAGCATTTTGGCCAGTCAGGACAACCCATGCCTGATCCAGTCATACGAACCAGTGCGCCGGCAACGATTACTAAATAGACTAAAATTAAAGCGGTTTTGGCAATTTTATTAAAGTTCATGGTTCTGGTTTCAAGTTACAGCTGCAAATATCTTTTATTTAGTGTTTAAAGAATATGATAAATGTTAGGTTGCTTTTTTAAGGCCCATTTTTTCGGCTCTTTTCAGTACAAAATCATAAGCGGCCTGATATTCGTTAGGGATTTCTCCTTCTAAAATCGCTTCTTTTACCGCTTCTTTTAAAACCCCAATTTCTCGAGAAGGTTTTAAATTAAAAAGCTCCATAATTTCCTCTCCGGAGATTGGCGGCTGAAAAACACGAACCTTGTCACGTTCTTCCACTTCCACGATTTTCTCACGGACTATCTTGAAATTGTTATGGTATTTCTGAAATTTCTTCGGGTTTTTAGTGGTGATGTCGGCCTCACATAAAGTCATCAGGCTTTCCACATCTTCTCCGGCATCAAAAACCAAACGACGCACTGCAGAATCGGTCACAATATCCTGAGCCAAAACAATAGGACGGGAACTCATCATGACCATTTTCTGAACGAATTTCAGTTTATGATTCAGAGGCATATGCAGGCGCTCAAAGATTTTTTTAGCCATTTTTCCACCTAAAAACTCATGGCCGTGAAAAGTCCAGCCTTGTTTTTTGTTGTATTTTTTTGTGGGTGCTTTTCCGATATCATGCAATAAGGCCGACCAGCGCAACCAAACATCATCGGTATTTGGGCAAATATTATCCACCACTTCTAACGTGTGATAGAAGTTGTTTTTGTGGGTATGTCCTTCGATTTCCTCGACCTGATTCAAAGCAGTTAATTCCGGAAGAATTATATCTAATAATCCGGTTTTGTAAAGCAGTAAGAATCCAACCGAAGGAGTGTTAGACATCAGTATTTTATTGAGTTCGTCTACAATGCGTTCTCCGGAAATGATGTTGATGCGTTCTTTATTTCTTGAAATGGCTTCCAAAGATTTGACTTCAATTTCAAAATTAAGTTGAGAAGCAAAACGTATAGCGCGCATCATGCGTAACGGATCGTCAGAATAAGTAATGTCCGGATTTAGAGGCGTTCGGATGATTTTGCTTTCCAAATCGCTTAATCCAGCAAAAGGATCTACTAAATCACCAAAATTGGATTCGTTTAAGGAAAGTGCTAAGGCGTTAATGGTGAAATCGCGTCGGTTCTGATCGTCTTCCAAGCTTCCATTTTCCACAACAGGATTTCGGCTTTCAAATTGATAACTCTCTTTTCGGGCACCTACAAATTCGATATCCATATCCTGATAACGAAGCATTGCAGTTCCGTAATTTTTGAAAACCTGTACTTTTGGTTTATGAGCAATCAGTTCAGATACTTTTAAGGCTAAATCGATACCGCTGCCAACGGCTACAATATCAATGTCTTTTTTATGATCGCGTTGTAAAATTAAATCACGTACGAACCCGCCAATAACGTAACTTTCCACATTAAGTTCACGGGCTGCGCGAGCAATGATTTCGAAGATTTTATCTTGTAATGCGTTTTTGTAATTCATGCTTAAGTTTCAAGTTCAATTGTTCAGAGTTTAAAGTTGATAACTGTAAACCATAAACTGTAAACCGAGACTGCGACTTTAAACTACTTTCTGATAATCGTCACTTGACTGTCTGCAGTCAGTTTGATAATGGTTGAAGGTTTGTCGCAAACTTTATCGTGCTGCAAATTTACCACATAGTCCACACCTTTTAAAATTTCAGGACTAATTTCTTTAAATGATTTTGGGGTAGGTTGACCGGAAATGTTGGCAGAAGTTGAAACCAAAGGCTTTTTCATGCGTTCCATCAGTTTAAAACAGAATGGTTCCTTTACCAATCGAACTCCTAGGGTTTTGTCTTCCGCTATTACGTTTTCAGCGACATTTCTTGGGTTGTCCAGTATTAGAGTGGTTGGCTTTTCAGATAAATCAAGTATTTGCCAGGCTACTTCAGGAATTTCTTTAAAGACATTATACATCATTCGATCCGAGTTCATCAGCACGATCATGCTTTTGCTTTCTTCGCGCCGCTTTAAGGCGTAAATCTTTTTTATGGCCTCAGGATTTGTAGCATCACAACCAATCCCCCATACGGTATCGGTAGGATAGAGGATGATTCCGCCGTTTTTGATTACTTCGTAAGCATTGTGTACTTCGTTATTAATGTCTTGACTCATATTTATTTAATTGAATTTCGGGCCATTATTTTTTCCGTCATTTTGATAAATGGGACTTCAATGTAAAGATAGCATACCTGGCATAAAAATAAGATTGGAAAGATGCAAATTGCTATTGTTTTCCAATAATTAAATACTGAAAATTTTGAAACCTCTACAATACCTATAATATAGTTAAATGCAATGAATAATATGATTCCATGAACAAGATAAATACTATAGGTTATCTGCCCAAGCTTTCTTGAAATCGGCCAATGCAAAATTCCAAAAAAAGAATTACCAAAAGTGATAAAGATGAATATGATTGTTGAAATCAATACAGGAATGAAGTCTTTACCATGGTTGAAAAAAATGACTGAAACCACAGAGAGTACCAAGATTATAAGACTTATACTTTGGCTGTAATTTTGGAAACGATTTTTATAATCGTAAAGCAATGCTGCAACAATACCGCTTGCAAAAGGCAAGAACAATTTAAGGTTGGGCTTGTTCTCAAGTATCATATAGATCAAAACCACTAAGGTTATTGTACGTACTTTTTTAGATGGTTTTATTTTGAAACCAAGGGCAAGAATTGGCAGTAAAAAATAAAACATCCATTCAAATGGCAACGACCAGGCTACACCGGCATTGATCAGATAAGTATTGTTTACATTATTTAGGTTTGGAGCACCACTGATGGTAAAATTCAACCATTTGAAGGTATCTCTTATGATGTGACTTATTTTGTCGTTAATTGTAAAATCAGATTCGTAAGCCACGATGCAAAGTAAGGTCAAAATTGAAACAAAATACATTGGAAAAATCCTCAAAAATCGTGACAGGAATAATCTTTTCCAATTGATTTGATCCTTCGCTTCAATAAGTTTTCGAGTGAACAAGAAAGAGGTAATCATAAAAAAATAGAGTACACTTGTCTGTCCGAACTGATTGAATAAGTTAGATTTGGGTTCTTCCCAAGCATTGCCATGAAGGAAAAAATACCAAATGTAACTATGATGTAAAAAAACAAAAAAGGCTAAATATCCTCTTAACCCATCAATGGATTTATACTTAATATCTTCCAAAGAGACAGGAAGGATTAGATTTATGATATAAACAGAGCAAAATAATATGCCGAATAGACCAATAAATATAATGCTCAGCGTTAAGAAATCCATTTTAACCTTTTAATTGCCTCTATTAAGGAAGGGTAATGTGTGACAAATTATAATAAATTAAAGTACCCTCAGTTGTCGTGAATAAAATATAATTATAATCGTTTAGAGTTTTCATAACCGTATAGGAACACTTCGGAATCATTCTGTCATGAGTTTCAACCATAATGATTTTAACTTTCGGTAACCAGGCTTGGTAATTTTCTTCAAAAAGCTGTTTTTCAGCCCCTTCAATGTCTATTTTTAAAATGTCAATAGTTTCCCATTGTTTTTTTTCTAAAACCTCGTCAATGGTAACCGATTCAATATCATAACTTTCAGAGGCTCCAACCTCTTTAATTTGAAAGCTATTGGTTGCATTGTAAGGATCAATGATTTTGAAAAAAGCCTTTTTATTGTAAAGGGCATTTTTCCATAATTCGAAATTTTCCAAACCGGCCGTATTCTTCTTGATCATTTCGGCATTTTTTTCTTCAATTTCGATGGCTACAATGTTTGCCTGTGGATATTTAAGTTTGAAAAACAATGAAGCTAACCCAACATTGGCCCCTGCATCCACTATGTTTTTGGGTTTAATCGGCAGCGGTGTATTGTACAGGTTTGTTAAGAAAATTTCCTCGAATGTTTCAAGGTCTTTACTGTTTTTTCTAAGGAATAATGTTCTTTTTAATTTGGGTAATTTAATAGTCTCTTTACCATTGCTAATTCCCAAAAGAAGAGCAAAGGCATCTATAAATTTGAAGTGTTTTTTTAATAATTTGAATAATACTACTTTTTTTAACATAATGTATATTTTAGTCTAATTGTCTTTTGTTTTTTCTTTTGTCATTGTATTTTCTCAGCCAATATAAAATGAAGTTGTGCTTTTTCATGGCCTGGTCGGTTTCTATGTATTTTTGCTTCAGATTTTCTGAAATTTCAAAAAAAGACTCATCTTTATAATCGTCAAATAATTGCTTGTATTTTTTGTATTGATAAAAATAAGCTCTGGACACCGATTTGTAATCTTTAAAAGATTTAGGTTTATCAACTCCCAACATCAAACGGTTGAACCGGATGCTTCTTTTTTGTTTTTTTAATGAAGTTTTTAAAACACCCACACCAAGCTGTTGAGAGCTGTGCAATCTGTAGGAAATTAAATTTTCGGTACTTAAAAACAAGGTTTTCCTTTCGGCCAGTAAAAAGGCAAACCATTCATCATGAATAAATTCTTTGGTGGTTTTGAATGGAAAACAAAAGTCTTTCACTTCCTTTTTAATGCATAAGGTTGCCCCAGTTAAAAAATTACCAATGTTAGTTAATGAATTGAATAAATTGGTACTGTTACGGTAAGAAGGTTCAAAAAAATTAACACTGGCCCATAAGCTCAATTCGTTATGGATGATCTCGCTGCTGTCGTTGATGAAATTGGCATTAGAAAAAACACCTTCGGCACTAGGATTTGTATTGAAAACCTCCATGGTTTTAGCAACTTTATCGTTTCTCCAAATATCGTCCTGATCGGAAAGAAAGATATAATCGCCCGTGCAAAGCTTAATTGCTTTCTCAAAATTTTTATTGCTGCCTAGGTTACTCTGGTTAATGTGCAGGATTATTTTGCCTGGATATTTATTGCTGTATTCATTAATTAATGCGGTGGTGTTGTCTTTTGAACGGTCATCACAAATAACAATCTCATCAACACCAATGGTTTGATTAAGAATCGAATTAAGCTGTTCTTTAATGAATTTTTCACCATTGTAGGTGCAAAGAGCAACAGAAATTTTCATAAGCTATTCTAAAACCTTTTTTATCCAGTTGTTACTATTGTATTTTTCGTAGATTTCCTTTGGAAGTTCTTCGTACGGCAAAGATATAAAGCTTTCCGGAATCGAAGTTTTATTTTCGTCCCAAACCAAAATATTGTTTGGATTATAGAAATCGTAATTTACGATGTCTTTGTTTGTGGTAATGAGTTTTTTCTTGAGTCCCATGGCTTCAAAAACCCTGAAAGTAAGTCCTTTTTGGATGTCTTTTTGAATATCCAAGATAATTTTAGCCGACTTTAAATACGATTCGGTTTCAGAAACCGGAATGGGTTGTTTTATAAATTCGATGCCTTCACAAGTATGTTTGTCAATAATGTCCTGATTTGGGTTTTGCAGGATAATTTTAACGGTTTTGTTAGCCTTAAGCAATTTAGAAGCAATATCTTTTAAAGTGTCGTAGCGTTTGTCGAAAGTTCCGATGAAAAAAACATCCAAAGTTGTTTCTGATGGTGTTGCTTCTTTGAAATAAAAATTGGTTAGAAACTCCAAATTTAGTTGAGCAACGTCGTCTTTTTCAAAGCTGAATTTTTTATCGAAAAACTGTAACGTTCTGTGATAGCGCGGAATATTTTTAAAACTGTCCCAATAATAGACCACGTTTTTTTTGGATTGTTTGGTAATGCGTTCCAAATCTTTATTTAAAAGCATTTCCGGACTGATGGCAAAAAGAATATCATATTGGGCATTTTTCGCAATGGATTTTACGCGCTCGGCACTAGCCCATTCTTTTTTTAGGTTTCGGCCCATGAAAACTTTCGCCAAAGAGTTGAGAATTTTATGAAAAACAGATTTGTATTTGTAGTTTTTGAAAACAACAGTTGTCAGTTCACAATCAAAATTGGATTGGATGCTTTTTTCTATTTCTTTATAGATTCCGAAGTAATCCGGACATAAGAACAACACTTTCATGATTGGATTCTTTGTTTGGTTTTTAAGGAATCGGATAAAGATGCCCCTTTGAAAAGAACTTTAAACAGTGGCCAGTATTTCGGTTTAAAAAAACTTTTGAAAAAATACTGAACCTGAAGATAAGTGAGCAAAATACGGTGCCAAATAAACCCGTAATGTTTTCTGATTACGTATAAAAGTGAAATTTTAAGTTCAATTTTTATGTTGATAGAACTCGGTGTACTTACTCCATGATAGTGAATAAATTCGGCCTTCGGAATTAAAAACGCTTTTTTACCCATTTTTAGAAGGCGTTTGCATAAATCAGTTTCTTCATAATATAAGAAGATGTTGGTGTCGAAACCTCCAACAGCATTAAAATCTGCAGCGTTAACCACCATAAAACTGCCGGAAACAAATTGGGCCTGTTTTGGCTCAGTGTATTTTGTTTTTCGGTTTGGATAGATCTTGGGATTGAATTTTTCCAGAAATTTTCTACCTAAAATTTCCCTGCCCGGTGAAGCAAAATGATCGATTGTCGGGAGTAATTTCCCATCTTCTTTAAAGCATAATGGTCCACAAATCCCGTACTCCGAATTGTTTTTCATTGCATTTACAATAATGGAAAGGCAATCGTTTATAAAAATGGAATCGTTATTTACAAAAGCATAGTAATTGGCGTTGGCGAATTGCACACCATACATATTTCCGCCACCAAAACCGGTGTTAATTTTACTGCGAACAAAAGTTAAGTGTTCCAGATTTGCTTTATTGCAGAACTGTTCCACTTTATTACAGTCTTCTTTTTCCGATGCATTGTCCACAACCACAATCTGATAGGAGAGTGCAGTGCTTGTTTTTTCAATAATTTTCTCAATGCAGTTGATTGTAAAATCACTGGAATTATAATTGATTAAAATTACTGCAACGTCGTATTTTTTTTCAGTACTCATAAATACTGGTTTACTCCTTTGTCAATTGTGGTTAATTTTTTTTCCGTGGTTTCTTTCTCAATCAGGTTGTTGATTTCGATATGGCTTTTGGATTGCTCTTTATGATAAATATGGTATGCAAGCCCGGCAAATTTCAATCGTTTCCCTTTGATGCCAATGTTGTGCAGGCGTTGAATCATTTCAGAATCATCAATTCCCCAGCCAACCAAACTTTCATTGAAACCGTTTACTTTGATGAAATCTTCCCTCCAGAATGACATGTTGCATCCTCGTAATTTTCCGGAACGCTTCTCATGTGCCTTAGCAAAATTCATTAAAAATGGAATACGAAGCGTACGGCCTCTTTTCTTAATTCCTTCTGAGAAATAATTGAAATGTATGGTCTTATTTTTGAAAATCTTATCTAAAATGTTGGCCTGAATATTAACACGTGAACCAAAAAGATAAAATCCTTTTTCAGCAAATTTTAAATGATCTTCTACAAAGTGTTTGTTCATAATGATGTCGCCGTCAATCTCGACAATGTAGTCGTATTTAGACTTAGCGATGGCTTTGTTCATGATTTTCGGTTTCTGATTTCCGTTGTCTTCATGCCAAAGATGAACCAGCGGTACCGGAAACTTCTGTTGAAATTTTTCGATAAGCGCTTTGGTTTCTTCTTTAGAGCCGTCATCAGCAATGATTACCTCATTGGGTAAAACCGTCTGTTCCAGAATACTCAACAGTAAAAGTTCTAGTGCCTGAGGCCAATTGTAGGTGGGTGTTACTAAGGAGCAGGTATGTAAGTTTTTCATAATCAGTAAATTATTGTCAAAAATAGCTGAAAATAATAAGTTGGGCAATTTAAGAAAGAATCAATTATTCGATTTTTCGGTACATCATCCACAATTGTAAATAACGTTTAAAAACCGAAAAAGCATGTACGTAAGCCAGGATAAACCCTTCTTTTCCATCTAAAAACCCTAAACGGTATATGTATTGCCAAAAGAAACGGTACTTCGGACGGATAAAAAAGTGGTATCCGCCGGGACGTTTGTTTTTCGCGTAAAGGCTTTCTGCCTGAAGTTTACTATACAGGTTGAGTTTGTTGTTGTAGTTGTCAAAACTCTTGTAACTGAAATGGTTAACACGTTCTTTCAAATAGCCTACTTTTCCATTGGCGGCGATTACTTCGTGTACTAAGTTACCGTTGTATTTACAGTGGTTTTTATTGAAAACACGTACTGCTTTATCCGACTGCCAGCCACCGTATTTGATGTGTTTTCCTAAAAAATGGAAATTTCGTTTCACAAAATAGGCCACAAAATCAGTTTGGGAAGAGGTCACCGAAATGATTTCTGCTTCAAGCTCAGGAGTTACAATTTCATCTAAATCGAAGAAAAGAATCCAATCATTTTTAGCTTGGGAAATGGCAAAGTTTCGTTGGTTTGAGAAATTGTCAAATTCTCTTTTGAGTACTTTAACACCCAAACTCTCAGCAAGTTCTACCGTTTTGTCGGTGCTGAAAGAGTCCACAAAAATAATTTCATCTGCAAAAGATAAACTCTCAACATAACGTTTTACGTTTTCCTCTTCGTTTAAAGTAATGGCTAATGCAGTAATTTTTGGTTTCAAATTATTTTGGCTTCTATTTGTGTGCAATAAGGGCAAATGTAATAATTTTACATTTATTTACTAATATAAAATAACGAAATGGCGCGTTTACCCATATTAATGTATCATAATGTTTGCGAGGATGAAAGAAACTCCATGGGTTTAACAATTTCGTCAGAAAAATTAGAAAGTCATTTTCGTTATCTGGCAGCAAATAATTTTCAGACATTTCATCTCTCGGAATTGGAAAATCGCACTCAAATTCCTGAAAAAAGCATTATAATCACCTTTGATGATGTTACTGTAAACCAGTTGCTTGCTGTTGAATTACTCCAAAAGTACCAATTAAAAGCAACGTTTTTTGTCCCATTTGCTTATGTTGGCAAAACCGATCAATGGAATAACGGAAACGAGCCTATCATGTCTTTTGAGCAGTTAAAAGCGCTTCCGGAAACCATCGAGTTAGGATTTCATTCTTATGCGCATAAAAAATACGCAGCGCTTTCGGAGGAAGAAATTCACGATGATTTTTCAAAATGCTTTGCGCTGATTGAGCAGCAAAATTTAAAAGTGCATTCATCCGTTGCATATCCTTATGGTAATTATCCGAAAAAAGAGCCGCAAAAGTCGAAGTTCAAGGCAACATTACTTCAAAATAACATTAAAATGGGATTGCGAATTGGGAATAAAATCAACAAATTTCCTTTTAAAAACCCTTATGAAATTATGCGAATCGATGTTAAAGGCGAAGAAAGTTTGCTGAAATTCAGGCTGAAAATACGTTTCGGAAAATTGAAGCTATTTTAAGCCTTTCTCGATCAATAAAATCTTCACATAACGAGAGAAAACCCCATAAGCGTTAATGCTTGCCAAAGCCAGTCCCGGAATCCCGTCCATAAAACCTCTCTTTAAAATATAAGAAGAGAAAAATCTATAAAACGGCTTGAAGACCAAATGGAAATAGGTGGCTTTTTTTCCTTTTTTAACAGAAGTATTTGCCTGAAACCAAGCGTAAGAATCTTTTTTCTGTAAAAGATGGAAAAGCCCTTTATACGTATAATGAATCATGAAATTTTTCAGTGTTCCGATACTTCCTTCTACATGAAGTTTCTCATGCACATCACCAGAAAACTGAATGTTGTTGTTTTTTACCAAACGAAGTACTTTGTCAACTTTATGGTACAGAAAACGGTTCATGTAAAAATGTGGAAAACAGATTTTATAACCCGAATGTTTTTCGCTTTCAATTGCCGATAGAATTTCGTATTTGAGTTTTTGAGTAACGCGCTCGTCTGCATCTAGAAACAAAACCCAATCTTTGGTTGCCGAAGCGATTGCGTGGTTTTTCTGGCTGGAGAAATTGTCGAATTTTCGTTGAAGTACTTTGCAGCCTAACGCTTGTGCTTTTTCGTAAGTTCCATCACTGCTGAACGAATCAATAACAATGATTTCATCGGCAAAAGCTACCGATTTAATTGCATCTTCAATATAATTTATTTCGTTATAGGTAGGAATAATTACCGAAAGCGTACTCATTATTTCGTTTTAGGAAAAACAAATTTAGCAAAATTAGGTTACCTTTGCAGCATTATGCAAAAGAATATTTCTGTTGTTATCAGCACGTATAATTCTCCCGAATGGCTTAAAAAAGTGATTTGGGGCTATAACACACAAACCTACCGCAACTTTGAGATGGTTATTGCCGATGATGGTTCCCGTAAGGACACTTTTGATTTGATTGAGCAGATGAAAAAAGAAGTGTTCTATCCTATCATTCATGTTTGGCATGAAGATAACGGTTTTCAGAAATCTCAAATTCTGAACAAAGCGATTTTAGCTTGTACCACTGATTATATTATGATGTCGGATGGTGATTGCATTCCGCGACCGGATTTTGTAGAACAACACATCAAATTTCGTGAAGAGGGTTATTTTCTTTCCGGTGGTTATCATAAACTGCCGTTGAATTTATCTAAAGATATTACTAAAGAAGATGTTTATTCCGGAAAGTGTTTTGAAGTGGATTGGCTTAAAAAACACGGAATGAAATCCTCATTTAAAAATAATAAGGTAAATGCCTTAGGTTTAAAAAGCTGGTTTTTAAATTTACTGACTCCAACCACACCAAGCTGGAACGGTCACAATGCTTCCGGATGGAAAAAAGATATTGTTGCCATCAATGGTTTCGATGAGCGTATGCAATACGGCGGTCAGGACAGAGAACTTGGAGAGCGCCTGGTAAATTTAGGTATCAAGCCCAAACAGATTCGTTACAGTACGGTTTGTTTGCATTTGGATCATCCAAGAGGCTATGCTACTCCGGAATCGATCAATAAAAATTTGAACATTCGAAAAGAAACCAAAGAACAAAAGAAAAAATGGACGGACTTTGGGATTGTTAAATAGTTCTCAGTCTTAGTTTTAAGAAATAAAAAAAGCTCCGATTCATTCGGAGCTTTTTTGTTTTTATAAATTGTTTTTTAGGAATTTGTCAAGTTCGGGAAGAATTAGTTCCGGAGTTAACTGTTTGTACAATTCGTCCGGATTCGCTTCTATTTTTTTACGTTCTTCAAAAGTAAAGCTGTCAAATAAATTCGGTTTCATTTCCAACAAATGCACGGAATGATGAAATTTACCGTCTTCAAAACTCGCCCAATGGTCTTTGTTTACATAGGGTGAAAAGATGGTAAAGGTAGGCTTGTTCAAGGCTTTTGCAATATGTACGGTTCCTCCTTCATTAGAAACCAAAGCGTTACATTGGGACATTAATTTAATGAAATCACGAATGCTAGGCGCATAAATATCCAAAATAATGTTTTCCTTCTTTTGGCACATTTGGTAGATTTTCATGGCTTCTTCTTTCTGATGCGGTGCATAATTGAAAAGAAGGTTTACATCGTAATGCTCGGCAATGAAATCACACATTTCAGCGACATATTCGTAAGGCATGGACTTTTGCGGAGTACTTCCCAAAACACCCAGTACGATTACTTTTTTATTGGCGTATTTGCCCAGCCAGTCTTCTTTTTTTTCTGCTTCGGATAAAAAGATTTTCGGTTCGTAATCAATCGGTTCGAAGTTACCGGCCTGACTCAAAAGATGGATTCGGTCTTCGATGGCTTTTCCACAAATTTTAGTTTTCTCTTTGGATATTTCCACAGGATGGGTGTAATACCCCCAGTTTCCAAATTTCTTACGGCTTTTGTGCCCGATGGTTTGTTTGGCTCCCGAAAATTTACAGATCAGTCGGCTTTGCGTTTTGGAATACGGATCGAAAATCACATCGTATTTTTCCTTTCGGATTTGACGAATCAGTTTTAAAAGAACCGGAAGTTTTTTCAGCTCTTTATCATTGATGGAGATGATTTTATCAATGTTGGGATTGTTTATAATTACACCGTGCGTAAAATCGTAAGCTAAGAAATGCACTTCACTCTCCGGATATTTTGCCTTGAAATTGTTGGCAATTACCGAACTGATTAATACATCGCCGATCCGTTTGTTTTGTATGATTAAAATCTTCTTCATAAAACTAATTCTTGGTGCAAAGTACTATTTTTTATACTTTTAAACCAAAATATTATCTACAAGCGTGCGAATCATTACTCATTCCCAATACGAAAATCAGAAAGAGGCTTTGCTTCAGTTGGTTAGCAACTTTTTTAAGGAAGGCGACCTGATTGTAAAAGGTTCTCGTAACACCATTAAATCAAATGTTCTGGGGGGTGAGAAGGTAAATCTGAAGTATTTTAAGAAACCGGGCGCTGTAAAATCGATAATTTATTCGTTTTTCAGAAGTACCAAAGCTAAACGCTCGTTTGATTATGCGAATTATCTTTTAAAGCACAATATCCCAACTCCGTTCCCTATTGCTTATATTGAAGAGCGAAGTGGTTTAGGCTTGTTGGGCGACAGTTATTATGTGAGTGCACAAATCGATTACGATTTCACCATCCGAGAACTAATTCATGATCCTTTATTTCCCGAGCGAAACCTTATTTTAGAGCAATTTGCCGAGTTTACTTTTAAGATGCACCAAGCAAAGGTAAATTTCTTAGACCATTCGCCGGGTAATACTTTAATTATTAAAAAAGGAGCTGGGCACTACGATTTCTACCTGATTGACTTGAACCGCATGAAGTTTGAAAACCTTTCCATCGAAGCTAGAATGGATAATTTCAAAAAGATGTGGCTTTCCAAAACCATGGTAAAAGTAATCGCTAAAAAATATGCGGAACTAAGTGGCGAATCTGAAGCAAAACTTAATCAAATCCTTTTAGAAAAAACAGTAGATTTCAAACGCAAAATCACCAAAAAGAAGTGGTTGAAACGCAAACTGAAACGCAAATAAAAAAGCTCCATAATTTGGAGCTTTTCTTTTATATTCTGTGCGAGAGGATTAAACCGCTACATCATATTCGCGTAAAGCGTTATTTAAAGACGTTTTCAAATCCGTTGAAGGTTTACGTTTTCCGATAATCAGTGCACAAGGTACTTGGTATTCTCCCGCTGCAAATTTCTTAGTATAACTTCCCGGAATCACTACAGAACGTGCCGGAACAATTCCTTTCATTTCTACAGGTGTGTCTCCTGTAACATCAATAATTTTAGTAGAAGCTGTCAAACAAACATTCGCCCCTAAAACCGCTTCTGTTTCTACACGAACTCCTTCCACCACGATGCAGCGTGACCCAATGAACGCACCGTCTTCAATAATTACCGGAGCGGCTTGTAATGGTTCTAAAACCCCACCAATTCCAACACCTCCGCTCAAGTGAACGTTTTTACCAATTTGAGCACAGCTTCCCACGGTTGCCCATGTGTCTACCATGGTTCCTTCATCTACATAAGCCCCGATGTTTACATAACTTGGCATCAAAATCACGCCACTTGAGATGTAAGCACCATGACGTGCCACTGCGTTTGGAACTACACGAATTCCTTTTTCGGCATAATTGCGTTTTAAAGGCATTTTGTCGTGGTATTCAAAAATTCCCGCCTCCAACGTTTCCATTTTCTGAATCGGGAAGTACATCACCACGGCCTTCTTCACCCATTCGTTTACCTGCCAGCCGCCTTCAATTGGTTCGGCCACGCGTAATTTTCCTGAATCTAAAAGTTCGATCACCTCACGGATCGCTTTGGTTGTAGTTTCTTCCTGTAACAAAGCACGGTTTTCCCAAGCTTGTTCGATAATGGTTTGTAATGCGTTCATAAAATTTGATTTTGAGCAAAGATAAAGGATTTTGAGTTATAAGTTATGAGTTGTAAGTTATGAGTTATGAGGGATAAGTTATAAGGGATAAGAGTTTTGTGATGAATTGTGATAAGAATAGTTTTTCCTTTTCTCTTTTCCCTTTTCCCTTTTCCCTCTTTCCTTCTCCCATCTCCCTTCTCCCTTCTTCCTCTTTCCTTTTCTGGAGCTAAAGGCTTGGGCGTTTTTGAAATCCCTTTTCCCACTGTCCGCTCTACAAGGTGCCGCTCCCATCGGGGCTAAGGGAAGAGGCTTTTTGTTTTTTTGGAATCTTTGGAATTGGTTTGTAATGTATTCCATTTATCTTCTAACGTGGAAAATGGGGTTTAAAATGGGTATAACCCCGTTACTTGACGGGGAAATTGGGGTTCAGGATAGGGTTTACCACGTTATATAACGTATTTAGCCACGTTCCGAATCTGTTTCACCACGTTGTTTAACCTGGAAAAAGGAGTCTCGAACGTGTCTGACCACGTCCTATAACGTGTAAAATGAGGTTGCAAACGTGGTCAACCACGTTGTCTAACGTGTTTAATGCAGTTCAAAACGTGTTTAACCCCGTCCCTCAACGTGGTAAAAGAAGATAACAACGTAGTAAAAGTGGCTTTTAATTGTTTTTCAAATGTCGTATCTTGTAGCAAATTGCAGTATCATGAAAGATTATTTTTCCGTTCAGCTGGTCGATTATTCCAAATTCCGTCCCAATTATCCCGAGCCGATGCTTGAGGAAATACTTTCTTTAATTAAAAATAGAGATTTTGCGCTTGATGTGGCTACGGGCAACGGTCAGGTAGCGGTGGAGTTGGCCAAGTATTTCAAAACCGTTTACGCGACCGATATCAGTGAAAAACAATTAAGTCAGGCCATAGCGGTTCCAAATGTGATTTACAAAAAAATGGCCGCGGAAACCACCGATTTTGAGAACGCACAATTCGACTTAATTACCGTAGCACAAGCGATACACTGGTTTGATTTTGAGGCTTTTTACCAAGAAACAAACCGTATCCTCAAACCTGAAGGCATTTTTGCCGTTTTGGGCTATGGTTTTTTTTCTACTAACCCTGATTCGGATAAAATCCTTTGCCACTTGTATGAAGATATACTTGGGACGTATTGGAATCCGGAACGCCAGTATTTAACCGATGCCTATCAAACGATACCATTTCCATTGGAAGAGCTTGTCAATAAAAGGTTTTCCAGGGAATATAGTTGGTCGTTTGAGCAGTTGATTGGTTATCTGCAAACCTGGTCGGCTACGATGAATTACATCAAAGAGCACAACCAAAATCCCGTCGATTTGATCAAAGAAGAGTTAAGAGAATCGTGGGAACGTAGTGATAAAAAAGTAACCTTTCCAATGTTTTTGAGGGTGGGAAGATTAAAATCATAACTTTGTAAAAAATAAAAGAAATGTCAAGAATCCTCGCCATAGACTACGGGTTAAAACGAACAGGAATTGCCGTTACCGATGAAATGCAGATTATCGCTTCTGGTTTGACAACGATCCCTTCCGAAACCGCAATTGCTTTTTTAACCGATTATTTTCAAAAGGAAAAAGTAGGAAAGGTGCTAATTGGCGAACCCAAACAAATGAATGGCGAGCCTTCGGAAAGCACCCCAATAATCGAAGCCTTTGTGGTAAAATTCAAACAGGCCTTTCCCGAGATGAAACTGGAGCGCGTGGATGAGCGTTTTACTTCCAAAATGGCGTTTCAAACCATGATTGACAGCGGGCTGAAAAAGAAACAACGTCAGAATAAAGCGCTGATTGATGAGATTTCCGCAACAATAATGCTTCAGGATTATCTATCTAGAAAAATGTTTTAAAATTCTCTTCAAATTCCTTAAAAATGATTTTACAGGTACTAAAGCCTTGAAAATTAAGATAACTTTTGCAATGGAAGCCGTAAATTTGTGCATTCAAATCCATTGCAATGACAACAACAACACAAAAATCTGAAGCAGATGTAGTTTTGATTGGCGCCGGAATTATGAGTGCTACTTTAGGATTACTTCTGAAAGAACTACAACCCAATTTAAAAATCGAAATATTTGAACGCCTTGACGTGGCTGCCGCCGAAAGCTCTGATGCTTGGAACAACGCGGGAACCGGTCATGCGGCGTTTTGTGAATTAAACTATACACCCGAAAAAGCAGACGGTTCGATCGATACCACCAAAGCAGTTAAAATTGTGGAAGCTTTTGAAGTTTCGCGTCAGTTCTGGTCGTATTTGGTGGAAAAAGGACTGCTTAAAAATCCGGAAAGTTTCATCAAGCACGTGCCGCACATGAGCTTTGTTTGGGGCGAAAAAAATACCAAATACCTTAAAAAGCGTTACGATGCGATGCAGCAGTTCCATTTGTTCAAAGACATGGAATATTCTGAAGATCCGCAAACCATCAAAGAATGGGCGCCGCTTATTATGGAAGGAAGAAAAGGAGCTAAAAAAGTAGCCGCTACCACCATGAAATACGGGACAGATGTGAATTTTGGAGCATTAACCCGCAGCATCTTCAAGTATTTGGAAACCTTAGAAGGGGTTACCATGCATTTCAACCATGAAGTAAAAAAACTTCGCAGATACGACGATGGTACATGGCGCGTACGCGTAAAAGATTTGGAAACCGGAGGAAAGAAACGCGTGAAAACCAAATTCGTTTTCATTGGAGCCGGTGGAGGTTCGTTGTTGCTGTTGGAAAAAGCAAACATTCCGGAAGGAGAGGGTTATGGTGGTTTCCCGGTTAGTGGTCAATGGCTCAAATGTACTAACGAAGAATTGATTGCCAAACATCAAGTTAAAGTTTACGGAAAAGCAGCTGTGGGCGCACCACCAATGTCGGTTCCGCACATCGATACCCGTATGATTGACGGTAAAAAAGCCTTATTATTTGGGCCTTATGCGGGATTTTCAACAAAATTCTTAAAGAACGGTTCCTACTTCGATTTGGCAAAATCTATTCAATTGGACAACATCAAACCGATGCTTTCTGCAGGAATCAATAACATTCCGCTTACCAAATATTTAATTGAGCAGGTTTTCCAGTCTTCAGAAGACCGAATGAAAGCCTTAAGAGAATACCTGCCGGACGCGAAACCGGAAGACTGGACCTTGGAAAATGCCGGACAACGCGTTCAGGTTATCAAAAAAGACAAAAACGGTAAAGGTGTTTTGGAATTCGGAACAGAAGTAGTAAACTGTGCCGATGGTTCGTTAGCAGTGCTTTTAGGGGCATCTCCGGGAGCATCCACCGCAGTTTCTATTATGCTGGATTTGATCAGTCGTTGTTATAAAGACGAATTGGCAACTCCGGAATGGCAGGCAAAATTAAAAGAAATGATCCCATCATACGGACAATCGTTAAATGCCAACCCGCAATTGGCAGACGAGATCCGATACAAAACCGGAACCATTTTAAAACTTCGCGATGTAGCGACCGTATAAGTAAAATAGTAGTACAATAGAAAGAGAAACGCATCATTTTGGTGCGTTTTTTTATTCTTCTTTTTGTAGTGTTTTGGAAACTTTCAACAGGTTTTCCGATAAGTTGATAAGCCAGATCAGTTGGTCGATTACCAGTTGTGCTTCTTCCATTTTCTGGCGGAAAACTTCATCGTCTATCCCATCGTTTTTCAGCTCGTTGGCACGAATGTTTTTCAACTCGGTAAAGCTTAAATCTAAGCGTTCTTTTTCGTCTTCGGTTAAAGAAAAATTGCTTTTGCTGTTGAGGGATTGAATCACTAAATTGAGGTTTCTGATTACCGAATTTGCCACAATATTAAAGGCTTCCGAAGCTTTGGTGGTTTTGTGCGACTGAACATAAGTACCCAAGGATGCGGCCGAAGAAAGCAATGTGTGATTCAGAACCACAAATTTGTAAACCTGAGCCATGTTTTTCTGTTTGGATTTCGGTTCCTGTTTCATGCGCTGAAAAGAGGCCATCAGGTTTCCGATTTCTATAAATGCCTGTTTTCGTGCCAATTTGTAAGCGGTGGTCACTTCCCCTTTTTCATTGTAATAAACGGTAATCTCTTTTAAATAATTCCTATTAGCTACGATGGATTTTTCGAGGTAGCGGTTGAGGTTGAGGAATTCCCAGGAAGGCCATAAAAAGTAATTGGCAAGGAACGCCAAGGCAGCTCCAAAAAGGGTATCGAGAACTCGGTATTGAATAACTTCCAGAACGTTGGGGGTAATCATTCCGTAAATGAAAATCACATAAATCGTTACAAAGGTAGCTCCAACTTTGTAATTTGTTTGAGAATAAGCGTAACCCAAAATCATTGCAATTACAGACAAAGTTCCTAGTACATAATGATTCTGAACGAAGTACAAAACACCAAAGGCAAGCGCACCACCTAAAAGCGTCCCGTAAATCCTTTCGAATGAGCGTTGTTTAGTTAGGCCGTAACCCGGTCGCATAATTACCACAATGGTCAGTAAAATCCAATAGCCGTTCTGGAATGGCAGCACTTTACCAATAATGAAACCTATTAAAATCGTAATCGATAAGCGCAACGAATGCCTGAACGTTGTAGACGAAAAGCTGAGGTTTTCCAAAAGTGTACCGATGCGGTAATTTTGCGGGGTCAGGAACTTTTCGATTTCCTTGTTTTTGCGTTTTAAAATTTCGGGATTCATCGAGCCGGTCAAAGCCTGTTCGATCACTTTTATCTTTTCAATTTGTTTTTGGGCGTAATGCTGCATGTTTTTGAGCATTAAAACGCCTTCAGCAGCTTGGTCTTTTCCAACTTCTTCCTGATATTTTTGGATCACTTTTTCAAGGTTCTCCAACGCATTGAACAGAACGTTATCGGGGATATATTCCGAATCGGCTTCCAAACTTTGGGATAGTTTTTTTAAAGTGGAAGCAATGGTGTAGGCCAGATTCTGATAGGTTTTTAAAACCTTCGGATGGCTGTCGAATTTTTGGTGCAGGTTGTTATGGTTGAAAGCAAAAGACAACGCGATTTCAAGGATTTCGACCAAATTGGTAAATATAATAAGCTTCCTTCTGTTCTGATTGGAATTGTTGGAATTGATTGCGTTTCGAATCAAAAACTCACGTATATTTTCATGAATGGCATTGATTTCCACCTGAAGTTCCAGTTGCTTTTCAATTATTTTAGAGCGATCGGCATCGGTATTCCACAAATCACCGCGAAGTTTTAAGTATCGGGAAGTAAGTCGTAAACAATCAGCCAGTTGCAAATCGATGTAACGATGAGGTCGTAAAAAGTAAAACAGAAGTGAGACAAACAGATAAAATATTCCGCCCAATAAAATATAGCCACAATGCTTTAAAAGTTCAACCCCAGTATAGGAATGACTGAAAACCAAGGTAACGGAAATCAGGCAAACAAACGAAATCATATTAGCCCTGTGTCCGTAAACGGAAAGCATCGAAAAAAAGAAAACTAACAGGAGCAAGGCCGGATAAACGATAAAGGTGTAATTCTGAATAAAACCTAAGAAAAGATTGGTGCCTGTAATCAGGAAAATGGCAATTAAAATACCTTTTATTTTGTGGTTTAAACTTCCCGGTACATCGCTTGGAAAGGTAAGCAGTGCACCTAAGGCAATCACAAAACCTTCCTGAAAATGTCCCAGTTGTGCTAATACGAAAACAGGAAGCACACACGAAAGCGTTGCTTTTACAGCGTTTGCAAAATTTGTGTTGTCGGTGTATTTTTTTATTCTTTGAAGCATAAGACCAGTGCAAAGGTAGGTGCATGTAAGAAAAGCAACTATAAATTTAAGAATCATTTCACATATTATGTTTAAAAAAAGTCAAAACCATTGAAAGACTGTCTATTTGTTTGTTTTTTGCTTACTTTTGCGGCATAATTAAGTAGCAGAAAATGATTTTACCGATTATAGGATACGGCGATCCGGTACTTCGCAAAGTTGGAGAAGAAGTTTCAAAAGATTATCCGAACTTAAAAGAAGTGATTGCCAATATGTATGAAACCATGTATAATGCGCATGGAGTTGGGTTGGCAGCCCCTCAGGTTGGTTTGGCGATCCGTATTTTTATTGTGGATTGCGAACCGTTTAGCGACAGCGATGATTTGTCCAAAGAAGAGGAAGAACAATTAAGAACATTCAAGAAAACCTTCATCAACGCTAAAATCTTGAAAGAAGAAGGCGAGGAATGGGGTTTCAATGAAGGTTGTTTGAGTATTCCGGATGTGCGTGAGGATGTGTTCCGTCATGAGCAAATCACCATTGAATACTATGATGAGGATTTCAACAAGCATACCGATGTTTATGAAGGCTTGATTGCCAGAGTAATCCAGCACGAGTACGATCATATTGAAGGAATTTTGTTCACCGACAGAATATCTTCATTAAAAAAGCGTTTAATCTCCAAGAAATTACAAAACATCATGGAAGGGAAAGCCCGTCCGGATTATAAAATGAAATTTGCTGCCAAAAAAGGTCGATAATTTTTGTTTTTCAATGTAAAGATTAGATATTTGCTATCTTTAAAATAATACACACAATGAGCATAGAAAGAATATTAGCCATTTCAGGTAAACCGGGATTATACGATTTGAAATTACAAACCAGAACAGGATTCGTAGCCGAGTCTTTGATTGATGGTAAAAAAATAACGGTTGGAATGCGCAGCAACGTAAGTTTGTTATCTGAGATTTCCATTTATACTAACAGTGGTGAAGTACGTTTGTCTGAAGTTTTCAGAAAAATCGCTGAAAAAGAAAACAATGGCCCTGCTATTTCTCACAAAGAAGATAACGCTAAATTAGAAGCCTATTTCGGAGAAATTTTACCGGATTACGATCAGGACAGAGTATATGCTTCCGATATCAAAAAAGTACTGAACTGGTACAACATGCTTCAGGCAAAAGGAATGGTTTCCAAAGAAGCTCCGGCTGCTGCTGAAGTTGAAAAAACGGAAGAATAATTCTTTTAAAAGAAACGACAATATAAATCCCGCCTTCTGGTGGGATTTCTTATTTTTACACAAATTCTGATGCTATGAACACACGCCAGCAACAATTAGAAGCGTTTAGCCGACTGCTTGACATCATGGACGATTTACGTGAGAAATGCCCATGGGACAAAAAGCAAACCCTTGAAAGTTTACGTCATCTAACCATTGAAGAAGTTTATGAATTGGGCGACGCGATTCTGGACAACGATTTGGATGAAATCAAGAAAGAGCTGGGAGATGTGCTTTTGCATATCGTTTTTTATTCTAAAATCGGAAGTGAGAAAAAAGCTTTTGATATAGCCGATGTGGCCAATTCGATTAGCGATAAGCTGATCGACCGCCATCCGCACATTTACGGAGATGTAGTAGTTGAAAACGAAGAACAGGTTAAACAGAATTGGGAAAAACTGAAGCTGAAAGAAGGTAAGAAATCCGTTTTGGAAGGTGTTCCTAAGAGTTTGCCCGCGATGGTAAAAGCAAGTCGTATTCAGGATAAAGTGAAAGGTGTAGGTTTCGATTGGGAAGAACCACACCAAGTTTGGGAAAAAGTTCAGGAAGAGCTTTCGGAACTGCAACATGAGGTAAAAACGGCCGATCAAGATAAAATAGAAGCTGAATTTGGCGATGTTTTGTTCTCGATGATCAATTACGCACGGTTTTTGAAAGTGAATCCTGAAGATGCTTTGGAGCGCACTAACAAGAAGTTTATGAAGCGTTTTATGTATCTGGAAAGCAAGGCTAATGAGCTTGGAAAACCGTTGTCGGACATGACTTTAGCGGAAATGGATGTGTTTTGGGAAGAAGCAAAAAAACTTTAATTTTCAGTTAAGTAAACAGTTTATAATATGATCGCAAAAACACCGGAAGCGCCTTATTACGCAGTGATTTTTACATCGGTTAGAACAGAAATCGAAGAAGGTTATGCTCAAACTGCAGATCGAATGGTGGAATTAGCTACTGAACAACCCGGTTTTTTAGGAGTAGAATCGGCACGTAATGAAATTGGAATAACCGTTTCGTATTGGAAAGATTTGGAATCGATTAAAAACTGGAAAATGAATGCCGAGCACACCATTGCCAGAGAAACCGGCAGAAGCGATTGGTACAAAGCGTTCAAAGTGCGCATTGCTAAAGTGGAGCGCGATTACGATTTTACAAAATAACAGAACAATAATGAGAAAAATTACCTTACTGTTTCTTTTGCTTGCAAACAGTATCATTGCTCAAAAAACCGTCAAAGTAACGGAACAATTGGTTAAAGTTAAACCTAATTCAACACAAGAATGGTTGTTTGGATTTGCTTCCGGCGATGAAATCCAGTTTTCTTTTATCGAGGAAAACAATAAAAATATTGCTGAATTTTCGGTTACTGAATTTCCGGAAGTAGTTAAATTTCAGGAGATTGATTTTAAGAAGGTTAAAAAAGAACGCTTGAAGGTTCAACATACTCAGGTATATAAATTTCAGGTAAAAAACACTTCTAATGAAGAATTGAAGCTGTCGGTTTTTATCAGTAGAAACCCCAGTACTAAGGAAACTCAAAATTTTAATACTGCTGTAAAATGGGTAACGGAACAGGATACTGTTTGGAATTCGGTTACTAAAGATGTGGTGGTGGGTTATGATACGCTTTTGGTTCAAAAGACAAGAAAAGTGGCCTATTACGAAAAGAAATACGAAGAAATGGCTTTGGATAAAACCCAGCGCGTTAATGCCAAAACTACTTTTGATTCCAGTACTTCCAGCGTGTTTTTTTCCTTACCTAAAAATGAAATTTCAGAAAACGAAACCAAAAAAGTGGTTGCTTGGGCTTATTGGGTTGGAGTAGGGAAAGAAAGTAATGAATATTGGCAGCAAAACCGTAAAATGATTGTAGGAGCTGTGCAAGGTGCCACTACGATATTTTCAAGTCCTTTAGGTGGAATTGCCGCTGGAGCTGTAACGAATATGGTTTTGCCGTCCATCGGGGAAGATGTAGAGTATTTTTTGGTAAATGAAGAGAACAAGAAACTGTTTTTAGAAGAAAAACCAATTAAAGCCTTCGATTTAGGTAAAGGAATTGCTGCTTACAAACGTTTTACGGAAAATAATTTACTCCAAGGGAAGTACTTTATCATGCTCAAGAACGATAATTATGTACAACCGATAGACGTAAACGTGAAGGTTTCTGCAATTGTGGAGCACAAAAAATACAAAAATGAAACGTATATGGACAAGCAGATTACGCCAAAGTATGCAAAGAAAATAGTTTCAGAACCAACAATCAGTACAAGAAAATTCCCTGCTATTTTTGATTATAAGAGAAAGTAACGTTTATAAATTAATGATTTTTGCTTTCACCTGAGTTGAATTAATCAGGGTTTGATAAACAACACAATAGCGTTCTGTTAGCTTCAGTAGTGTCTGGATCTTTTCTTCGGTTTCGTTTGATTTGATTTCAAAGGTTAACCGTATTTGTTTGAAGCCAACCGGAACTTCTTTTGAAATGCCCAGAGTTCCTCGGAAATCCAAATCACCTTCTGCTTTGATAATGCAGTCTTCTAATAGGATTCCTAAGGAAGTTGCCACGGCGCTTAGGGTTACACCGGTACAGGCTATAAGGGCTTCTAAAAGCATATCTCCGGAGCATAATTGTAAACCGGTTCCGCCTGTTGCAGGATGGAGTCCTGCTTCCGAAATTTGTAATCCGGTTTCTATTTTACAGGAAACGTTTTCTCCAATACGACCTTTTGCTTTTAAGGTTATTAATGCGGAAGCCCCATCGTTGGCGTATTTTTCCTTTAACGGAGTTTGTATTTTTTTTAATTCTTCACCGGTCATGATGCCTAAATTTAAAGGATAAAAAAAGCCGTAATTTGATTAAAATTACGGCTTTTGCTTTATTTTTATTCCTGTTTCAAGCTTCTAATCTGTTTAAGCTTCTCTTTCCAGGTTTTTAGTTCTTCTTTTTGACGTTCAATGCTTTTGTTTACTTCTTTTACCAAAGGATTGTCTGCTTTTGCGTTGGAAATGAACTGAATGTTGTTTTCCAATTGGAAGATGTCGTTTTGTACTTCATCAATTTTACGCATGATGAAAATCTGTTCGTTTTGAAGCTGGCGTTCATCTCCTTCGGCTAATTGACCTAAGCGGTTGTTGAATTTGGCCATTTCCGCATCTTTTTTCGAAAGACTTAATTTATCGAATAATGCATCAAGAATTTTATTGAATTTTCCTTCGATATGACGACGGTTGTGCGCCACTTTACCTAAACCTTTCCAGGTTTCGATGTGTTTTTTAATAGCGTCTAAATCCGTTTTGTGTTCGCCGGTAAGTTGGAAATCTTTTAGCGATTCCAGATACTCTTTTTTCTGGTCAAAAGCTTCGGTTTCTTCTGCACTGGATTCATTTCTTTTAGCGTGCATACGATCGAAATAGTGGTTGCAGGCTTCTTTGAAATCCTTCCAAACCGCATCAGAATATTTTCTCGGCACATGACCTATTTTTTTCCATTCCTCCTGAATTTGTTTCATGACTGGTGTGGTAGCATTAAAATCATCGCTTTCTTGCAGTGATTTTGCTTTTTCCACCAAAGCCAGTTTTTTGTTCAGGTTATCTTGTTGGTCTTTTTTGATGTCTTTGTAGAACGCGTTTTTCTGTGCGTTGAAATTGCGAACGGCATCTTTAAAAGAACTCCAGGTTTCTTCGTTTACTTCCATCGGAACTTTTCCGGCCTGCATAAAAGCTGCACGTAACGCTTCGATTCGCTCTATCTGGCTTTGCCAAACGTTATGAGAAGCAACTTCTTCTTTAGCGATGGCATTAATTTGATCGATGATTTCCTTTTTCTTGGCTAAATTTACCTCTTCAATTTCTCTTGCTTTGGCAAATAATGCTTCGCGCTTATCGTGTAGTTGACGAGTCAATTCACTAAAACGGTTCCATAATTCTTCACGGTGTTCACGGGAAACCGGCCCGATTTCTTCTTTCCAGATTTTATGCAACGATTGCAATTCGCGGAAGGCTTTGGAAACATCTTCTTCGTTTACCAATTCTTCTACACGGACAATAATACGTTGTTTCTGCTCCAGATTGTGTTTGAAGTCTAAATCGCGGGCTTCACGATCCAAGTGTAAATGATCGTAAAAACGCTCAATATGAAAATGGAAATTATTCCAAACGTGGTTGTATTTGTCGCGCGGAATTGGCCCTGCGTTTTTCCATCGGTCACGTAATTCGTTAACGGTTTTCAGGGTTTCCTGAATGCTGTCTCCAGAATTATCGATTAGGTTTTTTAGTTCTTCAATAATGGCAAGACGAACGTCTAAATTGTGTTTCAGGTTGTTCTGTACTTGCTTGAAGTGTTGATTTTTTTGTTCTTTATAGTTGTTGTAAATCGAATCGAATTTGTTTTTAAGCGGAAAATGGTAATCGAAACCGGAAGTGTCGCCATTGTTCTCATGACTGTATTCGTCACGCTTTTCATCGATAAAGTGATGGTATTTTGCCATAAATTCCTTACGGATTTCCTCCACGTGGTTGCGGATGGCCATCATCTTTTCATTGGAAACCAGTTTGTTCAGTTCTACGGTTAATTCGTCCATCGACATCGCTTCATAATTCAGCATAGGAATGTCGTGAGCTTCGCTAATGCTTTCGTCTTCACTTTCCTCTGCATTAGAACTCTCTATGGCTGCGATTGCCTCTAGATTTTCGTTTTGAACAGTTTCCTCGTTTGTAATTTCCTGTCCGTCTGCCACTGGCAGGTTATCATTCTTTTCTTCTAACATTGAAATAAATGCTTAAGTTTAACAAAATTGAGCCGAAAGATACTAAAGCAAGCCGAAAATTCAAAAGAAAAGCGGTTAAATAAAAGACGATTTCTGTTTAAAAGTAAATTAAATCGATTAGGAGCGAATGGGTAGTGAATTTTTGGTTTCCATGTTCCCGCTATCCATTGCAATCCTCACTAAAACGTGAGGATTTACACTACTATCGGGGCTAAAGTGGTTACTTTTCTGAAAATCAGTATTATAAGTAATTTTTTACTAAATTGAAAATTAGCGGTTCCAGATTTCCCAAGCTTTTTCTGCCTGAAAAACAAGCATGTCGTGCCCGTTTTTAATTGTTGCTCCGTTTTCTTTTGCCAATTGTAAAAATTTGGTTTCTTGAGGGTTGTAAATCAGGTCGTAAGCGATGTGTTTTTCGGTAAATAAGGAATAATCCAGTTCCGGGCATTGATCAATGTTTGGAAAAGTACCAACCGGAGTGGTATTTACAATTATTTGGTATTCTGAAAACAGTTCCGCATTTAATTCCTTGTATGACAATTCATATTCAGAAGGGTTACGGGAAACAAAATCAAATTCAATTCCCAGTTTTCTGAAGGCAAATGCCACAGCTTTACTAGCTCCGCCTGTGCCTAAAATCAACGCTTTTTGGTGGTGTTTTTTTAATAATGGTTTCAAAGATTTTTTGAATCCGTGAAAATCGGTGTTATAGCCTTTAAGGGTTCCGTTTTTTGATATTTTAACGGTGTTGACCGCTCCAATGGTTTTTGCGTTTTTGGATAATTTGGTTAAATAGGGGATAACAGTTTCTTTATATGGAATGGTTACGTTCATTCCTTTAAGATTTTTGGTATCGGCAATAATTTTAGGAAATTGCTCAATGGATTCCACATCAAAATTCTTATAGGAGTAATGCGTGAAATTGATTTTCTCGAATTTCTCTGTAAAGTACCCTTTGGAAAACGAATAGCTAATATTCTTTCCCAATAAACCGAATTTTTTTTTCTTGAGTTTTTTCATAAAAAATTATGGTCAGCTAATTCAACAGCTGACCATAAAGATACTAGTAAAATGTGGTATTTGATTTACTAATCGTCTGTTTTTTTATGTTTGGCAATCTGATTTTGAACTGTTTTTCTGCTCCAGATTACCGGAAATAATTCTTCTAATAACGTGTGGTTTGCAAAATTTAAACGTAAACCGTTTGCCAAGTGGAACTTACCTTTTGTTTCGTCTTGAAGCATGAAATACAAACCCGCCAAACGGTATTCAACCTCAAATTCTTCAGGGAAAAATTCCGAAGCTTGTAAAAGGGTTTGTACTGCACTTTCAAATTCGCCTAAAAATTGTAAAGTATCGATCCAAAAAAGCCAAGTATCCAATTCATAATCACCATATTCAACTGCTTTTCGGTAACCGTACTCTGCTTCTTCATAGAAATTTAGCGCTCGGTTAATTGTTGCATAACGCTTCCAGTACAATTTGTTTTCGTTGTCGATACTAATGGCTTTATTAGCATAATACAACGCTTTCTGGAAATTCTTCTGACGAATGTAAAAATCTGTTATGGCAATCCAGGCTTTGTCTAATAAAGGGTCTTCATGAACCGTTTTCTGATAAAACTGTAACGCTAATTCTGTATTACCTAGTTTTTCATGGCATTTTCCAACGCGCAACAAAGCGAAGGAAGTTGCATCGTCCAACTCCATGGTAATGGTATAGCAGTCAATGGCTTCCTGATATTTTTTTAGTTTTTCCAGTGCTTTTGCTTTTTCAAGATAAGCACCTAAAAAGTTTTCGTCGATTAGAGTTGCATAATCAAATGCACGAACCGCTAAATCATAATCTTTTAAAGTGTAATGCTGACGACCTAACTGATGCCAAGCTACTTCACTGTAAGGATTTCTGTCGATAAAGCTGTTTAAAAATAAAATTGCTTCATTGTTCTGATCTAGAAAATCGAAACAATAAACTACATTATAAAGTGCAGAATGATCTTCAATATCTTCATCCAGACATTTGATGAAATTCTCTTTTGCAAGCTCTAATTCGTCCATGAAAAGATATTCCATACCAATTAAATTATATACATCGGCATAATCGTCGGTATAGCGAAGAGCGATTTTCAGCATTTCTACTGCTTTTTCGTGCTCGTCTCTTTTGGAGTGAATGTTTGCTTTTTGAATGTAAACTTCTTCATTGGTCGGTTCGATGGCAAATAACTCGTTGCATAGTTTTTCGGCAATGTCGAGCTTGTCTTCAAATACTAAAAGTTCCACTTGAACCAACTTCAAACCGGTAGATTTGGGATGTTGTTCTAAACCTAATTTTAAAGCCTTTTTGGCTAAGTTTATTCTCCCCGTGTCAAGATAGTGAAGAATGATGTCTTCAAACTCTTCGGAGTCAAAGAAGAATACCTTGTTGGTTTTCAACATTGATTCGAACTTTGATAAGGATAAACTGTTTTCCTCTTCCTCGTTACTCAAATACATACTCCTGTTGTTTAAAATTATCCTTATTAAAATTACTAAGACTTTGCAGCCTTTTTATGATGAACGTGTGTAGGTTGTAAACAATATTATTAACAATCTTGCTGCATAGCTTCTTCGGCCATCACTTCATTCATAGCTTCAAGAATGATGCCACAACCTTCTTGGATTTCCTCCATTGAAAGCGTTAGGGGCGGGGTGATGCGGATAGCACAGCCTTCAAACAACAACCAAAACAAGATCAGGCCTTTATCCTGACATTTAAAGATGACTTTATTGGTGATTTCAGGACTTTCTGTCATAGCGGCAAGCATTAAGCCTTCTCCGCGAATTTCTTTAATTAAAGGATGAACCAATAATTTCCTGAACAATTTTTCCTTTTCTAAAGCTTGAGGCATTAAATCCGTTTCCAATAACTCTTTTAAAGTAGCCAAGCAAGCCGCTGCAATCACTGGATGACCTCCGAAAGTAGTAATATGCCCTAATTTAGGATCGTGGCTGAGTAAATCCATATATTCCGATTTAGCCATAAATGCGCCTACAGGCATTCCGCCTCCCATTCCTTTACCCATTACCACTACATCGGGAACCATATCGTAATTTTGGAATCCGAATAACTTTCCGGTGCGACCAAAACCAGGCTGAATTTCATCTAAGATCATAAGTGCTCCAACTTCATCACAACGCTTTCTTACTTTTTTAAGGAAATCATTATGCGGTTGAATAAATCCGGCACCGCCTTGAATGGTTTCTAGAATAATTCCCGCCGTTTTTTCGGTTATTTTCAGTAAATCCTCTTCATTGTTAAAAGTGATGAAATCTACATCGGGAATTAAAGGTCTGAAAATCTGTTTTCTTTCTTCAAAGCCCATAACACTCATTGAGCCCATGGTGTTTCCGTGGTAAGCGTTATAGCAAGAAATCAGTTGACTGCGCCCAGTTACTCGTCGGGCTAATTTTAAAGCGCCCTCTGTTGCTTCAGTTCCGGAATTTACCAAATACACTTTGTCTAAAGGAGCTGGTGTGTTTTCCGCTAGAAGTTTGCACAATTCCACAGCTGGGTCTTGGGCGTATTCTCCGTAAACCATCACGTGGGCGTATTTATCCAATTGATTTACAATCGCTTCACGAACTCGTGGATGCTGATGACCAAGGGTACAGGCGGAAACGCCGGCAACAAAATCCAGATAGGCCTTTCCGTTGGTGTCGTATATATAGGAGCCTTTGGCATGGGAAACTTCCATTCCTAGTGGGTAAGGGGAAGTTTGTGCCTGATATTTGTAGAAATCTTTAAGCATAATTATAGGTATTCTGAAGATTCGTTCTAAATCTTGCTAATCTATTGAGTAAATAGAAAACTGTTGACGCTCTTTATTTTTTCTTCTTTTTAACAGAAGAGGGCTTGGTTTCCTTCTTAGGTTTACCGTATTCCAAGGTTTCTTTTTTTACTTCCATTGGCTTTTCGGCTTCTTTTTCATTTTTCTTACTTTGAATTTGGGCTTTCTGGTCTAAGGCTAATTCCTCGGCTGAGAAAATATCTTCTAAACGTTTTATTTCTTCGTCACCGCGCCAGATAAAACCTCTTAATTTTCGGGCGTTCTCAGGAAATTCAGTCTCCGGGTAAATCTGACCTTCCGGATTTACAAACTTGGTTACGGTTTGAATCTGATTCTTTTCCAATTCCAAATGTATTGAACTGCAAACGCCTTTGTCTATTCCTACCAATTCATTTTTGTCGTCGTACATGTAATAGATCATTTCGGCATTTTTATCCATATCTACTTCATATAATTTATTATCGCGGAATTTCCCATACAGGTTTAATCCTTTAACCTGATTGTAACCGTTTCCGATAGTATCTTTCTGGATAATAAACGCATTGCCCATCACTTTAAGAGAGTCTAGTTTTTCGGTTTTATTGTTGCCGATAAGGTGCATGATGTCACCGGTTAGCTGGCTTTTCTGACTCCATAATACTGGCCTTCCGATTAATTGGGTAAGCCCTCTTTTTTGATCGGAATGGATTGAATCGCATTTCCCGCTCATATCCGATTTGAAAATTCTCGCGTTTTTGAACCCTCGCACGATGCGTTCCCCTTGTTTACCGGTTACCAGTAGTTTTTCAGCATGAATGTAAACGGAGTCGTTTTCAACAAAGCTGGCGATCAAAGCTTTTTTGGTGATGAACATGGAGTCCTTTGCGCGGTGCATTTCGGCGTAATGTCCGGTAACCACCATCCGGTTTATGGTATCCGTTATTTTTACATTATTTGTGGCTGATGAAAAGTTCCGTTTGCCGTCGTAATATATTTTTTCCCCTTTAATTTTCCGGTTTTGATAGGTAATTGTGGAGTTTTTGGAGAGATTGGAGGTTTGGTTTTTGGTGTCGTAAAATCCGTTTTCTGTATAAATTAGATTGCCTTTGTTATTAATGGTTGAAGGTCCGAAAACATAAGCGTGACCCGATTCTTCATAATAATCCAAATGATTGGTTTTAATGGTAGAGTCTGGATTGGTTACCGTTACTGCAGTTTTGAACTGGTATTTTTTCTGGTTTACAAAATAGCGTCCCGATTTGCTTCGAAGCGTATTTTCTTTGTTGATGATAGTTCCGTACGTATTGTAATATACCTGTTGAATGCTTCGGTCAAAATTAATGGTGTCTGTGGTTAAGGTTGATTCCGGAGAACGTAAAACTACATCGCCCGTTGCAAAAGCAAATTGCTGATTTCCATTGTATTCAGCATATTTGCTGGAAAGCGTTATGGAATCGCCTTGATTTAAACGGACATTTCCAAAGGCTTTTACGTAGTTTTCGTCTTTAAAATGGTATGCTTTATTGCAGTTGATTAAAACCCCATCATGTTCAACCTGTACATTTCCGGTAAAAAGGATGGCTCCCGGAATCTCAGTCTGGTTCATATCGATGAAATCTGAATGGAGAATTTTAATAACTTTCTTTTCCTGCGCCATTAAAGACAAGCCAATGAAAAGTGTGCAAAATATAAATAGGATACGATTCTTCAATGTTTGTAATTTTGCCCAAATTTAAGTAAAATCTGCGAAAGCCAATTTGTATTAAGAATTATTTATAATTGACTTGTTTTCAAAAGAAAAACGCCTTCCGAAGAAAGCGTTTTGAAAATTATTTTACAATTGTTTGTGTTCGGTCTGGCCCAACTGAGATTACTCGAATCGGCACACCTACTTCACGTTCAATAAATTCTACATATTCTTTCAATTCTGAAGGAAGTTCTTCGTACTTGGTCATTCCTGTTAAATCCGCTTTCCAGCCTTTTTTCTCAACATAAACCGGAGTTACGTTTTTCTCTTCGATATTGTACGGTAAGTGGTTGATTACTTCACCATTGTATTTGTAACCAGTACACACTTTTAAAGTATCGAAACCAGAAAGTACGTCGCCTTTCATCATGTACAATTCAGTTACACCATTAACCTGTACGGCATATTTTAAAGCTACTAAATCCAACCAGCCACAACGACGCGCACGACCGGTTACCGAACCGAATTCGTTACCAACTTTAGCAATGGTTTCACCAACTTGATCAAATAATTCAGTAGGGAAGGGGCCACTACCAACACGGGTTGTATAAGCTTTGAAGATTCCGAAAACCTCTTTTACTTTGTTTGGGGCAACTCCTAAACCGGTACAAGCTCCTGCAGCTGTAGTGTTTGAGGAAGTTACAAACGGGTAAGTACCGAAGTCGATATCTAATAAAGAACCTTGAGCGCCTTCAGCAAGGATGGATTTTCCTTCTTTCATAGCGTTGTTTAGGTATTCTTCACTGTCAATGAATTGTAATGTTTTTAAAACTTCAACCGAAGCGAAAAACTCATCTTCCAATTCTTTAAGGTTGTACTGCATGTCTACATCGTAGAACGCAATCATGGCTTCGTGTTTATCTGCAAGGTTTCTGTAACGTTCTTTGAAATCTGCTAATTCAATATCACCTACACGTATTCCGTTTCTTCCGGTTTTATCCATATAAGTTGGGCCGATTCCTTTCAAAGTAGAGCCAATTTTAGCTTTTCCTTTTGAAGCTTCCGAAGCAGCGTCTAATAAACGGTGGGTTGGTAAAATTAAGTGTGCTTTTCTGGAAATCAGTAATTTAGATTTTAAATCCATGTTGAATTTCTCCAAGCCTTCCAATTCTTTTTGGAAAACTACCGGGTCAATTACAACTCCGTTTCCGATAATATTGATTGAATTTTTGTGGAAGATACCCGATGGAATGGTTCTTAAAACGTGTTTGATTCCGTCAAATTCCAAAGTGTGTCCGGCGTTTGGTCCGCCTTGAAAACGAGCAATAATGTCGTATTTGGAAGTTAGAACGTCTACGATTTTTCCTTTTCCTTCATCTCCCCATTGTAGGCCTAGCAGTAAATCTACCGTCATTGTGTTGTGTGTTATATTTAGTTGTTGTTTATTATTCTCGGGCTTATTGATACCGAATTTACTCCTGTTTTTTGGTTCCGTAGAAATACAACGAATGGTTGTGAATCTCAATACCGAAAATTTCTTCGATAGTTTGTTTGATGGTCTGAATACGCGGGTCACAAAACTCAATAACTTCGCCAGAGTCAGTCATGATAATGTGATCATGTTGTTTGTCGAAGTACGATTTCTCATAATGTGCCTGATTTTGACCAAACTGATGACGACGTACCAGTCCGCATTCCAACAACAGTTCGATGGTGTTGTAAAGGGTGGCACGGCTTACACGATAGTTCTTGTTTTTCATTTTGATGTACAACGATTCGATGTCAAAATGTTCCTGACTTTCGTAAATTTCCTGAAGGATAGCGTAGCGCTCTGGAGTTTTACGATGTCCTTTTTCTTCAAGATATTTAGTGAAGACGTTTTTTACAACTTCTTGGTTACTACTGTTTTCCATTGGGATTTTTCTATCAAAGACCCGCAAAGATAAGCTTATTTTTTAAGTGGTAAAAGTTTTAATCGTTTTACTTTGTTGAAAGGTTTTTTAGTTGTTGTTAACCCTTGAAACTTTGTCTACGCCGTCAATCTTTTTAATGTTGTCCATCAATTTTTTAAGGATGACATTGTTAGGAACGATAACCGTAACCTGACCGTTGAACAAGCCGGCTTCTCCACTAAGGGAAATGCTTTGTATGTTAACGTTCATCTGGTTGGAAATCACTTTGGTAAGCTCGTTGGTTAATCCTAAAGTGTCCATTCCGGTAATTTTTAAAGTTGCCTTAAATTCTTCCTGTGAGGAATCAATCCATTTTGCCTGAATGATGCGGTACGCAAAATTAGACTGCATGCTTATTGCGTTAGGGCAGTCTTTACGATGCACTTTGATTCCTTCGTTAATCGTTACAAAACCAAATACTTCATCGCCCGGAATTGGATTACAGCAGCTGGAGAGTTTGTATTCCAATCGATCCTGTTCGGCTCCAAAAACCAATAAATCGTAGTTTTTGCTGATTTCGTCCCTATGGATATGTTCCGAAGCGTTTGGAGAACGTTTGATGGTTTTCTTAAAGAAATTGACAAGTGTATTGCTTTTTTGAGCGGCAAAATCTTTTAACTGCTGGTTGTCTATGGTTCCGAGTCCGGCTCTGTAAAATAAATCCAGACTGGTTTGCAGCTTAAAGAAGTTTACCAGTTCGTTTACCGTTTGCTCGTTAAGGGTAACTTTTAAATGACGCAGTTTTCGGGTAAGGATTTCTTTTCCGTCTTCGGCAATTTTTTTTGTACTTTCATTAAGTACGTTTTTGATTTTATTTTTCGCTCGTGCAGTGGTAACATATTCGAGCCAGTGCGCGGTTGGCTTTTGATTGGCAGAAGTAATAATCTCAACCTGATCCCCACTGTTTAAAACATGATTTAAAGGGACTAATTTTCCGTTAACCCTTGTTCCTCTTGTTTTTACGCCAATTTCGGAGTGAATACTGAAAGCAAAATCAAGTGTAGTAGCTCCTTTTGGCAAGGATTTGATTTCTCCTTTAGGGGTAAAAACGTAAATTTCTTTTGCATAAAGGTTGAGTTTAAAGTCTTCCACGAAATCCACAGCATTGGTTTCAGAATTTTCTAAAGCTTCTTTTAACTGATTCAACCAAACGTCAAGACTGTTTTCTTCACTTGCTCCTTGTTTGTATTTGTAATGGGCTGCGTACCCTTTTTCGGCAATTTCGTCCATTCGTTCACTTCGCACCTGTATTTCTACCCAACGTCCTTTTGGTCCCATAACGGTGATGTGCAAAGCCTCATAACCAGTTGATTTGGGGGATGAAATCCAATCGCGCAATCGGCTAGGGGAAGGGCGGTAATGATCGGTTACAATGGAATAAATTTTCCAGGCAAGGAATTTTTCATCATGATGATTTTCAGACTTATAGATGATGCGCAAAGCGAATTTGTCGTACACTTCGTCAAAAGTAACTCCTTGCGCCAGCATTTTTCTGCGGATGGAATACACCGATTTAGGACGTCCTTTCATTGTGTATTCTATGCCTTCTTCGTCTAAGGATTGTTTAAGAACATCGGCAATGGATTTTATATAAGCCTGTTGCTCTTCCTTACTTTCCTTCATTTTGCTTACAATATCGTTGTAAACAGTGGGTTCAGTGTATTTTAGTCCTAAGTCTTCAAGTTGGGTTTTAATGTTGTACAATCCCAAACGATGTGCTAAAGGAGCATAAATGTATAAGGTTTCCGAAGCAATTTTTGCTTGCTTATAATCGACCATGCTTTCCATGGTTTGCATGTTGTGCAAGCGATCGGCTATTTTGATAAGAATTACCCGAACATCATCGTTTAAAGTCAAGAGCATTTTGCGGAAGTTTTCCGCCTGCATCGAGATTTCCTGATCGGTCTTTACTTTGGCCATTTTGGTTAGGCCATCTACAATTCGGGCGATTTTCGGGTTGAACATCTTTTCGATGTCTTCCACTGTAATGTCGGTATCTTCCACCACATCATGCATTAAAGCAGCGGCGATGGAAGTAGCGCCCAAACCAATTTCGGAGGCAACAATTTTCGCAACGGCAATCGGGTGGAAAATATAGGCTTCACCGGATTTTCGGCGTTGATCTTTATGAGCATCAACAGCAACGTCAAACGCTTTTCGAATTAGTTTTTTGTCGTCTTCAGAAAGGGTTTGGTAACTGATGCGCAGTAATTCCTTGTATTCTTTTGCAATGGCTTTGTTTTCAGCTTCTAAATCAATCTCTATCATAGTAATTCAATCAGTATCTAAAAATAAGGTAAAGAATTGAGCTTTGCAAACAGATTAAGTTTTTTATAGAAAAAAAGCGCCCTTTCTCAGAGCGCTTCGTGTTATTTTATCCTGTTGAAATCCAGATCCTGAAAATCGTAACTAAAATCCGTTAACGGAGAGATCGGTTTCATCTTGATATTTGTGGCAAATCCTAAATTATCGAAGGTGATGTAAAGATAAGCATCGGCATCAAAATAACGGTTAAACCATCGAACCACATAAGTGTTGTCTTTGTAAAAAGAAACTTCGCCGGTTAGCTTTGGAGAACGTTTAGAGGTAAAAATAAGCTTTTTCTTTTTCTCGGTAATGGTAATTTCTCCCAGCCAATTGTCTTTAAAAGTTCCGATTACTTTTGAATAATCGATTTTAAGGTTTTTGTCCAGTTTGTTTTTGGTAACGGCCTGCCAAACTTCATCGGTTACTTTATTAGCTTCTGTTTCGTTGGATTGGGATTGTTTGCTCAGTTTGGCTACCCAATCTTCACCAGAAATACCAAAATAACTATCTTTTATTGTATTGGAAATGGCATTGAAGGCTGCTCCCGATTGCTGATTGGTCAAGACCACGATTCCAAGTTGCAATTCCGGAATCATGATGGTTTGGGTAACAATTCCCTCCAATCCGCCGGTGTGGGAAACCTGAAGTTTTCCTTTCACATCCTGTAATTGCCATCCTAAGCCATAAGCTCTAAAAAGTGTATTGTATGGAGCGGTAGTTCGATTCGGTAAAATGGTTTGCGGACTCCACATTTCGGCATGTTGTTTAGCGCTGAAAAGTTGCTGGTTGTTGCCATATTTACCTTTGTTCATTTGTAGAATCATCCATTTGCTCAAATCATTTACACTGGAATAAATTCCACCGGCAGCATCCATAATTCGGCTTTTGTAACGCGTAATTACCTTTAGTTTTCCGTCAATTGGAACGTGCGGAACAATGGTGTTGGTTGTGTCTTTCAATCGTGACCAAGTACCCACGCTGTTGTTCATTTCCAAAGGTTTCATAATGCGGGTTTCTATGAATTCTGCCCATGATTGCTTGCTGACGCGTTCAATAACTTCTCCGGCAATTACATACAATAAATTATCGTAATCGTATTTGGTTCTGAAGCCGGAAACCGGTTTTAAATATTGAATGTTGTTGATGATGTCTTTCGGAGTGAAATCGTGTCCGTCCGGCCAAATCATTAAGTCACCGGCACCAAGACCTAAACCGCTTCGGTGGGTTAGTAAATCACGAATGGTGAATTCATTAGTAACGTAATCGTTGTACATCTTGAATTCGGGGATGTATTTGGTTACTTTGTCGTCCCAGTCCAGTTTTCCTTCATCGATTAAAATAGCTAACGATGCAGCGGTGAATGCTTTACTGTTGGAAGCAATTCCGAATAAAGTATTTTCATCAACTTTTTGTTTAGTAATAATGGATTTTACCCCGTACCCTTTGGAATGAATTACCTTTCCGTCTTTCACTACTGCAACGGCTATTCCCGGAACATTAAAAGAGGTCATGGTTTTATTTACCAGTGCGTCAATTTGGGTTTCAGACATTTGAGCGGATAAACTTAATCCGATAAGAAGGAACAGGAATGTAAATTTATAATTCATGATTGTGGTTTTGATGATTAAGCAAAGATAGAATTAATCGTTTCCTGTGCTCAGAATTTTTTGTTTTAATAAGTATGTAATCAAAATTCTGTTTTTAAATAATTTGATCACAATTTTGTAATCAAAAATTATTTTTGAGAAAAAAGATTACAAAAACGTGATCAGTTTTATATTTGAAAAAAAATAATCACAAGTTGATCATTTTAAAAAAATCTAAAGAGCGTTTTTGTTTTAATTTAGGATTTCTAAACTTTTAAAACCCGCGTTGTCTTTTTGCTTCAAAAATTAAAATAGCAGCCGCAACCGAAACATTCATCGAGTCGATTTCTCCCTGCATTGGGATGATGATGTTTTTAGTGCTGGCATTGCGCCAAGCTTCGGTTAGCCCGGTAGCTTCTGTCCCAACGACCAAAGCAGAAGGCGTTGTATAATTTTGTGTGTGATAATAAGTTGAGTCTTGTAAAGTAGCACAATAGATTGAAATGTTCTTTTCTTTGAGAAAGGCTATAACTTCCTCAGTAGAACCTGTTGCGATTTGTCTGGTAAACAAACATCCAACGCTCGAGCGCACAACATTTGGGTTATACAGGTCGCTTTTTGGGTTGGCAATAATAACCGCATCTAAATTCGCAGCATCGGCAGTTCTTAAAATTGCGCCTATATTTCCCGGTTTTTCGGTAGCTTCTGCAACTAAAATCAATGGGTTTTCGGATAATTGTAAGTCCGATAAATCAAGTGATTTTGTTTTGGCAACGGCAAGAATTCCTTCAGTTGTATCGCGATACGCCAGCTTCTGATAAACTTCTTTTGAGATTTCGATCATTTCAACTTTTTGTCTTGTAAGCTGTCTAATTTCAGCTTCAGAAACTAATTCGGGTAAGAAAAGAATGGTTTGTAGTTCATATCCGCCTTTTTGAGCTAACATGATTTCGCGCTGTCCTTCAATTAGAAAAGTACCACTCTGTTTACGGGCTTTTGCCTTTTCCTGTAATTGTACCAACGATTTTATAAATGGATTTTGTGCCGAAGATATTTGTTTCATTTTGAGTTTACTGAGTTGTAAAAGAGCAAATTTAGTAAGTTTTCTTGCCAAATTGTTGAGTTCTACATCTTATTTGGTATAATTTTGTAATCTGATACAACTTGAAATGTTTGATATTCTTGATATTTTAGGAACGATGGCTTTTGCCGTTTCCGGCGCCCTAACGGCCATGAACAAAAAACTGGATCCGTTTGGTGTACTTATTATTGCCTTTGTGACTTCTGTAGGTGGCGGAACATTGCGCGATATCCTAATTGGTAGAACCCCAGTAGGTTGGATGCAGAACCTCAATTACGTTTACGTGATTTTGGCAGGTTATTTTTTAGCTGTGATTTTCAGAAAAAAACTCGATCGCTTTCGAACATCAATGTTTTTGTTTGACACCATCGGTTTAGGAGTTTTTACACTGATAGGACTTGAAAAGGGTTTAGAAAAAGGTTTAGAACCACCAATCTGTATTGCATTAGGAACCATGACTGCCTGTTTTGGAGGAGTTATCCGTGATATTTTGTGCAATGAAATTCCTGTAATTTTCAGAAAAGAGATTTATGCCACAATTTGTATTATTGGCGGAGTGTTTTTCTTCTTACTTAAGAAGCTCAATATCCATGAAGATGTGCTTTATCTCGCCACCTCAGTGCTTATTATTTCCATTCGTTTGATGGCGGTTATTTTTAAATGGTCGCTTCCGCCAATGGAACGCAATTGATTTACCCTTTACTGTTCAAAAATAAATAACCGGTTAAAGGATCTGGGTAATCCGGATCATTAAGGTATAAAATGTAATAATACGTTCCGTCCGGTGCTTTGTTGCTGCCAATTCCATCCCGAATGTGACCGTCCCAATCCGGAGTGGTGTTGTTTCCGGTCCAAATCAGTTTCCCCCATCGGTTGTAAACTTCCAATTTGAAATTTACAAAGATATTGTGTAAACCATCAATGAAGAAGGTGTCGTTCATCCCATCGTTATCGGCAGAAACGGCATTGTAAATAGTTGGCGGACAGTTTTTAGTCAATAGCATAAAAGAAGTAACACTGTAACAATTGCCATTGTAAATACGAACAAAGATCTCTTTTGGCGTTACCGGTGTGAAATAATAGGAAGGATTGATTATCGGGTTGAAACCTTGCTCGGCATCATTCAAACTTTCATGAAAAGAAACCACATGGTTTACATCGGTTTTTACAGCTGCTTCATAGGAAGAAAAATCAAATCGACCGGAAGTGATTCCTAAGTTACAGGATTCCAAAGCAGCTAAAGGATTGAAATCAGGCGATACCAAAAGTTCAATTGATTGGGTGTCGATATTGTTGTTCTCTAATAATTCATTTACCAAATGAGGCTCGTCTACCACGATTTTTAAAGTGAAATTCAAAGGAACCGAATTAGGAATTGTTATGGTTTGCGAAAAACTCTCACTATCCCCAACCTGTAAAATCCTTGAAGTCTGATTGGTTCCTACCAAAACATTATCAGCGTATATATGCACTTTGGTTCCCGCTGCCATTTGGTTTGTACTAATGAGATTGTAAACCGTGTAATTTATGGGAATCTGGCGTGAATTACATTCGAGTTGGACATTGTCAATGCTGACTGTCGCATCCGGAAGCATGTTGTTTAATTTGGTAATGATGGTGCCAATCATCACATAATCCTGTGCCGAAGTAAGTTTTATCTTTACAAGTGTATCCCCAATGTTGATGTTATTCTGAACATTGTAAATATCCAAATCCATATTGTAAAGCGTATTACTGTTTGAAACAGTACTGGTTCCGTTAAACGCATTATACCAAGGGTTTAAAGGAGGTGAATCAATAACAGTGTTGTTGATGTATAGCGATTCGTTTTGAGCAATATTCTGATCGCCTTCCCAAGCAATAAATCCAATTTTTGAACCAATGTTGTCAATTACATTTAGGTTGTTAAGCGTGATTTCCAGAGTGGAAATTGTTGGAAATATCGGTGATATGCGTTCTAAACCATCGTAAATATTTACTACATTAAGTGGTAAAGAATTGTTTTTATAGACTACCAGTATTGCCCATCCCCCAAAATTAGTGGCATTGTCGTTGTACAAATCCACCAAGGCGTTTAAGTCTAAATCGGATAAAGTATAAGTTCCGTTTCCGGTGGTTCTTACCTGATCGGTTATGTCGTAAAATGCACTGAAAAAACTAAAATTATTTGCAGTTCCGGTAGTGGAAAAGGTTCTTTGTGCCGTAATATCCACATTGTTTAGTTTGACGTTAAAATCGCCTGTTCCTGAGCCAGCCCAATACAGGTAGGCTTTTTCCATAACATCTCCCGGGTTTAATTGCAGTTGTGCAGAAGACTGGGTGTACATAAAGGTTGGATATTCCAGATTATTCTGATCCGGGTTAAGCGTGTTCCCGATGAGTGTAAAGTCATACCTCCCGAAAAATTGATCGTAAAGTGAAACATTCTGAGAAAAGCTATTTTCAGAAAAAAGTAATAGTATAAGAGAAAAAAGGCAAAGTAATTTTGTCTTCACACGGATTCTTTTGGCTAAAAATAGTAATTATTTGATAATAAATAGGCTAGCGGTTTCAATTTACTGAGTTTTTTTGGAGAAAATTTACTACTTTTCCGAAGTTTATAAAGGCCTGTGAAAAACTATACCGTACGAAAATATCAAAAATCGGATTATGCGCTTTGGAATGAATTTATTGCTCAGTCCAAAAACGCGACATTTCTTTTTCATCGTGATTTTATGGAGTACCACTCCGATCGTTTTGAAGATTTTTCCCTTCTGGTTTTTGAATCTGAAAAACTGATTGCCTGTCTGGCTGCCAATAAAAAAGAAAATGAAATTTTTTCCCATCAAGGCTTGAGTTACGGTGGTGTTTTGGTGAAAAAAGATATTCGTATTAAAGAATATACACTTGTTTTTAAAGCGATTCTGAAGTTCATGAGCGATCATCAGCTAAATCAGTTTTCCCTTAAAATGCTTCCGAAAATCTATCACAAAACTATTTCCGAGGAAATCGATTATGTTGCATTTTTAGCAGGAGCCGATGTGGTTCGTTCCGATGTGTATCTGGTTATTGACAATAGCGAAAAATACAAACCTAACCGAAACAGAAAAAGAGCTTTAACATTAGCGGAAAATCTCAATATAGAAATCAAACAAGATAAGAATTACGACGATTTCTGGAATCAGATTTTGACCCCGAACCTTGTAAACCGTTTTGGAGTGCAACCGGTTCATTCTCTGGAGGAAATTAAAAAACTGGCCGTGCTTTTTCCTGAAAAAATAGTCTTGTTCAATGCGTATCAGGATGGAAATTTAAAAGCTGGAGTCGTGATGTTTTTAACCGATACCGTGGCACATTTTCAATACAGTTCCGGAAGCGAGGACAGAAACGATACCGCTGCATTGGATGTATTGTTTGATTTTATCATCAGAAAATATTCCGATAAAAAATACGTTAGTTTTGGAAGTTCTTCAGAAAATGACGGGCGAAAACTAAACGAAGGCCTCGCATACTGGAAGGAAAGTTTCGGTGCAAGAACCTCCGTACAAAATTTCATAAAATTTCAAACCGCAGCCTACACAGCATTAGATATTTAGCATGGTAAAATTTTTAGACGTTAAATTGATCAACAAGCCTTACGAAGCCGCTTTTCAGCAAAAATTAAATCAGTTTTTGGAGAAAGGCTGGTACATTTTAGGCGATGAGGTAAAAGCTTTTGAAGAAGAATTTGCTGCTTTCAGCGGTTCAAAATATTGTGTTGGGGTTGGGAATGGGCTCGATGCTATCATATTGGCTTTCAAAGCGTATATTGAATTGGGTTACCTTCAAAAAGGCGACGAAATCATTGTTCCGGCCAATACTTACATTGCATCGATTCTGGCAATTCTTCATGCAGATTTGGTTCCGGTTTTGGTTGAACCTAATTTAGCGACTTATAACATCGATCCGAAGCAAATAGAAGAGAAAATCACCAGCAAAACCAAAGGAATGCTGATTGTGCATTTGTACGGTCAGTTAGCCGATATGGACGCGCTAATTGAAATTGGTTACAAGCATAACCTGCTCATGGTGGAAGATGCGGCTCAAGGCCACGGTTTACCTTTTAAAGGAAGTCATGCGCGTACTTTTAGCTTTTATCCGGGAAAAAACCTTGGTGCTTTAGGCGATGGAGGAGCCGTGTTGACTAATGATGAACAGCTTGCTAAAACCATAAAATCACTTTCGAATTATGGTTCTCAAAAGAAATATTATAACGATTATATTGGTTATAATTCTCGCTTGGATGAACTGCAAGCCGCCTTTTTAAGAGTGAAATTACCTGATGTTCAGCAAGAAAACGACAAACGAAGAGCAGTTGCCAATCGTTATTTGTCTGAAATTAAGAATGATAAAATTGTTTTGCCTTATTACGACGGTTCCGATAATCATGTTTTTCACCTTTTTGTAATTCGAACCAAAAATAGAGAGGAGTTACAAGACTATCTTTCCGAAAGAGGAATCCAAACCTTGATTCATTACCCGGTAGCACCTCATAAACAGGTAAGTATGAAAGATTTTCATCATTTATCATTTCCGATAACCGAAAAAATCCATGAAGAAATTTTGAGTTTGCCCATGAGTTCTGTTTTAACGCAGGATGAGGTAAGTTTTGTAATTCAGGCTTTAAACGAATATTGATTTGGAATTTATTCGAAACATAGTCAATAAGCCGCTTTTCAGAATTAGTTCATTGAATAGTTTGAGCGTAATTCTTAAGATTTTCATCGGATTAATCACCTCGAAAGTAATCGCTGTTTTTGTTGGTCCAAGCGGTATGGCATTGGTGGGGAACCTTCGTAATTTTATTTCTACCATTGAGACTTTTTCAATGTTGGGTTTTCAAAATGGGATTGTAAAGTATGTCGCCGAAAATGAAAAAGATAAGCAAGGTTTAAAAAAAATTATTTCAACGGTTTTTATCGCCTTAATGTTATTGTCCATTGCCATCAGTTTGGCTTTATTCTTTTTTTCCAGTTATTGGAATAACGAAATCTTTGGAGCAGCAAATCCGTATGGAATAGTTTTTAAGGCATTAGCGGTTGGTTTGCCTTGGTATGTAGCCAACTTGATTTTTGTAGCAATTATAAACGGGTTGAGTAAGTTTTCAAAAGTAATCTACGTTTCAATTTTTGGAAATAGTATCGGTTTGGTTGTATCGGTTGTTTTAATCTGGAAGCTGCATACTTTAGGGGCTTTGCTATCGGTGATTATTACTCCGTCGTTATTGTTTCTGATGTCATATTATTATATCAACTCTGAAATACAGTTTTTACGGTATGTTTCTTTTGGACAATTTGATTTTTCCATCATAAAAGGATTGTCTTCGTATACATTAATGGCATTGGCTTCAGGGATATTGGGACCTATTGTTTTTTTAGCCATAAGAAATAACGTGATTGAATCTTTGGGGGCAGATCAGGCCGGATACTGGGAAGCGGTTTCCAGAATTTCTTCTTATTACATGATGTTTGTTACCACATTGTTATCGGTTTATTTTCTTCCAAAGTTAGCTTTGTCTGAAAATGATAGGGAAACTAAAGGTGTTTTTTTAAGTTATTTTAAAAACATTATGCCTGTTTTTTTTCTTGTAATGATTGTGATGTTTTTTTTGCGGAATCTCATAATCCAAATTCTTTTTACTAAAGACTTCGAGCCGGTAAGTGAGTTGTTTTTCTGGCAATTGTTGGGCGATACTTTTAAAGCTGCTTCTTTGATTTTTGGTTATCAGCTATTAGCCAAAAAGATGACTAAAACTTACATTTTCACTGAAATATTATCACTTAGCACACTGTATTTTTCTTCTTTTTATTTGATAAAGGTATTTGGTGTGGAAGGAGTTGTGATAGCACATACCATTGAGTACTTTGTTTATTTAGGAGTACTGTTTTTATTTTTTAAAAAACAACATTAAATTTATTTTTTGTAATATTTTTCTTTTTTTTAATTATTTTATTTCAATACTTTCGTAAGTATTAACTTAAAAAAAATAAAAAATGAAAAAGAATTTTCTTGCAATTTTGTTGTTAGGGACTGGTTTTACAATTAATGCCCAGATTAATACCTCTACAGGAGGAAGTGCCAGCGTGTTACCAAACAGTCCAACAACAAATACAAATGTTGGGATTGGGACTAATGCTCCTTCAGAAAAACTTGAGGTTAATGGGAGAGCTAAAGTATCTTCATTATTTGTTGACGGTACTCCCGATGGGCAAACTTTTAGCTCCACTGATGAGAGAAATGAAAAATCAATTGTTTTAAACGCTGGAAGACTTTTAAATGGTAATCCGAAATGGAGAAGCTTGAAATTTTTTGATTTCCCTCAATCCAATTATAATCCCCAGTCTCAGGTTTATTTTGCTATAGAAGACAGAAATGATTTTGGAAGATTCCGATTTGTGGCTAATACTGGAGGAACAACAGATATGATGATCATGAATAAGAGTCAGGAAGATTTAGTGAGAATTTTTGAGGATGGTAATAATAAAGTAACTTTTACGATGCCTAAAACAGATTCGTATTTAGGGATTGGGACAACCAGCTTTGTGGATGGAAGTGATGTGTATAGATTGGCTGTAAATGGAGCAGTAAGAGCACATAGAGTTAAAGTTTATACTACTTGGGCAGATTTTGTTTTCGAAGACAATTATAAATTACCTACCCTGCAAGAGGTTGAAAAACATATTAAAGAAAAAGGGCATTTAAAAGATATTCCATCTGCATCAGAAGTTGAGAAAAACGGAATTGAATTAGGTGAAATGAACAAATTATTACTTCAAAAAGTTGAGGAATTGACGCTTTACATTATTGAGTTAAATAAGAAAATCGAAACTTTACAAGGTAAGTAATATGAAATACATTTTATTTATTATTGGATTATTATGTTTCAATTTGAATTATGCTCAGAATAATGCAAAATTCTATGTTGAAATAATTAATAAGCAAGGGATTCCGATTCCTGAATCCAAAGGAGGTGGAATAGTTTTTGAAAATGATGATTTGACTAACTTATTTAAAAAAAATGAGGTAGTGAAATTTGAGCTGGCTTTTCCAGGAGCTATTAGAGAACTTCTTAAACGGACTTATATTTTAGAATGTAGTGAGGATTTTGTTACTGTATTAAATTCCGAATATTCAAATTATTATAAAGGGATAGTGAAGGTGCCAGAAATAACACCTCTTTTCATGCCCAATGATTTTGGATTGAGCGGTGCACAACCAGAACTAAGTTTTATTAATGCACAACAGGCTTGGGATATTACTACGGGAAACTCAAAAATTCTATTAGGTGTAAATGATACAAATGTTAATACTTCTCAACAAGATTTAGTTGGAAAAACTTTTTCCGTTGATGCAAGTGCAATTTCCGGCACTTCGTCAAGTCATGGAACATTGGTAAGTAGTATTTGTGCGGCACAATCTAATAACGGGATAGGTATGGCATCTATAGGATATAACTGCAGCGTTAGATCTTCTGCTTTAGGATATTCAGGTTTGATGCCTTTGGTAACAAGTGGAGTAAGGGTGATTAATATGAGTTGGGGTGGATGTCAAACAAACCCCATAACATATGAGGATGAATTATTAAAATCTATTTGGGAGGATTTTGGAGTGGTTTTAGTTGCGGCAGCTGGGAATGGATCCTGGTCTTGCCCTTCAGGTCCGCAATATGATCATTTTCCGGCATCTTACAATAATGTTATTTCTGTTACCAATGTTGGTCATCATTATGATATTGGTACTTCAGGAGTTGATGAAAATTTATGGAAAGACGTTTTTTTACGCACAAATCCGCCATTTTATGCAACTTATAATACAAATGTAGATCTTTCGGCACCTGGTAGAGGTGTTCTTGGAGTTTCCATGTCTAATGCTACGGTTTATGCATATGATGGAGGAACATCGATATCTGCTCCCATGGTTACCGGTACAATTGGACTGATGTTTTCTGTAAATCCATGTTTGTTTCCTGATGAAGTTGAATCTATCCTAAAGCTTACAGCAGTTAAAAATGATTTGCTTCCTCAAAATATTTTATATCAGGGTAAAATAGGAGCGGGTAGATTAGAAGCTTATAAAGCGGTAGATATGGCTAGAGATATGGCAGATGCTTTAGGAACTGTTGAAATCGATAATAGGATAATTGACAGATGGAAATTTATATTAAAGACGAATCCCTATAAAATTAAAATGAGTAATAATATACTCACTAACAGTGCTGTATTAGATTTTAGTGCAAGAAATAGTATTGATGTGATTAGTGGTGATTATAAAGCAACTATGGATTTGAAAATTAATACCTCAAATACTGCATGCAATACTCCAGTTTCTAATTCATCAAGAATGCAAAATATTAGTGAGGAAGGAAAAGCATCTAAAAACACCTGCAATTTATATCCAAATCCAAATAATGGAAACTTTATGTTGAATTTTGGAGAAAATAAAGGAAAATTGTCAATAAAAATTGTTGATATTTTTGGTAAGGTAGTTTATACTTCAGAAAGCAATGAGCAAACTTTAGAAGTAATGTTGCCAAATATTTCTAGCGGTGTTTATATCGTTAAAATTAATGGGAATGCTGTAAATGAAACAATAAAATTTATTAAAAAATAATTTTAAAGATAGCCTTAATTAATTTAAGGCTATCTTCTTTATTTTAAGGAGTATATATTTTGAGAGTAAAAGAAAATCATTGTTTTTTAAGGCTAAAAGTAATTCATAATTCACCCTTTTTCCCAATGCTAAATCTTCTTCCTTAGTTTTATTAAGCTGATACGCTTTTTTGATTATCAAATAGGTCGAATAGTTCACAATCCGGGAACGTTTACTGTTTTTTCTGTGAAAATCATGAGTTAACGATGTTTTTACAATACGTTTTTGAACCAGAATGTCATCAATGAATTCGAAATTATAAGTTCGTGAAGTGCGAATCCAGAAATCTAGATCTTCATAAGCCAGATTTTCATCATAACCTCCAAGTTTTTCAAAAACCGATCGTTTTACCATGGAAGAAACCGAACATAGTGCTTCTCCGGTAAGAACTTCAAGATAAATATCGCCCCGAGCAATTTTTCCAGTCACTTTTTTTGTTTCATCAACAGGAAAGTAATAAGAGTCGAAACTGTTGTCTTCCAAAATATTTGCAACATTTCCATAAACAATACCCAAATTATCCAAATCGGAAACTTCAAAAGCGTTAACTTGTTTACTGATACATTCCGAAAGCAATAAATCATCCGCAGCCAAATCAATTAAATAATCACCTTTGGAATGACGGAAAGCTTTGTTGAAGGTTTTAGTGTTGCCTAAATTTTTTTCGTTTTTTATAAAAAGAATTTCCGGGTGGTTTAGCAGCCAATTTTCGATTACCTCGACCGAATTATCCGTACTGCAATCATCAGCAATAATTAGTTCTACATTTGGATAGGATTGATTTAGAACTGAATTTAAAGTCTCAACAACAAACTCCGCATGGTTGTAACACAAACAAATTACGGTAACCATTGGCGATTTTTGCATGTTTTTCGGTTGAGAGTTTTATATTTGATACGAAAATAATCAAACCGAATGACAATCCAAGGGAAACGACCTAAAATAGCATTAATTGGTTACCGTTTAAGCGGCGGCGGCGGCGATAGGGTAATGGCAAACCTGTCGTTGTTTTTTGATGCCCAAGGATTTGAAGTTCATAATATTATTGTCATTGATGAGGTAACATTTCCTTATGTCGGAAAACTCCTGAATTTAGGTCTGCTAAAGGATCAGTCTAACGGTTTTCTGAATAAATGGAAACGGTTAAAGGCGATTAAAGACTATCTTGATCACAACCAATTTGATTATATTATTGATTTTCGTTTTAGAGTTAAACCAATTCAAGAACTTTTGCTGGCGCGTTGGGTTTACAAAACCAAAACAATATTTACGGTACATAGTTTTCTAATTGATCATTATATGCCGAATAATTCGTGGTTTACCCGTTTAATGTACGGTTCTTCTTTGGCTAACGTTGCCATTACCAATCAAATTAAAGAGCTTATTGAGCAAAAGCATAAACTTAAAAATGTACTCACGATTTATAACCCGATTCCCATTGAGGAAATTCAGCAAAAAGCATCGGAAGAAATCACTATTGATAATCAATACATTGTGGCAGTAGGTCAATTTGAAACTCGAATAAAACAGTTTGATGTATTGATTGATTGTTATTCTAAATCGGTTTTACCAAACAAGAATATTCATCTGATAATTATTGGCGATGGAGATCTAAAACCGAAATTATTGCAACAGGTTAAAGAATTGCAGCTCACAGATTTTGTAAATCTTATAGGTTATGAATCTAATCCTTTCAAATACCTTAAAAACGCGAAGTTTACAGTTTTGAGCAGTGCTAATGAAGGTTTGCCAATGGTTTTACTGGAATCATTAGCTTGTGGGACGCCAGTGGTAGCATTCGATTGTGATTCTGGTCCAAGAGAAATCATAGCAGATAAAGTAAACGGGCTTTTGGTGGAAAATCAAAACAAGGAAAAGCTCACAGAAGCCATGGATTTAATGGTAACCGATGAAAAATTATATGTAAATTGCAAGCAAAATGCCTTGGGTTCCATTCGAAAATTTTCTTTGGAAAGCATTGGAAGGCAATGGCTTGATTTAATGAATATCAAATAAAGAATGACTACAGTTCAAGATTGCAAAATGATAGAACTTCCCGTAATAAATGATGTTAGAGGGAATTTAGCGTTTGTTCAGGAAGGTTTTTTGCCTTTTAATTTTAAAAGGGTTTATTATCTTTTCGATGTGCCGAGTACAGCTTATCGAGGTGGTCATTCCCATATTAGACAACAACAGTTAATCATTCCTTTAAGCGGGAGTTTCGAAATAGTTTTGAACGATGGGCAATCTTCAAAAACAATTTTACTGAATAAACCGAATGCCGGATTGCATATACCTACTGGAATTTGGAGGGAATTGCAAAATTTTTCCTCAGGAGCGGTTTGTTTGGTTTTAGCTGAAGATATTTTTTCTGAATCGGATTATATTCGTGATTATCAAGAATTTTTAGCGTCCAAATAATGAAATTGCTCTTCATTGCTCCAACGATTTCCAATTTTGGAGGCGTGCCTAAAATTTGTCTGACTCGAGCTGATTATTGCGCAAGAGTTTGGGGTGACAAGGTGCATTTTATTTCCCAAAACGAAGCCGGTAAAAAGCCGTTTTTCGATGTGGATGCTTCCATAATTTTTCACAATATCGAACTCGGAAAAAAAAATCTAATTTTTTTTAGTTCCTACATAAAACAGGTTCAGGCCTTGGTTAATTCCATTCAACCGGATATTATTTTGGTCTTTGATAACGGGCTGAAGGCATTTTTACTTCCGTATTTTCTAAAAACATCGGCCAAAACCGTATTTGAATGCCACAGTGCTTTGGATGTTCAGGAACAAAGCACTACAGTTTTATTTGACCGAATTGGTGCTCCTCTGTATAAAATCTTTAAAAAAGCAGCTGTAAAACGTTACGACTTGTTTTTAGCCTTGTCAAAGGCGAGTGTTAATGAATGGAAGGTTAGGAAGAATTATGTAATTGTGCCAAATTTTGTTGAGAATAAAACCGGAAAAATTGCTTCATTGCATGGTAAAACGGTTTTGGCCGTAGCCCGAAATGCTTACGAAAAAGGACTTGACCGAATGCTCGATATCTGGCAAAATGTAAGTCAGCAAAATCAAGATTGGAAGTTACAGCTTATTACAACTGAAACCGGTTTTTTTGATGTCAAACAATTGATAGCTGAAAGGAAGTTGACTAATGTAGAAATTGTTCCGCCACAGCAAAATATTGATGAGTTTTACTCGGAAGCCTCTGTTTATATGTTAACGTCTCATTATGAAGGCTTTCCATTGGTACTGCTCGAGGCAATGGCTTTTGGTTTGGTTGTTATCGCCTATAATTGTCCCATTGGCCCACGGGAAATAGTTAAAAATAATGAAAACGGCCTCTTGATTGAAAATAATAATCAAGAAGAGTACATCTCAAAATTGAATTTATTGCTGAAAAATTTTGACAGTAGAGAAAAACTTCAACATCAGGCAATTGCAAGAGCATCACAATTTTCTTTGGAAGAAATGATGACTGCGTTTAATCTGAAAGTAAGGTTAGGCTAAACTTCTAAGAAAGGCAAATGTTTTATTTTTTCAAAAAGTTTACTCTTTTGGACTACGTAAGGATTGTTTAAGGTAGTTTCTGCATCAATTTCCGGTAATTCTTTTTCGGCAATACCGTTTTTAACGAAGAAAAGATTGTTCCCGTATGAATTCGAGCCTACCAATCGGTATCCTTTTTCTTTTCCTAATTTTACAAGTGCCGAAGTTGACGCGCCATAATACAAATCCTGATTTGGATTTTTAGAGCTGGTATGCTGGTAAGGAACAACCAAACTTCTGTTTCCAAATGCAACCTGACTTTCAATAATAACTACTTTAGGTTCAATGGTTTTTAATACTTTCCAGATCCAGTAATCATTGCTGTCAATGTCGATGGAAAGTAATTCGATTTTCCCTTTGAAGTTTTCCTCAAGAATAATCTGGTTGATGTTTTGTGTAGTGATTACAGCTTGTTTAAATTTAGGTTTTAGCGTCCAGGGGTTTGGATATTTAGCGTAAAATTTTTCACCGATGGACAATGCGGTCTTATCGGCATCGATAAAAAGTCCGTTCCAGCCAAAATTTATTGCAAAATTAGCGCAATTGCTGTTTATTCCGTCATCAGAGCCGATATCTACAAACTGTTTGTTGCCCATTCCGATGATTGAAAAAATGTAAAGAAGTTTTCCGTCTTCTTCAAATTGTGAAAAAACTTTAAAACCTGTGGTGTTAAAATCGATTTTTTCCCCGGACTTTATTTTGTCTTGATAAAATTGAAACAACTGAACCTGACCGATTTGCACGGCGGGCGAGAATTTATCCTTGATCCAGAATACGTATAAATACTTCTTTAAAAACTGTTTTATCATTGGAATAATGCTTTAGATGATTGCAGTTAATTATAAATCTTAAATGTAAAAATAGTATTTTTGGATTCAAATGAAAGATACTACGTTAAACATTGTTAGTTTTGATAATCCGTATCCCCCAAATTATGGTGGTGTAATAGATGTTTTTTACAAAGTAAAAGCTTTGCACGATATTGGTTATACTATTCATTTGCATTGTTTTGCAAAAGAAATTCCCCAGTCGTATGAAGAACTTAAAGCGATAAGCGCTCAGGTTTATTTTTATCCGATCAAGGAATTCCCGTTTTATTTTTTCAGTAAATTGCCTTTCTCGGTTATCTCGAGAAGTGACAGTAAACTGGCTGAGAATTTAGCCAAAATCAAGGCGCCGATTCTTTTTGAAGGGCTGAAAACAACGTGTTTGATTAATGATTCACGTCTTAAAGACCACAAAAAAATACTAAGGCTTCAAAACATAGAAGAAGATTATTTTGATGGAATTTCTAAAAGCGAGCAATCGGTTTTAAAAAAGATTCTCTTTAAAATGGAAGCTTATAAGTACCGAAACTACAAAGAGGTTTTTTCTTCGGTTGATGAAATTATCACGCTTTCAAAATTTGAAAATTCCATGACCGAGAAATATCATGTAAACACTGCTTATGTGCCTGTTTTTCATGGAAATGATACGGTTTTGCCCTTGGAAGGTTTTGGTGAATATTCCATTTATCACGGTGATTTGAATACCTCAGACAATAAAAAATGTGTAGAGTTTCTGGTTGAGGTTTTTAAAAAATTACCCAATCGAAAGCTTGTTATTGCTTCGGGTTCCAATGAGGAATTTGTTAAACGATTAATCGGAACTTTTCAAAATATAGAATTTGTATTGCTTAAAGATTTTGAGCATTTAAAAGAACTGCTTCAGAAATCGCACATCAGTATAAGTTGGTCGTTTCAGAAATCGGGCACTAAATTAAAATCCATAAATTCGTTGTTCAATACTAGGTTTTGTATTATCAATGAAAATATTATTGATGATGAAACGGTTTCTGATTTATGTGTCTTGGTAAAAACAGAAGAAGAGTTAATTAATCAGATTCAGCAGTTGTCTGAGCAGTCTTTTTCAGATTATCTTAAAAGAAAAGCGGTATTGGAAAGCTATATGAGTGATATTCATAACGCAAAAAAAATTGAATCCTTGATTTCCCAAATGCAATGAAAAGAGAAGCGATAGCACAATTGATTTTAGAAAAATTAGAGCAGAATAAAGAGGTTCTTCAAAACCAATTTAACCTGAGCAAAGAAGGAATCGGTTATTTCTTTTTAGACGATTTGCTTCCTGAATCACTTGCAATGGAAATTTACAGTGTTTTTCCAAAACCTCAGGAAATGGTTCTGAAAAAAAGCATTCGTGAGAATAAATATGTAGCAGCTCAAATGAATCACTATAATCCGTTACTTGAGGAAGTTATCTATGCTTTTCAGGATAAAAGAATAGTGAAATTGGTAGGCGAAATTTGTGGTATTGAACAAACCTTACCTGATGATAATTTGTATGCTGGAGGGCTTTCACTAATGGCGCACAAACAGTTTTTAAACCCGCATCTGGACAATTCTCATGATAAAGACCGAAACCTGTGGCGTGTACTAAATTTGTTGTATTATGTAACTCCAAACTGGGAAGAAAGCTACGGAGGTAATCTCGAATTGTGGCCAGAAGGTTTGAATCATAAACAAATTACCATTCACAGTAAGTTCAACAGACTGGCGGTAATGGCCACACACAATTATTCATTGCACTCTGTTTCTCCCGTAGTTTATCAAGGGGAGCGCTGTTGTGTTTCCAATTACTATTTTTCGGAAAAGTCACTGCTGGAATCGGCAAATTTTCATGTAACTTCTTTTCGCGGCAGGCCAGAAAACAAACTAACAGATTTAGTGCTGCAATGCGACACCTGGCTTCGAATGAATATCCGAAAAGTGTTTAAAAAGGGCATCAAAGAAAACCCTCATGTTTATAAAAAGGATAAGTAATTAAACCGTACGCTGTACTACTTCGAAGAGTTGTCCGTTTTCACACTTTAAAGTTTTCGATGGGAATTTCATCAGTAAAGCATAATCGTGCGTTGCCATGATGATGGTTTTTCCGTTTTGATTGATTTGCTTTAAAACCTCCATTACTTCCACACTGGTTTGTGGGTCAAGGTTTCCGGTTGGCTCATCGGCTAAAATCAATTCAGGATCATTTAATAAGGCTCGGGCAATAGCTACACGCTGTTGTTCTCCTCCGGAAAGCTGGTGCGGCATTTTACCAGTCATTGATTTCATACCCACTTTGTCCAGAACTTCTTCAATTTTAACTTGAATTTCCTCTTTTTCAGACCATCCTGTAGCTCGTAAAACGAATTCTAGGTTGTCATGCACGTTACGGTCCGGAAGTAGTTTAAAATCTTGGAAAACAACGCCTAATTTTCTTCTCAAATAAGGGATGTCACTTTCTTTCAAGGTGTTTAAATTGTAATCTACAATTGTGCCTTCTCCACTGGCTAAATCCAAATCGGCATACAATGTTTTCATAAAACTACTCTTTCCCGAACCGGTTTTCCCGATTACATAAAGAAATTCCCCGTGTTTTACATCAAGGTTGATGTTTGATAAAACAGCGTTTCCATCTTGAAATATTGTTACATTTTTAAGAGAAAGAATTGTTTGTGACATAGTATGAAGATTAATTTTGGTAAAAGTAAGAAGTAGAACGAACTTAATCAAAAAATCATATACATTTTCAGAAATAATTATTTTCCCACCAGTTTTGGTTCGAAATTTGTTGAAAACATATATAATAAACCCCGAAAGCCCCACGTTATTAACCACGGGAATTTGATATATTTGAATGTTTAAAAGCCAAAATTATGCGAAAACTGAATAGGTTTCTTTGTACATCTCTCGTTTTGAGCGCTATAAATCTCTCTGCGCAACAATCTAACATCTATACGCATGAGCTGACCGATTTTGATAAAGCTGTGTCTCTTTATAAAGACCGACAGTATCAAGCGGCTCAAATTCTGTTTGATAAGGTGAAAAGTTCCAATTTAAACGATGAAGTAAAATCGGATTGTGCTTATTACAGTGCCAATTGCGCGATTCGTTTAGAGCAATCCGGAGCCGATGCCATGATGGAAGATTTTGTGGAGAAATACCCAACTTCGTCTAAACAAAATCAAGCGTTTATTGAAGTGGCGCATTATTATTTTGAGCAAAGCAATTATCCGCAAGCTTTAAAGTATTTTGATCGTGTGGATGAAGGTGCCATGACCAACGAAGAGCGCGAGAAATTCAATTTCCAGAAAGGGTATTGTTATTTTTCCGCAAAGAATAAAAAAGAAGCTGAAAAGTATTTCAATAAAGTAGCCAATTCCAAGGAATTCGGGTCACAGGCAAAATACTATTTGGGCTATATGGCTTACGAAACCGATAATTACAAAGAAGCCACACAATATTTCGATCAGGTTCAGGATCAGGACAAATACAAAGAAAAAATGTCCTATTTTCAGGCAGACATGAATTTCAAATTAGGAAATTTCCAGAAAGCCATCGATTTAGGAGTTCCTCAATTATCTAAATCTAATGCAGAAGAGAAATCAGAGCTTAATAAAATTATTGGGGAAAGCTATTTCAACTTAAAGCAATACGATAAAGCGCTTCCGTATTTGAAAGAATACCGTGGTAAAAAAGGAAAATGGAACAATACCGATTTCTACCAATTGGGTTATGCTTATTACAAAGCAGGAAATTATGAAAGTGCCATCGGTGAATTCAATAAAATTGTTGGTGGGCAAGATAGTGTTGCTCAAAACGCCTATTATCATTTAGGGGAAAGTTATCTGAAGCTGAACAAAAAACAGGAAGCTTTGAATGCTTTCAAAAATGCTTCGGAAATGGCTTTTGATGCGAAAATTCAGGAAGATGCCTATCTGAATTACGCCAAATTGAGCTACGAAATCGGAAATCCTTACCAAAGTGTACCGGAAGTGTTGATGGGCTACATGACTAAATATCCGAATACGCCTTATAAACAGGAAATCGAGAATTTGTTGATTAATTCGTACATTACGTCTAAAAACTACAAGGAAGCGTTGTCGCTTTTGGAGAAAAACAAAAATCCTCAAAATCGTCAGGCCTATCAGAAAGTAGCGTTTTACAGAGGTTTGGAATTGTACACCGACGGAAATTATCAGGAAGCTTTAGCGCTATTCAAAAAATCGATTGCAGAGCCAAGAGACGCCAAGTTTACCGCGCGCGCAACTTTCTGGAAAGGAGAAACCGAGTACAATCTGGATCAGTTTAATGAAGCTTTGATCAGTTTCAAGCAATTCACGGGTTCTTCGGAAGCTAAAAATGTTCCCGAAGCCAAAAACGCTGATTATAATATCGCTTACACCTATTTCAAATTAAAGGAATATGAAAACGCTGCAAAACACTTTCAGGATTATGTGAGTACTGCAAAAGGAGATAATGTACGTTTAACGGATGCTTATTTACGTATGGCCGACAGCTATTTCGTGTCAACAAAATATTATCCAGCGATGGAAGCTTACAATAAAGCTATCGAATTGCGTAGTGTTGATGCTGATTACGCACATTTCCAAAAAGCGATTTCGTATGGTTTTGTTGGGAAGAACGACAAGAAAATTGAAGATCTGAATTCGTTCATGAAACTCCATGCAAAATCGCAATACGCCGACGATGCTTTATACGAATTAGGAAACACTTATGTTACTCAAAACAATGTAAACAAAGCAGTTGAAACTTACGACCGTTTGAAAAATGATTACAAAACGAGTTCCTATGTTTCCAAGGCGATTTTGCGTCAAGGGTTGGTGTATTACAACAACGATAACGATCAGCAGGCACTTACCAAATTCAAGGAAGTGGTTTCTAAGTTTCCAAGAACTGAAGAAGCTACCGAGGCTGTTGCCACCGCGCGTTTAATCTATATGGATAACAATAAAGTGGATGAATATGCAGCTTGGGTAAAAACACTTGATTTCGTAGAAGTTTCCAATGCTGATTTGGATAACGATACTTACAACGCAGCCGAAAAACAATATTTGCAGAACAACGCCAAACAAGCGATTTCAGGGTTTAGTGGTTATTTAGCAAACTTCCCGAACGGGTTGCATGCCCTGAAAGCAAATTTTTATTTGGCACAACTTTATTTTGCCGATGGTTTAGCTAACAATGCTATTCCAAATTATGAATATGTAATCAGTAAATCTAGAAATGAATATACGGAGCAATCCTTAGCGCGTTTGAGTGAGATTCATCTGAAAAACAAAACATACGACAAAGCCATTCCGGTGTTGAAACGCTTGGAAACCGAAGCCGATTTCCCTCAAAACGTGACTTTTGCACAATCCAATCTGATGAAATGCTACTACGAGGGCAAAGATTATCCGAATGCGGTAATTTACGCCGATAAAGTATTAGCAAATTCGAAAACGGACGACAAAGTCAAAAGTGATGCGCAAATTATCGTAGCGCGTTCCGCTATCAAAACCAACGATGAGGTAAAAGCTAAAGAAGCCTATGCAAAACTTCAGAAAATAGCAAAAGGAGAATTAGCAGCAGAAGCTTTGTATTATGATGCGTATTTCAAAAATAAAGAAGGGAAATTTGAGCCATCGAACACAGTGGTTCAGAAATTAGCAAAAGATTATTCCGGTTACAAGTACTTTGGTGCCAAAGGATTAATCGTAATGGCTAAAAACTTCTATGGATTAAAAGACAGCTTCCAGGCAACCTACATTCTGGAAAGTGTAATCAAGAATTTTGCCCAATACGAAGATGTGGTAACTGAAGCGCAAACCGAACTCGATTTTATTAAAGGGGAAGAAGCCAAACGTAATTCATCCATAACAAACTAACTATAAGCCACAATTAAAAATTTAAGAGATGAGGAAGACTTTCAAATATATAGCAGCAGCAGGTTTGTTTTTTACAGGATTACAAACTTTCGCACAAAAGAAAGATGAAAATATCGGAACTGAGGTAGTAAATGTTGTAAAGCCATATACACCAACCATTTCCGATGCGTTTAAAGTAAAAGAAACTCCGGTAATCGAAGATGAGGTCAATACCGATAAAGAGGAAATCAAGTACAATATTTTCTCGTTTCCGGTAGCTTCAACCTTTACGCCTGCAAAGGGAAAGGCTGCTTCGGTAGATAAATCGGCAAAGGAGAAAATCTTTAAAAATTATGCAACTTTTGGTGTGGGTAATTACGGAACCATCAACGGGGAATTATTCATTACCGAAAACCTGAACAGCACCGATTATGTAGGCGGAATGTTACGTCATTTATCTTCCCAAGGCGGAATTAACGATGTAAAATTAGATGATAAATACTACGATACCTCACTGGATTTAACCTATGGAAGCCGAACCAAAGCCATGGACTGGAACGCCGATTTAGGTTATAAACATCAAATGTACAACTGGTACGGATTACCAACTGAATTTGTTACGTTTACCGATGATGCAATTGGTCTTATTGACGAAGGACAGACGTATCAGACTTTGTCTTTAGGTGCAAAACTGGGAATGAAAGACAGTGCTTTGGAGGAAACATCACTTCAATTTAAACGCTTCTGGGATTCGCATGGTTCACAGGAAAATCGATTTTTTGTAAAACCGGCCATTAATTTTGAAGTGGACAACTTTAAATTTAAATCCGGATTTGTAGTGGATTATGTTGGAGGTAGTTTTGAAAAAGATTACTTCAATACAGGCGATATTTCATACTCTTATTTGAATTTTGGAGCACAACCGGCTATTCTTTTACAACAAGATGATTTGTCTGTACAAGCCGGGGCAGGTTTTTTCTACAGTGTAGGGAAATATAACGATGAGAGCGATAACAAGTTTTATATTTTTCCACAAGTTAAAGCTTCTTACAAGTTAGTGGGTGATATTATGATTGCTTATGCCGGAGCCGAAGGAACATTGAAACAAAACACTTTTGCAGATTTTGCTCAGGAAAACAAATTCGTTTCACCAACCTTAACCATTGCGCCAACCAATCAGCAATACGATGTTTATGTGGGAATGAAAGGAAAATTGGCCAACACGGTAACGTTCAATGTTAGAGGTTCTTATATGGCTGAAGATGATAAAGCCTTTTTCATGGCAAATCCTTATGGGACGAATTCCAATAAAGATGGATATGCTTACGGGAATTCTTTCGGGGTGGTTTATGATAACCTAACTACAATCAGTGTTTTCGGAGAATTGAAAATGGATTTTTCAAAAAATGCAACTTTCGGAATTAACGGAACGTTTTACAATTATTCAACCGATCAAGACGAAGCATGGAATATGCCTAATTTGAAAGTTGGAGCCAATTTAGATGTGAACATTACCAAAAAATGGTATGCCGGAACCAATATTTTCTTTGTTGGGGAGCGTAAAGACCAAATCATGATTCAGGATGCAACGGCTGTTTTTCCACCAACTTTTACCGCTCGTAAAGTAACATTGGACAGCTATTTCGATTTGAACGCTCATTTGGGTTACAAACACAACGATCGTTTAACCGGTTTCTTGAAACTGAACAATATTGCCAATCAGCAATACCAAAAATGGATGAATTATCCGGTTCAGGGGTTCCAGTTTTTAATCGGGGCGAATTACAAATTTGATTTCTAAATCGATTTATAAAAGCTAAATTTGAAGCGCGGAAGTTCTCCTTTCGCGTTTTTTTATTTTTATACCATGACGACTTTTAAACAAAAAATACTGCAGCATCATTTAACCTTATTGCAGGATAAAATCGACGTATACTGCGACATGATTTCCGGTTTGGCCGACGATGCTCAAAACGATGCCAAAAGTTCTGCCGGCGATAAACACGAAACCGCTTTGTCCATGATGCATTTGGAACAGGAGAAACTAAGTGCCAAATTGCAGGAAGCGATTCATTTCAAAGAGGTTTTAAGTAAAATCGATGTTTCGGTTGAAAGCAAAAAAGTGATTTTAGGAAGTTTAGTTAAAGCTAATGGTTTGCAGTTGTTTATAAGTGCAGCATTGCCAAAAATTAAAATTGATGGGGTTACTGTTTTAGCACTTTCACCACAGTCGCCTTTAGGTTCACAATTGCTCGGAAAAGAAATCGGAGCCGTTGTTGAGGTAAACGGTTCTAAATTCACCATAACAGCTATTGATTAATTGTTTTTAAATAGTATTGAAGACCATGAAATTAAAATACCTTTTCCTTCTTTTACTCTCGGTTTCGCTTTTAGCACAGAAGAAAAATTCGGAACTCCCAAAGAAAAAACTAAAAGTAGATTTAATCGTAAAAAACGCTAAAGTCTATACCGTAAATAAAGGATTTGAAGTAGTTGAAGCCTTTGCAGTTCAGGATGGGAAAATTGTTGAGGTAGGCAAATCATCAACATTTAAAGATTGGTTTGTAGCCAATAAAACTATTGATGCAAAAGGGAAGTTTATTTATCCGGGGTTTTATGATGCTCACGCACATTTTTACAGCTATGGCTTAAACTTACAGCGTGTTGATTTACGCGGGACTAAAAGTTTTGATGAGGTAATCGCTAAAATTATCACATTTCAAAAAGAGAAAAATCTAGATTACATTCAGGGTAGAGGCTGGGATCAAAACGATTGGCCGGTTAAGGAATTTCCAACTAAAGATCAGCTTGATAAACTTTTCCCCAACACGCCGGTTGCAATTACTAGAATTGACGGTCATGCTTTGTTAGCCAATTCAAAAGCGCTTCAAATGGCTGGAATTACTGCCAAAACCAAAGTGGAAGGTGGTGAAATCGAAGTGAAGAGCGGACAGTTAACGGGAATCATCATAGATAATCCCATGGAATTGGTATACAACAGCATCCCGAAACCTTCAAAACTAACACAAATAAAAGCCCTGCAAGACGCAGAAAAAGTAATGTTCAATTACGGGCTTACTACAATCAACGAAGCGGGCTTAGAACGTGAAACTATTGAATTGATTGATAGTTTGCAACAGGCTAATCAATTGGAGGTTAATATTTACGCAATGGCGATTGCTTCAAAAGAAAATGTAGATTATTATACTCAGCTTGGTATTTATAAAACGGATAAATTAAATGTTCGTTCGTTTAAATTCATGGGGGATGGAGCTTTAGGATCGCGAGGCGCTTGCTTACACAAAGAATATTCCGATAAGCCTAAACATTTTGGAGCCTTGTTGTCTCCTATAAAAGATATTCGTTCCATTGCAAAACAAATCGCAGAATCAGATTATCAGATGAATTCCCATGCGATTGGCGATTCTACCAACACGGTTTTACTTAAAATTTATAAAGAAGTTTTGGATGGAAAACCTAACCGACGCTGGAAAATAGAGCACGCTCAAATTATGCAGGAACAGGATTTCGATTATTTCAAATTGGGAATCATTCCATCGGTACAGCCAACACACGCCACTTCCGATATGTATTGGGCGCAGGACAGAGTGGGAAAGGAGCGTATCAAAAATTCCTATGCTTATAAAAAAATGCTTGACAAAGCTGGTTTAGTAGCTTTAGGAACAGATTTCCCAATTGAAGAAGTGAACCCAATGTACACTTTTTACGCCGCTGTAGCTCGTAAAGATTTAAAGAATTACCCTCAAGGTGGTTTTCAACCTGAAAATGCCTTATCACGAGAAGAAACTCTAAAAGGAATGACCATTTGGGCAGCCTATTCCAATTTTGAAGAAAACGAAAAAGGAAGTCTGGAAAAAGGAAAATGGGCCGATTTTACAATTTTCGACACCAATATTATGACTATGGATATTGATGGAATCCCTTACGTGAAACCTGTAAGTACTTTTATAAAGGGAAAACAAGTGAAATAAAGTTAAAATCTCAGGCGAAAGTTTGGGATTTTTTTGGAGCGAATCGGTTAGGTTTCTTTTGATGCCGTTTTCCTGCTATCCGCTCTACTTCGTGACGCTCCTATCAGGGCTATAGGGCCAATCACTTTACTTTTTGGAGTGTTTTTTGTGTGAAATTTCAATCTGTAATCTAAAATTACTTTTCTGGTATCATTAAGTTGCATTTTTATTGTAAAAATTTCATTTTAAATTAAAAAATGTAATTAAAATTAATTTTAAGGTTTCAGTATAAAACTTTAAAACGCAATTTTGTTTCATAATAAAACTTAAAAGAAACGATTATGTGCGGAATTTTAGCAATCATTGGAAACGAAAAAAAAATAGATACGGCCTTAGTTCAACAACTTTCCAAAAGAATGTCCCATCGTGGGCCCGACGAAAGTGATTTACACATCAATGAAAAAGGTCATATTCTAAGCCACGAGCGTTTATCCATTGTGGATTTGCAAACCGGAAAACAACCCATTCAAGGAACCTCTTCAGCTTGGATGGTGCACAACGGAGAAATCTATAACCATCAAAAATTACGCGATACGGTTTTAAAACATCATTCGTTTCGTACTACTTCCGATTCTGAAGTAATCGTGCATTTGTATGAAGAATTCGGTTATGATTTCTGTGATATGCTGGACGGAATTTTTGCTTTTGTAGTTATTGATGGTGATGATTTTATAGCAGGACGCGATCCGTTGGGAGTGAAACCTTTGTATTACGGAAAAGACAAGGAAGGACGCTTGTACTTCGCCTCAGAAATGAAATCTCTTGCTGATCAATGCGAAACATTCGAAGCCTTTCCTCCGGGGCATTATTATACACCCAAAACTGGTTTTATAAAATATTATCAGCCTAAATGGGAAGACGAAAACTTAGCAGTAGAGAAACTGGATTTGAAAGCCATTCGTGAAACATTAACCGAAGCGGTTCGCAAACGTTTAATGAGCGATGTGCCAATTGGTGTTTTGCTTTCCGGCGGACTGGATTCTTCACTAACGTCTTCAATCGCTTCCCGTTTGCTAAAAGAGATTGACGGTCAAAAACTGCGTTCGTTTTCCATAGGTTTGGATAAAGACGCACCAGATGCTGTTGCAGCAAGAGCTGTAGCAGAATTTTTAGGGACGGAACATCATGAAATCCATTTCACCATTGAGCAAGGAATCGAAATTTTAGATAAGCTTATTTGGCATTTGGAAACTTATGATGTGACCTCAATCCGAGCCAGCACACCAATGTATTTCCTTTCAAAAGCGATTACAGATTTGGGAATCAAAGTGGTACTTTCGGGTGAAGGTTCCGACGAGATTTTCGGAGGATATCTGTATTTTAGAAATGCGCCAAGCATTGCTGATTTTCAGAAGGAAACCATCGAACGCGTGCAACGATTGTCGACCGCTGATTTATTGCGCGCTGATAAATCGACCATGGCACACGGATTGGAAGCAAGGGTTCCTTTTTTGGATAAAGCGTTTCTGGAATTAGCCATCAAAATCCAGCCGCAAGAGAAAATGCCTAAAACCTATGACGGAATCGAAAAATACATCCTCAGAAAAGCTTTTGACACATCAGAGCAGCCTTATTTGCCGGAATCGATTTTATGGCGTCAAAAGGAACAATTTTCCGATGGAGTGGGGTACAACTGGATTGATACCTTGATCGAACATTGTGCTTCTCAGGTTTCCGAAGAAGATTTTGCTCAAGCGGAAGTTTTGTTTCCGTACAACACACCGGCCACAAAAGAAGCCTTTTTTTACAGAACGATATTCCACAAGCATTTTCCACAGGATGATGCTGCCAAAACGGTGCGAAAATGGATTCCGAAATGGCAAATCAATCAGGACCCAAGCGGCAGAGCAAACGTAGCTCACGTAAAAGCCGATACAACGATAGCGGTTTGCGCAGAAAAAGCAATTGTATAGTTTACAATGTGATTAGTTTGTTTGTTTAAAGCGTCGATTTATATCGGCGCTTTTTTGTGGAAAACATTCTCATTTTGTTGATAACTTACTGTTTTATCGGTTCTGTTCTTAGTGTGAAATCGGCTTCAATTTTATATATTTGCTCGTTAGACAAAAAAATACACATTCAGACGATAAATTATGAGCGAAGAAGTAAAAAAGAGCAGTTATTCGGCAGACAGTATTCAGGCGCTTGAAGGAATGGAGCACGTAAGGATGCGTCCTTCGATGTATATTGGTGATACGGGAGTTCGAGGGCTTCACCACTTGGTTTATGAGGTAGTGGACAACTCGATCGATGAGGCGTTAGCCGGACACTGTGATACTATTTTTGTAAGTATTAACGAAGATAATTCCATTACGGTAGAAGATAACGGACGTGGAATTCCAGTAGATATTCATAAAAAAGAAGGAGTTTCCGCATTAGAGGTTGTAATGACCAAAATTGGTGCCGGAGGTAAATTTGACAAAGATTCCTATAAAGTTTCCGGAGGTTTGCACGGGGTTGGGGTGTCGTGTGTTAACGCATTGTCTGACCATTTAAAAGCTACAGTTTTTAGAGAAGGTAAAGTATACGAGCAGGAATACGAAAGAGGTAAAGCGATGTATCCGGTTAAGCAGGTTGGGGAAACCGACAAGCGAGGAACAACGGTTTGGTTCAAGCCGGACGGAACGATCTTTACGCAAACTTTGGAATATTCTTATGATACGTTAGCAGCGCGTATGCGTGAGTTGGCTTTCCTTAACAAAGGAATTACCATTACATTAACGGATAGAAGAGAAACGGACAAAGACGGAAATTATGCCGGAGAAACGTTTCATTCGAAAGAAGGTTTAAAAGAATTCGTTAAATTCCTTGATGGTAACCGTGTGCCAATTATTGGTCATGTAATCAGCATGGAAAACGAAAAAGGAGAGGTTCCGGTTGAAGTGGCGTTAATCTACAATGATAGCTATTCGGAAAATATTTTCTCTTATGTGAATAACATCAATACTCACGAAGGAGGTACGCATTTGCAAGGTTTCCGTATGGGGCTAACCCGTACGTTAAAGAAATATGCTGATGCCTCTGGATTGTTGGATAAATTGAAATTTGAAATTTCAGGAGACGATTTCCGTGAAGGTTTGACTGCGATTATTTCAGTAAAAGTGGCTGAACCTCAATTTGAAGGGCAGACCAAAACCAAATTAGGAAACAGAGAGGTGGTTTCACCGGTTTCCCAAGCGGTTGCTGAGATGTTGGAGAACTACCTTGAGGAAAATCCAAACGATGCAAAAATCATTGTTCAGAAAGTAATCTTAGCGGCTCAGGCACGTCATGCAGCGAAAAAAGCGCGTGAAATGGTGCAACGTAAAACTGTAATGGGTGGCGGTGGATTACCGGGTAAACTTTCCGATTGTTCTGAACAGGATCCTACAAAATGCGAAGTGTTTCTTGTCGAGGGAGACTCGGCGGGTGGAACGGCTAAGCAAGGTCGTGACCGTGCATTCCAAGCGATTATGCCATTACGTGGTAAGATTTTGAATGTGGAAAAAGCAATGCACCATAAGGTGTTTGAAAACGAAGAGATTCGTAATATTTTCACAGCTTTGGGAGTAACCATTGGTACAGAAGAGGATAGTAAAGCTTTGAATCTTGAAAAATTGCGTTACCATAAAGTAGTCATCATGTGTGATGCCGACGTGGATGGTAGCCACATTTCTACATTAATCTTGACCTTTTTCTTCCGTTATATGAAAGAGTTGATTGAGAACGGATATGTTTACATCGCAACACCTCCTTTGTATATGGTGAAAAAAGGTAATAAAAAGGAGTATGCTTGGAACGATACGCAGCGTGATGAGATTTCAGAGCGTATGGGCGGGGGAACAAGTATTCAGCGTTATAAAGGTCTTGGGGAGATGAACGCAGAGCAGTTATGGGAAACAACCATGAACCCTGAGTTCAGGACTTTGCGTCAGGTCTCTATTGATAGTTTAGCAGAAGCTGACCGTATCTTCTCGATGCTTATGGGGGATGAAGTTCCGCCTCGTAGAGAGTTTATTGAGAAAAACGCAGCGTATGCAAAAATCGACGCGTAATTTTATGCAAATACATAGAAAAGACTTCCAAATGGAAGTCTTTTTTGTTTGTTAAATCTTTGTATTTTTAATGTTTATTTTTCTAAAATAACTAGGATAGGTCTTTTTTTTTCGTACTTTCGGAAAAATTTAACCAACCCAAAAATTATATAATATCATGAAAGTAACAATAGTTGGCGCTGGAAACGTAGGTGCCACTTGTGCAGACGTAATCTCTTACAGAGGAATTGCAAGCGAAGTAGTTTTATTGGATATCAAAGAAGGTTTTGCAGAAGGTAAAGCAATGGATATTTCTCAATGTGCTACAACAACAGGATTCAATACTAAATTAGTTGGTTCTACCAACGACTATTCTAAAACAGCTGGAAGTGATGTAGTGGTTATTACTTCAGGAATTCCAAGAAAACCGGGTATGACTCGTGAGGAGTTAATCGGAATTAATGCGGGAATTGTGAAAGGAGTGGCTGAAAACGTGTTACAACATTCACCAAATGCAATTATTGTTGTGGTTTCCAACCCAATGGACACCATGACGTATTTAACATTAAAAGCTACAGGATTACCTAAAAACAGAATCATCGGAATGGGTGGTGCGTTAGATAGTTCTCGTTTTAAATATTACTTATCAAAAGCGTTAAACAAACCTTCAAATGATGTTGACGGAATGGTAATCGGAGGTCATGGTGATACAACTATGATTCCTTTAACCCGTTTAGCGTCGTATTGTGGTGTTCCGGTTTCAACGTTCCTTTCTCAGGAGGAAATGGATAAGGTGGCTGCTGATACTATGGTTGGAGGAGCAACTTTAACAGGTTTACTTGGTACTTCAGCGTGGTATGCACCTGGAGCTTCGGTAGCTTATTTGGTGGACAGCATCTTAAACGATCAAAAGAAAATGATTCCGTGTTCGGTTTTATTGGAAGGGGAATACGGTCAGACAGACATCTGTATGGGAGTTCCGTGTATCATCGGTAAAAATGGATTGGAGCAAATCGTGGATATTAAATTAAACGATGCTGAGAAAGCACTTTTTGCTAAGAGTGCCGATGCAGTTCGTGCCATGAACGGCGATTTAAAATCGGTTTTAGCATAAACAATTAACAAAATAAGATGAAGGCTGCTTTCGGGCAGTCTTTTTTTTAGATATAATTAAGAAATAAATTGGTAAATAGTATTGTAAAGTATATATTTGCTCGTTTTTGAAAAAAATAATTAATTTTTAGTAATAATGCAGAATAAAGGACTCATTAAATTTTTTGCAATTTTATTTGCATTGGTAAGTATTTACCAGCTTTCCTTCACATTTGTTACCAATAATATCGAAGGCAAGGCTAAGGCTTTTGCTGGAGGTGATTCTAAGAAAGAATTGGCTTATTTGGATTCTATTGGTAAGGAGAAAGTGTTTTTAGGTCATACTTTTAATGAAGTAAGAGAAAAACAAATTAACAAAGGTCTTGACCTTGAAGGGGGTATCAACGTAACTCTTCAGATTTCGGTTAAAGACGTGTTGAAAGGATTAGCAAACAATTCAAAAAATCCGGTTTTCAACAAAGCGCTTGCTGAGGCAACAAAAAACAGAGAAGGTAATCAGGATTATTTAGATGCTTTCTTCATTGCTTTTGAGCAAGTATCCAACGGGCAAATCAAATTATCATCACCTGAGATTTTCGCAAACAGAAACTTAAGTGAGATTAATTTCAAAATGTCTGACGCTCAGGTTAAAACCATCATCAGAAGAAAAGTTTCTGAATCTGTAGGGAGTGCTTTTAACGTATTAAGAGAGCGTATCGATAAATTCGGAGTAACTCAGCCAAACATTCAGAAAATTGGCGAGTCTGGAAGAATCTTAGTGGAACTTCCGGGTGCGAAAGATATCGACCGTATTAAGAAATTATTACAAAGTACTGCACAGTTAGAGTTCTGGGAAACTTATAAAGTTGAAGAAATCGGTAACTTCCTTTTAACGGCTAATGAAGCGTTAAAGAAAACTGAAAAACCTGTAGCTGCTGCAAAAGAGGCTGCTGCTGCAAAAACTTCACAAATCGATTCATTATTGACGACAAAAGCTAATGATTCGGCTAAAGCTACAGCTACTGCAAACAACCCATTATTAGGATTGGTTAAAGGTGGTGGTCAGCAAGGTGGTCCGGTATTGGCTTATTTCAGTCCAAGTGATACAGCAAAAGTTAACGGTTATTTAAAAAGAGCGGATATCCGTGCATTATTACCAGCAGACCAGCGTTTTGCGCGTTTTGTTTGGGGTAAAGTAAATCCTAAAACACCTGAAGCTGTTGAGTTGTATGCTTTAAAAACAAACAGAGACGGAGTGCCGCCATTAAGTGGAGGAGTAATCGTTGATGCTTCAGAATCGTTTGACCAAATGGGTAGACCATCTGTTACTATGCAGATGAATGCTACTGGTGCAAGATTATGGGAAGAGTTAACTGGTAAAGCTTTTACACAAAGAAGTAATATTGCTATTGTTTTAGATAATATCGTTTATTCGGCTCCTGGAGTTTCTACAGGACCAATTGCCGGAGGACGTTCTGAGATTTCCGGAGTATTTGATGTTGCAGAAACAAAAGACTTAGCAAACATTTTAAGAGCAGGTAAATTACCGGCTTCTGCAGAAATTGTGCAATCTGAGGTTGTAGGACCATCATTAGGTCAGCAGGCTATTGACAACGGTATAATGTCTTCTGTTGTTGGTTTACTTTTAGTGTGTTTATGGATGATTGTTTACTACGGAAGAGCAGGTTGGTATGCAAACGTGGCTTTGATTGTAAACTTATTGTTCATGTTTGGTATTTTAGCTTCTTTAGGAGCTGTATTAACCTTACCGGGTATTGCTGGTATCGTGTTAACCATGGGTACTGCGGTGGATGCAAATATTATTATTTATGAAAGAGCAAAAGAGGAATTGCGCGCTGGAAAATCACTTTTAGATGCGATTATCTCTTCATATAGCTGGCATGGAGCAATGCGTTCAATCATTGATGCAAACGTTACGCACATTCTTACTGGTTTGATCCTTTTCATCTTCGGAACAGGTCCAATAAAAGGATTCGCAACTACTTTGTTAATTGGTATTTTCACGTCTTTATTTACAGCTATTTTTATTGCAAGAATGTTCTTGGATAAAGATGCGGCTGCAGGTAGAAACATCAATTTTACAACCAATATTTCTAAAAACTGGTTTACAAACTTCCATTTCGACTTTATCGGAGCTAAAAAATGGACGTACATCATTTCTTCTATTGTGGTAATTGGAAGTAGTATTTCATTCTTCGTAAACGGATTGGATGAAGGTGTTGATTTCGTTGGAGGTAGAACATTCCAGGTGAAATTTGAAAAACCGGTTGTTCCGGCTGAAATCGCTGAAGAATTAAGCAAAGAATACGGAGTAAATGTAGAGGTAAAACAATTTGGTAATGCAGATCAAATGCGTATCATCACCAAATACAAAGTTCAGGAGGACGGAGTAGGTGTGGATAAAGAAGTAAATGAGAAATTATACCACGGTTTAAAACACCACTATTCTAACAATATTTCTTACGAAGATTTCATCAATACGGCCGAAGGTAAAACGTTAGGAGTTGTACAGGCAACTAAAGTAAGTGCTACGGTTTCTGAAGATATTAAAACCAACTCGTTCTGGGCGGTTATCGGAGCCATGGCTGTAGTAGGATTGTACTTAGTAATTTCCTTCCGTAAATGGCAGTATTCTCTTGGAGCGATTGCTGCGGTAGCACACGACGTTATCTTTGTATTAGGAACTTACTCACTACTTTACAAATTCATGCCATTCCACATGGAAATGGACCAGCACTTTATCGCTGCGATCCTTACTGTAATTGGATACTCAATGAATGATACCGTTATTGTATTTGACCGTATCCGTGAGTTTATTGCAGGTAAAACAAAAGGTGATTTCAACCAGATTGTAAATGATTCCATTAACACGACGTTATCAAGAACCATCAATACTTCATTAACAATGATTTTAGTATTAGGAATCATGTTCGTGTTCGGTGGTGAGTCGATCAGAGGATTCATCTTCGCGATGTTGATTGGTATCGTTGTAGGTACTTACTCTTCATTATTCTTGGCAACACCAGTATTAGTTGATACTATGCCGGAAGAAGACAAAAAAGAAATTGAACGATTACACCAGGAAGCAAACGCTTAATTGTAATCTTAAATTATAAAAAGTTGCCCCACTTTATGTGGGGCTTTTTTTATGGATCGCTGTTGAAATTGTAAGTAAATATCTATAAAATAATTTGTAGGAATAATTTGTAATTATTAATATTACGGAGTAATAATTTTAACGATAAGTATATGCCATTTACAAATTTTGACAGCCGTCATTTTACAGCAGCAGAGAAAACAAGTATTAACACTACAGTTACAAGTTTAGAATCTGCGCTAAGCCTTAAACTCGCTAATCTTACTGCTCAGGAGCGTCAACAGTACGGGAGCGTTAACGAACAAAACAAATTAATTATTGCCAAAGTGAAAGACTTTAGGGACAGCCAGCCGAACCTGAGTAGCCCGGATGTGGATTGGACGGAATTCCTAAACGATTACGACAGCCGCACCTTTCTGCAAACTACTATTCAGCGTTTGCAAAGCTTAATCGACGGGCTAAACAACGCCAAAATCCTGCACGATTGGGACAATTATCAGGCTGCCTTAACCGATTATGATTTTGCTAAATACAAAGCGACTACGCAAGCGGTAGGGTTTGAAACCAAAGTTGAGGAAGTTGGGCAGTTTTTTACCGGGGGTAACAATCAATCAAGAGCCAATACTACTGCTGCTGCTGAAGCCGAAGAATAATCAGCGTTGAGATGTATTCACTTAACCTGAAAGAATTTGTTTTCTTTCAGGTTTTTTGTTGTTTGACGGGGTTGTTCACGTCTTGAAGTCCATTAGCCACCTTATTTGACGTGGTGGATTACGTTCATTGCCTCACTGACCACGTTTAGAAGTGGATTTACCACCTTACAAGACGTGGTTAACCACGTCTTAAACCCCAGTTACCCCGTTGTATAACGTGGTAGACCACGTTGATAACCTCAATTGCGCGGTTGTGTTAGGTGGTAAGTTACGTTTGGAACCCTATTGATTAGGTTAAGGAACGTGGTTAATGCAGTTTACAACCCCAATAACCCCGTTGTAGGGTGTGGTAAATGCTCTACGGAACCCCAGTAACCCCGTTGTGATAGGTGGTTAATGCTCTTTATAACCCCGAAAGCCACAGTTCATAGTACTTAGGCGGTGTTGTTATTAATTTAATTACGTCGCGTTATGTGATTATTAAAAAGGGTAGTTTCTTTATTTATTTGTGATGTTTGTAAGAATACTACATTTGGTAATTAGGAAGTGTTATCTTTAAGTCGTTAAATTATTCCTATGAAAAAACTTTACTTTTTAATGTTATTACTGTGCTCTTTAACTGCGGTTAACGCACAGATTATTGACATACCGGATGCGAATTTTAAGGCAAGGCTTTTAGCTGCTTCTACTACTTCGAGTATTGCTCTGGACGCATCTGGGGCTTACGTGAAAATTGACACGAACAATGATGGTCAGATTCAGGTTAGTGAAGCTTTGGTAATACACCACTTAAGGGTTGAAAGTGCTGGGATTACTGATATGACTGGGTTAGAGAATTTTGTAAACTTAGAGGAGTTACAATGTCGAAATAATCTGTTATCTTCTTTGGATGTTTCTACTTTAATCAATTTATCATTGTTTAGATGCAATGGTAATCAGTTGATTGCTTTAGATGTTTCAAATTGTGTTAATTTGACAGAATTAGTTTGTTCCAATAATCGACTAAGTACTCTTGATGTTTCTAATTTAAGCAATTTGATAAGGTTGGAATGTGGTTGGAATCAACTTGTCAGTATTGATTTTAATGGAAACACAGATTTAAGCGAATTGCGATGTAATTGGAATAATTTGACTACTTTGAATTTTAGTCAAATTCCTGGCCTTACCTTTTTGAATTGCGATAGTAATCAATTTTCAATTTTGGATGTTTCCAGTTTGACAAGCTTGGAGGTGTTATCATGTAATGATAATCTTTTCCAATCCTTGGATTTAAGCGCTTGTTTAAGTTTAGTTCGGCTTGTAGCGAGTTATAATGCCAATCTGGAGATTCTTAATCTTAAAAATGGACGTTTCCCTTTTTGGGAACCTGGTGAAGGGGATCCACCAGCAACTAATATCATGTTTTCGGACTGCCCCAATATTAGATACGTTTGCGTAGATGAAGAGGGCGTTGCTGATCTTTCAAATAGAATTTATGTTCAATACGGTTATACAGATTGTAATTTGAATTCGTATTGTTCATTTGCCCCGGGAGGAGAATCATTTGTTGTTCAGGGAGCTGTTAGATATGATGAAAATGCTAATGGATGTGATGCTTCGGATAGTGTTTATAAAAATATGCGTTTTTCAACCTTTAACGGAACTGACATGCTTAGTACAATAGCGGACGATTCAGGTAATTATTCGATTCCGCTTCGATCAGGAAGTTATACACTAACACCTGTCATGCAGAATTCGACTTATTTTACAGTTTCTCCTTCACAAGTGGTTATAGACTTTCCTGCTCAGGCAAGTCCGTTGCTTCAAAATTTTTGTGTTGCTGCCAATGGAGTACATCCCGATTTAGAAGTAGTTTTGCTTCCACTAAGTGTCGCAAGACCTGGTTTTGATGCTAACTATAAGATGGTTTTTAAAAACAAAGGAACCAATACCCAATCGGGTTCGGTTAACTTAGCTTTTAATGATGCTGTACTTGATTTTGTTTCTGCTAATCCTGTGCTTTCAAGTCAAACCGTAAACAATTTAACCTGGAACTTTACCAATTTAAAGCCGTTTGAGGCTCGTGAAATTGCAATAGTTTTAAATGTGAATTCTTCAGCAGAAACTCCTGCGGTGAATATGGGAGATGTTTTGAATTATACTGTGGCCATAAATTCTGCCGCTACAGATGAAACGCCAAATGATAATTCTTTTACCCTTAACCAAACCGTTGTAAATTCGTATGATCCCAACGATAAAACCTGTTTAGAAGGCACTACCATCACACCAAGTGAAGTAGGGAAGTATGTGCATTATGTAATCCGTTTTGAAAACACAGGTTCAGCAAATGCTCAGAATATTGTGGTAAAAGATGTGATTGACGCAACGAAATTTGATATCAACTCTTTAGTGCCAATTAACGGAAGCCACAATTATTATACTAAGATTGCCGGCGATAAAGTAGAATTCATTTTCGAAAACATCAATTTACCTTTTGATGACGCTAATAATGATGGATATGTAGCTTTCAAAATCAAGACAAAACCAAGCTTGGTTTTAGGTGATACTTTTAGCAACACGGCAAACATCTATTTCGATTATAACTTCCCAATAGTAACTAATACAGCGACTACAACCATTCAGGTGTTAAGCGCTCAGGATTTTGAATTCGGTCAGTATTTCAGTGTTTATCCTAATCCGGTAAAAGACAAATTGAATATTGAAACCAAGCAAACTATTGAAGTGAGTTCAGTAAGTATTTATAATGCATTAGGTCAAGTGGTTTTGGTGGTTCCGAATACGCAGAATGTTAAGACTGTGGATGTTTCGAGTTTGTCTTCCGGGAATTATTTTATCAAGGTCAATTCAGATAAAGGAGCGGCTAATACGAAGTTTGTTAAGCAATAATTGAAATGCCAATAAAAAAATCCCAACTAAACCAGTTGGGATTTTTTTTATAAGTTATTTGAAACTTATCGTCTCTTTTTTGTTTTAAAAGCATTAGAGATTAAATAAGCTCCTATTGCAATGAAAGGTAGGCTTAGCCATTGTCCGGTAGAGAAAAGGCCGGTATCGTCCCCAAAACCGCCTTGACTTTCTTTAACGAACTCGACAAGGAAACGAATGGTCCACAGCATCACCAAAAACAATCCAAAAAGATAGCCTTGTTTTTCTCTAGCATTTGTTTTCCAGTACAAGTAAAATAAGATTGCAAACACAAAAACATAACCAGCTGCTTCAAAAAGCTGAGCAGGGTATTTAGGGATTACATCAGCTAATAAATTTGCAAATTGAGGATTGGTTTCAATAGCTTTAAATGCCTGATTGGGATCTGCAATTCCTGTTAATTCCATGGCCTCTCTGGCGGTGTATCGGTCGCGAATAAACTGGATTCCCATTGATGAAGTGGTTTCGTTTCCAACAATTTCCGAGTTGAAAAAATTCCCCAAACGCACAAAAATAGCACCACTGGAAACCGGGATCACGATTCGGTCCAGTACCCATAAAATAGGACGGTGAATGATTTTTCGGCTATAATAAAACATTACCAGAATAATGGCAATTGCAGCGCCATGACTGGCTAATCCTGCAAAACCGGTAAATTCAAACTGTGGCTCAAAACGAACAGGTAATAAAATTTCCAGTTTATGGTCTTTAAAGTAGTCCCAATCGTAAAAGAAAACATGTCCTAACCGGGCACCTAAAAGCGTGGCAAAAACGGTATAAATAAACAAAGAATCAAGCTTTTCCAAAGATTCGCCTTCTCTTTCATAAATATGTTTCATGATGTACCAGCCTAGTCCGAAAGCCACAATAAACATTAAACTGTAAAAGCGGATCATGAAAAATCCCAAATCAATACCTTCGGAAGGGTTCCATACAAAATGCAATGCGTGTGTCATAGTGAAAGTTTATTCTTTATTTCGGTAAAAATAATAAATGAAAAATTGTAAGGCTATTAAATAGGGTTAATTTAATCAGAAATTTTAAGGAACCGGGTCGTAACCGCTTCCGCCCCAAGGATGACAGCTTCCGATTCGTTTTATCGCCAGCCACCCACCTTTGAACAACCCGTGTTTTTGTAACGCTTCTACGGTATAGTGCGAACAGGTAGGAGAGTAGCGGCAAACTCCCGGAGTATAGGGGGAAATCGCCACCTGATAAAACCGTACCAGGAAAATAAAAGGGTAAATTACTATTTTTTTTAGCATGGTTTTTAAATAAAAATGATGAAGTGTTGTGCTCCATCATTTTATAGTTTGGTATGAATTATATTGTAAAAGTTGTACCTTCTTTACCGTCTTTTAGCTGAATGCCTAACTCCAGCAGTTTGTCCCGAATTTCGTCTGACAAGCCCCAGTCTTTATTGGCTCTAGCCTCATCTCGCATTCCGATAAGCATGTTAACCACACCATCCAGTTTATCGCTGTTTCCAGCGGCTTCTCTTTCGCTTTGCAATCCCAGAACGTCGAAAACAAAAGCATGAACTGCTTTTTTGAAAAGGTCTAAATCAGTAGTTGTAATGGTTTCTTTTCCTTCTCTTAAAAGGTTGATAAAACGAACAGCTTCAAACAATTGTGCGATCAAAATTGGACTGTTGAAATCGTCGTTCATTGCATCGTAACACGTTTGTTTCCAGCTTGCAATATCTAAAGTTGAAACAGAATTCGGTTCGATGTTCTCTAAATTTCCGATAGCTTCCATTAATCGGTTGTATCCTTTCTCAGAAGCTAAAATAGCATCATCGGAAAAATCCAAAATGCTTCGGTAATGGGCCTGCAAAATAAAGAAACGCGCCACAGAAGGTGAAAACGCCTTACTTAATACCGAATTGGCACCGGTAAAAAGCTCTCTAGGTAAGATGTTGTTACCCGTTGATTTTGCCATTTTCTTTCCGTTTAAAGTAAGCATGTTGGCGTGCATCCAATAATTAACAGGGGTTTCTCCGGTACATGCTTCGTTTTGTGCAATTTCGCATTCATGGTGCGGGAATTTCAAATCCATACCACCACCGTGAATATCGAAATGTTTTCCTAAATATTTGGTACTCATTGCAGTACATTCCAAATGCCATCCAGGGAAACCGTCGCCCCAAGGAGAAGGCCAGCGCATAATGTGTTGTGGCTCGGCGTTTTTCCAAAGCGCAAAATCCAACGAGTTCAATTTGTCGGATTGACCGTCCAGATCCCGGGTGTTGGAAATCATGTCTTCAATGTTACGCCCGCTTAGTTTTCCGTAATTGTGTGCCTGGTTATATTTTGTAACATCAAAATATACCGAACCGTTGGAAACATAAGCATAACCGTTGTCGATAATCTGCTTGATGATTTCAATTTGTTCGATGATGTGGCCCGTTGCGGTTGGTTCGATGCTTGGCGCATGGTTGTTGAGTAATTCCATGATCTGATGAAAATCCACAGAGTATTTCTGGACTACTTCCATCGGTTCAATTTGCTCAACTCTTGCTTTTTTAGCGATCTTGTCTTCTCCTTCATCTTCATCATCCACAATATGGCCTACATCGGTAATATTACGCACATAACGTACCTTGAAGCCTAAATGTTTAAGGTAACGGTACACCAAATCAAAGGAAATGAAAGTTCTACAATTTCCCAAGTGAACATTGCTGTAAACCGTTGGTCCACAAACGTACATTCCCACATGGCCTTCATGGATGGGTTTGAAAAGTTCTTTTTCTCCTGAGAGCGAATTGTAAATCTTTAAATTCTGATTTTGGTATAGGTGCATATAAAATGATTGAAAAATTAAAAGATTGAAAGATTAAAAAAATAAAACTTCAAAATCTCTGTAATTTAGAAAGTTGTGTCCAGTTTGATGTAATCCAGAAACTCGCGACGAACTTTGTCTTCTTTGAATTTTCCACCGAATTCAGCGGTTACTGTACTGCTTTCGATATCGCGGATTCCTCTGGAATTTACGCAAAGGTGTTTTGCATCGATTACGCACGCAACATCATCAGTGTTAAGAACTTTTTGTAATTCCTGAACAATCTGAATAGTTAAACGTTCCTGAACCTGAGGACGTTTCGCGAAATAATCGACAATACGGTTCATTTTGGATAAGCCGACAACAGTTCCGTTGGAAATATAGGCAACGTGTGCACGTCCTACAATAGGTAATAAGTGGTGCTCGCAAGTAGAATAAACCGTGATGTTTTTTTCTACTAGCATTTCACCGTATTTGTATTTGTTTTCAAAAGTGGAAGAACTCGGTTTTTTATGGGGATGAAGCCCTCCGAAAATTTCCTTTACAAACATTTTAGCAACACGGTTTGGAGTTCCTTTTAAACTGTCATCTGTAAGGTCTAAACCTAAAGTCGTAAGAATGTTTTCTACATCTTTTTTTATGGCGCTTATTTTTTCGTCATCAGACATATCGAAAGCATCAGAACGCAAGGGAGTTTGTGCACTTGTACCGATGTGGTTTTCTCCCAATTGATCGTTCAAATCGTCATTATGAATCATTAAATAGTGGATTTTAATGTTAAGAGTAATACTGCAAAGATAATAATTAAAAATTAAAGCATATTGACGATGAATTGTTAATTAAAGAGGTTTAAGTGTAAGTTTTTTTAACGTTTTATTTAACAATTTATAATGTTTTTGTTTTTTTTAACAACTCAAAACGCCAGTGTTTATAGGGGTTTTTGTTATATTTATAATGATTTTTTAATATTTTTCAACATATTTTTTTTATTTTCATAAAGTTTTGCATATTTGTTAATTAACAAAAAATTAATATTTTATTATAAAACAGTGAAAATCCATTTCTCATTTGTTAAGAGGTTTTTTATTGAAAGTAATTAAATATTGAGCTTTTTAATTGGTTTCTAAAATAAATACCAACTATAAAATTCAAAACCAAAAACAACTATGAAAAAACTACTACTACTTGTTTTTACGATGTTTTGTTTGACTGTTTACTCTCAGAGTAAAAATGCCAATTTTACCGTTATTAAAATGGGAAACAAATATTCGAAAAAAGAGATTACTGAAGCATTCCAAAAAGCTGAAATGTGTGGTAATTACTTCCAATCCAAATCGAATGATATCATTTTAGATGACGGCTCGGTTGTCAGACTTTTTTCAAGAAGAGAAATGGTAAATTCTTCTTTAGATGAAAGCTGTTTTCTTACTGATGATATTGAAATTGATAAAAATATAGTATGGTCAATTCTTCCCAATGGGTATATCGCAAAAGGTTATCCTACAGTGAAAAATCTAAAAAAGCAAGTAGCAAATAATAAAAAGTAATAGAATGATGAAATTTTACAAACAATTGTTAGTGTCAGCATTATTAATACTTTTTATTAATAATGCTTATGCTCAACCTTCAAATGATAACTGTTCAAATGCAACAAATTTGGGGACTTTGCCTGCACCAGCTGCGTGTACTGTTTTTCCAACAGAAACGGGATCAACAGTTACTTTAAATAATCAGACTACTGTTGCTGCAACAGGTGCAAGTCCATATTCTTATTTGACCAACTGTTCTGGTGGAGGGAACATGCAAGCTCCTGCGCTAGATGTGTGGTATACATTTGTTGCTTCGGGATCTACTGTGAATGTAACAATTAATGGGTTTCCAAATGCAAGTATTGGAGTTTGGTCAGGAAATAACTGCAACACTTTAAATGGTGTAGCTTGTGGGAATTTGGGAGGAAGTGGTAATGGATCTGTAGTTGTTAATTCTACATCTCCGGGTCAAACCTATTACGTACAAGTTAGTGGGGGTACAACAACTGCTACTGATAATAACTTTTCAATATCAGTCAATAATAGTATAGATTGTGATAACTGTTTGCGAACATCAACTTTGGTTCCTTCGCCTTTACCAGTAAATGGAGCGTATACACCGGGACAGGTTGTTCATTTTTGTTATACTGTTACGGAATGGGAAGATACTAATACGAACTGGTTTCATGGAGTTCAAATTTCTATGGGACCAGGTTGGACTGGTACTATCACAAATGCTACCCCAGCAGCAACTTGTCAGTTTTTGGGTGGAACTTGGGCATTTTTTCCGACAGGTATTGGAGTTGTGAATGGAACCAATTGGGGTACAGGTTTTTATTTTGATAGTGGAGATGTAGGATCGGATCCGAAAAATAATTTTGGTGATGATTGTACTGGAACTGGTCTTAATTGGGAGTTTTGTTTTGATTTAACTGTGAGTTCTGCTTGTGTTTCTGGTCAGGATTTATCGGTAACTATTAATACAAGTGGAGATGGGGAGTCGGGTTCTTGGACAAGTCCTGCTTGTCAGCTAGATCCTCCCAATACATCTACGGCAGTTATGCAGGCTGGGCCTGTCATGACAAGTCCTAGTACAGCGACTGTATGTAGTGGAGGAACTGTCAATATACCTTTAACATCCAATGTTCCTGCAACATATACATGGATTGCCACAAATAATGCGAGTGTAACTGGAGAAAGTACAACATTACAGTCTACAAGCACTTTGTCTAATATATTAGTTAACTCTTCCGGTGTAAATCAGGTAGTTACTTATACTGTAACTCCTACATCGACTCCTGGAGGATGTGCGGGTTCACCACAAACTGTATTGGTTACAGTGACTCCTGCTCCTACAGCTAACGCAGGAACTGATACTAGTGTTTGTTCAGGTGGTTGTGTTAGTTTAAGCGGAACTTCATCTGTTGCGCCTGGAACATTTGCTTCTAATTTTTCAAATTCTACGGTAGTTGCAATTCCCAGTAATAACACGACAGGGGCCAATACGTCGATAACTGCTTCAGGAGCGGTTGCTTCAGCGACTACAATTGGTTCAATTTGTTTTACAATTGATCATTCAAAAGCTGCAGATATTGGAAATAATGGAAATCCTAATGCGATAACCATAACCATGCCTGATGGAACTGTATATAATTCAACGCTGACACCACTTTCCGGATCAGGAGTACAAACTTTTTGTATTCCTCCAGCTGTTTATGCAGGATATACAGGGACGCTTAATGGAACATTTACTTTAAATGTAAAAGATACTCGAGGCGGCGGCGGCGGAACAGGTGATATTACAAATTTAACTGTTGTTTTAAATACAAATAGTATTTCTTGGTCACCTAAAGCCTCAATATCTTCAGGAGTAAATACTCTAACTCCTTCTGTATGCCCTACTGGAAACACAACTTATATATTAACTGTTGTGGCACCGGGTGGATGTGTTATAACTGATACGGTTGATGTTACTGTCGGTTTGCCAACGGCACCGGTAGTAGGAACGATCACTCAGCCAACGTGTACGGTTGCTACGGGAAGTGT
>NZ_JAKLTO010000029.1 GCF_022012335.1 Flavobacterium sp. SM15 | reverse complement strand
GGAGCTTCCAACGCAAGCGGTTCAGCCATTGCTCAAACATTAACTACAACTGGGACTTCGGTTGGATCGGCAACTTATACGGTAACTCCGAAAGCCAACGGCTGTTCAGGAGCTCCATTTACTGTGGTTGTAACGGTTAATCCTATTCCAACCGGTTCGGCAACGCCACCAGCTGCTACAGTTTGTTCGGGATCTGCTCCAAATATTGTATTAAGCGGCCCTGTTTCAGGAACTACTTTTGATTGGACTGTTGCGGCAACCGATGTAAGTGGAGCTTCTAATGGAAGCGGAGCTACTATTGCCCAAACGTTAACAGCTACTACAACGGCAACGGGAACGGTAACTTATACAGTTACTCCAACAGCCAATGGCTGTCCGGGGACACCTTTTACTGTTGTTGTAACGGTTGACCCGATTCCGACAGGTTCGGCATCGCCATCATCGGATGCGATCTGCTCGGGAACGGCACCAAATATCTTATTAAG
>NZ_JAKLTO010000028.1 GCF_022012335.1 Flavobacterium sp. SM15 | reverse complement strand
GGCGCTGGCTACACAGATCAGTGGCATGGTCAATCGGATTCTGGTCAGGAGTTACCTGACGGTACGTATTACTATGTTATCGACGTAGCGGATGGAACGACTAAGACGGGATGGGTTTACATCAACAGAGAGAGATAAAATAAATTAGATCCGGCTCCCAAGCTGAGAGGTTTTGGGAGTTGGTTTTATAAAAGCGAAACAACATAAGCATGAAGAAAATATATTTGACCGCTTTGATAGCCTTATCGGGGGTATTAGGGGTTCAAGCGCAGCAGGATCCGCATTACACGCAGTACATGTACAACATGAGTGTTGTGAATCCGGCGTATGCTGGTTCTAAGGACGCTTTGTCTTTAGGATTGCTATACAGAAAGCAGTGGGTTGAGATTGAAGACGCACCGACTACGGGTACGTTTTTCGCGCACAGCCCGGTAGGAAAGAATGTAGGATTGGGATTATCGGTGATATCGGATAAGATTGGTCCTGTGGAGGAGAACAACGCTTATGCGGATTTCTCGTACACGTTAAATTTAGGAGACGAGCACAAGTTGGCCTTTGGATTAAAAGGAGGTGCTACGTTTCATAAGGTAGGCTTGTTCGACAAAGTATACAACCACGTACCGGATGCAGACGACCCGGCATTTTCACAAAACAC
>NZ_JAKLTO010000027.1 GCF_022012335.1 Flavobacterium sp. SM15 | reverse complement strand
TATTTCAAAATGGTGCATAACGTCCCGCCGGCTTTGTGTCAGGCGGGGATTTTTATTACTGACGTTTACAAATATACCGAAAAGTTAGAAAGGAAAAAGCCCGAACGAAAGAAGAAAATACACTCACCAAGCCATTACCGATAAATCCCCAAACCCCCGCTTGCACAAAACCGCTGTTAGCTGTAGCCTTCTATCATTTTTTAGGCGAAGAATAAAGCAAAAACAAAAGGCACGGCAACAATAAGTGAAATTATTAGCGGTTTCCAAATTGGTTTTTTTTCATAGTTCTCTGTTTTAGGGAAATATTTGGGAAAATAATATTTTGATAAAAGCATACCACCAAAAACATTTAAAGATATAGCTAAGGAAGGATTAGTATTGTCTGGAATATTTACAATTATTATTGAAATTATTGAGTATAGTATAGACATGACCAATATATTATTTGCTTCCTTTTTTTTACCAATATCTTTTAGATTTTGCATTAACAGAATACCTCCAAAAAGAGTTGTAAAAAAAAGAGAAAAACCCCATACGGAACGTTCCGAATATATTTTCTGTTTTTCAAATATTTCAAAATTACTTACTTCTTCGTTTTGTTCATTTTTAGTTATCATATGTATAAAGTTTGGTTATGGTTTTCGTACGTCGGTTACA
>NZ_JAKLTO010000026.1 GCF_022012335.1 Flavobacterium sp. SM15 | reverse complement strand
GCTAACGTCCCGCCGGCTTCATGAAGTGGCGGATTTTTTATTACTGACGTTTACAAATATACCGAAAAGGTTTGAAGGAAATATTAAAAAAAGAAAAAGACCTTTGATTCCAGCTCGTTCCATTATGAACTGTCGCCCGCCATTTCATGAAACCGCTGTTATGAGAGGTTTTAAATAATAATTTGAGGAAGAAATATATAATTAGCTTTTTTAAGAATAATTTTTTTTCGTTTAAAATCTGATTTGTCTATTATATAAAAAATCCGTTTTGGTTTGTATAGAGCACTTTGAATTTCAACAAAGTTATATTTATGTAAAATATCTATAGTGATAATTTTATTTCTGTTTTTATCCATAAAATCTTTACTGATAGTTATGGGTTTTGAATTATAAGGTTTTTGTAAACTGACTTCGAAATACAATGCTTTTGCGTCAGGAAATTGATAAGTATAGTTCTCAATAAATTCGTTTTGTTTCTTTATTAAATGTAAATCATCATATTTTTCAAGTTTGTCGAAATACAAATAAATTGTATCAGTTGATTTGATAAATTCAAGATCTTGTGCAAAAAGATTGCATGATGATATTAAAATAAAAAGTAATATACATCTCATAAGTTTTTATTTCGCAAGGTTTTCAAAAATCTCTCATAACGTCCCGCCGGCTTT
>NZ_JAKLTO010000025.1 GCF_022012335.1 Flavobacterium sp. SM15 | reverse complement strand
TGCGTCGTCCTAAAATAGGTTGACTAAAAATTAAACACTTTTAGTATCCTATGGAAACACCAAGAAAACAACCCTGTCGAAAAAATGAGTATCAGAAAATCAGTTTTGATCTCAAACTTTCCATCATTGACGAAATTAACAACGGACAGATTTCTGTTAACTATGCAGCTAAAAAATATGGCATATCTCGAAGTTCCATTGATTATTGGAGAAAGAAATTATCTAACTTTACATCCAAATCAAAAGCAGTGAGCAAGAACCACGAGATTAAAAAATTAAGAGAGCGCATAGAAGAACTGGAATTCATCAAAGACTTCCAACAAGACATTATTGCTGATTTTGAAGTAACTACAGGACTGGATATCGCAAAAAAGTCATTGCCCGAAACATTAGTAAAAGAGATAGAGAAAAAGAAAAGAAACCTTTTAAAATAAGGTGGCTTTATCAATGTTTCGGAATATCAAAACAAGCGTATTATAAACGAATTAAGGTTGATAAACAGCGAGAAGAACAAGCTATTATAATCAAAAAACTCATTGCTCCTATCCGGAAAAAACAAACCCGATACGGTGGAAGAAAGCTGTATCTGGATATTAAAAATGATTTGGAAAAGCGGAACATAAAAATGGGAAGAGATGGCTTTTTCAGGTTTCTGAAAGCGCATCAGCTATTAGTCAAGAAAACCAAACGATTCCATATCACAACAGATTCCAAACACTTTTTCTATAAATCACCAAACAGAATCAAAGGCATCACTCCTACGCATGCAGAACAGATATGGGTCAGCGACATAACTTATCTTAGAATACAGGACAAACACGCTTATTTGGCTTTGGTAACAGACATCTATTCCAAGAAAATAATGGGATTCAAGCTCGATACAAATATGAAAGCAACACTTGTGAAAGACGCCCTTCAGATGGCTTTAAAAAACAGAACACACAAACGTGAAAACATTATTCATCACAGCGACCGGGGAATTCAGTATTGCTGTCCAGAGTTCTCCGATTTCGCAAAAAACAACCGAATGCAACTCAGTACAACACAACAATACGACCCATATGAAAACGCGGTAGCAGAAAGAATCAACGGAATTTTGAAATATGAATTTGGTTTATTAAAAACATTACCTAATTTAGTCCTGGCTCAGAAAATGATTAAACAGGCTGTAAACACATACAATAACGAAAGAAGGCACTATAGCTTAGATATGAAAACACCTGAGTTTGCACACAAAAATCAAGT
>NZ_JAKLTO010000024.1 GCF_022012335.1 Flavobacterium sp. SM15 | reverse complement strand
CCAACCGGAACAATTGTTGTAACAGCGCCAACCGGAGCTACTTTAGAATACAGCGTTGACGGAGTGACTTATCAGTCAACATTGATTTTCTCCGGATTAATTCCAGGGAATTATAACGTTACGGTTCGTGATACAGCAACGGGTTGTGTTTCTTCTGCAACGGCAGTAACGGTTAATCCGATTCCTGCTAATCCTAGCGCACCAACTTTAGTAGCCGTTTCGCCTTCAACTTGTGCGGTGGTTACAGGTAGCATTACGGTTACGTCTCCTTTAGGTTCTAATTTTGAGTACAGTATTGATGGTATAACTTATCAGTCTTTAGCTGCATTTTTGAATTTAAGCGCTAATACTTATTTTGTAACCGTACGTGATACAGTTACAGGGTGTGTTTCTTCAGCTACATCCGAAGTCGTTAGACCAGCACCTGTTGCACCTGTTGCACCAACTGCGAGTGTAACCGTTCAGCCAACGTGTACTACACCAACCGGAACAATTGTAGTTACAGCCCCAACCGGAGCTACTTTAGAATACAGTGTTAACGGGATGAATTATCAATCAACAATGATATTCACAGGCTTGGCATCGGGTAATTATAATGTAACGGTACGTGATACAGTAACGGGTTGTGTTTCTTCTGCAACAGTGGTAACAGTGAATCCATTACCTGCAAATCCTGCTGCTCCGACAGCGAGTGTGACAGTTCAGCCTACATGTATTATTACTACTGGAACAATTGAAGTGACGGTGCCTACTGGGGCTTCATTTGAATATAGCATTGATGGAATTAATTACCAGTCTTCAACAACTTTCAGTGGATTAGCTTCCGGAAATTATACCGTAACAGTTCGTGATATTAATACTGGATGTATTTCTTCGGGAACAGCATTGATCGTGAACACAGTTTCAACACCAATTGATGTAATGGTGACTGAAGGATGTGTTAATGGATCCTATACTTTAACTTCGTCAATAACGGATACTGTTAATTATACTTACGAATGGTTAAATGCCAGTGGTATGACCATTGGAACGAATCAGCCAACGCTCGTAGTTACACTACCAGGAAATTATACGTTAGAAGTGACTGATGTAAACGGTGGATGTGTCTCTTCGTATGGCTTAAACGTTCTAAGTGCTTATTGTGAGATTCCAAAAGGTATTTCACCGAATGGAGATACTAAAAACGATGCTTTCGATCTGACAGGACTGAACCCGAAAAAAGTGGAAATTTTCAACAGATATGGTATGAAAGTGTTCAACTAT
>NZ_JAKLTO010000023.1 GCF_022012335.1 Flavobacterium sp. SM15 | reverse complement strand
GTGAATTTTATTACCCGTGAATGGTTTCTTTTTTCCCGTATTTGGCAATTACCGTAGCCTCATACTCCAGCCATTCTTTCCAACGTTTATCAACGTCGACTTTTCTTTATTAAGGGAAAGCAACATTTATTCAGATACTTTTACTAAGCCGCTATTATACTTGAAAGAAGTAAATTAATAAGATAGCAAAAAAAGCTGCCCATTTCTGAGCAGCTTTAAGATCTGATTTATTTGGGATTTAGTTTTTGATGAATTTTTTACTTGTTGTTGATCTGCCATCAGAAACTTCGATAATATAAGTCCCTTCTTTTACTGAACCAACATTAACAGCGTTGTTCTCAATTGTTCCTGCAGCTAGTTGTTGACCTAATAAATTGTAGATTCTGTATGAAGTTGTAGTGTCTTCATTAAGACCTGAGAAAAATAATGTTCCATCTTTTACAGGATTTGGATACAAATTGAATGAAAGTTTATTTATTTCTTTATTTTCAGTTGCAGTATTATTAATAGCTTCTTTAGTTGCAGTATTAACTATTGTTTCTTCAGTTTCAGTGTCTATTTCAGGTTTAGCAGTTGTTCCTGTTGAAATGATAACAGTATAATCTTCAACTTCTCCATTAGCAAATACATCACATGCTCCTGCAGCAGAATTATATTTCATAGAAACTCTCATTCTTGTTGCTCCTTGAAGAGCTGTAGAAGGAATGATGAAACTCCCGCTAACATTTGAAGCTTTGCTTTTTGATTTACTGAAAACCAATTCATTAGAAGCAAAATTCCCGTCTTGGTTGTAATCAATCCAAACAGAATGTGCTTCATTGGTTGATGTGCCATTCCAAGCCGGAGTAATAGTTATTGTTACTGTAGAACCCGTTGAAATGCTTGTTGACTGCGAGGTGTAGTTTCCATATCCATTGTTGTTTCCAGATAGGTTGTTGATGCTGCCAAATTGAACACGGTTAATGTATTCCCTTGCAGTGCTACCGCTTGAAGTACAATATGATGCACCATTGTTCATTGTTGTTACAATCACAGTGTTGCTGGCAGATGATGCATTTCCAGCTGCATCTTTAGCTTTCACATAAAAGTTATAAGTTGTGGAAGCTGACAAACCCGCTACCGCTAATGTTGTTGCAGTAGTGGTAGTTTTGAGTACACCATTTTGATAAACATCATAACCCGTTACCCCAACATTGTCAGTTGCCGCAGTCCAAGATAAGTTAGTGCTTGAAGTCGTAGTTCCTGAAGCAGAAAGAGTTGAAGCAGTTGGTAAAGAAGTATCCGCTAGAGCTGATGTTGTTACAATCACAGTGTTACTAGCCGATGATACATTTCCAGCTGTATCTTTAGCTTTCACATAAAAGTTATACGTTGTAGATGCCGATAAACTGGCTACTACTAATGTAGTTGCTGTAGTGC
>NZ_JAKLTO010000022.1 GCF_022012335.1 Flavobacterium sp. SM15 | reverse complement strand
TGGTGAATCCAATTCCGGCCAATCCTGCAGCGCCGACAGCTAATGTTGTTTCACCTGCGACTTGTGCAGTTTCTACGGGAAGCATTACTATAACTTCACCTTTAGGAGCAACCTTAGAATACAGCATTGATGGGGCGACATATCAATCAAGTGCTGCCTTTAATGCGCTGGTTCCGGGAGGTTACAATGTAACGGTTCGTGATACAGCAACAGGTTGTGTTTCTTCAGTTGCAGCATTTACAATTAATCCTGCACCAGGGGCTCCTGCAGCACCGACTGCTAGTGTTACAGTTCAGCCAACATGTACAGCTCCAAGCGGAACAATTGTAGTAACTGCACCATTAGGAGCGACTTTAGAATACAGTGTTGATGGAGTAATCTATCAATCTGGAACAACATTCAGTGGATTGGTTTCTGGAACATACGATGTAACTGTTAGAGATACTACTACGGGTTGTATTTCTTCGTTAACACCCGTTGTTGTCGATCCGATTCCTGCAAACCCAGCAGCCCCAACAGCAAGCGTTACAGTTCAGCCGACTTGTGCTGTTCCAACGGGAACGATTGTAGTAGCTGCACCTACAGGGGCTACTTTAGAATATAGTGTAAACGGAGTAAGTTATCAGGTTTCTGGAACTTTTACGGGACTTACCCCAGGAGGGTACAATGTAACGGTTCGCGATACGGCTACGGGTTGTGTTTCTTCGGCTACACCTTTAACGGTGAATCCAATTCCGGCTAATCCGGCAGCGCCAACAGCTAGCGTAACAGTTCAACCGACTTGTACAATGCCAACCGGAACGATTGTAGTAACTGCACCTACAGGGGCTGCTTTAGAATACAGTATTGATGGAGTAACGTATCAATCAACATTGATTTTCTCTGGATTAACTTCTGGGAATTACAATGTAACGGTTCGTGATACGGTAACAGGTTGTGTTTCTTCAGCTACACCTTTAACTGTGAATTCGATTCCGGCTAATCCAGCAGCGCCAACAGCAAGTGTAACAGTTCAACCAACTTGTACCATTCCAACAGGAACAATTGAAGTTACAGCGCCAACCGGAGCGACTTTAGAATACAGTATTGATGGTGTAATGTATCAATCAACATTGATTTTCTCTGGATTAACTCCGGGAAATTATAATGTAACGGTTCGCGATACGGCAACGGGTTGTGTTTCTTCTGGAACACCTGTAACCGTAAATCCGATTCCTCCTAATCCAGCAGCACCATCGGCGAACGTTGTTTCCCCGTTAACTTGTGCCGTTTCAACAGGAAGTATTACCATAACTTCACCATTAGGAGCGACTTTAGAATATAGTGTTGACGGAGTGACTTATCAATCAATATTAATTTTTTCTGGATTAACTCCAGGAGGATACAATGTTACCGTTCGTGACACAGCAACGGGATGTATATCTTCAGCGGCAGCATTTACAATTAATCCTGCACCTGGAGCTCCTTCGTCTCCAACAGCAAGTACAACAGTTCAACCGACGTGTATTACG
>NZ_JAKLTO010000021.1 GCF_022012335.1 Flavobacterium sp. SM15 | reverse complement strand
TGAACGAAACGAAATAGAAATGAAAAATCTAATTGCTATCTTTATTTTTTATATTTCTCAAATAGGATTTTCTCAATCTATTTTTCCAGAAATAAAATCAAATGCAACTGAAGAAGACAAAACAGAATCAATTATATATAGTTTACTAAGCAATAAATATGAATTTATAATTGCATACACAACTCAATGTTATTGGTGGAGTGATAAAAAGAATTATGTGGTATATGCTTTTAAAAATAATACTTGGGAAAAAATAATTGTAGATTCTAAGAGAAAAAAAAATGGAAATTGGACAAAACCAAAAAGCAAAAGTCATATAATAAGTAATCAAAAAGCAAATGAGCTCATTCAAACATTATCAAAAAAATCTTTTTGGGATCTAAAAAGAGAAGAATTAAATATTGACAAACAAAAAAATGATGATGGTTCAGTAACCAAATTTTCTTTACACGATGGTGTAAACTATCGATTTGAAATTATTACGAAACAAGATTTTAGAATTATTGAATCTTATGAGCCTGAATATTTTCTTGAAAAAATGCCTGAAATAAAAGAGCGAAAAATATTTATTAATTGCAGAGATGATTTTGAAAATTTTATAAAAAACGGCGCCTAACAGCGGTTTGCAGCAAGTGGGGTTTTAGGCAAAACTCCAACTTCTTTTTGTACATTTGGCTTTAGGAATAAACAAACTAAAGGAACAAAAATCCCCACCTGCAGCAAGCCGGCGGGACGTTAGCAGATATTTTACATAAACGAAATGAAAATTCAATCTATCATAATTATTTCAATGCTTGGTTTAATAGTCCAATGCAAAAAGAATGAAACGCAAAAAGTAGAAAAAGTAAAACTGCTTATCGCTGAAAATATCTATGACTTAAGTGGAAATATCAAATTAAATATTTTCTCAGACAGCACTTTTATTTTTAATGTTTTTGAACCAGGTTTTAATTATGAAAAAATTGAAAAATTTAATGGTCGCTGTTACCAAAAAAAAGATACAATATATTTTACCCCATTTGAATTTGAATACAACGATAGTGAAAAAGCAGTAATCAAAAATAATTTTATTGAATTTGTTGGTGGTAAGTTTCCCTTAAAAATTGAAATCAAAGAGAATAAATTAAAAAGTATAAGTTCTTTGAATTTTGAAAAATATAAAGATTACGCAATCTTCTCTTTCGATCAAAATTTTTACAGTCCAACATATTATGATTATAAACCTAACACTATTAAAGCAGTTGATCTAGATCAAAATGATTTAATTAAAGTAGATAAAATTTTAAAGAAATGTTTTTCTGAAAATAGATTAAATCTTAAAGATTTTAATAACTATGTCAAGCAATGCATAACTGTTATGAATTCCAAAAATGAAAAAGAAGTTTGGATAAGTTTATATTGCAAAGATTACAGTATAAATAAGGAATATAAATATTCAACTATTAGGATGAATGATGGAGGAAATTGTAATATTAATCTAAAAATTAACTTGACAAAAGAAAACTATTCAGAATTAAATATTGCAGGCGAAGCATAAAAACATCTGCTAACAGCGGTTTTCTGCAATGGCGGGTCTAGGTGTTTAATGGGACGAACAGGAATCAAAAGTCTTTGCTCCTTTTCAACTTTTTTCTTTCAGCTTTTTCGGTATATTTGTAAACGTCAGTAATAAAAATCCGCCACTGACAG
>NZ_JAKLTO010000020.1 GCF_022012335.1 Flavobacterium sp. SM15 | reverse complement strand
TGAAACTGTGTGAGAACCTGCATTAGTGTACGGTGGTGTTCCGCCTGATGCTATAATATTAACCGAGGTTGAACCTCCATAACAAGCAATACTTCCTTCAACTTTTGAAGCTACTAATTCAGTCGGTTCGGTTAAAGTAATATTCGCCGATGAAGTACAACCGTTAGCATCGGTGATCAGTACGCTGTATGCGCCTGCTGCCAAGCCTGATTGTTCTTCTGCTGAAGCATTTACGCCCGCACCGCTCCAGGCATACGAGTACGGAGCTACTCCGCCGCTTACGCTTAAAGCAATACTGCCGTTTGCTCCTCCGTTACAAGCAATGTTATAACCGTTAAAATCGGATTCTGTATGAGCGTTTTCAAGTAAAGTCGGTTCGGTTAAAGTAATATTCGCCGATGAAGTACAACCGTTGGCATCGGTGATCAGTACGCTGTATGCGCCTGCTGCCAAGCCTGATTGGTCTTCTGCTGAAGCATTTACGCCCGCGCCGCTCCAGACATAGCTGTATGGAGCTACTCCACCGCTTACGCTTAAATCAATACTGCCGTTTACTCCTCCGTTACAAGCAAGGTTATAACCGTTAAAATCGGATTCTGTATGAGCGTTTTCAAGTAAAGTCGGTTCGGTTAAAGTAATATTCGCCGAAGAAGTACAACCGTTAGCATCAGTAATCAGAACGCTGTACGCGCCTGCTGCCAAGCCTGATTGGTCTTCTGCTGAAGCATTTACGCCTGCGCCGCTCCAGGCATAGCTGTACGGAGCTACTCCGCCGCTTACGCTTAAATCAATACTGCCGTTAGCTCCTCCGTTACAAGCAATGTTATAACCGTTAAAATCGGATTCTGTATGAGCGTTTTCAAGTAAGGCTGGTTCGGTTAAAGTAATATTCGCCGAAGAAGTACAACCGTTAGCATCGGTGATCAGTACGCTGTATGCGCCTGCTGCCAAGCCTGATTGGTCTTCTGCTGAAGCATTTACGCCCGCGCCGCTCCAAGCATAGCTGTATGGAGCTACTCCGCCGCTTACGCTTAAATCAATACTGCCGTTTACTCCTCCGTTACAAGCAATGTTATAACCGTTAAAATCGGATTCTGTATGGGCGTTTTCAAGTAAAGTCGGTTCGGTTAAAGTAATATTCGCCGATGAAGTACAACCGTTAGCATCGGTGATCAGTACGCTGTATGCGCCTGCTGCCAAGCCTGATTGATCTTCTGCTGAAGCATTTACGCCTGAGCCTGTCCAAAGATATGTATATGGTGCAGTTCCGCCAGATGCAGTTAGATTGATTGATCCGTTTGAACCTCCAAAACACGAAACATTCACATGAGTTTCCGAAGCTGAAAGTCCAGCGGCCGGTTGAGTAACTTGAATATTAGACAAAGTAAAAGTACATCCTTTATTATCTGTCACTGTTACGCTATAAGTTCCTGAAGACAAGCCTGATTGGTCTTCTACTGAAGCATTTACGCCTGAGCCTGTCCAAAGATATGTATATGGTGCAGTTCCGCCAGATGGAGTTAGATTGATTGATCCGTTTGAACCTCCAAAACAAGAAACATTCACATGAGATTCTGAAGCTGAAAGCGCAGCGGCCGGTTGAGTCACTTGAATATTGGATAAAGTAAAAGTACATCCTTTATTATCTGTCACCGTTACGCTATAAGTTCCTGAAGACAATCCTGATTGATCCTCTGCTGAAGCGTTTACTCCTGGGCCTGTCCAAAGATATGTATATGGTGCAGTTCCGCCAGATGCAGTTAGATTGATTGATCCGTTTGAACCTCCAAAACAC
>NZ_JAKLTO010000002.1 GCF_022012335.1 Flavobacterium sp. SM15 | reverse complement strand
CAAACTAAATCCAAACACCAAAAATAAAAAAGCGTTCCGATTATGGAACGCTTTTTTATTTCAAATTTTATTAAAATAATTAATTATCGGATTGGTACCACTCGGCAAACGAGGTTTCTGTTTCCTGAAGTTTCAGCGAGTGCAGTTGGATGCTTTTAGGAAGACGGCTCTTGATTTTTTCGGCAAAATCAATAACCATATTTTCACTGGTTGGTTGATAGTCCACTAAAATAACATGATGGCCTCTTTGTTTAAGTTCATTGGCCAGTTCAATATGCGGAGTGTTTTTGTTGAAAACCGTTGCGTGGTCGAAAACATCAACAATGTCTTCTTTTACAATTTTTTTCAAATCGCCAAAGTCAATGACCATTCCGAACTTTACATTGGTGGTGTCGGTAATCGGTTGACCAATCACGGTAACGGAAAGCTTATAACTGTGTCCGTGAACATTTTTACATTTCCCGTCGTATCCGTAAAGCGCATGCCCGGTTTCGAAAGTAAACTGTTTGGTGATTCGAATGTTTGCCATTATAAAAGTATTAGGCTGCAAATTTAAGAAATAAAATCAAGCAGTAACATTTTGTATCTTTGGCCAATAGTTTTGTTTATGAGTGATTTTGAATTGAACCCGAAATACGAAGTGATTATTGATGATTTGATGCAGCAGAAATTCTGTGTGGCCGATGATTTTTTTACTCCGGATGAAGTGAACATTCTTCGAGGAAATTTGCTGAAAAAGTACGAGGAAAACAACTTTAAAAAATCGGCCATTGGAAATTTAGCAGACCAGCACATTGCAGAAGCTGTTCGCGGGGATTTTATCCTTTGGATGGATGAGGAAATTCAAGATGAAGTGGAAACGGTCTTTTTTAACCGCATAAACGATTTTGTAAATTACTTGAACCGAACCTGTTTTTTAGGGATTCAGGATAAAGAATTTCATTATGCACTGTATCCGGAAGGGACTTTTTACAAACGCCATTTGGATACGTTTCAGAATGATTCGCGCCGCAAGCTTTCGATGGTGTGTTATTTGAATGATGAAAACTGGCAGGATGATTTTGGAGGAGAACTGGCGATTTATCTTAATGAAAATGGAGTTGAAATTACCCAAAACATCGTTCCTAAAAAAGGAAGAATGGTCATTTTTGAAAGCCAGGTTCTGGAACACGAAGTAAAAACCGTGAAACAACCCCGATTAAGTATTACCGGTTGGCTGAAAACCAGATAAAAAAGCGCCCTTAGTACAGGGCGCTTTTTTTTATTTTTTCTTAAATTGATTTAAAGCATTTACGGTAAAATCGGAAAGTACCAAACGTCCTGAAATTCCGGCTCTTTCATATAATAAGGTGCCCCAGTTTTCGGTGCCTTCCCACAACACTTTTTTCATTTCGGCTAACGCTTCCGGGTTGTAGGAGGCTAGTTTGGAAGTAAAGCTGTCCAGTTCCTGATCCAATTCATCAACAGATTCGAAAACATTGGCATACAAACCTTTTTCCTGTGCCCAAGAAGCGCTTTTCCACTCATGTGCGGCTAAAGTCATTTCCCCTAAAGCAGATTTTCCGATTTTTCTGGAAACGGCGGGTTCAATTACAAAAGGGCCAATTCCGATAGCCAATTCCGATAGTTTGATGGCGCTTTGGGTTGTGGCCAGTGCATAATCGCAAGCTGCAGCCAATCCAACACCACCGCCTACGGCCTTACCGTGAATTCTTCCGACGATTAATTTGGAACAGTTGCGCATTGCATTGATCACATTGGCAAATCCTGAGAAGAATTTCGCACCTTCTTCTAAGTTGGAAACCGCCAGCAATTCATCAAAAGAAGCACCGGCACAAAAGGCCCCGGTTCCTTCACTTTTTAATAGGATTAGGGAAACTTCGCTATTGTTGCTTAAAAGGTTGATCTCATCTGTTAAACGCTGTAATTGTTCGCTGGGAAACGAATTGCTTGCCGGATGAGCAAAAGTAACTGTTGCAATTTTATTCGAAATAGAAGTGTGTAAGGTTCCGTTGTTTATATTCATACTTATCGTTTAAATGAAAAATGACGTTTGACTTTTATTTTTGTCCAATGAGACTGAAAGTGCAGTAGCTACATTGTTGTACAGGCTAATTATGCTGAACAAATGTAATTAAAATATTGGAAGTGTTTTTGTTTTGAAAATAAGTGCTATTTTTAGGACAAAATTTAACATAATGAATATGAAAAAAATTACAGTTTTAGTAATGTTGTTTGCGACGTGTTTTGGGTTCTCTCAAAAAGCAGAAAAAATTAAATACGAGAAAGCGAAAATTAAAGAAATGGAAACCTATTTGTTTGAAGAGGTCTTCCTTTCTGTAAATAATAAAAAAACTTCCACAGTAGTTTTAAAAGACGGAAGAACCATTAAAGGTTATTTTGAAGATATCGATAGAAAGAAAGGACAGATTTCAAACATTGAAGTTAAAGACAGCATCACAGGGAAAGTTGATGCGTTTGATGCCGCAGCAATTTCAGAATTGTATTTAGCTCCTGCCGGATTTGAAAAAGGAATGAAAGCATTCAAAAATGCGACCAATATCAGAAGTTTGTCTACAAAGGACATGAAAAAAGCTACAAACAAAGAGACGGTTTATTATAAAAATCAATTGGTTTCTTTGAAAAATAAAAAAGAACAGAAAGAATATTTGATGCAATTAATCAACCCTTCTTTTAACAGTATTATCGAGGTTTATGGTGATCCTAATGCGAAAGAAACCGGTGGTGCCTCGTTCGGAATTAACGGTATGATGAGTCCTCAATTAGGAGGGGGTGTCATCAAATCCTACTACGTTAAAAAAGGAGATAAAATCTTTTGGTTGCACTCCTCTGATTTTAAAGAGTACTACAACGAATTGTTTGGCGATAATGCAGAATTCATTAAGCAATATCCCTTAAACTCAATCGAATGGGGTTATTTAAGCTATTTGATTTACGAGTACACCCGCATGACTGTAGAGTCGAAATAAGACTTTATACAGGATTGTGTAAAAAAGAAAACCCGGATTATTCCGGGTTTTTTATGGTTCGTTGTTCTTGTTCCAATCGTAAAAGATGGGCCATGTTCTTAATGACATTGTCATGTTTTTTAACAAACGGGTTCTCCTGATCCCAAACATAACCGGCCAAAACCGCACAGATTTTTCGTTTTACCTCCGGATTTTCCGGTTGATGGAAAAATAAAGTCTGAAGGTTTCCGGTGTACCACTCTTTTACGTAAGTGGTGAAAACTCCGATACCGCTTTTCATATATTGGGTGAATTCAACTTCCCAGTCGATTTTCTCACCTTGCAATTGGCGGTGAATTAATTTGGCGGAGAGCATTCCCGATTCGGTAGCAAAGGCAACCCCCGAAGAAAAAACAGGATCTAAAAATTCAGAACTGTTTCCGGTTAGTGCAAAACCATTTCCATACATTTTTTTAACCGAACGGGAATAATTTTCCAGTTTTACCGGTTCGAAAAGAAAATCAACCCCGCCGAAACGTTTAATGTAATACTCTGATAATTGAATGGCATTTTTTAAAGCTTCCGCATTATCTTTATTGGTAGAAAGCGAATTGATGAATTCCGTTGGGCCCACTACTCCTAAACTGGTGTTGCCGTTTGAGAAAGGAATCACCCACAACCAAACTTCGGTTTCCAGAATGTCAAAGGAAATCAAAGTTCCTTCTTCGCCTTCCGGACGATTTACATCTTTAACATGGGTGAAAATGGATGAATGCGGATCCAGTTTTGAAGGGGTGTCCAGATCTAATAATCTTGGAAGAACACGACCGTATCCGCTGGAATCAATGATGAATTTTGCGTGAATTTCTTTTGTATTTCCTTCCTTGTCTTTTACAGTTGTTATTGAATCACTTCCATTAAATTCAACCGCTAAAACTTCACTTTCAAATTCAAGATCAATACCTTTTCGGATCACTTCCTGAGCAAGGGTGTTGTCAAAATCTGCTCTTGGAACCTGCCAGGTCCAGTCCCAGCCTTCCGAGAATTTGTTACTGAAATCAAAAACACAGATTTCCTCTCCTCTAATGAATCGGGCGCCTAGTTTCTTCTCGAAATTCATAGCGTCCAATGCCTCAAACAAACCTGCTTCGTCAAAATGATCCATTACCCTTGGGATAAGACTTTCGCCAACAACCAAACGAGGGAATTTTGTTTTCTCTACGACTTTTACTTTTACCCCGTTATTGTGAAGGTAAGAGGCGGAAACACACCCGGATGGCCCAGCACCAATCACTAAAACATCTACAAACTCCTGTCTCATATTTTTCTTTTTTCTTTTTAAGAATATGTTACCTTTGAGGCGTTCAAATGTAAATACATATTTTTAAAATAGAAATAAAATTACCTGCTATTTTTTGTAGGTAAAAACACTAATTTGATGAGTACGATAAATGAATTTTTAAGCCTTGAAGAATTTTCAGCCATTGTTTTTAAAAACAATAAGTTAGAAGTAAGCGATGCGGTGTTGAAGCGTGTGGAGGAAAGCTTTACTTTTCTTAAAGAATTCTCAGGCAATAAGGTGATCTATGGTGTGAATACCGGTTTTGGTCCTATGGCGCAGTACCGAATCAAAGACGAAGACCGTTTACAATTGCAATATAACCTAATTCGAAGCCACTCATCAGGAACAGGAAAACCGCTTAGTCCAGTTTGTGTAAAATCGGCAATTTTAGCGCGTTTGAATACGCTTTCGTTGGGAAATTCAGGAGTACATCCTTCGGTAATTCATTTGATGAAAGAATTTATCAACCGCGATATTACACCGCTAATTTTTGAACATGGTGGTGTGGGAGCTAGTGGAGACTTGGTTCAATTAGCGCATTTGGCTTTAACTTTAATTGGGGAAGGCGAAGTGTTTTATAAAGGGGAACGAAGAGCAACCAAAGAAGTGTTTGAAATTGAAGGCTTAGAACCAATCAATGTTGAAATTCGTGAAGGGTTAGCGCTGATGAACGGAACTTCGGTCATGACCGGAATCGGGATTGTAAATGTTCACAATGCTGAGAAAGTTTTGGATTGGGCTATCAAATGTTCTTGTGCAATCAACGAGATTGTAAAAGCATACGACGATCATCTTTCCGCAGAATTAAACAATACCAAACGTCATTTTGGTCAGCAGCAAATCGCTAAGAGAATGCGTGAGAACTTGACCGACAGCAGTTTGGTTCGTAAAAGAGAAGATCATTTATATACGGGTGATAACACCGAAGACGTATTTAAGGAAAAAGTTCAGGAATATTATTCGTTGCGTTGTGTACCTCAAATTTTAGGCCCTGTTTTGGATACGATTAATTCGGTTTCCGCGATTTTGGAAAATGAAATCAATTCCGCAAACGACAACCCAATCGTAGATGTGAAAAACCAGCACGTGTACCATGGAGGAAACTTCCACGGCGATTATATCTCTTTGGAAATGGATAAGTTGAAGTTGGTAATCACTAAATTGACCATGTTGGCCGAGCGTCAGTTAAATTATTTATTGAATTCGAAATTGAATGAAATTTTGCCTCCTTTTGTAAATTTGGGGACCTTAGGGTTTAATTTTGGGATGCAGGGCGTTCAGTTTACCGCAACTTCAACCACAGCAGAATGTCAAACGCTGTCAAGTTCGATGTATATTCACAGTATCCCGAACAACAACGACAATCAGGATATAGTGAGTATGGGAACCAATGCGGCGGTAATTACCGGAAAAGTAATTGAGAATGCCTTTGAGGTTTTGGCTATCGAATTAATTACCATTGTACAGGCAATCGATGCGTTAGGGTATAAAAATGAAATTTCGTCGACAACCCGAAAAATGTACGATGAGGTGCGAAACATTATTCCGGAATTTAAACAGGATCAGGTAATGTATCCGTTTGTTCAGAAAGTGAAAGACTATTTAATGGCAGAATAAGATGATGAAATGTGCTTTAGTAACAGGAGGTTCCCGCGGAATCGGGAGCGCTATTTGTCAGCGATTAGCAGATGATAAAAAATACCACATCCTGATTAATTATCAGGCAAATCAGGAAGCGGCCGAAAAAACTTTGGAAGAAGTTGTAAAAAAAGGAGCAACTGGAGAGATTATAAAATTTAACGTGTCCGATTCGGAGGAAGTGAAAACAGCTTTAACTGCTTGGCAGGAAGCCAATCCGGAAGCGGTGGTTGAGGTAATTGTAAACAACGCGGGAATAACGCGTGATGGGTTGTTTATGTGGATGAGCCATGAAGACTGGAGCAATGTAATCAATACCAGCCTGAACGGTTTTTTCAACGTGACGAATTTCTTCATTCAAAAAATGTTGCGCAACAAATATGGGCGTATAGTTAATATGGTTTCGGTTTCCGGAGTAAAAGGAACACCGGGCCAAACAAATTATTCTGCAGCAAAAGGAGCTGTGGTAGCGGCTACCAAAGCATTGGCTCAGGAAGTAGCCAAACGCAATATTACGGTGAATGCAGTAGCACCGGGATTCATCCGAACCGATATGACCGGAGCTTTGGATGAAAAAGAATTAGTAAAAATGATCCCTGTAAACCGTTTTGGAGAGGCCGAAGAAGTAGCCGATTTGGTTGGGTTTTTAACGTCTTCAAAGGCCGGATACATTACGGGAGAAGTAATCAATATTAACGGAGGAATTTATTCATAAGGTTATAAATCAGAAGATGGAAAGAAGAGTTGTGATCACCGGAATGGGAATTTATTCCTGTATTGGAACTTCGTTGGAAGAAGTGAAGCAATCACTTTACGAGGGGAAATCAGGAATTGTGTATGATCAGGAGCGAAAAGAATTCGGCTTTCAGTCGGCTTTGACCGGAATGGTTCCGAAACCCGATTTGAAAAACCTGCTTAACCGTCGTCAGCGTATCAGCATTGGGGAAGAAACGGAATATGCCTATATGGCAACTATCGAAGCGCTTCAGAATGCAAAAATTGATGATGCTTTTTTTGACGAGCACGAAGTAGGGATTTTATACGGTAACGACAGTGTTTCCAAAGCGATTATTGAAGCTACCGATATTATTCGTGAGAAGAAAGATACGGCTTTGATTGGTTCGGGAGCGATTTTCAAATCGATGAATTCAACCGTTACTATGAACCTATCCACCATTTTTCGTTTGCGCGGGGTGAACATGACCATCAGCGCGGCTTGTGCCAGTGGTTCGCATTCGGTAGGTTTAGGTTTTCATTTGATTAAAAGCGGATTACAGGACATCATCATTTGCGGTGGTGCTCAGGAAATTAATAAATATGCAATGGCCAGTTTTGACGGTTTAGGTGTTTTTTCGCCTAACGAAGCTAATCCGGCGAAAGCTTCCCGTCCTTTTGACAGTTCAAGAGACGGTTTGGTACCCAGTGGTGGTGGAGCAACGCTTATTTTAGAGAGCTATGAATCGGCTATAAAACGTGGAGCTCCTATTGTGGCAGAGGTTATCGGTTACGGATTTTCTTCCAACGGAGGGCATATTTCCACACCAAACGTGGAAGGTCCGGCAACGGCAATGCGACGTGCTTTAGCGCAGGCGGGAATTCAGCCAAATGAGGTTGGGTACATCAACGCTCATGCGACTTCAACACCTTTGGGAGATGCTAATGAGGCCCGAGCGATTTATGAGGTTTTCGGGGAAAGCAATCCGCATGTAAGTTCGACCAAATCCATGACCGGGCACGAATGCTGGATGGCTGGAGCCAGTGAGCTTATTTATTCGACTTTGATGATGCAACACGGTTTCATTGCGCCGAACATTAACTTCGAACAATCGGACGAAGCCTCCGAAAAGTTAAATATTGCCTCAAAAACGGTAAATAAAAATTTTGATATATATTTGTCGAATTCTTTTGGATTTGGAGGAACAAATTCAGCAGTTGTGGTACGGAAATTAAAAGAATAAAAGATGAATAAAGAAACGATTTTAGAGAAGGTTAATGAAATTTTAGTGGAAGAATTTGAAGTAGATGCCGATGTAATCTCTCCTGAGTCAAATTTAAAGGATACCTTAGGTTTGGATAGCTTGGACTATGTGGATTTAGTGGTTTCCATCGAAGCAAATTTTGGGGTAAAATTAGGTGAGGCCGATTTTGTGGGCATCGCTACGTTTGAAGATTTCTATAATTTAATCGAAACCAAGATTCAAAATAAGAACTAATATGCTATGAGTCAATGGGATGGTAAGTCCAAAGGGACTCTGTTAGGGTATAAAATATTTGTTTTCTGTATAAAAAAGCTCGGAATCAAAGCGGCTTATTCGGTTTTGGTTTTTGTAGCTTTTTATTATTTTTTGTTCCAGCGTAAAAGTAATCAGGCTACTTATTATTATTTTCGACAACGCCACAAATATTCGGTTGTAAAATCGCTTTTGTGGGTTTATAAAAGTTACTTTACTTTTGGTCAGACGATTATTGATAAAACAGCAATTTCAGCTGGTTTGCGCAATAAATTTACGTATGAATTTGATGGCGTAGAATTGCTTCAAAAGCTATTAGCAGAAAAAAAAGGCGGAGTTTTAATCAGTGCACACGTTGGAAATTTCGAGATTGCCGAACATTTCTTTGGAGAAATCGACTTGGAGTGTCAAATCAATCTGGTTACTACCGACAGGGAACATTCGGTTATTAAGGAATATTTGGAAAGTGTCACTAAAAAATCGTCCATAAAATTCATTGTTGTTAAAGACGATTTGTCGCATATTTTTGAAATCAACAACGCTTTAGCCAATAACGAATTGATTTGTTTTACGGGTGATCGCTATTTTGAAGGAACCAAATCGATGAGCGAAACCCTTTTGGGACAGTCGGCTAATTTTCCGGCGGGACCTTTTTTAATCGCATCCCGTTTGAAAGTACCGGTGGTTTTTGTCTATGTGATGAAAGAGCCGAATCTGCATTACCATTTGTACGCCCGTATGGCTGAGGTAAAGCAACGTGACGAACAAGGACTCTTGAAAGCCTACACGAGCAGTGTGGAATCGATGTTGAAAAAATATCCACTGCAGTGGTTTAATTATTTCGATTTTTGGAATGTGTTAACCCCGAAAAACAAATAAAACAGTTCATGAAAAACGTATTAGTACTTTATTACACACAATCCGGTCAATTGGAACAGATTGTTAAAAATATGGCCGCTCCACTTTTGTCGGATCCGGAAATTACCGTTACGTTTTGTGATATTCAATTGGAAAAACCGTTTCCATTTCCGTGGGACAAGCCGTCATTTTTTGACGCGTTTCCCGAATCGTTTTTACAGATTCCCGCAGTAATTCATCCCCCTTCGGATAAAATTTTGCAAAAGAAATACGACCTTATTATTTTAGGGTATCAGGTTTGGTATTTATCTCCTTCAATTCCGGTCAATTCGTTTTTAAAAAGTGATGCCGCTAAGCAACTTTTTGCGGGTACTCCGGTTGTAACCGTGATTGGTGCGCGCAATATGTGGGTGATGGCGCAGGAGAAAATGAAAGTATTGCTTAAAGGATTAAAGGCAACTTTGGTTGGAAATATTGCTTTGGTAGACCGTCACATCAACCATGTTAGTGTGGTTACCATTGTACAGTGGATGTTTACCGGAAAGAAAGAGAAATTCGGAATGTTTCCCAAACCGGGGGTATCCGATCAGGAAATTGATGGTGCCGGAAAATTTGGAACTGTTCTTTTAGAATATTTGAAATCAAACTCATTTAAAGGTCTTCAAGAAAAGTTGTTGGAGAACGATGCCGTGGAAATACGACCTTTTTTGGTGGAAATGGATAAAAAAGCCAATAAAATGTTCAAAAAATGGGCCGGACTGATCATCAAAAAAACCGATTCGCGTCCAAAATGGCTCAAAGTATTTAATGTTTATTTATTTGTTGCAATTTGGTTAATATCGCCAATTGTCTATATCTTGCATCTTTTAAAATATCCTTTGGTTTTTAACAGAATTAAAAAGGAAAAAGCCTACTACAGAGGGGTATAAAGAATATTATGTTTGAAGTTTACATTACAAAATCCGGAAAATATTTGCCTAATAAGCCCGTTTCCAATGAGGAGATGGAATCTTTTCTGGGTTTAATCAACAATACCGCTTCTAAAGCGAGAAGAATCATCCTTCGCAATAATGGAATCACCACCCGTTATTATGCTCTGGACCAAATGGGTAATCCTACGCATACCAATGCCGAATTAACCAATCAGGCGGTTCAGAGTCTTTTTGATGCAGATTTCACTTCAAAAGACCTTGAACTTTTATCGTGCGGGACTTCAACTCCCGATAATTTATTGCCTTCCCATGCCGCCATGGTTCACGGACTGTTGCAAAACCAATCGGTAGAACTTAATTCCTCATCGGGGGTTTGCAATGCGGGGATGAACGCCCTTAAATTCGGGTATCTTTCGGTAAAATCCGGGAATACCACCAATGCGGTTTGTACGGGTTCGGAACGCGTTTCTACCTGGATGTTGGCCGATAAATTCGAAAATGAAATTGTAAACCTCAAAAACCTTGAGGAACAACCTATAATCGCCTTTAAAAAAGATTTTCTGCGCTGGATGTTATCGGATGGTGCAGCGGCTTTTTTATTGGAAAACAAGCCAAGAGGGGAAAATCCATTGAAAATAGAATGGATGGAAGCCTTTTCTTATGCGCACGAGCTGGAAGCCTGTATGTATGCCGGTGGAGACAAACAGGAAGACGGCAGCATCAAACCCTGGAGCAATTATAAAACCAGTGAATGGCTTTCCGAATCGGTGTTTTCCATCAAACAAGATGTGAAAATTCTTGATCAGCACATTCTTGAAAAAGGAGCGGTGAGCATGAAGGCGGCCATGGATAAGAACAGGATTACTCCAGAGGATATCACTTATTTTCTTCCGCATGTTTCCTCGCATTATTTTGTAAAAGGATTGTACGAATCTCTTGCCAATAAGGGAATCGAAGTGCCCATGGAGAAATGGTTTATGAACTTAAAGCATGTAGGAAATGTTGGTTCTGCCTCTATCTATTTGATGTTGGAAGAATTGATGAATTCCGGAAAACTGAAAAAAGGCGATAAAATTCTATTGTCCGTTCCGGAAAGCGGTCGTTTTTCCTATGCGTATGCTTATTTAACGGTTTGCTAATGGAGATGCAATTGCCCATAGTAGATAAAGCGTTTGTGGGGAGCTTAATCCCTCAGAAATACCCGTTTGTCATGGTTGACAAGCTGCTTTCTTTTTCAGAGAATGAAGTAGTGGCGGGATTGAAAGTTTCCGAAGATAATATTTTCGAATCCGGAACCGTTTTTCAGGAATCGGGACTCATTGAACACATGGCACAATCGGTTGCTTTGTTTACCGGTTATCAGTTTTACTTAAAAAAAGAACCAGCGCCAACAGGTTACATTGGTTCTATAAAAAGTATCGAAATTTTAAGATTGCCGAATTTAAACGAAGAAATTGTAACTACGGTAAATGTGCTTCATGAGTTTATGGGTGTTACCCTGGTGGATATTTCCTCAAAAATTAACGAGCTTGAGATTGCCCGAGGGCAAATGAAAACCGTTTTAGCACAATAATATGGAATCACTTCAAAATACAATTGCCATACAGGATTATTTACCACATCGTAAGCCGATGCTGATGGTCGATTTGATTTTGGAACTGAACGACCACGAAGTAAAAACGGTTTTTGAAATAAAGGAAGACAATCTTTTTGTTGAAAATGGTTTTTTTGCTGAATCCGGATTAATTGAGAATGCGGCACAAACCTGTTCTTCGATTGTGGGACAGACTTTTTTTTTAGATGAAAACCAGAACGTAAAACAAGATGTTCAGGTGATTGGTTTTATCAGCGGGATCAAAAAAGCAACGATACTGGCTTTGCCCAAAGTAGGACAAACCATTAATACCGAGGCTGTTTTACATTCTCGTTTCGATACGGAGAATTACAGCATTTGTACTATGAAATGTAAAACTTTCCATGAAACAGAACTGCTTTTGGAGGCGGAAATTAATTTATTTATTCAGGAGAACTAATGAAGAAAGAAGATGTACCCCAGGATAAAAGCACCCTTTCCTCCATTAATTTGAAGGAACTTTGCTATGCCACCGATGAAAACGGAAACTATACCACTGCCTTGAGCACCGGTTGGGAACCGAAAACCATTGCGCTGGAAAATTCACTGCAAGACATTAACGAACGCATCGAGCAGGCTAAAGCCGATGTTAAAAACGGAAAAGCAAGCCCAATTGTTTATTTTATGGAAGTTTGTAAGATGGACTGGATTACACTTGCCGGTTACGTTGGTATGTGGACTTGGCGCGTAAAACGCCACGCGAAACCTTCTGTCTTCAGAAAATTATCAGAAAAACAACTTTCGAAGTACGCCGAGGCTTTCGAAATTTCAATAGCAGAATTAAAAAATTACCATGGAAACTAACTTTGTTCATCATCAGTCGGCGCATTGCGAAAACGGCGTGGCTTCCAACCTATTGAAGCACCACGGGATCAATGTTAGCGAACCCATGGTTTTTGGAATCGGTTCCGGACTTTTCTTTTTTTACCTACCGATTTTAAAAGTGAATCATGCTCCGGCGATCAGTTACCGACCGATGCCCGGCTCAATTTTTAATAAAGCCGCCAAACGTTTAGGGATTAAGGTAAAACGGGTTCGGTTTTCCAATCCGGAAGCGGCACAAAAGGCTTTGGAAGACAATCTTCAAATGAATATTCCTTCCGGTTTACAAGTGGGAGTTTATCATCTTACTTACTTTCCGGACGAATACCGTTTTCATTTCAACGCCCATAATTTGGTAGTTTACGGGAAAAAAGACAACGCATTCCTAATCAGTGATCCTGTGATGGAAACCGTTACGACACTTTCCGAAAAAGAATTGGAAAAAGTACGTTTTGCCAAAGGAGCACTGGCTCCCAAAGGACAGATGTATTATCCAATACATATTCCTGCTAACATCAATTTAGAAGCAGCTATTAAAAAAGGAATCAAAGATACCTGTAACAGTATGCTGGCTCCTTTACCGATCGTTGGGGTTAAAGGAATGCGATTTTTGGCGGGGCACATTCGTAAATGGCCGTCTAAAAAAGGCGTGAAAGTTGCCAATCATTATTTGGCGCAAATGGTGCGTATGCAGGAAGAAATCGGTACTGGAGGCGGAGGGTTTCGTTTTATTTATGCGGCTTTTTTGCAAGAAGCGGCCGTTATTCTTAAAAACGACAATTTAAAAACGTTATCCGCAGAGATGACCACCATTGGGGATTTATGGCGTGATTTTGCCGTAAATGCTGCCCGCGTTTATAAAAACCGAAGCAATAAGAACGACGTTTACAACAGCTTGGCGGATGAATTGCTTCATTTAGCCGATTTGGAAGAGGCTTTTTTCAAAAAATTAAAAAAGGCGGTGTAATCCATGAGCGAGTCCATCATCCATATCAACGAACTTTATAAAAAGTATAAAGATGCCGACGAGTTTTCCGTAAACAACTTGAGTCTGTTTATTGAAAAAGGCGAAATCTTTGGATTGCTTGGACCGAACGGTGCCGGAAAAACCACCTTAATCTCCATGCTTTGCGGTTTAGTAAAGCCTACTTCGGGAAGTTTTTCCATCAGCGGATTGACTTACGAAAAAAACGCTACACAAATCAAGAATACCATTGGAGTAGTGCCACAGGAATATGCTCTATACCCAACCCTTACAGCACGTGAAAACCTTCGCTATTTTGGAAGTATGTACGGATTGAAAGGAAAAGAATTGCGCCAGAAAGTAGATGCGGCTTTGGAGCATTTAGGCCTTTTAAAGTTTGCCGACAAGCAAGTGGAAACCTTCTCCGGCGGAATGAAGCGCAGGGTAAACCTGATTGCAGGAATTTTGCACAATCCGAAGGTTTTGTTTTTGGATGAGCCAACCGTTGGGGTAGATGTTCAATCCAAGAACGTGATTATTGATTACTTGAAAGAATTGAACGCGAGCGGAACAACCATAATTTATACTTCGCATCATTTAACGGAAGCGCAGGACTTCTGTACGCACATTGCCATCATTGATCGCGGGAAAATTTACGCTAAAGGAACCCCGGACGATTTAATTTCGCAAACCCCGAAAGCACACAACCTCGAAGATGTTTTTATTTCACTAACCGGTAAAGAATTACGTGATGATGCATAAGTTTTGGATGTCGGTGTATAAAGAGATTTTACTGCTTAAGCGCGATTTTGGCGGTTTGGTGATCTTGTTTGTGATGCCTTTGGTGCTGATTATTACCATCACTTTAATTCAGGACAGCACCTTCAAATCGGTAACGGAAACTAAAATTCCGATTTTGTTGGTGGATAAAGACAATGGGGAAATTTCGAAAACCGTAAAGCAGAACTTGAATGAAAGCGGTTCGTTTGAAATAATTACTCAAATCAATCAAAAAAATATAACGGAAGATCAGGCAAAAGAGCAAGTTTTCAAAGGAAAATACCAATTAGCAATCGTAATTCCGGAAAAATTAAGCACAGATTTACAATTAAAAGTGAATCAGAATGTTGAAAAGATATTGAGTACTTTCGGAATGCAGGACAGTACAGCAGCGGCCAAAGTAAATGCAAAGCTGCAACCGAAAGAAGTGCGTTTGTATTTCGATCCTGCAACGCAATTAAGTTTTAAAAACGGAGTGAAAAGTGCCATCGATAAAATGATTTCGCAAATTGAAACCAAATCGATTTATGCTACGTTTCAGGATCAGTTAGGAGAAAGTGACGAGCCGGTTTTTGAACAAAAGACTTTTATTTCTTTCAAAGAAATCGTTCCGAAAGTAGATAATAAGGAAATCATTCCGAATTCGGTGCAACACAATGTTCCGGCCTGGACACTGTTTGCGATTTTCTTTGTAGTGGTGCCACTTTCCATTAATATCGTAAAAGAGAAAAGTCAAGGGACTTTGGTGCGTTTGATCACCAATCCGGTTCCTTATGCAATAGTAATCCTCGGAAAAACTGCAACCTATCTGATTATTTGTATGATTCAGTTTTGGCTGATGGTTGCCGTAGGAGTGTATTTGTTCCCGTATTTAGGTTTGCCGACTTTAGATGTAAGTGATAAGTTGTTATTAATGAGTGTGGTAGCATTGTTTTCAGGTTTAGCTGCAATTGGTTTTGGGATTTTATTGGGAACGGTGGCTAAAACTCAAGAACAGTCTGCGCCTTTTGGAGCTACTTCGGTGGTGATTTTGGCGGCAATTGGCGGAGTTTGGGTTCCGGTTTTTGCCATGCCTAAAATTATGCAGTATGCGTCACATATTTCACCTATGAATTGGGGCTTGAACGCTTTTTACGATGTTTTGCTCCGCAACGGAGGCCTGCTAGAAATCCTTCCGGAAATAATTTTACTACTTTTGTTCTTTTTACTAACGACCGTAATTGCCATCAGCTATGATAAAAAGAAGAGAGCTGTATAAAGAAGTGCCTGAGTTAACCGTATCGCATGATATTCGCGTGCGTTTTAACGAAACCGATCCTTTAGGAATCGTGTGGCACGGCTATTACATTACTTATTTTGAAGACGGAAGAGAAGCATTTGGCCGCAAGTATGGGATTTCCTATCTGGATGTGCAGCAAAGCGGATATACAACGCCTATTGTTAAATCGGAATGTGAGCACAAACTCTCGCTTCGTTATGGCGATGTGGCGCGAATTGAAACCACCATTGTTGATACTCCTGCCGCTAAAATGATTTTCCGCTATAAGATTTTTGATGCCAATGAAAAAGTAGTTTGCACCGGAGAAACCGTTCAGGTTTTTGTAGATGATAAAGGGGACTTGTCTTTAAATTTACCGCCTTTTTTCGAAGAATGGAAACGTAAAATGGGACTTCTAAAATAATGAATAAACCTGTTTACATAACCGACAGTAATTGCATCACCCCTTTGGGGTTTGATGTGAATTCTAATTGGGATGCTTTACAAAAAGGGCAATCCGGAATTCAAAAGCACCATAATGTTGGGTTGTTGGAATCGTTTTATGCTTCGGTTATTTCGGACGATGAATTGAATAAAGCTTTCGAAAAAATCGAGACTCAAAATAGGTTCACCAAACTGGAAAAAATGCTTATTCTGGCTATCAAACCTTTAGTGGAAAAGAACAAGGTTACAGAACGATCGGTATTTATTTTTTCCACTACCAAAGGAAATATTTCCCTTTTGGAAGATGAAAAGATAGCGCAGCAATCGGCACAATTATCGGTTTTAGCAAAAAAAATAAGCCGTTATTTTGGATTTACAACAGAACCTATAGTGGTTTCCAATGCCTGTGTTTCCGGAATTTTAGCGGTTGCCGTTGCCAAAAGAATGATCCAAACCGGAATGTACGATAACGCTTTTATTGCAGCAGGCGATACGGTTTCCGAATTTGTGCTTTCGGGTTTTAATTCGTTTCAGGCGATGAGTGAAGCTCCGTGTAAACCCTATGACAAAGAACGAAACGGAGTTACTTTAGGCGAAGCGGCTGCGGCGGTTTATGTTACTTCAGAAGTAACCGAACTTACTAAAAACAGTTTTCGAGTATTGGGCGATGGAGCCGTAAACGATGCCAATCATATTTCAGGACCTTCCCGAACAGGAGAAGGATTGTTTCGAAGCATTGAAAGTGCTTTGAAGGAAGCAAAAATTGAAAAAGAAAAGTTAGGCTATATTTCCGCACACGGGACGGCCACTTTATATAATGATGAAATGGAGGCTATTGCTTTTAACCGATTAGGTTTGCAAGAGGTTCCGGTAAACAGTTTAAAAGGTTATTACGGACATACTTTGGGAACTTCCGGTTTGCTGGAAACCGTTTTGGCCATGGAAAGTTCCAAACGTAATCAATTGATTGTGTCAAAAGGCTATCAAGAGAGTGGAGTAACCCAGCCGATCAACATAATTTCAGAAAATTCAGAAACTGAGATTTCACATTTTTTGAAAACCGCTTCCGGATTTGGAGGATGTAACACGGCGGTTGTATTTGAAAAGATAAACTAATTGAAGAAGGTAAATTACATATCAAGCTATTGCATAATAGAGAACAATAATATTTTGGTTAACGGAACTCAGGTTCCCATCCCGCAATGTGCTTCTTTTTCTGAATTTGCGAAAACGGTTTACAAGAGCTTTTCGATGGACTACCCTAAGTTTTTTAAAATGGACAGTTTGAGTAAGTTGGCGTTTCTGGCTTCGGAAATTATCTTAAAAGAAGTTGTAAAATCGGAAGAAGAACAGGATATTGCACTGGTTTTTGCTAATCGTTCCTCGAGTTTGGATACCGACGTAAAATACCAGGAATCGATAGCAAATAAAAACGAGTATTTTCCAAGCCCGGCGGTATTTGTGTACACCTTGCCTAATATTTGTATCGGGGAAGTGAGTATTCGGCACCAATTAAAATCAGAAAACGCCTTTTTTGTTTTTGACGATTTTCCGAGCGAGTTTATGCAGAAGTATTCCGAGGCGCTCATCCAAAACAACAAGGCAAAAAAAGTGCTGTGCGGCTGGGTGGAGTATTTTCAGGAAAGCTACAAGGTTTTTGTTTATCTTGTGGAGCCGCAGGGAAAATTGGAACATAACGAACAGAATATAAATACCTTATATAGAAATTAACATGGACGCTTTAAAACAGGAATTAAAATCAAAAATCATTGAAGTTTTAAATTTAGAAGACATCAATATAGCAGATATCAACGATAACGATGCACTTTTCGGAGACGGTTTAGGACTGGATTCTATCGATGCTTTAGAACTTATTGTATTGTTAGACAAAGACTACGGAATCAAATTGACCGACCCGAAAGAAGGGAAAACTATTTTCCAGTCGATCGAAACTATGGCCGCTTACATTACAGCTAACCGTACCAAATAATTCATGAACAAGAAAGTTGCAATAACCGGAATGGGAATTATTTCTTCAATAGGAAAAACTGTTGAAGAAAATTTTGATGCCTTACTTGCGGGTCGTAAAGGGATTTCTACCATAGAAAATCTTGAAACCGTTCATAAAGATGTGATTAAAGTGGGCGAGATTAAATTAACCAATTCCGAACTGGAGCAGCTTTTAGGGCTTAATGCCGAGAATAATTTTTCGCGTACTGCGATGTTGGGCGCTTATGCTGCAAAACAAGCCGTGGAAAATGCAGGAATTCAAAATCTGAACGATTGCAAAACCGGTTTGATTTCTTCTACCAGTGTAGGAGGGATGGACATGACCGAGCGTTATTTTTACGATTATTTTCAAGACGAAGCCTGTCAAAAATACATAACGGCACACGATGCCGGAGATTCGTCTCATAAAATTGCCGAATATATTGGTTTGGAAGGGTTTGTGTCTACCATTAGCACAGCCTGTTCTTCTGCTGCCAATGCGGTAATGATGGGCGCAAGAATGATTCAGCAAGGAAAATTGGATCGCGTAATTGTTGGAGGGACAGATGCTTTGGCCAAATTTACCATCAACGGGTTTAAAACGCTTATGATTTTATCAGATACCTATAACACACCGTTCGATAACAACCGTAAAGGATTAAACCTTGGGGAAGCAGCAGCTTTTTTGGTGTTGGAATCCGATGAAATCGTGCAACAATCCGGTAAAAAAGTTTTGGCTTATGTTTCCGGTTTTGCAAATGCAAACGATGCGTTTCATCAAACTGCCTCTTCCGAAAATGGAGACGGCGCTTTTCTGGCGATGGAAAAAGCACTTAAGATTGCTAATTTAGAGCCGAAAGACATCGATTACATCAACGCACACGGAACGGCTACTCCAAACAACGATCTTTCGGAAGGACGTGCGCTGCTTCGCGTTTTTGGAACCGAAACTCCTGAATTCAGTTCGACTAAAGCCTTTACAGGACATACTTTAGCGGCTGCAGCGGCTATTGAAGCGGTTTACAGTGTCTTGGCTTTGCAAAACAATATAGTTTTCCCGAACCTGAATTTTGAAACGCCGATGGAAGAGTTCGATTTGATTCCGCAAACTACTTTAAAAAAGAAAGAAATACAGCACGTATTGTCCAATTCGTTTGGCTTCGGCGGTAATTGTTCCACCCTAATTTTTTCCAAAAACTAATGAAAAATTGTTTTATCAACGGAATGGGAATGGTTTCCGCACAAGAACATTCAAATGAAGATTTTTGGAACACTGCTCTTGTGAACGAAACAGAATCGGTTCTTTTCGCGCAGCAACCTTCGTATAAAGAATTAATTCCACCGGCAATGATTCGTCGTATGGCTAAAGGAGTGAAGATGGGAATTTTCGCTTCGACCCAAGCCATGAACCAAGCCGGAATGAATAATCCGGAGGCCATCATCACTGGAACGGGAATGGGCTGTGTGGAAGATTCAGAAAAATTTTTAAAAGCGATTTTAGACAATAAAGAGGAGTTTCTAACACCTACCTCTTTTATTCAGTCAACGCACAATACCGTAGGCGCGCAAATTGCGTTAGGCTTACAATGCAAGAGCTATAATTTTACGTATGTAAATGGAGCGGTTTCTCTGGAATCGGCTTTAATCGATGCTAAAATGCAGTTGGATGCAGAAGAAGCGCATTCGGTTTTAGTGGGAGGAATCGATGAAACGGCGCAGCATACCCTAGATTTATTTAAATTAAAAAACATTATTAAAAACGAAGCGGATAAACCGTATAAAGTATTGAATTCGAATTCGAAAGGAGTGGTTTTTAGCGAAGGAGCGAGCTTTTTTGCCCTTGAAAACACTAAAAAAGATTCGTCGTATGCTTTGGTTAAAGATGTTTCGATCTATAATTCGCTAAAACAAGATCAGTTGGAGCAATTCGTTTCAACTTTTTTAACCGCAAATAATCTAACGCTTTCCGATATTGATACGGTGGTTTTAGGAGTGAATGGAGATGTTGAGTTTGATGGATATTATACTGTTTTAGAAGATTTGTTTAAAACGATTCCGCAAGTGTACTACAAACATTTGAGCGGGGAATACAATACGGCTTCCGGTTTTGGGTTATGGACTGCGGCTCAGATCTTAAAAAACCAACACATTCCCGAAGTGGTGAAAATGAATACTGTTGAGCAATCAACCTTTAAGAATGTTTTACTCTACAACCAATACCAAGGAAAAGACCATAGTTTAATTTTACTTGAACAATGCTAAAACACCGAAACATAATCGTTTGGTGTGTACTGCTACTGATTTTATTGTTTGTTCTAAACGCTCAGTGGTGGGCTTATCTATTGCTTTTTTTCTTTTTTATTGGAATTACTTCCTGGGGTTCGTTTGATATTCGTTTAGGGTATTTTGTGAAAACCTACTGTGGAAATCCTTTAGAGCAACAAAAAAAAATCGCCCTTACTTTTGACGACGGCCCACACGAAATGACCGAACAAGTCTTGGATTTACTTCTGAAATACAATGCGAAAGCCACTTTTTTCTGTATCGGAACTCAAATTGAGAAACATCCTGAAATTTTACAACGCATTATTAACGAAGGGCATTCAGTAGGGAATCATACCTATTCGCATTCGAAATCGTTTGGTTTTTTTTCTGCCAAAAAAGTAAAAGAAGAAATTGATAATACCGATACGTTACTTTCGCAATTCACTGGTAAAAAAATCAAGCTATTCCGTCCCCCTTTTGGAGTGACTAATCCTAACGTGGCTAAGGCGATTAAAGTTGCAAAGCACAACGTTATTGGTTGGAACATCCGCTCGTTGGATACCGTAATTGAGAGCGAGGATCAGATTTTTGAACGAATCAGAAAAGGAATTTGTCCGGGAGGAATTGTGCTTTTACACGACACTTCTTTAAAAACAGTAGCGGTATTGGAACGGTTATTGCTACTTTTGCAGTCGGAAAAGTACGAGTTGATTACCGCTAATGAATTATTAAATCTTCCGGCATATGAAGAATAAACTACTTTTCGGACTTCTTTTTTTGTTGCAATTGAGCCTTTTTGCCCAAGAGCAGAAACTGACTTCCGCAGAAATAAACGAGTTCAAAAGCTCGGTTGAGAAAGAAACGAAAAACATTAAATCCCTTAAAACTGATTTTGTACAGTACAAGCACATGGATTTTCTTTCCAAGGATATTGAAACTTCTGGGAAAATGGCTTTTAAAGCACCGAATCTTCTGAATTGGCAGTATACCAAACCGTATCAGTACAGCATCGTTTTTAAGAACAATAAAATATACATCAACGATCAGGGCAACAAAAGTACGGTAGATGCTAAAAGCAAGATGTTTGAGAAAATCAACAAACTGATTGTGGGAAGCGTAAGTGGAAACATGTTCGATGATAACGAATTTGCCATCACTTATTTTAAAACTAAAGATGTTTACATTGCGAAACTGGCTCCAAAAACGGCCACAGTAAAAAAATACATCAAACAGGTGGATTTGTATTTTCCGATGAATGATCCAACGGTTTCTCAGGTAAAATTGATTGAGCCTTCCGGAGATTATACCCGTATTGTCTTCAAAAACAAACAAATAAATGCGAAAGTGGATGATTCGGTTTTTAATAATTAGCCTGCTTTCGGTTTTCTTTTTTTCCTGTAAATCCTATACGATTCCTAATGCTACGGCTAAGAAATTGGAGGTTTCGGAAATCAAAAATCCTTATTTTTCAAATCCGGAAACCGATTATGTCTACAAAGCACACATCGAAGTTTACGGAAGAAAAATGGGAGGGCTTTTTATTGCCAAAAGGATCAATGACTCCTTGCACCGTGTGGTTTTTACTACAGATTTTGGTAATAAACTGATCGATTTTGAACTCTCGGAAACAACATTTAAAGTCAATTATATTTTGGAGGACCTGAATCGAAAAATGATTGTGAATACCCTTCGTGACGATTTTCGTTTGCTCTTGAAAGTGAATCATCCGGTAGTACAACTTCTGGAAAATGAAGATTCCGACATTTATAAATCGGTCTCCGGTAAACGCTTCAATTACTTCTTTATTTCTAAAAAACAACAGCAACTGGTTAAGTTAGTGCATACTACGAAAAGTAAGGAAAAGATTATATTCGAATTTGATTCAAAAAACAGTATTTTTGCCCAGAGTATAAAAATCAATCATAAAACAATTCCACTTACCATCGAATTAAATCAAATCAGTAATTAAATATTTAAAAATGAAAAAATCAATCATCGTAGCACTTTTTTGCTTTTTTGGGCTGACACAAATTAATGCTCAGGTAACTTTTAGACCAGGAGTTAAGGCAGGTTTAAACTTTTCCCATTTTACAAAAGGGGACAACTACAATTCGTATGACCCTTATGGTAATTATAGCAATCAAAGCAGACGTAATTTCGATACCAAAACTGATTTTTACATTGGGCTTTACGGAGCGCTGAAATTGTCTAGATTTTATACGCTTCAACCTGAAATCAATTATTCAAGACAAGGAGCGAGCTATGATTATGTTGTAAATAATCAGGCCAGAACGCAAAAATTAGACGTTTCTTATCTGTCGTTAGGAATTGCAAATAAATTTACTTTTGATAAATTTAACTTCCACGTAGGACCGACAATCGATTTTGTAGTTGAAGATAACTTCGATCCGGACAGTGAAGTGGATTTAGCGTTCTTTTTAGGAGCTGGCTACAATTTCACGAAGAATTTCGGAATTGAGGCAAGAATTAAAAAAGGAATTGTTCCGGTACTTGATTTTTCAGACAGCAATCACACGAACGTTGTTATCCAAACAGGAATAACCTATACTTTTGATGTAAAATAATCATTAAAGCAAACCTATGTTACTAAAGGATTTTTATCAGGTTGAACAATTAGAAAAAACCGATGAAGGAAAATTTAAGGCCACTGTGGTGCTCAACAAACAGCACGCTATTTTTAAGGGTCATTTTCCCGGAAATCCGGTAACTCCAGGGGTTTGCATGATGCAGATAATCAAAGAACTTACTCAGGAAATTTTGGGAAGTTCTTTGATTATGACGCAATCCTCAAATGTGAAATTTATGGCGCTGATCAATCCCGATGTAAATCCTGTCCTAAATTTGGATTTGGAAATTTCAGGAGATTTAGCCTCAGAAGTTAAAGTGAAAAATACCACGAGTTTTGAAAGTACGGTGGCTTTAAAACTGACCAATACCTATAAAAAAGCCTGATTTTGAAGTTTTTTCTATCCATAGCGACTGTTTTATTGTTCTTTTTTCAGGATTTGCCCGAAGTAAGGGAACAGTACTATGCCGCCTCAAAATCAAGACAAAATGCGGAGCAGTTTTACACGGTTTTCTCAAAGTACAACAAAGAGAATAAAACCCTGCTGGCGTATAAAGGCGCGGCCATGGCTTTAAAATCGAAATTTACTTCGGACAAAACAACCAGAAAAGACTTGTTTGTAAACGGGGTAACTCTGATCGAAAACTGTATCAAAAGTGAGCCGAATAACACCGAAATAAGGCTGATTCGTTTAAGTATTCAGGAAAACACGCCTAAATTCTTAAAATACAAAGAAAATATTGAAGAGGATAAAAAGTCCATTCTCGCTAATTTCAACAAGCAATCCAAAGACCTTAAAGAGTACATAAAAATCTATGTGAATCAATCCAAGGTGTTTTCTGCTGTTGAAAAACAAAAAATAAATTAACGCAAACCATGAATGCGAATCGGAACATAGCCGAGCGAATGCAGCAGCGAAAAGTATGCGTTATCATCCCGACGTATAACAACCATAAAACCCTCCGCCGAGTAATCGATGGGGTTTTGCTTTATACCGAAGATTTGATTGTGGTAAACGATGGCTCTACTGATACCACCCAAGAAATTCTCGATTCCTATTCGCAGTTTACGGTTTTGCATCTTCCAGTAAATCAAGGAAAAGGGAACGCACTAAGAAAAGGTTTTAAAAAAGCTTTGGAACTGGGTTACGATCATGCCATTACCATTGATTCCGACGGGCAGCATTTTCCAGACGATCTTCCCGTTTTTCTGGATCATTTAGAAGCGGAAAACCAAGATGTTATCCTCATTGGAAGCCGAAACATGAATCAGGACGGCGTTCCTAAAAAAAGCAGTTTCGGAAACAAATTCTCCAACTTCTGGTTTTGGTTTGAAACCGGAATTACTCTGGACGACACACAATCGGGTTATCGTTTGTATCCGCTGCACAGTTTGCCCAAACGTTTTTTTACCAAAAAATTTGAATTTGAGATTGAAGTAATCGTGCGTACGGCCTGGAACGGTGTTCCGGTGAAAAATGTTCCCATAAAAATCTTATACGATCCAAACGAGCGCGTAACGCATTTTCGTCCGTTCAAGGATTTTACCCGCATCAGCATTCTAAATACCGTATTGGTTTTTTTGCTGTTTGCCTATATTAAACCGAGAAATTTTTTCCGAAGTTTTAAAAAAAAAAGTCTTAAAGCGTTTTTTCGTGAAGACATTTTAGCCAGTTCCGATTCCAATTTAAAGAAAGCGCTTTCCATTGGCTTGGGGATTTTTTGCGGGATCGCTCCTTTTTGGGGATTCCAAACAGCCGTTGTGATTTCACTGGCGGTTTTATTGCGCTGGAATAAACTGTTGGCCTTTACTTTTTCCAACATCAGCATTCCACCAATGATTCCGATCATCATTTTTTGTTCCCTGAAAACCGGTGCGTTATTTGTGGAAGATCGTGCCCGTTTCACCTTGGGAAGTCCAATTACGTTCAGTCATATCAAAATGCACTTTGTTCAGTATCTTATCGGGAGTTTTGTGTTGGCAACAGCCATGGCAATCATTTTCGGGGTTGGAAGTTATTTAGTACTTTCGCTCTCGAGAAAATCAAGACCTTAAATGCATCGTTATTTTATAGGAATTCATTATTTTGTTCAGAGAAACAAGGCGCTGTCTGTCGGTACTGCCTTGCTGGTGCTGGTTGTTTTTGGTTTTTTGGCTTCTAAAATCAAATTTGAGGAAGACATTACCCGCATCATTCCTAAAAACGATAAGGCTGATGTTACGGCAAAAGTTTTGCAACAACTCAAGTTTTCAGATAAAATCACCGTCATTATTGAAAAAGACAAAGGAGGTTCTTTAGACGATTTATCCGAAACCGCCGATGTGTTTTTAGACAGTATCGCTACATGCAGCACTTACATCAAAGACATTCAAGGAAAGGTTGACGAAGAGAATATTCAGGAAACTTTTGATTTTGTCTATAATAACCTGCCTGTTTTTCTGGAACCGTCAGACTATAAACTGATTGAGCAGAAACTCGGCAAAGACAGTATTGCAACACAAGTTGATAAAAATTACCGCACCTTAATTTCTCCCACAGGCATTGTGGCCAAAGATTTTATTCTGAACGATCCGCTGGGCATTTCGTTTATATCCTTAAAAAAACTGCAGCAACTTAGCGTTGGCGATGATTTCCAGCTTAAAAACGGCTATGTGGTCACCAAAGACGAATCCAAATTATTGTTGTTCATCAATCCGAAATTGGGCGGAAGCGAGACCGAAAAAAACACGCTTTTTGTGGAACAACTCAACCAGATAAAAGCACATTTAAACACTCAGTTTAAAGGAAAAACCCAAATTGATTATTTTGGTTCATCACTTATTGCCGTAGCCAATGCCAAGCAAATCAAAAGCGACATCATTACGACAATTCTGATTTCCCTCGGAACCTTAATGCTGATCTTAATCCTGTTCTATAGAAAAGTACTGATTCCGGTAATTATTTTTATTCCAACGCTCTTCGGAATTGCAGTGGCCATTGCCAGTTTGGTTTTTCTCAAAGGAACTATTTCGGCAATTTCTTTAAGTGTAGGGGCCGTTTTGTTAGGAGTTACCATTGATTATTCGCTGCACATCATGACCCATTACCGTCATAACAGCGATGTGGAAACCCTTTACAAAGACATCACCATGCCGCTTATTATGAGCAGTACCACCACCGCTGTGGCTTTTTTATGTTTGCTGTTTGTAAATTCAGAAGCCTTAAAGGATTTAGGGATTTTCGCCGCCATCAGTGTGATCGTTTCTGCGATTTTTTCACTGTTAATTATTCCGCATTTGTACAAACCTAAAGAAGAAGGTCAGGTAGAACACAAAACCCTTCTGGACAAAGCGGCCGGTTTTTCTTTTGAAAACAATAAATTCCTGATCATTTCCAGTGCGATAGTAATTATCGTGAGTTTATTTACTTTCAATAAGGTGAAATTCAACAACAATCTGTCTGATTTGAATTTTATTCCAAGCGAAATCAAACAGGCAGAGGCAAAACTTGAAAATGCCTCCAATTTAACCTCAAAATCGATTTATCTGGCTTCTTACGGAACTTCCATGGAAGAGGCTCTGCAACATAATAATGCACTTTTTCATTCGCTCTCGGAAAGGAAAAACAAGGAAGAAATCCTCGATTTTAGTTCCATTGGCGGAATTGTCCTTTCAAAAGAAGCACAGCAAAAGAAAATTGACCAGTGGAATTCGTTCTGGACTACAGAAAAGAAAGCAGCACTGAAATCGAATTTGATCGCATCAGGAAATGCAATAGGATTCAAGCCACAAACCCATGCCGCTTTTTACGATTTGCTTGATAAACATTTTGAGCCGATTTCCTTCAGTGAATATGCAAAAATGAAAGCGTTATTTTTGAATGAGTTTGTAACTGAAAAGAACGGCTTTTTTGCAATTTCATCGGTGGTTAAGGTCTCCAATGCACAACGGGATGCTTTTGTTACGAAGATTGAAATGGAAAAAGACGTGATAGCCATCGATCGTCAGCAAATGAACGAGACTTTTTTAGGAAAACTCCGAGATGATTTTAACAACCTGATTAACTACTCGTTTATTGCCGTTATCCTGATTTTGTTTGTGTTCTTTAGAAGAGTTGAATTGGTACTGATCAGTACCATTCCCATTGTGATTACAGGAATCGTTACAGCAGGAATCATGCATCTGTTCAATATCCAGTTGAATATTTTCAGTTTGATTGTTTGTACCTTGATTTTCGGGCATGGGGTGGATTTCAGTATTTTTATGACCAGCGCACTTCAGAAAGAATACACTACCGGTAAAAACGAAATGCCAACTTATCGCACTTCCATAATTTTGGCGGCACTAACTACGATTTTAGCTATCGGAGCGTTAATTTTTGCGAAACATCCTGCCTTAAAATCGATTTCTGCGGTTTCTTTGATAGGAGTTTTTGCAGCGTTGATCATAACGTTTATTTTTTATCCGATACTGTTCCGCATTTGTATTTTCAACAGAGTTAAGAAAGGAAAATCGCCCGTAAGCTTGCGTCTGCTGCTTCATTCCACACTTTCCTTTATTTATTATGGTTTAGGTGGAATTTTGCTTTCGGTGATTGGACGTTTATTGGTGAAGATTCTTCCGGGCAATGAGGAAAAGAAAATGCTGGTTTTCAGAAAATTCATGGCTAAATTCCTTACCTCGGTTTTGTATTCCAATCCGTTTGTAAAGAAAAAAGTGGTTAATAAATTCAATGAAACCTTCGATAAGCCTGCGGTTGTGATTGCTAATCATACTTCGTTTTTAGATACATTGGTCATTGGTATGGTAACCCATAAAGTAGTGTATCTGGTTAACGATTGGGTTTACAAGTCCCCAATTTTCGGGAAAGCCGTTCAGCTCATGGGGTATTATCCGGTTTCTCGGGGAATCGAAGGCGGCGTGGAACATTTGCGCGAGAAAGTAAAACAAGGATATTCCTTAATGATTTTTCCCGAAGGAACCCGCTCACAAGACAATGTGGTGAAACGTTTTCATAAAGGCGCTTTTTTTCTAGCGCAGGAATTTAATCTGGATGTTGTTCCGGTGTACATTCACGGAAATTCGGAAACCATCCCAAAAGGCGACCATATTATTTACGATGAAAACATCACAGTGGTCATCGGGAAAAGAATCGCCTCGCAGGATGCAGATTTTGGCACCGATTATTCGGAGCGAACCAAAAAAATTAATAAGCATTATCGGGAAGAATTTGCCGCTTTACGCAACGAATTTGAAGATGAAAATTACTTCCGAAATAAATTGTTTCTGAGTTTTTTGTATAAAGAGGATGAAATAATCAAAGCAGTTAAAACCGATTTTGAACTCCAAAAAAAGGAATATCACCAACTGAATAAACTGCTTGCGGACGATGCGAAAATCCTGCATTTGGCAAATGATTACGGTCAGTTGGATTTTCTACTGGTAATGCAGCAGGCTAAAAGAAAAATTCAGTCGTTTATTCCCGATTCTGAAAAACGAGGCATTGCTCATTCCAACTACATTGTCAAGAAAAGGGAGCTTACTTATCCGGATTCTTTAGAACAGGTTCATCTTAAATACGATACCTTGTTAATTTCCGGTTCGGATTTAGAATTGATAAAAGAACTGGAGCTACCAGTAAGTTTGAAAAAAATCGTTCTTTTTGCTAATTTTGAGCTGAAGGAATGTTTTCTTTCTCATGGTTTTGAGGTTGATACAGCCAGTCAAAACCTCCTTGTTTTAAAAAAATAAATTTGAACAATCGTTACGACATAGTTATCATTGGAAGCGGCCTAGGTGGATTGGTTTCCGCTATTATCATGGCTAAAGAAGGGAAGCGTGTTTGCGTTTTGGAGAAAAACAACCAATACGGAGGCAACCTGCAAACCTTTGTGCGCGACAAAACCATTTTCGATACCGGAATCCATTATATAGGCGGGTTAGAAAAGGGGCAAAACCTGTACAACTATTTTTCGTACCTCGGAATTATGGACCAGCTCAGGCTTCAGAAAATGAACCAAGATGGTTATGATTTTATCACGTTTGATAATGATCCTAACGAATATCCGCACGCTCAGGGTTATGAAAATTTCATCGAACAGCTCAAGCCATTTTTTCCGGAAGAGGAAAAAACTCTTCGTAATTATTGTGAAAACCTGCGTTATACCTGCGATTCGTTTCCTTTGTACAACCTTAAAGAAGGAAGTGGGTACCAAGAGGAAATCCTTTCTGTAAATGCGAAAGCGTATTTTGATCAGCTTACCCAAAACGAGAAGCTCAAATCGGTTTTGGCGGGTTCTAACTTTTTATACGCCGGAATTGCCGATAAAACCCCGTTTTATGTGCACGCCCTTTCGGTGAACTCGTACATTCAAAGTGCATGGCGTTGCATCAATGGTGGAAGTCAAATCACCAAACAATTAATTAAACAACTTCGTCAATATGGAGGGGAAGCCTATAAGCACAGTGAAGTAGTTGATTTTGGTTTTGATAACGGACAACTGGTTTCTGCTAAAACAAAAGATGGAAAAGAGTATTTCGGAGATGTTTTTATTTCGAATATTGAGCCGAAAACTACTTTGAAAATGATTGGGGAAGACAAATTCCGAAAATCGTACTACAATCGGATTCAGGAATTGGAGGTTTTGATTGCTCCTTTTAGCATTTATATTGTTTTCAAACCCGAATCGGTTAAGTATCTCAATCATAATTACTACCATTTTAAAGATCCGAACCGAATTTGGGATGCGGGATCGTATACGGAGAAAAGCTGGCCGGAAAGTTATATGGCTTCCATGAATGTTTCTTCTGAAAATCAGCAATGGGCGGAAAGTTTAACCGGGATAACCTATATGCGCTTTGATGAAATGAAGCAGTGGGAATCCACCCATAATACCGTAGCGGAAAAGGAAGAACGCGGTGCGGCTTACGAAGCCTTTAAACAGCAAAAAACCAAGGTTTTTCTCGACGAATTAGAGAAGAAATTCCCGGACATTAGACAGCATATTAAATCGATTTATGCTTCTACACCGCTTTCTTATAGGGACTATATCGGTGGGCATAACGGGAATTTATACGGTTATGTAAAAGATTCCAACAACCCAATGAAAACGTTTATTTCTCCGAAAACCAAAATTGAGAACCTGTTTTTAACTGGCCAAAGCATCAATATGCATGGCGTTTTAGGGGTAACGATCGGGGCGGTAGTGACGTGTTCGGAAATTTTAGGTAAATCATATCTGATTAATAAAATCAATAACGAATTGGTTTCCAAGTCATGAGATTCAGGCTTAAAATAGGGGCTTATTTTGTGCTGCTGCTGGTTCTCTTTTCCTGCGGAATTTCCAAATCGATTCACCATCAACCCATTGTGGAAGGTTATAAACAAGAGGTTCCAATGGTGCTTAAGCATTCCGATACGTTGTTTTCCTCGGGAGACAACTATTTGATAAAAAACAAACAAAAACTCTGGGAATTGTATGTTTCTGGAGATGCTTTAGAGCGAGGGAAGGTCATAGGCGCTTTATCACAGCCGCTCATTCAAAAACAGGAACGCATCTTTTTTTCCAAAATCAAGGAAATCGTTCCCTCTAAATTCAAACAGCGCTTGCTTCGACAGTTTTTGAAATGGTACAACCGAAAAATGTACCTTAATGTATCGGAAGAATACAAAACGGAAATTTACGGTCTTTCACAATATGCCTCAGAAGAATACAATTTTATAGCGCTCAAATACTTAAGAAGTCTTTATCTGCACAGTGCTCACGATATTGGTCATGCCTTGCAGGATTTGGCTTTGGTGGGCTGTTCTTCGGTGGCGGTTTGGGGCGATAAATCCCAAGACGGTCAGTTGTTGATCGGACGTAATTTTGATTTTTATGCCGGTGATGAATTTGCCCAGGATAAAATTATTTCGTTTGTAAAACCAACGCAAGGACACCCTTTTATGAGTGTGAGTTGGGGCGGAATGATCGGGGTGGTTTCCGGAATGAATCTTCAAGGGTTGACAGTAACGATCAACGCAGGAAAATCGGAAATACCCATGGTTGCCAAAACACCAATTTCAATTCTGGCACGCGAAATTTTGCAATATGCTTCCGATATCGAGGGAGCTATTTCAATAGCTAAGACCAGAAAAGTTTTTGTTTCAGAATCTATTATGGTGGGAAGTGCTAAAGATAAAAAAGCGGTACTTATTGAGGTTTCACCTGAAAAATTCGATGTTTATGAGGTTTCCAACAACAATACCTTGATTTGCTCCAATCATTTTCAAAGTGAAGCCTATCGAAAAGATGAGCGTAACCTTAAGCAAATCAAAGAGAGTCATTCCCAGTATCGTTTTGATAAGATGAAAGAAGTATTGGCTGAAGATCTTGTTATGAATCCAAAAAAGATGGCGGAACTTTTAAGAAATACAGACGGACTTAAGGGGAAAAGCTTAGGCTATGGAAATGAAAAAGCACTGAATCAGCTTTTGGCGCATCACGGCATCATTTTTAAACCGGAGAGCAAATTGGTTTGGGTGTCTTCAAATCCGTACCAGCTTGGAGAATTTGTAGCGTACGATTTGGGAAAAATTTTCAACAAGAAATCAAACGATTTTGTAGTTTTAGGAACTGAATCCTTGAATATAGCCAAAGACGATTTTCTAAACTCGAAAGCTTATGCGGATTATGAAAATTACAGAATTCAAGATCGAGTTTTAGATAAAGCGATACAAGAAAAAGAGACTGTAACTGCAGATTTTGTGAGCGAGTATCAGAACTTGAATCCCGAATTTTGGCATGTATATTTCAAAGCAGGAAAATATTATTATGAAAAAGGGTGGTTTAAAGCTGCCGAAATCGAGTTCAGTAAAGCCTTAACCAAAGAAGTGACCACTGTGCCTGATCAGGAGCGAATCGAAAACTATCTGAAAAAAAGTAAAAGAAAACAAAGATGATACCGGCAATAGAGACAAAATCCTTGGAAGAAATCCGTGAGTTTCAACATGAGAAACTAAGGGAAACGCTGGTGTATTTGAAAAATAACTCGCCTTATTATCAATCGTTATTCACCAAAAATGACATAGCGATTGAAACCATAAAAACCATTTCAGATTTACAGCAAATTCCTGTAACGACCAAAACCCAACTTCAGGAGTTTAACGATGATTTTTTTTGTGTTCCGATGCACCAAATCATCGATTATGCTACGACATCAGGAACTTTAGGAAGCCCGGTAACCTTTGGGCTTACGGATAACGATTTGGAGCGCCTTGCATACAATGAGGCGATTTCCTTTGCCTGCGCAGGGATTAAAAAAGGCGATGTGGTTCAGTTAATGACCACGATGGATCGAAGGTTTATGGCAGGATTGGCTTATTTTATGGGTTTGAGGAAATTAGGAGCAGGCGTAATTCGGGTAGGAGCTGGGATTCCTGAGCTTCAATGGGATTCGATTTTAAAATACCAGCCCAAATACCTCATTGCAGTTCCTTCTTTTTTGTTGAAACTGATTGAATATGCAGAACAGCACAACATTGATTATAAAGCCTCGAGTGTAAAAGGAGTTATCTGTATTGGGGAATCACTTCGGAACCAGGATTTTTCCCCATCAATCTTAACACAAAAGATCACGGATAAGTGGTCATTGCAACTTTTTTCAACTTATGCTTCTACGGAAATGAGCACCGCCTTTACCGAATGTGAACATTTTGTAGGAGGGCATCAGCATCCCGAATTGATCATCACTGAAGTTTTAAACGAAAACGATCAGCCGGTCTTGGAAGGTGAAAGCGGCGAATTGACCATTACCACTTTAGGGGTGGAAGCGATGCCGCTGCTTCGTTTTAAAACAGGTGATATTGTTAAATTGCATACCGAACCTTGTCTTTGCGGGAGAACTACTTTGCGTGTTGGGCCCGTTGTGGGAAGAAAGCAACACATGATAAAATACAAAGGGACAACCTTGTACCCTCCGGCTATGCACGATTTACTTACCTATTTTGAAGGAGTAAAAAATCACGTCATTGAAATTTCTACCAATGAATTGGGTACCGATGAGATTTTGATTAAGATTTCGGCGCACACGGATTCTGAAGAATTATTAGCCTCAATCAAGGATCATTTTAGGGCAAAATTAAGAGTAACACCAAAAGTTGAATTTGTTGCTGAAGATATCCTAAATAAGATTATATTTGTGCCAGCAAGTCGTAAACCGATAACCTTTATCGATAAACGCCTTTAAAATTTTGGGGATGTAGCTCAGTTGGCTAGAGTGCTTGACTGGCAGTCAAGAGGTCGTGGGTTCGAGCCCCATCTTCTCCACAGTTGAAAATTATAAAACCTTGTAAATGTTGAGTTTACAAGGTTTTTTGTTTTTAAGGACGCTTTTGTTTAATTGATCAAAAGGGTTTGGTTAAGGAAACTTTAAAATCGGATGCACATGAAAACCTTATTTAGTAACTTTATAGGCTAAATAGGTTGTGATGCTATGAACTTTACCGAATTTGAGGAAAATCCGTTTCAAATAAAAATATCGTTTCATAAAGTACTTGAAACTTTGGAAGATATTGCCGCTTCCGATGTAGATTATCGTTCCAATTATGCCAAGGCTTTGCTTGAGAAAACGGCAGCTGTTCCTGAGCTTAGGGAAGGGATTACCAGCATGCAGCAAATTGAGGATAATGCAACGCTTATCAATCATCTTTTGGCAGATTTGTTTCCTACGGCTTTAACACACAATGAAATTAAAGCGGTCACTATTCCCTTTGTAAACATTACCTTTAATTATACCGAACGGTTTAAAAAAATCCTGAAAGATGCTGGAATGCATTTCGATATTACCATTCGGGATTTCGACCAGCATCAGTTTTATATTATGAGCTGTGCATTAATCCTTAATGTGTATTACAAACAACATTTGGATTTTAGCAAGCCTTTGTTTTATGATATTCCCGATGCTGAAGGCATCCTAAGGCATTACCGGATTTTGTATAATGCCGACTTTTTAGAAATTCTTCCCACTGAAAATTCCATTAAGCTCACTCAAGACGACATTAATCTGTTGATGGATAATTTTGACAATCTTGATTTGTGGAAAGAAAAATTTCCGCCGCAAAGCTGGATTTTGAAAGGTTTTGGTATTGTGGTTCTTTTTGATGCGACTACCGAAAATGCGGTTTCTATCTTAAAAAGTAATTTATTGAAAATCAATGGAGAAGAAACCGACTTTAGCGAGTCGTTCGAGAATATTTTCCGTTCAATTTTTAAAATTTCCGATTTGAAAATTGGGTTCACTTCCTTTATGTCGGAAGAGGTAAAATTCAATGCAGCTAATTACGAAAAGAAAATAAAAAGTTTTTTGCTTTGTGAGGACATGGAGATGAATTGTGAGGAAGTGGAAAACGGGGAGATTTATAAAAATTTAGTCGAAAAGCGTCGTGTTTTGGCGGTTTCCAATGTTTCTGAATTTGCTGCTCAGGACGAGAACCGTTATTTTGGGAATCATCTGCTTTCTCAAAACATACAGAGCTGTATTTTAGCTCCGGTGGTTAAAGACGACAAGTTATTAGGAATCATGGAGCTGGTTTCTTCGCGAATTGGCGAACTCAACAGCCTCAACGCGAAGAAGCTGGAGATAGTGATGCCGTTCATCGTTGATACCATTGATCGTTATAATTCCGATATTCAGAATAAAATTGAAGTGGTCATTCAAAAAGAATATACCACCATTCATCCAAGTGTGTATTGGAAATTTCAAAAAGAAGCCCGTAAGTACATTTTCAACGAGCATTTTAATCCGGAATATGTGTTTAAGGAAATTACCTTTAAGGACGTATTCCCGCTTTATGGACAGATTGATATTAAAGAATCGTCCGACACAAGAAACCGTGCCGCCCAACACGATATTAAAAACCAGTTGAACGCTCTTATCGAAATTATAGAATTGCTGCATGCCGAAGCCAACCTGATCATCCTGGAACAGCGAAAATTTGAATTGGAAACCTTTTTAAAAGACTTGTTTCTCAATTTAAAGGCCGATACCGAGCAACAAATTCAGCGGTACATCGAGACTGAAATTCATCCGTTTTTGAAAAATGTAAAAGAAGGCGACGCGGCTTTTTCATTAATCAGGAGTTATTTTAAAAAAATTGATGAAACTACCGGAGCGTTTTATCAGGAACGAAAAAAATTCGATGCGACTTTAACTTCGATAAATAAAAAACTTAGCGTTGTTTTAGACAATAAGCAAAAAGAAGCACAAGAGATTTTTCCGCATTATTTCGAACGCTTTAATACCGATGGAGTAGAGCACAACCTTTACATAGGTAGTTCCATAGCGCCTCATTCGAATTTTGACCTCACTTACCTTTACAATATGCGTTTATGGCAGCTTCACGTGTTGGCTCAAATGGAGAAAGAACATTATCTGCTTAAAGATACGTTGCCTTATCATTTGGAAGTTGCGTCTTTAATCTTAGTGTTCAGTTCGCCCATAACCATTCGTTTCAGAATGGATGAGAAGCGCTTCGACGTTGACGGCTCATACAATGCCCGTTATGAAGTGGTTAAAAAACGTATCGACAAAGCCATGGAAAAAGGAACCCAAAAACGCATTACCGAAAAAGGTAAAATCACCATTGTTTATTCACATTCCGACGAAGAGAAAGAATACAAAAAATACATCGAATACCTTCAATTTCAAAAGGTACTCGAACCTACTGTAGAATTTCTGGAAGTAGAAGATTTACAAGGTGTTTCCGGTTTGAAAGCAATCCGCGTAAAAGTACTTCTGAATTAAACACCTGAATTTTTAAACGCCCAAACAAAAGCAAAAACCGAACAGATGATTCCAATCATGAAGATGGTATAAGTGATACGCAACAGTTTGTATTTTCTGTTCAAGACTAAGCCTAAATAGTATAAATCCTTAATCATGGAATCGTAAAGGTAATCGCGGTCTTTCATGAGTTCGTTTACGGCCCATTGGTATTCGTCCAAGGGCATTTTATGGAAATTTCCGAAGAACAGCAAATTGACTTTTCGCTCTTCGATATCTTTTCGGGTAAAAATGCCACTGGTTACTTTGGGACGGGTAGACATTATGGCAAAAATAATTGAAATCACACTAAACATCAGTAAAACAAAAGTAGGAATGACAAGATGAGCATTTCCCGGACTGTCCAGTTTGGGAATCAGTGTGGATAAGGCAATAGAAATGATAATAGCGTTTACCGAAAGTAAGATGTTGGCTTTGCTGTCTGCAATATCACTCAGGCGGGTATGATTGTTCAATGTTACCCGAAACATAGTGTCGATGCCGCGCTCGGGACGCTCCAGTTTTTCCAGTTTTTTCTTTTTAAGGTTGGATTTGGTTCCGCCTTCGGGTTTAGTGGTTAGTTTTTGAATTTGTTCCTGTAATAGAAAAATATTCTGGTCTTTTATTTGTTGCCAGTGTTCTTTAGCATACGAACTGAAATACCTATGGCAAGTGGTTAAGATTCGTTTGTTTTCCGAAGCCCATTGCAGATCGCTGAAGGTTTTTCCTTGGGTGAGTTTCCATTCTTCACGCAGCAATTGGCAGATGGAAAGGTAATTTTCGTTGGCAAAATGCCAGTAATCGGCATCTTTTATTATTTTTTCGGATATGCTTTTCGGTTCGTGCTGAATTTCGGTTGCCCTGATTAAAGAACTTACCTCTTCAATAAACCCGCTGGGCTTGTTGTGTTTTTCCAGAAAATCTTTGGCAATTAAAACGCTTTGCTCTTCATGGCTTTCCATTCCTTTAATGTAACCGGTGTCGTGAAACCAAGCGGCCATGACTAGTGCTTCGGCTTGTGTATCGGTTATGGCCTCGTGGCTAATCAGGGTTTTAGCAGCATTTACTACTTTTTGGGTATGGCTAAAATTATGGTAAGTATATGAAATAGAAAGATTATCTTTGAGTAAGTTGAAAACAAAATCTTCCGCGTTTTGAAAAATATCCATAAGATGCACTTTTAATACTACTAAATTATGAAATTGTTTCGGGTAAATGAATCAATAAAGCGAAATACTGCACTGTTTAAGTGTTTGATGGGGCTTCTAATTTTGCAGGCTTGTGCGACTTATCATCCTCAATACGGAAAACAAACTGTAGTTTCGACTGAGCAATTGCCATCGGATTCATTAAAAACAATTCACACGTTTTATCTAATTGGCGATGCCGGTAATGCAGACGATGCACAAACCCAACAAACTCTGTCCCAGCTTGAAAAACGATTGCTGACTTCGGATAAAAACGCAACACTTCTTTTTTTGGGCGATAACATTTATCCTTTAGGAATGCCGTCTGATAAAAATGATCTGGAATATGCGGCGGCGGCAACCAAATTGAGTAATCAACTAAAAATTACGGAGAACTTTAAAGGAAAAACCTTTGTCATTCCGGGAAATCATGATTGGTACCACGGAATCAAAGGCTTACAACAACAGGAACTTTTTGTAAACGAATACCTGAAAGAGAAAAAAGCCTTCTTGCCAAGAAAAAGCTGTGGTATTGAAAGCGTAAACATTAACGATCAAATCGGCTTGATTGTTATTGACAGTCAATGGTTTTTGGAAGATTGGGACAACCAGCCTACCATTAACGATAATTGCGATATTAAAACCAGAGAAAAATTCTTCGAAGAACTGGAGAGTCTGATCAATAAAAACCAGAATAAAACCACGCTTATTGCAATTCACCATCCTTTACTAAGTAATGGCCCGCATGGCGGTCAGTTTTCTTGGGACAAACAGTTGTATCCTTCCAAATTAAAAATTCCGGTTCCGGTTTTAGGTTCTTACATCAACCTGCTTAGAAAAACTTCGGGAATAAGCCCACAAGACCTTCAGAATAAGCAGTATCAGGCGTTTGTAAAGCGTTTTATGCCAATGATCCAGAATAAGGAAAACGTACTTGTGGTTTCAGGACACGAACACAATTTGCAGTACATCGAATACGAAGGAATTAAGCAGGTGGTTAGTGGTTCGGCTTCAAAAAAAGAGGCAGCACGCGCGATCTATCCGACTAATTTTTCTTACGGTGGACATGGTTACGTCATGGTTCAGGTAAAAGAAAACGGCAGTTCGGTAGTGCGTTTTTTCTCTTCAGATAACAATCAGGAACAAGAGCTTTTTGCTCACACAGCAATTACAACCCAAAACAATAAAGAACAATCGTATCCAAAACCGGAAAATAAAACGGTTACCGCTTCAATTTATTCCAAAGAAATGACCTCTAAAAGCGGGTTTTACAAGTTTTTATGGGGAAAACATTATCGTGAGTATTACAGTACACCCGTTGAGGCTCCTGTAGTTTTACTCGATACACTTTACGGAAGGGTAAAACCGACAATTGCCGGTGGAGGCCATCAGTCGTTGTCGTTACGTCTTAAAAATAAGGAAGGTAAAGAATATGTGATGCGCGCCCTGAAAAAAAGTGCTTCCCGTTTTTTGCAAACCGTGGCCTTTAAAGATCAGAATGTCGAAAGTGAGTTCAAAAATACAATAGCCGAACAGTTTATTTACGATTATTATACAACAGCTCACCCTTATACTCCTTTCATTATTGGGGATTTAGCCGAGTCAGCGGGCGTTTTTCATTCCAATCCGAAGTTGGTTTACATTCCTAAACAAGTTGCATTAGGGAATTACAATAATGGTTTTGGTGATGAATTGTATATGATAGAAGAGCGTCCGACCGATGAGCAAAAAGACGTAGCGAGTTTCGGCAAGCCTGATGCAATTATTGGTACCGACGATCTTTTAGCAAACATCCGCAAAGATGAAAAGTATCAGGTGGACGAAGAAGCCTATATTAAAGCACGTCTTTTTGATATGCTAATCGGGGATTGGGACCGGCACGCCGATCAATGGCGTTGGGCGGAATATCTTCAAGGCGATAAAGTAATCTACAAACCAATTCCTAGAGATAGGGATCAGGCTTTTGCCAAAATCGACGGTAATTTACTCAGCTTGATTGTAAACATTCCGGCAGCACGACACATGAAATCGTTCAAAAAAGACTTTCCGAATGTGAAATGGTTCAATTTTGCGGCCAATTCACTGGATTTGGCTTTTATAAAAAACAATGATCCCGAAGTTTGGCGTACTTATGCTAAAAAACTCGTAGAGGATCTTTCGGATGAGAAAATCGATAAGGCGTTTGCCAATCTTCCTAAAGAAATCAGCACCGATGTGATCACTCAGGAATTGAAAACCAATTTGAAAGCCCGAAAAAAAGGCCTGGAAGAATTTGCGATAAAGTACTGTGAAATTCTTGGGAAAAAAGCTTTGCTACTAGGTACCGATAAAAAAGACAAGTTTAGGATTACCCGTTTGCCACAAGGAAAAACAAAAATTGAAGTACTTCGACTTAAAAAAGATAAGGAAGAGCTTCGTTTTTCAAAAGTATATGATAAAGCACAAACCAAAGAAATCTGGATCTACGGATTGGACGATGAGGATATTTTTGAAGTAAACGGAAAAGGAACGAACAACGTACTGCTTCGTCTTATCGGAGGACAAAATCAGGATACGTATTTAGTAGAGAACGGAAAAAAAATCAAGATTCACGATTTTAAATCCAAAGGCAATTCCTTTACAGTTGACCATCGTACTACAAAGTTGCTTTCTGATGAATATGAGCGCAACGAGTATTATTACAAGCGCCCGACTTTTAATGCAACCATGTTGTTTCCTTCGGCTGGTTTTAATCCGGATGATGGAGTAAAATTAGGTGCAGCAATAAATTTTGTGAAGTATGGTTTTGTAAACAATCCGTATGCTCAAAAGCAAAGTTTTAAAGGGAATTACTTTTTTGCGACTCAAGGTTTTGAATTGTTTTACAACGGCGTGTTTGCCAATGCGATCGGAAAATGGAATTTCGAATTGGATGCACGATACACCACACCAAATTTCAGCATTAATTATTTTGGGTACGGAAACGAAACTCAAAATCAGGACGATGTTTTTGGAATGGATTACAACCGGGTAAAAATTCAGATTTTTAAAGTTACACCTTCGCTTCATAAAATGGGTAAGAACGGCGGTGATATCCAAATTAAGGCCGGTTTTGAAAATGTTGAGGTGGAAAGCACGCACAATCGTTTTGTGAATATGCCTTATGCGGTAAACCCGAAGGTTTTTGAGTACCAACAATTTGCAAACCTTGATTTGAAATACGGTTTTGAGAATTACGATAATGTTTCCAAGCCTACCATGGGAATGAGTTTTTCGGTTTTGGCAAGTTGGAAAACAAACCTTTCTGATATGAAACGGAATTTTCCTTATCTGGAGGCAAGCTACGGGGTCAGTCATAAAATTAACACTAACGGAAAATTAGTGTTTGGGACGCTTTTTAAAGGAAAAGCCGTATTGAACAACAATTATGAGTTTTATCAAGGAGCAACTTTAGGTGGGGATTACGATTTACGCGGATTCCGCAACCAGCGTTTCCTGGGGAAGCAGTCTTTTTTTCAGAGTTCCGATTTGCGTTGGGAAGTGGGTAAAATCCGTCAGAGTTTAGTGCCGATGAGTTATGGGCTTTTGACGGGTTATGATTATGGGCGCGTATGGCTAGACGGAGAAACTTCCAACAAATGGCATCAGTCGGTTGGAGGTGGAGTTTGGCTTAACGGACTAAATGCCGTCACCGCCCGATTGACGTTTTTTAACAGCTCGGATGGTAACCGAATTGCCTTTGGTCTGGGCTTTGGTTTTTAAAAAGATTATTAATTCAAACACATAACATCATGAAATTTACAAGAAGAGGCAGCGCCAACTGGAAAGGAACCGGAATGGAAGGAAAAGGAACCGTTTCCACACAAAGTACTACGTTAAACAATACGCAATATTCCTTTAAAAGTCGTTTTGAGGAAGGGGTTGGAACCAATCCGGAAGAACTGGTTGCAGCAGCTCATGCAGGTTGTTTTACCATGCAGTTGAGTTTTTTATTGAGCGGAGAAGGGTATACGCCAGAAAATTTAGATACGGAAGCTAAGGTAACTTTCGAAGACGGCGCGATAGTGCAAATTCATCTGGATTTAAAAGGGAGCGTTCCGGGAATCAGTAACGATGAATTTCAGCAAACCGCTAAAAAAGCCAAAGAAATTTGTCCGATTTCAAAATTGCTGAACACCGAAATCGTTTTGTCGGCTACTTTAGTTTAAGTTTTTAAGAGAGAACTGATACACATTGCCACCGGATTTTTTTACTTTTTCGTCGGCAATCCAAAGCGTCGAATTGTCTTTAAAAGTAACTGCTTCTTTTTGAGAATAGTGCTTTAAGGACAGTTCGGTGTCTTTTCCCTGAAAGAAATTATCGGAAGTAAACGCTTCAAAAAGCCAAATTTTACTGTGGCTTAACAGGACTATTTTACTTTGATCGGGGCTAATTGCTGCTCCGGTTATGGCATTGTTGTTATAATCGGCGTGGGTTTTATAGGATCCGAGTAAAGTGGCAGCATGAGTTCCGGGACGATTTGGAACGCGGTACAGTAAAGTGGTGCCGTCAAATTTTTTGCTGCGGTTTTTGGTGAACAGGTAAAAGTGGTCTTTGTAGACCACAAAAGCTTCCACATCGTACCACAATTCCGTTTTTTTGGGCGGAAATTCTTTTTGCTGCGGATAACTGAAACGAATTTTCGCTACGGAACGAGATTCATTTTTGCTTAAAGAGTCTTTACTGATGGCATAAATGGCTAAATCGGTTCGCTTGTTATCGTTGTTGCCGAAATCCCCTATGTACAGATTGCCTTTTGGATCTGCGGCCAAATCTTCCCAATCGATGTTTTGGGCATCCGTTATTTTTAAAGTATGGGTAATTTCTCCCTTAGCATTTAATTGATACAGTTCGTTCTCATTTCCGCTGTCTGCTATGGCCCAAAGTAACTTGGAAGAATATTCCATTCCTGAAATTTCCTTTAGTTTTTTAGGTAATTTGAACAGAGTTTCCGGCTCTTCTTTAGACATACAAAAAGAAAAAAGAAAGAGAAAACACAAAGCGGAGAAAGAGCCAATGGTGCGCATTTTTTATTTGCAATTTAAATAAAAAACAAGGATTGAGTTTCTTGTTTTTAGAAAAGTTGAGGTGTAAAAAGACCGCAATTTTTGGTTGCGGTCTTCCTTTAGTTTAGAGTGTTTAATCCTGAATATACGTTTTGTTTCCGTTGGAATTGATGTAATACTTACCGCCTCGAGGCCCGGTGTACACTTTTTTTCCGTTGTATTCTCCGGTTACTTTGTCGGCAACTTTCGGAGCTTTTTCATTGCTTGCTTTTTCTTTTACTTTTTTCGGAACGCTTTTAGCTTCGTCTTTAACTTTGGCGTCTGCTTTATTGGCCATGGTTTTGGCTTTTTGTGTTTTGCTTTCACCGCTGTGTGCTTCGTCTTTTACTTTAGCATCTGCTTTATTTACTTTAGATTTCGCTTTTCCCGCATCCGATTTAGCATCTCCCACAGCAGAAGCGGAGTTGTCTTTCACTTTAGCTTTGGTTTTTTTAACCGCATCATCTGCTTTCTCTTTCGTTTTTTTGGTTGCCTTTTCCGTTTTGCTTTCGGCTTCTTTTACCGATTTCTCGGTTTTGGCTTTGGCCTTACGGGTTGTTTTTTTTACTTCAGTTTCCTGAGCAGACATTCCTACAGAAAGCAGCAATGCGGTAACTAATAAAAATAATCGTTTCATTTTTTTAAAGTATTGGTTTACACTATTAAAGTTATGAAAAAAAGGATTTCAAAAAACATGTTCCTTAAAAATAGGCGCGCAATTGAATGCTTCCGGTATGAATGGTTTTGCTAGTTTCGCTCTTTCTTCCCTGATAGTTTACATTGACATCGAGGTATTGGGTTAAGTTTTTCTGCAGCAATAAACGCCAGGTCATGTTTTTGCCGGGCTGTAATCCTTCGAGCATCTGAAAGGCTACCGGAGACAATGCGTTTCCGTTAAACTCATTTTGGTAAAAGGAAAATTCACCATTGGCCGACAATTTTTTCTCCGAAGAATAATTAAAGGAAGTTCCTAATCGTTGTTGATAAAGGGTCTCCAGTGCGTTAATGGTGTTTTCCTTCGATTGAAATTCATAAAAAACATCCCAGGCTGCATTTTGCGAAAAGAGGTACGAAATTTTTGGAGCCAGTTGATACCCTTTCAAATCAAAATTTTTGCTCGGATAATTCTCGGAAGTAACTTTATTGTTGATTGTTTTTCCATTAAATCCGAAAAGCCATAACTTCTGAACCAAATGCGCATACTGTATTTGATGGCTAACACTTTGATTCTCCTGTGAACCAGCTGATAAAAGGGTTTTGGCCCGATTGGTAAGAAAGGAATAGGTTACCGAATGGCGCTGTTTGCCTCGGTTGTAAAACAAACTGTTTCTAAAATTGGAATTAAGTCCTAACAAGTCTTTTTCACTGCTCGAGAACGGATTCAAATCAAAATTATCGCCTTGACGTAAAATCTTGCGGTCCATTAAAAACGAAGCTTGATCGTAAAAATAAGAGAGGAATTTTTTAAAGCCTGTCTCATTTTGCCATCTCCCCGGATTTAAGTTAAGCGAAAGCGAAAACCGGTTTTGATGTGTTTTCACAAAAACCTGATTGGGCAAAAATACCCGTACGTATTTGGCCTGATCAGGAAACTGTGCCACTTCAAATTCCTGTAATTCCTGAATGCCGTTGCCGTTGTAATCGTTCCACATATAAACACCTTGCCCTGGGTTTACTTCCAGGTAAGTGAATTCTTGTTGGGCAATGGTTCCCGAAGTATTTTCATAGGTCGAGCCCAGTTGGATTAATTGGTTGAAGTACTGGTCGTTGTATAGTAGTCGTGAATTCAGTGAAGGTTCATCTCTTCGGGCTGGATCTTCAAATTTAAGTTTTCGGTAATTTACAAATACCGACAAATCGCTTTTTTCATTCTGAATTAATTTTGATTTGAAGTAATACGAGTTTGAGGTGTTCACTTTTTGGATTTTTCCACTTTGCACACTGTCGTTGATTCGGTTCAGATAACCTAATTCCATGTAAACTTTAGTGCTGTCACCTCGCCCGATAAATGCTCCAACTTCATTAAAACGCTGGCTTAAAGCAGAGAACTGATTTGTTTCCTTGACTTTTTCCTGATTGTCTTCAGTTCTGAAACTTCCTCCAATCCAATTCTTTTTGAAATGGTATTTTCCTCGGGACTGGCTACGAATAAATTTGGACTCGCTCAATGTGCCGTCACTTTTCAAGGCACTGTTATTGCTGATCAAAGCCCAATTGTTGAATCTAAAGCTTCCGTTTAACACATGACGAGTTCCTGTGAAACTTTCTGAAAAATCAAGTTTTTCCAACTGATAACTTGCACTGCCTTTTTGAGGAAGTTCAAAATTCAAACCGGTAACCAATAAACTTTGATTTCCTAAAGGATTCGAAAGGTTCCAGTCCCGGCTAAATTCAATGTTGAAGAGTCGTTCAATGGTGCGAAATTGTTTTTGTATTAACTGATAATCGGCAAAAGCGTCTACCTTCCATTTTTCGGTAAACAAACGCTGACGGGCATTTATTTTTCCGGCGAGACCTTTGTTGTTGTTGTCGTCAAGAGAGGAGAAAAGGTTTAGGTCGTTATTGCTGATTCCCGTTTCAAACGCAATATTCGTTTTTTCATTTGGGCTGAATTTACCTAAAATTGTGGCAATCTGAATTTTTGTTGGTGGAATTAAACGGGTGATCGGTTCATAATTTCCTTGCGGGATTCCCGATACTGGAGCAACGTATTTGTAGATGCGGCCAATGGCCTGATTGCTTTGTAAAACATAATTCCCCAGATTATTTCCGACTAAGGTGAATTTTACATTGAATAATGCATCGGCTGGATTGTTCGAATACTCAAATACTTCCACACCACCTAGCAGCACTTTTTTGTACAAAATTTTATTCTCGGAATAGGTATCCGGATAGGCAGATGGCGCTGTCATCAGCTCAGGATTGTCTCCGGCCTGAACCAGAACTTGTGCTTGTTCGGGCGATAAGTTTTGTTGTAGCGGCTGGTTTTTTACATCATTTTCAGAATAGACATAACCGCTAAGACTCCATTTTTCTCTTTCATGGTTAAGACCTCCATAGGTGACAAAACGGGTAAAATTGCGGTCGGAATACTGATATTCCACATTAATTCGCATTTCGGAAGTAATAGGAAAAAGCGAAGTAAAACGAAGTTCGCCTGCATTATAATCGATAATGTAGTCATTGTTTTCTCCGCGTTCTAATAAAATCCCATTCACGTAAACCCGTTCCGATCCTGAAATTACCAGTACAAATAGTTCTCCGTTTGGTCCTTTGAGCTTATACGGCCCTTGATTTCCTTCCTGTCCGGTAAATGTACTTCGTGCGTATTGCCCTCGAACAATGGCGCCGGCTGCAAAAACATCGGTCTTACTTTCAGGTTTCCCGAAGGCAAAATGGGTGGAAAGCCCTTGTACTTTTTTGTTGAAATTCAGAAAACGGGACTGGCGGTTTTCGAGAAATAAGTCTCCGGCGCGAATTGCCCAACTGTCGGAATACAGTTCTACGAAAATCTGATCGAATTCATCGAGTTTTTGTGAATACCCTCCTTCCTGTAAAGGGATGTTGCTGTCCTGAAGCGAGGCTCTAAGGCTTACTTTCTCTGAAATTTTTCCGGTAATCTGTAAATCCAGATTCGAATTCACGGTGGTGTTTTGGTTGTTTCCCACGGTAACTCCACGAGTGATGCTTCCGGAAGTATTTAGCCCGTCAAAAGGTTTGAAGGTGTTAATGGGGTCACGCGAAATCTGGTACAATTGCTGGCCGGCTTCATTACTGACTATTCGGCTTTTATCGTAAATACTGTATTTTTTGGTAAGAAACTCTGGAAATTTAAGGTAACGAATCGTTAAGGTGTCTGAACTTTGAAATTTATTCTTGAAACGAAGCGTTCCTTTTTGAAAATCAACGGTATAGAAACTGGTATCGATTTCAGTTCCTGTTTTATCAAGGATTTTGAAAAACTCTTTGTTGATGCTTACGCTGTCAATTGAGGCAATAGAATCTGTTGCGGTTATTTTTTTGGAATGGTAAAGCGAGTTGTTTTCCTGAGCCCATCCTCTTGAAAAAAAACCGATTAGAATCCAAAAAAGTATTTTTTTCAGCATACAGTAATAACTCCGAAACTTCAAAAGTAGTGTAATTAATCGAGATTTTTTAGGCGAATCAGACAAGTGTTAGCAGATAGCCTAAACCAGCTCCGCCCAAAACCACCCAGACGCTGTTAATTTTTTGATATCCGAAGCAAATCAATAAACTGGTAACCATAATCAAACTTGTTTTCCAATCGGTAATTGATTCTTTGCCCATCGTTACACAAATTACAAGAATTAATGCCACTGAAGCTACATTGACTGCATCCAAAAATGAGGCGAAAAGTTCCGAATCCCGCATTTTCTTTACCAAAGGATTAAGCAAAGCGACAAACAGAAATGAAGGTAAAAATATCCCAATGGTCGCCACCAAAGCGCCAAAACCACCATTAATTTGATATCCGATAAAGGTTACTGATGAGAATACAGGGCCTGGGGTAAATTGCCCCACGGCAATCGCATCGATTAAAGTTTGACGGGGAAGCAAGCCGGTTTGCACGAGTTCCGAATCCAAAAAGGCGAACAGGACATACCCACTTCCGTATAAAATCGAGCCAATCTTCAGAAAAATAAAAAAGAGTTTGGAATTGCTCACGGTTGCCAGACTTAAAGGGACAAGGCAGTTAACTCGATTCTTGTTGGATTGAAAGTACTTGATTGTCAAGCCTAAAATTCCAAATCCGAAAAGGATCAGTATTTCATTCGCTCCAAAAAAAGCAGCAAGTAAAGCAAGAATCCCAATTCCAATCAAAAAATTTGATTTCAGGGAAGTTTTTGCTAAAGGATATATTGCAGAAAGAATAATCGCAAGTATAGCAGGTTTAATACCATAAAGGAAAGGTTGAATCTCAGGAAGTTGTCCGTAAATTTTGTACAGATACGCAAAGCCAAGCGTAATAAAAACTGCCGGAAGTATAAAACACAGTCCAGCAAGAAGCAATCCCTTCCAGCCGCCTTTTTCTTTGCCTAAATGAATGGCAAGTTCGGTGCTGTTTGGCCCCGGGATTAAATTAGTGGCGCCCACCAAATCTAGAAAATGACTGTCACTCATCCAATTGCGTTTGCGAACTACCTCGTCGCGCATTATGGCGATGTGAGCAGCCGGTCCGCCGAAAGCAATCAGTCCCAGTTTCAGGAACAGTTTTCCGATTGCTTTGAGCGGGACGTTCTGCATTAATTTATTCTTTGGTTACGATTTGCATGGTTTCACGGCTCATCTGTTTTACTAAAACCGATTTGTCTTTTTCCACCATCTGTATCGCTTTGTCGGTAAAATGGCGAATGGTGTACAGCGATACGTTTTCGTTGTATGAGATTTTAAATTTCTTAGCTAAAATGTTCTTCAAATCGTTGAAATTCCCGAATTTATCTTCAACACAAACCGAAAAACTGATGGCCGAATTCTGAATCAAACTCACTTTTATTTTGTATTTGTGCAATAAGGAAAAAATCTCACTGATGTTTTCTTCCATGATGAACGAAAAGTCAATCGAAGAAAGTGATAAGAGTAATTGGTTTTTCTTTACGATGAAACACGAGGTTTGCGGTTCCAGATGCGCTCCTTTGGCAATGCTGGTTCCAGGTAATAAAGGATTTATAAACGACTTTACATACAAAGGAATTTCTTTGCTTTGAAGCGGCTGCAACGTTTTTGGGTGGATAACCGAAGCACCGTAAAACGCTAATTCGATGGCTTCACGGTATGAAATCTGATTCAGTAAAGTAGTGTTTTCAAAATAACGTGGATCAGCGTTTAAAACTCCAGGAACGTCTTTCCAGATCGTTACGCTTTCCGCATTTAAACAATAGGCAAAAATTGCAGCCGTGTAATCGGAACCTTCTCTACCTAAAGTAGTTGTAAAATTGTTTTCATCCGAACCTAAAAATCCTTGCGTGATATTAAGTGTCTTCTTTTTGACGTTTTTAGAAATGGTTTTTTGAGTCAATTCCCAATTCACTACGGCATCTCGGTAGGTGTTGTCGGTTTTGATTAGGTTTCGAACGTCTACCCAAGTGTTTTTTAGTCCTACATGATTAAAATAATGACTCAATATTGTGGTAGAAATAATTTCTCCCATACTCACAATCTGATCGTACACGAAATTGTAATTGGGGGATTTATTGCTGCTTAAGAAGTATTCCAAATCGGAGAAGTGTTTGTTTACAGCGGTGAAAACGGCGTGTTTTTCGTCTTCAAATAAGTCTAAAAGTATTTGATTGTGGTACTTCTTGACTTCCTGAACCGATGCTTGCAATTCCGGTGATTTCTCAAAATAGTTCTTGATAACCACTTCCAATGCGTTGGTTGTTTTTCCCATGGCTGAAACCACGAGTAAAACATCTTCATAACCTACCTGCTGCAAAACGCTGTACACGTTTTTGATTCCTTCGGCATCTTTTACCGAGGCGCCTCCAAATTTAAAAATTCTCATGTTGTTTAAAATTTCAAAACCAAAATCCCAAGTAGCGGAGTTTTTTGTTTCGAGTTGTTATCTGTTGTTTAAAAAAGTGTGTATTCCTTCTTCGGTCATTTGTACCACGCGCCAGTCTTCCAGTACTTTTGCGCCGGATTTTTCGTAGAAATCTACCGCGTTTTGGTTCCAGTCCAGCACGTTCCATTCGATTCTTCGTACGCCATCGGCTTTTCCCTGTTTCATGATTTCGGTGTAAAGTGCCATGCCTAAACCGGTACCGCGCATCTTTTCTTTTACGATCAGATCTTCCAAATGGATGGTTTTTCCTTTCCAGGTCGAGTAACGGTAGTAGTACAAAGCCATGCCAACAATTTCCTGGCCAACTTCTGCAATGAAGGTGTGAAATAAAGGGTTGTTGCCAAAGCCGTCGCGCTCTAAATCTTCCACGGTAACCACTACTGCTTCCGGTTCTTTTTCAAAAATGGCCAGTTCTCGGATTAACTCCAGTACGGCCGGCATGTCTTCTTGTGTTCCTTTGCGGATGATCATTGGGTTTTATTTTTTCTTTTTGGTTGTTTTCTTAACGGCTGGTTTGGCGGTTTGCTTTACATAAGGTTTGTATAAACCGTCCTTTTCGGCTCTAGCTTTAGCTTCGGCAGCTCTAGCTTTTGATTCCGGGTGGGAACTTAGCATGCGCTCGATAAAAGAGGCTTCTTGTCCTTCGCTTAATTTTGCCAAAATAGTGAAAGCCGATTCTACAGCATTTACATTATACTTGTTGCGCTTCATAAAATCGTATGAATAAGTATCAGCTTCCGATTCCTGTTTTCGGCTGTAACGGCTATCGATCATGGCATTTCCGATTTTTCCTAACTGACTGTCTGTTACGGCAGTAGCTTTGTCGTATTGAGAGCCAACCGCATCGATTAAAGCTTCTTTTTTATAGGCAGCTTTGATCGCATCTCTGGAATCGTGGTTAGCCACGTGTCCTATTTCATGTCCGATTACAGCCAATAATTCGTTGTCGTCCATAACGTCCATTAAGCCGGAATAGACACGAACACTTCCGTCGGCAGTTGCAAAGGCATTGATTTCTTTTAGTTTATATACTTTAAAATTTAAAGCCATGCCGTTTTCGTTGGCATGTTTTCCGAATACTTTTTTCAAGCGGATAGTGTAGGGGTCTTTCTCATTGGCAACGGGATTTTCCTTGTCCATTTTAGCAACCGCATCTTTTGAAAGGTTTGCTGCATCGCTGTCGCTGAAAGTAAAACCGGTTACGCCTTTTTGAACGGCTCCTAAAGCTTTTTCGCCTAAATTGATTTGTGCGTTTGTTGTTGTAATTCCTGTTAAAGCCAAGGCTAAGGCTAAATATAAGTTGTTTGTTTTCATCGATTGAATTTTGATTCAAAGATAATATAACTTTGTTGCAGATTTCTTTTTTAAGAGTGATTTTCTCTATCAAATTGAGTGAAAATCAAAAATTATGAGTAATATTTGCAGGCACAAAAACAGCACAAATTATCATGGAACAACGCAATAAAACTTTAGGAGAATTTATCATCGAAAAACAGGAAGAATTTAAGTATTCTTCGGGCGAATTGTCGCGAATTATCAACGCAATTCGTTTGGCGGCCAAGGTGGTGAGTTACAAGGTGAACAAAGCCGGTTTGGTGGATATTGTTGGTGCGGCAGGAGAACAGAATGTGCAAGGTGAAGACCAGCAAAAGCTTGATGTTTATGCGAATGAAGTTTTCATACAAACCTTGATTAACCGTGAAATCGTTTGCGGAATCGGTTCGGAAGAAAACGATGATTTTATAGCTGTTCACGGAAAAGCCGGAGATGATAATAACAAATATGTGGTTTTAATGGATCCGCTTGACGGTTCGTCTAATATTGATGTGAATGTTTCTGTGGGAACGATTTTTTCGGTTTACAGAAGGGTTACTCCAGTTGGAACTCCGGTGACTTTAGAGGATTTTTTACAGCCGGGCGACCAGCAAGTGGCGGCCGGATACGTAATTTACGGAACCTCGACCATGTTGGTGTATACTACCGGACATGGAGTAAACGGATTTACTTTAAACCCTGCTATCGGAACGTTTTATTTGTCACACCCGAACATGCAATATTCGCCCGACGGAAAGATCTATTCGGTAAACGAAGGAAACTACATTCATTTTCCGCAAGGAGTGAAAGACTATATCAAATACTGTCAGTTGGAAGAAGGAGATCGACCGTATACTTCCCGTTATATTGGAAGTTTGGTTTCGGACTTTCACCGAAACATGATTAAAGGCGGAATCTATTTATATCCAACCAGTTCCAAAGCACCAAACGGAAAATTGCGTTTGCTGTACGAATGCAATCCGATGGCATTCATTGCAGAACAGGCTGGAGGAAGAGCCTCCGATGGTTATGGACGAATCATGGAAATTAAACCTACCGAACTGCATCAGCGTGTGCCATTTTTCTGCGGAAGTAAGAATATGGTGGAAAAGGCCGAAGAATTTATGGCGAAATATTTGTAGGAAATAATGTTAAAATAAAGTTAATTTGTAAGAATATGTTTTAATTGTTTTTAAAATTTGCAGGATAATTCTAATAATTTTAAAAATGAAATGAAATGTATTTGTTGCTGCCTTAGTAGGTTTTGTTGCGTTTGGGTGTACCAATTCTATATCCGAAAGCAATTCAAGTAATGCGGGTTCTAAAAGTGAATTGTTAAGATCTTCTAAATGTCCCGAGGGATCTTCGGAGGTTTGGTCTTTCGATGTTCACGGTTTTAACTTTAAAAGGCCAAAATTTGGTTGTTTATCAGGATTTAGTTTTTGTATTAAAGGAGAATGGACTTTTGAAGGGTGCAAGGGTAATTCTACAGGTCAATTATACCCGGCAAACCCAGCTTTGACAGAAAGGGGAACACACGTGGTTGCAATTCCAATATCTTCTAATACTCTAGTGTTATTGTTTCCAAAAAATTTAATAAATAAGCCTGGTAACGTTCCTGAAGAATTTAGTTTATTCTCAGTTGATGAAGAATTAATGATTGGAGATATGAAATTGATAAAAGGAGGTTATAAAACTGAAATAAAGGAGGATTTAATTGTTATAAAGGTTCCGTTTGAATAATATGAAAAACATCATTTTGGTATTAGCTCTGTTATTAGTTTCATGTGAAGGTATTTATAAAACAGTCAATGGGGTTAATAAAGATTTGCTTTTTGAAAATAGATCGGAGTGTGTTAACTATTTTAATTCCAATTATAATATTGAAACTGATAGAATATTCTTTATTCAAAATGGGGAGTTTGGTGATTTTATGAGTTATATACAAAGGGAAAAGGTCTCTTATTTTTATGGGATAACCCTTAATGATAAATGTAAAATTGACGACCCTAAATTAAATGAAAACAGTTCCTGCTACGGAAGGATTTTGAGTTTGATGAATAATCACGATTCAGAATTTAAAACAAAGAAAACTGAAATTTCAAATTTTAATTTTGAAAACATTAAAGGAGAGCGCATTGATTTTACCAATTCAAAGCAAATAGTTTTTTTGTTGACTACTAAATTTGGGAAAAAGATAAATAAGGATATCGAAAAATTAATTCACAGTCTCCAAACGCAGCAAAAAGAAAAGAATGGCTATCAATATTGTCTAATATGCGTAGATCAGACCAAAACAATTTAAAATAAAAAAAACTCCCATTTTGGGAGTTTTTTTTATTTATTCATATGCTGCATCTCATAAATAAACGTATCCTGATCGACATGTAAAATTAATAAAGACAGTGCTTTTTCTACAATCAGACTTACATTAGCAGGAGTAAAACCAAGCGCTAAAGCAAATTTGCTCAAGATTTCTTTTTGTTTAGGGCCTAAAACCTGATCAACATATACCATTCGAGAGAGGTCGTACAAACGTTCCAGTCGCTGCAAATACAGTGAAGGCGGATTGACCGGATATTTTAAAGGATTGTCCAGAATTTCTTCGTATTCGTCGGGAGAAATTTCAAGTTTCACGGCGAGTTTATCCAAAAAATTTTTTTCTTCCGGACTTAAATCGCCGTCGGCAATGGCAACTCTCACAATAGCAGAAAAATGACCTTTGTTTCTGCTTTTAAATTCACTGTCAAATAAATCAGAAAATGGCATAGGCGTATGTGTTAAGTGAAACTCAAATTTACGAATTTTCTTCTTTCTTGAAAAATAAAAATGATAAGCTTTTCTTAACTAAAACGGAGGAATAGGAAAATAAATTGTAAGTTTGAGAACCCAATCTAAAATGGTTTTAAAATGTCGGAATTCTTAACGTATTTCAATATCGGATTGCGCCATGTGCTGGATATCAATGCCTACGATCATGTTCTTTTTTTAATCGCTTTGGTTACACCTTATGCTTTTAAAGACTGGAAACGGGTGCTGCTTTTAGTGTCGTTGTTTACTTTGGGGCATACTTTGTCGCTGTTGCTTTCCGTTTATGGGATCGTTTATATTAAACCGGGATTGGTCGAGTTTTTGATTCCGACAACAATTTTGGTCACGGCGTTTTTCAATTTGTTTACGGCTGGAAAATCGGGCAAGAATGAAAGTGTTACTTTTGTAGTAATGGTCACTTTGTTTTTTGGGATTATCCACGGATTAGGTTTTTCGAATTATTTTAAAGCCATACTTCCGGGAACCGCTTCAGAAAAATTAATGCCCTTATTGGAATTTGCCGTCGGTATTGAAGCGGCACAAATCATTGTTGTACTGGTTGTACTGATTCTATCCTACTTGGTGCAAACTTTATTCCGATTCTCCAAACGTGACTGGACGTTGGTGATGTCTGCCTTTGTTATTGGAGTGGTTCTTCCGATGATAGTAAGCAGTGAGATTTGGAACAGATAATTTAAAAATGAAAGAAAAGAAAAAAGCAAAATACGATAAAGCTTATTTGCGTATAGCCAAAGAATGGGGGCAGTTGTCCTATTGTAAAAGAAAACAGGTTGGCGCAATAATTGTAAAAGACAGAATGATTATTTCCGATGGGTACAATGGTACTCCGTCAGGGTTTGAAAATTGTTGTGAAGATGATGAAGGTTTAACCAAATGGTATGTGCTTCATGCAGAGGCGAATGCGATTTCTAAAGTGGCACGTTCTACTCAATCGTGTGAAACTGCCACGCTTTACATCACGCTGTCACCTTGTAAGGAATGCAGTAAATTGATTCACCAATCGGGAATTAAGCGCGTGGTTTATTTTGAAGGTTATAAAGACGATTCCGGTCTGGAATTTTTAAGAAAAGCCGGTGTTGAGGTCGATCACATCGACAGTTTGGAATAAAATGAAAATCAAAAAAATATATTTGCCGATAATTATTGCCACCGCACTTGCGGTAGGGGTTCTTGTTGGCGGGTATTTGAATTTTTCCGTTCCGAACCGCAGTTTTACTTCCAATGCAAACCGAACTAAGCTTAATAAACTGATTGAACTGATCGAAAGCGAGTATGTTGATGCCGTCGATACCGATTCGATAGTAGATTTAACGGTAAACGGAATTTTAGAAAAACTCGACCCGCATTCGGTGTACATTGCCAAAAACGAAATGGAGCAGGTTTCCCAAAGTATGAAAGGCGATTTTGTTGGAATAGGTGTGAATTTTTATATGTACAAAGACTCGTTGGCCATCATAAAACCCATTGAGAACGGGCCATCACAAAAAGCGGGTTTAAAAGCTGGTGATCGCATATTATATGCCGGTAAGACCAAACTTTTCGGTAGAAAATTACCAACGGACAGCCTCTTCTCTAAATTGAAAGGTGAAGAAGGTTCTTGGGTAAACCTGCAAATCTATCGCAGGTCGGAACACCGTAAATTTAATGTGAAAGTTACCCGTGATGTAGTGCCAATCAAGAGTGTAGACATTGCCATCATGCTCAATCCAAGTACCGGATACATCAAAATTAATCGCTTTGCGGAAACTACTTATAAAGAATTCAAGACCGGTTTGCTGGATTTGAAACGCCAGGGCATGACACAACTCATTGTTGATGTTCGTGAAAACGGCGGCGGTTACATGGAAATCGCAGCGCAAATTGCCGACGAGTTTTTGAAAGACCGTGAGTTAATCGTAAAAACTAAAAATAAAAAAGGGAATGTTGATAAAACCTATGCTACTTCAGCAGGTAATTTCGAAAACGGCAAACTGTTCCTTTTGATTAATGAAAACTCGGCTTCTGCCAGCGAGATTCTTGCCGGAGCAATTCAGGACAACGACCGTGGAACCATTGTAGGACGACGCTCGTTCGGAAAAGGTTTGGTTCAGAAAGAAATGCCGCTTGGCGACGGATCTGCAGTTCGTCTTACCGTAGCACGTTATTACACACCTTCCGGGCGCTCCATTCAAAAGCCTTACGATCACGGATTGGACGATTACAACAGTGATTTCGAAAGGCGTTTTGTGAGTGGTGAACTTTTCGCAGCCGACAGCATTAAAGTAGCCGACAGTTTAAAATATAAAACCAAAAAAGGACGTATTGTTTATGGCGGCGGCGGAATTATCCCGGATGTTTTTGTTCCGATGGAAGGAAGTCATGGCGATGAAGCTTTATCGTTGCTTATGCAATCCGGAATCAGCAGTTACTTTGTTTTTGAACAGTTGGATAAAGAGCGCCAAGCTTTTCAGAACCTGACTTTTTCACAAGTTTTGGATAAATTGAACAAGACGGATGTGTATTTCAATGCGTTCAAAAGATACATTTCCAACAGCGGACTAATTTTAAATTTCGACGGAAACAAAGAAAGGGTAAAACGTTATATGGCTGCAGAATTTGCCCGTCAGTTGTTTGATGAAAACAAGTACTTTCAGATCGTTTTAAAAGAAGATCCGATGGTAAAAGTTGTCTTGGGTAAGAAGAAATGGTAAGGGAAAAGAGAAAAGTGAAGGGACGCTGTCCCTGATTATTTTCTGATGCTATCGTGGCTGTGGGTTTCCACGCCGTTATTCCATAAAACCAAAATGTCGGTAGCGACAGCAGCACCACTTCCGGCAGCAATGGAAAGCTGGCTGCGGTGTCCGGCCAAAGTTCCGCAAACATAGATGCCTTCGGCTACTTTGTGATCGGTGTTTTTTAACTGGATTCTGTTTTTCTCCGGTAACGATTTATGATGCGGCTCAACATAGTGCATCAACCCTTCAATGGAAAACAGATTAGAGGAACCAATTCCAACTACAATGGCTTTTGAAGTATATGAATTTTTGTTGGTCGTTATGGTGAAATTACCGTCTTGTTCTTCCACTTTCAGCACTTTTTCATCTTCAATTTGGATGACTTGCGGATAAATTTCTGCAAGATGTTCGGTACTTTCGATCAACAAATCCGAGCCTAATTTTCCATTGGGAATTCCGTAAGCATTGTGAAAAATGGCATCCTGAAGTGAGGAGGCTTTCTGATGGGCAATAATCCCGATTTTCTTATCGGCAGCAAAGGCCTTTTTTTGGGCTGAACCTAAAATAAGCGCACAGGAAATTCCTGAAACACCGCCGCCAATAATTAGTACATCAAACATTTATGGGATTGGATTTGTTGAAAAATTAAGACTGTAATACAATTACATTTCTTTTGTCTTTTCGTCAATCATTTTAGACATCCTGAAAATCAGAAGTATGCAGATTGCACAAAGCGACGCGGCAATCCCGATAAGGGCGACCATGCTGTTACCTTCAAAAAGATTTTTAAAATCCAGTAGGGTAATGTTGAAAACTATTAGACCCAGGGCAAGGGCAATCAGTATATAAGTAAAAACTTTCATCTTCATTTATTTTATCGAAACACGGTGTAAAGCTAGTAAAAATCAGGTTAAACGAATAATCCTTTAACATTAGCGGCAAATAATTTAACAGCGATGGCCAGTAACACCACTCCAAAGACTTTTCGAATAACGCCTAAGCCATTTTTTCCCAAAGCTTTTTCTATTTTAGAGGAGGATTTTAAAACGGTATAGACAATAATAATATTGATCAGGATAGCAATAACAATGTTGATGGTCTGGTATTGGGCGCGCAACGAAAGTAAAGTGGTCATGGTTCCTGCGCCTGCAATTAATGGAAATGCAAGGGGAACAATGGAGGCAGTGCTCGGTTCTTCGTCTTTATATAAAGTGATGCCTAAAATCATTTCCAAGGCCAAAAAAAACAGGATGAACGAACCGGCCACAGCAAAGGATTTTACGTCTACTCCCATAAATTTCAGAATTTCTTCTCCTACAAAAAGAAAAGTAATCATAATAATTCCAGAAACCACAGAGGCTTTCTCCGATTGAATATGCCCGACTTTGCTTCTCAAATCCACAATAATCGGAATGGTTCCCACGATGTCAATTACCGCAAAAAGTACCATTCCAACCGTTAAAATTTCTTTTAAATCCAATTCCATAGCGTGTCGTGTTGTTTATCAGGTTGCAAAATTATTGGTTTTAACACGAAGTTAGCTAATAAATCGTTAATTTCTAACATTTCGGGGATTGTGGCTTGAATCTTCGTAACTTTGCTTCGGAAATTTAGCTTAAAAAATATGTTTCAGTTAGGGAAAACCATAGTTTCGGAGGAGATTTTAGAAAAGGAATTTGTGTGCAACTTGTCGGCCTGCAAAGGAGCCTGTTGTGTGGATGGAGATGCAGGTGCGCCACTATCGGAAGAAGAAACTAAAATTTTGGCGGATATTTTTCCAAAAGTAAAGCCGTTTTTACGTCCGGAAGGAATTGCCGCTATTGAAGCGCAGGGAACTTCGGTAATTGGTGAAGACGGCGAATTTGAAACTACTTTAATTGACGGAGCGGATTGTGCTTACGTTATCTTTGACGGTCCAACCGCACTTTGCGGTATTGAGCAGGCTTATAATCAAGGAATTGTCGATTGGAAAAAACCGATTTCCTGTCATTTGTACCCGGTTCGGGTTAAGGAATATTCCGAATTTTCAGCGGTAAATTACCATAAGTGGCACATTTGCGACGATGCGTGTTCTCTTGGGAAGGAATTGGAAGTTCCGGTGTATAAATTTTTAAAAGAATCTCTAACCAGAAAGTTTGGTGCCCAGTGGTATTCCGAATTGGAAAAAATTGCGGAAGAGCATAAAAAGTAAGCTTAGGTTTTCAGTTTTTTAATCGGCTTTGAACCAATGATTTTACAGCGGTTCATGAAAAATTTGTAAGAATTTTGTTATTTGTATTTTACTGGTAATCAGTAATTTATCAAAATAAAAATTCCACGAAAGAAAAATCTTCATTGTTAAAAACTCGACCGAATTGTGAATAAGTTTGGCTTTCTTTTTACAATACAAATGACAATCTTTGTAAACCCCAATCTAGTTAAATAATCATTTTTTTAATCGTATAAAAGTCAAGGAACTATGTCTGTAGTTGAGCCTATATTGCAAGAAAACAAAGATCGTTTTGTAATTTTTCCTATCAAACACCATGATATTTGGGAATGGTATAAAAAATCGCAAGCCAGTTTCTGGACCGCGGAAGAAATCGATTTACACCAAGATTTAACCGATTGGAATTCTAAATTGAACGACGATGAAAAATATTTCATCAAGCATATTTTAGCCTTCTTTGCAGCTTCTGACGGAATTGTAAATGAGAATTTGGCTGAGAATTTTGTAAACGAAGTACAATATCCGGAAGCCAAGTTTTTCTACGGTTTTCAGATCATGATGGAGAACATTCACAGCGAAACGTATTCCTTATTGATTGATACGTATGTGAAAAACGAAGAAGAGAAAAATCAGTTGTTTCACGCTATTGAAGTGTTTCCTGCAATTAAGAAAAAAGCGGAATGGGCGTTAAAATGGATCGAATCCGATTCGTTTGCTGAACGACTTATTGCGTTTGCTGCAGTGGAAGGGATTTTCTTTTCCGGAGCGTTCTGTTCGATCTTCTGGTTGAAAAAACGTGGTTTGATGCCGGGCTTGACCTTTTCTAATGAGTTGATTTCTAGAGATGAAGGAGTGCATTGTGATTTCGCGGTACACTTACATAATAATCACTTGATTAATAAAGTTTCTAAAGAACGAATCACCGATATCATTACCGATGCTTTAAATATTGAAAGAGAATTTATTACGGAATCACTTCCGGTAAGTTTGATTGGAATGAACGCAGGATTAATGACGCAATATTTAGAGTTCGTAGCGGATCGATTATTAGTGGAATTGGGTTGCTCTAAAGTGTACAATTCAAACAACCCGTTCGATTTCATGGACATGATTTCATTACAAGGAAAAACGAATTTCTTCGAAAAACGCGTTTCCGAATACCAAAAAGCAGGGGTGTTGAACAAAGACACCGATTCGCAGAAAATTAGCTTCGACGCTGATTTTTAATCGAATACCCTTTAGAAAATTCACGGCTTTGTGCCAACAATAAATAAATAACCTTCAAAACAGTAACAATATGTATGTAGTAAAAAGAGACGGAAGAAGAGAGCCGGTTATGTTCGATAAGATCACCGACCGAGTTAGAATTTTATGCTACGGATTAAACGATTTGGTTGATCCGGTAAAAGTTGCCATGCGTGTTATTGAAGGTTTGTACGATGGGGTAACTACTTCAGAGTTAGATAATTTAGCAGCGGAAACAGCAGCTTCCATGACGGTAACCCATCCGGATTATGCGCAATTGGCAGCTCGTATTGCGGTTTCCAACTTGCATAAGAATACTAAAAAATCCTTCTCGGAAACCATGTCGGATATGTTCCACTATGTAAATCCTAGAACAGGCCAGGAAGCGCCTTTGTTATCGGAAGAAGTGTATCAGGCGATCATGGAGAATGCGGAGACGTTGGATTCGTCCATCATCTACAACCGCGATTTTAACTACGACTATTTCGGATTTAAAACTTTAGAACGTTCGTATTTGTTGCGCATCAACGGGCAGATTGTAGAGCGCCCTCAGCATATGTTAATGCGTGTTTCCGTAGGGATTCACCTAAACGATATTCCTGCAGCGATTGAAACCTATGAGCTAATGTCGAAGAAATTCTTCACACACGCTACGCCAACGCTTTTCAATGCCGGAACTCCAAAACCACAAATGTCTTCTTGTTTCTTGTTGACCATGCAGGATGACAGTATTGATGGAATTTACGATACCTTAAAACAAACCGCAAAAATCTCGCAATCTGCCGGAGGAATCGGATTGTCTATCCATAACGTGAGAGCAACCGGTTCGTACATTCGCGGAACAAACGGAACTTCAAACGGAATTGTGCCGATGTTACGTGTATTTAACGATACAGCGCGTTACGTAGATCAAGGCGGTGGAAAACGTAAAGGAAGTTTCGCAATTTACATTGAGCCTTGGCATGCCGATATTTTCGACTTCCTGGATTTGAAGAAAAACCACGGAAAAGAAGAAATGCGTGCGCGTGATTTGTTCTTCGCCATGTGGATGAACGACTTGTTCATGAAACGTGTTCAGGATGATGCGCACTGGACGTTAATGTGTCCGAACGAATGCCCGGGCTTATATGATGTTTATGGTGACGAGTTTGACGCGATGTACATTAAATACGAACAAGCCGGAAAAGGAAGAAAAACCATCAAAGCCCGTGAGCTTTGGGAAAAAATATTAGAGTCACAAATCGAGACCGGAACGCCATACATGTTGTACAAAGACGCGGCGAACCGTAAATCAAACCAGAAAAATTTAGGAACGATTCGTTCTTCGAATTTGTGTACCGAGATTTTAGAATATACTTCTGCCGATGAAATTGCGGTGTGTAACTTAGCTTCGATTTCCCTACCAATGTTTGTGGAAAATGGCCAGTTCAACCACCAATTATTACACGATGTTACCAAGCGTGTAACCCGCAACCTGAACAAGGTAATCGACAGAAACTACTATCCGGTAAAAGAAGCGGAAAACTCCAACATGCGTCACCGTCCGGTAGGATTAGGGGTGCAAGGTTTGGCCGATGCGTTCATCTTACTAAGAATGCCGTTTACTTCGGATGAAGCTAAAAAATTAAACCAGGAAATCTTCGAAACGATCTATTTTGCAGCTGTTACCGCTTCTATGGAAATGGCAAAAGAAGAAGGGCCGTACTCGACGTTCCAAGGATCTCCAATTTCTCAGGGAGAATTCCAATATAACCTTTGGGGCTTGAATGATGGTGATTTAAGCGGTCGTTGGGATTGGGCTTCGCTTCGTAAAGAAGTAATGGCTAATGGAGTGCGTAACTCATTGTTAATGGCGCCGATGCCAACTGCTTCGACTTCGCAAATCTTAGGAAACAACGAAGCGTTTGAGCCGTACACTTCTAACATTTACACCCGTCGTGTATTGTCCGGAGAGTTCATTGTGGTAAACAAACACTTGTTGCACGATTTAGTGAGTTTAGGCTTGTGGAATGAGAACCTGAAACAGGAAATCATGCGTGCCAACGGATCGATTCAGGATATTGACGGTATTCCGCAGGATATCAAAGAATTGTACCGAACGGTTTGGGAAATGAGTATGAAAGATATTATCGATATGTCCCGTCACAGAGGATATTTCATCGACCAGTCGCAATCGTTAAACCTGTTCATGGAAGGAGCAACGTTCTCGAAATTAACATCGATGCACTTCTACGCATGGCAGTCTGGTTTGAAAACTGGTATGTATTATTTGAGAACTAAATCAGCGGTAGATGCGATCAAGTTTACGTTGAACAACGATAAAAAAGCGGAACCGATCGCGGTTGCAGCGGAAGTCGCTAACGAAAACGAAGAAATGTCCGCAGAGGAATTCCGAGCGATGTTAGAGCGTTCTAAAAACGCCGGTCCGGAAGATTGCGAAATGTGTGGATCGTAATAAAAAGAATTTGATTTGTATTAATAGAGGAAAGCAGCCGTCATTTTGATGGCTGTTTTTTTGTTTAGCGGCAAATCGGTTTGGTCTTCGTACCTTTGTGTTTTAAAACTGAAAAATTATGTCAAAAGATAAGAAAAAAGGGGTGTACACAGGAATCATCGAAAAAGATGAAAATGGAAATTTTTTCTGTGGGGAATATTTGTTAGACTATCAATACACGGTGGCAAATTTTAAAGTAGGCGATGAAGTGAACATCAAAACCGTAATTGAAAACCCTAGCGATAAAAGTTACGACCAGTATCCGAAGAAATCCCGCAATTTCTTTTTGGCCAACGATAAAGAATAAGTAGTTTTCCGATTTAAAATTCAATTCCTTGAGTACGTTATATTTCACCGACCGAAGCACTATTAATCTGGAAGATGTGGTTTTCAACGAAGCCGTGTCCAAACAAATCAACCAGTTTTTGAAGGAATACCAGTTTCGGGAAGTGCTGGAAAAATACGAGCTTCCGGTAATCAATAAAATGTTGTTGTACGGCAAGACCGGTTGTGGTAAAACCATGACCGCCAAAGCGATTGCCAAGAAACTCGACAAGAAAATCATTATCGTGAATTTGGCGAGCATAATATCTTCGAAATTGGGAGAAACCGCGAAAAACATCGAAAGCTTGTTCAAGGAAGTGAATTATGAAAGCGCCGTTTTGTTTTTTGATGAATTCGATTCACTCGGGCAAATCCGTGATTACGACAACAAAGACAACAGCGAAATGAAAAGGGTGGTGAATGCTATTCTGCAACTGATTGACCATTTTCCAAAGAAATCCATCCTGATCGCCGCTACCAATCAAATCCAGATGATCGACGAAGCTTTAGTGCGTCGTTTCGAATTGAAATTAGAATTCACTTTACCTTCCAAAGAAGTGTTGGATAAGTATTACGATAAATTGTTAGCAAAATATCCGTCGGAATTCACCAAATTGGAGCGTGTATATGAAGTTTCCTTTGCAGAAGCTAAAAATCACGTTTTTGCAGCAGTGAAAAACAATATCATTCAAGCGGAAATTAATAAATTACACTGATGATACAGCTCGTTCGTACCACTTCTGATGCTCCGGATTTCAAATACCTCACGCAATTGTTCGATACCTTTTTGATCGATATTGATGGTGAGGAGAAGGATTTTTTTGCACAATACAACCAGATTTACCTTCAAAATGTAGTGGTTTGTTATGAAGATGATGTAGCCATAGGTTGTGGAGCTCTCAAAGAATACGATGCTCAAACCGGAGAAATCAAGCGTATGTTTGTACATCCTGAGCACCGAAACAAAGGAGTAGCCAATGCCATTTTACAGGAATTGGAAGCTTGGGCAGGAGAATTAGGATTTAGTTCGTGTATCTTAGAAACTTCCCAAAAGCTTGAGAATGCTATAGCATTGTATAAGAAATTCGGATACCAACCGATAGCAAATTACGGACAATACATAGGTGTTGACAGTTCGGTCTGCATGAAAAAGCAATTTGATTTCAAAGCTTCGAGCCAATAAGTAGTTTCTTTCATATTAATAAAAATTTCAAATAGATAGTTTTTTTGTAGTAAGGATATTGTTTAATATGTTAAATGTAATATTATTCTTGTATTTTGTTTCTTTTTTTTTAATTCGTAGGATTATTAATCTAAATTTAAAGAAAAATGAAAAAAACAATTTTAGTGATTACGTTGTTGTCAATTGGTTCTTCTGCATTTGCATCAAGTAAAGAAAGTAAAGATTCTAAAGAAGTTATTACACGCTCTGTAACAATTTGCGAAACTTCTAGGGCGTTAGATTCTGAAGGGAATGAAGTGGCATCTGCCCAATGTTGTAAAACATTTGAATCTCAACCCAATGCTGAGACTGAAGTTACTACAAGAGTTGCTTTGAAAGTTTGCTCTGATAAGGCTCTTGATATGGTTTTAGCGGCTGCATAAAAATTTTAATAAAGATCGGCCTTTTTTGGCCGGTTTAAATTTATGGGAATATGAAAAAAAAATTAACAGTATTATTTGGACTGCTCTTTTTCTTTGCTAATAGTCAGAGGCTTCAGATTAAATATGATGTGCAAATTGATATGTCTGGTATGTCCGCTAAGCCGTTTAATCATTGTTATTTGTTGGATCACTCTAATGGCACATCATTGCAAAAGAAGTTTTTAAAAAAAGCTCTTCCAGAATCTGTGACAGATAAAAATAACAGTACTTCAAGAATCGTTAAAATAGGGAATGATACAACCTATGTTTATAAGGATTTTTTAAAAAACAGTTTGTATTCGGAAGAGCGAATTTTTACGAAAACATTTTTGGTTGCTGATCAGCTCAATATTTTTTCTTGGAAGATAGAAGAAGATACTTTAACCGTGCTTAAACACAAATGCCGTAAGGCAACGACAAGATTCCGCGGACGAGAGTACATCGCTTATTTTGCTGAAGATATTCCGGTAGCAGAAGGGCCTGGGAAGTTCAATGGGTTGCCAGGTCTGATTTTGAAAGTAATGCTTGTCAACTCTACAGCGGTCTTTTCAGCTGAAGCAATAGAACTTCATTTGGATTCGTCTATTAAGGATAATTTAAACCCTTTTGCCAATCAAAAACTGACGTCTTTTAAAGATTTTAAAAAAGAATACAATAGAAAATATGCAGAACTGGAATCGTTTTCATCCGAACAATCTGGAGGGAATGCTTCGATAAAAAGGGGAGGTTTAGAATTGCTATCGGATGATTAATAAGATAATTGCCTTTTTTTTTGTACATTTTATATTTGTAAATAGTGTTTTCTCACAGGATATTTCAGGAATTGTGAGTTGTGATACCACTAAAGTTTTTGGAGCTCAGGTACTTGTTAAAAAAGGGACTAGGATTTTAGCCAACACTTCAACGGACGCAAACGGAAAGTTCGTTTTTCATAACATAAGTCAGGATAGTCTGGAAATCCGAGTGGCGCATTTAAACTATGAACCTCACTCAGTATTTCTGAAAAAAACAACAAGCGAAGTGCTTAAGTTTGAACTTGTTAGAAAAGTAAATGTTCTGCAGGAAGTTGTAGTGAAAAAACAGTTGGCTGTCAGTCAAAAAAAAGACACTGTGGTTTACAATCCTGAACTTTTTAAAGATGGTTCGGAACGAGTCGTTGAAGATTTACTTAAGAAATTGCCGGGTGTTACAGTTACAGATGCCGGAAAGATTTTTTTTAAAGGGAAAGAGATTCAAGCTTTAATGCTTGATGGTGATGACCTTTTTAATTCTCGGTACACTATCGGGAGCAAAAATCTGGAGGTTAACGCTGTAGAATCGGTAGAGGCAATTGAAAACTTCAATGCAAATAAAGTGCTTCACAAAATTTCTGAAACCGATAAAGTTGCCATTAATCTTAAACTTAAAAAAGGATTGCCTGTCTTAACGATGCGATCAGAGTTAGAGAACGGTTTGGATTCAAAATACAATAATACAGCTACAGCATTGCTATTACATTCTCAATATAAAGGTTTTAGCTCTAGTGGGGTTAATACAATTGGAATCAGTGATGAATCGATGGTTGTAGAATCCGATTTGACAAGAAATGGGAAAACCAGAGATTTGATAGTTCAGGGTAATTTTCCACAGAATTTGGGTAAAGATAATTCGTTGTTGAATGAAACTTTTGTAACAAACAATTCTTTAAAAATTAAAAAATCAAAACAAACCGCCTTAACGTTTGGTGTTAATTATTTAAAAGATCGTTTTTTTCAGGATACAGAAAATGTAACCAATTATCGTTTTGAAGATCAGAATTTTGTTTATGAAAATATTGATCATCAAATTAAAAAACCTGAAGTCTTGTCTTTTAACAATCAAATAGAATACTATAATGATGATGATTTGCAGATTTCTACAAAAATGATGTTTGAAAAACGCCAATCAAGTTTTGAAAATGCAGCATCGAACAATAGTATTCTTCGTAAAAACAATGTAAATACTGACGGGTTTTTCATCGGGGGAAAGGCAGTAATTACAAAAATGCTTGACAAAAAATCAGCATTGGATTTTTCAGCCTTAGTTTCACAGAACAAATCTGAACAAGATTTTCTGCTTTTTCCGAGTATCGAGATTACAAATTCGGAGTTGGCCGACCGACAACTTAGTACGATTGCTACAAATTTTTTTAATGGTCAGCTGCAATATTATCATAATTGGAATAAAGTCAATTTAAAGATTAGCAATACTATAGAAAGCAAAACTGACAAACTCGATAGTTGGCTTGGATATGAAAATTTTCTGGTAGATGGATTTCGGAATGATATTGCTTTTAAAAGTTTTGTTAATCAGTTTGCAACACAGTTAAAGTTTCAGCTTGGAAAGTTTAAATTCGGATTAACAGAAACCTTATGGTATAATCGAGCTAAAAGAACCGCAGATAAGTTTGATGATTTTCAAAGTCTTTTTCACTTTGATGTAAAGTATGCTTTAACTAAGAAGCAAAGTCTTCAATTTGTTTTTTTTCAAAATATTGATACGCCAATGTTGGAAAATGTTTATCAAGCTCCAATTTTAAATTCTTATCGGAGTGTTTCCTTGAATGAAGGCAAAATTGATAATATAAAAAAAACGGAATCCGCTTTGAGCTATACCATTTCAGATTTCTATAACACCTTTTTTTTTAGAACGACATTAAGTTATACTTCAAAAGATAAAGATTACTATTTTACAACGCAGCTTTCTCCAAGTCTTGTGTATAATAAAACAGTATTGCTGGATCAGGGTAATACTGTGACTAGTCTAAACCTTTCAATACATAAGCTGATTCCTTTTTTGAAGATTAATCTTAAGTACAATGGAGTTTGTAACTTTTCAACTTTTTATAATTTTATTGATAATTCGGCTTTGCGTTCTGTTAAAAATAAATCACTTAAAAATGAATTAATCCTTTATAAAAATTTTGGATTACCTTTTAGTCTGAACAACAAAATGACTGTTGATTCGAATTTTTTTGAGGCTGATGATGGGCAACGAAATAAGCTGATTGAGGTTCAAAATGAATTTAAAGTAAATTATAAGATAACAAAGGATTTTATACTGGAGTCTTTTATTCAGACTTTTATTCCTAACACCAAGAAAAATGAATTTTATAATTTTTTAGGTTTTGAAGTAATGTACAATTTAAAGAAGTTTAATTGTGAAGTCAATCTGCGTGGGCATAATCTTTTTAATCATAAGAGATTCAGCAGTAGTTTTGTCTCCGATTTTGCAGTATCTTCGTATTCTTACAGATTGCAGGAACGTTATGTTTTACTTGGATTTCGTTTTAAAGTTTTCTAATGTGCGAAGTTCCTGGGCTAAATTTATAATTAAAGTACGATTTTAGATGAACTGGGAACAACTGTTATCCTTAAAACGACAAGGCGACACAAGCAAAAGATTGCGCAAAGAACAAGACGACACCCGTTTAGGGTTTGAAGTCGATTACGACCGGATCATCTTTTCTTCGGCATTTCGAAGTTTGCAGGATAAAACGCAGGTGATCCCACTTTCCAAAACGGATTTCGTCCATACGCGTTTAACCCACAGTTTGGAAGTTTCCGTAGTAGGGCGTTCTCTGGGGCGTTTGGTAGGGAAGAAGATTCTGGAAAAATATCCGCATTTAAAAGAAGTGCACGGCTACCACATGAACGATTTCGGAGCGATTGTGGCTGCAGCGGCTTTGGCGCATGATATTGGAAATCCGCCGTTTGGGCATTCCGGAGAAAAGGCTATCGGAGAATATTTCAAAACCGGAAACGGAGCGCAATACAAAAGTCAGCTTTCCGATAAAGAATGGCAAGATTTAATTGATTTTGAAGGAAATGCGAACGGTTTTTCAGTAGTGACTACCACTAGACCGGGAGTGGAAGGAAGTTTACGCTTAACTTACGCTACTTTGGGCGCTTTTATGAAATATCCGAAAGAAAGCCTGCCTAAAAAACCTACTTCAAACATTGCCGATAAAAAATACGGGTTTTTTCAGCAGGACAAAGAGTTTTTCAAAGATGTCGCCAAAGAATTGGGTATGATTTCCAATAAAACAGGAAATGATGTCGGTTTTGAACGCCATCCGCTGGCTTTTTTAGTGGAAGCTGCCGATGATATTTGTTATACGATCATCGATTTTGAAGACGGCATCAACCTTGGGCTTATCCAGGAAGAGTTCGCGCTGGAATACATGATCAAATTGGTAAAAAACAGTATTGATTCCGAGAAATACAAGTCACTTACCACTAAGGAAGACCGCATCAGCTATTTGCGTGCTTTGGCCATCGGTAGTTTGATTAACGATGCTGTAAACGTGTTTTTGGAAAACGAAGAAGCAATTCTTAAGGGACAGTTCCATTCGGCCTTAACCGATAGAAGCCAGTTTAAAGCGCAAATGAACGATATTATCAAAATAAGCGTTAAAAATATTTATCAGAGTAAAGAAGTTATTGAAAAAGAAGTGGTAGGTTATCAGGTGATTAACACGCTTTTGGATAAATTTTGTACCGCTTATAATAAGAAGTTTGAAGGAACTTCCAGTAATTACGACGAATTGATTCTGAAACTGCTGCCCGAAAAATACGTAACCGAAAAGATGAGCCTTTACGAGCGGCTAATGCACATCTGTCATTTTGTGTCGATGTTAACCGATGGAAAGGCACTGCAGCTTTTTAAAACCATACAAGGTGCCCGAATGTAAGTTATTTTGACTAAATTTAACGTACTAACCCTGGAGCGATGAAAAAGTATGTTGTTTTTTGGATGCTTATGTTTTGTTGTGGAGTTTTTTCGCAGACAACTCCAGAGGTTTTGATTCAGGATTTTCTGGGGCAAAAAACGAAAGCGTCGAATTTTTCAAAAGAAGATCTAAGCGATTGGTTTGTGGAGAGTAGAGCAAATTCCAAGACAACAGGAATTGAAAATTACTACATTAAGCAACGGTTTTCCGGTATTGAAATTGAAGGAACCACGACCAATTTTCTACTAAAAGGGAATAAGGTTTTGGAAGCAGAACTTCGGTTTCAGCCTCAACTTATGCAAAAAATTCAGTCGGTTGTTCCTAAAATACAGCTGGATCAGTCGCTCGAGATCCTTTTTAAAGAATTTGGTTTACAGAAAGTTAAGTATCCTGTTGTTGAAAGAAAAGCTAATTGTTATACCTTAAAAACGTCTAAGGAAGATTCTAATTCTATTACAGCTAAGACGGTCTATAAAGTACTGACGGATGGAAGCATGCGTCTGGCTTGGAATTTTACCTTTTATTCGCCCGATTTCAAGCATCTTTGGAATGTTTATCTTGATGCCGAAAATGGTCAAATCTTAGAGAGAATAGACTGGACGCATCATTGCCGATTTGAAACCGGTTACTCAAATAGTGTAAAAAGGATTGATTTTTCCTCGCAGCTTTTTTCAAAAACAAACTATTTTCAAAATCCGGAATCTTCCGGTTATAGAGTATTTCCGTATTATGTTGAGAGCCCTAATCATGGAATAAGTGAGCTTATAACTTCACCTGAAAAATTAAGCGCATCTCCTTATGGATGGCATGATACCGACGGTGTTCCGGGGGCTGATTATACCATAACCAGAGGCAACAATGTTTGGGCAAAAGAAGATCGGGATGGGAATAATGAAGCAGGCGAAAGCCCTGATGGAGGAAGTATTTTGCTTTTTGATTTTCCCTACACGGGAACGAACACCGCGCCAGTTTCCTATACTCCGGCTGCGACTACCAATTTGTTTTACATGAGTAATATCATGCACGATGTGTTTTATCAGTATGGTTTTGATGAATTCAACGGCAATTTTCAACAAAACAATTATAATAAAGGTGGTATTCAAGAGGATTTTGTTTTTGCAGATGCTCAGGATGCCTCCGATGTGAATAATGCCAATTTTGCCACACCGCCCGATGGTATTGCCCCGAGAATGCAGCTTTTTTTGTGGAACATTCCCCCGCAACCTATGTTGATTACCGTAAACAGTCCTTCAGCTCTAAGCGGGATGTATGCTGCTGATGATAATAATTTTCTGAACGGGCATGTGCTTTTACCCAATGCACCTTCAGGAATTACTGCAGATTTAGTTTTGTTTGACGACGGGCTTGCGGATACTTCTGATGCGTGTTCTTCTGCTGTTAATGCTTCTGTTTTGAACGGAAAAATTGTGCTGATCCGAAGAGGTGGCTGTACCTTTACCGATAAGGTAATTGCAGCTCAAATTGCAGGAGCGGTAGCAGTAATTGTGGTAAACAACACAACAGGTAAAATCATTATGGCGGGAGACAATGCCGCTATTGTAATTCCGGCGATAAGTGTTTCTCAGGAAATTGGTGAAAACTTGATTGCGTTCTTACTGAATGGACCCGTAAATGTTACGCTTGCAAACCAACCGACCGATTTTGTGAATTCTGATTCCGATTTTGACAATGGCGTTATTGCCCACGAATACGGGCACGGTATTTCCACGCGGCTTACAGGTGGCGCCAACAACAGCAATTGTCTGGAAAGCTCAGAACAAATGGGGGAAGGCTGGTCTGATTTTTTTGCCTTAATGCTTCAAATGAAACAAGGGGATTCCGGCGCGTCCAAAAGAGGAATTGCCACGTTCTTAAACAATGAAACCCCTGATGGAAATGGAATTCGACTTTACCCCTATTCAACCGATATGAGTATTAATCCGCTAACTTTTGCCCGTACCAATGGGATGACGTTTCAGGAAAATGGAGAAACCAAGATAAACAAACACGCCGTGGGCACGGTTTGGGCTTCGGTACTTTGGGATTTGGCTTGGGCTTATGTGGGCAAATACGGTTTTAATTCGGATATATATAACGGGAATGGTGGTAATAACAAAGTATTGCAGTTAATTGTCGACGCTTTGAAATTACAGCCCTGTAATCCTTCTTTTATTGAAGGACGCAACGCAATTTTGTTAGCGGACAAACAAACCACCGGAGGCCAGGATTTTTGTATGATATGGGAAGTTTTTGCACGAAGAGGACTTGGTATTAATGCGTCTTCAGGAACTAATGAAGGAGTGGCGGGAATTAACGATCAGTTGGAAGATTTCACGGTTCCTTTGCCGGATTCAAATTGTGATATTTTCAAAGCAACCGATCAGGTACTGGTTTTTCCTAATCCCGCATCCGATTTTATTAAAATCCGAATGTTTAACTATCTGGGGCCGGTAACGGTTAGTGTTTTTGATGTTAATGGGCGAGTGATCAGCCGGGTTTCTCAAGCGCAGTTCAATTTTGAGACTACACTTGACGTACATGCTCTGCAATCAGGAATTTATCTTTTAAGAATTGAAGGTAATGGTTTTAAACAAAACCGAAAGTTAATTGTAAACTAAAAAGACTCTTTATTGGAGAGTCTTTTTTAGAGAACCATTTTTTTTTCTGTTTCTTCCATTACTTCAGAGATCAGGCTGCTGCAATCCGGATTATAATTGTCCCAAATTTTCCAGTGGTTTCCCTGTTGTTTAATGAAATAGGTCTGACGGTTGATTTTATTGTAAAGATTTAACGTCTCTTCTTCGCCATTTTGCCATTCCAAATTCCAGGATTCTTTAGCGGATAAGATCATAAGGTCTTCATCCACACTAATGAGTTTGCAGTCAAAAACTTCAAAAAAGGATTGTTTTTTTGATTTTGCAATACTGATGTTACGATTGGAAAATTTGGTCAGAGTGTCTAAAATTCTATTGTACAGCGGACTCTCTTCAAAAATATAATCGTTTATATTTCCCAAGCTGACTGAAGGCAATTGCTGAAGGCAATTCAACTCTTCTTGGCAAAAGTCCTGAATAAGTTGCTCAAAAGGACAGGGTAAATTGTTTTCTGAAGTTTCCGTTTTTTCATTGGTTCCGTTTTGAAAGGCTAGAAAGCTGTTCAAAGATGGATGCCCTAAGAAAATGGCTAGCTTGTCTAAGGTTTTAAGGAATCGCAAATCGGGAGTAACCTTTTTCATGTAACTCTCGTCGAAAAGACGTTGCAAGGTCATGCTGGAGATGGAAGAGGTTTTTTCGTCTTTGAAAAATTCCGATTTGGACAATGCCTCGGTAATGATTTCAGACAAAACAATAAACTGGGTTCTTTTCCAGATTCGTATTTTGCCAATAGAACTGTTAAGTACGGCAGGATGTGACCTGATGCACTCTTTAAGTTGGTCAATAATAGGTTTCATTATGTTGTGTTGTTGTTGTGGTTTAGTTGCTTTTTTTCTTCAATAAAGACCGTGTTTTGTTTTTAAAAATGTAAATGTAAGATTTTTATTTTAAAATGTATAGCTTAATCCTACGCCTAAAATTTGTTTTAGCTGAACTTTAGGGCCTTTGGTAACTTGAACACCATCAATGTTTTCTTTTGATTTGATGTCGTCGTCGTAAATTAAATGGGTTGCGATACTGGCTCTAACGTATTGGTTGACTACCATGTCCAATTGCATTTGCCAGTTTAAATCGATGTTTCCGAAGTTGTTCAGGTAATCGGTATAAAAACTAACGCGGTTGTCCAGGTTAATGTTTTTAAAGATTTCCTTTTTGTATTGACTGGTTACTAAAATACCTACCTCGGTTCTTGATTTTTTTCCTTCGCTGGTAAGAACTCCGCTAGTATCATAGGTAGCTTTGTCTACTCCAAAGGCGCCTTGATTGGCAAGGGCTTGGTCTAAAACCAATGTCGTTTTTTGGGTTAAAGGAGAAAAATACATGATCAGGCTTTTATCCGGGCTTATGTACTCGGAACCAACCCCTAAAAAGATATAAGCTGGTGCAAAAGGTTTTGAAATCGCTATTTCAGTATTCGGATAGGCGTAACCGTTAGTAAATTGTGTATTGAAGTTGAACTTGGCCGAATAGTACCAGTTGGAAATCGAATCGGTTTTGTATCCCGCTGTCGAGTTAATTTGGATGGCGTCGTCGGTTTTACGGGCTTCTCTTCCGTCTTGTTTGTTCAGTCCGTAACGGGCGATAAGTTCATTATGCCAAACGAAACGGTCTTTGGTGTACTTGCGAACAAATGCACCTTTTAAAATACCGGAAATGGAATTTTCGCCCCCTGCGTTCCAATTTACGAAGGAAACCTGGGTAAGATCCAGTCCGACAATGTTTTTGCTTTCCCAATGTTTAATGCTATCGGGGGTTTCAGTGCGCACTACCTGAGCAAAACTCTTTTGAAAAAAGACAATGCTAAGGATACCTAAAAGATAGGTTTTTAAGGAATTCATGATAAGTAGTTAGGTTAAATTTGGTGCAAAAATCAACATTTTCAGTAAGTTGAAAAAATATTTTTCAAACTATTAACGTCGATGCCGCAAATTTGTTGTTGCTCGGAAACGGTTGCCTGTTCTATGAACTCGTCAGGAATTCCGAGTTTTTTTACAGAAACGGAAAAGTTGTTCTCGGTTACAAAGGAAGCAATCGCGCTTCCGAAGCCGCCGATGACTGTTCCATCCTCAATGGTGATAAGGTGTTTGTGGGTGTTGCAGATTTCGTTCAGCGTATTTAAATCGAGTGGTTTAACAAAAGGGAAATGATAATGGGAGAACTGCTCAGAGTTTTTACTTTCGCTTAATGCTTGTGTAACATTGTTTCCGATAAAACCTGTGGATAAGACAGCGACATCGGTTCCTTTTTGAAATTCGATCGCCTTACCGATTTCTATTTTTTGAAACGGTTTTTGCCAATCATTCCCAATACCTCTTCCTCTTGGGTATCGGATGGCAATTGGATGTTCTAAACCTAATTGGGACGCATACATCAGATTGCGCAATTCGATTTCGTCTTTTGGAGCTGCAATTATAAGATTTGGGATGCAGTTCAGATAGGCTAAATCGTAAACACCATGATGAGTAGCACCATCTTCACCTACCAAGCCTGCACGGTCAAGACAAAAAATTACAGGTAAATTTTGTAAAGCAACATCGTGGATAACCTGATCGTAAGCGCGTTGCAAAAAAGTGGAGTATATGTTGCAGAAAACAATCATCCCTTGTGTTGCCATTCCAGCGGCGAGTGTTACTGCGTGTTGTTCAGCGATACCCACATCAATGGCACGATCAGGAATGGCATCCATCATGAATTTCATGGATGAACCTGTTGGCATGGCAGGCGTAATCCCGATGATTTTTTCGTTTTGGTGTGCCAATTCCACTAAAGTTAAACCGAAAACGTCCTGAAATTTAGGAGGAAGGTTTTCTTCCGATTTAGGCAGAATTTCTCCTGTTTCCGGATTGAATTTGCCTGGAGCATGGTATTTCACCTGATCTTCTTCGGCCAATTGCATGCCTTTGCCTTTAGTGGTTATGATGTGAAGGAATTTGGGCCCCTTCTTATGTTTTAAGCGGTTGAGTTCTTTTAGAAGTGCTTCAAAATCGTGTCCGTCTACTGGGCCGGAATATTCGAAATTGAGCGACTTGATCATGTTATTGTTCCTTGGGTTTTTTCCTTCTTTTACCGAAGTAAGGTAGTCTTTTAAAGCACCGACACTTGGGTCAATTCCGATGGCGTTGTCGTTTAGTATAACCAGAAGATTTGCATCGGTAACTCCGGCGTGGTTTAAGCCTTCAAAGGCCATTCCTGAAGCAATAGAAGCATCGCCAATAACCGCAATGTGTTGTTTTTTGGTTTCATCTTTTAAATTGGAAGCCAAAGCCATACCTAATGCGGCAGAAATAGCGGTAGAAGAATGTCCAACCCCGAAAGTGTCGTACTCGCTCTCACTGCGTTTTGGAAATCCGGAAATGCCGTGAAGCTGTCTGTTGGTGTGGAAAACGTCTTTGCGTCCCGTTAATATTTTATGTCCGTAAGCCTGATGCCCTACGTCCCAAACCAGTAAGTCTTCCGGAGTGTTGAAAACGTAATGCAGAGCAATGGTTAGCTCGATAACGCCCAAACTAGCGCCCAAATGTCCTTCTTTGCGGGAAACGATATCGATGATGAACTCGCGGAGTTCTTTGGCCAGAACGGGTAATTGTTCTGGAGTGAGTTTTCGTAAATCGCTTGGATTCTGGATGTTTGGCAAGAATTTTTCGGACATAGTACAAATGTACAACTTGAAATCGCTACTGGCAAGTTGTTTGTTTTAAACAAACACCAATAATTTAATAGGCGATACCATCTGGTACTTATAAAAAAACAAATTTTAACCATATGAAATTGTATTTTTGTTTTATGGAAAACATTTTTACCGACGAATATTTCATGAAAAAAGCCTTGCAGGAGGCTCAGGTTGCTTTTGAAAAAGGCGAAATTCCAGTAGGAGCCGTAGTGGTAATTGATGACCGCGTGATAGCCCGCACCCATAATTTAACCGAAATGCTCAACGATGTAACCGCTCATGCAGAAATGCAGGCTATTACTTCTTCGGCGAATTTTTTAGGAGGAAAATATTTAAAGGATTGCACTCTGTACGTGACTTTAGAGCCGTGTCAGATGTGTGCGGGCGCGTTGTATTGGGCACAAATTTCTAAAATCGTGTTTGGTGCCCGTGACGAGCAGCGCGGTTTCATGAAAATGGGAACCCAATTACACCCGAAAACCGTGGTAGTAAGTGGTGTTATGGAAAATGAATGTGCCAGTTTGATGAAAGACTTCTTTAAATCAAGACGCTAACTAGCCCCGATGGGAGCGGTATCCTTTTTGGTGGCTGAGGCTCTCGAAGTCAGCAAAAAGATAAAGCGGACAGCGGGATTAAGCTCCAAAAAAATGAAGTAAAAGCATAAAAAAAACCGCCTCGTTTCACAACGGGCGGTTTTTAGTTTTATTTAATTTCATTGCCTTCTTTGTCGAAGAAATGATATTCCAAATACGTGTAAGCGTCACGAGGTATGATTTTCACCCATTTCTTATGCTCGAAAAACCATTTCGAACGTAAGGATGGAAAACCTTTGGTAAGGTAAGCGGCCACAAAAGGGTGCGCGTTTAAAACGACTTTTTTGTGGTCTTTGATAATTCGTTCAAGATCAGACGCTATTTTATCTACAATTAAGATAGGAGCTTCGATTTCCCCGTTTTCGTTAGGGTCCTCTTCTCTTGTTTTGATGTTTACTTCCGGTCTGACTCTTTGTCTAGTAATTTGAATGAGTCCAAATTTGCTAGGAGGCAAGATCTTGTGTTTTGCCTTGTCGTCACTCATTTCCTCTTTCAGAAAATCGTATAGTGTTTTACGGTTTTCTGGGTTTTGCATATCGATGAAATCGACAACAATAATTCCGCCCATGTCTCGAAGTCTTAACTGACGTGCAATTTCTGCTGCTGCAATTAAATTTACTTCTAAAGCGGTGTCTTCCTGATTGGTGGCTTTATTGGATCGGTTACCGCTGTTTACGTCGATAACGTGTAAAGCTTCGGTGTGCTCGATGATTAAATAAGCTCCTTTGCTCATCGAAACCGTTTTTCCAAAAGACGTTTTAATTTGTCGTTCAATGTGATATTTCTCAAAAAGAGGAAGTTCCTTCGACTGGTAATGTTTGACGATATTGACTTTTGAAGGCGCTATCTCTTGCAAATAGTCCTTGGTTTGGTAATACAAATCCTCATCATCCACATAAATACCGGTAAAGGTATCGTTGAAAACGTCGCGTAAAATTGAAGAAGCTTTGTTTACCTCTCCCAATACTTTTGACGGGTGATGAGCGGTTGGTATTCTTTTGCACATGGCCGACCATTTGTCGATCAAATTCTGCAAGTCTCTGTCCAGTTCGGCTACTTTTTTGCCTTCGGCTACTGTGCGAACAATAACACCAAATCCTTTAGGTTTGATGGATTGAACCAGTCGTTTTAGGCGGTCTTTTTCTTCTTTGGAATCGATTTTCTGAGAAACCGAAACCCTGTCGGAAAAGGGAACTAAAACCACATATCTTCCCGCTAAAGACAATTCCGAACTTATTCGGGGGCCTTTGGTGGAAATAGGTTCTTTCACAACCTGAACAAGAATCGACTGATTGGCACTGAGCACATCGGAAATGGCTCCGTCCTTGTCGATTTCGGGTTCAAAAGGAAAATTTTTGAGAGTGAAATCTTTTATTTTACCTGCGCTTACAAGTTTTATGAATTTCATCATCGAAGAAAGGTTAGGGCCTAAATCGTGATAGTGCAAAAATGCATCTTTCTCGAAACCTACGTTAACAAACGCAGCATTTAGTCCCGGGACAGGTTTTCGGATCTTAGCGATAAAAATATCACCTACTGAAAATCCGGCTTTCTCGTCTCCGCCTTCTTCTTTGTGTAATTCAATTAGTTTTCCATCTTTTAATAAGGCAAAATCTACAGCGTCTGAACTGGATCGAATGATTAATTCTTTGTTCATGCGGTACATTTTTATCCATACTTATAAAGTTAGAAGTTAGAAATTTGAAGTTAGAAGAATTCTAAATTCTGAATCCTTAATTCTTAATTCTACTCGTACAGATGGATTAAACAAATTTTACAGGTAGTTTACCCGATTGGATTTTAGATTGCAGAGGTGAGTGTAAAAATTGCAGTAAAATTGCTAACTGAAAACTCCCGACCGCACTCTTAATCCAAATTTCAATGAACTTTTTAGTTTAAAAAGAAAAAAGTAGCTTTAGACTACTTTTTCTTTTTATGGCGGTTAGCTCTCGCTCTCTTTTTACGTTTGTGAGTAGCTACCTTATGTCTTTTTCTTTTTTTACCACTTGGCATAATTGTAGTGTTTAGTGATTAATAAATAATTATTTTACTTCTGTGTTAGTTTTTACTCCGTCAACAAAGATTTTTGCTGGTTTGAAAGCAGGGATGTTGTGAGCTGGAATTTTGATAGTCGTGTTCTTAGAGATGTTTCTTCCTGTTTTTTCAGCTCTTGTTTTGATAATGAAGCTTCCGAAACCTCTTAAATATACGTTGTCTCCAGTTTCTAAAGAACTTTTTACTTCGTCCATAAAAGACTCAACTGTTGCCTGTACGTCTCCTTTTTCTAAGCCTAATTTCTCTGAAATTTTCGCTACGATGTCTGCTTTCGTCATTTTCTTTCTGTTTATTTTAGAATAATGTGTATTTTTTTGAGTGTGCAAATATAGCAATTAAAAAAACAATTTTTCAAGCTAATTGATTAAAATTTAGTCACATAAAGTTTTATTTTTGTTTTCCAATTTTTTTAACATGAATTTTGCTAACTCGTTAATTCAATGGTATTTACAGTATAAACGCGACTTACCATGGCGAAAAACCAGCGATCCGTACCCAATTTGGCTTTCTGAAATTATGCTTCAGCAAACGCGAGTTGCTCAAGGAATGCCTTATTTTTTTGCTTTTACCGAAGCTTTTCCTACTGTTTTTGATTTGGCCGCTGCCGATGAAGAAAAAGTGCTGAAACTTTGGCAAGGGTTGGGGTATTATTCCAGAGCGCGAAATTTGCATGCAACGGCTAAATACATCGCTTTTGAGCTCAATGGAAAATTTCCGTCTACTTATAAGGAGTTGCAAAAGTTAAAAGGGGTTGGGGAATATACGGCTGCGGCAATTGCTTCCATTGCTTTTGGAGAAGCTGTCCCGGTGGTGGATGGAAATGTTTTTCGGGTATTGTCCCGTTATTTTGGGATTCCTACGGATATCTCTTCCGGTAAGGCAAAAAAAGAGTTTTTTGAACTTGCAGCGTCCCTTCTTCCCGGTGGAAAAGCTTCCGAGTTCAATCAGGCGATGATGGAATTTGGTGCTTTGCAATGCGTGCCGAAAAATCCATCGTGCGGAAACTGTATTTTGAATGAAAGCTGTTTTGCCCTGAAGCACAAAAAGGTAAATGAGCTTCCGGTGAAACTTAAAAAGACCAAAGTGGTTCAGCGTTATTTCAATTATGTTATTATTAAGGATGGGAACGGGAATTCCGTAGTGCAAAAGCGTACGGCAAAAGGGATTTGGCATAATTTATACGAATTTCCGCTGATCGAAACTAATTCTGAAGTTGCTTTTGATGAATTGATGGCGCTTATCGATAAAACGTATTCTGGATATAATCCTGTAGTGGTTAAGCCATTGCATCATGAAATAATTAAACATAAGCTTTCCCATCAACATCTCTACATTCGTTTTTGGGGGTTGGAAACACAACAGGTTCTTGCAGAAGCTGAGGAAGTAGGAGTAATACGAGAGTATCCTTTTCCGATAGTGATCCATAATTTTATGGAACGGCATTGGTTGAAATAAGCAGAAAAGTAGTATATTTGAGAATTACTAAAACGTACAAGCCATGAACGGTACATTAAACAAAGTGATTTTGATCGGACATTTAGGAGACGATGTGAAAATGCACTATTTTGAAGGAGGAAACTGCATCGGAAGGTTTCCGTTAGCCACAAACGAAGTTTACATCAACAAAACCACAGGGGAAAAAATAACGTCCACCGAATGGCACAATCTTGTTGTGCGCAATAAAGCAGCTGAAATTTGTGAGAAGTACTTAACCAAAGGCGATAAGATTTATGTGGAAGGCCGCATTAAATCACGCCAATGGCAAACCGAGGAAGGTACTACTAAATATACTACTGAAATTCAGGTTACTGAATTCACTTTTCTGAACACCAAGAAAGAATTTGAACAAAAACAGGGAGGGTTCAATCCGCAGGGAGGCGAGCCGCCAAGATCGGCTTCGTTCGATGTGCCGCCAACTACTACCGGAGAAGAAGATTTGCCGTTTTAATATTTTCGGAACTTTCAAATAAACTTTCGCATTCTGCGTTTGACATTGTATCTTTACCAGCGATTTAAGTGTAAGGAGTTTGTACTATGAGGAAAATTTTAAAAAAGAGTTTTGTTTTCGCAATCGTTGCTGCAGTTGCCTTGACGGCCTGTAAAAAAGAAGTGACTCCTAAACCGAAAGGACAGTTGCGCTTGGATTATACAAGTGCTAAATACAGTTCGTTTTCCAATATATCGCCAAATTGTTCGTTTACTTTTGATTTGAATGAAAACTCGAAAGTGAAAATGAAACAGGATTGTTCAATGGAAATTGTATATCCGAGTATGAAGGCTACCATATACCTGAATTACAAACCGGTAAGAGGAAATGTCAATCAGTTGTTGCAGGATGCTCAAAAATTAACTTACGAGCACGTTGTAAAGGCGGATGATATTGCAGAACAGCCCTTTCTTAATCCAGCCAGTAAAGTATACGGAATGTTTTATCAGGTAGGAGGAAACGCAGCGACCAACGCTCAGTTTTATGTAACAGACAGCGTGAAACATTTTGTGGTAGGGTCAATGTATTTTTATGCTAAACCGAATTACGATTCAGTACTTCCGGCGGCAGCTTACATCAAAAACGACATGCGTAAAATCATGGAAACCATAAAATGGAAATAAAAAGATAAAGAAGGATATAAAAAAGGAACTCGATCGAGTTCCTTTTTTTGTGCCGGTAATTGGCTTTATGTGTTTAGCTATTCGACTTGAAGTGTGTTACCTTGTAGGTTTTTCCGTCTGCAACAGCTTCTACGATTTTAGTTAGCGATTCCTGATTGTTTACCGTTTTGTCAAAAGCAATGGTAGCGGTTTTGGTTTCAAAATCTACTTCGGCTTCTTTAACGCCTTGGGTTTCGGTTAATTTCTTTTCGATGGTTGCTGCACAGCCCATGGCACAAGTCATGCCTTCGATTTCGAAACTTGCCGTTTGAAGATTCTCCGCAGCAATTTCTTTTTTAGGAGCTGGAACTTCTGTGGTAGTAGTGGTTTCAGTAGTTTTTTCTTCTTTTTTGCAGCTTGTGAAGGTGATTCCGGCTACTGCTAAAACAAATAAAGATTTTGAAAAAGTCATATGTTTAAAATTTTGATTTTTAATCTACTAACAAATTTGAGGCAAAATTACCCAAAAAAACATCCGTTTGTCGTTTAAATAACAGAATTTTGACATTTCAAACCAAATCTACTATGGAGTCAAAACAACTGAAATGGATTTTACTGGCGGCACTTGCTTTAATTTGGGGGAGTTCTTTTATTTTGATCAAGCGGGGCCTTGTGGGACTAACTCCGTTTCAGGTTGGATCGTTGCGGATGTTGTTTGCATTTTGTTTTTTGTTGCTGGTTGGGTTTAGAAGCCTGACCCAAATTCCGTTGGGAAAATGGAAATACATTGCGCTGACCGCTTTAACCGGAACCTTTATTCCGGCTTTTTTGTTTGCCATTGCGCAAAGCGAAATTGACAGTTCGATCAGTGCAATTCTTAATTCGTTAACGCCTTTAAACGCTTTAATTTTAGGAGTGACTTTTTTTGGTTTGGCCTTTCAGCGCAATCAGTTTATTGGAGTAATGGTTGGTTTGGCCGGAAGTTTAATTCTGATTTTAAGCGGTGCGGCCCATCATCCGGAGCAGAATTATTTTTACGCACTTTTTGTAGTAGTGGCCACTTTTTGTTATGCGCTCAATGTGAATTTCATCAAAAAATATCTTTCGGACATCAATCCTTTGGCTATTACCACCGGTAATTTCGTAGTGATGGCTGTTCCGGCTTTGATTATTTTGAGTTCTACCGGTTTTTTCAATCAGCTTGGAGATGAACAAGTGCAGTACTCGATACTTTTTGTGAGTGTTTTAGGTGTTATCGGTACCGGGATTGCCAATATGTTGTATTTTAAATTGATTCAGATGACTTCTCCTGTTTTTGCGGCTTCTTCGGCGTATCTGTTTCCGGTAGTTGCTATTTTTTGGGGGTTGCTCGATGGAGAAAGTATTGGGTTGGTTCAGGTTTTTGGAGCAATGATTATTTTGGGTGGGGTTTATCTTTCGGCTAAGAAATAAATTAGAACTGTATAAAAAATAAAAAGGTCGCCATAATTGGCGACCTTTCTTTTATAACTAAGCTTCTTATTTGAAATCTTCAGCAGTTACGCCTTCGTTGATTTTTACTTCAGTAGTCATCAATTTGATGTCGATACCAACGTTCATGTCAATTTCGTGAGGGAATTTGATTCCTTTTACTTCTTTGTAGTTGCTGTAGTAAGTAGTCTGTGTCATTTTCTGACCACCTTGCTCCATTTCTTTAGCTTCGGCAACTTTTAAACCAGATTTTACATCATAGTAATATTTGGTTTTGTCGTTTTTCACAACGTAAGCATCGTTTCCGTTGATGGCTTCAATCCCTTCTAATTTGATGTTAGGATTTGAAGTGAATGTCAACTCTTCAAAAGGTATAGCTCCTTCTTTTTGTTCTTTGAATTCTTCAGCAGTGAAGTCTTTTCTCTGACCTTGCATAACAGCATAACCGGCTTTGTCTCCAATAACTTGTTTCATCATAGACATTCCCATTGCTTTGGTTTCTGAAAGCATTTTTTTGTCGGATGTTACTTTGCTGATAACCTCAATTGGAGTTCCTTGAACTGTTCCTGAAGCAATCGTTACAACAGATTTTACTGCTTTCAATGCTTTCTCTCCACCAATAACTTTAATGTAATTATCGATTACGGTTTTCGAAGTAACACCCGCTGGAATTGGAATGCTTACTTTTGGTTTTTCTGTTGGGTTACCGAATTTATCAAAGAAGAAAATAGGCAATTTTTGTTTTGCGCTCATTTTCTCTAAGTTAGGCAATACTTCAGAGGCTTTACCAACAATTACTACTCTTGTGTTTTCAGCCAAGAAATATTTGTTAGCTACTGCTTTGATGTCTTCCGCAGTTACCGCGTTGATGTTCTTGATGTAGTTTTCGTAGAAATCAGCTGGTAATTTTTGCGTTTCTGTGTTTAAAGCATAACGTGCAATGGTTCCCGGCTTTTGAATTTGCATTACGAAGTTTCCGATGTATTTTGCTTTTGCGTTTTTCAACTCTTCAGCAGAAACCAAGTCAGTTCTGATTCTTCTCAATTCGTTCATGAATTCTACTACTGCGCTGTCAGTAACAGCGTTTCTTACTGAAGCCCCTGAACGGAATTTCTCTACATATTTCCCTGATCCTAATGAAGAATACGCTCCGTAAGTCCATCCGTGTTTTTCACGTAAGTTCATGAACAAACGTCCTTCACCACCACCACCAAGAACTTGGTTAGCTAAGATTCCAGCGAAGTATTCTTTGTCGGTCATTTTTAAATTTACCGTATTTACTAAAGCAATTTCAGACTGTACCGCGTTAGGCATGTCTACGAAATTGATTTGTGAGTACTGAACGTTTTTAGGGTCGGTATAAGTAAGGTTTGGTGCCATAGCTTTTTTCCATGAACCAAACTGTTTTTCTACCATTTTCTGAACGTCTTTGGTTTTAACGTCTCCAACAACTACTAAATAAGCGTTTCCAGGTACAAAATATGTGTTGTAGTTAAGCATTACGTCGTCTAAAGTTACGTTTTTAAGAGTAGTTTCGCTTAAATATTCTCCAGATGGATGGTCTTTTCCGAAAGCCAAAACGTCTTCCACACGACCAGCAACTGCAGTTACACTTTTCTCTTCAGATTTTAAGCCTTCAAGTAGTTTTGTACGCTCTTTGTCTAATTCCTCTTGAGAGAAGATTGGGTTTAAAGCACCGTCTGCCATTAATTCCAAGATTCTTCCTGCGTATTTTGATAATCCGCTTCCAGAAGCACCGTTTGCGTTGAAATTAATGTTAGCTCCCAAGAAATCGATTTCCTCATTGAAAGCATCTTTCGGCATGTTCTTAGTTCCGTTACCGATTAAAGCACTGGCTAAATCAGCTACCCCTTTTTTGTTGCCTTCTGCATAAGGAGCGTTGTCGATAGTCAGGTTGTAAGAAACTCTAGGTAATTTGTGGTTTTCAACAACTAAAACTTTTAAACCGTTTTTAAGGGTGAAAGTTGTCGGTTTTCCAACATTTACTACTGGAGACGGGCCTGGTTTAGGTTGTGTTCTGTCTTGTGCTTGCATGGTTATTGCTAAAAATAAACTTGCGGCTATATAAATGTATTTTTTCATATATGTAAAAATTGTTTGTCAGAGGTCATATATGGTATCGCCTTTTGTTTGTCGGTGTTTGTTTTTGACAAACTCGGTGTTAGTGGCGATTTCATAGTACTTCTCAACTTAGTTTTGTGCTTTGTCTTTTGCAGGAACGTAATCTAAAATCAAACGTTGGTTCGGGTTTAGGTATTTTTTAGCTGCCTCTCTGATTTCTTCTCTGGTGATGGAACGGTACATTTCGATTTCCGTATTGATAAGGTTTACATCTCCGTATAATAAATAGAAAGAAGCAAGGTTCTCTGCAATACCTTCAACACTTGCGTTGCTGTTTACGTATTGGTTTTCGAATTTGTTCTGTAGTTTTTGGAAGTCTTTCTCAGAAATTAAGTCTTTCTGTAATTTTACGATTTCCTCATCTACTTCTTTTAGTAAGCCTTCTGTAGTGTTTTGTCCCATTGGTAAGCCGTAAAGGATGTACATTCCGTAATCTTCCTGGCTGTAGTTGAACGCGCCAATCTGTAACGCCATTTTCTTGTCGTCTACCACTTTTTTGTACAATTTAGAACTTTTTCCGTCCGATAAATACGAAGAGATCATGTCTAGTACACGAGCATCACGCGTTTTCATAGAAGGAGTTCTGTAAGTAGCTACCATCATTGGAATCTGGATGTTTGGATCCTGGTATGTTGCTTTGATGGTCTCCGTGATTGGAGCTTCTTCAAATTTTTGTTTTTTAACTTCAGCTCCTTTTGGAATTGCACTGAAGTAATCTTTAACCCATTGTTTAGCCTGAGCCGGATCGAAATCACCAGCAACTACTAAAACAGCATTGTTAGGGATGTAGAATTTTTTGTTGAACGCCTGGAATTCCTCTAAAGTTGCAGCGTCTAAGTGTTCCATAGACCCGATTGGAGCCCAACGGTACGGGTGCACTTTGTACATGTTTTGTTTAACTGCAGCAATCAAATTCCCGTAAGGTTGGTTGTCTACACGAAGTCTTTTTTCTTCTTTAACTACTTCGTTTTGAGTGTCTACCCCAATTTGGTTGATTACCGGGTGCATTAAGCGCTCCGATTCCATCCATAAAGCCAATTGTAGGTTGTTGGAAGGAAAAACTTCGTAGTAGTACGTACGGTCTTCAGAAGTGTTTGCGTTGTTGTTCCCTCCGTTTGCAGTTACGATTTTAAACCATTCACCACGACCGATGTTTTTGGTTCCTTCAAATAAAAGGTGTTCAAAAAAGTGTGCAAATCCGGTTCTGGATGGGTTTTCGTCTTTCGATCCCACATGATACATTACAGAAGTAATTACTACCGGAGCCGATTTGTCCTGATGTAAAATAACATGCAGGCCGTTATCCAGATTGTATTCTTCAAATGCTACTTTTTGTGCTGAAGCCGCTGCGCCCAACATTAAAAGTGAACTCAAAGCCATTAAAGATTTTTTCATAAGAGTTAATAGTTATTTTTTATTTCTTGAATGAGTGTGCAATTTCGTGATTTTGTTACAATTAGAGGGTGTTTTTTTAAAGGGTGTTGATTTTTAAGTGATTATAATTATTTTTTGGATAAAGAGTTGCGCTGTAAAGAAATAGTTGTATATTTGCACACTTGAAAAATTAACTAAACATTATTGTTATGTACGCAATCGTAGAGATAGCAGGGCAACAATTTAAAGTAAGCAAAGACTTAAAGGTTTATGTTCACCGTTTAGCTGCAGAAGAAGGTGCGAAAGTTTCTTTCGACAAAGTTCTTTTGTTAGACGACAACGGAAACGTAACTTTAGGCGCCCCAGCTGTAGAAGGTGCTTCAGTAGAAGCCAAAGTGTTACAACACTTAAAAGGTGATAAAGTAATCGTTTTCAAAAAGAAAAGAAGAAAAGGTTACAAAAAGAAAAACGGTCACAGACAAGCTTTAACTCAAATCGTTATCGAAGGTATCGTTGGCGGTGGAGCTAAAAAGAAAGCGACTAAAAAAGCGGAAGCTACAGAAGAATAATTAACATTTAAAAACTAGTACGTCATGGCTCACAAGAAAGGTGTCGGTAGTTCCAAGAATGGTAGAGAATCAGAATCGAAACGTTTAGGTGTTAAGATTTATGGTGGTCAAGCTGCAATCGCTGGAAACATTATCGTAAGACAAAGAGGTTCTAAGCACAATCCAGGTGAAAACGTTTACATGGGTAAAGATCATACTTTACATGCAAAAGTTGATGGAGTAGTGAAATTCCAGAAAAAAGGTGACAACAAGTCATTTGTTTCTGTTGTTCCATTTGAAGCATAAGAATTACTCTTAAAAATATTGAAAAACCCATTCTGTTTTAGAATGGGTTTTTTGTTTTCTAGCTTTTAGGTAATTCGCGTTCAATTTTTTCCAATTGGTTTCCTTTGAAGAAAAATAAATTTCCTAAATACTTGCCTTCAGCTGCATCGATGGGCTTTCCTTGTAAATCATTTTCGAAATAGCGCATGTAGGTGTTTCGGTATTTGCTTTTATAGTACTCGTTGTCAATGGAAAATAAAGGGCTTTTAAAGTTAATGCGCTGCTCCAGAGTTTCGTTTAGATTCGCATAACCGTTCATGACCAAAAAGAGTTTGTAGCCGTTTTTATTGGCGAAATTCTCGTAAACAAACATGGGTTTGCACAGGTCGGAAGTACAGCCGTTTTTAAAAATATATACCAAAGATTTTGGATGTTTGCTAAGCTCTTGCTTTAATTGATTCGCATTGATTTTGTAAACATGCTCTGGGTCTACTTTTTCAAAGTTTTCAAGTGCAACAATTTTGGTTTTCTCGGTTTGGTTAAGTTTGGAATAATCGTTGGTCAGCCCCTGAATGCTGCATGAAAGTAAAACTAGGGCGCAGGTTAGGGTGAGAATACTTTTTCTCATTTGTGTTTTGTTTGTTAAAAAGTAAGAAAAATCTTTTGCAAACAAAAACCCTTACATCTCTGCAAGGGTTTTATAAACTGTAAGCTACAAGCTATTAGTATCTGTAATATTCTGGTTTGAAAGGTCCTTGAACTTCAACACCGATATACGCTGCTTGTTCTGCATTTAAAGTCTCTAATTCAACACCTAATTTTGCTAAGTGTAACGCTGCTACTTTCTCATCTAAGTGTTTCGGTAACATATACACTTCGTTTTTGTAGTTTGCAGCATTGTTCCACAACTCGATTTGTGCTAATGTTTGGTTCGTGAACGAGTTTGACATTACAAAAGACGGGTGCCCTGTTGCGCAACCTAAGTTTACCAAACGACCTTCCGCCAAGATAAGGATGTCTTTTCCAGCGATAGTATATTTGTCCACCTGAGGTTTGATTTCGATTTTCGAAGCACCGTGGTTTTTGTTCAGCCAAGCCATGTCGATTTCGTTGTCGAAATGCCCGATGTTACATACGATAGTTTTGTCTTTCATCGCCTCGAAGTGTTTTCCAATAACGATGTCTTTGTTTCCTGTAGTAGTGATTACGATATCAGCATTTGCAACAACAGTGTCTAATTTTTTTACTTCAAAACCGTCCATAGCTGCCTGTAATGCACAGATTGGATCGATTTCAGTTACAGTAACGATAGAACCAGCGCCACGGAACGAAGCTGCGGTACCTTTACCAACGTCTCCATATCCACAAACGACTACTCTTTTACCTGCTAACATAACGTCTGTAGCACGACGGATCGCGTCTACCGCAGATTCTTTACAACCGTATTTGTTGTCAAATTTAGATTTAGTAACCGAATCGTTTACGTTGATTGCCGGCATGAACAAAGTTCCGTTTTTCATTCTTTCGTACAAACGGTGCACTCCAGTTGTAGTTTCTTCCGATAAACCTTTGATTCCAGGGATTAATTCCGGGTAACGGTCAAATACCATGTTGGTTAAATCTCCACCGTCGTCCAAGATCATGTTTAGTGGTTTTCTGTCTTCCCCGAAGAAAAGCGTTTGCTCGATACACCAGTCAAAAGACTCTTCATCAAGACCTTTCCATGCATACACCTGGATTCCTGCAGCAGCAATTGCAGCAGCAGCCTGATCCTGAGTAGAGAAGATGTTACAAGAAGACCAAGTAACTTCTGCACCTAATGCAATTAAAGTTTCGATTAAAACCGCCGTTTGGATCGTCATATGCAAACATCCTGCAATACGCGCTCCTTTTAAAGGCTGGCTTGCTCCATATTCTGCACGAAGCGCCATTAATCCTGGCATTTCTGCTTCTGCAAGTTCAATTTCTTTTCTACCCCAAGCTGCAAGATTGATGTCTTTTACTTTGTAGGCTACAAATGGAATGGTTGTTGTACTCATCTATTTAGTATATTTGTTTTTAATAACTCTCCGATGGATTTCGGACTGCAAAATTACGCATTTCCTTTTATTTTCCTAAAGCATTTTGCGTATTTTATAAAATGTTTAGCTTTCTAATCTTTTGAAAAACAGTAAACTACTCGATGTCATTTTTTAAAGTTATCCATATAGACTCTTGTGCAAAGGTTTTTCTTTGGAAAATAACCGAAGATTTTGATTGGCTTTTCCGTGAGACGCGTTTAAAAGATGTTTCCTTGGCCCGTTTGGAAGGCATGAAATCTAAGAGCCACCAAAAAGGTTTTTTATCCGTTCGGATGCTTTTGCAACATTGTGGTTATTCGGATTTTGATTTGTATTATGACCAGCTTGGCAAGCCGCATTTAAAAGACGGAACACACATTTCCATATCCCATTCTTTTGATTTTTCGGCCATCGTTTTAAGTGAAAAAAATATAGGGCTGGATATTGAGCAGGTAAAAGAAAAAGTGTTGCGAATCGCTCCTCGTTTTATGAATGTTTCGCATTTGGAACATTTAACCGAGGCAGATCAAACCAAGAAAGCTACTGTAATTTGGGGTATTAAAGAGGCGATTTTTAAACTGAAAAACGAAATTGGCATCAGTTTTCCGGATCATATTTTCGAAGACGAATTTCTATTGACGGATAAAAAATGCAATGCCCAACTGCGTTTTAATAACACGGTTGAGCATTACAAGGTCTGTTTTGAAGAAATCGAAAACTATATGTTGGTTTGTGTTTTAAGAGCAGAATGATTTCGCGATCGGTTTTCGTAAATACTGATCATTAAAAAGGTTCCCATCTTTCTGGCACGACGCTTTAGAAGTTCTACATTTTCTCCTTCGAATAATTCCTCAAGAGTTTCGAACCAGAGATTCAGCCAAAGACCAAAAACATCGGGATTAACAGTGTTGTGGAATTTTTCATCGACCTCCACATGCGCTGGCAAAGGGTTTCCAAAATACTTTCGCACCGCGAAAAGATTGTTTTCCCAGAAATCGGTCAGCTTTTCCAAATGGCTATCCCAGTCGGTGATGGTTTGGTTAAAGAAATGGCCGATTTCGGTATTGCTCCTTATCTTGGCATAGAAAGTATGCACTAATAGAGAAAGATCGTCCCGATTTTGAATGTCGGTTTTCATTTTAAAGGATCAGCGTGTTCAAAATAATCATTACCATACTGATTACAGCACTGGATATGATCAGGTTGAAAACAAGTTTCGGTTTCTGTTGTGCTAAAATGGAACCGTTTACAATACTGCAAATTAGTACCACTATGGCCAATTGCACCATTTGAAGTACGGAAGTTCCGTTTTGTAAAATGTACATTGCGGCAGCGCCTCCTAAACAACTTTGTCCGATAATCGCTAAGGTTGCAAACCCCATATATCCTCTTTGAAAGTCCTGTAGTGATTTTTGATATAATGTCATGATTTCTATTGTTTTATAGGACAAATTTACATCGATTAGCGGCCTCGGTTTTATGATAAAAATCATGTTGTTAGAAAAAAGATTTTCATAATAAAAGAGAAGTGGGTAAGATTATCATACAAAAAGTAATGTATTATTTTACGGATTTTAAAAAAGGGCTATTTTTACCAAATCAAAAACGGATTTCTAAAATGATTTACAACGACATTCTATCGGCAAAAAAAGAAGGGAGAAAGCTCTTGGCAGTATTGCTTGATCCGGATAAGATCGACATGAATGTTTTAGATGCCCTGATATTGAAAATAAATGCTTCCCCGGCAACCCATGTTTTTGTTGGCGGAAGTATTGTTCAGGCAACTATTATTGATGAGTTAATTGAGCGCTTAAAGCATAAAACGACGTTGCCGATTGTTTTGTTTCCCGGGAATCCTTCACAGATTTCCAACCGTGCCGATGCAATTTTGTTTTTGACGCTGCTTTCCGGTCGTAATCCGGATTATTTGATTGAGCACCAGGTGAATGCTGTTCCGATTTTAAAGCAAACCAAACTTGAGATTATTTCAACCGGCTATATTTTAATTGAAAGCGGAACACAAACTGCAGTACAGCGTGTTAGTAAAACAGAGCCGTTAGCTCGTGAGAATTCCGATTATGTTTTACAGACGGCACAAGCAGGAGAGTTTATCGGTATTAAACTGATTTATCTGGAAGCGGGAAGTGGTGCCCAATGGGCCGTTCCGTTAGAGATGATTTCCAAGGTTTCTCAGAATATAAGTGTTCCGGTTATCGTTGGAGGCGGGATACGTTCCAAAAAAGCAATCGACCAGGCCTATCAATGTGGAGCGGATATGGTGGTGATCGGAACGGCTTTTGAAAACGACAGCGATTTCTTTAATTTCTAATTTGAAATTATGATTGATTTTTTTCTGGAGGCATATAAAAATGCGACCATCACTCAAATTGTGCTGGAATTTATTGCTTTTGTTTTGGGGATTGCCAGTGTGTGGTTCGCCAAAAAAGAGAACATTCTGGTGTATCCAACGGGTTTGGTGGCTACAATCATCACAACCTATTTGCTTTGGATTGCAGGGTATTTGGGGGATATGATGATTAATCTCTATTTTTCGGTCATGAGTATTTATGGTTGGTGGAATTGGAACAGAAAAGATAAGAATGCGAATAGTTTACCTATTACAAGAACAGATTTTAAAGAAAAAATAATAGGAATTGCATTGTTTTTTTTGACAATTGTTGTAGTTTTCGCAATCTATAAAACCGTTGGGCAAGAAATCAAAAAAGAAAATTATGTTGACATAACAGCAGCGGGGATTTTCTTTACTGCAATGTGGTACATGGCCAACAAAAAAATAGAGAACTGGACCTTATGGATACTGGGTGATTTTATTGTTACACCTATTTATGCCTATAGAGGTCTGGGAATGTTGTCGTTACAGTATTTAATTTTTACGGGGTTAGCCATTTCGGCTTATTTAGAATGGAGGAGAATTTTACAACAAAAGATTATTTGATTACTAAGTACGGGTTTTCTGAATCCGATTTTGATTATATAAACCGTTACGGGATTTCGATTGAGAAAATCCGTAGGGAGCTTTCGTTTTTTGAAAACGGCATTGCTAAAATTGATCTGGACCGCGCAGCAAGAATTGATGACGGTATTTTTTCTTTTTCAGAAGCACAGATGCAGGATTTGGCTAGTTACTTCACTGCAAATAAAGACCGCTATATTACCGAGAAATTTGTTCCGGCCTCGGGTGCGGCAAGCAGAATGTTTAAATTCCTGATCGATTTTATCAACGATTTTAAGTTGGGAGAAGAAACCATTAACGCCTACATCAACAGAAGAAATGCGGTAGAGTTATCTGTTTTTTTGGTGGGAATTGAAAAATTTCCGTTTTATGAAATGGTTTTGGAAGAAGTGAAAAGCCTTTACGGAAATTACGATTCTTTTTCTCAAGATGAAAAGTACTATTATTTCATAAGTACGCTTTTGTCTGAAGAAGGTTTTGATTTTGCCAACAAGCCCAAAGGGGTTTTGCCTTTTCATAAATTTAAAGATACAATTTCCACGCCAATTGCTAAACATTTGAGCGAAGCGCTAGTTTATGCGCAAACACAGGACAAGAGCAGGATTCATTTTACGGTTTCCGAAGAGCATCTTGAAGAATTTAAAAAAATAGTGTCTCAAAATACTGAAACACAAGTGGTTTATTCTTTTCAGAAATTGGCTACTGATACGCTTTCTGTAGATATGAACAATAGTCCGTTCCGATTGGAAAATGGGGAACTGTTTTTTCGCCCGGGAGGTCATGGCGCATTAATTGAAAACTTGAATCAGTTGGAAAGTGATGTGGCATTTATCAAAAATATTGATAATGTGGCATTCAATCATTTTGAGGAAATCGTTTTTTATAAAAAAGCCTTGGGAGGTTTATTGCTTCAATTGCAGAAGGAAATTTTTAAGCATCTTGAAAAACTAGAAAATTCTGAGCAAAATGCTGTTGAAGAAGTGGTTGTCTTTACTACCGAAAAACTAAAAGTTGCCTTGCCTAAAGATTTTTCAAAATTTTCGCCTGAATACCAAAAACAAGAACTTTTTCAGCTCTTGAACCGTCCAATTCGCGTTTGCGGAATGGTTAAAAACGAAGGAGAACCGGGCGGAGGACCTTTTTGGGTTAATGAAGACAACGGAACGGTTTCCCTGCAGATTGTGGAATCTTCTCAGATAGATTTACAGAGTGAGCAACAAAAACGTATTTTTTCAGAAGCGACGCATTTCAATCCGGTGGATTTGGTTTGCGGGCTTAAAAACTATAAGGGCGAAAAGTTCAACCTTACTGATTTTGTTAATCATCAGGCAGGTTTTGTAGTTCAGAAAACCAAAAACGGAAAGAACATAAAAGCTTATGAATTGCCGGGATTGTGGAACGGAGCGATGGCCAATTGGATCACACTTTTTGTTGAAGTGCCACTCATTACGTTTAATCCGGTAAAAACTGTGAATGATTTACTTAAGCCGGCACATCAGCACGAATAAAAGTGAATAAGGAAATTAGTTTATCGGAGTTACAGTTTAAGGCAGTTCGAAGCAGTGGTGCGGGTGGTCAGAACGTGAATAAAGTTGCCTCAAAAGTGGTGCTTACCTTTGATTTGAAAAATTCAGCGGCGTTTTCTGAAGAAGAAAGACAGCTTTTGCTGTTCAAATTGGAGAACAAACTGACCAAAGAACACCTTCTTATTCTAAACTGTGATGAAGACCGAAGTCAGCTTAAGAATAAGGAAATTGTAATTAAGCGTTTTTTAGGAATTTTACAAGAAGCTTTAAAAATTCAGAAGAAGAGAAAGCCTACAAAAATACCACGATCCGTTATTGAAAAGCGTTTGAAAGAGAAACGCAATCAGTCTGATATTAAGCAAAACAGACAGAAACCTAAGTTTTAAGTTTTTGATCTTGTATTTTGATTTTATCGTTTTACCTTTGCAGCGTCTCAAAGGGGTGCTCCAAATAACGAGCTGAGATTATACCCGTAGAACCTGGAACAGGTAATGCTGTTTAGGGAGGGCTGAGCGTTAAGAAAATGCACAGTGTACATTTTTAGTGAAAGAGTCAGCTGGCACGCAGGCTTTTTTTCATAAATAACGTTCAGCATAGTATCAAATTTAATTTTAAAAAGAATAATTGCCCCTTTTATTCGTAATGATTTTACGAATGAATACTTTATTCAAAACAATTATTGTTACGGCAGTTTTGCAAACTTCGTTAAGTTACGCACAGGAAAAAACAGTTCAGGACACCGTAAAGACCAAACAATTGGACGAAGTGCTTTTAACCGCGACCCGTTTGAAAGACAAAGCGCCTTTCGCCTTTACCACTATTACAAAAGAAAAACTTGAAGCAACCAATTTAGGTCAGGATTTGCCAATTCTTTTGGATCAATTGCCTTCGGTGGTTACTACTTCTGATGCTGGTGCCGGTGTAGGTTATACCGGAATTCGTGTGCGTGGAAGTGATGCAACCCGAGTAAATGTAACCATTAACGGAATCCCTTATAACGATGCGGAAAGTCAAGGAACTTTTTGGGTAAACATGCCGGATTTTGTTTCTTCGGTGGAAGATATTCAATTGCAGCGTGGGGTAGGAACTTCTACCAATGGTTCCGGAGCTTTCGGAGCCAGCTTGAATCTACAAACCTTAAAGCCTACCGAAAAAGGTTTTGCAGCCATCACAAATTCCGTGGGCTCTTTTGGAACCCGTAAACATAATATTTCCATAGGAACAGGAGTTAAAAATGGTTTTTATGCCTTGGCACGATTGTCTAAAATTGCCAGTGACGGCTACATCGACCGTGCATTTTCAGACTTGAAATCATTTTATACCGAAGCGGGTTTTATCAATGCAAAAACTTCGGTTAAAGCCATTGTTTTTGGGGGCAAAGAGCGAACGTATCAGTCTTGGTACGGAACGCCGGAAGCTGTGGTTAATGGAGATTATGAAGGAATGCAGGCGTTCATCAGTCGAAATTATCTTTCTGCAACAGAAGCCGAAAATCTTCTGAATTCAGGAAGAACCTACAATCATTACACTTATGCAAATGAAACCGATAATTACGAGCAGAATCATTATCAATTGCACTTCTCACATAAGATAAGTGAGGTTTTATCAGCTTCTATTTCAGGAAACTTCACAAAAGGAAAAGGATACTACGAGCAATACAAAGACGATGAAAAACTAGGAGATTATTTCCCGGATAGCCCAGATGCGGCTCAGGAAGGAAATGTTATTCGTCAGAAGTGGCTGAATAATGATTTTTATGCGTTTGTTTATTCTTTGAATTACAAAAAGAACCGTTTCGGGTTCAATTTGGGCGGAGGTTTTACTAAATACGATGGGAAACATTTCGGGGAAATCATCTGGAATTCCTTTCCGGTAGAAGTGCCGCTGGGAAGCCGTTACTACGAAAGTACCGGGGAAAAGCAGGATTACAGCACGTATGCCAAAGCCGATTATGCTTTGACTAATAAGTTGACGGTTTTTGGTGATTTGCAATACCGTACCGTAAATTATAAAGCAAAAGGTTTAAGTGCCGATATGAAAAATCTGGACCTCGATAAGAATTACTATTTCTTTAATCCGAAGTTAGGGATGAATTTTGCACTTAATGCGAAGCATTCCATCTATGGTTCGGTAGCGGTAGCGAATCGTGAACCGAACCGCGACGATTTGACCAAAAACCCAATCGAGCCTAAATCGGAACAATTAATCGATTATGAATTCGGTTATCGTTTTAAAGATCAGAAGTTTTATGCCACGGCAAATTACTTTTACATGCACTACAACAATCAATTGGTGTTGACCGGGGCTATTGATGATGTGGGTGATCCAATCCGTCAGAATGTAGCCAGTAGTTACAGAACCGGGATCGAGCTTCAGGCAGGTTTTCAATTCATCAAACAATTGCGTTGGGATTTGAATGCAACCTTGAGCCAGAACAAAATCAAGCAGTTGGATTATGTGGTTTATGATACGCAATACGATCCGAATACTTGGGAGACAGTAAGCTACGAAGAAGTGAAAACTACCTATAAAGATACGGACATTTCGTTTTCACCAAGTGTGATTGCTTCGAGTACCCTTCAATTTACTCCGATATCAAATTTATCGTTGAGCTTGATTTCGAAATACATCGGTAAACAATTTCTGGATAATACTCAGGCGGAAAGCAAAAGTATGGAGGCTTATTTTGTGAATAATTTTTCGGCTTCGTATAAGTTGAAAATCAAGAGTATGGTGGAGTTATCTTTCAATGTATTGGTCAATAATATTTTTGATAAAATGTATGTTTCCAACGGATATACATACAGCTATTATTACCGAGCCCAAAATTCAAACGATCCGGCCATTACCGAAAATTTTTATTATCCTCAAGCGGGAAGAAACCTCCTGACCGGAGTTACGGTTAAATTTTAAGGTTCAGTTAATTTAATTATAGATTGTGAAAATCCTGACCGCTTTTACAGAGGTCAGGATTTTTTAATTGTAGATGGTGATGATGTTGCCGTTAACGCTAGTTCGGTACTGTTTCATCGAATATTGCATTCCTGCTGCTTGTCCTGTGAACAGGCTGTATTGTTTGTTGTCGCAAGGGCAAACGGCATTGATTCCGCTAATGGTCATGGTTGAACAACTGCTTAAGGCTTGGTTCGGGCAGGCAGCGTCAAAAGCATTGTAACCGCTTCCGGTGTTGAAAACTATAATTCCTCGAATTCCTTGTCCGCTTACATAAGCAGCATTTGCGGCGTTAATTAGATTATTGTAGGCCGGCAGATTCATGTTAATTTGAACGTTCACGGCATAATTAGGTAAGTAGGGATTGTTTTGATTTGGCCCATCGTCTTTATGGCAACTGATTAAAACAAGTACCAGAACCAAGAAAGAAAAGTATTTTTTCATTTTAAATATTTTTGAAAACAATTGATAAACAAATTTAATTTAATTAACTTTGACAAATGCTGTGATACGGCAATTAAATTTGAAATAAAATAAAAACAATATCTTTGTAGAAAGAAATCCCGTTCCGATGGGATTTTTTCTATTTATATTAACGATGAAATTATGAGTAAAGTATCTTATTATACTGCCGAAGGATTAAAAAAACTGAAAGAAGAATTAGATCATTTAAAGAATGTGGAACGTCCGAAAGCTTCTGAAGCAATTGCTGAAGCAAGGGATAAAGGTGATCTGTCTGAAAACGCAGAATACGATGCTGCTAAAGAAGCGCAAGGTTTGTTGGAAATGAAAATTTCTAAAATGGAGGATCTTGTGGCCAATGCCCGTTTAATCGATGAGTCGCAATTGGATGTTTCCAAAGTGTTGGTTTTGTCTACCGTTAAAATCAAAAATCAGACTAACGGCATGGAAATGAAATATACTTTAGTGGCTGAGAGCGAAGCCGATTTAAAAACCGGTAAAATTTCAGTGACTTCCCCTATTGGTAAAGGACTTTTAGGGAAATCAGTTGGAGAAATTGCGGAGATCAGTGTGCCGAACGGAACTTTAAAATTTGAAGTTCTTGAGATTTCACGTGATTAATTTTTGAACGCTAATTTTTAAAATATAGATTATGGCATCCATTTTCACCAAAATCATAAACGGGGAAATTCCTTGTTATAAAGTAGCGGAAGACGATAATTTTATCGCTTTTTTAGACGTGAACCCAAATGCGAAAGGTCATACGCTTTGCGTTCCGAAACAGGAAATCAATAAGATTTTCGATATGGAAGAGGAGCATTATCTTGGTTTGATGAAATTCTCAAGAAAAGTAGCCAAAGCTTTAGAGAAAAGCGTGGAATGTAAACGTATCGGCGTAGCAGTTGTCGGATTGGAAGTGCCTCATGTGCACGTTCATTTAATTCCGCTTCAGGATATGGATGATATGCGTTTTGAGCGAAAAACAAGTCTTACGCCAGAAGAATTTGAAAGTTTGGCTAAAACGATAAATTCAAACTTATAAAAACAAAAAGCGAAATCAATGATTTCGCTTTTTGTTATGTCATCTTTTTGAAGGTGATCTGCATGGTAGTCCCTTTGCCGATTTCGGAATGCGCTACTTTGATTCTTCCGTTGTGGTATTCTTCCACAATTCGTTTGGTTAAGGACAGGCCAAGTCCCCAGCCACGTTTTTTTGTGGTGAAACCTGGTTCGAAAACGCTCTGAAACTGTGCTTTTGGAATGCCGCTTCCGGTGTCACTTACCTTGATTTTGACAAAACGTTCGTTCTCTTCAATCATTACAGCTAATTTTCCTTTTCCTTTCATGGCGTCGATGGCATTTTTTACCAGATTTTCAATAGTCCAGCTGTGCAAAATCGGATTTAATTTAATGGTGATGGGATGCTCTGGCGCCGTGAACGAAAACTCCACTTGTTTGGAAGTTCGGGACTTCAGGTATTCGAAAGATTGTTCGGTTTCCTGGATTAAATCCCGGTTTTCAAGGATAGGTTCCGAACCGATTTTAGAAAAACGATCCGTAATGGTTTGCAGGCGGTTAATGTCTTTTTCGATTTCCTCGACCATACTTTCGTTTACATTCTCTAATTTCAGAATTTCCAGCCAACCGATTAATGAAGACAAAGGGGTTCCGATTTGGTGTGCGGTTTCTTTTGCCATACCGGCCCAAAGCCTGTTTTGTGTGGCCATTTTACTGGCGCGGTAAAAGTTGAAGATCATCCCGCTAAAGAACAACCCAATTAAAACTAAAGCGATTGGATAGTATTTTAATTTAGTAATCAAGGAGGAGTTGCCGTAATAATACAAATGTTTTTTTCCGGCAATGTTCATCACAATAGGTCGGTTTTCCGATTTTAACTTATTGAAAAAGAGTAGTGCTTTTCGTTTGTCTTTAGCAACTTCTTCTTCTACATTGGTCATGCCAAGTATACTGTCGTTTTCTGTGGTTTGAATGATGGGAATGGTAGTGTTGTTGCTTAAAATCTGAAGCGGTAGTTCCACATCGGTGTTTTCGTCGGCATTGTTCAGCGTTTTGGAGGCTTCGGCCCAAAGTTCCATTTTTAAACGTTCTTCGTTTTTGAAGGTTTGGAAAAACGTATAGGTGTTCCAAAGGATCAGGACTAAAAAGTTAAACGAAGCGAGGATGATGATCCAGCGCACTAAATTGCGCCTGTCGGAAGAAAAATTCATACGTTGTGTGGAATGGCACGTTACTATGTAGCTAAGTTAACTAATTTAAAATGATTTTTGCCTAATAAATTTGATTCCAAAAAAGTATCTTTGTCAAAATTTTTACAACATGATCAGTATTAACCCGAAGGAAGTTACTCCGGTAAAATTACAGGCTTATTTGCAAGGAGCTATTGGCCCGAGACCGATTGCCTTTGCCAGTACTTTAGACGAAAATGGGAATCCGAACTTATCACCGTTCAGTTTTTTTAACGTATTCAGTTCCAATCCGCCGATTTTGGTTTTTTCCCCGGCGCGTCGCGTACGTGACAATACCATCAAACATACCTTGATTAATGCTGAAAAATCACGTGAAGTGGTTATTAATGTTGTAAATTACGATATTGTACAACAAGCCTCATTGTCAAGTACCGAGTATGCGGATGGTGTAAATGAGTTTGTGAAATCGGGATTAACGATGTTGCCTTCGGATCTGGTAAAACCGTTTCGCGTTGCGGAAAGCCCGGTGCAGTTCGAATGTAAGGTAAACGAAATCATCGCTTTGGGAACCGAAGGAGGAGCCGGAAATCTGATCATTTGCGAAGTGGTTAAACTGCATGTGAGTGAAGAAATTTTAGACGCTAACGGAACCATCGATCAACATAAAATCGACTTGGTAGCGCGTATGGGAGGTAACTGGTATTCACGTGCAAACATGGGATTGTTTGAAGTGGAAAAACCGTTGACCACTTTAGGAATCGGGGTAGACGCCATTCCGGATTTCGTAAAAGAAAGCCCGATTTTCGACGGAAACGATTTAGGCAAACTAGGAAATGTGGAGGCCTTACCAACCGACGAAGAAATTGCTATATTTGTAAAAGAAGATTTCGCCATTAAAGCTGTTTTAAGCGCCGACGACATCGAGAAACAATTCATAAAAGCCAAAGAACATTTAGACAACAATGAGGTGGCCACCGCTTGGAAGGTCCTTCTAGCAAAACAGTAAACAGTATGGAAGTTACAGGAAAAATTAAAGTGATCAACGCAGCACAACAAGTAAGTGCTTCGTTCAAAAAGAGAGAAATGGTAGTCACTACCGAGGAGCAGTATCCGCAGCACATCATGATCGAGTTTACGCAAGACAAATGTGATTTGCTGGACAACTACCGCGCAGGAGAAGCTGTAAAAGTTTCCATCAATTTACGAGGAAGAGAGTGGGTAAACCCTCAAGGGGAAACCAAATATTTCAACTCGATCCAAGGTTGGAGAATCGAGAAAATGCAGGCAGAAGCTCCGGCTGCACCACAAATGCCGCCAATGCCAGCAAGCCAAGCGTTCGAGCCGGCAACAAACTTCAACGAAGAAGAGCACGACGATTTACCGTTCTAATTCTAGAGCAAAAAATAAAAATGAAGTCAGAAGTTTAAGGACCCTTGAATTTCTGGCTTTTTTGTTGGAGCGAAGGGGTTGGGTGTTTTTGGAGGCTTTGTTCCCGCTATTCGTTCTATCTTTTCCAGTGACTTCGAGAGCCTCAGCCACCGGAAAAGGATGTCACTACTATCGGGGCTATTGGAGAAACTTTTCGCATCTTTGGAAATTTTATTAAAAGATTGAAAGATTGAAAGATTGAAAGATTGAAAGATTGAAAGATTGAAAGATTGAAAGATTGAAGTTTTTACTTATATGACTGATATGGTTTTAAAAAACATCCAAACCATTTCTACTTTTCTTTACTTTGTGAAAATTAGTGTAATTCGTGGCTAAGAACATTTATTTACTAACCGAGGAACTTTGGTTTCCACCCGTTTCCGAAACCCATGATTCGGGGATTATTGCCGTGGGTGGCGATTTGTCCACTGAGCGTTTGCTTTTGGCCTATAATTCAGGAATTTTTCCTTGGTTTGAAGACGGCGAACCCATCACTTGGTGGTCGCCCGACTGGCGCATGGTACTTTTACCAAGCGATTTCAAAGTTTCCAAAAGTATGCGGAACATTCTCAACCGTAACCTCTTTAAAGTGACCTTCAATCAGAATTTTAAAGAAGTCATAGGCAACTGTCAATCCGTAAAACGTGAAGGTCAAAACGGAACTTGGATTACCGACGATATGATTGAAGCCTATTGCAAACTGCATGAATTAGGTCACGCCAAATCCGTAGAAGTCTGGCAAAACGACGAACTGGTTGGAGGTTTATACGGTGTTGATTTAGGTCATGTTTTCTGCGGGGAAAGCATGTTTTCCAAAGTGTCCAACGCGAGTAAAGTTGCTTTTACTTATTTAGTAGAATATTTAAAAACGAATAAGTATTTGTTACTGGATTGCCAAGTGTACAACGAACATTTGGAAAGCTTAGGCTGTGTGGAAATCCAGCGCGAGGATTTTATGATGATCGTAAATCATCGGGAGCGATAACTATCTCTCGTTTAATTTTGGAAGCGTTTTAATGTACAGTTCTTCTACTTTTTTCCTTGCCCAATCCGTTTTTCTTAAAAAAGTCAAGCTTGATTTTACCGACGGATTTACCTTAAAACAATTTATCGGAATCAGCTCTTCCAAAGTGTCAAAACCGTAATAGTCCACCAGCGTTTCCACTATGGTTTTTAACGTAATGCCGTGTAAAGGATCGTTGCTCATGTGTTTTAATTCGTTTTGGAGGTTGGGCTATTTCTTTTTATTCTGAATTTTCTTCGGGTGAAATTATAATAAAAAATAAGATTGTCCATAAGTAAAGCAATGGAAATGAGTAAGGCAGCCGCAAGCAGTGCCTTAATTCCAATCTGGTAAAACAACAAAGTGCCCGAAATACAGCCCGTGAAAAAGAAAACTATAATGGAAAGTTTTAGAAAAATGTTTTTTTTCAATTTATTGGTCTCCGGATGTTGTCTGTAGAAAAGGAACTGCGAAGTTTCAATACCTAAATCCGTAAAAAGCCCGGTCAGATGTGTGGTACGAACCGTAGATTGAGATATTTTGGTGACCAAAGCATTTTGCAATCCCATGGAAAACAAAAGAATGTAAGCAATTTGGTTTGTGTTTTCCGCAACAGAAAAACTCCATTCGTTCCAGAAACTAATCACTACAAGCAAGAATAGTTCTAAGAACATCGGGGCAGTACGCATGTATTTCTTCTTTTTGATGGCAGCGATTTCAATAAAGGAATTCGAAACAAAAGCTCCTAAAAAGAAGAAGAGAATGTAAAGAAGAAAGGGAATGGCTTTGGCAAATTGTCCGGTAATCAATTCTTCGGAAAAATAGGCAAAATGACCGGTAACGTTAGTAGTTAACGTACTGATGGCCAAAACCCCCACGCTGTTCACGATGCCGGCCACCAAGGAAAGGTTGGAAGCCAAACGAAGGTTGTGTCGGAAAGTTCGTGTTTTACCTTGATGTCTAAACATTGATACAGGAAGATTTTCAGGACTTCTTTTCCAAGTATAAATGTAGTTAAAATTTCAATTTGGTGAACTGCCATTCTAAAGTAGAGAACAAAATAAATTCATTTTTTAGCGTTGGTAAACCTATGATAAGCTTCAAAGTTTCCTGCGCCATCATGGTGCCGATAATACCGGGTAAAGTTCCCAGAACCCCATTCAAACTGCAATTCGGTACCTCTTCAGGATTGGGTGGCTGTGGAAACAAATCGCGAAGGTTTTTGGATCCGTTATGATTAAAAACACCCATTTGTCCGTTAAACCCTAGAATGCTTCCGGATACTAGAGGTTTTTCTAATATTACACATGTATCATTGACCAGATAACGTGTGGTGAAATTGTCGCAACCGTCCACAATCACATCAAATTCCGGAAAAATCCTTGAGGCATTTTCAGGAGTCAGTTTTTCTTCGAAAGCAATATATTCGGTATTAGTGTTGAGGTTTTCCAAGACTGATTTTGCACATTGTACCTTCGATAAACCGATTTGTCCTTCATTGTAAAGAATTTGTCGGTGCAGGTTGTGCAGTTCAACTTTGTCAAAATCGATCATCCCAATTGTTCCTACTCCTGAGGTTGCTAAATATTGTAGAATAGGACAACCTAAACCACCTGCGCCAATCACGAGTACTTTTGCCTGTTTGAGTTTGAGTTGTCCGGCTTCGCCTACTTCCGGTAAGAGCATTGGTTTGCTGTAGCGTAGGTAATCTTGTATTGTAATCATGATTTAGTTTTAGTTGGAAGGAAAAAAGGGATAAGTGAAAAGTTATGAGTTGTTTAGGTTTTGATAGTATAAGCCCTGTCCCAATCTTTCCAAACCGGTTCATAGCCTTTTTCGGAAATGATTTTTGAAATTTCTGAAGCCGAACGTTCATCACTGGTTTCAAACTGTTCGAGCGATTCTACATCCACCACATAACCGCCCGGATTGGTTTTTGAACCGGCACTCATGCTCGTCACGCCAATTGGAATGATGTTGTCACGGAATTTTTCGTTCTCACGGGTAGAGATGGAAATTTCCAAATCTTCGTTCCAAAGTCGGTAGGCGCAAATCAGTTGCAGTAAATCTTTGTCTTCCATGATGAAATTGGGTTCGATAATGCCTTCCGCCGGACGTAATCTCGGAAAGGAAACGGAATATTTGCTTTGCCAATAGTTTTTTTGAAGGTAATCGATGTGCAGCGCGTTGAAAAAACTGTCAGTGCGCCAATCTTCCAACCCTAACAAAACGCCTAATCCAATTTTATGAATGCCGGCTTTTCCCACACGATCTGGGGTTTCCAAGCGGAAATTGAAATTGGATTTTTTGCCTTTCGGATGGTATTTTTTGTACACTTCCCGATGATAGGTTTCCTGATACACCAAAACGGAATACACGCCCGCTTGATGCAATTGTTCGTATTCTTCTTGGGAAAGCGGCTGCACTTCTACCGAAATATTGGCAAAATCTTTCTTGATCTGGGTTACGGCTTTCAGGAAATAATTGATGTTTACCGTGTAATTTGCCTCACCAGTTACCAATAAAACGTGGTCAAAACCTGCCTTTTTGAGTTCGGCAATTTCCAGTTCGATTTCACTTTCCGTCAAGGTTTTCCGTTTGATTTTGTTGTCGAGACTGAAACCGCAATAGGTGCAAATGTTCTGGCATTCGTTACTTAAGTACATCGGGGCATACATTTGGATGGTTTTACCGAACCGTTTTTTGGTCAGCTGATGGCTGAGTTGCGCCATTTGCTCCAGATACGGTTGTGCGGCCGGCGAAATCAGGGCGATAAAGTCATCGAGTGTTCTCTTATTCTTGAATAAAGCGATTTCAACTTCTTTACTTGAGGTCTGGTAAATTTTGGTTTGCACCGAATCCCAATCGTAAGCTTCAAAAACGGATGTAAAAGTGTTCATTGTTACTCGTATAAAAAGGCGGTCAATGGGCTGGAAGCTACTGCTTTGTTTGCGGTTTGGGCCAATTGGGCTTCGTAGGCTTTTCGTCCGGCATTTACAGCTTCTTTGAAGGCTTCAGCCATTAATTTTGGATTTCCGGCTACGGCGATTGCGGTGTTTACTAAAACGGCATCGGCACCCATTTCCATGGCTTTGGCGGCGTGGGAAGGCGCTCCGATTCCCGCATCCACAATCACCGGAACTTTACTTTGTTCGATAATGATTTCTAAAAAGTCGTCAGTTTTCAAACCTTTATTACTTCCGATAGGAGAGCCCAACGGCATAACCGCAGCCGTTCCCACATCTTCCAGGCGCTTGCACAAAACCGGATCGGCGTGAATGTAAGGTAGAATAATAAAGCCGAGTTTAGCCAGTTCTTCTGTGGCTTTTAAAGTTTCAATCGGATCGGGAAGCAAATACTTCGGATCGGGATGAATTTCGAGTTTCAGCCAATTGGTTTGCAGAGCTTCCCTTGCTAATTGAGCTGCAAAGATCGCTTCTTTGGCATTTCGGGCTCCGGAAGTATTCGGCAGTAAATTAATATGGGAATGATTAAGGTGTGATAAAATGGCATCGGTTTCGGTTTCCAAATCGACGCGTTTTAACGCTACGGTGACCAATTCGCTTTCAGAAGCAAGAATGGCTTCTTCCATTTGAAGGTTCGAACCAAATTTTCCCGTTCCTAAAAACAAACGGGAAGTAAAGGTTTTATCAGCTATTTTAAAAGTTGACATATAATTTTTCGTTGAGTTGTGTAATAAGTTGAGGTGCTTGAGTAATGATTCCTGAAACAGCTATGCCGTAAATACCAATGTTGAGCAGGGCTTCAATATCATCTGGTCGAATTCCTCCAATCGCATAAATTGGAGTTTCCAAATCTTGATCCGATAATTGATCGATGAGTGTTCGATAGCCGTCAAAACCTAAAATTGGACTAAGTTCCTCTTTGGTTGTAGTAAAACGAAAAGGTCCCAAGCCAATATAATCGCATCGTTCTTTTATTCGTTGTAAAACGTCTTCTAAAGTGTTGGCTGTGCCGCCAATTATTTTCCGGTTGCCCAAGATTTTTCTCGCTTCCTGGATTTTCATATCAGTTAAACCAAGATGAACTCCGTCTGCATTGATCTCTTTTGTCAAATATACTTTGTCATTGATGATGAACGTTGCCTGATATTTTTCACATAAAATTTTAACCGCCTCAGCAAGTACTAAATCGCTGTGAAGATTACCATTTTTGAAACGAAGCTGAATCCAGTCGCAGCCGTGATCGAGCGCTTGGTGGATGTTGTAGAGTTGTTGTTCTACCGTGTCGCCTTGTGAGATGTATTGTAATTTGCTAAACATAATGGTATCCTAAAAGTGTGTTGTTCGAGTTTAAGTAGTTTTCAATGTAAAGCTTTGCCTTTTTACAAGAAGTGGACAGGTTGTTGTTTAGTGCCAGATTTGCCGCAATGGCAGAGGAAAGCACACAGCCTGAACCATGTTTTTCACTTATCCCTGTTGCTAATGGGTTAATTTTGATGATTTTATCATTTGTAAACAGGTAATCGGTGCCTTTTTCTTGCGGATGATGACCGCCTTTGAGCAAAACCGCGCAGTACTGTGAAAGCTCTTTTGCTATTTCTTCCCCAGAAGTCTTTCCTGGATTTAGTTTTTTTATTTCCTGATAATTAGGTGTGATTAAATCGATTTGATTCAAAATTTCGAACAATTCAGTTTGGGTGCCAAGCCTTATGAATTCAAATTCTGTGGTAGATTTCAGCACCGTGTCCCAAACGATTTTGGTTCTTGTGGAGGATTGCTTGATTTCCAAAATAATTTTTTTCAGAAAAGCCAACGAGGGAACTATTCCTATTTTAACCGCTTCGATTTCGTAATGTTCAAAAAGCGTTCTGACAGAATCCAATACAAAGTCTAAATCCATCCATTGTATCGATTGGAAGCTGTTTTCGGTCTGAATGGTATTTCCGGTTATGATGGATAAGCCGTACACCCGATGCTGTTCAAAAGTTTTAATATCAGCTAAAACTCCGGCACCACCAGAAGGGTCAAATCCTGCAATGCTTAAAACGAATGGACGATTTGCTGACATTTTTTAAAAGTTTCTAAAGGGTTAGCACTTAGCCAAATGGTTCCTAAAAGCGCAACATCGTCAAAACCGTTTTTCAAGGTTTGTTGAATGTTGTCCGTGTCTATGCCTCCAAGAGCAACGAGCTTAGTTTTGAAATTGGTGCGTTGTTTTACAGTTTCCGTAAGGTTGATTTTAGAGCGATAACCGATTTTTGAAATGCTCGGATACACCGGACTTAGAAAGGCATAATCATAGTCGCTTCCCAAAAGATTAAAAGCTTCAATGCTATGGGAGGAAGTTGACTTACGATCTATAGGTCTATTGGGTAACGACTGATTTGGATTGGAAAGATGAATGCGGTCGAAGTAGAATTCTTCCGCCAAATGATGAAATTGATGCAACACGATTTTGTGGTGAAATTTCGGTTGAATTCCATTGATGTATGTTCTCATTTCAGTTTCTGTAAAATCCGGTTTTCTTACATGAAGCAAGTCCAGCCCTTCTTCAAAAAGGGCGTGGATGTAGTTGCTTTCATTCTCTATGCAGTTGTGTGGTGTAATTACAATCATGGTTCTTAAATTAATTGGACAACAAACTAGAGTTGGGGCGTTCTTTACGTTGATGAATAGCTTTACAGGTAGATTTCTTTTCCGCTTTCTACAAATTCATTGGATTTTTCCAGCATGCTTTTTTCCGCGGTTTCTCGGATTTCCTGCGTGATTTTCATCGAACAGAATTTTGGTCCGCACATCGAGCAGAAATGCGCCACTTTCGCTCCGTCAGCCGGTAAAGTTTCATCATGGAATTCTCTTGCCGTATCCGGATCAAGCGACAAATTAAATTGATCCTCCCAACGGAATTCAAAGCGGGCTTTACTCAAGGCATTGTCTCGGTATTGTGCGCCCGGATGTCCTTTGGCTAAATCGGCAGCGTGAGCGGCTAATTTATAAGTGATTACGCCGTCTTTTACGTCTTTTTTGTTGGGTAAGCCTAAGTGTTCTTTTGGGGTTACGTAACATAACATCGCGGTTCCGTACCAGCCAATCATCGCGGCTCCAATGGCAGAGGTAATATGGTCATACCCCGGAGCAATGTCTGTGGTTAACGGGCCAAGCGTATAAAAAGGTGCTTCATGGCATTCTTTTAATTGTTTGTCCATGTTTTCTTTGATCAGGTGCATCGGCACGTGACCCGGTCCTTCAACGATTACCTGAACGTTATGTTTCCAAGCAATTTTCGTCAGTTCGCCTAGTGTTTCAAGTTCGGCGAATTGTGCAGCATCGTTGGCATCGGCGATAGCACCTGGACGCAGACCGTCTCCTAAAGAGAAAGCCACATCGTATTGTTTCATGATTTCGCAGATTTCCTCAAAATGCGTGTATAAGAAATTTTCTTTGTGATGGAACAGACACCATTTGGCCATAATCGAACCACCTCGGGAAACGATACCAGTTACTCGGTTGGCTGTTAGATGGATGTAGCGCAATAAAACTCCGGCGTGAATGGTGAAATACGAAACCCCTTGTTCTGCTTGCTCAATTAAAGTATCGCGGAAAATTTCCCAGGTTAAATCTTCGGCTACGCCTTTTACTTTTTCCAGGGCCTGATAGATTGGAACGGTTCCGATGGGTACTGGTGAATTTCTAATGATCCATTCGCGGGTTTCGTGAATGTTTTTTCCGGTGGACAAATCCATGATGGTGTCTGCTCCCCAACGACAAGCCCAAACCGCTTTTTCCACTTCTTCTTCGATGGAAGAAGTCACGGCGCTGTTTCCGATATTGGCATTGATTTTTACCAAAAAGTTACGCCCGATAATCATCGGTTCGCTTTCCGGGTGGTTGATGTTGTTGGGGATGATAGCACGACCGGCTGCAACTTCCGAACGGACAAATTCCGGAGTGATTTTACCTTTTGGGGTATTGGCTCCGAAGCTGTTGCCGCAATGCTGGTGGTTCATGCCTTTAGTGGCTGTTTCCAACTGTTCAATTTTCTGATTTTCACGGATCGCCACATATTCCATTTCCGGGGTGATGATGCCTTGTTTGGCGTAGTACAATTGCGAAACATTTTGACCTTCTTTGGCACGTTTTGGTTTGTGCTGGTATTCGAAACGCAAATGGTTTAGTTTTTCATCGTTCAGGCGTTCTTTTCCGTAGTTGGAAGTGATTTCGTTTAGAATTTCCACATCGTTGCGGTCTAAGATCCATTGTTCACGCAAGCGGGGTAAGCCTTTGCGAACGTCGATGTCGATGTTGATATCTGTGTAAGCACCGGAAGTATCGTAAATGGTTACCGGAGGATTGTGTTCGGTGCCGCCACTGGCTAATTTCGTATCGTGCAAAGCGATTTCGCGCATCGCCACTTTGATCGGGTGGATTTCACCCTCTATGTAGACTTTTTTGGAATTTGGGAACGGTTTTCTTGATATTTTTTCTTCGTGATTCATGAGAAGTTTGAGTTTTTAAATTTTTCGTGTGCTGAATTACTTTCTGCCAGGGATGGAAGCGGATAGCCCGTAAAGACAAAAACTGTTAAAAACAAGTGCTGAAAATGGCGACCAAAGGAAGCTGTTTGCAGGACTATGTTTTTTTAGCTTTTGACTGCGGACTTGCAGCGTACAGCCCGTCCGTGCAGCCTGATTATCCGCCTTGTGTGGCTGTGATGATTAAAATTTCGTCGGTTTCGGATAGGGCAGTTGTTGTCCATTCGGTTTTTGGAACGACCGAATTGTTGATGGCGAAAGCGATTCCGTTTTGTTTGTTCGGGAATTCAAGATCGAGCAAGGCCTGAACGGAAAGCGTTTCGGCTTCGAACTGTTTGTGCTGGTTGTTGATTTTTAGTTCCATTCCTGTTGGTTTAGTATAGCAAAATACTTTAGGAATGGCTGCAATACGTGCGTGAAAGCACTCAAATGAAGTCATCTTACTTTTCCCTACGCTAGTATGAACTAGATCAGGTTCAGAGGGTAAAATCTCAGCCTGCATGAAACAGACACCCCTAAAGCGAGACAAATGTAGTAGTTTATTTTAAATTCTGAATGATAAATTTTGAATTATCGTTGAAGGGCTGTAATTGAATACAGCGCCTGCTTATTTGTATCTCGTCCAGCAATCTTCCACATGATCGTTTACCATGCCTGTCGCCTGCATGTGTGCATATACCACGGTGGAACCCACAAATTTGAACCCGCGTTTTTTTAAATCTTTACTCAGTTGGTCTGAGATTTCGGTTGTGGCGGGAACGTCTTTCAGGGTTTTGCAATTGTTGTCGATTGGCTTACCATTTACAAAGCCCCAAATGTATTTTGAAAACGTTCCGAATTCTTTCTGGACTTCCATAAAGGCAATTGCATTGGTGACCGCAGCTTTAATTTTCATTCCGTTTCTAATGATCGCTGCGTCTTGTTTCAAGTCTTCTATTTTATCTTCGGAATACTTAGCAACCTTTTTGTAATCGAAATTGTCGAAGGCTTTGCGAAAGTTTTCGCGTTTGGCCAAAACCGTGTACCAGCTCAGTCCTGCCTGAAAGGTTTCCAAAGTCAGGAATTCAAAAATTTTCTGGTCGTCGTAAACGGGAACGCCCCATTCGGTATCGTGGTAGTTGCGGTACAAATCGTCTTTTTCGCACCAGGCGCATCTGTTTTTATCGTTCATCGGTTTTGGTATCGGTTTCGTGTAAATATTTTTCGATTAAGTAATGCCCCAGATAAATTAAAGGAGTTAAGGCAACTGCTAAAATTAATTTGAACGTATAACCGGTTATTGACATGTTCAGGTATTGGGTGGTGGTAATTTTTCCGGTAAGCCAAAAGGCTATTCCTGAAACGATAAAGCTGTCTATTAATTGGGAGATGATGGTCGATCCGGTGCTTCGTAGCCAGATCATTTTTTTGCCGGTTTTGTGTCGTAAAAACCAAAATACACTTACATCGATTAATTGTGATACGAGAAATGCTATGATGCTGGCTACCATAATGAACAAACCTTGTCCGAAAACCGCGTAGAATTGCTCGTCGTTTACGGTTTCACCCGTTACAAAGGCTGGTATTTTTGTTCCGATGAATAAAATCAGGATGCAATAGGCGATAAGCCCAGCGGTTATAAACGAAAGTTTTTTCACTCCGTCACGGCCAAAATGTTCGTTGATGATGTCCGTAGTGATAAATACAATCGGCCAAGGTAAAATTCCAATGCTCATTATGAAGGGGCCAATCTGGATGAGTTTTCCACCAGTCAATTCGGCAACGATGGCATTAGTGATGAAAATGCCGGCAAGTATGACATAGACAATGTCTTTTTTTGTTTTGAACATAGAGTCGTTTTCTGATTTCTCAAATTTATGCAATTATGCGCTTCTATTTTTGATTACTTTTGATAAAACCCAAAACGGAATATGAAAAAAATAATTTTGACTTTACTTATGAGTACTCCGATATTAACATCCCAAGCTCAGACCAACCCAAATTCTCTTTTGAACAAATGGACAGGGTTGTATGGCGGTGTACCCGCTTTTGCCGATTATAAATTGAACGATTTCAAGCCGGCTATCACTGCTGCAATTCAGGAAAAACTTGTTGAACTGGATAAGATTGCCAACAATCCTAAACCGGCAACTTTTGAAAATACAATTGCAGCTATTGAAAAAGCAGGGAAGATGCAAAGTCAGGTAAAAGCGGTTTTTGATTTATACAGCTCTAATTTGAACAGTGCCGAATTTTCGGCAATCGAAACTGAAATGTCGCCTAAATTCTCGGAAGCCAGAGATAAGTTTTATCAAAATGCCAAGCTTTTTAATCGAATTGCGTCGGTTTATAATTCTCCAAGCAAAAATAAACTAACACCGGAACAGCAACGTCTGGTTTGGTTTCATTACTCGAATTTTGTGCGCGAAGGAGCCAAAGCAGATGCGAACAGCAAAACTAGAATTGCACAGATCAATCAGGAATTGGCGTCGCTTTTTACCAAGTTCAGTCAAAATCTGTTGGCCGATGAAAACGATTACTATCTGGAACTGAAAACAGAAGCAGACTTTGCCGGTTTACCAGCAGAACTAAAAAATGCGGCAATCGCGGAAGCAAAAGAAAGAAACCTTAAGGTGATGGGTTGTATTGCCAATACAAGGTCTTCGATGGAACCGTTTTTGACGTTTTCCGACAGAAGAGATTTAAGAGAAAAAGCTTTTAAGATTTTCACCAGCCGCGGAGACAATGCTAATGCTAATAATACGAATACCGTTTTAGTGCAGATTTTAAAACTGCGCGCCGAAAAAGCAAAATTGCTTGGTTTTGAGACTTTTGCCGATTGGAGTTTGTCCAATACTATGGCACAGAAACCTGAGAAAACACTAGCATTAATGGAATCGGTTTGGCAGCCAGCTGTTGAGAAAGTACTTCAGGATGTAGTCGATATGCAAAAAATGGTTGATGCCGAAGGTGGGGGGTTTAAAATTGCGCCGTGGGATTATCGTTATTATGCCGAAAAAGTGCGTAAAGCGAAGTACGATGTTGATGCAAATCAAATCAAACCTTATTTGCAGTTGGAAAAGCTTAGAGAAGGTATGTTTTGGGTGGCAGGAGCGGTTTTCGATTTGAGCTTTAAACAAATTTCCAATGTTCCTGTTTTTTATTCGGATGTACGAGTTTGGGAAGTGTCTAAAAAATCGACTGGAAAAGTTGTTGGTCTATGGTATTTTGATCCTTATGCGCGCAAGGGAAAACGTTCCGGGGCCTGGATGACTTCTTACCGAGAGCAAAGTAATATTGACGGTAAAGAAGTGCCTACGATTGTTTCCAATAATTGCAATTTCATCAAAGGAAATGACAACGAACCGATTTTGATTTCCTGGGACGATGCCAATACGTTGTTTCATGAATTTGGACATGCTTTACATGGTTTGTGCTCCAATGTGACGTATCCGTCTTTGTCGGGAACCAATACGCCGAGGGATTATGTGGAATTCCCTTCTCAGATTTTAGAGCGTTGGCTTTCCACTCCGGAAGTGTTGAATAAGTTTGCCTTGCATTATAAAACAGGTGAACCGATGCCAATGTCTTTAGTAGAGCGAATTGAAAAAGCCGCCACTTTTAACGAAGGTTTTTCTACTGTGGAAACGCTTTCCAGTGCATTGGTGGATATGAAATTACACTTGTTCGAGAACCCGAATATTGATCCGAAGCAATTTGAGAAAGAAACGTTGAAGAAATTGAATATGCCGGCAGAAATTGTTATGCGTCACAGAATCCCACAATTCGGGCATATATTTTCCGGAGATGATTATGCTGCTGGATATTATGGTTATTTATGGGCCGATGTAATCAGTGCCGATGCTACGGAAGCGTTTACCGTTGATGGAAAAGGATTGTATGACAAAGAAGTGGCGAAACGTTTGTTGGAAAATGTGTTCAGCGTTGGGAATACTATCGATCCGGAGATTGCTTACAAAAAATTCAGAGGTAAAGCTGCAACTTCCGATGCGCTGATGCGGGCCAGAAACTTTCCGATAATCAAGAAGAAATAATTTGTAAAGCGAACTTTCGGGTTCGCTTTTTTTTTGATGTATAAAATAGGTTGCATAAAAAAACCCCAATCTTTCGATTGAGGTTTTCTATATTCTGAGTTTAGATTGATTATCCTAAAGCTACACGTTTGAAACCAGCAACAGTTAAACCACCGTCAACAGTTTTAACGTAAGCAGCAACGCTCATAGAACCGTCTTTGATGTAGTCTTGGTTTACTAAAGTGTTGTCTTTGTAGAAACGTTGGATTTTACCTTTAGCGATGTTGTCTAACATTGCTTCTGGTTTTCCTTCTGCACGCAATTGCTCTTTTGCAATTTCTACTTCTTTCTCGATGATAGAAGCATCAACACCCGCCTCGTCTAAAGCGATTGGGTTCATTGCAGCCGCTTGCATCGCTACGTTTTTAGCCGCCTCGTCAGCACCTGCAACGTTAGCAGATAAAGCAACCAAAGTAGCGATTTTTCCAGAGTGAACATAAGAACCAACGAAAGCTCCTTCTAAACGCTCAAATTGACCTACTTCAATTTTCTCACCGATTACACCAGTTTGCTCGATTAGTTTCTCAGCAACAGTGATTCCACCGAAATCAGAAGCTAAAAGCTCTTCTTTAGTAGCGAAGTTTAATGCTTGGTTAGCTAAATCAGTAGCTAATTTTACGAAACCTTCATTTTTACCTACGAAGTCAGTCTCACAGTTTAATGTGATTGCTACCGCAGCAGTGTTGTCAGCATTTACAACAGCGATTGCAGCACCTTCTGTAGATTCTCTGTCAGAACGGTTTGCAGCTACTTTTTGACCTTTTTTACGTAAGTTCTCGATTGCTAAATCGAAATCTCCATCAGCTTCCACTAATGCTTTTTTACAATCCATCATACCTGCTCCGGTGATGGTTCTTAATTTATTTACGTCTGCAGCAGTTATTGTTGCCATTTTGTATAAAATTTTAAGTTTGAAAAAAATATAAAGTCGTTATAGTGAGAATGGTACAAAAGTAGACATCCATCAGCACAACGACTTTATGATAAGGTTATTTTTATTCTTCAGTTGAAGTTGTTGCTTCAGCTTTTGCTTCAGCTACTTCTCCAGCCGGTTGCTCATCTTTGTCAGATTTTCTGTCAGAAAGTCCTTCAACGATTGCACCAGAAACTAAAGATAAAACTTTTTCGATCGATTTAGAAGCATCGTCGTTTGCCGGGATAACGAAATCAACCTGACGTGGATCAGAGTTGGTATCAACCATAGCGAAAACTGGAATGTTTAACTTTTGAGCTTCTTTAACAGCGATGTGTTCTGCTTTGATATCTACAACGAATAACGCAGCCGGAAGGCGAGTCATGTCTGCAATAGAACCTAAGTTTTTCTCTAACTTAGCACGTAGACGATCAATTTGTAATTTTTCTTTTTTAGATAAAGTATCGAAAGTACCGTCTTTCTTCATTTTATCGATAGAAGCCATTTTTTTAACAGCTTTACGGATAGTAACGAAGTTAGTTAGCATACCACCTGGCCATCTTTCAGTGATGTAAGGCATGTTTGCTGCTGCAGCTTTTTCTGCAACGATATCTTTTGCTTGTTTTTTGGTAGCTACGAAAAGTACTTTTCTACCAGATGCAGCGATTTTTTTCAAAGCTTCATTAGCCTCTTCGATTTTAGCTGCAGTTTTATATAGATTGATAATGTGAATACCATTACGCTCCATATAGATGTAAGGAGCCATGTTTGGATCCCATTTTCTAGTCATGTGTCCGAAGTGAACACCTGCTTCTAGTAATTCTTTAACTTCTACTTTGTTTGCCATTTTGTAATAGTTTACGTTCTGTTGAATTAGCAATGGATCAGTAGCGATTGTCTCGGTCTAAACCATTTAGATGCTAAACTAATTCCCACCTCAATGGGAGAGCAACAAAAACTTAGTGTTTTTAAATAATAATAAATATTAACGTTTAGAGAACTGGAATCTCTTACGAGCTTTCTTCTGACCGAATTTTTTACGCTCAACCATACGAGGGTCACGTGTTAAAAGTCCTTCTGGTTTTAAGATGCTTCTGTTTTCAGCTTCTACTTCACACATTGCTCTTGCGATAGCCATACGAACAGCCTCGGCTTGTCCTGTAGTACCACCACCGTATACATTAACTTTTACGTCAAAGTTTGATGCGTTCTCAGTCATAGAAAGAGGTTGCATAACTTTGTACTGTAATGTAGCAGTTGGGAAGTAAGTTGCGAAATCTTTTTTGTTTACGGTAATGTTTCCTGTACCTTCAGTAACATAAACACGTGCTACTGCACATTTTCTTCTACCGATTTTGTGAATAACTCCCATTACTTAAGATCGTTTAAGTTTACAGTTTTTGGTTGTTGTGCAGCGTGTTTGTGCTCAGAACCAACATTTACATTCAAATTGCGGAATAACTCAGCACCTAATTTGTTTTTAGGTAACATTCCTTTTACAGCTTTCTCTACTAATAATGCAGGGTTTTTTTGTTGCATTACTTTAGCAGTTAAACTTCTTTGTCCTCCTGGGTAACCAGTGTGGCGGATGTATGTTTTATCCTCCAATTTGTTACCAGTTAGGTTGATTTTCTCTGCGTTAATAACGATAACGTTATCTCCACAGTCCACATGCGGTGTATAACTTGTTTTGTATTTACCTCTTAAAAGCATTGCTACTTTAGAAGCAAAACGACCTAAGTTATGACCTTCAGCGTCTACCACGATCCACTCTTTCTGAGCAGTCGCTTTGTTAGCTGATACTGTCTTGTAGCTTAAATTGTCCACGTTTTTTTATTTAAATTAAACATTCCATTCCCAATTAAGGGAGTGCAAAAGTACAATTATTTATTTATAATGCAAACACCTGAAGCAATATTTTAATTCCTGATTGTCAGTCAAATGTCTGATTAACTGATGCAAAGTTATTCTTTTACGAACTTAATTTCCATTCCGCCCTGCTTTAAAAGCATCGTTTGGGTACCAAAAATCATTTCCAGGCCGGCCGGATCGAAAACGAACTGGGTGTCACTGATGGCATTTAAAGGAAAAGCGCCTTGTCCAACAGCTTGGGCGATCAGCTGGCCTTTATCAACTTTGATATGGATTTTAAGCGGAATTTCTTTGGAAGTGTATATTCCTTCATAACTTTTAAGTAAAGTTTCATCCACTTTAACCGTTTTTAAATTCGGAAACGGAAACGGCATCTTATAATAAATACTCAAAATCCCGATAACGATATCATTGCGGTTGTAATTATCGCCATTTACAATTAAGGATAAGCCCAGTTTTTCCTGCGGATAGTAGCCCACAACCGATTTATATCCTTCAATTCCTCCGGTATGGCCGAAAAATTTGCGTTCGCCAAAAGGAAAAGTCACTAGTCCTATGCCGTAACTTTCTTTAAGTTGGGTCATTAAATCTACCGATTCCGGTTTAAGTAGTTTTCCATTGAAAATAGCGCGTAAGAAAGCGGTCAAATCGTTAGCATTGGAAGTAATGGCTCCGGCAGCAAACGGCAAGGACATATCCCATTGCGGAACAACTTCCCATTTATCGTCCTTATATACATAGGAAAGAACTTCGCCACGTTGCTCTTCAACTTTATCTACGATATAGGTATTCTTTAATTTTAGACGATTTGCGATTCGGTTCTTCAGATTCGTTTTGTACTCGGTTTTGGTGATGTCTTCTAAAATACAGCCTAATAAATAATAATTGGAATTGCTGTAGGCCGCTTTGGAGTCCGGCTCAAACTCGGAAGGATAAGATGCAATTCGTGCCAGCATTTCCTTTTTGGTGACTTTCGCATTCATCACAACGGTACTGTCCGCATTGACATAATCCCTGATTCCCGAGCGATGACGCAACAAGTCGTTTATTGTGATTTTATCCGCATTGGGAATTTGTGGATAGTATTTGGAAAGTTTGGTGTTCAATTGCAATCGTTTTTCTTCCACCAGCTGTAGGATCATCACCGCGGTAAAAGTCTTGGTTACCGAACCGATTTTGTATTTCGAATTTCCATCGGGTTTCAACTCTTTTCTTCCATTGGGCAAACCATAAGCTTTGGAAAAAACTACATTGTCACCTTCTCGTAAACTCACCTGTCCCATAAAGCGGTTGTTTTGGTTCAAGTAGGTAAGTAAGCTGTCAATTTTTCGAAAACGTGTACTTTCCTGAGCAAAGCCAGTTAAGGCGATCGACAAAACTAAAAGTAAGACTGTTTTTTTCATCGTATTAAAAGGTATAAGGGAATGTTGGGTTTTTGTATTTTTTTAAGGAATCAAACGGAATTAAAAAGGGCTCTTCGCAATTTCGTGCAGCACGGTAAAAATAAGGTGTGAATTCAATGCCGTCTTTGGTGAAATTCCAGGAAACAAAATTCCAGATTTCCAAATCGGTATAATCACAGCCGTCTTCTTCGGAATTTTCAGGTTTTTTAAAATGCTGGCTTTCGTTGATAAGCTCAAAAAGTTTGGGTGCGAAATATTTTGTTCTGTATTCGGAATAAGCACTGAAGTTGTTGTCTTTATCGGAAGTCACACTTTTGTCAAAAGCGATTATTTGATCCAAATCAAAATTTTTTCCGGTGTTCAAATCTATTAGATAACCTTGTCCGCCAAAATCCGGATGTGCACCACCACAGTCCCAAGCGCGGAACATCTCAAAACCCAATAAGTCTTTGTTTAGAAAGCCAATCTTAACGCTGTAATCGATGCCGCTACCCTCACTGTAGGCAAATCGGGTGGAACATTCCAATTGGGAAAGCACTTCTTCCACCTGAATGGTGTTTAGCATCGGGTTTATTTTTTTTCGGGTCGTAAGTGAAAAATTATCCGACAATCTAAAGAAGGACATTTTGCAGTGTTTTTCCGAGTACCAATCGATTTTTTTTCCAAAGTGTACCGAAGCGGAATCTTTTTTAAAGTTCAGAAATTGAAGTTTGACCTTGTTCATAGGGCTGTCTTCAGTTTTTACAATTGGATTGGCTTTAATTTTTGAAAAATCGATCGGCTGCAGTTCAATAGCGGTTTTTTTACCGGTTGCATTGCTCCAAAATCCTTTAAATGTTTTATTTTGTAAAGAGGTAAGCTCGAACTTTTCAATGATTTTATCCGTGCTGTAGTCTTTAAAAAAAAGAATAAATTTTCCTTTTACCCGTGTGCCTTCCAAAACGATGTCTTTAAGCGAATTTTGATAAAAATAACGCGCATTTACCGAATTTTCTTCCGAATCGTACACCTCTATGCTTAGATAAATGCTGCTCTTTCCCAGTTTTCCTTCCAGATAATAGTTGTTTTGCCCAAAAATCAGGCATGAATAAAGAAAACAGAGAAGAAACAACGTTTTTTTAAGCATAAAATTGAGATGGTTTATTCGCTTTTGGTTTTATGTTCGATTTGATAAATAAAATTTACTTCTCTAAAAACGATTTTTCTTGAAATACATTTTAAGAAGAGGTTGTTTTTTTGTGCTATGGCAGAAATTTGTTCAGTTTTACAATCTTCGGAAAGGATCATGTAGGTTTGGTTGTCGGCATGGATGAACTCGGGAAGCTGCTTAAATAATTTTTCGAAATACTCGAAATGTTCTCCGCAAAACCAAGCATTTTCTGCTATGGAATTCGGTTTTTTTGGATAATACGGAGGATTGATAATGATGTAATCAAACGTTTTTCCCGTTAGGTTTTCAAACAAATCGGAATAACATATTTCTAAGGAAGCGTCATTGTCTGCTGCATTTTTTTTCAAAGCCTCTAAAGCTGTTTCGTTGATGTCCGTAGCAGTTACCGATGCGCCTTTTTGATGGGCTAAAATCGAAAGAATCCCGCAGCCGCAACCTAATTCCAAAAAAGTTTTTCCTTTTAAATCTAAGGTTTCGATGAATTCCAAAAGCAATTTGGTGCTGATGGTAATAAACGGCGGAAAAACGCCCGGCTCAACCCAAACCGAAATGTTTTTGTAACTGTATTTTCGAGGTTGGGAAAGGTAAACGGCACTTGCTTTTTGTAAAAAGGGGCTGAGTATTTTTTTTAAAATCGTTCTCATTATTCAGAATAGAACCCTTCAATTTCCGGTTGACGGTATTTCCAGATTTTGTGCAACGCCTTGATTTCGTAAGGGTAATGATAGAAATTCGTTTTGTAGCGCACTCCGGAAATGGTTTGCAACAGTTGTTTTTTATACCCTTTAATCCTGAAATCGGAAACCGTTGGATAATAACCGTTCAAGACCGTTTCAAAATTTTTGATGGTGTCGATCATGTAGGGTTTCAGCCAAGGTGTAAGTGGGTTTTTACGTAAATCGAAGTTTTCCCAAGCCGGTGAAATCCAATCTTCTAACTGCTCCGGAAACGAAAAACCGGCGTCTAAAATTTGTTGGTACAACTCCGAACCTTCCGTAGGCACAGGGCTGAACAGGTAAATAATGATTTCTGCCTTCGGGTTGATCGTCTTGATTTCCTTAATAAAGTTGATGTCCCATAAAATCTGGTCGTACACTTCTTTTTCAGTTTTGGCCGGCATGCCCAATACAAACGAAAGTTCCGGGATGATGTCGGCATTTTTCATCCGAAGCACAAAATCTTTGATCATTTGTCCGGTTTGGGTTCCGCCTTTGTTCATTTGTTTCAGTACGGCATCGTTACCGGTTTCGGCCCCAAGAAAAATCATTTTGCAGCCGGCTTTGCGCATAAGTTTCAAATCCTCGTCGCTGTACATATTGATGGTATCGATGCGCCCTTCGCCCCAATAACTGATGTTGTCGTTCATAATCAGCTCGGAGAATTCCAATACGCGTTTTTTGGACGTGAAGAAATTGTTGTCGTGAAATTCAATGGCATCGATGTTGTGTTTTTCTTTGAAATACTTCACATCTTCATAAATTCGTCCCGCCGACATACCTTTCCATTTGGCATTGTAAATAGGAACAACCGCGCAAAACGAACACGAAAACGGACAGCCCATACTGGAATGATAGGAAAGCGTTTTGTTGCCCATAAAGGTTTTAGCCAGATAGTTTTTTACCGGATAAAAGGAATTGAGGTATTCATAGGGAAACTTTGGTAAAGTGTCTTGGTCGAGCAAGGCTTCTACCGCGGTTTTTATGATTTCGCCGTTTTGTTTTTTATAAATCAGGTTTTTTATAAACGGTATGTTTTCGGTTGTGTTGGTCTCGATGGCCGTAACCAATTCCGGGAACGTGTTGTCGCCGGGTCCATTGATGATGTAATCCACATAACCTGAATTCAGTGCAACTTTATATTGATTCGAAGCAAAATAACCGCCCCAGACCACTGTAATATTTGGGAATTGCTCTTTTATTTTTTTGGTAAATGGAATTGCCTGTCGCAATTGTGGCCCAGGCATTACTGTAGAGCCGAAATATTTGAATTCGCCCGATTTTAGATAGTTTTCAATGGTTGCCCAAGGATCTTTCTCCAGATTTCCGTCTACAAAAACATAGTCGTATTTGCCATCAATGGAAGCGCCCACCTGCAAAATTGAATTGGGGATGCGGTGTTTTCCGTTGGCACTTTTCGGGTTGAATAATATGATTTTGTTAGCGGTCAAACGAACAATTTTAATTTCAGATGCATTAGGTAAGACTTCAATCCGTGGTAATTCCATAAATAGGAACGGTAACTGTTTTGGTAGTTTTCCTTAGCAAGACTGAAGTTTTTTTGCCTGTGATAAATGTAAGCAATTTTGGAATAGGTTTTTCCTTTTAACATTTGAAGGCTTTTTCGGGAAATGTAATTTTCTTTCTGAAGTTTTTCCAGCGATTTGAAATAATCCTCATAATGAGTAAGATTTGGTTTTGCCGAAATGTTTCCCGAATGCTTGACCATAGTAGTCAAGGTTCGACTGCAATAATAAAATTGCAATTGCGCTGCTGCCCTTAAATACAAATCGTGCTGCCCGTCCAGTAAATTTTCATCCAATAAACCGATTTTATCCAAAGCTTCTTTTCGGATGCTGAACGTTGGAAAAGGCAGAATGTCGTCGTTTAAAACTTCATTCAAAACAAAACCTTTATAATCGTTCTGAAACTTGGTGAAGATTTTCTCCTGAACTTCAATTGCCGGAAGAAATGCAATGTTGTGAATCACAAAGGAAATTTCAGGATTTTGGTTAAAAATAGTACGAAGGGTTTCCAGTTTGTCACTCGTCCATAAGTCGTCGGAATCTAAAAAACAAAGAATAGTGCCCGTTGCTTTTCGAATGCCTTCGTTTCTGAGGTAACTTCGCTTGTCGTTTTTAGGATATTGGAAATACTTTATTCTTTTATCGTTGAAGTTTTTTACAACTATTTCGGTTTCATCCGTGGAACCATCGTCTATGATAATATGCTCAAAATCTGAATAAGATTGGTTCAGTACGCTCTGAATCGTTTTGCCAATTAAATGAGCACGGTTATGGGTTATAGTGACGATGCTAAACTTCATGAAGACTGCCTTTTTTGAATTCGAAGGTTTTATCGCAAAACGTAAGTACTTTTTGGTCGTGGGAAATTAAAAGTACAGTAAGATTTTCGTCTTCACTTAATTTTTTAAGATAGCTAAGGATTTTTTCCTCGTTTTCCTGATCCAGTTGATTGGTCGCTTCATCCAAAATCAAGAGTTTCGGTTGGTTGTACAAAGCACGGATTAGTGCCAGTTTTTGTTTTTGCCCGCCGGAGAGTTTTTGCCCACCGTTTCCGGTTGAAGCATGCCATCCGTGTTCAAAATTATGAATCACATCTTCAAAACCGATTTGTTCACACAACTCTTGAATTCGGTAGAAATCCACTTGGTTCTGCTTTTCTCCAATAGCGACGTTTTCCAATAGGGTTCCGTTAAAAACATAAGGTTCCTGAGTAACGTAGCCCACTAGTTTAAGAAAAGCATTTTTGTTTTCCCGGGTGATTTCTTTTTCGTCTAAAGTGATTTTACCCAAATCAGGTTCAATTAAATTAAGCAGAATGTTCAGTAAAGTGGTTTTTCCGCTTCCGGATCGGCCAAAAATTCCAACAATTTCTCCTTTGTAAATTTTGAGGTTAGTGTTTTCAATTAACGGATGTTCCGCATCATAACTAAAGCTGATGTTTTCAATATTTAAGTGGCTTTTAAATAGAACCTCACTTGCATGGATTGTTTTTACATCTTTTTTTGAAGAATTTTTTTCAATTGAAGTTATCGTATATTCAAAAGATTTCAAACTTGAAGAGGCGACAATCAATCGGTTCAAAGAAGGAATCAATTTAAAAAAAACCGAAGCAAAAAAGGAGAGCAACATTACATTAGTTGTAGTTTCTCCAGAGTAATTTACCAAATAAAAAACGATAACCCCGATAATGACGATAATCGCAATTTCAAGGTATTTGGCATTCGAGTTTTTAAGGGTGGTTAAAAAAGAATACGTTTTGTTGAGCTTACGGTTGGAGCTGTTGAATTTATCCAGAAACGCATCTTCTTTTCCCGCACTTTTTATCTCGAAAAAACCATTGATAAGATCCAGAAGGTAGTTCACATTGTTTTGATAATCTTCGGAAAGACTTTTGCGCACTTTTTTAAATCTTCTGAAGGTGTAAATGAGCGAAAAAGTAAGCAGGAACAGCACTAAAGCAATACAAGTTATCGTTGGGAATAGGTACAAACCAACGCAGCTAATCCCAAGGATGATGCAACCCTCACTTAAAAGCGTGTTTAAGGAAAGCAGTACATGGTTGGCAAAATTGTTCGGGACCTCGATGGTGTTTTTCAAAATAGCCCCTTTGTCCTGATTTTGATAGAAAAGATAATCGCTGTGAATGAACCGCTCGGTATAGTTTTTTGATATTTCCGAAGAAACGGCAAATATCAGTTTGTTTTGATAATTGATGAACCAAATGTTGAGCGCATTTTTAAGGATGAAAAACCCAATCAAGAGCAGAATGCTGTACGCCAGATTTTCTTTTTGAAAAAACAAATTCAGATATTCATTTTGAAAAGTTCTATTACGGTCCAGCGCCAAAACCAAAAACGGAAGCAGGTAAGCCACAGATAATAAATCCAGTAAAGCATTCACAAGTGAAAAACCAAAAAAAGGAAGCAACTTGCCCTTGAATTTTTCAGGTACACAACGGAAAATGGATTGTATTTTGGTTTTAGTTATCATAGCGTTTTAAATAGTCTGCCACTGTTTTGGTACTAAGAAAAGGATTTTGTGCCGTTTGGGAAAATTCGGTTTTCAATAATTTTAAGCATCCCGCAATCATGCCTTCCTTGGTGTCTGCAGTAATCCAGTTTTTTGTTGCAAAATTACAGCCTGTTTTTCGGGAAACAATCATGGTTTTGCTCTGCAGGGCTTCTGCGAAAACAAGTCCGAACGATTCGTAATTGCTGGGATGAAGCAAAATTTTCGCTTGAGAAATCAGTTGCAGGGTTTCCGAATATTCCAATTCACCTTTTACTTGAATAACCTTTTCCAGATTTAACGATTGAATTTTTCGCTCGAGTTCCGGTCTTAAAACACCATCACCAATAAGTACAACTTTTATAGGTTGAATTTGACGTAAAGCCGCAATAATTTCAATAAAAAGGCTGTAATTTTTTAAAGGAATCAGCGAACCGACACCAATAATATCAATGGTTTTTTCAGCCGATACAGGAAAATCTTCCGGAGTAATTCCCCACGGAATTATACTGGAATTAGCTTTGTGGTTTTGGTAAAATGTATGCTGATGAAACTCGGATAGCGTAATGAGCTTCATTTTTTTTATCGGAAGGATTTTCGCGTAACCATTTTGTTTTAACGCATCCTGGCCCATCAAGGTGGTAAGATGTTTTATTTTTTTTTTCTGAGCGAACCAATTTCCGATTAAGGCACATTCTCCTAACCAGAAACTGTGCAATACCGAAATTTTATGTTGATGATCAAGGTCCTTTAAAACTCGTGAAGCTCTTTTCCAAAGCAGGATTTTAGACAAGCGCGAACTTCCCCCTAAAGCAATTACCGGAATTCCATTCCAACTGTAGGTCGTTTTTTTATCCGGATAATGAAAACTGATTACCGTAATATCAAAACCTGAAATTTGCTTTAATGCTTTTACGTAGATTTGTAAGGCAGGAATGCAGGTGGTGTCCGCTTCGTTTTCGGGAAAACCGGGAGTTAGAATAACGATATGTTTATTTTTTGTTGCCAATTCGGTACAGGTTGAAATCGCCTTCGAAAGCGTTTATTTTTTCAAGTTTGTATTGCTTTTGGAGTGTTTCCCAATTGTGTAATGGATTTTTGCCTTGCCATTGTTTTTGGAGCTGCTTTTCGTTTACTAAAAGTAAAGCATTTTTATCGAACTGCTGCAGTTTTTCCTTCCATAAACTTTTATAATTGAAGTCAAGTTTTCTTCCTTTTAGGGCGATGTCAATATCAAAGGCGTAAAGCGTGTTTCCTTGAAAAGGTTTTAGTTCTTTGGCGATGGTTTGCTCGAGTTTGTTGCGCTGGTAAAAGGGTTTTGCATAATAAAAACCAATGGAAATTTGGATAATAATGATACAACCAACAACTGTTTTTTTGTTTTTAAACTGCGTCATCAGTTGTTTGATTAACGGAAAAAGAAAAACAATTACTAGTGGAAAACAAAGGAGCAAAAAACGTTTATTCTGAAACGGGATTCCGCCTAAAAAAAGCCCGTACATTACTATTGAAACAAGAAAGAGCTTCTGGTAATTGGAAAGCCAAAACGTTCTTTTCTTTATAAAATAACCAAATAGAAACAAGCCGAAAACCAAAAATACCGGATGAAAAAACGGGAAGAGACTGTAAATCATATTGATTACCGGATACTGTATTTCTCCATCAATAGTTATAAAATGACTTTGAAACAAATTTGTAAAACTCCAGCTTTGCAACCATTGATGCGATAAAAATTGCAAACTGTTTTGTGACCGGATTGCTAAATGTGGTAAAGAAGCTAAACCGACAATTAATATCGAAATTATCAGGGTCTTGAATTTTCGGTGTAACAAAAGTTGGTAAAAAGCCATTACGCAAAATGGAAACAGTACAACGATTGAGGCATAACGCGTTAATACAGCCAAAGCGACAAAAATACTTCCGAACAGAAAACGTTTTGAATCCACTTTTTCAATAAAATAGAGAAGGTGATAAACCGCTAAAATTGTCAAGCAACAGGCAAGCATATCCGACATGACTAAAATGCTGTGTACCAAAACTATTGGGGAAAGTATAAAAAACAGCAAGGGAACAACGGTTCCATTTTTTTGTTTATACACCCGTTGAATGATTTTTTTCAGGTAAAGACCCGAGAGCAACAATGAACCAACAGAAATCAGTTGGAGTGAAAGCGTGCTTGATGGAAGAACAAAACTCAGCAAGCTCCCTAAAATAGGATAATATACGCCCCAAAAATAATCGCCAGGCGGAGTTCTGCTTTCTAAAAATGTTCTTAGTGCTGCAGTGTAGCGCAAATATTCGTAGGCATCTTGACCGTACAAACCATCAAAGGAAAATCCAAAATAGGCAACAATCCACAACAAAAGCGGAAGAAGACAGTACCAGTATTTCGGTTTGATTTTCAAGGTTTATTTGCTGATTAGCATTAAGGAACTCGCCAAAAACGATTTGACTTTCAGTTTCAGCATCCGAACTTTATCACTGTTGTGTTTTAGGCGCTCTTTGTGAAATTCGACTTCACTTACCACTTTAGAAACAGCAAAATCGTAGTATTTACGGGAATAGGTTCTTTTGAAATCAATCTGACGGTCGGTTGAGGTTTGCCAATCGGGTTGGATAGTAATGGCGTTTTCCACTTCATTATACAGCGATGTTCCTTTAATCGGATAAGCAACGGTTATAGTATAGTGCGTCGGATTGGCTTCTTTTAAATAGTGAATGGTTTGGGAAATATCGCTGTCGTTTTCTCCGGGATAGCCTACCATGATGAACGTCCCGGTTTCAATGCCCAAGGCGTTGGTGTCCTGAATCATTTTTTTTACGTGATTTACATCCACACGACGGTCCATGGCATCGATGATTTTTTGCGAACCGCTCTCGGCCCCAATCCAGATTCGGAAACAACCGGCTTCTTTGAGCAGTTTTAGGATTTCTTCGTTCAAACGTTCGGCACGCGTGATGCATTCAAAACGGATTTGTGCATTTTGTTTGACTACTTCCTCATGAAAAGCCGTCAACCATTTGTGAGAGATGGTAAATACATCGTCTACAAACCAAAGCGCATCGGGATTGTATTTTTCCTTGAGCATTTTCATTTCCTGAGCCACTAATTGTGCCGGTCTTCTGCGGTAGCTTTGCCCATAAACGGCGGTGCTGCACCATTTGCAGGTGTATGGGCAACCACGCTGGGTAGAAATCGTCATGGAACTTTCCCCGTGATTTTCCTTCCAGGTTTTCAGGTATTTTTCCATCGGGATGGCCTCGCGATTTGGTAATGGCAATTGGTCGAGTTCCCTGAATTTAGTACGCTCGGGAGTTTTAACAACAACTCCGTTTTCTAAAAAAGCAATGCCGTTTATTGTTGAAAAATCGCTATCGTTGATAATGGCGTTGTACAATTCAAAAGTAGTTTCTTCACCTTCTCCGATGATCAGAAAATCAGCTCCGGCTTCGAGGTAATTTTCGATATTGTAGGTAACGTCCGGTCCGCCAAGAATGATTTTTGGGAACTGATGCATTTCAGTTTTGAGGATTTTGATGAGTTTGACCACCTCGATTTTGGTCATCAGGTTGGTATAAATCGCAACGACTTTTGGTTTTTTACTTTGGATGAAATCAAGTTGTTCTTGCGGAGAAGAAAAGGTGCTGTCGAAAACCTCGTTCGGGATGTTTTTGCTTAACAGATAGCCGGAAACATAAAGCAAACCCAACGGCGGGTAGGGCTTCATGATTTTCTGTTCCTTCGGATCGTCGGACAGATAGTAGGCATGGGTTAGCAAAAGGCTCATTTTTTCTGTAATTCGATTAAATAATGATCAGAATATTGGGCTAAAAAGGATTGGTTTTTTATGAGGTTTTCCAGTCGATTTAAGACCGAAACCCAATTTGGCTTGTTTTTGAAAAAAGGTTCCAAATAGGAAGGTGGAATAAAAAAGCCGATCGGTTTCACCTGATTTAGCCTGAACAAATCGCAGCTTAAAGTTACAAGTTCTTTCGGATTGTAATAATAGGTTTTCACGTTTTCACCATCCACATTAGCTATTACGGCTTCTTTTTTTCTGCGGAAAGCGTTTTTTAAATTACCTTTTAAAAGAAAATACAACTGTTCCCAAAGTGTATTTTTGGGCATAACGACCAAAATCAAACGACCGTTTTCTGTTAACAATTCGGTTGCTGATTTAAAAAAGGCTGCTAGTTCAGTTTTGGTCAGACAGTTCAAACCTCCAAAATTGGAAAAAATTAATTCGAATTTGGAGTTGGGAAAAACTTCGGACAAGTTATTAATATCTGCCTGTTGAAAGCTGAGGTTTTTTAAATTTGATTTGTTTTTGGCCACGGAAATCATCTCAGAGGAAATATCCGTAGCAATTACACTGAAATCTTGCTTGGCCATCCAAATTGCGTCTTCCCCGGTGCCGCAATTGATTTCCAAAATTGTTTTGGATTCTTTTTTTAGAATGTTCGATAGATGACCGTACACTAAATCGCGCTGCAATTTCCCAATTACCGAATGGGTAAAAGTAACGTCATAGTTTTGTGCGGCGATGTCGAAACTAGCGTTCATTATTCAGTCGTTTTAAATACAATGAGTCTATAAAAGCACTTGGAATATAGTAACCTAATTTTGCAACTGACTTTACTTGTTCTAAGGAGAGCTGCATTGGATTTTTCAAGGCCGATTTTAAATAGTGTAAACCTTGACTTTTTCGGTATTCTTTGTGAACGAAGCGTTGCAGTTTACGGTAATAATTTGAGCGGTAAGTTCCGTTGAAGAGCATTTCGAAATCGTCGGAATCTTTCCAGTTGGCTTTTTCTTTCAAATCGGATTTTACTTTTTCGTAAAAAACGGTTCCGGGCAAAGGATAGGAAACGGATATGCCAATATTGTCCGGCATCAGTTTTTTTACCATGCCAATAGTTTGTTGTATGTCGTTTTGGTTTTCTCCCAAATAACCAAACTGAAGAAAAAAAGCAACCCGTATGTTTTTGACTTTTAGAAGTTTTGTCGCTTGATGAATCTGTTCAACGGTAGTGCCTTTGTCCATGGCATCGAGAATTTTTTGAGAAGCGCTTTCGGCTCCCACCCAAACTTCTTCCAAACCGGAAGCAGCTAACGCATCTATAGTATCTTCTTTCAGCAACAAATCAACCCGACTTTGAATGTAATAACGGATTTTCAGGTTTTGTTGTTGTAATAATTTATTGAATTCCTGTACCCAATTCGGTTTCAATCCGAAAATATCATCGCACATCCAAAAACGGGTCACTCCAAAATGCTCCGTAAGGTATTTTATGTGTTTTACGATGTACTCTGGCGAATGTGCATTGTAGCGGTTTCCGTAAATAGGTTTTGCGCACCAATTGCATTTGTATGGGCAACCGCGTGTGGTGGCGATGTTCAATGAAAAAGTCTGATTACTTTGTTTCCAGATGGTTCTGTACTGTTCGATATCCACCAAATCCCAAGCAGGCAAAGGTAATTCATCTAAATTTTGAAGAACGCTTCGTTTGGAATTGATTTTTAGAACACCTTCTTTTTGATAAACGATTCCTGAAATGACTTCTGCAGACTCATTATTTTCCAATTTGTTTATGAGTTCCAAAAGCGTGAGCTCACCTTCGCCTTGAATAATGAAATCGGCGCCTTTTTCAAGGTATTTGTCGTAATGATCGGTCGAGTCGGAACTGCAAACGATTACCGTACATCCTTGTTTTTTGCTAAGACGGATCATTTCAAAACAGGCTTCCCGCATGTTGGTTAAGCACATTTTGGTCAGGTAGTTGAAACCATCATCGTAAATTACCAGATATTTTGGTGTTTTTGTTTCCAAAATCGGTTGGATCGCGGAGGGATTATCACGTAAATTCGTATCAAACAAATCCACGGAAAATCCATTGTTTCGCAATAACGAGGCGGCGTATAAAGTTCCTAACGGAGGAAAAGGTGTTTTGTTTTTCCACTGTTTCGGATCGAGTTTGTAGTAATAGGAATGCGAAAAAAGAATATCAAGCATGTTCTTCCTGTAATTCGATGTTGTATTGTTTCTGGAATTCGCGGTACTTTTCATTTAACGCCAAAATCACGCTTTTCTGAAAATTGGATGGATGGTGTTTCGAAATGTTTTTCGTTGATTTTAAGGCGATTTTGAAATCTTCCCTGTTCATGGTTTTGAATTTCGATTTCCATTTTAACAAAGTCAGTCTTCGGAAACCATTGTCAATAGTGCTCCAGAAAGGAATGCGTAAAAACGATTCCATCCCTTGAATTAGTATAGGTTTTTCAATTTCTGTGACTTTATTGGTTTTGAAATTTTCCTCACGGAAATACTCGTTGGTCCAATCGTTTTTCTGGTAAAATTCTTCGAAAACCCTCACGCCTTTCACTGGAATTAAGGTTCGGATTTCTGTTGCCGTAAATCGATTTTGTTCTTCAATAACCAGATTTTCGGTCGAAATAAAATAGTTGATGCAGAAGTATTTTCGGGAATTCAGCAGGAACAGTTTTTTGTAAAGTATTAAAAATGTTCGCGTAATCCAAAGTCGGTTGGGTTCGGTAATGATGAAAAAATCCACATCGCTTTTCTCATCGAAATAGCCTTTTGAGAGCGAACCCGAAATACCAACAGCCTTTACAAACGGAAATTTTGAAATGAAATTGGCTTTGCTTTTTGCAAGTTCCATCACTTTTTGTGCGCCGAGATTTCCTTTTATACGCTTGGTAACACTCTCTAAATCATTACCGTACAGATAAAAATCATCTACTTTTCGAAGAATTTTTTCCTGAAGCAGAAAATTGATCTCATCCTTGGTCTGTGAAAGATTCTGGTGCGTGGTATAACGATGGATTTCCTCAATCTTTAACGGATAGCGGAAAATCGAAAAATATAATATGGTTTTTAAGGCTTCCAAATGGAGGGTTTTAGAAGCCTAAATATAGTGAAAATATTATTAGTGTGCCTCCAACCAATTTTTTCCTGTGCCTAATTCCACTTCAAGAGGAACTGCAAGCTTGAAAGCGTTCTCCATTTCGTGTTTGATCATCGGTTTGATTTTTTCCAGTTCCGAATTGTGAACGTCGAACACAAGCTCATCGTGTACCTGCAACAACATTTTAGATTTCCAGTTTTCCGAGGTCAGTTTTTTATGAATGTTGATCATCGCAATTTTGATGATATCGGCCGCACTTCCCTGAATTGGTGCATTTACAGCATTTCGTTCCGCAGCACCACGAACGACTGCATTCGCGGAATTGATATCTTTTAAATAACGACGGCGTCCGGAAACCGTTTGCACGTATCCGTGATCTCTGGCAAAAGCAATTTGCTCCTGAATGTACGCACGCAAACGCGGATAGGTGTTGTAATAGGCATCGATCAAAGCGGCACTTTCACTTCGGGATAAATTTGTCTGGTTGCTTAATCCAAATGCGGAAACCCCATAAATGATTCCGAAGTTTACGGTTTTGGCGTTGCTTCGTTGTTCTTTGGTCACTTCTTCCGGAGCCACATGGAATACTTTTGCTGCGGTACTTCTGTGGATGTCTTCCCCGTTTTGGAAGGCTTTGATCATGTTTTCTTCCCCGCTCATCGCTGCAATCACACGCAATTCGATTTGTGAGTAATCGGCAGAAACTAAGGTGTAATTTTCGTCTTTAGCAATGAATGCTTTTCGAATCAATCGTCCTCGTTCGGTACGGATTGGAATGTTTTGTAAGTTCGGATTGTTGGAACTCAAACGTCCTGTTGCTGCAACGGTTTGCATGTAATCGGTATGCACGCGGTTACTGCCTTTGTCGACTTGTTCCGGTAAGGAAATAATATAAGTGCTTTGTAATTTTACCATTTGACGCCAGTCGAGAATCTGTTGTACGATTTCGTGTTCGCCTGCTAAATAACTCAGAACTTCTTCACCGGTGGCGTATTGTCCGGTTTTGGTTTTCTTTTGTTTGGCTCCGCCGATTTTTAATTTTTCGAATAAAATATCTCCTAGCTGTTTTGGAGAAGCTAAATTGAATTTCTCCCCGGCAGTTTCATAGATTTTCTGTTCCAGTTCCTTGATTTCCGCATCCATGTCTTTGGACATTGCTTTCAGATAATCCACATCTAGACGAATACCTTCACGTTCCATATCAGCCAAAACCTGAATTAACGGGAGTTCAATTTCTTCGAATAATTTTTTGGTTCCGGCGCTGTCCAGTTTCGGGTCAAATACTTCTTTTAACTGAAGCGTGATGTCGGCATCTTCTGCGGCGTATTCCTTGATGTCTTCCAAAACCACATCCCGCATCGATTTCTGGTTTTTTCCTTTTTTGCCGATTAAGGTTTCGATGGATCTTGGCGAATATTTTAGATAGGTTTCAGCCAAAACGTCCATGTTGTGACGCATATCCGGATTGATCAGGTAATGTGCAATCATGGTGTCGAACAGTTTTCCTTTGACTGAAATGCCATAATTGGCTAATATTTTTAAATCGTATTTGATGTTCTGACCGATTTTGACGATTTCTTCATTTTCGAAAAACGGTTTGAATTTGTCTACCAATTCCTGAGCTTCATCACGATTCTCAGGGAACGGAACATAAAACGCTTTGCCTTTTTCAAATGAAAAGGACATTCCTACTAGCTCTGCGTTGTTGGCGTCGATTCCTGTGGTTTCGGTGTCGAAGCAAACTTCTTTCTGCTGCAAAAGCGTCTGAATTAATAATTTTACACCCAAATTGCCTTGGCTTACTTCGTAATGGTGCGGTGTGTTTTCTAACGTATTGTAATAACTGTGGTGGCCTACTTCAGCTTCACTGTCACCGGTTTCAAATAAGGAAAATTGGTCTTCGTTTTTAGTGGTTTTTTTTGCTGATTTTGGTGCGGAATCACCATTGCTCGTGTCGATTTCGTCGTATTCTTTTCCGCTGCCAAACAATTTGTCGAACTGGGTTTTCAACTGACGGAATTCCAATTCCATGAACAAAGCATCGGTTCTCTCCACGTCCGGTTTGGATAACTCGTAGTCGGTTTCGTCGAAAGTTACCGGGCAATCCAATAGGATGGTAGCCAGTTTTTTGGAAAGGATTCCTTGTTCTTTGTTGGCTTCGATTTTTTCTTTTAAGGCGCCTTTCAGTTTGTCGGTATTGGCTAAAAGATTTTCCATTGAACCAAATTCGGCTAATAATTTCTTAGCGGTTTTTTCACCCACGCCCGGTAACCCAGGAATGTTATCCACAGCATCACCCATCATGCCTAAAAAGTCAATAACCTGTAACGGATCTTCAATTTCGAATTTCGCTTTTACTTCTTCAACGCCCCAGATTTCAATATCATTACCTAAACGTGCCGGTCGGTACATGAAAATATTTTCCGAAACCAATTGTCCGAAATCCTTGTCGGGTGTGACCATGAACACCTGATAGCCTTGTTTTTCGGCTTGTTTTGCCAATGTTCCAATTAAGTCATCAGCTTCATAACCGGCTTCTTCGATAATCGGAATGTGCATCGCGCTCAAAAATTCCTGAATATAAGGAACGGCAATTTTAATGGCCTCCGGTGTTTCGTCACGGTTGGCTTTGTAGGCTTCAAACATTTCACTGCGAACGGCACTTCCTCCTTTGTCAAAAGCTACAGCCAAATGATCCGGTTTTTCGCGTTTAATTACATCGATGAGCGAATTCATAAAACCCAAAATGGCTGAAGTGTCCATCCCTTTGGAATTGATGCGAGGATTTTTGATAAAAGCGTAGTAACCACGGAAGATTAAGGCGTAAGCGTCTAAAAGGAAAAGGCGTTTTTGTGACATGATTTCGAAAAATTAGAACGTAAAAATAAGCAAACTCAAAGGAATTTTCTAAAACTGTGCAATCAAATAAAAAGTTACGTTAAAATTAATGTAATAAATAACCGCTAAGCATTTCATTCTTCGTTACTTTGCTTGTCCAAAACAAATTAATGAACATGCGTTTAGTTTTTATAGGAGTGATTCTTCTTTTGGTTGAGCTGTATGCTTATCAGGCTGTGAAAACCATTACCCGAGAGCGGTGGATTCTCATCATTTATCAACTGGTAAGTTTGCTGGCTTTTGCTTATATTTTATATGGATTCAGTCAGTTTGACCGTAAGGTGGGGCAGAATGCACAATCGCTTTTTACTATCGGATTGCTTTTGCTTACTTTGATTCCTAAGCTGATTGTAGCGGTGGTGCTTTTAGGGGAAGATATTTTCAGGATGTTTGCAACGATTATCAATTATTTTACACAGGCAGATAGTCTTAAGGAAGCCATTCCTGGAAGAAGGAGGTTCATCAGTCAAGTTGCCATTGGATTAGCGGCAATTCCTTTAACTTCTTTGCTTTATGGAATGACCAAAGGAAAGTACAATTTTAAAGTGATTCGTCAAACGATTTTTTTTCCTGATTTGCCGGATAATTTTGATGGAATGACCATTACTCAGTTTTCGGATGTGCACAGTGGGAGCTTTGATAACCCGGAGAAAATTCAATATGCCGTGGATTTGATCAATCAACAAAAATCAGATATTATCCTTTTTACAGGGGATATAGTAAATACACATGCTAAGGAAATGCATCCTTGGATTGACACGTTCAAAAAAATTGAAACACCAAAATTTGGTAAGTACTCGATTTTAGGGAATCACGATTATGGAGAATATGTGGAATGGCCTTCGCAGACTGCTAAAAATGAGAATTTTGCAGCTATTAAAGATTTGCACCGTCAAATTGATTTCAAACTTTTGCTTAACGAGAACGTGAAACTTAAAAACGGAGGTGATGAAATTGCTTTGGTTGGAGTAGAAAATTGGGGAATCAAATTCAAGCAGGCAGGTGATTTGGCTAAAGCTTCTCAAGGTTTGAAAAAAGAAGATTTTAAAATCCTGATGAGCCACGATCCTTCCCATTGGGATGCAGAGGTGCAAAATCACGAGAATAATTACCATTTAACGCTTTCCGGACACACTCATGGGTTGCAGTTTGGTATCGAAATTCCAGGGTTTTTGAAATGGAGTCCGGTGCAGTATGTTTACAAGCATTGGGCGGGATTGTATGAAAACATGGGGCGATACATTTATGTAAACCGCGGATTTGGGTTTCACGCTTATCCGGGAAGGGTTGGTATTTGGCCGGAAATTACGGTAATTCAACTAAAAAAAGGGGAAAGAGTAGCATAAATGCTTAAAAATATTATATTTGTGTACTGTTTACTTAAGAACAACAGTTTTTAATTAATCTAAACTTCTCGCTTATGTCAAAATTTGGAGAACTTATAAATACTCAGGTTCCGGTTCTAATTGATTTTTACACGGATTGGAACGAGTCTTCGGTATCAATGCATCCGGTAATTCGCGATGTGGCGGCGGCTCTTGGAGACAAGGCTAAAGTTATTAAAATCGATGTGGATAAAAACCAGGAATTGGCTGAAGCACTTCGCATTAAAGGGTTGCCAACTTTAATGATTTATAAAGCCGGTCAGATGGTTTGGAGACAATCCGGCGAGTTGGATGCCAATACTTTAATTACACTAGTTCAGGAAAACGCTTAAACCAGAGCTTCGAACACAAATCCTTTTTCTTTTAAAGCTGCTAATGCTTTTGGTAAGGTGTATTCAAGATTTTGAAATGCCTTCTTACTGTCATGAAATACGATAATGCTTCCTTGTGCTGTATTGGAAACTACATTTTCAAGGCATTTTTCTGCTGTAATGCCGTTGTCGAAATCGGCACTTAACACATCCCACATAATTATTTTGTAGCCTAGTTTTCTCAGTTTTGCTGATTGCGAAAGCTTTAATTTTCCGTAAGGCGGACGGAAGAATTTTTTATTTGACTGGATTGTTGTTTGTTTTAGAATTTCTTCATGGCATAAAAGCACATTTTCAAGATACTCTTTATTTGAAGTTTTCCAACCCTGTAAATGATTAAAGGTGTGGTTTCCGATGCTGTGGCCTTGGGCTAGTACTTTGTTGAAAATCTCCGGGTATTTTCTAATGTTGTCACCAATACAGAAAAAAGTGGCTTTTGCCTGGTAGCTTTTTAATACGGATAAAACCCATTCGGTTACCTCTGGCGTTGGTCCGTCGTCGAAAGTAAGGTAGATTTTTTTTTCGGAATTGGGCAAATCCCAAATCTGATTGGCAAACAATCGTTTGATGAGTGGGTTGGTTTTAATCCAGTAGAAATTCATACTATAAAAATAAGGCTTTCAAAGTTAAAAACCTCAAAAGCCCTATTGTTTTAATTTATTCTTAAACTATTCCATATCGCGTCCAAAGCGTTCAAAGAGTTTGTTGTAACTGTTGAACTTAACTTTGCTTTGATTGTAAAATTCCATATCGCCACGTTCTTTCATGACTTCCAATAAGCTTCGATATCGTTCGATGTCGTTTGCGATGTCTATGTAAACACTGTTTTGCTCAGAAGGTTTCATGTTGCTGTAATAGATTAATTTTTCCTGATATTTTTTCATCAGTTTGTCAAGAATTGCTCTTGCTTTAGCCTTTTCACCTACTTCGTAATAGCCTCCTGCAAATGGTTCTACTAAAGTATAGAATCCAAAATAATCAATCGGCATTTTACTCATGGCTAAATCAATCACTTTTTTAGCTTTGTCAGTTTTGCCTTCATTGATTAAAGCTTCCATTAAGCGAGCTAGATTTGATCGGTACGAAATGCCGTTTTTGCGCGTTTCAGGATCGTGATAGATGTTTGGATTACCGCTGTTGCCCCAATCCCAGGACATCACGATTTTGTACATTTTTTCAGTATCGATTCTGCCCATGTCAAGGATGCTGCCTTGTTTACCCAAAGGCGTTTTGATTGGGACCAATTTATAAAGCATTCCGTCCAATTGCATGTAGTCTTTCATCCAAAGGTAGTCGTCGTCCCCAAAAGTTCCGCCACTAAAATAAATTGGACGTTTCCAGTTGTTATTGGCTACAATGTCTAGCATGATCAGCCTGTTTTTATAAATCGCATTGTCTTTAATATCCATATCAATATAAGGAACAATGGAGTCGTTAACGGCTGGATCCACTACTTTGTTTTTGATCACCGTTGCCTTGTCTACCGGAATACGTACTTTTTGGGTAGGGAAAAAGTGGATCTTGTGTCCGTTGTTCATCTCTACGGTTGTTCGGTCGTCTTCGGAAGCAATAAATTCTAAAAGTTCATTTAGTAAAATACGCTCCTCAGTAAGGGGTTTGTAAACTACTGCATCTCGATTTTCTCCTACGTATTGACTGTGTGTAAAACGAATTGAAAGTGGTTCCGATTTGTTTTGCTTCATCTTCATTTGGTCGATGTACCAATCCACGGCAATCAATTGAGTGTTTACGATGCGAACGTCGGTTCGGTAGTTTTCGATTTCCTGCATGTACCATAGCGGGAAGGTGTCGTTGTCTCCGATGGTAAATAAGATAGCGTTTGGTTCACAGGAATCCAAATAGGATTTTGCCATGGCAATTGCTGTATATTTTCCGGAACGGTTGTGGTCGTCCCAGTTTTCTTTGGCCATTAAAATTGGTGCAGCAAAAAGCGAGGCAACAATAGTAGCCGGAATTGCAATTTTTGCTTTCAAATAACCTTTCAGGGCATCGTATAACGCGTAAACTCCAAATCCAACCCAAATGGCAAACACATAGAAGGATCCTACCACAGCATAATCTCTTTCTCTTGGTTCAAATGGACGTTCGTTAAGGAATACTTTTAGTGCAAAGCTGTTGAACAGGAACAAAACTAAAAGAATATAAAAACTTTTCTTGTCTTTAGAAGCGTGGAACACAATTCCTAATACTCCTAAAATAAAAGGAAGGAAATAATAGGTGTTTCGTCCTTTGTTGTTTAGAACATCTGGAGGAAGGTTTTTTTGTGATCCCAAATGAGCCTGATCGATAAATCCGATACCGCTTAACCAGTTTCCGTCGTTAGCATCATATTTGCCTTGTTCGTCGTTTTGACGTCCCACAAAGTTCCACAAAAGATAACGCCAGTACATATAGCCGAACTGGTATTCGAACATGAATTTCATGTTGTCTACAAAGGATGGTTTTTCAATGATTAGATAATCTCCGTAGCTTTTTAAGAATTCGTCGTAACCGTCCAAATCAATTTTTCCAGCCGCATAAGCACTTCGAAATTCGGAAACGATTTCAGTCATTTGGTTTAATTCCTCTTCCATTGGTGCTCCTTCTTCATCTACAAATGCCTGCGGATTTATTTTGAATTCCAAGGGTTTGGTGAACGACATGTAACGCACGGCATGTTCTGGGCTCCACATTCTTGGAAGTACTCCTTTGTGTGCGTCACTTGTGTTTTGTTTTCCGTTTTTGTAGTTGTTTACAATTACGTATTTACCGGTTTTGTAATCGCGTTCGTAATTTGGTTTATCGTCTAAATAAGGGGTTGTTTCGTCTAAACCAGCGTAAGTTTCTGAGAATAGCGGTCCGTAAAAGGTTTTTTGTTCTCCGTACTGCTCACGGTTGTAATAGGCTAATACTTCGGCAGCATCGGAAGGTTTGTTTTCGTTGATATTTACATTGGCGTTGGCACGGATTGGTAGCATTAACCAAGTTGAAAATCCAATCAAAACAAATAAAATGCAAAGCAAAACAGTATTAAAAAACGGTTTGTCTTTTTTCTTGGTATAGTTCAGTCCGAAATAGAAACCTGCAATAATTAATAGGAAGGCGAAGATGGTTCCTGAGTCGAACGGAAGTCCCAAACTATTGACCATGAAAATTTCCGTTTTTCCGAAAAAGGCCAAAGTATAAGGAAGTAAAAACTTGAACACAAAGAATAAAATCGCCACAATGCTTACGTTGGCAATGATGAAATTCTTGATGGTGATTTTCTCGTAATTTTTGAAATAGTACAACAATCCAATTGATGGAATGGTTAAAAGTGCCATAAAATGCACGCCAAAGGAAAGGCCTATCATTAAGGAGATAAGTAATAACCAGCGATTTCCTCTTGGTTTGTGCATGTCTTCTTCCCAACGTAAAGCGAGCCAGAAAATAATAGCTATGAATAAAGTAGCCATTGCATAAACTTCAGCTTCCACGGCATTAAACCAAAAACTGTCGGAAAATGTAAAGGCTAAAGCGCCTACAAAAGAACTTCCCAGTACCATAATAGCACTGTTGTTGTTGAATTCGGTAAAGGAAGCGACAACTTTTTTAAGAATTAATGTACTCGACCAAAACATAAATAAAATGGTAAAAGCACTTGAGAAAACCGACATCATGTTCACCATTAAAGCAATTTTGTCCGGTCCGGTTGCGAACATGGAAAAGAAGGCGCCGATCATTTGAAATAGCGGGGCTCCCGGTGGGTGCCCTACTTCTAATTTGGCTGAAGTGGCAATGTATTCTCCACAGTCCCAAAAACTTAGTGTGGGTTCAACGGTTAATGAATAGGTTAGAAGCGCCGCTGCAAAAGCACACCAGCCCAAGATTGTATTCCACTTTTTAAAGTCAAATGTTACCATCGTGAATGTTTGTCGAATGTTGGTTTATTTTCAGTTACAAAGAAACTCTTTTTTTGTATATAGAAACGCACAAAATATTTTTTTAATATTTTTTTATCTAAAAATTTGGATTGAAAAAAATATGTGCTACATTTGCACCCGCAATCAGCAATGATGCACAACGGTACTGGTCTATGGTGTAATGGTAACACTACTGATTTTGGTTCAGTCATTCTAGGTTCGAGTCCTAGTAGACCAACAAAAAAGCCTCTCAATCGAGAGGCTTTTTTTATTTTGTTTGAGCAATTAGATTTTAAAAGTAATTACTGGTCGCACTGCGTGATTCACTAAATCTTCGCTGATGCTTCCGTTGAAGAAATGGGCCAGTCCTCTTCTTCCGTGAGTACTCATTCCGATTAGGTCTGCATTAATGCTGTTTGCAAAATTCAGGATTCCTTTTTCAATGTTTACATCGTTGTAAATGTGCGTAGAGTAATTGTCAATTTTAAAGTTGGCAATAAAATCGCTCATGATTTTTTCAGAAACACTTGTAGATTTAAAATTGTTCGGAGTGTTGATGGATACCAAATTCAAATGTGCGCCGAATTTGTTTGAGAATTCCACGGCTTTAGCAAAAGTATCGCGAATCTCGTCTGAGAAGTCGGAAGCGAAAACAAATTTGTTTACATTAAAATCAGGAGTGTCTCTTTTGATCACTAAAACGGGAACTTCGGAAGTTCGAACTACTTTTTCAGTATTGGATCCGATGATCATTTCTCGGAAACCGTTAGAACCGTGTGATCCCATTACGATTAAATCGATGTCGTTCTTTTTGCTAATACCGATGATGCCTTCAAATGTGCCTTCGATTTTGATGATTTCCGAAACGTCAATTCCGTCTAAATAACTTGCTTGTGTTAATTCGTCCAGTTTTTCTTCAGCTCTTTTCTTGAAGTACATGATTTCCGGGATTTCGTGTCCTTCGGACAAAGCGTCGTTTCCTTCGTGAGGAAGTTCAAGCATATGTAAGATGTAGATCTCAGCGTTGTTTTTTTTGGCGATTTGTGCAGCTACTTTTAATGCGTATTCGGCATGGTTTGAAAAATCGGTAGGTACTAAAATACGTTTCATAATATAGGTTGTGGGAATTTTGTGTTAAAAAACTTTTTCATAAAGGTAGAGAAATATTTGTAATAAACAATGATTTTCAATATTTAAAAAAAATTGTATATTTGCAGCGTTATTTATTACGGAACTAAATAATGAGGGAAGCAGGGCTTCCCTCTTTTTATACAAATATGACCTTTAGAGAGAAAGTAACGGAGTTGTTAAATGAAGGATTGGCTCAAAATCCATCCTTGTTTTTAATCGACTTAAGCATCAGTGATAGTTATAAAATTATTGTAACTTTAGATGGGGATAATGGGGTGAATCTTCAGGATTGCATCAATATCAGCAGGGCGATTGAACACAATCTGGATAGGGAAGAGCAGGATTTCTCATTGGAAGTGGCTTCGGCAGGAGCAACCAGCCCGTTGAAATTGCCAAGACAGTTTCGAAAAAATATCGGAAGAACCCTGAAGGTGACTACCGCTGAAGAGAAATATGAAGCACCTATCACAGAGGCTAATGATGAATTTATTGTTTTGGAATGGAGTGCTCGTGAGCCAAAGCAAATTGGTAAAGGAAAAGAAACTGTTCAAAAAAGAGCAGAAATCAAATATCAGGATATTAAAGAAGCAGTTGTTATAATAACATTTTAAATTAAAGAGTTAGCATGGAGAATATTGCATTAATCGAATCGTTTTCGGAATTTAAAGACGATAAGCTAATCGATAGAGTTACCTTAATGGCGATTTTGGAAGATGTGTTTAGAAATGCATTGAAAAAGAAATACGGATCCGACGATAACTTCGATATCATCATTAATCCCGATAAAGGAGATATGGAAATTTGGAGAAATCGTGTGGTGGTTGCTGATGGAGAAGTAGAAGACGAAAACTCTGAGATCTCTTTGTCGGAAGCCAGAAAAATCGAGCCGGATTTCGAGGTGGGAGAAGATGTGTCCGAAGAAGTGAAATTAATTCAATTGGGAAGAAGAGCGATTTTGGCCTTGCGTCAAAACCTTATTTCCAAAATCCATGAGCATGATAATACAAATCTTTACAAACAGTTTAAAGATTTAATTGGAGAAATTTATACTGCGGAAGTGCACCATGTACGTCCGAAAGCTGTAATTTTGGTGGATGATGAAGGGAACGAAATCGTGTTGCCGAAAGAAAAACAAATTCCGTCCGACTTTTTCCGTAAAGGAGATAACGTGCGTGGAATCATTGAAAATGTAGAGCTTAAAGGAAATAAGCCGCAAATCATTATGTCCAGAACTTCGGAGAAATTCCTTGAGAAATTGTTCGAACAGGAAATTCCGGAAGTATTCGACGGTTTGATCATGATTAAAAAAGTGGTGCGCATTCCTGGTGAAAAAGCGAAAGTTGCCGTAGATTCGTACGACGACAGAATCGATCCGGTAGGAGCTTGCGTTGGTATGAAAGGTTCCCGTATCCATGGAATAGTTCGTGAGTTAGGAAATGAAAATATCGACGTAATTAATTATACTACCAATGCTCAGTTGTTTATCACCAGAGCATTGAGCCCGGCAAAAGTTTCTTCGGTTAAAATTGACGAAGAGAAAAAAGCGGCTGAAGTTTTCCTTAAATTAGAGGAAGTTTCCAAAGCGATTGGCCGTGGCGGACACAATATTAAATTGGCAGGGCAGTTAACAGGTTACGAGTTGGATGTAATCCGTGAAGGCAACCTTGCTGAAGAAGAGGATGATGTAGAATTAACAGAGTTCTCAGACGAAATCGACGGATGGGTAATCGAGGAGTTTGCAAAAATCGGTTTGGATACTGCGCGTAGCATATTAAAACAAGATGTTGCAGATTTAGTAAGAAGAACCGATCTGGAAGAGGAGACTATTTTGGATGTAATGCGAATTTTAAAAGAAGAATTCGAAGACTAATTTATAGTTAGTTAGACACAACAACACACACGCATTAAGGTAATAATAAAAAGATTATATGTCTGAAGAAAGAGTAATAAGAATTAACAAGGTTTTAAGGGAATTAAATATTTCTCTAGATAGAGCTGTGGATTATTTGAAAGAAAAGGGTCATACCATTGAATCAAGTCCTAATGCTAAAATTTCTAATGAGGAATACTCTATCTTGTGCGGTCAATTCTCTGCTGATAAAGGTAATAAGGTTGCTTCGAAAGAGGTAGGTGAGGAAAAGAAGAAGGAAAAAGAAGCCCTTAGAGTCGAAAGAGAAAAAGAAATTGAAGACAAACGCAAGCAGGAGGAAGAAAAACAGCGCCAGGAAGTAATCAAAGCACGCGCTTCGCTTGCAGGTCCCAAAGCTGTTGGTAAAATCGACCTTGATCCTAAGAAACCGGAAGTTGTTTCTGAAAAGCCTTCTTCAGAAGTTGTTGAAAAGCCAGTTGATGCAGCGCCTAAAACCGAAGTAAAACCGGTTGAAGAGCCAAAAGCTGAACCTAAAACAGAGGTGAAGTCAGAACAGTCTGAGCCGGTAACGGAAGTTAAGCCTGAGGTTAAAGAGGTGGTTAAACCTGTGGAAAAAGAGGTTAAAGCAGCTGCTCCGGCGGCGGAAGAACCTGTGGTGGACGAGAAAATCGAAACGCAGTATCAAAAATTAAGCGGAGCAACTTTTACGGGCCAGACCATTGATTTATCGCAATTCAACAAACCGAAAAAGAAAAAAGAAGAGTTCAAAAAAGACGGTAATAAGCCAGCTACAGCCGGAGCTCAACAAGGTCAGGCAGGTCAGGGGCAGAATGCCAATAAGAACAAAAGAAAACGCATTCCTGGAAAACCGGGTGCACCTGGTCAAGGTGGTCAAGCAGGTCAAGGGCAAGGTGGAAACAATGCCAATAGACCAGGCGGAGGAAAATTTGGGCCGAACAAGCCAGGCTTCCAAAAAGGAAACCGTCCTGCGATTGTTGCTAAAGTGGAGCCAACCGAGGAAGAAGTTAAAAACCAAATCAAAGAAACTTTAGAAAGACTTCAAGGAAAAGGAAGCAAATCTAAAGCAGCTAAATACAGAAGAGACAAACGTGATTCACACCGTCAGAAATCGGATGACGAACAAAGAGCGTTAGAAGAAGGAAGCAAAACATTAAAAGTAACGGAATTCGTAACTGTAGGTGAAATTGCTACCATGATGGATGTGCCGATTACAAAAGTTATCGGAACGTGTATGTCTTTGGGGATCATGGTAACCATGAACCAACGTTTGGATGCGGAAACGCTTTCAATTGTTGCTGATGAATTTGGTTATGAAGTAGAATTCATTACAACAGATATTGAAGAAAACATTGAGGTAGTAGAAGATCGTCCGGAAGATTTGAAATTCCGTGCACCGATCGTAACGGTAATGGGTCACGTAGACCACGGTAAAACGTCCTTATTGGATTACATCCGTAAAGCGAATGTTATCGCGGGTGAGTCCGGAGGAATTACGCAGCACATCGGAGCCTATGGAGTAGAGTTGGAAAACGGACAAGAAATTACGTTCTTAGATACACCGGGTCACGAGGCATTTACCGCGATGCGTGCCCGTGGTGCTCAGGTTACCGATATCGCGATTATCGTGGTGGCAGCCGACGATGACATCATGCCACAAACCAAAGAGGCGATTTCTCACGCGCAAGCAGCGGGTGTACCAATGATCTTTGCCATCAATAAAGTGGATAAACCAAGTGCGAATCCTGAAAAAATTAAGGAACAATTAGCCGGAATGAATTTATTGGTTGAAGATTGGGGTGGAAAATACCAATCCCACGATATTTCCGCTAAATTCGGACAAGGTGTTCCCGAATTGTTGGAAAAAGTATTGTTGGAGGCAGAAATCCTGGATTTAAAAGCAAATCCGAATAAACCGGCAGTAGGAACTGTAGTAGAAGCCCAGTTGGACAAAGGGCGTGGTTATGTAACTACTATTTTGGTTCAGGCAGGGACTTTACGTGTGGGTGACTACGTATTGGCAGGTAAAAACCACGGAAAAGTGAAGGCGATGTTTGACGAGCGCGGGAAATCTGTAAAAGAAGCCGGTCCGTCAACGCCAATTTCGATCTTAGGTTTGGACGGAGCGCCAACAGCAGGAGACAAATTCAACGTATTTGAAGACGAAAGAGAAGCGAAACAAATTGCTGCAAAACGTATGCAGTTGTTACGCGAGCAGTCTGTACGTACACAGAAACATATTACCCTTGCCGAAATCGGTCGTCGTATCGCTTTAGGTCAGTTTAAAGAATTGAACATCATCCTTAAAGGAGATGTGGACGGTTCGGTTGAAGCGTTATCGGATTCCTTCTCGAAATTATCTACGGAAGAAATTCAAATTCGTATCATCCACAAAGGAGTTGGAGCGATTACTGAGTCCGACGTATTGTTAGCTTCGGCTTCGGATGCGATCATTATCGGATTCAACGTTCGTCCGCAAGGAAACGCGAAACAGTTGGCCGAGAAAGAAGAAATCGATATCCGTCACTATTCGATCATCTACGATGCTATCGATGATTTGAAAGATGCGATGGAAGGGATGTTGTCACCGGAACTTAAAGAAGAAATTACCGGTACTGCAGAAGTTCGTGAGTTGTTCAAAATTTCGAAAGTGGGGACTATTGCCGGATGTATGGTTACTGATGGTAAAATTTTCCGAAACTCGAGAATTCGTTTAATCCGCGAAGGAGTTGTAATTTATACCGGGGAATTAACTACGTTGAAACGTTTTAAAGACGACGTAAAAGAAGTTTCCAAAGGATACGACTGTGGTATGCAGATTAAAAATTACAACGACTTAAAAGAATACGATTTGATCGAAGCGTTCCAAGAAGTGGAAGTAAAAAAGAAACTGAAATAATTGTTTTTTATACAGAAAAAGTCCGGTATTTGCCGGACTTTTTTTGTTTATGTAGGTTAGGCTTTTTTTCCGGTGCCTCTTTTTAAGGGTGTAGTTGTTTTTGAGATTTCAAATGAAATACAATTTTTTTAGTAATGAATCCCTCTTAAGAAACTATGATAACGTAATGATAAAGTACAAGGATTAACGGTCAGAAATTACTAATTTTACTATTAAATTTAACGAGATGGGAATTTAAAAAGTAGTGTCATGAAATCAAAAATTGCTATTTACGATTCGCACAAAAAAGCAGTAGATGCTCTTAAGGTGTTAAGTGACCATAACTTTCCCATGAGTAATGTTTCGCTCCTTGGAACGGCCGAGATTATTGACGACCACATCCACGTTCGCTCTTCGGATACGCTTCAAAAAGCGCCAGCCATCATAGGTATGGGAGCAGGGACAGTTATTGGTTTGCTTTCGGGTATCGGGGTTTTTACAATTCCCGGTTTTGCATTTCTTTACGGTGCCGGTGCCTTGGTGGGTGCTATTGCCGGATTTGACTTAGGAATTGTTACTGGAGGCGTTATTTCTTTTTTTTCGCTTTTAGGGATAAAAGAGGACGAAGTAGTAAAGTATGAGGAGCATTTGAAAGAAGGCCGATTTATGGTCATTCTGAGTGGTTCCTTAGAGGAAATTGAGAAAGCTGAGCAGGTTTTACATACGGAAGGAACTCATTTGGAGTTTGCATAAATAGGTTGAATAGTGCTGGTGAGAAAAAGTTTGAATAGGTTGTTGAAGAAATAATTTGAAATTAAGTCCGGTTTTGTCGGACTTTTTTTATGGGTTTTGATAATAAATGGTTATTCTTGCGTTAATAAGTGAATACAAAAAAACATGAACCTATTTCGAACCTTTGTTTTCTTACTTGTTTTGATTAATTGCAACAGCTTTGCTCAAAACTATCGCGATAAAATGATCCACCAGACGATTTATCCATTGTTGGGTAATGGGATTGTTCAAAAAACCACAAAAGAGGATTATGAAAAAGCCAAAGCGGCTATTTTAAACCTTGAATCAGATTACGGTTTCGAGGTTGATTTGAAATTTAGGTTGATTGATTGCAGTTATTACCATAAGGACATGGCCTTTTTCAAAGAACAACTTGCGATTTTAGTTGAAAAACATGGATTTAATTTCGCTTACATGAAAGGTTCGGAATCCTATTACGATGATTTACAGAAAGGCGAACTCTTGGCTTGGTTTAAACCAATGTACATTAGAAATCACTCCATTTGGCTTGAGAATAATTTTGAAAAACAGATCGATCAACGAAAGCTAAATGAAGTTGAGCTCAAGAATCAAATCGTGAATTCCTTTGCCATGAAAATAAGGGATGTTTCGGAATTGGATGATAAGGTTAAAAAAGACATTAGTGATAAGTTGAATGAGTTCTTTTTTGCCAATATTACAGATGTTTATAAAGTGTGTCGTAAGTTAAATACGTATCCTGCCGGAAAGACTTTTGGTTTAATTCAGAATGGGTTTTACGGGGCTTTTGTTCGTAATTTTTATTCCACTGATAATATCGAACGAACTTGGTTGTTGTTTGAGCCTTATTTAAAAGACTCTTACCAGAAAAAAGATGCCGACTACATACATTTTAAAAACTATGATGTCTATAATTATTCATTTAAAGGATATCAAAAATATGGATTAATAACCATTGATGATATTCCGGAATACTTGCGGTCTAAAAATCCGGAAGCCAAATCAGTCCCTGTTGAAAATGCTTTCTTCGCCGATAAAACCAAAAGAGAAATGGGTTGGTAATAAAAAAGTCCCGATACATAATCGGGACTTTTTTATTTGTTTGGGCGAATCAAAAGTGCGTTCGGATATTTTTTTAGGATTTCTTTATAGTTGCGTTCGGCTTCAATTCGGGTTTTAAATGTTCCTACCCAAACCTTAAAGGTCGGATCGGTATAAACGATGGTTCCGTCCAATTGCCGGAATTCTTTTTTAAATTGGGAGAGTGTCTTTTTGGCTTCTTCGTTGCTTCCGTAGAAAATCTGCACTTTGTAGCGGTCGTTCACGGTAATCGAGGAGTTAATTTTTCTTTTCTCGTTTAGTAGTTTTTCAAACCGACTGTCCTGTATTATGTTAATTTTTCCAGTTTGCGAAAATGATTTTTGGCAGAAAAGAAATACAAATAAAAGACAGCAATAAAAGGCTTTGGTTCTTAAAATTCTCATAATGAAGTATATTTGAGGCAAAAATACAATTAAAAAAAATACGGCAAAAGGAGTAATTTATTTAGAATTGATATAAATTACAATTTAAGATAAATTTAAGGTTTTGATAATAGCTCATAAGTCGTATTTTTGTCCGAGTTTATAAATAGGGTGTGTTTTGCGCATTCGTGTAAAAAATCATACCAAATTTAGTCGATAATCATTTTTAATTATGAAAAACGTGGGTAACCATAACTCGATTTCTAAAAAATTATTGTTCAGTTTAGCGCTAGTTTTGTCGCTTTCACTGACTTCTTTAGCACAAGATGCTGCTGCTCCTGCGCCGGCTGCTGGTGCTGGTGATCCTGTTGCCGGTAAGGCAATTTTTAATGCGAACTGTGCTGCTTGTCACAAGTTGGATGCGAAAATGACGGGGCCTGCGCTTCGTGGTGTTGCAGACAAATACGACAAAGAATGGTTGTATAAATGGATCCACAACAGTGGTGAGCTTATCAAATCTGGTGATGCTCAAGCAGTTAAAGTTTTTGAAGAGAACAATAAAGTAGCCATGACGGCTTTTCCTCAGTTATCAAACGCTGATATTGACAACATTATTGCCTATACTTCTCAGCCTAAAGAAGAGGCTCCTGCGGCAGCGGCAGCTGGGGCTACTGGAGGTGCAAGTGCTGAAGGTGGAGTTTCTAACAATTTGATTTTAGGGATTTTAGCAGTTGTTTTGGCAATGTTGGTAGGTATGCTTCTTTTTGTGAGAAACGTGCTTGGTAAAATCGCAAAAGCTAACGGAATTGAAGCTCCGGTAAAAGAGGCTTCTTTGCCGATCTGGAAAGCATTTGCTAAAAATCAATTCTTGGTATTGGTTTCAACAATCGTAATGATTTTAGTTGGGATGTACTTTATCTACGGTTACTTGATGCAAGTAGGGGTGGATCAAAACTACGAGCCGATTCAGCCAATCCATTTCTCGCACAAAATTCACGCTGGGGATAATAAAATAGACTGTAAATACTGTCACTCTTCTGCTCGTGTGAGTAAAACTTCAGGAATTCCTTCTTTGAATGTTTGTATGAACTGTCACAAAAACATCAATGAATTTCAAGGGGATAAAGATTCTACGTATGTGGATTACTCTAAAGAGTTTTATACTGCTGAAATTCAGAAAATCTACGACGCAGTGGGTTGGGATAAGACCGCACAGAAATATACTGGTAAAGTGAAGCCGGTGAAGTGGGTGCGTGTGCATAACCTTCCTGATTTCGTATACTTCAATCACTCTCAGCACGTAAGTGTTGCAGGAGTAGAGTGTCAGAAATGTCACGGTCCTGTGGAAACTATGGAAGTAATGAGACAACATGCTCCACTAACAATGGGATGGTGTGTGAACTGTCACAGAGAAACTGACGTAAAAGTTGAAGGTAACGAGTACTACAAGAAAATTCACGATGAACTTTCCAAAAAATACGGTGTAGACAAATTGACGGCTGCACAAATGGGAGGTTTAGAATGTGGTAAGTGTCACTATTAATAATTAATAAGAAGCTAATATCTATATACAATGGCATCAAACAAAAAATACTGGAAAAGTGTTGAGGAACTGGACCAAAACAGTTCTATTGTTGAGACGCTAAGAAACAATGAATTTGTTGAGGAAATTCCAACGGATGAATTTCTTGGGGACGGAGCTACTCTGTCTGCTTCTTCAACAACTCGTCGTGACTTTTTGAAATACGTTGGATTTTCAACTGCAGCTGCTTCTTTGGCTGCATGTGAAGGTCCGGTTGTTAAGTCTATTCCTTATGTAGTTCAACCTGAAGAGATTATTCCTGGTGTTGCAGATTATTATGCAACAACGATGATGGATGGTTTTGATTTTGCAAACATCTTGATCAAAACACGTGAAGGTCGTCCTATTAAAGTAGAAAATAATAATTTACCGAATGCAAAATTTGGTGCAAACGCGAGAGTTCACGCTTCTGTGTTGTCTTTGTATGACAGCATGCGTTTGAAACAGCCAAAAATTGCTGGTAAAGAAGCTACTTGGGCAGAAGTTGATGCTAAAGTGGCAAAGAGTTTGTCTGAAGCGAAAGCTAAAGGAGGACAGGTAGTGTTATTGACTAACACTATGGCAAGCCCTTCTACTGATAGATTAATTGCTGAATTCATCGCAAAAAACCCAACTGCTAAGCACGTAGTTTACGATGCAGTTTCTTCTTCAACGGCTTTGGATGCGTTCCAAATGGCATACGGAGAAAGAGCTTTGGCCGATTACGATTTCTCAAAATCTGATGTAATTGTTTCTGTTGGTGCTGATATCTTAGGAGACTGGCAAGGAGGTAACTACGATACAGGTTATGCAAAAGGGCGTGTTCCGAAAAACGGAAAAATGTCTAAGCATATCCAGATCGAGGCAAATATGTCTTTAGCAGGGGCTAATGCAGATAAGCGTATTCCATTGACTGTTACAGAGCAAAAACATGCTTTAGTAAAAATATACAACGCTGTTACAGGTTCTTCTGTTGGCACTAATAATTTAGGAAAACAAGAAGAAGCAGTAGCGAAAGCTGCACAACAATTGAAAGCGGCTGCTGGAAAAGGGGTTTTGGTTTCTGGTTTGGATGATGTTAACGCACAATTATTGGTGTTGGCAATCAATAAAGCTTTGAATTCTGAAGCGTTTAATCCAGCTGGAGCTCGTTTGATCCGTAAAGGAGATAACAAAGCGGTTGCACAATTGGTTGCAGATATGAAATCAGGTGCGGTTCACACTTTGATTATGAATGGTGTTAACCCGCTTTACACTTTGCCAAATAGTGCAGATTTTGCTGAAGGTTTAGGGAAAGTAAAATTGTCGGTTTCTTTTACTCAAAGAGAAGATGAAACTGCAATTAAATCAAACATCGCAGCTCCAACTCCTCATTATTTAGAGTCTTGGGGTGATGTGATGATTGCAAAAGGGAATTATGCGGTTACTCAGCCGACAATCCGTCCTTTGTTTGATACAAAACAATTCCAGGAGGCATTGCTGTCTTGGACTGGAAATACAACTTCATATTACGATTTTCTTAAAACGGTTGGTTCTTCTGTTGCTGCCGGTACTACTTGGAACAAATTAGTTCACGACGGTGTTCATACCTTCGAAGCTGGTGTTGCTGGTTCAGGTGCTGCTGATTTCGCAGGTGCTGCTTCTGCTTTAGCTCAGGCTAAAAACGAAGGAGGATTGGAATTGGTTTTGTACACTAAAACCGGAATGGGAGATGGTCAACAGGCTAACAACCCTTGGTTACAAGAATTCCCGGATCCTATCACTAGAGCTTCATGGGATAACTATGTGACGGTTTCTAAAAAAGATGCTGAGAAAATCGGTTTGACAAATTATAATGTTGCTAATGGTGGTCTTAACGGAAGCTATGCTACGGTTGAAGTAGCTGGTGTGAAGTTAGAGAACGTTCCGGTAATTATTCAACCAGGTCAGGCTGTTGGAACTATCGGTTTAGCTTTAGGTTACGGAAGAAAAGAGGCAATGAAGACTGAAATGCAGGTTGGGGTTAATGCATACAAATTGTACGCTAACTTAAACGCAAATCAGGTTGCTAAAGTAACTAAAGGTGACGGAGACCACGAATTTGCTTGTGTTCAGTTACAAAAAACTTTAATGGGTAGAGGTGATATCATCAAAGAAACTACTCTTGAAGTATTCAATACCAAAGATGCTGAAATCTGGAATCCAATTCCAATGGTATCTTTAGATCATAAAGAGACTCCAGCTACGGAGGTTGATTTATGGAACTCTTTCGACCGTTCGGTAGGTCATCACTTTAACTTATCTATTGACTTGAATTCATGTACCGGATGTGGTGCTTGTGTTATTGCCTGTCACGCAGAGAACAACGTTCCTGTAGTTGGTAAGTCTGAAGTTAGAAGAAGCCGTGATATGCACTGGTTGCGTATCGACCGTTACTATTCTTCGGAAGAGACTTTCGACAAAGACGTGAAGTTAAAAGAAAGTGCAAAAGGCTTATCAGATTCGATCACAACCTTCACAGGAATGGAAGATCCTTCTGAAAACCCACAAGTTGCATTCCAACCGGTAATGTGTCAGCACTGTAACCACGCACCGTGTGAAACTGTTTGTCCTGTTGCGGCAACTTCTCACGGTCGTCAGGGGCAAAACCACATGGCGTACAACCGTTGTGTTGGTACTCGTTACTGTGCTAACAACTGTCCTTATAAAGTACGTCGTTTCAACTGGTTCTTGTACAACAAAAACAGTGAGTTCGATTACCACATGAATGACGATTTAGGTCGTATGGTATTGAACCCGGATGTAAACGTTCGTTCTCGTGGGGTTATGGAGAAATGTTCAATGTGTATCCAAATGACACAGGCAACAATCCTTAAAGCGAAGCGTGAAGGAAGAACCGTTGCTAAAGACGAATTCCAAACAGCATGTTCGGCAGCTTGTACTAGCGGAGCAATGGTGTTCGGTGATGTAAATGATAAAGATTCTGAAGTGGCTAAATTAGCAGAAAGTGAAAGAATGTATCATTTGTTGGAGCACATCGGTACTAAACCAAATGTTTTCTATCACGTTAAAGTTAGAAACAACTAAGAGTAGTAAATTAATTAATAAGAAACAATATAAAGGATTATGTCGTCTCATTACGAAGCACCCATTAGAAAACCTTTAGTTATAGGTGATAAATCTTATCACGATGTAACAGTAGACGTGGCTAAGCCTGTTGAAGGTAAAGCGAACAAACTATGGTGGACAGTATTTTCCATTGCATTAGCAGCTTTCCTTTGGGGAGCAGGATGTATGGTGTACACCATTTCTACCGGTATCGGAACATGGGGATTAAATAAAACAGTTGGTTGGGCTTGGGATATCACTAACTTCGTTTGGTGGGTAGGTATCGGTCACGCCGGAACTCTTATCTCTGCCGTATTATTATTATTCCGCCAAAAATGGAGAATGGCGATTAACCGTTCTGCAGAAGCGATGACTATCTTCTCGGTAGTTCAGGCAGGTTTATTCCCAATCATTCACATGGGGCGTCCATGGTTAGGCTACTGGGTATTACCAATTCCAAACCAGTTCGGTTCGTTATGGGTTAACTTTAACTCGCCGTTATTGTGGGACGTATTCGCGATTTCAACGTATCTTTCGGTATCATTGGTTTTCTGGTGGACTGGTTTATTACCTGACTTCGCTATGATCCGTGACCGTGCGGTAACTCCTTTCAACAAAAGAATTTATTCCATCCTTTCTTTTGGATGGTCAGGTAGAGCTAAAGATTGGCAACGTTTCGAAGAGGTTTCACTTGTACTTGCTGGATTAGCAACACCACTTGTACTTTCGGTTCACACGATTGTATCCTTTGACTTCGCGACTTCGGTTATTCCGGGGTGGCACACTACAATCCTTCCTCCGTACTTCGTTGCGGGAGCGATTTTCTCAGGATTCGCGATGGTAAACACACTACTTATCATCATGAGAAAGGTTTGTAATTTAGAAGACTATATCACAATTCAGCATATCGAATTAATGAACATCGTAATCATGATTACGGGATCAATCGTTGGATGTGCTTATATTACTGAGTTGTTTGTGGCTTGGTATTCAGGAGTAGAGTACGAGCAGTACGCTTTCTTAAACCGTGCTACAGGACCTTACTGGTGGTCGTACTGGTTGATGATGACTTGTAACGTATTCTCTCCACAGTTCATGTGGTTCAAAAAATTAAGAACCAGCATTATGTTCTCGTTCATTATTTCCCTTGTGGTAAATATCGGTATGTGGTTTGAGCGTTTCGTAATTATCGTGACTTCTTTACACAGAGATTATTTACCGTCATCTTGGACAATGTTCCAGCCAACATTTGTTGATGCGGGTATCTATATCGGTACAATTGGTTTCTTCTTCGTATTATTCTTATTATATTCAAGAAGTTTCCCTGTAATTGCTCAGGCAGAGGTTAAAACAATTTTGAAAACCTCAGGTGACAACTACAAAAGAGAAAGAGAAAAAGAAGGACATCATTCACATAATCATTAATAGATCATGAGTACGAATAAAGTTATACATGCGATATACACTGATGATGACGTTTTAATGGACGCAGTAAAGGCAACCCGAGCTGCACATCATCATATTGAAGAAGTTTATACGCCGTTCCCGGTTCACGGATTGGACAAAGCTATGGGATTAGCACCCACAAGAATTGCAATTGCATCGTTCATTTACGGATGTATTGGACTAACGGTAGCAGCCAATTTGTTGAATTACATCATGATTTTGGATTGGCCTCAGGACATTGGTGGTAAACCAAGTTTCGCGTTTTACCAAAACATGCCTGCGTTCGTTCCGGTTATGTTTGAGTTAACGGTTTTCTTTGCAGCACACTTAATGGTTATCACTTTCTACTTAAGAAGTAAGTTATGGCCATTCAAATCGGCTGAGAACCCAGATGTTAGAACTACAGACGATCACTTCTTGATGGAAGTTGCCGTTAGTGGTAATGAAGATGATATGGTTTCGTTCTTTAAGAATACAGGAGCTGTAGAAGTTAAAGTAATTGATAAGCATTAATAGAAGATATGAAAGCCTTATATAAAATAGTAGCAGTAGTAGGTGTGTCCATAGCGGCTACTTCTTGCTTTGACAAATCAAAACCTAACTATCAGTTCTTCCCGAATATGTACGAATCAGTAGCTTACGAAACGTATTCTCAGTCTTCTGCATTCAAAGGAGGAAAAGAAGGGTTGAAACCAGCAAAAGGAAGTATCAAAAGAGGATTTCAGCCTTATGAAGTTCCTAATACTCCTGCAGGGTATGAGTTCGCAAAAGCTAACTTAAAATCACCGCTTGATTCCTTATCAGTGAATCCTGAAAAAGGGAAAGAGTTGTTCGGTATTTACTGTGCAATTTGCCACGGTGAAAAAGGTGACGGAAAAGGAAACTTGGTTAAAAGAGAGAAATTCTTAGGAGTTCCTAGCTACGCCGACCGTCAAATTACTGAAGGAAGTGTATTTCACGTGGAAACTTACGGTTTGAATGCCATGGGTTCTCATGCTAACCAGTTAACGCAAGAAGAGCGTTGGTTAGTGGCAAGACACGTAATGACACTAAAAGGAGAATTAAGTAAATAAAACTCATTTGAAAGTTTAGATATGTACACATTTTCAAACAAATTAAAAACTTTTGCATTTGTCCTGATGGCTTTAGGGTTGATGGGGATTGCTTATGGTTTTTTAAGTGCGCCAAAAACTACGCAAGACGTAGAAAAAATATTAGCTGAGAGTCATCACGGAGGACATCATGCCGAAGCGACTACTCATGATGCTCATGCTGCAGCTCCGGCTGCTGAAGAGCACAATGCTGAAAAAGAAGTTGATGCTAAACTTGAAGCTATCGCACATGAAGCTAAAACTCATGAAGTAGCTGCTGATTCGGTACACAAAACCGAAACAGACTCAACTCACGCTGCTGCACCGGTAGCAGAAGAAGAGCATCACGAGGCTCATGCTGCGACTGCTGAAACACATGAAGTTGACGCTCACAAAGAGCACCAAGAACATTTAGAGCACGTATTGCACCAGTTGCAAAACAAGCCTTGGGCTGCATTGTACGTGGCTTGTATTTTCTTCTTGTTGATTTCTGTTGGAGTATTGGCATTCTATGCGATCCAATGGGCGGCTCAAGCGGGGTGGTCTCCGGTATTATTCCGTGTGATGGAAGGTATTACAGCTTACTTGTTACCAGGTTCGATCATCTTTATTGTTTTATTAGTAGCTTGTGGAATGCACATGAATCATTTATTCGTATGGATGGGTGAAGGTGTTACAGACCCTGCAAGCCCTAATTACGATGCCATCATTGCTGGTAAATCAGGATTCTTGAATGTTCCTTTCTTCTTAGGAAGAGCAGTGGTTTTCTTAGCAGGTTGGAATTTATACCGTTACTTGTCAAGAAAGAACTCTTTAGCACAAGATAACGCTTCAGACGATTCGTTCTACAAAAAGAATTTCAAAATGGCGGCCGGTTTCTTAGCGTTCTTCATCGTTACTGAATCAATTGCATCTTGGGATTGGGTAATGTCTGTAGATCCTCACTGGTACAGTACTTTATTTGGATGGTATGTGTTCGCCAGCTTCTTTGTAAGTGGAATCACGACTATTGCATTTGTTACTTTATACTTAAAATCTAAAGGTTATTTAGAATATGTGAATACTAGTCACATTCATGATTTAGCGAAATTCATGTTTGGTATCTCTGTTTTCTGGACGTACTTATGGTTCTCGCAATTCATGTTGATGTGGTATTCCAACATTCCGGAAGAGGTAACTTACTTCGTAACCAGAATCGAGCACTTCAAATTACCATTCTTCGGTATGGTTGTTTTGAACTTCGTACTTCCGATCTTAATTTTGATCAATACCGATTTCAAACGTTTGACTTGGATCATTGTAATGGCAGGTATCATTATCTTAACAGGTCACTATATTGATTTCTTCAACATGATCATGCCAGCTACAGTTGGTGATCAGTGGTTCATTGGTGCTGCAGAATTAGGTGCTTTAGCATTCTTCTTGGGATTATTTATTTTGGTGGTATTTACAGCTTTAACTAAAGCTCCTTTATTAGCAAAACGCAATCCGTTAATCGAAGAAAGTAAACATTTTCATTATTAATATTTAAAGTAATAAACAAATGACAAGTTTATTGATACTTATAGTTGTAGTTTTATTAGGAGTTGCGATTTGGCAATTAACTAAGATATTCGATTTAACACAAGTTGGTGCAAAATGTGACGATTCACAAGTTGCTAATGATAAAGACAATAATGTAAATGGTTACTTAATGTTTGGGTTCCTTGTCTTTATTTACCTGACAACAATTTATTGTGTGGTTAAATTCGGTCATTTCCCATTGATGGACGGTTCTGCTTCTGAGCACGGTCCGGATTACGACCGTTTAATGTGGATTTCCATGATTTTGATTTTCATTGTACAGACCATAACTCAAGCTTTGTTACACTTCTTTGCGTATAAATACAGAGGTCAAGAAGGAAGAAAAGCATTGTACTTTGCAGACAACGATAAATTAGAGTTCATCTGGACTATTATTCCAGTAATTGTTTTGGCTGGTTTGATCCTTTACGGATTGTACGCTTGGACTAACATTATGTTTGTGGATGAAGAAGAAGGAGATCCAATTTATGTTGAGCTTTATGCAAAACAGTTCAGCTGGGAAGCACGTTACGCTGGAGCAGATGAAACTTTAGGAAAAGCTAACGTTCGTTATATTGAGGGAGTTAATACATTAGGGGTTGATATGTCAGATCCTAACGCTCAAGATGACAAACAAACTCAAGAGTTGCATTTGCCAGTAGGAAGAAAAATTATTTTCAAAATGCGTTCTCAGGATGTATTGCATTCGGCTTATATGCCTCACTTCCGTGCACAGATGAACTGTGTTCCTGGGATGGTTACTCAGTTTTCATTCACCCCGACTGTAACAACAGATCAGATGCGTTCTAGCGCTGATATGACTGAAAAAGTTGCAACGATCAACAAAATCCGTGCTAAGAAAAGCGCAGAATTAGTTGCTGAAGGAAAAACGGCTTTAGAACCTTATACTTTTGATTACTTATTATTATGTAATAAAATTTGCGGACCTTCACACTATAACATGCAAATGAAAATTATTGTAGAAAGCGAAGCGGATTTCAAAAAATGGTTAAGTGAAAAACCAACTTTGAGTAAAGTAGTTAATGAGGCAAAAGCTTCTGAAAAAAAACCGGCTGCTGAAGGTGCTACGGCTCCAGCTGCAGATTCAGCAAAAGCAATTGCTCAGGTTGTAAAATAAAAATTGTTTTTTAATACTATTCAAATTAAAAAAATATGTCAGCAGTAGGACACGAATTAAGTCACGATCACGGACACGACCACGAACACCACCATAAAGATACTTTTATTACAAAGTACATCTTTAGTATCGACCATAAAATGATCGCCAAACAATACCTTATTACAGGTCTTATCATGGGAATCATTGGAGTTACGATGTCATTGTTATTCCGTATGCAGATTGCATGGCCGGAAGAGTCTTTTGGGATCTTTAAATTCCTTTTAGGAGAAAAATTTGCTCCGGGAGGAGTGATGCGAAATGATATTTATCTTGCCCTTGTAACCATTCACGGTACCATCATGGTATTCTTCGTGTTAACAGCTGGTTTAAGTGGTACTTTTAGTAACTTGTTGATTCCGTTGCAGATTGGAGCACGTGATATGGCTTCCGGATTTATGAACATGATTTCATACTGGTTGTTCTTTATTTCAACAATTATCATGTTATGTTCTTTGTTTGTTGAATCTGGACCGGCTTCAGCAGGTTGGACAATTTATCCTCCACTTTCTGCTTTACCACAAGCGATCCCTGGATCAGGAACTGGTATGACGCTTTGGTTGGTATCTATGGCTATCTTCATTGCTTCGTCTTTGATGGGGTCTTTGAACTACGTTGTTACAGTAATCAACTTAAGAACTAAAGGAATGTCGATGACAAGATTGCCACTTACAGTTTGGGCTTTCTTTGTAACTGCTATCATTGGTATTGTATCGTTCCCGGTATTATTATCTGCAGCTTTATTGTTGATTTTCGATAGAAGTTTCGGTACTTCGTTCTTCTTATCTGATATCTTTATCTCAGGAGAGGTTTTGCATTACCAAGGAGGTTCTCCCGTATTGTTTGAGCACTTGTTCTGGTTCTTAGGACACCCTGAGGTATACATTGTATTATTACCGGCTTTAGGTATCACTTCTGAAATTATTGCAACCAATTCACGTAAACCAATTTTTGGTTACCGTGCGATGATTGCTTCGATTTTAGCGATCGCCTTCTTGTCAACTATCGTTTGGGGACACCACATGTTCATTTCAGGAATGAACCCATTCTTAGGATCAGTGTTTACCTTTACAACATTATTGATTGCAATTCCTTCTGCAGTAAAAGCGTTCAACTATATTACGACTCTTTGGAAAGGTAACCTTCAGATGAACCCAGCAATGTTGTTCTCTATCGGATTGGTTTCTACGTTCATCACTGGTGGTTTGACAGGTATTATCCTTGGAGATTCTACTTTGGATATCAACGTTCACGATACGTATTTCGTTGTTGCTCACTTCCACTTAGTAATGGGTATCTCTGCACTTTACGGATTCTTTGCCGGAGTGTACCACTGGTTCCCTAAAATGTTCGGAAGAATGATGAACAAAAACATGGGTTACATCCACTTCTGGGTTACAGCAGTTTGTGCTTACGGGGTTTTCTTCCCAATGCACTTCATCGGTATGGCTGGTCTTCCTAGACGTTACTATACGAACACTGCCTTCCCATTATTTGACGATTTAGCTGATGTTAACGTATTGATTACTGTGTTTGCTTTAGTGGGTGCTGCGTTCCAATTAGTATTTATCTGGAACTTCTTCTACAGTATTTTCTACGGTAAGAAAGCGGTTCAGAATCCTTGGAAATCGAATACTTTAGAATGGACTACTCCAGTAGAGCACATGCACGGTAACTGGCCAGGAGAAATTCCTCACGTACACCGTTGGGCTTACGATTACAGCAAGCCAGGTCACGACGACGATTTCGTTCCTCAAACAGTGCCTTACAAAGACGGAGAAGAACAACTTCATCACTAAGATTATAATTCATATATCAGAAGCCTTTCCTTTGGGAGAGGCTTTTTTTTTAAAGTTGTTATTTTATTTGTTTAGTATGAGTTTAGAGAGATTTCCGGAGTTACTTTCTGTGGTTAAAGAGTTGTTATTTGATTCTCTTGGGTATGAAATTAACAATTTTATTTTGGATGATCAGGGTAAGGAATACAGTGCTTGTGAATTTCAATTTTCAGATTTAAAAGTTGTCTTTCGTGCAGCCAAAGTTACACCAACTAAAGTGGGGCAGTTTGTTACGTTATGGAAAAGGAACAAGAATGGAGTAACTCAGCCTTTTGATGCAACGGATCCTTATGATTTTGCCATTATAGCTGTAAGATCAGGTGAGCGTTTTGGTCTGTTTGTTTTTTCAAAGCAGGTACTTATACAACAAGGAATTTTAACTACTCAAATCCGACAAGGTAAACGAGGTTTTAGAATTTATCCTCCTTGGGATTTAGCTCCAAACAAGCAGGCACAGAAAACCCAAGAATGGCAACTGAATTATTTTTTTGAAATTAATTCGGATAATCCAGTTGATTTAGAGCGAATGAAATTACTTGGTTCTTTGAACTGTTAAAATAAAAAGCTACATCAGAACGGTGTAGCTTTTCTTTTTTATGGATGTTATTCTTTTCCTTTTGTGAGATAGTAAACAGGTATGCCGGCAAGCATAATCAAAACGCCCCAGCCACAAGTGGAAAACTTAGTGATCAAAAGCGAAATGCTAATTGCTGAAGCAATAACAATATAAAACGCGGGCAAGAAAGGATAGCCAAATGCTTTGTACGGTCGCGCGGCATCCGGTTGTTTTTTTCGGAGAATAAAAATTCCATAGATTGTTAAGATGTAGAAAATCAATACAATAATGACTACAAAATCCAATAAATCACCATATTTTCCGGTTAAGCATAATGCTGACGCCCAAATACATTGCGCCCAAAGTGCCCAAGCCGGAACGCTAAATTCGTTCAAATGGGCCGCTTTTTTAAAGAATAAGCCGTCTTTGGCCATCGTATAATAAACACGTGCTCCTGCCATAATCAAACCGTTATTACAGGCAAAAGTTGAAATCATAATCATGATGGCAATAATAAGGGTTCCGATATTTCCAAAAATATAATTGGCGGTAACCACAGCCACACGGTCAGATTTAGCAGTAGCAATCTCTTCCAAAGGAATTACCGCCACATACATCACATTGGCCAAAACATAAATTATCGTTACGATAAACGTTCCTAAAAACAAACTGAGCCCAACATTACGTTCGGGGTTTTTGATTTCTCCGGCAATAAACGTTACCCCATTCCAAGCGTCACTAGAGAATAAAGAACCTACCATCGCTGCGGAAATTCCCGTAATCAGAGCCGTGCCAGAGATGGGTAGCCAAGTTTGAGTGCCAACATTGTACGAACTTGTGTTCCAGATATCGGTCCAGTTTGCGTTCCAGATATCAGCTTTTGCTCCTATGGTCAATCCGAAAACAATTAAACCTACCAAAGAAGCAATTTTGATGATGGTTAATATCGTTTGAAGTGTTTTTCCGTTTTTTACTCCGCGACTATTGATGTAGGTCAAAAGAATGATCGTGAAAATTGAAACCAATTGTGCTGCATTTAGCTTAAACGAACCAATTTCATATAGAATATTTTCGTCACTTACTGAAGGAACCAGATAGGCTGCAAATTTCGAAAAGGCCACACCCACCGCGGCAATGGTTCCGGTTTGAATGACTCCGAAAAAACTCCATCCGTATAAAAAGGCAATGAGTTTGTTGTAGGCTTCTTTTAAGTAAACATATTGTCCTCCGGCTTTGGGAAACATGGCGCTCAATTCTCCGTAACTCACAGCGGCAATTATGGTAATGATTCCCGATAAGAGCCAGATAATCAAAAGCCATGCGGTTGATCCTACCTGTCGTGCTATATCGGCACTTACAATGAAAATTCCCGATCCAATCATGGAGCCCACCACGAGCATGGTGCCGTCCAGTAATCCTAATTCGCGTTTTAAGTGTTGGTTTTCGTCTTGCATAAAATTTTTGTTAAATCTTGCTAAAGATATAAAAACATCGGATTTCCTTTTGAATTTTTCGTAACTTTCCTAAAAGCAAAATTCGACAATTATGGAACAGGAAAAAGAATATTCGAACGGTGAAATTACCGTGGTTTGGAAACAGCATCTTTGTCAGCATTCCGGTAACTGCGTTCGTGGGTTGCCTTCAGTTTTTCGACCGAAAGTACAGCCTTGGATTGAAGTGCGCGGCGCCAGTTCCGACGAAATAATCGAACAGGTAAAAAAATGCCCTTCCGGCGCATTATCGTTTTACTACAACAAAGAAAAAGATGCATAGTTTTCAGCATGCCATTTTACTACTGAACGAAGAAAAACGGCGTTTTGAATTTGAAGTCGAAAACAGTATCGCTTATATTGAATTCATCAAAAACAACGACGGAATTGTTTTTCTGACCCACACCGAAGTTCCGGTAGAGCTTGAAGGGAAAGGTGTTGGTTCTGAAATGGTTTCCCGTACTTTGAATTGGATTAAGGAGCATGGTTATACTTTGGCTCCGTTATGTCCTTTTGTGGCAGCTTATCTGAAAAGACATTCCGAATGGGCGGATATTCTTGCGCCCGGTTTTCACGTTTGATCATAAAATCATAAACTGAGAACTGCATACTGCTAACTGAACACTTCTTGTTATCTTTGCCCTATGAATGAAAATCTGAATCCCAACAAAGAGCGTTTTACCCCGCAGGAAGTCGATATTGAAAAAGCCTTGCGTCCGTTAAGTTTTGACGATTTTACCGGCCAGGATCAGGTATTGGAAAACCTGAAAGTTTTTGTGGAAGCGGCCAATCAGCGTGGTGATGCTTTGGATCATACTTTGTTTCACGGGCCACCGGGATTAGGGAAAACTACTTTGGCAAACATTTTGGCGAACGAATTGGGTGTGGGGATCAAAATTACCTCTGGGCCTGTTTTGGATAAACCGGGAGATTTGGCTGGGTTGCTTACCAATCTGGACGAGCGTGACGTGTTGTTCATTGACGAGATTCACCGCTTAAGTCCGATTGTTGAAGAATACTTGTATTCCGCCATGGAAGATTTCAAGATTGACATCATGATTGAGAGCGGCCCCAATGCGCGAACTGTTCAGATAAATTTGAATCCATTTACTTTGGTAGGGGCAACCACGCGTTCCGGGCTTTTAACCGCGCCGATGCGTGCGCGTTTCGGAATCCAAAGCAGATTACAATACTATAATACCGAATTATTAACGACTATCGTTCAACGAAGTTCCGCAATATTAAATGTTCCGATTTCGATGGAAGCGGCAATTGAAATTGCGGGTCGTAGCCGTGGAACCCCGCGCATTGCCAACGCACTTTTGCGTCGTGTTCGCGATTTTGCCCAGATCAAAGGTAATGGGAAAATCGACATTGAAATCGCTCGTTTTGCGTTAAAAGCCTTAAATGTTGATGCACACGGATTGGACGAAATGGATAACAAAATCCTAACGACCATCATCGATAAATTCAAAGGCGGCCCGGTAGGTTTGACCACGTTGGCCACTGCTGTTTCCGAAAGCGGCGAAACCATTGAAGAAGTGTACGAGCCATTTTTAATTCAAGAAGGCTTCATCATTCGCACTCCAAGAGGGAGAGAAGTCACTGAGAAAGCCTATAAACATTTAGGAAAAATCCGAACCAACATACAGGGCGGGCTTTTTTAGGGCATTCCCTACGGGCCAGGCTTTCGTACTCGCTTTTTTTAGCTGCGCGGGGCTCCGCTAAAAAAGAGCTCAAACAATTGCTCTATCCCTAATGCAACCATGAACACGACCCTATCAAAATATACTGCCATGATAAAATCCGAAGCCCAGCGCCTCGGGTTTTTGTCTTGTGGGGTTTCCAAAGCCGGTTTCCTTGAAGAAGAAGCGCCGCGTTTGGAAGCTTGGTTGCAAAAAGGCATGCAGGGTGAGATGCACTACATGGAAAATCATTTCGACAAACGTTTAAATCCGACTTTACTGGTCGACGATGCGAAAAGCGTGATTTCCTTACTGCTCAATTATTATCCTTCCGAAGTTCAAAATCCGGAAAGTTATAAACTCTCCAAGTACGCTTACGGGCAGGATTATCACTTTGTCATCAAAGACAAACTCAAAGAATTACTGCGTTTCATCCAAACCGAAATAGGGGAAGTGTCCGGTCGCGCCTTTGTGGATTCAGCTCCGGTTTTGGATAAAGCTTGGGCGGCCAAAAGTGGTTTGGGCTGGATTGGTAAAAATGCCAACCTTCTTTCCAAACAAGTTGGTTCTTTCTTTTTTATCGCCGAATTAATTGTCGATCTGGATTTAGAATACGATACTATTGCCACCGATCATTGTGGTAAATGTACTGCCTGTATCGATGCTTGTCCAACGGAAGCGATTGTGGCACCTTATGTAGTAGACGGCAGTAAATGTATTTCCTATTTTACCATCGAACTCAAAGATAACCTGCCAATGGAAATGAAAGGCAAGTTCAACGATTGGATGTTCGGTTGCGATGTTTGTCAGGATGTTTGCCCTTGGAATCGTTTTTCCAAACCGCATAACGAACCGCTTTTCAATCCAAATCCGGAACTGTTGTCTTTCTCAAAAAAAGATTGGGAGGAAATAACGGAAGAAACCTTTCGAAAAGTCTTCAAAAATTCAGCGGTAAAGCGCACTAAATTGGAAGGATTGAAAAGAAATGTCAACTTTCTGAAAGAATAGGCTTAAAAATTTCAGAAATTATCCCGATACCGCTATCTTTGTGAGTTAGTAAACAAACAAACCATGCATAAAGACAGTAAACGAAGAGAAGCCTTATTATACCACGCTAAGCCCACACCGGGTAAAATTCAGGTTGTTCCCACTAAAAAATATGCTACACAGAGAGATTTAGCCTTGGCCTATTCTCCAGGAGTTGCTGAGCCTTGTTTAGAAATTGAAAAAGACGTTAACAACGTTTATAAATATACCGCCAAAGGAAATTTAGTAGCCGTAATCTCCAACGGAACGGCGGTTTTAGGTTTAGGGGATATTGGTCCCGAAGCCTCAAAACCCGTAATGGAAGGGAAGGGACTTTTGTTCAAGATCTTCGCCGACATCGATGTTTTTGATATCGAAGTGGATACCAAAGACGTTGATAAATTCATTGAAACGGTAAAAAATATTGCGCCTACTTTTGGAGGAATCAACTTGGAAGACATCAAAGCGCCGGAATCTTTCGAGATTGAAAGACGCTTAATCGAAGAACTGAACATTCCGGTAATGCACGACGACCAGCACGGAACGGCAATCATTTCTGCGGCAGCGTTATTGAACGCGGTGGAATTGGCCGGAAAGAAAATGCAGGAGGTAAAAGTTGTAGTTTCGGGAGCCGGATCTGCTGCGATTGCCTGTGCGAACTTATACGTTTCTTTTGGTGTGAAAGCAGAAAATATCGTAATGTTCAACAGTAAAGGGGCTTTACGTAAAGACGATCCGAAGATTTCGGAAATGCAGCGTAAGTATGCTACCGATAAAAAATACGATTCCTTAGGCGATGCCATGAAAGGAGCTGATGTATTCATTGGGCTTTCTTCAGGAGATATTGTAACTCCTGAAATGTTGTTAGGTATGTCTGAAAACCCGATTGTATTTGCGATGGCCAATCCGAAGCCTGAAATCAACTACGATTTAGCCATTGCAACCCGTAAGGATATCATTATGGCTACCGGCCGTTCCGATCATCCTAACCAGGTGAACAACGTTTTGGGGTTCCCGTTCATTTTCCGTGGTGCGCTTGACGTTCGTGCAACGAAAATCAACGAGGAAATGAAAAAAGCAGCCGTTGTGGCTTTGGCAGAATTGGCAAAAGCTTCGGTTCCTGAGCAGGTTAATATCGCTTATGGAGAGACCAAATTGGCTTTTGGTCGCGATTACATCATTCCAAAACCTTTCGATCCGCGCTTAATTGCTGAAGTTCCGCCAGCTGTTGCAAAAGCTGCTATGGAATCTGGAGTAGCTACGGCGCCAATCACCGACTGGGACAAATACCGTGAGGAGTTGTTAGAGCGTATGGGTTCGGATAACAAAATGGTTCGTTTGTTAATCAACCGTGCCAAAACCGATCCGAAGAAAGTGATTTTTGCGGAAGCCGATCATTTGGATGTGCTCAAAGCCGCTCAAATTGTAAAAGAAGAAGGCATCGGAGAACCCATCCTTTTAGGAAATAAAGAAACGATTTTAGAATTGAAAGAGGAAATCGGTTTTGATGAAGACGTTACCATCATCGATCCTAAAACCAAAGAAGAGGAAGAACGAAGAAACCGTTTTGCCAATGCGTATTGGGAATCCAGACGAAGAAGAGGAACCTCATTGTTAGACGCCCAAAAATGGATGCGCGAACGCAATTACTTCGCAGCCATGATGGTCAATGAAGGAGAAGCCGATGCTTTGGTTACCGGATATTCCAGAAGTTACCCAACGGTGGTAAAACCAATGTTAGAGTTGATCCCACAACAACAAGGTGTGACCAGAATTGCTACAACCAACATGATGATGACCAAACGAGGTCCGGTATTTTTGGCAGATACGGCCATCAATCCTAATCCTTCTGCAGAAGATTTGGCACGAATTGCTTTAATGACTGCTAAAACGGTACGCATGTTTGGGATGGAACCGGTGATTGCCATGGTTTCGTTTTCAAACTTTGGTTCGTCTTCTGATGAAAGTGCGGTGAAAATCAGAAAAGCGGTAGCGATTTTGCATGAAAATCACCCGGATTTGATTGTGGATGGAGAAATCCAAACCGACTTTGCCTTAAATCAGGAGATGTTGGCAAGCAAATTTCCGTTCTCAAAATTAGCCAATAAAAAAGTGAATACGTTAGTGTTTCCTAATCTTGACGCAGCAAACATCACATACAAAATGTTGAAGGAACTCAATAAAATTATGTCCATCGGGCCGATCATGTTAGGTTTGGAGAAACCGGTTCACATTTTCCAGTTAGGGGCTAGTGTAGAAGAAATGGTAAACATGGCGGCGGTTGCGGTAGTGGATGCACAAGAAAAAGAAAAAAGGCTGAAACAAGCTGCAAAAAAATAGATTTAGGGAATCTTTTATCGGATAATTATGAACTTCATCCGTTCGGATTATCAGGATAAAAGATTTTTCTTATTTTTGATAACGAATAAACAAGTATGATCGCACATATACAAGGGAAATTGGTGGAAAAAACACCTACCGAAGTGGTTATTGATTGCAACGGGGTTGGCTACCAGATTAATATTTCATTACACACTTTTTCATTATTGCCCGATTCGGAACATCTGAAACTGTATACCTTTCTTCAGGTTAAGGAAGATGCGCATACTTTGTTTGGTTTTGTTGAAAAGGCTGAAAGAGAATTGTTCAAGTTACTGTTGTCCGTTTCCGGTGTTGGTGCCAGTACGGCCAGAACGATGCTTTCCTCGATTGCGCCTCAGCAAATTATTCAATCCATTGCTTCGGGTGATGTAGGAACCATTCAATCCATTAAAGGAATTGGTGCCAAAACCGCCCAGCGTGTCATTTTAGATTTGAAGGATAAAGTGCTTAAAATCTATAATTTAGAAGAAGTTTCTTTCGCACAAAGCAATACAAATAAAGATGAAGCGTTATCTGCATTGGAAGTTTTAGGTTTTGCAAGAAAATCAGCCGAAAAAGTGGTTGATAAAATTGTAAAAGATGACCCGAATGCCACTGTGGAAACGATTATTAAACAAGCTTTAAAAAATTTATAGTCCTTTGAAAACGCTATACAATAACGACTTTTTCAAAATAAAGAAATTTGGTTTATTTGCCATACTAGTACTGTTTTTTGCTGTTCCGATTCAGGCGCAGGTAGATGAAGAAGAAAAAGATTCCTTAAAAACCGGCGTCGATTTAGGACAGATTGAGCTTGCCAATCCGCAGAGTATTACGGAAGCCTATACCTATGATCCGGCTTCCAATCGCTACATCTATACCAAAACCTTTGATGGCTTCAATATCAATTATCCTATTATTCTAACTCCTGCCGAGTACGAAGAGTTGGTGCTTCGCGAATCCATGCGCAAGTATTTTCAACAGAAAATGAGTGCTATCGATGGAAAAAAACAAGGTAGTGAAGAAGCTAAAAAAGATTTGTTACCGCGATATTACGTAAATTCCAGCTTTTTTGAATCGATTTTCGGAAGCAATACCATCGATGTAAAACCGACCGGTTCAGTTGAGATGGATTTAGGAATTCGATTTTCCAAACAGGACAATCCTTCCTTTTCACCGCGTAACAGAAAAAGCACCACTTTTGATTTCGATCAGCGTATAAGTATGAGTTTGCAGGGAAAAGTAGGAACGCGTTTGATGGTAAATGCTAATTACGATACGCAATCTACTTTTGCTTTCCAGAATCTTATCAAATTAGAATACACGCCGACCGAAGACGATATCATCCGAAAAATCGAGGTTGGTAACGTAAGTTTTCCATTAAACAGCTCCCTGATTCGTGGGGCACAGAGTTTGTTCGGTGCCAAGATGCAGTTGCAATTCGGAAAGACTACCATAACCGGGGTTTTCTCGGAACAGAAGTCGCAAACCAAATCGGTAACTGCGCAAGGTGGAGGTACGTTGCAGGACTTCGAAATGTTCGCCTTAGACTATGATAACGACAGGCATTACTTCCTTTCGCAATATTTCAGAAATAGGTATGATCAAGCTTTAGCGACCTATCCGTTCATTAGTAGCAGGGTTCAAATTACCCGTATCGAGGTCTGGATTACCAACAAGCAAAATCGTATTACTGCCAATGATAACAACCTTAGAAACATAGTTGCAATTCAGGATTTAGGGGAAGCAAAGTCGGCGACTGTTTCAGATTCGCAAATGATTGGAGTGGATTTGGCGTTGAATACAAGCTTTGTCAGTTCGACGGTTGCTCTTGATGCTCCGGCAGATAATGCAAACAATGGATTTGATCCTTTTAAAATTGGTCAGGCAGGAAGTAATTTGAATTCATTCATCAGAGATATTGCGATGGCTGGTGCAGGTTTCAATATTGTTACCAATCCACCTACGAGTACTTTTACCGAAGGAACGGATTATACCAAATTGGAAAATGCCCGCAAATTATCAGCTAGCGAGTATACGTACCATCCGCAGTTGGGATATATTTCCTTAAATCAGCGTTTGGCAAATGATGAAGTTTTAGCGGTTGCTTACCAGTATTCTATTGGGGACGAGGTTTATCAGGTTGGGGAATTCGGTACCGATGGTGTCGATGCAACACAGGTTGATTCAGGAATACCTACTACTCAGAGTTTGGTACTGAAGATGTTGAAAAGTAATCTTAATAATATCGATCAGCCGGTTTGGAACTTAATGATGAAAAACATTTATCAGATTCCTAATGCTTATCAATTGTCACAAGAGGATTTCAGATTCAATATTGTCTATACCGATCCTTCACCTTTAAATTATATTAATATCGTGCCGCCACTTCCTTCTCCGGATGGTGTTACCAGCACACCGTTACTTAAAGTTTTCAATTTAGATAAATTAAATTATACCAACGACCCGCAAGAAGGAGGAGACGGTTTCTTCGATTATATTCCGGGATTAACGGTGGATACTCAAAATGCCCGTATTATATTTACTTCGGTGGAACCTTTTGGTAAATTGCTTTTTGATAAATTACGTACTGGTAATCCTTTAGAGAATTATGACCAACCATTAACGGGTTATAATCCTAACCAGTCAAAATATGTATTCCGAAATTTATATAAGAAAACGCAGGCTTTGGCACTTCAGGACAGTGAAAAAAACAAATTCCAATTAAAAGGTAAATTCAAATCTACCGGAGGAGACGGAATTTCCATTGGAGCCTTTAATGTGCCTCAGGGTTCGGTTGTAGTAACTGCGGGTGGAAGGGTTTTAGTAGAAGGTGTAGATTATACCGTAGATTACCAACGAGGCCGTGTTCAGATTTTAGACCCGTCACTTAAAGCTTCTAATACTCCTATTGAGGTTTCTTTGGAGAATAATTCTGTATTCGGCCAGCAAACCAGGCGTTTTTACGGTTTGAATGTGGAACATAAGTTCAATGATAAATTCCAGGTAGGAGGTACTTTTTTACGCATGTCGGAAAAGCCGTTTACCCAGAAATCAAATTATGGGCAGGAATCAGTAAACAATACCATTTTTGGCTTGAACGGAAACTATTCAACAGAAGTGCCGTTTTTTACCCGTTTGGTTAACAAATTGCCAAATGTAGATACCGATGTGCCTTCGAATTTATCATTCCGAGGTGAAATCGCTTATTTGATGCCGGGGGTTTCCAAAAATGATAAATTTAACGGGGAGGCTACTGTTTATATAGATGATTTTGAAGGATCACAATCCACCATTGATATGCGTTCACCCCAATCTTGGTCTTTGGCAAGTGCTCCGATTGGATTCGGTGGTGAAAAACCAGAAGGAGATATAACCTACAATGACTTTAGAGCTAAGCTTTCTTGGTATACCGTAGATCCTGTTTTTTATGTAGATTCCCAAAGACCGGATGGTATTTCTGAGGCAGATTTGCGCTCCAACCGTGTGCGAAGAATTTACAGTGACGAGTTGTATCCGATTACTCAGATTGCTCCTGGTCAGTCTACGGTTGTCAGTACTTTGGATTTGACTTATTATCCAGCAGAGCGAGGGCCATATAACTTTAGCAGTTTAGCCAATCCTGCTACTAATGCCTTGGCCAATCCAACCGATAATTGGGGGGGATTATGAGAGCAATCAATTCTACTAACTTTGAACAAGCCAATGTAGAGTACGTTCAGTTTTGGATGATGGACCCGTTTTATGGTCAAAATCCAGGCGATTCCACTCCTTTAACCAATGAAGGGAAATTAACCATTAACCTTGGTGAGATTTCAGAAGATATTTTAAAAGACGGTAGAAAATTGTACGAAAACGGATTACCGGAAGTAGGCTCAACCCTGCCGACATATAATACTACTTGGGGTAAAGTGCCTTCAGCGCAATCCTTAATTTATGCTTTTGATGCCAACGAAGGAAACCGTGCAGTTCAGGATGTGGGGTTAAATGGTTTGTCTGATGCGGAAGAAGCGGTTAAATTTCCGGGATTTGCTGCAAATCCTGACCCTGCAGCCGATAACTATCAGTACTATTTAAGTGCCAGCGGAAATGTAATTGAACGTTATAGAAATTATAACGGTACTGAAAGAAATTCACCAATAAGTTTGTCCGATACCAATAGAGGAGCAACAACCTTACCGGATGTGGAAGATATTAATCGTGATAACACGATGAACACCATCAATGCTTATTATAAATTTAACATTGATATTAAGCCAAATCCTACCATTGGTTTGAATAATGTGGTTGACATTAGAGTTAATGATGCGGTGCCAATTAGTAACGGGACTACAAAAGTGCGTTGGGTGTTGTATAAAATCCCTGTGCTTGAGGCAGCTAATTCGGATGCCTTTAAAGAGGGGCCGATTTCCGATTTCCGTTCGATTCGTTTTATGCGTATGTTTCTGTCCGGATTTCAGGAGGAGGTTACTTTACGCTTCGGTTCTTTGGATTTGGTTCGAGGAGAATGGCGCAGAGTTACCTCTTCATTACAACCAAATCAGGACGATCCGTTAGATGATAATACAGGTTTTGATGTGACGTCATTAAATATTCAGGAAAATTCTAGTCGTAGTCCGATTCCTTATGTAATGCCTCCAGGGGTTCAGCGTGAACAATTGAATAATAACAATTCGATTATTAACCAAAATGAGCAGTCACTTTCCTTAAAAGTATACACGAAAAACGGTATTCCAACAGACACCTCAGGTGGTTTGGAAGCCGATGATTCCAGAGCGGTTTTCAAAAATGTTAGTGTGGATATGCGCCAGTTCAAGAAAATGCGAATGTTTATGCATGCCGAATCACTTCCGGTATATGGTCCCAACCCGGACAACATGCCAATAGTGAATGATGAAATGGTGGCCTTCATTCGTTTTGGTAATGATTTTACACAAAATTTCTATCAGGTAGAGCTTCCACTGAAAGTAACTCAGCAAAAAAACACCAATAATTCATTGGCGTATTCTGCTGAAGAGGTTTGGCCGGCTGAAAACGAAATAGAACTTTCTCTGGATTTATTGAAAACGTTAAAAATTAAAGCGCTGCAGAACGATCCGGGACTTCCACCGGCGGATCCACTAGGAATTATTTATCTGAATGAAAGTGCTTTGGGTTCTTCTGCAAATAAATTAACCATTGGTATTAAAGGTAATCCGAACTTTGGTTTGGTTCGAACCATCATGTTGGGATTAAAGAACAAAACTACCGGTCGTCCGATTCGCGGGGAAGTGTGGTTTAATGAACTTCGTATGTCTGATATGGACAACAAGGGCGGTTGGGCAGCTGTAGCCAGTATGGATACCAATTTTGCAGATTTTGCTAATGTTTCTGCTTCCGGAAGAAAATCTACCATAGGATTTGGAGGTTTGGAAGAAGGTCCTAACGAACGTAGCCGTGAAGATGTATTCCAGTACAATGTGGTTTCCAATGTTAATCTGGGGAAACTTTTGCCAAAAAAATGGGGTATAACCCTGCCGTTCAATTATGGAGTTGGTGAAGAAACCGTTACTCCTAAATACGATCCGTTCTATCAGGATATTGAATTGAAACAGCTTTTGGATGTAACTTCAAACGAGGCAGAAAAGAAAAATATTGAAAACCGAGCAATCGATTATACCAAACGCACCAGCATCAATTTTATTGGGGTTAAAAAGGAACGAGCTCCGGAACAAAAACAGCATTTCTATGATCCTGAAAATTTAACGCTTTCGCATTCGTTTAATGAAATGCAACACCACGATTTTCAAATTGAGAATCTTGTTGATCAGCAGGTGAGATCTTCAGCCGATTATGCCTACTCCTTCAAAAACAAAGCGGTAGAGCCTTTCAAGAATACGAAATTCATGAAAAAAAGCAGCTATTGGAAATTGTTAAGTGATTTCAATTTTAATTATTTGCCAACAAATATTTCGTTTTCATCCAATGTTTTAAGACAATACAACCGTCAGCAGTTCCGACAGGTAGAAGTGGAAGGTATTGGTTTGGATCCGTTGTACCGAAGAAACTATCTTTTTAATTATAATTATGGGGTTAATTTTAACCTTACTAAATCACTACGTTTTAATTATACGGTAACCACAAATAATATTGTGCGTAATTATTTCGATGAAAACAAACGTCCTATCGACAATCTTACCATTTGGGATGATTATTTCAATATTGGAGAATCAAACCTTCACAACCAGCAATTGGTGGTAAACTATGATGTGCCAATCAATAAAATTCCGGCGCTTAGTTTCATCAAACCGGTCTACTCATATACCAGTAATTACAGCTGGCAGCGTTCTTCTGATGCGATGTCCTCAATTGTTAAAGACGATGTGACGTATTCTTTAGGGAACACCATTCAGAATTCAGGAATGCATAAACTCAACACAACCTTCAATATGGATGCGTTGTACAAGTATGTAGGTTTAACGGCCAAAAAGAAAACAACGACAAAGAGTACTACCAAACCGGCAGCACCTAAACCGGGACAAAAACTTCCTTCCAAAACAGTCGAAACTGAGAACGAAAGAAGTCTGGTAGCCCAGCGTTTAATTGGTTTGGCAACGAGTTTGAAAACGTTACAGATTAATTATACCTTAAACGAAGGAACAATGCTTCCGGGTTATTTACCTAGAGTTGGGTTTTTAGGAACAAGCAAGCCAACGGTTGGTTTCGTTTTGGGAAGTCAGGACGATGTGCGTTACGAAGCAGCCAAAAACGGTTGGTTAACCTATTATCCGGAATTCAATCAGAGTTTTACTCAGATTAAAACCAAACAGTTGAATGTAACGGGTCAGTTGGAGTTATTCCCGGATTTCAAAGTAGATATTAATGCGGATAGAAATATGAGTCAGAATTTCTCGGAACAATTTGACGTATCGGCAGACGGACAATACAATGCACATTCTCCTTACGATTTTGGTAATTTCTCCATTTCTACGGTAATGTTGAAAACGGCTTTCAAACAAAGTGATGAAGTAAAATCATCTCCGTTCTCTGATTTTGTTGAGAACAGAATGATTATTGCCAACCGATTGGCTGAGGCATATTACGGGCCAAATATTCCAAGATATGGTGATGCAAGTAACCCGATTCCGGCACCAACCGATCCAAGTTACGGATTCTATGTTGCAAACAAAGATTATCCTATCGGTTTTGGAAAGAGCAGTCAGGCGGTTATGATTCCGTCGTTCCTTTCTGCTTATACCGGAGTTGTTAGCAGACCGGAAGGGGAGTCGGCTTCTAAAATATCGTTGTCAACCTTCAGAGACATACCAATTCCAAACTGGAACGTTAAGTATACCGGACTGATGCGTTATCAATGGTTTAAAGATACTTTTAAGCGTTTCTCGTTACAACATGGATACCGTTCGTCTTATACCATTAACTCATTCCGTTCTAATTTTGAATACGATAAAAATCCGGGAGGTCGTGATAACAATGGTTTTGGGAATTTTACTCCTTCAAGAATTATTGCCAACATTAACCTTGTAGAGCAATTTAATCCTTTGGTTCGCATGGATTTTGAGATGAAAAATTCTTTCAAGATTTTGGCTGAAATGAAAAAGGACAGGGCTTTATCCCTTAGTTTTGATAACAGTTTGTTAACCGAAGTAAAAGGAAACGAATATATTTTAGGGATGGGTTACCGTTTCAAAGATGTAATTATCAGCACTGTTTTGGCCGAGGATGCAAGCGGGGTAATTAAGAGCGATTTGAATTTAAAAGCCGATGTGTCTTTCAGAAATAATAAAACCATTGTAAGGTATTTGGATTATGATAACAACCAGCTTGCGGGAGGTCAGAATATATGGTCTGTTAAATTCACGGCGGATTATGCCTTCAGTAAGAACCTTACCGCGATTTTTTATTATGACCATTCGTTCTCTAAAGCAGTTATTTCAACAACATTCCCGATTACCAATATCCGATCAGGGTTTACCTTACGTTATAACTTCGGAAATTAACAAAGAAATCGTTTTATAGTTAACTCGAATAAATTACATTTGTCAAAAAAATAAACACAATGAATATACCAGCGAATTTAAAGTACACAAAAGATCACGAATGGGTTAGCCTTGAAGGCAATATTGCAACAGTAGGAATTACTGATTTTGCACAAAAAGAATTAGGGGACATCGTTTATGTAGAAGTGGAAACTTTAGACCAGACCTTGGCTAAAGATGAAGTTTTCGGAACTGTGGAAGCGGTTAAAACGGTTTCAGATTTGTTTTTACCTCTTTCAGGGGAGATTATTGAGTTCAATGAAGAATTGGAAACTACTCCTGAGGCTGTAAATTCTGATGCTTATGGTAAAGGTTGGATGGTAAAAGTTAAAATTTCTGATAGATCGGAAGTGGATTCTTTATTGTCTGCAGACGCTTACAAAGAATTAATTGGAGCATAAAAAGCCTTTTGTAACGGCATTTCTCTGGACGATTTTAATTGCAATTGCCTGTTTTGTGAGCGCAAGTAAAATTCCGAGTGTTCCCTTATTTGCAAAAGATAAGCTGATTCATGCTTTTTTCTACTTTGTCTTTACTGTTTTGTGGTTCCGATTTGTTTCCAGAAAATTCCATGAAAGGACAAGGATTCAAAAGTTAATGTGGGTTTTTTTGTCTGCTCTTTTTTACGGATGCCTGATTGAAGTTTGTCAAGAACTTTTTACGCAGAACCGTCACGCAGATTTTAAAGACGTTTTAGCGAACCTCACCGGGAGCGCATTGGCTATTATAACGATTGTAATGGTAGAACGTTACCGAAAAGCGAAAAGCTTCAATGAATAAAATAAAAGCAAATAATGATCCCACTTCGGTGGGATTTTTTTATTTTTAGCGCATGGATATTAGACAGTATTTAGATTCGACTTATTTGAAAACAGCTTCTCAGGCAGGATTGACCAAAGCTGAGAACCGGGAGGTGGTGATAAATTTTGTTCAGGAAGCTATTGACGAGCGCTTCAAACTCATAATGATTCGTCCCGATATGGTGGCAATGGCTAAGGAAATGATTTCCAATGTGCACTCTAAAGTAACCATTGGAACCGTTATTGATTTTCCGGAGGGTAATGGCCTTCTTGAAGATAAGCTTAAAGAAGCTAATCAGGCTATTAAGGATGGAGCAGATGATTTGGATTTTGTGATAGATTACCAAGCATTCATAAGTGGTCAAACCGATTTGGTGAAAAAACAAGTTTTTGAAGGAACACGTTTGGGGCTTGAACATCATAAAATAGTAAAATGGATTATTGAAGTCGCGGCCTTAAACGAGCATCAAATCGTTCAGTTATCGGCTTTAATTAAAAATGTTGTTTTGGCACATTTTAAAGAATCGCACTACGAATCGGTTTTTGTCAAATCATCAACCGGTTTTTATAAAACTGAAGGAGGTTTGCCCAACGGAGCCACTGTTGCTGCTATAAAACTAATGGTTGAAAATTCTTTTCCATTGCCGGTTAAAGCTGCCGGAGGTGTTAGAACCTATGAGGAAGCGGTTGAAATGATTCAGCTGGGTGTAAAACGAATCGGGACATCGTCGGCTAAAGCTATAGCAGATGGTGGAACTGCAAAAAACGAATACTAATTTTATTTCGGTTAAATGAACAATTTTTTACGATTACTTCTTGTTTTAGGTTTTTTTCAAACCCTTTCGGCCCAAACCGGTCAAAGGGAACAATTTCCTTTGTTTCCGGAATGTGCTTCTAGTAGAGCAGAACAACAGGAAGCTTGTTTTTATAATACCCTTCAAAATTTTGTTTTTGAAAAGTTCAATTGCCCGGAAGAGGTAAAAGCAAAAAATTACAAAGGAAGTATTATTGCACTTTTTGAGGTGGATACTACGGGTACTTTTAAAGTGCTTTATGCAGATGCAGCCGAGAAGAGTTTGGTTGATGAAACCAAACGTGTCTTTTCAATACTTCCTAAAGTGGAGCCTGCAAAATATGCTGGGAAACCTACTTATGCTAGGTATTCTATAAAAATTGCGATTCCTTTGGTTAAGCCTTCTCCATTTGGTGCTGAAGCAATTGTGGAGGATGTTCGTAATAAAAAAGAAAAAACGATTGATCCTAATACCGAATCAAAGGAGTACGAAACCATCGTTTACAAAAAATTCAATAACCCTCAGTTTAAGAGTTATCTGAATTTGCCTTTTACGCACAACAACTACGGAATTTTTGATGCGGCACTAAATGTGGTAGGGAGTAACAATCACACAGCTTCTAAGCCTTATTCGTATGCTGAAGTTTCTAAGTATTATGATTTGAATGCGGTTTACCAACAAAACATGAAACCGGTTCAGTCCTGGTGGGGAAGAAAGCTTTGGAATGAAAATCTGGTGGCGATTCAGGGCGAACAGTATTGGTTTACGATGAATCCTATTTTTGATTTTCGCCTAGGAAAAGATTTTGACCGTGATGATGTAGACAATACATTTGTAAACACCCGAGGAATTCAGATTCAAGGAGCTTTAGGGAAAGAATTGTTTTTTTCTACTTCGATTTTTGAAAGCCAAGGCCGATTTGCGGGTTACTATAATGATTATGCACGTTCGATTCGTCCTTCGGGAGGAAATCCGGCAATTATTCCTGGTGTTGGAATTGCAAAAGAATTTAAGAAAGACGCTTTCGATTTTCCTTCTGCCGAAGCAAACATCACTTACAAGCCTAGTGATATGATTAATCTTCAGTTAGGTTACGGAAGGAATTTTATTGGAGATGGTTATCGTTCGCTTTTAACCAGTGATGTCGCCAGCCCGTATCCTTTCTTTAAAATCAATACCACATTCTGGAAAATAAAATATACCAATACCTATATGTGGCTCAAGGATGTTCGTGATGCGGTTACCGTTGATAAAACCTATGCCACAAAGTATATGGCCAATCACTATTTGAGTTGGAATGCTTCTAAGCGCTTGAATGTTGGTTTTTTTGAATCGGTAATCTGGACCAACACTAACGATAGAGGTTTTGATTTGAATTTTGTCAATCCGATCATTTTTTACAGATCTGTAGAGTTTTCTTCTTCATCGCGAAGTGGTAATGCTACTTTGGGTTTAACTTCCAAGTACAAATGGAACAGTAAAGTGAATCTATACGGTCAGTTTTTACTGGATGAATTTTCTTTGGGTGATATGACAGGAAGCGGGCAAAGCTGGAAAAATAAATTTGGATATCAGTTAGGGGGGAAGTACTATGATGCGTTCAATGTAAAAAACCTGATGCTTCAGATGGAATACAATCATGTTCGTCCTTATGTGTATTCTCACAGTAGTATCGTAACAAATTATGGTCATAACAACCAAAGTATGGGGCACTTATGGGGAGCTAATTTCAGAGAGGTCGTTGCAATTGGTCGTTTTTACAAACAGCGCTGGTTTGCAGAGGCAAAATTGGTTTACGGGATAAAAGGTTTTGATTATGAAAGTGCCGGACCCGGAACAAACTATGGTGGAGATATTTATCGTAATTATGAAGATGAACGTTATGCAGACAGTGGGGTGAAAATCGCTCAGGGAAATAAAACCAATATTATGGTAGCTGATTTGATGGCCGGTTATACCGTAAATCCAACCATGAATCTTAAGGTGTTTGGGAATTTAATTTTCAGAAATTTCGACCCAACTAAAGAGACAGCAACTACGATTAAATCGAATACCACATGGTTTTCAATTGGATTGCGTTCCGACTTATTTAACTGGTATTATGATTTTTAAGTAAAATTTGAAAATTAATTCCTATATTTAAGCGTTAACTTTTTAAAAAACGAATCTATGGGAATTTTAAAAAAATTACTTTTATTTATTGTTGCGGTTATCGGGATTCTGTTAATCGCCGGTTTGTTTGTCAAGAAAGATTTTGCTGTTGAGAGAGAGGTGATCATTAATAAACCTGAGGCCGAAGTGTTCAGTTACATTAAATTGGTCAAAAATCAGGATCATTTTAGTGTTTGGAACCGAAAAGATCCTCAAATGAAAAAAGAGTACAAAGGAACTGACGGCGAAGTTGGTTTTGTGTATGCCTGGGAAAGTACCAATCCTGAAGTTGGTAAAGGAGAACAGGAAATTGTGAAAATTGCCGAGATGGACCGCATCGACATGAAATTGCATTTTAAAGAGCCGTTTGAAGCTGAGGACAAAGCTTTTTTTACTACAGAGCCTTTATCTTCGAATCCGGCCAATCAAACTATTGTGCGCTGGGGTTTTAAAGGGCATATGGATTATCCGATGAATCTGATGATGCTGACTTTTGATATGAACAAAGAAATAGGCGGAGCGCTTGAAACAGGGTTAAATGATTTGAAAGTGATCTTGGAAAAATAAGAAAAGGTGGGCGAAAGCCTGCCTTTTTTGTTAAATATTGCTTGCGGGCTTCATTTTAAGTGGTTGCTTTTGAGAAAATCTATTTTTTGAAGTATATTTGCGCCACTTAAAAAGATAAATGAAAACCATTTTGAATACTTCCGAAAAATCCTTTTCAATAGTAACGCTTTTTACGGATTTTAAAGAAATCACTAAGGCTGGATTGGCTGTTAGTGTTGTGTTTTCTTCAATTGTGGGTTATCTTTTAGGAATTTCTGAGGAGTTTCCCTTTGATTGGGTAACTTTTTTGCTTTTGGGAATTGGCGGTTACTGTATGGTTGGGGCTTCCAATGTTTTTAACCAAATTATAGAAATTGATTTGGATGCGTTAATGGACAGAACTAAAAATCGTCCTTTACCTTCGGGTAGAATTTCTAAGCAAAATGCCTTTGTTTTAGGAGTTGTGCTTACCTTGCTTGGATTGTCTATTTTGTATTCAATCAACCCTAAAACAGCAATGTTCGGTGCAATATCGATCTTTCTTTATACCTGTGTTTATACTCCTTTGAAAACCTTGACGCCGCTTTCGGTTTTTGTTGGTGCCTTTCCGGGCGCGATCCCTTTTATGTTGGGGTGGGTAGCGGCGACCAATCACTTTGGTATCGAAGCAGGAACCTTGTTTTTGATTCAGTTTTTCTGGCAATTCCCTCATTTTTGGGCAATTGGTTGGTTTTTGTATAAAGATTATGAAAAAGCCGGTTTTTTTATGTTGCCTACCGGGAAACAAGACAAGAAAACTGCTTTGCAAACCATTTTGTATACGATTTGGCTGATTATAGCTTCCTTAATTCCGGTAATCGGATTTACAGGAGAATTGAAATTGAGCTATGTTGCGGCTGCTTTGGTGTTGCTTCTTGGGCTTTGGATGTTGTATTTTGCAATAAAGCTGTACAGGAAAATGGATGAAAAAACAGCAAAAACCCTGATGTTGGTAAGTGTATCTTACATCTCGTTGTTGCAGGTAATATATGTTGCAGATAAATTTTTACGATAGAATATGGAAATGACAATTCAGGAGCATCAGGAGCGAAAAGCCAGAAGCTATAAAATGCTGCTATGGTTCGCAATGATCAGTATAGTGATGGTTTTTGCCGGTTTGACCAGTGCTTATGTAATCAGTAAATCACGACCGGATTGGTTGAACGACTTTGTGTTGCCTTCTGCTTTTATTGGGAGTACGGTAGTGATGTTGTTGAGCAGTCTTACCTTTCATTTGGCAAAAAAATCGATTCAGAATGACAAGCATAAAGCTACCACGTTATATCTTTTGGGAACATTGGTTTTAGGGGTTGGTTTTGTGGTGCTGCAATTTGAAGGTTTTAGTCAGGTAATTGAAGCAGGTTATTTCTTCACTGGAAGCGAGAGTACAATCACAACTTCTTTTCTTTATGTGGTGGTAATTGTGCACTTGGCGCACCTTTTTGGGGGGCTAATCGCACTTTTAATTATAATTTATAATCATTTTAAACAAAAATACAATTCGGGTCAAACCCTTGGTATTGAGCTTGGTGCGATGTTTTGGCACTTTCTTGATTTTCTTTGGGTCTACTTGTTTTTATTTTTCTATTTCTACAAATAGAAAAAAAATGTAAATTTGGGAACTTTTTAACAAATAACTTTACAATGGGAGCGACAGTTACTACAACAGCTACTAACGGAAAAACTTGGGATGGCGGAAACGAGCCAATGGGAGCAAGTTATGGCAAAATGATGATGTGGTTTTTCATCGTATCAGATGCTTTAACCTTTTCAGGATTTATTGCTGCTTACGGTTTTTCAAGATTTAAATTCATTGAAACTTGGCCAATTGCCGACGAAGTGTTTACTCACTTTCCTTTTTTACACGGTGTTGATGCGCCAATGTATTATGTGGCTTTAATGACATTCGTCTTAATTTTCTCTTCTGTAACCATGGTTTTAGCCGTAGATGCAGGTCATAAATTACAAAAAACAAAAGTTGCGGTTTACATGCTTCTGACTATCGTTGGAGGTTTGATCTTCGTTGGGTCGCAGGCTTGGGAATGGAAAAACTTCATTCAGGGTTCTCACGGAGCTATTGAAACAAGAGGTGGTTCTATGCTTCAGTTTGTAAACAGAGAAGGTGAGCGTGTAGCTTTAGCTGATTTTGCTAAGGTATTGCCTAAAGAGAGAATTCAAAAAGAAAAAAATACAGGAGTTTGGTTTGTGAGCGGTGAGACAGTTCCTACTTATTCAGTAGAGGAAGTTGTTGAAGGTTTCAAAGCTAATCCTGATATTTTAGTAAGAACTGAGGTAATTACTAAAGATAAAAAGAAAACAGTTTTATCAAGAGAGCAGTCTTTAGAGCGTCTTAAAGAAGCGAAATTGGTTGTTGAAGGTGCAAACATGTACCGCAACGAATACGGACATAAATTGTTTGCAAACTTCTTCTTCTTTATTACTGGTTTCCACGGATTCCACGTATTCTCAGGTATTATTATTAATATCATCATTTTCCTAAATGTTATTGTTGGGACATACGAGAAGAGAAGAAGTTATGAGATGGTAGAAAAAGTTGGATTGTACTGGCACTTTGTAGATTTAGTATGGGTGTTCGTATTTACATTCTTCTATTTAGTTTAATTTTCAAAAGATTTAAAAATGGGACATTCACACGAATCTAACGTAAAAAGAATTTGGGGCGTATTTGCATTCCTTTCTGTAGTTACAATTGTAGAGGTAGCTTTAGGTATTGTAAGACCTCATTCCTTATACATGACAAATCTTTTGTCAATGAATTTATTAAACTGGATCTTCATCATCTTAACGGTGGTTAAAGCATACTACATCATGTGGGCTTTCATGCACTTAGAGGGAGAGAAAAGTAACTTAAGATGGTCTATTGTCGGGCCACTTGTGTTCCTTATCCTTTATTTAGTGTTCATTTTACTAGTTGAAGGAAATTATGTTTACGATGTATTTAAAACATCACACTATAAGTGGATATTTTAATAATATATTTAACGATTAAAAAGGCACGCATTAGCGTGCCTTTTTTTATTTTTGTACCCGAAAGAATTTGAATGTGATGAAAAAATATATTGTATTAACCGTTTTGTTTGCGCTACCCATTTGTGCGTATCTTTTTTTTGCTTCCGGGGTTAACAATTTTGTGACCTTACCAACGGTAACTCCGAATGTTCCGGAGCTTGTTAATTTTAAAACTGCAGAAGGAGAGTCAATAAAGCTTCAGGAAAAAATTACCATTTTGGGGTTTCCGGGCTATGAGCTTTTGCGTGAGAAAGGGAATGCTTTTAATTTGGATCAGAAAATCTATAATAAAAATAAAGATTTTTCAGATTTTCAAGTAGTGATGATTGTACCGACCGGAACTGAAAAAGAAGCAAATCAAATAACTGCTGAATTGGGCGCGGTTTCTGATCTGTCGCATTGGCATTATGTGTTTGCTTCACCCGAAGAAATAAAAACATATTATTCGAAATTGAATTTAGTGGGCGGGTTAAATGGGAACCTGGCAACTTCTAATGTGTTCATCATTGATAAAGATCGAAATCTCCGCGGACGAAAAGGTAAAAACAAAAAAGGAGAAGAGGAGTACAAAGAAGGCTATAATACGATTTCTGCAGCCGATCTTCACAACGAAATGGCCGATGATGTAAAAATCATTCTGGCGGAATACCGCCTTGCCTTGAAACGAAACAACAAACGAAAAATTTAATTCAATGAAAAATAAATCCTATATAGGAATCTCCTTTATCGTTTTGATTTTTGGGATATGGGCCGTTCCGAAAATCGTTTCCAAGTTTCAAAAATCCGATTTGCATACGGTTGGACCTGTTCCTAAGTTTGAACTCACGGATCAGAACAATAAAAAAATTTCGGATAAAGATTATTTGGGAAAGGTTTATGTGGTAGAGTTTTTCTTTTCCAGCTGTCCAACCATTTGTCCAAAAATGAACCAAAATATGTTGCAATTGCAAAAGGAATTTTATGGCAAACCCGATTTTGGTATTGCTTCCATCACCATTGATCCTGCAAATGATACACCTGAGCATTTGAAAAAGCATGCTGAATTATTGGGAGCAAAACATTACAACTGGCACTTTTTGACGGGTGACAAAGCTTATATTTTTAAGCTGGCCCAAACGGGGTTCAATCTTTATGCGGGTGAAAATAAAAATGTAAATGGTGGTTTTGAGCATTCCGGAATGTTTGCCTTGGTGGATAAAGAAGGAAATATTAGGTGTAGAAGAGATGCTTTTGATAATCCGATCTTGTACTATGATGGATTGGAGCAGCCGGGAATCGATATGTTAAAAGAAGATATTAAAAAATTATTGGAAGAATAAATGGAACATTCAGTTGAACAGAAATACAATAAGTGGATTGTCGTATTGTCGGTTGCCATTCCTTTAGTGGTGGCATTGTTATTTGGTGTTAATTTGAGAAAACTTGGTTATGACGTAGAGCCGTTGTCGTTTCTGCCGCCAATTTACGCCACAATTAACGGAATCACTGCAGTTTTATTGATTGCAGCTGTATGGTCGATTAAAGCTGGAAAAAGAAAGCAGCACGAGTTGCTTATTAAAGTTGCAATTGCGTGTTCTGTGGCCTTTTTGGGAATGTATGTGGCGTATCACATGACTGCAGATTCAACGGTTTTTGGAGATGTTAATCACAATGGTATTCTGGATGCAGATGAAGCAACTGCTATCGGAGGAATGCGATTGCTTTATTTGGTTATTCTTTTATCACATATTCTGCTTTCCATTGTGATTATCCCTTTTGTGCTCATTACTTATGTTCGTGCAATTTCTAAAAGCTTCGAGAGACATAAAAAGATTGCTAAAATTACTTTTCCATTGTGGTTGTATGTGGCGGTTACTGGTGTGATAGTTTATCTAATGATTTCCCCGTATTATGTTCGTTAAATCTGAAAACATAAAGTTTAGAGTTAAAAAACTGAATAATAAAACGGCAATTTTTCTTTTGTTGCTTGTGTTTTGTTTTTTTACTTTGGATGCCAATGCACAGTGTGCTATGTGTCGCGCTGCGTTGGAAAGTGAAGAATCCGGTGTGCAGGCAGGAGCCGTTAACGACGGAATCGTTTATCTGATGGCAATACCTTATATTCTTGTGGGGGCTATCGGTTATGCCATTTATCGATTAAAGTATGGTAAAAAGAAAGAAGAGAAATAACAAAAAAGCAGCTTATAACTAAGCTGCTTTTTTGTTGTTATTCCATTCCGTCGATCTTTACGCTCATCTGCCCTGAAGTCTTTATAAAGGCGATAATGGCTTTGTCGGTAAGTTCTACTTTGTCAAATTCGAAATCGTTTAGCGAACCGTTTACAAAAACGCCTTTCATCGGAGAATAGTTGCTTAAATAAGGCTGGATGTTTTTCTTTCCTTCCTCTAAATTCCCTTTGATGGAGTAACGACAGCTTTCCTGTATTTTGCGTAGAATCATGCCGCTAAGCAACCAGTTTGCGGTTTTGGTAAGCACGCCTTTGGTGTTCAGGACATAATCCATCTGGTCGAAATAAATTTCCTTAGTAACAGCGTTGTAATTTGGATAACCGGTCAGATAAATGGTTCCGGTTACACTGCCCATCATGTCTAAAGCAATGATCATTTTACCGTCTTTGTGCCATAAATCTACTTTTTGAACCGTTATTTTTCTACTTCCGGATGCAAAGGTTTGACCCTGAAAGTTTTTGGTTAAGATGCGGGAGGCGCTTTCATAAGTGGAAACTGCTGCTACGGTTGCCTCAATTTTATTTGGAATTTTGGCTACGGGTTTCAAAAGAATGTTTTCCTTTTTAAAAGTATTCGCGGGCTGTTGTCCAACGATGGTTTGCATGGTGCATTTCAGGCCCATATCCATAGTAATGTTGCTTTTGGAAAGTTTAGCATCGGTTACATAAAGTTCTGAAGGAATCAGTTTGAACCAGGTTTCGTATTGCTCGCTGGTTTGAAACGGTGTGCTTAACTTTTCCAATACCGACAAGACCTGAGGTTTGAAATCGGTAGTTTTATTAATGGCTTCATCTATTTTTTTGGCAATTTTTGATTTGAAAATGCGAAGGGTAGGGTTAACCAGATACGTTATTGGGATGTTGCGTCCTTTTACTTCAATAGAAGGGCTTTCGCTCCATTGAAAATCTTCAATTATGGAATTTGTGGTTAATTTCCAATTTGAAAGCTTGGCATCACTTAGCAAAGTAATGGTTCCGTTAAGGTTGATGTCTTTCATGTCGTTAAGTCCCAGATATTCGGTTCCGTATTTTACGCGAATCCAAATTTTCATCGGAAGTTGCGACTGTATTTTCCCGTCTTTTTCAATTAATTTGATGGGTGCCTGTTTCCAGATTTTCATCTCGGTTTTGTCGTCTTCAATAATACTGTCGTTGTAGATCAAAGCCGTAAGTGCTTTATTTAATTGCGTTTCAATTTCCTTAATAGGCACTTCTACCGGCATGTTGATGTAAGAAGTTGTGGTTTTGTAGACCGTTGGTGTAGCGTCACTCGGGGCAGGTTTGAGGGCTTCAATTTTTTTGGAAGACGAGCAACTTGCAAACAAAACGATTGCTCCGATTATAACAACAAGGGAAAGAAAGGTTTTCATGAAAAAAATACTAAAAATCGATGTAAATGTAAAATTTTTATTTCATGCAGGCTGTAACGTTTTATAAAGAAATGCGTCTTATGGTTTTTAAGAATAAGAGATTCCTCTCAAAAATGATATCTTTGTGACTCTCTTTTCCAAAAGAATACTATGAAAAGGACAAAAAAAATTAAAATTTTATTTTTCGGATTGCTACTGACTGCCTTGCCTTCTAATGCCCAATCAAAAAAATGGACACTGGAGGAATGTGTAAACTATGCAATGGAAAAAAACATCTCTATTAAGAACACCGAGTTGGATAATCAGCTTTCCCAAATTTCTAAAAGAGATGCCTACGGGAATTTTTTGCCTTCGATTAATGGTCAGGCACAACATTCCTGGAATATTGGATTGAATATCAATCCGGTAACCAACCAAACCAACACAGCAACCACGCAATATACCTCAATGGGAATCAATGCGGGTATTGATATTTACAAAGGTTTGCAGAATCAAAACCAGCTTCGTAAGGCTAATTTGTCTATGGTCTCTTCACAATACCAATTGACAAAAATGCAGGAGGATGTTTCGCTTAATGTAGTGAATGCTTATTTGCAGATTATCTTTAATAAAGAGAACTTGAAGGTACAGCAGGAACAATTGGCTTATGATACTAAACAATTGGAACGTAGCCAGGAATTGGTTGATGCAGGGGTGGTTCCTAAGGGAGATTTGTTAGACGTTAAAGCAACTGTTGCAACCGATAATCAAAGGTTGATTGCTGCTGAAAATGCGCTTTTGATTTCAAAATTGAGTTTAGCGCAGTTACTGCAATTGGATAATTTTCAGGAATTTGATATTGCAGACAGTTCCATTCCGGTTCAGGAAAGCAGTATATTAATGCAGGAACCTAATGCAATTTTTGAAAAAGCGAAAGAAACCCGTACTGATATTAAATTGGCTCAGACTAGTGTGTCTATGGCAGAAAAAGATTTAAAAATTGCACGAGGTGCGTATCAGCCTTCATTGACTGGATTCTATAGTTTCAATTCTCGAGTTGCTTATGCAGATCGAGTTGTAGATTATGATTTTGCTACTGGTCAGCCAATAATGGGAAAGGCATTGCCATTCTTTGATCAGCTAAGTAATAATAAAGGTCATAATTTTGGATTGTCTCTAAATATTCCTATTTTGAATGGTTTTTCAGCTCGAAATAATGTTTCTCGTTCTAAAGTGGCGTTGGAGCGATCCAAAATCAATTTAGAGCAAAAGGGATTGGACTTAGAGAGAACGGTTTACACCGCATATACTGATACTAAAGGTGCTTTGAAGTCTTATGAAGCAGCGGTTTCTACTTTAGAATCCCGCGAAAAGGCCTTCAATTATGCAAAAGACCGTTATGAGGTAGGCTTAATGAATGTTTTCGATTTCAATCAAACGCAAACCTTATATGTTACAGCGCAGTCTGAAGTGTTGCGCACCAAATACGATTATATTTTCAGAACCAAAATACTTGAGTTTTATTTCGGAATTCCGATTGTACAAAAACAATAAGCCATGACAAAAAGAACAAAATATTTATTAGCAGGAGGCGCTGTTGGTTTAGTAGCACTACTGGTTGGATTAAGTAAAACCGGTGTTATCGGTAATAAAGAAGAAGGAAAAGAGGTAGAGGTTGCCAAAACCGACGCCATCACTATAGTAGAAACCGTTTCGGCCACAGGAAAAATCCAGCCGGAAGTGGAAGTTAAAATTTCATCTGAAGTTTCCGGAGAGATTATTGATTTGCCAATCAAAGAAGGTCAGACCGTAAAAAAAGGTGATTTGTTGGTGAAAATTAATCCGGATATTTATGTTTCCGGGGTAAACCGAACAGTAGCGTCATTATCAACTACCAAAGCTGGTTTAAGCCAGGCAGATGCACAGCTAAAAGAAGCGAAGTCAAACTATGATCGTAATAAAAAACTATTCGACAAAGGAGTGATTTCCAAATCAGAGTGGGATAAAGTGGTTTCGGCTTATGAAGTGGCTCAGGCTTCAAAGCAATCGGCATATTATAACATGAAGAGCGCTTCGGCAACGGTAACTGAGGCTAAAGATAATTTAGGAAGAACTACTATTTATGCTCCGGCAGACGGTACCATTTCTAAATTGGATGTGGAATTAGGAGAGCGCGTTTTGGGAACACAGCAAATGGCAGGTACTGAGCTTTTACGTGTGGCGAATCTTAATAATATGGAAGTGGAAGTGGATGTCAATGAAAACGACATCGTAAAAATCAGCATTGGGGACGAAGCAAAAATTGAAGTGGATGCTTATCTGAAAAAAGAGTTTAAAGGTGTGGTAACCAGTATCTCGAACTCTTCAACGGCTACTACTACGGCCGATCAGGTGACCAACTTTAAAGTGAAAGTACGCATCTTAAAAGAATCGTACCAGGATTTAATCCAAGGGAAGCCTGCAAATTTTTCACCTTTCCGTCCGGGGATGACTGCTACGGTAGATATAATCACTACCAAAAAGGAAAATGTTTTAGCCGTGCCGATTAGTGCAGTAGTGATGAAAACCGATACTACTTCTGCTAAAAAAGACATTGTAGAAGAACTGGAAAAAGAACAAGAAGAAAAGATCAAAGGTTCTACGGATAAAAAATACGAATGTGTGTTTGTAAAAGTAGGAGACAAGGCTAAATTAAAAGTCATCAAAACCGGAATTCAGGACGATACCAACATCGAAGTGGTTCAAGGATTGAAAAAAGGCGATGTGATTATTGTTGGACCTTATACCACAGTAACCAAAGACCTTAATCCTAATGATAAGGTAAAGGTTAAGAAAAAAGATGCTCCGGAGAAGGATAAAGATAAAAAAGCTTAAACAGTAAATCCCAAATGAAAACATTTGGGATTTTTTATTGAACTCAAGAATTGGATTTTGGTACTTCAAAACAGTATCTTTGCCAATAATTGCAATCCTATGGCGTATATTTTAAACATTGAAACGGCAACCAAAAACTGTTCGGTAACTATTGCACACGATGGAGCGATTCTTAGTTCTATTGAAGTAGCTGATCAAGGTTATTCCCATGCAGAAAAATTACACGTATTCTTTGAAGAAGCTCTAAAAGAAGCAGGAATCACTTTTCAGGATTTGAATGCTGTTGGGGTAAGTCAGGGGCCGGGATCGTATACGGGATTGCGCATTGGGGTTTCTGCAGCGAAAGGATTGTGTTATGCGCTCGGTATTCCGCTTATTGCTACTGATACTTTGGAAGCTTTATCTAGAAAAATATCTGTAAATCACGGAATCATCATTCCAATGATTGATGCCCGAAGAATGGAAGCTTTTACCGCAATCTTCAGTAGGGATTATGAGAAAATCAGAGAAACTCAAGCGGAAATCATTGATCAAACTACTTATTCAGAGTGTTCGGAAACCATACATTTAATTGGCGATGGAGCTTCAAAATGCAAAGAGGTGTTAACTTCAGACAAGTTTGTTTATCACGATGAAGTAATTTATCCATCTGCTAGAGAAATGGCCTTGATGTCGTTTGAAAAATACAAAAAAAGCGACTTTGTGGACGTCGCTTACTTTGAACCTTTTTATTTGAAAGACTTTGTGATGACTACCAAGCCTAAAGCTTAACAATACCTTTACTTTGCTCCAAAATATCAGAGTTGACAGCTGCCAAGTCTGCATTTTTTACCCAAACACGAACTGCAAAATTTACAGTAGTTTCGGTTAATTCGTTTACCGTTACTTCCGGAGCGGGCGATTTCAAAACTTTAGTATGTCCTTTTACTATAGCTTCCAATTGCGATTTTACAACCTTTAAATCAGAACTGTAATTCGTGCGTACAATCAAATCACTGCGACGTGTTGTTTTTTGAGAGAAATTCTTAATTTTTCCATTGGATAAGGCTCCGTTGGGGATATAGATGAACTGGTTCTGAGCGGTTAATATTTTTGTGGTGAAAATATGAATTTCCATGACTTTTCCGGTTTCACCTTGCGCTTCAATGTTGTCTCCGACTTTAAAAGGTTTGAACATGATGATGAGCATACCGCCGGCAAAATTCGATAAAGAACCTTGCAAAGACATGCCCACGGCCAAGCCGATTGCTCCAAGAATAGCAACGAAGGAAGAGGTTTCAATTCCTAATCGAGAGATTACCGTTACAAAAAGTAATATGCGAACGCCCCAAACCAGTATGTCTAAAATAAATTGAATCAGGGTAGGTTCAATTTCACGTTTAATCATGATGCGCTCGGCAACCTTACTGAAAATCTTGATGCCCCACATTCCAATCAGCGCAATTAAAATCGCGGAGATCACGCGAGGGGAATAGTCCACTAAAAAATTAAAATAGTGCACGAAAAGATTGTTCATTTTTTCTACTTCCATGGCTTTTATAAGGTTTTAAGTTCTGATAAAGTGCGTTCCAATGAATCGTTGGGCAGCAGGCAATTTTTGTTCTGGCAAATATAAAACAGAAGCTGGTCTTGGTCAAATCGGTTTTGCAGAAAAGGAAGGTTTGATTCTTGAGTACTTCCGGTAATCAAAACATTGGGCAGGTATTCGGAGTTTAATTTCTTTACATTTTCCAAAGCCGAACTTCCGCAAACTGCCAATTCTTTATTGTCTTGTGAAAGGTTTAGCCAAAGATTCAGCCAATTCGAGAAGGCAGAAGCATAATCCATGTAGGGTTGCATGTGATGTAACATTTGCTTGGCAGTTTTTTCGTAATAGGTGTTGTGAAACAAAATACTCAAAGTGTATAGATTGTTTGCCATCACTGAGTTGGAGGCAGGAATTACATTGTCTTCCGTTTCAAAATGCAAGGCAATCAATTGTTGGTTGTCTCTTGGAGTAAAGGAGAAAAACTGTTTTTCCGGATCATAAAAATGCTCCAAACAATAATCCGTAAGCTGTTTGGCCTGTAACAGATAGTTTTCGTTTAACGTCGCTTGATAGATCGCAATAAAAGCATCAATTACAAGTGCGTAATCTTCCAGAAATCCTGTAATGGTACTTTTTCCTTCTTTATAGGAATGCCAAAGATAACCTTCTTCCGACCATTGTTTTTCAATTATAAATTTGGCGTTTTTTTCGGCGATGGTTAAGTATTCGGTAGTGCCTAATGCTTTATAAGCATCGACATAACCTTTTAGCATGATTGCATTCCATGAAGTAAGTGATTTGTCGTCCAGTCTTGGTTTTGGTCGTTTTTCCCGTTCGTTAAAAAGCAGTAGTTCCCAGTTTTTCTTTTTAAGCAGCAATTCGTTTTCGGTCAAGCCGAATTGGGAAGCGAGGTTGTTTATCGTCTGACTCTGAATAAGCACATAATTCTCGTGCTCCCAATATCCGAATTCATTGACGTTGAAAACTTCGGTAAAAATTTCAAAGTCTTCATTCAAAAGCGCCTTTAGTTGTTCTTTTTTCCAGACGTAGAATGCGCCTTCTTCCAGTTTGCCTACTTCGTTAATGCTATCGGCATCCAATGCGGAATAAAAGGCGTTATCCTGATTCAGAAATTCACGCTGTACAAAGTTTAGTGTTTTTTCAATCACTTCTTTGTAAAGAGGGTTTTGTGTGCGTTTGTAGGTTTCGGCATAAAGTGAAATCAGTTGACCGTTATCGTAAAGCATTTTTTCAAAATGAGGAACGTGCCAGCGCAGATCCACCGAATATCTTGAAAACCCTCCGTCTACCGTGTCGAACAAACCGCCATAAGCCATTCGGGTTAGGGTTAAATCCACAAAATCCAAAAGGTCTTTTGATTGCGTTTGATATCCGTAACGTTGTAAAAAAAGATAATTGTTGGGCATCATGAATTTTGGGGCTCGGGCGTATCCTCCAAAATCCCAATCAAAACTTCTGGACCATTTTTCTGCCATTTCTTTGAGACGTTCCGAATTGAATTGCTCTTCCGATTGATTTTTTTCAACCACTCCTAAAACCTGAATCCCTTGATGCAATTTTTCAGCATAATCAATCATTTTTTCCGGATTCTCGGTATATAGTTTCTGAAGTTGATTAAGGATGTCCATCCAATTTTCTTTGTTGAAATAAGTTCCGCCCCAAACCGGACGTCCATCGGGAAGACAAACCGCATTTAAGGGCCAACCGCCTTGTTTGGTCATCAGTTGTACGGCTTTCATGTAAATTGCATCTACATCGGGGCGTTCTTCGCGGTCCACTTTAATGGAAACAAAGTTCGAATTCATCACTTGAGCCACTTCTGGATTCTCAAAACTTTCATGCTCCATTACATGACACCAGTGACAGGCGGAATATCCAATGCTGACCACTATCAGTTTGTTTTGGTTTTTTGCTTGGTTTAAGGCAGTGTCATTCCAGGCTTTCCAGTAAATGGGGTTGTTTGCGTGTTGTAGCAGATAAGGGCTGGTTTCCAGATGTAGTTCGTTCATGAGTTCTAATAAAAAAAGCGTCCAAATTTGAACGCTTAAAGATACGGTGATTTCCTAAAACTTACTTGATTTCGAAGGTGAGTTTCAGGTTGACGCGGTAATGGGTCACTTTTCCGTCTTCGTCTACTACGGCACTTTGTTCCTGTACGTAGGCTGAACGAATATGTTTTAAGGTCTTAGCCGCTTCTGCAACCCCTTTACGGGTAGCTTCTTCCCAGCTCACATCGGAACTGGACAAGATTTCGATAACTTTCATTACTCCCATGATGTGTTGGATTTAAAGATATTAGCTATTAAAATTATAGTGTAATTTCTTAAAAACCAATTTCTTGCACCAGTTTTAGAGCAACGGTAAAAATTATCCGTTAACGGCTTCCACTTTGATTTCTTGATCGTGAAGCATTTCCTTTAGCATGTTTTCAATACCGTTTTTCAGGGTAAAGGTTGAGGAAGGACAACCGCTGCAAGCTCCTTGTAGAATCACTTTTACGCGTTTTTCTTTTTCGTCAAAGGATTGGAACATGATGTTTCCACCATCGGATTGAACGGCCGGTTTTACATACTCTTCCAGAATATTTATGATTTGCTGTGAAGTCGCATCCAGTTTTTCGAAATACTCCTCTTGTTGGGTTTCGTGGTTTTGTGTTTTTATGATTTGAGTTTCGTCGATCACGGTTTTACCTTCTTCAATATAAGTTTTGATGAACGAACGGATTTCCTGAGTGATTTCCATCCATTCCGAGATGTCGTATTTGGAGATGGAAACATAATTCTCATCGATGAAAACTTCTTTTACAAATGGGAATTTAAAAAGTTCTTTTGCTAAGGGAGAAGCTGCGGTTTGGTCGATGTTTTTGCATTCTACCATGGTTTTGGTTAACATTTTACTGGCCACAAACTTCATTACCGATGGGTTAGGTGTGGTTTCGCTGTAAACGGTAACCGGAATTTTTTTGCTGGAGTTTTCCTCGACATTGATGATTTTTCCGCCCTTGTCAACAAAAGTTTCGATTTGCTCGGCAACTAATTCTTTTACTTCGTGCCATTCTACGATGGAGAATTTTTCAATAGCGATGAAGTTCCCGGAGATGTAAACCGTTTTTACAAAGGGAAGGAAGAACAGTTGTTTTGCCAGTGGAGAGGCAGCGGTTTCGTCTATGTTTTTAAACTCAAAGTTCTGACTCTTAGTGATAAACTCCGGAAATTCGAATTTTACGATAGCAGGGTTTTGAGTGTCTTTTATTGTTACTTTTAGCATTGTTTTTGTGATTTTTTGCAAATTTAATGAAGTTATATTCTATGAATAATTATATTTGGTTTTTTATTGAAAAAATTAACACATCGATAAGATTTATTTAAAATTAATTTGTACAATATTGTCTTACAGTTGTTTTTGTTGTTCAAAATGTTATATATTTGGACAGCTTCATAAGTTTAGCTGATTTTAGACAAATTGACGAGAGTTTTCTCAAAAACAAGGGATTATGAAATTACTTAAAAAAGCGTTATTTGCTTTAGCTTTAGGTTTAACACAGTTTTCTTTCGCACAGGAAGGGATTGCGGTTTATTCGGATTATTTATCAGACAACTACTATCTAATTCACCCCTCAATGGCCGGTGCTGCAAATTGTGCAAAAGTTAGATTGACTGCACGTCAGCAATGGTTCGGGGAGACCGATGCGCCAAGATTACAGACTTTGAGTGTTAATACAAGTTTAGGTGATGAGAAAACTTCAGGGGTTGGAGCTATTGTTTTTAATGACCGTAACGGTTACCACTCCCAAAAAGGAGCTAAAGTTACCTATGCTCACCATTTGCGTTTTAGTGCAGGAAATGACGATTTGAATATGCTTTCCTTCGGATTAAGTGCAGGAATTATTCAGAGTATGCTTGATGAAACCGAATTCGGAACTTTATTTGATCCGTTGAATGTTGGAACAAAACAAAATTACAGTTATTTCAATGTTGATTTCGGAATGTCGTATCATTTGGTAAATTTTTACACGCATGTAACGGTTAAGAATGCTGTTGAAACCCGTCGTAAAATCTATTCTGATATTGAAGATGATAACTTGCGTAAATTCCTTTGGTCTGCGGGTTATACTTTCGGTAATGATGAAGGTCTAATGTGGGAGCCTTCACTTATGTTCCAATTGACAGAAAAAACCAAAGAAAAATCAATTGATGTGAACTTAAAGGTTTACAAAACTATGGAGAATTTTGGTAAAGTATGGGGAGGACTTTCATACAGAAGAAGTTTCGATGCTACTCAATATTACGAGCAAGGAGCTGTTAAAGATCAGAACTTACAGTACATTACTCCAATTGTGGGGATAAATTATAAAAACTTTATGTTTTCCTATACCTACTCTTATTTAGCACAAGCGGTTAAATTCGATAATGCAGGTTTCCATCAAATTACATTAGGGCTTAACTTTAACTGTACAAGAGAGCCTTACCACTGTAACTGTCCGGCGGTTAACTAATTTTAAACTTATTTATGTCCCGGTTTTCGGGACATTTTTTTTATACTATGGCCTTAATAAAAGAAGTAAAAGGAAAAGCACCTCAAATTCCTTCAGATTGTTATCTTGCTGAAAATGCAACTGTTGTTGGTGATGTAACTTTTGGTGCTTCCTGCAGTGTTTGGTTTAATGCTGTTGTTCGCGGCGATGTTCATTTTATTAAAATAGGAAATAAAGTAAATATTCAGGATGGGGCAATTATTCATTGTACTTATCAAAAACATCCAACGGTAATCGGGAATAATGTATCGATCGGGCATAATGCGATTGTTCATGGATGCACCGTTCACGATAATGTTTTAATTGGAATGGGTTCCATTGTTATGGATAATTGCGTGATTGAAAGTAATTCAATTGTTGCGGCAGGTTCAGTAGTTACACAGAACACCGTTGTAGAATCCGGAACTATTTACGCAGGTATTCCAGCCAAGAAGGTGAAAGATATCAACGCTTCTGACTTTGCAGGGGAAATAGAGCGAATTTCCAACAACTATGTTATGTATTCGAGTTGGTTTAAAGAAGATTAAAAGTCTTTCTCGTAAACCTCTTTGGAAAACCCTAGGATGTCTTTTAAAACCCTGGCATCGCTGTTGGAATAGAAAATCTGTGAACTTTGCGCTGTTGAAGTATTAAGCAGATGATTTTTTTCCAATACGTTTTTTGTTTGTTTGGCTACTGCTTCTCCAGAATCGATAATCTTAATATGACTTGGTATGATTTTTTTGATTTGCGGGATCAAATAGGGGTAATGCGTACAGCCAAGAACTAAGTAATCGATGTTTTGTTCCACCATTGGTTTTAGGTAATCATTTAGAAGGCCTGTCATTTCTTCGGAATTCATTTTTCCTTCCTCAATTAAACTTACCAGTCCGTAGCCTACCTGTTCAATAATTTTTACGTTGGAGTAAGTTTCTACAGCACGATTGAAAAGTTCACTGTTTAAAGTGCCTTTAGTGGCTAAAATACCAATAGTTTCGGTCTTACTTCGATGAGCAGCTGGTTTTATGGCTGGTTCAATTCCAATAAAAGGTACATCGTATTTAGCACGCAATTCTTTAATCGCATTTGTGGTGGCAGTATTGCAAGCGACTACAATAACTTTTGCGTTTTGGTTTAAAAGAAACTCGGTATTTTTAGAACTAAGTGCAATAATTTCTTCCTTTGACTTTTGGCCGTAAGGAGCGTTTTTGCTGTCGGCAAGATAAAAAGTGTTTTCTTGAGGAAGAAGATTGTGGATCTCCCTCCAAATGGAAGTTCCTCCAATGCCTGAATCGAAAATGCCTATGGGGTTTTTACTGCTCATAAAACAAATGTAAAAAAAAACTGCTCTAATTTTAGAGCAGTTTTTTTATTTAAGAAAACTTTATTAGAATCCTAATTCTTTTTTCACTTCCGGTAATAAGTTTGGACCATCAGCCAAGATTACTCCGCTTCCGCTAGTTGAATCTAAAACATACTGGTATCCTTTTGCTTTAGCTACTTTTTGAATTGCAGCTCTTGCTTTGTCCATGATTGGTTTTACCAAATCCATGTTTTTTTGCTCTAACTCTTTTTGTGCATTTTCTCTGTACTGCTGAATACGTTGTCCCATATCCTGCATTTCTTTAGCACGTGTTTCGTTAACAGCTTCAGTTACGGTTTGAGCTTCCGACTCGTATTTTTTCATTTTGGTTTGGTACTCAGTAACCATAGTGTTGTACTCTTTGTCGTAAGTTTCACTGATTTTTTTAACCTGTGCCTGAGCAGTTTTCATTTCCGGCATCGTAGTCATTAATTCTTGAACATCAATGTGGGCAACTTTTGCCTGAGCTGAAATGGTTTGATTTGCACCTAAGAAAAGTGCTGCAGCGATAAGTAAAGTTTTAATTTGTTTCATTGTCTAAATTGGTGTTTAAAAATATTTATTTTTTATTTTCTTCTGCTTTCTTTTTTTGCGCTTCTTCGCGCTCTTTTTTAATTTTTTCGCGGTCTTCTAGTATTTTTTTACGGCGCTCTTCAAGTGCTTTCTTTTTATCTTCTATTAGTTTTTGACGTTCTTCTTGAGTTTTTTGTCTTGCTTGTTCGACTGCTGCTTTTTTAGCTACTGCTATAGAATCGTTTTTAGCTTTGTTGTTTTCTTTGGCTGTTGAAGCAGGAGCAGTTTCTCCAGATTTTGTGTCTGGGTTTTTAGCTTTATTGCGTTTGGCATCATTTTCTTCCAAGAGTTTCTTGCGTGCTTCTTCTGCTGCTTTTCTCTTTTCTTCAACCGCTTTTTTACGATCATCTACAATTTTTTGACGTGCCGCTTTTTTATCGTCTAATTTCTTTTGACGTTCAATTTGATCCGGATCGTTTTTCAAGTCTTCAGCCGCGTCTTGTTTCTCTTGCTCTTTCAGCTGTTTTTTGTTTAATTGCTCTTTCTTTTGAGCGCGAACCAATACTCTTAAAACCTGATCACTAATGTCAAATCGTTGAGCGGCAAAGACCATACTCATGTCTGAGGATTTGTCAAAAATAAAATCGTATTTTTTTCCTTCGGCGATGTCCTGAACAGCATTAAAAACCTGATCTTGGATAGGTTTTATCAAGGTGGCTTTTTGAATAATCAAATCACCGTTGGGACCAAATCTTTTTTGCTGATAATCCAACAATTCTTTTTCAAGGAACGCAATTTCTTCTTCTCTTTCCGAAATCAGTTCTTTGGTTAGAAGAACTTTTTCCGTATTCAAGTTGTCTTTTAATTTGGTGATTTCCGTTTTTTTAACTTCAATCTCCTGTTTCCAGGTTTGGGCTTTTTGTTCCAATTGGTTTTTTGCCTCGGCATAATCCGGAGCTTTTTCCAGAATATAATCCATATCAATGTATCCAACTTTAACCCCTTTTGCCTGAGCGTTTGCAAATGTCGATGCAAGAGTTACAAGTGCAATCAAAAAATGTTTTCTCATAACGTTGATGAATTTAGATTCAACTATCGTGCCAAATTTTAAAATTGTTGACCAATAATGAAGTGCGTTTGCCATCCACTTTTTTGTGTTTCTCCAGGAACAGCGTCAAAACCGTGAGCAAAATCAATTCCTAATAATCCGAAAGCAGGCATAAATACCCTTAAACCAAATCCTGCTGAACGCTGTAAAGCAAACGGATTGTAGCCTTTAAACGATGCGTAGGATGCTCCACCTTCAATAAATGTTAAGGCATAAATTGATGCGGCTTGTTCCATAGTTATCGGGTAACGCATTTCCAGTGAAAACTTATTATAAACTGTTCCTCCGATTTGTTGACCGTATCTTGGACCTGGATCCTGGATAATAGGGGCTAACGATTGGTTCGGATACCCTCGTAACTGAATCATCTCACGACCATCCATAGAAAAGTTTGCTAAACCGTCACCGCCTAAATAAAACCTTTCAAAAGGAACTAAGCCGCGATCTTGGTTGTAGGCTCCTAAGAAACCAAACTCTCCTAATGAGCGAAGAACTAATTTATGATAAACTTTCGTATACAAATCAGCTTTAAATTTTACTTTATAATATTCAAGCCAATTGAATTTTTTCTGATCCACTTTAGCCGGATCTGGGGCAGCTTTGGTAAAATCTCCATCCAAAACAGGGTGACCGTTGCTGTCTATGTAGGTTCCAGCTGGATACGAGTGGGTTCCCGTAGTGTCGGTGTAATAGCCTGTTGTGGTTGCTTTTAATTTATTTTCCTCTAAATTACCTAAATTTTTATAATCTACACCATTAAATAGTGAATAAGGTAGCGTAAATTTTCCTACAACTGAAAATTCTGAACCGTACATCGGGTAAATCGGGTTAAGACCTTTACTGTTTCGCGATAGCCCGATCGAATAGGTTAAGTTTCTTGAAGCCCCGTTACCAAAGGTAAATAAGCCGGTGTTGTAGTTGTTTAAATCGTAATATTGGAAGCTGATGCTTTGTGAAAGTGAGAAATAATCATCCGGCACTTTCAAACGCTTTGCAATTCCAACAGAGATGGTAGTAATGTTGAAACTTTGATTACGGTCTACATCACGAGAAGAGTAGTTGTATAAAAACTGCTTACTGTGTGAAATAGAGGTTGAGAAACTGATCGGTTTTTTGCCTCCAAACCATGGTTCTGAAAAGGATAAACTATAGGTTTGGAAATAAGTACTTCCTTGTAGACGAAGGGACATTTTTTGTCCGTCTCCCATCGGAAGCGGTTTATAGGCATCTTTTTTGAAAAGATTTCGTGCCGAGAAGTTGTTAAACGACAATCCTAAAGTACCGATGAATCCGCCACCGCCATAACCTCCTTGAAGTTCTACCTGACTGGATCCTTTTTCTACCACGTTATAGGTAATATCTACTGTTCCGTCTGCACCGTTGGGTTTAACATCCGGTTGTAATTTTTCTGGATCAAAAAAGCCCAGTTGTCCAAGTTCACGAACCGTACGGATCACGTTATCCTTGCTCCATTTTTGTCCTGGTTTGGTACGCAATTCACGATAAATTACTCGGTCATGCGTTTTGTCGTTTCCGGTTACGTTTACTTTATTGAAATAAGCAATTGGGCCTTCAGTAATTCTAAGTTCAAAGTCAATGGTGTCGTTTTCGGTTTTTACCTCTACGGCGTTGATGTTAGAAAACAAATATCCGTTGTTTTGGTAAAGGTTGGTTAAATCTTCTGCATCAGGATTTTTCTTGTCTGCAATACGCTCATTCAATAACTTACCATTGTAAACATCTCCTTTTTTAATCCCTAAAACACGATCTAACTGCTGGTTATTATATACCGAGTTTCCTAAATAGCGGAAATTACCAAAATAGTGTTTTCTTCCTTCTTCTACACTGATGTTGATATCTACCGTGTTTTTATCTTTGTCGTAATTAACCGCTTCTTGAGTAACACGGGCATCACGGAAACCTTTTTCCTTGTATTTGTCAACCAGAGAGGTTAAATCTTCTGTGTATTTTTCCTTGATAAATTTGGACGACTTTAAAATTCGCATCGGATTAAGGAAACCCTTCTGTTTGGTGTTAGACATTGCACGTTTTAACTGACCATTGGTTAACTGGGAATTTCCGTTGAAATTAATTTTTCGGATGCGTACTTTCTTACCTCGATCTACCGAAACCAGCATGTTTACTTTGTTTTCGGTAGTGTCCGCAACAGTATTTATGTTAACTTTAGTGTTGTAGTAACCGTCTTTTTTGTATTTGTTTTCGATGTAATTTTTGGTAGTGGTAAGCAAGTTTTCGTTTACTACTTTGTCTTTTTTAAGGTCGTTGTCTTTGATGAAATCTTCTGATTTACCTTTTTTTACACCTACAAATTTTACTTCGTTCAGTTTAGGTAATTCATTGATGTTCAGCTCGAGAAAAAGACTGTCGTTTTGAATTTTGTTAATGTAAAAATTCACATCATTGAACAAACCCAGCTTCCATAATTTTTTTATGGCGCTGCTAATTTCATCACCGGGAACGGTAATGGTTTGGCCCTTTTCTAATCCTGAGAAAGTAATAACCGTTTGTTTATTGTAGGTTATTTTTCCGGTTACGTCAACATCGGCAAGTATATATTGTTTTCCGGCTTCTGGAGTTGTGGTTTCCTGAGCTTTTAAAGTAGATATATTTCCTAATAGTAAAACAGCAAAAAATAGTTTTGTTGCTTTTTGAAACATTTTGTTGTTATTTAATTTGTTCACTCGTTTTTCCAAATCTTCGTTCTCTTTTCTGATAACTGATAATTGCTTCATACAAATCTTTTTCTCTAAAATCAGGCCATAACACCTCGGTAAAATAGAACTCGGCATAAGCGATCTGCCACAGCAAAAAATTGCTGATTCGGTGCTCTCCGCTGGTTCTGATCACCAAATCCACGTCCGGTAAATTGTGCGTGTAAAGATGCTGATTAATAATTGATTCGTCAATATCAGCTGATGAAATTATATTATTTTTAACTTTATCGCTTATTTTTCTCACGGCATTAACAATTTCTTCGCGGGAACCGTAGCTCAGCGCTAATGTTAATGTCATTCGGGTATTTTCTTTTGTCTTGTCGATTACCTCCTGAAGCTCTTTTTTAACAGATGTAGGAAGATTGTCAAGATTTCCAATGGAATTCAATCGGATGTTGTTGTTTTGAAGGGTTTTTAATTCCCCTTTTAAGGAAGTGATTAACAGCTTCATTAATGTGTCTACTTCCAATTTTGGTCGGTTCCAGTTTTCCGTTGAAAAGGCGTACAATGTCAGGTTTTCAATACCTAATTTTGCGCAGGTTTCCACGGTTTCGCGAACAGCTTTGGTGCCATTTTCATGGCCGAAAGCGCGTAGCATTCCTTTTTGTTTGGCCCAGCGTCCGTTGCCGTCCATAATAATGGCCAGGTGTTTAGGTAAATTGTCTTTATTTATAGTGTCTTTCAAACTCATTTTATTCTGCGCAATAACAAGGATTTTGACCGAAGGTGTATGTTAAACTTAGCCCGGTGAAAACATACCAGTCCTTGCTGTTAAGGTTTCCGAATTTAAGGGTTTCGTACTGACTGTTTTTCGGGTTGCTTCCGTCAAGATTGTCGGTAAAGGTATAACGAAAACCGGTCTCTACGGCTAAAATAAAGTTGTAAGCCACCCGGGTTTTCAGTCCTATAGTCATTGGAATGGCCAAGCCGTAGCTTTTATCGTCGATTCTTGTTTGGTTATTCAGTACAAAGAGCTCGTCGTAACGAAAAGCACTCAGTCCGGTATGTACATAAGGTGTTGCTATCCAGCCGCTTTCGTGTAGGTTGAAATCAAAAAAATTGAATTCCAAACCTGCGGAAAGTTCCTTGATTTCATTCTCAAAGCTGTAACCGCGTTTTATTCTTGATGGGGCATTGGCATCAATATCCTTGGAAGTTATTTTTCCTTGGGTGTAGGAGAACCTCCAGGAATGTCTTGTGCTTCGGTTCCATTTATACAAAATCCCTATAGTAGGTTCTTTCGGAGCGATGTAATTTGTCGGCCCAACGTCACCAATATAGTTGCTTCCGCCTAAAAACACACCCAATTCGTTGATCTGGGCGTCGGTTTTGGCAAAGACTAAAAGAAAGAAAGCTGCCGCTAAGATTCTGTTCATTTTGTTAAAATAGTGTGCAAATATAATAATATTGATTTCTAAACCATTGCTATTACTATAAATTCACGTGGTTAAATACTAATTTATTCAGACAATCACTATTTAACGGCAATTCGGGCAGTGTAGTATGCGTTTTTTGATAAAATCGATTAGTTGCGTTTATCTTCTCCCCAAAGCAGCTTGTTTCGCAAAGTTTTAAGGAAGGTTTCGTTGGGAAATTCCACCATATTAATGGTAAAAGGAGTTTTTTTAATACGTACTTCGTTTTCGTTGTTAATTGTTTTGGTTCCTGAGTCTAATGAAATTAAAAACTGAGGTTCTCTTCCGGAAACACAAAGTTTAATTTCGGTTTCATCAGAAATGATTAACGGACGTACATTTAAATTGTGTGGAGCTATCGGTGTGATAACCAGACAATTTGATTCTGGAGTTATCACCGGTCCGCCGCAGCTTAGGTTGTATCCGGTAGAACCTGTAGGCGTGGAGATAATCAATCCGTCAGCCCAAAAAGAAGTCAGGTATTCGTTGTTCAGCCAGGTTTCAATGGTAATCATCGATGTGGTGTTTTTTCTGGATACCGTGATTTCGTTCAGGGCAAAATTTAAATCGAAAATATCGCACGGGTCCGGATAACATTCCAGACTCAGTAAGCTTCTTTGTGAGAGTTTGTAGTTTTTTTCGAAAAGATTGGGTAATAATTTTTCGATCGCATCCTGCTGCACGTTAGCTAAAAATCCTAAACGACCCGCATTGATTCCGACAATTGGAATGTTTTTATTTTTTACAAATGTGGCCGCGCGTAACATGGTCCCGTCTCCTCCGATACTGATGAAAAAATCAAAAGTCTCGTCGAGTTCCGTATGGCTTGAAAATACTTCAAAAGTTTTGGTTAAAACGTTGTTTTCTAACAAGGTGTTGTAGAAATTAGCTTCAAAAACGACTGTGGTGCTGTGTTTTTTGAAAACGGAAAAAACTTTGCTTAAAATGTCCTGTGTTTTCTCGGGGTAGAATTGTCCGTAGATGGCTAATTTCATAAAATTCTTGTTATATGTTTAGGTATTTGTCCAAGTAATCCGAACGGTCTCTTAGGTTGTTCAGGTAAGCGTCTTCCTGATGTTCACTGATGATTTCGTAATTGTAACGTCGGAAAGTTTGGATGATTTCGTTCATGCCGCCCAAACTTATCTTTACAGTAATCTGAACTTTATTAATGTCGGAATAAGAAATGAAGGCACCTAAAAGTTTTGAATTGTTGCTTTCAATGATTTGAGCAATTTCCCCCATGCTGTAATCTCGGATGCCTTTTTCAACCACTACAACCCCTCCGTCTTCACGTAAAAAAGGCGTTTCATGGAAAAATCTAATGATGTCTTCCATCTCATAATACCCCAAATAGGTGTTTTTTTCGTCTAAAACGGGAACAATGTTGGTTTCGTTTTTGGCGAAAACTTCCAAAACATCGAGCCAGTTCATCGAATTACGAACAAAAAAGCGGTCAAAATTAAAGCGGGATTCACCAATTTTCTTCTTCGGATCCAGTAAATCGGCATCTTCGGAATTGGTGCAGCCGATGTATACTCCGTCTTCCAAAACTGGAAAATGGGTAAAAGGCAAATTCAGGAAAATATCCTGTGCTTTTTCCGCGGTGTCGTTTACGTTTAACGCGTCAATTTCCTGAGTGATATAGTTGGTAATTTCATTCATAAAGGACAAAATCGAAATTCAATGCAAAATAATCAAAAAATGGGACATGACCACTTAAATATACTTTGTATTTTTGTAAGTAAATTTTTTTAGCATGACAAAATTATCGGTAAACATCAATAAAATTGCAACTTTAAGAAACTCACGCGGGGGCAATGTGCCTAATCTTCTGCAAGTTGCCAAAGACATACAAAAATTCGGAGCCGAAGGGATTACAGTGCACCCTCGTCCGGATGAACGACATATTCGCTATCAGGATGCCCGAGATTTGGTAAGTGTGGTTCATACCGAATACAATATTGAAGGGAATCCCCAGCATAATTTTATCGATTTGGTATTGGAATGCAAGCCAACTCAAGTAACTCTGGTGCCGGATGCCATTGGCGCCCTTACCTCTAATGCGGGTTGGGATACCATAAAACATCAGGCTTATTTAAAGGAAGTGATCGCGGAATTCAAACGCAACAACATTCGAACTTCAATTTTTGTCGATCCGGTTTTGGCTATGGTGGAAGGTGCTAAAGAAACCGGGACCGATCGGATTGAACTTTATACTGAGGAATTTGCCCATCAATATGGGTTGGGAAATAAAAAAGGGATTGAATCGTATACGGCGGCGGCGGTTTTAGCTAACGAATTGGGTTTAGGGATAAATGCGGGTCATGATTTGAGTCTGGACAATATTAAATTCTTTAAAGAGAACATCCCTGGTCTTTTAGAGGTTTCCATCGGTCATGCGTTAATCTCTGAATCGTTGTACCTAGGGTTGGAAAATGTAGTAAATATGTACCTGCAAAGACTGAAATAAAAATGGAATTATATTCAAGAATTGAGGGGGAAGGTAAGCCGCTGCTGATTGTGCACGGTTTTTTAGGAATGTCGGACAATTGGAAGTCGTTAGCCGCACAATTTGCGGTACAAGGTTTTCAGGTGCATGCTTTGGATATGCGCAATCATGGAAAAAGTCCACATTCTGAGGAATTTACTTATGAGGCAATGGCGCAGGATGTGTTGGAGTACTGTGAAGTGCATCGGTTGAAAAACATTTGTCTTTTAGGTCATTCCATGGGAGGAAAAATAGCAATGCTTCTGGCAACAACGCATCCTGATTTGGTTGAAAAGCTTATTGTAGCGGATATCGGACCTAAGTATTATCCACCGCACCATCAAAAAATATTGGAAGGATTAAATGCGGTTGATTTTTCTTTGCAACCTAGCAGAGCAGAAGTGGAAGAAGTTCTTTCGCAATATATAAAAGACTTTGGAACGCGTCAGTTTTTGCTCAAAAACCTTTATTGGGTAGAGCCCGGGCAACTTGCATTCCGTTTTAATTTGGATGTGTTCAATCGAAAAATTGAAACAATTGGAAACGCGCTTCCTTTTGATAATCGTTTTGAAAAACCCACACTCTTTCTTCGTGGTGATAAATCCGATTATATCTTGGATTCGGATTTTGAAACGATTGTGCATCATTTTCCGGGCGCTGATATTCAGACAATTAAAAATTCCGGGCACTGGCTTCATGCGGAAAATCCCATCGATTTTATGCAGGCTTGTTTGGCCTTTTTACTGTAGAATTGATTTGTTTATTAGGAAAGCATAATATTTCTTATAAAAATATTGTTAAATTCGGATTTTGTTTTAAATTTGAAAAACTCATTTAAAACAAGAGAAAACTAACACATTTTAAACTATGAGAAAATTATTATCCTTAACCTTGTTGGCTTTGGCGGGAACTTCTGCGTTTGCGGGAGGGTACCGAGTAAGTTTGCAGGGTCAGAAGCAACTGGCGATGGGACACACGGGTGTTGCGGTTGTAAACAGTGCAGAAGTTATGTTTTTCAACCCGGCCGGTATGGCTTTTTTAGAAGATAAGTTCAATGCTTCTGTGGGAGGAAGTGCATTGTTTGCTAAAACAAAATTTCAAAACAGTACTTACAATTGGCAAAATTCTACTGAAAACGTAGGGACTCCAGCGTATGTGTATGCTTCTTATAAAGTAAATAAATGGTTGTCTGCAGGGATCGCGGTTTATACACCTTACGGAAGTAAAGTGGAATGGGATAAGGATTGGCAAGGTTCGCATTTGGTGAATAATATCGATCTTAAAGCATTTTATGTTCAGCCTACAATTTCCTTAAGAGTTGGTGATGAGTTCAGTATTGGTGGTGGACCAATCTATGTTTCGGGTTCTGTAGAGTTTAATAAAAATGTAAACAGAGATTTAACTGATAATTTCCAGGCAGATGGTAATCGTACTGATGTTACCATTGAAGAAAAAGGAATCAGCGCATGGGGATATACAGCAGGGTTTATGTTTAATCCTTGTAAAGAAATTCGTTTAGGGGTTAATTACCGTTCGGAAATCATGATGAAAGCACGTGGTGGTGATGCAACTTTCCACGATGTACCGGCTGCATTGCAGTCAAACCCGAGCTTTAAAAACACTACTTTCGGGGCTAACTTGCCGTTGCCAGCAGAACTTACTGCAGGTTTATCTGTAAATCTTACTAAAAAGTGGATGGTTGCTTTTGATGTAAACAGAACAATGTGGAGCTCTTACGAATCGTTAAATGTTGTTTTTGACGGAAGCGGTAATACTTCGGTTAACCCAAGAAACTACAAAGATTCTAATACTTTCCGATTCGGAACACAGTATAAAGCAACTGATAAGTTTGTTTTCAGAGCTGGTTGGTATAAAGACCACAGCCCGGTTCAGCCTGGTTATTTCGCTCCGGAAACACCACGTAATGATTCTATGGGATTCACTGGAGGTTTGACGTATCAGATTACTAAAAAATTAGGAGTTGATGCTTCATTCTTGTATTTGCATTTTGATGAGATTGATGCTTCTTACGATCATTATGATGATCCGCTTGATGGAACTAATAATCAGTTGTCATTCGGTGGTACTTATAAAAATGTTGTGTTTTCACCAGGTATCGGATTAACGTACAGTTTCTAATTTAATTTAAGATTACGATGAAAAATAAATTTATATACTTAGCTGTTTTGGCAGCGCTTGGGTTTGCTTCGTGTGAGCCTGAATTTGATAATGAAGTAAGTAATGCGAGTTATTCTGCAGGTGAAGCTGACTTCTCCAGATATGTGGCTGTTGGAAATTCATTGACTGCAGGTTATATGGATGGTACGGTTTCAAGACTAAGTCAGGCTAATTCCTATCCAAGTATTCTAGCCAAGCAATTTGCTTTAGTTGGTGGTGGTGAATTTACTCAGCCCGACTACTCAAGCGATGTAAATAATATTGGTGGTTTGAATGTTGGTGGAAATCCATTTGGTTTGACAAGGTATGTTTTTGATGCTACGGAAAGACGTCCGGAAAGAGCAGCGGGAACTGTTACTTTGGATGTGGTTCCTCTTCAGGCTAAGGCCTATAATAATATGGGGGTTCCTGGTGCTAAAACGTTCCATTTGTTGTATAATGGTTATGGAAATTTAACCAATCTTTCAACAACGCCGCCAACTGCAAATCCTTATTTTGTTAGACATGCAGTAACTCCAACTTCAACAGTTTTGGGTGATGCAATGTCTAAAAACCCTACGTTCTTTACCAACTGGATTGGAAGTAATGACGTGTTGCTTTATGCTTTAGATGGTGCAGATGCTACTGTAAGCGGGCAGTTTATTACACCAGCTCAAATGTTTAAAGATTCGTATGATGTAATCATCGGAACTTTAAGCGGGAATGGGGCTGGAGCAAAAGGTGTTGTAGCTACAATTCCTGATGTGACCTCTATTCCTTATTTTACAACGGTTCCTTATAAGCCTGTAAGTGCAGCGGCTATTAATGCTAATCCGCAAGCACCTTTATTGGTTGGTTTGTATCAGTTTTTAGCAGTAGCGACTAGTGGTAGAATTGCTCCATTAAGTACTGCTGCAGGAACTTCAAATCCGGTAATTATTAACGATGAAACATTACCAGACTTAAGTGCTCAAATTTCGGCTTATGCGGCTGGATCTGGAAATCCGCTTTTGGTTTCTAATGCTGCGGCTTTAGGTCAGATTTATGGAAGAGCAAGACAAACAACATCAAACGATATGCTTGTATTGCCATCTTCATCGGTTATTGGAACTCCTAGTGGATCTGCACCTGCTCCTTTTAATATCAATGGTTTGACACTTCCGTTGGGTGACCGATTTGTGTTGATCCCTTCTGAAAAAGATGCTATTGCGGCAGCAACTCTTGATTTTAATAACTATATCAAAGGAAAAGCAACTTTGTATAATTTAGCATTGGCAGACATGAATGCGATTATGCAGCAACTTACAACAGGATTGAAGGTTGAAGATGGTCAAGTATATACAGCTAACTATTTTAATGGTACAAATATTAGTTCTGTATTGTTCTCCTTAGATGGTATTCATCCAAATTCTAAAGGTTATGCAGTTATTGCTAATGAAATCATCAAAGTAATTAATTCGCATTATAAGTCGAAACTTCCGCTTGTATCTGCGTCAAATTACCCTGGGATTACGATTGTTCCTAGTAACTAAAAAAATAATTGTTATTTTAAAAGCGCTGAATTTTCAGCGCTTTTTTTATTTTTACCAAATAAATAATTGTATATGAAAAACTTGCTTATTCGTCTTTTGATTACGACAATATTAATTGTGGTATTGTCACATTTTCTTCCGGGTATTCATGTGGATACTATTAAGGCTGCATTAATTGTTGCTGTAGTTTTAGGTTTGTTGAATACTTTTTTGAAGCCGATTTTGGTTTTTTTTACCCTGCCAATTACCTTTTTTACATTAGGCTTGTTTCTTTTGGTAATTAATGCAGGGATGGTGTTACTTGCTGATTATCTGATTGATGAGTTCCGGATCGATTCTTTTGTAAATGCATTTGTGTTTAGTGTTGTTCTTTCGTTAAGTCAGTGGTTTTTGAATCTTTTTGTGAAAGATTAATTTTTTTTAAGAGTATTGAAATACAATAAGTTAAAAACTTGGTTGGGTTGTAAAAATTCTATAATTTTGCAACCCAATTTTAGTATGTAAAAAATAAAATAATGAATATTACAAGAAACAACGTAGATGCGTTAAATGCAGTTGTGACTGTTGAAGTTACAAAAGATGATTATGCAGGTCAGGTAGAAAAAGTATTGGCTGATTACCGTAAAAATGCTAGTATTCCGGGATTCCGTAAAGGAGCAGTACCTATGAGTTTGATTAAAAAACAATACGGTAAAGCAGTTTTGTTGGATGAGGTGAATAAGTTGTTACAAAATTCATTAAACAATTATTTGGTTGAAGAGAAATTGGATATCTTAGGAAACCCACTTCCAAAAGTGACTGAAGATTTCGATTGGGATACTGACAATTACAAATTCGAATTCGAATTAGGATTGGCTCCTGAGTTTTCTGTGGATTTGACTGCTAAAAACAAAATTTCAAAATACACTATCGTTGCTGATGACGCTATGATTGATGAGCAGGTAGAGCGTATTCAGAAGCAATTCGGGAAATTGATTTCTAAAGAAAAAGTGGAAGAAGGTGATGATTTAAGAGGGACATTCTCTAACGAAGAGGCCGGAATCAACAATACGGTGAACATTAATTTGGACACTTTCAAAAGAAAAACCGACATCAAAAAATTCATCGGTAAAAAAGTTGGTGATGTAGTTACTGTTGGAACTAAAGGGTTATTCGATGACGATCACAAATTAATGGATTACTTAAAAGTGGATCACGATGGGGTTCATGGTTTAGATATCGAGGTAAGCTTCACTATCGAAGAAATCAATACTTCTGAAAAAGCGGAATTAAACCAAGAGTTGTTCGATAAATTATTCGGAGCTGGAAACGTAACTTCAGTAGAAGAATTAAAAGGGAAAATCAAAGAAGATGCTGAGCAGCAATTCGCAACTCAGGCGGATCAGAAATTCTTAAACGATGTGACAGAGTTCTTGATCGAGAACACTAAATTCGACTTACCTTCAGAGTTCTTGAAAAAATGGATCCAAACCGTAGGTGAGAACCCATTAAGCCCAGAGCAAGCTGAGGAAGAGTACGCTAAATCTGAAAATGGTTTACGTTACCAGTTGATCGAAGGAAAAGTAATCACCGAGAACAACCTTCAAATTACTTTCGAAGATTTAAAAGCCTACACTTCTACATTAATCAAAAAACAAATGGCTCAGTTCGGACAAATGGATCCAACAGATGCTGATGTTGAGAATATTGTGGCTAGAGTAATGTCTAACCAGGAGGAAGTTAAACGCCTTTCTGAACAGGTAATGAGCGAGAAAATGCTAAACCTTTTCAAAGAAAAAGTTTCTGCTAAAGCAAAAGAAGTTTCTTACCAAGACTTTATTAAAGAAATGTACGGAGAATAATTTCTCGTAAAAAATAAGTATATTTGAACGTCAGACCATTTAGTCTGGCGTTTTTTTATAACTTACAAACTAAAAGATTTACTATATGAACTACGGAAAAGAATTTAAAAAATATGCCACGAAGCATCACGGAGTAAACAGCATGTACTACGATAAAATCGTTGGAAGTATGACTCCTTATATTATTGAAGAGCGTCAGTTGAATGTCGCTTCCATGGATGTTTTTTCCCGTTTGATGATGGACCGCATCATCTTTTTGGGGACAGGAGTGGATGACTATGTGGCAAACATTATCCAGGCGCAGCTGTTGTTTTTAGAAAGTGTAGATGCTTCTAAAGATATCAGCATTTATATCAATTCTCCTGGAGGAAGTGTGTATGCTGGATTAGGAATTTATGATACCATGCAATTTGTAAAACCCGATGTTGCTACAATTTGTACCGGAATGGCAGCTTCCATGGGAGCAGTATTGCTTTGTGCGGGCGCAGACGGAAAACGTTCGGCTTTACCACATTCCCGTGTGATGATTCATCAGCCTTCAGGTGGAGCGCAAGGAGTTGCAACCGATATGGAAATCAACTTAAAGGAAATGTTGAAATTGAAAGAAGAGTTGTACCAAATCATCTCTAATCATTCAAAACAACCGTACGATAAGGTATACAAAGACAGTGAAAGAGATTACTGGATGATTGCTGCCGAAGCAAAAGAATACGGTATGATTGATGAGGTGTTGACAAGAAATAAATAAGAAATGAGGTGTTTGGAAAGTGTTCCAGACAGGAAAAGTGAGTGAGATATGGCTAAGGAAGTATTAGAGTGTTCATTTTGCGGAAGAAGAAAGCCGGAAACGAATCTGCTTATAGCAGGAATCAATGCACACATTTGTGATAAGTGTATTGAACAAGCACATGGAATTGTGTTGGAGGAGTTAAAGCAAAGCGGTAATTCAAGCTTGCTTGCGGATTTGGTGTTAAGCAAACCAAAAGAAATTCGTGCCTTTTTAGATCAATATGTAATCGGCCAGGAGCAAACCAAAAAAGTTCTGGCGGTTGCGGTTTATAACCACTACAAACGTTTGCTTCAAAAACAGGTTGACGATGAGGTAGAAATTGAAAAGAGTAACATCATCATGGTAGGTCAAACCGGTACCGGAAAAACGTTGGTGGCCAAAACCATTGCTAAAATGTTGAACGTTCCCTTGGCAATCGTGGATGCGACCGTTTTAACAGAAGCAGGTTATGTTGGGGAAGATGTTGAAAGTATTTTGACCCGTTTATTACAGGCGGCAGACTACGATGTGGCAAAAGCGGAACGCGGAATTGTTTTTATTGACGAGATTGATAAAATTGCCCGTAAGAGTGACAATCCTTCCATTACACGAGATGTGTCCGGAGAAGGCGTGCAGCAGGCTTTGTTGAAGCTCTTGGAAGGTACGGTTGTAAATGTTCCGCCTAAAGGAGGAAGAAAACATCCGGATCAGAAGTTTGTAGAAGTCAATACTCAAAATATTTTGTTTATTGCCGGTGGTGCTTTTGATGGTATCGATCGTGTGATTTCCAAACGTTTAAACCGTCAGGCGGTGGGTTATGGTTCTTCGAAAAGTGCCGATAACATCGACAAGGATAATTTGTTGCAGTACATCATTCCAAAGGACATCAAAGACTTTGGTTTGATTCCGGAAATTATTGGACGTTTGCCGGTATTAACCCATATGGATCCGTTAGATAGAGCGACTTTAAGAGCAATTTTAACCGAACCAAAAAACGCGTTGGTAAAACAGTATAAGAAATTGTTTGCCATGGACGATGTTGAGTTTTCCATGACCGATGATGCGTTAGATTTTATTGTAGAGAAAGCTTTGGAATACAAATTAGGTGCCCGTGGATTGCGTTCGCTTTGTGAGGCAATTTTAACCGATGCCATGTATGATTTGCCAAGTTCGGATGAGAAAGAGCTAATTATTGATAAAGATTACGCAGAACATTCGTTAAGCAAAAATTTATTGCAGCGTTTACAGGCTGCTTCATAAAATAAAATCCCGACTGGTTCGGGATTTTTTTATGTGGTTAATCGAATAAAATTTCCTGTGAAAAATCTAAAACTTCCGAAGCGGAAAATTTGGTCGTGATTTCATCCAGTCCTTTGGCTAAAAGCAGCTCAGTGGTGAATTTTCTGCTGATACCATGAATGTGTCCTTTGTGAATCATTTTGAAGAAAAACTTTCCTGCAGGGGTTTTGAATTTTAGAAATGAAACCTGTTCGATGCGTTCCTTTAAAAAGATAATGTCTTGCTCGCAGGCTTCCTTGTCTTTATAGCTTTGGCTTGTAAGTAAGGTTTTTCCTTTTCGGGAATTGTATTCGAATTTGAATAAACCGTTTTCTTTTTTACTAATTGAAAATGTTCCCATGGCGTTTTTTTAAGGATTGCAAAAATATAAAAGTCCCGAAATATTTCGGGACTTTTTATTTAGGCTACACGATGTGTTTCTTTGTTTTTTGTGGAATTGTGTTTTACATATCGGGCTTTACAACTCCATCCGCTTGAGCAAGACGCTAAAGAAAGGGCAATGGCGCTTACTGCAACTAATTTTCTCATGATGTTATTTGATTAAGAATTCGATTCTTCTGTTTTTAGCATCTTCTTCTGTAGTACAATTTGTTCCGCAGTTGAATTTCAATTGCGTTTTTCCATATCCTTTAGATTCTAAACGCTCTTTTGCAATTCCTTTTTTAACAAGGTATTGATAAGCAGAAGCGGCACGTTTTTCAGATAGGTTCATGTTGTATGTGTCTGAACCTTTAGAATCGGTGTGTGCGTTGATGGTGATCTTCATTTCAGGATTAGAATTCAACACTTCGATGATTTTGTTAAGTGAAAGCTCAGACTCTTTTTTAACGGTTGCTTTGTTGAAATCGAAATAGATGTTTTCAATGACGATAGCGTTGTCAATGATTTCTGCTTTGGTTTGATCAAGCGCAATTGTTTTGTTGTAGTTGTTGTTGCCGCTTCCCCAAGCGTTGAAAATAATGGTGTTAAGATTGTAGCCTTCTTTTTCGGTTACAATAGTGTATTGTGTTAAAGGTGCTACTTCTAAAGCAATTCTTCCGTTTTCGTTTGTTGTCGTTGTTTTAACGGCATTTCCAAACTCGTCCGTGATGATAACTTTTGCATTTGGTAAAGCGGTTTGTGTTTGAGTTTCAACTACAATTGCATCAAGTTTTTGCTCTAGTTCAACCAATTCAAATTTGTATACATTGAAATCCTGAACATCAGAATTTTTGTTTGAAGAGATATAACCTCTTGTTTTGCTGGCTAAGATAAAAGCTACCTCGTCGTTAGTGGTGTTTAAAGTGCTTCCCATGTTTACACGGTTAACAATTGCATTGTTTGTTAATGAAGCTCTGAAAATATCATATCCACCAAATGTTTCGTGCCCTTTTGAAGAGAAGTAAACGTATTTTTTTTCGGCTGACGTGTATGGGTATTTTTCATCTGCAGAAGAATTTACCGTTGGACCCAAGTTTACCGGGTTGGTTAAAGTTCCGTCTGCAAGTACATCAGCTACATAAATATCAAAACCACCAAAACCACCTGGCATTTCAGATGCGAAGTACAATTTAGTTCCTTCTGCATTCATTGAAGGAGTTTCTACAGAATAAGCACCGTTGATGTCTAATTTCTGAAGATCTTTCCAGTATCCTTTTACTTCAAGGTCTAAAGAAGCTTTGAATAATTCGTACTGGTTAGGGTTTTCGGCTTTTGCTCTTGTTAAGTAAATCGTTTTTTGGTTAGGAGAAAATGCTACTCCTCCTTCGTTGGTTTCTGAATCCAAAAGTCTTGAAAAAACGATTGGGTAAGAAAGATTTCCGTATTTGTCTACGTTTGCGCAAAAAAGGTTGTTGTTGGCAGTATTGCTGGTTGTCTCTACGGTAACTTTTGCAAAACCTCTTTTCTTGTTGGATAAAATAAGGTATTTGTCCATGAAGAAAGTCGAACCTACTTCTGAAAGTTCAGAGTTGATTCCTGAATCATGAGTAATGAAATTCAATCCGGAAGTTTCTACTGCAACTTTGTTGATTTTTTTGTTATCAGTTTTTATGCTTTGACCTCCTTGGGCTAGAGTTGAAAAAGAAACAGTAATTAGGGAAACAAGGGTTAGAACTAGTGTTCTCATTTTGTGTTTTGTTTTGGTTTTTAAATGATTTACTTACAATACTTTAAAATCGAGTGCAAAATTACTCCTTATATTATACAATCATTAAAAAATCGTTAAACTGCACAAAAACTCGTTAAAGTGTAATTTAACAAAACACTTAGATTTTTTTATAAATATAACAGTTGTTGAATGAAAAGTCTTAAAAACAAAAAAGCCTTAAACAATTTGTTTAAGGCTTTGTACTCAAGGCGGGACTTGAAACTATTCGATTTTATGTTTTTGTATAAACGTTGTAATTGTGTGTAAAATGCTTCTTAAAGCCTTTATTTTCTATAGTTTTTAATTTTTTTGGTTTGTTTCATTAGTTGAATAAAAACTAATGAAATTGAATAATGTTTGGCAAATGTTTGGCAAATGTTTGGCAAGTTTTAAAAAAGCCTTATTTTTGAATTGTTCAAAGTTCAAATTATGGCAAGTGTAAATTTTAGATTAAGAAGTAACGCAAATAAAAACGTTGCTATTAAGGTTTATTTATCTTTTGGAAGAAACAACCTTATTGAGTTAAATACCGGTTTTACAATTAACCCGAAAGACTGGAGCGATAAAACGAATCTGCCCAAACAAAATACAGATGAAAATAAAAAGCTCTTTAATAGTCTAAAAAAACTATCCAGCTATATTTTTGACAATCTTAATGAAGACCTTTCAAAAAGTGTTTTAATCGATAAATTTTGGTTACAAAGTCAAATCGATAAATGTTTTGAAAGAGTAGAAAAAACCGATTCAGGTTTGTTGAAAAACCATATTCAGTATATTATTGATAACGCAAACACTCGAAAAGTATCAGGTCGCTCAAAAATCGGAATTTCAGAAAGTAGAGTTAAAGGTTATGAAACTTTTAAAAAAGTAATTGAAGACTACGAAAAAAACGCACTAAAGAAACAAATACACTTCTTAGATATTAATAAAACCTTTGTTGATAAGTTTACTAATTGGCTAATCAACAAAAAAAACTATTCCAAAAATTACGCCGGTAAACAAATTGATAATTTAAAAACGGTTTGTTTGGACGCTGAAAAAACGGAAATACAAATAAATCCTTATGTAAAGCAAATGCAAGGCTTTACAGAAACAAATGAGGAGCGTTTTATCGTTACCCTTTCTTTTGAGGAATTAGAGAAAATTAGAACCAGTGATAAAATTACAAATGAAGCGCATGTAAACGCTCGAAAATGGATTTTAATTGGTTGTGAAATTGGACAGCGTGGCGGGGACTTACTTAATATCACAAAGGATAATATTAGGTACAAAGGGGGGCGTATGTACCTGGATTTAATCCAACAAAAAACAAAAAAATCGGTAACAATTGGGATAATAAACCCACATATAATTGATATTTTAGAAAACGAATTTCCTTATAAAGTGAGTTCACAAAAACTAAACGAACATATTAAAAAGGTTTGTGAACTTGCGGAGATTAACGAAATAGTTGAGGGTAAAAAATTAAACCCAAATGCAAAAAAAGAAAATCCCGAAAGTATGCGTAAAATTAGGGACTTTTACCCAAAATGGGAACTTGTGACCTCGCATAGTTTTAGACGCTCATTTGCTACTAATTATTACAAAAAAATACCAACAGCCGTATTAATTGGAATAACTGGACACAGTAAAGAAAGTTTGTTTCTTGACTATATTAATAAAAGTGAAGACAAAGACGCAAACGCAGACCTTTTTATGCAGTTTTACGAACAATTAAACAAAGACAAAGCACCCGAATTAAAAGTCGTTAAAAACGGCACAAACAACTAAAAAAAAGCATTGTTTTAATTAAGTAAATCCGATCAAAATGGAAAACAAAATATATACTACAATTGGCATTATGAATTCAGAAAAGTGGAAACAACTTAAATCTTATTTTGATTTTTATAACTCAATTTATGAATATTTAGACCGCTCAGAACCAAAAGAAAAGACAATAAGTAATTTGCAAACTTTATGTTTTGATATTAATACAGTTCTAAACAGCACTATTGATTATTTGCAATTAAAAGAAAATCAAAATATAATCAATACAAAAAAGCGGAAAATTTACATTTACTCAAAGGACTTAAATATTTTATTAGATAAGTGTGTTAATGAATTAAAATCTTTAGGCTCAAATACCTTAATTGATTATGATAAATTTTACTTTGAGCACTTGGAATTAATGCCAGAAAAAAACAAAGAAACTTCTATTTATGCCTATGAGATTGAACAGGAGTTTAGAGAGAACGTAAAAATAGAAAAAGAAACCAAAGTCAATAACCGGAAAAAAGATAAAACAAAAGAAAACTGGTTTATAATTGGGGTTAAATTTGCTACTGGAGAAATACAAGAAATGTTGAGAGAAAACGAGCCTCCAAAAATTGCTGAGTTATTAGGCAACAAAGATGGATATAGGCCTTATATAACCCAAACTCTAAGCGTTATAAAAAAGGATTCAAAATCAAAAGACAAAAATATCTACTTAAGAAAAAAAGAAGATATTGAGCTAATTTTAGAATATTGCAAAAAAAATAATTTTGAAGTTTGTCAAGATTTTAAAGAGAAAATAAAGTGTATTATAACTGATTAGATAATCAGTACTAAAACAGTACGGTACTGCAATAGAGTACCAACGAAATAGTAAAATCTTTGCCGAAGTATCAACAATTAAATATTTCGAATATGCAAAGTGTACAGATGATTAACATTTCGCCCGAACAACTACAAAGCGAAATCACAAAAGGCGTAAAAGCTCACTTAGATGAGTTCCTAAAGGAATTCAAACCAAAATCCCCCGAAGATTATCTTTCTAGGTCGGAGGTCGCAAAGATGCTCAAAATTGACATCTCAAGTCTACACAATTGGACTAAAAAAGGAAAATTAAAGTCATATGGCATTGGAGGCCGGGTGTTTTATAAGCGCTCTGACATTGAAGCCGCCTTAATTCCTTTAAACGGCTAAAAATTAACTTTTTGAATTATTAAACTTAGTATTTGAATTAAAAAAGGGCGTAATGTCATCACGCCCTTTTTATTGTTCAAAGTTCGTTTTCACGTTGGCATTGTAAAAACTTCTACAAATATACTCTTTTGGTTGATTTCGTAAAAATATTAGTAACTGGCGTTTGTCCTATTGAATTAGAACAAAATCCCTATTTAGATTTTTATGATAAAATCAATTTACAAACTGGACAAATTAGAACCGTAAACAGAAACGGTAAAAAAACAACGCCATACAAAAACGCATTTTACAAAGGTTTAGAATTTAGAATTTACGATACGGGAACAATTACAATAAGTGGAAGTTTGCATAAATACTGGAACGCCGGAGCGCACAACTATAACGATTTTGATTTTAAGGCTTTTTTATTGGTTTTAATGGACTTTCAAAGAAAGTTTAATATTGATTCAGGCAACTGTATTTTAAAGTGTTTAGAAGTAGGAATAAATATTAACCCAATAATTGAAACAAACGAAATTATTGAGAGCTGCTTACTTCATAAAACAAAACCGTTTGAATATCAAAAAAACTCATTTGAGGGTAAATATAAACAAGTCGTACACTCGCAATACATTGTAAAACTGTATAACAAAGCATTACAATACAATTCCAGAGGGTTTAATATTTTAAATGATGTAATGCGTTTTGAAATAAAATATACCAAAATGGAAAAACTTAAAAAGTTTGGTATTGAAACGCTTAAAGATATAAGTACAACAAAATTGCAAGCATTTAAAAGAGAATTGTTAAACGAGTGGCAAAATGTACTTTTTTTTGATAACACTACCCGAATTGACAATTTATGTAAAAACTCGCAAAAGGAAGCATTATTAAAATATTCAAATCCGATTTTTTGGACTGGTTTAGTAGAAAATAATCAAAATGAAAATTTCAAATACCATAAAAAGCAATTGCAGAAACTCATTTTATCAAACTCAAAAAACATAAAAAGAGTAACATCTGAAATAATGAGTAAAAAGATAGATTTTCTAATTGGTACGACTACCCAAAATGACCGTTTAATTATAGCGTCAAAAAAGGTAGTTTCTAATTCAGAAAATGAGTTTCAAAAAGATTGTGTTTGTGTGGTTACCGGAATTAATATTTCGATGCAAAAAAAAGGGAGTTTGTTGCTAAGTCATACAGGACTAAAATACTATTTCAAAAATGATAAAAAAGTATTTGAGCAAATCAAAAGAAGGTATTTGTCTAAACGTTGGCATAATTCAGATTTTGAAAAGCAAGTTAAAGAGATTGCTCACAACATCAGAAATGCAAATTCAAATCAAAGAATAAAGCAAGTTAAACTCTATCCGGCAAGTCAGTTAAATATGTTTGCTTCTGGTTTTGTAAGTGAGGTGTTGTATTGATTAAACAATTATTAACAATTAAAATTTATTAAGAATGGAAAGAAAATTAATTTCCCGCAATGAAACCGCAATTAAAAAGAGTGTAAACCGTTTGAATGAGTTTACAAATGAATTAACATCGCTAATTGAGGCCTATAATGATTTAAATATAGGGCAATACAGTAATGAGGTCTTTAAATCACAATTAACGGCAAAGGGAGAAAATGAGGCGATGATTTATTTAGGCTTGGAAAAGGAACGACTTAAAAAGGCCGGTATTACAAATGATATTTCTATTGAGGGAATTTTGAAAAATCATAAGCCTACTTTACAGGAATACAAAGACCGCATTAAAGAAGTTTTAGAAAAAAGTAAAGATCCGGTTGTTTTGGATTTATCGCTTTTGGAGTATAACAATGACAAATTTGTTTTGCCAAAAAAATCAATTGAATCAATAACAGAAATGCATTGTATTTATGCAAACGGAAAAGAAGAGATTGAAATAATTGAGTATGCTGAAAAGTTAATAAACGATTTCAATCTTTTGAAGTTGAAAATTGAAAAATATGCAGGGCGTGAATTAAACGGATATTTCAAAGTGCAAGATTTTGTTTTTAGTTCATTAATTGGCCAGTCATCAAGTGACAACAGTATGCTGATAAGAACAGATTCGGTAGACAATCTTAAAAAACTTAAAAGAGGATAGAGTAAAAAAAGTTAAAGGGACTGAAGAATAAAAAACTTCAGTTCTTTTTAAGTTATTACTAACTCAAAACAAAGCGATTTAAGAGCGTTCTATTTAAAATGTGTTTCAGGGTATAAAAAATAAAAAAGGTACTGTAAAAGGGCTTGAAATGTACGGTAGAATGTTGCGTCCCGCGGTAAACGTATGCTTGACCATTTTTTTAGACTGTCACGGCTGAAATTGTCACGTTTTGATATTTAAGGCTTTGCGCTTATTTTAAAAGGGATTAAAAAGAAGTTGTAAAAGTTGCAGTTAGTTGCAATGAATTAATAATTAATAATTGATATAATGGCACAATACACAACAAAAGAGTTTTCTATACTGACAGGTGAAAGTGAAGCAACGATAAGAAAGCATATTGAAAGAGGTAAGCTTGTAAGGAACGTAAAAGGGTTTATAGATGAAGAGAATCCGATTAATTTAGTTTATATAAGGTCGGTTGCTCATGGTTTAGGAATAACACCCCGATATTTTAGAAATTCTAATAATGAAATTGTATTGATAAATATCAATTTGTACCCACCTGAAGAGGTAGTGCATTTGAGGTAATTTATTGATTTAAGAGCCATAATAGAAAAATCTGTTATGGCTTTTTTTATTGCCAAAGTGCAAAAATGCACTAAGACTTTTGGACTTACAATGTAATGTAAATTATTTTATATTTGATTATCAATAATTTAAATATGATTCTATCAAATAAACTTTTGAGTATTCTGAAATCTAAAACAGAATTAACCGAAACGGAAATTGAAAACCTTACAGAAAAAAAAGGCTGGGAAATTGTTTATTCTCTAAAGCAGAAGAAAGAGCCTAAAATTGAAATTTGTTTTACTGGTTACAATCCAAGCGAAAAAGAACAATTGACAAAAATTGCAATTGAAAAAGGATTTCATATTGCTAAAAGTATAACAGTTAATTTGAATTTTTTGTGTTGTGGCTCAAATGCCGGAGAAGTAAAAATACAAAAGGCGAAAGAGCAAAACGCAATATTGCTTTCTACTGATGAATTTTATAATCTTGTTGAAACTGGGGAAGTGCCTTTGTAGAAAAAAAACAATGTTTTTGTAAATGTTTGGCAATGGTTTGGCAAGTCTAAAAAAGAAAAACCGTAACAGTTTAAAAATAAACGTGTTACGGTTTTTTCAAGTACTCAAGGCGGGACTTGAACCCGCACGGACATAATGTCCACTGGATTTTAAGTCCAGCGTGTCTACCAATTCCACCACTCGAGCATTTATATTGGTATTGAGCGAAAAACGGGGTTCGAACCCGCGACCTCAACCTTGGCAAGGTTGCGCTCTACCAACTGAGCTATTTTCGCATTATCAATTTGTCAAATGAACTGCACTACTTTCGTATTGCGAGTGCAAATGTAACACATAAATTTAATTTCGCAAGAGTTTCAAATGAAAAAAATAAAACTTTTTTTTAATTGTTTGATATCCTTGAATTTACAAATGTTTATTTTTTGCTTAACATGCGTTTGATTTCGTTCAATTTCATCAAAGCCTCTACCGGAGTGAGGGTGTTGATGTCTAAATTCACGATTTCTTCCTTGATTTCTTCCAATAGCGGATCGTCCATATTGAAAAAACTCAACTGCATTTCATCTTTGTCGGCTTTAATTCCGGTCATAGCTTCGCTTGAATGGTCTTTTTCAAGCTTTTTTAAAATCTTTTGTGCTTTTAGTATAACCGTTTGAGGCATCCCGGCCATTTTCGCCACATGGATACCAAAACTGTGTGCGCTTCCGCCTTTTACCAATTTACGAATGAACAAAACATTGTCTTTGAGTTCTTTCACCGAAACGTTAAAGTTCTGGATGCGCTCAAAAGTGGTTTCCATTTCGTTTAATTCATGATAATGGGTGGCAAAAAGCGTTTTGGGTTTGTTTGGATGCTCGTGCAAATATTCCGCAATCGACCACGCAATGGAAATTCCGTCATAAGTTGAGGTTCCACGGCCGATTTCATCCAAAAGCACCAGACTTCTATCCGAAATGTTGTTCAAAATCGAGGCCGTTTCGTTCATTTCCACCATAAAGGTCGATTCGCCCATTGAAATGTTGTCACTGGCGCCTACACGGGTAAAAATTTTGTCCACGATGCCCATGCGAACGCTTTCTGCAGGAACAAAACTTCCCATCTGCGCCAATAAAACAATAAGAGCGGTCTGTCTTAAAATCGCCGATTTACCCGACATGTTTGGCCCGGTAATCATAATGATTTGTTGTACGGCATTATCCAGAAAAACATCGTTTGCAATATAGGGAACGCCAACCGGAAGTTGTTTTTCAATTACCGGATGACGTCCGTTTATAATGTCTAAATCGAACGATTCATCAATTTCGGGTTTTATATAGTTGTTTTCGATGGCCAATTGGGTAAAAGAGCTAAGGCAATCCAACTGTGCTATTAAATTTGCATTTAACTGTACCGGTTTGATGTATAAGGCAATCCAAAGTACCAATTCTTCAAATAATTCAGATTCCAGTTTGTGAATTTTTTCTTCGGCACCTAAAATTTTAGATTCATATTCTTTAAGCTCTTCGGTAATGTAGCGTTCTGCATTCACTAAGGTTTGCTTACGAATCCATTCCGTTGGCACTTTGTCTTTATGGGTGTTTCGGATTTCAATATAGTAACCGAATACGTTGTTGAAGGATATTTTTAAGGAAGGGATGCCTGTTTTTGCACTTTCGCGCTCTTCCATGGCCTCCAGGTATTCTTTTCCGGAAAAGGCAATGCTTCTTAATTCATCTAATTCGGGATGAATTCCTTTTGCAATAGCATTTCCTTTGTTGATGGAAACGGGCGCGTCCGGATTTAAAGTCGTTTTGATTTTTTCACGCAACAAGTCGCAGGAATGTAAGCTGTCTCCGATGGTTTTTAACGCTTCGTTTGAACTTTCCAAAGCAGCTTCTTTGATTGGAATCACCGCATCTAATGAATTGCACAAATACACAATCTCGCGTGGACTTACTTTTCCAGTAGCAATTTTCGAAATCAAACGCTCCAAATCGGAAATCTGCTTGATTTGGTACTGCATTTTGTGTAAAACCTCCTGATTTTCTTTCAAATAATCCACCACTTCATGACGTCCTTGGATTTTCTTGGTGTCTTTTAAAGGAAGTGCGAGCCAACGCTTGAGTAATCGTGCTCCCATTGGGGAAAGCGTGCGGTCAATTACATCCAATAAAGTAACTGCATTTGGGTTGTAACTGTGGTAGAGTTCTAAATTGCGAATCGTAAACTTGTCCATCCAAACGTATGCGTCTTCGGCTATACGGTGAATGTTGGTAATGTGTTGTATTTTATTGTGTTGGGTTTCGGATAAATAGTAAAGAATTGCTCCGGATGCAATAATGCCTTCTTGTAATTCTTCAATCCCGAATCCTTTTAAAGAATTGGTCTGGAAGTGATTGGTCAGGCTTTCAAAGGCATAGTCTTCTTTGTAAATCCAGTCTTCTAAATAAAAAGAATGAAAATCTTCTCCGAACTGCTCTTTAAATTGATTTTTAAAATGTTTCTGAACCAAAACCTCGCTCGGACCAAAGTTCTGCAGTAATTTGTCGATGTATTCTTGATTACCTTGTGCGGTCAAAAATTCACCGGTGGAAACATCCAAAAATGAAATTCCAATCAGTTTTTTTCCAAAATGAACCGAGGCTAAAAAGTTATTCGATTTTGAACTTAAAACTTCGTCGTTTAGAGCTACTCCGGGAGTAACTAATTCTGTAACTCCTCTTTTTACGATGGTTTTGGTCATTTTCGGATCTTCTAACTGATCGCAAATAGCCACGCGAAGACCAGCTTTTACCAATTTAGGTAAATAAGTATTTAAGGAATGATGAGGAAATCCCGCCAAAGCCGTTTCAGAATCCGAACCCGCGCCGCGTTTGGTAAGGGTAATGCCCAGAATTCCGGCAGCGCGAACCGCATCTTCACCAAAAGTTTCATAAAAATCACCTACGCGAAAAAGCAAACAAGCATCGGGATATTTGTTTTTTATCTCGTTGTATTGTTTCATTAACGGTGTTTCTTTCGGCGCTTTTTCTTTTGCTGACATGCTGATTGGTTTATTTGCAAATATACAGGAAGACTTTGTTTGTGAAAATTAGTCTTAAAAATTAATTAAAAAATAAAGTGGTATGGTTTTTGAAAATCTTTTTTTAATAGATTTGCTTTCTCAAACGTTTTAAAAAACAAAGAATTATGAAAAAAATATTATTATTAAGCGCGCTTTTCGTTTTTGGAATCACAACCGTAAGTGCACAAGAAACTCCGACTAAAGTAAAAACGGAAGTTAAAAAATCTAAAAAAGCTGCTAAAAAAGCGGTAGCTAAAGGAGTTGAAGGTCCAGGGATGGTTTTCGAAAACGAAACTATCGACTACGGAACAATCGATCAGGATGCTAACGGACAAAGAGAATTTGTACTTGTTAATAACGGAAACAAACCGTTAATCATTATGAATGCTCAAGGTTCTTGTGGTTGTACAGTGCCTACGTTCCCTAAAGAGCCAATTGCTCCAGGAGCAAAAGCAGTTATTGGTGTAAAATACGATACGCACAGAACTGGTGTTTTCATGAAAACAGTTACATTAACTACTAACGCTTCAGAAACTCCAAAAGTGTTAACGATCAAAGGAGATGTTAAGCCACTTCCTGTAAAAGCTGAACCAGTAAAAGTGCAAGAAGTAAAAAGCTGATTTTTAGCCTTAAAATAATTCAGAAGCCTCTAAAATGTTTAATTTTGGGGGCTTTTTTTAATGCACAACCATGAGAAAACTGGCCAACAGCGAATTAGATCGCAAAAATATAGACGAATTCAAACAGGCAAGCAAAACGCCTTTAATTTTAGTGTTAGACGATATCCGAAGCCTGCACAACATCGGTTCGGTATTTCGTACCTCGGATGCCTTTCTTGTTGAAAAAATTTACTTGTGCGGAATTACGGCTACTCCACCCAATAAAGAAATTCACAAAACCGCTTTAGGTGCTACCGATACGGTAACTTGGGAATATGCGAAAGATGTGTTGGAGGTGATCAATAACCTAAAACAAGATAAGGTTGCGGTTTATGCCATCGAACAGGTGGAAAATTCTATCATGTTGAATGATTTTCAGGTAGAAGCCAATCAGAGATATGCACTTGTTTTTGGAAATGAAGTAAAAGGAGTGGCTCAACAAGCCATTCATTTATGTGATGGTGTGATTGAAATTCCGCAGTTGGGGACTAAGCATTCCCTGAATATTTCGGTAAGTGCCGGAATTGTGGTGTGGGATTTGTTTCAGAAAATTCAAAACTAACGATGAAAATTCAACAAAAACTTCTTTTGTTTTTAGGTTTGCTTTCGTTTTTTGTACTTCTGGTTACGCTTATGGATTGGTGCGAAGAAAATCCGTTAAAAGACCACAAACTTACAGCAGGAATACAGTTTATGGTTGTATCTGGCTTTGTTCGTCAAGCATTTTCAAAGAAGAAATAACTACTGTTGTTTTTGGATTAATTCCAAGATTCTCAGATAATCACTTTGCTGGGTTACAAAATCCATATCGGAAACATCAATAATTAAGATGTTTAAGTCGGTTTGTGTTTTGATGTAATCCAAATATCCTTGATTGATTTTCTCTAAATATTCCGCCGGTATTTCTTGTTCGTAGGAACGTCCACGCTGGCGAATCTGCTCCAGCAAACGCTCCGTGTTTTGGTATAAGTACACGTACAAATCCGGTTTAGGCATTTCTTTATAAATAATGTCGAAAAGCGTTTTGTACAATCTAAATTCGTCTTCAGCCAAAGTGACTTTTGCAAAAATCAGTGACTTGAAAATGTGGTAATCCGCCACCACGAAATCCTTGAACAAGTCGAACTGCGCCAAATCGTCGGCCAATTGCTGGTAACGGTCGGCTAAAAAAGACATTTCCAAAGGGAAGGCGTAACGGTTCTGGTCTTTATAGAATTTCGGCAAAAACGGATTGTCGGCAAAACGTTCCAAAACCAATTTGGCATTGAAATCTTCGGATATTTTAGTGGATAACGTGGTTTTTCCGGCGCCGATGTTTCCTTCAATAGCGATGTAATTGTAACGGTGTAAGTCGAATTCAGCCAAAGGAGCAATCAGTTTTCCGGCAATTTTACATTCGCTTTTGTCTGAAGTAGCTTCAATTAATTCAGCAACCGACTTTCCATAACGTGGATGAATCCAATCGGTGTGTAAATCCTGCATCGGTAATAATACAAATAATCGGTTTTCCATCTGTGGATGCGGGATGTGAAGTGTTTCGGTTTCAAAACATTCTTCATTAAAAGCCACGATGTCGATGTCGATTAGCCTTGCCTGATAGCCATTTTGTGCTCCACGCACTCTTCCTAGCTCCTTTTCGGCTTCCAGAATTTTGTATAGAACTGTCTCAGCCGAAAATCCGGTATGAAGCAAAAGGGCACAATTGTAAAAAGCATCACTTTCAAAACCCCAGGAAGGCGATTCATAGGCTTGGGAAATCCGAACAACCGTTCCTATGTTTTTATGAATCAAGGCAATTGCATTCTGGAGATTTTCCAAGCGATTTCCCTGATTGCTTCCTAATGATAAAACGACCTGATGTTGCATGCTCATACGGCAAAGTAACTAAAAGAATTTTAAATTTTTCGGAATGTTGATAAGTTCTTAAGGTGTGATTTTTTTACTGGAACTGTAACAATTTTAACAGTTTTACTACTTATTGAATAAATATAGAATACCATGAGATTTTTAGGAAATGTTTTGGCAACCATAGTAGGGTTGTTCGTTTTTTTTATGATGCTGTTCTTCGGAATGCTGCTTGTTGGTGCCTTGTTTGGAGGGGACGATACGGTTCGGGTAAAGGACAATTCTGTAATTGAGTTGGATTTAAAGGAGGTGGTCAATGATTATGGAGGTCAGTTTAAATTTACTGATTTCGATTATTTTGAAACTAAAAACGATGGGGTTTCCGATGTTTTAAACGCGATTGAAGCCGCAAAAACCGATGATAAGATCAAAGGGATTTCCATTCTGAATAATGAATCCATGATTGGGGTTTCCCAAAGAAGAGCCATCCGAAACAAACTGGAAGAATTTAAGAAAACGGGAAAATTCGTCTATGCGTATTCCAACGCGTATTCTCAACCGGAATATTATCTGAATTCGGTAGCTAATACTATTTACATGAATCCGGTGGGAGAGTTGGAGTTCAAAGGATTGTCTTCGGAAATCCTGTTCTTTAAAGATTTTCAGGAAAAATCCGGCATCAAGATGGAAGTGATCCGTCACGGAAAATACAAAAGTGCTGTCGAACCGTTTTTGGAAAATGAGATGAGCCCGGCCAACAGAGAACAAATGACCGTTTTATTAAATTCAATTTGGGGAACTGTAGTTTCGGATATTGCTAAAAGCAGAAAAATTTCGGTAGACAGTTTGAACTCAATTGCTAATTCTTTGGGTGCGAGAACGCCGGAATTGGCCAAGCAAAAGCATTTAATCGACCGTATTGCTTACGAAGACCAGTACCATAACGATATTCGCAAAGCACTTAAAGTTGAAAAAGACGAAGAATACAATAAGGTAAGTGTTCTGGACTATGCCAAAAAAGTAGCAACTACCGGTAAAGATCATTCTATTAAGGATAAAATTGCGGTGGTTTATGCGCAAGGTGAAATTAAATCCGGCGAAGGGGATGTGGGGTATATCGGAGAAGGTTCGATGCGTCGTGCCATTGAAGAGGCCCGTAACGATAAAAAAGTGAAAGCGGTTGTTTTACGAGTAAATTCTCCTGGAGGAAGCGCATTAACTTCGGAACTGATCTGGAGGGAAATCGAATTGACCAAAAAAGTAAAACCGGTGGTGGTTTCCATGGGGAATTTAGCGGCTTCCGGCGGATATTACATTTCGTGTAATGCCAATACCATTTTTGCCGAACCAAGTACAATTACCGGATCTATTGGGGTTTTCGGAGCGCTTCCAAACTTTAATCCGTTAGCGACCAAATGGGGAATCAACGCCGAACAGGTAAAAACCCATAAAAACGCTTCGGGCTACAGCGTGTTTGAGCCGCTTGATGAGAATTTTAAAAACTATGTTACCGAAAGCATTGAACATATTTATACCACCTTTTTAAAACGCGTTGCTGCAGGAAGAAAAATGACCACCCAGCAGGTAGATGCTATTGCTCAGGGGCGTGTTTGGACGGGAACTGATGCGGTTAAACTTGGCTTGGTAGATAAGTTGGGAGGTATGGATAAGGCTATTACGCATGCGGCAAAATTGGCTAAAATCGACAAATATAGAATTGAGAATTATCCGGAATATGAGAAAACGTTTGAGGATATGCTTCGTGAATTTTCGGGGATTTCCATCTTTCAATCCAGAGAAGCTTTGATTAAAGAAGAACTTGGGGAAGAAAATTATCAGGCATTAGAACAAATTCGTCGTGTGAACCAACGTAAAGGAAATCAGGTGATTATGCCTTTTGAAATTACCATTCGATAAAGATTTAACATAATATTTTTATAGCAAGCCAACTTATTTACGTTTTGTTAAGTAAGTTGGTTTAATTTTTGTAGTAAATTCGTAAGATAAAAGTTAATAAATTATGTTGAAGAAGATTTTAAAGATAACCGGGATTTCTTTGTTGGTGATTATCATTGTTTTAGCCGCCGCTCCCTTTTTGTTTAAAGACAAGATTAAAGAATTGGTTGCCAAAACCATTAACGAAAATCTTGATGCTAAAGTAGCCTTTGAAGACGTTGGTCTGAGTTTGTTTCGAAACTTTCCCAATGCCAGCGTGACCATTGACAAACTGAGCATCATCAATAAAGCGCCTTTTGAGGGTGATACTTTGCTTTATGCAGGAGAAGTAAATTTGAAAATGTCGGTTAAGGAACTTTTCAAAGGAGAAGGCGAGGCCATGAACATTGAAGGGTTTTCTTCCAAAGACGGAGTTGTAAACATCATCTTTAATAAGGATGGAATCGGAAACTTTGACATCGCTTTAAAGGAGGATAAACCGGAACAGCCTTCGGAAAGCAAGCCGTTTGCCATGAACATTCAGAAGTATTCGGTAGAGAATCTTCGTTTTAGATACATCGATGAAAAATCGAAAATCAAAATGGTGATTGATAGCTTAAACCATGAAGGAACCGGAAATTTTGCTGCTGAAAAACTGGATTTAAAAACCAAATCAACGGCTAAATTATCTTTGGACATGGATAAGATGAACTACATGAAAAATGTAGCACTTGATTTAGACGCCGTTTTAGGGATCGATCTAAAGAACCAGAAATACGAGTTTAAGGACAATAAAGCTTTAATTAATCAATTGCCACTTGAGTTTACGGGATTCATTCAAATGGTGGAAAAAGGGCAGGTGTACGATTTGAAATTCAAAACGCCAACGTCCGATTTTAAAAACTTCTTAGGATTGATTCCTGAAGCTTATGCCGGTAATATTAAATCGGTAAAAACAACCGGAGAATTTAAAGTGGACGGAACAGTAAAAGGTGAATTGACCGATACAACCGTTCCGAAATTCAACATTGAAATTGCTTCAAATAACGCCTCGTTCCAATATCCGGACTTGCCGAAATCGGTGCAAAATATTGTGATTGATACCAAAATCATTAACGAAACCGGTCTAATGAACGACACCTATGTGAACTTGGACAAATTATCGTTCCGAATTGATCAGGACGTGTTTAATGCGAAAGCCAACATCAGAAATATTGCTGAAAATGCGCTTGTAAACGCGGAACTAAAAGGGGTAATCAATCTGGCGAATGTGAGTAAAGCGTATCCGGTAAAATTAGACAAACCACTTTCCGGAATCTTAAAAGCCGATGTGGTTACCAAATTCGACATGAAATCGGTGGAAACCAGTCAGTACCAAAACATACAAAACGCGGGAACTATGTCCTTAACCGGATTTAATTATTCGGGGCCGGAAATGGCGAAACCGGTACAGATTTCCCAAGCAGTAGTGGCGTTCAATCCAAACCAAATTCGTTTGAACCAATTGGATATGAAAACCGGGAAATCAGACATCCACGCCTCAGGAACTCTGGATAATTTCTACGGATTTGTGTTCAAGAACCAGATTCTGAAAGCGAATTTCAACATGAATTCAAATCAGTTTTTAGTGTCTGATTTTATGCAGCCGACCACAACTACAACAAAAGAAGGAAGTGCAAAAAAAGAAGCGGTAAAAATTCCTGCCTTTTTGGATTGTGCGGTTACAGCCAAAGCCAACACTGTTGTGTATGACAATTTAACGTTGAAAGATGTTTCCGGAAAAATGATCATCAAAGACGAGGCGGTTACACTTCAGAACATCCAAACCAATATTTTTGACGGGCAGATTGGAGTTGATGGGGTAGTTTCTACTAAAGGAAAAACGCCAACTTTCAAAATGAATTTAGGCTTGAACAAAGTAGATATTTCCAAATCGTTCACACAATTGGATATGTTGAAATCTATTGCACCAATTGCGGGGGTTATTAACGGGAAACTGAACTCAACTATTAAACTTTCAGGAAATCTGGACGCCATGGAAATGACACCGGATCTGAAAACAATTTCAGGGGATTTGTTAGGACAGTTGCTTTCCACTACGGTAAATGCCAATAACTCGCAGTTGCTTTCGTCGTTGGCTTCCAATGTGAAGTTCATCGATGTGAACAAATTGAATTTAAACGATGTGAAAGCGGCCTTGTCGTTCAGTAACGGAAGGGTAAATGTGAAACCTATCGATTTGAAATATCAAGACGTTAAAGTGACTATCGGAGGAACGCACGGTTTTGATCAATCGATGAATTACAACTTAAAATTTGATGTTCCTGCAAAATATTTAGGACCGGAAGTAAGTAAGTTGTTGGCTAAGCTAACTCCTGCGGAACAAGGTAAATTGGAAAATGTTCCGGTAAATGCAACCATGACCGGAAATTTCAAAAGTCCTAAGGTTTCTACAGACATGAAACAAGCAGTTACAAATGTAACAACGCAGCTTATCAAATATCAGAAGGACAAATTGATTAATCAAGGAACGTCTGCTTTGGGTGGATTGTTAGGTGGAACTAAAGGAAATACTTCTGGCGCAACAAAAGATACTGCTAAAACGCAATCGGCACCAACCAAACCAGATATTAAAGGAGCGGCGACCAATGCTATTAAAGATTTATTCGGCAACAAGAAAAAACAGCAGCAACCTGCACAAAACCCATAAAGAAAAAGCCCCAAAAGGGGCTTTTTTTATTATGACAAGTTAATGGATACTACATAACCTTCAAAGGTTCGCACGTTAAATACCGTGCCGTCTTCAAAGAGTAAATATTGTCCCTTAACACCGGATAATTTTCCGGAAAAATTTGGGGTTTTGTCCAGATTCAGGCTGTTTACTTTTTTTGGGTATTCCAAAACAGGATAGCTTAAGTCATATAGCTTTTCAGGAGTTGTGCTGTAATAAGGTTTTACTTCTTCCGGTAAAAGGTTTTCAATTTGGTTTCGTTCGGTAATCAGGTCAACCTGCGGGATTTCGTTTTTCAGCATTTTCTGCCAATTGGTTTTGTCGACAAAGTGGTTTTTTAAAGCAACCTCGGTAATTCCTGCCAAATAACGGTTAGGAACTTCCACTATCGGTACTGCCTGAATTGCTCCCTGATCAATCCAACGGGTTGGGACCTGTGTTTTTCTAGTCACACCAACTTTTACTTCGCTGGATAAGGCCAGATAGACGATATGAGGCTGTAGTTGTACCTTTTTTTCGTACTCTAAATCGCGGTCTTCAATATCTAAATGAGCAGTACTTAATTCGGGTTTCATGATCCAGTCGCCGGCAGCTGCACTACTCATGAAGCAATCATAACAAAAACCCTGACGGAAAATTTTCTTTTTCTTACCGCAGTTCAAACATTGGTAGCCTTGAAAGGTAATTTCCAATTCCTTGTTAAGCAGTTGGTTTAGGTTTAGAAAGCTGTTTTCAAAAACTAAGTAGTACTGAATCGGGTTGGCCAATTCGGTTTCCATTTTTGTGAGTACGCCCTGATATGTCATCGGTTCAATTTTCGGTTTTAAAATGACCAAAAAATTAGTATTTTTGGTTGAGATGTAAAATTATAATTACTATTTTACAATTCATAATTCATACTGATAAAAGATGCCGTTAACCATTATAAATTCAATCGCTTCCTGGATCCTGAAAAAACGAATTCATCAGATGGAATTGTTTTTGAAATATCCCAACGAAGTACAGGAAGAATTGCTTTTCAATCTTTTGCGAACAGCGGAAAATACGGTAGTAGGGAAGAAGCATGAGTTTAGCTCGATTAAAAGCTATAAAACCTTTTCAGAGCGCGTTCCGGTTTCTACGTATGAAGAATTGGAACCAATGATTGAACTTACCCGCAGAGGCGAGCAGAATGTTTTCTGGAACACTCCTATTAAATGGTTTGCCAAATCAAGCGGAACCACTAATGCAAAGAGTAAATTTATTCCCGTGAGTAGTGAGGCGTTGGAGGATTGTCATTACAAAGCCAGTAAGGATTTGTTGTGTTTGTATCTGAATAATAACGAAGAATCGCAATTGTTTACCGGAAAGAGCTTGCGTTTGGGCGGAAGTAAGCAGTTGTATGAAGATAACAATACTTTTTTTGGGGATTTATCGGCGATTTTAATCGGAAACATGCCATTCTGGGCAGAATTTAGTAGTACACCAAGCAATAAAGTGTCCCTGATGAGTGAGTGGGAAACGAAAATCAAGGCGATCATTAATGAAACCCGGGACGAGAACGTGACAAGTTTTGCAGGTGTTCCTTCCTGGATGCTCGTTTTGCTTAATAAGATGCTCGAGGAAACCGGTAAAGAAAATTTATTGGAGATCTGGCCTAATTTAGAGGTGTATTTTCATGGTGGTGTTTCCTTTGAGCCCTATCGTGAACAATATAAAAAACTCTTGCCCAAAGCCGATTTTAAATACTATGAGATTTATAATGCTTCGGAAGGGTTTTTTGCGATTCAGGATTTGAATAATTCAAGTGATTTGCTGTTAATGCTTGACTACGGGATTTTCTACGAATTCATTCCGATGGATACTTTTGGAACCTTGAATCAACGCGTGATTCGTTTAGCGGAAGTGGAATTGAATAAGAATTATGCCGTGGTGATTACCACTAATTCCGGTTTGTGGCGTTATCTTATTGGGGATACGATTCGTTTTACTTCACTTAGTCCTTACCGAGTTCGTGTTACCGGTAGAACAAAGCACCATATAAATGTTTTTGGGGAAGAGTTAATGGTGGAAAACACTGATACTGCTATTGCTAAGGCTTGTCAAATAACTAACGCTGAAGTTGTGGATTATACTGTTGCCCCAATATTTATGGAAGGAAAGGAAAAAGGGGCTCACGAGTGGATGATTGAATTCCGTAAGTATCCGGAAAATATGGAGCAGTTTAGAGAAACGTTAGATGAGGCTTTACAGTCCCTGAATTCGGATTATGAGGCCAAACGTTATAATAACATGACTTTAAATCCTTTGGTGATGAATGTAGCCAGAGAAAACCTTTTTTATGATTGGTTGAAAAATCAGGATAAATTAGGAGGCCAACACAAGATTCCGAGGTTATCGAACCAACGGGACTATCTGGAGCAATTAAAAGCAATGCAATTAACTTCAGTTTTATAGATATGAGAAATAAATTGGTGGTTCTTTTTGTTGTGTGTTTGCTGTTTTCTTGTGGTCCTAAGAGGCTGGGCTGTGGCCCAAATCGTTGCAGTGTTGAGAAAATAAGTAAAGAGAAAATAAGAGAAGTTTAATCCTGTTGGTTCAGGTATAGGCATAAAAAAAGTCCCGATCTAATCGGGACTATTTTTTCTAGCAGTAATTTATAATTACTTTTTAGCTTCAGTAGCTGGAGCAGCTTCAGTAGCAGCAGCTTCAGTTTTAGCAGCAGCAGAGTCAACTGTAGTAGCAGCAGAATCAACAGCTTCAGTAGCCTCAGTAGCAGTAGCCTCAACAGCTTCTGTAGTTTCAGTTACTGGCTCTTCAGCTTTATTTTCTTTACAAGAAACAACTGCCATTGTAGCAACTAATGCTAAGCTTAAAACAACTTTTTTCATCTTACTAAATTATAAAGGTTAATTATTAATTCGGAGCAAAGATATAAATTTTTTGATATCTTAAAATTATTTTTTTCTTTTTTTCAAAAAAAATATTCTTTTGCAACCGGCAGGTATAAAACAATTTGCGTGCCAAAAATCAAAATTTGAATTTGTAAGGTTAAAATTCCTTATTTTTTGATATTTCACTGATAATCAGCAGGCTTTATTTTTTTGTTTTTTTAACCGGTTTGATCAGTTTCATTTCTTCAATCAGGTTTTTTGCTCCTGCGTATTTATCTACAATGAATAAAACGTAGCGCATATCTACCATGATATTCCTACAAATTGATGGATCGTAGTGAATGTCGCTCATCGTTCCTTCCCAAACACGGTCAAAATTTAACCCGATAAGGTTTCCGCTGGCATCCAAAGCAGGACTTCCAGAATTTCCTCCCGTTGTGTGGTTAGTAGCAATAAAAGCAACCGGCATTTTTCCGTCTTTGGTAGCGTACTGACCGTAATCTTTTGCGTTATACAAATCGATTAACTTTTTAGGCACGTCGAATTCATAATCACCCGGAACGTATTTTTCCATAACCCCGTCCAAATACGTCATTGGTGCGTAGGAAACGGCATCACTTGGCTTGTATCCTTTTACTTTACCGTAAGTGACGCGTAAAGTACTGTTGGCATCAGGGAAGATACGAGCAGATTTCGGGCTCAATTCCATAATTGCTTTCATATAAGTACGTTGTAGAGCGATGTTTTTAAGGTTCATCTCATCGTATTTAGGCGCCACATTTTTGTTGTAAGCATCCGCAATTGATTTCACTAAAGCAAACGCTTTGTCTTGGTTTAGTTTCTCAAGTACCGTTTTAGCATCTCCGTTTAACAAATCTTTTAAACCGTTGTAAGAAGTAAGTTTTGAATTTTTAAAGATCTCACTTGATAACTGTGCAGGGTTAATGTTGGTTAACGTCGATGGTAAGAACTGTTTTGGCGATTTGTTTGCATATAAATCGATTAACTGTTCAAGAACTTTTTCATCTACATTGGCATTGAAATCTTTGTACAAAGGTTCAAAACTTGCAATTAAATTGTTCTTTCTGTCGTTGAACGCCTGTTCTCCTTTGGTGTTGTAGACCTGCTCCAATTGATATAGACGGTAACCGAAACTTAAAATCTCAGTATTTCTTAAAACCACTTCATTGTAGTATTCTCTTGCTAGGGCATAAGGAGCAATTGCTTCGTAGTTGGTTTTGAAATCAGCTAATAGCGAACCGTATTCTGCTTGTTTTCCGGCTTTATTAATTTTAGTAGTTAAGTCTTGCTCAAATTTTTGCTTAATACCAACCGCATTTGATTTTTTCAACCCTTTTACTTCGCCAATCCATTTTTTCCAGTAATTCGCCACACTTGCATATTTGGAAGCATACTGGATTTTAATTGCGTTGTCTTTACGCATAAAACCATCCTGAACTTTTAATGCGCGGTCGCGAATTTCAATTCGTTCAGGATCGATCGAATTCATAATTTGTTCCACAGCGTAAGAAGGCAAATATTCCTGAGTTCTTCCAGGATATCCCATTACCATAGTGAAGTCATTTTCTTGGATTCCTTTGATAGAAACTGGAAAGAAATGCTTCGGTTTGTACGGTACGTTGTCTTTGGAATATTCTGCCGGACGGTTGTTTTTGTCTGCGTAAATTCTGAATAGCGAAAAGTCTCCGGTATGACGTGGCCAAACCCAGTTGTCGGTATCCGAACCGAATTTTCCAATGGAACTTGGCGGAGCGCCCACTAAACGTACATCGCGGAAAGTTTCTGTTACAAACAAAATGTATTGGTTTCCGTCGTAAAACGTACGGATGCTGTTTTCCTGATAGGATTCTTTCGGAAGCGTTTTGCTTAAAATTGAAATGTTGTCCTGAATTTTTTTCTGTTTATCTGCCTCAGAAGGAAGATTTACAACGCCTTCCAAAACCTTGTTGGTTACGTCTTCAATGCGAACAATAAAGGTTACAAAAAGGTCTTTGTTAGGTAATTCTTCCTCCATTTTATAAGCCCAAAACCCATCGGTTAAATAATCGTGTTCAACTGAAGAATGACTTTGGATGTTGTCGTATCCGCAGTGATGATTGGTTAGGATTAAACCTTTTGGGGAAATTACTTCGGCGGTACAGCCTCCGTCAAAATGAGGAACAGCATCTTTTAAACTCGAATGATTCACGGAATAAATATCATCCGCAGAGATTTTCATTCCCAGATTTTTCATTTCCGTTTCGTTCATCCCTTTTAAAAGAGAGGGAATCCACATTCCGCCTTGCTGAGCAAAGGTTGGAAGTACGAATAAAATAATAAGTAAACGTAAAAATTTCATAATGTGTATTTAAAGGTGTGCAAGTTACAATTTTTGAATTTTAAGAGTCGGAATTTAAGGTTTTGTTAAGAATGTGGGACAAAATGATGTGGGTTGCTCCTTTATTCATCTGTACAAACGTTGAGCAGATGTGTCCTTTTTCAAAACGTTCGTCTTGGTTTTGCAGTAGTAAATCGAATGCCTGATTCACTTCCGATTGATTTTGGATCGAAATACAGCCTTCCATGTTTACCAGTGCGGTGGCTTCTGCAAAATGGGAATAATTTGGCCCGATGATAATTGGAACGCCAAAAGTGGCGGGTTCTAGAATATTGTGAACGCCCGGATTCCCAAAACCACCCCCAACGTAAGCGATATCCGCATAACTATAGATTTTGGTCAAGATGCCAATGGTATCGATGATAAAAACGTCAAATTCTGCTATATTTTCATTCTCTTTTTCAGAAAACAATACTGTCTTTTTGTTAATTTGTGATTTAAGATTTGCAATCTGTTCCGATTTGATGTTGTGTGGCGCAATGATAAACTTGATACCGATAGATTGGTTTATGTAGTTGATTAAAAGTTCTTCGTCTTTTGGCCAGGAACTTCCAATAACAACCGTTGGAGTATTGTTTTTAAATTGTTCAATAAAATCCAGATCATTGTTTCGTTCTAAAATGGAAACAACACGGTCAAAACGAGTATCACCGGATACTTTTATATTATTGCAACCAATGCTTTGCAGCAGTTTTTTAGAGCTTTCATTCTGGACGAAAAAGTAATCAAAGGTTTTTAAGGCGTTTCTGTAAAAACCACCGTACCATTTAAAGAAGCTTTGTTTTTCTCTGAAAATTCCTGAGATCAGGTACGTTTTGATGTTTTGTTTTTTTAGCTCGTTCAGGTAGTTTGGCCAATATTCGTATTTGATGAAGAACACCATTTCCGGATGCGCCAATTTTAAAAACTGTTGCGCATTACTTTTGGTGTCCAGCGGAAGATAAACCGTAACATCAGCAACCGTGTTGTTTTTTCGCACTTCATATCCTGAGGGTGAAAAAAATGTAACAATGATTTTATGATTGGGCAACTGTTCTTTGATTTTTTCAATTACCGGAAGCCCTTGTTCGTATTCACCTAAGGAAGCCGCGTGAAACCAAATCGTTTTATCGGAAGGAGAAATTTTAGAAGAAAGCGTTGTGAAAACCGACTTGCGTCCTTCTACAAACAATTTTATTTTCGGGCTGAAGAGCGCCACAATTTTCAACAGAAAACCGGCAAAATGAACCAATAGGTTATAGCAAAAAAACATAACTTTTCTTTTGTTGCGCTAAAATACGGTTTCTTTTCGTTATCCTTAAATCATTCTACTTTAATTCGTATTTTTGCTTGTTTCAAATTATATTTTTCAGATGAAAAAACTACAAATGGTTGACCTTAAAAGTCAATACGATAGAATAAAAGACACCGTAAACGCTTCGATTCAGGAGGTTTTAGATACTACAACTTATATTAACGGGCCTCAGGTGCAGCACTTCCAGAAAGCTTTAGAGGATTATTTGGATGTTAAACACGTAATTCCTTGTGCTAATGGTACCGATGCGCTTCAAATTGCCATGATGGGCTTGGGTTTAAAACCTGGTGATGAGGTAATTACTGCAGATTTTACTTTTGCGGCAACGGTTGAGGTAATCGCATTGTTGCAATTAACTCCTGTTTTGGTAGATGTGGAAATGGATACGATGAATATTTCAATTGAAGCTATTAAAAAAGCAATCACACCAAATACCAAAGCAATTGTTCCGGTGCATTTGTTCGGACGAGCGGCCAATATGGAAGCCATCATGCAATTAGCTCTTGAGCATGATTTGTATGTGATTGAAGACAATGCGCAGGCGATCGGTGCAAACTTTACTTATTCTGACGGAACTAAAAAGAAAGTTGGTGCAATCGGCCACGTAGCTTCCACTTCGTTTTTCCCTTCTAAAAATTTAGGATGTTATGGAGATGGAGGAGCAATTTTCACTAATGACGATGCGTTGGCACACACCTTAAGAGGAATTGTAAACCACGGAATGTATGTGCGTTACCATCATGATGTGGTTGGGGTAAATTCCCGTTTGGATAGTGTTCAGGCTGCGGTTTTGAATGCAAAATTACCACTTCTGAACGATTACAATACGGCAAGAAAAGCGGCGGCGGCTAAATACAACGCGGCTTTTGCAAATCATAAAAACATAGTAACCCCTGCTTTTGATCTGGAGGGAGATGATCACGTGTTTCATCAATATACCCTTAGAATTGTTGGTGCCGATCGTAATGCGTTAATGGAGCATCTTCAGAGGAAAGGAGTGCCTTGTGCAATTTATTATCCAATTCCATTGCACAGTCAAAAAGCGTATTTGGATGCCCGCTATAGAGAAGAAGACTTTCCGGTTACCAATCAATTGGTTAATGAGGTTTTATCGTTGGCTATGCATACAGAATTAGACGACGAGCAAATTCAATACATTACAAATTCCGTATTAGAGTTCTTTAATTAATTAACAGATTTACAAAAAGTAGAATGAAAGTACTTGTCACCGGAGGATTAGGGTTTATTGGTTCGCATACAGTGGTGGAGCTTCAAAACGAAGGGTTTGAGGTGGTTGCCATTGATAACCTTTCCAATTCTTCTTTAGATGTTCTGGAGGGTATAGAGAAAATTACCGGGAAGCGGCCTGAATTTGAGAATCTTGATTTAAGGCAGAAAGAAAATGTGCAGCAGTTTTTTAAAAAACATGCGGATATTTCTGGTGTAATTCATTTTGCAGCGAGTAAAGCGGTTGGGGAGAGTGTCGAGAATCCTTTACTGTACTATGAAAACAACATTTCTACCTTGGTTTACTTGCTTCAGGAATTACAAGCAAAAGAAACTGCACATTTTATCTTCAGTTCTTCTTGTACGGTTTACGGTCAAGCCGAAACTATGCCTATTACTGAGGATGCTCCTGTTCAACTTGCTTTGTCGCCTTACGGAAACACCAAACAAATTGGAGAAGAAATCATTACTGATACGACTAAAGTAACGAATATTAATGCTGTTTTGTTGCGCTATTTTAATCCGATCGGTGCGCATTCTTCTGCAGAAATTGGAGAGTTGCCCCTTGGTGTTCCTCAAAATTTAGTGCCTTTTATTACACAAACTGCCATCGGATTGCGTAAAGAATTGTCTGTTTTTGGAAATGATTACCCAACACCGGACGGGACAGCTATCCGTGATTATATTCACGTGGTGGATTTAGCAAAGGCTCATGTTATTGCCTTAAAGCGTTTAATGGATAAAAAGAATCAGGCAAAAGTAGAAACGTTTAACGTTGGAACTGGAAAAGGAAGTTCTGTTTTGGATGTAATTACTGCTTTTGAAAAGGTAAGCGGTCAAAAATTGCCGTATAAAATTGTTGATCGAAGAGAGGGTGATATTGTGGAGGCTTATGCAAATACCGACCGAGCTAATGAAGTTTTAGGCTGGAGTGCAGAATCCTCTTTAGAAGATGCTCTTGCAAGCGCCTGGAAATGGGAGCAAAAATTAAGAGCCTAAAATTACTTGCAATCATAAAAAAATAAAACTCCCAAGCATAATTGTTTGGGAGTTTTTTATATATGAAGTATGATATAGTAATAAAAAAAGCTGGTTGAAAACCAGCTTTTAAAAATTTACTTTTTAACAGCTTCTTTAACTTCTTTAGCAGCTTCTTCTACTTTAGCAGCTCCAGCTTCAGCAGCTCCTTCTACTTTAGCAGCAGCAGAGTCTACTTTAGTTTCCATAGCAGCAGCAGCAGTGTCTACAGTTTGAGTCATTTCAGTTGCAGCAGCATCTGCAGCCTCATCCATTTTCTCTTCAGTTTTTTCTTTACAAGAAACCATTAACGCTCCAACAAAAGCTAAAGCTAAAAGTGTTTTTTTCATTTTTTAATTTTTAAGAATTAATAATTATTTGTACTTAATGCTAAAGTTAAACTATTTTTTTAATAAAAAACAAATCAATATAAAAAAAATGGTAGTTGAATTATGAAAATAGTAGCTTCCTATTATCGGATTATATTGGTTATAATACCATTTCATTGTATAATTTCTCAAAGGTAGCATCCAAATCAGTGCTAAAGCCTGGGTGAGGTCTGGAGGTTTGTATGCTGGAACTTCGTATTGCGGTAAGCCATCGGAAACGCTCTGCAGTTTCAAAAGAACCGATCGGGCCTGAATCCGATTTTCCGGAACAGATTTTGGTAAACGCTTTTAAGTTCATATCCAATTGTTCAAGGTCGAAATCCGGGCACAATGCTTGTATTTTATCGGATGGAATCTGATAATTGATTCGAAGATACCTTTTCTTTTTGCAGAAAAGAATCAGCCCGAGGTTGAGGAACTCTTCACGTTCAACCTTAGGGACCAACCGAATCACAGCGTATTCATATAAGTATTTTTCTTGCATTTTGAATTTCTTTATAAAAAAGGTCGGCGTTGGTTAATCGTAGGGATAAAAATTGAAAATAAACGTCTTTGATTTCTTCCGGACCAATGGTTCCGTTCTCCCATTGCAACCAATCCTCAGGAATTAGATTTACAAATTTTCGTAACACGGTATCGTTTAGCTTTTGGGTGAAGTCTGCATGAACTTCGTCTATTTTTGTGGCTTTCGGCAATAAAACATGATCTTTGATTAATGCGAAAGGTGTTTTTGCACTTGCTTCCCAGTTATCCCATGAATGGTGAAAATAAAATGCAGCTCCATGATCAATCAGCCAAAGTTCTTTATGCCAAATCAGCATGTTGGTGTTGCGAAAGGTTCGGTCTACATTAGTGATAAAAGCATCCAGCCATACAATTTTTGAAGCCAGAAGTGCCTCACAATCGTTAACGGCCGCATCATAAGTAATGGCTCCGGAAAGGTAATGAAGCCCTAAATTTAATCCTTGGCTAAATTGCAGTAAATCCTGAATTTCCTCATCGGCTTCGGTTCTTCCAAAAGCTTCGTCCAGGTTGGCGAAAACCAATTCCGGTACCGGTAACCCCAGATAACGGGCAATTTCGCCACCTAATAATTCAGCAATCAAAGCTTTTACCCCATGACCCGCTCCTCTGAATTTCAGTACGTATTTAAAGTCGTCATCAGCTTCTGCCAATGCAGGTAAGGAGCCGCCTTCACGCAATGGGGTAATATAGCGTATTACACTTACGGTTCGTAAATTTATTGAGTTCATACAATTGAATTCTTACTTAACAAAGATATCATTAAAATAAAAAACTCCGATGGTTGCTATCGGAGTTTTAAAAAAGGAAGGTATTTTATTATGCAGAAATTGTTTCTACTTCTTTATTGATTTTATTCACCAAGCCAACCAACACTTTTCCAGGTCCAACTTCGGTAAAACTTGTAGCACCATCAGCGATCATTTGCTGAACGGATTGCGTCCATTTTACAGGAGCAGTCAATTGGATGATTAAGTTTTTCTTGATTTCCGACGCATCAGAAACCGCGCTCGCCGGAACATTCTGATACACTGGGCAACTTGGCGTATTGAAAGTCGTTGCTTCAATTGCAGCAGCTAATTCTTCACGGGCTGGTTCCATCATTGGGGAGTGAAACGCTCCACCAACCGGTAAGATTAATGCGCGTTTGGCTCCGGCTTCTTTCATTTTCTCACAAGCTTCTTCCACCGCTTTCAATTCTCCGGAAATTACTAATTGTCCCGGGCAGTTGTAGTTGGCAGCAACTACTACACCATCGATTGAAGCGCAAATGTCTTCCACGATTTTATCATCTAAATTTAAAACCGCTGCCATAGTAGAAGGTGTTATTTCACAGGCTTTCTGCATAGCCATTGCACGTTTGGAAACCAATTTCAATGCGTCTTCAAACGACAAAGTTCCGTTGGCAACCAAAGCAGAAAATTCCCCTAACGAGTGACCCGCTACCATATCCGGTTTAATGTCCAGAGTTTTGGCTAAAATCACTGAGTGAAGGAAAACTGCAGGTTGGGTTACTTTGGTTTCTTTGAGTTCTTCAGCGGTACCTTCGAACATGATGTCGGTAATGCGAAACCCTAAAATTTCATTGGCTTTCTCGAACAGTTCTTTGGCAAGTGCCGAGTTTTCATATAAATCTTTACCCATTCCGGTAAATTGAGCTCCCTGACCTGGGAAAACGTATGCTTTCATAAATTTAATTTAAAGATTGAAAAATTTAACCGAAGAGCAAAAATAGTGATTTTTTTGAAGCGTCGGCATTAGGGCTTTTTTGGTGAGGTCGTTCCCGCTGTTCGCTCTACAAGGTGCCGCTTCCATCGGGGCTAAGGGGAATTGTCTTTTGTGCCGGAAAACAAAACCCGCTACTTCATTATAAAGCAACGGGTTTCACATCATCAACCAAAAAAAAACTTATTATTATGAAAAGCTAATTATTGTTTTACAAGTTGTAATTCAATGTCTAATTTTACGTCTTCGCTTACTAAAACCCCACCGGTTTCTAAAGCCGAGTTCCAGTTCAAACCCCAGTCTTTACGGTTTACTTTTCCGGAAATATTGATCCCGGCTTTGGTGTTTCCCCAAGGATCGGTCATGAGTCCGCTGAATTCTGCCGGAAGTTTTACGAATTTGGTTACGCCTCTCATGGTTAAATCACCCGCGATTTCGTAGTTTTCATCATCTACTTTAGTAAACGAAGAGGCTTTAAAAGTCATTTTCGGGTGGTTTTCCGCATCGAAGAAATCAGCGCTTTTTAAGTGGTTGTCACGGTCTGCGTTGTGCGTATCAATCGAATTGATATCAGCAGAGAATTCGATGTTCGCTTTAGTGAAATCATCACCATCGGTTACAATATTCGCCTGGTAGTTTTCAAATTTTCCTGCTACGTTGGTAAACATCATGTGTTTTACTTTAAAACCTACTGTTGAGTGTGTCGGGTCAATTGCCCATTTTGTTGTTGCCATAATTGTATTTTTTTAAATTTTAATTGTTGTAATTTGATGAAACAAAGTTACGTTGGGTTTGTGGTTCAGGTACTTAACCTAGATTAAGAAATTCATCTTTAGAATTGCATCGGAACTTCCATTAATAAAAATTCTGCTTCCGAATCGGCTTTGATGGAAACCTTATCCGTATTCCAGATTCCAAAACCGTCTCTTCGGTTTAAGGATTGTCCGTTTACGGTAACATCACCATTCAATACAAAAACGTAAAGACCATTTCCTGATTTTTTAAAATTGTATTCTGCGGCGAAATCTTTGTCGAATTTTCCCAAATGGAACCAAGCGTCCTGATGGATCCAAACCCCGGCATCGTCTGCATTGGGCGAAAGGATTTGTTGTAATTTATTGAGACGTTCTTCCGGATTTAACGCAATTTGATCATAACGAGGTGCTACGTTTTGCTTATTCGGAATGACCCAAATCTGAAGAAATTTTACGGCTTTGTCCTGATTTTTGTTGTATTCGCTGTGCTGTACTCCGGTTCCGGCGCTCATCACCTGAATATCCCCATTTTTGATCACGGTTTTGTTGCCCATGCTGTCTTGGTGTTCCAAATCACCTTCTAGTGGAATACTGATGATTTCCATATTCTGGTGCGGGTGTTTACCGAAGCCCATTCCTGCTGCAACCGTATCGTCGTTCAGTACACGAAGTACACCGAAATTCATGCGTTCCGGATTGTAATAATTGGCAAAACTAAACGTGTGAAAACTTTGTAACCAGCCATGATTCGCATTACCACGCGTATCGGCTTTATGTAAAATAACATTGTCCATAATCTTTGAATTTGTGTTTTGAATATGATTGAACCCTACTGTTTCTTCCGAAGGTTCAGAAGCTTGTTTGGCTAAGGCCGATCCGGTAAGTACCGCGCCACTGCCTAAAATTGTTTTTCGGATAAAATCTTTTCGGTTCATAACTTTGATTTTGATAGGACAAAGTTACGGTGGTGATGGGGTGGAAGTCCTTAACCTAGATTAAGAAATACAAGCAGGAAGCCTCAGCCTTTTTTAAGGTTAAGTTTTTTATAATGAGACTGTTAATAGTAGCTATTTTTTGAGAAGACGCGCTTTCATTTTGCTGAAAAATTCAGGTGTTACACCAATATAGGAAGCAATCTGTTTTTGAGGTAAACAGTGGACAAGGTCTTTGTATTTTTTGGTGAATTTGTCGTAACGGGCTTCTGCGGTGAAACTGAGGTTGTCAATTAGACGCTGTTGGTTGGCAACCAGTGAATTTTCAATCAGGATTCGGAAAAAACGTTCCATTTTCGGAACTTCAATATATAGTCGGTCCTGATTTTCTTTAGATAGCAGCAGTACTTCGGCTTCTTCATTGACCTCGATGTACAATTCCCCGGGACGTTGCGATAAAAAACTGTACATATCGGCTATCCACCAACCGGGGCAAGCAAAACTTACCACATGTTCCACACCATTTTCATCGATGTTGTAGCTGCGTAAAATTCCTTTGGTAACAAAAAAAGAATGGGTGCAGATTTCACCTTCCTTTAAAAGGATAGTTTTTGCTTTGTAGGTTTTGGTTTCGGTAAAAGCCAAAACAAGTTGCTGCTCCTCGGTTGTGAGCGAAACGTGTTTGGCGATATTTTCAAGTAAAAGGTTCATGCTTAGTCGCCGAAAGTAATTAAGAAACCATTGCAATCTTTGATGATAAACTCACGACTGCCGTAAGGACGAAGTGTAATAGGCTCTAGAATTTCAACACCATTGTTTTTGATTTCCTCGAAATAAGTTTCAATTTCCGGAACCCAAATGATAAAATCGGTGCTGATTTTTCGAAAATCTCGGTTGGTTTTGAGGGTTTTCATATCCGATTTTCCAAAGTGAATCTGAATGCCATCGCGCTCCACCATACCGTAAACCGGAGGGTCTAAAACCAATCCAATTACAGAAAACCCAAGCTTATCGGTATAAAAAGCTACCGCCTTACTCACATCGGGAACAATGAGCTGGGGCGCAATTCCTATAAATTGGGCTTTTTTAAGCATTAGTTTTTGGTTTTTTTCTCTTCAATCAAGGTGAAAGAAGTTGCCTTAAAACGATTGTTTACCACTTCACCGGAAACTTCCGCTTTTCGGATAGAATTACAGAATCCATCGTGTGCATGGGCATCTCCGTGTTGGTCTATGGAAGTTCCGTCTACAAAATAAGACTTCCCGTCAATGCGAACCGCTAAATCACAACCTTTTTGCTGGGTCATTCCAAATTGACATTGCCCGCAGGAAGCTTCCACGATTTGCGTTTTAGGTTTTTCTTTTTTTGCTTCGCTCTGTTCGGCTTTGTTTTGGGTCTCCTGTGCTGTCATTGTTAAAGCAGCTGCAAAGAGCGTCATTGTAAATAGCTTTTTCATAGTTATGGATTTACTGTTACTAAGGTAGCGGTTTTTTTTGCTTTTTCAACTACTTCTTCAATTGGGGTGTCGAGGGTGTCGTTTACCAGAACAACGCCCATTCTTCTGTAAGGTCTTGAGGTGGGTTTTCCGAAGATCCTGAAATCTGTTTTTGATAACGAAGCTACTTTTTCGATTCCGGAATAAGTAGGATTGTTTGAGTTTTCGGAAGCCAATACAACTGCGCTCGAACCAATTCGTTCCAAAGTAATTTCCGGAATTGGAATGCTTAAAATGGCACGCAAGTGCAATTCGAATTCGTTGAAATTTTGGGTTTTGGCTAAAGTTACCATGCCGGTATCGTGCGGACGGGGCGATAATTCTGAGAAATATACACCTTCATCTGTAAGGAAAAATTCTACTCCAAAAAGGCCAGCACCACCTAATGCTTCAGTTACTTTTCGCGCCATGTCTTGCGCCTGTAAAATGTCTTTTTCAGAAACCCTTGCCGGTTGCCAGCTTTCCTGATAATCTCCACGTTCCTGACGGTGTCCGATAGGAGCGCAAAATAAGGTTGGATGGTTGTTCTGAGTTACTGTAAGAAGCGTGATTTCAGAATGAAAATTTACAAAGGCTTCCACAATTACTTCGATGATGTCGCCACGGGAACCTTCTACAGCGTAATTCCAAGCTTTTTCAATGCTTGCACTGAGTTCTGCCGAAGTGTCACCTTTAATCGTCGATTGCCCTTTGCCGGAAGAACTCATGAGCGGTTTTACCACACAAGGAATGCCAACTTCTGCAACTGCTTTTTCTAATTCTTCTTTGGTAGTGGCGTAGCGGTACTTTGCAGTTTTTAAGCCTAATTCTTTCGCGGCCAAATCGCGGATGGCTTTACGGTTCATGGTAAAGTTAGTGGCTTTAGCAGATGGGACTACAGTGATGCCTTGTTTTTCATAGTCGTAAAAGCGTTCGGTGCGAATTGCCTCAATTTCAGGAACAATAAAATCGGGTTGGTGTTTGGCTACGATTCGGTCCAGTTCGGCACCGTCTAACATATTGATAACTTCAAAATCGTGAGCGACCTGCATGGCCGGAGCGTTTTCATAACTGTCTACGGCAATTACTTTTTGCCCGATGCGTTGTGCGGCAATTACGAATTCTTTTCCAAGTTCTCCCGATCCTAATAATAGTATTTTCTTTTGCATTGTTGTTGGGTTGTTTTAGGCTTTAAAGGTAAAAAGTTTTAGAACCACAGACAAAAATGTTTTTGTTAATACTATTTTGATCTTTTTAGAGTTATAAGTGTATCCTTTGTAAAAAAAGATGTACAATAATAATTTTTATACGGTTGTCTTGCTGTTGGGCTTTCTCGCTGCTTTTGGTCAGCAAGGCACTTATGTGGTTAAAGATTCTATCTCCCGTGAGCCATTGCCTTATGCAAATATTGATTTTCTTAATGGATACGGAATTTTTTCCGATGAAAACGGTAAGCTGATAACCAATAAAGATCTGCCGGAAAAAATAAAAATTTCCTATGTTGGATACCATCCTAAAGTTGTTTTTTTAAAGGAAGTTCGGGGAACTGATATCTTTTTGAAGTCTTCTACTAAAGTGCTGGAGGAGATGAAAATTGTTGCTGCTAAAGAGGATTTGAAAAAAAGGGAAGAATTCGTAACGAAACCGTTTTTGCACGGCAACATGGATCAGATGTACTGGTCGTCCATCGGTCAGCAGATTGCGTTTTATATTCCTCATGAAAAGCGAAAAAGCGAATTAAAATCGGTGGTGATTCCTTTGATTGTTAAAGACATTCATCAAGGGCTAACGGAGGTTTCTTTTGAAGATGAACCTTACGGAACCATGGTGAAATTTGAGTTTGTGAGCAATGATAATGGGCTTCCCGGTGAAAAACTGTTCGACTATACTAAGGTTTTTGTGATTTATTCTGCGGAACTTACAAATAAAGTTGAGGTAAAATTCGAGGAAAAGCTCCCGATACCGGAAAAGGGCTTTTTTCTGCAGATGACGGTTGTCGGAAAAACAGACACGCAAGGCAAATATATTTCAGAATTGCCTTATTCGGTTGCAGATTATCGTAACCAAGGGAAAAAAATCATGAAAATTATTTTACCCAATTACCCGCTTGTGGAATCGCCCAACGGGACGCCGACTTTTTTCAGAAATTTATTCGCTGTTTCCCAAAAATGGCGTCAAATTGAAAAACCAATGGTATTTAAAAAAGACAAAGAATATCCCTTATACAATATTGGAATTGGGTACACCATTTCAGGTTATGATTAAATTTTAGAGAGTTAGTATTAAAAAAGCCCCAAGATTTCTTGGGGCTTTTTATTATGCTAAAACTTCTGTTGTTGCTACTGCTTCTTTGATTCTGCGTAGCGCTTCTTTTAGTAGATCTTCGCTGGTTGCGTAAGAGAAACGAATACAGTTCGGGTTTCCGAAAGCATCACCGGTTACGGTTGCTACATTGGCATGCTCTAATAAATACATAGAAAAATCATCTGAATTATTGATTTTAATACCGTTTAAGGTTTTGCCGAAGAAAGCCGAAACATCTGGAAATACATAAAAAGCACCTTCAGGAACATTGATTTTCATGCCCGGAATCTCTTTGATTAATCCTACCACTAAATCTCTTCTGCTATGGAAGGCATCCACCATGTATTTTAATACGCTTGGATCTGCATCCACTGCGGTAATAGTTGCTCTTTGCGCTATGGAATTAGCACCACTAGTAACCTGTCCTTGAATTTTGGTGCAGGCTTTAGCGATAAATTCCGGCGCTCCGATATAACCAATTCTCCACCCTGTCATGGCAAAGGCTTTGGCTACACCATTAACGGTTATGGTTCGGTCTAACATTCCTGGAATAGAACCGATACTGCAGAACGTTCCTGAGAAATTGATGTGTTCGTAGATTTCATCGGAAACTACATAAATGTTAGGATATTTTTCCAAAACTTTGGCTAATGCAGTCAACTCTTCGCGGCTGTAAACCGAGCCACTTGGGTTGCAAGGCGAACTGAACCACATCATTTTGGTTTTTGGAGTGATGGCGGCTTCCAGTTCTTCAGGTGTCATTTTGAAATCACTGTCTACCGATGTTTTAACCACTACGGGCTCACCACCGGAAAGTTTGATGATTTCGAAATAACTCACCCAGTATGGTGCCGGTAAAATCACTTCGTCACCATCGTTTAACATTACTTGGGCAATGTTGTATAAAGATTGCTTCGCTCCGGTAGAAACCACGATTTGCGAAGGTTTGTAGTCTAAATTGTTGTCTCTTTTGAATTTACGGCAGATCGCTTCTTTTAACTCAAGATAACCTTCAACAGGTGTGTAGGTGCTGTAATTTTCGTCGATGGCTTTTTTTGCTGCTTCTTTGATAAAATCCGGAGTATTGAAATCCGGTTCTCCTAAACTAAGGCTGATAATGTCTTTTCCCTGAGCTTTCAATTCTCTGGCTTTAGCAGCCATTGCTAAGGTTTGCGAGGTAGATAAATTGTTGATTCTATCCGATAGCGGGTTCATAAGTAATTGTGTTATGTAGTTATTCGTTTATGCTAATTGTGGTTTTTGTCCCATTTCTTTTAAATGTTTGAAATGCGAATGCACCGCCGAACGCATGGTTTTGAATTCGTAATACGGTAAGTTACATTCCGCAGCCGTCTGTTTTACGATTTCGCCAATTTTGCTGTAATGTACATGGCTGATGTTCGGAAAAATATGATGCTCGATCTGATGGTTCAAACCGCCAGTGTACCAGTTTACCAACCAGTTTTTTGGTGCAAAATTCGCTGTGGTGAACAACTGGTGGGCTGCCCATGTATTTTCGATTTCGTTGTTTTCGTCCGGTTGCGGATGATCGGTTTCTTCAACCACGTGTGCCAATTGGAAGACGATGCTTAAAATCAATCCAGCGGTGTAGTGCATGATAAAGAACCCTAAAAGTACTTCCCACCAAACTATTCCTAAAAGCATTGGGATCACCAACCAAATGGAAAAATAAATCACTTTTGTAATTACTAAAGTAGACCAAAGTTTTACAGGGCTAGGAAATTCCCCATAAGACAATTTTCGCTTGATGTAGCTTCTCATCTGTTTGAAATCGGTAGTGATGGCCCAGTTAAAAGTTAATAGACCATAGAGGAAAACAGAATAATAATGTTGGAATTTATGCACTGGCGACCAGTCTGCGTGTTTGGTAAAACGGATGATGCGTCCGGCTTCCAAATCTTCATCGTGCCCGTGAATGTTGGTGTAGGTGTGGTGTAATACATTGTGTTGTACTTGCCAGTTGTACACGTTTCCTGCCAAAATATAGATACTTCCACCCATGATTTTGTTCAGCCAAGGCTTGGTAGAATAGGAGCCGTGGTTTCCGTCGTGCATAACGTTCATTCCCACACCGGCCATACCGATACCAATTACGATGGTCATTAGTAAATGGGCCCAAAGCGGCAAATCTAGTGCGAGGATCAGGAAATAAGGGGTTAGGAATATTGAAAACATAATCACCGTTTTCAGGTGCAGTTTCCAGTTTCCGGTTTTTTTGATGTTGTTTTCCTTGAAGTATTCGTTAACTCGTTTGTTCAGCGTTCTGAAAAATTTCAGACTGTCAGACTTTGAAAAAATAGGAGCGTTATTTTCCATATTCTATTTCATTAAATTCGCCCAAAGGTAATTATTAATAAATAGGTAATTCGTTAAAGTTGATAAAAATTTCACTCAGAAAATGTGTATTTTTGCTTAAATTTTTAAATAATGCAGGATATTGTAAATTATTTCCCTAATCTTACTGATACTCAGATAGAACAATTCCAAAAATTGGAAGAATTGTATAAAGATTGGAATGCTAAAATCAATGTGATTTCCCGTAAGGATATTGAAGAGCTGTACACCAAACATGTGCTTCATTCGTTGGGAATTGCGAAGGTGATGGAGTTTCTGCCCGGTGCCAAAGTACTGGACGTAGGCACTGGTGGTGGTTTCCCCGGAATTCCGCTTGCGATTTTATATCCTGAAACGGATTTTTATTTAATCGATGTGATTGCCAAAAAAATTCGCGTGGTGAATGAAGTTGCCCAAGGATTAGGTTTGCAGAATGTAAGAGCCGAACAAATGCGCGCTGAAAACGTGAATGAGGATTTTGATTTTATTGTAAGCCGAGCCGTAACCAATATGCCGGATTTTTACAAATGGGTGAAGGATAAGATAAAGAAGAAGAGTAACCACGAATTAAAAAACGGGGTTTTGTATTTGAAAGGCGGAGATTTAACTGAAGAGTTGAAGGATTTTCCAAAAGCAACCCTTTATAATTTATCTGATTTCTTTAAAGATGAATTTTTCGAAACCAAAAAAGTGGTGCATTTGCCTTTGAAATATAAAGTTTAAAGGGAAAAGGAAGAAGTGAAAAGTGATAAGAACATAAAAAAAGTCGAACCGGTAAGGATTCGACTTTTTTGTTTATGAGTTTTGTTCTTAGCCTAAGAACGGATATCTGTAATCTGTAGGGGTTACAAAGGTTTCTTTGATGGTTCTTGGAGAAACCCAACGCAATAAGTTCAATACTGAACCCGCTTTATCATTAGTTCCCGAAGCTCTTGCTCCTCCAAATGGTTGTTGTCCTACAACAGCTCCTGTCGGTTTATCGTTGATGTAGAAGTTTCCAGCTGCATTTTCTAATGCTTTGGTTGCTTCTACAATCGCGTAACGGTCTTGGCTGAAGATAGCTCCGGTTAAAGCATATCCGGATGTTCCGTCTACCAATGCTAGCGTTTCTGTCCACTGAGCATCTTCGTATACATAAATTGTAAGTACGGGCCCGAACAACTCAGTTTCCATCGTTACATAATGAGGATTTGTAGTTAAGATAACGGTCGGCTGAATGAAATATCCAACGGATTTGTCATAAGAACCTCCTGCAATGATTTCTGCATCAGCATCTTGCTTAGCTCTGTCTATGAATCCTGCTAATTTATCAAAGGATTGTTCTGAAATTACTGAAGAAACGAAGTTGCTCATGTCTTCCGGTGATCCCATTTTCATCGAAGCTAAATCGGCTAACAATAATTCTTTTACTTTTGGCCAGATAGAAGCCGGGATGTACGCTCTTGAAGCCGCAGAACATTTTTGTCCTTGGTATTCGAAAGCGCCTCTTGATAATGCTGTTGCTACTTGAGCAGGAATAGAAGAAGGGTGTGCTAAAACAAAATCTTTACCACCTGTTTCTCCCACGATTCTTGGGTAGGTTTTGTATTTGCTGATGTTTTGGCCGATTTTCGCCCACATGTCGTTAAATACTCCGGTTGATCCTGTAAAGTGGATTCCCGCGAAGTCAGGACTTGATAATAAAGTATCGGAAATCATTCCTGAATTACCTGTGATCATGTTGATAACCCCAGCCGGTAAACCTGCCTGTTGGAAAACTTCCATAATTACATTAGCAGAATATACTTGAGTAGCCGCCGGTTTCCAAATCACTACGTTCCCCATTAAAGCTGGTGAAGCTGGTAAATTTCCTGCAATCGCTGTAAAGTTAAATGGAGTGATGGCGTACACGAATCCTTCTAAAGGACGGTGTTCCATACGGTTCCAGATTCCTTCTGAAGAGATTGGTTGCTCGGCATAGATTTGCGTCATGAACTGAACATTGAAGCGCAAAAAGTCAATCAACTCACAAGCCGAATCGATTTCTGCCTGATGCACAGTTTTTGCCTGAGCAATCATTGTAGCTGCATTGATTTTAGCTCGGTAAGGGCCGGCTAATAATTCAGCGGCTTTTAAGAAGATGGAAGCTCTTTGCTCCCAAGGCATGTTCGCCCATTTTTTCTTAGCTTCTAAAGCAGTTGCAATTGCTTTTTCAATGTGCTCTTTTTCTGCTTCGTGGTATTGACCCACTACGTGTTTGTGATCGAACGGAGGGGTCATGTTTTTTGTTTTTCCGGTACGGATTTGCTCAGAACCGATATATAAAGGCACATCTACCGTGCTGTTGTACATTTGCTTGAAAGCTGCAGCCACAGCTTCTCTTTCCGCTGTTCCGGGAGCGTATGATTTAACGGGCTCGTTAACCGCTTGGGGAACATTGTAAATTCCTTTTGGCATAATTTGTTGTATTTGTGTTTTGAAAAATTTCGCGTAGCGAAGATACAAATTATTAGCCAATAAGTTAATTGGTTAACTGTTAATGGTTTTGTAAAATTTTAGATTTAATTTAAGGCGAAAGGAGCGCTTAATTTAAAGGTAGGAATGATCACTCGAAAGCTTCTGGTTGAGGTAAAATTCACCATATTAAAGTAACCTCTCATGGCTCCAAACGGTGAGGAAAGTAAGCAGCCTGAACTGTAAGTGTGTTTTTCTCCGGGTTTTAAAACCGGTTTTTTTCCGATTACGCCTTCGCCGTCAACAATTTCTACATCGTTTAACGAATCGTGAATTTCCCAGTGACGGGAATTTAATTGTACGGAATCTTTACTTTGATTTTCTATGGTTATCTCATAACTAAAGGCAAAGTGAATCTTATAGTTTTTGAAGTAAGTGCCTTCAAAACTAGTCAAAACTGAAATTTTAATACCGCTTGTTATTTGTGAAACCATATTTTATGAAAACGGGTTTGTAACTTCAAAAATAAGAAATATTTATTTCTGTTGCAGAAAAATAAGCTTTTTAATTTGTAATTCCTTCAGAATTAGCGATTCCTCTACCGATAACCCTGTCGTAACGATCATTGTTTCCTCGGTAATAGACTAAAACAAAATAGTTGTTTTCGGTTTGATAAAAATTGCCGTCCACTGCATTTTCCGAGTCTATTTTTCCGTTTTTGTCTGCCAGAACATATTGATAGTTTGTGAAACCCTGTTTTATCAGTATTGCTTTTTCAAAGAGCCCTTTTTCGGAATTGTAATCCATTTTATTTTCCGGGGTTAAGGCATAATTATTGAACATTCCAACAATATATATATCCTTTTTGTCTATAAAAGTGTTGGTGTTCAAAGTGAAATACACCCAGGAATAATCGGCTTCCAAATTACTGTTTTCGGCATTTATTTTGTTGGGAAGAAATCCTCCGTTAATATCTGGCCAATAAGTGTAGGGGTTGTTTTTTCGCGAGGTGTTCATGTATAAATGGGTGTTGTAAATTTCACCCGCGCTAACATGACCTACGTTGTTGCTCACCGTTCGAATGTCTTTATTTTCATAGTAGAGAAATTCGTTACCGGCCCAAAATTGGGTTTCCTTGTTGTATTTATAGATTAAATCAGAACCAAGCGTGTATTGGGGTTTAATGTTGTAAATTGCGTTATCGAATCTTCCGTTCTGGAATAGTGCCACTTTTACATTATTGATTGGGTTTTGCAAAATATTATCCCCCATTTTTACCATAAAATCAAGATTTTGCATTCCGTGAATAGTGCTTAAATCTCTTGAGCGCTTTATTTGCAAAGGAACTGCTACTTGCTCCTCAAAAAGAATGAATTTTTTAGAAAAAACTAATTCCTGATCTGAATTAAAAACTTTAATCATGTAATTTCCCGTAAACAGTATTCGATTAAATTTGTTGGGAAACATCTGTGAATAATGGGAATAAACCTGAAGGGTATTGAATGAATTCTGATAGGTCATAATACGCTGATTGTCCATTCCTTGTAAGTATTCTGCTTTGGCCAGTTGAGAAGGAGTCCAGTCGTAGTTGTATTGGGTAATGGTGTAGTAGTAATCGGCTTCGTTTCCGTATAAATCATCAAATTGTAATTCAAAAGGATCGCCCAATCGGAACATAGGAATCATGATGTTTCCGTTTTGTACAAAACTAACGGTTTTAATGTTGAAAGGTGGTGCGGTTTCTTGTTCAATTTGAGTGTATCCTGTTAAATAACAAAGTGTTAGTATTAGTAGGGAGTATATTTTCTTAAATTGCATTTCTGAAAAAATTAAAAGGTAAATATAAGGATTAACATCGGTTATTGTGCTGTTTTATTTTCGACCACTGTTATAAACGCCCGATTTTCTTTAAAATTGTTAAATATGTTATAATAAAAAACCTACTTTTGAGTTATATGAATAGTTTTACAAAAAAATAATTAATCCTTTATGAAACAACTCAACAAATTAACCTTAGGGTTATTATTGTTCCCTGCAGCTTTTTTTGCTCAGGAAATGGATTGGTCAAAAACCATTCCTTTTGATCCGGAGGTAAAGACCGGAAAACTAAAAAATGGTCTAACTTACTACATCAAGAAAAATGCCAAGCCGGAGAATAAAGTAGATTTGCGTTTGGTAATCAATGCAGGATCTATTCTGGAAGACGACGATCAGCAAGGACTGGCGCACTTTATGGAGCACATGTGTTTCAACGGTACTAAGCGTTTTCCAAAAAATCAATTGGTAGATTATCTTCAAAGTATCGGAGTGAAATTCGGACAGCACTTAAATGCTTACACGAGTTTTGATGAAACCGTTTATTTCCTTCCGATTCCTTCCGACAGTCCTGAAAAATTGGAAAAAGGATTCCAGATTTTGGAAGATTGGGCGTTCAACGCTGTTTTGACACCGGAAGAAATCAATAAAGAAAGAGGTGTTGTTTTAGAGGAATACCGTTTAGGTTTGGGCGCACAAAAAAGAATGATGGGTCGTTTCATGCCGAAATTGATGTACAATTCACATTACGCCAAGCGTTTGCCAATCGGTCAGAAAGAAGTTTTAGAGAAATTCAAACCGGAAACTTTAGTACGTTTTTATAAAGACTGGTACCGCCCGGACTTAATGAGCGTGATTGTGGTTGGTGATATTGATGTGGCGCAGATGGAACAAAAAATCATTGACCATTTCTCAAATTACCAAAATCCGAAAAACGAAAAGCCAAGAAAAATCTTTGATGTTCCTAATCATAAAGAAACTTTTGTAGCTATTGAAAGTGATAAAGAAGCTTCAAGTGCACAAGTTCAGTTAATGTACAAAGACTCTGAGGCTCCAAAACCTGTAGTGAATTTAAAAGATTTTAAGGATGAATTAACCGAAGGTTTGTTTACTTCAATGTTAAATGCCCGTTTGGATGAGCTTACCAATTCTCCAACGCCACCATTTACTTATGGCTATTCTTACCATGGAGGAACTTGGGCTAGAACCAAGGAAGCCTATCAGTCGGTTGCGATGTCTCAGGAAGACAAACAGATTGATGCTTTAAAAGTGTTGGTGAAAGAAAATGAGCGCGTTAAAAAATTCGGATTCACACAAGGCGAGTTGGACCGTGCTAAAGCCGATTTCTTGTCTATGATTGAGAAAAGCTATAACGAGCGTTCTAAAACCAATTCAGAAAATTTTGTGAGCGATTATCAATCACATTTCTTAGAAAAAGAGCCGGTTCCTGGTATCGCATGGACTTTTGATATGTTTAAAAAAATATTACCATTAGTACAGTTGAAAGACGTTAACGGACTAATCAACGGGTTTATCAAAGACGAAAACCGCGTGGTAATTTTAACAGGACCTGAAAAAGCGGGTCTTAAGAAACCAACGGAGCAGGAAGTGTTGAGTGCATTAAAAATTAATGACGCAGAAATCACTGCTTATGAAGATGTTGCCGTAGCTAAAAGTTTGTTGAAAGCAGAGCCAAAAGCCGGAACGATTGTTAAACGCGAGAGTAACGATAAGTTAGGAACCAAAACGCTTTATTTGTCTAACGGTGCAAAAGTAACCTACAAGAAAACCGATTTCAAAAACGATGAAGTTTTATTTGAAGCGATAAGTTTTGGAGGGAGTAACTTGTATTCCGATGCAGAGATGAAAAAAGTACAGTTTGCCAACGGTGCATTAACTGAAGCTGGTTTCTCAGGATTGAAACTGAATGATATTAATAAATTCATGACCGGAAAAATTGCCAACGTATCTCCTTATATTTCAGGAATAACCGAAGGATTGCGCGGGAATGCTACACCTAAAGATCTGGAATATTTGTTCCAGACCACTTATGCTTACTTCACCGATTTGAATTTCGATACAGAAGCATTTGAAGGTTATAAACAAAAGCAATCGGCGTTTTACAAGAATATGGCTTCTCAGCCGAATTTCTTCTTTCAACAGGAATTTTATACTTATTTGAATAAAGAAAATCCGCGTTTTAACGGATTAGTACCTACAGATAAGACTTGGGCTGAAACTGATTATAAATTAGCGTATGATAAATTCAAAGAGCGTTTTTCCAATGCTGCTGATTTCGAATTTTTCTTTGTTGGAAATGTTGAGGATAAAACTATTGAAGCGTTTGCAGCTAAATATTTAGCGTCTTTACCAGGAAATCCGACTAAAGAAAAAAGTAAAGATTTAGGGTACAGAATGCTGAAAGGTGAGCACAAAAAAGTAGTAAATAAAGGAAAAGATCCGAAAAGTAACGTGACAATCATGTACTATGGAGATGCACAGTATTCAGCTAAAGAAGCTTTTGCAATGCAGGCTTTAGGCGAAATTCTTACCATAAAACTTATTGAACAGTTACGCGAAACCGAAAGTGGTGTTTATGGTGTTAATGCACGTGGTGGGATGAATAAAGTTCCTTACGGAGCATATAATTTTAACATTGCGTTTCCATGTGGGCCGGATAATGCTGAAAAATTAACAGCTTCTGCTTTGTCAGAGCTTCAAAAAATTATCACAAACGGGCCAGAGGCTAAAGACTTAGTGAAGTTTAAAGAAGCAGAATTGCAGGATTTCAAAAAAGAAAGCAAAGAAAACAAATTCTGGCTGTCTAACTTTACACGTTCATTCACCAACGAACAAAGTGCAGAAGAAGTATTGAAATTTGAAGAGAAAGTAAATGCGTTAACGGCAAAAGAAGTTCAGGATGTGGCTAAAAAATACCTTACTAAAGACAAAGTAGTAGGAATATTAATGCCTGAGAAATCATAATCAATCAATAAAACGAACAGTTTTAATGAAAAGCGCTGCCTAAGGCAGCGCTTTTTTATTTGTAACAAACCGGTAGGATTTCGCCTTTTGCCAGACAATATTTTTCTACCAGATTAGGTAATATTTTATTAGTGTAGTCTTCTTCAATTACTTTAAAACCAATACTGCGTAATTTGTCGAAATAATCTCTTCCGTAAACACGAACATGATCGTATTGGCCAAAAATTTTAGCACGCTCTTTCGGGTCGGTAATAGAATCGTCTGAAAAAGTAACTGCTCTGGATAAATCCTGTGGAATCTGAAAAATTCCCATACCGCCGGGTTTTAAAACACGGTACAATTCCTGCATGGCTTTGGTGTCATCCGGTATGTGTTCCAAAACGTGGTTGCAGAAAATAATGTCATACGAATTGTTCTCAAAGGGAAGATTGCAAATATCAGCTTTTACATCGGCTAAAGGAGAAAACAAATCGGTTGTTGTGTACTGGATGTTGTTTTGTTTCTTGAATCGTTTGTAAAATTCCTGTTCCGGGGCAAAGTGCAGTACTTTTTTCTTTTCAGTAGCAGTAAAAAAATCAGTCTCGTTTTTTAAGTACAACCAAAGCAAACGATGTCTTTCCAAAGATAATGTGCTTGGTGACAGCACATTGTTGCGCTGGGTTCCATAACCATAAGGTAAGAACATACGAAAACTTTTGCCATCAATAGGATCAGTAAATCGGTTTCCTTTTAAAAGAAAGGCCAAAACAGGTCTTACTACAATACTTAAACGGATAAGAATTGGTCTGGGAATTGTATTTAAAATAAATTTAAAAAGTTTCTTCATTAGAGTACTAAAGGTTGTTTTCTGAATTCGTTTTCCTCGTCAGAAGTAATTCCTAGTGCTTTATAAATATAGGCAAATGTTGATAAAAGCTCTGGTTTTCCATCAACAATAGCCACATCGTGTTCAAAATGTGCCGATGGTTTTCCGTCTGCAGTAGTGATCGTCCAACCATCTTTATGTTGCTTGATGTTTTTTGAACCCTGATTGATCATCGGTTCGATGGCTACTACCATTCCGTCTTGTAGAAGTTTCCCACGCCCACGTTTACCGTAATTTGGCATTTCAGGGGCTTCGTGCATAGTACGGCCGATACCGTGTCCTACCAATTCTCGAACTACGCCATAACCATGGTTTTCACAATATTTCTGAATTGCATTACCAACGTCTTCTGTGCGGTTTCCAGCTTTTAATTCTCGAATACCCACATAGAGTGATTCTTTGGTAACTTTTAATAGTTTTTTGGTGGCTTCGTTCACTTCTCCAACTTCAAAGGTATAGGCGTGATCTCCGTAAAATCCGTTTTTTAAAGCACCACAGTCGATAGAGATAATATCTCCGCTTTCCAAAGGTTTGTCGGTTGGGATTCCGTGTACAACTTGGGAATTAGGGCTCATGCAAAGCGAATTCGGAAAACCGTACATGCCTAAAAAAGCAGGGGTTGCTCCATGGTCACGAATGAACGCATCGGCAAGTTTGTCCAAATATAAAGTGCTAACTCCGGGTTTTACCTCAGAGGCCAACATTCCTAAAGTTTTGGAAACGATCAATGCACTCTCACGCATCAGTTCGATTTCTTCACGGGTTTTAATAATTATCATAGTAGTAAATTATTGGACTGCAAAAATACAATATTCTTCTCGAATTTTTATACGTGGCTTGTTAGCTGTTTTTTAATAAGGAAAACTTGAGTTTGGAATAAAAAAGCTGATTCATTGAACCAGCTTTAATATATTATCTTTTAAGCGAGAAATGACTCTTGAATTCTTTGATTACGCCATTTTTAGTGTAACTCAATTTAAACCAGTAATCATCAGCCGGTTGCGGAATTCCGTTAGAGGTTCCGTCCCATCCGAAATTATTTTGGTCGGATACTTTAAGTAGTTTTCCATAACGGTTGAAGATGGAAACAGTAACCGGGCTGATGCGCTCAAATTTTCGAATCATCCAAATGTCGTTGTAGCCGTCACTGTTTGGAGTAAAAAACCTCGGGTAGTCAATCAGGGTTAACGATGTGCTTTGTTCTCCGCAATTGTATTTATTGCGAACTGTTACAGTGTATTCCATGTCTTGTAGACTGTTAAATACATTGCTGGTTTGCCAATGGGTATTGTCTACAGAATATTCGTAATCAGCTGAAGGAGGAAATGCTATAGCTGTGATGGTATTATCGTTGTCAAAGGCTACAATTTCTTCGGGAGTAGCAGTGATTGAAAAAGGAATGACAGAATTTTGCGTGCTGAAATTAAAAACAGCCGAGCAATTTGCAACATTGGAAGTATTGGTCACTTTCACTGAATAATCGCCCGCAACGCTAAAGGTACATTGACTGTTGTTCTGACCGATGATTTCATTGCCGCTCACCGCATTAGAACCGGTATACCAAACAAAAGAGTGATTGCTTGCCGATAATTGTGTGTCTACCACTGCCGGATTTTGCACATTATTATCTTTGTCAACACAGATGATAAATGGATTTGAACCTAGTTTGTTTTCCGGATAAGGCCTTACAAATAGCTCTAACTCTAAAACTTTATAACAAGGAAGTGTCGTTTCACTATCGCTGTTTATTATACTGTTCAGGCGAACATAAATTTTTTGATATCCTGTTGATGTATTAGAAAATGCAGCCGGGTTTGAAATCGCGTTTGTATTTCCTGCCAAAGCATCACTGCTGTTTGTATAGTATTTGAAATTGATGTTGGTAAGCAGATCGGTACCGGCCATTTGGGTTTCTCGGTCTCTTAAGTTGAATACAGCCAGTCCATTAGAGCCGCACATTTCAAGAGGTGTCGGATTTGTTGTTGCTCCCGGCAATGGTAATGCAATTAGGTTTAATGTTGTAGTGGAAGAACATCCATTGTTGCCTGAATCGCTAACTTTGACAAAAATTGTTGCGGTTGCAGATGTGAAATTGTTTGGAGTTGCAATCGGTAATCCAGCATTTAAGTTGGCCAGAGATTGATAAAAGCTAACCTGATAATTGGTGTTTCCAGAAGTAATGGCATTAATTCTGCTATTTAAATTAAAAACTGCAGTTGGAGTACCACAGGCCGTAATGGGTTGAGGTTGTAAGATGACCGGATTCGGATAGGTAGTTACTGAAAAACTTACAATTGAAAAACATTGAGTTGTGCTGTTGTAAAGACGAACGAAGAATGTTCGGGTCCCAACAGTCAAGCTCATCGGGATGTTTTTATTGAGTACCCCAATGTTGTTTTGAGCATCATTAAAAGAGTTGAAATAACTTGCCTGGACCGCAGCGTTTTGTAGTGCCAGCGCTTCCGGATCATTTGAATTAAGATAAAAAGTATCCGATTCGCAGGTTTTTTTTGTAGAAATTACAGTTTGAAGCGGCGCAGCATTCACAGTTACTTGAAACGTTCCGATTCCCTGACAATTATTGTTGGTTTCAATTCTTGTATAAACCGTTGAAGTTCCAATTGGTATTTCAGAGGTATTGGTTAACGGATTCAGTTCTGTTGAGGCATCGTTGGCGGTTAGGTAAAAAGTTATGTCTGCATTAACCGCTGGGAAATAGGTGTTTTTTATTATCAATCGTTGAGCATTGAAATCGATATAACCAAAATTTTGGTTTACTTCCGGACAAACTGCTGTTACATTCGGATAGCTGGCAATGCTTGTTGGAGTAACTTGTAAGTTTATGGTTGCAATGCTGTTTGCCGTACAGTTAGGTGTGGCATTTTCGTTAACAGCTCTTACATAAACAGTCTGATTAAAAGGATAACCGGTATTGGTGTATTGAACAGGATCTGTAATCGGTAAAGTAAGCGCGTTGTCCTTGTAGTAATAAAGTTTTAGTCCCGGAGTGTTGTTTGTAATGCTGTTGTAAGCCTGAGTAAGGTTGGTAACGGCAATCCCATCGGTGTTGGGGGTAAGGTAATCACATTGTTCTAAAACAACCGGGACGGAATTAACAACCGGCGTTGGAAAAATAGTGATGTTAACCGTGTTGGAAATGTGGGAACACAAACCTTGTTCGGTTGCCTGTAAATAATAAGGAGCCGTAGTGTTGGGCAATTGATTGGCAGAAGATACAGTGAAGTTGGCATTTGTAGCTCCGGCAATAGCCAATCCGTTTTGGTACCATTGGTAAGTTACGTTTGTGTTTACTGCGGCATTTGTATTTGTTGAGGTTAAAATAAAATTGTCTGCTTCACAAATTGTTTGGTCGGATGAAATCTGAATGTTAGGATTTGCAATAATTCTGATAATATTTGAATCTGCTGAAAGACAAGGAGAATTGCTTAGTCGAACAAAATAATCACCTGAAAGGGTTGGCGTAAAATTTGGTGAAGTAGCTCCTGTAATTGCAACATTGTTTAAATACCACTGATAGGATAGGACATCAACCAGATTATTTAATTGTGCGCTGTTAGTGATTACTGTTTGTAAAACTGGGTTAGAATTCAAACATTGATTGGCTGTGTTTTGAATAGTTACCGTAGGAGCGGTGTGAAATTTTAAGTCGATTTGATCCGTGCTTTCAATTAGTCCCGCTGTAGATCCTGTTGGGTTGGTGGTAATGTCGTAGGCAGTAATTACCACTTTATAAATTCCTGTATCTGTTGCGGTAATTGTGTTTGTTGGAGCTAATGAATTTTGAGTGGAAGCAATCACCACATTGTCTTTGTACCAAGTGTAATTAAAGCGCAGATTGTTAGGTTGACCAGGGAAATCCGTAATATCGATAGTTGCTACTAAATCTTTTGTTTGAGGTTTGCAGTAGCTGGTTTGCGTTATTTCTGCTTGAGTATTGTCTAAAATTTTTACTGAGGAAAGAAAATCGCAGTTGGAACTTCCGGTTCCTCCAATTTGAGTAATCTGGATTTCACCCGGAACATTGGAGTAATTGTCTACCAGTAAAACATAAAGCTCTCCGGTAACTGCATTTGGAATGTCAACCAGTTCTACACTGTCCGGCAGCCAACTACAGTCTGTTTCAACCGTTTGGTTCAACTGGCTGCAAATATTGGTTAAATTTGAAAAAGGCCCCCAGAGTACAAAATCAACATCGGTTCCCGAACCATCTGTTCCGGTTTGACTGATTTGAAGCGTAATAGGACCTGTATTTTGTATTTGAATAAAAAACCAAGTTGGCCCTTGGAAAGCTTGACCTATACAGCTGGTTTGAAAGCTTTCGGTATTTCCTCCGGTTGAATTTGGAAAAGGAACGTTAGAGGCACAAGACTGGTATTGTTGGTAATTGGCTTCAAGTTCTGCACAGGAAGGGGCTCCTCGTTGTGCAAAAACGTTGCATATGAAAAATAATAAAAAAAATAGGATTAATTGATTTCCGATCCGCTTCATTCTGTCAATTTTATTAGGATTGACAAAAGTATAAAATTATACCCATCCTGTGTTATTTTTTAATTTTCATAGGCATGCCTATAAAGTTGACCCGAAACAATTTTCAATAAATCCTTTTCTAAACTTTCCATCGGACGCTCCACAATTCGGTGTAATTCTTTTGCGTTTTTGTAAATGATGAAGGTCGGAACGTTAGTGATATTCATGTCTTTTTCCAGATGTTCTGGAGTAACTTTATTTCTGTCAACGGTAATTAATGATATTTTATTGTTGTCGAAATTCAATTCCTCTAAAATTTTATAAAATGCAGGTACCTGTTGTTGGCTGTCCTCGCACCAGGTTCCCATAAAAACAGTTATGTTAATACCCTCAAGATTTTTCTTTATTTCAGAAAGTACAGCTGCATTTGGTTTGTAGTTGTCGTGATTTGGATTGTACCAAAGGTTGTAAGGCATCTTTTTTAATTCAATTTTGTCTTGTTTTCCTAGCAGCATTTCATGGCTTTGAACGGTTGTTACCTCCGAAGTCATAATTGGTTTGCTTTGTGCTGTACAGCTTATAATTGAAGCGGTTAATGCAACTAAAGTGATTATTTTTTTCATAATTGAAGTATAGTATTGCTTTTTGAATCTTATAAAAGGGAATGTCTGGTCATTGCTTGTGGTTGTTTCACTCCCATTAGTTCTAAAATGGTAGGAGCAATGTCGCCTAATACACCATCGTGAATTTGTTTCAATTCTTTATCTACTAAAATAATCGGCACCGGATTGGTAGTGTGTGCTGTGTTTGGCGTACCATCCGGATTAATCATGGTTTCACAGTTACCGTGATCGGCAATTACAATGGTGGTATAGTTGTTTTCTAATGCGGTTTCAATAACTTCTTTTACACAAACATCAACGGCTTCACACGCTTTTATTGCAGCTTCCATCACTCCGGTATGGCCTACCATGTCTCCGTTGGCAAAATTTAGACAAACAAAATCGACTTCACCTTTCTGTAATTCGGGAACTAAAGCATCTTTTAATTCAAAGGCGCTCATTTCCGGTTGTAAATCGTAAGTGGCTACTTTAGGTGATGGGCATAAAATACGGCTTTCTCCGTTAAAAGGCTCCTCGCGTCCGCCGGAGAAAAAGAAGGTTACATGTGGATACTTTTCCGTTTCGGCAATTCTAATTTGTTTTTTTCCGTTTTGTTCCAGCACCTCGCCAAGCGTTTCGGTGATGTTGTCTTTGTCATAAATTACATGGACATTCTCGAAAGTATCGTCATAGTTCGTCATAGTAACGTAATACAACGGCAGTTTGTGCATGTTTTCTTCGTGAAAATCTTTTTGGGAAAGCGCTTCGGTAAGTTGTCTTCCGCGGTCGGTTCTGAAGTTGAAGAAAATCACCACATCGTCTTCTTTAATAGTGGCAATCGGTTGGTTGTGCGCATCGACCATTAAAATCGGTTCAATAAATTCATCGGTAATATGATTGTGGTAACTTGCTAAAATGCTCATTACCGAATTGATGGAATGAGTCCCGATGCCGTTCACGATCAAATCGTATGCTTTTTTAACGCGTTCCCAACGCTTGTCACGATCCATCGCGTAATAACGTCCAACAATCGAAGCCAATTTAGCAGATGAATTTTTCAAGTAATTTTCAAGGTCTTCAATATATTTTGCTCCCGATTTTGGATCTACATCACGACCATCGGTAAATGCATGAACAAAAACATTCTCTAAACCATAACTTTGTGCAGCATCCAAAAGCCCGCGTAAATGCGAAGTGTGAGAATGAACACCACCATCGGAAACCAGTCCTAAGAAGTGAACGTTTTTATGGTTTTGTTTTGCATAAGCAAAAGCATCGTTAAGTACTTTCTCCTGATTTAGGGTTTTGTGTTGTACCGCCAGGTTGATTTTTGCCAAATCCTGGTACACAATGCGTCCGGCACCTAAATTCATATGACCTACTTCCGAATTTCCCATTTGTCCTTCCGGTAAACCAACGTTTAGGCCGTCGGTTCTAAGGGAAGCGTTTGGGTATTGGGTGTATAAACTGTCTATGAAAGGCGTGTTGGCATTGTCAATGGCGGAAACCTTCGGGTCGGGTGATTTTCCCCAACCGTCTAAAATCATTAAAATTACTTTTTTATTCATCATGATGCTTTAAACCAATTTTTGGCATTGTTGTAATCGATATAGTAGCGGAAACTTAATGAAATTGTATTGTTCAAATCGTCTCCAATTGTGTGGTCTAAATTATCAATAATATTTTTAATTACACGCCTTTCGCTGTGAATTGCATTATTTCGGTACAAAACTGACAATTGACTGCCCGGGGCAAACCACCAGGAATAGGATAAATCGAAGTTCCAGGTGTTGAAATTTGAGTTTTTGTTTTTGTTGTACGTCGTGTTTTCTTCGTAATGCCCATCATTGGTAAGGTTCAGAAAACTTAGGTTTTCCGCATATGACCAATAGTAACGTGCTTTTAAATTGATGGTCATTTTTGGAGAAATCGAATATTTTCCGGTTAAGGCATTGGTAATGGTATTTCGGTTTCGGTTGGCAAAAATAATGGTGTCGTTCACGCGATCAATTCGGCCTTTGTCTGCATTTTGTCGGTTAAATTCAAAAGCATAGACAAAAGAAAGCTTGTCACTGAAACGGTAACGCGGATTCATGTAAAAGCCAATATTGTTGCGGTTGCCCTGATCCAAACGATGAAACCACATACCGGTGTCGAAGGCGAAAGGGTTGTTATAGTTGGTTGAAATGTCCAGCCAGCTTCGGATAGCTTTTGGGTTGTACACAAAACGACCATCTGCTTGTGGCTGGTAAAAATCGTAGGTTTCGAAAGGTTCTAGCTGAATTCCACCTCCTATATAATCGTTTTTCTTGTTGTTGGTATTCACATTTAAACTGAAATACGTTTCCTGTGCTCTTCCGGTAGTGTTGTTAAACTCGGCATACGAATTTAAATTGATGTTGAATGAGTTGAACGTTTTGTTCGGTTTTAGCAAACGATAGCTTAAATAGTTATAAATGTGATGATAATTGTTGATGAAGTTGATGCCTAAATCATTGATGTCGTATTTGTCGTTCACGTAACTTCCATTAACCGTATAGCGGAATTTTCCACTGGTTTTACTGAAAGATAGAAACGAACGTTGTCCCATTTTTTTGTTGAACACTTCGCCATTGGTAAAGTTGTATTTGAAATCACCGTTAAGGTTATACGTATTGGCTTTGGTATTTAGATCGAAAAGCAAAGCGGCTACCGATGCATCGGGCGTTTTTCCGTCCCGAATCACATTGGTATTTACCAATGTAACGGAGGAATTTTTTCTAAAACGCTGATCAAACACCAAAACATTGTAATCCGTTAAAGGAGAAACCAATGCATCGCGATAACTGTATTCAATCGTTGGTGGTTGGGTAGGGTCGGGGTTTGGAGTAACCTTCTTTTTTTCAATGGTTACTTCGGTTTTTTCGGTAATGGCGTTCAGAACCCCAATTCCTAATCCTTTAGAAGTACGCCCGGAAACTTTTAAGGCGTTTAATAAATTCACGTTAGCCGGGTAATTAAGCACGGTTTCGTCGTCTTCTGTTTCCGGATATAAAATAGGAACACCGCCAATTCTTCTGGAATAGAACATCCCGCCTTTGTTGAACAAGTCGGTGCCTTCGGTGAAAAACGGACGGTTTTCATTGAATTGTTGTTCAAAAGGCCCTAAATTCAAAACAACGTTGTCAAAAGTGGTCTGGCCGAAATCGGGAACCAAAATCGCATCCAAAGTAAAGGAATCATTAATGCCATATTTGATGTCCATTCCGGCTTTAAATTTGCTTTCGCTTCCTTTGTTGTTGTTACTTTGATAAAATGAAGCATAGGGCATAAAAAACAATCGGGTAGGGGTTTTGATGTTTTCAATCCCTTCGAGTATTCCCATCTGCTGGGTAATGGATCCGATTTGGTTGTTCAGGTGGTTCCAGGTGTATTTCTGGCGGTCACGACGAATCTCTCTAAAAAAATTCATCCCCCAGGTTTGTTTTGGTTTTTCGGAAAAGCGCAAGGCGGCATAGGGAATTTTCATTTCGGCCACCCATCCAAAATCGGTAAGGGTAACGTTGGAATGCCAAATGCCATCCCAAGAGTAGTCTTCTCCGTTGTCTGTGGCAAGACAGTCCATCTGACTGCCTGCAGCACTTACAAAAAATCGGTAATCCTGTTGCCCGTCGTTGTAGCCGTTAATAAAAATACCGAAGAAATCAGAAGTTCCGAAATTGTCGCGTTGAGTCATTTCCTTTAAGATTTTAGAAGGATCGTCATACATGATGGCTCCAATATAAATGGCTTCATCGTCGTATATTACTTTTACTTCGGTTCTTTTATCGTTGGGTATTGGTTTTCCGTTGTCGGGTTGAAACATGACAAAGTCAGTAGCGTTTTGTGCTGAATTCCAGGAGGTTTCGTTTAATTTTCCGTCGATTGCTATACTTTCGGAGGCCCGAAACGCGTTTATAGTTTTTTTAGTTATTGTTTTTGGAAGTTCAGGTGTTGTGCTTTGTTGGCAAAATGCCGGAATAGAGCAGATAAAGCTTAAAAGTAAAGACAGCTTTAATTTCATTTTTTTGATTTTTTTGATGATTGACATATCAAAGATAAATATTTGCTGAAACCCTTATGTGTATTAAGAAATCTTTAACTAATGACTTATTAATCAACTCGATGAAATGTTAAATTTTATCGACAAACTGCAAAAAAAATTTGGAAGTTTAAAATTAATGTATATTTTTGGCTCGACTTAATTAAACCATAACAACTAGATTATCAATGATTTACAGAGTATTGCCAATTTTATTTGTGTTCTTTTTGTCGTTCAAACCCACCACAGCGACAGAGAACCACGATCCGAAGTTATTGGCTGCAAATGCAAAGGCTTCGCTAGAGTTAAAAGTTAAAAGTTTGTATGCGTCTTTAGATGTGAAAGCATTCTCAATGCCAAAATTTGAATGTTTTTCAAAAGCTTTGGAAGGATTTTATCAGCTGAAAGAGCAGGGGATTATCAAAAAAGACCTCCTTACAATTGTAGATTTTAGTTTGTCTTCAACACAAAAAAGACTTTGGGTAATCGATATGGCTACAAATTCAATTTTGTTACAATCGGTTGTATCCCATGGAAGAAACAGTGGAGAAGAATATGCTACTTCGTTTTCCAACGAGACCAATTCCAATAAAAGCAGTTTAGGTTTTTACGCTACCGGTGAAACCTATAACGGAAAACACGGATTGTCGTTAAAATTAGACGGTTTGGAGTACGGTATTAATGACAATGCAAGAAACAGAGCCGTAGTAATGCACGGAGCTGATTATGCAGCAGAAAGCATCATTCGTCAACAAGGTCGTTTAGGAAGAAGCCAAGGTTGTCCGGCGGTTCCTTTTGCAATTCATAAAGAACTTATCAATATGGTAAAAGACAAATCGTGTTTGTTTATTTATCATCCTTCAAGAACTTACGAGAACAAGTCTAAATTAGTTTCGTAGTTTCTGATACAAGTCGAAATCGAGGTTGTAAATATCGTTTCGAAACTGAAATCCATCTTCGTTTAAAGAAGCTGTCCAGTACAGTAAATAAACGTAGATGGGTTTTTTTATTGGGATTCCAGAAGTTTTTTTGCTCTCGATGATTTTTTCCACGCGGGTTTTGTTCATGATGTTTTCATCGGTTTCCAAAATGTAATACGCCAAATCTAACGGATTTTCCACACGAACACATCCTGAACTTAGTGCACGTCCGCTCAAGCCGAAAAAGTCTCTGTGGTTGGTATCGTGCAGGTACACCAAATGACCGTTTGGAAAATTGAATTTAACCAGTCCAAGCGAATTGTTGTACCCCGGTTTTTGAACATAACGGTAATTGTTGGGTTTTGCAGCATTCCAACTGTACGGACTTACTTCCTGACCCTTCATGTTGTAAATGGTGATTCCGGTGGCCGCAAAATAGCCTCTGTTTTTTGCTGCGGTCGGGCCTAAATCTTCTTTAATGATGGTTGGAGGAACCGTCCAGGTTGGATTGATTACTAAATTACTGAACTTGGAAGCAAGAATCGGTGTTTTTCTTTTGTCTTTCCCGACCACCACTTTATGGGTGCGAATTGTGTCGTTGTTTTTTATTGCGTAGAGTTTGAATTCGGGGATGTTTACAATGATATAATCATCGCCTAAATGCCTTGGGAACCAGCGCCAACGTTCTAAATTGGCAATAATTTGCTGCTTTCTTTGGTTTTTGGTAAAATTTAAAGCGGCGGCAGTTCCTTTTCCAATAATTCCATCGGCCAACAAGCCGTGACGGTGTTGAAAATGCTTTACGGCTTTCACGGTTTTTTCGTCGTAAATGGAAGTTAACGAATCAGATTTTTTGTAATCGCCCCAATACGCCAAACGCAGTTTTATTTTTTTAACCACATCGGCAGTATCGTTGGGTTTTATTTTGTCTTCTACCCAAACCGAGGCAAGATTGTCGTTTGGCATCTCTTTAATTTTAGCCAAGCTTTTTTTAAGAAGTTGATAAACGCGATGATTAGGTTTAAGTGTGTCGAGCGTTTTTTCAACGGTATGGTTTCGGATGGCTTCCTGAAGTATATCGATGGCTTTGATTTCTTTAGGATGCATGTCCCAATCGGTATACAGTTGAGTAGGGTCAATTTTTCCGTTGTATAAATGATTGGCTAACTTCTGAAAGGATTCTGTCAGTAGAATGTCGTCGGCTATAATTTCATTGTTGGTTAATTTAGCTCTGTTTTTTTCCTTTTTCTCGAGTTGGTTGATGTTGTAGTCTTCCGGGTCTAAGCCTTCGAGTTCCGACTCGGCTATTAAATCAAGTAATTCTTTTCGGTCGCTAGTTTCGGTCCAAACCGTTTTAAAAAGGTTGTTTTTGTAGAATTCTTTAATCCGTTCCGATTTGTTGCTTAGAAGATTCGTATCTATTGCAATTGATTTTGGGGAAACAATAGGAATTACTTTTTTAACCAGAGTGTCCTGATCGTTATTTTTTGCCAATGCGGTCTCTTTTTTACAACTGAAAAATAGTAAAGGCAGGATAAAAAAGAGGTATTTGTAAGACATGGTCGATGAAATTTTACTATCCTAAGTTACAAAAAATGAAACCGAGGTTTTTGTTATTTAACATTTAGATGCTTTTATGCATAACAAAATGCGTGCCGATTTCCTTTATATCAAAGGGTTCTCCTTTTATTTTGTAGTCTAATTTTTCATAAAATTTAACAGCTTTTTCCCTGGCGTTGAACCAGATAAGTTCTCCTTTTTTCTCTTTTACGTAATGTTCAACTTTTTTTACTAATTGTTCTCCGATGCCCATTCGCTGAAATTCCTGAAGTACTGCCATACCTCGTATTTGGTACTGTTCCCTTTTTGAAAAAGCGGGGTTGGTTACTTTATATACTGATACTACACCAATTAAATCATCATGTTCATACAAGCCAAAATGGGCAGTGGTGCCTAAGTTGTCACCGTCAAAATGGCAAGTTTCAATGGGTTTTCCCGGACGCAATACGGGTTGGCGTACTGAAAATGTTTCTTCTGCTTCAATTTGATGGATAAAAATCATAATAATTTCAGTTTTTTAAAGCGGTTAACAAATTCGTAACGTATTAATAATAAATAAATTATTTCATAAGATGCTAAAAAAATCAAAAAGTTGCTTCTGAAGGTTAATTTTTTTTAGCTTAAAAATTTGTTTGCAACATAAATATTTTTTCTATATTTGCACCCACAAACAAATAAACTCCTTTGTTGGAGGGATTTGTAAAGTGAATGCGGAAGTAGCTCAGTTGGTAGAGCGTCAGCCTTCCAAGCTGAATGTCGCGAGTTCGACCCTCGTCTTCCGCTCTTGGAAAACCCGATGAAGTTTTAAAAAGCATCAAAATGCGGAAGTAGCTCAGTTGGTAGAGCGTCAGCCTTCCAAGCTGAATGTCGCGAGTTCGACCCTCGTCTTCCGCTCTTGGAAAAACCCGATGAAGTTTTAAAAAGCATCAAAAATGCGGAAGTAGCTCAGTTGGTAGAGCGTCAGCCTTCCAAGCTGAATGTCGCGAGTTCGACCCTCGTCTTCCGCTCCAAAAGGGCAAAACCACACGTAACGGTGTGGTTTTTTTTATTTTTATCCGATTTTATTTGTGTGAAAAGAGGGTTAGGGCAATTTCAAAGGCAATTAAAATGATGATAATCCATTCCAAACGTGCACTTTCCCTAACATTCAAAACATCGGTAAATAAGGTAAGGTTGTCTTCCACAATTTGCAGTCTATAGTCCAAATCTTTAAAACGCGGATTGATGTCGAAATTTGCTTTCAGGTTACGGTTGAGCAGGTTCAGATCTTCATTGTCCCAAACCAGATTGGGATCGTCCAAAATATAAAGGTTGTCTACGATGCTGTTTTTTACATTGAGTACTTTGCCGATATATTTGAGCAAATCCGTTTTAGAAATGCTGAGTTTACCGCGTTGTTCGAGTTCAAGGATGTAATATTTGGATGAGGTAATTAGTTCATCGGTAAGTACTTCGTAATATTCCAACGCTGCCGATTGACCGGTGTTAAGCATTACAATTCGGAGGATATCGGGATCAATTTTAGGAACACTTACGAAGTCGTTTTTTACAAAGAATTTAGTAGAATGCTCTTCAAACACGATTTTGTATTCTTCCGATAAATTCAGATTGGTAGGATTGATGGCGTAATTTTTCAGGAAATTCAAAAACTCGCTTTTCGCAACTGCATCGTAATTGGCAAAAACCACTACGCCGTAATCAAAAATGTAAAGATAACGGTTGTTCTCCGTTAAAGCATAAAACACTTCGGAAGTGGAGCCGGAAAAGGCCTCAGCGCGAAATTCGGCGCGAAACTTTTTGATGTTAAAGGCTTCGGCAATCTGTACGGCTTCAATCTGTATTTCCATAACCAACTGCTTTGTACAAATTTAAGAAAATTTTCTTACTAATTTGTTTTGTGCAGATTACGAAAATATAAAACCTACTTCAATTCTGATAAATCCGAACCACTTTCCAGTTCAACAGCTTCCTGATTTTGACGGAATAAACGCGCTTTTAGTTCTCCTCTTAAAGTGATGGCGTTCCCTGAAACCTCCAGCCAACTTCCCTCGCGAAGCCCTAAAACCGGTTGCGAGTTAAACTGATGAAATTCGTTAATTCGGGTTTCTCTGGTTTCGCCCATATGCGTTAAACCTTCGATAGGATCAAGATAATGCGGGTTCAGGTTAAAAGGAATCAATCCTAAGGTGGTAAAACTCGGAGGATAAACAATCGGCATATCGTTCGTGGTGCCCATGGTAAGTCCGCAGATGTTACTTCCGGCAGATGTTCCTAAATAAGGTGTTCCTTTTTTGACCACTTCTTCCAGAGTTTTGATAATTCCGGTTTTGTAGAGCTGGGTTACCAGTAAAAATGTGTTGCCACCACCGGTAAATATGGCTTCGGCTTGTTGTAAGGCTTCCGTTGGATTGTCAAATTCGTGAATTCCTTTTACGTTGATGCCAATTTCAGCAAAAGCCTCACTAACTTTACCGGTGTATTCATCATGCGAAATTCCGCCTGGACGGGCAAAAGGAATAAAAAGAAGTTGCTTTACCTCTTTAAAATGAACTTGTAAAGTAGGTAAAAGATAGTCTAGATATTTTCCACCGTGCAGGGTAGAAGTGCTCGCGATGATAACTTTTTTCATGTTCCGAAATTTGATGCTCAAAGATAAGGTAATTTTCGATTTCGGTATTTAACAAAATATTACAAAGTTGTTGGCAAGAATTTGTGAGGTTTGTCAGATATTTTTACACCGAATAACAAAATCATTGAATGAAACAAAAACTACCTATTCTTTTTTTATTACTGGCCTTTACAGCTACTGCTCAAAACACTAAACTTTTGAAGGGTAAGGTTCTGGTGGAAATTAAAGAACTTTCCGGAATTAATGTAAGGAACCTTTCTTCTGAAAAAATGGTGTTAACTTCCGAAGAAGGTTTGTTTTCCATTGCCGCCAAAGCTGGAGATACATTGCTTTTAACTGCCATTCAATTGGAAGACAAGCGCATCGTGGTAGAAAAAGAAGATTTTGATTATTTGCCCTTTTTGGTGAGAATGCGGGCAAAAGTTACTCAGTTAAAGGAGGTGGTTGTAAAAGGAAACACCATTGATGAGGTAAGTTTGGGGATCGTTTCCAAAAAAGTAAAGCCAGTTACACCAGCCGAGCGACGTTTGGCAACCGCGGGAGACTTTAAACCGATTCATCTGTTAAATATTTTGGGAGGAAGTTTGCCTTTTGATCCTATTATAAATAAAATTAACGGGAAGACCGCCCGGTTGAAAAAAGAGATCAAAGTTGAGCGCTCGGAGCTCCTTCAAAAAAGACTTTCCAATATGTTTGAAGATTCCTATTTTGTGGAAGAACTAAAAATCAGTCCTGATCATGTTGCCGGTTTTAAAGTATTTGCTGCTGAAAATCCGGAGCTGACCACAGCGCTTGCCAATCAGAATAAGATTTTAGTTGCTTTTACTTTGACCAAACTAGCAGTAGAATATAAAAACAGAAGTACAAATGAAAATTAGATTGTTCCTGTTTTTGTATTTGATTGGTTTTATAGCTTTTGGGCAAAATGTAAAAGTCCTTAAAGGGAAGGTTGTGGCGCCTATCAAAAACCTTTCGGGGATCAATATTCGTAATTTATCTACTCAAAAAGAAACTGTATCAGTAAGTGATGGGGAGTTTTCAATTTTGGTCAAAGCGGGCGATAGTCTTGTTTTTACTTCCGTTCAATTGGAGTCGAAACAAATCGTTATTGAAAAAGAAGATTTTGATTACCTGCCTTTTTTAGTAAAAATGAAGGCTAAAGTAACACAACTGAACGAATTAATCATCAAGGAAAGTAAAGTTGATGCAGTAAGTTTGGGCATCATCAAAAAAAAAATAAAGAAACTTACTCCGGCTGAACGAAGATTGTATGCGGCAACCAGCGGACCTTTAGATATACTGCTAAATGCCTTTAGCGGTAGAACCAGTCAACTTAAAAAAGGCGTTGAGATTGAAAAATACCAAATCACTCAAAACAAAGTGTTCAATATGTTTGATAAGGAATATTTTACCGAAGAATACAAGATTCCCGAAGAATACATAGATGGCTTTGTGGTATATGCTTCAGAAAAGCCTAAAATCATGGATGCGGTTAAGCAAAAAAACAAATTGCTAACTGCTTTTCTTTTGGGCGAATTGGCTGAAGAATACAAAAAAATGATTGCCGAAAAAAAATAACGTTTTTGCTTGTAAAAGTGAAGATTATCTTAAAATAAATGTCTGACTGATTTCTTTTAGTACATTTGGCGCATGAAGCCAATTTTTTACCGCTTATTGTCTGTGCTACTGTTAGTTATGCTTTGTTCTTTTACAATGCATAAGTTTTATGTTGGTGTGTATCAGGTTAATTATGAGCCTAAAAAGAAAGAGATTCAGCTTACAGCACGTATTTTTATTGACGATCTTGAAAAGGCGATGCAGCGTAAGTTTCAAAAGAAAATCTACCTTGGAACTTCTAAGGAAATTACCCAATCAAACGATCTAATTAAAGAATACTTTAGTGAAAAGATGCGACTTAAGGTAAATCACTCGGTAAAAAAACTTAAATTTTTAGGTAAAGAAACCGAAGATAACGTTCTGATTTGTTATCTTACCACACCGGTTTCGGAGAAAATTACTACTTTAGAGTTGTACAATGTAGTTTTGACCGAACTGTATCCGCAGCAACAAAATATAATGCACACGAACATAAACGGTAACAAAAAAAGCCTTTTGCTGACTGATGGTGAACCGGAAGGCACTTTGGAATTTTAGACAATCAAATACAAAAGATTATATGAGAAAATCAGTATCCGTTTTTTCACTACTTGCTTTTGCCGTACCTTTTATTGCATTGGCTCAAGAGACGAAACCCACTGAAAGGAAGCGAGAAGCAGGACATTATGATACTAATAAGTTCAGTCAGATGTACCACGAAATGGCTACTCCAAATTCCTATCGTACAGCTTCAGGAGCTCCGGGTCCGGCGTATTATCAGCAACAAGCTGATTATAAAATCGATATCGAACTGGACGATAAAAACACCAAACTTTACGGAAAAGAAACCGTAACCTATTACAATAATGCTCCTGAAGCCTTAACCTATCTTTGGGTGCAATTGGATCAGAATGAAAAAAAACGCGACGGCCAATCCCCTTTGGTGCAAAACCAGCGCATAAGCCCATCTATGGGAACCGGAGATTTCTCTAAACAATTTATGCAACAGCGTTTTGACGGAGGTTTTAATATTGAATATGTTACCGACGCTAAAGGTGCTCCAATGAAATACACCATCAACCAAACCATGATGCGTATCGATTTGGACAAACCTTTGAAAACCGGAGAAAAAATTTCGTTTTCGGTAAAATGGTGGTACAACATCAATAATTATATGGTAGACGGCGGTCGTTCCGGATATGAGCATTTCGATAAAGACGGTAATAATTTGTATGTTATTGCTCAGTTTTACCCAAGAATGGCCGTGTATAATGATGTAGAAGGCTGGCAGAATATGCAGTTTTGGGGCTCCGGAGAGTTTGCCTTACCCTTTGGAAATTTTGAAGTGAACATTACCGTTCCTGCCGATCATGTTATGGAGGGAACCGGTGTGTTGCAAAACCGAAGTGAAGTGTATACTTCGGAACAGGTAAAACGCTATGAATTGGCTGAGAAAACTTATGATAAACCTGTGGAAATTGTAACTCAAGCCGAAGCCGAAGCAGCTGCAAAAGGATTTTCAGATAAAAAGAAAACCTGGAAGTTTAAGGCAACCAATGTTCGTGATTTCGGGTTTTCCACTTCAAGAAAATTCATTTACGACGGTATGGCGGTGAAGCTTGCCAATGGTAAATCGGTGATGGCTTTTTCGTGCTATCCGCCGGAAGCTAATCCGTTATGGGGCGAGTACTCCACACGAGTGGTGGCGCATACTTTGAAAAGCTATTCTTCTTATACGTTTGATTATCCTTATCCGAAAGCAGTTTCTATTTCTGCCGAAGATCAGGGAATGGAATACCCAATGATTTGCTGGAATTACGGACGTCCGGATGAAAACGGCTTCATCAGTGACCGTATTAAATATGGAATGATGGGTGTAATCATCCACGAAGTAGGGCATAATTTCTTCCCGATGATTGTCAATTCCGACGAGCGCCAATGGACTTGGATGGACGAAGGATTGAACACCTTTTTAGAATACTTAACCGAGCAAAGCTGGGATAAAAAATTTCCTTCCAGTCGAGGGCCTGCCGCTAAGATTGTTCCTTATATGAGTGGGGATCAAAACTTCTTGGAGCCAATCATGTCCAATTCGGAAACGATCTATAATTTTGGCGCTAATGGTTATTCTAAACCGGCAACGGGCTTGAATATTTTACGTGAAACTATCATGGGGCACGAGCTTTTTGATCATGCTTTCAGAACGTATGCTCAACGTTGGAAATTTAAGCACCCAACTCCGGAGGATTTCTTTCGAACAATGGAAGATGCTTCTGCTGTTGATTTGGATTGGTTCTGGAGAGGTTGGTTCTATTCAACGGATTATGTAGACATCGGTATAAAAGAAGTGAAGCAATATTTTGTAACCGAAGATCCTACCAAAGCAGTTCAGGAGCAATTCAACAGAAGAGGCAGAAAAATCAATAACGGCGAACCAATGGTTTATATGATTGCCGAAACTGCGGAAGATTTTAAACCGGAAATGAAAAAGCCATTGAATGTTCAGGAAGTTAAAACACTAAATGAATTTGTTGGCAGATTGTCTTCCGAAGAACGAAAAAGTTTAAAACAGCCAAAGTATTTCTACGAAGTGGAATTCAACAAACCGGGTGGAATGATGATGCCCATAATAGTAGAACTTCAATTTGAAGATGGAAGCAGTGAAAACCACCATTTCCCGGTACAAATCTGGAGAAAAGGCAACGATACTGCAAAACGAATTTTTGCTACTGAAAAACCGGTTAAGAAAATCCAACTGGATCCAAAACTGGAAACTGCCGATATCGACCTTACCAACAATGTTTGGCCAAAACAAGAGGTAAAATCGAAATTCGACGAATTTTCACAAAACACAAAATAACACAAAAGACCGTCTAATTAAGATGGTCTTTTTGGTTTTTAATAACATATCGGTATAGAAAACTTTGTAACTTTGCGTTTTACAATTGTAATCTTAAAATCATGTTTGGAATAGGAGGCGGGGAGATTTTCCTTATCATATTAGTAGCTTTAATGTTGTTCGGGTCTGAAAAAATTCCGGATATTGCCCGTACTTTGGGTAAAGGGATGGCCGAACTTAAAAACGCGACCAACGATATTAAGAGCGAAATCCAGAAAAGTGCCGATGTTAACGGGTTGAATGATTTGAATCCGATGAACCAACTGGATTTAACTTCCGATATCACTAAAGAAATCGATAAGGCCAAGGAAGATATTGAAGACATGACCGGACCTATTAAACGACAATTGTAATTTTGGAAGAAATCGTTCACCTGGACAAGCAGTTGTTAGTTTTTTTAAACGGATTGGGCTCGGAACCCTTCGATGGGTTTTGGCTGATCATCACCAAACAACTGCACTGGACTCCCGTTTTTTTATATGTTTTTTATTTACTTCAGAAAAAAGTAGGCTGGAAACATTTGTTATTGATTGTCCTTTCGATAGCCGCGCTGATCGCTTTTACTGATCAATTTACCAACCTTGTGAAAGACAACGTGCAGCGTTTGCGACCATGTAACGATTTGGAAATCAAAGATGTGATCCGAATTGTAAAATGCAGCGATACCTTCAGTTACTTTTCAGGACATGCTGCAAATTCAATGGCTTCGACGGTATTCATTTTTATGATCATGAAGAAGTATTATAAGTATGCAGTTTTATTGTTCTTATTTCCGTTGATTTTCGCCTACAGTCGTATTTATTTAGGGCTTCATTTCCCCGGAGACATTCTATCGGGTTATCTTTTCGGAATCATTGCCGGTTTCGGATTTTCAAAACTTTACGAAATTTTCAGAAGGAAGTATTTTCCTGAAAGCTTATAAAAAAATCCCGATTCTTGATCGGGATTTTGTTTTTTATAGTACTCGGCTCATGGTTAAGCCATCGCGAATGGGTAACAAAACCGTTTCCACTCTTGGGTCGTTTTTCAGGATTTCATTGTATTCTAAGAGTACTTTAGTGCTTTTGTCGTTGGCTTTTACTTCTTCGAGTACTTTACCGCTCCACAGGACATTGTCGGATAAAATAAGTCCGCCTTGGTTCATCATCGGAACGATCATTTCAAAGTAGTTGATGTAGTTCTCCTTGTCGGCATCAATAAAAACCAAATCAAATTTTTTGTTCAAAGTAGGGATGATTTCCAAAGCATTCCCCAGGTGTTGATGGATTTGTCCTCCCCAAGGCGACTCATTAAAATATTTACGCTGAAAATCGTACAGTTCTTCGTTGTTGTCAATGGTGTCCAGAGTTCCGTTTTCGGTTAACCCCTCCGCCAAACATAAAGCTGCATAACCAGTGTATGTTCCAATTTCCAGAATAGAAGTAGGACGGGTCAGCTTTGAGATCATGCTCAAAAATCTTCCCTGAAAGTGTCCGCTTAACATTCTGGGCTGTAATATTTTCTGATGGGTTTCCTTATTCAAACGGGCTAATAATTCCGGTTCGTTTTCGGAATGGACTGCTACATAATCTTCTAAAGCTTCGGATATAAAGTGCATAAACTGATTTTTTACAAATTTACAAATAACCCAACAATCAAATTCATAAAATGTCTGTAACTTTGCGCCATGCAAACTGAGAAGAAAGACATACGCGCGTTAACCAAAGACCAATTACGCGATTTTTTTGTGGCCAACGGCGATAAAGCCTTTCGTGGCAATCAGGTGTACGAATGGTTGTGGCACAAACGCGTGCATAAGTTTGAAGATATGACAAGCATTTCCAAGCATACACGTGAAATGCTTGAGGCGAACTTTGTGATCAATCATATTAAAGTAGACACAATGCAGCGCAGTTCAGACGGGACTGTGAAAAATGCTGTTCGTTTGCATGACGATTTAGTAGTAGAATCGGTTTTAATTCCTACGGAAACAAGAACAACTGCTTGTGTTTCCAGTCAGGTGGGTTGTAGTTTGGATTGTAATTTCTGTGCAACCGCTCGACTCAAACGAATGCGTAACCTGAATCCGGATGAAATTTACGATCAGGTAGCTGCCATTGATAGTGAAAGCCGTTTGTACTACGACAGGCCTTTGTCGAATATTGTTTTCATGGGAATGGGTGAACCACTTATGAATTATCCCAACGTGATGAAAGCCATTGAAAAAATTACTTCTCCGGAAGGATTGGGAATGTCACCAAAACGAATTACGGTTTCTACTTCGGGGGTTTCTAAAATGATTAAGAAAATGGCGGATGATGAGGTGAAATTCAAGTTGGCGGTTTCTTTGCATTCGGCCATTGAAGAAATCCGAAACGATATTATGCCGTTTACCAAGAGTTTTCCTTTAACTGAATTGCGCGAAGCTTTAGAGTACTGGTACAAAAAGACAAAAAGTAAAGTTACTTACGAATACGTGGTTTGGAAAGGAATCAATGATGATAAAAAATCAATCGACGCTTTGGTAAAATTTTGTAAATATGTTCCTTGTAAGGTGAACCTGATTGAATACAATCCCATTGATGATGGTGAATTTCAACAGGCCTCTCAACAGGCAATAGAAAATTATATAATTGCTTTAGAACGAAACGATATTGTAGTTAAAGTGCGTCGAAGCCGAGGTAAAGACATTGATGCGGCCTGCGGTCAGCTGGCTAATAAAGAAGTATAAAAAAAGTCCCGAAATCGGGACTTTTTTATTTTTTGGGAAATAAAGTTAGTTGCCGAAAATAAAAGTGAATGCGATTGGTGTGCCTCCGTCATAAGACACGGTTGCATTATTATCGCAGGTTCCATCTCCATAATTTACCACTGCGGTATGACTGTTGCGCTCTACTTTGAAAGAACCTTCTGTTAATTTATACTGGCAAGCAACCACAAAACGCAAAGGAGTTAAAATTGTAGTTAAATGCGATGAACTTGATCCGGCGGTTATCCAAGATCCGGTTACCAAATATACATTGTCGTTAAAAACGAGTGGAGTATCATACCCCTCCACCAATTCTCTAACTCTGGTTCCGGTACGGTCGTATTGGTTTCCGTTAGGGAAGGTGAAATGAAGGTTTAAATCAATGGTTACAACAGGATGGGGTGTTGCTAGCAAACTGGTAGCCTGAACCACTCTTGAAAGCACTTTGGTGCCTTCCACTTTAATGTTGTTGTAGTAAAAATTGTTGAAATTGTAGGTCCAGGTATAAGGCGATTGTGCAAAATTGGTACTTCCGCTTACAATGATAATTCCTTTTAAAATTGCACCATTGTAGTATTGACATCCGGTAGTTCCGAAATCAATAGTACTTGTCCAAACATTATTTGCTACAACCGTAGTGACAGTTGCGCAAGAGGGTAAAATAGAAGGTGGATTCATTCTGGATGTTCCGGACATTCTGGCTGCACTTTGTTGTGCGAGTTGATCTTCTGCAATTTCAGAAACATCGTTGGAAATAGCATCCATTCTAGAACTTATCGACACATCTTCTCCGCTTAAGTTTCCCGGATTGTCTCCGCCTTCATCTTTAACGCAACTCACTAAAGTAATAACAGCTGCTAAAGCAATTGATTTAATAAAAGTTCTCATTTTCATAACTTTAGGTTTTATGGTTTTCTTAATTAGATGTTAAAAATATAAAAAGGTTTAACGCGAAAACCATATTTTTTATTTCACAGAGAATTGTATCTTTGATTCCAATGAAAATAGTAGAACAGATTAAGCAGCCCATAGTTGATGAAATGGAACTTTTCGAAAAGAAGTTCCGTGATTCGATGTCTTCCAAAGTGGCGCTTTTAAATCGAATTACGCATTATATCGTGAACCGAAAGGGAAAACAGATGCGGCCCATGTTCGTTTTTCTGACTGCTAAAATGGTTTCCGGAGGTACGGTTAATGAAAGAACTTATCGCGGAGCAGCTGTTATTGAACTAATTCACACAGCCACTTTAGTACACGATGATGTGGTAGACGACAGTAACAAACGCCGTGGTTTTTTCTCCATCAACGCTTTATGGAAAAACAAAATTGCGGTTTTAGTAGGTGATTTTCTCTTATCCAAAGGATTGTTACTTTCCATAGATAACAACGATTTTGATTTGCTGAAGATTATTTCCGTAGCCGTACGCGAAATGAGTGAAGGCGAATTGCTGCAAATTGAAAAAGCCCGTCGCTTAGATATAACAGAAGAGGTGTATTACGAAATCATCCGTCAAAAAACAGCAACGTTGATTGCCGCCTGTTGTTCTTTAGGAGCTTGTGCGGTAAAACCCGAAAATACGGAAGTGGTAGAACAAATGCGAAAATTTGGTGAACTAATCGGGATGGCCTTTCAGATCAAAGACGATTTGTTCGATTACACCGAAGACGCTATCGGGAAACCTACCGGAATCGATATTAAGGAACAAAAAATGACCTTGCCTTTAATTTATGCTTTGAATAATTGTACTTCAAAAGAAAAAAGCTGGTGCATCAATTCCATCAAAAATCATAACAAAGATAAAAAACGTGTTCGTGAAGTGATTCAGTTCGTAAAAGATAAAAACGGATTGGGCTATGCTGAACAAAAAATGGTTGAGTTCCAACAGGAAGCGCTTCTGCTTTTACAAAACTTCCCCGATTCTCCTTATAAAACTTCCCTTATTTTGATGGTGAATTACGTGATAGAGCGAAAAATTTAATATTCCATTTTGGGGAAGTGATTACGTTTTTTACACATCATGCAACTTTTAGCCGATTGTTTTCGTCTGTATTGATATAGTCTAACCTAGAAAATTGATATATGAAACAACACATACTAGTTGTAGTATTTTTAATGAGTAGTTTTTTTACAATTGCTCAAGAAAAAGCGATTAAGAGTCCAGCTTCATTTTTCCCAAAAGAGAAAGCTAAAGTGCTGGTAGTAGGTACTTTTCATTTTGATTACCCAAATCTTGATGTCAAAAAAACAGAGGATAAACATAAAATTGATGTTTTAAAAGATCCCAAAAAAGAAGAAGTTACCCAATTGGTCAATTATATTAAGAAATTCAAACCTACTAAAATTGCAATTGAAGCTTTTGACAATTGGAAGGCTTTTGAAAAACTGCAAAAATATAATTCCGGTTATTTAAGGGATAAAAGAGATGAGCGAATTCAGCTTGGCTTGAGAATTGCAAGCGAATTAAAATTGGATACAATTTACAGCATCGATGCAGAATCTATGGATGAAGGGTTGTCGAAAATAGACTCTGCCTATTTTAAAAAACTTTTTAAAGATTTTGACTTTCAGAGTGAAGATAAATATAACAAGATGTTTAACGATTGGTTTGCGTATGAAGAGCAGCTGCCTCAAAAAACAAATTTACTGAACTACTTTAAGCATATGAATTCAAAAGAGCATCATAAATTAGGATATGGTGCTTATCTGATTGGCGATTTTAAACTGGATGACCAAAGAGGTGCGGATATTTTATCGATTTGGTGGTACAACCGCAACGTAAGGATTTTTAGAAAATTGCAGCAAATAACAACCAGTAGTAGTGATAGGGTATTGATGATTTTCGGGAACGGTCATGCTGCAGTTTTAAGACAATTGTTAGAATCTTCCCCTGAATATGAATTCATAGAATTTGATCGTTTGAAATAATTTTTGAAAAAAAATTGCAGTCATACAACCATTTTACAACTTCACTCGTCTATGCTAATAGAAGTCTGATTTAGAATTCAGTTTTTAGTTCTAAAATTTAAGAAGTCGGATATCAAAATGTAAATGAAAGTAATAAACTTACATCAGAACGAAAAGAAAACCATCCAGTTGGCGCTCGAGAACAATCGGCACGCGCAACATCAGATTTATTCAAAATTTTCACCGAAGATGTTGGGAGTTTGCAGACAGTACATTAAAGATATCCATCAGGCGGAAGACATCATGATTACGGCCTTTATGAAAGTGTTTTCCAATCTGAAAAATTTTGAGCACAAAGGCAGTTTTGAAGGATGGATTCGGAGGATCATGGTAAACGAGTGCATTTCGTTTTTACGTGTTCAAAAGCAAGTGAAATTTACCGAAGACGAAACTTATTTTGAGGAGCGTTTCAATAATGTAGAGAGTCAATTTTCGGTGGAAGACATCCAGTTTTTGATTGATAATCTTCCGGAAGGTTATAAAATGGTGTTCAACCTGTATGCGATTGAAGGTTATAAACATCAGGAAATTGCACAAATGCTCGGTATTAGTGAAGGAACTTCTAAATCGCAATTATCGCACGCCCGAAAACTGCTTCAACAACAAATCAACAAACAAAAAAACTACGACTATGGAACCGAATAAAATGGAGGAAGTTTTTAGAAAAGCCTTGAATGAAAGAGAGATCCAGCCTTCTGAAAAAGCTTGGGATCGATTGGATGCGATGCTTTCGGTAGCGGAGAATAACAAACCGAAGCGCAATTTCCGTTGGCTTTACATTGCTGCGGGCTTGGCGATTTTTTTCACGGTGGGCTTGTTTTTGTTTCAACAGGAACAACCGGTAAAGCATCTTGAACCGAATACCCAAACCGTTGTGGGAACGGATGTTGTTGAGAAGTCAGCAACAAGCGCTAATCAAGTAAATACAGTTGTGGCTTCTGAGGAAAATCATCAAGAAGCGCTTTCTGAAAAATCGAATTCTGTTTCAGGAACTGTAGTCGCGAGAAAATCGGTAATAACACAGCAACAAATTCCAAATGAAGAAAGTGCCATAACTGAAGAGCCAAAACAACAGGTACAGCAATTTGTTGAAAAAAATGTTCAGGTTTTAGTTGATTTAGGCAATGAAACTCAGTTGAAAAATACGCCAAACAAGAAATTGAAGGTAAATGCGAATTCGCTACTTTCTTCAGTAGAAGGGGAATTGAATCAGGAATTCCGTGAAACGACCTTGAGTAAAATTAAAAAGAACTTTAAAACCGTGAAAACTGCGGTTGTCAATAGAAATTACGAGTAAAACAATCAAAAATCGAAAAGTTAAAATTTAAATTATGCAGAAAATTATTTTTTATGTAGTGGCAACGCTATGCCTTGTAGTAAGCAAAATGAACGCGCAGGAAACTTTCGAGAGTCGCGCTAAGCAGATCGCGCAAAAAATCGAAAACATTACTAAAGAGGAAAAACATGCTTTAAAGCTAGAGGTGGATGAGGTTAATAAGCAACTTGAAAGCGGGAAGATCACGCAGGAACAAGCTGATAAAATGAAAATTGAAGCAGCGAATCTTCACGCCAAGAATATCGAACAACGTGTAGCTTATCAGCAAGAACAATTAAATGCTTTGGTGCAGGAGAAAGTGGATGGAGGAATTTCAGATACCACAAAAACTAATGGAAAGCGTTTTGTGGTAAGGCTTTTGAATTCTGAAAAAGAACCGGGAACAGAACGAAAAACCACTACTCAATTTGTAATTGCAGGAGGTTTTAATAATCTTGTGACTAACGGTGCGGTAGCAAATTCAAATTTTTACTATTTGCGATCGGCTTTTTGGGAATGGGGAATAACCAAAAGAACGCGTTTGGGTGAATTTGGAAGTAAAGCGCATTTGAAGTACGGTTTTTCATTCATGTACAATTTTGTTAGTCCAACGGAGAATCGCTACTTTGTTGATAAAGGCAACGAAACAGTTTTGGAAACCTATCCTATGGAATTGCGAAAAAAAGACACTTATTTCAAAAATGTATATCTGACTTTACCGGTACATTTAGAGTTTGATTTTTCGAAGAAGACCACTAAGGATGGCCAAACGTATTACAAGTCACATTCCGGATTTAGATTTGGAGTAGGAGGATTTGTAGGGTACAATACCAATTCGAAACAATTTTTGTCCTATAAAGTAGATGATTACCGAATCAATGAAAAACAAAAAGGTGATTGGAACGTGAACGATTGGAACTACGGTTTGAGTTCTTATGTGGGTTGGAAAGAAACCAGCTTGTATGTAAAATATGACTTGAGCCCTGTGTTTGAGAACAACACTGTGAAGCAGCACAATGTGTCTTTAGGAATTCGTCTTGATGTGAATTAATAAATAGAGTTAGTTTCATGCTTTTTTAAAAGGTGTCATTTAAGTGGCGCCTTTTTTATTTATAATTTGAAAGATTGAAAGTTTTACTCACCTACTTATTTAGGTTGATTGGTTATTTGATTAATGAAAAGCAATTGAAATTCTGTTTAAACTTTGGAACTTTGTATCTTTGGAACTTTGTCGCAGAAAATGATTTCACAAAACACCATAGAAACCGTATTTGAAACCGCCCGTGTTGAGGAGGTGATCGGTGATTTCGTTCAGCTTAAGCGTGCCGGTTCCAATTTAAAAGGACTGAGCCCGTTTTCCAACGAAAAATCGCCTTCGTTTATGGTGTCGCCCGTGAAGCAGATCTGGAAGGATTTCAGTTCCGGAAAAGGGGGGAATGCTGTGACGTTCTTAATGGAGCATGAGCATTTTTCGTATCCTGAAGCGATTCGTTATCTGGCTAAAAAATACAACATCGAAATCGAGGAAACCGAACTTACCGAAGATGCCAAAGCGGAAGCCAATGAAAAGGAAAGCATGTATTTGGTTTCGGAATTCGCCCAGAAATATTTTCACAGCACATTATTGAATACCGATGAAGGAAAAGCGATTGGCTATTCCTATTTTAAAGAACGCGGTTTTACCAAAGACACCATTGAGAAATTTGGTCTAGGCTATTCTCCGGAAACTTGGGATGCTTTTACGATGGAAGCACTCGGGAAAGGGTATAAGCTGGAATATTTAGACAAAACCGGTTTGACCATTGTTAAAGACGATAAGCAATTCGACCGTTTTAAAGCTAGGGTGATGTTTCCGATTCAGAGTATGTCGGGACGCGTTTTGGGTTTTGGAGGACGTATCCTTACCAATGATAAAAAAGCGGCTAAATACCTGAATTCTCCTGAGAGTGAAATCTATCATAAGAGTAAAGTCTTATACGGAATTTATCATGCCAAACAAGCCATTGCCAAGCTTGATAATTGTTTTTTGGTGGAAGGGTATACCGATGTGATTCAGTTGCATCAGTCGGGAATAGAAAATGTAGTAGCTTCTTCGGGAACGGCTTTAACTTCCGATCAGATTCGATTGGTAAACCGATTAACCCGAAACATAACGGTTTTGTTTGATGGTGATGCTGCAGGATTGCGCGCTTCGATTCGTGGGATTGATTTGATTCTGGAGGAAGGTATGAACGTAAAAGTTTGCACGTTTCCTGATGGAGAAGATCCCGACAGTTTTGCCAAAAAAACACCTTACGATGATCTAGTGCATTACCTGAGCGAAAATGCAATGGATTTTATTCAGTTTAAAGCTTCTTTGCTTATGAAAGAGGCGAAAAACGATCCGATTAAAAAAGCGGAACTCATTCGGGATATGGTCATGAGTATTTCCAAAATTCCGGATAAAATCAAAAGGGAAATCTACATTCAGGAATGTTCCCGAATTATGGATATTTCTGAAGAGGTTCTTTTCAATACATTAGCACAATTAATTCAGAAAGACATAACTGAAGCGGGTAAAAAACTCAAAACCGAACAGAAAGCCTTTGAAGTAGTAAAGCCTGAAAATGCACAATTACAAGCCAAAATTGATGTGCTTTATGAATTGGAGCGCAAAATCATTGAGATTTTACTTTTGTATGGAACTGCTGAACAAGAATTTGAAGATGTTTTGCTTAAAGCCAACGAGGAAGGCGAAGCGGTTGAGGTAAAAGAAATGAACCTTTATAAGGTGTACCAACGCATTTATCTGAGTTTGCAGGAAGATGAAGTGGAGCTTGCCAATCCGATGTTTCGAGCGATTTATAACGATTTGATCAACTATTTTCATCAGAACGAAAAGTTTGAATTGGAACAGTATCTGATGCGCATCGAACCGGAATTGGCTCAAGAAGTTACTCATATTCTTATGGAAGAAGAACGTGAAACCCTGCACAATTGGGAAGCGCAACAAATCATTGTAAAACAAAAAAACCAGACGATCAGTCAATATGTTTCTGAAACAATCCTGACTTTACGCTGGTTTTTAGTGGATCGAATAATTAACGAACTGAAAAACGAACTTTCCGCAGAACCTGAAGCGGACAATTCCGAAATTCTATCCACAACGATGGATTACTATCGATTAATTAATTCTTTTTCTTCTAAACTGGGAAGGGTTATGTCCCGTTATAGTTAAACAATTTCTAAAGCTTTGGCCTTGTTAACCAAGTCTACCAAGTTCGTTACGTGAAGTTTTGTCAACAAACGTAATTTATACGTACTGATAGTTTTTTCGTTAAGTGTAAGCAGTTTAGCAATTTCTTTGTTTTTCTTACCGTCACTCAAATAACGCAATACCTCAATTTCTCTGGATGATAATTTGCGGTACAAACGATCTGATTTTTTTCCTTTGTTAAGCAAAGCAAGGTTTTTCTTTACCGCTTCGCTGAAAACCACATGGCCTTCGTGCACTTTTTTAATAGCGTTTTCTAAATCTTCTAATTTTGAGTTTTTATGAATATAAGCTGAAACTCCAGCTTTTAACGCGTTTGGAGCATAAATCTGCTCTCCTAAATTAGTAAAAACTACAAATCTCGTATCGGAATATTCCTTAACCAAGGATTTTACCAAATTGATGCTTGTTAAACCGTCTAACTCTAAATCGAGAACTACTACATCAACTGTTTTCTTTTTTAGCAATTCGTCCAGGCTCTCCAAATTACTTACTACCCCTACAAAGCTGACACTCACACTGTCTTTAAAGTAGGACTTCACCCCCTGATGTACAACGGGATGGTTGTCTGCTAAACACACTCTAATCATTTCAAATTGTTTTTAATAGTAATTGTCTGTAAAATTACTAAAAAAAAATCTAATCTATTGAAAATCAATGAAGGAAATTTATTTCAATTCATTTGGAATCTTACAAACCGGAATTGGTGTCATTTTATGCTGATTAATTCGGTTCAATCGTGAGAAAATTTTGAAAACTTCTAAAGCTCTTCCTTCGAAATTATTTTCGGTTTTTCCTTGCTCAACTGCCGTCATTGCTGCTTCGAGCTCATCATAGCTTGCGCCTAACTGATCTTCGTCGCTTCGGTCGTCCCCAAAAAGCCCATCGGTAGGCTTGGCGACTAAAATACTGTCCGGAACTCCTACAAATTTTGCCAAAAGTCGTACTTCGCTCTTCACTAAATCGGCAATTGGGCTCAAATCGACACCACCGTCACCGTATTTTGTGAAGAACCCGACACCAAAATCTTCTACTTTATTCCCGGTTCCGGCAACCAAGGCACTGTGTAAACCTGCAAAATAATATAACGTGGTCATGCGAAGGCGCGCTCGGGTATTGGCTAAAGTCAAATTTAAAGTGGCTTCATTTTCCGATGTCGGTACTTGATTTTTGAAACCTTCGAAAACCGGAGTTAAATCTGCAATGACACTGGAAACATTCGCAAAACGGTTTTTTAATTGCTCGATATGCTCCTGCCCGCGCGACACCTGTGAACGATGCTGGTGTATAGGCATTTCCACGCATAAAGTAGGTAAACCGGTTTGTGCACAAAGCGTTGAGGTAAGCGCTGAATCGATTCCGCCGGAAATCCCCACAACAAAACCTTTTACTTTTGCGTTTAATGCATAATCGCGGAGCCAGTTAACAATATGGGTATTAATTTTATCTGCCTGAAAAGTGTTTGCTGTTGCCATAATTATTTATGAAGATTTTATAAATCTGTGACGTATATTTGCGTCGGTTTTAATTGCCATAAAAGTATAAATTTTTGAATAGAAATCTATGAAGAAGTGCCTGCTAGTTGTTGCTTTTGCAGTTTTGGCCTTATCGTGTAAAAAAGAAGATAAGGTAAACGAGGCTGTGGAGGCAATCCCGGTTAAAGTAACTGTTGAGCGTTTTGATAAACTTTTTTATGAGTCGAATCCTGAGGAGTTGCCGGAATTGAAAACTAAATTCCCTTTTTTCTTTCCTGCCGGTAATCCTGATACGGTTTGGACCAATAAACTTAAAAATCCATTGCTTAAAGAATTGTATTCTGAGGTAAAAAAGAAATACCCGGATAACAGCGCCTTCGAGCCTGACTTAGAGGAATTGTTTAAGCGTATTCAGTTTTATTACCCAGAATATAAAACTCCCAAAGTTATTACGCTTATTTCCGAGGTAGATACCGATGCTAAAGCAATTTATGCCGATAGCTTGGTATTACTTTCTTTGGATACTTATTTAGGAAAAGACCACCGTTTTTACGAAGGTTTTCCAAAGTATCAAAGACAAGGTTTTGAGCCTTCACAGATGATGCCCGACTTGGTTTCCAGTTTTTCACAAGGAAAAATTGCTCCTCCAACCGACCGTACTTTACTGGCACAAATGATTTATTTCGGTAAAGAACTGTATTTGAAAGACATGTTGCTTCCGGATGCTTCCGATGCAGCTAAAATTGAATACACGGAAGAACAGATAAAATGGTGTCAGGAAAATGAAGGCGAAATGTGGAAGTACTTTATTAATAATAAAATATTGTATGATACCGATACGAAACTGATGCAACGCTTTATTTCCGTTGGGCCGTACTCTAAATTTTACCTTGAGATTGATAACGAATCTCCGGGCAGAGTTGGGCAGTGGTTAGGCTGGCAGATTGTTCGTTCCTACATGAGTAATAACGATACCGATTTGCAAAAAATGATGGCTATGGATGCTAAAGAGCTATTTGATAATTCAAAATACAAACCCAAAAAATAATGTCAAAAACGATTAAATCCGAAATAAAACTTACGGTTGAATTAGATGAAAACCGCGTTCCTGAAAAATTGTCCTGGACGGCTAAAGACGGAGGTGTAAATGCTGAAGAAGCCAAAGCGATGTTGTTGTCGATTTGGGACAGCAAGTCGCAAGAAACTTTACGTATTGATTTGTGGACTAAAGATATGCCTGTAGATGAAATGAAAGTGTTTTTCCATCAGACCTTAGTGGCAATGGCTGACACGTTTCACCGTGCTACCGAAGATGAAAAAATGACCGCAACCATGCGCGATTTCTGTGATTATTTCGCAGAAAAATTAGAATTGAAGAAATAAAAAAAAGCGACCTTTTTGGTCGCTTTTTTTATAAACTATTGTTTTTAAACAAATCCTGATTAACCTGATCGATAAATTCTAAAAGCGGTTCTCTTCCCGTTTCTTCCGTTGAAGAAGTTACAAAATACTGAGGCATTTCTTCCCAATTGTTAGCTAGTAAAGCTTTTCGATACGCAGCAACATGTTGGTCAATTTTACCGCGACTGATTTTATCGGCTTTGGTGAAAATGATGCAAAATGGTACGCCGGTTTCTCCTAAATAGGTGATGAATTCCAAATCAATTTTCTGTGCTTCGTGACGAATGTCGATTAAAACAAAAGCGCAAACCAACTGTTCACGTTTTTCAAAATAATCGGTGATGAATTTTTGGAATGTTTCTTTGGTTTTCTTTGAAACACGTGCATAACCATATCCTGGTAAATCGACTAAAAACCAGTTTGAATTAATCTTAAAATGATTGATTAATTGAGTTTTTCCTGGTTTTCCGGAGGTTTTTGCTAAATTCTTATGATTGGTCAACATATTAATCAATGATGACTTTCCTACGTTGGAACGGCCAATAAATGCATATTCCGGTAAGGGGTCCTTAGGGCATTTGCTTACTTCTGAATTACTGATAATAAACTCGGCAGTATTGATCTTCATAGTTGTTTAAATTTAAAAAAGTTACAGTTGCCTGTAACTTCTTGATTTATAAGTTTGCCTTTTTAAGCCATTCGAACATCAATCGGTTGAACTCGTCCGGATGTTCCATCATGGCCGCGTGGCCGCATTTCTCGATCCAATACAAATCAGAATTCGGCAGTAATTTGTTGAATTCTTCTGCTACGTCCGGCGGAGTAACTTTGTCGTTTCTTCCCCAGATGATGCAGGTTGGTGTTTCCATTTTAGGTAAATCCTTTGCCATATTGTGACGAATCGCGCTTTTAGCAATGGTAAGTGTTTTTAATAATTTGATTCGGTCGTTAACCGTAGCATATACATCGTCTACAATTTCTTTAGTAGCTACTTTCGGATCGTAAAAAACGTCTTCGGCTTTTTTCTTGATGTATTCGTAATCCCCACGTTTTGGGTAGCTTTCACCCATTGCACTTTCATATAAACCAGAACTTCCCGTGATGACCAAACCGGCCATTTTTTCAGGATACATTTTGGTGTGGTATAACGCGATATGTCCGCCTAGAGAGTTTCCAAGTAAAATAACCTTGTCAAAATCCTTGAAGGTGATAAAGTCTTTTACAAACTTAGAAAATGCTTTAACGTTGGTTTTTAAAATATTGTTGGTGTATAGCGGCAATTCCGGGATTACAACTTTGTAACCGTGTTTTGGAAAGAAATCTGCAACGCCGTCAAAGTTGCTTAGTCCACCCATTAGGCCGTGTAAAATAATGATAGGCGTGCCTTCTCCAGCTTCAAAATACCTGTATTTGCCTTCTTTTTTTAACATGTGTTTCTGGTGTATAATTATCCAATAGCAAAATCAGACAAATATAGGACTTTCTTAGTAAATAGGAAGTATTAGCTATGAAAATCGAAAATAGATTCTTGTTAAACCTGAAATGGAAAGTAAGTGTCTAATTATCAACATTTTTATACAATAGGGTGATGGGTGTTTAAGTGGTTTTTATTTTTAACATTTTGTAAATATTGTAGTTAAAATAATTAATTTTTTAAACTTTTCACGTTGATTACTTTAATTCTTTAAAATATCCTTAAAGATTAATATAGAGCTGTTTAGCATATTTTCTTACGAATACGTTTCAAAGTGGAAAAACTTATCAACAAAGTGGGAATTTGTGGTAAAATGTGGTAAAAAAATCTGTACTTTTGTTTTAAATCAATTCAAAAACCATTTCGTTTGACGAATATTATCGGAACATACGAGTGTAAAATCGACGCAAAAGGAAGGCTGATGGTGCCGGCTCCGCTGAAGAAGCAATTGCCTTCTTTGGAGGATGGTTTTGTGCTCAAACGTTCTGTGTTTGATAAATGTGTGGAGCTTTGGCCAAAAGCCGAGTGGGATTTAATGATGTTGAAAATCAATAAGTTGAATCGTTTTAATAAGAAGAACAACGACTTTATTCGCAAGTTTATGGCAGGAGTGAAAATGGTGGAGATTGATGATGCCGGGCGATTGTTGGTGTCAAAAGATTTGATTGATTTTGCAGGAATTTCCAAGGATTTAGTGTTGACCTCTAAGGTGAATATTTTGGAAATCTGGGATAAAGAGCTGTACGAGCAATCCATTTCAGGAGACGATATGGATTTTGCGGATTTGGCAGAAGAAGTAATGGGTAATTTAAACGACGATTTCAATGGAATATCATAATCCGGTTTTATTAAAAGAAACGGTTGATGGTTTAAATATTAAGCCTGACGGAATTTATGTGGATGTGACTTTTGGCGGAGGTGGACATTCCAGAGAAATCATGCGCCGTCTTGGTCCCAACGGAAAATTGTTTGCTTTCGATCAGGATGAAGATGCGCTAGCTAATGTAATAGATGATGAGCGTTTTACTTTAATTCATGAAAATTTCCGCTTTATCAAGCGCTTTCTTCGTTTTCACGGAGTTAAAGAAGTGGATGGAATTTTAGGGGATCTGGGGGTTTCGTCGCATCAGTTTGATGTGGCAGAGCGCGGTTTTTCAACCCGATTCGATGCGGAGTTGGATATGCGCATGAACCAAAAAGGGGAATTGAGTGCTTATCATGTGGTAAACGAATACGGTGAAGCGGATTTGCGCAGAATCTTCAATGATTACGGAGAATTAACTACAGCAAAAGGTCTTGCCAATGCAATTGTAACAGCAAGAGCAGAGCAGCCGATCAAAAATACCGAACAGTTAAAAAAAGTGCTTGCCAAGTTTTTACCGGCACACAAAAGCAATAAGATTTTAGCCCAGATATATCAGGCGATCCGAATCGAGGTAAATCAGGAAATGGATGTTTTGAAAGAATTTTTAGAGCAGTCGCTTGAAATTTTAAAACCGGAAGGAAGACTGAGTGTGATTTCCTATCATTCTTTAGAAGACCGACTGGTAAAACGCTTCATGAAAAACGGAATGTTTGAAGGAGAGCCGGAACGCGATTTTTTCGGAAGATTTGAAGTTCCTTTTAAATTAATAGGTAAGATGATTGTGCCTTCGGATCAGGAAATCAAAGAAAACAATCGTGCACGTAGTGCAAAATTAAGAATCGCAGAAAAGAAGTAAGTAATGAAGGGTGGGGTATACAGTTTATTAAAAGCAAAATTTCTGATTGACGACGATGCGCTCAAAAATTGGAAGTTCATTGTGTTTTTGATCTTACTGGCAATGGTGATGATTGCGAATTCACATCGATACGAACAGAAAACTTACAGAATCACTGAGCTGACCAATGAAGTAAAAGAATTGCGATCGGAGTTTGTAGATCGGCGTTCGGAACTGATGGAGCTGAAAATGGAATCGACCATTTCAACACAAATGGAACCTCAGGGAGTTGTACCTTCTTCAGTTCCGCCCAAAAAAATAAAAGTAAAAGAAGAGGAAAGCAATATTCTTAAAAAGATATGGCAGTAGAAAATAAAAATATTTCATACAGAATATATTTGGTAGCCTTCGCGATTTTCGTGGTGGCTATTTTCGTTGCTATAAAACTGACTAACATTCAGTGGGTGGAAGGGGAGTATTACCGTAAGCTTGCTAAAGAAAGAACTGTTAGAAACTTTGTGATTCCGGCTAACAAAGGAAATGTCTACTCGGCGGATGGAAGTTTGCTGGCCACTTCCATTCCTAATTATACTATTCGATTTGATGCTTTAGCGCCAACTTCTGAGAATTTTGACAACAATGTAAAAGGTTTGTCGGATTCGTTGGCGGTTTTACTGAACAAATCTTCAGGGCATTTTCAGAGAGAACTTAAAAAAGCCCGCGCACATAAAAACCGTTATTTTTTAATTGCCAGAAAGTTAACCTACACTCAATACATGCGCATGAAAAGTTTTCCGCTTTTCAATTTAGGAGCTTATAAAGGAGGAATGATTACCGAGCAAAAAACCGTACGCGAACATCCAATCGGCAAAATTGCGGAACGAACCATTGGTTACGAGCGTTTTGATGAAAGCGGAAAAGGAACAAGGGTCGGAATTGAAGGAGCTTTTGGCGAATACATTAACGGAAAAGACGGCCGCAGGTTAATGCAGAAAATTGCCAAAAACCAATGGAAACCGATTAGTGATAACAACGAAATTGAACCAAGAGATGGGTACGATATCATTTCTACCATCGATGTTTATATTCAGGATATTGCGCATCACGCTTTATTGAAACAATTGGAATACTATCAGGCGGATCATGGTTGTGTGGTGGTAATGGAAACCAAAACCGGTGAAGTAAAAGCAATTTCGAATTTAGGACGTTCCGAAAGCGGAAACTATTACGAAACCATCAATTATGCAGTTGCAGAATCTCATGAGCCGGGTTCAACGTTCAAGCTGGTAGATTTAATTGCTTTGTTAGACGATGAAAAAGTAGATACCAGTAAAGTATACGATTCCAAAGGCGGAGACATTACTTATCGAGGAAAACACGTGCGTGATTCACACAAAGGAGGTTACGGAAAAATTTCGCTTGCCCGTGGTTTTGAATTGTCTTCCAATACAGTATTAGTACAAGCTGTTTATGAAAATTATAAGAACAATCCGGAGCAATTCGTGAACCGAATCAATAACTTAGGGTTGAATAAACCGTTAGGATTGCCTTTCAGAGGGGAAGGGAAACCTGTTGTTCCGCAACCGGGAGGAAAAGGATGGTCGGCAATCACTTTACCGTGGATGGCTTTCGGTTATAACGTTTCAATTACACCTTTACAAACCCTTACACTTTACAATGCGGTGGCAAATAACGGGGAAATGGTAAAACCACAGTTTGTTCGTGAAATCAAAGAATGGAACAAAACCATTAAGAAGTTTGACAAACAAGTAATTAATCCTAAAATCTGTTCCGATGACGCCTTGGCTAAAATCAAAGCAATTTTAGGGAATGTGGTAAAAAAAGGTACGGGTTCAAAACTGTACTCGAAAGATTTTTCGATGGCGGGAAAAACAGGAACTGCTCAGGTTAATTATCATAACAAAGATGAAGGGGGAATGTATTATGCTTCTTCATTTGTAGGGTTCTTCCCTGCCGATGAGCCAAAATATTCTTGTGTAGTGGTAGTACACAAACCCAATGTGGCTGCAGGCTATTTCGGGGCGGATGTGGCCGGGCCTGTTTTCAAAAGAATCGCGCAAAAGATTTTCACTGATGTGCCTTCTACCAATGAAATCAAAAAACTGAATGTTCGCTTTAAAACCCAAGAGAAAAACTACGCGACCTATTACGATAAAGTTCAGAAAAAACAAAGTACTGTGCCAAATGTAAGAGGAATGATGGGAATGGACGCTGTGGCTTTGTTGGAAAACTTCGGAATGAAAGTAAAAGTGAAAGGCATCGGAAAAGTGAAACAACAGTCGATTCAACCGGGTCAGGTTTTCAGAAAAAATCAAATCATAACATTAGAATTGTCGTGAAAAATTTAAACCACATATTAAACAAAGTAGCTGTTGAGGCGGTAAAAGGAACTACCGATGTTCAGATTAACAAAATCGAATTCGATTCCAGAAAAATTGTTTCGAAGGATGCTTTCGTTGCTATAAAAGGTACTGTTTCCGATGGACATGATTTCATTGAAAAAGCGCTTCAGCTTGGTGCTACGGTTGTGGTTTGTGAAACGCTTCCTAATACGATTGCGGAAGGAATTACCTATATTCAAGTTTCGGACACCACCGCAGCTTTGGCTTTCATGGCTGCTAATTTTTACGAAAATCCATCAGCGGATTTGAAACTCGTAGGTGTTACCGGAACCAACGGAAAAACGACAATTGCGTCACTTTTATACCAACTTTTTAAAAGTGCGGGTTATAAAGTAGGTTTGCTTTCCACAGTAAAAATTTTAGTGGATGAAACCGAATTCAAAGCCACACACACCACTCCAGATTCGTTAACCATCAATTACTATTTAAGAGAAATGGTGGAAGAAGGTTGTGAATTTTGTTTCATGGAAGTGAGTTCTCACGGAATCCACCAAAAAAGAACGGAAGGCTTGCATTTTGAGGGTGGGATTTTTACGAATCTTTCCCACGATCATTTGGATTATCATACTTCGTTTGCAGAATACCGCGATGTTAAGAAATCGTATTTCGATAACTTACCAAAAACAGCTTTTGCAATTACCAACATTGATGATAAAAACGGAGCAGTAATGCTTCAGAACACCAAAGCCAAAAAGCTAACGTATGCTTTGAAATCCTATGCTGATTACAGGGCGCAGGTGTTGGAAAATCAGTTGTCTGGTTTGTTGATGCGAATTAACGATCAGGAAGTTTGGGTGCGTTTAATCGGTTCGTTCAACGCTTACAATTTATTAGCGATTTACGCTACTGCTGTAGAGTTGGGGATGGAAAGTAATGAAGCGCTTCGATTATTAAGTCAATTAGAAAGTGTTTCGGGAAGATTCCAGTTTATTGTTTCCGAAAGTAAAATCACTGCAATAGTAGATTACGCTCACACACCCGATGCTTTAGAGAATGTTTTGAAAACTATTGCTGATATCCGTACCAAAAACGAACAATTAATCACGGTTGTGGGTTGTGGCGGAGACAGAGATAAAACCAAGCGTCCAATCATGGCCAAGATTGCTTCGGAAATGAGTGATAAAGCCATTTTTACTTCCGACAATCCAAGAAGCGAACAGCCACAAGCAATTATCGAGGATATGGAAAAAGGCGTGGAAGCTCAAAATTATAAAAAGACCTTGTCGGTTGTCGATAGAAAACAGGCTATTAAAACGGCTTGTCAATTGGCACAAAGCGGTGATATTATTTTAATTGCCGGAAAAGGACATGAAACGTATCAGGAAATTCAGGGAGTACGCCATGATTTTGACGATATGAAAATTGTAAAAGAATTATTAGAACAACTAAACAAATAAAGATATGCTGTATTATTTCTTCGAATATTTACATAAAACCTTAGACGTTCCGGGAGCTGGTGTTTTCCAGTACATCACGTTTCGTTCGGGCTTGGCAATTATTTTGTCGTTGATGATTTCCACTATTTACGGAAAACGCATTATCAATTATTTAAGAAGACAGCAAATTGGGGAAACCGTTCGTGAGTTAGGTCTTGAAGGGCAAACGCAAAAAGCCGGAACCCCAACAATGGGAGGATTGATTATTATCTTCTCTACCTTAATTCCAGTATTGTTGTTGGCAAAATTGGACAATATCTATGTAATGTTGCTGATCGTGACCACACTTTGGATGGGAACCATTGGTTTTATCGACGATTATATCAAAATATTCAAGAAAGATAAAGAAGGTTTGAAGGGAAGATTCAAAGTTATCGGACAAGTTGGGCTTGGGCTTATCGTGGGTTCGGTGTTGTATTTTCACCCGGCAGTAACGGTTCGTACCGATACTTCCACTACCGATATCTTTAAAGAAGGTACTGTGGTTACGGCATTGGCGAAAGAAGAAAAATCTACGGCAACCACAATTCCGTTTTTCAAAAACAACGAGATGGATTATGCCGAATTATTGGCTTGGACAGGAGATAATTATCAGGATTATGCTTGGCTTATCTTCATTCCGGTGGTAATTTTCATTATCACAGCGGTTTCCAACGGAGCCAATTTAACGGACGGAATCGATGGTTTGGCGGCAGGAACTTCAGCAATTTCGGTGCTCACCCTCGGTATTTTCGCCTTCGTTTCCGGGAACATTATTTTCTCGAATTACCTGAACATCATGTACATCCCTAATTCCGGAGAAATGACGGTCTACATTGCGGCCTTTGTAGGGTCGCTCATCGGGTTCTTATGGTACAATACTTATCCTGCATCAGTGTTTATGGGTGATACCGGAAGTTTAACAATCGGAGGGATTATTGCGGTTTTGGCAATCGCAGTTCGTAAAGAATTATTAATTCCTGTACTGTGCGGAATCTTCTTGGCAGAAAATTTATCGGTAGTGCTTCAGGTTTCGTATTTCAAATACACCAAGAATAAATACGGTGAAGGAAGACGCATCTTTTTAATGTCGCCTTTGCATCATCATTACCAGAAAAAAGGGTACCACGAAAGTAAAATCGTGACGCGATTCTGGATTGTGGCCATATTGTTAGCGATTTTCTCATTAGTGTCACTAAAACTAAGATAGTATGAAGTTAGTAGTTTTAGGCGGAGGAGAAAGCGGTGTGGGAACTGCGATCCTCGGTAAGAAAAAAGGGTACGAGGTTTTTGTTTCGGATTTTGGAGAGATTAAAAACAATTACAAGGAAGTTTTGATTTTGAATCAAATTCCCTGGGAAGAAAAACAACATACTGAAGATTTGATTCTAAACGCCGATGTGGTAATGAAAAGCCCCGGTATACCTGATAAGTCACCTATCGTTAAGCTGTTAAAGAAAAACAACGTTCCTATTATTTCTGAAATCGAATTTGCCAACCAGTTCACCGACGTAATTACAATCGGAATCACTGGAAGCAACGGAAAAACCACCACCACGATGCTAACCCATCATTTACTGATGCAAGGCGGAATGAATGTGGGAATTGCCGGAAATATTGGGAAAAGCTATGCTTGGCAAATTTCGGAAAACAAGTTTGAGGCCTATGTGTTGGAATTGAGCAGTTTTCAGTTGGACGGAATCGTGAATTATCGCCCGCATATAGCCGTGATGACCAACATCAGTCCGGATCATTTGGACCGCTATAATTACGATTACGATTTGTATATCGAGGCCAAGTTCCGAATCACCAAAAACCAAACCGAAGACGATTATTTTGTATACGATGACGACGATGAGGCCATTGTGAACTGGTTATCGAAAAACACCATCAGAGCCAAAAAAATTCCTTTTTCCTTGCTTAAACAACACGAAGAAGGTGCATACGCAGACGACAAAAACATAACAACCAACATTAATAACGAAGAATTTACCATGCCAATAAACGAACTAGCTTTAGAAGGAAAACACAATGTGAAAAACGCAATGGCGGCTACAACTGTGGCTCAGTTAATGCGTATCCGAAAAGAAACCATTCGAGAGAGTTTGTCTAACTTTCAAGGGGTGGAGCATCGTTTGGAAAAAGTGTTGAAAATTCAGAATGTGCAATACATTAACGATTCTAAAGCGACGAATGTGAATGCTACTTTCTTCGCTCTGGACAGTATGAATACGCCAACAGTTTGGATTGTTGGAGGTGTGGATAAAGGAAACGACTATGCCGAGTTAATGCCGCTAGTTCGCGAGAAAGTAAAAGGGATTGTTTGTTTGGGTGTGGATAATTCGAAAATCAAACAGGCTTTTGAAGATGTTGTAGATGTTATGATTGAAACCACAAGTATGGTTGAAGCTGTGAAAATCGCACAACGTATGGCGGAAAAAGGCGATACGGTTCTATTGTCTCCGGCCTGCGCAAGTTTTGATTTGTTTGAAAACTACGAAGACAGAGGAAAACAGTTTAAAAATGCTGTTCAAAATTTATAAAAGATAAGCGTAAAGCAAAAAAATGAAAGAGCTAATAGGAAAACTTAAGGGAGATCGCGGGATTTGGGCATTTGTAGCCTTGCTTTCCCTGTTTTCTTTTATGCCGGTTTTCAGTGCGAGTACGAATTTGGTGTATGTGGTGGGTAAAGGCTCGACTATTGGGTATCTTTTCAAGCATTTGGTGCATGTTTTTATCGGGTTCTGTCTGATTTATTTTGTGCACAGAACTCCTTATCATTACTTTAAAGCTTTTTCCTGGTGGTTACTTCCCGTGGTAATCGGATTGCTTGGCTTTACCATGATTCAGGGAACTACAATCGGAGGAGCCAATGCCAGCCGTTGGTTGCAGATTCCATTTGTTGGGCTTTCTTTTCAACCGTCCGCTTTTGCCTTTATTGTGATGATGATTTATGTGGCACGTTACCTCTCAAAGATTGAGGATAAGGAATATACATTTAAATCGTCATTAATCGAATTGTGGATGCCGGTTTTTGCAATAATTGGCTTAATTTTGCCGGCCAATTTTTCCACGGCGGCCTTGATGTTTTCGATGGTTTGTATGCTGGTTTTTGTGGGGCGTTACCGATTACAGTATTTGTTTACGATCATTGGTATGGGAATTGCGGCTTTGGCGTTGTTTGTTTTGATTGCAAAAGCTTTTCCGGACAACAAACTAACCAGTCGTGTAAATACTTGGATGAGTCGTATCGAACGTTTTAGTTCCGATAAACCCGATGAAGACGATTATCAGATTGAGAAAGCAAAAATTGCCATTGCATCCGGAAAAGTATATGGGTTAGGGCCTGGGAAAAGTGTTCAGAAGAACTTTTTACCCCAGTCGTCCTCGGATTTTATCTTCGCCATTATTGTAGAAGAATACGGATTGATTGGTGGTTTCGCCATTATGGGCTTGTATCTTTTGTTGTTCTTTAGGTTTTTGATTACTTCCCATAAAGCACCAACGATGTTTGGGAAACTACTCATTGTGGGGCTCGGGTTTCCAATTATATTTCAGGCGTTTACCAATATGGGTGTTGCGGTGGAACTATTGCCTACTACAGGACAAACCTTGCCGTTAATCAGTAGTGGAGGAACTTCAATTTGGATGACCTGTATCGCAGTTGGAATCATCTTGAGTGTTACCAAAAAAGAGGAAGAAATTGCTCAAATTGAAGCAGAAGCAAAACTGAGAGACGAGGCTTTACAACGAATTATCGACAGAGAAGTATCGCTTGAAGCTGAAAAGGTAAATGATGACATAGAGGAGATAATCCAGAAAGTTCAAAAAGAAGAAAAAACAGGGAATTATTCTATAGAAGACCATACCGACAATCCAATGAATGCGGTGCTGGATAAAGATTGAGTGTTAAGTTAAACAGAAAGTGATGAAAGAGAATCCGAAATTCATAATCAGCGGCGGCGGAACCGGAGGGCATATTTATCCTGCGGTGGCGATTGCGAACGAACTGAAAAGTCGTTTTCCAAAGGCTGATATTCTTTTTGTGGGTGCCAGCGATAAAATGGAAATGCAAAAAGTTCCACAAGCAGGTTATCCGATCAAAGGATTGTGGATCGCGGGAATCCAACGAAAATTGACTTTGCAAAACGCAATGTTTCCGTTAAAGCTTATTTCAAGTTTAGCGAAATCATTTGGGATCTTGAGAAGTTTTAAACCCGATGTGGTTATAGGAACCGGAGGTTTTGCCAGCGGAGCGGTTTTGAAAGTCGCTTCGATGATGGGAACTCCAACGGTTATTCAGGAGCAGAATTCGTATCCGGGAATTACAAACAAATTGTTGAGCAAAAAAGCTAATAAAATTTGTGTGGCTTACGAAAATCTGGAACGGTTTTTTCCAAAAGAAACCATGATTTTGACGGGTAATCCTGTCCGTCAGGATTTAATTTCTGTGAGCGATAAAAAAAATGATGCAATAGACTATTTTAAACTCGATCCTTCCAAGAAAACAGTATTAATCTTAGGGGGAAGTTTGGGAGCGAGAAGAATCAATCAGCTTATTGCAAAAGAACTGGATTTTCTCTTATCGCAAAACATTCAGATCATCTGGCAATGCGGAAAATTATATTTTGAAGAGTACAAGCATTTCAATGATAAGGAAAATGTTCAGGTGTTGTCCTTCATTGATCGAATGGATTTGGTTTATGCAGCGGCAGACGTTGTGATTTCACGATCCGGTGCTTCATCGGTTTCCGAACTTTGCATCGTTGGAAAACCGGTGATTTTCATTCCGTCGCCTAATGTGGCTGAAGACCATCAAACTAAAAACGCAAAAGCCATCGTAGATAAAAACGGGGCGCTTTTGCTTAAAGAATCAGAATTGGATGCTCAATTTGAAACTGTTTTCAAGGATTTGATTTCAAGTCAGGAGAGACAAAATGAATTGAGTACAAACATAAAACAGTTGGCTTTGCCCAACGCTACAAAAGATATAGTCGATGAGATTGTAAAACTGATTAAGTAATCTTTAAATTATTAAATCGTTCAATCTTTAAATTAAAATATAATGAACCTGAATCAAATACAAAACGTTTATTTCATCGGAATCGGAGGCATCGGAATGAGTGCCTTGGCTCGTTATTTTAAATTCATCGGTAAAAATGTTGCAGGTTACGATAAAACCCCGACACACCTTACCGAAGAATTGGAACAGGAAGGGATTGAAATCCATTTCGAGGATAACCTTGCGCTAATTGGTCAGGACTATTTAAATAAGGAAAATACGTTGGTAGTCATTACGCCGGCAGTTCCGAAGCAACACACAGAATGGAATTATTTTTTAGATAATGGTTTTGTAGTAAAAAAACGTGCAGAAGTTTTAGGAATAATTACAAAAGATACGTTTTGTTTTGCAGTAGCGGGAACGCACGGTAAAACTACAACTTCCAGTATTTTGGGGCATATTTTGTATGAAAGTGGTGCTGATGTGACTTCGTTTTTAGGTGGAATCGTTGAAAATTACAACTCCAATTTAATCGGAAACGGGAAAACCGTTACTGTGGTGGAAGCCGATGAATTTGACCGTTCGTTTTTACACCTGCATCCAAATATTGCCTGTGTGACTTCGATGGATGCTGACCATTTGGATATTTACGGGGACAAATCCTCGATTGAAGCGTCGTTTATCGAATTTGCCAATAAAGTAGAAGATAAAACAAAACTGTTTGTAGTGAACGGATTGCCGATTGATGCAATTACAGTTGGAATCAACGATGATTCGAAATTCGTTGCTAAAAACATCAGAATAGAAGACGGTTGGTATGTTTTCGATGTGGAAACCCCAACAGAAACAATAACAAATTTGAAATTTGGTCTGCCAGGCAGGCATAACCTTACTAATGCATTATTAGCTTTGGCGATGGCAAGAACATTTGGTACCCCAACGGATGCTATTGCCAAGGCTCTTTTGTCTTTCCGCGGGGTGCGTCGTCGTTTTTCGTTTCAAATCCGTAAACCGGAATTTGTGTACATAGACGATTATGCGCATCACCCAACGGAAATCAATGCGGTGCATCAGGCGGTTCGTGAGCTGTATCCGGGAAAGAAAGTGCTGGCAGTTTTTCAGCCGCATTTGTTTAGTAGAACCCGTGATTTTGCAGATGATTTTGCTAAAAGTTTATCACAATTTGACGAGGTGTTTTTGATGGAAATTTATCCGGCCAGAGAATTACCAATGGAAGGGATTACCTCGAGTTGGTTGTTGGATAAAATTGAAAATGATAACAAACGATTGGTTCAGAAAGAAGAACTGATTTCACTTATGCAAGCCTCTGATGCTCCGATAGTTGTGACTATTGGTGCCGGAGATGTGGGAGAAATGGTTCCTGAGATTAAAAAAGCGTTGGAAAAATGAGGAAAATTAACTGGACAACTATACGTTTAGTGCTCATGATTGGCATCATGATTTTTCTGTATTCGTTTTCCACGATGCGAAATGCCGGAAGGAAAATTGTCCGAACTGATGTAGAATTTGAAGGTGAAAATACTCCTTTTGTGACGCATGAAATGGTTAATAACTTGTTAATACAAAATTTTAACGGGTCTTCCACGGTACAAAAAGATAAATTAGATTTGAATAGTTTAGAGCATACTCTCGGCAAGAACAAGATGATTGCAAAAGCCGAAGTGTATGCGACTATTGATGGAACCCTTAAGGCACTCGTTACACAGAAGACCCCAATCGCAAGAGTTAGCAATGAAAAAGGTTCTTATTACATTGATTATCAAGGAGGAGAAATGCCATTGTCGGATAATTTTACGGCACGCGTTCCGCTTCTGGACGGTGAGATGAATCAGGAAAACAGAGAAGGGTTGGTGGAAGTTTTCAAGAGAATTCACGACGATGATTTTTTGAAAAAAAACATAACGGGAGTTCAGGTTTTGTCTACAGGAAGTCTGATTATGACCAACAGGAATTACGGCTATCGTATCCTTTTTGGAAAAAGTATAAATGTTGATAAGAAGTTTGATAATTACAAAGCGTTTTATCAGCACGCACTAAAAGATACCTTGATAGGAAAGTATAAGTTGATTAATTTGAAGTTTACACAACAGGTTGTGTGCACCAAATAAAATGAAAATGGAAAAAGAAAGTATTGCAGTAGGATTAGACATCGGGACCACGAAGATCGTGGCGATGATCGGCAAGAAAAATGAGTACGGAAAATTAGAGATTTTAGGCGTTGGAAAATCCAAAAGCCTTGGTGTGGCTCGTGGTGTAGTAAACAATATTACGCAAACCATTCAATCGATTCAGCAGGCAATTATTGAAGCTGAAGCCGATTCAGGTTATAAAATTAACGATGTGGTGGTGGGTATTGCCGGCCAGCACATTCGAAGCATTCAGCATAGCGATTACATCAGCCGCCCAAATCCGGAAGAAGTGATTGGGGACGCCGATATTGACATGTTGATTAATCAGGTGCACAAATTGGCCATGTTGCCGGGTGAAGAGATCATCCATGTGTTGCCGCAGGAATTTAAAATCGACGGACAATCTGAAATCAAAGAGCCAATCGGAATGTACGGCGGACGTTTGGAAGCAAGTTTTCACGTAGTGGTGGGGCAGGCTTCATCAATCCGAAATGTTGGTCGTTGCATCAAAAGTGCAGGATTGGATTTGTCTGGATTAACATTGGAGCCCTTAGCTTCAGCCGATGCGGTTTTAAGTCAGGAAGAAAAAGAAGCCGGAGTAGCGTTGATTGATATCGGAGGAGGAACTACGGATTTGGCCATTTTTAAAGATGGAATCATTCGTCACACCGCAGTGGTGCCTTTCGGTGGAAACGTAATTACGGAAGATATCAAAGAAGGTTGTTCGATTATCGAGAAGCAGGCGGAATTGTTAAAAGTAAAATTCGGATCGGCTTGGCCGGGTGAAAATAAAGACAACGAAATCGTTTCAATCCCAGGATTAAGAGGTCGTGAGCCTAAAGAGATTTCTTTAAAAAATCTTTCAAAAATTATTCACGCCCGCGTGGTGGAAATTATTGAGCAGGTTTTTGCTGAGATAAAAAACTACGGACATGAAGATCCGCGTAAAAAATTGATTGCCGGGATTGTATTAACAGGAGGTGGTTCTCAATTGAAGCACATTAAACAGTTAGTAGAATACATTACTGGAATGGACACCAGAATCGGTTACCCGAACGAACATTTGGCAGGTAATTCCGATGAGGAAATTTCAAGTCCTATGTATGCAACAGCGGTAGGTTTGGTGATGAACAGCATTCGAAACAATACCAAAAGCGCAACTCCTTTGGTGGAAATGAAAAAGCCGGAACCGAAAATTGAAATCAAACCACAGGTAGCTTATCAGGCGCCGGTTGAAGATGAAATTCAGGAAGAACCAATTTTTGAACAACCTAAAGTGGAAATGCAAAGGCCTCCAGTAGAAATGGAATCCACGGGAGATAAGATTAAACGAGGCTTTTTTGATAAATATATAGATAAGATTAAAGAATTTTTAGATAACGCAGAATAAAACCGATACAGTATGGAAAGCAACAACGAATTTGGAAGTATTTCATTTGATTTGCCTAAAAATCAGTCGAATGTAATTAAAGTTATTGGTGTAGGTGGAGGTGGTAGCAATGCCATCAACCACATGTTTAGACAAGGAATCGTAGGAGTGGATTTTGTAATCTGTAATACTGATTCTCAAGCGTTGCAAAACAGTCCGGTGCCTAATAAAATTCAGTTAGGAATTGACTTAACCGAAGGTCTTGGAGCAGGAGCAAATCCTGAAGTAGGACAACAGTCGGCATTGGAAAGTATCGAGGAAATTGAAAAAATGTTGGACACCAACACCAAAATGATTTTCATTACCGCAGGAATGGGGGGTGGAACCGGTACGGGTGCTGCTCCGGTAATTGCTCAATTGGCTAAGGAACGTGATATTTTAACTGTAGGTATCGTAACCATTCCGTTCCAATTTGAAGGTAAAGTACGTTCCGAGCAGGCGTTGCAAGGAGTTGAGCGCTTAAGGAAGCATGTGGATTCATTAATCGTTATCAATAATAATAAGTTAAGAGAAGTATACGGAAACTTAGGATTCAAATCCGGATTCTCCAAAGCAGACGAGGTGTTAGCTACGGCTTCACGCGGTATTGCCGAAGTAATTACCAACCACTACGCGTTAAATATCGATTTACGTGATGCTAAAACCGTATTGTCAAACAGTGGAACGGCAATAATGGGATCGGCTACGGCTTCGGGTGAAAACAGAGCAAAAGATGCTATTGTGGCAGCCTTGGATTCTCCGTTATTGAACGACAATAAAATTACCGGTGCGAAAAACGTATTATTGTTAATTGTTTTTGGTACCAACGAAATCACGATGGATGAAATGGGTGAAATCAATGATTACATCCAGACTGAAGCAGGTTACAGCGCGAATATTATCATGGGAGCGGGTGAAGACGAGTCGTTAGGTGACGCTGTTTCAGTTACGGTTATCGCAACAGGATTCAACGTAGAACAGCAAGCGGAAATTGTTAATTCTGAACCTAAAAAAATCATTCACACTTTAGAGGGTGAACAGAAATTAGTTCAGGATTTGTCGCAAAAACCAAGCGTTCCTTCTTTTGATTTCTCTTCAATTGCCCAGGAAGTAAAGCCAGAGCCGATTGTAGCGGAAGTTGCGCCTGTTGTTGAAGAAAAAATCGTGTTTGCTTTAGAGGAGGAAGTAGAAGTTGCTGAAAAAAAGCCGATGGCAGAAGTGGATTTGATTCCGACTTCTGATTTTATAAATAATTTGGACGTGTTTTTCGAAATCGTTTCTCCAGTAAAAGAAGAGCCTAAATTTGAAATTAAAGACGTTCGCGAAATCGAGGTTTTCGGTGCTGAAATTGTTATTCCGGAAGTTAAAGAAGTGCAGGAGCAGATTGCTTTTTCCTTCGATTTAACCAATGGTGGTGTTTCTACTAACGACGATCGTTTAGTGTTCGATTTAACCGAAGAAACCCGCGAAATGAAAGTAAACGAGCCGGTACAAGTGGTTCCGGTTACTGAAGTGAACGAAAATGGTGTAGTGCGTTATTCTTTAGATGATTATATGGAAAAAGAAAACGAATTGACTACTTCAAAACCGGTTGCAGAAGTAAAAGAAGAACCGGTTGCTCCGGAGCTTGATATTACGATGAAAAAATCGGAAGAAGCCGCTCCTGTAGTGCAATCGTTTTTCGATGAAATTTCTCCGGTGGAAATGACCATTGAGGAAACCCTTCGCGTACGTGCCGAAGAGCGTAAAAGAAAAATGAAAGAGTTCAACTATAAGTTCAATAACAGTGCATCGCGCGTGAACGAATTAGAGAAAGAACCGGCATATAAAAGAATGGGGGTAGATTTGAATGCTGCGCCTGTAGACAATAGTAAATCACGTATGTCATTAGGGTTTGACAGTAACGACGATGTTCAGTTGCGTTCCAACAACTCCTTCCTTCATGACAATGTGGATTAACTAACCCATATTTGAGAAACCTTTAACCCGGAGCAGTAATGTTTCGGGTTATTTTTTTATCTTCGCAGAGCAAATTTTAAATTTTTTAAAGCGAAAGGTCTGGGCTTTATCGGTATGCTATATTCCCGCCATCCGCTTTACAAGGTGTCGCTACTGTCGGGGCTAAAGAGAAAGTATTTGAATTTTTGCAGTTCACTTTTCAAATAACGAATAAATAAAAGATATGAGTTTATCAGCACAGATCATGGACGAGATGAAAACGGCCATGAAAGCAAAAGATACAGTTGCTTTAGAAGCTTTACGCGCTATTAAATCGGAAATTCTATTGGCACAAACCTCTGCTTCAGGCGGAGATTTAACTGCTGAAGACGAAATCAAACTGCTTCAGAAATTAGTAAAACAAAGAAAAGACAGTGCGACAATTTTTAACGAACAAGGACGTGCGGATTTGGCCGAACCGGAATTGGCGCAAGTAGCCGTAATAGAGAAGTTTTTGCCTGCTCAATTATCTGAGGCAGAAGTAGAGGCTGTTGTAGCGAAAATCATAGCAGCAACGGGAGCCAGCGGAATCGCAGCAATGGGTCAGGTAATGGGTCAGGCTTCTAAGGAATTGGCAGGTCAGGCAGACGGCAAAACCATCTCTACCATTGTAAAAAAATTATTAGCATAAATTTTTAATTGCAGATTGCTCTAAGGTAGTCTGCAATTCACTGGCCTCGTAGTTCAACTGGATAGAATATCAGATTTCGGCTCTGAGGGTTGGGGGTTCGAACCCCTCCGAGGTCACCAATAAATAAAAGCATAACCGAAAAGGATTAAGTATGCCTGAGCTTTTTTGCGTTGTTTTTATTTTAAAACGAAACTTTGCTGAGGATGATAAAGTAAGCCTCTGTGAGGTTAAATAAAAATGTTGTTAAAAGTTTGAGTTTCAGTTTTTTGTACTATTTTTAATGCTAACAACTCTTTGTTGTACAGCAAACCATTAAGCTTCAAATTGTAAATCAAAATCGTTGGAAAATATACTGATTACGGTTTTTGTTGTTGTATTCATCGCGCTGCTTTTCTTCCGGGTAGTGGAACAAGGTTATATTGCTTTTTTTAACCGCCCGTTGTATATCCATTTTTATCCTTTCCCTAAAAAATTAAAGCGGGTTCAGCGGAAAATCCTTCGAAAACAGTTTGCCTTTTATAATACATTAACCGTAAAGGACAAGGTGTATTTTGAATACCGAGTGGCGGAATTTATTGATGAATACGATTTTATCGGCAAGGAAGGTTTGATAGTAACTGATGAGATGAAGGTGCTGGTTGCTTCGACTTCCACGATGCTTACCTTTGGAATGAAGCATTATTTGTATGATGTTTTTGAGCGCATTATTATTTATCCTGGCGAATATTATTCTACCGTTAATGATGAATACCATAAAGGGGAATTTAATCCGATGGTTAAAGCAATAGCGTTTTCCTGGAAGGATTTTCAAGAAGGATACAGTATTGATAACGACAACCACAACTTAGGGCTTCATGAGTTTGCTCATGCCTTGAATTTTCAGGCCATGAAAAGTAACAACAGCAGCATGACTATTTTCTCGGATATGTTCAAGGAGATTTTGCAGGATATTCATCATCCTCCTAACGCAAAACGATTAGTGGAATCCGACTATTTTCGAATTTATGCTTATACCAATAAATATGAATTTTTAGCGGTGGTTTTGGAACATTTCTTTGAAACCCCGAACCGATTTAAACAGGAATTCCCTGAGTTATTTCACAAAGTGGAACTCATGATCAACTTCAAAGAACGGCGCTAAATTTTTGTTAAAAACGCCTTTAAATCAAGTGTAAAGATGAGATAAGAATTAGCTTTGTTAAACCAAATCTAATTAGTATAGTCTAAGAACTACTATCTTATCTTATCATGAAATTTAAATATAGTATCTATTTTGTCATTGCGGCTGTTTTAGGCGGAATGATTTTCTACAGAATTTCCGAAAACCATAAAAAGGATGAAGGCGGTAAAGGCAAGAATGGGGGCGATAAAAAGCCTGCAAAAGTTACCGGTATCATTTTAAGGCCCCAACTTTTTTCAGACAATCTTAAACTTTCCGGAAGCATTGAATCTAATGAAGAAGTTGAAGTGCGTAGTGAAGTTTCCGGTGTGGTGGAAAGCATCAATTTTGCAGAAGGAAGCCTTGTGGGTAAAGGACAATTACTCTTTAAAATAAACGATCTTGAGTTGCGTGCCCAACTTTCTCAAGCGCGAACCAAACAAACCCTTGCTTCTGAAAATGAGCGAAGAGCACGCTTGCTTCTTCAAAAGGAAGCCATCAGTCAGGAAGAATACGATATTGCCAGTGCAGACTTTCGTTCCGCTAAAGCACAAACCCAATTGATTCAGGCTCAAATTGCTAAAACTTCCGTAAAGGCACCCTTTTCTGGAAAAATAGGTTTGCGTTCTATTTCCAAAGGAACTTATGTGACCCCAACTACTATTGTGGCAAAACTTGTCAATACTGCACAAGTTAAAATTACGTTTTCAATTCCTGAAAAATATGCGGCCCAGATGAAAACCGGTTCGGAACTAAGTTTCAGTGTTTCGGGTTCTAAAGAGCAGTATAAAGCCAAAATTTATGCCATTGAGCCGGAAATTGAGCAGGAAACGCGAACGTTACGAATGCGCGCTGTTGCTCAAAATTTTGACGGAAAACTGATTCCCGGAACTTTTGCCGAAGTATCACTTCCTCTTGAAAATATCAAAGATGCTTTATTAGTACCGACTGAGGCTTTAATTCCAATACAAAACGGAAAAAAAGTTTTTGTAGCTCTTAACGGAAAAGCCAAAGAAGTAATTGTAGAAACCGGCGCAAGAACAGACAAAGACGTTTTAGTACTTACCGGATTAAAAGCTGGAGATACTGTTTTAACAAGCGGTGTGATGTCGCTCAAAGACGATTCGCCTGTTAAAGTAAGTTTAAAGTAAGATAAGATTAAGGTATGAGTTTATCCACTTTAAGTATAAAAAGACCGGTGCTTACCATCGTTCTTAATTTGATGTTGATTCTTTTTGGAGTCATTGGTTACACTTTTTTAGGTGTTCGTGAATTTCCTTCTATTGATCCGGCTCAAATTTCCGTGCAAACTAATTATGCAGGTGCCAATGCAGACATCATTGAATCGCAAATTACAGAACCTTTAGAAAAAGCAGTTAATTCCATTGATGGAATTCGAAATATAACTTCTTCAAGCAGTCAAGGCCGAAGTAACATTACTATTGAGTTCAACCTCGATAAAAATCTAGAAGAAGCGGCTAACGATGTACGTGATAAAGTTTCACAGGCCGTTCGCAGCTTGCCACAAGATATCGATGCACCGCCAGTAGTTTCCAAAGCCGATGCAGATTCCGAGCCAATTATTACCATGACGGTTCAGAGTGATACCAAAAATGTTTTGGAGCTTTCAGATTACGCAGACAATGTGCTTTCACAGCGTTTACAAACCATTCCGGGAGTAAGTAGTGTGCAAATTTGGGGACAACGAAAATACGCTATGCGTTTGTGGATTGATCCTTCTAAATTGGCTTCTTACGGATGTACTGTAGCTGATGTTCGCAACGCCTTAAACAAGCAAAATGTTGAATTACCTTCAGGAAAATTAACAGGAGCAAACACGGAGCTTACCGTGAAAACAATTGGGAATATTTCAACCGAAGAAGGCTTTAATGATATTATCATCAAGGCGGAAGGAGCGAAAATTGTTCGTTTAAGCGATATTGGAAAAGCCTCACTGGAAGCCGAGAATTTAGAAACCAAACTTTCCGATTCCGGTCAGCCGATGGTTGGTTTGGCGATTATTCCTCAGCCGGGAACTAATTATCTTGATATTGCCGAAAAATTCTACGAGCAATACGACCAGTTAAAGAAAGATTTGCCAAAAGATTTTAAGTTGAATATTGCTATCGATAATACCGTTTTTGTGAAAAAAGCGGTTTTGGAAGTTGCAGAAACTTTGCTGCTGTCCATTGTTCTGGTAGTATTGATTATTTATTTGTTCTTTAGGGATTGGGCGATTGCTTTTCGTCCGTTGATTGATATACCGGTTTCGCTTATCGCTACGTTTTTCATCATGTATTTATGCGGATTTTCCGTTAATGTATTGACTTTGTTAGCGATTGTTTTAGCGACCGGTTTAGTGGTAGACGACGGAATTGTAGTTACGGAAAACATCTTCAAAAAAGTTGAAGAAGGGATGACGCCAATTGAAGCTGCGATTAAAGGTTCTAATGAGATTTTCTTTGCAGTAATTTCGATTTCCATAACCCTTGCAGCCGTATTTTTACCGGTAATTTTCCTTGAAGGTTTCGTAGGACGATTGTTTAGGGAGTTTGGTGTGGTAATTGGAGCTGCAGTATTGATATCGGCTTTTGTTTCGTTAACGCTTACCCCGATGCTAAATGCTTACCTGATGAAAGGAGGGGAACAGAAAAAGTCGAAATTTTACAACCTTACTGAACCGCTTTTTGAAAAAATGAATTCGGGTTATGCTGGGGCTTTAACGAATTTCATGAAGAAAAAATGGTTGAGTTTTCCAATTCTCATTGCGTGTTTTGGGTTGATTTACTTGTTTTTTAATATTCTTCAGAAAGAAACAGCTCCATACGACGATCGAAGTTTTATCGGTGTAAACGTAACCGCTCCTGAAGGTGCTTCTTACGATTATATGGACCGTTTCATGAGTGAATTAACAGAACTGATCAACGATTCGATTCCTGAGAAAAAAGTGAGTTTGATCATCACTTCGCCCGGTTTTGGCTCTTCAGCCGTAAATACGGGTCGTGCCCGAATTGCTTTAGTTCAGCCGGATGAAAGGCAAAAAACGCAAAAGGAAATTGCTGAAGGACTTACCAAATGGACCAAGCAATATTCTCAAGCAAAAGTATCGGTTTCCGAATCGCCAACCATAGCCGTAAACCGAAGAGGAGGAATGCCGATTCAATTTGTGATTCAGGCTCCGAATTTTAAAAAACTGGAAGAAAAAATTCCGCTGTTTATGGATGAAGTGACCAACGATCCTACGTTTTCCAATTCTGATGTGAACCTGAAATTTAATAAACCTGAAATTTATGTGACTATTGATCGGGAGAAGGCTCAGAGTTTGGGAGTTTCTGTAATCGATGTGGCGCAAACCCTTCAGCTTTCTTTAAGTGGACAGCGTTTTGGTTATTTTATGATGAACGGTAAACAATATCAGGTGATGGGGCAATTCGATAAAAAAGACCGAAGTGCACCGATGGACCTGACTTCTATTTTTGTAAAAAGCGACAAGGGAGAGCTAATTCAGTTGGATAATTTGGTTACTGTGGAAGAACAAAGCAGCCCGCCACAGCTTTACCATAATAATCGTTATATGTCGGCCACGGTAATGGCAGGTTTAGCTCCGGGGAAAAGTATTGGTGACGGAATTGACGCAATGGAGCGCATTAAGGAAAAAGTGCTTGACGATTCTTTTACTACAGATTTGAGTGGGGAATCACGTGATTTTGTGGAAAGTGGTTCCAATACTTCGTTTGCTTTCGGATTGGCCCTGCTTTTGATTTTCCTGATTTTGGCCGCACAGTTTGAGAGTTTTATCGATCCGTTTATCATCATTCTTACCGTACCGATGGCGGTTGCCGGAGCGTTATTTTCGCTTTGGCTCTTCGGACAAACCTGGAATATTTTCAGTCAGATCGGAACGGTAATGTTAATCGGTTTGGTAACCAAGAACGGTATTTTAATCGTTGAATTTGCCAATCAGTTGAGGGAACAGGGAAAATCGAAATATGAGGCTATTATTGAGGCTTCAGAATCACGTTTACGACCAATTTTAATGACAAGTTTGGCCATTGCTTTAGGAGCTTTACCGATTGCTTTGTCTCTTGGGGCTGCTTCAACCAGTAGAATTGGAATGGGGGTCGTGATTGTTGGAGGAACTCTTTTTTCTTTATTGTTGACTTTGTTTGTAATCCCGGCAATTTATCTGATGTGGTCACGAGAGAAAAAACACCGTCCGGAATTCGATAATCTGGAAAATTATGAAAAGAAGTAAGGTTATGAAAAAGATATTGTTTCAAATCGCATTTTTGTTTTTTGTTTTTCAATCGACTAAAGCTCAGGAAGTATTGAGATTGGAAGATGCAGTCCAGATTGCGCTAAAGAATAATTATGATATTCGATTGGCTTCTACGGATTTGAAAATCGATGAAGCTAATGTAGGTGTTGCCAATGCAGGCATGCTTCCGAAGGTTGATGCGACTTTTACAAAGAACAACAGTATTCAAAACTCTAAGCAAACGCAGTCTAACGGTGTAGAACGTGAATTGGACAACGCCAAAAACAATACCACAAGTTATGGTGTGAATTTGGGTTGGACTGTTTTTGATGGTTTAAAAATGTTTGCCCGCTATGATCAGTTGAGATCGCTTCAGAAACAAGGAGAAACCGAATTAAAACTTACCGTGATGACTAAGGTGAGCTCGGTAATGAGCAGCTATTATGATTTGGTTCAGCAGCAGCATTTGCTTAAAGCTTTGGATACCACTATTGTGATTTCAAAGCAACGACTCAAAACTGCCGACAATCGTTTCATAATTGGAAAAGCTTCAAAATTAGAAGTTCTTAATGCGCAAGTAGATTTGAATGCCGATATTTCAAATCTCTTAAAGCAGAAAGAGGTCTTTCAGAATGCTAAAATCAGTTTTAATGAATTGCTTGCCCGTGAAACCGATACTGATTTTACTGTAGTGGAAATGGGGAAAATTGATGAGAACCTTCAGCTGACAGAACTTCGCGAACTCGTAAAAAGCCAAAATCCTGAGTTGCAGTTGGCGCTGATTAATAAAAAAGTAGCCGAATCCAATTTGAAACAAGTAAAAGCGAACCGTTATCCGGTTGTGCGACTCAATGCAGGTTATAATTTCAACGAATCGCAGTCGAGCCTTGGATTTACTTCCCAATCAACTGCGCGCGGTCTTAATTACGGAGTTTCGGCTTCTATTAATGTGTTCAATGGGTTTCTTCAACATCGAAACGAAAAAATTGCCAAACTTCAGGTGGAAAATTCAACTACCTTAATTGAGCAGCAAACCAAAACTATTGATACTCAATTAGCAATGGCTTATCAAACTTATAAAACCAATCTGGAATTAATGAAGTTGGAAAAGGAAAACGAAGCTATTGCTAAACGCAATCTTGAAATTACACTTGACAAATTTAAAATAGGAACCATTCCAACCATTGAATTTCGAAATGCGCAAGAAAACTATATTACTGCAATAGCCAGACATACTACTGCGAAGTTTCAGGCTAAAATTTCGGAAGTTGTTTTGCAGGAAATAACCGGAAGTATTAAGTTTTAGAAAAGCCTGATTTTCATCATGTGTTTTGTATCTTTGTATTGGTAATTTTGTTGATAATCAATACTTTGTAATTATGAAGCAACATGTTCCGGTGTCAACCATTATGACACAAAATATTATTAAACTGAACCTTAGTGATGATTTAACTAAAGCGGAAGGCTTGTTTAAAGCTCATAAGATAAGGCATATTCCTGTGGTTGACGGTAATAAAATTATTGGGATGCTGAGTTATACTGATTTATTGCGTATTTCCTTTGCGGATGCTGTGGACGATGATGACGAAGTAGTGGATACAACAGTGTACAATATGTTTACCCTAGATCAGGTAATGACCAAAAAAGTGGTTTGTATTTCTCCGGAAACTACTATAAAAGAAACCGCTGAAATTCTTTCAAGTAACGAGTTTCATGCACTTCCGGTTTGTGAGGGCAGTTTGTTGGTGGGTATTGTAACTACAACGGATTTAATTCGCTATCTGATCGATCAATATAATTAAAAAAGGCGCTTTTAAAGCGCCTTTTGTTTTTTATAAAGTGGTGATGTTCTTTAAATCAGCAATGGTTTCAATTGGATTTTCTGCTTTGAAAACAAAACTTCCGGCTACTAAAACATCAGCTCCGGCTTCCACTAACTGTTTCGCGTTTTTGTTGGTAACACCTCCGTCAATTTCAATTAATGTTGAGGCTCCGTTTCGGGTGATGATTTCCTTAAGCTGTTTTACTTTTTTATAGGTGTTTTCGATGAACGATTGTCCTCCAAATCCAGGATTAACGCTCATGATGCAAACCAAGTCGATGTCGTTTATTACATCTTCTAAAAGGGAAACGTTTGTGTGAGGGTTTAAAGCAACACCGGCTTTCATTCCTTCGGCTTTAATAGCTTGCAAAGTTCGGTGAAGGTGGGTGCAGGCTTCATAATGAACTGTTAAAATATCAGAACCCAAATCCTTGAAAGTTTTAATGTATCGGTCCGGATCTACAATCATTAAGTGAACGTCGATGGTTTTTTTTGCATGTTTGTTGATGGCTTCCAAAACGGGCATTCCAAAAGAAATATTCGGAACAAAAACGCCGTCCATGATGTCAATGTGGAACCAATCGGCTTCACTTGTGTTAATCATTTCGACATCACGTTGTAAATTGGCAAAATCGGCTGCCAAAACAGAAGGTGCTATAATAGCTTGTGTACTCATTATAAATTAATTGTGTTGTTGTGTTTTCGCTGCAAAGGTAAATTAAAGTTATAAGTTTTGAGTAATGAGTTCTAAGATTTATTACCAGTGATTAGCAATTTTATGTTTGATTTGTGACTTTTGAAAAGATATTGAGCTTACATACTTGATTGCTTAAAAAGCAAAACTCCGGTAATCAGCCGGAGTTTCAATCATCAATCAAAAAACGAACAGTTATTGAAACTGTTGTTGCGTTCAATATTTTTATTGGATAGGTATCAAAATTTGAGCCGTAAAGTTAAAATAAACAATTCAATTTACAACTTTTTTCTGATTTATCCAAATTATCCTAAGTAAGTTTTAAGGATTTTACTTCTGGATGTGTGTTTTAACCTACGAATTGCTTTTTCTTTAATCTGACGTACACGCTCACGGGTCAAGTCAAAAGTTTCACCAATTTCTTCTAAAGTCATTGGATGCTGATCGCCCAAACCGAAATACAAACGTACTACGTCTGCTTCTCTTGGGGTCAAGGTTTCCAAAGCTCTTTCAATTTCCGTGCGAAGTGATTCGTGAATTAGTTCACGGTCTGGGTTTGGTGATTCTCCTGAACGTAAAACGTCGTATAAGTTAGAGTCTTCTCCTTCAACAAGCGGCGCGTCCATGGATAAGTGACGACCCGAGTTTTTCATGCTCTCTTTTACGTCGTTTACAGTCATGTCCAATTCTGCAGCGATTTCTTCGGCAGACGGTGCGCGCTCTTGGGATTGCTCCAACAAGGCATACATTTTGTTAATTTTATTAATCGATCCGATTTTGTTAAGCGGTAAACGAACAATACGGGATTGTTCGGCTAATGCCTGTAAAATGGATTGACGAATCCACCATACAGCATAGGAAATAAATTTAAAACCGCGGGTTTCATCGAAACGTTGTGCAGCTTTAATCAAACCTAAATTTCCTTCGTTGATCAAATCGGGTAAAGTTAATCCTTGGTTCTGATATTGTTTCGCTACGGAAACAACGAAACGTAAATTAGCTTTTGTTAATTTTTCTAAGGCTCTTTGATCTCCGGCTTTAATTCGTTGTGCTAATTCTACCTCTTCATCTGCCGTGATTAGGTCTACTTTACCAATTTCCTGAAGGTATTTGTCTAAGGAAGCAGTTTCACGATTGGTTACCTGCTTAGTAATTTTGAGCTGTCTCATTAATTGTTTCTCCTTATCTTTTTAAGTGTTCAGGTTGTTATACGAAAGGAAGAGCAAAAAAGTTACAACAGTTTGAAAAAAGTTTAAAAAAAAGAGCTTCAAGGTATTTGAAGCTCTTTTTGTCAAGGTTTTATTTTTTTAAAATCTGTACCGATTGTTTTCCTTTAGCCGTTGATAAGGTTAGGAAATAAGTTCCAGCACTGGTGCTTGAATCCAAAGTAAAGTGCAGAGTGTGTTTGCCTGCTTCCTGATTTTCATTAGCAACCACTTTTTTAACAATTTTTCCCTGTACATCTAGGATTTCTACAGTTATAAATTCATTTTTCTCTAAAGTGTACTCAAAAGTTGCTTCTTTTTCAATCGGGTTAGGATATACTAAAAGCGATGAATTTTGGTGTTCAAAGTTTAGGGTTCCTAATTGAACATCGGTGTAACGTACTAAAAAGTTGGAATTAAGATCGCCATAGTAGTCACGTTGTACAAACGATTCGCCTAACACAACAAGTTTGTTGTCGGGCTGCATTATGGTTTTTATCACTTTGGAATTGTCATAAAGGATTAAGTCCATTTCACCGTTGGTTCCGAATGAAGAGTCTACTGAACCGTCAGCATTGTATCGGCTAATGGAAACCTGTGAATTTTTTGAGCCAGCTTTAATGAATTTTCCATCAGATTGTAAAGACAAAGCTGTGAAGTTAAATGTTCCTGTCACATCATTAGCAATTCCATTGGTTCCGAATGCAGTATCGGGTTGCCCATTGGCCGTGAATTTAAAAGTTTTGGTATCTGTACCAAGCCTGCTTGACACCAAGAATTTGTCATCAGATAAAATTTGAGAGGCGTATGGATGGTTGGTTGTTCCAAGCTGTAAGTCCGTTTTACCGTTTGTTCCAAAAGTAGTGTCTAATGTGCCGTTTGATGTAACTCTGAACGCACACATATTATAGAGAACAGGAGATGCTGTTGCATTGTATGTTACCCCTAATGCAATAATCTTACCGTCTGATTGTACTATGATTTCTCTTGGGTATTCACTAAATGATGCTTCGTCAGAGTTAAAACGGGTTGTGAATAAACCATTTGTTCCAAAACTTGAATCTATTGTTCCATCAGTATTTAATCGAGTCATTCCAAATGATATCGTTGAGAATGAGTCCGTTAAATTATCGTAATCAAAAGCAACAAGAATTTGACCGTTTGACAGTAAATGAATGTTATCAATGAAATTTATCTCGCCAGTAGTTGTATCATAAAGGTTTACAATTCCATTAGTTCCAAAAGTGTTGTCCAAAGAACCGTCCGCATTTAGTCTTTTTATAGTTGCGTTACCTGAAATAATAATTTTGGAATCATTTTGTACGATCATTTTGTAGGAGTAGTCGTCTGAAGGTAAGGTGACTACACCATCGATTCCGAAACTTAAGTCAACATTTCCGTCAGCAGTATGTCTTCTTATTGATGGGATTGGAGTGTCAACTAAGATAAGGTATTTTCCATCCGCCAATAAAGTGATGTCCTTTGATGTGTCATACCCAGTGTATAATGGAAGAGTTCCGCCGCCTCCAGCACTATATCCGTCTGCGCTTACTCCCCATACTGTACCGTTGTAATTCCCGGAAGAGTCCAAAGAATAACCTCCAATAACAATAGCATTGTCTTGCCTAATGTATAAATAGGTAGCTACATCGGTATTATTGTTGATGTCTAAAGCGTGTACTCCGGTATTGCCAAAAGTTGTATCAGTTGCGCTTCCGTTTGCAAGGTATTTAATTAGTTTAAAATCATTGTCACTGGTTAGTGAGATTAATAATTTGTCATCTGGCATGGCCTTCACTCTAGGCATGTTGTGTAAACCAGTTGATGTGTTTGTAGTGGTAAGTGTAACGTTTTCTGCCGAAATCGCTTTCCCGTTTGCGGCACCGAAAGTGGTATCCGGTGTTCCGTTTGTGTTGAATTTTGCTATGCTAAGTTTTCCATTGGCAGCACCAACCAATGCAATTTTTCCATCAGATAGAATTTCTAACGAACGACCATAGTCATTAGAGGTAGACATTGAAAGGGTTGCCATTCCGCCTACTCCAAAAGTGTTGTCTAAAGAGCCGTTTGTGTTTAATCGAACCACAGCGAAATCATATGTTCCGCTCGTGTTTGCTTGTCCTCCAATTATAATTTTATTGTCTGCTTGTAGTTTAATTGAGAAAGCTTCATCATTACCAGTTCCAATTGGGAGTGTTAAGATTCCATCGGTGTCAAAAGAAGTGTCAAGGTTTCCGTCTGAATTTAATCGTGCTACTGCAAAATCATTGTTTGAGCCATTGGAAACATATCCTACAACAAGGATTTTATTGTCTTGTTGCTGAACAATAGACTTAATATTCATATTGTACGCACCAGTAACGATGGTTTTTGTTCCAGTGGTGTTAAATGAACTGTCTAAATTACCATCGGTTAGGAATCTTGAGATTGTTCGTCCATTAGCAGTAAGTATTTTACCATCACTCTGAAGGTTTACTGTTTGTATGTAAACTCCTGTTCCGGATCTCCATCCTTTTTGGTTGAATGTTCTGTCAAACTTTCCATCAGTATTATAACGAGCAATAAAGCTTGTAATTGGAGCAGAATAGTTTGAGCTAAATCTTCCTAAAAATATTACTTTTCCATCAGGTTGTTGGATTGCATCATAAATAATTTGTTTTGAATCGATGTCGGAGATTCCATGGTCAATAATACCAGACATGTTATAACCGAAATTGGGATCTAAATTTTGTGCCAAACCCGAAGAGGTGACAAAAAGTAAAAGTAAAAGTCTTTTCATAGATGTTTTTTGTTGTGAATTTGTGAAAAATCGCACAAACATAATTTTTTTCTTAATAATATTTATTTTTTTTAAAAAAATAGTACAATTCTGTTTTTGAAATAATTGTATACAAAAAGCTCCGTTTTTATTAAACGGAGCCACTAACTCAAATTAAAATTTATAGGTCAATCCGGTTTGTAATGAAAAACTATAAGGCTTGTAGTTTTCATTCCCCAAATTGTAGAAGTATTTCAATACCGGTGAAATGTTTGCCTGAATTTTTGGAGTTAAATGATAATTGAAACCGCTGCCTATATTTAAGGCAAAATTGGTTTCAGCAAGGTTTTCTGTTCTTCCAATACTTATTTCCTGGGCTTGGTTGCCAGAAATTCTGATGTTGTTTTTGTCTAATAATATTATGTTGATACCCGCCAACGCATCAATATCGAATTTCTTTCTGCTGAATAGCGTATAGGTGAATTCTAATGGGACTTCATAATACGTTACGTTCTGTTTCAGCATGAGGCTTTCAGAGGAACTAAAATGATTTGACAGGGTTTGTGGGGTTGTTCCTGTATGTAATTCAATATTGGAATAATTCGAGATTGGACCATTTGGATAATTTGTGATCTTTGTCTGGTTTTCAAGTTCGATTTTACCAAAACCAAGTCGAACTCCAAGTCGGTCTCTTTTAACTCCTAAATAGAATCCGTACGAGGAAGTTATCGGATGTTTTTTCTTGTTTTGGTCAAAGCTGTCGTTTATCAATGATTTTCCAAAAAGAGAACCGCTTACCGTTGGCCCGTAATACCCGAAAACATAAAAATTGGTTTTAATGGAGTCTTGTTTGTTTTTTTGTTCTTCTGTTTTTTTCGCAACTTCTTTTTTTGCTTTCAATTTCTGTTTTAAGACACTGTCTTTTTTGGTGTCTATAGGAAGTGCATTGGCTTTTGTAATTTCATCATTTTCACCGCTTGTTTCATTGTTTTTCGAAACATCAACATTTAAGTCGGTGTCTTTAATTGCCAAATCACCTAGATTGTCTTGCTTGGCTTTAGAGTTTGCGATTTTTATGTTTTGTTTATGGGTTTTGTGAGTTGTATTCTGTTTGTTTTTTCGTTTTTTGTTGCTTTTAGCAGCAATGTAACGTGTTTTGGCTTTTTGATTACTGTTCGTAATTTGTAATTTGTTTTTCGAAGCCGGAGTTCCCTTTGCCGGATGTTTTACTTTGATTCGGTACTTTTCAACGATTTCGAATTCATCGTACTGCGAGTTTGAGTTTACCAAACGTTTTGTACGGGTTACGAGCCTTTGCTTGTTTTCTTTTTTGTTCGGATCGCTTTGGTTAGCCGGTTGGTTATTTGCAACATCAAAAGTATCCTTGAAAGTTTTTTTCAATTCGGAGGATTGCACGTCGGCTTTGTTGTTGAATGAAGTGTTGCCGTCTGCTTTTGATTCCTCTGTTTTTGATGATAGGTTTTTACCGGAGTCTGATGATGTTTTGTCTTTTTCAACAGCGGTGTTGTTTTTGTTGGAATAAGCGCCATAGTTGCTTGGATCAGCATGATCGCCGTTTGAGTGGTTGTACAGAATAAACAGCGTTGTCAGCGTAAAGCAGCCTGCTAAAAACAACCAGAGGAAATATTTTTTTTTATTTTTTTTATGTAAATCCTTTTCGATTTTGTTCCATAGAGCCGCATCGGGTGATTTTTCAAGTAAATCCAGCCGCTCACGAAATGCTTTACCAATGTCTTTCTTATTTTCCATTTCCGATTTTGTAGTTTTTGGTGGATTTAGTCGTGATTATTTTTTCTTTTAAAATGATTTTGGCGCGATGCAGATTCGATTTGGAAGTGCTTTCGGAAATGGAAAGCATTTCGGCAATTTCCCTATGGCTGTAATCGTCCAATTCGTATAAGCAGAAGACCAGTCGGTATTGATTGGGTAATTCCTGAATATAGCTCAGCAATTTGTCTAAAGAGACAGTTTCGAAATCGGCGTCGTCAACCTGAAAATCGTCATGGAAATCTTTGGTAATCGGGGAGAGCTGAAACGTTTTTTTATAACTGTCGATCGCTTTGTTGATCGCGATGCGCTTCATCCATCCTTCAAAAGAGCCGTTGCCTTTATACTGGCTGATATTGGAGAAAATTTCAATGAAAGTATTGTGAAGATTGTCCTGGGCTTCTTCGAAATTTCGGCAATACTTCAGGCTAAGGGAGAAAAGTACCTCTTTATAATAGTGGTACAATTCTTCCTGAGCTTTCTGATTGTTGCTTTTACACTTGGATATGAGTTGCTGTAAGTCCAAATCTTTAGAAGTAACGGATTACCCTTGTTTTAATAGTTGTTGTAGCTTTATTTGTGGTCAATGTTGCCCCATTTTGAAAATGTATTGTTTTTGCAGTTTGTGCATCATTTTCGGTCGAGGTCCAGTACTCCTGATTTGAAAAATTACCGATCCCGTTCAAATGTAAATTGGAGTAAACCAACAGCAATTCTTCTTCGGAAGGTAAAAACCAGTCATTTGTATAATTGTTGTGGTATTTTAAGGATTCTTTAGCCGTTAAAGTTCCGTCGTTTAGAGTCCCACATACCGCTGGATTGTTATAAAAATCGTTCAAACTGTCATGGAAATACAGTACAGCGCCCGAATTTTGCAATCCCTTTCCAATACTTGGGTTTTGAGCCGCATCCACTGACGAGTTCATGCAGCCCCATTGAAATGCAGCTAAATCTTGTAAGGCCACTTCTGCATAACGCCATCCTTCGGTGTATGCTCCTTTGTCGTAGAAAACTATCCCGTGCCCAGGGCCAGTATCGCCTATTGCATAAGGTGCGAGTTTTTCGCAATGTTTTTTAAGACGTATTGGTTTTGGAGTGTCTAAAATAATTATTTCGGAATTTGAAACCGTGATCTTTCGATCAATGTTCCAATGGTCTGTAACTTCTGAGGTTCCTTCTAAATTAATGTTCATATGAAGAATATCATTTACAAACAAGAAAACCCAGGTTCCGTTGTAAATCTGATCTTTGAAGTTGAAGTTTAATGTGCCATCAATATTTGCTGTAAAATAGCCACCTATGTATTTATTGTTGCATGCTTCATCAAATTGGACCCTCCAAATGCATTCGCCTTCATTGCTTGAGAATAAACCGTTGCAATAAGCAATAATATCTTCTCTGGAACAGCTGTCTATGGCTAATTTTAACTCGGAATTGTTGTTTACGGTAAAAGTATCTCCATTGGCGTATGTGGTTGTAATAGGGTAACTGATACTTATGTGTTGATCTTCTTGCAGACTTCCTAAAAAATCACTGAATTCGTCATCACCATGCAGTACAATTTGTCCGGTTTTAACGTAATTTGAATCGTATATTAGGAGTGTGAAGGGATAGATGAAATCCAGACAGACGATATCTTGCATAGGATCGCCAACGGCATGAGTAGTGTGTTGAAGAAGATTGAATAGCTCAGAATCTTTGATAATTACTTCTTCCGGGTTGGTTTTAGGGGTTTCGATGATTTTGTCATCAAGGTCGTTGCAACCGTTCATTGTAAAGGTAAAGATTGTGATTAAACACAAGCCGATAATTGATTTTACTTTTCCCATGATTTGTAAGTTTTTTTATAAAGACTGGAAAAATATAAAAGGTTGCGCATATTTATAAAAAAACCCCGAAACATTACTGTAACGGGGTTCAACCTATGAATTAATTAATTGCAATTAACCTTGAGGATTTTCTTTTTTATCGTCTTTTTTCTCTTCACGCGGTGGTCTTGGCAACAACTGCTTGCGAGAAACTTTTTCTTTACGGGTTTTAGGATCTACACCTAGGTATTTTACCATGAATACATCGCCCATTTTAACTACATCGGCTACGTTTTCAGTGCGTTCCCATGCTAATTCAGAAACGTGAAGCAATACTTCGTTTCCTGGTGCTGCTGTATATTCTACAACTGCTCCAAAGTCAAGCATTTTGATTACTTTCACTTCATAAGATTCACCTACAGCCGGTTTGAAGATAATTGAATCGATTTTCGCCAATACCGCTGCAATTCCATCTGGGTTGGTTCCAAGAATTTCAACTACACCTTGCTCGTCTACTTCGTTGATAACAATCGTAGTTCCTGTAGCTTTCTGTAATTCCTGAATTACTTTTCCTCCAGGTCCGATTAACGCCCCGATGAAGTTTCCAGGAATGGTTCTAGTGATGATTTTTGGAGCGTGGTTCTTAACGTCTGGTCTTGGTGTGGCAATTGTTTCGGTTAATTTACCTAAAATGTGTAAACGACCGTCGCGTGCCTGACCTAACGCCTGTTCCATGATGTCATAACGCAATCCTTCGATTTTAATGTCCATCTGGCAAGCGGTAATACCATCAGCAGTACCGGTTACTTTAAAGTCCATATCTCCCAAGTGATCTTCATCACCTAAAATATCGGATAAAACTGCGAATTTCTCACCGTCAGTAATCAATCCCATAGCAATTCCTGAAACGGGTTTTGTCATCTGAACACCAGCATCCATTAACGCCATAGTTCCGGCACAAACCGTTGCCATAGAAGATGAACCGTTAGATTCCAATACTTCCGAAACAATACGGATCGTGTAAGGACAATCGGCAGGAATCATATTTTTTAATGCGCGTTGCGCTAAATTTCCGTGGCCTACTTCACGACGGGAAGTTCCTCTTAAAGGTTTTGCTTCACCAGTTGAAAAAGGAGGGAAGTTGTAATGCAGGTAGAAACGCTCTTCACCTTGTTCCGATGGAGAATCAATTACGTTAGCTTCTCTTGAAGTACCTAGGGTAACGGTAGCCAAAGCTTGAGTTTCTCCACGGGTAAATAATGAGGAACCGTGTACAGAAGGTAAATAATCTGTTTCACACCAGATTGGTCTGATTTCGGTTGTTTTTCTACCGTCCAAACGGATTCCTTTTTCAAGGATTACATTACGAACTGCTTCTTTGTTGGTTTTGTAGAAGTATTTGCCAACCAATCCGGCTAAATCAGCATTTTCTGCGTATTCTTCTTCTGTAAATAAAGCTTTTGCTTCTTCTTTTACAGCAGCAAATTTTTCACTTCTTTCGCTTTTACCTGAAGCTTCCTGAGCAATAGCATAGCATTTGTCGTAAGCAGCAGCTTTTACTTTTTTGTAAACTTCCTCATCTTCCACTTCACCTTCGTACGTACGGATTTCTTTTTTACCAAAAGCTTCCTGTAATCTTAACTGAGCGTGAATTTGAACTTTGATGGCTTCGTGAGCAAATTTGATAGCTTCCACCATTTCGGCTTCTGAAATCTCTTTCATTTCACCTTCAACCATTGCAACCGAATCCAAAGAAGCGCCAATCATCATATCGATGTCGGATAATTCCAATTGTTCTCTGCTTGGATTGATGACAAATTTACCGTCGATACGCGCTACACGTACTTCGGAAATTAAGTTGTAGAAAGGAATATCGGAAACAGCCAATGCAGCTGAAGCAGCTAAACCTGCTAAAGCATCCGGCATAACGTTGTCGTCATGCGACATTAACTGAATCATGATTTGCGTTTCCGCGTGGTAATCATCCGGAAATAACGGACGCAATACACGGTCTACCAAACGCATTGTAAGCACTTCGCTGTCGCTAGGGCGCGCTTCTCTTTTGAAGAAACCTCCCGGGAAACGTCCGGCAGCAGCAAATTTTTCACGATAGTCTACCGTTAACGGTAAAAAATCAATACCTGGATTGGCAGTACGGGCAGATACCGCTGTTGCTAATAACATAGCATCGCCCATACGCACCACGACAGAACCGTCGGCTTGTTTGGCTAGTTTTCCTGTTTCGATTGAGATGGTTCTACCGTCTCCCAAATCGATAATTTCTTGGGTAACCTTAGGAATCATAAAATTTAATTCTTAATTAAACAAAGGGTCTAGTTGTGTTGTTGTGTGTTGTTGTAGTTGTCTAATACCCAATGAAAAACCAAACTTTTTTCTGTCTAAATATACAAAACAAAAAGAGGCGCGCAGGCACCTCTTCTTCATGATTATTTTCTGATGTTTAATTCTTTGATAATCGCACGATATCTGTTGATATCTTTTTTCTTTAAGTAGTCAAGAAGGCTTCTTCTTTTACCTACTAATAAAACTAGTGAGCGCTCTGTGTTGAAATCGTGACGATTTTTTTTCAAGTGCTCAGTCAAGTGAGAAATTCTGAATGTGAATAACGCGATTTGACCTTCTGCAGAACCAGTGTTGGCTGCTGCTCCTCCGTGTTTAGCGAAGATTTCTGCTTTAACTTCTTTAGTTAAGTACATGCTAATATTATTAAAATGATTATTATGTAAATTGAGACGATCTCAATACGGGTGCAAAGGTAACTTTATTTTTCAGAATCACAAATAAAATAAGAAAACTTGCTTAAAAAAGTTTTGCAACTTCCTGATTTACAAATTCTAAAAAGCGTTCGTCTGCCTCTGTGAAGGGGTCAATCACATGGCTGTCAATATCAATTTGACCAATATTTACCCCGTTTACAAATAAAGGAACCACGATTTCTGATTTTACCGTTAGACTGCAAGCGATATAATTGTCCTGAGCCTTAACATCCGGAACCACAAAGTTAGCGTTGGATTCTGCAACCTGTCCGCAAATTCCTTTTCCGAAAGGGATTACCGTGTGGTCGGTTTCAGCTCCCACATAAGGTCCTAAATGCAAAGTTTTGGTATCATGGTTTGCAAAATAAAATCCAACCCAATTGTAATAATCAATTTGGTCGGTTAAGAGCTGGCAAAGATTTTTTAGTTTCTCTTCTCGCGAAATTCCACTAGCGGAAAGTATTTCGATAACTTTTGGTTGTAATTCTTGAAAGTTCATGTTTTTTAGTTTTATGCAAAAGTATTCAATCGCTGTCTTTTAATTTTTATATTTTTGTTAAAATGAATTTTGTGAAAAACCTCTTGCTGCAATACAAGCCCTTTTTTATTTTTCTGATAAAATTTTTTACACTTTATGCAATTCTCAGTATTGGCTATAAGGTGTATCTTAATCAGTTTGATGCAGCTTTACTTGAAGTGGATACTTTTACTGAAATAGTGGGTGAGCAATCCAAAGATGTTTTGGTTTTTCTGGGTAAGGAAGCGGAAGTTAATGCCAATATTTATGAACCTTGTATAAATCTAATTTATAAAGGGAAGTTTGTGGCGCGCATTATTGAAGGCTGCAACGCGGTTAGTGTTATGATCTTATTCGCTTCGTTTATTTTTGCGTTCTCTGCAAAATGGATGAAAACAATACTATATATATTGATTGGCTGTTTTGTTATTCATTTGCTAAATATTTTACGAATTGCACTTTTGGCGATGGCACTTTACAATTATCCGAAGTATGAACACTTGCTACACGGGGTGATCTTTCCGTTGGTGATTTATTCGGTGGTTTTCGCGCTTTGGTTTTTATGGCTTTATAAATTTTTTGGTTATGAGAAAAGTGATACTAAAAAATAAAGCTAAAATCTTCTGGGTAATCCTTTTGGTTTCACTTTTGGCAATAGTTCGTTTTTTTGAAGCTGAATTATTTTTTGATCCTTTTTTGAGTTTTTTTAAAGGAGAATTTCAGAACGCCCCGCTTCCGAAGTACGATGGATGGCAGCTGTTTTTAGGATTGTCATTTCGTTATTTGGTCAATACAATTGTATCTCTGATAATTGTGTATGTGGTTTTTGAAGATTTGAATTTGGTGAAATTTGCAGGATTACTGTATGTTTTTCTCTTCTGCATCTTGATTGGTGCTTTTTTTGGTGTTTTGAATCTTTCCGAAAAGCCCGATTTTATGACCTTGTTTTACCTGAGAAGGTTTTTGATTCAGCCGTTGTTCCTTTTGGTGTTTCTTCCGGCCTTTTATTATCAGAGAAAAGTTTCCTGAAAATAATTTCGTACCTTTAAACAAAGGTTCGAACTATGAAAGTTATCAAGCAATCTGGAGATATCGTTCATTTTGATCGGGAAAAACTTCGCAATTCCCTTCAGCTTTCAGGAGCAAAAAGCGAAAAAATCGACGATATCCTCAACATCATCGAAAGGGAAATCTACGATGGAATGCCAACGCGTAAAATTTACAAAATGGCCTTTCAACTCCTAAAAAAAACATCCAAAGTACATGCAGCGCGTTACAATTTAAAAGCAGCAGTACAGGCCTTAGGACCAGCCGGTTTTTTTTTCGAAAAGTACATTGCCTTACTTTTTCGAACTGAAGATTTTGCAACCAAAACCAATGTCATCCTTAACGGAAAATGCGTTTCCCATGAAATTGATGTAATGGTTAAAAAAGCTGGCGCCATTGCTATGGTGGAATGTAAGTTTCATAGTACCAATGATATCAAATCCGATGTTAAAATCCCAATGTACATCCTTTCCCGCTATAATGATTTAAGAGGAAAAACTCATTCCGTTTTCAGTCAGGACGACACTATTAGCAAATGCTGGGTGATTACCAACAATCGTTTTACCTCAGAAGCGATCCAATTCGGAACCTGTTCCAATTTGAAAATGGTAAGCTGGGATTTTCCGGCCAAAGAGTGTCTGAAATACAAAATCGAAGAAAACGGATTGTATCCCGTTACCTGCCTGACTACTTTAACTCAATACGAAAAAGAAAAATTGCTTATCCGTGAGGTTCTTTTAGCATCCGATTTGGTGGATAACAGTGAATTGCTCTCGGATATCGGGATTAATCACAATCGCATCAAGAATATTATTAGAGAAGCCTCGGATTTGTGCGACTATGTCGGAAATAATTGTTCCATTTTTAAAGATTAAACCATGAAAATACAATTTTTAGGTGCTGCGGGAACGGTAACCGGTTCCAAAACTTTAGTTGAATCGGGTGGTATTCGTATTTTGATTGATTGCGGATTGTTTCAAGGCGGTCACGAATTGCGGCAACAAAACTGGGAACCGCTTCCGGTGTTGCCTTCCACGATTGATTTTGTGTTGCTTACCCACGGACATTTGGATCATTGTGGCTGGTTGCCGATTTTGGTAAACCAAGGATTTGAAGGAAAGATTTATTGTACGAGCCCTTCCAAAGCGATCACTCAATTGATTCTGATGGACAGCGCTAAAATTCAGGAAGAAGAAGCCGAACGCGCCAACAAAGAGCATTATTCCAAACACAATCCTGCTGAACCTTTGTATACGGTGGAAGAAGCCGAAAAAGTGCTTCCGTATTTCAGAGTGATTCAAAAAGATCAGGAATTTAATTTGGATGCTGAAATCACCGCTCGATATTTTTACGCCGGTCATATTTTGGGAGCTTGTTCCATTGAACTGACTCTCGAAGGCAAGAAACTGGTTTTCTCCGGAGACATCGGTCGCGATAATGATGATTTGCTTTTTCCGGCCATAAAACCCAAACAAGCCGATTATGTATTTCTGGAATCCACCTACGGTAATAAGCTTCATCCGGATAACGATCCTAAAGAAGAATTGGCCGAATACATAAACGAAGCTTTTGAAAAAGGCGGCAATGTGGTGATTCCGAGTTTTGCGGTCGAACGGGCGCAGGCAGTCATGTACTTGATCTGGCAACTAAAAAAAGAAGGTAGAATTCCGGATATGCCTTATATAATCGATACGCCGATGGGGATTGAGATGCTTCAGCTTTTTACGGAAAACCGACAATGGCACAAACTCCGTATCGACCAATGTGAGGAAATGTGTAAAATATTCTCAATGATTACGGAATACGAAGATACCATTGCGGCTATTTACGACGATCAGCCTAAAGTAGTAATCGCAGCCAGCGGAATGTTAACCGGCGGGAGGGTGTTGAGTTATCTCGAACGTTATATAGTTAGACCGGAAACAACTGTTGTAATTGTGGGGTATCAAGCGGAAGGAACACGAGGTAGAAAACTGCTCGAGGGCGAAAAAGAATTGAAAATTTATGGAAAATACTATCCAGTGGAAGCGAAAATTGTCGAAATCGAGGGGCTTTCTGCGCATGGCGATCAAAAGGATTTGTTGGAGTGGTTGTCGGAATTAGAGCAAAAACCGGAGACGGTTTTTCTGGTTCACGGGGAAACGGAAGCTTTGAGAACCTTGAAAAATGTGATTGAGGAAAAGTATCAGTTACGTTGTGAAATTCCTTATCAACAACAAGAGGTGGAAATCAATTAACAGTATTTTTGGTTTTGATTTAAGAAAAAGCTTTATTTTTGACTCGTTTTTTATAAAAGATGAAAATAAATAAGCACATAAGTTTTGTACTGGCGATGCTGATATTGGTTTCCAATGTTGGTTTGGCCTTTAATGTGCATTATTGCGGTGGTGAACTGGCCGGTGTTTCATTGGATTATAAGAAATACGAACCCTGTGTGGAGCAGAAAGTAGAGCAAGAAGATACTTGTTGTGCTACTTCTAACGAACACGACAGTTGTTGTTCAAACGATAAAATCGACCTAAAAAAATCGATTTCCGACGAAGTAATCGTAAAAAGTTTTCAGCTTGATTTAGCCGCTTTTACGTTTATCGATGCTTGGAAACCAATTGCATTTGAAGCAATCGAACACGTTGAAGTTAAAGGTGACGCTCCGTCATTTTATTGTTGGAGCAATGCGCCGCCGCTCTACAAACTCTATTGCCAGTATATTTTCTACGACCAGTTTTAATGTTTTTTCCAACTCTGAATCACTTCGGAGTGAACTTCTATTGAAAACATTAAAACAAAAATCATGTATAAATATTTTATGTTTTTTCTTGTGTTGATGGCTCAGGTTGCATCAGCTCAGGAAAAAGTGTCGGGAACCGTAACCGACGAAAAAAACAACCCATTACTGGGTGCAACAGTACAATGGAACGATTCTACTGTAGGGACAACTACCAACGATAAAGGGTATTTTGAATTACCCATGAATCCGGGCAGTCACCAAATCACGATCAGTTATGTAGGGTATGAAAGCCAAATGGTGATGGTGCATGAATCTAAAACCATCACGGTTCAGTTAAAGGCGGCTAAAGCTTTGGAAGGAGTTGTGGTGAACGCTAAGCGCAATTCTCTTCAACGTTCTTATGTGAAAACACTCAATACACAAACCATGAGCAGTAAAGAATTGCTGAAAGCGGCTTGTTGTAATCTTTCCGAGAGTTTTGAAACCAATCCGTCCATCGACGTAAATTTTTCCGATGCCATTTCCGGAAGCAAGCAAATTAAGATGCTAGGACTAACCAGTCCTTATATTTTAATAGCGGAAGAAAATATTCCTTCGGTTCGCGGAGCATCTCAAGCTTACGGTTTGTCGTTCATTCCGGGAACTTGGGTGGAAAGCATTCAGATTACAAAAGGCGCGGGAAGTGTGGTAAACGGCTACGAAAGCATTTCCGGGCAAATCAATACCGAACTGATCAAGCCGGCTAACGATATTCCTTTTTATTTGAATGCTTATGGTTCGACGGACAGCCGTTTTGAGCTCAACACACATTTCAACAAAAAAATAACGGATAAGTTAAGCAGCAGTTTATTTGTGCACGGAAATACACGTGTTTCTAAAAACGATATGAACAATGACGGTTTTTTAGACAATCCGCTTGGGAAACAGATCAATGTAATGAACCGTTGGCAGTATAATAATCTGGAAAAAGGCTGGGTGAGTTTTCTGAACGTTCGTTATATGAAAGACGAAAAGCAAACCGGTCAGAAAGACTTCGATAAAGACCGAGATAAATTGACGACCAATCATTGGGGTTCGGAAATTAATACCGATAAATTGGAAATGTCTTCGAAAATTGGGTTTGTGTTTCCGGATACACCCTGGAAAAGTATCGGTTTTCAAAATTCCTTCAATTATCATAAGCAGGAATCGTATTTCGGCTTGAACCAGTACAACATCCAACAGAACAGTTTTTATTCGAACCTTATTTACAACTCGATTATCAGCAATACTTTAAATAAATTCGCAACCGGTTTGAATTTTACTTCCGACGATTATAACGAATTTGTAAAGGTTGGACTTCCGGTAGATGTTAGTCGTCGCGATAATTCGGTTGGGGCATTCTTCGAATATACTTACGATAATACCACTAATTTTAGTTTGGTTGCTGGAGGACGTTTTGATTTGCACAACCGCTTAGGCGCTTTTTTTACTCCGAGAATCCACGTACGTTATAATCCTTGGGAAAAAGCGGTGATTAGAGCTTCGGTGGGTCGAGGAAAACGCAGTGCGAACATCTTTGCCGAAAACCAGAATCTTTTTGCGACTTCAAGAGCTTTTTCGGTGTTAAATAGTGATGGGAAAATTTATGGTTTGGATCCGGAGATTGCCTGGAATTACGGTTTGAGCTTTTCGCAGAGTTTTCAGTTGTTCGGGAAAAAATCGGAAATCGCTTTTGATTATTACCGTACCGATTTTCAGAATCAGGCCGTTGTGGATTTGGATTACAGCCCGCAGCAGGTGGTGTTTCATAATTTAGACGGAAAATCGTTTGCCAATAGTTTACAGATTGATTTCAATGTAGATTTGATGACGCATTTAACTGTTCGTACCGCTTATAAATTCTACGATATCCGTACAGATTATTTAAGTGGAACTTTGGAGCGACCGTTGCAGGCGAAACACCGTTTCTTTACCAATTTGGCTTACGAAACGCACATCAAAGAAAAAGGTCAGCAATGGAAATTCGATTTTACCTACAATTGGATGGGAAAACAGCGTTTGCCTAACACGAATTCCAATCCGGAGCCGTATCGTTTAAAAGAGTTCTCGAATCCTTTTTCAGTGATGAATACGCAAATTACAAGAACTTTTTCAAGTTTTTTTGAAGCATACGTAGGAGGGGAGAATATTGGAAATTACAAACAAAAAAATGCTATCTTGGGGTCTAACGATCCGTTTGGTCCGTATTTTGATAGTTCAATGATCTATGCACCAGTTTTCGGGCAGATGTATTATGCGGGCATCCGTTATAAAATTAAATAACCAACTTTAAAATCAATATAAAATGAGAAAAATAATAATAGTGCTGTTAGTTTCCCTTTTCGGATTTGCAGTTCAGGCACAAGAAAAAAAGAACAAAAACGCTAAAGTCGATGTTGAGGTAAAAGGCAACTGCGAAATGTGTAAAAAGCGCATTGAAAAAGCAGCGTATTCTGTTCCTGGAGTGAAATCTGCAGTGTGGCATTCGGATGATCAAATGTTGCATTTGGTGTATAACGAGCAGAAATGTTCTTCCACAGATGTATCCAAAGCAATTGCAAAAGCAGGTCACGATACTAAAGAGGTAAAAGCAACCGAAGCCGAGTACAACAGTCTTCACGGGTGTTGCCAGTACGATAGAAATTAGAATGTTAAATCCGTCTTAAAGGCGGATTTTTTTATGGTGGTTTCTTCGGTCGAGGATATTTTTGTAAAAGTGATAATCTCTTAAATCAATAGTGATGTTGTATAAGCCTAATTTTTTAGTTCTTTTACTCTGCGTTCTTTCAGTGTTTTCTCTTAATGCACAAGCTGTCAAAAGCCAAAATAATGATGTTTGGTTTCATTATGTAGGCAAAAATAAGTTGAACGAAAAATTGTCCCTTACTTTTGAAGCGACGATGCGTTATGCTGACGGTTTCTCAGAAAAACAGCAGTGGTTTGTGCGCCCTTCGATAGAGTATCAGTTTACAAAAAAGTTTGCGGGTAGTATTGGTTACAGCCATTACAATACCTATTCTTATGGGGATCCGGCGATGAATAAGACCGATATTCCGGAAGATCATGTCTGGATTCAGGGAACTTATATCCACAATTCCGGTGATTTTAAACTCACCCACCGCTTGCGCGACGAAAATCGATTTGTGGGAATTGCTAAATACGATGCTGTTTCCGCGGATTATGAAATCGATCGTTACGAGTACAGAAATCGTCTTCGTTATATGTTTTTGGTAAACTATCCTTTGTTGAAAAAAGACAATCAAACGAAGTTGTCCGGGTTTTTAGGAGATGAAATGTTCTTAAATATTGGTTCGAATGCCGGAAAGACGTTGTTTAACCAAAATCGTGTTATTGCCGGTCTTGGTTACAATTTCAATTCGCAGCACCAGTTACAGTTGTCTTATATTCATCAAAATATCTGGAATTATGGAAATACAATTCAGGAAAGTAATCCAACGGTTCGAATTTCGTACCTAACCACTTTCGACTGGTATAAAAAGAAAGTGTAAAAGAAAACCCCGAAAGTTACTTTCGGGGTTTTTTCGTTGTATATAGTTTGATGAAATTACATCATTCCCGGCATTCCACCGCCCATTGGCATTCCGCCTCCGGCATTTTCTTCTTTAATTTCCACTAAAGCGCATTCCGTAGTTAAAATCATTCCTGAAACTGAAGCCGCGTTTTCTAAAGCTACACGGGTTACTTTTTTCGGATCGATAACTCCTGCTTTTAGCATGTCTACATATTCGTCAGTCTTAGCATTGTATCCGAAGTTGTCTTTTCCTTCCGAAACTTTAGCAACAACTACTGAACCTTCTAAGCCTGCGTTTTCAACGATAGTTCTTAAAGGCGCTTCTACGGCACGAGCCACAATTTGAATTCCGGTTGCCTCGTCAGCATTATCCGCTTTTACTTTGTCAAGTACTTTTTTAGCTCTTAATAACGCGACACCACCTCCGGCAACGATTCCTTCTTCAACGGCAGCTCTTGTTGCGTGTAAAGCGTCGTCTACGCGGTCTTTTTTCTCTTTCATTTCTACTTCAGAAGCAGCGCCAACGTAAAGAACAGCTACTCCACCAGCCAATTTAGCTAGGCGTTCCTGTAATTTTTCGCGGTCGTAATCGGAAGTTGTAGATTCCATCTGAGCTTTGATTTGGTTTACACGGTTTTTGATTAAATCCGCTTCACCGGCTCCGTTTACGATGGTTGTATTGTCTTTGTCGATGGTTACTTTTTCAGAAGTTCCCAACATTTCCAACGTTGCGTTTTCTAGGTTGTATCCGCTTTCTTCAGAAATAACGATTCCACCGGTTAGGATTGCGATATCTTCCAACATGGCTTTTCTTCGGTCTCCGAACCCTGGGGCTTTTACCGCTGCGATTTTCAACGCACCACGTAATTTATTGACTACTAGTGTTGATAAGGCTTCTCCATCAACATCTTCAGCGATGATCAATAATGGTTTCCCTGATTGTGCTACCGGTTCTAAAATTGGAAGTAATTCTTTTAATGAAGATACTTTTTTGTCGTATAGTAAAATGTAAGGGCGCTCTAATTCCACTTCCATTTTCTCCGTATTGGTTACGAAGTATGGTGATAAATATCCTCTGTCGAATTGCATTCCTTCTACCACATCAACGTAAGTATCCGTTCCTTTTGCTTCTTCCACAGTGATTACTCCTTCTTTGCCTACTTTTCCAAAAGCAGTTGCGATCAAATCTCCAATTACATCATCATTGTTGGCAGAAATCGAAGCTACTTGTTTGATTTTGTCGGTAGACGAACCTACTTCTTTGGCTTGTTTTCCTAAATCGGTAACGATGGCTTCAACAGCTTTGTCGATTCCGCGTTTTAAATCCATTGGATTAGCACCTGCAGCAACGTTTTTCAAGCCTTCTTTAACGATGGCTTGTGCTAAAACGGTTGCAGTGGTTGTTCCGTCACCGGCTAAATCGTTGGTTTTGGAAGCCACTTCTTTTACCATTTGCGCGCCCATATTTTCCAGAGCGTCTTTCAATTCTACTTCTTTTGCAACAGAAACCCCGTCTTTAGTAACGGTTGGCGCTCCGAAAGATTTAGAGATGATTACATTACGTCCTTTAGGGCCTAAAGTTACTTTTACAGCATTGGCCAATGCGTCCACACCGCGTTTTAAACCATCGCGTGCTTCAATGTCGAATTTAATATCTTTTGCCATTTTTGTTTGTTTTAGATAATTGCAAGGATGTCGTCCTCACGCATGATTAAATAATCTTTTCCTTCAAATTTCAAATCGGTACCGGCATATTTTCCGTAAAGAACCGTATCGCCAACTTTAACCGTCATGGTGTGGTCTTTAGTGCCGTTTCCAACAGCTACAACTGTTCCTTTTTGCGGTTTTTCTTTAGCAGTATCAGGAATGATAATTCCCGAAGCGGTTTGTGTTTCTGCAGCAGCAGGTTCCACAAGAACACGGTCTGAAAGAGGTTTGATTTTTAATGCCATAATTATATGCTTTATGTTATTATTAATTTGATGTCTTGTTTTTTTTCAGAAATTATGCCAAGACCTTTAAACTGACAAATTTACTAAATAAAAATGCCAGCACTGACAGGCTGGCATTTTAAAAAGCTAATGCTTGTTGTTATTTTTTTGCTTCTTCCGTTGCAGCAGGTTGTGCCGCATCAGTTGTAGCTGGAGTTTCTTTTTTAGCATCAGTTGCTGCTGGAGCCGGAGCTGTTGTTGGAGCCGGAGCTGCAGCAGAATTGTCGATTAATTTAGAACCATTGTCGCTTAAAGTTCCTGTGAAGCTTAAGCTTGATAATAAGATTAAGGCAATTAGTGTACCTGCTAAAGTCCAAGTGCTCTTGTCTAAGAAATCATTTGTTTTCTGTACACCACCCATCATTTGTGATCCACCGATAGAAGAAGATAAACCGCCTCCTTTAGGGTTTTGTACCATAACTACTACTACAAGTAAAAAACATACGATTGTGATTAACACTAAAAAAATTGAAAACATATTCTTAAATCTTTAATTATTATTTTGCTGTAAAAGTCTAATATCCGAAATTCGGTCTGCAAAGAAACTACTTTTTTCTGGATATTTCAAAATTAAAATTTCATAAGCTTGTATGGCTTTCTGATATTTTTTTTGCTCAAGATATACTTTGGCTAAAGTTTCGGTCATCAAGTAAGTGTTGTCTTGAGTAGATTTCTCAATATTAATAGGGGTTACCGGAGCATTTTTTACCGGAACAATTTTAGGATTGCTCTCTATGAATTTATCAATCAAATCAATTTTTTTCTGTTTTTCCTGATCGATTTCCGGCTCAATTGGTTTGTTTTCACGATCAATCGGGCTGAATTTTGCCAATTGCAGCCATTCCTGGAATGAGTGTTTTTCCTCTTTTGAAAATTCAAGCGGTTTGCCAATTTCAAGTTTTTCTTCAATCGTTGGAATGTTCTCGGAAGTAAAAACGGGTTCGTCTTTAATTTCGATAGGTTTAGCAATTGGTTTTTCCTCTTCTGTGGGAATTTCGGGTTCCGCAATTTGAATGGAAGAAAGAATGGATTGTTCCAAAGGGTTTATTTTCGGCTGTACTTCGATTTTATCCGAAACTACAATTTTGTACTGATTGACAATGATGTCATTGATCGCAGCTTCTTTTTCCTCTAAAAAGGATTGCTGAATTGAGGTAAAACCTTCCGATGTGATGAATTCGAAAAGAACGCTACGGTCGGTTGTGTAGGCCGCGGTTTTTTTCAATTCCTGATTGTAACGAAAACTGTTCTGGTTGAAAAGTCCTTTCAGGTGCAATGCTCTTGCGGCCTGAAAATAAGGAAATTCCATTAAAACTGTTTCCAGTTCAATGGTTTGCTTCCCGTTTATTGAATCAGGTTTGTTAATCAGGTATGTCAAATCAGTTACGTTCAAATTGATCGGTTTAATTTACAAAATACTGTTTACCATTTGGCTAACGAAGCATTGAAAATATCTTGAGTGATTCTGGTAAATATCTCGTCTAAAGCATCGGTAAGTCTTGAGCCAACAAGCTGTTCCGATCCGGAAAAGTCATGGTAGAACGAAAAGCGTTTCTCGAAGTCGTCTTCCGGTTTGTTTCTGTTGGAAAAACGAACATTTACGGTTATTGACAAGCGGTTTTGTGCTGCTTGTTGATCGGCAGTAGCGGTCATTGGCGTAATGCGGTAATCGGTAATTTCGCCTTCGTAAACCAAATCACCACCCGAATTAGTTAAGTTCAGATTGGTCTGGTTTTGAAGGATTTTTTGCAATTCAAGGGTAAAGGTTCGTTCAATTCCCGGTTCGATAAGCGCGGCGTTATTTTGAAAGTAATTTACCTGAAAGGTTTTTGCATTAACCGGTTTTGCTCCCGTAAAATTATAGTACGAACAGCTGTTTAAGCTAACGAAAACCAATAAGGCAAGAAGGTATTTTATGTGTTTCATCTGATTTTAAAATCCAAATATACTATAAATCAAATTGTTTTATCTTTCTGTAAAGTGTTCTTTCGGAAATTCCCAATTCGTCCGCTGCGGCTTTTCGTTTTCCTTTGTTGCGCTCCAAGGCTTTTTTAATGAGTTCGATTTCTTTTTCGTCTAAACGAAGTGAGTCTTCCTCTTCAACGGTTTCTGCAAAAAGATAATTCTGATCGTCTTCATCTTCAAATTCTTCCTGAAGGTGCTCTTGGTTTTGAACCGGAATTGCATTTAGCGAAGGTTCTTCAAAAGGAATTTCAGTTTCTTCTTTTTGGCCGTAAATGCGCTGGATCAGATTTTTGTTGGTTTCCTGAACATTTTTGATGTTGCCGCTTTGCATTAAATCCAGCGTCAGTTTTTTCAAGTCGTTCAAATCACTCTTCATATCGAAAAGGATTTTGTAGAGGATTTCCCTTTCAGAACTGAAATCACTTTCCGTTTTTTTACCAATTACGGAAGGTAAATTAGTACCTTCTAAAGGTAAATAGGAGGCTAAAGTGTTGAGGGAGATATCGCGGTTGGTTTCCAAAACTGAGATTTGTTCGGCTACGTTGCGCAACTGACGGATGTTTCCGCTCCAACGGTATTTTATAAGGTACTCAACGGCATTGTCCTCCAGTTTGATTGGGGGCATTTTGTATTTGTGGGCAAAATCAGAAGCAAATTTTCGAAACAGTAAATGAATGTCATCTTTTCTGTCGCGAAGTGGAGGTAATCCGATTTCAACCGTACTTAAACGATAGTACAAATCTTCACGGAATTTTCCTTTTTCAATTGCCTCCTGCATTTGGACGTTGGTGGCTGCCACAATGCGTACGTTGGTTTTTTGAACTTGAGAGGAACCTACTTTGATGAATTCTCCGTTTTCCAAAACACGCAGTAAGCGTACTTGAGTGGTTAGTGGTAATTCTCCAACTTCATCTAAGAAAATCGTTCCGCCATCGGCTACTTCAAAATAACCCTCGCGAGTGGAAGTGGCTCCGGTAAACGATCCTTTTTCATGTCCGAACAATTCACTGTCTATGGTTCCTTCCGGAATCGCTCCACAGTTTACAGCAATGTATTTTCCGTGTTTTCTGTGGGAAAGCGAATGAATGATTTTCGGAATACTTTCTTTACCAACACCACTTTCTCCCGTTACCAATACGGAAATATCGGTAGGGGCCACTTGAATGGCTTTTTCAATGGCGCGGTTGAGTTTTGCATCGTTTCCGATGATCTCAAAACGTTGTTTTATGGCTTGAACAGATTCCATTATATCTTATGAACTTACTTTATAAGTTCTGTTTGTTTAGTGATTTAGCTTTGCATTTCGGTCGCATATCCTATAGCTTCACCTATAAGAGTTGCCGAAGTACAATCGCTGATTTTTACCAAGACGAAATCGCCCGGTTTGTAATTTTCTTTAGGGAAAACCGCTACCGTATTTTGAGAGTTTCTTCCGCTCCAGTGTGCATCGGAACGTTTGGATTCTTTTTCAACCAAAATTTCAACGGTTTGTCCGATAAAACGCTGCGCGCGCTCTAAAGATGTTTTTTGTTGCAAATCAATGATTTCATTCAAACGGCGTTTCTTTACTTCTTCCGGAACATCATCTTCCATTTTTCGAGCGGCCAAAGTACCTGGTCTTTCCGAGTAAGCAAACATGAATCCGAAATCGTATTTCACATGCTTCATCAAACTTAAAGTATCCTGGTGGTCTTCTTCTGTTTCAGTAGGAAAACCGGAAATCATATCTTGTGACAAGGAAATATCCGGAATGATTTCGTAAATTTTATCAACAAGCGCCATGTACTCTTCGCGGGTGTGCTGGCGGTTCATTTCTTTTAAAATTCTTGTGCTTCCCGATTGTACCGGTAAGTGGATGTATTTACAGATGTTGTGGTGTTTAGCCATTACTTCAATCACTTCCACATGCATGTCTTGCGGGTTAGAAGTCGAGAAACGAAAACGCATTTTTGGAAACTGAGTTGCGCAAGTGTCTAACAACTGAGCGAAATCTACTGCGGTTGCCTTTTGCATTTCGGTTGCTTTTTCGAAATCTTTTTTCAAACCGCCACCGTACCAAAGGTAACTGTCTACATTTTGCCCTAATAAGGTGATTTCTTTAAAACCTCGGTTCCATAAATCCTGAATTTCCTCTAAAATAGATTGCGGATCACGGCTGCGCTCACGTCCGCGTGTAAAAGGAACCACGCAAAATGTACACATATTATCACAACCACGAGTGATGGAAACAAATGCGGTTACTCCGTTACTTTGTAAACGAACAGGAGAAATATCACCATACGTTTCGTCTTTGGATAGAATTACATTGATGGCATCACGGCCTTCATCCACATCTTTTAAAAGATTCGGAATGTCTTTGTAGGCATCTGGTCCAACAACCATGTCCACGATTTTTTCTTCCTCAAGGAACTTACTTTTCAAACGTTCAGCCATACAGCCTAAAACGCCAACTTTCATTCCGGGATTGATTTTTTTAATCGCGTTATATTGCTCCAAACGTTTACGAACGGTCTGTTCTGCTTTATCGCGAATGGAACAAGTATTTACCAATACCAAATCAGCTTCTTCAAGATTCTGAGTAGTGTTGTATCCTTCATTCGCCAAAATGGAAGCCACGATCTCGCTGTCGGAGAAATTCATCTGACAGCCGTAGCTCTCAATGAAAAGCTTTTTTTGGTTTTCCGTTTTCTGTTCCATTACAAGGCTGGTACCTTGCTTGTTTTCTTCGATAATCTTTTCCATAAATCACTTCAAAGTGTAAAAATCAGTTCGCAAAGATAATACTAAATTTGACTTTATGACAAGATGGCAGATTTGTTTAACATTTTGATTGCAATTTTCTACCTATATATTATATAGGTATATTTTCCACTTGTCGGTAAAATTGACTTTTAAAATTAACAAAAACGCAATATTTAAAAAATTCCTATACTTTTGCGGTTCAAATAAAGAGTAAATGGCAAAGAATTTAGTAATCGTTGAGTCGCCGGCAAAGGCAAAAACCATCGAGAAATTCCTGGGGAAAGAATATCAGGTAGAATCCAGTTATGGACATATTGCGGATCTTCCGTCTAAGGAAATCGGAGTGGATGTGAATAATAATTTCAAACCGAAATATGAAGTTTCCTCCGATAAAAAAGCGTTGGTAAAAAAACTTAAGGATTTGTCTAAATCGGCCGAAACCGTTTGGTTGGCTTCCGATGAAGACCGCGAGGGAGAGGCTATTGCATGGCACTTGGCGGAAGAGTTGAAACTGGATCAGAGCAAGACCAAACGAATTGTTTTTCATGAGATTACTAAAACGGCTATTCAGAAAGCAATTGAAAATCCGCGTGGAATCGATTATAATTTAGTAAATGCCCAACAGGCACGAAGAGTATTAGACCGTTTAGTAGGTTATGAACTGTCACCAGTGCTTTGGAAAAAAGTAAAAGGAGGATTGTCTGCCGGACGAGTACAATCGGTTTCGGTTCGTTTGATTGTAGAACGCGAACGAGAAATTCAGAATTTCAAAGCAGAAGCATCTTATAGTGTAACTGCGGAATTTACCAACGAAGCCGGTAAAAGCTTCAAAGCTAAATTGCCTAAAAACTTTGCAACCCAAAAAGAAGCGGAAAATTTCTTAAAACAAAATATAGGTTCTATATATAAGGTGTCGGATTTAGAGACCAAACCGACAAAAAAATCTCCTGCAGCACCATTTACCACGTCAACCTTACAGCAGGAAGCAGCGCGTAAGTTGTATTTCCCGGTAGGTGTTACGATGATGATGGCCCAGCGTTTGTACGAAGCGGGATTAATCACCTATATGAGAACGGATAGCGTGAACCTTTCCAACGAAGCGATGGCGGCTGCAGAAGCGGAAATCATCAAATCTTATGGTAAAGAATTCAGTAAACCTAGAAATTACGCTACCAAATCTAAAGGGGCACAAGAGGCGCACGAGGCAATTCGTCCAACGGATATGTCGCGTCATTCGGTGGATATTGATCGTGATCAGGCGCGTTTGTATGATTTGATCTGGAAAAGAACCTTGGCTTCCCAAATGAGCGATGCGCAATTGGAGCGCACCAATGTGAAAATCGAAGCAAATAATCATAAAGAACTTTTTGCTGCAACAGGTGAAGTAATCAAGTTTGAAGGATTCTTAAAAGTGTATCTGGAAGGACATGATGACGAAGAAGAGGAACAAGAAGGGATGTTGCCAGCTTTAAAAGTAAACGAGAAGCTTGCTAATAACTATATTACGGCAACGGAACGTTTTACGAGACCCGCTGCTCGTTATACCGAAGCAGCTTTGGTTAAGAAATTGGAGGAATTAGGAATTGGACGCCCGTCTACCTATGCGCCAACCATTTCGACCATCATCAATAGAAATTATGTAGAAAAAGGAAACTTTGAAGGGCAGGAGCGTAAGTATCAAATGCTTACTTTGAAGAATTCGGAAATAAAAGCACAGGAGCTGAAAGAAAATGTTGGTTCCGATAAAGGGAAATTGGTTCCGACCGATATTGGAATCATTGTTAATGATTTCCTTGTGAAAAACTTCGAAACGATTTTGGATTACAATTTCACTGCTAAAGTAGAGCAGGATTTTGACGAAATCGCCGAAGGAAATATTGAATGGGCGAAAATGATGAACGATTTTTACAATCATTTCCATCCAATTGTCTCTAAGGTTGAAACTACTGCTGAAAGAGAAACCGGAGAACGTATTTTGGGAGTAGATCCGAAATCGGGAAAACAAGTTTCTGTTCGTTTAGGGAAATTCGGACCGATGGCTCAGATTGGAGACATCGATGAGGAAAACAAGCAATTTGCAAGTTTACGTCCGGAACAGAATATTGGAAGCATCACTTTAGAAGAAGCACTAAATTTATTCTTGCTTCCAAAAATATTAGGTACTTATAAAGGAGAAGAAGTGGAAGTGAACAACGGACGTTTTGGTCCCTATGTTCGTTTTGGTAAAACGTTTATTTCATTACCAAAAGGGGAAGAACCTCTGGATGTGACTTTTGAACGTGCGGCAGAACTTATTCAGGAAAAAGAACAAGCCGACGCACCGATCGCTGTGTATAAAGGGATGGAAGTTCAAAAAGGTGTGGGACGTTTTGGTCCGTTCATTAAATGGAACAGCATTTTTATCAACGTAAGTAAAAAATACAATTTCGATAATTTATCACAATCCGACATCACGGAATTAATTGAAGATAAATTGCAAAAAGACATCGATAAGGTGATTCATAATTGGGAAGACGAAGGAATTCGTGTGGAAAAAGCACGTTGGGGTCGTTCGGTAATTCTGAAAGGAAAAATCAAAATCGAATTAAGTAAAGACGTTGATGCAGCAAAAATGACCTTAGAGCAAGTGAAAGAACTTATCGAGAAAAAAGCGCCTGCAAAAAAAACGGCAGCCAAAAAAACTACAGCTAAAAAAACGACCACTAAAAAGAAATAAGCATGGCATTTGATTTTTTTCAGCCTTTAGAAGAAGAGTTTTTGCACTTTGTTCAGGGTTTGAGTAATCAGACTTTGGGTAAGAAAGTTGTTTTTCATACTCCGACGGAATTTCCAAATATTGAAAGAGCAACTATTGCAATTATTGGGGTTTTGGAAAATCGTGGTTTTGGTGAAGATAAGTATGATACCGATCTTACGCACATTCGCAAGGAATTCTACAGTATGTTTCCGGGTAACTGGGAGGCGCAAATTGTTGATTTGGGAAATATTGTGGCGGGAAACGCCCTTGAAGATACGTATTATGTTCTGAAGAATGCGGTGGCTCACTTGGTTAAAAATAAAGTGATTCCTGTTGTTATTGGAGGTTCACAGGATTTGACTTATGCCATGTACCGTGCATATGATCAATTGGAGCAGATGGTTAACGTGGTGGCTATCGATAGTAAGTTTGATTTTGCAAAGGAAACGGGAGTTCCGGCAGATTCGTTTCTTTCTAAAATGATTGTGGAAGAGCCAAACAATTTGTTTAATTACAGTAATATAGGATTTCAAACGTATTTCAATTCGCAGGAAGAAATTGATTTGATTGAAAAATTATATTTTGACGCCTATCGATTAGGAGAGGTTTGTAGTAATCCTGCCATTTCAGAGCCTGTTTTTCGAGATGCAGACTTGGTTTCTGTGGATTTAACTTCAGTAAAATCAAGTGATTCAGGAAATTTTTCAAATTTTATTCCAAATGGATTCAACGGAAAAGAAATTTGTGTACTTTCGCGCTATTCAGGAATTAGTGATAAAGTTACTTCATTTGGAATTTTTAATCATAACAATTCAAAAGCTGAATCCATGTTGGTGGCTCAGGTGATTTGGTACTTTATAGAAGGGTTTCATTACCGTTCAAAAGAGTATCCTTTCGGAGTTAAAGAGGATTATTTAAAATACATTGTACCGTTGGAGGATGAAGAGTTGATCTTCTATAAAAGCGATAAAACGGAACGTTGGTGGATAGAAATACCTTTTTTAACGAATCTTAACAATAAATTAAGAAGAAGTACGTTATTGCCTTGTACCTATGATGATTATTTAGCAGCCAGTAATCAGGAAATTCCTGAGCGTTGGTGGAAGGCACAAAAGAAAAATTTAATATAAAGAGTTTAGAATAGCGATAAATCTATATAATTTGTAACAATTTGATTTTTTTAAGTTTTTTTTAGGAAAAAAATTGTTTTTTAGAAAATAAATAAATAGGTTTACGCCCTTAAATATGTAAATATAATTAACCCAGATTTATATGAAGAAGTTCATAGCGTTTACAGCACTTGTATCATTATTCTTTAGTAGTTGTCACAAGAACGACAGAGGTGAACTAGTAGGAGTGAAAGGAAGAAAATGGCATCCAGAGAAGCCATATGGTATGACTTTGATTCCTGGTGGTGCATTCATTATGGGTAAGTCAGACGATGATTTAGCTAATATTGCCGATGCTCCAACAAAAACTGTTACAGTGCGTTCATTTTATATGGATGAAACAGAGATTACAAACAGTGAATACCGTCAGTTTGTGGAATGGGTGAAAGATTCCATTACTAGAACAAGACTTGCTATTCTTGCTGATGAACAAGATATAAAACCAAATGACGGAAAAGGTGGGAAAAAAGGTGGAAGTATTGGAGATTTTGCTTTCAAAGATCAGGATACAACTAAGATGTCTGCATATGATAAATATATGTATGAGAACTATTATAGTGTAGGTACTTCTGATGATCCTTATGCTGGAAGACGTTTAAACAGAAAGCCGAAATTGCATAATGATGTTCAGAAATATCCGGATGAGCATTATGTAGAGGTGATGGATTCTTTGTACTTGCCTGCTAGTGAGTCGTACAATGGTTTGAGAACTTTTGATGTTTCTAAATTGAAATTCCGTTACTCTTGGATGGATATTCAGGCTGCAGCTAAAGATAAAACTGTAGGAAGTAGCAGAACAAAAAGAAGTAAATTTATCAAGAATGAAAGCATTCAAATTTATCCTGATACAACAGTTTGGATTAAAGACTTTGCTTATTCATACAATGAGCCTATGCACAATGATTATTTCTGGCACCAAGCTTATGGGGATTATCCTGTAGTGGGAGTGTCTTGGAAACAAGCAAAAGCATTTTGTGCTTGGAGAACTTTAAATAAGAACTCTTATATTAAAAAGAAAAAAGGTAGAGATCAGGTGAACTCGTTCCGTTTGCCAACTGAGGCTGAGTGGGAATATGCTGCAAGAGGTGGTCTGGAGTCAGGTACTTATCCATGGGGAGGTCCTTATGCTAAAAACGACAGAGGTTGTTTCTTGGCGAACTTTAAGCCAAATCGTGGAGACTATGCTGCGGATGGTGCATTATATACAGTGGAGGCTAAGTCTTACGAGCCTAATGAGTATCATTTGTACAACATGGCGGGTAACGTAGCGGAGTGGACTGATTCTTCTTATGATCCGGCAGCTTACGAATACGTTTCAACAATGAACCCTAACGTGCCGGACTTGTCTAACCAGAGAAAAGTTACTCGTGGTGGATCTTGGAAAGATGTTGCATATTTCTTACAGGTAAGTACTCGTGATTATGAGTATGCAGATTCTGCAAGATCTTACATCGGATTTAGAACTGTTCAGGATTACATGGGAACAAGCAATACAAAAAACCAAAAATAATTTAGAAATTAACCAATCATTTTTTTATATTAACTTAACTAACTAAAATTTATTTATTATGGCATTACTTCCTAAAAAAGTTATGAATTTCGCTTACGGTATGGGAGCGGCAGTGGTAATCGTTGGAGCATTATTTAAATTGATGCACTGGCCAGGAGCTGGAACGATGTTGGTAGTTGGTCTTTTGACTGAAGCGGCAATCTTTGCTTTGTCAGCATTCGATCCTGTTGAAAAAGAATTAGATTGGACTTTGGTTTATCCAGAACTTGCGGGTGGGGAAGTAACAAAAAGAGAGTCTAAAAAAGCTGAAAACCCTACAGAAGCACAAGGTTTATTGTCTCAAAAATTAGACAATATGTTGAAAGAGGCTAAAATTGACGGTGAGTTAATGGCTAGCTTAGGGAACAGTATTAAAAATTTCGAAGGTGCTGCTAAAAACATGGCTCCAACTGTAGATGCTATCGCTTCTCAGAAGAAATATGCTGAAGAAATGGGAATGGCTGCGACTCAATTAGAAACTTTAAACGGTATGTATAAAGTTCAGTTGGAGAGTGCTACTCGTAACGCTGAAATCAACAAAGAAGTTGCTGAAAACAACTTGAAATTGAAAGATCAAATGCAATCATTGACTGCAAACTTATCTTCATTAAATAATGTATATGGCGGAATGCTTTCTGCAATGAGTAACAGAGGCTAATTAGTTTCAAATTATTAATCTTTTAAAAACTAGTTAGAAGAAATGGCAGGAGGAAAATTAACCCCTAGACAGAAGATGATTAACCTAATGTACTTGGTTTTCATCGCGATGTTGGCATTAAATATGTCAAAAGAAGTATTAACTGCTTTTGGTAATTTCAACGATAAATTTGATGAGTCAAATAAATTAACTGAGCAATCAAATGAAAGTTTATTGGCTGCACTAAATACTAAAGCTAGCGATGAGCCTGCTAAGTATGGTGAGTCTGCGGCAAAAGCTGCAGAGGTTGCGAAAATCTCTAAAGAGTTTACTGCTTTTTTAGAATCAGTAAAAGCAGAAGTTACAGAAGGTATTGAAGTTGATGAGAAAACTGGAAAATTACCTTTTGAAGCAATGGATAAATCAACCATTGATGAGAAATGGTTTCAAGGAGACGGTTATAGTCCAAGAGGAACTGAAATTGTTTCTAAAATTGACAAATATGTAGCTGATTTGAAAAAAGTTCTTGGTTCTGATGTAAAGTACATTCCTTTTATTCAAGAAATTGAGAAGAAATTTTCAACAGCTGATATCACTAATAGAGAAGGTGTTAAAGTAAAATACCTAGATTACAAAACTAAAGGGTTTCCTGCAGTGTCAACTTTAACATTGTTTACAGCATTACAAAATGATGTAAAAAACACTGAAGCTGGAGCTTACAATTTATTCTTAGGAAATGCATTGAAATCTGCAGCTTCTATGAAAAATTTCCAAGCTATAGTTGTGTTAGAGAAAAATGCTTATTTTCAAGGTGAGCAGGTAAAAGGTAAAGTTGTTTTAGGTCGTTATGATGCGAACACAAAACCAACATCTTTTAAAGGTCCTGGTAAAATTGAAAACGGTCAGGCAGTTATCTCTATGACAGCTGGAGGAGTTGGTGAGCAAAATATTACAGGACAATTTGGTTTCTTAGAAGATGGAAAAGAAATTCCATTAAAATTCGAAGGAAAATATGTAGTTGTACCTCGTCCAAACTCAGCGAACATTTCTGCTGATAAAATGAATGTGGTTTACAGAGGTTTACCAAACCCTATGACGGTTTCTTTTGCTGGTATCGCAGAGGATAAAGTAACTGCTTCTGCTCCTGGTTTAACATCTTCAGGAAAAGGAAAGTATAACTTAAACCCTGGTTCAGGTACTGAAGTAACTGTAACTGCTACTGGTAAGTTGCCAGATGGTAAGACAGTTTCTGATAAGAAAGTATTCCGTATTAAAAATATTCCTCCACCAGTTGGAAGAATCGCTGGAGAAACTGGTTCTGCTAAAGGTAGTAAATCAAGATTGGAAGTTGCTCAGGTTACTGCAATCTTACCAGATTTCTTATATGACTTGTCTTTCCAAGTTACACAGTTTACATTTAAAGTTTCTGGACAACCTACAGTAGTAGTAAATGGAGACAGAGTTAATGCTCAATGTAAAGCTGCAATGGCGAAAGCAGGAAGAGGTGATGCTATTATTATCTCTGACATCAAAACTAAGATTATTGGTGTGTCAGCAAATGTTGTTACTGGAAAATGTGCTCCTGTAACATACGAAATTCAATAATAATTTAAGTAGCAATAAAAAAGTAGCTTAAATAACTTTAATTTTTGAACATGAAATTGAGAAATTTTTTAGTAGTATTTTTTGCAGTAGCAGGAAGCTATGCTTCATTTGCTCAGTCAAATCTTTTAAACGCTAAGACTCCAGAGGAGATTGGTAAAAAGACTGCAGCGCAAATGAATGCGGACAATGATAAGCCATTACCGTATGGTTATGTTCATGACCGTGATGTATTAATGGGTAAGACAACTTGCGAGATCATCGATCTTGATGAGCGTGTAAATTTCCCTTTATATTTTCCAGTTGATACTGCTAATATTGGTAAAGAGCGTCGTTCTTTGTTTGATGTTCTTTTAAAAGGTATTAAAACAGGAAAAATCACGGAAGTTTATACTGACGAGTATTTCAATACCAAAAAGACATTAAAAGACATGGCCTTTACATTTAAGTTTGTAGATACTACTCAGGCTGGTGTTGATGAGATTAATACTTACTATGACGATTATAAAAGCGGAAAGAAAAAACTTGATGCTCAATATATAAACGTTAAAGAATTAGGTGCTCAAGATATCTCTGGTTATAAAATTAAAGGATATTGGTATTTCGATAAACGCCAAGGAGAATTAAAGTACAGAATGTTGGGTATTTGTCCAATCTCACCTGAGGCAAAATATGCTGGTGAGGACAATGCCGACGTAATTGACTTGTTCTGGATTTATTTCCCTTCAATTAGAGATGTTTTGCATGAGGCGAAAGCTTTTAATGATAAAAATTCTGCTATGCCGTTTACTTTTGATCACTTGTTAAATGCACGTCGTTTTAATGGTGTGATTTACAGAGAAGAAAATGTATACGGAGATAGAACTATTGAAGAGTATATGAAAGATAATTCTCAAATGCAACTTTTAGAATCTGAAAGAGTAAAAGAGAAAATTCGTAACTTCGAACAGGATATGTGGAATTACTAATTCTTTCCTCTTTAAATATTATAAAAACTCTTACCATCCGGTAAGAGTTTTTTATTTTTGTACCATGGTAGATTATTTAATTATTGGTTCTGGATTGGCTGGTGTTTGTTTTGCGGAGATTGCTTTTCAAAACAATAAAAGCTTTTTAGTTGTAGATGATTTCAAGCGCTCTTCTTCACGTGTTGCTGGCGGATTGTATAATCCTGTTATTTTAAAAAGGTTTAGTCAGGTTTGGAAAGCGACAGAGCAATTGGAGTATGGGAAACTTTTCTATGCAACTATTGAAAATAAACTCGGAGTTAAGTTTGATTTTCGACTTCCGATCTATCGTAAATTTGCTTCTATTGAAGAACAAAACAATTGGTTTGAGGCTTCTGATAAGCCAAATCTTGCTCCTTTTCTTGCACCAAAAGTGATTTCCAAAAAGTTCTCAGGTGTCTCCTCAAATTACGGATTTGGTGAAGTTTTACAAACAGGGTATCTGGATACTGTTGTTTTTCTGGATTCATACAATAGGCATTTAAAAGAGGATGGGTTTCTTTTGCAAACAACCTTTAATAATGATGAGCTTACATTAACAGACAACGGAGTGTTATACAAAGGGGTGTCTTATCGAAACGTAATTTTTTCTGAGGGTTTTGGAATGATTAGCAATACTTTTTTTAACGAATTGCCATTAGACGGGACCAAAGGTGAATTGCTTGTAATAAAAGCTCCTTCATTGGATTTGGATGTGGTGTTGAAATCGAGTGTTTTTATTTTACCTATTGGTGAGGCACTTTTTAAAGTTGGGTCTACGTATAATTGGGATGATAAATCGGATGTTCCAACACAAGAGGGAAGAGAGGAGCTTTTAAGTAACTTAAAGGAAATTATTGACTGTGATTTTGAAGTTGTCGAGCACTACGCCGGAGTTCGTCCTACGGTTAATGATCGCCGCCCTTTAGTAGGTACTCATCCCCAGCATAAAAACCTTCATTTGTTGAATGGTCTTGGTACAAGAGGAGTAATGCTTGGTCCTTGGCTGGCAAAAGCTTTGTTTGAACATATTGAGAGCGGGACGGAGTTGGATCCGCAGATAGATATTAAACGTTTTTACAAAAAAAGAGGAGCCAAATAGCTCCTTTATTTTTTGTCTTTCCAGTCTTTATCGTAATGGATGAAAAAGTTAATCCAGATGTTTCGGGACAATCGCATAATTACCGGCATAAAAACAATTAGTGTGGCGATAATTGCGATAAAAGCTGTTTTTAAATTTGTTCCTATAAAAAGATAACTGATTATAAAAGCAGCAACCCCAAAGGCAATTCCAACTCCATAACTAACATACATGGCTCCGTAAAAAAAAGAGGGTTCTATTTTGTATCGGGTGCCACAGTGGCTGCAATGCTCATGCATTTTGAAAATATTACCCATATTGTAAGGGTTTTGGTCCAGATACATGCTTTCTTCCTGACATTTAGGACAACTTCCTGTTAAAATACTGTTGAGTTTCGTTCCTTTTTTTAACATTTGCAAAAAATTTTAGTAAAGGTACTTCATTTTGAAATTTGCCTTGGTAACATTAGTCACAAATTATGCTTAATATTCACAATTTATCGGTTTCTTTTGGAGGAACGTATCTGTTTGAGGAAGTAACGTTTCGTTTAGGAGCTGGCGATCGTGTTGGTCTGGTTGGTAAAAACGGAGCTGGAAAATCCACCATGCTTAAAATTCTATCGCGAGATATGCAGCCCGACACCGGAAGTATTGCTACCGAAAAAGAAGTACGTATTGGTTTTTTGCGTCAGGACATTGATTTTGTTCAAGGCCGAACTGTACTTGAGGAAGCATACCAGGCTTTTGAAGAAATTAAGCAGGCAGAATTTAAAATTGAAGAAATCAATCATCAACTGGCAACCCGTACGGATTATGAAAGTGCCGGTTATTCTGAACTAATTGAACAATTAAGTGATGTAACGCATCATTATGAAATTTTAGGCGGATATAATTATGTAGGGAATACCGAACGTGTCTTGTTAGGTTTAGGCTTCAAACGTGAAGATTTTGACAATCAAACCGATACTTTTTCCGGAGGATGGAGGATGCGAATTGAATTGGCTAAGTTGTTACTGCAAAGTAATGATATTCTGCTTTTAGATGAGCCTACCAACCATTTGGATATCGAGAGTATTATCTGGTTAGAGAGTTTTTTGAAAACTTTTCCGGGTGTGGTAATGATTATCTCGCACGATAAAATGTTTTTGGACAACGTGACCAACCGTACCATTGAAATTTCTCTGGGTAAGATTTACGATTATAATAAACCGTATTCTCAATATCTGGTCTTGCGAAACGAAATTCGTGAAAAGCAATTGGCTACCCAAAAAAACCAACAAAAGAAAATCGAGGAAACTGAAAAACTGATTGAAAAGTTCAGGGCCAAAGCTTCCAAGGCTTCCATGGCGCAATCGCTTATCAAAAAGCTGGATAAAGTAGAACGAATTGAAGTGGATGAAGACGATAATTCGGTGATGAGCATTTCGTTTCCGGTTTCAGTTACTCCAGGAAGGGTTGTGGTAGAGGCGGAACATGTTACTAAAAAATACGACCACAAAACCATTTTGAAAGACATTTCCCTTTTGGTGGAACGCGGCAGTAAGATCGCGTTTGTGGGTCAGAACGGACAAGGAAAATCAACATTTGTTAAGGCCATTTTAAACGAATTTGAATACGAAGGAACTATTAAGCTAGGGCATAATGTTCAAGTCGGATATTTTGCCCAAAATCAGGCGGAATATCTTGACGGTGAAAAAACCTTGCTGGACACCATGACCGATGCGGCTACCGATACCAACCGTTCGAAAGTGCGCGATATGCTAGGAGCTTTTCTGTTCCGAGGTGACGATGTGGAAAAAAAAGTCAAAGTCTTGTCCGGAGGTGAGCGCAATCGTTTAGCGCTTTGTAAATTGCTTTTACAGCCATTCAACGTGCTTATTATGGATGAGCCAACGAATCACTTAGATATCAAGTCGAAAAACGTTTTAAAGGCTGCTTTGCAGCAATTTGAAGGAACGTTGCTTTTAGTGTCTCACGACCGTGACTTTCTTCAGGGCATGGCGAACATCGTTTACGAATTCAAAGATCAGAAAATCAGGGAATATTTAGGGGATATCAACTTCTTCCTGGAACAGCGTAACCTGCAAAATATGCGCGAAGTGGAGAAGAAAGATGTGGTGGTAAAGGAAACTCCAAAAGAAAACAAGACGCTTTCCTATGAAGATCAAAAGAAAAATAAATCCCTTCAGAATAAGTTAAGTAAAATTGAAAGTCAAATTCAGCAATTGGAAAACGAGATTCAGAAAGATGATAAAGCTTTGGCTGAAAATTACGAAAAGCTAATGCAGGATGCTTCGTTTTTTGCGGCTTACGAGAAAAAGAAAAAAGATCTGGATCAATTACTTGAAGATTGGGAAACCGTTCAAATGGAATTAGAAGGTTAAAAGAATTTGGAGCAAAACCCTTGGGAAAGAATATTTCATTTTCCCGCTGTACGCTCTACGAGGTGAATGCCATTGCGCCACCTGGCTCCTTCACTAAAACAGTCCGCAGGACTGTTTCTTAACGCTCGGCCCTCATCGGGGCTAAAGAAAACTTTTTGGATTTGTTTAGACGTCGTTTTATTTAAACGGATGTCTTGCCTGCCATTGAGCTTCGGGTTCCAGATTGGTAAAAATCTTTCCGATGTATTTGTTGATGAGTTTATTTCGGTGGTAAATAAATCCAGACATTCTAATGGCTTGAGCGCCAATGGAACTTTTAATTTCCAGAGCTGTTCTTCCAAAGATGATTTTTTGAAAACCATTCTCAATTCCGTATTGGGTCATGTTGTAAAGCATGTTCAGGTAGAGCATTTTCTCTTTTTGTACCTCCGAATCGTAGCCTAGAAAATAGGTTTCCAAAACGGTTCCATTCAAAAGTAAAGTGTGAAAACCTACCAACTTATCCTCTGTAAAATAGCCGCACAATACAAATTGTTCCTTAAGTTGTTTTTTAAAGGTGGAAAAATGATTCTCCGCCAGAAAAAAGGTGTTGAAAGGTGCGTTCTTGGCCACATGATGATAAAGCTCGTAAATGCGTTTTTCCTGAGAGGCTATTTCTTCTAAATTCATTTCCCTTACTGTGATTCCTTCGCATTTTTTGCGGGCGCGTTTAAACTGATCCCGGTATTTTTTAGAGAAAGCACCAACATAATCTGCTTCAGTTTTCCACTGATGGTTCAGTTCGAAAATCATGTTGGGTTGCGTATTGAATTCGTAAATGTTCGCAAAATCAAAGTGTTTTAATTCTTCCGCGCAATGCGGATAAAAATCCTTAAACGAAACCAAATGAATTTTAATCCCTTTTTTTCTGAAATAATCGATGATTGCATCAGCACATTGAATCAATACTTCGCTAATGTGTTTGAATTCAATTTCTTTGCTGAATGTGTAGCCGTTTTGTCCGGTAATCATGTTGTTGCCCAAAAACAAAACGTGGGAAGCAAAGTTTTTGAAAATAAAATTCCGAACCGCTGTTTTTATGCATTTGTCCCGTTCACCAAAAGATTCCAGTTTGTTTAGGTTGATGTATTGAGCCAGCGAAACACCTATCAATTCTGAATTTTCAAAAATACCAATGTAAAAACACTGCATGTTAGTCGGTGCCGATGTTTCAAGGACTTGTAAGTAAGCCTTTTGAAGGAAAGCATTGTTCACAGCAACCTGATCCCAGTTTTGGGGAAGTGCTTTTATTTCGGAATAAATGGTAAAGGTAGTTTTGCTCAAAATCAAAAAAATCGCCCTACAAAGGTAGAGCGATTGTATTATAATTAAATGTTAAGATTACTTCATTCCGCAAATGATAGCGCCCATAATGGTAAAACATACGGTCCAAAATCCTCCTGTTACCAGTACATATTTCCATGATCTTCCTTCGTATAGTGAATTAGTTCCGATTAATGGAATGGCTAAAAATAATCCGGTTAAGAATCCGTGTAAAGCTCCGTGTTTGAAGGTGCGAAAAGCGTCTCCGTAATCTGCCATAAAAGCCTCATAAGAAGGTTTAGCCAAAGCCGGATCACCACCAACCATTCCTAAGGCGCCAAATTGATGAATGGTAAGCATTTGAAGAATAAAGGAAAGGAAGAATGCATAAACAATCGACATTCCAAAGATTTTAATCATATTGGCATTTTTGGCTTTTTCTTCAGTCATGCCGGTTTCGTTCATCCAGATGGTTCCGAAAACTTTAGGGTTGTACCAGATAAAACCCACTACAAGTGTAGATACAGCAGCAAGTAAAAGTGCTAAAAAATTAATTTCCATAAGGTGTTTTGTTTTTGGTTATTTTCAAATTTAACAAATAAAACCAGATGAAACAAAAAACCACCAACTTTCGTTGATGGTTAGATTTTGAATGTGAGTTCTGTAATTTATTCCGCAGCTACCAGTTTGCTAGCGCTTCTGTATGTGAATTCATTATAAATGTGACGTTTTGCAAAACGATTCGGTGATTCAGCATTGATCATTTTGATGTACGTGTTTTTCGGAACACCAAAATACTCAAACTGATTTCCATCCAAAAAATTGATGAACAAAACACCGTTATCCATATAAAACTCCAGAATAGTAGAAGTTGTGGTGGTTTTGATGTATTCCTCTTTGTCTTTTTCCTGAGTTTCCGGAGCGATGCTTACTAAAAAGTGGTAGGCTTCAATCACTAGTTTGCTTCTTTCTTCTGCCGCTAAACGCTCTACAGGGTCAGCAATAGTGTCCGGATGGTCTTCCTTCATGCTTTTTCTGTAAATCGTTTTTAATTCTTTTAAAGTTGCAGTTTTGGTAACATCCAGCAACTTTCGGTATTCGGCAATTTTTTTTGTGTTCATGAGTAAAAAATAAAACGATTCTTTAGTGAAACGCTTTGGTTATCAGTTGAATAGTTCTTGAAATTTAGAAAATAATCAACTTCGGTTTATTTAAAAAAAAGAGAACCAAAATGATTCTCTATTAGTAGCGGGAAATTTTGAAAAATCTGACCAATTTCTGGGTGATTATTATAAAATAGCTGATTACGCTGATGTGCAAACAATTATTTAATAACTCAAAAGACCGATACTAAAAGTGTTGAACCATTTTTTAGTATGGTTGCTCAAATTCGGTGCAAATGTAGTTATTTTAATTAGATATCTAATTAAGCGAATGGTTTAATCAGCTTAGCTCAAGATTGTATTGACTTTTCAAATCAATTAAAAGAAGATTTATTTGTGCACTGTGTTTATTAATAGGACGTAAATGATTTGCGGAATACTATTCTAGTTGAATTTGTTAGGGTCAATTAGCTTTTGATAGTGAAGCGTTATAGTGTCTTAAAACAAATGTTATTGCACATCTTCCGTCTGCTAAGCAGCTTTGTACGATGTTTTCAACATACATCCCTTTTTCGAAAAATTTGTCGAGTTCGGGATAAGTATTAATAAAGACATGTTTTTCTTTTACGTCCTCAGGCATACTTGTGAAAATGGTTATGATTTCCTGTTGTTTCATTTTTTAAAGATTTTTATGAATTTATTGAATCAAGGTTTGTTGGTTGATAAATCGGAAGTCCTAATGCAGGTATTAATTATACTGATGATAGTAAATAAGAGTTTTTAGTCTTCTGTGTATTGTATTTCAAAGTTACAACTAATTAATGGTTAAATCTAAAGGTTTTTGAGTCTAAGTGGTTGAATGATAGTTAATTAAAATTATTTTTAAGTGTTTGTGCTTAAAATAAACGTACCTTTACAAAAGAGTGTTAAGGAAACTCAATATTACTTCAATTGATAATCTCCTCTTCGTAGCGTTTAGCTGAAAGTTTTTTGATGGTAAAGATGAATTCATTGGGAAATTCCAATGTTAAAACTGTAGGCAAAAAACTTAAATCAAACACAATGAAAAATTTTTATAATAGTATAGCAATAGGACTTGTTGTCTTGTGGGGTATTGGCTTTTTTTTCAGCACCACAGGTTCTTTGATTCACATACTGCTGCTGCCTATTGTTGTAATTTTAGTTTATGATTTTGTCGGAATTATTAAACTTTTAAATAAGGCGTAATTTGTGAATTTTGAAAATAGTTGATGCGATAAGCAACTTATAATAATAAAGTAATCATAAAATGAAAACATTACACAGTATATTGTCGGAGAAAATATTTTCCATAACCGAGAAGATTCAGCAAAACTTTCCAGGGCTTTATGAGCATTTGGGTGAAACACCATTTTCGTTAAAAACTTACGACAAGCATGAGGTTGAAGATACTGACCTTATACATTATTTGGAAGAATTGATTTTCCAAATGAATTGTTATAAAAAAACAGCAGGAGATTAAAAACACAACTAAAAATAATATGAAAAATTTAAACGATACCTCAGAATCATTGAATGAAAATTGGGGGGAGCAAAAAGAAAAGTTATTAGAAAAGTATTCTATTTTGAGTGAAGCGGATTTACTTTTTATTGATGGAAAAAAAGAAGAAATGCTAGAAAAAGTTAGAAAAATATTGAGAATTACCGAAGAAGAGTTTGCACTTATGCTTTCTAGGTTTTAGCGTGTAAAGATAAGTTGCAAGATCCGCTAATCTGAAATGAATTATAAATACATAAGAGTCGGGGAGATGATATTTATGTTTTGATGAATAAAATGAAGACCTAACAACTGGATGATAAATTTAGTGTTGGGTTTTTTTATGATACTCAAAGAAATTGTAAAAGGGGGTAAACTAAAAAGAGCGTACAAAATAAATTGTATGCTCTTTAAAGACCAAAATAATCAGAAAGATAAACCATCAATTATTCAGGTTGTATAAAGATACGATAAATAAAAGCAAAGCAGGTTGAATTGATTGTATTTGTTTTAGTATCAATAAATTAAGTGTAAAATAAGTGTTTGTGGTATTTAAGAATTCAAAATTCGGTATTTCCGGAAGGTTTGTCAATTAGGTCGGTTGACAGGCAATATCTAACCAAAAAGTGAACGGTATTTTTGAGCTAATCTCAGTAATATCAAGGGGTAAGGAAGGTTTCTAAAATGAAAAAACCCATCAAGATGTTGATGGGTCTTCCTTAGTAGCGGGTAATTTTGAAAAATCGAACCAATTTTTGGTTGATTATTATAAAATAGTTGATTACGCAGATTTGCAAGCAATTATTTAATAATTCAAAAAGCCGATACTAAAAGTTCTAAACCTTTTCGAGTATCTATTACTCGAATTCGGTGCAAATGTAGTTGTTTTAATTGGAAGTATAGCTAAAGGCATAAATTTTCCTGTTTTGGTTCCCGAAAGTATAGAGTTTTCGAACCAATTTAAACAAGATTTGGAGAAATTATATCACTTATATGAAATAAGTGAATTTTAATTAACTTGTAAGACTTTTTAAAAAAATAGAAAAATGTCAGAAAAGGGAAAAATATCGGATTTGCCTTCATATTCTAAAATAAATAATGAAGCTAAAGGATACCTTATACTAGGGAAAGTAATCAAAATTTTGACCTTTTTCAAGTCAAAAAATAGCGAAATTAAAAAGGCTATTTCTAAATTACCTGAACTAAAAAAACAAGCTGAATCAATAATTTATATGCCAGATAAATTTAATGGTTTTTATTCAAGTTCAGGTTGGATTGCTCACGAATCAATGAATTTTCCACTAATGGAAAGAGTAGTTTTATATGCAAGTAAAGGTGATATTGCTAGAGGAGAAAATGAGCTTTCAGATTATTTTACTTCTTTGGATATTGACTGGTTAATTCGAGGATTGAAAAATTTACCTGAATTTGCAATTAGGTTTAAATTAATAAAACTTGCTTACAAAGACACTATTGAAAAAAGATATTACTCAGCTATCCCTTTACTCTTAATGATAATCGATGGTGTTGTTAATGACATAAGTAAGAACAAAGGATTTTTCACAGAAACTACTGATTTAACAGCATGGGACAGTGTTGCAGCTCATAGCACTGGACTAACTGTAATTAGAGATATTTTCAATCAAACTAGAAAAAAGACAAGTGATGAAGAAATTTTTCTTCCTTTTAGAAACGGCATATTACATGGAAGAGAATTGAACTATGACAATAAATTTGTTTTAGGAAAATGTTGGTGTACACTTTTCGCTCTTTATGATTGGGCTAAAGCTTTAAATAATCTAAAAGAAAATCCTATTGTTCCAGAAAAACAACTAACGTTTAAAGAAAGCGTTCAGGAGTTACGAAAAACAATTCGTGAATATCAGGAAAGTAAAATTAGAAATGAGAAGATTCATCAAGATATTGAGAGCTGGAGACCTAGAATTATTGATAGTGGAAATATTAATCCTGATGAATTTATAGATTTTTCACCAGAAAAAGAAGCTTATCAGTTTTGTTTAAATTGGTTAAATAAGAATTATGGTAAAATCGCTTCCCAAAAATATTATTTTGGAAAGAATGATGTAAATATTGGAAAAGAGTCTGGTAAAATTAGAAAAGAGCTAGAGAATAAAATATTAAATGAATTTAAAATTATTAATATAAAAGATGAAACTCCTGCAATTTCAGAAATAACCATCAACATTAATTATCAGATAGATTCCGAAATAAAAGAAAAACAAATTGTTTTACGAATGATATGTAAATCCAAAGACGGGAGTGTTGGGATTAATGGGTACAATGATGTGATTTGGAAGTTTATTGATAACTTTTTTTACAATCTTTATGTTTGACCTAAAACATCTATTAAAACTATGCTACCTTTTTTCTTTTTTAATTGGCTGTTCGAAATATGAATAATATTGTTCAACGAATGATGATGGCGTAACATTGTCCAATAAAATCTTTGTTAAAAATTGACTCCCTAAAACAAGAGTGTGTTTTCCTGCTTCAACCTGAATTGCTTGATTTTGATATGTGTACGGTTTATATCTTGGTTTGCTGTCTAAATATTTATTTGTTTCTTTTCGTGTCATCCACTTAGCTTTAATACCTTTTAAATTAAAAAGTTCTATCAAAGCATCTAGGTCAATTACTAATAGAAATACTAATTTACGAGTAAGTAATTCAAATATTATTTCTTCACCAAATGGCTTGCAAAATAAAGGTTCTTTAATTGGTAAGTCAAGTTGAAATAAATAGTCTGTTTTATGAGATTTAATATTCAAATGTTCCACCATTGAATTAAAAACATCAAAAGCAATCTCCACTTTATTATCTCTAAAAACCGTAAAATATACTATATCTTCAATTACACCAGTACTGAATCCTGGAATAATAGCCTCTTTAAAAGCCAGTTCAATTTCATTATAATAATATTTTTCTGGAATTTTAGACTCATAAATCTTGACTTCCGTATCTGAAAAGGTATCGGTACCACTCTCGTGGTTCATAAAATGAGAAAGTTTTGTTCCTTTATGATGTTGATTTAATGTTCTTTTTGCTTGGTCAAAAATCTTTAATGCTTTTTTATTAGGATGCTCTTTAGCTAAATCTTCAACTGCTTTTTTCCAATTATCACCAGCTAATTTGTCAAGAAATTCATTTACTTTGATTTGTATTTCTCCAGATTTGCATTCAACAACTATTAAGCTGTTTTTTGATGCTAAAAGAATATCACCAACATCGATAAACGTTGTTAAATCACTAATTAAAGCAAAATCAAATGAGTTTTGTTTATGAAAATAATTCACAGTATTTATCACTGATTCGAAATTAGTATTTAATAAATCTGGTCTTTCTTTTTCTCCAGAATGAAATCTTCGTGCTTTAAAATACTGCCTTTTGAGTAGTTGCCAGGCAATAAAATCAGAAAAATGCCTTAAAATATTAATTCTATACTCGATTTCATTTTGACTTCTGCTAAGAAAATTTAATAGATTTTTATCTTTTAATTTTCTTGCTTCAACAAATTTTTCTTTGATGAAGACTTTATCTTTGTATAGTTTTAAAATTTCCTCAATGATAAGAGATTGCCCTATTCTAAATCCACGGTGCACATGTGTTAAAAACTCCGTCTTATCATCATCACTAATTGATTCAGGTTCAAATATGTTTATCTGTTTATGGCGAATCCCAAAAGAGCCAATGTAAAAAAATATTTCTCTTAACTTATATTCAAATTCTTCCATACTATTTTAATGGCTCTTTTTGTTACACAAAATTAATTTTCAATTTCTTTCATTCTGTCTCTAATACTTTTGAAATCAACTGGAAGTTTTATTTCTAAAGCCTTTTCATAAAATGGTTTGATGTACTTTTTTAAACCTTCTTTTTTATGACTGTTCTCTTCATCGTACCACTTTTGGTAGCGAACATCTCCGTATTTAGCTAATAAATTTAAAATTCTTAACAGTTCGTTTTTATCATTTCGTTCAATGATTTTATCTGTTAAATTCCAAAATTCATTTTGGTTTTTAATATCTGGCTTGTTTTCATATCGTTGCAATGTTTCATCAATTTCTATCGTTTCTTTCTGAGGAAAATTAAAACGAATATTCATTCCAGTCCACATCTTCATGTTATCATCATAAAAAATCCCTGAATCGTGCCATTCTCCATAAAATTGTACTGTTTTCTCCATTTTGAAACCTTTCAAGCCTTCGTTAGAACCAAGAATTGTTGCAATTACCGGATTTGGGAAATTTCCATTAACTACTTTGTTCTCTTTGTAACTTGCAAAATGACTAAAAAAGCATTCTTTGAATTGATAGAAAAACTCTAAAACATTTGAAATTTTAGGCAAAAGAAACTCATTAATATCAAAATATCTTCTTCCAATTCCATCAATTACAATTGGTTCTGAGTCAAAAAGTTGATAATCTTCACCTATTATTGTGTAAGCTGAATGAAAAAAAGTGTTTCTAATTTCTTTAAAGTGGTTTTCGCTGAAAAAACTTAATATTTTATCATTTCCTGAATCCTCTAAAAGTTCTGAAATCATTCCGATTTTTTCTCCTGTACCAAGTAATCTTTCATATTTTTTAGTTTTGAAAAACAAATATGAAGAACTTCTGAAGCCCATTTCGATTCTACATAGACTTCCTATTATGTTATAAAAATCACTGCTTTCAAAAAAAGTAGAATATATTAGGCATCCAATTCTATATTTTTCAATTCCTGTATGCTTTTCATATAACGAATTATAAAAGTCTAAAGCGTCAAACCATTCATAGAGATTTGACATTGACCTTAAACTTCCCATGCCTTTATAGTTCATTAATACCTGAACAAACTCAAATTCATTTTTTGCTTTAGCACTTTCAAAAAGTTTAACTAATTCATTTTTTACTTCTTGCATTTTGTTAGTTTATAATTGGTTAATAATTTACGCTTCTTTCTAACAGAAAATATGTTTATTTAAGTTTGGTCATAGTTTTAATCAGAGACTTGTCTTCTTCTTTCAAGTTCATTCAAATAAACACCATAAAGATTTATTTCATTTAACGCCAATCGAAATACAGTTCCGTGAATTGGTGGTGGAGTGAATTTTTCAAAAGTATCACAATCTGGGTCTTGGTCAGGAAAGATGTACTTCGATTTGAGCCTTGCTGGTCGCTTAGCTATTTTATTAGTCTTTACGCTCTCAAAAATTTCGTAAGTCGCAAGAATTAGCATAGTAGCTTCTCCAAAAGTAGTCAGCTTGTCAACGTACTTAAACACTTTATCTTTTAGGATAACTGGTGGTGAAAACAAATTAATGATTCTCGAGAGTTCAAGTAGAAATTTCTGTTTTCTTCTCAAATCATTTTCATCTACTACAAAGAATGGTCTGATAAAAAAAAAGAAATCCTTCTCTTTAAGTTTTTGAGCAGTATAAAACTTGTCGTAGTAATATTTTAAAGCTTGTGAAATATGAATTCTCCCTTGATTAGAGGTCTCTTTAGCAAAGTCATTTATTGCATTTAGGACTTGTTCATATTGTGGTGTTTCTGAAAAATTTTCCAAAAGATATTGTTCTGGATTGTTCTGAAAGTCATTATAACCACCAGCTTGCATTTTCTTTAAAACTTCAATCAGTTTTACTGCTGGGTTGAAAGAATTTAATGAGAAATATGCAATTAGAATTTTTTCAAACGAAGAAGCTCTTTCAATACCATAATGAGAAAGTAACCTGTCAAAAAAACCGTATGGATAAAATGGTCTTTGACTTAAGTCACTTGGGTCAATGTCAGATAAGTCATTTTCAAACAAATACTCGTCAATCGAAGAACTCAAAAATTCATCTATTGCACCAAATGTGAGATAAAAAGAGTTCCTATTTAGAAGTCCAGAGATTTCAATATTTATTAAAATTCTTGCTCCACTATACTTTATTCCGTTAATTACAACATCCATTGGTTTGTTCTCTTGCACAATAGAAGTTATATCAAATCTTTTGTTTGTAGAATTTTCTGTTTCTTCAACCAATTCGTAATCAATATCGTCCTCGTCAATGATTGTGGTGACTGAATTCCAATATTCAACTTCTTCTTTGCAATCAGGAAAATTATTTGTATTGATTGGATATGCGTCTAAACCTCTTTTATTTGTTAGAATAGTTGATAATCTATATCTGTCACAAAAATTCAAATGAAACTGCCTAATGCCAGGAAATGTCGTGATATTAGTTAGATAATGATAATATTCATGAATAAATATTGATTGTTGTTGCCCAATGTTTAGGTCTGTGAGAAAAGTTGTGAGATTGGTTGTGTCAAAGCCGTCAAGGCAAATGTAAAATCTATCAGGGTAATATTTGATTTTGGTTAAGTCAATATCGTTCATTTCTTTTAGTCAATTTAAAGTTTACACCTATCGAAATTGGCTTGAGCCAACTTGTAAATATATACACTTTTACTGACAAAAAATAAATATAAGTTCCGTGGCTTATATAAAGATATTAAATTCCGCTCCATCGAGCGGAATTTAATAATTATTCAAACAACGGAATTCTTTCGAAATCTCCATCATAATTCTGAAATTCAACGTAACAATTATTTTTAGAATTCTCATCAACTTCATCAACGTATTTAAAAAACTCAGATAACATTTCATACTGCGAATCGAATTGCTCTTTTTCCACATATCTGTATTTTCTTTTACATCGGTTAAAATGTTCCGCCAATGTAATCCTATCTGAATCACCTGCATTGGCAAAATCATCAACAATAGCGCATTCAATATCGATTTTTGCGCTGGTGTCTTTAACGCAGGTTTTGACCCCGTATTCCAAAATGATTCGGTTCATGGTTTCCATCACTACCGGTTTGTCTTTTTCTTCACATAACAACGCATCATAAACGTACAAAACATAAATCCCTACCGAGTTGAGATATTTTATTACGTCAGTCATTATTTTAACTTCGAGTTTAAACATTTTCTTTGAAGTGATTTTGTAACCATTGGCTTTTTTGTCATGGTAAATCCTTGAAAGCATATCTGGCTCATGTTTTGAATAATAATTGAATAGCGGTGATTTTATCATACTATACCAATTCTTATTGAAAAAGCTTAAATGTTCACGTTTCACTTCTTTTTCATCTATTCCAGTCTGCTCCGCTATTTTCTCGTGTGTTAAATAGTTTGCTTTTCCTTTGTACAAAAGCATTGCTAAATTCGGGTGCAATGCCTTGTAATCGCATTCAACAAGCTTTTTGCCGTCAATGGTAATTTCATTACGAATCCACGCTGGCATTAATGTAAAGCTATCCACCACACGCCCACCGCTTTTTTCACTGCCAGCGGCTGGAATCATAAAACCACGGTTGGTCAAGTACTCAAACATTTTGATATTATTCTCAACGAAACTCCTATTGTCTGCGTCAGCCCAGTAGCTATTATCGTGTTTGTTACGCATGGTCAGAGTTTTCTGTTTTTTGGTGGTGTAACCATCTTTTACCAGCAGCTTACCTATTGCCAGTAATTCCCCAGATGTTGGCAATTCAATTCTAGGGTAAAACTTCACCAGATTATTGCAGATTGGATTGTCCAGAGCCTCATTTAATAGTCTGTAATAGATTTTATTTCTGGTTTGAATAATTCCGGTGTCTTTGATAAGATATTCTGTTAAACCTGGCTTAAAATAGCTGTCGGATATTCTGTATTTTCTGGAAACAACACCTTTCACATAATGCTCATCAACTTCAATGATAGCACCCGTTGCAGTACCTGTTTTCAGTAAGTCTATAATTTTATTGTAAATGTAAGTGTTGTCTTTGCCTTTGGTTTGTTCATGCAAAATTTTAGAATTCAGACGTTTCCAACGGTCTTCTTTGTCTTCAGTATGGTAGGTACTGGCAAAGTTGGATAGCACCAAGAGACATTTTTCCACCGCTACATCAACGTTAGGGTCAATTTCTTTTAAAAGTGTTTTTGAAACGTATTTTCTTAGGGCAGTTTCCGATTTTCTCGGAATCCAAATCGAATTAACATTTGGGAAGATTAGGGCTAATTCGGCAAAGTTTTCATCATGGTGAAGGATTTGTAAATCCTCTGTATCGCCTGTAAGCGATAGGTACTCGTTTTTAAGATTCATTTTTGTATTCTCTTATTCTGTGTCACCCAATATGTGGGTGATTATTGTCTTGGCTCTCTAACGTCTCGGTAAGAGAAGCTGGGGTAATTACTCCCCAGCAACCAAGGATTTTTTAATGAGTTTTCTCTCATATTATCAAGTATACTAACAAACGGTTTAAGAGTCAAGTACTTTGGAGTACTATTTTTGAAAAACTTTTATTTACTGGTTTTGCAATAGCGCAAGCAGTGCATAAACATATTAGTACAATTATTCTGTATTGCCTTATTTTATTGGTATTACATAGTATTCTTATTACTATTATTTAAGTAACATAGTTGAGTATAAAGAAGAAAATATAAGAAGAAGCTAATAGAAAATTAGATGCTAATAGAATAATTAGTACTTAATAGTAGTAGGAAATTGCAAAAGCTGTAATTAGCGGGTGTGATTGATATTATGCACCTATGAATAGCGCAAAATATTAAAGTATCTGCGCTAATTTGAATATTCAGGGAAAGTTAATTTTCATTTTTGGTCTGCAAACCATCAAGTAGTTCACTAGCTGTCATGCCAAGTGCTTCTGAAATCTTAATCAAGGTACTTATTTTCATTTCCTGATTGCCTTTCATGTACTTTCTCAAGTTTTCGACATCCATGCCAGCATCGTATGCAACCTCACGTTGCTTTAACTTCTTTGCTTCAATAATGTCTTTTAGTTTGATTCCGAGCTGTATTACAACCGCTGGCATTTCTTTTTTACGCACTCTTTTTTCCATAACGGAAAATTACATGCAATAGATTGTGTGGTTGTGATTGTTTAAAATCAGATTGTTTGCAACCGAATATTATTTATATTTGCTCTGAAACTTTAAAATCAAAACAATGAGAAAAATTTTACTTTGTATTGGTATACTGCTAACAACAATATCAACGAACGCCCAGTTCACTAACTTACATAACTTTTCCGCTGTTGGTAGCGGTGGTTACAGCTCGTTGACTTCAGCTAACGGTCATTTGTATGGGACGACAAATATAGGCGGGGCGAACAATGCTGGATATGTTTACTCTTTGAACCCGAATGGAATTGGCATCACAATACTACATAATTTTACAGAAACTTATAGTTTTCCATGTGGGTCATTGTTATATAATAATGGTGTATTGTATGGAATGACTTCCAATGGAACTATTTATAAAATCAACGCTGATGGAAGCGATTATTCAATATTGCATTCTTTCACATATCAAAATCCAAACGATGGAAATAATCCCCAAGGTTCATTGGTTATCTCTGGAAATATCCTGTATGGAATGACCCGAAAAGGTGGAGCGGTTTATGCTGATTTATTAGGCGGACTGGGAACAATTTTCAAAATAAATACTGATGGCAGTAACTTTTCATTGTTACACAGTTTTGCATTGGGTGAAGAAAACCCATACGGTTCACTTCTTTTGGATGGTAATTTCCTTTATGGCATGACATCAACGTATGGCTCAAACGATAATGCGGGCAAAATCTTCAAAATCAACAAAGACGGAACTGGATATACGATTCTACATACTTTCAACTATGCAGATGGGGCAAAACCCAATGGAACACTTGTGTTAGGTGGAAATACATTGTATGGCATGACTGCGTTAGGTGGTAATACTGGTAATGGTGTCAGAAAAGGGAATGTCTTTAAAATAAATACAGATGGTACAGGGTTTCAAAGTATTTTTAACGACTTAAATGGTTCGCAATATTACACTTGGTCTTATGGCTCATTGGTGTTGGTCGGAAACGTTTTATACGGAAAATCAAACGTAAACCTGTATTCAATCAATACGGACGGAACAGGCTACCAGTGGTACAACTGGGGACAGTATGGGACAGCACCAGAAAGCTACGACATTCAGGAAAATGGAACGTTGACTTATGACGGTAGCGCACTTTATGGGGTTAACAACCGCTATGGCGGGACTCTTGACCGTGGGGTTATTTATAAGTTCACGCCAGCAAATCTGAGCATCAACTCAAATAGTTTAGCAAGTAGCTCAATAAAAATCTATCCAAATCCAGCAACCGAGCACATTACAATTGATTGTGGAAACCAAACAAACGTTAACGGGTGGAATGTCAAAATCATCAATACGTTGGGACAGGAAGTGTTTAGCCAAAGCCTGAATCAACAAGAAAGTACAGTGTCGTTGAATACCCTGAGCGGAACTGGAATTTATTTAGTAAAAATTTACAATGACAGCAATAAATTAATCGATACACAAAAAATCATTTTAAAGTAAAAGAATATGGAATCAAAACAACCAAGCCCGAAAACATTCAACTTTAAATCAGGTGTTATAGTCGAAACGAACAAAGATAGGATAACCACAACCGCACCGAATTACAATAAAACGATTCAATCGGGTGATTTGGATAATTTCTCCTATGTGGAGCATACGGAACAACGCATGACGTTCGTTGGTGTATTGGCTCGCATGTTCGTGATAGGATTGTTGTTGCTAATATTTAGCAAAATGATTTTTAGTAAAATCAACATGGAGAGCCAAGCTACTTATTTTGGATTTATTTTGATTGGATTAGCGTTTGTACTATTCTTGGTTATGGTGGTTGATTCATTCCTAGAGTTAGGTATTACAAATAATATCGTGAATAATTTCTTTTCAAATAAAGGCTATTACGTAACCATTGGGAATAAAAGCGGGAATGACATTGAAATAATAGCCCAACTTGAAGATTTGGAACTAATCAAAGAACTTGAATCGAAAATTTATGAGTTGAAGAAATTGGCAGTTAAAAATGATGCGCCACCGGTACAACAAAACAGTAATTTAGATGAGCTAAAAAAATTAGCGGAACTTTTAAACGCTGGAATTATCGACCAAACAGAATTCGACCAAAAGAAAAAGCAACTATTGGAACTTAACTAATCTGTACTTTTATGTACCTGAAAGGGAGTTTTATTGTTCCTTTTTGTACCCTTATTTTTCAGTATGTAGCACCTAAAAGCTAAAGGAGCGAAAAGCAATATCCACCTCAAAGGGGGTAAAAGCAGCCCTTCTCCCCTGTAAACGGTGCGAAAAATCGGGAAATGTTTTTCAAACAGTTACCAGCTACATTTAGCAGATTTTTGCAAAAACATGAATAGGCGAATAAATACGTTCAAAAATTCTGAGCAAAATTTTTCAAAATCAAAATTCGAGATATTTATTAGTAAACAGAAACATGAAAATAATTATCACGCTAGGGCAACTTAAAAATATACTTCAGACCGAAGACCCAAAATATCCGATAACATTTGAAGTATCGAATTTCACAACTAAAGAACTAAAAGAGTTTTCAAAATTATTACAACAAAAAGAGCGTGGCTAATCCCACGCTTTATTTATAGCGCAAAACTGCTTGAAATTCCCGCTAATTTTATACAGCCCAGGATTCCTGGTTTTTTTCTTTTTTAATTCAAAAAATACCTGGACTATTGCAATGTAATAAATCACAAACGGACGTTTAAATATTTGGACAAGGCTAAAATATTATGAAAAAGTACATTGCATATTATAGAGTAAGTAGAAAAGTTCAGGGGATTTCAGGATTAGGGCTATCAGCTCAAAAATCATCCGTTGAAAAATATGTAGCTGGTCAGGATGGTGCTATATTGAATGAGTACACAGAAATTGAAACTGGAACTAATAAACGTGACCGCATCGAAATTCATAAAGCGATTCAAGAAGCAAAAAACGAAGGCGCAATATTGGTTATTGCTAAATTAGACCGTTTGGCTCGTAATGTGAGTTTTGTAAGTTCACTTATGGATGCAGGTGTTGAGTTCGTGGCGGTGGATATGCCATCGGCTAATCATTTTACAATACATATATTTAGTGCGCTGGCGCAACAAGAGGCTTCGATGATAAGTTCCCGTACCAAACTAGCTCTGGCAGAATTAAAGAAAAAAGGGGTTAAACTGGGAAGTCCTAAGAATTTGACGGCAGATGCCCGTAATAAGGGTGTGCAGACCATAAAAGAGAATGCTTTGAACAACGACCGCAATCGTCAGGCTCAATCTATTATAGGTAACTGTAAAGAAAAAGGAATGACCTACCGACAAATAGCTGATTATCTTAATGAGTTGAACTTTAAAACCCGTTACGGCAAACAATTTTTAGCTTCTTCAGTTCATCAATTGCATAGGCGAACACCTTTAAAATCAGCATAGTAAATTTATTTTTTTTCCAAAAAATAACTTGCACCCAAAGGAAATTAGTAGTAAGATTGCCTATAGTTAGATTAAAAGGCAAAAACTGATGGGTAAGTCAGTTCTTTTTTCTAACTCACTCAAAACTCGATGAGGCAGCTTGTCTGTTAGACGTATAACATTTCCACTTTGTTCTTAAAAAGTGGTTTCAGCACAAAAATATTAAGAACTCTCAGGGTTCTGAAAACTTGTAAGCTAGTTATAATAGATTTTATAATTGGCTAGGGGACGCTTTGCGTCAAAAAAATAATCTCACGCCAAAAAAATATGAGATAGTGCGGAAGTTTTAATTATGAACAATGATGGAACAAGTAATGAGAAAATAAAATTAACGATTGAAGAATTAAGAAAATTTAAAGGATTTGAAGCAGTTTCTGATTCAGACGCCGAAAACATAATTGATAGTTTAGCTCAATTAGCAATAATAGCGTACAATTTAAATATAGAAGAAAATGGGTTTAGATAAGTTTAAAAAATTTCAAAAAGAAAAAATAAAAGAAGAGGTTGTTGTTAAAGAGATTTGGGGATATACCAGAGTTAGCTCCAAGTTACAATTAGCAAATAACAGTCTGGAAGAGCAAAATAATGAAATTGTAAATTTTGCTAATAAAAATGGTTACGCACTGAAAAATATGCTTGGTGGAACCTACGAGAGTGCTTCTGGAGACTTTACGAGAAAAGAGTTTACTAAATTGTTGGATGAGGTAAAAAGTGCAAAGAAAAAGCCATTTGCGATTGCGATAAAGTTTATTAGTAGATTTTCAAGAACTGGTGGTAATGCCATATCTATTGTTAATGAGTTGGTAGATAAGATTGGCGTTCACTTGATAGAGACTTCTTCGGGACTTTGTACCGATGATGAGTATAGTAAATTAGAAATTTATAACAAGCTTTTGGATGCCCGAAGGGAAAACATGGATAGGTTGGAAAAAACGCTTCCCGGTATGAGGACTTTGCTAAGAGCTGGAAACTGGTTGGGTAAGGCTCCAAGAGGATATACTATGAGGGGTAAGAAGGTGACGGATTATACTTTGATTCAAGAATCACAAGAAATAACAATTAACGAGGAAGGTGAGATTCTGAAACAAGCTTGGAAATGGAAATTGATGGGAGAACGTGATTATGTGATTAAGCAAAAGTTAGAGCTTCAAGGCGTGGTAATCACAAAACAGGCTTTAAGTGCTATGTGGAGAAATCCGTTTTATTGCGGCATCCTTGTAAACTCTTTAATCGAAGAGCCGGTAAATGGTAACTGGAAGGGGATGGTGAGCGAAGAGGATTTTCTGCTTATTGATAAAATGCTGTCAAGTAACAAAAAAAGCACTGTAAAGGAATACTCAAAAGCAAAGGTTAGTGAGTTTAGACCTTTGACTGGTTTTTTGAAATGTGAATGCGGTTGTTTACTTACGAGTTATGAGGTTGAGAAAAAAGCATTACATTATTATAAGTGTCAGAAATGTAAAAATGCCAGTTATAATGCTTTTTCCACTAAGAAGTCAATAAAAGAAGGTTTGAATAATTCTTTTGAGGCTTTATTGTCAAAATATACACTTGACGTTTCATTTATCGAACCATTTAAATTGCAGTTGGATAAGCTGTTTGATACTATGAACACTGATGCTAAGGGAGAAATGAAGTTTTTGACTAATAAGAAAAATGAGGTTGAGAAAAAAATCGAAAATTTGGACAAACGTTATTTTGATAATCCTAATTTCGATGATGTGAAATACAACAAGTATATGTTGCAATTTGAAGCGGAATTGAGGGATGTTGAGGTTAAAATGGAGTTGGCTTCTCAAAGGATATCTAACCACAAAAAACACGTGGATAAGGTAGTGAATATGGTTAAAAATATCAGTGATTGCTGGAGAAGAGGAGATGTTGAGAGTAAAATAAGAATTCAAAATTTGGTATTTCCAGAAGGTTTGTCAATTAGGTCAATTGACAGGCAATATCTAACCAAAAAAGTGAACGGTATTTTTGAGCTAATCTCAGTAATATCAAGGGGTAAGGAAGGCTCTGAAAATGAAAAAACCCATCAAGATGTTGATGGGTCTTCCTTAGTAGCGGGAACAGGACTCGAACCTGTGACCTTCGGGTTATGAGCCCGACGAGCTGCCTACTGCTCTATCCCGCGCTGTACGGTTTGTATTCTCAATATTTTCTTAGTAGCGGGAACAGGACTCGAACCTGTGACCTTCGGGTTATGAGCCCGACGAGCTGCCTACTGCTCTATCCCGCGATGTTTCGAGTGCAAAAGTACAACGTTTATTTGAATAAACAAGTTTTATTTAGAATAATATTGTTTTATTTCGTCTATTCGCTTGATATGACTACCTTTGTAGGCTAATTTTTTTACCATGTCACACAAAGCAGGTTTTGTAAACATCATTGGAAATCCAAATGTTGGAAAGTCCACACTAATGAATGCGTTTGTTGGGGAGCGTCTTTCTATCATTACATCTAAAGCGCAAACCACGCGTCACAGGATTTTAGGAATTGTTAACGGAGACGATTTTCAGATTATGTTTTCCGATACGCCAGGAATTATTAAACCGGCCTATGAAATGCAGGAATCCATGATGAATTTTGTGAAATCTGCCTTTGAAGATGCCGATGTATTGGTGTACATGGTGGAAATTGGGGAGAAGGAACTGAAAGACGAAGATTTTTTTAATAAGATCATTCACTCCAAAATTCCGGTTTTGCTTTTGTTGAATAAAATCGATAAATCGAATCAGGAACAATTGGAAGAGCAGGTGAATTTGTGGAAAGAAAAAGTGCCGAATGCCGAAATCTTCCCGATTTCCGCTTTGGAAAACTTTAATGTGACGGCGGTTTTTGATCGTATTTTGGAATTGTTGCCGGAATCTCCTCCTTATTATCCGAAAGACGCGTTAACCGACAAGCCTGAACGTTTCTTCGTAAATGAAACTATTCGCGAGAAAATCCTTTTGAACTACGACAAGGAAATCCCATACGCGGTAGAAATTGAGACGGAAGAATTTAAGGAAGACGACGATATCATCCGAATTCGTGCCATAATAATGGTGGAGCGCGACACCCAAAAAGGAATTATCATCGGGCACAAAGGTGCGGCGATTAAAAAAGTCGGGATTCAGGCGCGTGAGGATTTGGAGAAATTCTTCGGAAAACAAATCCATATTGAAATGTTCGTGAAAGTGAACAAAGACTGGAGAAGCAACGCATTTCAATTGCGTCGTTTCGGGTACAATCAAAAATAAGCCCGAACTGAAAAACTCAAAATAGCCCCGATAGCAGCGGCATCCTTTTTGTTTTTGACGAATTTGTTTAAGAGTTGAACGTCTGGCAAAAAGATACAGCGAATAGCGGGAGAAGCTTCATATAAAATAAAAAGCCTAACTTTGCAGCAAAATAGCAGAAAATGAACAATATCGTAGCCATTGTCGGAAGACCAAATGTAGGAAAATCGACTTTTTTTAACCGTTTAATTCAAAGAAGAGAAGCCATCGTAGACTCGGTGAGCGGTGTGACGCGTGATAGAAATTACGGAAAAAGTGAGTGGAACGGAAAGGAATTTTCGGTAATTGATACCGGGGGGTACATTAAAGGTTCGGATGATATTTTTGAAGGCGAAATTCGTCGTCAGGTGGAATTGGCTATTGATGAAGCCGATGCGATCATTTTCGTGGTAGATGTGGAAGAAGGTATCACGCCAATGGACGAGGAAGTGGCCAAATTGCTTCGCAAAGTGACCAAGCCGATTTTGTTGGCTGTTAATAAAATAGATAACTCCATGCGTGAGAAAGACGCCGTGGAATTTTATAATTTAGGATTAGGCGAATATTTTACTATTGCCGGAATGAACGGTAGTGGAACCGGAGAATTGTTGGATGCACTTGTAGAAGTGTTGCCGGAATTGCCCGATGCAGTAGAAGAGGAAAGTCCGTTACCGCGTTTTTGCGTGGTAGGAAGACCGAATGCGGGAAAATCATCGTTTATCAATGCTTTAATTGGTGAAGATCGTTTTGTGGTTACCGATATCGCAGGAACAACGCGTGACGCGATCGATACCAAATACAACCGTTTCGGATTTGAATTCAACTTGGTGGATACCGCGGGAATCCGTAGAAAAGCTAAAGTGAAAGAAGATTTGGAATTTTACTCGGTAATGCGTTCGGTACGTGCTATTGAACATTCCGATGTTTGTATCTTGATGATTGACGCGACGCGTGGTTTTGAAGGACAGGATCAGAGTATTTTCTGGTTGGCCGAAAAGAACCGTAAAGGAATTGTAATCCTTGTGAATAAATGGGATTTGGTGGAAAAAGATACCATGTCAGCCCGTGATTATGAAGCGAAAATCCGTAAAGAGATTGAACCGTTTACCGACGTGCCGATTTTGTTTGTATCCGCATTAACGAAACAACGTTTGTTAAAAGCGTTAGAAACTGCGGTGGAAGTGTTTGAAAACAGAAAACAACGCGTTTCTACTTCAAAATTCAATGAATTGATGTTGCCGATTATCGAGCGTACACCACCACCGGCTTTGAAAGGGAAATATGTGAAAATTAAATATTGTATGCAGTTGCCAACGCCAACCCCACAGTTTGTGTTTTTTGCAAATTTGCCACAATATGTGAAAGATCCGTACAAGCGTTTTATTGAAAATCAGCTGCGCCAGAACTATAATTTTTCCGGTGTACCCATCGATATTTACTTCAGACAGAAATAAATTGTTAAAATTTATTAAATAAATAAAATTCTTACATAATAAAATCTTTAATTCGCGGTTTTAATGAGAAATCATTTTAACCGCAATTTTTTTTTATTTATGCCAAAAAAACTAATAGTACTCGTTCTTGCATTATTTGCTGTAAGTGCCTTTGCACAAAATTCCTTTTCAATCAAAGGAAAAATTATTGAAGAGAAAAATAAGCTTCCCATTGAAGCGGCAACGGTTTACTTATCCGTTGTGAAAGATTCCACGTTGGTGGATTACACCATATCCAATAAAAATGGTGATTTTGTTCTCAATGTAAAGAAAACCGATAAGCCTACTTTTTTAAAAGTATCCATGGTTGGTTTTGAGGATTATAAATTGAGTATTTCAGAGCTTTTAAAAGCAAAAGATTTCGGAATTATCCCTTTGAAAGAACAGGCTAAACAATTAGGTGAAATAATTGTAAAAGCCGAAGCACCACCCATTCGTATTAAAAAAGACACGCTGGAATTTAACGCCGCATCTTTTAAAGTACGTCCGGATGCCAACGTAGAAACCCTTTTAAAACAATTGCCAGGAGTGGAAATTGACAGTGAAGGGAAAATTACTGTTAACGGAAAAGAAGTAAATCAGATTTTAGTGAATGGAAAACCGTTTTTCGATAAGGACGGAAAAGTGGCCTTGCAAAGTTTACCTTCGGATATTATCAATAAAGTACAGGTTACCGAAACCAAAACCAAAAAAGAAGAGCTTTCCGGAAAAGCAGCAACTTCAAACAATGCAAGCATCAACCTTACCATTGATGAAGATAAAAATAAAGGCCTTTTCGGAAAATTCATGGCAGGTTACGGAACCGACGACCGTTATGAAAGCAGCGGGCTGATCAATTATTTTAAAAACAAACGAAAAATTAGTGTTTTGGCTTCTTCCAATAATATTAATTCCATTGGTTTTTCCATGGATGAAATTTTTGATAACATGGGTGGTGGTCGTAGCCGTTCGGTTTATTATAATGATAACGGTTCGTTTGGTCTTAACGGAATGCGTTTTGGTGGAGGTTCGGGAATTACCCAATCGGACATGGTAGGGATCAATTATTCCGATGCCCTTTCCAAAAAAGCAGATGTAAATGGAAGCTATTTTTTCTCCGATCAGCATTCAAAAAACAACAACCGGACCCGACAGGTTAATTTTGCCACAAACCGAAATTTTATTACAGAATCTGCATCAGAAGTAAAAAACGATCGTTTTAGTCATATGGCCAAAATGGAATTTGAATTTAAGATCGATTCTACTTCATCCATTGTTTTTACCCCTAATTTTTCAAAGTCAACAGGGAAAGACCGTACTAAAATGGCTCAGGCTTCTAAAGATTTGAATGAGCTGCTTTTAAATGAAAGTACTTCACAAACCTTTGATGAGAGTGATGGTAATAATTTCAAGAGTAACATTTTCTTTAATAAAGCGCTAAATAAAAGAGGCCGTTTTATAAATGTTTCGTTCGAGAATGAGAATGCTAGGGATAATGTTACCTCTTACAATAAATCGGCAACTATTTATTATCAGGGAACTACTCCGGATGATTTTAGGGATCAGGTGAAGAAAAACCGAAACTTGAGTGATACCTATTTTTTGAATACAGAATACTCAGAGCCTTTGAAAGATTCCCTTAAAGTAGATCTGGCGTTGGAATACAACTGGAAAAAGAATTCTAAAGACCGCAAGGCTTTTAATTATGATGCAACCGAACAATCGTATTCGGATGAAAATGAGTTTTTAACCAACTATTTGACTTCAACTATTCGTACGGTAAAACCAAGTGCAGGATTCAGTGTCAATAAGAAGAATTTAAACTTCAGTGTGGCAGGAGGTACGGCAATTTCCGATTTTGATAATCATTCCCTATATCGAGATGCGGTTACCGATTTGAATAGGAAATATGTATTGCCTTATGCAAGAGCAAATATGAATTATAACTTTACTAAATCCATACATGCGTGGATGGGTTATACTTATGAATTTGATTTTCCTACTGCAGATCAGGTATTACCGGTTGAAGATTTGTCCAATCCCCTTGTTACTTACAAAGGAAATGCAGACTTAGACCTGAACAAGAACCACAATATCTACTTAGGCTTTAGCAATTACGATTATGCCAGCCGATCTGGATATTCGTTTTATGCAGGGGGCGATTATTACGAGAGTCAGGTGGTAGCTTCAACAAAAATTGAAGACGGTGGAAAACGATTTACCACTTATACCAATGTAAGGGATACCTATTCAAGTTGGATGGGAGGGAACTGGAGTAAATCTCTTAAGCAGGAAGCGCACAAATTCCGTTTTGGTTTTGGAATGAATGCAAATTTCGGGCTTACTAAAGGATTCAACAACGATAAACTTTATGAAGCACAATCTACGCGTTTAACACCTAGAGTGTTTTTAAATTACGATTATGGAGAATTGTTAACGGTTAGCCCATCGTATAATTTTACGTATTCTGATACACGTTATAATAATTATCCTCTTGACAAAGCGACCAACGTGCTTCACCGTTTTAATGTTCAGGTAACTAATTATTGGCCTAAAAACTGGGTATTCGGAAATGATTTTGGATATACTTATAATTCCAATATTGCAGATGGTTTCAAAAAAGATTTTTATTTGTGGAATACCAGTTTAGCCTATAGCTTTTTCAATAAAAAATTTACGGCAAAGGTTAAGGTGTATGATGTGTTAAACCAAAATCAGAGTGCAACAAGAACGATTTCTGCAACAACCATTCGTGATGAGCAAAATACAGTGTTGAAACGCTATGCAATGTTTTCTTTAACTTATAAAATTGAAAAATTTGCCGGAAAGGAAAAGCCTTCGAGAGGGCGCTTTATGATGCATTAAATTAAAAAAGAGATAGTTGAAACTATCTCTTTTTTAATTTAATTAAGAATCTCTAAACAGGATAATCTTCATACCATTGATCAAATGTTTTGTTGGAAGCGTAGTTATCGCTTAGTACTTTATAAACCATGAAAGGGATCAAAAGAAATCCAAAAATCATTGAGCCAATTAAGAATTTGAATGAAACCTCGGTTTGGCACAAAACTGCAAATCCAAATACATACAATGTCGTTGCCCATACCAGTTTTATTGCAACGTTTTTCATGATATTGATTTCTTGTAAAGGTACGATTTGTGTACTTTTTTTAAGTTAATAAACTGGTAATAAAACAATTGTGTAAAAAAAAACAGAGTGCCTTGGCACTCTGTTTTTTTGTGTATAAACTTGTCGTAAATTTTGAATTTACCAACTTCCGCCAGCTCCACCACCGGAGAAACCTCCGCCGCCAAAACCTCCGCCGAAGCCTCCGCCACCAAAACCTCCACCGGAAGAACTTCCACCACCAAAACCACCGCGGCCTAAGCTGCTAAGGATAATGATGTCTCCCAAATCTGGTCCGGAGAAACGCCCGCCACGTCCACCGCCGCGATTATTTTTGGAAAGAATGATAATAATGATAATGAAAAGGATGATGAAAAAAATGATTTTTCCTATGCCCGGTCCTTCGGATTTATCCGCAATGCGCGTGCCTTTGTATTTTCCTTTCAGAACCTCGAAAATAGCATCGGAGCCTTTGTCTAAACCGTTGTAATAGCTTCCGGCTTTAAATTCCGGTATGATGACGTTGCGAACCAATTCTCCGGTAATTCCGGCGGTAAGTCGGTCTTCAACACCATAGCCGGGAGCAATCCAAATTTTACGGTCGTTTTTGGAAAGCAGGATTAAAACCCCATTGTCCTGTTTGGCTTGCCCTATACCCCATTGATGTGCCCATTTCGGAGTTAAAATTCCAATGTCTTCCCCTTTAAGATCTTCTATGGTAATCACCACAATTTGAGTTGTAGTCGAATCGGAGTATTTAACCAGTTTGTTTTCAAGTTGTTGTTTTTCAGATGAACTCAGCAAATTTGCATAGTCGTAAACACTGGTTTGAAAACTGGGTTTTTCAGGAATGGTATATTGAGCAAACCCGAATTGATGCAACATTACAAAAGTTACCGCAATCAGGATTTTTATCATTTTAAAAAGGAAATTTGTCATTTATCCTTTGGAGATTTCGTTAGATAATTCGTTGGTGTCGTCACTTTGATATGGGAAGTATTTTTTAAGTCGGTCGCCGGCTCTTAAAATTCCTTCTACCAAACCTTGCTTATAACGTTTGTTTTTGAAATGTTCAATGATGAGGTCTTTGGTACAATCCCAGAAGTCAGCTTCAACAACTTTGTCGATGCCTTGGTCTCCAATGATTGCAAAAGTATGGTCCTGAACACCAACGTAAAACAAAACGCCATTACGCGCTTCAGTTTTATCCATATTTAAAGCGTGAAAAACCTCCTGAGCCCTTTGCAGCGGAGGTTTTTCAGTATGTGCTTCAATATGAACCCTGATTTCACCGGAAGTGTTTTTTTCCGCTAAAGAAATCGCATGTACAATCTCTTTTTCTTCTTCCGGGGTTAGAAAATCTTCCGTTAAAGACATTATTTTTTCTCTTCGGTTTTATTGAAATCAAATTGTACGTCTACTGGTTTTTCAGCACCGGCTACCGCATCGAAATAGGCTTTTTCAGTAAATCCGAACATGCCGGCTAACAAACTGTTAGGGAAGGTTTTGATGTGGGTATTGTACGGTTTAACTTGCTCGTTAAAACGTGTACGTGCTGTTAAAATTTGATTTTCCGTACTTGCCAATTCGTCTTGTAATTTCAAGAAGTTTTCGTTGGCTTTTAAGTTCGGATATTGCTCCACCGTAACCAATAATCTTGATAATGCAGAAGTTACCCCTCCTTGCGCCTGATTGAACTGAGCCAATTGCTCCGGTGTGATGTTGCTTGGGTCGATTGTTACTTGAGTCGCTTTAGCACGGGCTTCGATTACCGCGGTTAAAGTTCCTTTTTCGAAATCGGCAGCACCTTGCACGGTTTTTACTAAGTTTCCGATAAGGTCGTTACGTCTTTGGTAGGAAGTTTCAACGTTACCCCAGGCTTCTTTAATGCCTTCGCTCATGGTAACTGCGGTGTTGTTTACTCCTTTAGCCCAGCTGTACAAAGCAAATACAATTACTACAATTATACCTACGGGAATTAACCATTTTCTCATGTGTGTTTAGTTTTAAAGGTTGTTTTTCTGAATTTAATTAGTCGTTAATCTTATAAAATGTTACTTACAATTCGTTTTTCATGTTGGTAAGCTGTACTTTGATGGCTTCTAGTTTTCTTATAATTTCAAACTTGTCCAGCGTTTTTTTCTGGCCTTCTTTCAAATGTACTTTGGCTCCGTCTAAAGTAAAGCCTCGTTCCTTGACCAAATGATAAATCAGTTGGAGGTTTTTTACATCTTCTGGGGTAAACATTCGATTGCCTTTGGCATTTTTTTTCGGTTTTAAAATATCGAATTCCTTATCCCAAAATCGAATGAGCGAAGCGTTCACGTCAAATGCTTTGGCCAGTTCGCCTATGCTGTAATATCTTTTTTCGGGTAAGTCTAAATGCATTGGTTTGTGTTTTGTAAATCGGTAAAATCAAATCTCATTAAAAGCTTGCGGTTTCTCCTTCTTTTTGTTGTAAAATATACTATTTTTGCAGCTTATAAAATGGTGTTTGCGAGCCGGTTGTAAGGGTTATACGAACAAATTTAAAAAATGTTTCAAAATAGTTGTTTTTTTGAAGCGAAACATTTGGCAAGTTTGTAAGCCGTTTACCTGCCTTCGCTACTAGTCACGATTGAAATCGTGAGCTAACCGCTCTGTCAGGGCTAGGGGAGCAGCCATTTTACTTTTTGTAATCGGAATAGAAAATTAGTGCGAATTCATACAATTCGTAGCAAAAACAGAAATAAAAAAATGAAATCACAAGACATTCGTAAGGCTTACCTTGATTTTTTTGAAAGCAAAGGACATTTAATCGTTCCTTCTGCGCCGATCGTTTTAAAAGACGATCCGACTTTGATGTTTAACAATTCCGGAATGGCTCAGTTTAAAGAGTTTTTTCTTGGGAACGGAACACCGAAATCACCAAGAATAGCCGATACGCAAAAATGTCTTCGTGTATCCGGAAAGCACAACGATTTGGAAGATGTAGGTTTTGATACCTACCACCACACCATGTTCGAGATGTTGGGGAACTGGTCGTTTGGCGATTACTTCAAGAAAGAAGCCTTAGCTTGGGCTTGGGAATTCTTAACGGAAGTGTTGAAATTGGACAAAGATCGTTTGTATGTTTCCGTGTTTGAAGGAAATCCTGCAGAAAATGTTCCTTTCGATCAAGAGGCATTCGATATCTGGAAACAATACGTTTCAGAAGACCGAATCATCCTTGGAAATAAAAAAGATAATTTCTGGGAAATGGGCGACCAAGGACCGTGCGGACCGTGTTCCGAAATCCATATCGATTTGCGTACCGATGCAGAAAGAGCTGCCGTTTCAGGGCGTGAATTAGTAAACGCAGATCATCCGCAGGTAGTGGAAATCTGGAACAACGTATTTATGGAGTTCAATCGTAAGGCTGATGGTTCATTAGAAAAATTACCGGCACAACACGTAGATACCGGAATGGGCTTCGAGCGTTTGTGTATGGCAATGCAAGGTGTAACATCTAACTACGATACCGATGTATTTACGCCACTAATTGCTAAAGTTGAACAAATCACAGGAAAAAAATATACCAACAACGAAATAAAAGACATCAGCGAAGAGCAAAATAAAACCAATATTGCAATTCGTGTAATTGTAGACCACGTTCGTGCGGTGGCTTTCGCTATTGCAGACGGTCAGTTGCCTTCTAACGGGGGAGCGGGTTATGTAATCCGTCGTATTTTGCGTCGTGCGATTCGTTATGGTTTTACGTTCTTAAATACAAAAGAGCCTTTTATTTATCAGTTAGTTGAGGTTTTAGCTAATCAAATGGGGGCTTTCTTCCCGGAGATTGTGGCTCAGAAAAATTTGGTTTCGAATGTAATCAAAGAAGAAGAAGCGTCTTTCCTAAGAACGTTAGATCAAGGATTACAATTATTAGAGAATGTAGTTGTTGAAACTAAAGGTGCTGAGGTTTCTGGTGAAAAAGCTTTCGAATTGTACGATACCTTCGGATTTCCTAAAGATTTGACCGCTTTGATTCTTAAAGAAAAAGGCATGTCCTTCAACGAAAGCGAGTTTGAGAAATCCATGGCAGAACAAAAAGCGCGTTCTCGTGCGGCTTCCGAAGTTTCAACTGAGGATTGGAATGTGCTGGTTCCGGGCAATGTAGAAACTTTCGTAGGCTACGATCAAACCGAAAATGAAGTGAAAATTACCCGTTTTAGAAAAGTAGATTCTAAAAAAGACGGAAAATTATACCAAATCGTTTTAGACAATACGCCTTTTTATCCGGAAGGCGGAGGTCAGGTTGGTGATAAAGGAATTTTAGTTTCTGCAAACGAGACTATCGAAATCATCGACACTAAAAAAGAAAACAACTTAATTCTGCATTTCGCGAAAAGTCTACCGGAAAATGTAAACGGGACTTTTCAGGCAAAAGTAAACACAGATTTAAGATCGCATACAGCAAGCAACCACTCGGCTACCCACTTATTGCACCAGGCGTTGCGTTCGGTTTTAGGAACGCATGTAGAGCAAAAAGGATCATTAGTGGCGCCAAATTATTTACGTTTTGACTTTTCGCATTTCTCAAAAGTTACTGAGGAAGAATTGAAGCAAGTGGAAGATTTCGTAAACGCAAGAATTCAAGAGCAATTACCGCTAATCGAAAGAAGAAGCATTCCGTTTGCTCAAGCGATTGAAGAAGGTGCTATGGCGTTGTTCGGAGAGAAATACGGGGACAATGTACGCGCAATCAAATTCGGCGAAAGCATGGAATTGTGTGGGGGAATCCACGTGAAAAACACTGCAGAGATCTGGCATTTCAAAATTACAAGTGAAGGTGCTGTTGCGGCTGGAATCCGTCGCATTGAGGCGATTACCAATGATGCGGTGAAACAGTTTTTCTCGGCGCAGGAATCGGCTTTGAAAGAGATTAAGGAAACGTTGAAAAATCCACAGGATGTGATCAAATCGGTAGTTTCTTTACAGGATGAGAATGCAAAACTGAAAAAACAAATCGAGCAGTTACTGAAAGAAAAAGCGAAAAACCTTAAAGGGGAGTTAGCGGGTCAGTTGCAAAACATCAATGGAATTGATTTCTTAGCAGTTCAGGTTGATTTGGATGCGAACGGAGCAAAAGATTTAGCTTACGAATTGGGACAAAACAAAGACAACCTGTTCTTGGTTTTAGCAACCGCAGCAGACGATAAGCCAATGCTTACTTCTTATATCTCTAAAGAATTAGTGGAAAGTAAAGGGTTGAATGCAGGACAAGTGGTTCGTGAATTAGGAAAATACATCCAAGGTGGCGGAGGCGGACAGCCTTTCTTTGCGACAGCTGGAGGGAAAAATGTTGCGGGAATAAAAGAAGCGCTTGAAAACGCTGTTTCGTTTGTGAAATAATTTTTTCACGTTAAATTTAAAGGAATTGTTTTTAAATTTATCGTTCATTCATAAGTATAATTAATATGAAAAAATTAGTTGCCCTTGTTTTCGTTTTTGCGCAAGTACTGGTGTCTTGCTCCAGTAGTGATGATTCTGCTTCTGTTGGGACTGCGTATCTTATAAAAAGAGCTGTTGCTAACGGAATTACTTTCGAATACAGTTATAGTAACGGAACGAACAAAATGGTGAGTTTTACGGCGTCCGGTCAGTTGCAAACCTATGAGTATACGGGAAATCTGATTACAAAAACATCTCGTTATCTTTACGATCCTTCAGTGGTTGATTACGAGACAACTTATGAGTATGATGAGAATCAGAAATTAATTGCCGAAACATTTATTGATTACCATTCCATGACCACAAGTCGTAAAGTATTTACTTATAATGCAGACGATACGGTTTCTTATCAAGGATATTCTGGTAATATTGGAAACCCTACCGCTAATGGCTTAACCGGAATTATCTATTTGAATTCCAACGGAGAGCCTTATAAAGTAGAAGAATTTTCCAATGGGAACCTTCTTTTTAAGAAAGAATTTACCTATGATGATAAAAACTCGGTTTTTAAAAATGTGGCAGGTTTCAATAAGCTTTTAACAATGTATGATACTGGAAAAACCAACAATTTGCTAACCTCAAGGACTTATGACGGAAATGGGGTGTTGGTTATGGGCTATACTAATAGCTATGTCTATAATTCCGGGAATTTTCCTGATGAACTTACAACAACACAAAATACTGGAAGTTCCACTACAACAAATTATTTTTACTGGTAATATTAAACCCGAAATCAATTAGATTTTGGGTTTCTTTTTTTATGAAAATTATGAACTTTCTAACCAAGATACCGCTTGTTAAAACTGAATCTCCAATAGATTATAATTCTAGGATTTTGCTGTTGGGGTCTTGTTTTGCGGAAAATATAGGAAGCAAGTTCGATTATTATAAGTTTCAAAGTTTAGTGAATCCGTTTGGGATTATTTTTAATCCGGTTTCGATTGCCGATATCGTTAGAAGGGCAACTGATAAAGATTTTTTCTCTGAAAATGATGCTTTTTTTTACAATGAGCGCTGGAATTCCTATCAAGTACATTCAGAGTTGAGTTCTGCCAACAAAGAAACTTTTCTTGAGCAGCTTAATTATCAAATCGAGGTTACGCAAGCCCAAATTCTACAGGCCAGTCATGTTTGTGTCACTTTGGGAACAGCATGGGTTTATCGCCATTTAGAAAACAATATGGTGGTGGCTAATTGTCATAAGGTGCCTCAAAAACATTTTCAAAAGGAATTGCTTTCTGTGGAAGAAATTTTAAAAAGCCTAGAGGAAATCGTTTCAAAGATAAGATCGTTAAACAAAGAAGTGAAATTTATTTTTACGGTTTCCCCGGTTCGTCATATTAAAGACGGTTTTGTTGAAAATCAATTAAGTAAGGCACATTTGCTTACGGCACTTCACAAATACCTTGGTTTTAAAAATTCAGGAAGCAGTTATTTTCCTTCGTATGAAATCATGATGGACGAATTACGCGATTATCGTTTTTACGCTCAAGACATGCTTCATCCTAATTCAATTGCCATAGACTACATTTGGCAGCGTTTCACAGAAACATTTATTACTCAAGAGAGTTTTTCGATTATGGAAGAAGTTGAGGTTGTCCAGAAATCATTATTGCACAAGCCGTTTAATCCAACTTCGGAATCACACAACAAGTTTCTGGAGAATTTGAATAAGAAGATGGAATCTGTTCAGCAAAAAGTACCACATATCGAATTTTAAAATACGGCAATTGACGTATTGTATGCTAGTGTGAAAAGTGGGAATTTTATCCGATCAATTACGGATAATGTTAGAGTTTTTTACAAATATGAGGTCAAGGATTTTAAAATTCGGAAAAATCAAAATTGCTGTAACATTTATAGTTCTTTTAGTATTGTTTTGTTTGGTATTGAACTTATATAATATTTTTACACGTTAAGAGCATTTGTAAAAATAGAACGTCCTCATCAGGTTAGTAGATTAATTTGATGGGGATTTTTGTTTCTCAAAATATCGTTTTGAAAGAAATGTTCTTAACTTTAACCAAACATCCAACTATGGTTCCCTTTCGAAAGCTGTTTCTTTTCTCTTTTCTACTCATGTTTCAAATTGTTTTGGCGCATCCTAGAGCAACTATTAAAGAAATTGATTCCATCAACAACCTTCCTTTTGATTATAAAATTGCCAACACTTCCAAGGTGATTAAACTTACGTTCCACAATATCGAAAAGGCTAAGGAAATCAATTATAAAAAAGGAATTGCCCAGGCTTATGCCAATCTTGGAACATTGTACTACTATCAGGGGAAGTACGATAAAAACACGTTTTATATGCTCAAGGCTATTCGCTTTTTTGAGCAGCAGAACGACATGAAAGCATTGGTTTGGGTTTATGGAGATTACGGATATCAGCTAAAAAGAAGAAATATGGCTCAGGCCGCGTTCTACATGAACAAAGCAATAAAGTTAGGCCGGCTTTCCTACAAAGATAGTGAGCTCAATGCGATATATGATAATTACGGCGTACTTAAAGAAATGCAAAATGATTTGGACAGTGCGATGTATTTCTACACCAAAGCTTTAAAATTCAAGGAAGTTGCAAATGACCAACTAGGAATTCCATACAGTTTGAACAAGATTGCAATGGTGAGAATCATGCAAAAGAAATTTTCGGAGGCTAAAATCCATTTGGATAAGGCCTATGCTATTCGGTTAAAGCGTAACGATCAAATCGGAATTGCCGAAAATCTTAACTTCTACGGACATTATTTCAAAGAATCGGGAAATCTGCAACAAGCAGTTGTTTATTTTAACAAAGCGTTGACTGTGAGTAAGAAGTACGACTATAAGAACCTTGTACAGGAAAATTATCAGCAGCTTTCCGAATTATACCAAAAGAACAATGAATTTGAAAAAGCGTTGGAATGTTTCAAAAACCATGTGCAATACAAAGACAGCATTCAAAATTTAGAGTTAAGGACGCGGCAGGCAGAATTCGATATTGAATATGAAACCGAGCGAAAAGAAAAAGAGATTTTGGTGCAGAAAGCCAATGTAGCCCAAAAGAACTTCTGGATTTTAACCGTCGGGTCGCTTTTAGTGGTTTCAGTGTTGCTCGGGTTTTTATTTTATGGACGTCAGAGAGCAAAGAACCGCCAGTTGGCTCGCGAAAATGAATTGAAGGCAGCATTGCAGCGTATTGAAAATCAGAACGAGCTTCAAAATCAGCGTTTAGCTATTTCCAGAGATTTACACGATAATATCGGTTCGCAGTTAACCTTCATCATTTCGTCTGTTGATAATTTGAAATACCGTTTTTCTATTGAAGATCAGCAGTTGAAAGACAAGCTTCAGGACATCAGTCGTTTTACAAGAACTACAATTACCGAGTTACGCGATACAATTTGGGCAATGAACAAAGAAGAACTTTCGTTTTACGATTTAAAAAACCGAATCACTAATTTTATCGAGAGCGCCAAAAAGGCTTCAGAGTATGTAGAATTTACCTTTGAAATCGATCCGGAGATCTCTGATGCGGTTGTTTTTTCCTCATTAAAGGGAATTAATTTGTATCGTATTATTCAGGAAGGGATCAACAATGGCCTGAAACACGCAGAGGCGCGTCAAATCGAAATCGCAATTCGTAAAAAAGCAGAAGGTTTTGTAATTCAGGTTAAGGATAATGGAAAAGGGTTTGATGAAAATTCTGTGGTGCTTAACAATGGAATTGCTAATATGAAAAAACGGATTTCTGAAATTGGCGGCCAGTTTTCGGTTCAGTCTAAAACGGGAGAAGGAACAATTATTACTGTAGAATGGAGTTAAATATGAAGGAAAAAATAAAAATTGCAATCGCGGACGACAACCTTTTTTTGATACAAACCGTTGTGGAGAAACTGTCTTTTTTTGAGGATTTGGAAGTCAGTTTTTATGCTATAAGCGGTCAGGAATTGTTAGAGAAGTTTGAACGGAATTCTTTGGTGGATTTGGTGTTGATGGATTTGGAAATGCCGCTTATGAACGGTATTGAAGCCACAGCTGCTTTAAAAGATAAGTTTCCGGAAGTAAAAGTGCTTATGCTTACGGTTTTCGACGCCGATGAAAATATCTTCAAAGCTATAAAAGCCGGAGCAGACGGTTATCTGCTAAAGGAAATAGATGCTAAAGAACTTCATGACGGAATTGTGGAAACGTTAAACGGAGGTGCGGCCATGACGCCGTCGATTGCCTTAAAAACATTGAATTTGTTGCGAAATCCAATAACTGTTGTGGAAAAAAATGATCAGGATGAGGTGAAACTCTCCGAAAGGGAAATCGGGGTGCTGGATCAGTTGAGCAAAGGTTTGAGTTATACGGTTATTGCCAAGAACCTGTTTTTATCGCCGGGAACGGTTCGCAAACACATCGAGAACATTTACAAAAAGCTTCAGGTGCATTCTAAAATTGAAGCAGTTCAAAAAGCGAAAGACAACAATTGGATTTAACTTTTTTCTATCTTCGTAAAAATATAAAACAACTATGGCTACTAGAAGAAATTCCTCAACGGAAACAGCAATTAAAAACATGCTCATTCCTGTGATTCAGGCAATAGGGCGGTCCGGGAAGCTGCTTTACTTGCTGATTTTTGTTGTTTTAGGAGTTCTGGCTTACCGATATTTCACGTCCGATAAACCGACCACTACTACTGAATATAACTCGGACTTGATTCAGGAAAAAATTAAAAGTGTCGGGAAGTTAGTGGTAACCGAAGGACATTTTGCTCAGGTCATGACTTATAAAGACCAGCAAAAATACCTGATGGATTTGCTTTCTTTCGAGAAAAAAGCACTGATCATCATTAATGCCGATGTTACCGTAGCCTATGATTTGCGCCAGGTGAAATACGATATCGATGAGAAAAACAAAACCATCACCATTGTAAGTATTCCTAAAGAAGAAATCAAGATCAGTCCGGACATTCAGTTTTACGACGTGGAACAAAGCCGAATGAATCCGTTCACCGGAGACGATTACAATAAAATCAATAAAAAAGTAAAAGCCGATTTGGCTGCCAAAATTGAAAAATCCACCCTAAAGTCCAACGCGCAGAACCGTTTGGTAAGCGAACTTGCCAAGGTTTTGATTTTAACCAACGAAATGGGTTGGAAGCTGGAATACAAAAATCAGGTAATTGAAAGTGAAAATGAGATGGGAGCCACCCTTAAATTATAAAAGAAAATCCCAAGGAAACTTGGGATTTATTTTTTTTCAAAACTGCAGAAAATAAAATTCTGAACCGTGTCAAAAGGAGTGATGTGGTTTTCGAAAAAACATTCCAAAGGGATAAAATCGCCTTCAAAAGTTTTCTTTAAAGTGTTTTCCGAATATTGTCTGATTTCGATGCCACTGCATTTTTTGGGTCCCGATTCTGAAAATGTTCCGATCAGTTTTTTGCCTTTTTCTTCAAGTGCCAAAGCCGAAATTTGGGTGTATTTTTGGATGTCTTCCGGATCAGTTAAAAAATGAAAAACCGCGCGGTCGTGCCAAATTGCATATTTTCTTTCCGGCTTAAATTGTGTGATGTCTTGAACAATCCAGGTTGCTTTTTTAGCGTTTTCACCTAAACGAAGTTTTGCTCTTTCAATTGCTTTTTCAGAAATATCCAAAACAGTGATGTCTGTGTAGCCCGCTTCGATTAAATAGTCTACTAAAAAACTGTCGCCGCCACCAATATCGATAATTGCCTCATCTTTTGAAACAATATTGTTTTTAATGAATTCCAGGGAAGTTTCCGGAGTAGGCTGATACCAACTTACCTCGTTTAAGGCTTTAGTGCTGTAAATGGTTTCCCAGTGTTCTTTTCGGTTGAATGTTTTCATTTTATAGTTTGTGTTGCAAACTTTCCCAGCCACCGCCGTTGATTGTTTCGATTCCGTTTTTCTTTAATAGGGCAGTTGCCTGAGCGCTTCGCATTCCGGATCGGCAACAGGCAATAACCGGTTGGTTTAGTTTCTGGATGTTCTCAATTTCAGAAGAAAGCATGTCTAAAGGTATGTTTTTAGAACCCTTAATATGTCCGGAGGCAAATTCTTCCGAAGTTCTTACGTCAAGAATTACAGCATTTTTGTTTATAAAGTCACTGATATTTTCCGTGCTTTTGTTGAAACCTAATAAATCTAATAGTCCCATGATCGCTTTTTTTGACAAAGTTAAGTTGTCTTGCGCTTTTGTTTTGTAACCAATGTTACGCAGTGGCCTGATCAAAAATCAAATCTAAGCCATTGGCAATTAAATGGGCTACTTCAGGGCGGTTTAGTTTTACTTTTTCAAGATGGTTCAAAACTTTATCGGTAAGCTCGGAATTGTTCTCCTTTTGAGCCAGTTCCGCAATTTCAACACAAAGCAACCAATCGTTTGGATGATTTGCCGAAACTGCTGCAAAGGCTTCTTTTAAAGTGATTTCACTGTGTTGGTTTTCACGCAGGTTGCGAATGTTCAGGTATAATTTTTCAAGTTCTTCGCGCTCCGGTGTTTTTTTTGCTTTTATGGTTTTGGATGATGGTACGTGCGTAATCAAATCAAAACTGCGAACATCTGCAGGTCCTGAAAATGCAGAAATTACTTTTTTACCAACAGCCATATCATATGTGCCCCATTCCGGTTGGAAAAGTACGGTGTTTTTGTGTTTTACGGTGCAGTTTCTAAAACTAATGATGATGATTTCCCCCTGAAGATTGCGTGATCCGGTAATGATTTCTCCCGAAACGGTAATGTCACCCTCAAATTCAAGAGTTACTTTTTCGTTTTCGTAGATGTCGTAAGCGCGTAAATCACGAGGGCTCATGTCTTCAATAGCCAAGTTGATGCCTTTCAGTTTCCCGATTGGCGAACCAAAACCTTCTGAATGGTATTCCGTTCCATGGCCTACCAATTCTTTTTCACGGTAAGATAATGCTGTGTTCCCTGTGGTCTGAATGTAAACCGGTTTTCCTTCCTCTTCAATAACATTGGTGAAAATACCTGAAATCTGAATTCCGGTGCTTAACTCAATGGTTCCTAATGCGTTGGATTGGATTAGTTTCTTGATTCCGCTTAAACCTCCGGTGCGTAAAGCCATTTTGTTGGCAAATTCTTCCAACACGGAATTCAAGTGAGCAAAATCAGGGGTTACGTAAAGTTGAGGTTGTGGTTTGGTAATGTCAAAGCTTTGATTGGCCGCCGAAATATCGTAAGGAATCTTTTTAACGTTTTCAGTCATGCACCAAGCACTTTCTCCGATAGAAGACAACAAGCCGGCTCCATAAATTTTTGGGTTTTCCACTGTTCCGATTAGACCGTATTCTACCGTCCACCAATGCAGGTTACGGATTTGCGCCATTTCCGATAATTCGCCCATGTCGTTTTGTAAATCGTCTACATGTTTTTCGGCGGCTTCGATTTCTGCTTGCGGAGTACCTTCCGCTTCTTTTAAAATGGATAATAAACGAATCGCCTCATACATTTCGTAGTCGCGAGCCGAGGAAATTGCCTTACATCCGATTTCACCAAAACGGCGTAAATATTCGGCATATTCCGGATTGGCTATAATAGGAGCATGGCCGGCACCTTCGTGAATAATGTCTGGTGCTGGAGTGTATTCAATATGTTCTAATTGTCTTATGTCTGAAGCAATAACAAGTACATTGTATGCCTGAAATTCCATGAATGCATTTGGCGGAATAAAACCGTCTACAGCAACAGCTGCCCAACCGATTTCCTTCAGAATACGGTTCATTCCGTACATGTTCGGAATACTTTCAATATCGATTCCGGTCTGGCGTAAACCATCCAAATAAGAACTGTGCGCAACTCTTCCCAAATAATCTACATTCTTACGCATCACATAACGCCAAACAGCCTGATTAATCGGAGTATATTCGTCATAATCCTGAGGTTTTATAAACTGTTTCAAATGTTTTGGCAATCTTTCGATTAGCGGGTTGGTCTGGTACGTTGTATTCATGATAATTCAGTGTGTTGTATTTGGTGGTAAAGTTATGAAATGTTTAAAGAGATTACAACGCTTTTAGCATTCTATAAGTATCTGATTGTCCCTAATTTTCTCATCTTTTACCCTCTTTTCTGTTATTGAACTTGAGATTCTAATTGCTGTAATTTGGAGACTCTGTTTTTCAATAGGTTAAGGTATTTTAATGCAAGTTTATCGCCATAATCACTATAGGACTTTGAAGCCCAGTCTACGGCAACATCTAAATTCCCATTGATTTCATTAATGATCGCCATGTTATAACAGGCTCTTCCGGCAATTTTAGGGTCGGAATTGTTGACTTCTTTTGCCCAAAGTTCGGCTGCTCCGTCCCAGTTTCCGGTTTGGGCTCTTCGTCTTCCAATTTCAAAATTTGAAGTTCCTTTTACATAATAATCTCTGGAAACCCTGATTTTATAAGGTAAAGTTTTTAAGGCATAATCACTGCCCAAATGATTACTTAACTGCAGTACGTTTTGTTTGCGTCCCATAATGGCTTCTACTGCTTTCATAGGGTTGATGCCTCTTCCGGTTGAGGTAACCATATTGTCAGAGGCGATTTCGTCGATAATGTTTTTGTTTCTCACATCATAAATACGCCACCCGTTTTTTACTAAAGTTGAAATGGTTGCCTGATGTTCAATTACCGGAATTTTTATGCCTAATAAATTTGCTTTTTCGACAGTAGCGGTTTTGTAAGCAACAGTTGCATCAGTATCGTAAAAAGAAAGTTCGAACAAATAATCGATATGGTTTTGTTTTGAAATTTTCTCAATGGTTTCCCATGGTAAAGCAGCAGGAAAAACACTCAATCCTACGCTTTTTAAATTGTTCTCTTCAAGAATTTTTACAGAAGAAAAGCCGTTGTTTTTGGTAAGTTCGTTCTGAAGGCCCAACATAATTTCGTTGGCCCCATCCTTGTCGAGGTCTTTCCCTTCAACCGATAAGATCTTGTCGATAACATCGATGGCTTCGTTTTGCTTGGAAGGCAGGCTTCGGTTTACAATCCCTACATTTTTTCCTTTGGATTCCAGATAGATCGGTGCCGGTTCGGTCACACTTAAAGTCATTAAATTAGTCGAGCTGCATGAGAAAAGCAATCCCGAAAACAATCCTGTTACAATTAGTTTAGCATAGTTTTTTGTCATGAGTATCAGCAAATTGATTATTTATCAAATGTAAACTTTTTGCGAAATAATCAAAATAATAAGCGAAAAAATCTAGGTTAATGGTTTTTGATTGGCGTTTCGGAAATATTCGATTTTGTAATTAAACATTTCGGCCATTTTTGAGGCGCGCCATTTAGCTTCCTCTGCAATGGGTCCGGAAAATTGCTGGTCTATGTTTTGGGTGAAAATTTCGATCCAGCGCTCAAAATGTTCCTTCTGGATGGGAAGTGTGGCATGAGGTGGAAATGGACTTCCGGAATAGGCGCGAACATCCAGCAAAACCGTTTGCCAGAAACCGTACATTTTTTCAAGGTGTTCCGGCCAGCGCTCCTGAATTTTTTCATTGAAAATTGGGCCGATAAAATCGTCCTTTTGTACTTTTTCGTAAAAAGAATTTACCATTTGCTTGATGTCGTCCAGATTTTGGATGTCGTTCATTGTATTCTTAATTTAAAGTAAAGGTAGCGGAGTTTCTGATTTCAAAACATGATAAATGTTAGTTTGTGAAATTTTTAACCTGCTGTGAAATTGAAATATAAAAAAAAGACCGTCCTAAGACAGTCTTTTGCATAAAGTTATTTTTTTTCAGGTGGGAATTGAGCCAGAATTTTCGAAACAAACTCGTTGGTTCGTTCGTCTTTTTTCTCGCGGTCGTGAGTGAGGTACCCACTTCCTTTTCCTTGCCAGATAAGTTCTTTTTTCTTGGCATCGATTAAGTCGATGTACAAAGTGCCTTCAGTTGAAGTGGAAACATAAGTTCGTCCTCCCCAAATGTAAGGGTTCCAACCCCAACCCCAGCCGTAACCCCAACCGGCGTTGTATTGGTTTACATCTACTTGTTCCCTTTCTTTGGTAAAGATGTTTACCAATAAATCGGGAGAGTCGCTTTTGGTGTATCCTTTTTTGTTCATTTCTGCATCGATGGCGCGCAAAATACGCTTTTTGTCCAAATCGGAGATCTCGGCTTTATCGATGCCGCTTTTTTGATAAGCATAGGTTTTGTACTGACTGAAATCGACTTTGTTGTCATAATCAGAATCTACTCTTACCGTGCTGCAGGCTCCTGCAATGAAGAGTAAGGTTAACGAAAGCAGTTTTAATGTCTTCATAGTGCTTCTTTTTAAGTTGATGCGTTGAAGTTTTAAGTTGCTCTTTTTTTTAACGATTAGTACAAAACCTAAACTTCAAACTATAATAACGATTCATCCACTAAATTAGGGATGGTCACTTTTAATAATGGTTGCGTTTCCATAGCGCGTTTTATGGCAAACATAGCGCCTTCGTTTCTGGCCCAGCTTCTGCGGGAAATTCCGTTGTTTACGTCCCAGAAAAGCATTGATTCTAAGCGTCTTGAAGCTTCTTTACTACCATCAAGAACCATACCAAAGCCACCGTTGATAACTTCACCCCAACCAACACCGCCACCGTTGTGGATGGATACCCAAGTAGCGCCACGGAAACTGTCCCCGATAACGTTGTGAATGGCCATATCAGCTGTAAAACGAGAACCGTCATATATGTTAGAGGTTTCTCTATATGGAGAATCGGTACCGGAAACGTCATGGTGATCACGACCTAAAACCACATATCCGATTTCACCTTTGGCGATGGCTTGGTTGAAAGCTTCTGCGATTTTGGTTCTTCCTTCTGCATCGGCGTATAAAATACGGGCTTGAGAACCTACTACTAATTTATTTTCCTGAGCTCCTTTAATCCATTGAATGTTGTCGGCCATTTGCTGCTGAATTTCAGATGGAGAATTTTTCATCATTTCTTCTAAAACATCGCAGGCAATTTTGTCGGTTTTTGCCAAATCTTCTGGTTTTCCGGAACAACATACCCAACGGAACGGACCGAAACCATAATCGAAACACATTGGTCCCATGATGTCCTGAACATAAGACGGGTATTTGAATTCTCTTCCTAAGGTTGGATTTTCTGCCATAACATCGGCTCCGGCTCTAGAAGCTTCCAGTAAGAAAGCGTTTCCGTAGTCGAAGAAGTAAGTGCCTTTTGCCGTGTGTTTGTTGATGGCAGCAGCATGACGACGTAACGTTTTTTGTACTTCAACTTTGAATTGCTCCGGGTTGTTGGCCATCATTTCGTTGGCATCTTCAAAAGCAATATCTACCGGATAATATCCTCCAGCCCAAGGATTGTGAAGTGAGGTTTGGTCTGAACCTAAATCGATGTGAAGGTTTTCCTGATCGAATTTTTCCCAAACATCCACAATGTTTCCTAAATAGGCAATTGATACAATTTCTTTAGCTTGTTGAGCTTTACGCACGCGGGCAACCAATTGGTCTAAGTCTTCAATTATTTCGTGAATCCAACCTTGTTCGTGGCGGATTTTGGTAATTTTAGGATTTACTTCGGCACAAACGGTAATACAACCTGCAATAGTTCCCGCTTTTGGCTGAGCACCACTCATTCCACCAAGACCGGAAGTAACAAATAAATTACCGCCTGGGTTTTTCTTGATTTTTCTAAAACCATTTAAAACCGTAATGGTGGTTCCGTGTACAATTCCTTGTGGACCAATGTACATATAACTTCCTGCGGTCATTTGCCCGTACTGCGTTACTCCTAATGCATTGAATTTTTCCCAATCATCTGGTTTAGAATAGTTAGGAATCATCATTCCGTTGGTAACTACTACTCTTGGTGCGTCTTTATGGGAAGGGAAAAGTCCCATCGGATGTCCTGAATACATTACCAAGGTTTGCTCTTCGGTCATTTCGGCAAGGTATTTCATGGTTAGGCGGTATTGTGCCCAGTTACTAAAAACTCCGCCGTTTCCACCGTAAGTAATCAATTCGTGCGGATGTTGCGCCACAGCATAATCCAAGTTGTTCTGGATCATTAGCATAATGGCTTTTGCCTGTTCCGATTTTCCAGGATATTCTGAAATTGGACGCGCTTTCATTTGGTAATCCGGACGCAAACGGTACATGTAAATACGGCCGTACTTTTCCAATTCTTCTTTAAATTCTGGAATTAATTCGGTATGTTGCTTTGGCTGGAAATAACGTAAGGCGTTTGCAATAGCCAGTTTCTTCTCTTCCTCGGTTAATATTTCTTTACGTTTAGGTGCGTGGTTGATACTTGCTTCGTAAGGTTTTGCTTGGGGTAAAATGGATGGAATTCCTTCCAGTATTTGTTCTTTAAATGTCATTTTTTGTGTATTTGGTTATTCGTTTTTGTTCATCGGTAAAAAGACGAACAGCTAGGGATAACGAATATCCGACCTGTGGTAGGATTTGTATATTTTAATTCGGTAATACTGTAAATGGAGGTCCATTTTTTTAAATGTTGTGTTGTTTTTGTAGCTGATCTGCGTTAGGGATAGCAGCAAAGTACCATGTACTTGCGGATAGCCCGACCCGTAGGGGAACGCCCAACTATTATTTTTTATTGATTTGTCCTGTTTTCTTATCAAAGCCGTAAGGGCAGTGGCGGCAACCGCTTTTACAGCAATACCCTCTTTTTAAATGGTATTTTTCCGTAAAACATTTGTATCCTTCCGGCGTATAATAAAAATCTTCCCCTTCTTTTAAATTATTAGGGTTAATTTGTTCATTCATAACAGCAAATTTAGGAACTTTACCTCGAATGATAGTAGTTGTAATTAAATATTTAACACCAAAGGGATTTCGAGGGATTACACTTTTTCCGTTTATTGTGTTAACGCACAAAAAGGATAGGGAAGATACGGTGATTATTAACCACGAAATGATTCATATACGTCAGCAGTTGGAGCTGCTGGTTGTCCCCTTTTTTGTATGGTATTTTGTTGAATTTTTAATACGATGGGCGCATTGTAAAAACAGACATACTGCTTATAGAAACATAAGTTTTGAACGTGAAGCCTATGCCAATGAAAAAGACCTTCACTATTTAAAGCAAAGGCCTTTTTGGAAATTTGTAAAGTATCTTTAAATTATTTTTTCAATGCTTTACTGGTTGAACTTTCGTTGAATCTTGGTTTTTCTGGGCCTATCGGGAAACGAACATCAATGTGTTTTGAGGTAATGTTTCCGGATGCATCTTTTGCATCATCTCTGGAAGCGATTAGCTGCCATGAAAAATTTACGTTGGATCTTCCGTTTTGAAGCTCTTTCACCAAAAACCCGCTGGCTGATTTATTAGTTACAAAAACTCCGTTGCAGTCTCCTTCGAGTTGGATGAATACTTTCAAAGGATGCTTGTCATCTACAAAGATATTTTTAGTCAGGATGGGATCCAACTCGATTCGAGCTTGTCCATTGACTAATTTTCCAGTTCCGGAATCGGTAAAGGTTACCTCGGGTGATTCTGGACAGAAAAGAATTCTCTGTTGGTTATCGTAGTCTTTTACTAAAGTGGAAACGCTTCCTGCACCTAAAATTTTGTAATCTGTACCTCCATTTCTCACACCAACCCAGGCATAGTCGTTGGTTGATTGGTTTCCATCGAAGAAGCCCCCATAATAATTACCTCCACCACCATTGTCTCTTCCTGCTATACTTGCTATTGATTGAGTTGTTCCTCCGGTATTTGTTATGGAAAAGTAGCCTCCTTGGCGTTGATTGTTATTGTTGGATGGGTTAGTGGCAGTTCCGAAAAGCCCTGCCTGTGTTCCTGTAGCGACAACACCTACATTCCAGCCGGGTTGTGTGCTAAAACCGCTTCCTGCTCCATCAAAAGCACCGGCAGAATTCATATTGGTACCTGTTGCCGCAGTAGAATGTCTTCCGTAAACCGCAGCGCAACTTTGTCCGGTTGCATATCCGTTAATAGCATAGTCATCGGTTTGTCCTACCGCTGTGAACATATCAATAGTTGGGAAGGGGGAAGCCGCTCTTACGTGTACATGGCTGTTGGCGGCATCCACAAAAAACATCTGATTTTCTGAGGTGGATTCTACCCTGAAGTTGTAGTTCTGGGCATTATCGTTTACCACGGTTTCGCTGGTACCCATACGGATTCGTTCAATGTTGTTGGCTTTTAGCACCAAATCCTGAACGTCGTTTGTTCCTAAATAATCGGTTCCTGCGTTGGTTCCACTGTTGCCTTTTAAGGTCCAGTCTAACCCTCCGGGTGAACCGGCAAACGAAATCCATCTAGAGCCGTTCCAGTAATAGAGCCCTGGGACGACATTGTTTGGTGAAACCCCCGTTGTAGCGGTGTTCCAAACTATGGTCCCAGCAATTGGTGCTCCACCTTGCGGATTTACAACCGGTGCGGAAACAATAATGGAGGTTAAAGCAACTTGAGAAGGAATAAATCCGTTAGTGGTTGAGTTGATTTCTAAGGCGCCTCGAGGCGTAGTTGTTCCAATCCCAACTTGTGCAAAAAGCGGTACATAAGAAAGGAGGGACGATAAAAGTATAAGTCTAACTCGTTTCATAATTAAGTTTTTTAGTTCTTAAATCGATTTATGAAACAAACGGCCTATTGGGAAGTTTTGGAAACTCAAAGTTACCGCATTATCTTTTTATTTTAAATTCTCGATTTGAAAATTGGGTGAAATAGGTAAAATAATCGGTAAAAAGCATTGTAGTATGCTTGTAAAAAAAAAGAGACTGAATTTTTTGGGATCAGTCTCTTAAAAATAGGGAATATGGATTATTTTCTTAAATATCTTTTTTCAGATTTTCGTTCTCCTTTTCGGTTATCCAACTCAATAGCTGTTTTTTCTTGCGCTGGTTTTGACGGAGCTTGTTTTCCGAATTCTAACGACGAACCATTCCACCACATTGCTTTTGAAGTTTCTTTTGCTTGTTCGTCGATGGTTAAGAAGCTGTCTAGATTTTTGTTGAAATCGTTTGCAAGGACTTCTTGAGGAACAGCCATTGCTTCCGCATCTTTTTTCTCGCTGATAGCAATCCAATAAAAATCGGCAGTTGATGTTCCTTTGTTGTTTTCTTTGATGGTAAATCCGTCAGTATTGACAGAAGTTACATAAACCCCGTTAGTCTCCCCCATTGGAGTTACTGTTACCACTGTTGGTTTGTTTTTTGCAATTAGATCGGAGTAGTTTTTGTCGAAAGTGATTTGAGCTTTTCCGTTAACTAATTTTCCAACTCCTTTGGCTGAAACCTCCATAGTTGTTGAGGTAGTTGCATAAGTAACGATTTTTGCTCCTTCGTTTTCGTTTACAACCGCATAAGTTTTGTTGGTAATTGTTGCTCCGTCTGTGTAAAGACCGAAACGATTTCCTTTAGTGATTAAACCGTATTGATCACCTTTAACATGGCCACCCAAAAAACCTCCCTGAATTCCCAATCCGATAGATGCATCACTTCGAGTTGTTCCATCAGCCTGATTTCTTGCCGTGCTTCTTACATAGTTCACGCTTCCTAGAACGGCACAGTCAGCTCCATTACTTCTTTCATAACCCAACATTGCGTAAGTTCCATTGTCGGTATTGGTTCCTAGAACTCCTCCAACTTGTTTTCCAGTACTGTTAACTGTTCTTCCGGCAACTCCAAAAGCCCAATCGTTGTTATTTGATAAATCACCAGCTACACCAGCATTAAAAGAAGTTAAACCGCTTCCTGCAGCTGTAGATTCTACGATTCCTCTTACTCCTGCACCTCTTGTTCCACTTCCTTTGTATTCTCCTTGTACTCCTGCAAAATTTGTTGTACCTCCAGTTACTGATCCGTAAACACCTGCTCCATTTTGGTCGGTATAACCATTAATGGCCCATGGGAAGGATGCGTTGCCTTCGCTAACTCCATTCATTAAATCTCCCGGCAATACGGTTTCTAAAGCACCAATAAAAAATTCTCCAAGTGCACTTACTCGAGCGGCGTGCCTTCCGTTTGTTCGAATATCAACGTTTGTATTGTCGTAGGTTCCGATGAAATTAGCTCCTTGAGTGGCAGTTACTCCTGTTGCTCCTGTAACTCCTCCGTCTATCCCACCATTACCAATGATGGACCAATCAAGTCCTCCGGGAGAACCCGCTACAGAAATCCAACGTGTTCCATTCCAATAATACAATCCGGGCGAAACATTGTTGGGTAGTACTCCAGCTGTATTTGTATTCCAGACAATTGTACCTCTTGCTAAAGCTCCTCCTTGTGGGTTAACTACAGGCGCTGCTACAATTAAACTAGTTAAGGAAACTTGTGGAGGCACAAAACCTGATGTGGAGGAATTAATGTCTAGTGCTCCTCTTGGAGTCGTGGTTCCAATACCAACTTGTGCATTTACAGTAGATAGGAAAAGTAATGAAGCAGATAAGATAGGGTAGTACAGTTTTTTCTTCATGTGTAGTTTTGGCGCAGTTTTAGTTATAAAAATTTAAAAATTGCGCAAAACTAGGGTATTTTTAAAATTTCACAAGGATTATGTTGTTAATTTTTATTTTATAAGTACAAAAAAAAGACCGCCATTTGGCGGTCTTTTTGAAAGAGGTTGATTGTTAGTAAATTACCTTTTTGGTAATAACTGCATTATTTTCCAAAGTTACTTTAATTACTAAAGTAGATTTTGTTTGTGAAAGTGTAGTTGCAGTAAAATCAGATTTGTTAATCTCTTTACTGTTAAGAAGTACTCTTCCTAAAACGTCGTAAACGATAACTTCTTTTATTGGTTCTAAGGTTGATTTCACATTCAGCTTATCGTTGGTAAAGATAACTACTGAATTTTCCAATTCTGAAATATCCTGATTTCCTAAAGTAGTTTCAGTATAACGAAGAACAAAACGATCATCAAATGAACCAGCCTCTGAATTGAAACTGTATGGAGTTGCTTTCAGATTGTGAATAACATTGGTTTGTTTGTCTTCTAAATATACATTCTGATTTTGGAAATAATCATCAAAACGGTCAATTGCTATAAAATAAGTTCCGCTAGCCGGCACTTTATATCCCATAGGAACCTGGTCGTTTATGTCGAAAGTAGGTCTGGCTTGAATTGATAATTTTTTGTCAGCTCCTAAGGAATAGATAGAAGTCGTTAAGCTGCTTAAAGTTTCTCCATCCAATCCGTAATCCCAATCAAGAGTACCTTCAGAAGTATAACCAACTAATGTCTGGTTGAATCCGCCACCGTTAAGGTTACTGATGTTTAACCAAAGACGATTTTTCTCTGCAGGTCCGGCTGTATCATCGGATTCTCTGAAGAAATAACCATTGTTGTTCAACTTACGCATTGTATTGTTTAAAGCTGCAGCAGTTGCGCCAACTCTGGCTCTTACGAAGAACGACTGACCAGAAGCGATATAATCGGTAACCACAGCCGGTGCAATACCTGTTGGTAAAGTTCCTGTGTAACCTAGTCGGTTTTTATTTATGTAATCACTAGCTGAGTAGTTGTAAACATAGTTCTGGTACCATGGACTAGGCGTAGCATTGCTTATTGGTGTAGCGTGTGTCCAGATATAAATTGTTCCATCAATATTTGGATTGTCCACACTGTTGTGCTTAATGAAATCATCGGTTGAAATTGCAGATGGGTATGGGTTACCAATCAAATTCAGACGTTGTTCATTTGCAGCAATAGCAGTAGCGTTTGTACTTATATAAAGCGGAATACTGAAATTACCATTGTTAGGCGTTCCAATAAATGTTCCTGTGAAAACACTTCTTGTTGCAGGATTTGTAGAAAAAGTTTGTGGTGCTCTAACCGCATATCCTTTAAGAGGTGTCATTACAGTCGCTGTAGTTTCTGCCTGCCAGTGACCATTAAATGTCCATACTTGTGGGTTGTAGCTCCAATACTTGTCTGATAATGTGTTTGGCGATAAAGTTCCTAAAGTAAAGTTGGACGCTTGAGTTACAGGAGAGTTCCAGTACGAATAGTCAAAACGATACATAGGTTGTGTATTTCTCTTAATGTGAGCTGTACCTGTGTTGGCAACGTTGTTGGTTTGCATAATTGATGCACCGCTTTCCACAATGATATCACCACCAGCGTTGATTGTAATTGCATCAGTAACTGAAATGTTATTGGTAGGGTTGATAGTTAAAATACCACCGTTTTGAACAATTAAGTTTCTACCTAATCCGTTGTAGTTTGTTCCTGAAATTAATGGTTTGTTAGTTGTTGAAGGAATAACAACACAATCTAAAGCTGTTGGAATTCCAGAAGGAGTCCAGTTGTTTGCTTTATTCCAGTCTGTATCTACCGATCCATTCCAAGTCTTGTTACCTGCAACCGTTACGGTTGTTTGTCCGTATTCTTTTATAGTTCTACCATTACATAAGCTGTAAGTTACTTCAGCTGTATAAGTTGTTGTTGCTGCAGGACAAACGTTAATGTTGTTTGTTGTAGCAATTGATGGTGTAATTGGTGGAATTGCTGCCCCTTCATACCATTTGATAGAGGTTACTGAAGTTCCATTTGGTGTAAATCTCCAAGCTTCGTTAGTAACGGTCCAATCAGGATCCAAACTGTTTCTTCCTGGAGCTGTGGTTGCAACAGTACCTGTTGAATCTTGAACACCAACAAGACCATTACCACCATTCCAAGATGCACAAATGTTTTTCTCGCTAATATAAACTTCGATAATGTTTGTGTTTTCATACAATACCATCATGCCTGTGTATAGCATTGAGTTACAGCTTGTTGAGAACATAGGGATGTCTTTCCAAGAAGCTACAAGGGCTCTACATCCAGAGTTTAACGTGATCAATTCCCATCCTATAGTTCCTCCTTTACCAGGGTCAATGTCCTGATACACTCCAAAAATTGTATTTTTAAATAATGAAGTACTTGGAAGGTTAGAAGAGAAAGACCAAGCTGATGAACCTCCTGGTGTATTACTTGTTGTATCAAAAGTAATTACCCCATTTGAACCGATTAAACATTTGTTGTAATTGGTTCCGTAAAAACAGAAGTTAAACGGCAAGTTAATTGTCGGAGACCATACGTCATCCACATTTACTGATACAGGATTGGCCATACAACCGAAATTGTAAGGAGGCGCATAAGGTATAGATGTAGCTGCATATGAGGTAGTTTGCCCAAGAGCCAAGTAGGTAGCCTCTAAATCTACACAGCTGGATGCAGATGAACAAGTGATGGCTGGAGGTGGAGCTCCGTTTAGACCAAGACCACCTGAAATTACAGTTGGACATGCTAATGCAGAAGTTCCTGTTCCTGTTCCTGCCTGACAAAGAGTTCTGATAATTAAAGGTCCTATCCAATAACCTTGGTTGGCCACTGTACAGTTAGATCTTACCCAGAAATAATATGTAGTTTCAGCAGTTAAACTTGTTAAGTTCACTGAAGTTCCCGCAAGAGAACCTGTAGGTGTAGTTCCTGCTACTGGAGCAGTTGAAGAGGTTGTTAAATAGTATTGGTAACCTAAACCTGGTACTGGAGCAGCAGCAGTCCATGAAGCTGTTGCCGAGTTCCCTGTAATTGCAGAAGCTGTAAGGTTACTTGGGTTTCCTGCACAGGCAAGAGGTGTTAATACTGTAAGTTTGAAATCTAAAGCTTCACTATCTACATATCCAGTTGCACATGGATCAACCGTATTGTTGTTGTAATATGCTCTAATTCTCATTCTGTGATCTCCAATGCTGGCGCCACCAGGAACAGCAAAGCTTCCGGTATGTCCAGTGGCAATTGCAGCTGAAGCGAAAACTTGTTCACCTCCATCAACAAAATCACCGTCGTTATTCCAGTCTACCCAGATTCTGAAACCATGGCTAAAACTTGAAACATAGGTTTCTGTGAAGTTAATAGTTCCTCCTTGAATTTGAGATACTGTTCTTGAAGTGTAAAAATCACCGTAACCGTTCGGATTTCTGGTACCACTGGTGTAAGTAATATTGTTTACACCGTTTGCTGTTGAAAACCCTGTAATGTAATCTGTTCCGGTTGCTGAAGGAGTACAATACGCTAAGCCAGTTGTAATGTTGTTGGTTAGTGGAGAAGTTGTTAAATAAGTTGGTCCACCTGAACATCCAATCTGGTTGAAAGAGAAAATATAGAAATAATAAGTTGTATTAGAGGATAGACCTGTTACCGTGAAGGCAGTATCAGTATCGATATCGCCAACAATATAACCAGGAGCAACAGTTCCCCCTACAGTATAGCTTGTTCCGTTTGTTGGAACAGGAGGAGTGTTTGAGGTGCTGTAAACCACTAAATAATTTGTTGGAATAGGGCTGGCTGCGGTAAATGTACCGCTAACATTTCCTCCTGAAGGAGTTAAGACTAGAGCAGTTGGCTGTGCAGTAGGTACTGTACATGGAGCTGGTGAACTTGCACAGATTCCGAAAGTTCCTGGATTGTCATTGCTGTATTCCCAAAATCTTACATAGATTACAGACCCTGGAGTTAGACCGGTTCTTGTAATTGAAGACATTAGACCGTTTGCACTGTCATCATCGTCACACTCTAAAAGCGTTAAGCCTGCACATGTACCTGTATACCATGCCATACCACTATCAGACATTGATCCTGTTTGTGTGTCTACGGTTACTTCTCCGGAAGCAGGGACAGTAAATTTAAACCATACGTCTCCGCCAGTATATGAAGCACAACCTGGTGCAGGGTGTCCAGAAGATGCGGTTGCTCCTGCTGTAGTGTAAGTCGCATAAGAACACGTTGCGTTTACAGGTAAGTTAATTGCCTGACCACAATTGTCATTTGCCGGTGTTGCTGCTGGACAGGTAATTGTGAAATTAACTGTTCCACCTGCGGTACTTTCAGGATCTAATAGTATATAATATTGTGTTCCACCTGTTAAAGTAAAACCAGGGCTTGTTGCAGCACCAGAAAGATCATCAATACAAGTCCATCCGGTAGAAGAACATCCGGAAGCAAAAGTTTTAAATTGGTAGTCAATGTATGCAAAAGAACTTGTTTGTTGAATTACATAGTTACCAGTTGTAGCGGGTGTGAACGTATAAATTGTTTCGTTACCACCTGTTGTAAAACCACAGGCTGAAGAAGAATAACTTCCGTTACCAGCTGCAATATTGGCTGTTATTGCTGTTCCGCAGTTTGCAATGTTTGTTGCAGAGGTACAAGGGTCTAACGTTGCAGTAACACAAAGACTGGTTAAATTCATGTCTTTGTTACCAAAATTTACCGCCTTAACATAATAGGTAGTACCTCCTGGTAAATTGGCTGTAATGGTTTCGGTTTGGGCACCGTTTGAGTTTGTGGTGTTGGCACAAGCTGTGTGAGAAAGTCCTGAACACGCACCGGAAATCAAAATTAAACCTAAGTTTTGATTACTTGCTATACCTGTAATTGTATAGGCTAATGTTGGGCCTGCAGGAGTGGTAAAATAATACCATCCTTCCCTTGTTTGTCCGCTGTTTGTACATGCGGCATTAGACATCGTGGGGGCGTTTTGTGTTGTGTCTGTAATAGAGGCACTGTTGTTACAGGTGGCCGGGTTAACGGTTAAGGGAGTTGCTGTGGCACATGTTGTTCCTTGTGCAAACCCTTTTTGTCCTGTAAATGTTAAAGTCAAAAGAAAAATGAAAACAAAGAAGTAGTTTTTTTCAAAACAAAACAGCTTGTTTTTATCTTTTAATTTGCTTAAAAAGACGGTTAATGAGTAGTTTTTTTTCACAATAAATAAGCTAAATTGGTTATGCTTTGGTTATTTTTTTGTGAAAATATTAAATCATCGGCAAAGAATCAAAAAAAATCGACGTAATACTTCTAAGTGTTAAAGATTTGTGAATTTAAAAAAGCATTGTTTTAATTTTGTCGGAAAAGGTAGGCTTCTTTGTTTATGGCGGTTTGGAGAGGAAAAGCATTTTTTTGAAGACTTTTTTATCGATTTTTTTAGTTATGATTATAACAAAATTTATTTTAAATGTTTAAAAAAGTTCTTTATTCATAAAGTATGTCTTTTGTTGAGGAATTGTTAATGAAAAAAGCCAATAAGGAAAGTCTTACTGGCTTTTTTGGTTAAAAAGGTTTATTTTCTTTAAAAAATAACTTTTTTAGAAATCTCAGCACCATTGTCTAACATTATTTTTAAAATAAGTGTTGATTGAGTAGGTGCTAACTTAATTGCTGTGAAATCATTTTGATTAACATCGTTGTTTTCAACAAGAGTTCTGCCTAGCATATCATATATTGTGATTGCCTTTATTTTTTCAATCGATGATTTTACATTGAGTTTTCCGTTTGTATAGGCAAAAACAGAATGTTCTAACATTGTGATTTCTTCATTGCTTAATGTAGAATTGGTATAACGAATGTTGAAACGATTGTCAAAAGTTCCAGCTTCGGTTGAGAACATATAAGGACCTGATTTTAAATTGTAAATCACATTCAATAAGCGGTCTTCCACGAAAACGTCTTGATTTTCAAATGCCTGATCCAAACTGTCGATCCCAATAGCATAATTTCCTGCAACATTGGTTTTGTAACCCATAGGTACAACATCGTTTTGATTTAAAGGCCAGGCTCTTGACTGAATCGATAGTTTTTTATCTTCCGCAAAGGTGTATAAGCTAACCGATGCGGCTTTTAGTGCTTGAGAATCGAAACCGTTGTCCCAATTTTCAGAAGCTCCTTCAACGTAACCAAGCATCATTTGACTGAAACCGGCTCCACCCATACGTGTTAAATTCAGCCAAAAACGATCTTTTTGAATCGTTCCTAAATTATTGTCAACGCTTCTTTCAGTTTCCGATGCACTTCTGTAAAAAGTACTGTTGTTTCCTGTTACGCGCATATTGTTGTCCATTACTACATTTCCGTTTGCTTTTGCTCTGATAAAGAATGATTGTCCGGAAGCAACATAGGGATAGGTGGTTAAGCCATAGCCTGAAGGAATTGGTTTAACGCTTCCTGCGATGTTTAAAGTTACATAGTCGTTCGCCTGATAGTTGTAAACGTAATCTTGATAGAACGGATCACTATTGGCTGTACTCAATGGTGTAACATGAGACCATAAGTAAATTGTTCCGTCGGCAACTGCTGTGTTTCTTGGATCAGTTATAAAAGCTGCTATGTCGATGGCAGATGGGAACGGGTTTCCGATTAGGTTCAAATCCTGTTCGTTTGCTGCAATTGCGGTTGCATTTGTACTGATGTACATCGGAACAGTTACAACTCCATTGTTTGGTGTACCAATGAATAATCCTGTAAAAGGAGTTTTGGTTGCCGGATTAGTTGAAAAGGTTTGTGGAGCTCTTACACAATATCCTTTTGCAGGATTCATTACCGTAGCGGTACTTTCGCTTTTCCAATGTCCGTTATATCCCCAAACTTGAGGGTCGTAACTCCAATACTTGTCGGATAAGGTATTAGGAGATAAAGTCCCTAATGTGAAATTTGATGCTAAAGTTACCGGCGAATTCCAGTACTCATAATCAAAACGGTACATCGGTGGAGTAATTTTTTCAACTTTAACAATACCCGAGTTTACTGCTGCACTGTTGTTTTGTACAAGACTTGCGTCGTCTTTAATGTTGTATTCTCCACCTGCATTAACATTTACCCAATCCGCAACGGTTAAATTAGTTACAGGGTTTTGCAGCAAGTTACCGGTGTTTTTTACTGTTAGGTTTTTAGCATAAGCATTATAACCCGCCCCAGAAATGATACTCGTTGCAGGGATAATCACACAGTTGTTAATGGTTGGGACTCCCACAGGAGACCAGTTGCCGGCATCGTTCCAATCTGTTGAATTGGTACCTTTCCACACTTTAGAATTGTTGGTAACAGTAATCGGACTACTTGCAGAACAACCATTTGATAAAATTGCACTTGCAGTAAAAGTATATGTCCCTTGCTCTAATTGTGCCAAAGTTGGTTTTACGTAAACTGTAACAGCAGGTGTTCCTGCAACGTATGGAATGGTACAGGCAGCATCGTTATAGGCATCAGGTAGGGAAGCTCCAGACCAGTTGAATGCTGTGTTTAATGGTTTTGTTCCGTATAGCTGAATGTCGTCAACTGCGGCACCATCGCACCATGAACTGGCATAATAGCGGATTCGGATGCGAAGATTTGGATTGTTGATGTATGCAGTTAAATTATAAGTCATATCTGCAAAACGGGTGCCGATTCCTTGGTCGGTAATAATGTTTCCGTTGATGGTTGTCCAAGCACCGCCTCCGTTGGTAGAAACCTGAACCTGCATGAATTCAATAGGGTCATAAGTTACGTTTCCGTCAGGGAAGTATCTTGAATAGTACATTCTGAATTTTAACGTCAAATCGGTAAAAGTGTTCGAGTTTACAATTGGAGAAACTAATGCGTTGTCTACAGTATAATAACAAGATGCTCCACAAGTGCCCACATCTGAAGTTGCCATCGCAAAATGATTAGCTCCAAAGTTTGAAGAAATAGCCGGATACCAGGTTAAGCCTGTTGGAATAAAGGTGCTTGTGTGGTTTTGCCACATCGTTTGTGCATTTACCGCAGCATTACTTACAAGATTTGCGTTTGTGAAAACTCCTAAGCCTCCTCCTGTTTCAAAATCTTCGTCAATCAGATAGACCAATTCTGTATCTCCGGCGGCGGTTAAAGAAATAACCGCATTCTCACCACAAACTTGTGGGTTGGATGGAGTAAAGTTTAAAGTAGGGACAGGGCTTACTTTAGCAATAACTTTTGTTCTTACCAGTGATTCGCAACTTCCATTATAGGCTGTAACCCAATAGGTTGTTGTTGATGCTAAAGCCGGTGTTGTCCAGTTTCCTGTTGGAGTAGTGGTGAATGGTGCGCCTCCAAATTCATTAGTATACCATCGGTATTGTGTAACGCCGGCTGTACCGGTAACTTTTAAATTTACTGTTCCGGATCCACAAACTTCCCCGTTGGTAACATCAGTGATGTTTGCTGCACAACTAGGTACTACAGTGAACAGGTAATCTTCTGCTTCTCCATATTCATAGGCGGTATACCCGGAAATAATATTTGTATCGAAAACTTCGCATGAATTAAAATCGTAACTGTAGGATTCGTATGTTGTTGGTGGTCCTGGAGGTCCTACAGTATAAAAACTGTTGTACAGACGAATGCGTATTCTGTAATTTCCTGGAATTGCTGTTGTTGGAACAACAAAACCAAAGGTTGTAGTTAATGTTGCGGCATTGGAATCATACACTAATTCCCCGGCATCATTGAAGTCTCCATCCTTGTTCCAGTCTACCCATGATTTCCAGCGTCCTCTTGAATTAGCTTCTACATAAACGTTAACTCCTTCTCCTTGTGCCTGGATTGCTTTATTGGCTAATCCAGTGAAATTCTGAAAGCCGTTGTTTGGAGTGGTAGAATAACTGGTGTTGAAATTGTTAATGTCGTTTAAAGTACCCAAGAAACTCACATCATCAATATATCGGTTCGAAGCCTGTGCATTTGTTGTTGAAGGAGAACAATATGCTGGTGCAACAGCAGTAGTTGTCGTACTTTGGGTTAAGGGTGAAGTTGTATTGTATAATGGGCCGCCGGTACAGCTTGCATTAAATGAAAATACATATACATAATATAAGGTAGAGGTGTTTAATCCTCCAATTGAAAACGTTGTATTCCCATCGGTTTCTGCTACTATACTCCCGTTAATAGAGCTTCCGGTAGTATAAGTGGTCCCGTTAACAGGTGTTGGAGTTACTCCGGTTGTGTTGAAAACTACAAGATAGCTATCCGAAGCTGGAGCTGCAGCCGTAAATGACCCCGAGATACTTGTTCCAGCGGGTGTAAGTACCAATGCAGTTGGTTGTGCAGTTGGAGTTGTACATACAGGGGGTGCAGAAATGTTTAAGCTGTAATCTTCATCTTGAAAAGATCCTGCTCCAGAAGGACACGGTCCGGGGACAACATTGTATTGGTTGGATACCCTGATTCTTGTTGTTCCAATGGTTGCTGTAAGAGGTACTGTAATGTTAGTACTCAAAGTAGCTGAGTTGGTAGTGTATGTGCCAACTGTGTATGGACCCCCATCATCGGAAAAATCACCATTGTTATTCCAGTCGAAAAATACATAAATCCCAAAAGGGTTTGGAGATGTTCCTGTTGCTGTTGCTGTAAATGTATAAGTATTTCCTGCTACTACATTTCCTGAAGCAGCCGAAAAATCCTGATAAAACGGACCTGCAGAAGTTGCTGCGGATGAATTATTGTTTATACCGGCAAAAGTTACATTAGAAATTGGATACGTTGTTGCTGATGTTGAAGTTGGAGTACAGTAAACCCAACAACCCGGTCCATTGGAAGTGGTTATGGTTACATCGCTTGTAGACGGAGGGCATGATCCGTTTGTGATTGTCCAGCGTAAAGTAGCTGTTGTGCCTAAAGCAAGTCCTGTAACTCCTGAGGTAGGGGATGATGGAGTGGTTATAGTTGCCGTTCCTGAAACTACAGACCATGATCCGGTACCTGCAGCTGGGGTATTTCCTGCAAGGGTTGTGGTGGTGGCACAAGCAGCTAATGTTTGGTTGGGACCTGCGTTGGCTGCTGTTGGTGGAGTAGCAACTGCGGAATTTAGTGAGTTAGTTAAAGTGGTTCCGGCAACTAATCCATTTATTGTTCCTGTTCCCCCTGTTCGAGTTATGTTTTGTGTACTTGTAGTGTTTATTGCCCTTACGGATAAATTAGAAATAGTCATCACATCAGACTTGTTAGTTCCTCCACAGGTATAGGTAATGGTTACTGTAGTGGCGGTTACAGATGTCGATACGGATGTTAGGTTGCTTCCAGCGGCAACTGTAGTGTTTCCGACCCCAGTTTGAAATTCGAAATTGGCGGGTGCTGATAAAATTAATGTAACACCAACACCTCCGGAAAAGTTGGATGTGGCAGTTTCGGTTATCACAATGTTTCCTAACGGATAATAGGCGGTAGGAAACCCAGAACAAACGGGAATGTTAAGATTTGGTTTTGTGATATTAACCTGAGCAATTGAATTGCTGGTAAAAATCATAAATGTTAAAATGAAAAAAGCGAGTAGTTTAAGGTTTGCTTTTTCATTGATTGAATTTTGATCGTTGTTTGTTTTTAGGTTAAGCCATTGACTGCCAGTAGTTGTAAAAGTTTTGTAATTTTCTTTCATAGGTTTGATTTGGCATTTTGTGGATTAATAAATATGTTCCTTATTTTCAAATTTATTAAAATATTGTAGTGTTTTTAACAGTATGGTTGCGTGATGTTTTTTTATTTTTTGGTTTTTTTGTGTTTGTTTTATGAGTCATTTAAGGGATTTAAGTTTGACTTGTGTTCAAATTTTCTTTGCCAATGCGGTTTAACCGGTTTTTTTGCATTTGAACGATGAAAGTATTTACGTTTTTTTTTGTGTTAAAGAATTGTTATCTTTGCACATAAGTGTTATAAATAAAACATTTTTCTTTTCATGTTAAAAAAAAATAACATTTTTTATAAGAAAAAACACTGAATTAGATGCTTTTTTTGAAGGAAAAAACCTAATTTTTTTTCTTTTTTTTTCAATTGCTGCATCTATTTGTTAAAAGCTTAAGTGTTTTTTTGAGAAATGGGATAAAATGCTGAAAAACAGGGTTAAAAACAAAAGGAAATATTTTTTTTAAAAGAATAAAAGCTTAAATTTGAAGAACGAGTATTGTTAAAAAAATCTGCTTATGAGATCAAATCTACTTAAAGGGTCATTGTTGCTGATGGTGGCAATGTTTAACCAGGAGTCTTTAATGGCTCAAATGTATGTAAGCCCTAACAGTTATGTGTTTGTTAACAATGAACAATTGTTTGTTAAAGGTGATTTGGAGTTGAATTCGGGCACCAGTAATCTTTACCTTAGAAGTGAAGGACAATTGCTTCAAGGAACAACCGTTTCGGGTAACAATAAAGGAGTTGGTGATCTTTCTGTGTACCAAGAAGGGACATCGAATAATTTTGGTTACAACCAGTGGTGTTCGCCGGTAGGTGTTCCAAATGCAGCGGCTGGTAATAATGCTTTTGGAATCGGTCAATTAAAAAGACCATCTACGGTAACCAATTTTGGTGGAGAAAGTATTGTTACTACTCTTGACGGTTCTTCAACAAATTCTACTTTGGTGATTTCAAATAGATGGATTTACAAGTTTGTTAATTCCAATCAGTATGCCAACTGGGTTTATGTTGGAAGTGCCAATACACTTCTGCCAGGAGAAGGTTTTACTATGAAAGGTGTAAGCGGATCGGATAATACAACCATATTAGGAGTTGTTAATAATCCAGGAAACAATCAGCGTTATGATTTTAGAGGAAAACCCAATGACGGGACTATTGATATTACAGTAGGCAGTACTCCAGGGCCTGATTATCCTAATCGTACCTTAACGGGGAATCCTTACCCTTCTGCAATCAATGTCAATTTGTTTTTGCTTGAAAATAGCGGTTATACTGTAAATTATGGTACAGGGGCTTATGTTTTCGTGCCGGGAACTGCAAAAATCAATGGAAATGCATATTATTGGGAACATGCTAAAACGGCTAATTCTCACGTATTAAGCCAATATGTTGCCGGTTATGGAACCTATTCTCCAAATGGAGCTACAGCTTTCTCTCCGGGAACTTATGTAAACGCTTCATGGAATACTTATAATGGAGATGGAACCCCGAATACAACTGGTCCAGTTTTACCTGGTGCAGAAAGATATAAAAGAATGTTTGCTCCAATAGGACAAGGATTCCAGGTTCAAGGCTTGGTAAATGGAACTGTACAAATGAAAAACATTTATCGTGTTTTCGTTAAAGAAGGTGCAGCTTCAAACTCTACTTTTGATCGTACTGCAAATACGGCTACTGGTAATTGGCCTGAAATTCAAAATGTTGCTGGAGTGGATTATTCTAAATATTCAAAGGCAGAAGTTCCTCAAATTCGCATCCATACAGTGTTGAATGATCAGTTTACCAGAGAAACTGCTTTAGCTTTCAATTCTAACGCTACGGATGGTTATGATGTAGCATTGGATGCAGTTGCTTCTGAGGGCAGTCTTCCAAATGACACCTATTTTCCTTTAAGTGATGGTTCGCAGTATGTGATCTCAACTATGCCGTTTTCAATCGATAAAAGAATTCCTTTCGCTTTCAAAGCAAGTGCTCAAACTACCTATAGAATAACTGTCGGGGATTTGATAAATTTTGATTTGGCGGAAAATATTTATTTACACGACAAGCAAACGGGAGAATATTTTGATATTAAAAATAACTTCTTTGAAATTACCTTGCCAGCAGGAAGTGTTAAAGATCGTTTTGAAATTACTTTCCAGGATGAAAAACTTTCTTCTAATGATGCAGCCTTTGCCGATAATTTCGTAGTGTATCAAAACAACGAATCACATAATCTGACAATTGGCAATCCAAAACAATTGGATTTGAAATCGTGTACTGTATTCGATATTACGGGAAAACAAGTTTTTACAAAAGCTAATTTAGGTTCAAATGCAGAATATACATTCCCAACTTCAGGTTTAAGTGATGGTGTTTATATCGTAAGAGTAAATTCGAAAGATAACCAAGAGTTTGGTAAAAAAGTTCTTGTAAAAAAATAAGCAGTATTCACTGCAATAAACAAAAAAGTGCAGCCGGTTTGGTTGCACTTTTTTTGTTTATTAGTTTAAATTTGCTAAAAAAAATTGAATCAAGTTGTTAATATTGAATTTCCAAATGAAATTGTTCTTTTTGTAAAAAGAGAAGACTTGTTGCACCCTCAGATTTCCGGAAACAAGTTCAGAAAGCTTAAATATAATTTGCAAGAAGCAAAAAATCAAGGATTTTCTAAGTTGCTAACTTTTGGGGGAGCATTTTCAAATCATATTGCGGCAACGGCAGCCGCGGGTAATGAATTTGGTTTTCATACAATCGGTGTGATAAGAGGAGAAGAACTTGTTGATAAAATTGATCAAAATGCTACTTTGTCTTTGGCGAAAGAAAATGGCATGCAATTTGAGTTTGTATCCAGAGAATGTTACCGTCAAAAAGAAACAACAGAATTTATTGAAAAGATCTCTGAAAAATATGGTAAGGTTTTTGTTTTGCCTGAAGGAGGTACCAATGAATTGGCGGTAAAGGGCTGTGAGGAGATACTTACTGCTTCCGATGCCGATTTTACCCACGTTTGTTGTGCGGTAGGAACGGGAGGAACCGTTTCGGGAATCATTAATTCATTGCATCCGAACCAGAAAGCGATTGGCTTTGCTGTGTTAAAGGGTGATTTTTTATCGCAGGATATTTGTAGATTTGCAAAAAATGGGCGCTGGTTTTTAAATAACGACTATCATTTCGGAGGTTATGCTAAAATAAATGAAGAACTGGTACGTTTTTTAAATGATTTCCATAAACAGACTGGAATTCCATTGGATCCGGTATATACCGGAAAGATGTTTTTTGGGATTTTGGATTTAATCAAGAAAGACTATTTCAAGAAAGGTTCTAAAATTCTGGCCATTCACACAGGCGGATTGCAGGGAATAAGAGGAATGAACGAAGTCTTAAAAAAGAAAGGACTACCAATTATTGATTATATATGATGTTGAAAAAAATTACAACGCTTGTTGTTTTGTTATTGATTTTCAGTTGCGGATCCAGTTCTAAGGTTCGGGTATCAACTGTCAATACGGCTAAAACAAAATCTGATACTAGGAAAAAAAGGCCAATAGTCACCAAGACAGGTCCGGTAAAAACATCTTCAGGGACAGCAACATCTACAACATCCTCAGGAGCAAAATCGGAAGTGTTAGAAGCTACTTCCAAAATGACCGTTACAACAGAAGTTGTGAATTCGTACATCTCCCAATACAAAGAGATTGCCAAAGAGAATATGCGTAAACACGGCATTCCTTGCAGTATTACGTTAGCCCAAGGTGTTTTGGAATCGGGTGCTGGAACTGGAATTTTAGCCCAAAAAGCCAATAATCATTTTGGAATTAAATGCCATACCGGTTGGAATGGGGATTCGGTTCATCATGATGATGATGCTGAGCAGGAATGTTTTAGAAAGTATGAGCATCCTTCGGAATCCTACCGCGATCATTCTTTGTTCTTAACTTCAAGAAGCCGTTATGCCAATTTGTTTAAATTGGATAAAGGCGATTATGTGGCTTGGGCCAGAGGATTACGCGCTGCCGGATATGCTACAGATGTAAAATATCCCGATAAGCTAATAGGTCTGATCGAACGCTATGAATTGTATAAAATTGATGAAGAAGTAATAGGTTCTGGTTATAAAGCTATTGCTAAAATTTCTGAAATGCCTTTGGATGAGAAATCGTATCGAGTTAGTCAAGGCGATACCCTTTATTCCATTTCGAAGAAGTTCAATCTTTCTGTGGAACAGATTATTCAGTTAAACGGACTTGCGTCAAATGCAATATCCATCGGACAAATTCTAAAAATAAAATCATAATATAATGTTATACCAACGCAGCAGTCAGCTTTTTGCTGAGGCAGAAAAAGTAATACCCGGTGGAGTAAATTCGCCGGTTCGTGCATTTAAAGCAGTAGGAGGGACTCCTATTTTTGTAAAAGAAGCCAAAGGTGCTTATATGTATGATGAAGACGGTAATCGATTGATCGATTATATCAATTCTTGGGGACCTATGATTTTAGGTCATGCCTATGAACCTGTGGTAGATGCGGTTATTCAGAAAGCCAAAAAAGGTACTTCTTTTGGAATGCCAACCGAATTGGAAACCCAAATAGCCTCTTTAGCTGTGGCAATGGTTCCAAATATTGATAAAATCCGATTCGTAAATTCCGGCACTGAAGCATGTATGAGTGCGATTCGTTTAGCTCGAGGATACACCAAAAGAGATAAGATTGTTAAGTTTTCGGGTTGTTACCATGGACATTCCGATTCGTTTTTAATACAGGCGGGTAGCGGGGCAATTACTTTTGGATCTCCAAACAGTCCCGGTGTAACCCAAGGGACGGCTAAAGATACACTTTTGGCACGTTATAACGATTTGGAAAACGTGAAAGCTTTATTTGAAGCAAATCCAAACGAAATTGCAGCAATCATAATTGAGCCGGTTGCTGGCAATATGGGGTGTATTCCTCCAAATCAGGGGTTTTTACAAAATTTGAGATTACTTTGTGATGAGCATGGAGCGTTGTTGATTTTTGATGAAGTCATGACTGGATTTCGTTTAGCAAAAGGAGGTGCTCAGGAATTGTTTGGAATTAAAGCAGATATTGTTTGTTTTGGAAAAGTAATTGGCGGAGGTTTGCCGGTTGGTGCTTTTGCAGCTCAAAATGAGATCATGAATTATTTGGCTCCTCTTGGACCGGTATATCAAGCAGGAACCTTGTCGGGAAATCCATTGGCTATGGCTGCAGGATTGGCAATGTTGGAAAGTATAAATAAAGATGTGGAACTGTTCAATCGTCTGGAAGCTAAAACAGCTTATCTGGAAAAAGGAATTCGTGAGCGATTAGAGGCCAACAACATTGAATTTACAATAAACAGAGTAGGCTCGATGATTTCGGTACATTTTGATGCTAATCCGGTTTATGATTTTCAAACAGCTGCAAAGGGCGATAATGAAACTTTTAAGAAGTTCTTCCATGGATTGCTTCGAGAGGGAGTGTATATTGCACCATCAGCCTATGAAACATGGTTTATTACTGATGCACTAACCTATGAAGATTTAGATTTTACAATCAATGCAATTGATAAAGTAGCAAAGGAATTGTAATTGATGATAGGATATAAAAAAAACCACCGAAAGGTGGTTTTTTATTTTTAATTCCCAGCTTGTGAGATTAATATTCTGAATGTTTCACTGTTTTTTTTAAGTGCCTCTATTTGTTCAGGTTTTAAACCGGCAGTCAATTTTCCAACCATATATTCCATAATGCTTTTTCTTTCTGCATCAGTGATGTTTGGTTTTGAAAAATCACGGTGTTTTTTATAGAAAAGACTATAATATGTCCTGTGAGTTGATGGTTCAATGTTAGTTACCTCAATAAGCTTTTTTAAATCTGCATTAGCTTTTGCTTCTAATTCGATGGAAGCTTTAGTTTTAGCATCTTTGTTTTCTTGAGCATTTGCATTGATTGAAAACGCAAAGAACAATACAAAAAGGGCAATTATTTTTTTCATAAAATGTTAATGGTTTTTTGTTAGTGTGCTCAAATCTAAATGAAAAATGTATAAAAACCAAAAAATACTTACTTAAATAACATTATTTTCTGCTTTTGTGATGTTGCCTTTTTTGTTCCATGCGATGCGCTCTTCGATCTTCTTTGTTTTCTTCCCATTTTTCCATTTGTTTTTCATTGAGAATTTTTTTCATTTCTGCTTTAAAGGCAATTTGTTCATCTAACATTTTACTTCTCAAGGCGAAACGTTCGTCTGCAGTTGGCTTTTTGCCTTCGGTTTTGGTAGCTTCAATTTTCGTTCTGGCTTCCTCACGTTTTTTGCTTTGGTCTGTCAAAAGTTTTTTTAAGTCCTTTTGTTGTTTTTCGTTTAGATCCAAATCTAAGGTCATTTTTTTAACCTGAAGTTCAACGCGTTGTTCCGGTTTTAACTGGTTCTCTTGGTTTTTCGGTTCTTGTGCAAAAAGTGATAAAGTTCCGAATAGGGCTGCGGCAATCAATATTTTTTTCATGTCTTAAAAATTTGTGTTACAGCATTAGGACAATGAAAGTTTTAAAAGGTTTAATATTGATGTAAAAAAAGAGGCTCATTTGAGCCTCTTAGATGTATCTGTTTTAAAGTATAGCTTATTCAGCTAATTCTACCACTTTTGATTCTCCGTTTACTTTCACAGAAGTTAATCCGTGTTGTGCTAAGGTTTTCATGGCTTTGTCCCATTTTTTTCCGCTTAAGGCTGCTTGGGTTTTCAGTTCGACCAATTCCATTACGTTGTTGTTTTTCTGAAGCAATTCAACAATAAGTTTTTCCTCAGCTTCCAATTCTACTTGAGGAGCTTTTTTCTCCGGACGCATTTGCGGGAAGAACAATACTTCCTGAATTGATGGATTGTTGGTTAGGAACATAATTAAACGGTCCATTCCAATTCCCAAACCGGACGTTGGCGGCATTCCGTATTCTAAGGCTCTTAAGAAGTCTTCGTCAATAATTCCATTGGCTTCATCATCCCCTTTGGCTGCCAATGCCATTTGCGCTTCGAAACGCTCTCTTTGGTCAATTGGGTCATTCAGTTCTGAATAAGCATTTGCGATTTCTTTTCCGCAAACCATTAATTCAAAGCGTTCAGTCAAGTCCGGGTTGTCACGGTGCGATTTACATAAAGGTGACATTTCTTTCGGATAATCGGTAATGAAAGTTGGCTGGATAAAGTTGCCTTCACATTTTTCTCCGAAGATTTCGTCAATCAGTTTTCCTTTGCCCATGGTTTCGTTAACTTCGATACCCATTGATTTAGCTGCTTCAAACAATTCGGCTTCCGATTTTCCGGTAATGTCAAATCCTGTAAACTGTTTAATCGCATCGGTCATGGTAACTCTTGCATACGGTGCTTTGAAGTTTACTTTGTGTTCTCCAAAAGTAGCTTCGGTAGTTCCGTTTACCTGAGTAGCACAGTATTCCAAAAGATTTTCGGTGAATTCCATCATCCAATTGTAGTCTTTGTAGGCTACATAAATTTCCATCGCGGTAAATTCCGGATTGTGTGTACGGTCCATTCCTTCGTTGCGGAAGTTTTTCGAAAACTCGTACACTCCGTCAAAACCACCAACAATCAATCTTTTCAGATACAATTCGTTGGCAATTCGCATATATAGTGGAATGTCTAAACTATTATGATGCGTGATGAAGGGTCTTGCGGCTGCTCCACCAGGAATCGACTGTAAAACCGGTGTTTCCACTTCCATGTAACCAGCTTCGTTAAAGAACGTTCTCATGGCGGTGAACAATTTGGTTCGTTTCATGAAAACGTCTTTTACCTGCGGGTTAACCACCAAATCTACATAACGCATACGGTAACGCAATTCCGGATCTACAAATTCGTCGTAAACATTTCCGTCGGTATCGGTTTTTGGTAAGGGTAATGGTCGTAAAGTTTTGCTCAAAAAGGTAAAGTTTGAAACACGAATACATTTCGCTCCAACCTGAGTGGTAAACAATTCACCTTCAATTCCAATAAAATCTCCTAAGTCGGTTAGTTTTTTGAAAACCGTGTTGTATAAAGTTTTGTCTTCGCCTTCACAAATCACATCGCGGTTAAAATACGCTTGGATTCTTCCTTCGCTGTCCTGTAATTCTGCAAATGAAGCTTTTCCTTGGTCACGAACACTCATTAAACGTCCGGCCACTACAACTTTCTTTCCTTCTTCAAAAGCGTCCTTTATCTGTTTCGACGTATGATTTACGGGAAACAAATTTGCCGGATACGGATTGATGCCAAGCTCTCTCAACTTGCTCAATTTCTCTCTTCTGATGATTTCTTGTTCTGAAAGTTGCATATAGTATTGATTTTTAAGGGTGCAAAGATACTATTTAAGTTCCAAAGTTACAAAGACGGAAAATTGTAATGTTGTTTTGGTTTTGGAGCGTAATGGTTCGGGCTTTTTTGGAAACCCTTTTCCTGCTTTCAGCGCTACACGGTAGCTTGCTTCTATCAGGGCTATTTGGAAACTATTTTGTACTTTTGGAGAAAATCTAAAAGGATGAGATTATACAAGTTACTCACGTTTGTAATTGTTGCAATTCTCTTTGCCAGCTGCAATTTTACCGAAAACATTTATATTAATGAAGACGGTAGCGGAAAAATGTCGTTTGATGTTGATGCTTCTGCTATTATGGACATGGCTGGTGATTCGATGAAAAACGAAAAAGGCTTGGATTCAACCTTTGCGTTTAAAACTTTTTTTGAAGCCAAGAAAGATAGCATTGCAAAACTCCCTCAGGCGGATCAGGAACGTTTGAAGAAAATGGAAAATTTTTCGGTAAACATGAAGATGAAACCCGAAGAAAAGAAATTCGTGTTTTCAATTTTTACGGATTTTAAAAATACTTCCGAACTAGTGGATATGATGCAGGCTATGAAAACAATCGAAGATATGAAAGGGAAAAAGAAAGAACAAGATCCTTCAAACCCGTTTTCAAATACGTTCCAAAATAATACCGATTTGAAATTTGTTTACAACGGCAAAACATTCTCCCGAAAAGTTAAAGTGAAAGATGTTGCTTTGCAGAAAACAATTTCCGATAGTTTAGTAAGTATGAAAGGAATGTTGGCGGCCTTTAACTATAATATAAAGTATCATTTTCCTAAAAAGGTAAAATCGGTTTCCAATAAAAATGCGCTTTTTAGCGAAGACCGAAAAACCATTACTATAGAATATCCTTTTACAGACTATCTTGAAAAACCGGAGTCTTTGAGTTTTGATGTGGTTCTGGAAAAAAAATAATTGATTTCAAAAATGAATAAAAAAGTAGAGCTTCAGGATCTGGGGCGAAAAGATTATAAAGATACTTGGGATTATCAGGAAGAACTTTTTGCGGAAATCGTAGCGCAGAAAGTAGCGAAAAGAGAAAATCCTGAAATTGAAACGGCGAACCATTTTCTGTTTGTGGAACATCCGCATGTTTATACCTTAGGGAAAAGTGGTGATTTATCCAATCTTCTTTTAAGTGAAAAACAATTGGAAGAAAAAGGGGCGACCTTTTATAAGATTAACAGGGGAGGAGATATTACCTACCATGGGCCGGGTCAAATTGTTGGTTATCCAATCCTTGATTTAGAGAATTTTTTCACAGACATTCATAAATATTTGAGATTATTGGAAGAAGCCATCATTCTTACTTTGGCAGAATATGGTTTGAAGTCGGAACGAAGTCAGGGTGAAACCGGGGTTTGGTTGGGAGTCGGGACACCATTTGCCAGAAAAATTTGTGCAATGGGAGTTCGAGCTTCTCGTTGGGTTACCATGCATGGGTTTGCTTTAAATGTAAACGCCGATTTGGGTTATTTTGATAACATTATTCCTTGTGGAATTAAAGGGAAAGCTGTTACGTCTTTAAATGTGGAATTAGGTGTTGAAAAAGTAGACGAAGAAGAAGTAAAGCAAAAAATACTAAAACATTTTTCCGACTTGTTCGAAGCGGAATTGGTGTAAGGAACTAAAAAGGAAGTCATTTGACTTCCTTTTTTTATAAGTCTAGGGTGAGTTGTTCGGGCAGCAACCGGAATGACATTCGGTGGTATTTTGTTATGCCGTATTTTTTGATGGCTTCACGATGTTCCTTAGTTGGGTAGCCTTTGTTTTTTTTCCAGTTGTACATGGGGAATTCCTCGTGAATTTTATCCATGTATTCATCCCGATGCGTTTTAGCTAAAACCGATGCGGCAGCAATGCTTAAGTATTTACTGTCCCCTTTTACAATACAGCTGTAAGGGATGTTGTTTATGGGTTTGAATCGGTTTCCATCTACAATAATATATTCAGGGATTGGGTTTAGTGTGATCAAACATTCCTGCATCGCTTTAATTGAGGCATTTAAAATATTTATGGAGTCTATAATTTTAGGCTCGAGATGTACTACTTTATAAGTAATTGCTTTTTCTTCAATAAGAGGTTTTAGTTTTTCTCTTGCTTTTTCGGAAAGTTGTTTGGAGTCATTTAATAAATCCAAACGAAATTCTTCCGGAAGGATTACGGCAGCGGCTGTTACAGGGCCTGCTAAACAGCCTCTTCCGGCTTCATCAGTCCCGGCCTCAAGTAGATAATCTGAAAAATTGTTGAGCAGCATTTGATGTTTTTTGCAAAAATAAGAAATTCTGCATGTATAAAAATCTGAAAATTAAGCTTTAAAAAGAAGTGTTGAAATAGTTAAAATCACATAATTCATAAAATAGCGCTTGTTTATTTAAGAAATAATTAAGAAGTTTGCGAAATAACTAACTCAAATTAATTTAACATGAGATCGAAGTTTAAATGGATTTTTGCGCTATTATTGGCGTTCTCAATGCAGTTTGCCTTCGCACAGGAGAAAACTGTAACTGGTACTGTGACCGAAGGAGGTTTGCCGTTACCAGGTGTTAGCGTTGTTGTAAAAGGTACAACAAACGGTACACAAACAGACATGGATGGAAATTATTCCATCAAAGCTAAAACTGGTCAGGTTTTGGTATTTTCTTTCATTGGTATGAAAGAGTCAACTGCAACAGTTGGAGCGTCTAGTAAAATTAACGTTACCATGAGTGCAGAGACAAAACAATTAACCGAGGTTGTTGTAGAGGGGTATAGAACTACTACAAAAGCTTCTACGGTTGTAGCTCAAGCTACTGTTAAAGCGGCTACTATTGAAAACCGTCCGAATGGTTCATTCGTGCAGACTTTACAAGGTCAGTTAGCGGGTGTTAACATTTCAACTGGAAGTGGGCAGCCGGGTTCTAAAAGTACTGTTATTATTCGTGGTGCTGGTTCTGTTACTGGTAATACAGATCCGTTGTATGTTATTGATGGTATGCCAACTAATGGGGATAACTTTAGAACATTAAACCCTAACGACATTGAGTCTACTACTGTATTGAAAGATGCTGCTGCAACTGGTATCTATGGTAATAGAGGGGCAAATGGTGTTATTGTTGTTAAGACGAAAAGAGGTTCTTTTGGAGAAGGAGGTACTAAATTTAGATATTCAGTTAATACTGGTATTACTCAGCTTCAGAAATCAAGATATTCTTTTTCAAATTCAAAAGAATTATTGAAATTGGAACAAATGTATCCAGCTGGACTTGGGGCAACTTTAACAGATGCACAAATCGACGCTTGGTCTATTGATACTGATTGGGTAAAAGAGTTCTTTAGACTAGGAACTTCTGCAGATCATCAGTTTTCTATTGAAAATACAGGGAAGAACTTAAGTTCTTATACTTCAGTTAACTATTTTAACCAAGAAGGTATTTTAACTTCAACTGGGTTGAAAAGATTCAGTATGAGAAACAACTTGACTGGAAAATCTGCTAATGAGAAATTTACATATTCAACTAATATGTTTATGGGATTCTCAAAGAATAATGAAGCGACAAATTTAGGATCTGGAGCAATCAACAGAAACTATGTTTTAGGAGCAACATTATCTGCACCTTATATTAGTCCTTCTCAATACCAAGGGTCTCAACAGGTGTTTGATTTGTATCAAACTGATGGTACTTTATTATATACGCCTTTATTCTTAATGGATAAATTGAATACGTATGTGAATAATACAGACGAAACTCGTTTTATAGGGTCTGCTGAAACAGGTTATAAATTAACTAAAGATTTAACTTTCAGAACCAGAACAGGTACTGAAATGATGTTGACAAGATTTAATCAGTCTGAGCATCCAATCTCTTTCAATGCATTGTTGTTTAAAAATGCTGCGGCTGAATTTGGAGGGTTTGAGGACATCAATACTAGAAGAGAGTTTAGTTTTAACAACTTATTCCAGTTAGATTATACTAAAGAGATTGGTAAGCATAAAGTAAATGCATTATTGAATCAAGAGTACAATTTTGATCAGTTGAATGTTAATAACATGAGACAGAGAGGTTTGGATCCTAAATTTTTCGTTCCAAATACTGGTTCAGGTTATTTAGCGGATATCGCTTCTCATGATTTTTATGGAGGAACTGTTAGTGCAAACAAATTAAAAAGAAATTTAATTTCTTATTTCGGAGTGTTGGATTATAGTTTTGACAACCGTTATGGTGTTGTAGGTACTTATCGTTTTGATGGATCTTCTGTTTTTGGACAAGAGAAAAAATGGGGTGAATTCTGGTCTGTTGCAGGTCGTTGGAATATTGACAAAGAGTCTTTTATGCAAAAACAAGACTTGTTTCAAGTGTTGAAATTAAGAGCTTCTATTGGTGTTAATGGTAACCAAAGAATTGTTGATGGTACTATTTATGCAGGACTTAACCCTCCAGCATATATCGATACTTATGCTAATGCTTCAAACGTTTATAACGGGCAAAGTGGTTATACTGTTAATTTTGGTGTGCCTGATTTGCATTGGGAAATTACTAAACAATACAATTTTGGTTTAGATTTTGAAATGTTCCACAACAGATTAAGAGGTAATGTAGATTACTATAACAAGAAAGGTTATGATTTGTTGAATTTTACTCCGGTATCAATTATTTCTGGTACTAACGGTATTATTAAAAACTCTGGAATGAACCTTACAAATAAAGGTTGGGAGGTTTCTCTTGCTGGAGATGTTTTAAAAGGTGAAGATTATATCTTAACTTTAAGAGCTAATGGTTCTTATAATAAATCTGAAGTTAATGATATTCCTTTTGGAGAAATTTATGATGGAGGTAACTCTATTAATAAAGACGGTCACATGCTAGATGAGTACTATGTAATTCCTTACGCTGGAGTTAACCAGGCAAATGGAGAGTTACTATTTACTGCTGCTGATGGTTCTTTAACAGAAAATCCTAGTGCAACTGCAGACCGTGTTTTCACAGGTAAAAACTGGCTTCCAATCTACCAAGGAGGTTTTGGTTTTGATGCAGAGTATAAAGGATTCTTTGCAAAATCTACATTTACTTTTGCTCAAAAAGTATGGAGATATGATTTTGACTTACAAGGGTTGTATGATCCTACAAGTTTAGGACAGTTTGTAGTGTCTAATGATTTATTAAATGCTTGGACTCCTACAAATACTAATACTAATGTACCTGCTTTAAATGCAACTAACTTAGGAACTGCTGATAACTCAGATAGATTCTTAAGAGATGCATCTTATGTTAGATTACGTCACGCTCAAATTGGTTATAAAGTACCTAAGAAATTCTTAGATAAAACTTTTATAACCGGATTGTCTTTCTATGCGCAGGGAGAGAATTTAGTAACTATGACTAAATGGAAAGGATTTGATGCAGAAAGTAATAGAACTGCAGATCAGGCACAATATCCAACGCCAAGAATTTATACATTTGGTATTGATTTGAGATTTTAATAACTGATTTGTTAGTTTAAATTCAAAAAAAATAAAATTTTATATTATGAAAAAAATATTTGGTATACTGCTTTTGTCTGGAGCTGTTACTTTAGTGAGTTGTGATGATGACTTGCTAAATTCATTTACTCCGGGTGCAACTACTGAAGAAGTTGCTTTTCAGACTTCTGGAGATATCCAGAAAATGATGAACAGTGCATATGCTTTACTAACTCCTCTTTCGGACCTTGAATTCAATTCAGTTTTTACCGATGAAGCAGGTATTGGTTATGCAAATGGAGGACAAGGACTTAATGATAATTATGCATTTTTGTTAAACTCTGGTTCAGGTTCTCCGGATGGTATTTGGAGTACTTATTATTTGGTTATGTCAAGAGCAAACAGAGTTATTGCTTTTGCTGATCGAGTTGTTCCTGTTGATGCTGTTGATGCTGATTTAATTAAGAGAATGAAAGCTGAAGCACTTGTGTTGAGAGCTTACTCTCACATTCAATTAGTTTCTTATTTTTCAACTAATCCTAAAGACAGAAATGCTCTTGGGGTAATGATGGCTGATGGTGTTTATTCAGTAGGTACTCAACTTCCTAGAGTAACTAACGGTGCTATTTATGATCTAGTTGATGCGGATTTAAACGCTGCATTAGCAATCTTTAATGCTCCTTCTGTAGCTCCTGCTTATGCTACGCCTTCTCTTTATGCAAATAAATATTTTGCTGTAGCAATGCAGGCAAGGGTTAATGCTTTAAGAGGTGATTACGCTAATGCGTTAACTTATGCAAATGATGTAATCAATAATTCAGGGATTTCATTAGCTAGTTTCTCTAATTATACTTCGGTATTCCTTACAGATGCCAATGCTAATAACTCTGAGGTTTTATTTAAAGTTAAAAAATTAAATGGACAGACTCGTACTGGTGCAGTTTGGGCTAGTGTTAATGCTAGTGTTGGAGGTTCACCTTTCTTTGAAATCGGACGTTCATTGTTTAACTTAATCAACACAACTGAAGTAGCTACAGCTTCAAACAATACTGTGGTTTCTATTGCAGGTACTTCGCTTACGCTTGCTAATGCAACTAACGTTTCAGTAAATGATGAGTTTGTGTTTACAACTTCTTTCCCTACAACCGCTGCAATGAACGGAGGTGGTACTGCAACTATTCCTGCTAATGCGATTGTTGCTGGAAAAGTTTACTTTGTTAAAACTAAAGTTGGTAATGTGATTACATTGACAACTGCGCCAAACGGTACTACTACTGCTAACTTTACGGCTGCTAATACCGCGACTAATCTTGCTGTTAAGCATAATAACGGTGATATTCGTTATGGTGCAATTGTACACCCAACTTCAATTATTAACTATGATTACCGTACAGTGGCTGATTTCAGAAATACTGATAAATTAGCTATGGGTAAATACCCTGGTACAGCAGCTAATGGTAACTTGGTTAACGATATCAAAATTTCAAGAATCTCCGAGATGTATTTAATTAAGGCTGAGGCTTTAACTAATGCAGGTGATTTAGCTGGAGCTGCGGCTGTAGTTAAAGAATTAAGAGATGCTCGTTTCAATGTTGCTCAGCCGTTACCGGTTTATGCTGCTGCTGTTGATGCTTGGAAAGATATCTTGAAAGAAAGAAGAATTGAGTTCGCTTTTGAAGGATACCGTTACATCGATTTAAAACGTTTAGGAACTTTAGCTAACGAAACAATTGTAAGAGATGCTAGAGATTGTGAAATTAACGGTCAGTGTACTTTACCTATTACTGATCACAGATTCACACTTCCTATTCCAGCTTCTGAATTAGGGGTTAACCAGTCTATTAGAGGACAGCAAAACCCTGGATACTAATCATTAGATTTATTCCAATAGAAAAGCCCCGCATTGCGGGGCTTTTTATTTTTAAAAAATAAGCTATTTCTCATTACCTTTGTCGCTTAAATAAATTTTATGGACAAAGGTTTTATTTATTTCATGTTGCTGTTTTCAGTGGTGGCTTTTTCACAAAACCAAGAAGGTAATGAAGTTTCCAATTCGGAGATTCAAAAAAAAGCAACGGTCGATTTATATAAAATAATTACGCTGGATAAGGATACTACCTATGTTGATACTACTTTAACCATTCAGAGGGAGTATAAATTCAATTACCTTAGAAAAGATACTTTTGGTTTACTTCAATTTTTGAATGAAGGCCAAACCTACAATACTCTAGATTTCGGATTAACAGCGTTCAATCCGTACCCTGAGTTTGGGTTTTCTGCAAAGCATTTCAATTATCTTGAAGTGCGTGATATCAACTATTATAACGTGCCAACTCCTTATTCGGATTTGTATTTTAAATCAGTTATGGAGCAAGGTCAGAACTTAGATGCTTTTGCTACAGTAAATACTTCTAAGAATTTAAACTTTGCAGCCGGTTACAAAGGGTTACGTTCTTTGGGGAAATATCAAAATCAACTTTCCAGTACCGGGAACTTTCGTTTTATAACCAGTTACAATACTACAGATAAACGTTATATGCTTAAAGCACATATCACGGCTCAGGACATCCTTAATCATGAAAACGGAGGAATAAAAACAATTTCTCAGTTTGAGGATGGCGATAATATTTTCGCTGAGCGTCCGCGTATGAATGTTTATTTTTTGGATGCCAAATCTTTACTTAAAGGAAATCGTTATTTTGTTGATCATTCTTTCCGTTTGAGCAAATTGAATCCTAACAGTCTTGTTGTAAATCATCAGTTTAATTTTGAGAATAAGTTTTTTGAATTCTCCATGACTTCAGACGCGCGTTTCGGAGACAGTTATGCTTCAACCATCAATAATAAAACCCGTTATAATCGGATGTATAATAAATTGGGGGTAGCTTATTCTAGTGAAAAGTTGGGAGATTTTCAGTTTTTTGTAGACGATTTTAAGTATAATTATTTTTATTACCGCTCTGTAACCCTTCAAGGCGGAAGTTTGGTTCCCAACAAAAACAACGACCGCATTAACACTTGGGGAGCTCAGTACAACTATCAAAAAGCTAACTGGAAAGGAAGTCTTATGTTTTCAAATTCCTTAACCAAACAATCTCTTGCTTCTCTTGAGGCTAACCTTCGTTATACGTTGGATGAAAAAAACAGTTTTACTTTGAAATACCAAAACATGAATAAGCTTCCTAATCTTAATTATGTTTTGTATCAAAGTGATTATAAGGAATACAATTGGTACAATTCGTTCAAAAACGAAAAAATCAGCAATGTTGAAGTGGAAGCCAAAACACAATGGGCAAATCTTTCGTTTCAATATACGGTTTTAAACGATCATTTGTTTTTTGCCAATACCGATGCGGCCTTAAATGCTGAAGGCTTGGCAACTAAGCTTTTGGTAAAGCCGTTTCAATACGATAAAACTATTAACTATCTATCTGTAAAAGGAAGTAAAGAATTCAAATTTTGGAAATTGGCTCTGGATAACACAGTATTGTTTCAGCAGGTTCAGCAAGCAGATGCTGTTTTAAATGTTCCGAAGCTAACCACAAGAAACAGTTTGTATTTTACAGATTACTACTTTAAAAAAGCTTTGTTTTTACAAACCGGAGTGACGCTTAATTATTTTACCAAATACAAAGCCAACGACTACAATCCGCTTCTTGGAGAATTTTACATTCAAAACCAGAAAGAAATTGGCGATTTTCCTATGTTGGATTTCTTTATCAATGCAAAAATCAGAACGTTTCGTGTTTTCCTCAAAGCCGAGCATTTCAATTCCAGCTTTACCGGTTACAACTATTACACGGCGCCAAATTATCCGTACCGCGATTTCATGGTGCGCTTTGGGGTGATTTGGGACTTCTTTAGTTAATTTTTTGAAGCGAAAGATTAGGCTTTTTTGCAGACTAATTTCCCGCTGTTCGTTGCAATCTGTTATTTTGCCTGATAACAAAATAACAGGATTTACTCTTCCATCGGGGCTAGAGAACTATCCTCTTTTCTTTTTGGAAACATTGTAATAATCAATACATTTGCAGTTCGCTTTAATTTTAAGAACAGTTATAAAATGAAATACGTAGAAAATATTTTAGGGACTATCGGAAATACTCCGATGGTAAAACTAAACAAAATAACCGCAGAGATTCCAGCCTTGGTTTTGGCTAAAGTGGAGTATTTTAACCCAGGGCAATCCTGTAAAGACCGTATGGCTTTAAAGATGATTGAAGATGCAGAGGCAGACGGTCGTTTAAAACCCGGAGGAACCATTATCGAAGGAACATCGGGTAATACAGGAATGGGATTGGCTTTAGGGGCGATCATCAAAGGATATAAACTTATTTGTGTAATAACAGACAAGCAATCCAAGGAGAAAATGGATATTTTAAGAGCTGTTGGGGCTAAAGTGGTTGTCTGTCCTACCGATGTAGAACCAACAGATCCTCGTTCATACTACTCGGTTTCCAGAAGATTAGCAGAAGAAACCCCTAACGGGTGGTATGTTAATCAGTACGACAATATGTCGAATACTAAAGCAAACTACGAGCAAACCGGCCCTGAAATTTGGGATCAAACCGATGGAAAAGTTACGCATTTTGTGGTAGGTGTAGGTACAGGAGGAACAATTTCCGGTGTTGCTAAATATTTGAAAGAGCACAATCCAAAAGTGAAAATTTGGGGAGTTGATACGTATGGCTCTGTTTTCAAAAAATACAAAGAAACCGGGATTTTCGATGAGAACGAGGTTTATTCTTATGTAACTGAAGGCATTGGTGAAGACATTCTTCCAGAGAACGTAAACTTCGATTTAATTGACGGCTTTACTAAAGTTACTGATAAAGACGCAGCGGTTTATACCCGTAAATTAGCTTTAGAAGAAGGACTTTTCGTAGGGAACTCTTCCGGAGCCGCTATCAAAGGTTTGTTGCAGTTAAAAGATAAATTTGGTCCGGATGATGTAGTGGTAGTTCTTTTCCATGATTCGGGTTCCCGTTATGTTGGTAAGATGTTTAACGATGATTGGATGCGTGAAAGAGGTTATTTGGAAGATGAAGTAACCAAGGCGGAAGATTTGATTCAGGAGCACATTGACAAGCCTTTGGTAGTTGTTCGTACCGAAGAGTTGGTGTCTCATGCAATTGAGCGTATGCGTAAGCACAAAATCTCTCAAATTCCGGTAATCGACATTAATGGATTTGTTGGATCTGTTGATGAAACGGATTTATTCCAAAGTTATGTAGCCGATAAAAACGTTGCAGAGAAGCCAATTCGTGAAGTTATGGGAGCGCCTTTTCCGATTGTGAAATTAGAAACTTCGGTGGAAGAAGTGTCAAAATTGATCAATAAAGACAATCAAGCAGTCTTGGTTGATTTAGGAAACGGAAAACACCATATCATAACCAAGCATGATATTATCAATTCAATTAAGTAATACATATTAACTAAAAAGAGCCTTGTAAAGGCTCTTTTTTTTTTTAAGAAATGTGTTGGTTGTTTAGTTTTTGATTACTTTCTCTGTGCGAACAGCTCCTTGATCGGTTTTGATTTTAATTAAATAGCTTCCATTGGCAAGTTCGCCTATATCAACTTTGTTTGTTCTGGAAACAGTTTTGATTAGGTTGCCAAGAATTCCATAAACTTCAATACTCTGTATATTTTCTTCATTGGTAATGGTAATCAATCCTTTAGTTGGATTTGGATAAACAGCAGCTGCTGAATTGTTGTTGAAATCTGCTGTGCCTAAAGTTCCGGTTACGTTCACATCGTCGATGAACCAGTTGTCTCCATCATTTTGACTCATCACAAAAGCAATGTAAATTTGCTGGCCATTGTATGCGCTTAGATCAACTGTTTTTTGGCTGGAAATTGGTGTTGTGGTTGCAAAGTCGGCTTCTGTGTAGGTTTCAATTGTTGTAAATGAGCTAATGTCAGTTTGTGATGTGGTTGATACCCTTACTGTGTATTCTGTAGCATAGTCGGCTGTGTACTGCTGACCACCCCAAAAAGACAAAGATACATTAGTATAATCTGTTAAATTAACAAGTGGTGTTACTAACCAATCTTCTGCGGTTGTTGTTACCACCTCATATCTAACAAAAGCACAATTTCCAGGGGAATAAGCCCTAGTTGAGGCAATTACACCCTAATTGTAACCCGTTCCTTCTCCGTTAGTTCCAACAAATGAAGTCCAGCCTACAGGTAATGCCACTGCGGCATCAAAGTTTTCGCTTAATTGCCCATAAGAACAAGCGGCAATCAATCCTAAAGCTAAAGTGTAAAGTTTTTTCATATAAGTGAATTTATGATTAATGTTACAATTTAGTATTGATTGCTTGAATATTGTCAAATAACAGATGAAAAGCAGATAAATCCTATAAAATACAACAATTAATATGTTTTTTTGCTATTCGCTACCTAAAAGTACCCCGGAAACGTTCCAGGCACTGAAACTGTTTCCTTCAGGCTTGCCTTGAGGAATTTTAATTCGAATGGAATGTTTTCCGGCTTTTAAATCTCCTAAATCAATTAAGGTTGGATTGGTTACTGTTCCCGGGCACCAATTCGAGCGGCTGTAATCGGATGAGGATAATCCGTTGTTGAAATTTCCGGAAGCCGGATTGTAGAGTCGATAGGTTGCGCAATCTTGTCTCCAGGGAATGAAAGTATACACTTGCTGATTGTCCAGTAGGATTGTGTTTTTCTTTTGCAGGTATTCGTCGCCGTTTTCCCAGCCTCCATGACCGGTAGAAATATAACGAAGACGGGCATTTTTTAAATCTTTTTCTAAAACGAATTCTACCAGTAGGCCATTATCAGAGTCGAACATGGTAGCATAATCCTGACCGGCCATTTCCATTACATTGGTAGTGTTAAACAGCGGAATTAGAACATTGTTTCCGGATTTTGCGCCTTCTTCTGTGTGTAGGGTTATGTTGGCTGATATTTTATGTCCTCCTTTGTCGTAATTGCCTATGAAAGCGCCAATCCAGACTTCTTTGTTGTCCAGTGCAGATTGAAGTTCTGAAATGTCCTGTCGATAAGGGACGGATTCTTCCCAGGTTTTACCCTTTAGTTGTAGATGATTATATTGTTTGATTCCGAAAGGAGTAAAAAAACGCATTAGCTCTAATAAAGGGGAATAATTTTGTGTTTGCACAACGCCTTGGTATTTTTTGGTGTTGCCATTTTCGTATGTAGGAAGCGTTTTGATTCCGTTTTTCAATCCGTCCAAAAAGGAAATGCTTTTGTCTGTCGGGATAATAAAGACTGATCCGGTTCTGTCGTAAGCATCTCCGTTAGATTGTTCGGTTACATCAATAAAAATTTGACTTCCTTTTTTTATTACCGGCAGCTTTATTTTTCTAACAATTACAGTTCCGTTGGCAAAACGTAAGATACTATCGTTGGATTTGGAGGCGTCTGAAAAATTGATAATTTCATTTTCAAAAACCGGAATTGTAGTAAAGCGACTTTTCCATACTTTGTCCCGATAGGTTAGTAGGTCTACGCTTTCATTTTTTCCTTTGCTTGCATCTGTGAGCATTTTTTTTGGACTGAGATTTCTTTGCTTTTCAATTTTTACGGCAGTAATCAAAAAGTTGTTGTTTCGATTCATTTCCAGTACAAGACCTAAATTTTGTCCAAGAACGGTAGGTGCTCCTTTGATTTTTAAATCATTGGTAAACCATAAATCAATATGGTTGGAATTGACCGTTGTGGTGGCTTTTTTGCATTTGTAGCCCAGTATAGTTTTTGTTTCTTCTGTAAACTCAAAGGATTGTTTCTGGATTGATGTGCTGTCAGTCGTTGCGACTGATGTCTGTTCCCCTAATCGGGTAAGTTGTACGAGTCTTTTTTTTGAATGGTCTATAAAAGTTTGTTCGAAGGGAAATTCTGCTTTTCCCGAAAGAAACTTTTCCGTTGTTATCAGCGACTCCGTTTCGGTAGAAAAAACCGCTATGGGATCTTGATTTTCAAGTTGGGTCCCGTTGGAGCTTTTAAGGTACGTTATTTTAAATCCGTTTGTTTGAGTGGTGTTTTTTTGAGCAAAGCAAAAAGGGACGCTTAAGAGCATCGAAAGGGAAATAATAATTTTCATTTAGCGTGTTGTTTTTATAAATAATTTCTTACATTTGAATTTTAATATCTACGCCATGCAAGAAACTTTTTTACAATATCTCTGGCAATATAAGAAATTTGTTAGCGATGAACTCAAAACAATTCAGGGGGACAGCCTGATAATTCTCTATTCAGGTGAAAATAGGGAAGTTAGCCCTTTTACTTTTTTTAATGTTCATTTGGTGCTTGACGGACAAAAATGGGCCGGGAATGTTGGGGTTTATCTTAAGAACTCCGATTGGAAACGATATTATTCGGAAAGAGAATATGCATCGAACAATACTATTTTACATGTTGTCTACGAGTACGATGAGTCTGTAAGTAGAAAAGACGGTTCTGAAGTTCCGGTTTTACTCCTTAAAGATTATTTAGAAGGATATGTTTATAATGAATCTTTAGACGATTTTCACCAATGTGCCTGTTGTTTGGATAAAAGAGCATTGAAAATTGAAGATTTAGTTTAAATTTGTAAAGATATTAAGTATGGGATTCGTCACAGATATACGGCATTTTTTTGAGAAGCACGGTTTTGAAGTTTCTTCTCGTTTCGCAGACAAACTTGGTATGCGAACCACAAGTGTACGATTGTTTTTCATTTACATTTCTTTTTTTACCGTAGGGCTTTGGTTCGGGGTTTATCTTACTTTGGCTTTTTTACTTCGGTTAAAAGATATGATTTATACTAAGCGCAGTTCGGTTTTCGATTTGTAATTCCCTTTTTTATGAAAAATAATGGTTTAAGCGTGCAATTCACACGCGAACAACGAGGCGGGGTTTTCGCCTTGTTGCTGCTCATGCTGTTTACTCAGGTGGTTTATTGCTTTTGCTTTTCGAATTCAGTCTTTACTAAGGAAGAAGATTCGGAATCTGAGAAAGAATGGCTTTCACTTCAAGGTAAAATTGACAGTTTAAAAGTACTCAAGGGAACTGAAAGACTAAAGATTTATCCTTTCAATCCTAATTTTATCTCCGATTACAAAGGATATGTTTTGGGGATGTCTGTTTCGGAAATTGACAGACTGCATAAATTCAGATCCAAAAATCAATACGTTAATTCTGCTGAAGATTTTCAAAAGGTAACGGGTGTTTCCGATGAGTTGCTTGCGAAAATTTCGCCTAATTTTAAATTTCCGGATTGGGTAAAACACAAAGCGAAAGGGTTTAACCAAACTGCGTTTTATAAAAAGAACATTGCTATGAAATCGAAAATTAAAATTTTGGACATTAATCAAGCTTCTAAGGAGGATTTAATGGAAATTTATGGCATTGGGGAAGGTTTGTCTGCACGTATTTTGAAAGAAAAAGAGAAATTCGGTGCTTTTGTGAGTATGGATCAGATGGGGGATGTTTGGGGGTTGTCTGCAGAGGTGATCGGAAAATTAAATGAGCATTTTAAAATTTTGTCTGCGCCTCAGGTGAAAAAGATTTCAATCAACAGTCTCTCGATGAAAGAGCTTCAGCAATTTCCTTACTTCAGATATCCTCTTGCTAAGGAGATTGTCACTTTTCGAAGTATGAATGGGCAAATTAATTCCAAGGAAGATTTAATAAAAATTAAGAATTTTCCAGTTGAAAAAGTCGATATAATTGCCTTATATTTGGACTTTTAAACAAACAAACACTACAAACCAAAATGAATTCAGTTTATTTTACAGAAGAGCATCAGTTATTTAGAGAGAGTTTTCGAGATTTTTTACAAAAGGAAGTTGTTCCTCATATTGAGAAATGGGAAAAAACAGGAACCATCGAACGATTCATATGGAAAAAATTCGGCGAAATGGGTTTCTTTGGATTGCGTTATCCTGAGGCTTACGGCGGAATGAACTTGGATTTGTTTTATACAGTGGTTTTTTTAGAAGAACTTCAAAAAATTAAATCATCTGGTTTTGCAGCTGCCATGTGGGCCCATGCTTATTTGGCAATGACGCATTTAAACGCAGAAGGCGATGAGCGAATCAAGCAAGAGTATTTGACTGCAAGCATTTCAGGTGATAAGATTGGTGCTTTGTGTATTACGGAACCTTTTGGAGGAAGTGATGTTGCGGGGATGCGTACAACAGCGGTAAAGAGCGGAGACAAATATATTATTAACGGTTCCAAGACCTTTATTACTAATGGTGTTTATGCAGACTATTACGTAGTGGCGGCTAAAACAAATCCTGAGCTTGGGAATAAAGGGATTAGTATGTTTTTGGTAGACAGTAATCTTAAAGGGATTTCTGCTACAAAGCTGGATAAATTAGGATGGAGAGCTTCCGATACGGCGGAAATTGCATTTGATAATGTTGAAATTCCGGCAGAAAATTTGATGGGAGAAGAAGGAAAAGGATTTCCATATATCATGCAGCACTTTGCTTTAGAGCGTTTAATCATGGCGATTAATGCACATGCTAGAGCGGAATATGCCCTAGAGTATACTATTGGATACATGTCTGAGCGTGAAGCTTTTGGAAGAACTATAGATAAGTTCCAGGCCTTAAGACACACCATGGTAGAGCATGCAACCGAAGTGGAACATTGTAAATTGTTTAATTATGCAGCGGTGGCTCGTTTGAATCAAGGAGAATATGTAGTAAAAGAAGCTACAATGGCTAAATTGAAATCAACCAAAGTTGCTGATCAAGCAATTTACGATTGTTTGCAAATGTTAGGGGGCTATGGTTACATGGAAGAATATCCGTTGGCTCGTTTGTTGAGGGATAGTCGTTTAGGACCAATCGGTGGTGGAACGTCTGAAATTTTGAAAGAGATTCTGTCAAAGATGATCATTGATAAACAGGATTATAAGCCAGCTGTGAAGCACTAATCTAAAAAAACATTAAGGTTTAAGCCAAGTTGTAAGAAATTATAACTTGGCTTTTTAATTAAAATGTTTTAAGGTTTTAATCTGTTTAATTTTAATTGGTTTTCTTTTGTAATTACTTCGTTAATTCACAAAACAAATTGATATTTATTTTGTTCGTGTCAAAATAAAGTTATAAGTTTGCGGCCTAAATGAGAGGAGGTGTCTAAACTATGTTAATTATCCCAATTAAAGACGGAGAAAATATCGATAGAGCATTAAAGCGCTATAAGAGAAAATTTGATAAAACTGGAACAGTTCGTCAATTAAGAGCACGTCAGCAGTTCACAAAACCATCAGTGGTTAGAAGAGCTCAGATTCAAAAAGCACAATATATTCAAGGTTTAAGAGATTCTTTAGAGAACTAGTATTTTTTGAATAATTCTATAACCGTTAGTATGCGAAGTTTTATAACTTTGTTGCTAACGGTTTTTTTATGCTTACAAATCAACAAGCTTATCGGGATTATTTGCAGAAAGAGAAGAATTATTCGCTTCATACTGTTGCGGCTTATTTGAAGGATCTTTCGGAATTTGAACAATTCTTGAAGCATCGTGACGATGATGCTGCATTGGAACAGGTCGCTTATGGTCAGATCCGTTCTTGGGTGGTTGAGCTTGTGGAGAAGGGGATTTTAAATACTTCAATAAATCGAAAAATTTCCTCCTTAAAATCGTTTTATAAATTTCTGCTTAAAACCAAGCAAATTGAATTAAATCCGCTTCAAAAGCATAAATCATTGAAAACGCCTAAAAAAGTTCAGATTCCTTTTTCTGAGAAAGAGCTTGAAATGGTTTTTGATGAAAACGACTATCCGGATGATTTTGAAGGTATTCGTAATCGTTTGATTATTGAGCTTTTTTATACGACCGGTATGCGGCGTGCGGAATTAATTTCACTGGAGATTTCTAATTTTAGTCCTTATGCTAAAACATTGAAGGTTTTGGGGAAGCGAAATAAAGAGCGAATTCTGCCGCTTTTAGATTGCACCGTGGCGTTGTTAAATAGTTATCTTGAGGTTAGGAAAACGTTTGTAGGCAGTTCATCTGGCAATTTGTTAATTTTAAATAAAAACGGTCATAAAGTTAGTGAAACGTTTGTGTATCGTTTAATAAATAATTACTTTAGTAATGTCTCTGAGAAAGTAAAGAAGAGTCCTCACGTTCTGCGGCACACTTTTGCAACGCATCTGCTGAACAACGGTGCCGATTTAAATTCTGTAAAGGAGTTATTGGGTCATGCGAGTTTATCTTCCACTCAAATCTATACGCACAGTAGCCTGTCTGAACTGAAGCGGGTTTATCAAGATGCTCATCCGCGCAGCCAAAAATAATTCTAAAAGTTTAACCCAAATAAATTTTTAATTATGAAAGTAAATGTTCATGCAGTCAATTTTAATATTGACAGAAAATTGGTAGATTTTGTACAAGAGCGATTAGATAAACTGGAAAAATATTATGATAGGGTGGTTTCGTCCGATATTTTCTTAAAAGTGCAGAACACGAGTGATAAAGAAAATAAAATTGTAGAGGTTAAAATAAATGTGCCCGGTGATGAATTTGTGGTGAAAAAGCAGAGTAAGTCTTTTGAAGAAGCTGTGGATTTATCTGTGGATTCTTTGGAGCGACTTTTGTTAAAACGAAAAGATAAAGTTAGGGCGCACAGCTAAAAATAAAAAAAAAAGAAAAATTATTTTGATTAAAAAATAAAATCCCTACATTTGCAGTCCGTTAGAAATAGCGGACTTTTTTTGTTTTCAATGCCGGTGTAGCTCAGCTGGCTAGAGCAGCTGATTTGTAATCAGCAGGTCGTGGGTTCGAGTCCCTCCATCGGCTCAAATGGTTAAAGTGTTGAAAATAAAAAAGTTGGGGAGATACTCAAGCGGCCAACGAGGGCAGACTGTAAATCTGCTGACTAAGTCTTCGCAGGTTCGAATCCTGCTCTCCCCACAAGATTTTTGAATAAGAATTTTCATAAAGCTTGTTTTGATGGAAATTTGTTTCAAAAAGTTTGAGTAAGGCATCGCCTTACAGGATCACTGAAGCGCAGCGTAGGTAATCCGAACATCCTTGCCGGTGTAGCTCAGGGGTAGAGTGCTTCCTTGGTAAGGAAGAGGTCACGGGTTCAAATCCCGTCATTGGCTCAATTTGAATATTTGAACACTAATTATATAACTAAGATTAAATTATTAAATCATGGCAAAAGAAACCTTTGATCGTTCGAAGCCCCATTTAAATATTGGTACTATCGGACACGTAGATCACGGAAAAACAACTTTGACTGCTGCTATTACTAAAGTATTAGCTGATGCTGGTTTATCAGAAGCTAAATCATTCGACCAGATTGACAACGCTCCTGAGGAAAAAGAAAGAGGTATTACTATTAACACTTCTCACGTAGAGTATTCTACAGCTAACCGTCACTATGCTCACGTTGACTGTCCGGGTCACGCGGATTACGTTAAGAATATGGTTACTGGAGCTGCTCAGATGGACGGTGCTATCTTGGTAGTTGCTGCTACAGATGGTCCAATGCCACAAACTCGTGAGCACATCCTTTTAGGTCGTCAGGTTGGTGTACCTAGAATGGTTGTTTTTATGAACAAAGTAGACATGGTTGATGACGAAGAGTTGTTAGAGCTTGTTGAAATGGAAATCAGAGATTTATTGTCTTTCTATCAGTATGATGGTGATAATGGTCCTGTTGTTAAAGGTTCTGCATTAGGAGCATTAAACGGTGAGCCAAAATGGGTTGCTACTGTAATGGAATTAATGGAAGCTGTTGATAACTGGATTGAATTACCGGCTCGTGATGTTGATAAGCCTTTCTTGATGCCAGTTGAAGACGTATTTACAATTACAGGTCGTGGAACTGTTGCTACAGGTCGTATCGAAACTGGAGTTGCTAATACTGGAGATGCTGTTGAAATCATCGGTATGGGTGCTGAGAAATTGACTTCTACAATTACAGGAGTTGAGATGTTCCGTAAAATCCTTGATAGAGGTGAAGCTGGAGATAACGTAGGTTTATTATTACGTGGTATTGATAAAGCTGATATCAAACGTGGTATGGTTATCATCAAGCCAGGTTCTGTAAAACCACACGCTCACTTCAAAGCTGAGGTGTATATCTTGAAAAAAGAAGAAGGTGGACGTCACACTCCATTCCACAACAACTACCGTCCACAGTTCTACGTACGTACAACTGATGTAACAGGTACTATTTCTTTACCTGCAGGAGTTGAGATGGTTATGCCAGGTGATAACTTAACTATTGATGTTCAATTGTTAAGTCCAATCGCTTTATCAGTAGGTTTACGTTTTGCTGTTCGTGAGGGTGGTAGAACAGTAGGTGCTGGTCAGGTAACTGAAATTTTAGACTAATTATTAGTTGAATACAAAGTTGGCAGTTTTTGCTGCCAACTTTTTAACAAACGGGCGTAGTTCAAGGGCAGAATAGTGGTCTCCAAAACCATTGATGGGGGTTCGAATCCCTCCGCCCGTGCAAAAGAAAAAGATAATGACAAAAGTTGTTAATTACATATCGGAAGCATTTGAAGAGTTAAAGTCGAATGTGACTTGGCCAGCTTGGTCTGAAGTTCAGAATTTAACTATTATTGTTGCTGTATTTTCAGTACTATTTGCTTTGGCTACATGGGGTACAGACACTGTGTTTTCAAAAGTTTTAGGGGTTTTCTTTAATTGGTTAAAAGCTTAATTTTTTTGATATGACTGATAACAATGTCAAAAAATGGTATGTAGTTAGAGCTGTTAGCGGACAGGAAAACAAGGTGAAAAACTATATTGAAACGGAAATTAACCGTTTGGGTATGGCTGATTATATTTCACAAGTATTGGTTCCAACTGAAAAAGTGGTTCAGGTGCGTGATGGAAAAAAAATCAGTAAAGACCGTGTTTATTTTCCGGGCTACGTTATGATAGAGGCTAACTTAACCGGAGAAATTCCTCACATTATTAAATCGATTACTGGAGTAATTGGTTTTTTGGGTGAAACTAAAGGAGGGGATGCAGTACCGTTACGTCAAGCTGAAGTGAACAGAATGTTAGGTAAAGTGGATGAATTGTCTGTGAAAGTGGATAATGTTGCTATACCTTATTCTGTTGGTGAAACAGTAAAAGTAATTGACGGGCCGTTCAATGGGTTCAATGGAACTGTTGAAAAGGTTAATGAAGAAAAGCGTAAACTTGAAGTTATGGTGAAAATTTTCGGAAGAAAAACACCGTTAGAATTAAGTTTTATGCAAGTTGAAAAAGTATAATATCGTTACATTATAAACCCACATCAATCGCTTCCAATTGATAGATGTGCTAAATTTTTTTAAAAAATGGCTAAAGAAATTAGTAAAGTAGTTAAACTACAAGTTAAGGGAGGTGCCGCGAATCCTTCGCCGCCGGTTGGACCTGCTTTGGGGGCTGCTGGGGTTAATATCATGGAGTTCTGTAAGCAGTTCAATGCTAGAACACAAGATAAACCTGGCAAAGTATTACCAGTACAGATTACTGTGTATAAAGACAAGTCTTTTGACTTTGTTGTTAAAACGCCACCGGCTGCAATTCAGTTAATGGATGCTGCTAAATTAAAGTCTGGTTCAGGGCAACCTAACCGTAAAAAAGTAGCTAGCGTTACTTGGGATCAAATTAGAACTATCGCTGAAGACAAAATGGCTGACTTAAACGCTTTCGAAATCGAAAAAGCAATGAGTATGATTGCCGGAACAGCAAGATCTATGGGTATAACAGTATCAGGAACTGCTCCTTTTTAATCTTTAATAAGAAAAAGACATGGCAAAATTGACAAAAAAGCAAAAAGAGGCTGCAGCAAAAATTGAGAAGAACAAATTGTACTCTTTAAAAGATGCTTCTGCATTAATCAAAGAGGTTGCTTCTGCAAAATTTGATGAGTCTGTTGATATCGCAGTAAAATTGGGTGTAGATCCACGTAAAGCGAATCAAATGGTAAGAGGTGTGGTTTCTTTACCACACGGTACAGGTAAAGACGTGAGAGTGTTAGCATTAGTTACTCCAGATAAAGAGGCTGAAGCTAAAGCTGCTGGTGCAGATCACGTTGGATTAGATGACTATTTACAAAAAATCAAAGACGGTTGGACGGATGTTGATGTAATCATCACTATGCCTGCAGTTATGGGTAAATTAGGTCCGTTAGGTCGTATTTTAGGACCACGTGGTTTAATGCCAAACCCTAAAACTGGTACTGTAACTATGGAAGTAGGTAAAGCAGTAGAAGAGGTTAAATCTGGTAAAATCGACTTTAAAGTAGATAAAACTGGTATCGTTCATGCTGGAATCGGAAGAATCTCTTTCGACGCTCAGAAAATCCAGGAGAATGCTCACGAGATTATTCAAACATTAATTAAATTAAAACCAACTGCAGCTAAAGGAACTTATATTAAGTCTATCCACATCTCATCTACAATGAGTCCTGCAATTGCTTTAGATCCTAAAGCAGTATAATTGGTAGTTAAAAGTTTTTAGTATGACTAGAGAAGAAAAATCAATCGCTATTGAAGATTTAACTGCACAGTTAGCTGGTGTAAATGTTGTGTACTTAGCAGACATTTCCGGACTTGATGCAGATACTACTTCAAACTTAAGAAGAGCTTGTTTTAAAGCAGGTATCAAATTAGAAGTTGTTAAGAATACATTGCTTGCAAAAGCTATGGAGTCTTCTGAGGCTAACTTCGGTGAACTTCCAACGGTTTTAAAAGGAAATACTTCTATCATGATTGCAGATACAGCTAATGCTCCTGCAAAAATCATTAAAGAATTCCGTAAAAAAGGTGACAAACCTTTATTGAAAGGTGCTTACATCAATGAAGAAATCTACATCGGAGATAACTTACTTGATTCATTAGTATCGATCAAATCGAAAGAAGAAGTTATCGGAGAAATCATCGGATTACTTCAATCTCCAGCACAGAGAATTATCTCTGCTCTTCAGAATCAAAACAAAGAAGAGGCAGCTGAATAAATTGCGCACTAATTAATTAATATATTACAAATCATTTTAAAAGATAGAAAAAATGGCAGATTTGAAACAATTCGCAGAACAATTAGTTAACTTAACAGTTAAAGAAGTTAACGAATTAGCAACAATATTAAAAGACGAGTATGGTATCGAGCCAGCTGCTGCTGCTGTAGTAGTTGCTGCAGGTGGTGGTGATGCAGGTGCTGCTGAAGAGCAAACTGAGTTCACTGTTGTATTGAAAGATGCTGGTGCTTCTAAATTAGGAGTTGTTAAAGCGGTTAAAGAATTAACTGGTTTAGGTCTTAAAGAAGCTAAAGATTTAGTAGATGCTGCTCCAACAAACGTTAAAGAAGGAGTTTCTAAAGACGAGGCTGAAGGTCTTAAGAAAGCTTTAGAAGAGGCAGGAGCTGTAGTTGAGCTTAAATAAGCTTACCTAAGTTATAAAAGCTAGGTTTAGGTCTTGGGAGTAATCCCAAAGACCTAAACCATTTTGCGTATAATAAAATTATGGAGTGTTTAACACGAAATAGTTTAAAATACGAACCAGTTTTTAATCCTTACGAAGAAAGAAAATGAAATATAACTTTCTGTTCATTTTCAGAGATGTATCGATTATAAAAAGAAAGTACAATTACACTGTGTTTTACACAAAAATTACTTTTTTTAATCAAAATTTTGTCCATTGATGTTAGCAAATCAGACTGAAAGATTAAATTTCGCCTCGACGAAAAACATCCCTGACTACCCGGATTTTCTGGATATTCAGGTAAAATCTTTTAAGGATTTTTTCCAATTGGAAACCAAGTCCGACGAAAGAGGAAACGAAGGTCTTTATAATACCTTCATGGAAAACTTCCCAATTACGGATACAAGAAATCAGTTCGTATTGGAGTTCCTAGATTACTTTATTGATCCACCAAGATATACAATTGAAGAGTGTATTGACAGAGGTCTTACCTACAGTGTGCCATTAAAGGCACGTTTGAAACTGTATTGTACTGACCCTGAGCATGAGGATTTTGAGACAATTGTACAAGATGTATATTTAGGTACAATTCCATACATGACGCCAAGTGGTACGTTTGTAATCAACGGAGCGGAGCGTGTGGTAGTATCTCAGTTGCACCGTTCTCCTGGTGTCTTCTTTGGACAGTCTTTCCATGCTAATGGAACCAAATTGTATTCAGCTAGGGTAATTCCTTTTAAAGGTTCTTGGATTGAATTCGCTACCGATATCAACAGCGTGATGTACGCATATATCGATAGAAAGAAAAAATTACCTGTAACGACTTTATTCCGTGCTATCGGATTCGAGCGTGATAAGGATATTCTTGAAATCTTTGACCTTGCTGAGGAAATCAAAGTTTCAAAAACAGGTCTTAAAAAGTACATCGGACGTCGTCTTGCTGCGCGTGTTTTGAACACTTGGCACGAGGATTTCGTAGACGAGGATACTGGAGAAGTAGTATCAATCGAGCGTAACGAAATCATTTTAGACCGTGATACGCTTTTAGATAAAGATAACGTAGAGGAAATCGTAGACGCTAACGTGAAGTCAATCTTGTTACACAAGGAAGATAACAATCAAGCGGATTATGCAATCATCCACAACACGTTACAGAAAGACCCTACCAACTCAGAAAAAGAAGCTGTTGAGCACATTTACCGTCAGTTGCGTAATGCAGAACCGCCTGATGAGGAAACGGCTCGCGGTATTATCGATAAATTGTTCTTCTCGGATCAGCGTTACAACTTAGGTGATGTAGGTCGTTACCGTATGAACAAAAAATTAGGTTTGGATATTCCAATGGACAAGCAGGTGCTTACCAAAGAGGATATCATCACTATCGTGAAGTATTTGATTGAATTAATCAACTCTAAAGCAGAGATTGATGATATCGATCACTTGTCAAACCGTCGTGTTAGAACAGTTGGAGAGCAATTGTCGGCACAGTTTGGAGTTGGTCTTGCACGTATGGCAAGAACCATCCGTGAGAGAATGAATGTTCGTGACAATGAGGTGTTTACGCCAATCGATTTGATTAACGCAAAAACATTATCATCAGTTATCAACTCATTCTTCGGAACCAACCAGTTATCTCAGTTCATGGATCAAACCAATCCATTGGCGGAGATCACTCACAAACGTCGTTTATCTGCTTTAGGACCTGGAGGTTTATCCAGAGAAAGAGCTGGTTTCGAGGTTCGTGACGTTCACTATACACACTACGGACGTTTATGTCCGATTGAAACTCCAGAGGGACCAAACATTGGACTTATTTCCTCATTAGGAGTATACGCGAAAGTAAATGGAATGGGATTCATCGAAACACCTTACCGTAAGGTTGAAAATGGTGTGGTAGATTTAAAATCTGAGCCTGTTTATTTAAGTGCTGAAGAAGAAGAAGGTAAGTTGATTGCTCAGGCCAACATCGATATGGATGCCAACGGGAAAATTACTGCAGAGCGTGTAATTGCACGTGAAGAAGGAGATTTCCCTGTATTAGAGCCAACAGCAGTTCATTATACCGACGTTGCACCGAATCAGATTGCCTCGATTTCTGCATCGTTGATTCCTTTCTTGGAGCATGATGATGCGAACCGTGCCTTGATGGGATCGAACATGATGCGTCAGGCCGTACCATTGTTACGTCCTGAGTCACCAATTGTTGGAACCGGTTTAGAGCGTCAGGTAGCTTCAGATTCAAGAGTACTAATCAATGCAGAAGGAAATGGAGTGGTAGAGTATGTTGATGCTAACGAAATTACCATCAAATACGACCGTACTGAGAAAGAAAGAGCGGTTAGCTTCGATCCGGATGAGAAAACGTATCAGTTAATCAAGTTCAGAAAAACCAACCAGAGTACGTCTATCAACTTAAAACCTATCGTTAGAAAAGGGGACCGAGTTACTAAAGGACAAGTACTTTGTGAGGGATATGCAACACAAAACGGAGAGTTAGCTTTAGGTAGAAACCTTCAGGTAGCGTTCATGCCTTGGAAAGGGTACAACTTCGAGGATGCGATTGTAATTTCTGAAAAAGTAGTTCGTGACGATATTTTTACTTCAATTCACGTAGACGATTATTCATTAGAAGTTCGTGATACGAAATTGGGTAACGAAGAGTTAACGAATGATATTCCAAACGTTTCGGAAGAGGCTACTAAAGACTTGGATGAAAACGGTATGATCAGAATCGGAGCCGAAGTAAAACCTGGTGACATTCTAATCGGAAAAATTACACCAAAAGGAGAATCAGATCCTACTCCGGAAGAGAAACTATTAAGAGCGATCTTCGGAGATAAAGCTGGTGATGTGAAAGATGCTTCATTAAAAGCGTCTCCATCGTTACACGGTGTGGTTTTAGACAAAAAATTATTCGCGAGAGCGGTAAAAGATAAGCGTAAGCGTTCTAAAGACAAAGACGATTTAGCGGTTCTTGAGTCTGAATTTGAAGTGAAATTCGTTCAGTTGAAAGATAAGTTGGTTGAGAAATTGTTTGAAATCGTTAACGGAAAAACATCTCAGGGTGTAATGAATGATTTGGGTGAGGAAGTACTACCAAAAGGTAAGAAATACACGCAAAAAATGCTTTACGCTGTGGAGGATTTCGCACACTTAACAAAAGGTCAGTGGACTACAGATGATGAGTCAAATGCTATGGTAAATGACTTGATCCACAATTATAAAATTAAGTTGAACGATTTACAAGGAGCGTTACGAAGAGAGAAATTCACGATTACTGTTGGAGATGAATTACCATCAGGAATCCTGAAACTTGCTAAAGTATACATCGCTAAGAAACGTAAACTGAAAGTAGGAGATAAGATGGCAGGTCGTCACGGTAACAAAGGTATCGTTGCGAAAATCGTTCGTCAGGAAGATATGCCATTCTTAGAAGACGGAACACCGGTAGATATCGTATTGAATCCACTAGGGGTACCATCTCGTATGAACATCGGACAGATTTACGAAACTGTATTAGGATGGGCTGGTAAAAAATTAGGTAGAAAGTATGCTACGCCAATTTTCGACGGAGCTTCTTTAGACCAGATCAATGCTCTTACTGATGAAGCAGGTGTACCAAGATTCGGACATACATATTTGTATGACGGAGGAACTGGAGAACGTTTCCACCAGCCGGCAACCGTGGGTGTAATCTACATGTTGAAATTAGGACACATGGTAGATGATAAGATGCACGCACGTTCTATCGGACCTTACTCGTTGATCACGCAGCAGCCTTTAGGAGGTAAAGCACAGTTCGGAGGTCAGCGTTTCGGAGAGATGGAGGTTTGGGCTCTTGAGGCGTACGGTGCATCAAGTACTTTACGTGAAATCTTGACAGTGAAATCGGATGACGTAATCGGTAGAGCGAAAACTTACGAGGCAATCGTTAAGGGAGAAACTATGCCGGAGCCAGGTTTACCGGAATCATTCAATGTATTGATGCATGAATTGAAGGGTCTTGGATTAGATATTCGATTAGAAGAATAACAAAAAATGCAGTATTCAGTTCCGATTCACCTTGGAACTGAATACTTATTTATAATACGTTTTTAGGGATTTATACCCGTAACCCGTTCCGATTTTTTATACTGATGCACGGCATGGTATAATTAGCACTTCAAGTGAGAGCTTGCAGTTTAGAGAAGTAATTCGAGGTAGTGTTTTAAGTCGAAAGTTTGAAAGTCAAAAGTTGTAAGTCTCAAGGCAATACAACTTTACAAAATTTAACTCCAGACTAAAACAAAAAACAATTTTAATTGCAAATAAATCAATAGTAAAAACTATGATGAATAATAGAAATAAAGATAAAAGTACGATCAAAAGATTCAACAGGATTTCCATTGGTCTTGCGTCTCCGGAATCCATTTTGGCGGAGTCAAGAGGTGAGGTTCTAAAGCCGGAAACCATCAATTATCGTACCCACAAACCAGAGCGTGACGGTCTTTTCTGCGAAAGAATTTTCGGTCCGGTAAAAGATTACGAATGTGCTTGTGGAAAATACAAAAGAATCCGTTACAAAGGAATCGTTTGTGACCGTTGTGGAGTTGAAGTTACGGAGAAAAAAGTACGTCGTGACCGTGTTGGACACATCAATTTGGTGGTGCCAATCGCTCACATTTGGTATTTCCGTTCGCTTCCGAACAAAATCGGTTATATCTTAGGGTTACCGTCTAAGAAATTAGACATGATTATCTACTACGAGAGATACGTAGTAATCCAGCCGGGTATCGCCAACGGACCTGATGGAGAATCGCTTAAAAAATTAGATTTCCTAACAGAAGAAGAATACTTGAACATTCAGGATTCTCTTCCAATGGAAAACCAATATTTAGATGATACAGACCCGAACAAATTCATCGCTAAGATGGGTGCGGAGTGTATCATGGACTTGTTAGCTCGTACCGATTTAGATGCTTTGTCATACGAATTGCGTCACGCGGCAAACAACGAAACTTCAAAACAAAGAAAAACAGAAGCGTTAAAACGTCTTCAGGTGGTAGAATCTTTCCGTGAGGCTAACAACAACAGAGAGAACCTTCCTGAATGGATGATTTTGAAAGTAATTCCGGTGATCCCACCAGAATTACGTCCGTTAGTGCCATTAGATGGTGGTCGTTTCGCGACTTCGGATTTGAATGACTTATACCGTCGTGTAATCATCCGTAACAACCGTTTGAAACGATTAATGGAAATCAAAGCGCCGGAAGTGATCTTACGTAACGAAAAACGTATGTTACAGGAATCTGTAGACTCGTTATTCGACAACACAAGAAAAGCTTCTGCTGTTAAAACCGAATCGAACAGACCGTTGAAATCGTTATCGGATTCATTAAAAGGTAAACAAGGACGTTTCCGTCAGAACTTATTAGGTAAACGTGTGGATTATTCAGCACGTTCGGTAATTGTCGTTGGACCTGAGATGAAAATGTACGAGTGTGGTCTTCCAAAAGACATGGCTGCTGAGCTGTACAAACCATTCGTTATCCGTAAGTTAATCGAGAGAGGAATTGTTAAGACAGTTAAGTCGGCTAAGAAAATCATCGACAAAAAAGAGCCGGTGGTATGGGATATCCTTGAAAATGTAATTAAAGGACATCCGGTACTACTAAACCGTGCTCCTACTTTGCACCGTTTGGGTATTCAGGCTTTCCAGCCGAAACTTATTGAAGGAAAAGCAATCCAGTTGCACCCGTTAACGTGTACGGCATTCAACGCGGATTTCGATGGTGACCAGATGGCGGTACACTTACCGTTAGGGCCAGAGGCTATTTTAGAGGCACAATTGTTAATGTTGGCTTCTCACAATATCTTGAACCCGGCGAATGGTGCGCCTATCACGGTACCTTCTCAGGACATGGTTTTGGGTCTTTATTATATGACCAAAGAACGTTTGTCTACTGAAACGCATAAAATTTTAGGTGAAGGTTTGACTTTCTATTCTGCAGAAGAGTGTAACATTGCACTTAACGAAGGAAGAGTAGAGTTGAATGCTCGCGTTAAAATTAGAGCTAAAGACTTTAATGAGAACGGAGAATTAGTATACAAAATTATCCAAACTACTGCAGGAAGAATCTTGTTTAACGAGGTGGTTCCAGAAGCAGCAGGATACATCAATGACGTATTGACTAAGAAAAACCTAAGAGATATTATCGGACACATTTTAAGTGTGACTGATGTACCTACAACGGCTGCTTTCTTGGATAATATGAAAGATATGGGATACAAATTCGCTTTCAAAGGAGGATTGTCGTTCTCTTTAGGTGATATTAGAATTCCAGAACAAAAAGATCAGTTAATTGCAGATGCTAGAGAGCAAGTTGAAGGGATCTCCATGAACTATAACATGGGTCTTATTACCAATAACGAGCGTTACAACCAGGTTATTGATATCTGGACTTCTGCAAATGCACAGCTTACAGAATTAGCAATGAAGAACATTAGAGAAGACCAGCAAGGTTTCAACTCGGTGTACATGATGCTTGATTCTGGAGCGAGGGGTTCAAAAGAGCAGATTCGTCAGTTAACCGGTATGCGTGGTTTGATGGCTAAGCCGAAAAAATCAACAGCTGGTGGTGGTGAAATTATTGAGAACCCGATCTTATCAAACTTTAAAGAAGGACTTTCCATCTTAGAATACTTCATCTCTACGCACGGTGCTCGTAAGGGTCTTGCGGATACGGCTCTTAAAACGGCGGATGCGGGTTACTTAACTCGTCGTTTACATGACGTTTCTCAGGATGTTATCGTTAACTCGGTAGACTGTGGTACTTTAAGAGGTGTTGAAGTTTCTGCTTTAAAGAAAAATGAGGAAATCGTTGAGTCTTTAGGAGAAAGAATTTTAGGACGTGTTGCCCTTCAGGATGTGGTAAATCCGCTAAGTGGAGATGTGATGGTTCATGCAGGTGAGCAAATTACAGAAGCAATCGTTAAAGAAATTGATGCTTCTCCGGTAGAAAGAGTAGAGGTTCGTTCTCCGCTTACTTGTGAGGCAGAAAAAGGAATCTGTGCTAAATGTTACGGAAGAAACCTTGCAACTGGTAAGATGACGCAGAAAGGTGAAGCGGTTGGTGTTATTGCAGCACAATCAATTGGTGAGCCGGGTACACAGTTAACACTTCGTACGTTCCACGTAGGAGGGGTTGCAGGAGGTATTTCTGAAGAGTCAAGCATTGTTGCGCGTTTCGGAGGTAAATTGGAAATCGAAGATCTTAAAACGGTTAAAGGAGAAGATAACGAAGGAAACGTTGTGGATATCGTAATCTCCCGTTCAACGGAATTAAAATTAGTAGATGAAAAAACGGGTATCGTTTTAAATACACATAACATTCCTTACGGTTCGAGCATTTTTGTAAAAGACGGAGACGTTGTTGAAAAAGGTGCTACCATCTGTAAATGGGATCCGTATAATGGTGTAATTATCTCTGAATTCACCGGTAAAGTTGCTTACGAAGATATCGAGCAAGGACAGTCGTTCATGGTTGAAATCGATGAGCAAACCGGATTCCAGGAGAAAGTAATTACTGAAGGAAGAAATAAAAAATTAATTCCTACTTTATTAATCTACGGAAAAGACGGCGAACTAATTCGTTCGTACAACTTACCGGTAGGGGCTCACTTAATGGTTGACAACGGTGAGAAAATTAAAGCAGGTAAGGTTTTAGTTAAAATCCCTCGTCGTTCTTCAAAAGCGGGAGATATTACCGGAGGTTTACCAAGAATTACCGAGTTGTTAGAGGCTCGTAATCCTTCAAACCCAGCTGTAGTTTCTGAAATTGACGGTGTAGTATCGTTTGGTAAAATCAAGCGTGGTAACCGTGAGATCGTTGTTGAGTCTAAATTTGGTGAAGTGAAGAAGTATTTAGTAAAACTTTCTAACCAGATTTTAGTTCAGGAAAATGACTACGTAAAAGCAGGTATGCCATTATCGGACGGGGCAATTACTCCGGAAGATATTTTAAGAATTCAAGGACCTTCTGCTGTTCAACAGTACTTGGTAAATGAAATTCAGGAGGTTTACCGTTTACAAGGGGTAAAAATCAACGACAAACACTTTGAGGTGGTTATTCGTCAGATGATGCGTAAGGTACAAATCCAGGATCCGGGTGATACTTTGTTCCTAGAAGATCAATTGGCTCATACTTCTGATTTTATAGTAGAAAACGACAAATTGTACGGAATGAAAGTGGTTGAGGATGCAGGTGATTCTGAGAACCTTAAACCAGGTCAGATTGTTTCTCCAAGAGAATTAAGAGACGAGAATTCGTTATTAAAACGTAATGACAGAAACTTAGTAGTAGCAAGAGATGTGGTTCCGGCAACGGCAACTCCTGTTCTTCAAGGTATTACAAGAGCGTCGTTACAGACTAAATCGTTCATCTCGGCAGCGTCGTTCCAGGAAACAACTAAAGTGTTGAATGAAGCAGCAGTTGCTGGTAAAATTGATGATTTAGAAGGATTGAAAGAGAATGTTATCGTTGGTCACAGAATTCCTGCAGGTACAGGTATGAGGGATTACGACAACACGATCGTAGGTTCTAAAGAAGAATTCAATGAATTATTGGCAGCTAAAGAAGAATTTAACTACTAGTAATTAAAATTCTAAGTATATTTATAAATCCTAACAGTATGTTTTACTGTTAGGATTTTATATTTTAGCAGAATCATAAAAACACATACAATGAGCGATAATAAAAATAACCAACAAGGTCAAATTAATATAGAGCTTGACGAGCAAACTGCAGAAGGAACCTATTCTAATTTAGCAATCATTAATCATTCCAATACGGAATTTGTTTTGGATTTCGTAAGTATTATGCCTGGAGTTCCTAAGGCTAAAGTAAAGTCACGTATAGTGCTTACTCCACAACATGCAAAAAGATTGTTGCGTGCTTTAGGGGAGAATATTCACAGATTTGAAGCAGCGCATGGCGAAATTAAAGAGGTGGAGCAACCGCCTATTCCATTAAATTTCGGACCTACCGGACAAGCCTAGTTCTTTGGTTTTTTTTGAAAATAAATGTTGATTTTCAGTTTTTTATAATTAGTTTTGCCATAAGCTATTTAGCTTATTTGGATTAACAACGCCTCAAATACCGATGCTTACTATGAAAATGAATTTTACTTCAGTATTATTTTTTGTTGCCTCTTTTTTCGCGTCTATTGCATCATTTGGACAAGTTCAAATTAACTCCAATTTAACTGGTGGTGGGGACTTATGCCTGAATCGCGGTAAAACATTGATTATCTCTGTAAAGCAGGGCACTTGTAACCCTTTTGCTGGGGACATCAATTCTGTTTCTTTTGTTTGGCAGATCGAGACATCGCCTAATGTTTGGGCTGATATTACCAGCTATCCAATACAGGGGATTTCCTATTCGGCAACTAAAGTTTTTAACACTACTCAAACACAGATTACGGCCAGATTAATAGTAACAAATGATTGGACTGCACCGGAAGGTACTCATAATTATAGAGTGTTGGTTCAAGGTAGTGGAGGATGTCCTGTTGCAACATCGATTAATCAGGCTATTGTTTTAAAACCTAATACTTGGATTGGTGGAACCAGTTCTAATTGGGATGATGCTACAAACTGGAGTTGTGGACGTGTTCCAAGTACCACTGAACGGGCAGTAGTGAGTTCGGGTACTAATCCATGTGTTTTATCAGTAGCAAGAACGGTTAAAGCACTTGAAATTGCTACAGGTGGTGTTTTTTCAGTAAACTCAGGGATTAATTTAACGGTTAATGGTCCGGTAAATGTAATTGGGTCTGGAGATTTTACACTTAAAAATAATGCTAATTTACTTCAAGCATACAAAGGGGTTAATTCCGGAAACATCAAAGTGGAACGTAACAGTTCTGCATTAATGCGTTTGGATTATACACTTTGGGGATCACCCGTGACGGGACAAAATCTTTTGAATTTTTCACCTTTAACCCAAACTAGTCCTACCAATCGTTTTTATATTTATAATACAAACACAAATGTGTACGCTTCAATAAATCCAACTACGAATAGCTTTGCGCTAGGTAAAGGGTATCTTATTAGAATGCCTAATAATCACCCAACGACAGCTACAATCTGGAAAGGTGTTTTTACGGGAGTTCCTAACAACGGAGATATTACTTTAAATCTTACTAATGGAGGTGTTGGACAAAGAACTAATGCAATTGGAAACCCATATCCTTCACCTGTAAAAATGTCAAATTTTGTTAGTGGGAATACCTCAAATATTACCGGGACTTTGTATTTCTGGAGAAAAAGTAACAGTACAGTTACGGATCCTGGTTATTGTACCTGGACTAATGCAGGTTTTGTTAGCAATGGAGAGGCTCAGGTTTTCAATCCTAACGGAATTATCCGTACCGGACAAGGTTTCTTAGTTGAGTTGCTTAACAATGCTACAACAGTTGTGTTTAACAACTCTATGCGAATTGGGAATAATGCAGATCAGTTTTTCAGAACTTCATCGGAGTTTGCTCAAGAGACAAATCTTTCTGGGGATAAAATTAAATTGAATGTTTCTAACCTTACATCAGGGTATAAAAATCAAATGTTGCTTGGGTATTTTGAAAAGGCAACATTGGGAGTAGATTATGGTATTGATGGTAAGTCTATTGAAAATCATCCTGTAGTTCTTTCAACTGTTATCGATAATCAAGAATACTTAATTCAAGGTAGACCTTCATTTACAAATGATGATGTGGTTTCTTTGCGATTTAAAACCGAAACCGCAGGTGAATTTGGAATTTCAACCGAAGAACTTGTAGGTGTTTTTCAAGGAGATCAACAAGTTTATTTGAAAGATAAGTTTTTAAATAAATTGCATGATATCAAAGCTTCTGAATATCGTTTTACTTCCGATGCTGGGACTTTTGATGACCGATTTGAATTAGTATATCAAAACAAGAATATTTCTAATTCAAATGCTTTGGAAAATTCACTTGTGATTTACAAGAAAAATTCAAGTTTGGTAATTGAGTCAACTAAAGAATTAAGCAATGTTAAGGTCTATGATGTTAGAGGAAGAGTATTAGCTCAGTCAAATAACCTAACTTCTTTACTGACGGTCGTAGAGTTAAATGTGACTAACGAAATCATATTTGTTCATGTAACTACAAATGATGGTGTTACAACAAGTAAAAAGATTGTTTTTTAATAATAAATTAACTCTAAAAAAGCCCCTTTCGTCGAAAGGGGCTTTTTTGTTTTCCGATGATCGGTATAAAAAAATAGATGAATTGCATAATTCGATGTATTTTATCGACTTTTAATGTAAATATGCTAATTTAAGAGATTAATATCTAACTTTAATAGTGAAAAAATCATAAAAAATTGACTATTATGCAAGTTTGTAAAATTACTCTCTTAAAAGGAAAATATTCGAAAACGGCAAATAGCTTGTTCTTGATTTTTACCTTGGCGTTTTGCTTTTTTGGCCATGCTCAATCAATTCAGGTAACTGCTGTGTCTCCAAATCCTGCCTGTTCCGGACAGTCGCTTACAGTTACTTTCAACGCTACAAACGGGAATGGTAATCCGGGGCATTATACTTCAAGTTCTACTTTTACAGCTTATTTGAGCTCAGTAGGTGGAGGAACTCCTTATACATCTATAGGTACGCTAACGATTAGCCCTTATGGTTTTTTGCCAAATAATGGAGATGTGAATTATGGGATTCAGGGAACAATTACTTTGCCTACAAATTTAACAGGGGTATACAAAATTGCAGTCGGATCAACTTCGCCTACTTTTAACGGCAGTGGTGGGGCTGGAGCTTCAATAAATTTTAATATTAATACGGCTCCAACCGCAGGCGCCGTTACCGGAGGCACTACAGTTTGTCCGGGAAGTAACAGTACTTTATTAACTTTAAGTGGAAATACAGGTACAATTGATAAATGGCAATCTTCTACCGTTTCAAATTTTTCAACCAATGTGACGGACATAGCCAATACGGCAAGTACTTATACAGCAAACAGTGTAAGTGTTACCACCTATTACAGAGCAGTTGTAACTAATGGTACTTGTCCTGCATACAGTAGCTCAACTACTTTGCAGGTAGCTTCAGGGAACGTGTCGGCTAATCAGAATATTTGTTTTAATACACAACCGGCAAGTATTTCACTTTCAAACTATCAGGGAACGATTTTGAAATGGCAGAAATCAACCGATAATATTACCTATGATGACTTTATAGTGACATCTTCTGCAACCTTGACTTCTGCTCAATTGGGTGCTTTGGCTGAGACAACTTATTATAGGGTAGTGGTTGATGGAGGAGTTCCTTGCGGTCAAATGATTAGTAATGTAATCACGGTAACGGTTTCTACCGCTTCTATTGGTGGTGCAATTTCTCCAAGTGAAGTTCTCCCGGCTGTTTGTCCGTCATCAACAACAGTATTGACTTTATCGGGGTATACAGGTAGTGTTATCAAATGGCAGTCATCACCAAATTCCAATTTTAATACCGATGTAGTTGATATTTTCAATTATACCAATACTCTGACCATAACCAATGTTTCAACAACAACTTACTACAGGGCTTTGGTAACAAATGGAGGGTGTGCGGGTGCCATAAGTACAAAATCTAAGGTTAATGCCATAACTGGTGGACCGACAGGAGGAAACTTGACCCCAAATAGTACTGCTCTTTGTAGTGCAACTAATAGCACTGTTTTAACGTTAAGCGGTAGCACAGGAACTGTTCAAAAATGGCAATCATCTTCTGTAAGTGATTTTTCATCAGGGGTGACCGATATTGCAAATACGACCACTTCATTAACGGTTACAAATCTGGCTGCTACCACTTATTATAGGGTAGTGGTTTTTAAGAACGCTTGTACGGCATATAGTTCGATAGCAACCATTAGTGTGTATCCGTCGCTCACTGCAAGTATAACGGGTAATAATGGTCCAATTTGCTCAGGAGCCAATGCGGTTTTTAATTTGACAGGAACTAACAATGCTATTGTGACCTATACTATTAATGGAGGATCCAACCAAGCGGTTTCGTTGTCGGCTTTAGGAACAGCAAGTGTTACCGTTACAGGGGCAACAGTGAATCAAACTTTAAATTTAGTATCAGTAAGTTCCGGAATTTGTTCCACAACAATCAGCGGAACTTCTACAGTTACTGTGAATTCGGTACCTATAGCAAGTATAGCTGGAAACAATGGACAAATTTGTTCAGGATCCAATGCGATTTTTAACTTAACAGGGACCAATAATGCTGTAGTTACTTATACTATTAATGGAGGAAGTAATCAGACGGTAACGCTTTCCGCTTCGGGAACAGCTACTGTAACACTTACTGCGGTTTCTTCCAATCAAACTTTGAATTTGGTTTCGGTAAGTTTGGGTTGTTCAACAACGCTTTCTGGTAACTCTACAGTAGTGGTCAATGCGTCGCCAACAGCAAGTATTTCAGGTAACAATAGTCCTGTCTGTCTTGGAGCCAACGCAATTTTTAACCTGTCAGGAACCAATAACGCAGTAATTACCTATAATATAAATGGAGGGAGTAATCAGACAGTGTCTTTATCCGGTTCAGGAACTGCCACAGTAACACTAACAGCAGTTTTATCGAATCAGACTTTGAATTTAGTTTCGGTTGCTTCAGGAGGATGTTCAGCATCTTTGAGCGGAAATTCTACAGTAATGGTAAATAACAGTACAACCTGGACAGGTGCTGCAGCAGATAATCAATGGGGAACAGCAGGTAACTGGAGTTGTAATTTGGTGCCGTTAGCGGGTTCGGATGTGATTATTAATTCGGGAACCGTTATCGTCTCCGGGGTTAATGCGCTCGCAAATACAATTGCTTTAAACGGTACGGCTACTTTAACAATTAATTCGGGCAATAATATTAGCGTAACAAACGCTGTAAATGTAGCGGTTGGAGCATCTTTTACTTTGCAGAACAATGCGAATTTATTACAGGTAAATAATGTTGTTAATTCTGGAAAAATAACCGTAAACAGACAAAGTTCTTCTCTTATGCGTTTGGATTATACCTTGTGGTCTTCTCCTGTAGCTACTCAAAATTTACTTTCTTTTTCACCGCAAACCGTAACTACACGTTTTTATACCTATAATTCGGCTACAAATGTTTATGCGGCAATTGTTCCTAGTACAAATAGTTTTCAATTGGCCAAAGGTTATCTTATTCGGATGCCGGACAATCATCCGACAACACCTACTAAATGGAACGGACTTTTTAACGGGGTACCAAATAACGGTAATGTTACTTTTTCGGCCTATAACGGTGGCGCTGGTTTCAGATTTAATGCAATTGGTAACCCATATCCTTCACCAGTGAATATGGTCAGTTTTGTAAACGGAAATTCCACTAATATTACCGGAACTCTTTATTTCTGGAGAAAAACAAATAATGCGGCTACTGATCCGGGCTATTGTACTTGGACCACAGCAGGTTTTGTTGGGAATGGAGAAACTCAAGTGGTGGATCCAAACGGAATTTTGAGAACTGGACAAGGGTTTTTAGTGGAGATGATAGGAAGTGCAACTTCAGTTAATTTTACAAATTCTATGCGGGCGGCTGATAACGCAAATCAATTTTTCAGGACTTCTTCTGAAAATGCAGAATTAAGCGGTGATCGCATTTGGTTGGGCGTTGAGAATACTTCGGGAGCGAATAATCAAATGCTGGTAGGGTATTTTCCTTCGGCTACTTTGGGTATGGATTATGGAATTGACGGTAAGTCGATTGAAGATGCTCAGGTTTCGTTAACAATGGATGTTTCCGGTACTAATTGTATCATTCAAGGACGACCTGCTTTTGATGCAAACGATAGTGTTCCGTTGCGATTAAAAACAGCGTATAACGGTGCACATATCATTTCTTTAGATCGTTATGATGGGGTTTTTTCGGGAAGTCAGCAGATTTTCTTAAAAGATAATTTGACGAATATGGTACATGATTTAAAAACTTCTGCTTATTCTTTTACATCGAATGCGGGTACTTTTGCTGATCGTTTCGAGTTGGTTTATCAAAATACAACATTGAACACTCTTCAAAATGATTTTAATGAAAACCAGTTGGTGATTTATAAAGAGGCATGTCAAAATCTGATAATTGCTTCAAATGGAATGTTGCTTGATAAAGTTGAAATTTTTGACGCAAGAGGAAGAAGTCTCGTTAATAAAAGTGCTATAAACGATAAAGAGTTACGTTTGTCAAACTTAGTAATTGCCAATCAGGTTTTATTGATTAAAGCAATAGCTCAGAATGGAGCAATAGTTTATAAAAAAGTAGTGTTTTAAGACAAAATGTGAGCATAAAAAAAACCACCAATCCGGTGGTTTTTTTATTTTATGTTTTGAGTTCTTTTGTTTCGGTAATAATTGAAAGCTAATAAAATTCCGAAAACAGCCAGCCAAAATAATTTCGAATTAATTGGTGCCGGTGGCGGGTCATCGTCTTCAAGTCCTCCACCTCCGTCATCGGTTCCCGGTTGGGCGAATAATACAAAATCAGAAAGGAAAATAAAGCTGAAAATGTAAAATTTAAGTAAACTGTTTTTCATAATTGGAATGAATTTGCAGCAAAAGTAAAAATTTGATTGCTACTTGTCTTTTATAAAATGTTAAATTATTCGAATTCAGAAGTGAAATGTAACCTTACACTTGGGTATTTGCTTTGTGTCATTTGGATCGAAAAATCAGAATCCGCTAAGAAAACCAACTGACCGTATTTGTCTTTTGCCAAAAACTTCTGTTTGATTCGTTTAAACTCGGCAAATTCTTCGTTTTTAGGATCTTCAGGCTCTACCCAACAAGCTTTGAAAGCAGGAAAGTTTTCATAAGAACATTTTGCGCCGTATTCGTGCTCCAAACGGTATTGAATTACCTCATATTGAAGCGCTCCTACTGTTCCGATTACTTTTCGGTTGTTCATCTCAAGGGTAAATAACTGGGCAACACCTTCATCCATTAATTGGTCGATTCCTTTTTCAAGCTGTTTGGCTTTCATTGGATCGGCATTGTTGATGTAACGGAAATGCTCAGGAGAGAAACTTGGAATTCCCTTGAAATTCATGATTTCCCCTTCAGTTAATGTATCCCCAATCTTGAAATTTCCGGTATCGTGCAATCCAACAATATCACCCGGATAAGAAATGTCAACAATTTCTTTTTTCTCGGCGAAAAAGGCATTCGGGCTGGAGAACTTCAGGTTTTTTCCATGACGTACATGCAAATACGGTTTGTTTCTTTCGAATGTTCCCGATACAATTTTGATGAACGCCAAACGATCACGATGTTTAGGATCCATATTAGCGTGTATTTTAAACACAAACCCTGCAAATTTATTTTCGTCGGGTTTTACCTCGCGGGTATCGGAATCTTTGGGTCTTGGTGAAGGCGCGATTTCAATGAAGCAATCAAGCATTTCACGAACACCAAAATTATTTAAAGCCGAACCAAAGAACACTGGTTGTAGTTTTCCATTCAGATAAGCATCGCGGTCAAAGCTTGGATATACTTCTGAAACCAGTTCCAGTTCTTCACGAAGTTTATGGGCAGGTTTTTCTCCAATAATTTGTTCGAGTTCTGAGCTTTCTAAATCACTGAAGGCAATGGTTTCTTCAATGTTTTTACGGCTGTCCCCTTCAAAAAGGTTGATGTTTTTCTCCCAGATATTGTAAATTCCCTGAAAGTCATACCCCATACCAATTGGGAAACTCAAAGGGGTTACATGTAAACCTAGTTTTTTTTCTACTTCGTCCATCAAATCAAAAGCATCTTTACCTTCACGATCCAATTTGTTAATGAAAACGATCATAGGAATGTTACGCATACGGCAAACTTCCACTAATTTTTCCGTTTGTTCCTCAACCCCTTTGGCAACATCAATGACAACAATTACGCTGTCCACAGCGGTTAAAGTTCGAAAAGTATCTTCTGCAAAATCTTTGTGACCGGGTGTATCAAGAATATTGATTTTTTTGTCTTTGTAATTGAAGGCTAAAACGGAAGTGGCTACAGAGATTCCTCTCTGACGTTCAATTTCCATAAAGTCAGACGTGGCTCCTTTCTTAATTTTGTTGCTTTTTACTGCTCCCGCTTCCTGAATTGCACCGCCAAATAACAGCAATTTTTCTGTTAGTGTGGTTTTTCCGGCATCGGGGTGGGAGATGATCCCGAAAGTTCTTCTTCTCTGTATTTCTTTCTGAAAACTCATTGCGTAAAAATTAATGGGTGCAAAATTAGGTATAATTTACGAGAAGTCATTTTATTATCTTAAAAATGCGTTTGTGGTGCTTTAAAATCAGTGCGGCGATAATTTTTTGTTAATAGTACTCAGGTTAGTTGTTAAATAAGTATGAATTGTTATTTTTGTTGGTTGCAAGAAAACTGTGATGGTTTTCTTAACCAATGAAATTTATAAATTAAAAATCTGAAAATAGCATACTGAAAACATGAAATTAAAAAATGTTTTATTAGGTCTTTTTATAGCTGCTAATGCGATAGCTTTTGCACAGGAAAACAAAAAAGAAGTTCTTTTTACAATTGACGGGAAACCTTACTATACCGACGAATTCAGTCGAGTATACAAAAAGAATCTTGACCTTGTTAAAGACGATTCCCAAAAAGATCTAAACCATTATCTGGATCTTTTTATCGGTTACAAGTTAAAAGTAAATAAGGCAAATAAACTGGGACTTCAGAACAATGCTGCCTATCAGAATGAGTTAAAATCATACCGTGCTCAGTTGTCTAAAAACTATGTTACGGATACCAAAGTAACTAAAGAACTGATTGAAGAAGCTTATAAAAGATCTTTAAAAGAGGTAAGAGCGTCTCATATTTTAATCACTTTGGATGAAAATGCAGAACCAGCAGATACTTTGAAAGCCTACAACAAAGCTATTGAGGCCCGTAAAAGGATTTTGGCCGGAGAATCTTTTGAAACAGTTGCTGCTCAGGTCTCTCAGGATCCTTCTGTAAAGGATAATAAAGGAGATTTAGGATGGTTTTCGGCTTTCAGGATGGTGTATCCTTTTGAAACAGCTGCTTATAAAACTAAAAAAGGAGAGGTTTCCATGCCGGCTAGAACGCGTTTTGGTTACCATTTAATTAAAGTAAATGATGTTCGTGAGAACAGAGGACAAGTTTCTGTTGCACACATCATGACGCTAAACGGGCAAACCGAAGCGGAAGCTGCTGCTGCAAAATCAACCATTGAAGACGTTTACAAAAAATTAAAACAAGGTGAAAGTTTTGAAACTCTTGCTCAGCAATTCTCTCAGGACAAGTCTTCTTCAGGAAAAGGCGGGCAGTTACAACGTTTCGGATCTGGAGAATTAAGCTCGGAAGAGTTTGAAAATGTAGCGTTTTCACTTAAGAATAAAGGAGAACTTTCAGCACCGTTTCAATCGCAATTCGGTTGGCATATCGTTAAATTGATGGATAAATTCCCAGTGAAAACTTTTGATGAATCCCAAGCTGATTTGGACAGCAAGATTCGTAGAGACGATCGTTCTAAATTAATAGACGCGTCTTTAAACCAAAAACTTCATGCGAAATATGAGGTAAAAAGAAACGATAAGGCATATAAAGGTGCTGTGGCATTGCTTAACGATAAATTCTATACTCAAGAATGGGTAGCACCTGCTGTTAAAGATGCAGCCGAGGTTCTGGTTACCATCAACAAAACCGAAAAAGTTAAGACTTCTGAATTTTTAGGATTCATTTCCAATCAGCAGAAAGCAAACATTACTATTAAACCTACCTCGAAATTGGCAGATAAGTTATATGAGAAATTCATCAACGAAAAACTTGCTAAATATTACGATGATAATTTAGAGAAAGAGTTTCCGGACTTTGCAAACGTAATGGAAGAATACCGCGATGGTCTTTTATTGTTTGATTTAATGGAAAAAGAAATTTGGGCCAAAGCAAAAACGGATTCCTTGGGTCTTAAAAAATTCTATGAAGACAACAGAGCAAATTATATGTGGAAAGACCGAGCAGATGTGAATGTGTTTTCTTCCACTAAGATGGATGTGATTAAAGCCGCTCAGAAATATTTAAAACAAAACAAATCGATTGATTTTATAAAATCGAATTTGAACAAGAAAGATGCTGTTGAAATTATGGTGAAATCAGGTGTTTTTGAATTAGGAAGCGATGCTTTACCAAAACACAAAAATTTGACGGTTGGACTTTCTGATATTTTGCATGAAGGGAATTATTATTTTATCACGCAGGTAAATAAAATGATGCCAAAAGAGCCTAAAAAACTTGAAGAAACAAAAGGCAGGGTGATAAACGATTACCAGCAATACCTTGAATCGCATTGGGTAGATGATTTGAAAAAAGAATTCACTGTTAAGGTAAATGATGACGTTTTCAATAAAGCCAAAACGCAGTTACAAGCCTCCAATAAATAAAAATACAAACTACTGAAACAGTTAAAAAAAAAGAAGATTTAGATGAAATTGATTAAAAATAAGATTGCCCTGATTTTTGGAATTACGATTGCTTTTTTAGGAAATGCCTATGCGCAGCCGAGTTCTAAAAAGAAGATTGACGGAGTTGTTGCGGTTGTTGGTGATTATGTGGTTTTGGATTCGGATATTGACAAGAGTTTTGTTGAATTGCAAGCACAATCTGTTGATATAAAAAATATTACCCGTTGTGAAATGCTTGGAAAACTTTTGGAAGACCGTTTGTATGCACACCAGGCCGTTCAAGATAGTATTGTGGTGAGTGATGCTGAAGTAAACGAGTTTATGAACAATCAAATTGATCAGTTTACAGAATACTATGGTTCTACAGAAAAGCTTCTTAAAATGTATAACAAGAAGAACCTTGAAGATTTTAGAACCTCTTTGTTTGACGCTGTAAAAATGAACAAACTTACTGCGCAAATGCAGCGTAAGATTGTAGATGATGTGGAGATTACTCCGGAAGAAGTGCGAACGTTTTTCAAATCCATTCCACAGGAAGAATTACCGGTGTTAGGGGCTGAAATGGAAGTTGCTCAAATTGTGGTAAAACCAATGGTAAGTCAAGCCGAAAAGCAAAAGGTAATTGATAAACTTAAGCAAATCAAAAAAGAAGTGCAGGAAGGATCAAGTTTCTTTAGTAGAGCCGTAATTTATTCGGAAGACCGTGCATCAGGTTCAAGTGGTGGTTACATCAAAGTGACTAAAAAAGCAGGACTGGTTAAAGAATTTAAAGATGTAGCTTTCAGTTTGCAGGAAGGTGAAATTTCAGAACCGTTTGAAACGGAATACGGTTACCATATTATTTATTTGGAAAAAGTGCGTGGTCAGGAATTAGATGTACGTCATATTTTATTATCGCCAAAAGTTACTCCAGAGGCTTTAGTAGATGCAAAAACAAAAATTGAAACCATTCGTAAAAGAATTGTTGATGGAGAAATTTCTTTTAGCGACGCGGCGCGTCAGTTTTCTGATGAAAAAGAAACCCGCAATAACGGTGGTGTTTTGATGAATCCAAGAACGATGGAAACCCGTTTCGAATTGACTAAAATGGATCCGGCGCTATATAGTGAAGTATCCGACTTGAAAGATAAAGAAATTTCACTTCCGTTAGTGGATCAGGAGCAAGCTGGGAATAAATACTATAAAATCATTACCGTTACCAATCGTTTCGACGAGCATACTGCTAATTTTTCTACCGATTATTTGAAAATCAAAGAATTGGCTTTAAAAGAAAAGCAAATTAAAGCGGTTGCAAAATGGTCGGAAGAGAAAATTAAAGAAACCTATATAAAAGTTAACGGAGAGTACAGAGATTGTACCTTTACCAATAACTGGCTTAAAAAATAAATATAATCCAATAAACCTAATTCATACCTGAAAATGTCAGACGTAACAGCAATCCAAAATTTAGTTCAAAAGCAAAAGGCTCTAAAGGCTGAAGTTGCCAAAGTAATCGTTGGACAGGATGAAGTGGTCAATCAGATTGTTCTCAGTATTTTTTCAGGAGGTCACGCTTTGTTGGTTGGAGTGCCGGGACTGGCTAAAACTTTGATGGTAAACACCATTTCGCAGGCACTGGGGTTGGATTTTAAAAGAATTCAGTTCACTCCGGATTTGATGCCTTCGGATATTTTGGGAAGTGAGATTCTGGATGAATCCCGTACGTTTAAATTCATCAAAGGACCAATTTTTTCCAACATCATTCTTGCCGACGAAATCAACCGTACTCCACCTAAAACACAGGCGGCTCTGCTGGAGGCGATGCAGGAGAAATCTGTAACTATTGCCGGTCAGCACTATAAATTGGCTTTGCCTTTCTTTGTTTTGGCAACGCAGAATCCAATTGAGCAGGAAGGAACTTATCCTTTACCGGAAGCACAGTTGGACCGTTTTATGTTTGCCATTAAATTGGATTATCCGAGTTTTGCTGAGGAAGTTCAGGTGGTTAAAAGTACCACGACTGATTTTTCTGCAAAGGTTGATTCCTTGTTCACAGCTGAGGAAATCATCGAATTCCAGCATTTGATTCGTCGTATTCCCGTTGCAGACAATGTGATAGAATATGCGGTTACTTTGGTTTCTAAAACAAGACCGGATAATCCGTTAGCAACCGATTTTATTAAAAATTATCTGGATTGGGGAGCAGGACCTCGAGCTTCTCAGAACCTTATTTTGGCTGCCAAAACCCACGCTGCATTAAATGGGAAATACTCCCCGGATATTGAAGATGTTCAGGCGGTTGCCACAGGAATTCTTCGTCACCGCATCATCAAGAATTATAAAGCCGACGCAGAAGGAATCAGTGAAGAAATGATCATTAAAAAGTTGTTCTAAAACTATTTCCTATTGGTACAAAGCGAAAGGATTTTCGGACTCGATTTAATGCGCTGCATAGCCATACTGATGGTGCTTTGTTCTCATATTCTCTGGATTTATCCTCAAAATTCATCGTTGCTTTACCAGGTTTTTACTCTTTTTGGTTTTTGGGGCGTTGAAATTTTTTTCGTGTTGAGTGGTTTTCTTATCGGATCAATTCTTTATCGTACTTACCTTAGGGAATCCTACACAATTAAAGATGTGTTTGGGTTTTTAAAACGAAGATGGTTTCGAACCTTGCCCAATTATTATCTGGTTTTGCTGCTCAATATTGCGGTAACTTATTATATCGGAAACCCGCTTAAGGGTGTTTTTCCGTATTTTTTCTTTCTTCAGAATTTTTGTTCTCCGATGCCAGTTTTTTTTACAGAGTCCTGGAGTTTAAGTGTCGAAGAATTTGCTTATCTATTATTGCCTTTTGCACTTTTTTTATCTCTGTTTTTATCGAAAAAGCTTAACAGGAAAAAGATTTTTTTATTAACGGTTTTGATATTGGTCTTGGTTTTTCTCGGAACTAAAATCGGCTACGCCTTAACCACCTCCAATACTACCGGTGAAGAGTGGAATCGTTCCTTAAAAGCTGTGGTTTTTTACAGAATTGATTCTATCTTAATTGGGGTTTTGGCAAGTTGGCTGGCCGTCGAGTTTTCAGAGTTCTGGAAAAAACAGGCGGTTAATCTTATGTTCTTAGGCTTTTTTTTAATTGGAGTGATTTACTTTTCCATGGCAGTTTTTAAGATAACGGCCGAACAAAATCCGTTTTTTTGGAATGTTCTTTTTCTGCCTTTGACTTCGATTGTGTTTTGGTTGTTTCTTCCTTTTTTGTCGCAATGGAAATCAGCCAATACTTTATTTTCAAAACCCATTCGTTTTGTGAGCATTGTTTCCTATTCTGTCTACTTGCTGCATTACGGAATAGTATTGCAGCTTATGAAATATTTATTCGACACTTCAAACTGTTCTACATTAGAGCTCCATGGTTTTACATTGGTGTATTTATTCGTTACTTTTTTTCTTAGTTTTTTATTTTACAAATTATACGAAAAGCCTTTGATGGATCTTCGCGAGCGGTTTTAAATCTGTCAATTTGGCAATTTAGGAGGCTGTTTTTTTCGAAATTGGTAAAATATTTTTTAAAAATTAAGGATTCGTAAAATAATTAGCTGTTTTGTGTGTTTTGATGAATTAAATTCATTAAAATAGAATCTTTATAAATAATATTCTTCTGAAATTAATGAAATGCTAAATATTTTTTAATTCAGTTAAGAATGATTAAATTTGTCCGACTTAATTAATAAAACAAGTAATAACATAACTTATTAAAATACTATTGAAATGAATATCTATAACGATTACATCAAAGAAATAGAAGAAAGAAAAGGGCAGGGGCTTCACCCTAAACCTATTGATGGTGCTGAGTTGGCAGGTGAAATCATCGCTCAGATTAAAGATTTAAATAATCCGAATCGTGAAGATTCTTTAAAGTTCTTCATTTACAATACTTTGCCTGGAACCACTCCGGCTGCGGGTGTTAAAGCGAAATTCTTAAAAGAGATTATTTTGGGAGAGGCAACGGTTGCTGAAATCACTCCGGCTTTTGCTTTCGAACTATTATCACACATGAAAGGTGGCCCTTCTATCGAAGTGTTGTTGGATTTAGCTTTAGAAAACAGCGAGGCGATTGCTAAACAAGCAGCCGATGTCTTAAAAACTCAAGTGTTCTTGTACGATGCAGATATGGATCGTTTGAAAGTGGCTTACGAAAGTGGAAACGTTGTTGCAAAAGAGATACTTGAAAGTTACGCTAAAGCGGAATTCTTTACTAAACTCCCGGAAGTTGCTGAAGAAATTAAAGTAGTAACATTCATCGCCGGTGAAGGAGATATTTCTACCGATTTACTTTCTCCGGGTAACCAAGCGCACTCCCGTTCCGACCGTGAATTACACGGAAAATGTATGATCACGCCTCAGGCACAGGAAGAAATCAAAGCGTTACAAGCACAGCATCCAGACAAATCGGTAATGTTGATTGCTGAAAAAGGTACGATGGGTGTGGGTTCTTCTCGTATGTCAGGGGTTAACAACGTAGCACTTTGGACCGGAAAACAAGCAAGTCCTTATGTTCCGTTTGTGAATATCGCTCCGATTGTTGGAGGAACTAACGGTATTTCACCAATTTTCTTAACTACAGTTGATGTTACCGGAGGTATTGGTCTTGACCTTAAAAACTGGGTAAAAAAGACGGATGCAGAAGGAAATCCGGTTCGTAACGAAAATGGCGAGCCTATTTTAGAAGAAGCGTATTCTGTGGCAACAGGAACGGTTCTTACGATTAATACGAAGACAAAAAAATTATATAACGGAGATAAAGAACTGATTGATATTGCTAAGGCATTCACGCCTCAGAAAATGGAATTCATCAAGGCTGGCGGTTCTTACGCAATTGTATTCGGTAAAAAGATTCAGACTTTTGCGGCTAAAACTTTAGGAATTCAGGCTCCGGTAGTGTTTGCTCCGTCAAAAGAAATTTCTAACGAAGGACAAGGCTTAACAGCAGTTGAAAAAATCTTCAACAGAAACGCTGTGGGTACAACTCCAGGGAAAGTATTACACGCAGGTTCTGACGTTCGTGTAAATGTAAATATCGTAGGTTCTCAGGATACGACAGGATTAATGACGGCTCAGGAGTTAGAATCTATGGCGGCTACTACCATTTCTCCAATTGTTGACGGTGCATACCAATCAGGATGTCACACGGCTTCGGTTTGGGATAAAAAAGCACAGACCAATATTCCGAAATTAATGAAATTTATGAACGATTTCGGACTAATCACCGCCCGTGACCCGAAAGGCGTTTACCATTCCATGACCGACGTAATTCACAAAGTACTTAATGATATTACTATTGACGAGTGGGCGATTATCATCGGTGGTGACTCGCATACCAGAATGTCTAAAGGGGTTGCTTTCGGAGCAGATTCAGGAACAGTGGCACTTGCTTTGGCTACCGGTGAAGCTTCCATGCCAATCCCGGAATCAGTAAAAGTTACCTTTAAAGGTGATATGAAATCGTACATGGATTTCCGTGATGTGGTTCATGCTACACAGCAGCAGATGCTTAAACAGTTTGGTGGTGAAAACGTGTTCCAGGGTAGAATTATCGAGGTGCACATTGGAACACTTACTGCAGATCAAGCCTTTACTTTTACAGACTGGACTGCGGAAATGAAAGCCAAAGCGTCTATCTGTATTTCTGAAGATGAAACGTTAATCGAATCCTTAGAAATTGCAAAAGGCAGAATCCAAATCATGATTGATAAAGGTATGGATAATGCGAAGCAAGTATTGAAAGGCTTGATTGATAAAGCAAATAAACGTATTGCTGAAATCAGATCGGGTGAAAAACCAGCTTTACGACCAGATGCTAATGCTAAATATTATGCTGAAGTAGTTGTTGATTTGGATCAGATCGCTGAGCCAATGATCGCAGATCCGGATGTTAATAATGCTGATGTTTCTAAACGCTATACGCACGATACAATCCGTCCGCTTTCTTTCTACGGAGGAACTAAAAAAGTAGATCTTGGCTTTATCGGTTCTTGTATGGTGCACAAAGGCGATATGAAAATCCTGGCACAAATGCTTAAAAATGTAGAAAAGCAAAAAGGCGAAGTGAAATTTAATGCACCGCTTGTTGTTGCTCCTCCAACTTATAACATCGTTGATGAGTTAAAAGCGGAAGGTGACTGGGAAGTGTTACAACGCTATTCAGGTTTTGAATTCAACGATGATGCGCCAAAAGGTGAAGCACGTACTGAATATGAGAATATGTTGTATTTAGAGCGCCCGGGATGTAACCTTTGTATGGGTAACCAGGAAAAAGCGGCTAAAGGAGATACGGTAATGGCAACTTCAACACGTCTTTTCCAAGGAAGGGTTGTGGAAGATTCTGCTGAGAAAAAAGGAGAATCGTTACTTTCTTCTACACCGGTTGTGGTATTGTCTACAATTTTGGGTAGAACACCAACCATCGAAGAATATACAGCAGCTGTAGAAGGTATTAATCTGACTAAGTTTGCGCCTTCTCACAAGTTATTGGTTAAATAATCTGAGGATTACTCAATTATAATTCAAAAGCCTAAGTTGATAAACTTAGGCTTTTTTTATTATAGCGTGTCTATTTTTTGTAAATTGTAGGGTTAAAAGGAATAACAACATAATTATCTAAATACTATGGCTTTTGATATAGAAATGATTGAAAAAGTGTATGCAACTATGGCTGCTCGCGTGGATAAAGCACGTGAATTAGTTGGCCGCCCGCTAACACTCTCTGAGAAGATTTTGTATTCCCACTTATGGGAAGGAACGCCATCACAAGCGTTTACAAGAGGTAAGGATTACGTGGATTTTGCTCCGGATAGAGTCGCCTGTCAGGATGCTACTGCACAGATGGCGTTGTTGCAGTTCATGCACGCCGGAAAAAGCAAAGTAGCAGTTCCAACAACTGTGCACTGTGATCACTTAATCCAAGCGAAAGTTGGTGCTAAAACCGATTTGGCGGTTGCCAACACCCAATCCAAAGAAGTTTTCGATTTCTTGTCGTCAGTATCTAACAAATACGGTATCGGATTCTGGAAACCGGGTTCGGGAATTATCCACCAAATTGTACTTGAGAATTATGCTTTCCCTGGAGGTATGATGATCGGTACCGATTCACACACCGTTAATGCAGGTGGCTTAGGAATGCTAGCCATTGGGGTTGGTGGTGCTGATGCGGTAGATGTTATGTCCGGAATGTCTTGGGAGTTGAAATTTCCGAAACTAATCGGAGTAAAATTAACGGGCAAATTAAACGGTTGGACAGCTCCAAAAGATGTTATCTTAAAAGTTGCCGATATTCTAACTGTAAAAGGAGGTACCGGTGCTATTGTGGAATATTTCGGTGAAGGTGCAGAATCAATGTCCTGTACCGGAAAAGGAACGATTTGTAATATGGGTGCCGAAATCGGAGCGACAACTTCCACTTTCGGATATGACGATTCCATGAGAAGATATTTAGCGGCTACGGGTCGTCAGGATGTGGTAAATGCTGCGGATAAAGTAGCGTCTTATTTAACTGCGGATAAAGAAGTCTATGCTGATCCTGCACAATATTTCGACCAATTAATTGAAATTAACTTATCCGAGTTAGAGCCACACATCAACGGCCCATTTACTCCAGACAGAGGAACTCCAGTTTCCAAAATGAAAACAGAAGCTGCAGCAAACGGATGGCCAATTAAAATAGAGTGGGGACTAATTGGTTCTTGTACCAACTCTTCCTACGAAGATATGTCAAGAGCTGCGTCAATTGTTGAACAAGCGGTTGCGCATGGAATCACACCTAAAGCGGAATTCGGAATCAATCCGGGTTCGGAGCAAATTCGTTACACGATTGAGAGAGACGGAATCATTGCTACTTTTGAAAAAATGGGAACTAAAGTGTTTACAAACGCTTGTGGGCCTTGTATTGGACAATGGGATAGAGAAGGCGCCGACAAACAAGAAAAAAATACAATCGTACACTCGTTCAACCGTAACTTCTCCAAAAGAGCGGATGGTAACCCGAATACACATGCGTTTGTAACTTCACCAGAAATGGTGGCTGCATTAGCAATCTCTGGTCGTTTGGATTTCAACCCACTCACAGATACGTTGTTGAATGATAAAGGTGAAGAAGTAAGATTGCAGGCACCAAAAGGCGATGAGTTGCCAACCAAAGGTTTTGATGTGGAAGATGCTGGATTTCAAGCTCCTGCTGCAGATGGATCATCAGTACAAGTTGTGGTTTCCCCAACTTCTGACCGTTTACAGTTATTAGCGCCTTTTGAACCATGGGATGGTAAAAATATCTCAGGAGCTAAATTGTTGATTAAAGCTTTTGGGAAATGTACCACTGACCACATTTCAATGGCAGGTCCTTGGCTGCGGTTCCGCGGACATTTGGATAATATTTCCAACAATATGTTAATTGGGGCTGAAAATGCGTTCAACAGTAAAGCTAATTCGGTAAAAAACCAATTAACCGGAACATATGATGAGGTGCCAAAAGTGCAAAGAGCTTATAAAGCGGCTGGTATTCCGTCAATTGTTGTGGGTGATCATAACTATGGGGAAGGTTCTTCCCGTGAACATGCCGCTATGGAGCCGCGTTTCTTGGGAGTGAAAGCAGTACTGGTTAAATCATTTGCACGAATTCACGAAACGAACCTTAAAAAACAAGGGATGCTGGCGTTAACCTTTGCTAATGAAGCAGATTACGACAAAATTCAGGAAGACGATACAATTAACTTCTTGGATTTAACAGAGTTTGCGCCCGGAAAACCATTAACGTTAGAATTTGTTCACGCCGATGGATCTAAAGATGTAATCATGGCAAACCATACCTATAATGAAGGTCAGATCGGTTGGTTTATAGCAGGTTCTGCTTTAAATTTGATTGCGGCAGGTAAAGCATAATCAAATTTTTAAGATTAAAATAAAGTTAAAACTCCCGGTTTTGCCGGGAGTTTTTTTATCTTGCCACTCCTTTCGAAAATTGGAATTTTGGTTCCCCGTAATTATATGCAGATGAGTTTTTTCAGATTTTTTACACTACTTTTTTTATTTACCTCTACAATAGTTCTTTCACAGGAAAAGATTAAACACGTTGTGGTTAGTGGCGAATCGGTTTACAGTATTGCAAAAAAGTACAATGTTACCGAAGCTGAAATCTTAGAAATGAACCCAAAAGCTAAAGGGTTGCTGCAATTGGAAATGGTGCTTTTCATTCCTAAAAATTCCAAAAAAAAATCCGAAGAAAAGAAAATAAAATTTACCCCAAAAGGACCTTCTCATAAAGTGGAGCCCGGTGAATCGTTATACACTATTGCCCGAAAATACGATACTTCCGTGGAAAAACTTCGAGACGCAAATCCGCAACTGGAGTCGGATAATTTGCAGTTAGGCGAGTTGTTGGCTCTGCCGAAAGGTATTAAAAAGCAAGCAGAAGAAAAGCTTTCAAAAGCCGAAACGTCCAAAATAGTCAAAAATCAAAGCAAACTGCAAAAACACGTTGTGGTCTCAGGCGAGTCGTTTTATGTGATTGCTAAAAAATACAATATTTCTGTAGAAGAATTAAAAAAAGCCAATCCGCAAGTTGAGAACAATAAATTGGATATTAAAGATGTAGTCTTTATTCCGGGTACTGAAAATGTTGAAGCTGCTGAGAAAAAGCAGGATAGAGAAGAAAAAAAGAAAACAAGAGAAGAGAAAAGAAAAGAAGCTGAGATCAATAAAACTGAAAATGCAGTTGTAGCAACCACTTCAAATGATGCCGATGATACTGTTTCTCTAACTCATGAAGTTGTGCCTAAAGAAACAAAATACGGAATTTCAAAGCGTTATGGTATTTCGATAACTGAATTGGAAAAACTGAATCCGCAAATTGCAAATGGATTGGAGATAGGTCAACACCTTATCATTAAAGCCGGAGCTAAAAGCAATGAAGTGAAATCTGAAACCAAAGTCGATCTTCCTAATAAAGATGCTAATGATGTGGCTGTTGTTTCCAATGAAACCGGCACGGAAACTAAAGCGGAAGTTTTGCCTCTATCGGCCGATGCTGCAATGAAAGCCGATTTTTTAATTGCAAAGGCTTCTGAAAATTTAGGAGTGCGTTATAGAGGGGGAGGAACCGATCGAAACGGTTTTGACTGTTCAGGTTTAATGTTTTCGACTTTTAGAAATATAGATTTGACTTTACCTAGATCTTCTTCGGATATGGCAGCTAATTCAGGAGTTAAAATTGATCGAAGCCAGGCTCAAAAAGGCGATTTGATTTTCTTTGCCACACGAGGCAGGTGGGTAGGGCATGTTGGAATGGTTACTGAGGTTTTGGAGGATGAGATTAAGTTTATTCATTCTTCAACCAGCTCTGGAGTAATTATATCTTCAACAAAAGAGCCGTATTATGCTAGAAGGTTTGTCCAGATTAATCGTGTATTACAATAATTGAGTGCGAATAATCCATAAGTGCTTTTCAATTAGGTATTCGAAATTTAATTTTTCAGGTTCCCCATGATAGGCAACGTCGATTTCTCTGGTTTTTACAGCACCTAGTCGCTCAATGGCTTTTTGGGAGCGGAAGTTGTGTGCACCAATGTGGAAAAATACCTGATCAACAAACTGAAAGGCATAATTGAGCATGAGTTTTTTTACTTCAGGATTGTAAGTTGAGCCCCAATATTGTCTTCCGTAAAAAGTATATCCTATTAGAATGCTTTTGTTGGGTTGGTTATAATCGTAAAAACGAGTACTTCCGATAACTTCCTCAGAGGTTTTGTCAATGATTTTAAAAGCTCCTTTTGATTCTAAAGCTCCTTTGAAAAAATTTTGAAAAACTTCTCTTTTGTAACGGTCTTTGTTGGGGTGTTGTTCCCAAATCAACGGGTCGGAAGCAACATGGTATAAAGTTTCAAAATCCGATTCCTGTAAAGGGATTAATTTGACGGTTTCGTTTTCTAAAACGGGTTGGAGATTCATGTTTGCTTTATTCGTAAGTTACTGAAATCAGTTTTGTTGTAGAGAAAAGGTCTTTGGTTTCCTGTATGCCATTTTCGCAATTCCTAAAAGGTAAAAAAGGATTGATCTGTTTGTCAAGAGAAGGGTTTGTTAAAACCAAATGCGTAATGCTAAATTTACTATTATCGGTTTGATATTCACCGATGTTTTTCTCAGAATTATGCCAAACTAAGGATTTTGTCTTGTCGTTTATGTTTTCCATAATTGTTGTGGTTGATGGATATCCTTTTGTTCTTGATGTTTGAGAATATACGGATGATGTACCGTAGGTGTTTATTCCGCTTAACCCTAGCGATCTTAATTCGGTTTCATCATTTATGTGTACTATTTTATACATCGAATAGCTTTCTACTCTTTCTTTTTTGTAATTGATGACTTGCTTGTAAATGTATTTTTTATTACTTCTATCTAGGTGCTTTTTAAGGACTAGGTTGGTTTGGTCTGATTCGTCTGTGCTTCGAATAAGCCGGGTTTTGTTTTTCTTTGGATCGTAATATCCGGTTAATTCATAGTTGCCTTTGGAGAAAATTGCTTTTATTTTATCCTTGTCTTTCTCGTTTAGTTTTTCAATGGGAATTAAACCTCCAAGAATCGTAGGATCATTAGGAAGTCTTGTCTTAATGAATTTTAAATCCGGAAAATTGATTTTAAGCAGAAGAGTATCTCCATGGATCCCTTTTTCGTTTAAATATAAATTAGAGGTTACTTTGTATTTAAAAACGATTTTTTTGAATGCTTTCGGTTTTTTTTGAATTTGGGAATGCAGCGAAAGGCTGATGAAAAAAAAGAAGAAATAGAGAATGTGTTTCATAAGTTGAAATTTACCCAAAAATAAAAAAATCCGCTCTAAAAAGCGGATTTTTCTTATAATTATTTACTATCAATTAATAGTACATGTAACGTCTAACTTTAGCAATGTATTTCGCTAAACGAATTACTTGGTGGCTGTATCCGTACTCATTATCGTACCATACATACATTACCACGTTTTTACCGTCTGCAGAAACAATAGTAGCGTTGCTGTCGAAAATAGCCGGAGCCGAAGTTCCAACAATGTCCGAAGATACTAACTCATTGTTTAAGGAATACTTGATTTGCTCTACTAAGTCGCCTTCCAAAGCGTAACGCTTCATGATTGCGTTTAAATCTTCTCTTGTAACACTTTTTCCTACTTCTAAATTCAGAACCACCAATGAACCATTCGGAACCGGTACACGAATTGCGTTTGAAGTTAGTTTTCCAGCTAAACTTGGTAGTGCTTTTGCTACCGCACTTCCGGCACCAGTTTCAGTGATTACCATGTTTAGTGCTGCAGCTCTACCACGACGGTATTTTTTGTGCATGTTGTCCACAAGGTTTTGGTCGTTAGTATAAGCGTGGATGGTTTCTAAGTGTCCTTTTACTACACCTAAAGTTTCTTCGATTGCAGCTAAAACAGGAGTAATTGCGTTAGTAGTACAAGAAGCTGCCGACCAGATTTTTACTTCGTCCGGGTTGTAGCTTTCGTGGTTTACACCATATACGATGTTTGGAACCCCTTTCCCTGGAGCTGTCAATAAAACTTTATCCACTCCTTTAGAAGTTAAGTGACGGCTTAAAGCTTCTTCAGTGGTGAAAGCACCCGTGTTGTCAATAACTAAAGCGTCGTTGATTCCGTATTGCGTATAATCGATTTCTTCCGGAGAATTAGCAGTAATGATGTGAACCGTTGCCCCGTTAATTATTAAAGCGTTGTTTTCGATATCTGCAGAAACCGAACCTTCGAAATCACCGTGAACTGAATCATAACGCAATAACGAAGCGCGTTTTTCCAACAAAACTGCATCGTTTTTATCGCGAGTAACGATAGCTCTTAGGCGTAACTGTTGTCCTTTACCTACTTTTGCCATCATCTCACGAGCCAACAAACGTCCGATACGTCCGAATCCGTAAAGTACCACGTCTTTAGGTTTGATTTCAGAAGTGTCTTTAGCCTCTCTTAATTTGTCGATAACAAACGCAGTAGCGTCGTTGTATTTGTTGTCTTCTAAATGATATTCGTACGTTAATTTACCGATATCAATTCTTGAAGGTGGTAAGTCTAAAGCTTGAATGGCTCTTGCGATTTCAACAGAGTCGAATACGTTGATTGGTTTTTGAACGAACTCTCCCGCATATTCATGCAAATTGATGATGTCGCTCACATTTCGGTCAATCAATTGGTTGCGGAAAATCACCAACTCGATAGACTTGTCATACCATAAATCACTGATAATCTTGATGAATTCTACACCGGCTCTTCTTCTGTCTGCCTGAAAAGCCAATTCTTTTTCGTATAAAGCGGAATTGTTCATGTGTTATTTTGTGTTGTTAAATTTGGTGCAAAAATATTGATTTTTAATCAGATTACTAAAAATAATTTTGCTAAAATAAATTAAAAAACCCAATCTTTCGACCGGGTTTTTTTCTGTATTGAATTTATTGTTGTTACAGGAACATTTGCAGGCGTTCTCCACGTTGTGTGATAAGCTCTACGCGGAATTTTTGGTTGTTGGATTTGGAGTTCAACAAGCGTGAAGCCTGATCCATTGAACTGATTTTGTTTCCGTCAATGCTAAGTATGATACTGCCTTTTAAAACCTCTGCGTATTCAAGGTATTCTTCATTGGAAATGTCTTTGATTTTTACTCCTTCGCTAATTCGGAACCGTTTTTTGTCGGTAGAGTCCAAATCTTCAAATTCAAATCCTTTATAGTCTACATTGACCAGCTCTTTTTTGGTAAGGCGAACCGGGATCGTTTTCTCATTTCCGTTTCGGATAATACCAACCTGAACCACGTCGTTTGGTCGTTTGGAATTGATGTAAGAGTTCAAATCTGAAAATCCGTTCACGTTCTGGTTGTCCAATCTGACAATGATATCGCCTTCTTTTAATCCTGCACTTTCCGCCCCCGATTTTTTAGATACCGAATTGATGTAAAATCCTTGGGTTTGTTTAATGCCTAAATCTTTGGAAGCAATGCTGTTTAGTTCACGGCCTTCTACGCCCAGAGCGCCTCGTTGCACATTACCGTATTCCATTAAATCTTCAATAATTTTTCGGGTAATGTTTGAAGGAACTGCAAAGGAGTAGCCTGCGTAACTTCCCGTAGGAGAAGAAATCATGGTGTTGATTCCCACCAGTTCCCCACGAGTATTCACTAAAGCTCCACCACTGTTTCCAGGGTTTACTGCCGCATCAGTTTGAATGAACGATTGAATTCCGTCTTTGCTTAAATTTCGCGCTTTTGCAGACACAATTCCTGCTGTAACTGTTGAGTTTAAGTTGTACGGATTTCCTACTGCCAAAACCCATTCCCCAACACGCATAGTGTCGGAATTTCCAAAAGTGGCGTAGGGTAGTTTTTCATCCGAAGTGATTTTTAACAGCGCGATGTCCATTTTGCTGTCTGTTCCTACCAGTTTGGCTTTGTAGGATTTGTTGTTGTTCAAGGTAACCTCAAGTTCCGTCGCATTCTGGATCACGTGATTGTTGGTTACAATATAACCGTCTTCCGAAATGATAACGCCTGAACCGGTTCCCACCTGAGTTTGTTGTTGACCGCCTCGGTATCCGTAGAAATATTCCATAATTGGGTTGGAAGGAATTTCAGAAACTGTTACGTTTTTTACGTGTACTACATAATGCACTGCATTTTCGGCCGCATTGGTGAAATCTGAGTTTTCTGCTCCAAGATTCACATTTCTTGCGTAAGAATCAGTTGCTACCGAAAGTTTACTTCCTGAGAAGGAATTGTTGTCGAAAAGTAATTTGTATGCGCCAAGCGTTATTGTTCCGCTTAACAGAGATACAACTAATAAGCTTGAAAATTTATTCATAATATAAAGTATGTTTAATTATTTAACAGTAAAATTAAAAACTTCATGAATTCAAAAAAATGGTTTAACGCTCGTTTAACACTCTTTAACGTGTCATTAATATTTGTAATTTTGTAATTATTTGAATTTCAGATGAACTATACTTTTTATAAATATCAGGGAACCGGAAACGACTTTGTAATGATCGATAACCGCGACTTACATTTCCCCAAAAATGATACCAAACTGGTTGAGAAATTATGCAACCGTCGTTTTGGTATTGGAGCCGATGGTTTAATTCTGTTAGAGAATGACGAATCGACCGATTTTCGTATGGTGTATTACAACTCCGACGGAAACGAAAGTTCCATGTGTGGTAACGGAGGACGTTGTTTGGTGGTTTTTGCTAAACAACTTGGGATTATTGAAGCTGAAACGACTTTTATCGCAACGGACGGTTTGCATTATGCAACCATCAATGAACAGGGAATTGTTTCACTTCAGATGAAAGATGTGGATGAGGTGCAGGAGCATGAAAGCCATGTTTTTTTGAATACCGGTTCGCCGCACCATGTTCAAATGGTGGAAGATTTGCATATTTTCGATGTCAGAAACCAAGGAGCGAAAATTCGTTACAGTGATTTGTACGGTAAAACGGGGAGTAACGTGAATTTTGTTTCCCAAACAGATGAAAATAAATTTGCTTTACGTACTTATGAACGTGGAGTAGAAGACGAAACATTATCGTGCGGAACCGGTGCTACTGCTGTTGCCATTGCTATGAAAGCGACAGGAAAAACCAATAGTTCCATAATCGAATTACAGGTTGAAGGAGGTGTGCTTGAAGTTTCTTTTACAGAAAAAAACGGTTTTTATACCCACGTTTTCCTCAAAGGGCCAGCAGCATTTGTTTACTCAGGAGAAATCAACGTTTAATCAGAGTGTAAATTTGATTACTTTAAAAGGAAATACCGTTTATCTGCGCGCGCTCGAACCGGAAGATTTGGAGTTTGTTTATACTATCGAAAACGACGAATCCATCTGGGAAATGAGTAATACGCAAACACCTTATAGCCGCTATCTAATCCGTCAATATCTGGAAAATGCGCATCAGGATATTTATGAGGCAAAACAATTGCGTTTGACCATCTGTAAAATTGAGACTTACGAAGTAATCGGACTGATAGATCTATTCGATTTTGACCCCAGAAACCAACGTGCCGGAGTGGGGATCGTAATCCAAAATCAAGAAGATCGAGGTAAGGGATTTGGTAAAGAGGCGCTTGAACTGCTCATTCAATATTCATTTACTCAGTTGCAATTGCATCAGCTTTATGCAAATATCGGAACCGAAAATAAAGCTAGTATCAACCTTTTTACTAATTTTGGCTTCCAAAGTATCGGTATTAAAAAAGACTGGATTCGTTTTCAAAACCGTTATACTGATGAAGGCTTGTATCAATTAATTAACCCAACTAACTAAAGTATTTTGAACCCAAAAAGAATTCTTTCAATTGTTTCTGTATTGATTTTACTGGTAGCCACCGGTTTTGGTGTGGTGGTCTATTTAAAGGCATTTACAGCAAATACCAAATTTAACCAAGACGAAGTTTTTGTTTACGTTCCTACCAATTCGACTTATGATGATGTGAAAAAGATTGTGGCTCCTTATGTGGAAAATATGGAGAAATTCAATTTTGTTGCTGAACGACGCGGATACAGCGCTAGTGTAAATCCAGGAAAATTCCTTTTAACCAAAGGAATGAACAGTTTCAGCATCGTCTCTTCGTTGCGTCATAATGTTCCTGTAAAATTGGCTTTCAATAATCAGGAATCTTTAGGTAAGCTGGTACAGCGTCTGTCTTCTCAAATAGAGCCGGACAGTTTAACACTTACCGAAGTTTTTACCGATTCTACTTTTATGGCTGAAAACGGTTTTGATAAAGAGAACATCCTAGGAATGTTTATTCCCAATACTTACGAGTTTTATTGGAATGTGTCGCCTATTAAGGTTCGCGATAAATTAGCCAAGGAATACCGTCGCTTCTGGAACGAAGAGCGTCAGGCAAAAGCAAAAGCACTTAATTTGACCCCGCAACAAGTAACCGCTTTGGCTGCAATTGTTCATGAAGAAACCGCTAAAGTAAGTGAAAGGCCAAGAGTAGCAGGGGTTTACTTGAATCGATTAAAGAAAGATATGCCGTTACAAGCTGATCCAACGGTTATTTATGCGGTGAAAAGAGAGTCCGGAAATTTCGATCAGGTAATCAAACGTGTGCTTTTCAACGATTTGAAAATCAATTCTCCGTACAATACTTATGTGCATACAGGATTGCCACCGGGGCCAATTTCAATGCCGGATATTTCTGCTATTGATGCCGTTTTAAATGCTGAAAAACACGATTATATTTATTTCTGTGCCAGTGTTGAAAAAATTGGCTACCATGATTTCGCTGCTACCTATGAAGCACATCAGGTAAATGCTAAAAAATATGCCGAGTGGGTTGGTAAACTGGGCATCAACCGATAAAAACGATTTGTTTATTGTTTAAGTGAACAGAGAAGTTTCGCGCTTCACTGTTCACTTTTATTTTATGAGGTCGCGAAATTGATAGAGTAAGCGTTCAATTAAGCGCAAATCTTCCGTGATTACATCGGCAGTTCCTTGCATCTCTTGTTGAAAATTAATTTTTTTGTTGTAAGAGGTCTCTAAGCCTTTTGGCAAAGCAATGTCAATTAATAAGTTTCCTTCTTTGTCCGGGGTTAAAGCAATGTTTTGTACCATCCCTTTTAAGATCCCAAATTCCCGGTCAGGATAATTTACCAAGCGAATATTTGCCGTTTGTCCGGTTTTTATTTTTCCTGAATTTAATGCAGGGGCTTTTACTTTAGCAATAAAACCGCTTTCAGATTCAGGAATAATTGCAAAGACATTTTCTCCGACCGTAACGGTTTGGTTTTCCTTCCATATTTGTAAATAACTGACGGTTCCACTTATTGAAGCGCGTAAAACATAATTTAGTTCCCAATCCTTAATGGCTTTTTTGAGCTGGTAAAACGCCTGAATTACGTTGCGCTCTAATGTTACCGATTCTTTGTGTTCGTTAATTTGAAGGTTTTTTATGCTTTTTTGGGCTTCATTTAGGGAGGATTTCATTTGTGAAATTGAACTAAGCAAAACTTTGTGGTTTTTTTGCGCCTGAAAGAAAAGAAGTTTTTGCTTTTCGAACTCTTGTTCTGAAACTACCCCTTTTTTAAACAACTTTTCATAACGATTCAAATCATTCTTTTGCAAGATAAGTTCACTTTCACTTATTTTTTTTTGAGAGGTTAACAAGTTGATTCGCTGATGAATTTGTTGGGCTTCATTTTTCTCAGCGAATTGTTCGGCTTTAAAAGGTTGTAGCTTTTGATTCAATTCACTGCTGGTGTATTCTTTATGGAATAGAATGTACGCATTTTCAACATCCCCTAATGATGAGAATTGAAATTTGTCAAAGGGAAAATTGGTTTTCTCTAAATTTATAGTATCTGTGATTTTTTTTAAAATAAAAACATCATTGTAATTTGCGCTGTTTTCAATTATTGCAATAGGTGTATTTTTTTTAATTTTTTTGCGGTCTGCAATTAAAATGGATTCGATTCGTCCAGCTGTTTTTGTAATTAACTTTTCCGGAGGAATGTTTGTAGTTATGGTTACTGTGGTTCGAACTACATCGGGATATTTTATGTACCACGAAATTAACAGTAGTAAAAGAATAAAAAACAATAGTATTGTATTTCCCCATCTAAAAATAGACCTTGGAGGATGGGATAATACATCTTGTACTTCTTCGCTGTATATTTTTAAGTTGTCTTGAATTTCGTTCATTTATTTGCCTAATTCTAATTGATTTTTTACTAATTCGTAGTATTTCCCTTTTTCAGTAGTAAGGGTTTCGTGGGTTCCCTGTTCCACAATTTCTCCATTCTCTAAAACGATGATCTTGTCTGCATTTTTTACTGTGCTAAGGCGGTGTGCAACTATTACCGAAGTTCGGTCTTGTAGAAAATGATTGAGTTTTTCCATAATTGCTTTTTCATTATTAGCATCTAAAGAACTTGTTGCTTCGTCAAAAAAGACAAATGCTGGGTTTTTGTAAACAGCGCGAGCAATCATCAAACGCTGTTCCTGTCCGCCGCTTAATCGAATTCCGGAAGTCCCCAATTCGGTATTGAATTTATTGGGGAGTTTTTCAATGAAATCTTCAATGTTTGAAACGTGAGCAGCGGTTTTTAGACGCTCTCGGGAAATGATCTCATTTTGTTCCGATTCGGAAATGTTACCTGCAATTGAATCGTTAAAAATGAAGGTTTCTTGCAAAACGGCACCGCAATTCATTCTCCAAAAATCATTGTTGATGTTTTTTAAATCAGTTGGGCCAACACCTATGGAACCCTCGGTAGGTTCGTAAAATTTGAGTAAGAGTTTGATTAATGTAGTTTTTCCACTGCCGCTTGCCCCGACTATGGCCGTTGTTTTCCCTTCAGGAATTTCAAAGTTGAGTTTTTTTAGAATTAGTGGCGATGATTTGCTACCATATCTGAAGCTTAGGTCTTTAATAATAATTGACTTTTTTTCAGGGAGCTCTTTGATTTTGTCTTGTTTGGAATCGTCTTCATCTTCTTTTGAGTGTACTTGCCATAATCGTTCTAAACTTATTTTTGCGTCCTGCCAGAGCTGAATAAAGCCGATAAAATTAGAAAGCGGTAAGTTGAGCTGGCCCACGATGTATTGAATGGAAAGCATCATCCCTAAAGTAATATCGCCACTAACCACCGCTTTTGCCGATAAAAACGTGATGATAATGTTTTTTAATTCATTGATGAAGTTTGAACCAATGGATTGGTACTGGGCTAACTGTAAATTGCTTAAGGAAGTTTTGAAAAGACTGATTTGTACTTGTTCCCATTTCCATCGGTTTTTTCTCTGCGAGTTGTTTACTTTGATTTCCCTAACACCATTTATTATCTGGACTAGCGAGGTCTGACTTTGTGCCATTTCATCAAATCTTTTGAAATCGAGTTCTGCTCTTTTTTTCAAAAAGAAAAATGTCCAGCCAACATATAAAGTCGCGCCTACAATAAATACAGTGAAAATTTTTAAACTGTAAAAAGCCAACACCACACTAAATACTAAAAAAAGAATTAGGGAATACGCCATGTTGAATGTTGTGGAAGAAACAAAATTCTGAATGCGGTTGTGATCTGTAATTCTTTGTAAATGCTCGCCGGTATTTCGGGTGTCAAAATAATTGATGGGGAGTTTAAGCATTTTATACAAAAAGTCCGAAACCATTTTTATGTTAAAACGACTTGTGATGTGAAGCAGCAGCCATTCTCTGAAAATGCTGACCAAAGTTTGCGATACAAACAAGACTAATTGTGAAATCAGGATAAGATATATAAAGGGTATGTCTTGATTGTTTACCCCTACATCCACCACAGATTGCATTAAAAAAGGAAGCAAAAACTGGATGGTAATCCCAACTAAAAGGCCTATAAGTAATTGATTGATTAATTTGTTATAAGGTCTTAAATAGGGGATTAAAAAGGAAAAACCTTTGATATTAGTTTGTTCTTCTTCTTGCGTGTAAAACGAAGGATTAGGCTCCATAAGGAGGACAAAGCCTGTTTTGTCTGTTGTGTTGGTCCATGCGCTTAAAAAATCTTCATGGGAGTACTCGAGTAATCCTTGAGCGGGATCCGCAACATAAATTTTTTGTTTTGAAGTTTTGTAAACAACTACAAAATGTTTTTGGCGCCATGGCACGATAAATGGAGTCGGGGCTTCGTTTATTAAACTTTCTAATGAAATGCGCATTCCTAAGGTGCGCAATTCAATAGATTCGGCGGCATCTGCAATTCCTGCCATGGTAACTCCCATTCGTGTTATGCCGGCTTTATCACGTAAAAATTCCCTGGAAAAAGTTTTTCCATGGAATTTTGCTATCATGCGTAAACAGGTAGGGCCACAGTCACGGTAGTCCAACTGTTGGTAAAAAGGGAATTTTATTTTTGGCATTTTATTTTGTCGTTAATAAAGAAGCTGATATTTGGTCTAACATTTCTTTATTGATGTACTGATCATTAAAAAATATACTCTCGATACTTTCTAAAGATTCGATCTTTTCTAAAGGGTTGTTATTAAGGATCAGGAAATCAGCATCCTTGCCAACTTCTAATGTTCCGTTGTTTTCATTGAATAATTTTGAAAAGTTAACCGTTGCAGCTTTCAGTATCTCGAAGTTGGAAAGACCTGCTCTTTTATAGAGTTTCATTTCTTCTAAGACTCCAAATCCAGGAATAATGAATTTTGTACTGCTGTCTGGACTAAGAAGTAGAGGTATTCCCATTGCATTTGCTTTTTTTACCACGGATAAACGCTCTTCGATTTCGTTGCGGTATTTTTTAACTTCTTCTTCGAAAGCCTCTTTGCCCATTTTGGTTCTGTACAGCTCAGTTTTTTCACTCCAATCTTTGGATTCTTCGGCGTTGATGAATTGCATTCCTCTTTGTTTTTGCATGTAGTCTAAGGGATATTGTTCGTAACTCATCATATACCATTGTAGGGTTGGGCACAGAAAAATATTTTTCTCTTTAATTTTTTGCAACCTTTGATTTGTTAAAGAGGAATCTCCGATTAATCCGCCCAAATGTTCAAAGGAACGGTAATTGGAAAAAAAAATAATTTCATCCGGAATAAGTACACCTTTTGGATTGCTGGGAAAATGACCGCCAATTGAAATATTATGGCTTTTGCAGATGCTGTCAAGTTCTTCAAAGGTTTTTTGGTTTTTAATGCTGAGAACTTTTATGAATTTGATGTTATTTTCTGCGGCACTTTTAACGAAATTTTCGAATTGTTTTTTTGAACTCTCTAGTCCTCTATGGATTGGAGGAGGGGATAAGTATAGTTTAGGATTGATGCTTTCTTTATTGTTGTACTTCGCTTTCCATTGCAAATGATTCCAATCGCCGCGCATTGAACGAAGTTTAGTTACTCCATTGATTAGATTAAGTTTGAGTACTTTTTCCAATTGATCTTCTCTTTCAGGAAGATGAACATGAGCATCACTCAAACTTGGCATTATGAATTTCCCTTTAAGATCAATACTCTTTTCAGCTTTTATTTTTGATGTTTTAGAATCGTTTATTGCAATTATTTTTCCGTTTTTTATCGCAATGGATTGATTTTTATCTACTTTATTGCTAGTCATGGAGACAATACTAACGTTGTTGAAAACAAAATCAGCTTGTATATTTTGCGCGAAAAAAAAGTTTGTATATAAAATGAGTAAGGATGTAATTTGTTTCACGGCTTTTTTGGAATTAAAATTGGTAATAATTTTTAGCGTCATTTTCTAAAAATGTCTCATAGCTGTTTAATTTGCAAAAATCATCGTATCTAAAATCGAGATCTCGGTTGCTAAGGTCGAATTCGGTTTTCAATTTTTTGTACTTTTCAAGTAACGACGCGCATTTTGTGTCTAACTCATGATATAATGCACCTCCTTTTTCGGTATAGACTTCTTCAGGATTTAATAATTCAAGTCCAGTTCTAAATCTCGAAAACTGATCTGTAAGCCTTCCCAGTAATTCATGTTTTTCTCTGCCGGTAAATACGTTTTTTGTTAGCAGCTGATCAAAACATTCCACTCGCTTTGTAACAGTAAATAACCCATGGAAAGCCCCATATACGTCTCTGTAATCCCACGCTTGTTTTGTGAGATCTCTCATGATTAGATTATCGACATCAATTTTGAAGTATTCTTGTCTGTTATGGACAGCATAGTATAAGTAATTATGCGCTCCTTGATGGATAAGTTCTTCTATAAAATACAAAAGATTGTTGTTGCCAATTACATAAAAATACAGCATGCCTAAAGTCTCTACAGATGTGAAATTCAAGATTTTTGGATTGTCATGAAGATAGATTTTTTTGTTTGCGAAATTTAATTCCGAATAAAAATCAGGGATGTTTTCTTTTATGATGTTAATCGCTTTTTCTAGTTCTTGGTAATGCGATTTCCAATTTGTGTTGTGGATTGGATTTTCATCTAAGATATGACCTTTGTAGTATTGAATAAAATACGTTTCGAGTAATGGATGTGTATCTTTTATGATCTCAAATCGATCAATTTTTAAAAGAGGTTCCAGCAGACCGGTATTCTCTTTTTGGAAATAGCCTAAGTTTGGAATGTAGGCGATTTTATTTTTATTGTATGAATGATTGATGCGCAAAGGCTCTTTGTGAGTAAAGTGCCCTTGTATAATTTCATTTAATGTTTCTTTTGGAAACACGTTGTTTTTTTTTGAATTGAAATATGCAAAAAGAAGTGGTTCTAGAAAAATGCTGTCATTGTCAAAATCTACCTTTTCTAAAATCTGCGGATCTTCTTTATAAAGTAAAATTTTCATTGTGTTGATAATATCATCGGCATTTTTTTGGACATCCTCTGCTAATCTCATTGATCTTTTGGTTGGAGTTTTGATTGATTCTTTTTAGAACTAATTGAATTGTAATTTTGATAAAAACCGTCGAAGTTACAAATGCAACTTCGACGGTGAGCAATTACTTGCGTGATCCTTTAATAATTACTTCTTGATAACTACTTCTGGAAGAGTTCCCCCGTCATAGATAACGTCATCATGACAAGCGTTTTGTAATCCACCTGAAATTGTTGCTAACAAGTCTTCTGAAGCTACTGCTTCTGCTCTTAATTTAAGAGCATCTAAATTTAATTTACCCATTGTGTTTAAGTTTTAATGTGAATTTAAAAGTACTTCTTAGTTATTGGCTAAATCCTGCGCACTGATTCTTGCTTAATAATTGTAAGAAATATTTTCGCTTACAAAAGTACATGTTGTCTTGGGTAAAATTTTATTTATATGAATATTCTTATTATTTTTGTAACTTAAATGATTCAAATTGTGAATAAAATAGGAAGTAAGATTAGGAAACTGAGGGAGAAAAACGGATTGTCTCAAGAATATTTGGCAATAGAATTGGGTATTACTCAGCCAAGTTACGCGCGTCTTGAGAAAGATGATGAACGAATAAGTATTACACGTTTAATAAGTATTGCAAAGATTCTTCAAACAAGTGTTTCGGAACTAATTGAAGAAAAAATTAATAATTTGCAGGTAAAAGTATCAGAAAACGATTCAATTAAGTATATTGATACCTTAATGAGTGCAGATAAAGAACATATATCAACTTTAAAAGAAGAAATTGTTTTTTTGCGCAAGTTACTGGAAGCTCAAGCAAACTAACGTGAAGTATTTTTTATTTTTATTTTTTTCTTTTTCTTTAATCGGACAAAATACACAAAGTAATTTTCTGATTCCATCCGATTCTTTACATCCTAAACGGAAACAGCTTGTTTATATAACCGAAGGAGCCTTACTTGGCGGAACTTTAATCGGTTTAAATCAAATCTGGTATAAAGATTACCCGAAATCTTCTTTTCACTTTATTAATGATAACGACGATTGGATGCAAATGGACAAAGCAGGTCATTTGTATTCCAACTATCATTTAGGTAGAATGGGGGCAGAAGCCTTAGCCTGGAGTGGAGCAACTAAGAAACAACAGCTTATTTATGGCGGAACACTTGGTTTTGCGTTCATGTCGGTTGTTGAGGTTTTTGATGGTTTTTCTAAAGAATGGGGTGCTTCTTGGGGAGATGTTTTGGCCAATGCAGCTGGAACAGGACTTTACGTTTCTCAGGAGTTGCTTTGGGAGGAACAACGTATTATTCCTAAATTCTCCTTTCATAAAACAAAATATGCAGCCTTAAGACCAAATACTTTAGGGGAAAGTTGGAACGAACAGATTTTAAAAGATTACAATGGGCAAACGTATTGGCTTTCTGCGAATCTGTATTCTTTTGTTAAAGCGGATTATGTCCCTAAATGGCTTAACTTAGCTTTTGGTTACGGTGCAGACGGAATGGTTTCAGGAAGTAGAGAAACGGTTCCTGCCGAATTAATGAGTTTTAATCATCGTACCCGGCAATTTTATCTGAGTTTTGATGTTGATTTGACCAAAATTAACACTCAGTCGCATACTTTGAAGACGCTTTTTTCAATTTTTAACACGATCAAAGTTCCGGCTCCGACCCTGGAAATCAATCAGTTTAGTCGGACAAAACTGTACTTTATCTATTTTTAGGAAAACTTTAACTTGCTGATTTTCAGGTTTGTTTTTTTGGGTTTATCTTTGCAAAGAGATAATTCATCACGGTGACAGCGTATGAGAAACACAAATTTATGACAAAAAAATGGACTTACTTTACAGGGTTAACACTCCTGATTACGTTGATCAGCTCAGGTTTTAAAGCATTTGAACCTGAAAAATTAGAAGGCTTTCACGTAGAAGATGACGAAGTGATTAATTACCTGGTTCCTACCAAAGAAGAAACAGAAAAAGTTTATTACGATCTACCTTATACCGGAAAATCGTATGTAGGGTTTAAGCAAGCCATAGCGGTTAAAGAATCTTTAGGGAAATACAGATTGGTTAATCCTTTTGGATATATGGGAAAATACCAATTTGGAAAAAGTACTTTGAGAACAATCGGGATTAACAATACAACAGATTTTTTAAGAAATCCCAGGCTACAGGAAAAAGCATTCAAAGCACTTTTGGCGCGAAATAAATGGGAATTGCGCAAAGAGATTAATCGTTATGACGGCCGCATTGTAAACGGTGTCCGAATAACAGAATCAGGTTTGTTGGCCGCAGCTCATTTAGGTGGAGCGGGTTCAGTGAAGAGTTATTTAAGGAGCAACGGAAGAAATGGTTTTACCGACGGTTTTGGAACTTCCTTACGAAGTTACATAAAGAGATTTGCAGGTTATGATACTTCTAATATCTTGGCAAATCCGGAAGCAAAAGTAAAATTGGATTAAGAGATTAAGACATTTTATGAATAATGAAAATACAAGGTCGATTGTGCAAATCGGCCTTATTTTTTTTCCATTGATTCACGGTAAATGTCTTGATGTATTCCGTTGGAAGGGTGATGTCGCACGCAACACATAAATGAGTTCCCGACTGTAAAATCTGCAACAAATCTTCCATTAATTTATTGTTTCGGTATGGGGTTTCGATAAATAACTGCGACTGGTTTTTATCGTAAGAAAGTTTTTCGAAATTTTTAAGTGCCGATTTCTTTTCCGACTTGTCAATAGGGAGGTAGCCGTTAAAAGCAAAACTCTGGCCGTTCATACCGGAAGCCATAATAGCCAATAGTATTGATGAAGGTCCAACCAGCGGTACTACTTGTATGCCTTTTTCATGGGCCAGTTTTACAATCACTGCGCCTGGATCTGCAACACCCGGACAGCCTGCTTCACTCATGAGTCCCATGTTTTTTCCTTCTAAAAGAGGTTTTATGAATTCATGATGCTCGGAAATCTCTGTGTGTTTGTTTAAGGCGAACAGTTTTAGCTCGGGTTGTTTTTTTTCAGGATGTACGCTTTTGATGAATCGACGTGCGGTTTTTTCGTTTTCAACTATATAATAATCAATGAACTCAAGGGTACGTTTTATGGTTATCGGAAGCACTTCTTCGGGATTCATTTCGCCTAAAGTTGTTGGAATCAGATAAAGTTTGCCAAAAGTGTTCATAGTATTACAGGTGTTTTGAGATTAGTTTTTCAGCAAGGATAGAGCAAGCCTCATCCAGCATGTCGAATACCTGTTCGAAACCGTTTTGTCCTCCGTAATAAGGGTCTGGAACGTCTACGTTTTCGTTAGGAAATAATTCGTTTAAAATCATTTTTACTTTTGACTTAGCATCCTGATTTGGAGCAAGCGCAATTACATTTTTATAATTGGAATGATCCATTACATAAATGTAGTCAAAATTTTCAAAATCATTTTTTGAGAACTGTCTTCCGCGCTGCCCGGTAATGTCCAAACCTCTGTTTTTTGCCGTAAGGATGGAACGTTTGTCTGGTTCTTGGCCAACATGCCAGCCACCGGTTCCGGCAGAATCAACAATAAAGAGGTCTTTGGGTAATTTGGATTGTAAGATGGCCTCTGCCAGTGGGGAACGACAAATGTTCCCCAAGCAGACCATTACTATTTTTACGGGCATTTTATAACGAAAGCTTTTTGTGGATGTCTTCCACGTATTTTTTGAATTGTTTATCAGTAGAAACTAAATTGTCAACCGTTTTGCATGCGTGAAGCACCGTTGCGTGATCGCGATCCCCAATTTGTGAACCGATTGTTGCCAGTGAAGATTTAGTAAACTTTTTTGCAAAAAACATCGCAAGTTGTCTTGCCTGAACCACATCGCGTTTTCTGGTTTTCGATTGTAAAACTTCAACCTCTAATTGGAAGTAATCGGAAACCACTTTTTGAATGTAGTCGATGGAAACTTCGCGTTTTACATTTTTTACAAATTTTTCAACTACTTGTTTCGCCAATTCGGTTGTAACTTCACGTTTGTTAAATGAAGATTGTGCAATCAAGGAAATGATAGCACCTTCCAGTTCACGAACGTTGCTCTTGATATTTTTAGCAACATATTCAATAATGTCTTCCGGCATTTCCACACCATCGCGGTACAAGATGTTCTTTAGGATGGAAACCCTTGTTTCGTAATCAGGTTGGTGAATTTCTGCGGAAAGTCCCCATTTGAATCGTGATAACAAACGCTGTTCAATATCCTGCATGTCAACAGGTGCCTTGTCCGAAGTAAGGATAACCTGTTTTCCGTTTTGGTGCAGGTAATTGAAAATATGGAAGAATACATCCTGAGTTCCGGCTTTTCCGGAAAGGAACTGCACATCATCAATAATTAGTACATCAATTAACTGATAAAAATGGATGAAATCGTTACGGGTGTTTTTCTTGACTGAATCAATATATTGTTGGGTGAAAACTTCTGCAGAAATATAAAGAACGGTTTTCTCCGGATACTTTTCTTTGATTTCCACACCAATCGCGTGAGCCAAATGCGTTTTTCCTAATCCAACTCCTCCAAAAATTAGGAATGGGTTAAAAGAAGTACCGCCTGGTTTGTTGGCAACTGCCATACCTGCTGAACGTGCTAATCTGTTGGAATCCCCTTCAAGGAAATTGTCAAAACTGTAGTTGGAATTCAGCTGGGATTCGATTTTTACATTTCGGATTCCAGGAATAACAAACGGGTTTTTTAACTCAGGGTTTTTGTTTTGGATGGGAACATCGATTTCCTGTGGTTTTACTGCAGGACGATTGTTACTTGGCAGCTGTTCCGTGAAAGGAAGTTTGTTGCCAAGTTTGTTCTCCATTTTAATTTTATAAAGTAACTTAGCGCCCGGGCCAAGTTCTTTGGTAAGGGCTACTTTTAAGAGTTTAACGTAATGTTCTTCCAGCCATTCGTAGAAGAATTTACTAGGGACCTGAATATATAAGGTATTTTCAGTAAGCTCAACTGCTTTAATTGGTTCGAACCAGGTCTTGTAAGCCTGATCCTGAATGTTATCTTTTATGAATGAAAGACAGTTATTCCAGACCGATTGCGCAGTTTTGTTCATATATTCAAGCATAAAAATTGATTATTTTGTTGTCCTACAAAAAGTTAACTCAGGTTACTTTTCTCAGATTCGGGAAGACAAATATGTGGACAAAATTTTTCAAAAAAAAATCATTTTGATATTGATTTTGTAAAAAAAAAATTGTAGGGAATTTTAAAAAATAATTTAGAATAAATTAACATAATATTAATATGAAAATTTTCGAATTTCAAGTGCGTGTTCGCTATGCGGAAACCGATCAAATGGGGGTGGTGTATCATGGGAATTATGCCCAATATTTTGAAATGGGACGAGTGGAATGGCTTAGAAACCTTGGGGTTTCCTATAAATGGATGGAGGAAAACGGCATCATGCTTCCGGTGGTTTCCCTTTCAATGAATTATAAAAAACCGGCGCGCTACGATGATTTGCTTACTGTGAAAACTATCTTCAAAAAACAAACCTCTGTTAAGATAGAATTTGACTACGAAATCAGCAATGAAAAAGGAGAGTTATTAACAACCGGGAATTCGGTTTTGGTATTTGTGGATATGAAAACCGGACGCCCAACTTTACCGCCAACTTATGTTACGGAACGGTTAATGGATTTTGTAGAAAACTAAAATTGAAGTAAAACTTAAAAAGTAGGTTTTTTTTTATTATTTTTGATTTATAAATTCTTAATCGAAATGTAATGCTGAAAAAAGTGCTTTTTCTTTTTTTTGTAGCTGCTACTGGGTTTGCTCAAGGTAAGCTTCAGATCGTGCTTAATCAACCGAATTATGTTTATGATGTTCCTCAAAATGGAGCGATGACCAATAACCTTGGACTTGATCAGATTTTATCGAATTATAGTGCTACAGCTTTGCCAATCTATGATTTTGGTTCTGATAACATGGGGTTGGTACAATGCGCGCCTGAAAATCTCGTGAATTTAAAAAATGAGCTTAGTATTTATGTTACGGTTGTTAGAAAAGTATGCGAAGAGCAGCAGGTTTTTGTTTCTTCGGATAAATTAATGATTTCTTTAGTTAATGCTAATGATGGAGTTTATGTGTCAACAATAGACGGAATTGTTCATACTAATAACGCTCAACTGAATGCGGTTTTTCAAGATTATGAGATTGATTACTATCAGGATAATTATATACGAACACGCGCCTGTGAAGTAAACGCTTTGAAACAGGCTTTGCAAGGATTGACAAGCGTAATTGAGCAAGTTTAAGATGTTAATTATGCTGTGTTGTTGGGTGATGAAAATTTTACTAAGACTAAATTTGAAGTTTATCAAATCCTTTTAAAGATACAATAACAATTACTTCAGATTCTAAAATTGAAAAAATGTATTTGTTCGATGTGATCGGAAAAGAAGTTTTTTCGGTAGATTCTTTAGAGGAATTCAATAAAAAAGGCTTAACTCTAAAATCAGGAGTTTACTTTCTAAATGCAGTTTTTGCATATTCAACAGCAGCTACCATTAAATTAATCAAAAGCTAATCTTTTTGGGTAATTGTCACTTCAAATAAATTAGAAAAAATGTCGAATACCATTTCGGCATTTTTTTTTCGGGTGGCGATTTCAATTTCGCAACTCATTTCCATTTTTTGGGAAATGATGTCAAGGTTCTTTTCTTTGATTACCCGCATTACTTTGTTCATGTTTTTGTAGTCAAACTGAATCAGGTAATGGATGTCGATGGTTTTTTCGATAATTTCTGAAGCTTCCAAAGCCATTTGTGCTCCGGTTTTATAGGCAGAAATTAAACCGCCTACGCCAAGTTTTACTCCTCCAAAATAGCGAACCACTACTACTAATACGTTGGTAAGATCAAAAGATTGAATTTGTCCGTAAATAGGCATGCCGGCTGAATTGTTTGGTTCACCATCATCATTGGCGCGGTAATAAATTTTATCCGTTCCAAGTTGAAAAGCGTAACACCAATGTCTTGCTGAATAATGCTGTTTTCTTAAATCTTCAAGTATGGTTTTTACTTCTTCCTCTGAAGCGACAGGAAAGGCATAGCCGAAAAATTTACTGTTCTTTTCTTTGAATAGAGTTTCTTCCGAAGGAGAAGCTAGCGTTTTATAAGTATCTTTCAAGGAAAAATTACCAGGTTTTATCAAACAAATCTACAACATCGTCTTTTCCAACCTCCAAATTCCAAACGTGTAAACCCAAATTGGATGCCACTTCTGTATTGTGTTTGTTGTCGTCAACAAAAAGAGTGCGGTGCGGGTCAAGGTTATGACGGTTGATGATGTAGTTGAAAATCTCAGGGTCCGGCTTACGCAATCCGATTTCGTAGGAGAAATATACTTTTTCGAAACATTGATAAAATTCTCTGGAGAAGGTTAACCCAACTTTATGCTCGAATTTGTCAATGTGGGTTTTGTCGGTATTGCTTAAAAGAAATAATCGGTATTTTTTGGATAAGCGTTGCAGGAATTCCAAACGGTATAAAGGGAAATCCAATAAAATTCCATTCCAGGCTTCACGGATTTCTTCAAGTTCTTTGTTGGGAATGTAGCGCTGAAAAGCGGTAAAAAACTGCATTTCGTCAATTTTTCCTTTTTCGTAACGTTTGTTGAGGCTGTCTAAATCTTCATTCCAGCAAACCAAACCGATTTTACGCATATGATCAAAAGGAGCTTCCTGACTCAAATTGATGAACACATTGCCAAAATCAAAAATAATAGTATCAATCATACATTTCTGAAAATTAAGAGTTCGTCATCCAAAAACGTTTGCTTTTCGATTAGTTTTCCCGTCAGATTTGGTGCCGAAATCCCATTATTAAAACAAACATTTCCTTTGAAAATCCTGGCTTCGTCCCACAGATTGGCATTGATAAATGTCTGTAATGTCTTTCTTCCGCCTTCCATAATAACCGACTGAATTTCATGATTAAAAAGTACCTCGGTTATGTTGTGAGCTAAAGAAGTATCAAAGGTACAATTTTCGTAAAAAAGATTATCAGAATTGACAAAATTTTGATTCTCCGTTATGAAAATTGTTTTGGTTTTTCCATCTTTTACCTGGTGCTCGCTGGAAATTTTACCCGATTTGTCAATCACAATTCGAATAGGATTTTTTCCATCCCAATTGCGGGTGTCTAACTGAGGGTTGTCGTCCAAAACCGTTTGCGTGCCAACTAAAATGGCCTGTTCTTCGCTTCGCCATTTATGAACCAATTGTCTTGAATATGAATTGGTAATCCAAACCGGTTTTTTTTCTTCCTTGGTTAAAGGCGCAATAAAGCCATCTGAGGTTTCTGCCCATTTCAAAATAATATAAGGTCTTTTTTTCTTATGAAAAGTGAAAAAACGTTTGTTGAGCTCGTTGCACTGGTCTTCTAAAACCCCGATTTTTACTTTTTTGCCCGCTTCCAGCAATTTTTTAACCCCGCTTCCGGCAACTTTTGCGAAGGGATCAATGGTTCCAATCACAACGTTCGGAATTTTATTGGCTATGATTAAATCGCAGCACGGTGGGGTCTTTCCAAAATGGCAGCACGGCTCCAAACTCACATAGATTGTTGATTCTGAAAGCAATGACTTGTCTTTGACAGAATTAATAGCGTTTACTTCAGCATGCGGCTCTCCAGCTTTTTTATGCCAGCCTTCTCCGATGATTTTTCCGTTATGTACAATAACGCTTCCCACCAAAGGATTTGGATAGGTTGTTCCCAAGCCGTTTTTAGCGAGTTCGATACAGCGTTTTATATAATTTTCGTCTGTGGTCATGGTTTTTCGGAACGTTGGTTTAATGGCTAATGATAATTTAGATATTGCTTTTTTATCAGAAGCGTTTGACGTACCTTCACAGTGCAAAAATAAAGTATTTCTAAGCAATGAGTGAAGTTCTTATTCGAGAAATTCAAAAAGCTGATAATCCAGAGGTTGCCAAAGTGATTAGAAGTGTTTTGGAAGAATTTAATGTTCCCAAAGTTGGAACGGCCTATGCGGATCCGCAATTGGATTGTATGTTTGAAACGTATTCCGAGCCCAATTCGGTTTATTTTGTTGTTGAGTTAGAAGGTAAGATTATCGGCTGTGCCGGAATTGCGCCTTTGGCAAATGGTACTCCTGAGGTTTGCGAATTACAGAAAATGTACTTTCTTCCTCAAACACGCGGATTAGGATTGGGAGCAAAAATGATCCAACTCTGTCTGGATAAAGCCAAAACGTTTGGTTTTTCTAAATGTTATCTGGAAACGATGCCTTTTATGGAAGCGGCTCAGAAATTGTACAAAAAATCGGGATTCACTTATCTAGATGCTCCAATGGGTTGCACTGGGCATTCGTCTTGTCCGGTTTGGATGATAAAGGAATTGTAATAATTGATTAAGAATTTCATACAAAATAATGCTTCTCAAAGACTATAAAAATAATTTTACCCAAGAACTTTCTCTTTTTTATGATGAGCAGGAAATTGAAAGTTTCTTTTTCATTGTGATGGAAGCCTTTCACGAAATGAAACGCGTGGATTTGGCTCTGAATCCGAATTTTGAATTGGACGGGATGCAACTTCTGCAATGGGAAACCGTGTTGTCGCAACTCAAAGAACACAAACCGATTCAGTATATTTTAGGGGAAACCGAATTCTACGGGCTTCCTTTTTTTGTCAATGAAAATACCTTGATACCGCGTCCGGAAACTGAAGAATTGGTGGATTGGATTATCAAAGAGAATTCAAAAGATAAAGAATTGAAAATTCTTGACATAGGAACCGGTTCCGGTTGTATTGCCATTTCGTTAGCTAAAGACCTTCCGAATGCGAAAGTATATGCCATGGATGTTTCTGAAAAAGCATTGGAGATAGCCCAAAAAAATGCCAAACGAAATAAAGTAACGGTTATTTTTCTTCATCAAAGTATTTTGGAAACCGAAGATTTACTCGCAACGTTTGATATCATCGTTTCCAACCCGCCTTACGTGAGAAATCTTGAAAAGGAAGAAATCAAGAAAAACGTTTTAGACTATGAGCCGCATTTGGCTTTATTTGTCGAAGATACCGATGCGCTGCTCTTTTACCGTAAAATCTCAGAATTAGCAGTCAAAAATTTATCCGAAAACGGGCAACTGTTCTTCGAAATTAACCAATATCTTGGAAAAGAAATGACGGATTTGTTAGGGAACCTTAAGTTTCAAAACATCGAATTGCGAAAAGATATTTACGGAAACCACCGAATGCTCAAAGGTAATTTTCAGTCAAAATAATCAGACTGTAAAACAGCGACTCGTTACTCGTAGCGCAACGCTTCCACCGGATCCAATTTCGAAGCCTTAATCGCAGGATACAAACCTGATACGATAGCCACAACAAAAGTGGTAATAAAAGCCGCCATAATTGCCATCCAAGGAATCACGAAACTGAATTCGATGGCTTTAGCGATTCCGAAACCAACTAAGATTCCTAAAATAATCCCAACAATACCACCCATTTGGCCAATTACCAAAGTTTCGGTAAAAAACTGCCACGCAATAGTGGAACGTTTGGCGCCAAGGGATTTTCTAACCCCGATTTCACGCGTTCTTTCGGTTACCGAAACCAGCATGATGTTCATTAAGGCAATAGAAGATCCGAAAACCGTGATAATCCCGATTACCCAAGCACTGATGCGTAATACTTCCGTATTGGAAAGCAAACGCTGGATTAAATCATCACTGCGTTCTACTCCGAAATTATTTTCCTGTACCGGACTTAGTTTTCTGATTTTTCGCATGGTAATCGTCGCATGGTCAGACGCTTGAGCCAACATTTCCTTTTTTCCAACCATTACATTGATATCGTAATTGATGTTTGGTGTGGAAAAGATTGAACGCGCAATCTGGATCGGGATCAAAACTCTTAAATCCTGGTTGTTTCCAAAAGTGGAACCTTTCTCTTTCAGTACACCAATTACTTTAAATTTGGCACCTCGAATCGAAATGGTTTTATCAATTGGGTTTAGGTCTTTAAAAAGTCCTTTCTCAAAATCGGAACCTAAAATGCAAACGTAATTATTATTGGAGATGTCAAAACCGGTAAAATTTCTTCCTTTTGTGGCTTCTAACCCTTTATTGGGAAGGAAATATTCGTCGGCACCTAAAACCGAGATTTCAGGATCTGTCTTTTTGGATTCGTATTTCACTTCAGCTGTAGTAGTGGCAGTAAAAGAAAGCGAAGTAGTGGAAAACGGATAGTTGAACTTATCCTGAAACCCTTTTGCCTGAGGGTAACTAATGACCGGATTGATTTTTTGTTCGGTACTGTTGCGGTTCACGCGCTCAGAAAAATCATATTGACTGATGGAAAACGTATTGGCGCCCATCGAGGCAAAATCCTTCATGATTGTGTTCTCCAAGGCGGAAACCACGGTTAAGATTCCTACCAAAGCGGTAATTCCAATAGCGATGATCATTACCGTTAAAATGGTACGCAACAACTGGCTTTTAATTGCTCCTAAGGCAATTTTCGTATTTTCTCTAAATAATCCGATTCCAAACATAGTAGCAATTTGTCACTAAAATACGGCATTTGTTACAAGTTTCCCAAAACAGATTTACGAAATTCTTTAAAAAGTAAGATATTTGCAAAGTGTTAGGAGCGAAACTACAGGTTTTATCCGGATACGTAGTTCCCGTTTTCCGCACTACAAGGTAGTTGCTGCAACCGGGGCTAAAAGAAAAACTATTGGAATTGTCTGGAATCTAAAAGGTTTAACAATCTAACAGTCTAAGAAGTCTAATAATCTAAGAAGTCTAAAAAAATGGCTCAAAAACCAAGCATACCCAAAGGAACCCGTGATTTTTCGCCTGCCGAAGTAGCGAAACGAAACTATATTTTTTCCATCATCAAAACGAATTTTGAAAAGTTCGGTTATCAGCCCATTGAAACGCCAACCTTTGAAAATTCAGAAACCTTAATGGGGAAGTATGGGGAAGAAGGCGACCGTTTGATTTTTAAAATCCTAAATTCGGGAAATTTTTTCTACAATAAAAGTAAAATCGAACTGCCAAAATCTATTGAGGGACTGCAATCAAATTCCGCAGAAACCATAACTCTTGAGCAGCGCATCGAACTTAATAAATTCACCGCAAGGATATCCGAGAAAGCGTTGCGTTACGATTTGACCGTTCCTTTTGCACGCTATGTGGTTCAGCATCAGAATGAAATTGAATTTCCGTTTAAACGTTACCAGATTCAACCGGTTTGGCGTGCCGATAATCCGCAGAAAGGGCGTTTCAGAGAGTTTTATCAGTGTGATGCCGATGTGGTAGGTTCTAATTCGTTATGGCAGGAAGTAGAATTGGTTCAGTTGTATGACAGCGTGTTTTCAGCTTTAGGTTTGGAAGGGGCAACCATCAAAATCAACAACAGAAAAATCCTTTCGGGAATTGCCGAGGTAATCGGAGCATCGGACAAGTTAATTGACTTTACTGTGGCTTTAGATAAATTGGATAAAATAGGAGAAGACGGTGTGAAAAAAGAAATGTTAGCCAAAGGTATTTCGGAATCTGCTTTGGAAAAAGTACAGCCGCTGTTCAATTTCTCAGGATCTATTTCGGAAAAAATTGAAAAACTTTCTGTTTTATTGGCTTCCTCAGAAGAAGGAAAAAAAGGAGTAGAGGAATTAAAATTCATTTGCGATAATGTTTTAACGCTTGGTCTGGATAAATCCGAATTGGATTTGGACGTTACTTTGGCTCGCGGTTTGAATTATTACACCGGAGCCATTTTTGAAGTTGCTGCGCCAAAATCTGTAGCGATGGGTTCTATTGGCGGAGGTGGTCGTTATGATGACTTGACCGGAATCTTCGGTTTGAAAAATATGAGCGGCGTAGGGATTTCTTTCGGACTGGATCGAATTTATCTGGTTCTGGAAGAATTAAATCTTTTTCCTCAAACCGTTACATCAACTTCTAAAGCTTTGTTTTTGAATTTCGGGCCAGATGAAGCTTTGTATTCGATGAAAGCAATTTCGGCGTTAAGAAAAGCCGGAATTAAAGTGGAAATGTACCCCGATAATGCTAAAATCGGAAAACAATTTCAACATGCAGACAAACGCGGAATCCCTTTTGCGGTACTCGTTGGAGCAGATGAAATACAAAATAACCAATTCGCTTTAAAAGATTTGGCTTCGGGAGAACAAAAGAAAGTAAGTTTTGAAGAACTGAAGGAAATCTTAAAATAACAAAAAGGCTGTCAATTACGACAGCTCTTTTTTTATAAGGTTATTTTTTTACTTGTTTGAAGAGCCAATCGTATAGTGCGTTTTCATGAAACAACTGCTCCACATTGCTGTGGTTGCCACCTGGGATTATGGTGAAAGTTACATCGGCATCTGGTTTGCATTTTTTTATGGCATCTACTACTTTTTTTGATTCCGACATACGAACGATGAAATCTTTATTTCCATGCTGAATCCATAAAGGAAGCGTAGCAAGTTTGCAGGCATCGTTTACATTACCGCCACCACAAATTGCAACGGCAGCCGTGATTTTATCAGCGTATTTTCCGGCAAAATGCAAAGTGCCGTAAGAGCCTAAGCTCATTCCGCAAACATAAACTCGTGCTAAATCAGTGTTGTAGTTTTTCTGAACATATTCCAAAAGCTGTAAAACTTTATCAGGATTCCAAGGCCCAGAAGCCAACTGAGGAGCGACCACAATTCCCGGAATTTTTCTTCCTCTTTCCATAGCGCGCAATACCCCATAACGTTTTACACGGTTAATATCGGTTCCTGAAAGGCTTCTGCCGTGCAAGAAAATTAAAACGGGTTGCTTTTCATTTTTTTCAGCCTCTGGGACATTGATCCAAAAAGGGTAGTCGGTTTGTCCAATCACGGTCTTTAACTGAGCAAAAACTGGAGGGAATGTAAATAAAACAAGTAGTACTAAAAATCGAAATTTCATGGCTTTTATCTTAAGAAACGCAAAAGTACTTATTTTGTTTTAAAGCCATGATTTTTTAAAAAAAAAGTCCCAATTAAGGGACTTTCTAATTATTGTATGATTATTTTTTTGCTCAGCGAGCCCGTTGAGGTTTTAAGCTTGACGATGTAGGCTCCGGATCGTACATGTTCAACAGGAATTTGAATATTTTGTTGCTGCTGATCAGTAACCTCCCATTTACCAACTGATTGCCCTAAAATGTTATACAAAACAACTGTTTCTGCTCTTGAATCTAAGGTGTTGTTTTGAATGGTAAGGATATTGTCTTTATCCGTATAGATTAAGATTCCGTTGTTTAAAGACGCTTCGTTTGTACTTAAAGTTTCATTTGTAAAGCGTAATGAGAAGCGATGGTTGTACTCGCCAGCTGCTAATTCGATGTTGAAGTCCTGAGCTTTGATGTTGTGATAGCTGTTGTTCAGGTTGTCAAATAAGTATATTTCTGTGTTGTCAGAGAAGTTTTCCAGTGCATCAATTTTAATTTTATTCAGACCAGCCTGTTCTGTTTTAACGCCTAAAGGGATTTCCTGTTCCAAATTAAAATCTTTTACTGCCTGAATTACCAACTTAAAGTTGTCTAATTCCCAAAACATATCGCTTGGATTGTTTTCAATCATTGGTGCATCGTATCCTTTATCAAAGGCGTTCGAAGTTCTGGAATCGGCCGTTAATAATAATTGTCTTCTTATTCCCGTACTGGTTGTGAATCCTAAACGGATTTTTTGACGTAAATCATCATTTTGTGTCATCTGACTGTTTGCAGATCGAATAAAAACTGATTGGCCTGAGGCTTCTTTGGCAAAAGCCCGTTGTGAGTTTTTAAAGGCAACAGGTTGCGGAGTAGCCTGATTAGGATTGTTTCCGGTTGGTCCTGCAATGTCGGTTCTTATGAAAAATCCTTGGCCTACGGGAACATACTTAGTTGGTACTTTGGTTCCCATAGCATTGTTGTTGTTAATCATTGGATCATCAGAAATTGCAGCAACTCCTCCTGCTAAGCTGTAAGTTGCATATCCTGCTACATATTGGCTAAGATAATGTGAAGTTCCTCCGAAATGATCCCAAAAATAAAGTGCTCCGTTAAAAGAACCTAAATTGTCGGTAATAAATTGTTCTGCATTTAAGGCTGACGGGTAAGGATTTCCAATCATGTATAGCTGATTGTCTGCCATCGAAAGGTTAAAATTGCCGTTGTTTGGTTTTCCAACAAATACATAATTTTGAAGATCAGTAATAGCAGCAGTGTTTGTAACTCCTTTCATAGTGAAACCTTCACCCACATTAAGGGTTCCGGTACTTCCCAAAAGTTGCCAGGACGAATAGTTAGTGCTTACCAACGTGTATTTATAAATCCAGCTGTTCGAAATTTTAATGGGACTGCTTAACGGTCCATCAGCAAAATAAACACCATCTCCAAAATTAATGGTTCCGGGAGCAAACGGATTAGCTGCAGCATTGGTTCCGTCTCTAAGAACGCCTCCCACAGTATAGCTGGTGTTGTTTGCACTCACTGGAGAAGACCAAATATTGTAATGATAACTGCTTTTGGTTCCTTGTTGATCGCGCAGTAAGTTTCCGGTTCCTCCTGCCGGATTTGGTTGTGTACCATTTTGTACCAATTGTGCATCCCCAACAAGTCTTAAATTTCCACTGGTTAAAACTAAATTGTTGGTAACAGTTAACTGAAAACCATCTTCCACACTAACCCCTTTTGCAGTTCCTGTGTTTTCTAAAGACAGGTTGTAAAAACTTTCATTAAGTTTAATTCCAAAGTTAATAAGTTGAATCTGATTACCTGCCCCTCCGTTAAATGTTACGGTTCCTAATCCCGGAATAAATGAGCCGCTGTTTTTCCAGTCTCTTTTGATGTGAAGTTTAGAGTTTAACGAAGTCATGGTTACTGAGGCGCCTGAACTTACAATTAAATCTCTTGCAATAGCGATGCCTCCAACCGGTGCTTTAGGACTGGCAGGATCAATAACAGGCATTCTTGGAGCAGAGTTTGGAATTGTTGCATCTGTTGTGGCATCAGGTAATCCGCCTGCCCAGTTTAAACAGTCAAACCAGTCGGTGCTTGCAAATCCTGTCCAAAGTCCTTTTGTTCCATTTAGCACGGAAACAGTTGCCGATCCGCTAAAATCGCTTGCAATCGCATTACATTTTGAATCGTTTAAAGCAGTTATTGTATAGGTTCTGTTTGTTGTTACATTGGTTACACTGAATACATATGGGTTTGTATTAACGTTATTTACAGTTGTTGAGGTAGTTCCGTTAGAATAAGTAATTCGCCATGGGGCAGAACCGGTTAATGCGATGCTAAATGTGGCAGTTCCACCATTGCAGACCGTTTGGTTCGATCCGATTACTCCCGTAGGTCTTTGGTTTACCGTTACCGTTACCGAAGTGGTTTGATTGCTTAAGCAACCGTTAATGTAGGATCTTACTCTGTAAATTGTAGTTGTAGTTGGAGAAACATTCAATGTGGTTACTCCATTTACACTAGTGTCTGGCGGGAAGCTGTTTCCATTGGCATCAACCCATTCAGTTGTTATTCCTGCGGTAGGAGTTTCAGGGATTCCAATATTGTCAACTGCCCATGAACTTCCATTGTTTCCTTGAAAATAAAATCGAATTCTTAAATTTTGGTAGCCAATATAGTTGCTCAAATCAACACTTCCTGGGGAAAAACCAATTGGATTTCCATAATCCAAAGGTCCGGTATATTGTTGCAAGGTAGTGTAAGCTCCACCGTTTACTGAAATTTGAATCGATGCAGTTGCTCCAGCTAAAAGATGAAAAGAATGTGTAAAGGTTAAAGTAGCTGAAGTAAGCCCGAATGTGTTGAAGGTAGGAGTGTACAAATAAGAATTAAAAGCTCCATGTACAATCGCAAATTTCCCAGTTGATTGATAGGTTATTCCGGAATAGGTTCCGCCATTGGTTGCTGAGAGCTGCCATGGGCCCGGATCGGTATTACTTGCTCCAGCACTCAAACAGTTACCACAGCTGTCTACTTGCCAACCGGTTGGGTTTGCAGTATTAAATGCTCCGCCGGTTGCTAAGGATGAACTTGTTGCATAACTTGAATAGGCTGTTAAGACAGCAGTATCTCCATTGCAAATGGTTGAAGGCGATGCGGTTACCGGGTTAGGGGCAATGTCAGGAATCACAATTATTCTGGAAACTGTAGAATAAGCAATCGAGCAGGTTGAGTTTTGTACTACTGCTCTAAATAATGTGGTTTGTGTTTCGTTATAATTACAAGAAGAGGTAATATTGGCTATTTCAAGTGCTGCCGGCCAAGTTGTTCCACCATCAATGGAACGCTGCCATTTAACGATATTTCCTCTGTATCCGCTTAAGGTTAAAGTTCCTGTCGCATTATGACAGGCTTGAGCAGTAACTGTTGAAACTGTACCGCCTAAAGATACAGGTTCTACTATTACAGTTGAGGTTATTGGCGTACCGGGACAACCATTAGCTATTGGAGTTATAGTGAAAATAACGGTTTGTGCCGTAGCGGTATTGTTTATTAATGTGCCGTTTATGGTGCTTGTAGTGTTTGGAAGACTTCCGTTATTTGGCATACCAGTAACCAATGTTGTATTGTCTCTTACCCAGTTAAATGATGTTCCCACGACGGTTTGGGTAAAAGGAATTGGAGTGATGGCTACACCTGTACATTTGGTTTGGCTGGCAACAGTTGTTGTGGTTGTAGGAGTCGGGTTAACAGTGATAAAAACATCTATATAGGGCCCGGTACAGCCGTTGGCAGAAGGTGTAATGCGAATTCTTGTGGTTTGTGGGGAATTGGTGTTGTTAATTGGTGCACCGGTGATATTGCCGTTTCCGGTATCTGGAATTCCTGTAATATCGATGGTCTCGGTTCTTGTCCATGAATAGGTGGTTCCTGATACGCTGCTTGAAAGTATAATGTCTGAAATATTATTTCCTTCACAAACAGATTGAGTCATAAGATTTGCAGTAACATCTGGAGTAGGATTGATAACAGCCGTTACATTGATAGGGTTACCAGTACATCCCGTAGCTGCGATGAATGGGGTTACAGTAAAAGTAACTGTTTGTGGAGAGGAGGTGTTATTTGTTAAACCTAGTCCGGTTAAGGGATTTGTAGAATTTGATCCGTTTGTAAATCCGCTAACATTAATTTGATTGTCTCTGGTCCATGTATATGTTGCAGGAGAAATACCAAAAGTAGATAATCCAACTCCTGAACATTTAGTTTGATTTGGAGCAGAGGCTGTAGCATTCGGACGTGGGTTTATTATAACAGAAACAGTGAAAGATGTTCCCGGACAGCCGTTTATTTCAGGAGTAACCGTTATTATTATTGTTCGTGCACTTGAATTGCTGTTTGTCAAAGTTCCGGATATAGTTCCTGAGCCACTACCTGTTGTTACAATAGTTCCTCCAACACCGGCAGGAAGAGTTGTGATAGCCCAATTGAATACAGTTCCCGGAATTGTTGGGGTAAAAGTAATGGGTGTTATGTTATCATTAGCACAAATGGTTTGTGAGGATAGTGATGTGCTACCTGTTGCATTTGGTTCTACGATAATGTTTACCGTAATTGGTGTACCGTCACATCCGTTTTTAGTTGGAGTAATTGTGAAAACAACAGTAGCTGTATTTGTTGTATTGTTGATCAATGTTCCGGAAATTGTTCCGCTTCCACTGGAGCCAATGGTTCCTGTTACGTCAACGGTGTTGTCTCTTGTCCAATTGTAAGTTGTTCCGGCTAAACTTCCTGAAAAAGTTATTGGTGTAATTGTATTACCAGAGCAAGATGTTTGAAAATTTGAACTTGCTGCGACATCAGGAATTTGGTTTACGGTAACTAATGCTAGATCTGTATATGAGGATCCGCATTCTTCAACATAAACATTATAGGATGTAGTTGCAGCTGGAGAAACAAAAAAACTTAAATCTCCTCCTGTTCCTGTTACGGACTGACCTGCAACATCTGCAGTGCCAATTCGCAATTTGTAAACGGATCCGGAAACGCTTCCAGTTAAAATAATTTCAGCAGTTCCTCCATTACAAATCACAGGATCGGAAACCGTTCGTTGTAAATTACAATCTTCCTGAGCATATAGGCCTGGAATCAGTAAAAAACACAAAATGTGTAAGAAGTAATTTTTTTTCATAGTACTCGATTTATGTAAAACAATTCGTTTCTTAAATGAGTTCTTATGAGTTCCTTAACTTTAGAGAATAGGCACAATTACGTCTGTTTTTAAAACAGATTTAACAGGACACACTTTTCCCCTAAATAAAGGTTTTGTTTTTTGGAAACTTTACTAAAGATAAATAATTAGCGGCTCATTTTGTATGAAATACTGTACTATTCGATGAATTGAGTTAAAGTTTCGATGAATTGAAATTATGAGAGATGATTTGAGTAAAAGCTTCTATGAGTTCGAAATTTTAATAAGATTTCAGCTTTTATTTTATATTCAATTTTATCCTGAATTTGTATAAGTAAACTCTTCGGTAGGTTTCCTCATTCCATGTATTCGCTCTTTTTGAATTTTTAGTGAGTTTGGTTCAAGAAAAATAAACAATAAAAAACCCTAACTGTTTGATTAGTTAGGGTTTTGCTTTTTTGTAGCGAAGACGGGAGTTGAACCCGTGACCTCAGGGTTATGAATCCTGCGCTCTAACCGACTGAGCTACCTCGCCATTTATCGGTTGTGCATCCTTGCTGAATGCGGGTGCAAATATAAAACTTAATTTATAGCTTCCAAACATATTTTGTAAAAAAATATTTTTTTTCGTTTTTCTTTTTTTTGTATGTTTAATTCTTATATTACCAAAAATTTTAGTAGCATTTATGGAAGGTAAAGTTAGATACGAATTAGAGTTCCCCATCATGTCATCGCCCCAATTATTATATCAATATATTTCAACTCCGTCTGGACTTTCAGAATGGTTTGCGGATAATGTGAATTCTCGTGGAGAATTTTTTACATTTATTTGGGATGATTCGGAAGAGAAGGCTCGATTGGCTTCTAAAAAGACCGGAGAAAAGGTGAAATTTAGGTGGGTAGATGAAGAAAATAAAGACGGAGAATATTATTTCGAACTTCGAATACTGGAAGATGAAATTACTAAAGATGTGTCTTTAATGGTGGTTGATTTTGCTATGGAAACTGAAATCAGCGAAGCAAAACAGCTTTGGGAGAATCAGGTTTCCGATTTAAAACATGTAATAGGATCCGTTTAATTTTCAATTTATAAAGGTTATATTTGCCCTGAATTAAAATCAGGGCTTTTTTTATGATTAATTTTAGCGGTACTTTAGTAGAGAATTCGGGAATCGAACTTCAGGAAAACAGAGGTTTTTTATATGGGGACTCTGTTTTTGAAACGATTAAAGTTTTGGATAATAAAGTTCTTTTTCTTGAAGATCATTATTTTAGACTGATGGCCTCAATGCGAATTGTTCGAATGGAAATTCCAATGCAATTTACCATGGAGTATTTTGAAACGCAGATTTTGAGTTTGGTTCAGGCTAAAAAACTTTCAAATTCGAGCCGAGTTCGTTTTACGGTATTTCGTAAATCTGGAGGGTTTTATCTTCCGAAAACAAATGATATCGACTACATAATTACTGCTGAGCTTCTGGAAAACCAACTTTATTCTTTTGAAACTGAAGAATATGAAGTAGAGCTTTTCAAAGATTTTTATATCACTGCACAATTGCTGTCTACTTTAAAAAGCAATAACCGATTGGTTCAGATTACCGGTAGCGTTTTTGCGCACGAGAACGGTTATCAGAATTGTTTGGTAATGAATGATAGCAAGAATGTTGTTGAGGCTTTACAGGGCAATTTATTTATGCTGATGAATGGTAAATTGATCACGCCGCCACTTTCAGAGGGTTGTTTAAACGGAATAATGCGTAAGCAAATCTTAGCGATTACCCGAAAAATTGAAGGTTTAGAAGTAGTGGAGGCGTCCATTTCTCCGTTCGATTTACAAAAGGCAGACGAATTGTTTATTACCAACACCATTAAAGGTATTCAGCCCGTGACCAAATACAGGAAAAAAGGATACAAAAATGAATTTGCTTCAGAAGTACTGAAGAAGTTAAACGCTCAAATTCGTTTGGGTTAATTAATTTAAAATTGGATTTTCCGGCGCGTTAGACCAGATTAGGTATTCGCCACCTTGTTCCATGATTTTTTCTTTCCAGAAATGAGCTGCCGATTTTCCGATGATTTTGTTTTCGTAGCTGTTTTTGGAAACAATCCATGAGTTTTCTTCTAACTCATGCTCTAGCTGATGAGAATCCCAACCGGTGTAGCCAAGAAAGAAACGAATGTTGTTCTTTTTGACTTTTCCTTGATTGATGAGGTTTTTGGTGTATTCAAAATCACCACCCCAATAAATACCACTTGAAATTTCAATGCTGTCAGGAATTAGTTCCGGGATATTGTGGATAAAATACAGATTGTCTTGTTCAACCGGACCACCGTTATAAATTTTGAAATTAGCATTGATCTCAGGAATCAGGTCGTGAATAGTGTAACGAAGCGGTTTGTTTAAAATAAATCCTACCGAACCATCGTTATTGTGGTCAGCTAAAAGCACTACAGATCTGTTGAAAGAAAGATCCCCAATAATTGAAGGTTCTGCAACGAGCAAATTTCCTTTTTTTGGTTTAACTAGTATCATCTTTTTGTAGGTATTTAATTAATTATTTAACACTACTTCGTCAGATTAGAATTAAATTTAACAAAAAAAACAAATCAACCCAAAATAAAATCGTTGAAAAGTAAAAAAAAGCCCCGATATGATCGGGGCTAGTATTGTAAAGCTACAAATTATTTTTTGTTTACAGAACCTTCTAACTCAGCTCCAGCTTTGAATTTCACTACGTTTTTAGCAGCAATTTTGATAGTTTTTCCTGTTTGAGGGTTTCTACCTTCTCTAGCAGCTCTTTTAGATACTGACCAAGATCCGAAACCTACTAAAGATACTCTTCCACCTTTTTTCAAAGTCCCTTCTACGTTTTTCAAGAATGACTCTAAAGCTAATTTAGCAGCTGCTTTAGTAATACCTGCGTCTGCAGCGATTGCATCGATTAATTCTGATTTGTTCATAATAATAGTTATTAATAGATTGATTAATTAATTAATGTCCTACAAATTTATATGAATTTCCGGATTACGCAAGTGTTTTTCAGTTTTTTGCAAAATTTCCTTTCAAAATGTTGATAACTTGTCTTAATTGTTAATAAGCTAACTTGCTTTTTTCAAAATTTCGCTAATATTAGTGTTTCCGGGGCTTACAGCGCTTTGGCTTTTTCGCTAAAAGTTATTCCGTTTAAAAGCTCATGAGTGAACATTCTTTTCTTGCCAGGAAACTGTAAACTCACGATTTTTAAAAATCCTCCTTTTGCTGCAATCTTTAATTCCTTTTTAGAAGAAATTAAGGTTCCTGCATCATGGGAATGTGCTGTTGGTTCAAAAATCGTTTCGTAAATTTTAACGGCCCATTCCTGATCGTTGTCTTTAAAATAGCACCAGGCTGCCGGATAAGGGCTTAAGCCACGGATTAAATTATGTATAGCTGTTCCGCTTTTGTTAAAATCGATTTTGCAGTTCTCTCTGTTTAGTTTGTAAGCAGTTTTGATGTCTTCATTAGTAGACTGAACTTTGGTGGTTACATTACCTTTCTCAATGATAGCTAAAGTTTTCACAACAGTTTGGCTGCCCAGAACCATTAAACGGTCGTGAAGTTCACCGGCAGATTCGTTTTCTCCAATAGCTAGTTCATCGCTTAAGATCATGGCTCCGGTATCGATTTTGTCATCAATAAAAAAAGTAGTTACTCCGGTTTTGGTTTCACCGTTAATAATTGCCCAGTTTATTGGAGCGGCACCGCGGTATTCCGGAAGTAACGAAGCATGTAAATTAAACGTTCCTAATTTTGGCATGCGCCAGACTGCTTCAGGGAGCATTCTAAAAGCAACGACCACCTGAAGATTTGCGTTAAGACCTCGTAATTCTTCTAAAAAGGTCTCATCTTTTAAGTTGGTAGGCTGAAGTAAGCGAAGGTTTTTTTCTAAGGCATATTCTTTTACCGCAGAGTGCTGGATCTTTTGACCTCGCCCAGCAGGTTTATCGGGAGCGGTGATTACTCCAACGATTTCGTACTTGTTCTTATATATGGTATCAAGGATTCCCACGGCGAACTCCGGAGTTCCCATGAAAACAATGCGTAGCTTTTCCATTAGATGCAACTGTATTGGTTTTTAGAATTGATTGTGACTTTGTGGTTTTCCAGTAAAAGTCGAAGTGCAAAGATAGTTTCCTCTGAGCTTATTTTCAGTTCATTTTCGATTTCTCTGGAGGTTAGTGCCGATTTTTTCAGTAGAGACAAAATATCCTGGGCTAATTCTGTTGGTTTTTTTAATGTTTTTTTCTTTTGGAGACAAGTGGAACAAATGCCGCAATCCTTGATTTCGGTTTCATCAAAATATTCTAACAGTAAGCTGCTTTTGCATTTTTCTTTATCGGCGATGTAGTTTTGAACCGCCTCAAACTGATTAACTTTAATTTCGTTTTGTTGTTCGAGGTATTTGGAAATCCTGTTGATGGTCAGCTCGTCTTCGCGAATTTCGTTGAACGTAATGCTGCTGTCGTTGTTTTGGGAATGAAACGTGCAAATTTCTTTTTCGTGCATTCGCTTTAAAATGGAAACCACATTTTCTTCAGAAGTTCCAGATTTTTTAGCAATCAGATTTGTGTTGATTGGAGTCTCCAAATCATAAACCCCGGGATAATTTCTCAAAATTGTTGTAACGACATTTTCATCCGAAGGATTTAAACTGAGGTAACGCAAAATTTCTTTACTCGAAATCAGAAAATGGATGGTGATTTTTTCTGAAAACTCCTTAGAGAGTGAAATAATACTCTGATTATCCAGAAATTGTAAAACATTGTAAGTTTTGAGTACCGGAAATTTATACTGTTGGCAAAAATGATTTAGGTTTAAGGAAAATGTTTCGTTAATACCTTCTCCGTAGCCAATTCGGAAATAATTGTTCAGTTTGATGTAAACTTCCTTGAGGAACGGCTTATCGGGTAAAATATCTAAGAACTGCTTTTTTGTAGCCTGTAAATCCGAAGGTGCAACAAGCATAACGGCAAATGCTTTCTTACTGTTTCTTCCAGCACGACCGGCTTCCTGATAATAATTTTCCAGATTTTCCGGAAGTTGATAATGAATCACGGTTTTTACATTCGGCTTATCGATTCCCATACCGAAAGCATTGGTGGCAATCATTACGGGAAATTCCTCAGAAAGCCAGAGCTGCATGTTTTTTTCTTTTTCCTTGGAAGTCATGCCTCCGTGGTAAAAAATTGCTTTGAAGCCTAAACTGTTAAGCTGCGCTGCAATATCATGGCAACTTTTTCTGTTGCGTACATAAATTATCGAAGGCTCGGGGTTTTTGCTTAAAATCTGTTCAATGCGATAAAGTTTGTCTTCGGTTTCCAGAACCATATAGGCAATGTTTTCCCGCGCAAAGGATTTTTTAAAAAGCTGAGGATTTTGCAATTTCAATTGCTGGCAAATGTCTTTTTGTACTCTTTCAGTTGCCGATGCGGTTAACGCTAAAAAAGGGATTTTAGGAAAATGCTCTTTTAACTTAGCGATTTTTAGATAGGCCGGACGAAAATCATGTCCCCATTGTGAGATACAATGCGCCTCGTCAATAGCTATAAGGTTGAGGGGTAGGTTTTTAATTCGCTCTAAAACCCAGTCGGATTGCAAACGTTCCGGTGAGAGGTACAGGAATTTGTAATTTCCAAACTGGCAATTATCCAGTAAATCGATGGTTTCCTCTGAGGAAATTCCGCCGGTTAAAGCAATGGCTTTTATGTCTCGTTTCTGCAAGTTGGCAACCTGATCCCTCATTAGGGCTACAAGCGGAGAGATAACCAGGCATATTCCCGGTTTAATCATGGCGGGAACCTGAAAGCATATCGATTTTCCTCCGCCGGTCGGTAATAGGGCAAAGGTGTCGTTTCCTTTTAGAACCGATTCAATAATTTCATTTTGTGGTGTTCGAAAGGAATCGTGGTTCCAGTATTTTTTGAGAATTTCTAAAGCTTTCAAAGTGTAAACCCATATATTGGTTACGAAGATAGCTTATTTTGTTAAGTTTTGAAGGATAAAATCGATACGGTTCTCTAAAGAATCTTTTGGAACTTCGGTAAGTGAATAACCGTACTTTTCGTAAGTTTCAATAAGGTGTTTATGAATTAAAACCGCCTGCTCATAGGTTTCGTAACGGGCTTCGTCACTGGTGTAAATTTCTTCCCATGGCGGAAGGATGAAAATTCTGGAATAAACATGCTCTTTACATGCCTCGTCAAAAAAAGAAGGATAAGCATCGCCAATATAGTGCATATAGGCTAAAACGTCGGGAATGCCACGGTCGATAAAAACAACTTCATCGACTTCTTGAGCAGCACTTTTGAACTGTTTTTTTCTTCCTTCCAGTAATAATTCACTGAATAAAAGTGGTTTTTCTAAAAACAATTGCTCAATTCCCTGCTTTTGGGCCTCGTGAATTACCTCGCGCGAAACTTCGGGATAACACACGTATCCTTTTTCGGTCAAACCGTCGATAATGGTGGTTTTTCCGGAGCCTGGTCCGCCGATGATTAAGACAATTTCTTTAGCCACTTTTTTGAAATAAGGCGCAAATTTACGCTTTTTTGTGAAACAGGTGAAGTAGTTTTTAAATTTATGTGTTTTAAAGTTTTAAAATCTCCGAAATCATGCTTCATAATTGCGAACTCTAATGTATATTTGCTTTTATTTTTGATTGAAGATGGATAAGAAAACCGAAGAATTTTATCAGCGCCTTAAAGAAGAATTAGTCAATTCAACCATTTGGCCTTCTGAGTATTTGTTTAAATTTATAGTTCCGACAGATAAAGACAAGATTATGATTATTGAAACCTCTTTCGACGGAATGGGTGCAGTAATCGAAACCAGTCAGTCCAAAACAGGTAAGTATACCAGTGTTTCTGTAAATGTAACTATGAAAAGCGCCCAGAGTGTTATTGATAAATATCAGGAGTTGTCTACGGTCGAAGGTATAATTTCCCTTTAAAAACAAAACATGCAATTTACACCACAAGAAGCAATAAATCATTTGGAATACAACGCGGAACGTTCGCACCTGATTATTCCGGAATACGGTCGTCATTTACAAAAACTGATAGATCAGGCAACGGAAATCAGTGATCGAGATGAGCGCAACAAAGCGGCACGCTATATCATTTCGGTGATGGGAAGTTTGAATCCGCATTTGCGTGATGTGCCCGATTTTCAGCATAAATTATGGGACCAGATTTTTATTATGTCCGATTTTAGACTGGATGTCGATTCGCCGTATCCGATTCCTAATAAAGCAATTTTACATCAAAAGCCGGGTAAATTAAATTATCCGCAAAACTTCCCGAAGTACCGTTTTTATGGGAACAATATCAAATATATGATTGATGTTGCTAATGGGTGGGAAGAAGGAGAACTTAAAAATGCGCTGGTGATGGTGATTGCCAACCACATGAAAAAATCGTATTTGAGCTGGAATAAAGATTCGGTTAAAGATGAAGTGATTTTTGAGCATTTGTACGAGTTGTCAGGAGGGAAAATCAATCTGTTAAAAACCGATGAGGAACTTTCCAATACCACAGATTTGATGCGCGTGAACAAAAAGCAGTCCAACAAGATGCAGTTCAACAGCAATAACAAGCAGAAAAAGCACGGGAATCAGAATCAAAACCAGAATCAGAAAAATAAAAAACCGAACAACAATACTAATACTAACAACCGTAAATAATATAAGCCGATGGGAACGTTTAAAATTGAAGGAGGAATACGATTAAAAGGAGATGTTATTCCGCAAGGGGCTAAAAATGAGGCCTTGCAGGTTTTGTGTCCGGTGTTGTTAACTTCCGAAAAAGTTAGGATTACCAATATTCCTGATATTATTGACGTGAACAAACTGATCACGCTTTTAGGAAACTTAGGAGTTAAAATTCAAAAAAACGGAGCTGGAGATTATACCTTTCAGGCCGATGAAGTAAATATAAAATACCTTGAAACCGAAGCTTTTAAGAAGGAAGGTGGGTCTTTAAGAGGTTCGATCATGATTGTTGGGCCACTTTTAGCGCGTTTCGGGAAAGGATACATTCCAAAACCGGGAGGAGATAAAATCGGACGTCGTCGTTTGGATACGCACTTTGAAGGATTTATCAACTTAGGAGCAAAATTCAGATACGAAAGAGCCGATCATTTTTACGGTGTGGAAATTGATGGAAAATTACAGGGAACTTACATGCTTTTAGACGAAGCCTCGGTAACGGGAACTGCTAATATCGTAATGGCTGCAGTTTTAGCAGAAGGGACGACAACAATTTACAATGCAGCCTGTGAGCCATACTTACAACAGTTATGTAAGATGTTGAACTCGATGGGAGCAAAAATTACCGGAATCGGTTCTAACTTATTAACTATTGAAGGTGTGGAAAGCCTTGGAGGTTGTGAGCACAGAATTTTACCGGATATGATTGAAATCGGATCTTGGATTGGTCTTGCCGCCATGACTAAGAGTGAAATCACTATTAAGAATGTAAGCTGGGACAATTTGGGTGTTATTCCGAATGTTTTCAGAAAGCTTGGTATTACTTTGGAGCGAAGAGGAGACGATATTTACATACCTTCCCATCAAAACGGTTACGAGGTAAAAACCGATATTGACGGTTCTATTTTAACCATATCCGATGCGCCTTGGCCTGGTTTTACACCGGATTTATTGAGTATCGTTTTGGTTGTAGCGACGCAAGCCAAAGGTGATGTGCTAATTCATCAGAAAATGTTTGAAAGCCGTTTGTTTTTCGTAGATAAATTAATTGATATGGGGGCAAAAATCATGCTTTGTGACCCGCACAGAGCGGTGGTTATGGGGCACGATTTCAAATCGCAATTGAAAGCAACTACAATGAGTTCTCCGGATATCAGAGCCGGAATCTCTTTGTTGATTGCCGCTTTAACGGCTAAAGGAACCAGTACGATTCAAAATATTGAACAAATTGACAGGGGTTATGAGAAAATCGATGAGCGTTTAAGAGCTTTAGGCGCTAACATTGTTCGTGCGTAATTTATGTTTTTATGAATAGTTATAAAGAGCTGAATTGTAATACATTCGGCTCTTTTCTTTTTACAGATTATGGAACTTGATATTTTATTTTTTCTTTGCCTTGCTTCTTTTTTTGCCGGATTTGTTGATGCCATAGTTGGAGGTGGTGGTTTGATTCAAACACCGGTAGCACTTATTTTATTGCCGAATTATTCGGTAGCTTCTATCATTGGGTCGTTAAAAATCCCTGCCTTTAGCGGAACCAGTTTTGCCGCTTTTCAATACTTGAAAAAAGTGCAGATGAACTGGAAATTGTTAGGGATTATGTCGGTAATCGCCTTTGCTTCCTCATTTATCGGTTCTAGTGTTCTTATAAAGGTAAGCAACGATTTCATGAAACCGCTTCTTTTAGTGGTGCTTACTTTTTTAGCGATTTACACCTTCATGAAAAAGAATTTTGGGCAGCATCAGGAGAAGGAGTTAAGCCTTAAAACCCAAATTTTATATGCAATTGTGATTAGTATGGCTGTTGGGTTCTACGATGGTTTTATTGGTCCGGGAACAGGAAGTTTTCTGGTTGTAGCGTTTGTTTCTGTGCTTGGCTTTGATTTTCTTCATGCTTCGGCAAATGCAAAAATGGTTAATTTGGCAACTAATTTCGGTTCAATTTGCCTTTTTGTGCTGAAAGGGAAAATTATTTGGGCTATGGCGCTTCCTATGGCTTTGTGTAATGCTTTGGGCGGTTTTTTAGGAGCGAAACTGGCTATTAAAAAAGGAAATGGGTTTATTCGCGGTTTCTTTTTAATAGTTGTGATAGGAACTCTGATTAGGTTTGGATACGATGTTTTCGTTAAGTAAAGAACTATAATTAAGAAATCGGATGAAGTATTTAATACTAATGGTGCTTGCTTCTTTTCTGATTAGTTGCAATTCTGATAAGAATAAACAACAACAGTTTTATAAGGCAACTAGAAATGAAAATTCAGCAGTACTTAGTTTGAAGATTGATAACGATCAATTCTATGGTCGCTACAAAGTGCGCTATGCTGATGGAATTATAGATTCCGGCAATGTTCGTGGTGTTATTATTGGAGACACGCTTCGGGGTCGTTTTAAATACATTTCCTATGGTGGAAATCAAGAGGTAAAGCCTTTTTTGCTTTTGAAAAGAGGGGATACTTTAAGATTAGGAAGCGGCGCGGTTTACAAATACATGAAAATACCTTATTATACTCCGGGAAGTATCGAATTTAGGACTTCTGATTTTCAGTTTCTTCCAATAAATGAAACTGATTTTAAAGATTCAGATTCAAAAATGAAATGATTTGCATAAAAAAAGCGTTGAGTAGAATTCAACGCTTTTTTTATTGGCCATATTTAGTTTAAAATATTCAAAAATTTCAGGCCGAAAACGATGCCATCCGTTTGAAAACCGCTTTGGTAGGAACGAACATAATCGATACGCATTAAACGGAATTTACCCAATCCGAAATTGTCAAAACCAACCGAGAATTCCTGATACGGTTTGTAATTCGGAACGTTTAACTGATGAAAGCCAACCACCAAATTCCATTGCAATTTGTTTAAAAGCGGAATTTTGTTCATGATAAACCCTTTGTCGTTGTGTTCCATATGGGTTTCAAAATAGGCATCATTAGTACTGTTGGTATAGTAGGGAAGCAGGTTGAATACATTCAAGTATTTATTCGCCATTCCGATGTGCGTTTGGTTTCCGTTAAAATGCTTGTAATCGATAAAAGATATATTCTCAGCATTGAAAAATTTTCCGCCTTTTAATCGTATGGCAAAATCACCTTTATTTCCAAGAGTTTTATCGTAATCGATTAGCCCACTTACAAAGTCATAATTGTAGCTGTCTTTATTTCCGGCAAATCCTTTTTCGTAATTAAAAGAAAGTTTTGGATAGTCATCATTAGCAATGTTGATTCTTCCGTCGGGACGCGTGATGTATTTATTGCCAAAACTGATACGGGTTCCAATGGTCGCTTTCATCAAATTGTGTTTTTCAAATGCCGCAACCGAGTTGTTATAAGGTAGTAAAGGATTGTTGGAAGTGTAGTCCTTATCGTTTTTAATAAGAACATAATCGGTATTGTTAAATAGTGGTTTTCTGGCGGAATATTCTAGACTTCCTGTTAAACCGATTCCGTTCAGAACGTTTTGGCTGTAAGCAATTTTTGCAAATTCCTTGTTGTAGTATTTCGCATAATTATCCTTGAAAAATAAAGTACTTACCGAATTCACCAAATTGCTAATCGGATTGGAAGGATTAAATTGATTGATGCTGCTTCCTCCCGACAAGGTAATCAAAGCATAATTGATGTTGTTGAAACGATGTGTAATGCTTCCGTTGATGCGCAAACGGTCTTCGGCAAAACCATAATTGAATACCGAATTGATGAACGTGTATTTCCCTTTTTCTTCATCGCGTTTACTGAACGAGAAACCAGAATCTAGATTCCAGCCTTGCACGGTATTGAATCCTAATGAGGTAACGTCCAAAACGCCTTTGTATGATGCAGACCATTTATTGTAGGTGTCACGATAAGTGTAACCGGTAATGAGTTTTTGTAATTTGAACTTATTGCCTTTAGCATCGATGGAGTCCAGATAGACCTGCGATTTTCGTATCGTTTGAATGCTGTCTTTTTTATGATAATCGCCAATTTCTTCATCGGTTAAAGGAACCGGTCGGCTTTCATTCCAGAAGCCGTCGTCTTTTTTATTGGCATCCTTTACAATTTTGGCCACTTCATTGGTAAACACTTTTTTCTCGAATTTGTCCCTGAAAACATAATTACTGAACACATGCGTGAACTTTCCGGTAAAGCCCATTCCAAACATGCCTGCTTTGAAATCGATGGTTTGTTGGTTCTTTGCCCAAATTTTAGTCTGCGGATTGTAGTTGTAGTTTTGCGTAAATTTAATGTTCTCCAAAATCGGCTGTTGCATTCTGTAACCTTTACTGTCTAAATCAATAGCGTAAATGGCCCAAGTATCTTCTACTATATATAGATAGCCTTCAAAAACGGGTTCTTTGTCGCGTCTTGGTTTTACTTTGATTTTATTGATGAGTTGGTTGTGGTCGTCAACAAAAGTGCTTTCTAAGGTATACTTATAATAACTTAAAGCATTGTCTGCAATTGGGGAAATCATGTTGATGCCCATTTCTACATAATTGGAATAAAAATCGTAATTGGTTCCGCGGGCAGTATTAAAACTGAATCCGTTGTCGTCACCACTTACTTTAGAGGCGATGATTTCTTCTTTAATCTTATCCGGTTTTTCATAGGCAATCTTGGATACGGTTTCAGACAGATATAAAATTCCGGTTCCGGTAGAATCTAATGAACCGTCAAAATCGCCAATTTCCACGCCCATAAATTTCTTGGGAACGTTTTTTGCTCGGAATATTCCTCTGGAATAAAAATCAGCCTCGTATTTATCGGTTTTATCCGAATTCTTTTTTCGGTTTTTAATGGCGCTTCGTATGATTGCATAAGCCGGATCTTCTTTACTTGGGGTGATCACCATTTCAGACAATGTGTAATTTTCGTCTTCAAGCGTTACATTTATAGTGTATGGAAATTGAGAAATGTCTTGCGTTACCTTTTTGGTTTTATAGCCTAAAGATTGGAATTGTAAGGTGTAATTTCCTTTTTCTTTGACCACTAACTCATAAAGGCCGTCGTCGTTAGCCGAGGTTCCGTTATAGGTTCCCTGGATCATTACGGTGGTGTAGGGGATGGGATTTCCGTTTTTATCGGTGATTTTTCCTTTGATTTGTGCAAATACGTTTGAAATAAAAAGAAGGGCAGTTAAAAAAAATAGTTTTTTCATTTAAAGGTTTATGATGCTAGACGATTTTAATTGATGATTGGTTGTATAGGTTATAAAAAAGATTTGATGGCCAATTCGTAACTCGTTAGCCCAAATCCGATAATTACTCCTTTCGCATTTGGAGAAATGTATGATTGGTGACGAAAACTTTCTCTGGAAAAGGTATTGGATATGTGTACTTCAATCACTGGAGTACTGATGGCTTTTACTGCATCGCCAATTCCAATGGAAGTATGCGTGTATGCCGCAGCATTGAGAATGATTCCGTCATACGAAAAACCGATTTCCTGAATTTTTGAAATGATTTCCCCTTCAATATTGCTCTGGAAGTAATGTAAATCTACCGTAGCGTATTTGTTTTTTAAGAGGAAAAAGTAATCTTCGAAGGTTTCGTTGCCGTAAATTTCAGGTTCGCGTTTTCCCAACAAGTTTAAATTAGGGCCGTTTATTATGATAATTTTCATACAAGTTGTTTTTGTAAATGTAGTAAAATAGGTCTTTAACGTAACTTCTTAAAGAAAAATTTAGCAGTCTGTACTTTAAGTTTTGCACTGATTTTGGCTGTTCTAAGCAAATTTAAGAAAAAAATAAACAAAAATGTAAGAAAATACATCGTTGTTTTTTTGAAAAAAATAAAAAAATGAGGTTATTTTTCATTTTTTTAACAAAAATTAAGTGGTTAAATATCAGTAATTTAAATTTAATATGGGTTAAAAAAATTATAAAAAAGGGCTGTTTTTTTTTAGTCAAATTTTTTTGGAATGTTATTTTTATACATTTGTCGAGTAAATTTTTAAAATTTAAACTAAACATGAAAAAAATTATTTTAACTGTTGCAGCAGTATTCGCTTTCGGATTTGCTAATGCACAAGAGACTACAGAAGCTAAAGGTTTTGGTTTTTCTAAAGGTAACATCATGGTAGAAGGAAACTTAGGTTTCAGTTCAACAAATGATAAAAACACTGAGGTTAAAACTAACTCTTTCGAATTCAATCCTAAAGCTGGTTATTTCGTAACTGACAAATTCGCTGTAGGTATTCAATTAGGAATCGGTTCTGATAAAGAAGAAACTGCAGGAACTGATACAGACAAAAACTCAAACTTTGATGCAGGTGTTTTCGGTCGTTACTATTTCTTAGATTTAGGTCAAAGATTCAAAACTTACGCTGAAGCTGGAGTTAATTTCCAAAACGGAAAAGCTGGTTTAGCTGATGCTAAATATTCAGGAGTTGGAGTTGGTGCTGGTTTAGGTATTAACTATTTCGTTTCTGAAAGTTTTGCAATTAACTTTGGTTTAACTGATGTATTGTCTTACTCTACAAAAAAATGGGATGGTGGAAAAGCTGTAAGTGAATTTAACGGTAATGTTAATGTGTTTAACAACTTCTTCTCAACTGCTCAATTTGGTTTAACTTACAAGTTCTAATCAACAGAGTTTTAAGAATATTAAAAAGCCCCGCTTTAGCGGGGCTTTTTTTGTTAATTAAATTGTTGATATCTAGTGTTTTATTAATAGCTTATTGCTTGTTATTTATGGATAAATTTATAAGTAATTAATATTAAATTCAATTATCTATGAAAAAAACGTTATTGGTTTTAGCTGCTGTTTTCGCATTGGGAACTGCAGCACAGGCACAGGACGACAAATCTTCGGGGATGTCTAGTGCCGGGATGGTTAAATTCGGGCCTAAGGCAGGTTTGAATATTGCAACTGTTAGTGAAGACAATACTAAGGCTTTGGTCGGTTTTCATGTTGGTGGTTTTGCAGAAATTATGTTGAACGACAAATTTGCGATTCAACCGGAGGTTTTGTATTCTGCACAAGGAGCAAAAGCTGATGTCGGTAATGGCGAATGGAAACTTGGTTATATCAATGTTCCGGTTATGGCTAAATATTTCGTTGCAGAAGGATTTAGCGTAGAGGCTGGTCCGCAGATTGGTTTTTTAATGACCGCGGAAGACGAGGACGGTCATGATTTCAAAGATTCTTTGGAAACCACTGATTTTGGTTTGAATTTTGGTGCGGGTTATGCTTTACCAATGGGACTAATGTTTCAGGCAAGATATTGTCTAGGTTTGAGTGACATTGCAAAAAACAATAGCGGAGATGCTGTTAAAAACGGTGTATTCCAATTATCTGTTGGCTATAAATTCTAACAGATTGTTTTTTTTAAAAAAAAGCTCCTTTTAAAGGAGCTTTTTGTTTTTATCAGTGTTTATTTTAAAATTTAAATCCTATTCCGGCCTGGAACACTTTGTTTTTGGCGTCGCTGTCTTTAATGACTTCATTTAAACTTTGGGTATAGCGACCCGTTAGGAAAACGCCACCGGGAAAATTAAACGATAAACCGGCCGCCAGAGCTGTATCAAAGTTGTTATAGTTGTTTTCCTGTGGAGGCGTATTGTTTTCTCCTTTGTAATCCACTTTTTCGCTTATCTTTAAGCCAAATTGAGGGCCTGCTTCCAAGCTCAATCCTTTAAATAAATAAAGTTTTGCTAAAATTGGAAAATTGATGTAATCCAGTTTGTACTGCATGCGGTTTCCTAATACATTGTCGTATTCAAAACCTTGACGGGAATAAAGCGCTTCCGGTTGAAGAGAAAGTATTTTGGGTACTAGGCCTATTTCTCCAACTAGTCCGATATGATATCCCACTCTTGGGTCCGGACCTTGTTCAAAATCACCTTTGGTTACGGTAGAATAGTTCATACCTCCTTTAATACCGATGCTGCTTCCGAGCTGCGCAGTTGCTGTAGTTGAAACAGCGAATAAAACTATACCTGCAAATAAAAATTTTAAAGTTCTCATATAAATAAATTTTAGTTTCTATATTTAAACCATAAATCATGCCGAATAGTATTCACCTCTGGTAATTTTAGATTTTTTTTAACGCAGATGCAGTCCTGGAAATCCTACATAAAAGAGTATAAAAACTACCTGAGGTTGGAGCGTGGTTTGTCCCAAAACACTATAGACAACTACGGTTTTGATATTGAAAAACTCGAAGCATATTTAGAGGAGCATTCTATTGATGAGAATCCCGTGAAAATTTCTGAAGAAACCGTTCAGCAATTCATTTATTCGATTTCCGGGAAAGTGAATGCCCGTTCACAAGCGCGAATCATCTCGGGATTGAAAAGCTTTTTTAATTATTTGATTTTTGAAGATTACAGAACCACTACGCCTCTGGAATTAATTGAGGTGCCTAAAATTGGAAGAAAGTTGCCCGATACACTTTCGCTGGTAGAAATCGACCAGTTAATTTCAGCAATTGATTTGTCTAAAGAGGAAGGGGAACGCAATAAAGCGATGCTGGAAACACTTTACAGTTGTGGTTTAAGGGTTTCAGAATTGATCAGTCTTAAAATATCCGATTTGTTTTTTGAGGAAGGTTTCATTAAAATTACCGGAAAAGGAAACAAGCAGCGTTTTGTGCCGATTAGCCCTTCAACCCAAAAATATATGATAATTTATAAAGAACAAATAAGAAATAGGTTGACTATTCAAAAAGGGTTTGAGGACACGCTTTTTCTGAACCGTAGGGGTAAACAACTCACAAGGGCAATGGTGTTTGCCATAATTAAAGATTTAGCCATAAAAATCAATTTAAACAAGACAATTAGCCCGCATACTTTTCGCCACTCTTTTGCGACTCATTTGCTAGAAAACGGCGCCGATTTACGTTCCATACAAATGATGTTAGGACACGAATCAATTACCACTACAGAAGTGTATATGCACTTGGACCGCAAACATCTTTCGGAAGTATTAAACGCGTATCATCCCAGAAAATAGATAAAAAAAAGGCTCTAATTCATTCAGAGCCTTTTTTATAAAATATGTAAAACGGTTATTTCGCAATATTTACCGCTCTTGTTTCACGAATAACGGTAATCTTAACCTGACCTGGATAAGTCATCTCGGTCTGGATTTTTTGTGAAATATCAAAAGACAGACTTCCTGCCATTTCATCACTTACTTTTTCACTTTCCACAATTACACGTAATTCACGTCCAGCCTGAATAGCATATGCGTTTTTAACTCCGTTAAATCCGTAAGCTATGTCTTCAAGGTCTTTCAAACGTTGGATGTAAGAATCAAGTACCTGACGTCTTGCTCCTGGACGCGCTCCGGAAATCGCATCACAAACCTGAATAATCGGAGAAATTAAAGACTTCATCTCAATTTCGTCGTGGTGCGCTCCAATTGCGTTGCAAACTTCTTCTTTTTCACCGTATTTCTCGGCCCACTGCATACCTAAGATTGCGTGTGGTAATTCGCTTTCGGTTTCCGGTACTTTACCGATATCGTGTAATAATCCGGCTCTCTTAGCTAATTTTACGTTTAATCCTAATTCTGCAGCCATGATTCCGCAAAGTTTGGCTACTTCTCGAGAGTGTTGTAATAAGTTTTGTCCGTAAGAAGAACGGTACTTCATTCTACCTACGATTTTGATCAATTCCGGGTGTAATCCGTGAATTCCTAAATCGATAACGGTACGTTTACCAACTTCGATAATTTCTTCTTCGATTTGCTTTTGTGTTTTTCCAACTACTTCCTCGATACGGGCAGGGTGGATACGTCCGTCGGTTACTAGTTTGTGTAATGCCAAACGGGCAATCTCACGACGAACTGGGTCAAAACAAGAAAGGATGATTGCTTCCGGGGTATCGTCTACAATGATTTCCACTCCCGTCGCTGCTTCTAATGCACGTATGTTACGGCCTTCACGACCAATGATTCGTCCTTTTACATCGTCAGATTCAATGTTGAAAACCGATACGCAATTCTCAACCGCTTCTTCAGTACCAACACGTTGAATGGTGTTGATGATTACTTTTTTAGCTTCTTGTTGAGCTGTCATTTTAGCCTCTTCAAGCGTTTCCTGAATGTAAGCCATAGCGTTGGTTTTGGCCTCAGCTTTTAAGCTTTCCATCAATTGGTTTTTAGCATCTTCGGCAGAAAGACCGGAAATGGTTTCCAATTGCTCTACCTGGCTTTTGTGAAGGCGTTCTACCTCAAGCTGTTTTTTGTCTACATGCTCGATTCGGTTGTTATAATCAGAAATTTTATGCTCAATTTCGTCGTTTAGCTTTTTGGTTTTTGCTAATTCGTTTGAGACTTGAGATTCTTTGTCTCGGGTTCTTTTTTCTGCTTCTGCAATCTTTTTATCCTTGGCTAAAATTTCTTTTTCATGTTCCGATTTCAATTCCAGGAATTTCTCTTTCGCCTGAAGCAATTTGTCTTTTTTGATGGCTTCGGATTCGGCTTTTGCGTCTTTTAAAATCGATGCCGCTTCTTTTTTTGCGTTTTTGATAAGGTTGGAAACATTCATTTTTTCTAAATATTTCGCGATTCCGAATCCTGCTCCGATTCCGGCCAGACAGCCAATAATTATAATTAGTGTATTCATAAGTTGTTTGAAAATTATATATAAAAAAAGCCTACATTAGGGGTATTGCATAAACTCGTATAGACAAGTTTTGAGTTAACTCGCTGTTCAAGGACCTGCTCAAGGCAGTTTGCTTTAGAAACGATGATTCACTCATTTGAATTTGTTAGTGTTGAGTTTATCAAATAGGTACTAATGTAGGCAGTATCTTGATTTATGTAAAGAACGTATTTATTTTGAAAGAATTGCGCTCAGTTTTTCATCCATTTTTTTTAAACGTTCAAAAGCCTCTGAATAATCAACTGATTTGTCAATTTGCTTTTGTTCCAGCTGCGATGCGAATTGCAGGGCAGACATGGCTAAAACGTCTTGTTTGTCGCGAACGGCATAGTTTTGTTCGAACTGCTTAATCATGGAATCAATCTTTTTAGAGGCACTTCTAAGCCCTTCTTCCTGCGAATAATCTACGGTTAGCGGATATACCCGGTCGGCAATTGATATTTTTATTTTAAGCTTTTCACTCATTTTCTACTAATCAGAAAGTTGGGCTATGCAATAATCAATTTCGCGTATTAATGAATTTATCTTGAGTTTTGTTTCTCTTTTATTCTCGTCACTGCCTAATAATGAATTGGTCATTTTTAGAGTTTCATATTGGTTTTTTAATACCTGAATTTCCTCCGTTTGCCTGTTGATTGTGCTTTCGGATTTTAATAATTCGTTTCGTAATTCCTGATTGGTGTTCTCCAGACTGTCCAGTTTTTGAACAAGTTTAGAGAATTTAATTTCAAGAGAATCAACGATTTCAGATAATCCACTCATTGCAGACCAATTTCATTACATGATTTACAAAGTTAATATTCCATTTGATATATAACAATACTTTTGTCTAAATTTTCAAAAATGTTGAAATTGTTTTGATAATATTTTGTGTGATAGCCAGTTATATAAAAATGAGCTTCCGGTTTATTTTATAGGTTATTTTTTATACATTAGCTGAATATTAGCCAAAATTTATTTTATGAAATTGCCATTTTTATTTTTGTTTTTATCTGCCTTATGTCTTGGACAGCGCCAAGATTATCCTAAAGATTACTTTCGATCTCCTTTGGATATACCACTTTTTGCCTCGGGTTCTTTTGGGGAATTACGTGGTAATCACTTTCATTCCGGATTAGATTTTAAAACACTTCAGCGGCAAGGATTGCCTGTTTTTGCTGTTGCAGATGGTTTTGTTTCCCGTATAAAAATTTCTGAAGGAGGTTATGGGAAAGCCTTGTATGTTACCCATCCCAACGGATATACTTCAGTTTACGGACATTTAAAGCAGTTTACAGGAGCCATAGCAGAATTTGTGCGTAAAAGACAATATGCTGAAAAGTCGTACGAAATTGAACTCTTTCCCATGGCCAATGAGTTGAGAGTGGAAAAAGGTCAGCAAGTTGCTTTCTCTGGAAATACAGGAAGTTCGGGAGGTCCACATCTTCATTTTGAAATAAGGGACAGTAAGACCGAACAAACGATTAATCCCCTGTTTTTTGGTTTCGATGCTAAAATGCCAGATAAAAAAGCACCCATGATTAACGATCTGGTGGCTTATGCTGTGGGTGACAGTTCTGTTGTCAACCAATCCCAGCGAACCATTCCTGTAAGTCTTTCTCTTCAACCTGACGGCAGTTATCTTGCTTCAAAAGTATTAGGAAAAGGCACGATTGGTTTTGCTGTAAATACATACGATACTGCAGATAATAATTACAATTGGAATGGAATCTATAAAGCAGCAGCTTTTTTAAATGGGTCCCAGATTTTCAGTTATGAATTTGATAAGTTTTCCTTCGACCAAACGCGGTACATTAATAATTTCATAGACTATTATCGTTATAAAACCATCAACCAGACGGTTCAAAAGTTATTCTTTAAGAGAAGATACCCGTTTTCTATGATAGATCAAAACAAGAAAAATGGGCTTATTTCTGTTTTACCGAACAGTACCTTCAATTACCGAATTGAAATTTCAGACTTCCATGGAAATAAACGAATGATTAACGTCCCTATTCAATTTTCTGAAGCCGATGCAACCATTGCTAAAGAAGAAAAGATTACCCCTTACTATGTCAAATCCAGAAACGATAATAATTATACCAAAGACAATGTTTCGGTTTTTATTCCTGAAAATGCTTTCTATGAGGATTTTTACATGAATTTTGAGGTAAAGGACAATGTACTTTATCTTCATAACGAAACGGTTCCGGTTCACAATAATATTACTGTTACTTTCGACGTTTCAGCTATTTCGGGAATTAATCGCGATAAAACCTTTATTTCCAGAATGGATGGAACAAAAAAAGAATATTTTACCACCTATAAAAAAGGAAATTTGTTTTCGGCCCGAACCAAAGATTTAGGTAAATTCTTCTTAGCAACAGATACCATAGCTCCAAGAATTTATCGACCAAATTTTAAAGAAGGAGAAAATCTTGATGGGTCTGATACTTTGACGGTTCATATTGATGATGATTTGTCCGGAATCAAGCAATACAACGGATATCTGAACGGAAAATGGATTTTGATGGATTATGATTATAAGACTAAAACCTTAACCCATTATTTTGACGATGCAATTTATGAAGAAGGAAAGAACGAATTAAAGGTAGTAGTTTCCGACAAAATGGGAAATTCTACTATCTTTGAAACACATTTCTTAAAAACAAAAAATACCCAACCAGTTGAAAAAAATAATTAAACTACTAACTATCTGTGTTTTTCTTGTAGGTTTTTCTGCAATAGCCCAAACTGCAAGGATTAAAGGAATCTTGCTGGACGAATCAAATGTTCCCATTCAGAATGCAACCATCAAAGCAGAAGGAAAAACCACCAATTCCAATGAAAACGGTTTTTATCTTTTAGTGATACCGGCGAATCAAAAAGTGAGCGTTGAAATCACTCATGTTTCTTACAAAAAAGCGGTTGTTAGTGTAGAGCTGAAACCAAACGAAGATTACGAGTTAAATGTAGTCTTAAATCAGAAGGCAGAACAGCTCGAAGGAGTTGTTGTTTCCGGAAATAAACGCAAGCGGGTAGAAGGTATAACTACCATCGAGCCTAAAACCATTCGTTTGATTCCTGGTGCAAATGCTGGGGTGGAGAACATTTTAAAGACACTTCCAGGGGTGTATTCCAATAATGAATTGAGTACACAATATGCAGTTCGTGGTGGAAACTACGACGAGAATTTAGTGTATGTAAACGAAATTGAAGTCTATCGTCCGTTCTTGATCCGTTCGGGGCAGCAGGAAGGATTGAGTTTTACTAATGCTGAAATGGTTTCCAATGTAGATTTTTCGGCCGGAGGTTTTCAATCGAAATACGGGGACAAACTTTCTTCGGTTTTAGATATTACCTACCGAAGACCTACCAAATTTCAAGCGGCTTTGGATGCAAGTTTATTAGGCGGAAGTGCTACGGTCGATTTGGTTTCCAAAAATCAGAAATGGAGTAATATTACCGGAATCCGTTACCGAAACAACAGTTTGCTGGTAAACAGTCAGGAAACCCAAAGTAACTATAAACCGAGTTTTGCAGACATTCAAACTCAGATCAATTATGATGCTTCATCTAAATGGCAGTGGAGCTTTCTGGGGAATATTTCACAGAACAAATACCACTATCAACCGCTAAGCAGACAAACTAATTTCGGAACTATTGACGAACCAATTGCGCTTCAGGTTTTTTATGATGGTCAGGAAAAAGACGAATACCTTACTTATTTCGGTGCTGTAAAATCAGTATATCAGGTAAATGATGATTTTAAGTTGAAATTCATCGGTTCCGCCTACCACACGCAGGAGCAGGAGCATTTTGATATTTTGGCGCAATACCGTTTAGGTGAAATTGATACCAATATTGGTTCAGATACTTTTGGGGATGTGGTTTATTCACGTGGAGTTGGTTCTCAATTAACGCACGCAAGAAATAATCTTGATGCTTTGATTGTAAATGCGGAAGTGAAAGGATTTCATGAACTAGTTAAGAAGAACAGTCAAGTGGAATGGGGTTTCAAATATACAAGAGAAGATATTCGTGACCGTTTGGTGGAATGGGAAGTAGTAGATTCTGCCGGTTTTTCTTTGCCAAATCCAATTATTGATGTTCCTAATGACCAGCCGTACAATCCTTATTACGGGCCTTTAGCACCTTATAAAAATGTTCGTGCAACTAATTTTGCAAAAATCAACCGTTTTTCAGGTTACGCTCAATGGAATTACAGAGGAACTTTAGGGAGTAATGAAATATGGATAAATGCTGGTGTTCGTGCGCATCAGTGGCAAGTTTCGGGAGATAGTATTAGTGGAGACAGTCAGGTGGTTTTCAGCCCAAGAGCTCAATTCGCATTGAAACCGGAATGGGAAAAAGACATGTTGTTCAGACTTTCCGGAGGTTTGTATCAACAGCCACCTTTTTATCGTGAATTAAGAGATTATGATGGAGTAGTACAACCCAATGTAAAAGCGCAGAAATCGTACCATATTGTATTTAGCAACGATTATAGTTTTAAGATGTGGGACCGTCCTTTCAAATTGGTTTCCGAGGCGTATTATAAGATGTTGTCTGACGTGAATACCTATACGATTGACAATGTTCGTATCCGTTACCGTGCTAATAACGATGCTACGGCTTATGTTTATGGAGCTGATTTTCGTCTTAACGGAGAATTTGTGCCGGGTACAGAATCTTGGTTTAGTTTCGGTTACCTGAAAACGGAAGAAAATCAAAACAACAGAGGGAACATCGCAAGACCAACAGACCAACGTTTGAAATTCGGTTTATTGTTCCAGGATTATATGCCTGCGTTGCCAAACGTGAAAATTTACATGAACTTAGTATACAACACAGGGCTTCCGGGAGGTTCTCCTTCTTATGCCGATCCATATAAATACCAAATGCGTTTGAATGATTACCGCAGGGCGGATGTCGGATTCTCTTATGTATTCAAGGATGCAACAATTAATTCGAGCCGAAATTGGTTGAAAAATTTCAAGGAACTTGCCCTTGGATTGGAAATTTATAATATGTTCAACAATCAGAATGCAATTACCAATACTTGGGTGCGTGATGTGTATACGAAGAGCCAATATGGGATACCGAATTACATGACAACTCGAACCTTTAATGTGAAATTAAATATTAGATTGTAGTTCGTTTGTAAAAGTTTTATATTTGATAGACAAAATCAAAGAGGATGAAAAAAATTCAAACCTATCTTTTGTTTTCCGCTTTTGCCTTTTTGGCGAGCTGTAAACAGGAAACCGAAAAACCTAAAGTAATTTACGAAGAGAATAAGTCTGCTTCAGAACATCAGGTGAAAAGGGATTCCTCTCAGATTAAAATTGCCGATTTACCCATCAACATGGAAGGTACTCGTTATCTGATTCATGCAATCGGAGATGTGCGTGTCTCGGCGGAACGTAGCAGTTATGGTTCCAGTAAAACAAATTCGGTGAGTTATGCCTTGTCGAACTATAATCGTTTTGAGTTGACCGGTTATTTTGAAAACCTAAAATTTCAACACGTTGATTCTACCGCATTACGTCCTTTAACGGATAAGGTGATTCAGATTCAAACCGCGACCTATTTGAATACAATAGCCGATAGAAGTAAAAAGCAAATTTTGGTTTATGCTTTGGTTGATTCGGACACGAACAGAGACAGTAAGATCGATTCCAATGATATTAAAGCACTTTACATAAGTAATTTTAACGGAACAAAGTTCACTAAACTATCTCCGGAATTACAAGAATTAATTGATTGGAGTGTGATTGATGTTCAGAATCGTCTTTATTTTAGAACTATTGAAGATAATAACAAAAATGGCGCTTTTGATAAAAATGATAAGGTGCATTATTACTTTGTCAATCTTCTTGCCAGAGAATGGAAAGCAGAGCAATACGAACCGATTGAAATAGTTAAATAAAAAAAGCGAACTTAGGTTCGCTTTTTTTTATATCAAAATATCGCTTTCCAAATCCGATTTTTCAATGGTGAAGTCAAAACCTAACTTGGATACAACCTCAATAACAAGTTTTTTATACCAATTTTCACTTTTAGGATGGATGTAGATTTTTTCAATCATTTTGGTAATGTCTACATCAATTTTTAAACCTTCATTAATTGATAGTTTTTGAGGTGTAACATCGGAAATAACCCGGATCTCGTTCTCGTACTGAAAACTCTTGCGTTTGAACAGAAAAGGGAAAAACGCATCATCAAAGGGAATCAGTTCTTTTTTATAGTCGATGTAATTTACTTCTCCAATGTATTGCTCAAAATTGCGTTCCATTGCCAAGGCTTCTTTTAACTTTCCAATGGTAGACTGAATAGCCAATCCTTCGTTATTTTTGGTAAAAACCTGCCACATGGCAAAACTTTCGTATTCATTGGTGTGCCAGCTGCTGATCACTACATTTTCACGATGAGATTTGTAGTAGTCCAAAAACTTCGGATTGTTTTCAGAAATCTTTTTGATCTCCTCAAAAGTAGGTTCGCTAAAGGTTCCTTCGTATTGATCTTCAAACTTGTCGGAACGCGACATAAACATTTTTCCGGAGATTAAAATATCCAAAAATTTAGACAAATCCATGTACTTCCAAATAACAGTGTCCGGATTTTCTGGAAGCTTTATATTTGGGTTTTTTACGTACATTAATGTTGTGTAATTTTAGTAATTCTAATAATTGATCAACCTGAAAAACCTCAGAATTCTGGAATGACTACTCAAAGGATTGAAGCATCACCAATTTGGAATACGATCCGTTTTTCGCTAAAAGTTCTTCATGGGTTCCCTGTTCTACAATTTCTCCTTTTTGCATTACCACAATTTTATCCGCTTTTTGAATAGTTGATAAACGGTGTGCAATTACAACAGAAGTTCGGTTTTGCATCATGTTCTCCAAGGCTTGTTGAACCAAACGCTCGCTTTCGGTGTCAAGAGCTGAAGTCGCTTCGTCCAAAATCATAATCGGCGGATTTTTAAGCACCGCACGCGCAATGGAAAGACGTTGTTTTTGACCTCCGGAGAGTTTGTTTCCGGCATCCCCGATATTAGTTTCTATTCCGTTGGGTAAGTCTTTCACGAATTCGTAGGCATTGGCAATTTTTAAAGCTTCGATGATTTCTTCATCGGTAGCATTAGGCTTCCCGAGTAAAATGTTTTTCTTGATGGTGTCGTTAAATAAAATACTGTCTTGAGTTACCAAGCCCATCAAACCTCGTAAGGAATGCATGTTGATGTCTTTTATGTCAACACTGTCAATTTTTACACTTCCTTCCTGAACGTCATAAAAACGAGTCAGTAAGTTGGCAATTGTACTTTTTCCGCTTCCGGATTGCCCTACAAGAGCAACGGTTTTTCCTTTAGGAATTTCGAGTGAAAAGTTCTTCAGCACATTTTCTTCTTCGTATCGGAAATTAATGTTTTCAATGGAAATTTTGTTGTCAAAAGTAGTTTTTTGAACTGCATTGGGTTTGTTCTGGATTTCATTCTCTACTTCCAGTACTTCAAAAACACGTTCTGCAGCAGCTAATCCGTTTTTAACGGAATAAGAAGCTTTGGAAATTGCCTTGGCGGGAGTTAAAATATTGTATGCTAATCCCATATAGGCTAAGAAAGCGGCGCCATCCAAAAGAGGTTTTCCATTGGCGGCTTTTTCCAAAAGTACCATCTGTCCACCATACCAAAGAAGGATGGCAATAACTACGATTCCCATGAATTCACTCAGAGGGGAAGCCAGGTTGTTTTTGTTGCCAATGCTGTTGGATAGCTTCAATAAGCGGTTAACCGAATCGTTAAATCTATTTTTAAAAGAACCTTCAGCATTATAACTTTTTACTACTTTTAAACCACTTAAACTTTCTTCTACAATTGAAATTAAGAATCCGGCTTCATTTTGTGCTTTTACAGATTTTGATTTCAGGTTCTTGCCAATTCTTGAAATAACAAAACCCGAAATTGGAATGAAAATGAAAACAAACAACGTCAGTTTTACACTGATAGCAAGCATCGAAACAATTGCAAAAACAATGGTTAAAGGTTCCTTAATAATTAATTCCAGAATTGAAAAGAATGAATTTTGTACTTCGTTAACATCACCTAACATTCTAGCCATTACATCTCCTTTTCTCTTTTCGGAATAATAGGAAATCGGTAACTCAATGATTTTATCGTACATGGTAGTTCTTAAATCCCTTAAAACACCATTTTTTAAATGCATTATATGGTAAGATGCCAGATAGTTAAAAATGTTTTTAAAAAGAAAAGTGGAAATTACCAAAGCGACTACCAACATCAAAGCGTATTGTGGGCCCTTCAGCTCCGATAAGGTTGTGATGTGGTAGTAAAGATAGTTTTTTGAAAAATTCATAAGACTTCCAATGCCTTCGAAAACGGGTTTTTCGGTAACTTTTTCTGCATTGTCGAAAAGTACCTGCATCATTGGGATCAGCGCAATGAAAGACAAAGTGCTGAAAAGTGCATAAAGAATGTTGTACGTTACATTCCACACGATATGTGATTTATATCGAAGTGCGTAAGGAAGTATTTTTAATAAATTGCTGTCCATTAATTAGTTCAATTGCATTTCAGCAATGATGTTTTTGATTTTGTTATCCAGATAAGCTTCAGCTTCATGAAGTTCACTAACGCTTTCAATGGCGCAGTTCACACTGAAGTAAAACTTTATTTTAGGTTCGGTTCCGCTTGGGCGTGCACAGATTTTACTGCCGTCTTCCAGATAGTAAATAAGAACATTCGATTTTGGAATTTCAATCCCGAATTCTTCTCCGTTCATTAAATCTTTACCTTTTGAAGACTGATAATCTTCGATGCAAACAACGCGTTGACCGTTGATTTCTTTTACGGGGTTTTCGCGTAAATCCACCATCATCTGTTTGATTTCGCTGGCGCCGTCCATTCCTTTTTTGGTGATGGAAATCAGGTGTTCTTTGTAAAGACCAAAATCTACATACATCTGTTGTAATTCTTTATATAAAGAACTTCCTTTTTCTTTTGCCTGCGCTGCAATTTCGCAAACCAGAAGGGTAGAAGCCACCGCATCTTTATCGCGAACGGAATCGCCCACCATAAAACCGAAACTTTCTTCACCACCACCAATGAACTTCTGATTCGGGAAATCCTTGATCATTTTGGCGATCCATTTAAAGCCGGTTAAACCTACTTTGCATTCCACATCAAATCCAGAAGCTAGCTCTAACATCATTGGTGTAGATACGATGGTTGATCCAACAAATTCTGTTCCAGTTAGTTTTCCTTGTTTTTTCCATTGCTGAAGCAGAAAATGTGTCATGACAACCATGGTTTGGTTTCCATTTAATAAGATCATTTTGCCATTGTTGTCACGAACGGCTACTCCTAAACGGTCAGAATCTGGATCGGTACCGATAACGATATCTGCATTTGTTTTCTCGGCCAATTCCAGCGCCATGGTTAAAGCTTCCGGTTCTTCAGGGTTTGGTGAAACCACTGTTGGGAAGTTTCCGTTAGGTTCAGCTTGTTCTTTAACGATTTCCACATTGGAATAGCCAGCTTTAGCCAAAACATCGGGAACCAATTTAATGGAAGTTCCGTGAAGCGAAGTGAAAACAATTTTTAAATTTTCTTTGGCTGCAGCCGAAGTGTTAAACGTTGCATTTTCAATACAAGAATCGATAAAAGCATTATCCAATTCCGTATCAATATATTCGATTAAATCCGGATTGGCTTCAAATTTAATTTCGCTGTAATCCAAGGATTCGATGATTTGAATGATTTCATTGTCCTGTGGTGGAACCAATTGTCCTCCGTCTTGCCAATATACTTTGTAACCATTGTATTCCGGCGGGTTGTGTGAAGCGGTTAATACGATTCCGGAATGACAACCTAATTGCTTTACCGTAAACGATAATTCCGGAGTAGGACGCATGTCGGAAAATAAAAACACTTTGATGCCGTTTGCCGAAAAAACATTGGCTACCAATTGAGCAAGTGTGTCACTGTTATGACGGCAATCGTAAGCAATGGCAACTTTGATCTGTTCTCCCGGAAAGGATTGCTTTAAATATTGGGAAAGCCCTTGAGTATTTCTTCCTAAAGTGTATTTGTTGATACGGTTGGTTCCGATGCCCATAATACCGCGCATTCCTCCGGTTCCGAATTCTAAGTTTTTATAGAAACTGTCTTCTAATTCCTTTGGTGCAGAAGTCATCATTTCGCGGATGGCCTGATGAGTTTCGTTATCAAAAGTTGGGGAAAGCCAAACGTTTACTTTGTCTAAAATTGCTTTTTCAATGTGCATTACTTCAATGTTTTTTAATTTTACTAAGATTACAGGTTGATTTCCTTGGCAATCTTGTAGCGTTCTTCGTTGTTTTTTGTTCGTAAAATTATCTCACCCAGAAACCCGGCAAGAAAAAGTTGTGTTCCGATGATCATTGTAGTTAAAGCAATATAAAACCAAGGGTTGTTGGTTACCAAAATAGCCTGTTCGTGGCTGTAAATTTTGTATAATTTCATAATTCCGATGTAGCCTGCGGATAAAAAACCGATCAGGAACATAATTACACCTAAAGCGCCAAACAAGTGCATTGGGCGTTTACCGAATTTCGATAAAAACCAAATCGTGATCAAATCCAGAAAGCCATTAACAAAGCGGCTCATTCCGAATTTAGACGAACCGTATTTGCGCGCCTGATGAATCACGACTTTTTCGCCAATGTTACCAAAGCCGGCATTTTTTGCCAAAACCGGAATATAACGGTGCATTTCGCCTGAAACTTCCACGTTTTTTACCACAATGTTTTTGTAGGCTTTCAAACCACAGTTGAAATCGTTCAGATGAACGCCGGAAGTTTTTCGGGCTGCCCAATTAAACAATTTTGAAGGCAGGTTTTTAGCAACGACTGAATCATAGCGCTTCTTTTTCCAGCCGGACACCAAATCGTAATTATCTTTGGTAATCATATTGAAAAGCCCAGGGATTTCATCGGGTGAGTCCTGTAAATCGGCATCCATAGTGATGATGACATCGCCTTGAGCTTTGGCAAAACCAGCATGTAGTGCCTGAGATTTCCCGTAATTGCGTAAAAAACGAATTCCTTTAACGTTCGGGTTTTCTGCCGAAAGTGCTTCGATGGTGTTCCAGGAATTGTCGGTGCTACCGTCGTCAATAAAAAGAACTTCATAAGAGAAATTGTTTTCTTTCATGACTTTCACGATCCACGAATGCAGCTCGGGTAACGATTCCTGTTCGTTCAGTAAAGGAATTATGATGGATAAATTCATTAAATTATTCTAAGTTCGATGTTTTGTTTCTGAAAATTAAAGCTAAAAGCGATCCGAAAATGGCAGAAAAAATCAAACTGAAAACAAGTCCTTTAGATTGATTTCCAACAGAATAATTGTCTGTTTCTTGCATTTTCTCAACGATTTCTTTTAATTTATCGCTTGGAGTGCCGGCTTTTTTCATCATGTTTACCGTGTACTCGATTACTTCGTTGTTTAGGGTTTCCTTTGCAGCCGGATCAATAACATTAAACAATAAGATGTTGAATACTACGGATATTGCTGCTCCGATAGCTGCGGCAATAAAATATACGGTAAAAGCTTCTTTAAAAGTGATTAAACCGTTTAATTGTTTTTTTGTTTTTGAAACCAGAATGATACCAATGACAAGATAAACAACAATCATAATGATGCCTAACCACATATTGGTGAAAAGCTTTAGGTCTATTGCATAAAGGGAAGCGGTAAAAAGTACGGAGATTATACCCATGGCCAGACCATAATTAATTCCGTTTTGTTTGATGATTGGATTCATAATAGTTTCTGTTTTTGGTTTAAATAATTTACAAATATAAGAATTCTGCTCTATCAGCAGTTAGTTACTGTTCTTTAAAAAAAGTTACACAACTATTTGAAATTAAAAATATAGTTGTAAATTTGCAGCCTGAAATAAAAAGTTTATAAACAAAAAAGTTACAGTGTGTTTATACCTTTTAGAGAATAAAAGCATCAGAACAGCTGTAACCAATTAATAAAAAAGATTTACCATGAAAAAAGGAATTCACCCGGAAAATTACAGATTAGTAGCCTTCAAAGATATGTCGAATGAAGATGTATTCATTACTAAATCTACAGTAGAAACTAAAGAAACCATCACTGTTGACGGTGTAGAGTACCCAGTATACAAAATGGAGATTTCAAGAACATCTCACCCTTTCTATACCGGTAAATCGAAACTTATCGATACTGCAGGACGTATTGATAAATTCAAAAACAAATACGCGAAATTCAGCAAATAATAGCTGTTTCAATAGATTTGAAAGCCTCTCAGTTTTGGGAGGCTTTTTATTTTTATCTGAACGAAAACTTTGTAACTTTGGTTTTGGTTGCCGATAACCAATAAACAAACCGATACTCATGAACTATATACTTTTTGACGGAACTGTTCGCAATGCTTTATTGCCTTTTACCTTTACCCGTCCCGTAGCCGATATCCGTGTCGGGATTTTAACCATTCGTGAAAAATGGGAAAAATACTTAGGATACACCACCACCACATTAACGGAAGAATATTTAATGGAAAAGTTTCCCATGGTGGAAATGGAAGAAAACGTCATGATCAATGCTTCGTTTTTGCCTAACGACATTCTTTCGGAGATGGTACGGTCTTTAGAGGCAAATCAGGCGATTTTTTATAACGATGAGGTGATCGCTTTTTACAGCAAGGAAAATCAGGAAGAAGTGGATTTTGATACTTATGAAATCATCGAATACACTCAGGACTGCATTCAAATCCAGAATACTTGGGATATTTTTTCCAAAAATGATGTGGCTTTGCGTGAAGACTTCGAGCTTGTCACCGAAGGACGTTTTTCACAGCCTATTCCTAAGAGCGTAAATGTAATCGCACCCGAAAATATTTTTATCGAAGAAGGAGCAAAGTTAGAATTCGTCACCTTAAATGCCTCAACCGGACCTATTTATATCGGGAAAAATTCTGAAATTATGGAAGGTTCTGTAATTCGCGGGCCGTTTGCTTTGTGCGAAGAAGCACAAGTGAAATTAGCTACTAAAATATACGGAGCTACAACTGTTGGGCCTCATTCCAGAATTGGAGGCGAAGTGAATAATTCTGTTCTTTTCGGATATTCCAACAAAGGACATGATGGTTTTTTAGGAAATTCTGTTTTAGGAGAATGGTGTAACATCGGGGCAGACAGTAACAATTCCAACCTGAAAAACAATTACGAAGAAGTAAAATTGTGGAGCTATGAAACCGAAGGCTTTGCCAAAACCGGTTTGCAGTTTTGCGGGCTCATGATGGGTGATCACAGCAAATGCGGAATCAATACGATGTTCAATACCGGAACCGTTGTGGGAGTTTCTGCGAATATCTTCGGAAGTGGTTTTCCGCGCAATTTTGTACCGAGTTTCTCTTGGGGTGGCGCTTCAGGGTTTACAACCTATATGACCAGTAAAGCGTTTCAAACCGCTAAAATTGTAATGTCCCGTCGTCATGTGGATTTTACGGAACAGGATGCTAAAATTATGGAACACGTTTTTGAAGAAACCAAAAAGTACCGAAAAGAATAGTCTTTTATTCCAAGAAATAGAAACCGCGATTGCATAAGTAGTCGCGGTTTTTTTGTAAATTTATTCCTCAAAACTGAAAAATCATGTACAGAACAGAAAACGATTTGTTAGGGGATATGCAAGTTCCTGAATCAGCTTATTATGGGATTCAGACCCAAAGAGCAATTGAAAATTTTAAGATTTCCGGTGTAAAACTTCATCAGTTTCCTGAGTTTATTAAAGGCTTGGCTTATGTAAAATGGGGAGCGGCTGAGACAAATTTTCAATTAGGATTATTGGACGCAAAACTAAAAGATGCAATTGTTGCTGCGGCTAAAGAAGTTCTTGAAGGCAAGTTCGATCAGGAGTTTCCTGTAGATATGATTCAAGGTGGCGCAGGGACATCCACCAATATGAATATTAATGAAGTGTTGGCCAACCGCGCTTTGGAACTAATGGGTTATCAAAAAGGCGACTATCAATATTGCTCTCCCAACGATCATGTAAACCTTTCTCAATCTACAAACGATGCTTATCCAACAGCGATTCGTATTGCAGCGATTCATTCCAATATGCAGCTTATTGAGCATCTTAAAGAATTGATTGCTTCTTTTCGTAAGAAAGGCGAGGAATTTAAACACGTTTTGAAAATGGGAAGAACGCAATTGCAGGATGCGGTTCCTATGACTCTTGGTCAGGAATTTGAAGCTTTTGCAGCTACTTTAGATGAAGAGGTAGATCGACTAACGCATAATTCCAATCTGATGCTGGAAACCAATATGGGAGCCACTGCCATTGGAACCGGAATTAACGCTGCTCCGGGTTATGCTAAATTATGTGCTGAGAATTTAGCAAAAGTTACCGGCCTGGCAATTGTTTCTGCTCCGAATTTAATTGAAGCTACGCCGGATACTGGGGCTTACGTGATTTATTCTTCGGCTTTGAAACGCATGGCGATTAAAATTTCCAAGATTTGTAACGATTTGCGCTTGCTTTCCTCTGGCCCGCGTTGTGGTTTGAATGAAATTAACCTGCCACCGATGCAGCCGGGTTCCTCGATTATGCCGGGGAAAGTAAATCCGGTGATTCCGGAAGTGATGAATCAGGTGTGTTTTCGTGTAATCGGGAATGACTTGACCGTTACCATGGCAGCCGAGGCAGGGCAATTGCAACTTAATGTAATGGAACCGGTTTTAACCTATGCAATTATGGAATCCATGCAATTGTTATCGAATGCGATGGATACTTTGCGTGAAAGATGTATTGATGGAATTACTGCTAACGAAGAACATTGCCGTGAAATGGTGTTGCACAGTATCGGAATTGTGACCGCTTTGAATCCTTATATCGGATATAAAAACAGTACTAAAATTGCGAAAGAGGCTTTGGAAACCGGTAAAAGTGTTTACAATTTAGTGTTGGAGCACAATATTTTATCCAAAGAAGAATTGGACGACATCCTGAATCCAGAGAATATGCTCGCTCCCAAGAATTTAAAATAAAGAAATAACAACCCGGCGTGAGTCGGGTTTTTTATTGGGAAAGACTTTTGAAAAAAGTTCCGAACTACTTTTATTAGGTTGCTCAACGTGTTTTACCACGTTCAGAACTGCTATTACCACGTTTAGAACTGCTATTACCACATTGGTTAACGTGTTTTACCACGTTTAGAACTGTTATTACCACGTTGGTTGACGTGTTTTACCACGTTCAGAACTGTTATTACTACGTTGGTTAACGTGTTTTACCACGTTTAGAACTGCTATTACCACGTTGGTTAACGTGTTTTACCACGTTTAGAACTGCTATTACCACGTTGGTTAACGTGTTTTACCACGTTTAGAACTGTTATTACCACGTTGGTTGACGTGTTTTACTACGTTCAGAACCACTTTTATTAGGTTGGTAAACGTGTTTTATTATGTTCGGAACCACTTTTATTACGTTGATAAACCTGTTAAAATGTCGAATAGTAAAAAGTTGAAGTAAAAGGGAGGCGGCAAATAGTTGAGCGATAGCTTTTTAATAATTTTTTCAAACCGAATTTTGTACTTAAATTTGCAGCCTTAATTTTTGACGACGATTTCATTAATTAAGCTTACTTATGGAAAACAGAAAAAAAGTTGCCTTTTACACGCTGGGTTGCAAACTGAACTTTTCAGAAACATCAACCATAGCGCGAAGCTTTCAGGACGAAGGCTTTGACCGTGTCGATTTCGAAGAAGTAGCCGACATTTACGTAATCAATACCTGTTCGGTAACGGAAAACGCCGACAAGCAATTCAAACAGATTGTTAAAAAAGCCATGAAGCTCAACGAGAAAGCATTCGTTGCAGCGGTAGGTTGTTATGCGCAGTTAAAACCGGAAGAATTGGCCGATGTGGACGGAGTGGATTTGGTTTTAGGCGCGACCGAAAAATTCAAGATCACGGATTACATCAACGATTTGTCTAAAAACGACATGGGCGAGGTGCATTCTTGTGAAATCGAAGAAGCTGATTTTTATGTGGGAAGTTATTCCATTGGTGACAGAACCCGTGCTTTTTTAAAAGTTCAGGACGGTTGTGATTATAAATGTACCTATTGCACCATTCCATTAGCACGCGGAATTTCCCGAAGCGACACGATGGAAAACGTAATGAAAAACGCCAAGGAAATTTCTCAGCAGGGAATTAAAGAAATCGTACTAACTGGCGTGAATATTGGAGATTACGGTAAAGGCGAATTCGGAAATAAAAAGCACGAGCATACCTTTTTCGAATTGGTTCAGGCACTTGATGAGGTGGAAGGAATTGAGCGTTTGCGTATTTCGTCCATCGAACCAAATCTGTTGAAAAACGAAACGATTGATTTTGTTTCCCAAAGCCGAACGTTTGTACCGCATTTTCATATTCCGCTTCAATCCGGAAGTAACGACATTCTGAAAAAAATGAAACGTCGTTATTTACGTGAATTATATTCCGAAAGAGTGACGAAAATCCGCGAGGCGATGCCACATGCTTGTATTGGGGTGGACGTGATTGTTGGTTTTCCGGGTGAAACCGATGAACATTTTTTGGAAACCTATAATTTTTTAAACGAATTGGATATTTCGTATTTGCACGTCTTTACTTATTCGGAACGAGATAATACCGAAGCGGCAGAAATGGAAGGCGTTGTTCCCGGAAATGTACGTGCCAAACGAAGTAAAATGTTACGAGGTTTATCGGTTAAAAAACGCCGTGCTTTTTACGAAAGCCAAATCGGAACTACCAGAACCGTTTTGTTTGAAGGAGAAAATAAAGAAGGTTACATTCACGGATTTACCGAAAATTATGTAAAAGTAAAAACTCCTTGGAATCCGGAATTGGTAAATACTTTACATGAAATCAACCTTACCAGAATCGATGAAGACGGTATGGTTCGAATGGAATTTGTGAATGTTGAGGTTTAAACCGAATTAAACTGTGACTAAATACTAGTATTTATAATGAAACCTAAGTTTGGTAATCCGGTACACATTTTCACTTAACTGTTCAATAAATTCGAATTTGTTTCTGCCGGGTTGTAAAAACGAAACGATAGAGGTGGCCGATATTTCGTAGTACATACCTTCGCCTTCAATCATAAAACGATCGCCGGTACGTCTGTAGGCCGAGCGGATAAGGTCAAATTCAAAAAGGTTCCAGGTAGAAAAATCTGCTGAAAAATCTCCGGAAGAAGTACAGATGCCTTCAATGATTTCAGTTTTGCTCCCGTAGTATTTTTGAATGTCTTCAAAAAAATGCAGGACGTCGGTGTAAAGTTCTTCGGGTGCCATGCAATAAAAATACATTATTTTTTCAGAAATAAAAAAGTCGCTTATTAAAAGCGACTTTTGTTGTTAGTTAAATCTTAATTCCCGGAGGAAGCAGTTCTTTGTACGATGGGTTTTTTCTGAAAAAACTCGTAATCTTCGGATTGGTAGGAACCACACGGTATTTTTTTTCTTCGGCAATGGCCATAATGCTTTTCAGAAATTCCGTAACGGTGTCCTCGTCCAAAGCGTCATTGCAATTGAGTTTAGTTAAAAAAAGTTTTCGTTCCTGAATGGAATACTCCACGGACAATAAACCTTTATCGGTTTGGTTTTCAAACTGTCGTAGTAACTCATTGTTTTTAATTTCCATGACAAATACAGTCTTGAGTAAAATTTAAAGATAATTTAAGAGCGACCCGCGTTGCGAAATCGTTTGTAATGCGTTATTTTTATATGCAAATTTCGGCAAAAAATGTCAGAAATGCTGATAATGAAGCGTTAAAACGTTTGTAATGAGTAGAATCCATGTTTATTTTATGCCGGGTTTGGCGGCTAGCTCCAAAATTTTTGAGAGGATCAAACTTCCCGAAGAGCAATTCGAAGTACATCTTTTAGAATGGGACATGCCCGAAAAGAAGGAAACGCTGCAAATGTACACCCAACGAATGGTTAAGAAAATTGCCCATGAGAATCCGGTTTTAATCGGGGTTTCTTTTGGAGGGATTTTAGTGCAGGAAATGGCCCAGCTTATTCCGGTACAGAAAACCATTATTATTTCCAGTGTGAAATGCAAAATGGAATTTCCTCTGCGGATGAAAATCGCTAAAAACACCAAAGCCTACAAATTGATTCCCACACGAATGTTTTCCAATGTGGAGTTTCTTTTAAAATACGGCCTCAACGAGAAAATTAAAGAGCGGCTTGAATTGTATAAAAAATACCTTTCGGTAAACGATAAAAAATACTTAGATTGGGCAATCGAGCACGTTTTGCTTTGGGACCGTAAGAAAATTGATCCGAATGTGATTCATATTCACGGGGATATGGATTCTGTTTTTCCGATTAAAAATATTAGAAACTGCATAGTAGTAAAAGGAGGGACGCATGCCATGATATTGTTCAAAGCAAAATGGCTGAATGAAAACCTTCCTAGAATAATAACCGAATAATTAAAGCTGATATTATGAAACTGATTCAAAAAACTATTGCCATAGCCGGTGTATTGGCTGTTAGCGGATTGTTTATCTATGCAACAACAAGTACTAAAACAACACATTCCTATGTACATACATCACTTCCGGTAGAAATGGATTTTTGTGGTGAAAAAGTACCATTGCAATTGGCTGATGTTAGTGAGCGTTTAGATAGAGAATTAACAGTGAATATTAATCTTCATGCGACTACCGAGTTGGTAATCAAAAGGGCAAATCGTGTTTTTCCGGTAATTGAGCCGATTTTGAAGCAATACGGAGTGCCGGATGATTTTAAGTACTTGGCAGTAATTGAAAGCGGATTGATCAATGCGACCTCGCCATCCGGAGCAAAAGGTGTTTGGCAATTTATGCCGGCAACCGCCAAAGAATTGGGTATGGAGGTAAACGATGTGGTAGACGAACGCTATCATCTTGAAAAATCTACTGAGTTGGCTTGTAAATATTTGTTGAAAGCAAAAGAAAAATCCGGAACTTGGACCTTGGCAGCCGCTTCATATAATGGTGGATTAAATGGAATTTTAAGAATGATGGACGAACAAAAAGTTGCCGATTACTATGATTTGTTATTAAATGATGAGACTTATCGTTATGTTTTCAGGATTTTAGCATTGAAGGAAATTATGCAAAACAATGAAAAATATGGTTATGTAATGCCGAAAAGCGTTATGTATCCGTTAATTCCAACCAAAAAAGTGGAGGTTACCGCAAATATTGATGATTTGGCGCAGTTTGCTATAAGTCAAGGGGTTAATTATAAAGTATTGAAAATTCACAATCCGTGGCTGCGTGATAAAAAACTGGTTGTGCAACCTAATAAAGTATATACAATTCAGATTCCTTTAGAAGGATATACAAAATAATGGGAAAGATGAGTGTAACATTGGTTTTGGCTTTAATGGTTATCGGTTTACTGGCCGGTATTTTAAGCGGATTGATTGGAGTAGGTGGCGGAATTATTATTGTTCCGCTTTTGGTTCTTTTAGGATTTACACAACATCAGGCGCAGGGAACTAGTTTGGCGGCTTTGCTTCCTCCGGTTACTTTACTTGCGGTAATGAATTATTACAAAGAAGGTTACATCAACTGGAAGTATGCAATAATTATTTCAGCGGTATTTATTCTCGGAGGCTTTTTAGGGAGTAAACTTGCCATCAGTATCGATCAAAAAATGCTTAAAAAAATCTTTGGTGTAATTTTGTTGCTCATCGCCGGAAAAATGATTTTAGGGAAATAGTCCGTGAGAAGCCAATCGTGATTGAAAGGTGTTTTCGTTGAGGAGTAAAACATTCAATCCATCCTGAAATCGACTATAGTTGATGTTGAATGATTCGAGATAAGTTGTTTTTGGTCCTGGATTGATCCCGCCTCTTCTTATGTCAATCAAATTCATATCTTGATCAATTAAAAAAGTAGTAGGGATGCCTAAAGTATGTTTTAAGGTAGAAACGGTGTAGCTGTCTTTGTGATAAGTTTCGTGTGCATAACAAACTTCGATGCGATAACTGAAACGTTGGGCTATTCTTTTCATATCATGTCTTCGGTCCCATAACACTACAACAAGTTGAATGTCTTTCTCGTATTTTTTAGCCAATTTATTCAATGCCGGAATTTCTCCTTTTGAAGGCACGCACCAAGAAGAATAAGTGAGTAAGTAAATCGGCCTTTTTATGGTGTTTAGCTGTAGTTTGTTTTTGTGTAATCGTTTTAGGGCGAAATTATCGAATTTGGTTCCTATTAAATGGTTGTGAATTAATGAATCGAATAGCTTTTCCCCTAATACGGTATTTCCTTTCTCGTAAGCGGCGTTTGAATTTTTTATGTAAGGGCTTATGTTTTTGCGTATGTTGTAGGAAAACAAAGCGTGCGCGCTATCTTGTGCAAAAAGTGTAAAAGATAGAAGATTAAATGCTAGAAAAAATAAGTAGAATTTCCGCATCTTCTTTGTTTTTAGGTCGGTAAAGTTACGGTTTTAATCGCCAAAAAACGTGATTTACCGATAAGCTGCATAATTATCCGATGTAAGGCTTGCAAATAAAAAAAGCGCTTCGAAAAGCGCTTAGTGTATTGTAGGTTAACCGGTTGTTATATTTTTTTCAACTGATCTTTCATCATTTTTACCTGATCTTTTAACATGTTCTGTTTGTCAAGTTTTTTAACTTCATTCAGTAGGTTGGTCGCCTCAACTTTTCTGCGTTTAGTCATGGCAATTCCTGCTAATTGAAGTTTAGCCAAGGCTAAATCCTGATCCATACTTAAGCCTAATTCCACTGCCTTTTTGAAATATTTTTCAGCAGCGGATAAATTGGTTTGTGAATTCATTAGACCGTGCAGGTAGTTGAAGTATCCTTGTTGCTTTCTCACTAAAGCGGTTTCTGGGTTTTTAATATAATTCAGCCATTTTTGAGCTCCAGCGAAATCTTGCTTTCTTAATTGGAAAAATGCCAACAAGATGAATTCATTTTTAAAATAAAGTAAGATGAAAATTGAGGAGAAAAGTAATAGGAAAATCCCGTTTCCGATATTGTTTTCTGTGAATTGCCAAATTCCCAATGCGATAATTAATCCGGCTAAAACAAGTTTGATATTTTTATGAAACATAGTACTTTTGTATTTAGGTTTGCAAATGTAATAAATAGAAACGAGTCGCCGAAATTAGTTTTTATAAACTATGACCGCTTTATATTTAAGGCTCTTGTGCAAATAAAGTTCTTTAAGAGAATTTTTTTTTAAAAAGGACTTGTCAGAAATAAAAGTCTTTGTATATTTGCACTCGGTTTTGAAGCAAGTAAATTCAAAGCTGAACAATTTAAAATCACGATTTAAAGATAAAAGCAATGAGTAAGAGAACGTTTCAACCATCGAAAAGAAAAAGAAGAAACAAACACGGTTTCATGGATAGAATGGCTTCTGCTAACGGAAGAAAAGTATTAGCACGCAGAAGAGCTAAAGGAAGACATAAGTTAACGGTTTCATCTGAGCCTAGACACAAAAAATAATGGTTTTTTAAATCATAAATAGAGCGTTACTTTTTATCGGTAACGCTTTTTTTGTACCTTTTTGATAAATTTTTACGCAACATACAACAACACAACACAATGCCTAAAGACACTTCAATTAAATCGGTTTTAATTATTGGTTCGGGACCCATAGTAATCGGGCAAGCTTGTGAATTCGATTATTCGGGATCACAATCTGCACGCTCATTACGTGAGGAAGGAATCGAAGTTATCCTAATCAATTCGAACCCAGCAACCATCATGACGGATCCTTCTATGGCCGATCATGTTTACTTAAAGCCGCTTACTACAAAATCGATTATCGAAATCCTTAAAGCACACCCGCAAATCGACGCGGTATTGCCAACGATGGGAGGGCAGACTGCTTTGAATTTATGTTTGGAAGCCGATGAAAAAGGAATTTGGCAAGATTTCGGAGTACGATTAATCGGGGTAGATGTAAATGCGATTAACGTTACTGAAGATCGTGAGCAGTTCAAACAATTGTTAGAGAAAATCGATATTCCGGTAGCGCCGGCTAAAACAGCGAACTCGTTTTTAAAAGGAAAAGAAATTGCTCAGGAATTCGGATTTCCTTTGGTAATCCGTCCATCCTTTACTCTAGGAGGTACAGGAGCAGCTTTCGTTCATAAAAAAGAAGATTTCGACGATTTGTTAACGCGTGGTCTGGAGGCTTCTCCAATCCATGAAGTTTTGATTGACAAAGCGCTTTTAGGCTGGAAAGAATACGAATTAGAATTATTACGCGATAAAAACGATAACGTTGTAATCATCTGTACCATCGAGAATATGGATCCGATGGGAATCCACACCGGAGACAGTATCACGGTAGCGCCAGCGATGACACTTTCCGACAGAACGTTCCAGAGAATGCGTGACATGGCGATTTTGATGATGCGCAGTATCGGAAATTTCGCGGGAGGATGTAACGTACAGTTTGCGGTTTCTCCAGATGAAAAAGAAGACATCGTGGCTATTGAAATCAACCCGCGTGTATCGCGTTCCTCAGCATTAGCATCCAAAGCGACAGGTTATCCGATTGCTAAAATTGCGACCAAATTAGCCTTGGGATATTCACTTGATGAATTACAAAATCAAATCACAAAATCCACTTCGGCTTTATTTGAACCAACTTTGGATTACGTAATCGTAAAAATCCCACGTTGGAACTTCGATAAATTTGAAGGAGCCGACCGAACGTTAGGACTTCAGATGAAATCCGTAGGTGAGGTTATGGGAATTGGGCGTTCGTTCCAGGAAGCTTTACACAAAGCAACACAATCTCTTGAAATTAAGAGAAATGGTTTAGGAGCTGACGGGAAAGGTTATACAAACTACGACCAGATTATTGAAAAATTAACCTATGCCAGCTGGGATCGCGTTTTTGTAATTTATGATGCGATTGCCATGGGTATTCCGCTGTCGAGAATCCATGAAATTACTAAAATTGATATGTGGTTCTTAAAGCAATACGAGGAATTATACGCTTTAGAGAAAGAGATTTCCAATTATAAAATTGACACGCTTCCTAAAGATTTACTTTTAGAAGCGAAACAAAAAGGCTACGGTGACCGTCAGATTGCACATATGCTAGGCTGTCTGGAAAGTCAGGTGCACAAGTTGCGTGAAGATATGGGCGTGAAACGTGTGTACAAACTGGTAGATACGTGTGCCGCTGAGTTTAAAGCACAAACTCCTTATTATTATTCAACCTTTGAAGCGGAAATTCAAAGACCCGATGGTACTCGTTACGTAGACAACGAGAGCGTAGTAACTGATAAGAAAAAAGTAGTGGTTTTAGGTTCAGGACCGAATCGTATCGGGCAGGGAATTGAGTTTGATTACTCATGTGTTCACGGGGTTCTAGCTGCTGCAGAATGTGGTTACGAAACCATCATGATCAACTGTAACCCGGAAACGGTTTCCACAGATTTTGATACGGCAGACAAATTATACTTCGAGCCGGTATTCTGGGAGCACATCTACGATATTATCCAACACGAAAAACCGGAAGGAGTAATTGTTCAGTTGGGTGGTCAGACTGCACTTAAATTAGCCGAAAAATTAAATAAATACGGAATCAAAATTTTAGGAACCAGTTTCGATGCTTTGGATTTAGCCGAAGACCGAGGCCGTTTCTCAGATTTATTGACCGAATTGCATATTCCATTCCCGAAATTTGGTATCGCCGAAAGTGCCGAAGAAGCTTCAAAATTAGCCGATTCGTTAGACTTCCCGTTATTAGTTCGCCCTTCGTATGTATTGGGAGGTCAGGGAATGAAAATCGTGATCAACAAGCAGGAATTGGAAGAACACGTAATTGATTTATTGAAATCGATTCCGGGGAATAAATTGTTGTTAGATCACTATTTGGATGGTGCTATTGAGGCAGAAGCCGATGCGATTTGTGACGGAGAAAATGTTTATATCATTGGAATCATGGAGCACATTGAGCCTTGTGGAATCCACTCGGGTGACAGTAACGCGACTTTACCGCCGTTCAATATCGGGGAATTCGTGATGCAACAGATCAAAGACCATACAAAGAAAATCGCTTTAGCCTTGAAAACAGTTGGTTTGATCAATATTCAGTTTGCAATTAAAGACGATATCGTATACATTATTGAGGCGAATCCAAGGGCTTCCCGTACGGTACCGTTCATTGCGAAAGCTTATGGAGAACCTTATGTGAACTACGCTACTAAAGTGATGTTAGGCCATAATAAAGTAACGGATTTTAACTTCAATCCACAATTGAAAGGATTTGCCATCAAGCAACCGGTATTCTCTTTCAGCAAGTTTAAAAACGTTAACAAAGCTTTAGGGCCTGAGATGAAATCGACAGGGGAAAGCATTTTGTTTATCGATGATTTGAAAGACGATCAGTTCTACGAATTGTATTCGAGAAGAAAAATGTACTTAAGCAGATAATATGATAAAAAAAATCCCTCGGCAGAGGGATTTTTTTATTTTAGGATATTAGGATGTTTTTTTTATTTCTTTGAGTTGAGCAATTACTTTTTCAATGTTGCGTTGAAACGTTTTTTCGGTTTTAATAAAACTTAAATACCGGACGATTTCTTTTCTTCTGGAAAAGGTTAGGTTGTTGAAAGTTTCTTCAAGTTGGTTTTCTTTTAGTTGTTCGGCTAACTGATTTGGCATTGGATATTCTTTTTCCGGATCGGAAGTGTCTTGTTCGATGCAGAAGGTTGCTCTTTGCCCAATAGCTGTTTTCGCGCCTTTCATCATAATTAAATTTACAAATAAGCGGTAGGGAGCTTCTTTAACCGGAACGAGCGATTTGTTAAATGCGAAACCGTTAATTGTTCCTTTTATTCGGATGTAGCCTTTTTTGACGCTAAGTTTTTCAGTTATTTCCAGAGGAACATCGACCGTCCAATTGATTCCGATTTTGTAAATTTCAGCTTGAAAAGAATACCTCATTTTCGATTAACTTTGAATAGTTCAATTTAGTTAAAAACACGCAACATCTTATGGCTTTTTTAAAACGAATCAATTCTCGGGCAAAAACTGAGGTAAACACAGGTTTCGGGACCAGCGCTTCTAATTACGGAGGAAGGTTTATCGATAAAAATGGAGATGCCAATGTAAAAAAAGAAGGCATCGGTTTTGCGGAAAGCATTAGTTGGTATCATACGATGTTGGTAGTTCCGCGGTGGAAATTCATGCTGACCATATTGTTTTTCTATTTGCTGGTCAATCTGCTTTTTGCATCGATTTATTGCTTGATTGGAGTTGAGCACCTAAACGGTATTACTGCAAATAATCCTTTGGATAAATTTGGACAGGCGTTTTTTTTCAGCGCGCAAACCTTCACAACGGTAGGGTATGGGCATATAAGTCCTACTGGTTTTTGGGCTAGTTTTGTGGCCTCTGTTGAAGCGCTTTTCGGACTGTTGAGTTTTGCAATTGCAACGGGGTTGTTTTATGGGCGTTTCAGTAAACCAAAAGCGTTTATTCGTTTTTCTGAAAATGCAATTATTGCTCCATATGAAGGTATTACAGCCTTAATGCTCAGAATGACTCCCTATAAAAACACCAATTTAACCGATGCAGAAGCAAGAATGACTCTAGGAATGCGCATTGAAGAAAATGGTCAAATGGTTAACAAATTCTATTCTCTTGATTTGGAAATGGAACGCATCAACGCTTTAACTTTAAGCTGGACACTGGTGCATCCGATAACCGAAGACAGCCCATTGTATAATTTGTCCAAAGAAGATTTTGAACAAGGAAAGGGTGAACTTGTGGTTTATGTGAAGGTGTTTGATGATATGTTCAGTACCTCGGTGGTTAAGCGTACCTCTTATACTTTTGATGAATTTGTACACGGTGCGAAATTTTTACCCATGTTTTCCAGAAGTGAAGACAGTAATAAAACGCTTCTATATATTGACAAACTGAATCATTTTGAATTTGTCGAATTGTAATTAAAAAAGCCTTTTAGATATCTAAAAGGCTTTTTGTTTGTTAGTTTTTCTTAAACAATATTCGTTCTTGTGTGAACTGGTAAGCAGCGTCTAAAAAAGCTACCATTTTACTCCAGTTACTGTTAGGTTGATAGCTGGCTGTGTAGTATTTGTAGGCTTTGATGTGAACTTTGTTTCCTTCAACAGTAGCTGAACTGATGAAACCTCCTGTTTCGTTTTCTACTTTCTTATTCAGTTTGTCTAATCCTGTTGCTGTAAAGCCTTCAGGGATTTCAACCGTAATTTCTTCTTCGAATGATCTCGGGTATTCCTGATAAATATTGTTAGTTCTTTTTCGTTCTTTATCTTCAACGTTGATTTGCGAACCAATTAGTTTACCCGCTTCAAAAATATAATTTTCTCCAGCTTTTTTAATCCAGTTGTTTTTGCAGCTGAATTTTTCTTTATAAACGAACGGAGTTGTTTTTCCAAAACGTCCGGTATTTACAATTTCCAAACTATGGTTTTCAACCTCGGCATCGAATTCCTGTGTAGCGGTTTGTTTGAATTCTTCTTTTTGTTTGTCTTTTATTTTGTTGATTAAAGAGTTAAATTCGTTAGAGTAACGTTCTTTTTTCTTCTTGTTTCCGATAAGTTCAATAAAAGGTTTGGTGCTGTATTTTTGATAGTCTTCATTAACGTAGTCGTAAAAATACAGTTTATTACCTTGTTCGTCGTCTTTGTTGTGTCCGTTTAATTGTGTCTCTCTTTCCAGGTTAAAGCCATTAAAATTCTCTTCAAATTTCAAAGTAGAGATTTGTTTTGAAGTATTGTCTTTATAGCTGGAAATTGGTAATTTGATTTCTTCAACATCAACCACTTTTTTGCGCTTGCTCACCTTTAGAGCGTAAGCTTCTGTGTTTTCCAATTGCGGAGAAATTTTATCCAAATCTGAAAAAGGAGTAAAGTGCTCGATATAGACAGGGTTTTCCGCATGTACTTTTAAAATTACCGAAGCATTTTTCTGAATCAGTAAATCTTTTATAGGGCCATTATGACGGTTAGTCGCCACCACAATATCGTAATCGATTTTATTATCCTTTAAAAAAGCCATGAAATGGTTGATAAAATCAGTATCGCTCTGTAAGATAATTGAGTTTGGCTCATAGAATTCAAACGGGCTCATGATGTTGGCCTTTTGAATGGCAATTGCTTCAAAAAACCTTGTGAAATAGTAATGTCTGGTGAAAAAATACACTGCTTTTACTTTTTCTTCGGTTGTGGCAAACGTTTTTCCTTTTAGGAAATTTTCAATATCCCTTAAGTTTCCTAGAGGTCTGAATTTATTAGTGTAGAAGTTTAGTACATCTTCTTTTGAAACGCTCTTTTTAATGATGTTTTCCTTTTCAGGTAAAAACGCATCAGCATTTTTTTCAAACTTGCCGGAGCGTGCAAAATACACCTGGAATTTATAGCACGGAAGCTCTACTAACGGGTAAAACCATTTTGGAAAATCATTTTTTTCGATGTCTGTTGCAACGATTTCGTATTTGCGTTCGTTGGATTTGTTTAGTGGAATTTCCCTTAATTCAGGCCCGCCATTATAAGTGCTGAAGTTTACAAAGAAATCATTTTCGGTTTGAAACGTTAATTTGTAATTCATAATAGGATGGGTATCGCCCAAGGTTTTTTCCACTTCTTCAAATCCGTATTCGAAATGGGATACGAATGATTCGGTGCTGTAATCGTAAATATCAAGAATATCACCCACTTCAAGATTTGGAATGGCTATTTTCTTTTTGTTGTCTTCTTTAACAGACTCTTTTTCAACATCAACTACAATTTCCTTCCCGTCCGGTTTGATGATTTTAATCCCTAAAGTGGTTCGGGTTTGATTGTTGTAAAAACTAAATTTATCAGTGTATTTGAACTCGGAAAACTCTTTTACCGCTGCCAAATCCTGAAGTTTGATTCTTTTGCGTAGAGCTGAACGATAGGTAACACTTTTTCCAAATTTATGAAAATCATAATCTTCATATTTATAGATAATTACTGCCGATTCATTTTTCCATTTATCGGGAATTGTTGTGGCATTTTTGTAATCGTCGTTTTTTCCCCAGAAGAAATCCTTAATTTCCTCTTTGTCCTGAGAAAAACCGTTTAAAGAAAAAGCAACCAGTAAGAATAATAATAGTTTTTTGGTCATGGTTTATGATTTGGTTAAAGTGATCTGTTCGTTGTATATTTTATTGATTTTATCCAATAATGTATTCCATTGCGAAAATTCATCAACTTTGATGGTTCCGTTTTTAAAATCGAAGAGTTTGCTGTAAACGATTTCATTTCCAACTTGCTGGCAAGTAATGCTTACTTTGTAGTTTTCCGTTGATATGGATAAGGGCTCAGGTAATTTGGTTACCTTGTATCCTGCAGGGATTTCCAGTTTTATGGATGCAGAATAATTTTCTTTGTAAGGAAATTCAAAATCGCACTTGCGGTCTTTTAAACTTAGTTTTGAGAATTCTTTTTTGAAATCCAGATCTACATAAATTTCGTTATCAAAAGCCGATACTTTATTGTTTAATTTGATGTCATAATCGATGCTTATTTTTCCGTCTCTATTTGTCAAATCGGAAGTTTTAATGTTGCTGATGGTATTGTTTTTATCGCTGTCCGACAAATAATCCATTAATGCAGTTTCTTTGTTGTTGCTGCGGATGTTGTTGAAACTGTGTAAAAAGGATGCTTTGCTTTCTCCTGCATAAGTCGTGTTGGTTTTTCCAACAAGCATTTCATTTTCAATTTTCAAGATAGAAGTAAAGGTTTCTGAATTGCTTAAAGAATTTGCAACAGGAACTTTCTCAACATAAAAATTGTCGCCATTTTCAATTAAAACTTCTTTTCCTTGGATGCGTTCTGCGTATTCTCCAAATGAATTGAATTTTTCGGTTCCATCCAAAAAGTACTTTTTATTGTTGTGGAAAAGCGTACAAATCATGTGATTATCAACCGAAAGCGAAGGAGTTGAATAATCATAAGCAATTCTTTTGGTTCCAATCCAGGTCAATCGTGCATCAAATCCGGCAAGTTTAAGCATTTGTTTGGTTAAATTGGCCATTCCTTTACAATCTCCGTAACGTTTCTGGAAAACGTTTTGCGACTCGTCGGGTTTAAAACCAGCAATTCCATCTTCAAAAGCGATGTAACGAATGTTGTCCTGAACCCAGTAGTAAATTTTTTTGATTTTCTCTTCGTCGGTTTTGGCGTTTTTAGTTAAGGCCTCCACTTTTTCTTTCAAAGCATCTGGTGTTTCTTTCATTGTGTCTACCAATGATTTATACCATTTATACAAATCGGCTGTAGAATTAAACAAGGTGTTTTTTTTGCCGTCTTTTGTGTATGATTTTGCAATTATCAAGATATGAGGATAAAGATAACTCGGCCCTGGCGTGTTGGATTCGTTACTGCTGGCCGGAAGTTCTTCAATAGTGTAAGTGTAAGTGGTAGTCTCAGATTTATCGTTAGGAGCCTTGTTTAAATTGATTTTATAACCCTTAAAGTTGAATTCCTTAATTTCCAATTCCAACCATTTTGGAACTTCAATGGTAACCTGCTTTTTTATTACAGGATATTCATCATTGAAAAATATGCTGGTAAAGTACTTTACATCCTTGTATTTCTTTTCAAAGTTATAATTGTAGGTGTAGCCTTGAACCGGAAAATCTATGGTAGTGTATTTTATTCGGGCATCGTTATAGAATAAGTCTTCGCTCTTATAAAATTCGTCTGTAACATAGAAATTTGTTTTTTTATCGTTTCGGAATTTAATGTCAAAACTTTCAATTTCCGATTGACTGTCGTAAAATTCATATTTACGGATGTCGGCACGATGGTTAATGTTCATCCATTTTTCCTTAATGGAATGGTTAACTATTACTTTGCCTTCTTTTGAATTCAAATCAAAAGTTACGAGTTCATTACTGTTTAAGATGGCAACATCGGCTTTGTTGTTTTTCTCACGAATGGATTTTGCCAGTGAAATGTCTTCGGGTGTAGGGTCTAAATTCTTCTGTGCCGATCCAATTGTGCTGATTAGCAAAGAAGTAATAAGTAGTTTTATTCGCATAAATTACAATTTGGTACGCGAATTTAATTAATTAAAAATAAAAAACCTTTTAGTTGGGCTAAAAGGTTTTTGTTGAATAACTAACATAATTTATTTGAGAACGCAATCAAGGCTTATATTTACTTTTTTAGAAACTTTATTGCTTACTACTTTTGGGATTTGGATGTTGAAATCATCTGAGTTTACTGAAAAATTTGAGACAATTTCAATTCCGTCTGCAGTTTTCTTTATTTTGGCCGGCACGGTTATTTCTTTTGATTTTCCGTGTAGTTCCAAATTTCCTTTGATGGAGAAGTCTTTACTGGTTTCGGATAGTTTAGTCATATCGAATCCGTAAACTTTTCCTTTGAAAGTTGCCTTTGGATATTTGTCGCTTTCGATGTAGTTTTCATTGAAATGCTCTTCCATTAAAGCGATTTTAAAGCGGAATCCTTTAATAAGGGCAAGTGCTGCAATGTCTCCGGTTTCGGTATTTAGAACAAAGGTTACGCTCTTGCTTTTGGCTTTTACTTCTTCAAAAGACGGGACAGAGGCTTCAAAATTAATTTCGCCGGTTTTAGTAATTTTTTTCTCTTGTGAAAAAGTGCTGTTCACAAACAGAAGTGCTGAAAAGAGTAAAAGTATATTTTTCATAATCTTAAGTTATTCAGGAAAGCCTGCATCTCTCCAGGCAATGATTTGGTTTATCTGATATTGTGGTAATCTTGTTTCTCCATTAGGCATCATACCCTGCGTGCCTTGTGGGAGGGAAATGCGGTCAATTAATCCTCGTTGTTCAACAGCTTGTCTAACAAAAGCATAGGTGGTTAGTGGCATTGGTGCATTATTTTGCGGCGGTTGGGTGTGGCAACGCTGACATCGATCCTGAACAATTTGTCTTACAACCGTGTTGTACGTGATTGCATTGTTTGAAGTGTTGTTGTATAGATCTGATTCTGAATCGTTTGCACAACTTAACGCAGCGAAACTAAGAATTGCTAGAAAAATATTTTTTGTTAAACGCATTGTTGATTTTTTAATTATGTTTAAAGTTATGATATTTTATTTGAAAAATAAAAAAATATTTCGTTAATTTTGTGGGAAATCATTTATCGTGTATGAGGAAATATAAAGTTTTATCAGTTGTAGTTTTGATTTTAATTGGCTGCTATTTAGTCTATTCCTATCTTTATAAAGATCATCGTGATATTGCATCAGAGAAGGGGAGTTATTTGGTTTCCGCCCTTTCTATCAATGAAGAATTTAAAACTGATGAAAATAAGGCCAATGCAAAGTATCTTGACAAAACCATAGACGTATATGGCAAAATTTCAAAGATTGATACAGCTGAAAATGCCCTTATTATTGATGATAAAATGTTTGCGGTTTTTAAAGATCAATTACCAGCCAACCTTCAGCAGTTGTCTAATGTGAAAATTAAAGGACGTTTCATTGGTTACGATGACCTGCTTGAAGAGATGAAAATGGATCAGTGTTTAATAATTTCTGAATAGTATATATATGAATTTAAAATTTTTAAAAGTACTCGCCTTTGCGATGCTTCCCCTGTATGGATTTTCTCAAGACGATTTGCTTTCAGAGATTGATACCGTAAAAACCGACTCCAAAGTCGAATCTGCTTTTAAATCGCTTAAAATTGTAAATCTTGAATCCACCAAATTGGCGGCTAAAGGTGATTTTTATTTTATTGTTGCCCACCGTTTCAGTTACCTTAAAAAGGGATTTGATGATTTTTTTGGTTTAGACGATGCTAATACTCAATTGAAATTTGTTTACGGAATTAAGGAATGGTTGACCATTCACGCTTCCCGAAGCGGTTTTCAGGAAACATATGATTTAGCAGCAAAATACCGATTAGTGCAACAAGAAAAAGAAGGGTTTCCTTTTACCATTGTGGGTTTTAACAGTATTGCTATTAATACGGAAATTAAAAAGAGCGTATATCCGAATATGAAATTTGAAAATCGATTAAGTTATGTTACTCAAGTTTTAGTTTCCAGAAGATTTTCAGATAAGCTTTCTTTAGAATTGGCTCCAACGTATTTCCATGAAAACACTGTGCGTGATATTTATGATGCCAGTGGTAATCCTATTTTACCGAATCCTCAGGACAATAGTCAATTTGCAATCGGAATGGGAGGAAGATATAAATTTGGAAAACGCTGGTCTGTAAATATGGATTATGCTCCCCATTTAAACAGAGATTCGCGATCAGTTTATAAAAATCCTCTTTCCATAGGTGTTGATCTGGAAACCGGAGGGCATGTTTTTCAAATGCATTTCACAAATTCCAGAGCAATGCATGAAACGGGATTTTTAGGGCAAACTGCTGGACGTTGGGATAAAGGAGAAATCTGTTTCGGGTTTAACCTGGTTCGGGTTTTCTAAATTTTAATGATATAAAGGAAATAAAAAAGACGCCAATCGGCGTCTTTTTTGTAAATCAAAAAACTTATTCTTTTACGAATTTTTGAGAATAATCTTTTCCCTCAGAATCCCTTAAAACAACAATGTAAGTCCCTGTTTTTAGTGATTGAATATTGATAGTAGAATTCTCCAATTTTGAGCTTTGAACCAGTCTTCCGTTTAGATCGAAGATTTGTCCAGAATTGAACGCAACAGTTGTGTTGTTGCGAATGTTTAAAACTTCTTTTGCCGGATTAGGCGAAATAGTAAATACAGAAGTATCGAATTGATTCATGCTAAGTGTAACCCCTTCCACAGCTAAAAGTGCCTGGTTGATATTCGGATTGTTGAAAGTGTCTACAAGACCTGAAGGCCAGCGAATTATTACTTGAGTTATGTGATCATTGGTACCTATTCCGAAATGTGCATTCATCGTACTTTGATGACTGAAACCGTGTCCGCTTCTAATCTCACGAAGTTGTTTGCCAAATGCTCCGTAAATTTCTACACGTGCTCCAATACCGTTGCGGTTACTTTGAGTTCCCTGAAGATTTACTTTGATCCAATTGTTTCCGTTCGGTGTGTTGTAATAAACCTTATTTTCATATTGAACATCTAAGAAACCGTCGTTGTTTAAATCACCGATTCCACCTTCGCTAAAAGGTAAATCATATCCTGTGAAAGTTCCATCTGCGTTATTCAGATATAATTCTTTAGTGTTTTGCCATAAGAAATCTACCCAGCCATCGTTGTTGAAATCACCGGACTGAATTTCCCAAGATCCTACTTGAGCAGCAATACCGGTAGTTGAGAAGATATCAGTGAAGGTTCCGTCGTTATTGTTTCTGTAGAATTTGTTGGTGTCGGAAATGTTGGAAAGCATAAAATCCATATCACCGTCATTATCAAAATCTTCAATGGCGGTAGACCATGATTGTGCACCATCGTTCACTCCAGCATTGGCTCCAACCTCGGTATAAGTTCCGTCGCCATTATTCTTGTAAAGTAAATTAATACGTTGTGGATCTCCCACTGGTGCTCCTCCACGACATTTTGCCAAATACATATCGATGTGGCCGTCATTGTTATAGTCGGTCCAAATAGAAGCATAATTTCCACCAACATCTAAAGTTGGGAAAAAGGGCTGGTCAAAAATAAGGTTTCCGTTTCCATCGTTGCGGTAGGCATGACTCTGATCTACATCGTGACAAGCAAATAAATCCAAATGGCCATCGCTGTTGATGTCTACGAAATTGGTTCTTTGAGTGAAAATATTTTGAGGATATGTAATCTCTGTATAACTGGTTGCTCCTGTATTTGCTTTTATTACTGCAACACGGCTTCCACTTCCGAATACTAAATCGTTAAAACCGTTTTTGTCGAAGTCTCCTGCTGCAATACTCCAGCTTGGTTGTGCAGTCAATCCTGGTAATGCATGTACCGTCGAGGTAAAACCACCGCCCACATTCTGTGTAAGTGCTGTCATTTGATTGCTCTGTACCGTAACGATGTCGTCAAGATAATCTCCGTTCAAATCCGTAACGGCACAAATTGTAGAACTACTTTGAATCGTTGACATTGTGAAAGTAATAGGCGGCGCTACAAAAGGTTGTTCGATTATCTGGAAATCAAATCCGGCGGCACTCCATTTGTTGTCCCAAGCAATATAATAAGTTGTTCCTACAGTAGCTGCAAAAGTAGTGGTTGATAAATAGGAATTGGAATTTCCGCTGTTGCAGGCAAGGTTTCCGGAATCATCATCATTGGCTAAACAAGATAAGCTGAAACAGTCTCCGGTGTAAACAAAAACGCGGGTGTCTTTGCATAAATTAGCCGTTAAATCCGAAGTTATCGTAACCGTGTAATTTTGAGTTGGTGTGTAGGTGTACCATTCTGCCAAAGCTGCTCCGGTAGAACAGGCAGTGGTAATATTGGTACCATCAATTGCACTAACAGTATGCGTGCCGGCTGTAATAGGAACAGCTGTGGCGCAGGTGTTTTGTGCCATACCACTCAATCCTAAAAAAGAAATAAGAATAAGAGTAATTTTTTTCATAGTTTATAGTGTTGTTTTTGGTTTATCGACAATTTTGCGGCATTGAATTAATCCAGTCTTTTATTAATTGAACCCCTTCCTCATGAACGATCGTTCTTCCTATAATTGGCATCATTTCAGCTTCTTGAGTTGAATTCATTCTGAAAATCATCTCCGAATGATCGGCATCTCCACTGTTAATGATAAAAGGCATATTTGGAATGTTAAATTGAGGTGTAAGGCAAACTCCAAAATCTTGTAAGTTGGTATTGCTGAAATTGAAGCGTTGTACAGTGTAATCACAATGTCCGCCGGTACGATGGCAATGTGCGCAGTTGATATCGATGTAGGAGCGCGCACGTAATTCTAAAGATTTGCTGGTGTCTTTCCAGTTTACGGTTGAATAGATTTGCGATACTGGAGGTACATCATTTCCTAAATAACCTAAACTTTTAAGTTTTTCAATTTGATTTTGTGCACCAGACGAATAATTGAATGAGGTATTAAGGTTTTGAGGTTTTAAGCCAATAGGAATTGTTATTTCTCCGGTTTGGTTTGGGTTAATTTTATGACAGGTTACACATTCCGTTTGAGAAGGCACTTTGTAAGTAATGCTTTTGGATGTGCCGTTTTCAAGCCAGGTTACAGGAACAAAGGCTCCGTTGGTGGTGGTTTCCAATAAAGCGTCGGTTTGCTGGTCGTTCCAGACGTAAGTGTATGCTTTCCATCCGTTTTCTTTTCGAATTAACAAACGGGTTTCGATCAGTTTAGTTGTGTTTCCTGGTTGAACATTATCGTAGTAGAAGGTTTTGATGAGCGCTGACCCTACCGGAAATTCGAACACATTATCATCTCCATTATAGGTTGCTTTGGTCCCTTTAGGCAACCAGAGAAATCTTTTTTTATGGGCATAATCCGAAAACAAAGAACTTGCCGGTTCATAAGGAATTACATCGACAAGAGGTTTTTGGTTTTTTAAGTCGCCTTCAAAAAAATTGTATTCTGAAAGTTTAGCGTAAGGAACTTTTGTAAGATCTACTGAAACTGAAGGGATTGGGGTATATGCTTCGGCTTCATCACTGGAGTTACAAGCCACAATGAAAAACAATGCAAATGCCGATAGAAATAGGGTAAGTTTTAGTAAGTAGTTTTTTTGCATTTATTATATAATTTTTTGTAAATCATTCAAATATATAATAAAACAGCTTCCATTTAAGTTAAAACTGATAATAAATAATAAAATTTATTAAAAAAGTTATAAATCTAACTTTATGTTGAATGAAGTTAGATTTTTTATGTTTTCCTCGGTGGTGTAATCAAACGTTTCTTCGTGAGCTTTGTATTCTTTTTTACTGTTGATTCGTTTTACAGCTTCACAAAAACGGCGTATTTCTTCCAAATTGGAAAGAATTAGGGTTGGAACAGCAACAGAATTTCCTTCGTTGTCCTTAGCAACCATTGTAAAGTATGAAGAATTACAATGTTTAACTTTCCCGGTCTGAATATTCTCTGAAGTAACTCTAATCCCTACAACCATTGAGGTTTTTCCAACATAATTTACTGAAGATTTTAAAGTAACCAATTCCCCTACTTCAATCGGATTTAAGAAATCTACAGTGTCTACTGAAGCTGTTACGCAGTATTTTCCCGAATATTTCGATGCGCAGGCAAAGGCAATCTGGTCCATGAGCGATAAGATATAACCTCCATGAATTTTTCCACTGAAATTGGAATGGGAGGGGAGCATCAATTCTGAAATGGTAACTTTTGACGCGCTTACTTTTTTAAAGGTTTGCATGGTTTACTGTTGATTAAAATGTGGGGAATTTTCAAGCTGAACATTAGTAATAAAATAGTGTGAGTCTCCCCACCAAGGAAAGGTGATGTAGCGCTCAAGATAAGTGACTTTGACGTATTTTCCTTGGTAATTGACAAGATCATCAATCACTTTCTGGTCTTTGTCCAAAACCGAAAAGCTGAAAATTTGTGCTCCTGAAATTCCCTGACTGATTTCGCCTTCCCAGGTTTTCATCAAAACTCCTTTTTTACTGATTTTGATTAATTCCCCAGCGCGAACTCCTTCACTGTAAGGAACATAGTAAACAAAAGTAAAATAACCGGCAAACATTAATAGTAACGCAGTAATTCCAAAGAAAAAATACTTTCTCATAAGCTTTTAATTTTCAGGATTGATTTCTTTTTCCAATGCTCGGGTTAAGATGGCTTCGGGTAAGGCTTTTTTGGCTTTGGCTCCCATTTTCTTAAGTTTTTCAACGCTGGTCACAAGGTTGCCTTTTCCTTCTACTAACTTGTTCATCGCATTTCCGTATTCTGATTTGGCTTCGTCCATTTTTTTTCCAATTTTGATCAAATCGGAAACAAAACCTTCAAATTTATCATATAAAGCCCCTGCCTGACGCGCAATTTCATAAGCGTTTTCCTGTTGCTTTTGATTGGTCCACATACTGTCGATTGTACGTAAAGTTGCTAGCAGTGTTGAAGGCGTCACAATAACGATATTCTTCTCGAAAGCTTTGTTGTACAGTGAATTGTCTTCGTTTAAGGCAATGGCAAAAGCAGGCTCCATCGGAATAAAAAGTAATACAAAATCCGGGCTTTCAATCTGATACAAATCCTGATAATTTTTACTGCTTAATTGCTCAACATGACGCTTAATTGAGTTTACGTGCTCTTTTAAAAAAGTTGCCTTTGCGTCTTCATCGTCTTCATTAACATAGCGTTCGTAGGATGTTAAGGATACTTTGGAATCTACGATCATTTTCTTGCCGTCCGGAAGATTGATCACCACATCGGGCTGCACGCGTGAGCCGTCTTCGGTAGTGAAACTTTGTTGTACTTCGTATTCACGGCCTTTTTCCAAACCAGATTTTTCCAGTACGCGTTCCAAAATAAGCTCACCCCAATTTCCTTGCATTTTGCTGTCGCCCTTTAAGGCTTTAGTCAGGTTTAAGGTTTCCTTGCTCATTTGCTCGTTCATTTCACGAAGTCCTAAAATTTGCTGACGTAAAGCGGCATGATAATCAATGCTTTCTTTATGGGTGTCTTCTACTTTTTTCTCAAATAAGTGAATTTTTTCCTGAAGCGGGTTCAAGATGTTTTTTAAGTTTTCTTTGTTCTGTTCGGTAAATTTTACGGTTTTCTCTTCCAGAATTTTATTGGCAAGATTCTCGAATTCTTTAGTGAATTTTTCCTGAAGCTGATTTACTTCATCTTTTTGTTCTTTATGACGTTCCCAAAGATTTTCAAAATCGACTTCTTTTTTAGAAAGTTGAATGGCAACAGCTTCTTTTTCGTTTCGAATGGTTTCTTTTTCCGAAGTTAGTTGAATGATTTGCTTCTCAAAACTAGTGCGTTCGATCTGGAATTGTTGCTTTAACTGTTCGATTTGATTTAAAAGACCATTTATTCGTTCTTCAAGACCTGATTGTTCTGATTTGGATTGAGCGGAAAAAAGTAGTTTCCCGATATAAATTCCAACAGCGAGTGCAATAATAAATGCGGCTAGTACTAGTATGGTTTGTGACATGGGTTAGGTTTTTATGATGTAAATGTAATAAAAAAAGCCAATCCAAAAGACTCAGATTGGCGTTTTATAGTTCTTCTGAAACTAAGCGTTTACTAAAGTCTCAATGTCAAATTTTTTCATTTTTAGAAAGGCCTGAACCACACGTTGTCCTTTTTCTGGATCGTTCATAAGTTCTCCTAAAATCTCCGGAACTACCTGCCAGGAAACACCGTATTGATCTTTAAGCCAACCGCACATGCTTTCTTGTCCGTTTTCAGTTAGTTTATTCCAGAAATAGTCAATTTCCTGCTGATCTTCACATTCAATAACCAAGGAAACGCCTTCGTTGAATGAGAAATCATGGCCTAATCCACCATCCATAGCCATAAAAACATTATTGTTTAAGGTGAATTGAGCATGTTTGACTGTTCCCGGAACTCCGTGATCGTTTTCATCAAATCGTAAAATTCCTTTTATATCTGAATTTGGAAATAGGGAAGTGTAAAAATTGATGGCTTCTGTCGCTTTACCATTACCTTCTTGGGTGAACATTAATGTTGGTGTGAATTTCTGTCCGACTTCTTCAAATTTTCCGAATGATAATTGCCAGTTTACCCCGAATTTGTCCTGAACCCAGCCGTATTTTTGACTCCACGGATAAGCATCAAGAGGCATTAGAACTTTTCCGTTATCGGTTAGTTTGCTCCAAGCGTTGTCAACTTCGGCTTCGGTCTCACAAACTGCAAAAAAAGAAATTGAAGGGTTAATGGAAAACATTGGCCCGCCGTTCAAACACATGAATTTTTGCCCGGAAGCTTCAAAGGTGCTCACTATCGGATTACTTGCTGTGATTTTGGAATCCTCAAAAACCGTACAATAAAAATCTGCAGCTTCTTTAGCTTCGGTATTAAACCACAAGCATGGATATATTGGATTTTTCATTTCTTAATGTTTGATATTATTGCTGAGGAAACTGGCTCATGTCCATATAAAAAACTTCCCAAAAGTTACCGTCTAAGTCTTCAAAACTTCGTTGTTGCATAAAGCCGTAATCTTTAGGTTCGGTTGGTTGAGTTCCTCCTGCATTTAAAGCATTGTCTGCCGTTTCATTCATTTTTGCAACGCTTTCCATCGATAGGGAATTGATTACAGCAGTAACTTTGGAAGTGTCTGCCAAATCTTTAACGATAAAACCTTTAAATCGGTCGTGTGTTAGGAGCATAACGAATATTTCTTCGCTAAAAACCATACACGCGGCAGTGTCATCGGTAAATTGCGGGTTGTTTTTAAAGCCGATTTGAGTGTAAAACTCCATGGCTTTGGCTAAATTTTTTACAGGGAGGTTGATGAAAATTTGTGATTTCATAACAATGTTTTTAATTAGTTTCGACGTGTCTCTTGAAATTATTAATGATGGCCTGCCAACCGTCCTGTTGCATTTCTAACGGATGCACTTCTTCAGCTTCAAAAGTTTCTGTTACAATGGTTTGCAGATTGTTGGTTTCAAAAACGATTTGAACTTTTCTGCCGTCTGCAATAATATATTCGATGAACTCGTTGGTTTTAACCTCGGTGTATTCTCCATTAAAATCGAAACCGAAGCTTCCGTCTTTTGCTTCCATGCGGTAACTGAATTTCCCGCCTGTTTTTAACTCGTTGGTTGCCCAAGGAGTATGCCAGTCGTTGGAAGCATTGTTCCATTGGGTAATGTGCTCAGGACTGGTCCAAAATTCCCAAACTTTTTGAATCGGGGCGTTTACTGTGGCAGCCACCGTAATTGTTGTTTTTTCTTTTGTTGCCATTTATATTTTTTTAGAGTACTGATTTTGTGAAAAAAGAAGCATAAATTTACAACAGCTTTTTTGATTTCGGTGTTAAGAAACCGATTACGTTTATAATTTTTTGTGAGAAAGCTCCGAAACCTTATTTTTTACCAAGACCATCCATGCACCGACATTTCCTGCTTCATAAACCCCACGGATTTTTAAGTCAGTTTATTTACCAAAAGAAACGCTCTAAACGACTTTTGGGGGAATTGTTTGATTTTCCTGAGCAAACTATGGCTATTGGTCGTTTAGACGAAGATTCTGAAGGCTTACTCCTTTTAACTACCGATGGCATGATGAGTGAAATCATCCGAAGTAAAACCATTGAAAAAGAATATTATGCGCAAGTTGACGGAATTATAACAGAAGAAGCAGTTTCGCAACTTAAAAGCGGAGTTGAAATTGGTTTCAAAGGAATTCGTTATACAACTAAGCCCTGTCAAGCAAGAATTATTGATGAATTGCCAAGTTGTATCGGGCAAGGAAGACGCATTCGCGATGAACGCCACGGGCCTACCAGTTGGGTTTCGCTTACTTTAACAGAAGGTAAATTCCGTCAGGTTAGAAAAATGACGGCAGCTGTCGGATTTCCCACTTTACGATTGATTCGTGTTAGGGTAGGTTCGTTAGAACTGCAAAATTTAAAGGCAGGCGAGGTTAAAGAAGTGGATAATTTCTTAATTTAGTCCAAAGTCCCAAGATGATAAAAAGAAGTGCTTCGTTAGATGTTTTAAAGCTTATTTTAGCCTTATTGGTTGTGGCGTTGCATATTTTTCCGGTTGCCAAACTTAATGGAATACAGGGCTTGATTTCTTATGAAATTTCTAACGCAATCACCCGTGTGGCCGTTCCAACTTTTTTTATCATTTCCGGTTATTTACTTAGAAACAAACTTGAAGATTTCGCTTATCTGAAAAAATATTGTTTAAGAATCTTGCTGCTTTATTTTGTCTGGCAATTAATTTACCTTCCTGATTTTATCCGGTTTTATAAATTAGGAAGATTCACTACTTCGGATGCAATTACGAAGCTTGTTTTTGGATATTGGCATTTGTGGTATCTGCTGGCGAGTGTAGGTGGAGTAGTAATGTTGTATTTTTTTAGAAAATTAAGCGTTTCAGTTAAGTTTGGTTTTATTTGTGCACTGTTTTTATTCGGATATGCTTTTCAACTGGCCTATAAAATGAACGCTTTGGAAGCTTTTCCATTGTTGAAACTGATTTATACGGGAATGGGTTCCACACGAAATTTTTTGTTTTTTGCTTATCCGTTTCTGATGCTCGGAAGCCTTTATCCGCATTGGAAAAATGGGTTGTTTTTAAAGAAATCGGTCTTGTTGTTTTCTTTTGTTGGACTTCTTTTGGAATCCTATTTTTATTATACCTGCAAATTGCCGGCATTGGATTTTTATATTTCCATACTTCCATTAAGTATGTTGCTTTTGTCTTTTTCTGTGGAACGAACTTTTACCACACGATTTTCCATTCCTTCAAGTCTTTCATTGGGAATTTATTTAACGCACCCTTACATGATTCGGTTGGTGTATGAATTTTTGCCCCAAAAAATGTTTGAAATGATTGTTTTGAAATACTTCATGATCTGTTTACTATCATTGTTGTGTTGGTACTTAGTGGAACGAATCAATCGTAAATTTCCGTATATGCTGTAAAAAAAAACCTGCAAGAAGCAGGTTATCTAATTTTTCTTAAGAAGTTGCTCATAGAGATATAGATTTTTCCGGTATCTTCATCCTTATATATATTGTAAGTAGACGGATAGGAATCTAAGGTTTGATAGTAAGAAGGAACAGAGAAATCCCGACTGGTTCCTTCAAAAGGATTGGTTAACATTTTATAAGTAAACATAGGTTCATAAAAAATTACCCGACCGTCATAAGAACCATAAATCATAATTGATTTAAAGGGTAAAAAATCTCCCAAATTTACCGGAAGCCAGTGTTTACCCATTTGAGCTTCTGCAGTTGCAGGTCCTGGAGGTGTAAAATAATCCTGTGGCATATATCCACGTGGAGGATAATTGTTAAACAAGGCATCGGTTTCTGGGGACCAAGCTGGAATTGCTTCGCGATCTTTTACTGAAATCATGTAAAAATGCAAATCAAAATGAGGTACGTCAAAAACGCCTTCGGGCTCATGACCGTTGGGATTCCAATTTAAGCCAATGTGATCAAAAGGAGTAATTTGTTTGGCTTTAAGGTGCAAAGGAACTACAATGGTGTGACTGTGTTCGGACTCTACAGGTAAACCCCGTAAGGCATTAGGTGTCATTTCAACACCAAGTTCTTCAGGTTCTCCTTGTGAATTGATGCTTATCCATGAACGAATTTTTCCCCGGCCTAGATTTACTTCGGGACCTTTGAAAACACTTAAACCAGCCACTCTAGACTCAAAACTGGTTTCGGATTTTACCTTTTTGTCGGAATCATTTGGAATCATCTCTTCTTTGTCACAAGAGACGTAAAGAAGTAACAGAACAATTGGGAGCAGTTTTCTGAAGCGGTAAATCTTTTCCATACATTTTAATTTTTTTATTAGAAATTAATGTTTCCGGAAAGATTAGTTTTAAGCTACAAAGATAGTTTAGATTTTTATAAGTAATTGATTAATAGTGTTTTAATTTATTTTTTTTGCGTGATATGTACCCTTTATTTGGAAAAAGGAAAACTTTAACTACATTTGAGATATAACCAATTTAAAACAAACTATGGCAAGTGTACACCCTTATCTTACCTTTAACGGTACCTGCGAGGAAGCGTTTAATTTTTACAAATCAGTTTTTGGAGGGGAATTTCCTTATGCAGGGAAATTTTCAGAAATGCCTTCAGAATACCCAATTTCAGAGGCTGATAAAAATAAAATCATGCACATTTCTTTACCAATTGGAAATACGGTTTTAATGGGAAGTGATGCCGTGGAAGGCTTTGGAGGAATTCCAAAATTAGGCGATAATTTCTCTATTTCGATTAATGCAGATAGTGAAGAGGAAGCTACAAGAATTTTCAACGGTTTGTCTGAAGGCGGAAAAGTAACCATGCCTATGGATAAAACATTCTGGGGGGCTTATTTCGGAATGTTCACCGATAAATTCGGGATTAACTGGATGGTAAATTACGATTATCAGCAAAAATAAAATCACTCGTTGTGTTTATAAGCAAGGCTTCACTTTTAAGTGGAGCTTTTTTGTTAATTAACTGAAATATAATGTTTTAAAAACTTTTATATTGTAAAAAAGCCTTAACTTCGGGTAATTTCAATTTTAAAATTGGAAGCCATGAAAGAGATTGTTTTAACCCTCTTGGGAGGTTTGGTCCTTTTCCTGTATGCAGTAACCAGTTTGTCTGATGTTATTCGAAAAGTTACTGCCAAAAAACCAAAAAAATGGCTGCTTCATTTTACCAAAAATACTTTTACGGCGATATTTACCGGAACGATAATTACAATTTTACTGGATTCTTCATCAGTAGTGATTATTATTACTATCGTATTGGTTAATTCCGGCTTACTTACTTTTAGGCAGGCCATGGGAATTGTGATGGGGGCGAACATTGGTACCACGATCAGTAGCCAGATCATTGCTTTGGATGTTGCAAAGTATTCTCCAATTTTATTGATGATTGGAATGGCTTTTCTGCTCATCACCCAGAAAGAACATCTTAAACGTTATGGGCAGTTGTTCATTTATTTTGGAATGTTATTCTTCGGATTGTTCATTATGGAAACAGCAATTGCGCCCTTAAAACAAGATCCTTTATTTCATCAATGGATGGCTGCGATGGACGATCCGATTACAGGTTCGATAACCGGAGCAGTTGTTACTTTGATCATTCAATCGTCTTCTGCAACAGTCGGGATGGCTATTTTATTGGTGAAAAAAGGAGCAATCACTTTAATTGGTGGTGTTGCCATTATGCTTGGTGCCGAACTGGGAACCTGTAGTGACACACTTCTTGCCACCATAAACGGAAGCCGCCAGGGAATCAAAACCGGCTTGTTCCATCTGTTGTTCAATTTTATTTCGATTGTGATTTGCCTGTTGCTGTTTTATCCGTTTGTGCGTTTTGTGGAGTGGATCAGTGGCGATCTTCCCTTAGAGCAAACTTTGGCAAACGCACATTTCCTCTTTAATTTTCTGGGTGTATTGGTTTTTGTATGGTTCTTGCCTTTGTTTGAAAAAGGGCTCAATAAAATGATTCCTGAAAAACCAGTTTCAGAAGTAAAAGAAACACTCCCCGAATTAGAGGAATAACTTATTTGAAAATCTCATCGAAAAAATCCAGCATGGCTTTCCAAGAGCGTTTATCGGCTTTTTCATTGTAAGCAGCCCCCTTGGATTTGTCACTTCCGGCATCTTTATGGGTAAAGGCGTGAACGGCATCGGCGTAATAAACCATTTGCCAGTCGGCTTTTCCGGTTCTCATTTCATCCTGAAAGGCTTTGATTTCAGTTTCGGGAATGAAAAAATCGTCGGCACCGTGTAAAACCAAAACTTTTGGCTTGATGGTTTCAATGGTTCGGTTTGCATCACGACCTAATCCACCGTGAAAAGAAACCACACCTTTTACGGGAAAGTTGGCACGGGCAGCTTCTAAAGCACCGGTTCCGCCAAAGCAATAACCGATAACTGCAATTTCATTTGGATTCGCACCGTTTTTAATGAGTTGTTGCAGTGCTAGATGGATTCGGTTTTGGTACTCTTTATAATTGGTTTTGTAATGACCGGCCAATTTTCCGGCTTCCTGAGTATTGGCAGGACGTTTATCGGCTCCATAGATGTCGGCAACAAAAGTGTAATATCCTAACTTTGATAGGGCTTGCGCGCTTTCCTTAGAATGTGCATCGACACCCATCCAAGCGGGTAAAATCAATACTCCGGCTTTTTTTGCGTTTGCTTTTACGGGTTTACCAAAGTAACCTTCCAGCTTTTGATTGCCGTCTGAATAGGAAACCGGTTTTAATTGCGCAAAGCTTTGCAGGGTTGAAAAACTGAATAAGAGCAGCATTATAATTGATTTTGCATTCATAACTTAGTTTTTTTGGAAGCTTAAAGTTACGAAAAATTGCCCATCAAGATTGGTTAGCGTATGATGAATTTTCCTTTTTCCGGATCGAAAATAATGTGCTCGTCTTTAAAAATAGTGTTGAAAGTTCCGTCTGAAATTAGATTGCACGGCTCGTTTTGTGTTACTTTTTCAGGAGTCATTACAATCATTTCATCACTTAACTGAATGGCTAAATCCACATCATGAGTAGAAAATAAAATACATTTTCCGGTTTCATGAGTTAGTTTTTTAAGGAGTTTGAACAGGGCAACTTTGTGCACCAAATCGAGATGGGTGGTAGGCTCGTCAAGGATGATTAAAGGCGTGTCCTGAGCCAGAGCGCGTGCTACCAAAACATTCTGTAATTGACCGTCACTGATTTCGTAATGTTTTTTGTGACGAAGATGTGAAATCTGAGTCAGTTCTATTGCCTGATCAATTTCGGCAAGGTCTTTTTCAGTTAAAGATCCGATCCAGTTGGTGTAGGGTTGTCGGCCTAAAGCGACCAGTTCAAAAACGGTCAAATTACTTGGCGGAAGTTTTTCCGTTAACACGACACTTAAATTTTGCGCAAGTTCCAAAGGTTCGAAATTGCTTATTTTTTTATCGTTTAGAAAAACAGATCCTTCCAAAGGTTTCTGAATTCCTGTAATGGTGCGCAATAAGGTGGATTTTCCAATTCCGTTAGCGCCTATCAAAGCAATCAGTTTTCCTTCCGATAAGTTCAGGTTCAGGTTTTGGGCAATAATGGTCTTATTGTTTTTTGAGACGTACCCAATGGTAAGTTGGTTGGTATGTAGAACGGTTTTGATCATTAATTCATCATTTTTCGTTTTCGAACCAACAACCAAACCACAACCGGCGCACCGATTATAGAAGTAATAGCGTTAATTGGTAAGGTAAGTTCCATTCCCGGCATTTGGGAAACGATATCGCAAATAAGCAACACTGAAGCTCCAATAAGCAAAGTACTCCAATACAACACAAAATGGTTGCTGGTTTGGAATATTAATTTGGCGATATGAGGCATTGCTAATCCGATAAAGGCAATAGGTCCGGCAAAAGCTGTAATGCTTCCGGTTAAAATGCTGGTTGTGAATAGTATGATTAAACGCGTTCTTTTAAAATCAAGTCCCAGACTTCGGGCATAATTTTCACCTAAAAGCAATGTGTTTAAGGGCTTTACGTTAACAAGTCCTAAGAGTAGTCCAACTGCAACACAAATCGACAATAGAAATATAGACATCCAGGATAAACTTCCAAGATTTCCCATAGACCAGAAGGTGAATTTTTGAAGTTGTTCGGCAGTACTGAAATAGGTTAGAATATTAACAAAAGCATTGGTGAAACTGCTGAACATCAGTCCGATAATTAGTATGGCCATTGTATCCCGTAAATATTGGGAAACCATTATTACAGCGATCAGAACAATAAAACTTCCAATGGTTGAAGCTAAAACCAATCCATAGGGAGATAATACTATGGAACTTAAAAAGGGAGGAAGTAAACTGGCCCCCAATATCACAAAGGCCACACTTAAACTGGCTCCGGAACTTAATCCCAGAACATCAGGACCGGCAAGTGGATTTCTAAACAGAGTTTGCATCATTAATCCGCTTATGGAAAGGCCCATGCCAACTAAAATCGCAGTAATCGCTTTTGGCAAACGGTAATTAATAATGATATATTCCCAAGTGCTTTTGCTTGCCTGTCCGCCGCTTAAACTGGTAATTACTTCTTTAAAAGGAATCGTCACCGAGCCAAAACTAATGTTTGCCAGTAAAAGCACTATAAGCACTAATCCAAGGGTACAGAATAAAGCGATATTTCGTTTGCGGTTGGCCAATTTAGTTCAGTTTTTCAGCAAAAGTTAATTGGTAATTTGGTAATAACTCAGGATGGAAAATTTTGATGTAATCTTTCAAGACCAAATCCGGTCGGCTTGGCGCCATTTCATAGTAAACTGTTCCGCCTGTTGCACCTAATTTACTTTCAAAAGTATATACATTTTTTTTGTTGAACGCATCAAACTGACTGTAATGCGGATTGCTTGCCGAGAGTTCAGTTAAAGTTTTAAACGTTCCTGCCGCGATCCAAAAATCTGCATTTTTTGCTTTTTCCAATACTTTTTCAAAGGTTAAGCCTAAACTTCCGGAGCCTTGCTCGTCCGCCCATAAATAGTTGGATTTCGCATCTTTTAAAAATTGCGCCACCCAGCTGTTTCCTTTAGCTACATACCACTGGTCTTGGTACATATTACCGTATAAAACCGTCTTTTCTGCTTTTATATTTTTTACAGATGATAAAGCGTTGTTGTATTCTTTTACGATGTTAGCAAATAAGGCATCGGCTTCTTTTTCTTTTCCAAATAAAGCTGCGTAAAGTTTTAACCATTCGGCTTTTCCTAACGGAGATTGTTCCATCCAATCGCCTTGAATTAATACTTTTAAACCGCTTTTTTCAAGATTTTTGATCATTGGATTATTGTTGTCTACCCCAAAGGTTACGATAAGTTCCGGTGCTAAATCAATAAGTTGTTCGATATTCAATCGTTCGTTTTGACCTACGTTTTTAACGATGCCTTTATCGATAAGCGCTCTGGTTTTTTCTGAGGAAATGTAGTCGGTATGTGGAAACCCTATCAATTTGTTTTCAACTCCTAACATTTCCAGAAACGGAACATTGGTTGTTGAAGTTACCACAATAGACTGTAAAGGAACTTGAATTGTTGGATGAGTTTGTAAACTATCCGGAACTACTCCGTTTTTCTCTTTCAGAATATAGGTAAACACTTTATTCGCATCAGGCCACGGGTTACTAACTTTAACTACGGAATAGCCTTCGTGTTTGTAGATAGCAAGCCCGCTGGCGTATTGAATACTGTTTTTGGCTTCGGTATTTTTTTGGCTTTCTACCGTTTCATTTTTTTTGCATCCGATTATGGTGAAAAGAAAGAAAACGAGTAGTGTTTTACAGAAAAAAGTTTTCATTGTGTTGTGTTTCATCAGCGCAAAGGTATAAGAATTTGCAAAAAAATACTGCTTGATTGTAATTCTAAAAAAAGCACAAGCACTATCTTTACGGCATGAATATCCAGAAAATAAAAAAGTGTTCCACCTGCGGAGTCCCTTTTAATTGTGGCGACACTCTTGAAGGAAGTAAATGCTGGTGCAACGATTTCCCGCCGATTTTTGTTCCTACTGATGTGGTCGATTGCTTGTGTCCAGATTGCTTTAAAACCGCTTGTAGCATTAAAATTGATCAATATGTAGCGGCAGTTTTACCAGAAGAGGCTCATGATAGTAAAGCGAGTAAACTTCCTAAAACTGAAAATCTTATTGAAGGAATTGACTATTATTTAGAAGATGAAAAAAAGGTTTTTAAAGCATGGTATCATTTAAAAAGAGGGCATTGTTGCGAAGAAAGTTGTCTTCATTGTCCATATAAATAAAGAAAAAACAAAGAGTTAAGAAGATAAAATAATGATTTACTTAATAACAGGAGGCGAGCGTTCAGGAAAAAGCAGCTACGCTCAAGATTTAGCGATGGAACTTTCCGCAAAACCAATGTATGTAGCAACAGCAAGAAAATGGGACGACGATTTTCAAAAGCGCATCGACCGCCATCAATCGGAAAGAGACGAACGCTGGATCAATGTTGAAAAGGAAAAGCACTTGAGCGAAATCGATTTTTCAGAAAATGTTGCAATCATCGATTGTGTAACGCTTTGGTTGACCAATTTTTTTGTGGATACGAAAAACGATGTTGCTTTAAGTTTGGAGCAAGCCAAGTTTGAATTTGAAGCAATTGCCAAGCAGGAAAACGCGACTATCATCATTATTACCAATGAAATAGGAATGGGCGTTCATGCCGAAACCCACATCGGAAGGAAATTTACCGAATTGCAAGGTTGGATGAACCAATATTTAGCTAAAAAGGCTGATGAGGTAGTGCTTATGGTTTCCGGAATCCCTGTAAAAATTAAAGAGAAAAAATAAAATTTTCTATGGATGCACTTTATGATATAATGAAATCAAGGAGAGATACCCGTCATTTTACCGGTGATGAGGTTCCGGATTCGGTGCTTGAAAAAGCTTTACAGGCGGGACATTATGCGCCTTCCGTAGGTTTGACGGATGCTACAAAATATTATATCATTAAAAATAAAGATTTAAAAAAAGCGATTAAAAATCTTTTTTTGGAATACGACCAAAAAGCGGCCAATCAAACCGATAACGAATCTCAAAAGGAACAATACAAAGCGTTGAAACTTGAAGCAATAGAAGAAGCACCGCTCGGAATGGTGATTTGTTACGACCGTTCGGTACTGAATTCCTTCACTATTGGAACGGTGGGAAGTAATGAAGCGATCAAGTTCAGTGCGGTTTGTTCAGCGCAGAACATTTGGCTTTCCCTTACCGAACAGGGCTATTCCATGGGCTGGGTTTCCATTCTGAATTATTATCAGTTCAAAAAACTTTTAGGCTTACCCGAACACATTGAGCCTTTGGGGTATTTCTGCATCGGAAAACCTGCTACAGATTACAACCAGCAACCCATGTTACAGCAGTTGCATTGGAAGCAGAAATCGGAAAAGCCATCGGTCACACAACTCGATGCAATCCATCAAATTGAATCTGAAAACAAATCTTTGACTTCTGAAATGAACAATGATACTTTTGAACTTGAAACGGCACTTCAGCATAAAATCGACAATAAAACCAAACCGACCGGAGCTTTAGGAGTTCTTGAAATTTTGGCCAAGCAAATCGGAACCGTTTTTCAAACTTTAACTCCAGAAATTAAACAACCGAACATGATTGTTTTCGCCGCCGATCACGGAATAGCCGAACATGGAGTAAGCGCTTATCCTCAAGATGTGACCCGTCAAATGGTGACTAATTTTTTAGAAGGAGGTGCGGCTATCAATGTTTTTTGTAAGCAAAATAATATTCAGTTAGCTATAGTCGATGCAGGGGTGAATTATGATTTTCCACCCAATGCACGCTTGATTTCTGCTAAAGTTGATAAAGGAACGCAATCGTTTTTACACGGGCCAGCCATGACCAAAAGCCAATTGGAACTTTGTTTTGAAAAAGGAAGTCAGGTTGTTTCGGAAATTGCTGAAAAAGGAAGCAATTGTATTGGTTTTGGTGAAATGGGAATCGGGAACACTTCTACAGCATCGGTATTAATGAGCATTATTACCGGAATTTCCATTGAAGAATGTGTGGGGAAAGGCACCGGAGTAAACCAAGAAAAGCTCAAGTTCAAAAGCGAAATTTTAAGAAAAGCGATCGAATCCTATAAAGGAGCCGATGATTTAGAAAGCAAGTTGGCTTATTTTGGAGGTTTCGAAATCCTGCAAATGGCCGGAGGAATGCTCGAAGCTTATAAAAACAACATGCTTATTTTGGTGGATGGTTTTATTTGCAGTGTAGCTTTCTTAATTGCTTATAAACTCCAACCGGACATTATTAAAAATACGATTTTCAGTCATCAGTCTGCAGAACAGGCACACAGTAAACTCCTGAATTATTTGAATGCTAAAGCGATTTTACAACTCGATTTACGTTTGGGGGAAGGAACGGGCTGCGCGGTTGTATTTCCAATTTTGCAATCGGCAGTTGCTTTTTTGAATGAGATGGCAAGTTTTGAGAGTGCAGGAGTGAGTAATAAGTAACTCAAAAAGGTAAGTTTCGTTGTTAATCAATTTAATATGAAAAAAGAACTCGATATATTTTTTACCGCATTAATGTTTTATACGCGAATTCCGTGTCCTAAGAATATTGATCATAATCCTGACTATTTGAATAAAGCTACACGATATTTTCCAATTGTTGGCTGGATTGTTGGTCTTGTAGTGTTTTTTGTTTTTTGGATTTCAGCTCAATTGTTTTCAGAAACAGTTGCTGTCCTTTTAGGACTAATAACCGGAATTTTAGTAACCGGAGCATTTCACGAAGACGGCTTTGCCGATGTTTGCGACGGTTTCGGAGGCGGATGGACTAAGGAGAAGATCCTAATTATCATGAAAGACAGTGCAATTGGCGCTTATGGAGCAATTGGGGTCGTGCTTTTGTTTTTGCTTAAACTTCATGCAATTGGAGAGATGATAATCAAAGTAAACGCTCAGATGAATGTCTTAACTTTAACTTTGCTTTTGTTTATATCGGCGCATTCCATTAGTCGTTTGGCGGCAATTTCGATCGTTTTTACGCATAATTATTCCCGTGAGGATGCTACCAGTAAAAGCAAACCAATTGCCCAACAGTATGGTTGGCGCGAAGTTGTAGGAGCAGTTTTTTTTGGGTTACTTCCGTTAATTGTTCTTTCTTGTTTTCAATGGCAATTGCTTTTGGTTTTAGTGCCGGTTTTTGTAGCTCGATTTTTTTTGGCGCGTTATTTTCAGAAATGGATTGGCGGTTATACCGGGGATTGTTTGGGAGCAACCCAGCAGGTTTGTGAAGTGGTTTTTTATTTGTCGATTATCGTTTTATGGAAGTTTATCTAGTACGTCATACGGAAACGGTTTGTGAGAAAGGAATTTGTTACGGTCAAGCCGACGTGGGTTTACTAGAGCCCTACTTGCATCAATTCGAACAGATTAAAGACCAACTACCGGAAAACGCACAGTTTTATTCCAGCCCACTACAGCGCTGCACACTTTTAGCAGATTATCTTTCATCTTCCAATTATGAAACGGACGAGCGACTGATGGAAATGAATTTTGGTGCTTGGGAATTACAACCTTGGGACAACATTCCAAAGGAGGAACTCGATCCTTGGATGAAGGATTTTGTTCATGAAAAAGTACCCAGTGGAGAATCGTTTACAGAATTATTTGACCGTGTGGTCCAGTTTATGGAATCGGAATTAAAGACCGGATCTTTAAAACCGATTGTTATCGTTTCACATGCCGGAGTGATTCGGAGTATTTTATGTAAGATTTCCGGTTTACCATTAAAAGATGCTTTTCAGAATAAAGTCGATTTCGGTTCGGTAATGAGAATAGATTTGTGAGAATAAAGTTTGTTCTTTTGTGGATTTTTCAAAAAAAGAGTAAAAAATATACTTGAAATTGTATTTTTTATAATCATAATTTTATATTTGCACCTGTATTGAGGTTGTTGCTTCGTTTTTATGAAGCGCATTAAAAGGGAATTAGGTTCAAAACCTAAGCTGTACCCGCAACTGTAAGCTATAAAGCCTGTTGTTATTCTTCAAACCACTGTTGTAAAAGACGGGAAGGTGAATAACAGGACGCAAGCCAGGAGACCTGCCTAGTACATTTAAGTGTTAAACTTTCGGGAAGAAAAGTTTTAAACTATGACAAGGAAAAATCTCTTAGTGTTTGTTTTTGTATTGATGGGCCAGTTTTTATTGGCACAGGAACCTGCTGTTCGCCATTTGGAGGAGCTTATCGTTTCCGATTCCCAGCTGAAAAAATTCACGAGTACGCAATCAGTACATACCCTGAATGATTCGGTTCTGAAAAAAAACAATCCGCTTTTAACTCATTTACTTAATTACACCACAGGTATTTACTTTAAGGAATACGGTCTCGGAATGAGTTCTTCGGCTTCTTTTAGAGGAACCACTGGAGCTCAAACCGCCGTAATCTGGAACGGAATCAACATTAACTCCCAAACCTTAGGACAAACCGATTTTAATACGTTGAATGCTTCCGATTTCAGTTCAGTAAGTGTTCGTGCCGGAGGGGGAAGTGTTATCTACGGAAGTGGTGCCATTGGAGGAAGTATCCACTTAAATAACGATTTTGAGTTTAAGAAAACGTTTGAAAACTGCTTTCGTCTGGAATACGGCAGTTTTTCTACTAGCCTTGTGAATTATGGTGTGAAAGCTGCTTCCGATAAAGTATATACCTCGGTTGGATTTACCCGTTACGATTCTAAAAACGATTACACGATTCCGGGAACCGATAAGAAAAATTTAAATGGAGCGTTTTACAATACCAGTTTGAATGCCAATTTCGGTTACAAAATCAATGAGAAGAATTACCTGAAATATTACGGTAACTTTTTTAGTGGAGAACGTCATTTTTCCCTGATTTTCTCAACGGAAATCCCAACAAAATATAAAAACCTGAACATGAGAAATTTGTTTGAATGGGCAGGGTTCTATGGGAAATGGGTTTCGAAATTTAAAGTTGGTTTCCTTTCAGAGGAATACAATTATTTTCCGGACATCAAAAAAACTAATTTCTCTTTTGGAAAAGTGGAAACGTTTTTGACCAAATACGATCTGTCGTATGATTTAGCTAAAAACATGAAACTGAATGCCATTGCAGATTATTCGCAAAACAAAGGTAACGGTTCGGACATCACTTATGAAAATCGAAGAGTAGGTGGGTTAAGTATAATGCTTAATCATAAAATCGGATGGTTTTTGTATGAGGTTACCGCAAGAAGGGAACTAACCAATGTGTACAAAAGCCCGTATTTGTATTCGGCCGGAGTACAGTTTAAATGTACAGATTATTACAGTTTACGTCTTAATTCTTCTAAAAATTACAGAATCCCTTCATTTGATGATTTGTACTGGATTGGGAGTGGAAACAGAGATTTGAAGCCAGAAACTTCTCAGCAGTATGAAATCGGGAATCAGTTTGCATTCAAATATGTGACTTTGGAACTGACCGGTTTTTACAACGACATTACGGATATGATCCGATGGTTGCCGGCCGGATCAGTTTGGAGACCAATGAATATCGATAAAGTAGAGGCTTACGGATTGGAAGGTAAATTGAATGCCAGAAAAAATTTCGGGAAGCATGCCGTTTCAATTGACGGGAACTATTCTTATACCATTTCCAAAAACAGAGAAACCAGCAAGCAACTCATTTATGTTCCGTACCATAAAGCAACAATTTCTTTAGGTTATTACTACAGAAAGCTTTCGGCTTATTTCCAGAATATGTATGTGGGGGAAGTATTTACCCGTTCAGACAATAATCCAAAGTATAATTTGAAAGCGTACAATGTGTCCAATTTTGGCCTGGATTACGATTTCGGAAAGAAAAAAATAATAAAAGTAGGCGCCAAGGTTCAGAATCTTTTTCAGGTGAAGTATGAAATTGTGGAAGGAAGATTCATGCCCGGCAGAAACTTTAATCTGTATATCAATTTTAAATTTTAATAACCAATGAAACCAATCAGTAAATTATTTTTCATGGCCGTTACGGCATCACTTTTTTTAACTTCTTGTAGTGAAGACGAAGCGCCGGTGGTAGCCCCTTTAGGAGATTATGAAAAAGGAACTTTTGTACTGAATGAAGGAAATAGCAATCCAACTACGGCTACTGTTACCTTTTTAGGTGATAACGGAACCATCGAAGAAAATGTTTTCGGAACTGTAAACCCAACAGCTGAAGGATTAGGCAGCTATTTGCAATCCATGTTTTTTGCAGATGATAAAGCATTGATTTTATCTGGTTCTGCTAATAAAGTAACCGTTGTGAATCGTTATACTTTTAAATACATCACAACAATTTCCACAAATCTTGAAAATCCTAGATATGGTGCAGTTGTTAATGGAAAAGCATACATTACCAACTATGCAGATTATTCAACGGGAGCTGACGATTTCTTAACCGTTGTTGATTTAACCTCTTTCGCAACTACAAAAATTCAGCTTAATAACTGGTCGGAAAAAATCTTAGAGAGCAATGGGAAATTATACATTGCAAACGGTTACTACGGAAGCGGAAACTCTATAACAGTGTACAACCCCGCAACAGGAGCAACGGAAGCGGTTATCGATTTAGGAGCGGGAAATTCTCCAAACTCATTTGAGGTTAAAGACGGTATCCTGTATGTATTGACAGCAAATTATGGTACTCCTGGGAAAATTATCAAAATCAGTTTAAGTACTAATCAGATAGCTTCTACAGTGGATATTCCGGCCTCGATATCTGGTCCTAAACAATTAAACCTTGATGAAGATAAATTGTATTTTACAGCAGGAACTTCGGTTTATTCAATGGGAAGAGTTTCAACTGTTGTACCAACAACTCCGGTGGTTACTTATACTTCAACTTCTGCATGGGGTCAAATGTATGGTTTTGAGGTACGAAATGGTAAAGTTTTCATTGCAGACGGAGGAGATTTTGCGTCAGACAGTAAAGTGTACCAATATGCAACTTCTGGGGCGCTTTTAAATACTTACACAGTTGGCGTAGGACCAAACGGTTTTTACTTTAATAATTAAAACAATAACATACTTTTAATAGTAATTTTTTCCTGTATGTTTAGTATTGTCCCGGTCTCACACGCCGGGATTTTTATTTTTAGATTTTTTTTATCATACCTTGTAACAAAGTAACTAGTAGTTCGTCTAGATTGTATAACCAACACCAAACAAAAGTAAAGTATGAATCAGCAGGAGTTTGTAAAACTGATTGCTCCTTTTAAAGATAAGCTGTTCCGGATGGCAAAGCGACTGTTGGTAAGTACCGAAGAAGCAGAAGATGCTACACAGGAGGTTTTGGTTAAGTTGTGGAACAAAAATCAAACACTTTCGAATTATTCAAGTGTGGAAGCTTTAGCCATGACAATGACCAAAAATTATTGTCTGGATCAGTTGAAATCGAAAAGGGTATCAAATTTGCAAATCGTTCATAATAATTATTCGGATCGGGCAGCAACCGTTCAGAAGCAAATTGAAGACAAAGACAGTTGGAGTTGGGTGGAAAAGATAATTGAAAAGCTTCCGGAACAACAACGGTTAATTGTCCAGATGCGCGATGTAGAAGAGTATGAATTTTCAGAAATAGCCGAAATACTCGATATGAACGAAACAGCGGTAAGGGTAGCCTTATCCCGAGCCAGAAAAGAAATAAGAGAGCAATTGATTAAAAAGCACAATTATGGAATTGCATAACATAGAAATACTATTAGAAAAATATTTTTCTGGAGAAACCAGTATAGCCGAGGAAAAACAGTTGAAAGATTATTTTTCTTCTCCCGATGTGGCGCCCCATTTGGAACAATACAGAGTTGTATTTGGTTACTTCACCCAGGCTAAAGAAGAACAATTTACTAAAACGATTCCACTACAACCTAGAAAACGAACTTATGTAGCGTGGATTTCCGTAGCAGCAAGTGTTGCAATTTTGGCCGGAACTTACTTTATTATGAACAAAGAGCAGCAGACTCCTAAAGATTTAGGGACTTTTGATAGTCCGGAATTGGCTTTTCAGGAAACACAGAAAGCCTTGCAGTTGGTCTCGCTCAATGTGAATAAAGGAGTGGAAAGTATTGAGTATATAGAGGAGTACAATAAAACAACAAAAACAATCTTTAAATAATCAAAAAATGAAGAAGTTATTTTTAACAGTAGTGGTAGCGTTATTTACAACCGCAATTTTTGCACAATCCAGTTTCGATAAATACGATGGACAGGATAATGTGACTTCGGTTATTGTAAACAAGAAAATGTTCGAATTGATGAGTAAAGTAAAAGTAGATGCTTCCGATAAAGAAGCGCAGGCTTATATGTCTTTGCTTAAAAAACTGGACAATTTAAAAGTGTTTACTACCAATAGTTCCAAAACAGCTACCGATATGAAATTGACGGTGGGGAGTTATTTGAAATCGAACCCATTGGATGAATTGATGCGTGTGAACGACAGCGGGAAAAAAGTAAACATTTATGTAAAATCGGGAGCGACCAGCAGTCAGGTAAAAGAACTTTTGATGTTTATTGAAGGAGTAAACGTAAAAGGAAATGAAACCGTTTTATTATCTTTAACAGGTAATTTTGATTTGGATGAAATTTCTGCCCTGACCGAGAAAATGAGGTTGCCAGGCGGAGATTCGCTGAAGAAAGCTTCAAAAAAATAAACTATGAAAAAAATACTGTTTATAACGGCGTTTGCTGCTCTATTCTTAACTGGATGTGAGCAGAAGCCAACCTTGCAGAAATATTTTGTAGAGAAAAGCGAAAGTAAAGGGTTTACGGTTTTAGATGTGTCGCCAACAATTCTCAACTTGGAAAAAACAAAACTTTCCAGTGACGAGAAACAGGTTCTGGATGCTTTCGAGAAAGTGAATATCTTAACTTTAAAAGCCGATGGAACAAATCAGAATGAAATTCAGGCCGAGAAAGAGAAAATTAAAACAATTTTAAACGATAAGAAATACGAGTCGTTAATTAAAGTGAATTTTGGTAAAGACGGAGCTGAATTTAAATGTGTAGGTCAAGACGAGCACATTGATGAGTTTGTTCTCTACGGAAGCAAAAAAGAAAACGGTCTGGCGGTTGTTCGTATTACCGGTGAAGATATGAATCCTACAGCGGTACTTAAAATGCTTCAATTGATACAGAAATCAAACGTGGATGTAGAACAACTTAAGCCTTTGCAGGAGTTGTTTAAATAATAAAAAAAAGTCCCGATTTCGGGACTTTTTATTTGGTATTTTTGAAATATTTCCAGGGGACAATCAACATGCCAAAGCATTCCCCGTCTTCTTTGCTTAAATGTTTGTGATGCATTTTATGAGCTCTTCGAACAGCTTTAGCATAGCGATTGTTAACATTTCTTAAAAGTTTAAAACGTTGATGGATGAAAATATCGTGCACTATGAAATAGGTTATGCCATAAGCCAAAATGCCTAAGCCAATAGCTAGACCAATTTCTAAAATATTACTTTTCCAAAGCAGAAAAAAAGTAACACTAATGATGGCATAAATTACAAAAAAAGCATCGTTGTGTTCAAACCAGGAATCGTGTGATTTATGATGATGATCTTCATGTAAACACCACAAAAAACCGTGCATGATGTACTTATGGCTAAACCATGCTATAAATTCCATAGTGCAGAATGTGAGTAGAAAAACCAGAATATGTAGCCACATAACAGTTGTTTTTTTAGAGTAAATTTAACCGGTACTTTAGATAGCAATTGGCCAGTAAGCCTACTTTTTGATAATCTGGAACTCGTATTCTCGTATTTTTGATTTCTAAAGAAGGCGTTTTTTTTAGTTTTGTAAGCAGTTTTTTATAGTAAACATACGCCGTGTAAACCCCGAATTTGGCTTCTATCGGTAATTTAACGATTCCTTTTAGACCTGCGTCAAAATCGGCTTCAATTTCAGCAATAATCTGTTGTTTGGATTCTTCGTTCAGACAACTTAAATCCGTGTTAGGGAAATAGGAACGGTTGAGTTCTTCATGATCGGCTTTTAAATCCCTAAGGAAGTTTACTTTCTGAAATGCGGAGCCCAAGCGCATTGCAGAATGTTTCAGTTCCTCGTATTTTACATCATTCCCTTTTACAAATACTTTCAGACACATCAGTCCTACCACATCGGCAGAACCGTATATGTATTCTGAATATTCTTCGAAAGTGCTGTATTGTTTTTTGTATAAATCCTGTTTCATGCTTTTCATGAAGGCATTTATGAGTGATTTCGGGATATCATATTTTCGGACTGTTGCCTGAAAGGAATTCAAAACCGGATTCAGACTAATTTTATTCTCGAGTGCTTTTTCCAAATCGTCTTCAAAATAGCCAAATAAAGCTTCCTTGTCGTAATCGTGAAACGTATCGACGATTTCATCGGCAAAGCGCACAAAGCCGTAAATATTATAGATATCCTGACGAATACTGGGTGCCAACATTCGAACGGCACTCGCAAACGATGTGCTGTAGGCTTTGGTTACATTTCTACTGCATTCAAACGAAATTTGATCAAAAAGTGCTTTCATACTAGTTGATTTTCAGGTCTATAATATTTTTGAATGAGATCGCAAACCAGCTTTCCGGAAATTAATGAAGGTGGAACTCCAGGTCCGGGAACTGTCAATTGCCCTGTGAAATAAAGGTTTTCCACTTTTTTGCTTTTCAGTTTTGGTCGTAAAAAAGCGGTTTGCATCAATGTGTTAGCCATTCCGTAGGCATTACCTTTGTATGAATTGTATTCTTTAATGAAATCATTTACACAAAACGATTCTTGGAATAGGATTGATTCTCTTATACTTTGATCTGTTATTTTTTCTAGACGGGTTATTATTTTGTTGAAATAAACATTACGTAATTCTTTGGTGTCTTCTAAACCAGGTGCTAAAGGAATTAGAAAGATGCCTGCTTCACAATTACTTGGGGCAACATTCTTGTCGGTTTTCGACGGAAAACTTGCATAAAACAACGCGTCTTCCGGCCATTTTGGTGTATCATAAATTGCAGCGGCATGCGCATCGAAGTCTACATCGAAAAAGAGCGTATGATGTTCAACATTTTGTATTTTTTTGTCAAACCCTACATAAAACAGTAAGGAAGAAGGTGCAAAGATTTTTTTATCCCAATAGTTTTCCGAATAGCCTCTGTATTTTTCTGCCAAAAGACTTTCGGAATGATGATAATCGGCACCGCTAACTACAACATCACTGTAGATCTTTTCTCCATTGACAACCAGGCCTATTGCTTTTGCATCTTCTACAAGTATCTTTTGAACTTCTGAATTGGTTTTAATAGTAACACCTAATTCCTTTGCAAGGTTTTCAATCGCTAGAATCACACTGTACATCCCGTTTTTTGGATGCCAGGTTCCCAATCCAAAATCTGCATAATTCATAAAGTTATAAAACGATGGAGTGTCTGATGGTTTGGCTCCCAGAAACAAGACCGGAAATTCCAGTATCTGAATCAGTTTTTTGTGTTTGAATTGTTTACGGATGTCTTTAGAGATGTTGCTGAAAAATTGACCAACTTTTAGGGCGGTTTCAGTGGTAACCAATTCTAAAGGCGATACTCCTGGACGATAAACCAAATCTTTAATAGCGATAGTATAATTGCTTTGGGCTTCTTTTATAAAGTGTTTTAGTTTTTTACTGCTTCCTTTTTCGATGGTTTCAAAAGTATCAGCGATTTCTTCGAGGTTGTCCGCAATAATGACGAAGTCCTGAACATCAAAATATACTTTGTAGGCTGGGTTTAATTTGATTAGTTCATAATAATCAGATGGTTTTTTGTTGAAATCGGCAAAGAAGCGCTCAAAAACATCAGGCATCCAATACCAAGTTGGTCCTATGTCGAAGGTGAAACCATTTTTCTTTAATTGTCGTGCACGTCCACCAATGGTAGCATTTTTTTCGTGAAGAGTAACACGATGTCCTTGCTTTGCCAGATAGCATGCTGCTGACAAAGAAGAGAAACCGGAACCAATTATTTGTATCGTTGTTTTCATATTTTGTTTAACAAAAATAATAAAAAGTTAAACAAAATTATAAAATCTTCCGTTAAATTAATTCTGATCGAATATCTGTGATCTTAGAGAATGTTTTTATGCTCTTTGAAAGCCTATGTTCTTCAATGTATTCTGAAGATTTTAGAAACACCCAAAGTTTCGATTGATCCTGCGTCAGTAAGCTGATTTCAAACTCTTTTAAATAGTCGTTAATGGCGTCAGGACTAGGTTCGACAGTTATGTAAGTTACAAAAGTGATGTTGTTAAAACGTTTTTTAATATCTGTTAGGCATTCAATAGGAATGCTCGGTCCTAGAAAAATGGTTTTGTAACCGTTTCTCAGGATTTCATAGTTGAGGTACAGCAAGCCCAATTCATGAATCTCGTTAGGAGGAAGGAAAAGGACGTAGGTTCCTTCATTTTTTTGTGGTAAGGACTGAATTTTTTCAATATTTACAAGAAGTTTTTGTTTGATTAGATAACTGATAAAATGTTCGTGGGCAGGTGTTATGGTATCGGTTTGCCATAAAATACCTATTTCATGAAGCAATGGAATCAGTGCTTCAAAAAAAATCGCTGAAAAATCGTTGTTTTTCTCCAGGTCTTTATACGTCTTGTGGAATAATATTTCGTCAAAATTCATCATGGCCAATTTAAAATTGGAGAGCACATGACTTAAGTGATTTTCTCTTGTTGCGGTCTGTTTTACAAGTTCTGCAATTTTCTCTGGACTGAATTGGGCAATTTTTGAAATTTTATAATTGTTGTTGTATAATAAGGTAACGTTTAGCAGTTTTTGAAGATTTTCAATGTCATAATGACGAATGTTGGTTTCTGTTCGCATTGGTTCCAGTAAACCGTATCGTTTTTCCCAGATTCGAATGGTATGTGCCTTGATTCCGGAAAGGTTTTCCAGATCCTTAATGCTAAACACATTTTTAATAATGTTCATTGATTTTATTTTTTTCTTAAACAAATTTAAGAAATTATTCCCGCTTTCGTTATTTTTGTTTAGATTCAGTAACAAGGATATGAAATACGATTATATTTTTTCGGGAGCAGGTATGGCGGCTCTCATGATTTTGAATGAGATGGTTAAGGCTGATTTAACCACCGGAAAAAATATTTTAGTGCTTGAGCCTTCTGATAAAAATGACAATGACAGGACTTGGTGTTTTTGGGAATACGGGACTGGAGAATGGGATTGGGCTGTTAGTAAAACGTGGACCAAAGGTGGTTTTAAAAACAATAAGCTTCAGATTGAATGTTTTTCTGAAGAGTTCAAGTATAAGATGATTGAATCCAAAACATTCTACGGTCGAATTATAAATGAGCTGAAAGCATCTTCGACGATTGAATGGAAAAAAGAATGTGTAAAATCATTTGCTGAAACTATTGATGGGGTCGAGGTGCAGACCAATCAAAATTGTTATTCAGCCGATGTTTTGTTCAATAGTGTTTTTGATACCAATCGTTTGAAAAATAATACCAGGTATCCTTTGCTTTTACAGCATTTTAAGGGCTGGTTTGTAAAAACAACACAACCGTTTTTTGATAGCAATAGTGTTGTTTTTATGGATTTTTCGGTGCTGCAGAAAGGGAATACACGTTTTATGTATGTTTTGCCTGTTTCGCAAACAGAAGCTTTGGTGGAGTATACTCTTTTTTCTGCTGATGTTTTAAACGATCAAGCGTATGTTGCTGAAATCAAAAGCTATTTGGAGCAAAAAGGGATTTTTGATTATCAAATCACCAGACAAGAAAGCGGCATCATACCAATGTCTGTTTTTCCGTTATGGACGCTTAATTCAAAACGAATTTTAAATATTGGCTCCGCCGGAGGATGGACAAAAGCGAGTACGGGCTATACTTTTAAAAATTCTGTGAAGTATTCCAAAAAAGTAGTGGAGGTCTTGAAAAAAAACATCATTGATTTCAGAACGTTTTATAAACCAAATCGTTTTACTTTTTATGATAGTTTGTTTGTTTCGGTTTTATTTGAAAGGAATGAATTAGGATATGAGTTGTTTTCAGGAATGTTCTCTAAGGTAAAGCCAGAGTTGATTTTTAAATTTTTAGATGAAAAAACAACGTTTTTTGAGGAGTTGTCAGTAATTTGGAATTGCCCGAAGCGTCCTTTTCTGAAAGCTTTAGTGAACTATATACTTAAAAAATGACTATTGTCTCTAATTGGGTGTTGCAATTGCGTTAGTAAAAGCTAAATAATTTGCCTAATTAGACATTTTAAGAGCTGTATTTTTAAAACAGATAATTTTATTGATCCTACAAAGTTCCGCTTTGAAAATTAAAACAACTCAAAAGCGTAAAAGTAAACTTTACGCTTTTGTTTATGTTTCAATTTATTTGTGACCACGATGGGATTCGAACCCATACGCCTTGCAGCACCACCCCCTCAAGATGGCGAGTCTACCAATTTCTCCACGTGGCCGTAAATAAAAAAAGTCAAACAATACTGTTTGACTTTTATGTTTTTTAAGGATTAACTTCGTTGATCCCTCAAGGCTCCGCCTTGAAAATCAAAACAACTCAAAATCTTAAAAGTAAACTTTACGCTTTTGCTTATGTTTTAATTTATTCGTGACCCGGCTGGGATTCGAACCCAGGACCCCATCATTAAAAGTGATGTGCTCTACCAGCTGAGCTACCGAGTCGTTGCATTCAGGAAATGAAAAAGGTCATTTTTGTGACCCGGCTGGGATTCGAACCCAGGACCCCATCATTAAAAGTGATGTGCTCTACCAGCTGAGCTACCGAGTCTGTAATCATTTCCTGATTGCGGGTGCAAATATAAGGCGTATTATTTATTTTCCAAGGGAAATTTATTATAAATTTGACTTTTTTTTAAAGGAATTTGGTAAGCGCTTAATTTATAAGGTTTTATTGTGATGAAAAAAATTATCTTGGTTGGGTATATGGGGTCCGGGAAGACTACAATTGGTAAATTATTGGCTGAAAAAACTGAAATTCCTTTTTTTGATCTGGATGCAATCATCGAAAAAAACACCCAAAAAACAATTTCTCAACTTTTTACAGATGAAGGAGAGATCAAATTTCGAAAATTAGAACATCAAACGCTGAAAACTTTTTTAGAGAAGCATGAAACTTTTGTGCTAAGTCTTGGGGGAGGAACTCCATGTTATGCGAACAATCATGAAGTCCTTTTGCCTGGAAACGTATTTTCCTTCTATTTAAAGGCTTCAATAAAGAAAATTGTAGAAAGAGTTGCCTCAGAAAAAAAACATCGCCCCTTGTTGGCCAATAAGAGCGATGCGGAATTAGAAGATTTTATTGCGAAACATCTTTTTGAAAGAAGCTATTTCTATCATCAGGCTAAAGTAGTTATTGATGTAGATGATAAATCACCGCAAGTCATAACTGAGGAAATTATTACCAGCTTAACTTAAATAAGCATATTGGTCTTCTCCTTCAAAAACAACTTGTATGTGCTCCTGAAGTGAAGTAGATAAGGATAAACCTTTAAAATCAGCTTTTACAGGGTATTTTTTATGATTACGGTCTACGAGTACCGCAGTTTTGAATTTTTTCAAAGGAACATCTAAAAAATGCTTTACACCATAGATTAATGTAGTGCCTGAGTTTAAAACATCGTCTATAAGTACCAATCCTTTATTCTGATATTCTTCTTTTGGGATGGAAGTGCGAATTTCATCCTGAGGATTATTTTTGTTAATCTCTACCTCACATAAGGTAACTTTCAAATCGGAAATCTGCTCCAGTTCCTTTTTTATTTTATTGGCAAACGTGAATCCGCTGTTGGCAATTCCGGCTAAAACTACTTCGTTTTCATCGGCGAAAGTTTCATAAATCTGAAAGGCAATGCGTTTGGTTTTATGCTGGATTTCTTCTTTGGTTAAGATGATGTTTTTCATGTTGTGTTGTTTGTTTTTGAATCGACTCTAAAGTGTTTTAAATTCAACCCAAAAGTAACGAATTTTTAAGAAAGAGACTTTTTTACAATTGTAAATATTATTTGAGCTGAAGGATAAAGAATAGCTCTTTTTCGGCTCGTGGTTTTATTGAATTGTATGCGGGTTCTAATACTTTAATGTCGAATTTTTCTGAAAACAAGTTTTCGTATTCTGTTTTGCTTCCGCCAAATGGAGGACCTTCTGCAGTAAGTGGAAAATCGAAAAGCAATCCGAAGAGTTTTCCTTTTTTATTTAACAATTCGCTCATTTTCTTTGCATAATCTTTGCGTAATTCAGGCGATAAGGCGCAAAAGAAGGTTTGTTCCATGATCAAATCGAATGTGTTATCCAATTCAAAAAAATTGGTTTGTAAAAGTTGTTCGCTGGGAAAATCAGGAAAACGTTTTTTGATGTTTTGCAGCGGAGTTTCGGCAAAATCGACAACAAAAACATTGGTAAATCCTTTAGAAAGCAAATAATCTAATTCATACGCGTTGCCTGCTCCCGGAATCAGTATTTTTAAGGATTTGTCCTGAATCTGGTCTATGTATTCTTTTAAAGGTGTGGTGATTTGACCAACATCCCAGCCGGTTTCCTTATTTTGGTAACGGTTTTCCCAATAGTGGCTATTCAGTTTCGTTTTCATGGTCTTCGGAATCAAAATCAAGAGAATAATCGTCAATGTCCCTACGGTCTTTTTTGGTCGGGCGCCCGGTTCCTTTAGCTCGGTAATGTTCTTTAGAGAGACGAAGCAGTTCCAGATGTTCAAAAGCTTCTGCCGGTGTTTCGTCTTTTCGGTAAATATCTACGAGTTTAGCACCAACGCGATTTTGCGGGATGTCTAAAACGATCAGAACGTAATTAATCTGGTCTTTTCGTAAGGTAATCTTATCGGATGGGAACACATCTCTTGAAGGTTTAGCCTCCTGACCGTTGATGGTAATGTGTCCTTTTTTACAGGCTTCAGTGGCAATACTGCGGGTTTTGTAATAGCGCACACACCACAAATATTTGTCAATCCTCATCGGAATTCGTTAAAATCATTGTTAATAATAGTACAAAAATAAAGTAAAATTGTATCTTGCGCCATTAAAATTACTAATAATGAAGATCGCTTATAAAATAGCTTGTTTTTTCCTTTTTGCAGTTTTTTTTACAGCTTGTAAGAAAGACGATGGTGGGACATCATATACTCCCCCAAGACCTTATGCAGAGGTTTATCCGGAAGATTTAGCAAAAATTGAAGACTACTTGCAAAACCATTATGTAACCTATAATGAAGTAGATAATGGGGACGGAACCAAAGATATTACTAATGTTGTTATTGGTAAAATTGATACAGGTACTCCTCAAACACCTATTAAAGACCACCCGCTTTTAACGTTTATGACCGTTAAATTGCATGGCTTAGAATATAAGGTTTACTATTTGAATTTATTTCAGGGTTATCCGGAGGATCCAGCGGTTTATAACAACGGAGGAAAAACTCCATGTGCCGTGGATAAAATTTTAACAACCTACAAAGGGATGTTGCTTGATGATACTGTTTTCGATCAAAGACCAAATTCAGTAAACATCAATCTTTATGAGACTATTTTAGGGTGGCAGTATATTTTTCCTAAATTTAGAAGTGGTAAGAATACTCTAAATTCTGAAGGGGTGTTAACTCATAAGGCTTATGGGGCTGGTGTGGTGTTTTTACCGTCAGGTTTGGGGTATTATGAGAGAGCTGTTGGTGATATTACCGCATACTCTCCTTTGGTTTTCATTTTTAACCTTAATAATGTTACACATTTAGATACGGATTTAGATGGTGTAGAGTCGCACTTTGAATTTAATTATAATGCTGATGGGACATTACAAGATACCGATGGTGATGGTATTCCGGATTACAGAGATATTGATGATGATAATGACGGGTATTTAACCAAAGATGAAATTACTCATACGGTAACTATAAAGAATAATAATGGTGTAGTTCAATCTGTAAACAGGTATGTGTATCCTTTTAACGGTGCTGCGGCGAATGATCCTGCAACTATTTATGTGGATGACACTCAGGGGATTCCTGATTGTTCGGGGGATTATGCAACTCCAACCAGAAAAAGAAGGCATTTAGATAAAAATTGTTTTACTACGATTAATTTAGATATTATTCAATAAGATATAAATAAAAAAAATCCCGCTCATTGAGCGGGATTTTTTTATTATTAATAATGAGATTATTTTCTCTTCATTACTTTTTCTACAGCTTCCACAATCGCCTGATTGTTTAACTTGTACTTGTCCATTAATTGCTCAGGTGTTCCGGATTCTCCAAAACTGTCGTTAACGGCAACAAATTCCTGTGGTTTTGGATTGTTTAAGGAAAGAACTCTTGAAACGCTTTCTCCTAAGCCTCCTAAAATATTGTGCTCTTCTGCAGTTACTACACAACCTGTTTTAGCAACAGATTTTAAGATTGCTTCTTCATCCAAAGGTTTGATGGTGTGGATGTTGATAACTTCAGCAGAAATTCCTTTTGCTTCCAAAGTTTCAGCAGCAATTAAAGCTTCCCAAACCAAGTGACCTGTTGCAATGATTGTTACATCGGTTCCTTCGTTTAATAGGATTGCTTTTCCAATTACGAATGGCTCATCTGCAGGAGTGAAATTAGGAACAACCGGACGTCCGAAACGTAAATAAGCCGGCCCATGATGATCTGCAAGTGCAATGGTTGCAGCTTTAGTTTGGTTGTAATCACAAGTATTGATTACTGTCATTCCCGGTAACATTTTCATTAAACCGATATCTTCTAAAATCTGGTGCGTTGCTCCGTCTTCTCCTAAAGTTAAACCGGCGTGAGAAGCACAGATTTTTACGTTTTTATCAGAATAAGCCACAGACTGACGAATCTGATCGTAAACACGTCCTGTAGAGAAGTTGGCGAAAGTTCCCGTGAAAGGAATTTTTCCTCCAATAGTTAAACCGGCAGCAATTCCTATCATGTTTGCCTCAGCAATTCCGATCTGGAAAAAACGCTCCGGGTGATTTTTTTTGAAATCGTCAAATTTTAAAGAACCAATCAAATCGGCACACAAAGCAACCACATTTTCGTTCTTCTGACCTAGTTCGGTCATACCAGCTCCGAAACCGGAACGGGTGTCTTTACTTCCTGTATTTGTATATTTTTTCATTTTGTTTTTTAATTGAAAGAGTTAAAAACTGAAAGGTTTGTATGTTCTGTTGTCAGAACTTTAAAGCATCAATTTTTATCCTAGTAATCTACTTCGTCTTCAGAATAGTTTTGAGCCAATGCGCTTGCCAATTGCTCGTCATTCGGAGCTTTACCGTGCCAAGCGTGTGTATGCATCATAAAATCAACTCCGTGTCCCATTTCAGTATGTAACAATACACAAACCGGTTTACCTTTTCCTGATAAAGATTTGGCATGGTTCATTCCGTTGATGATGGCCTCAATGTTGTTACCTTCTTTAATTTCAACTACATCCCAGTCAAAAGCTACAAATTTCGCTTTTAAATCGCCCATGTTTAGTACCTCGTCTGTAGAACCGTCGATTTGTTTTCCGTTTAAATCTACAGTAGCAATCAGGTTATCTACTTTTTTAGCCGAAGCATACATGATTGCTTCCCAGTTTTGACCTTCCTGCAATTCACCGTCACCGGTTAAGATGTACACCAAGTGGTTATCGTTATTTAATTTTTTAGCCTGAGCCGCTCCAATGGCAACCGAAAGACCTTGTCCTAATGAACCTGATGCCATTCGAATTCCAGGTAGTCCTTCATGTGTAGTTGGGTGGCCCTGTAATCTGGAATTTAATTTTCTGAAAGTAGCTAATTCTTTCACTGGGAAATATCCGCTACGTGCTAAAACGCTGTAGAAAACCGGTGAAATGTGTCCGTTGGACAAGAAGAAGATGTCTTCTTCAATACCGTTCATGTCAAATTCCGGTTTGCGCTCCATTAAGTGTTTGTAAAGCACTACAAGAAACTCTGTACAGCCTAAAGATCCTCCAGGGTGACCTGAATTTACCGCGTGAACCATACGAAGAATATCTCTTCTTACCTGAATCGTTAAATTGCTTAATTGTTGAATGTTAGGTTTCATTTTGAAAGTAAAAGTTAAACAGTTGCAAAGATAATCAGATAATTGGGATTTTGACTATTTGTTGATGGGGTAATTCCATTATTGAGGATTTGAAAATTAATTTAAAGGATTAACATTGTTTTTAACTCGCAATTGACAATTGGTAATTTGTAATTGTTTTATCTTTGCCGATTGTAAAATGTATATATGAAGTTCGATTTAGTACAAAAAGACCCACAAACAAAGGCGAGAGCCGGATTTGTAACCACTGATCACGGAGTTATTGAAACTCCGATTTTTATGCCTGTGGGAACTGTAGCCTCTGTAAAAGGAGTGCACCAACGTGAATTAAAAGACGATATCAACCCGGATATCATCTTAGGAAATACTTATCACTTATACCTGCGTCCGCAAACCCAAATTTTGGAAAAAGCGGGTGGATTGCACAAATTCATGAATTGGGATCGTAATATTTTGACCGATTCAGGAGGATATCAGGTATATTCCCTTTCTTCGAACAGAAAAATCAAAGAAGAAGGAGTGAAGTTCAAATCGCACATTGACGGTTCGTACCATTTCTTTTCACCGGAAAACGTAATGGAGATCCAGCGTACTATTGGTGCTGATATCATTATGGCTTTTGATGAGTGTACGCCTTATCCGTGTGATTATCATTATGCAAGACGTTCCATGCACATGACCCACCGTTGGTTAGACCGATGCATCAATCATTTGGAAAAACTTCCTTTTAAATATGGTTATGAACAAACGTTTTTCCCGATTGTTCAGGGAAGTACTTATAAAGATTTAAGGGCGCAATCAGCTGAATATATTGCTGGTGTTGGAGCCCAAGGGAACGCCATCGGAGGACTTTCCGTTGGAGAACCTGCTGAAGAAATGTACGCGATGACCGAAGTGGTTACTGCAATTCTTCCGGAAGACAAACCCCGATATTTGATGGGAGTAGGAACGCCAATTAATATCTTGGAAAACATCGCTTTAGGAATTGATATGTTCGATTGTGTAATGCCTACACGTAACGCCCGTAACGGAATGTTGTTTACGGCCAACGGTACCATCAACATCAAAAATAAAAAATGGGCCGATGATTTTTCTCCAATTGATGAAATGGGACACACTTTCGTAGATACAGAATACACCAAAGCTTATTTACGCCATTTGTTTGCTGCCGATGAATACCTTGGTAAGCAAATTGCAACAATCCACAACTTAGGTTTTTACATGTGGTTGGTTCGTGAGGCAAGAAAGCATATCTTAGCTGGAGATTTCCGTCAGTGGAAAGAGATGATGGTTAAAAACATGAGTCAGCGACTTTAATTTTCTGTGACCCGGATGAAAATAATCGATAAATACATTTTAAAGCGTTATCTGACAACTTTTTCGGTAATGTTATTGCTTTTTATTCCCATCGGAATAGTGATTGATGTTTCTGAAAAAGTAAATAAGATGATTGAAAATAAGGTGCCGTTCGGAGAAGTTCTGACCTATTATCTTAATTTTACGATTTATTTTGCCAATATGCTTTTCCCGATTTTCCTGTTTTTATCGGTAATTTGGTTTACATCAAAATTGGCAAATAACACTGAGATTATTGCTATTTTGAGTTCCGGGATTTCTTTTACGCGTTTTTTAAGACCTTATCTTATTGGTGCAACCGTAGTGTCTTTATTTGCAGCGCTAATGGCCTTTGTTTTGGTTCCGAAAGCCAGTAAAGGGTATAATGATTTTCGGTACACTTATTTGAAAAACAATCCGAAAGTTCGTGAAAATCAGGATGTTTATCGTCAAATTAGTAAAGACGAATTCATTTATGTGAGTAACTTCAATTATATGTCTAAAATGGGATTTAACTTCTCCCTTGAAAAATTTAAAGACAGTAAATTGGAATATAAAATCACAGCAAGCAGGATTAAATGGAACGAAGCAGACAGTACCTATACTTTATTTGATTATAAAAAAAGATACGTCGGTGATTTAAATGATAATTTAGAAGCTCAAGGACAGAAAGATTTAGAGTTTGATTTCGATCTTGACGATTTAACACCGGTGGTTTACATTGCTGAAACCATGACTTTAGGAGAGTTAAACAAGTTTATTGAAAAAGAAAAGGCACGAGGTTCTTCAGATATTGATCGCTATTTGGTGGTTAAGTATAAGAAGTATAGTTTGCCGGTTTCGGCTTTTATTTTAACCATTATTGCGGTGGCGGTTTCGTCGATGAAGCGTAGAGGCGGAATGGGAGTCAATCTGGCTTTGGGAATTTCTTTGGCTTTTACCTTTATTTTCTTTGATAAAGTTTTTGGAACTTTGGCCGAAGCTTCCAGTATTTCGCCACTAATTGCAGTTTGGTTGCCAAACGTTCTTTTTGGAATTTTAGCTATTTATCTACTTCGAAATGCCAAACGATAAACTAAAAAGCTACTTTCATCTCCATTTGATTGTTTTCGTTTGGGGGTTTACTGCAGTTTTAGGGAAGCTTATTACATTAGATGCTTTATCTTTAGTATGGTATCGAATGTTGATAGCGGTTTCAATAATCTTCTTTTACATTAAATTAAGAAAAATTTCACTAGTGCTTACCAAACGAATGCTGGTTGCTTTTCTTATTTCAGGATTGGTGATTGCTTTGCACTGGTTTACTTTTTTTCAGGCGATTAAAGTTTCCAATATTTCAGTTACGCTGGCTTGTTTATCTACAGGGGCTTTATTTGCAGCGATTCTCGAACCTGTTTTCTACGGAAAAAAGATTGTTTTATATGAAGTTCTGTTCGGACTTTTGGTGGTTTTTGGCCTTGGGATAATTTTTAAAGTAGAGGGGAATTACGTGGAAGGGATTTTGCTAGCGCTTACCTCGGCATTTTTATCGGCATCTTTTTCAGTAATTAACGGGAAGTTTGCTAAATCCAACGACGCAGCTGTCATTACCTTTTATGAGTTATTGGGAGGTGTAGGGTTCTTTTCCATTTACCTTCTTTTCAACGGAAGTTTTACTACAGATTTTTTCAAAATTTCCATGAATGATTTGCTTTGGCTGCTGGTATTAGGGTCAGTCTGTACAGCGTATGCTTTTTTGGCTTCTGTAAAAGTGATGAAATTTCTAACGCCTTATACGGTCATGCTAACCATCAATCTTGAACCGATTTACGGGATCATTTTAGGGGTTTTGGTCTTTAAGGAAAGCGAAAAAATGAGTTCTGAATTTTACATTGGAGCTTCAATAATATTAGCCACCGTAGTATTGAATGGGATCATGAAAAACTACAAAAAGAGAAAAACTAATTAAGAAATAGTTTCCGCAATGTGAAATGAAAATTTTATCTTTGCATTTCAAACTAAAACCAAAGATTAAAACAAAATGGAATATTTAGATTTTGAACTTCCAATTAAAGAGCTTGAAGAGCAATTGGATAAATGCCAAATCATTGGGCAGGAGTCGGATGTAGACGTTACCAGTACCTGCAAACAAATCGAAAAGAAATTAGAAGAAACCAAAAAGAATATATATAAGAATCTTACGGCTTGGCAGCGTGTTCAAATGTCGCGTCACCCAAACCGTCCTTATACTTTAGAGCACATTTCGAACCTTACCAACGATACTTTTCTGGAATTGTTCGGAGATAGAGGTGTGAAAGACGATAAAGCAATGGTAGGCGGACTAGGTAAAATCAACGGCCAGTCGTTTATGATTATCGGTCAGCAAAAAGGGATCAATACTAAAATGCGCCAGTTGCGTAATTTTGGTATGGCAAATCCTGAAGGCTACCGCAAAGCGCTTCGTTTAATGAAGATGGCCGAAAAATTCAACATTCCTGTCTTAACATTGGTAGATACACCGGGAGCTTATCCAGGTTTAGAAGCAGAAGAAAGAGGACAAGGAGAAGCCATTGCCAGAAATATTTTTGAGATGCTGCGTTTGAAAGTGCCGATTGTTACTGTAATCATTGGTGAAGGAGCATCTGGTGGAGCCTTAGGAATTGGTGTTGGTGACCGCGTTTATATGATGGAAAACACTTGGTATTCGGTTATTTCACCGGAATCTTGTTCGTCTATTTTATGGAGAAGCTGGGAATATAAAGAGAAAGCCGCAGAAGCTTTAAAATTAACAGCTAAAGACATGAAAGAAAACAAGCTAATCGACGGTATTATCCCGGAACCACTTGGAGGGGCACACCGTGATAAGGTTACTGCTTTCGAGAATGTTAAGCAATATGTTATGAATGCTTTTAACGAGTTGAAAGATTTATCAACAACTGATCTAGTGGCTCAGAGAATGGATAAATACTGCAACATGGGCGAGTATAAAGAGTAAAATCAATTGCTCACAAGATATAGAGTCCGAGGCCTTACCGCTTCGGATTTTTTTTGACTTATTAACAATAAATGATGAGTTATGAACATTGGTTTATTAACAACTCAAATTTAATTTTTGCAAAAATTGGCTAATTTAGCACCATGGAAAACCTCAGAAATATAAACCCCGTTAAAGTTGATAAAACTACCATTATCAACCTGGAAAAAGGCAAGCTGCCGCCTCAAGCCCTAGACCTTGAAGAAGCTGTGCTTGGCGCAATGATGATTGACAAAAAAGGGGTAGATGAGGTAATCGATATTTTAAGCCCTGAGGCGTTTTACAAAGACGCTCACAAATACATTTTTGAGGCAATCGTTCAATTGTTTAACGATACGCAGCCCATCGACTTATTAACCGTTTCGGCTCAGTTAAAAAAGAATGCAAAATTGGAGCTTTCCGGTGGTGATTTTTACCTGATTCAGCTTACCCAGAAAATTTCATCTTCGGCACACATCGAATTTCACTCGCGCATTATCCTTCAGAAATTTATTCAGCGCAGTTTGATTCGTATTTCTTCAGAAATTATTGAAGAATCGTATGATGAAACCACCGATGTTTTTGATTTGCTCGACAAAGCCGAATCCCGTTTGTACGAGGTAACGCAAGGAAACATCAAAAGAAGTTCGGAAACGGCGCAAAGTTTGGTTATTCAGGCGAAAAAAAGAATTGAAGAAATTGCTAATAAAGAAGGATTGAGCGGAATTCCAACCGGTTTTCACGATTTGGACAAACTGACTTCCGGATGGCAACCTTCGGATTTGATCATTATCGCGGCACGTCCGGGTATGGGTAAGACCGCGTTCGTATTATCGATGGCTCGAAATATGGCGATTGATGCGGGAGCACCGGTTGCATTGTTTTCCTTGGAGATGTCCTCCGTACAGTTAATTACCCGTTTGATTTCTTCAGAAACAGGACTTTCTTCGGAAAAACTAAGAACCGGAAAATTAGAAAAACACGAATGGGAACAGCTTTCCATCAAAGTAAAAGATTTGGAGAAAGCCCCTTTATATATTGATGATACGCCTTCGCTTTCTATTTTCGATTTGCGTGCTAAAGCCCGTCGTTTGGCTTCTCAATATGGAATTAAGATGATCGTAATTGATTACCTTCAGTTAATGACCGCTGGAGGAAACGGAAAAGGAGGAGGAAACCGTGAGCAGGAAATCTCGACCATTTCCCGAAACTTAAAGGCTTTGGCAAAAGAGTTGAATGTTCCGGTAATTGCACTTTCGCAGTTGTCGCGTGCCGTTGAAACGCGTGGAGCCAGTAAAAGACCACTACTTTCCGACTTGAGGGAATCAGGAGCTATTGAGCAGGATGCGGACATTGTATCGTTCATTTATCGTCCTGAATATTATAAAATTGATGAATGGGATGATGAAGAGCGCACACCAACTCAAGGTCAGGCAGAGTTTATCGTGGCAAAACACCGTAACGGAGGATTGGATAACATTCGTTTAAAATTTATCGGAAGTTTGGGTAAATTTGACAATCTTGACGATTTTGGTTCTCCTTTCGACGCAATGCCTTCCCGTATGAATATGGATGACAATCCGTTTATTACACCTAATTTGCCAAGTCCAAATGAAGCGTTTGGAAGCAACATGAATTCTTTTGATGATGATAGTGATGTTCCTTTTTAATGGAATTTTTTAACAATAAAATGAAAAGCTGTCCTTTTGAGACAGCTTTCTTTTTTAGTGGCAAAGTAAGTGATTAAAACGATGCTTTTGCGTTGACAAAATTATCAGTTGTCTGGATAATATCTCCATTTTCATTGAACATGATACCGCCACTTCGTTTGTTGGTTGCCAATTGAATGTTCAGGATGATACGGTTTAGAACAACTCTTTGACCATTGATAACTACAGAAGTAGGAGCCATATCAGACATAAAATCTAAATAACCCTGGATTCCTAGCGGATGCAATGTGATATTTACATCACAATTATCGATTGATACTAATTGTGCTAATCCCATGTTGGTGTCGAAATTCCAAGAATAAGAAAAGACACAATTTGCGTTTGCAATAACTGGTTTGTCGCCTTTATACAAATGGCTTAATACTAATGAAAATGTTGCTTGTGAAGGAACTTCTCCAGCCACAACTTCGTTTTGCAGTTTTTGTTCTGACATGATTTTACTTTTAATTGGTTGATTGTTTATGATTATTGATTTAATAGTTTCTAGATCAAATCTATTAATAAGTTTAAGGACGGTTATGAGTGAAAATACCTGTTTTTGCTGTCAGTAATGAGATTGCAGAAAAAAAACGAGCACGTTTATAAGCGTACTCGTTTTTATAATTTATGTTGATCTTCTTTTAATTAAGAATGATCTTCTTATTTACTTTTACACCTTCTTTTGTATTTCCAGACAAGTGATAAATTCCTTTTGCAACGTTTTCAAGTTCAATAGTTTTTTCAATTCCTGAAATTACATCAACTGTTCGAACAATTTGTCCTAATTGATTCATAATTTGAAATTGGCCATCAAAACTTGATTTAATAGTTATGATTCCGTTGCTAGGATTAGGATAAACCACAAAATTGGTATTAGATTCAAAATCAACAGCTCCTAAAACAGTTGTACAAAATGAAGTAACTGAACAGCTTCCCATTGTAATAATTACTGCATAATCGCCACTAACTGTTGGTGTGAAATTTTGGTTTGTTTCACCTGGAAGTACTGCATTTCCATTAGTACAGTCAATCCACTGATAAGTAGCACCAACTTGGTTTGCGGTTAGCATTGTACTACTTAAAGTTATTGAGTTGTCAAGGATAGCTGGTTGAGTAATAGTAAAAGTACTTGTTGTTTGACAAGAGTTAGCATCCGTAATAGTACAAGTGTATGTCCCGGCAGCTAGTCCTGAAGCAGTTGGAGCAGTTCCACCTGAAGGAGACCAAGAATACGTATAAGCTCCTGTTCCTCCAGTTACACTAACTGTTGCTGATCCGTTGGCAGCTCCATTACAAGATACATTTATATGTGAATTTGTAATATTAAAAGCTGAAGGTTCAGTGATTGTAAAAGATTGCGTTGTTTGACATGAATTCGCATCTGTGATGGTACAAGTGTAAGTTCCTGCCGCTAATCCAGAAGCGGTTGCAGCCGTTCCTCCTGAAGGTGACCAAGAATACGTA
>NZ_JAKLTO010000019.1 GCF_022012335.1 Flavobacterium sp. SM15 | reverse complement strand
GATTATTTCTTCACAATCATAAACTCAGAACGTCTGTTCTTCGCGTGTTGTTCTTCCGAGCACGGATCACATTGTTCTTTCAATTGGCTCTCACCGTAACCTTGTCCGGAGATGCGGTCTTTAGCAATCCCTTTAGAGATTACGTACTGCACGGTAGACTTAGCTCTTCGGTCCGATAGGTTCATGTTGAACTTGTCGGTTCCGCGGCTGTCGGTGTGTGATTTTACCATGATCACCATTGCTGGGCTGTTTTTCATCACCTGAACCAGTTTGTCTAACTCAAACGCGCCTTGTTTGGTGATGTTGCTTTTGTTGTATTCGAAGAAGATGTCGTTTAAGATTACTTCCGTTTCCGTTACAATCACATCAATCGGATCTAAAGCAATTTCCATCGGGAACTCTCCGCCTTGGCTCTTAGCCACCGGAACTGTTTTGCTCACAAAACCGTCTTTGGATACTTGCAGCGTGTAAGCTTTCTCACACTCCACTCCGTAAGTAACCATTCCGTTTGCTTCGGTAGCCCTGGTTTCAATCACGTTGTTCTTATCGTCTAAGATCGCCACCGATGCTCCTGCCAACAATTCGCCGGTTTTAGCATTTTTGGTCGTCGTGTTCAGTTGAACTCCACAGATTGGGTTAGCTACGTAGATATCGTCCTGACCACTTCGGTTACTGGTGTAGTACCCGATTTTCTTATCCGTGTTGAAGGAGAACGCAAAGTCGTCTTTCTCCGAGTTGATCGGTTTTCCAACGTTCTTTACTTCTGTCCCTTTGTTTAAATCCACCACAAAAACATCCAATCCTCCAAAACCTTGACGGCCTTCCGAGGAGAAAAACAATTTGTTGTCGTCGGTGATGAACGGGAAGTTCTCTCTTCCTTCAGTGTTGATAGTGGTTCCTAAGTTCTCCGGTGTTCCGTAAGTATTGCTCTCGTTTACCGCCACTTTCCAGATGTCTGATCCACCCACAGTACCCGGCATATCCGAAGAAAAGTACAAGGTTTTACCGTCTTTGGATAAACTTGGGTTTCCAACGTTGTATTCTTTGCTGTTAAACGGTAAGGCCTGGATGTTACCCCATTTCCCGTCTACTCGGGTTGCTTTGAAAATACCTACTTTACCGAATTTCAGTTTTTTGGATTTGTCCTTTTCAAACTCTCCGCTCTTGAAACTCTCACTGGTGAAGTACATCGTATTACCGTCCGCACTAATACTAGCCGGTCCGTCGTGGAATTTTGTATTCACGCCTTCCACTTCCGTTGGTTTACTGTACGTACCGTCGTCGTTTCTTGTAGCTTTGTACAAGTCTAAAAACGGCTCATCATTCCATCCGTAGCTCTTTCTGGCTGTGTTTCTGGCCGAAGCGAAGTACAACGTATTGTCGCTGGAAAGCACTGCTCCAAAGTCCGACTTATCGCTGTTAATGTCGATGTTTTTCGTATCGAACATCTTGTTCTGCGCCGTTAATCTTGGAATGTAGTTCGGCTCCTTTTTAAAGGCAATAGCACGCTGATCATTCGGAACCATAGCTGAAAATTTCTCCATCTGCTGGTTGGCCTCTGCGTATTTTCCACCGGCTTTCAGCATTTGGGCATAGCGGTAGTATACCTCCGCGTCCTGTTTTTCTTCCGTAGCTTTGGCATACCATTTAGCTGCCTCGGCCGTGTTGAAAACATTGTAATAACTCTCGGCCAATTGACGGTACACGTAATTGTCCGCTTTATTGGCGCTGACCAATTTTAAATATTCCTCCGCAGCATCGATGTACTCATAACGGTTGTAGAGTTTATCCGCAGCTTGCGTGTTCTTGTTTTGTGCTGATAAGGTCAAACCAGCGAGTGCAAAACTTAAAGTGATATAGGTTTTCTTCATGTCTGTAAGTCGCTGTTAAATTAGAAAAATCGTGGTGAAGTGGATACTTTCTTGTAGAAGTTGACATCCCACAACAACATAAACTCATGGGAAGACTTCGTCTTAGCCGATAAATCCGATACGATGTAATCGTAAGCGTACCCTAAACGAAGGTTCGGGGTAACCGAGAAGTTTACCATCGCTCCGAA
>NZ_JAKLTO010000018.1 GCF_022012335.1 Flavobacterium sp. SM15 | reverse complement strand
AATTTTAAAATTACTTACAACGTCCCGCCGGCTTTGCGAAGTTTGGGTTTATATTGCCCCAAACCATTCCATTCGGGCTAAAGCCAAATATACAAAAAGATCTTTCCATTAAACACTTCCGCCCAAATTTCGCAAAACCGCTGTTGTGCGTAGCTCTTTATTATTAAATACCTAATTGATTTTCAATATCCATTTTTTCGTGTAAAACTCTTATGACTTCTATTTCATTAGATTTTGTTTTCTTGAAGAAAACCAAGTGAGATTTTACTTTTGAGCATCTGTAATTTTTTCGAACATTCCCAAAGTCACGAGCCATTTCAAAATGAGCAACAATATATTCAATTTCGTCAAAAATTAAATCATAGTAACGGTCGGCTTGCTCAATCGACCAATTTTCCGCTGTGTAAATCCAAATTTTGTTAATGTCATCAAGGGCTTTCTCGTTAATTATATATTCTGACATTATTTCCCAAAGTTAGCTTTAAGTTGTTCAAGATTTTTTTTACGGTCAAAATTTTTAACCTTAGGACTTTTTTCACCTATTTTAAGTTCGTTGATTAAAGATTTTGTTTTGTTTTCTTCTTGCTCAAAAACTCTCAAAGCAGTTCTTACAACCTCGCTTACAGAATTATATTTTCCTGAAGCAATTTGCTCATTGATGAAATTTTCAAAATAATCACCTAATAATATTGAAGTATTTCGTGCCATAATCTTTTTTTTATCAAATATACCAAGTATTGGTATTATGTACAACAAATTTTTACGTTTTTTTGGGGTAGAGTTACGCACAACGTCCCGCCGGCTTTATGAAGTGGCGGATTTTTTATTACTGATGTTTACAAATATACCGAAAAGTTTGAAAGATAAAAGTTGAAAAATAGGAGAGAAGTGCAAGCACTGACCAATCCAAAAAATCCCAAGCCCCGACATTTCATAAAACCGCTGTTAGGTGTAGGCTTTATTCTTCTGTGACAATGTCTTTAAATTTTTCTACAAATATTTCTGGTGGAAATTTATATTCAGGAAATCTAAAACTTATTGGACTTAGTTTTTCCAAAGTATTCTTTTGAATCGAATTTAGAATCTCTATTTGGGTTTTTCCTATAGGTTTTTTATTTGCTGTCATTTTTTGATGATGCTTATCAATAATATCCTTTAAATTACTTTCTTTTTTTTCTAAATGATATAGCCAATATATCAATGTGTCAAGATCAATTATTGTTATGTTCTTTATGAAGGTTGGATTATACTTTTCTTTTAATTTTTCTTTGATTTTTTGTGTGTACCATTTATTCATAATGTAATTAATACCAGGTATTTCAAATATTCGGTCACTTACTAAAAGTATAGGGTAAATAGTTAAATTGTTTTTGGTATTGACATAATTGTCAAATTTAAAATCGTTTTCAACGATTTGATTAATTGATGTAATTAATTGTCCAATACCAATTGGGGTTTGATTGGATTCAAGAAATTTTTGCTTTAAAGTATTTAGAATTGTTTCTATATTTCCAGAGCTTCTAATTGCTTTTGCAATCAAAACATCTTTATTTTCGAATAAATACACCCTATTATTGTATCTAACATAATAATCTGGTTCATTTTTTATATCAACTTGATTGGCTTTTTTTACCAAAAACTTTTTTGAATAAATACCATCAAGGATATTTTTCATTAAGTATTCTTCAGAAAATTTAGTGTTGAAAAAATTAAAAAATGTTCTATCATTTTGTGGTAAATTATGTTTTTTATGAAAGCTATCTTTCAATATGAACCTAACACTTTTATAAAATTTATCTACAACAAAAAAATAATCAATAATTGAATAAGTATCATTATCTATTTTATAGAGTGGGTAATTTTTGAGATTTGTGAAATCATCATCTCCAGCTATTTTATCGGAAACTAATGTGTCTAAAAATAATTTGCTTTTTTCTTCTTCAACTTTAAATTTATAACCATTTTTAGAGTTTTTAATCCTGATTAATTGGAATAAAAGCATTTTTATTTCTTTAATTAATTCTTCAGAATTTTCTAATTTGAAGTGAGTATATAAACTCTCTTCAAGGTATTTATATTCATTTTCAGACTGTAAAAAAGAAATTAGCAGTTCAAAACGTGTTAGTGTTGAATAAACTAGTTTTGCAAATTCAGTAATATTATCTTCAAACAAACCTAAATCAGAAGTTGAAAATGATAATGTAATTATCATTTCTGCAATTCTTTCAATATTGTCATCTTCTGAGATGGCATAGTTATCTTTAATATTAACCTCTTTGTTGATTACTAAGAATGCTTTTAGTAAATTTAATTCGTCAGAATCTATATCAATTGTGAGGGTTGAGTTATCAATCAATTCGACTCTGTTTTCTAGAATTTTTTCAGCAAGTTTTAGACTTGCTTCTCTTGTAACTACGCAAGGTTTTGTTTGAATATTATTTTGACGACAATAAAAATTTACACGATTTATTATATCATGTTTTATTGCACCATTTGAATTTATATTGTCAAAATTTGGTTGAGGGTGGGTGTTTGAAAAACCGATAATATTTAACAGCGTATTTGACGAGATTAACTTTAAATAATCTAAAACATTTTTAATTTCTTCCTCTGGGAAAACATGTTCGAATTCTAATCTTAAAACTGCTGTTATCATTTTTATGAGTGCTGTTTTGTCTTGTCCTGAAATAGGTTGACCATTTTGGTTATTAATTCAGGTTG
>NZ_JAKLTO010000017.1 GCF_022012335.1 Flavobacterium sp. SM15 | reverse complement strand
TAGTCCTGTTTCGGGAACTACTTTTGCTTGGACTGTAGCTCAAAGTGGAGTAAGCGGAGCAGTTAACGGAAGCGGAACTGCTATTGCTCAAAGCTTAACAACAACCGGTGCTGCAATTGGAACGGCTACCTATACAGTAACTCCAACAGCTAACGGATGTAGTGGTACACCATTTACTGTTGTGGTAACGGTTAATCCAATTCCGACAGGTTCGGCAACACCACCATCGGATACTATTTGTTCAGCAAGCGCACCAAACATTGTATTAAGTGGTCCTGTTTCAGGAACTACTTTTGATTGGACTGTGGCTGCAACAGGGGTAAGCGGAGCTTTCAACGGAAGTGGCGCTACTATTGACCAGGTTTTAACCGCAACGGGTACTACAAACGGAACTGTAACCTATACGGTAACTCCAAGAGCCAACGGCTGTAACGGTACACCATTTACTGTGGTTGTGACCGTTAAGCCAACTCCAACCGGTTCGGCAACACCACCTTCAGATACTATTTGTTCAGGTACAACACCATCTATTTTATTAAACGGTCCTGTTGCAGGAACCACTTTTGATTGGACGGTTACTTCAAGCGGTGTAAGCGGAGCTTCTAATGGAAGCGGGGCAACCATTGCTCAGACTTTAACAACAACTGGTTCGGCAACCGGAACAGTAACTTATACGATAACCCCGAAAGCCAACGGCTGTAATGGTGCTCCATTTGATGTAATTGTAACGGTTAATTCTATTCCGGATGTAGTTGCAACTCCAAATGCGCAAACGATTTGTTCCGGATTAACAACAGGTATTGGATTATCTGGTGCAGTTACAGGAACTACATTTGATTGGACAGTGGTTCAAAGTGGAGTGAGTGGCGCTTCCAACGGAAGTGGGGTTTCTATTGCTCAAGCACTAACAACCACTGGAACAGCTAACGGAACGGCAACTTATACGATTACTCCAAAAGCCAACGGATGTACAGGAACCCCAATTCAGGTGGTTATTACGGTATTGTCTTCGCCAAGTGCCACTATTTCGGTTACAGGAACGAATCCAATTTGCGCAGGCTCAACCTCGCAAATCACAATCACCGGAAATGGTAATACAACAGTTGAGTATACTGTTAATGGTACACCGGCTTCAATAGCTATACCGGCAATTGGAAGTGTTTCCTTTACCACGGCGGCACTTACGGCTCAAACAACCTATCAATTAGTGAGTATTTCAGCAGGCCCTGGATGTACTTATCCGATTAGTACTGCTGCGGCGGTGGTTAACATTGCGCCACAGCCAACGGCTAGTATTTCGATTCCACAGACCATCTGTAATGGTTCTTCAACAATTGTTACTTTTACAGGGACAGCTGGAGCTACGGTTTCTTATACAGTGAATGGAACTTCACAAGCTGTACTAATTGAACCGGATGGAAACACCGATGTAGCTACAGGTATTCTAACGGTAGATACTACTTATCAATTAGTAAATGTAACTGCTGGAGTTGCTCCGAACTGTGTTGAGCCGCTTACCGGATCAACTTTAATTACGGTAGTGCCGGTTCCTACAGTTACTGCTTTACCGACTTCACAATCGTTGTGTTCGGGTCAGTCTACCGGAATTCAATTACAGGGATTGCCCAATACGACCTTCAGTTGGACTGTTGCCACTACTGGTGGTGTAACAGGTGCTTCTAATGGAACAGGAAATATCATATCTCAAGTTCTTACAGCAGGAACTGTAGTAGGAACGGTTACTTATACCATTACCCCAAAAATTGGATCATGTAGTGGTGCTCCGGTAACTGTGGTGGTTACTGTTAACCCGACTCCGGTACTGACAATTACCAACTCGGCGGCATCGATTTGTACAGGAAGCAGTACGAATATTACCTTCACGAGTAACATTCCGGGAACTACTTATAGCTGGAATGCGGTTCAGGTAGGAGCTACAGGTTCAAGTTCGGGAACAGGTTCAAGTATTCAGCAGGTATTAACCGCTACTGGAATTAATTCTGGAGAAGTAGCTTATAATGTGACTCCATTGTTTAATGGTTGTCCGGGAGCTTCTAAAACGGTTATTGTAAAAGTGAACCCGATTCCGGTAGTAACGGCTACACCGACTTCTCAAACGATTTGTTCAGGAACAGCCACCGGTATCGCTTTAACCAGCAATGTGCCTAATACCACTTTTACCTGGGTAGTGACTCAGAGTCAAATTATCGGAACCTCTGCAGGTTCAGGAAATACAATTGCTCAAACCTTAACGACCATTGGAACGGTACAAGGAACGGCGAATTATATCATCACTCCGCATGCTAACGGCTGTGACGGAGCTCCAATCACCGTTACGGTAAACGTAAACCCTGTACCGGAAGTATTTACTTCAACAGGAATAACCACAATTTGTAGTGGAAGTGAGACAAATATTAGTTTAAGTGCACTTATACCAGCTACTACATTTAACTGGACGGTAACTCAAAATGGAGTTAGTGGAGCAAGTAATGGGACAGGAGACCTTATTAAACAAGAGTTAGAAACAACAGGGAATCAGCCAGGACAGGCTATTTATGTGATTACACCTTCTGCGGCGGGTTGTAACGGTACTTCAATTACTGTGATTATTACGGTGAACCCATTACCGAAACCGCAATTGAAATCGGGTTACATTTGTGTGAATCCGAATACAGGGGATGTAATCAGTACGTATACTTTAGATGCTCAGATCGATAACAGCAGTAACGCATATACGTTCTATTGGTACCATGATGGAAACTTAGTTGAAACATCGGGCAACAGTACTTATTTGGTTCAATATGAAGACAATACAGTTAACCACGGAGTGGGAAGCTATACTGTTATTGTGAAAAACAATGCAACAGGTTGTGAGACTGATCCTTTAGATGCACCAGTTGTCGATGTAGTGGTTTCTTTAGGAGCAGTGAGCTGGTCGTATATTGTGAGTGATTATTTTGAGGATGATCAGGCTATTACGGTAACGGTGAATGGATCAGGTTCATATTTGTACAGCCTGGACGGTGGTCCGTTCCAGACAAGCAATGTCTTCCCTCATGTATTACCGGGTGAGCATTATGTAACAATCAACGATGAGAACGGATGTACGGATGAGACTATTGAGCATATTCTTACCATTGGCTATCCGCACTTCTTCACACCAAACGGCGACAGTTATAACGATTATTGGAACATTACCTCTCTTAAAGGGACATTGAATAACGGAGATGCGGAGATTCAGATTTTTGACCGTTACGGAAAACTAATGATGGTAACCACTCCAGACGGAGCAGGATGGGACGGAACCCTAAACGGACAACCGTTACCGGCAACCGACTACTGGTTCACAGTTAAGTACGACGAGAACGGAGTAGAGAAATTGTTCAAAGCACACTTCTCTTTGAAACGATAAGAATCAAATTGATATAAAAAAGGCCACTCGAAAGAGTGGCCTTTTTT
>NZ_JAKLTO010000016.1 GCF_022012335.1 Flavobacterium sp. SM15 | reverse complement strand
ATGAAGTGGCGGAATTTTATTACTGATGTTTACAAATATACCGAAAAGTTTGAAAGAAAAAGCCTCACTTCGGAGAAGAAAAATATTCACTGACCATTACCGATAAATCCCTAAACCCGCCATTTCATAAAACCGCTGTTATGCACCGTTATAATTCATTTTTAAAAAATCACAAAATAGAAAATTATCAATACTCCAAATGGAAGTATAATACTCATTAAATCAAATTTATTCTCCAATACTGATTGATTAGGATCTTTAGGATTATAATAGATTTGGATTTTTTGACCTTTTTTAAAATTATTTTGCTTGGCTTGCTCTTTAAAAGGAAAGAGAATATTTAGGTTTTTGGTTATACAATTTCCTTGATACTCAATCATATTAACCTTAAAATTATAAGTAACTGCTTCTTTCCATCCTTCAGTATCAGAATCTGTTTTTGAGCGAAAATAAACAGTTTCGTAACTCGTAATTGTTCCTTCAATTTCGCTCCATTTTTTTATTGTGAAAAAATAGAAAACAACAATTTTTCCGATTTTATAAGACAGAATTATCGTTGAAATAACGAGTATGATTTTAAGCGCATTTTCAAGCATTTCGGTCATTTTGAGTTCTGTTATTCAATAATGGTGCATAACGTCCCGCCGGCTTCATGAAGTGGCGGAAATTTTATTACTGTTGCTTACAAATATATTGAAAAGATTAGAGGAAAAAACTTATTTCGGAGAAAGAAATGCAAACACTTACCATTACCGATTAAAACTGAACTAAGCCATTTCATGAAACCGCTGTTATATGTTGTTGCGACGACACAAAGTTTATAACCCAAAGTAACCACAATTTTTTCACGCAAAGTTTTACAAAGATTTTCGATTCCAATTTTCCGTAAAGTTTGGTAATTATTTCAGATTCTGATTGGAAGAATTATTCAAGTTTAGTTTGTAAAATTTCGCAAAGTGTTTTAATTTTTTGATAAAGAATTTCGCCAAAGCTTGGAATAACTTTTCAAAGAATTTGAATATTAATTTTAGAAAAGCAAAGAATGTTTTTCACACAGAATTGATAATAAAAAAGCGGGCGAATCAATTGCAAGATGCTCGTGTATATTGCGCCGGCGCAATAACTTATAACGTCCCGCCGGCTTTGAGCTGGCGAGGGTTTTTATTACTGATGTTTACAAATATACTGAAAAGGTTGAAAGAAAATATTGAAAAATAGGAGAGAAGTGCAAGCACCGAATCTTCCCGATACACACCGTCACCTCGCTTGCTCAAAACCGCTGTTGTAACTAGTGCTTCCTTATTAGGCTAGTTGGAAAAATTTCAGCAATTTCTTCTTCAATTGTTATTTGTTTTTCAGGATTGTTTAGTTTTTCAAGAATTGCTTTTGTTTCACGGTATTCCATTGCTTCTGGAATTTTTATAAATTCAGCTTCAATATTTAACTCTAATATTTTTGCTTCAATTTCATCTAATGTTACATTGAAAAACTCTTTTCTATAGTTAAGCATATTTACTTTTTTATCAGTAAATGCTTTATGGAGTTGATTTTCTAAAGTTGGAGCTTCCTCAGAAAATATCATTGCATGTATGTCGAATTGAAAAGGAACTGAAGCATCACCAAGTTCTTTAACTCTATCTGTTGGTTCTAATCTCCTTGTCATTCCAATTTTATAAACGTTTTCACCAAATGAACCAATATTTGAAATTATATAAATATGACCTCTTTTGGTTTGTTGCGCCATAGAAAGTGCTCTTTCTTTTCTTTCTTGAGCTTCTTTTAATTCTTGTTCTAGTTTAGAAATTTGTTCAAGCAGTTTATCGTGTTTCTCACCAGTTGTTTGCTCAAATTCTTTTCTAGCTTTTTCTAACGCTTTTTGGTAATTAGTTTCTTCTTTCTCAGCTTCTTTTTGAGCTTGTTCGTATTCTCTTCTTGCTTTTTCTTCTTCTCTTAATTCTTCTTGAATTGCTCTTAATTCCTCTTTTTCTTGTTGTTTTTTTGTTTGATATTCATATTCGAGAATTAATTCTTCAATTTTTAAATCAAGATATTCTTGTTCAATTTTTACGGCAGAATTTTCTCCAAGTTTGTTTATGGCTTCGTAAGATTTATAAATTCGCTCTTTCATTTGATTTACATTGTTCCACTTGACTTTTGCGATGAATGAATTGCACTCACCATTAAAAGCACGCAAAACAAGTTTTATGAATTTTTTTGAATTGGCTCTTCCTTTTGCTACACTACCATCAATTGTCCAATTCACGCTACAAGTTGCGGCTTGCTCTGATTGAATTAAACTTTTTTGTTTTTCAATTACTCTGTTTTGTTCAGTTCTGTAATCTTCTGATTTTTCAAAATCATAAACTGGTTCGTAGATTCCAAATTCAATTAAATCTAATTTTGATTCATAAAGGCTAACTTCTTTTTTTAAATCGGTAAAAATTGAAATTGATTCTTGATAGTCTTTCTCAAGAATATTGAATTTAGTTTCTATTTCTTTTATTTCTTTCTCTTTGAAAGAAATTAGCTGATTAAGATTGGATTCTTTTGACTTGATTTTTTCATCAAGTTCTTTTTCTTTATTAATTATAGTTTGCTTTTTATCAGCTTCAATTTTTTCAAGTTCGGATTTCTTTTTTTCAACCTCTTTTTCGATATCAATTATTGATTTGAAACTTTCAAGTTTCTGCTCAAGTTCAGCTATTTTGTCGAACTCTTTTTTCTTTAAAAAATCAAAAAATCCCATTTATTGTGTTTTTTAACGTTTAGTTTTTTTTAGCATTAGTTACAACGTCCCGCCGGCTTTCTGTCAGTGGCGGTTTTTTATTACTGACGTTTACAAATATACCGAAAAGTAGTAAAGAAAAAACTTCATTTTAAAGAAGAAAAGCAAACACTAACCATCCCAAATAAATCCCTAAAGCCGCCATTGCAGAAAACCGCTGTTGTGCGTAGTTATTTTTTATACATATCTCTTTTAACGTTATCTATTATTATCGCTTCAATTTTTACTAAATCCTTATAATCTCTAATTCGATTTTCGCATCGTGGACATTCTGCTGTTTTTCCATATACATAACTATCGTCTAAATGCATTGAAGTTCCACATTTGTTGCAAGCAATTGTTAAATCTTCGATATTCCATTTATGCGTTAGAACGTTTTTAATCCACTTCCATCTCCAATTTAACCCATTTATATTGTCTTCAGTATAATTTAACCAATCAGCGTCATTTTGGGTAGTTAAATTTTCATTAGGTTTTTTGAATACTTTTATTATTGATTTTATTATCCAAATTGTAATAAAAAATATAAGGATTTGCCAGATTTTTAACTGAAATTCAAAAATGTGGTTCCAAATCCATTTTAATAAATTCCAAAATGTAGAAAGTATAGGTTTCGCTTTTATAAAATCATAAATAGCGGTAAAAATTATACTTGCAAAAGCTCCGAAAATTGCAATCTTATATTCGTTATTGTTTTTCAATTTCAATTAAGTTTGGTTATAATTACGCACAACGTCCCGTGGCTTTATGAAGTTGGGGTTTATATGTTCCCAAACCTTTCCATTCGGACTGAAGCCAAATATACAAAAAGTTCGTTCCATTAAACCCTAAAGCCCCAATTTCATAAAACCACTGTTAGCAGTTGTTCTTATTTATTTATAATTCTTTATGTTTTAAAATACTTTTTAGTACACTATGTAGAACTAGGGTATTCCAATCTTCAAGATAATAAAAACCTCTATTAATGCTTTCTGGATTTTCGGATGAATAAATAGCTAAATAAGTATAATATTCCTTAAATCTTACTTTATCCCATGAAATTACTTTCTCAGTTCCCTTAACTTTCATTAAAATATTTTCTTTTGAGAACTTAACTTCGCCAATTTGAAAATTTTCATTTTCAGCAAACATTTTCAAATATTTATCGATAATATCCCCAAAATATAATTTCTCTAAGTTGATAATTATTTCTCGATAAAGATTTTGATATTCAGTTTTTTTATTCCCAAAGTATGTTCTGAAGTTTATTTTAAGTACATTATTTTCTTTGTTTTTGATGTAGATAAAATACTCTCTTCCAAAAGTTACTTCTAAAGATATCCATTTCATTCCAAATCTAAATTCGGAGATTTCATCTTTATGGAATGTTGTATTAAGATTTGTTATTGAATCGTTATTTTCAAATTTTAGATATTCTGGATTTAGAATTAATTTTCTCGGAGCATTGTCTAAGATTCCTCGTCTAATAGTGAATTCTAAATTTCTGTTTTCCATTTATTTATGCGGTTTTTTTAGAATAACT
>NZ_JAKLTO010000015.1 GCF_022012335.1 Flavobacterium sp. SM15 | reverse complement strand
AGCAAAAGTAGTTCCTGAAACCGCACTGCTTAACAAGATATTTGGTGCCGTTCCTGAACATATATCCTGGAATGACGGGCTTGCAACTACATCAGGAATTGGGTTAACCGTTACCGAAGTAGTTTTTAAACATCCGTTTGCATCAGTATAGGTTACAGTCACTGTTCCTGCAGAAATACCTTTAATGGTTCCAGCTGGTAATGTAGGATCAAATGCTGCAATAGCATTATCGGAAGAAGTCCATGCGTTTGTTGTAGCAGGCGTTCCAGAACCAGACAATAACGAAGTTTCATTAACACAAATTGTAGTAGTTCCACTAATTGAAGGAATCGGGTTTACCACTAAATCAAAATTTGTTGTTACAAATGAACCGTCAGACACTTTCTGTTTTCTAACATAAATTGTTTGTCCTGAACTTACAAAACTGCTCAATTGAGTTGGCAATGTATTTCCTGGAGGAATCGGATTAAATGGTCCCGAACCATCAGCACTAGCTAATGTTGTGTGGTAAGTAATAACAAAATCTGAAGCATTTTCACTTGGCAATAAAACTTCAGAATCTTGCACCGCAATATCAAAAGTTTCAGAACCATTAGAATCTGTATCACATGCTAGTAAATCATCAACCTCACAAGGATCAACAACAACTTGGAATGTTTTAATTTTTTTACAAGAGAACGCGGTAAAGTTATCTTGAATCACTGCATACAAAGTTGCTGTAGGACTCGTATAAGCAGGCCAGTCAGATTCAGGTATAATATCAGTACCCGTTTGAGCCCCTATCAATGATGTATGTAAACTAATACTGTATTGAAAAGGATCTAAAATCCCTAAATAATTGTTCATTGTTGTGGTCAGATCAAAAACCTCAGTACCCGGATTTGCATCAGTATCACATTCGGTAAGATCTGTAGGTGTTGTCCCTGTTGGAACATCTAACATTGTAACGGTAACCGGAACAGGTGCCGTTATTGTATAATTAACTCCGCAAATATTATAGGTTACCTCTACATTATAAGTTGTTGTAGTGGTTGGATACACAGTCGGGTTTTTAGTATTCCCAACAACAGCTCCTGTTTGGTCTTTCCAAACATAAGTAGGTATAATTTCTGAAGCACTTGGTGAAAAACGCCATGCCTCAGAGGGGATACCATTAACCCCTGCACTCCAAGCACCAGTATTTCTTCCCGGTGGCGCTAACCCTTGGGTTCCATCATTATTCTGAATACCTAAAGTTCCTTTTCCTCCATTCCAGGTACAGCTAGCATCCCTTTTAATCACGTAAACATCAATAATATTTGTAGCCTCATACATAATGATTTGACTCGTCTGTTTAACACTTCCGCAAGAAAAGTTTGGAACATTATTCATATTAAAAACAAACATTCTATTTGGATAAGTTCCCTGAACTGCAAAATTCACATCAACAGAAGGTGCCGGATTAGGATAAGTATCCTGAAACACCCCATGAATTGCATTTCTATAAAGTGGGCCACCGCCTCCATTAACAGAAGGAATCAATGGATTTCCAGCTAATGACCATCCCGTACCGTCTCCAGGACCATAAGCTCCTCCAGGAACTACCCCATTAATACTAAAGGATATTACACCGTTGGAGTTGAGCAACAATTTCTGAAAGGTCTGACCCCAAAAACAAAAATTAAATGGTTGTGGTGTTCCTAATTTTATGTCATATATATTTGACCAGTTATCATCACTATACAGACCCGCAGCACTTGGCGGATAAGTACCCACAGGACTATTGATCGAAATTGGAGAGACTGAATATGAATTTGTATTATATATACTTGTATTGGTACAATTTAGAACAACTGCTCCACCAGGATTACAGCTTTGCAAACTTCCCGAAGTAGTAACCTGTAAATTAGGTGGCGCTTGTCCATTTGTATTATAAATACCGAACAATAATCCTACAAAAAACAAGACTAGGTAATTATTTTTCATTTTTTGAAAATTTAATCATAAAACGCAAAAATAAAGTTTTAAACAAAATATTTAAACTTTTTTTTAAATATTCGTAACACAAAAACCTGCAATTTTGTTATTAATACAATAAAAGCCGCTTAAAAGCGGCTTTTATTAATAATTTATTTACTAATTTTTTAACAGTTATTTTTATAATTAACGTTTTAATGAGAAATGCGATTTAAAAATTCTTTCAGTTTTTTGAGGTCCATCATTAAATCTAACCGTAAACCAGTAGTCTGTTGCAGGTAAATTGCTTCCATTTAATGTTCCGTCCCATCCGCCTGGTGTTGAAGGAGTTAGTTGTTTAACCAACTTACCATAGCGGTCAAAAATCAAAATCTCTGCATTAGGATTATCAGGAATCAAATCCTTAATATTCCAATAATCATTATATCCATCTCCATTTGGAGTAAAGAAATGCGGATAACCAATTACATATTTAATCATTTCAAAATCCGTACACGACTCTTCATCAACTATATGAACAGTATGCGATCCTGTTGTAACATTGGTAAACACATTCGACGACTGGTATGCTCCTCCATCTAAACTATACAGAAGTGCATGTGATCCTCCCGTTACAACAACTGTTAATGTTGGATTGTCACTAAATGCTTCATTAGTATAAATCTGCACTGGTGTAGCCGCAGTAGATACAGTTACTTGTACTGGAGCAATAACCTCAGAAACACATCCTGTCAATGAATTCATTACCAATACATTGTACTCTCCTACTCCATGATCTACTGTGTTATCAGCTAAATTAACTAAATAGCTACTGTTTGCAGAAGTTTCTACCAATACTCCATCATGATACCACTCGAATACATAAATATTACTTGAATTATTTATTCCGGTATTCAATGTATAAGTATTAATTACTTCGCCCGTTGTTGGATTAATACAAATGTGTCCTTCTACTAACTCAGGTTCCGGCAATGGGTTTACGGTAATTACTACTGTTATTGAATTACCAACACAGCCATTCGCTAAGGGCGTTACTACATAAATAGCTTGCCCTGGCTGATTTCCTGTTGTTATCAACTCTTGTGCAATAAGCACTCCTGTGCCATCTGAAGCTCCACTAACTCCATTTTGAGTTACTGTCCAAGAAAAAGTAGTAGCCGGAATGATTGCGCTCAATCCAATTGCTGTTGGTTCACCACTACAAATAGTTGTAACTCCTGTTGTAGTAAACACTTCTGGAACCGGATTTACATTTACAGTTACTGTTATAGGATTACCTGAACAACCATTTGCATGCGGAGTAATAATATAATTTACTGTTCCTGCTGTAGTTCCAATGGTCGTTAATGTTTGAGCAATCGTATTACCTGATCCGGAAGCCGCTCCTAAAACTCCTGTCTGAACAACTGCCCAAGTATATGTTGTATTCGGAATAGTACTTGTCAATGAGATACCAGTCTGAGTTCCTGAACAAATCGTTTGACTTGTAGGTGTTGCCGTTACCACTGGAATTGGGTTCACCTGTACTGTCACAGCCACCGGAGTTCCCGGACAACCATTTACAACTGGAACAACCGTATAAACTGCCTGTCCAATGTTGTTACCAATAGTTGTAAGCACTTGAGAAAGACTATTTCCTGTTCCAGATGTTGCTCCTGTCACATTCGATTGCACTACGTTCCAATTAAATGTTGTTCCCGGTAAACTTCCAGAGAATGAAACGCTTGCTGTTCCTCCTGAACAAATACTTAATGAAGCTGGTGTAGCTGTCATTGTTGCTTTTGGAGTAACTCTGATTATTACATTGATAGGCGTACCTGAACAACCATTATAAGACGGCGTTACTGTATAGGTTACCATTCCCATTGTACTTCCAGTCGCGATGATACTATGAGAAATTACACTTCCAGATCCTGCTGCGGCTCCAGATGCTCCAACTTGACTTACTGTCCATGAATAAGTTGTACCTGCAATAGTACTACTTAAAGGAATATTAATTGATTCTCCAGAACAGATTGTCAGATTTGAAGGATTAGCCATTGCTACCGGTGCCGGTTTAACATTAATTGTTACACTAATTGGCGTACCTGTACATCCATTAGCCGTTGGAACAATTGTATAAATTGCTGTCCCTGTAACCGTACCAGTTGCTGTTAATGTTTGTGCTATTGATGCACCTGAACCTGCTATTGCTCCTGTCACTCCTGTCTGAACTACTGTCCATGAATAAGCAGTTCCACTTAAATTACTTCCTACAGTAATAGAAGCCACATCACCTGAACATATACTATTTGTTGAAGTAAGTAACATTATCTGTGGCGTTGCCGGTTGAGCATTAATCACAATTGGTGCAGAGGCTACCGAAGTACAGCCTGCAGCATTGGTAACCGTATAAGTATAGCTTCCCGTTGCCAGACCACTGATGGTCGTTGTGGTTCCTGTTCCTGTGATTCCTCCCGGATTAAGCGTCCAGGTGCCCGCTGCAGGTAAACCGCTTAAGGCAACACTTCCTGTGGCAACCGTACACGTTGGCTGAGTGATGGTTCCTACTACCGGTGCCGTTGGGGTAACCGGTTGAACATTGATCACAATTGGTGCTGAGGCTACCGAAGTACAGCCTGCAGCATTGGTAACCGTATAAGTATAGCTTCCCGTTGCCAGACCACTGATGGTCGTTGTGGTG
>NZ_JAKLTO010000014.1 GCF_022012335.1 Flavobacterium sp. SM15 | reverse complement strand
ATTACGATTGGTTTTTTTGTTTGTTATTGGAAGCGAGTGGCTTGGTTTTGATTGCTACACCATTTTCCCGCTATCCGCACTACATGGTAGTTGCTCCAATCGGGGCTAAAGAGTAATGGTAATTCGATTGGTTTTTCAGATAAAGAGCGGTTTTAAAGCAAAAATTTCATCATAATCATAAGGAAAAAACTCTAAAAACAAGGGTTTTTCTTACTCCAACTGTGCAATACAGCGTTTTTTTAAATATTTCGAAGTCCAAAGTGTTATAAAACAAAAAATCCCCATCAAGTTAATGATGAGGATTCTCAAAAGAAAGGCGGCGACATACTCTCCCACAGGATTGCAGTACCATCTGCGCAGGCGGGCTTAACTTCTCTGTTCGGAATGGGAAGAGGTGAGCCCCGCCGCAATAACCACCTTAAGTCGTTATGCAAGGGTAATTAGCTTAGGCTAATCAACATTACAAAATATCTTAACATACTGAGATAAAGAAAATAATCAAAAGTTTAAGCTCCTCCCTCTTGCGAGGGAGGAATCGATACATAAGCTTACGGGTTATTAGTACTACTCGACTATGACATTACTGCCTTTACATCTATAGCCTATCAACGTGGTCATCTTCCACGACCCTTAAAAGAAATCTCATCTTGTGGTGGGTTTCGCGCTTATATGCTTTCAGCGCTTATCCCTTCCCGACGTAGCTACTCTGCAGTGCCCCTGGCGAGACAACAGATACACTAGAGGTCAGTCCAACTCGGTCCTCTCGTACTAGAGTCAGATCCACTCAAATTTCTAACGCCCACAGTAGATAGAGACCGAACTGTCTCACGACGTTCTGAACCCAGCTCGCGTGCCACTTTAATGGGCGAACAGCCCAACCCTTGGGACCTTCTCCAGCCCCAGGATGTGACGAGCCGACATCGAGGTGCCAAACCCCCCCGTCGATATGAGCTCTTGGGGGAGATCAGCCTGTTATCCCCGGCGTACCTTTTATCCTTTGAGCGATGGCCCTTCCATGCGGAACCACCGGATCACTATGCTCTACTTTCGTACCTGATCGACCTGTATGTCTCTCAGTCAAGCTCCCTTATGCCATTGCACTCTACGCACGGTTACCAAGCGTGCTGAGGGAACCTTTAGAAGCCTCCGTTACTCTTTTGGAGGCGACCACCCCAGTCAAACTACCCACCAAGCAATGTCCCCCGCCTTGCGGGGTTAGGCCTCAGATAAGCAAAGGGTGGTATTTCAACAATGACTCCACAACGCCTGGCGACGCCATTTCACAGTCTCCCACCTATCCTACACATCACTTATCCAAGGTCAATACTAAGCTATAGTAAAGGTGCACAGGGTCTTTTCGTCCCACTGCGGGTAATCGGCATCTTCACCGATACTACAATTTCACCGAGCTCATGGCTGAGACAGTGTCCAGATCGTTACACCATTCGTGCAGGTCGGAACTTACCCGACAAGGAATTTCGCTACCTTAGGACCGTTATAGTTACGGCCGCCGTTTACTGGGGCTTCAATTCAATGCTTCTCCGAAGATAACATCTCCTCTTAACCTTCCAGCACCGGGCAGGTGTCAGGCCCTATACTTCATCTTACGATTTTGCAGAGCCCTGTGTTTTTGATAAACAGTCGCCTGGACCTTTTCACTGCGGCCAGCTTGCGCTGGCGACCTTTCTCCCGAAGTTACAGGTCTATTTTGCCTAATTCCTTAGCCATGAATCTCTCGAGCACCTTAGGATTCTCTCCTCGACTACCTGTGTCGGTTTACGGTACGGGTACTGTTAATCTAAGTTTAGAGGTTTTTCTTGGAAGCCCTTAGGCACACTATCACTTTGTCCGAAGACTCCGTGTACTATCGTATTTCACCAGTTCCCGCGCATTTAACTACGGGACCTATAGCTAGGTACTTTAACGAACTATTCCGTCAGTTCGCGGTGCTTTCATCACTCCGTCACCCCATCACAATTAACAGTAGTACGGGAATATTAACCCGTTGGCCATCGACTGTCCCTTTCGGGTTCGCCTTAGGACCCGACTAACCCTCAGCTGATTAGCATAGCTGAGGAAACCTTAGTCTTTCGGTGTGCGGGTTTCTCGCCCGCATTATCGTTACTTATGCCTACATTTTCTTTTCTAACCGGTCCAGCATGAGTCGCCTCACACCTTCAGCCCTGTTAGAATGCTCCCCTACCACGTATATTACTATACATCCATAGCTTCGGTAGTATACTTATGCCCGATTATTATCCATGCTCGTCCGCTCGACTAGTGAGCTGTTACGCACTCTTTAAATGAATGGCTGCTTCCAAGCCAACATCCTAGCTGTCTGGGCAGACAAACCTCGTTTTTTCAACTTAGCATACATTTGGGGACCTTAGCTGATGGTCTGGGTTCTTTCCCTCTCGGACATGGACCTTAGCACCCATGCCCTCACTGCTGAGAAACATTATATAGCATTCGGAGTTTGTCAGGAATTGGTAGGCGGTGAAGCCCCCGCATCCAATCAGTAGCTCTACCTCTATATAACTTTACGCTCAGCGCTGCACCTAAATGCATTTCGGGGAGTACGAGCTATTTCCGAGTTTGATTGGCCTTTCACCCCTACCCACAGGTCATCCGAAGACTTTTCAACGTCAACCGGTTCGGACCTCCACTGTGTGTTACCACAGCTTCATCCTGCCCATGGGTAGATCACACGGTTTCGCGTCTACCACTACTGACTAAAGCGCCCTATTCAGACTCGCTTTCGCTACGGATCCACACCTGAAGTGCTTATCCTTGCCAGCAACGGTAACTCGTAGGCTCATTATGCAAAAGGCACGCCGTCACCCCACTAAAGGGCTCCGACCGCTTGTAAGCGTATGGTTTCAGGATCTATTTCACTCCGTTATTCACGGTTCTTTTCACCTTTCCTTCACAGTACTGGTTCACTATCGGTCTCTCAGGAGTATTTAGCCTTAGCGGATGGTCCCGCCAGATTCAGACAGGGTTTCACGTGCCCCGCCCTACTCAGGATACCACTATTGATATCTTCTCTTACTTATACGGGACTATCACCCTCTTTGGTTAACCTTTCCAGGTTATTCTAATTCAATCCGCATCAAATGTCGTGGTCCTACAACCCCAACATTGCCGTAACAACATTGGTTTGGGCTAATCCGCGTTCGCTCGCCACTACTTACGGAATCACTTTTGTTTTCTTCTCCTCCGCCTACTTAGATGTTTCAGTTCAGCGGGTTTGCCCCCTATCGGGTAATACATCTTCAATGTATTGGGTTGCCCCATTCGGATATCTGCGGATCAACTCGTATGTGCCAATCCCCGCAGCTTTTCGCAGCTTATCACGTCCTTCATCGCCTCTGAGAGCCTAGGCATCCCCCATACGCCCTTATTTTGCTTATGTATGTGGTTCTTGTATTGCTACAAGATCCTATGCTTTCTACTTTTTAATTTGTATTTTTCTTATCTCAATATGTCAATGAACTTCTGTTCTTTCGAACCTGTGGAGAATATCGGAGTCGAACCGATGACCTCCTGCGTGCAAGGCAGGCGCTCTAGCCAGCTGAGCTAATCCCCCATTTTTAGCGTTTTCGTTAACAGTTTTCAGTTAACAGTACTTCAAACGGTCACTCAACCTCTAAAATTTCCTTTTTTTATAACTTATAATACCTTTTTCAAGCCCAAGGCTTAAAAAGTAGTCCCGGGCAGACTCGAACTGCCGACCCCTACATTATCAGTGTAGTACTCTAACCAGCTGAGCTACGAGACTCTGTATTTTAAGTTATATTTTGAACTAACAGCGAGAGTAATCCCCGATCTTTCGTAAAAACCCATGAATTAAATCATTTCTCTAGAAAGGAGGTGTTCCAGCCGCACCTTCCGGTACGGCTACCTTGTTACGACTTAGCCCCAGTTACTAGTTTTACCCTAGGCAGCTCCTTGCGGTCACCGACTTCAGGTACCCCCAGCTTCCATGGCTTGACGGGCGGTGTGTACAAGGCCCGGGAACGTATTCACCGCATCATGGCTGATATGCGATTACTAGCGAATCCAGCTTCACGGAGTCGAGTTGCAGACTCCGATCCGAACTGAGAACGGCTTTGAAGATTCGCTCCTGCTTGCGCAGTGGCTGCTCTCTGTACCGTCCATTGTAGCACGTGTGTAGCCCAGGACGTAAGGGCCGTGATGATTTGACGTCATCCCCACCTTCCTCACGGTTTGCACCGGCAGTCTTGTTAGAGTTCCCGGCATGACCCGCTGGCAACTAACAATAGGGGTTGCGCTCGTTATAGGACTTAACCTGACACCTCACGGCACGAGCTGACGACAACCATGCAGCACCTTGAAAGACGTCCGAAGAAAATCTGGTTTCCCAAACTGTCGTCTCCCATTTAAGCCCTGGTAAGGTTCCTCGCGTATCATCGAATTAAACCACATGCTCCTCCGCTTGTGCGGGCCCCCGTCAATTCCTTTGAGTTTCACACTTGCGTGCGTACTCCCCAGGTGGGATACTTATCACTTTCGCTTAGCCACTCAGATTGCTCCGAACAGCTAGTATCCATCGTTTACGGCGTGGACTACCAGGGTATCTAATCCTGTTCGCTCCCCACGCTTTCGTCCATCAGCGTCAATCCACTTGTAGTAACCTGCCTTCGCAATTGGTATTCCATGTAATATCTAAGCATTTCACCGCTACACTACATATTCTAGTTACTTCCAAGTAATTCAAGCTCTACAGTATCAATGGCCGTTCCATCGTTAAGCGATGGGCTTTCACCACTGACTTATAAAGCCGCCTACGGACCCTTTAAACCCAATGATTCCGGATAACGCTTGGATCCTCCGTATTACCGCGGCTGCTGGCACGGAGTTAGCCGATCCTTATTCTTACGGTACCGTCAAGTTCCTACACGTAGGAGTGTTTCTTCCCGTATAAAAGCAGTTTACAATCCATAGGACCGTCATCCTGCACGCGGCATGGCTGGTTCAGGCTTGCGCCCATTGACCAATATTCCTCACTGCTGCCTCCCGTAGGAGTCTGGTCCGTGTCTCAGTACCAGTGTGGGGGATCTCCCTCTCAGGACCCCTACCCATCATTGTCTTGGTAAGCCGTTACCTTACCAACTAACTAATGGGACGCATGCTCATCTTGTACCGTTGGAACTTTAATTACATTGTGATGCCACATCGTAATACTATGAGGTATTAATCCAAATTTCTCTGGGCTATCCCTCAGTACAAGGCAGATTGCATACGCGTTACGCACCCGTGCGCCGGTCTCAAGTTAGCAAGCTAACTCTACCCCTCGACTTGCATGTGTTAGGCCTGCCGCTAGCGTTCATCCTGAGCCAGGATCAAACTCTTCATCGTATATTTTAATATTGTCGATTTAAGTCGCTAGGTTTTTCAATTCTACTCGAAAAAGTCTTACTCTCTCTTATATTTGAAGTAAATCTCTTTACTTCAATGCTGTCAATTCAATATGTCTATGAACGTGTCTTCTTTTATTCTGTCGCCAGCCTTTCAGTTAGCGGGTGCAAAAGTAGAACTTCTTTTCTAATCTGCAAAACTTTTTGAAACTTTTTTTTGAAAAAATTTTCTTTTCGTTTTGACCAGTATTTCAAATGAACTTCCCTCTGTTTGCGGGTTGCAAAAGTAGAAC
>NZ_JAKLTO010000013.1 GCF_022012335.1 Flavobacterium sp. SM15 | reverse complement strand
TACTTTCAACGGAACAGCAAATGCTACAGTAACTTATACAGTTGATGGTGGAACGAATCAAACGGTAACGCTTGACGCTTCAGGAACAGCTACAGTTGCTACATCAGCTTTAACAGCAGACAGTGTTTATACTTTAGTAAATGTTACTTCAGCAGGAACACCATCTTGTACGCAAACATTAACAGGATCGGCTACCGTTGTAGTGACTCCTTTGGCAACGCCTAACATGGTGTTCAGTTACAATCAGTCTTGTGTGAATGCGACGGTTAGTCCATCACCAATACTTACAGCTAACTTTGTTATTGGTGGTACATTTGCTTCAACTACAGTAACTGTTGACCCAACTACGGGAGTAATCAACTTAACTGGAGCAACTGCGGGAACACATCAGGTAACCTATACATTAGCGGCGAATACTGCAAATTGTATGGATGGCGGAACTTATACTGCAAGTATCATCTTAACTACAGGAAGTGCAGCAGTAACAGGATTTACTTATGATGCTGTTTATTGTCCAAACAGTGCCAATGCGCTTCCGCAAACTGTTTCAGGATTTGAGCAAGGTGGCGTGTTCAGTGCAGCAGCTGGATTAGCAATCAACCCTTCAACAGGTGAAATCAATATTGCAGGAAGTACTCCGGGAACTTACACGGTTACTTATGCAGTACAACCTAATACGGCTACATGTAGCACAGGTGGTTCAAGTACTTTCACTTTGACTATTTCTGAAGCTCTTGAAATTCAGGTTCAGGATAGTTGTAACAACTTTATGTTGACCTTGACGGCTTTACCGGTTAATGGTTCTTTCGATCCAAATACAGTGAATTATACTTGGCATGATGCTAATAATGTACTTATCGGTTCAAACACTGCAACCTTGAATGTAGAAGAATATTTAGCGCAAAACCCTTCAGTGAACTTACCGTTCGAGGTAAGCGTAGCAATCGAAGATAACGGATGTACAACCGTAACTTACTTTACAGTTAAGGATAATCCTTGTAAAATCATTCCTAGAGGTATTTCACCTAACAACGACCAGGCAAACGACAACTTCGATTTAACTGGTTTAGGAGTGAACGAGCTACTAATTTTCAACCGTTACGGATCTAAAGTGTATTCATTTAACGGGAATTATACGAATCAGTGGACTGGTTTGTCTGATAACGGAGATGAATTACCTGACGGAACTTATTTCTACAGCATCCATAAAAACAATGGAACTACTGTAACCGGATGGGTTTACATTAATAGACAATATTAATCAAGAATTATAGGCGGCCTGTCTGTTTTAAACGATTCGGGCAGGCTGTCAATAATTTTTCAAAGCAAAAATAGTTGAAAATGAAAAAAATATATTTAGCACTACTTCTAATGATTATTATTACCATTGAAGTAATGGCGCAACAGGATCCGCACTACACGCAATACATGTACAACATGAATGTGGTGAATCCAGCGTATGCCGGTTCTAAAGAGAATTTATCGGGAAGTTTGCTTTACAGACAACAATGGGCCGGAATAGAAGGAGCTCCAAAAACGGCAACCTTCTCCATGCACAGCCCGGTTGGTAAAAATGTAGGTTTAGGACTTTCCGTGATTTCGGATAAAATCGGGCCAGTTGATGAAAACAACGTATTTGCAGACTTCTCCTACACGTTGAAGTTTGGAGACGATCACCGTTTGGCAATGGGACTAAAAGCTGGTGCGACGTTTCATAAAGTAGGTTTGTTCAGCGATATCGGAAACGGTTATGTTCCGCATCCTGGAGATAAAGCATTCAGTGAAAACATCAATAACACCTACCTTAATTTGGGAGCGGGATTGTTTTATTACAACCAGAAGTTTTATGTGTCGTTTTCCGTGCCTAATATGTTAGACAGTAAGCACCTTGATGTTAGGGTTAACGGCGACGAGTTCGAATTCGGAAGCGAAACTCAGCATTACTTTTTAACCAGTGGTTATGTTTTTGATTTATCTGAAAACACCAAATTCAAACCTTCTGTAATGTTGAAATCTGCTTTCAAAGCCCCAACTTCTTTAGATGTTTCGGCAAACTTTTTATTCTTCAATAAATTCGAAGCAGGAGCAACGTATCGTTTGGAAGATTCTTACGGAGCAATGGTAAATTACGCAATAACACCTTCAATTCGATTGGGTTATGCTTACGATCACATCGTTTCCGATCTAAAAGTAACAACGGCAGCTTCTCACGAATTCCTATTGTTGTTTGATTTGAACTTCCCTAAAAAGGTTTCCGTTTCACCAAGATTCTTCTAATTAACAGGCACAAAATGAAAAGAAAATATATCACATTAAGTTTCATGTTGCTTCTAACGGCGAGTTATGCTCAAGATAAATCTACCGCTAAGGCAGATCAGCTTTTCGAGAGCTATCAGTATGTAAATGCCATTGAAGAATACCTGAAACTTGCAGAAAGTAAAAAAGCAAATACTTACGTTTATACGCAACTAGCAGACAGTTATTACAATGTTTTCAATACGACTGAAGCATCAAAATGGTATGCAAAAGCGGTCGAAGGAAAAGCTTCCCCTGAAACCTATTATCGTTATGCTCAAACTTTGAAAGCATTAGGAAATTATCAGGAAGCCAACAAGCAGATGGATACTTTTGCAAGTTTGCAACCTTCCGATTTACGCGCAAAAGAGCACAAAGCTAATCCGAATTATATTCCGAGTTTGGCTAACAAATCTAAAATGTTTGATGTGGCCGATACCAGCATCAACAGTAAAGGACAAAGCGATTTCGGTGCGGTTTTATCCAATGATAACACTTTGTATTTTGTAAGTACGAGAAACACTTCTAAAAAAACAGACAAATGGAACAATCAGCCTTATCTTGATATTTTCCAGTCTACCCGAAATGCAGACGGAACACTTTCTGAACCAACCGCTGTGAAAGAACTGAATACGGCTTTTCACGACGGGCCAGTTGCGATCAGCAATGATGGAAACACTATGTTTTTCGCAAGAGATGGTCACAGCGAAGGTCAATTCGAAAGAAGTAAAAAGAGCAATACCAAAGTAGGACAGCAAGGTTTGTACAAAGCAACTAAAATCGATGGGAAATGGTCGAATGTAACCGCTTTGCCATTCAACAGCACAAATTATTCGGTTACCAATCCAAGTTTGAGCAAAGATGGAAAAACGTTGTATTTCGCTTCGAACATGCCGGGAGGTATGGGAGAATCGGATATTTGGAAAGTTAGTGTAGGGGAGAACGGTTACGGAACACCTGAAAATTTGGGTACAACAGTAAACACTCCGGGAAAAGAAAATTTCCCTTTCATAACAGAGGATAACGTTTTGTATTTCGCTTCTTCAGGAAAACAAGGTTTTGGAGGATTGGATGTTTTTAAATACGATTTGAATGCTTCAACTCCGGCTCAAAATCTTGGAAAACCTGTAAATACGGAAAAAGACGATTTCTCTTTCAGCTTTAATAAATCAGCAAATCTGGGTTATTTTTCTTCTAACCGAAACGGAAATGATGCGATTTACGCGGCAACTCCAATTTGTGAAGCGCAGGCAATTGCGTTGGTAACCAATAAAAAAACGGGTGCGGTTTTATCCAATGCTACCGTTTCTATTTTGGATTCTAAAGGAAATGTGATCGCTACAAAACAATCGGATGCTAACGGAAAAGTAAGTTACGATATCGAATGTGCAACAGACTACACGTTCCAAATCGCTGCTCAGAATTTTGAATCTGGAACCTTTCCGATCCAAAAAATAAAATCCGGAGAAGTTGTTGTACCAGCCGCTTTAGTTCCTGTTGAGGTTATCATCACGGATACAGAAGTAATTCTGAATAACGTTTATTTCGATTTCAACAAGAGCAATATTACCGCTCAAGGAGCAACTGAGTTAAACAAATTGGTTAAGGTGATGAACGACAATCCGACAATGGAAATCTTAGTAAAATCACATACCGATTCCAAAGGAAGTGCTTCGTATAACTTAAGATTATCGGAACAAAGAGCGCAGTCAACCGTACAATATTTGATTTCAAAAGGGATTGCTAAGAACAGAGTTTCCGGTAAAGGATTTGGAAGTACTGTTCAGAAAATAGCTTGCGGAACCAATTGTACTGAAGAAGAGCACGCTCAAAACAGACGTTCGGAATTTATCATCGTTAAAAAATAAACTGATTTCAATAAAAATACTTTATAGGAATTAAAACCTGAATAAGGAATTTGAATTTAAAACCACAATGGCTAATCTCTTACGAAATAAGGAGGTTAGCTATTGTTCTTAAAATTTGCCTGATAAAATGAAAAGGATTTTAACATTGTTTTTCGTATTGATTTTGACCAGTACAGTTGTGGGTCAGAATATGCCTAACGATTGTGTTAACGCAGTTGTTATATGTGGAAATGGAACCTTTAACTCTAATGCAAGTGGTAGAGGTAATTTACAGGAAGTGCTTTTAAGTAACCCATGTGCCGGACAAGAGCACGAATCGATATGGCTTAAAATCTATATTGCTCAGTCAGGCAGTTTAGGTTTTAATCTTATTCCGAATGATCCGGCCCTTAGTGTCGATTATGATTTTTGGGTTTACGGACCCAATAAACCCTGCAACAGTTTAGGTTCACCTTTGCGATGTGCAACCACTAATCCGCAAGCTGCAGGAATGACTAATAATCATACCGGAATGTATAGCTCGACAGTAGACAACTTTGCAGGTCCGGGAGGTGATGCCGGTGATAATGGCATTGCTTATGTACAATCGTTAACTGTTACTGCTGGGCAATATTATTATATAGCGATCGACAGACCTCAGGGAGATGGAGGGTTTCAGCTTCAATGGACGGGAACGGCGGCTTTACAATCGGCTCCTGCTTTAAATCCGGTGCGTGATTTTATTCGTTGTAGTTCCTCAGCAACTGCTGTTCTTTCTCTAGCCGATGTAACCAGTTGGATTTTTGCAAACAATTCCAATCTTACTGCTGCAAATACAACAATCAGTTATTATGATACCTTGGCTAATGCTTTTGATGGTGTTTCTCCTTTAGGCGGATTTATTTCAACCACTACTCAAAGGCTTGTTTATGTTAAAGTGGTGAACAGCGCATTTGGATGTAGTACCATCGGAAGTTTTAATTTTATTAAGGTTGGGATCCCTTCTGCCAATATAACGATTTCCGATACTCAAATTTGTTCCAGTCAGAATGTAACGGTCACTTTTAGCGGAACACCAAATGCTGTTGTGGAATATAGGGTAAATGGAGGATCGATTCAGATGGTCACTTTGGATGCTACAGGAAATTATCAGCTTATAACTCCTATTACAGCCGATACTACTTATACTTTGGTTCGAGCTAAAAATCTGGATACCAACGGCACCACAATTTGTTCTCAGCTGGAGACGGATACGGTTTCAGTTTCGGTTTTAACCATTCCGACACCTAGCGTAACAACGAATTCCCCAATTTGTGAAGGAACTAATGCGGTTTTAACTTTTTCCGGTTTAGCAAATGCTGTTATTACTTATACGGTAGATAACGGAGCAAATCAAACGGTAACCCTTGATAATACTGGTCAACAACAGGTAATTTTAACAGGCTTAACTGGCGGCTCGCATCAGATAGCTTTAACAAATATTGCAGATTCGAACCCACCAAATTGTAGCTTGCCTTTGACTATTTCTGAAACGATTATCGTAAATGCTCAAATTGTTGCTTCAATATCAGGTTCTACAAGTGTCTGTAAAGACGCTCCGCAGCCACAAATTACTTTTACAGGAACTAACGGTAACGCACCTTATACTTTTGTTTATACCATTAATGGAGGAATAAATCAATCCGTTACAACAACTTCAGGAGATAGTGTAACGGTTAACGTGCCAACCAATTCAATAGGAACTTTTACTTATGATTTAGTGAGTGCAAGTTCGGCAACTACTCCTGTTTGCAGCTATCCTCAAACGGGTTCTGCAAGTGTGATTGTTAACGATATTCCAGTAATCAATGGAACTTTATTTGTTTGTCAAGGAGGAGCGACTCAATTGTCTTCTCCAACAGCTCAGGCTACAAGTAATGCTTGGATGTCTTCTGACAGTACAATTGTAACAGTAGACGCTACTGGGAATGTTTCCGGGGTTTCAGTAGGTACTGCTAATATTATATTTACCGATTTAAATGGATGTTTTAACACAGTTACTGTAACGGTTAATCCAATTCCGACAGGTTCGGCAACACCACCATCGGATACTATTTGTTCAGCAAGCGCACCAAACATTGTATTAAGTGGTCCTGTTTCAGGAACTACTTTTGATTGGACAGTAGTTCAAAGTGGAGTAAGC
>NZ_JAKLTO010000012.1 GCF_022012335.1 Flavobacterium sp. SM15 | reverse complement strand
ACAACCTGAATTAATAACCAAAATGGTCAACCTATTTCAGGACAAGACAATAACAGAAACTTAAAACACAATACTTGTCTTATTTTGAGAGATTTAGAATCTATTAATTCGTTAAGTAAGTTATCTAATCAAACTAATTCTAGATTTGAAATAATTGAAAACAAAAACAGTTTTACTATAAAAGCAAAATCCAACAATACATTATTTGCAATAATTTATATTTTTCTTTTAGCTTTTCCAACGACATTTATTATTCAAAATGTAAATAATTTTAATGCTTGGTTATCTTTGGGGATTCTTATAATTACAATTTTATTATTCTCAAGATTTTATATTACAACAAATGATATACAAATTGACTTAGTGAATAAAAAAATTCAAATCAAAAGTAACAACCTAATTGGAAAGTATTTAATTCCGAAAACCGAAATTAAATTTTCAAAGTTTGTTAAGTTGACGAGTAAAGTAAAAACCTCACAGAACACCAATATAAAAAATTATTACAACCGTATTTATATCGTCCATGAGAATAAAACTACACATCTTATTGATTTATTAAATGGTCCATTCTATTTTATAAATCATACTGAATTTATGATTCTGTTTACATCAATAATAAAAAACGGTGCATAACAGCGGTTTTGAGCAAGTGGGGTTTTAGGGTTTTATCGGTAATGGTCAGTGTTTGCCCTTCTCTCCTATTTTTCAACTTTTTTCTTTCAATCTTTTCGGTATATTTGTAAACATCAGTAACAAAAATCCCCACCAGCTCAAAGCCGGCGGGACGTTATGTGAGATTTCGAAAAAACTTTGCGGTAAAATTGTTTGTGTTACCATTTTTTGGTAACTTGCTTAAAATTTTTAAAAAGTCATGGGAAAAAACACATCAATATCATTAGGAAACCATTTTGAAAGTTTCATAGAAAGTAGTGTCAACAATGGCAGATTCAATAATGCGAGTGAAGTTGTACGTGCAGGTTTGCGCCTTCTTGAAGATGAAGAAAATAAAATTATTGCTTTAAGAAAAGCTATACAAGAAGGAATTGATAGTGGAATCGTAGAAGATTTCGATCCTAAAAAGTTTTTGGAAACATTAAAGGCAAGAAAAAAATAAATGTCTAAATATAACTTTACCAATAAAGCTCTCGACGATTTAATAAATATTTGGGATTACACTACTGAAGAATGGTCAGAAAATCAAGCTGAGAAATATTACAATCTAATAATCGCTTCATGCGCGGATTTGGCAAACAATCCGCAATTTGGAAAACCTTATGAAATTATTTCATTGAATGTTCTCGGTTATAAATGTGGTGAGCATATTATTTTCTATAGAGAAATTTCAAAAAATGAAATTGAGATTGAAAGAATCTTACACGGAATGATGGATTTGAAAAGTAAATTATAGAAACCTCACATAACAGCGGTTTCATGAAATTGGGGCTTGGGTAATAATGGAATGGTTTGGTTTTTAAAAGTCTTTGCTTTTTAAAAATTTTTCTTTCATTCTTTTCGGTATATTTGCTAACATCAGTAACAAAAAACCCCCAACTTCATGAAGCCGGCGGGACGTTAACAGCAACCTTGGAATAAAAAAGACGCAAAAATGACTAATACGAAATTTGACAAACTAAAATATTTATTAGAAAAGAAAAAGTTTGCGGATTCAGAATGGGAAAAAAGAGGTTTAAATCCATCGAGTTCAGAACTATGTGAGCAAATGGAAAACAAGCTAGATTTATGTTTGAGTTCTTTAATAAATCTGGTAGAACATAATTCATCTCAAAGCGATTTGAAAAAAGCTTTGCGTCAAAGTTTAAAAACTTTTGATAAATCAAATTTCGATACTGAAGAAAAAGATTTTATCTGTGATTACTTTTATCAAATATCAAAGTCTATCGACATCGATTTTAAAAATGAATTGAATAAATGGCTTTATGGTTCAGTTCTAAACTCACTTTTAAAAATTTCTGAATTAATAAAAGGAAAAGAGAAAGTTATTGAAACTCTATCGCAAGATTGTACAAAATGTAATTCTAACCTAGAAACTTTTATTCTGGAAAAAGATGATGAAATACCTGATTCTGATTTTTTCATCGTTAAGTGTAAATCTTGCGGTGAATATAATTTAATCGATAAAGGGCCAAAAATTAAAAGGCTAAAGTTTGGAGAATATGAATTAACGGAGCAATTATCTAGAAATGATTACAATTTAGAAGAGGCAAAAATTAGATTGAAACAAATTCAATATTTTAGAAAATAAAGGCAGCTGTTAACAGCGGTTTTGTGCAAGCGGGGTTTAGGTGTGTATCGGTAAGAGCCGGTGTTTGCACTTTCTTCTCCGAAGTGAGGTTTTTTCTTTCATACTTTTCGGTATATTTGTAAACATCAGTAACAAAAATCCCCGCCCTACACAAAGCCGGCGGGACGTTGTGCGACACTTTACCAAAACAGAAACTTAAAAAATTATGATAAAAAAATTAACTCTTATTACAGCACTTATTCTAACATCTTTTTCATTTGCACAAACAAATAATGGCAATGAATTATCATCAGAAGGAAATTCAAAAGTAAAAGTAAAACCAGATATTGCAATTTTTAGAATTAGTATTGAAAAGCGAAACACTATTGAAAAAGTCGCAATCAAAGAATTAAACGAAGAAGTTGAAAAACTATCAAAAACATTACTAAATTTAGGTTTTACAAGTAAAAACATAAAAGTCTCTGATTACGATATTTCAAAAAATGAAAATGAAGAAAACAAAAATGAATATGTTGTTACAAATTCGCTAAATATTGAATTCGGATTGGATAATAAGTTAATTGATAATTTTTACCAAGAACTTCAACAAGGAACTCACTCAGATTTAAACGTAGATTTTGTGACACAAATTTCATCAGAATTAGAAAAATCAACTAAGTTAAAATTGGTGCAATTAGCTATTGAAGATGCAAAAAGAAACGCTGAAAATATGTCAAAATCATTAAACGTGAAATTAGGTGATGTAAAAAATGTTTCAAAATTTGGTAATCGGTTAGAATATTCTGGAAAGTTTGCTGATTTAAAAGTAGCTGCTGCTGAAAGTCGTAAATTTTCAGCTCCAATGCCAAAAACATCATTTGATAAATTTGAAGTTGAGGAAGAAGAACTAGAAGAAAGTATAACTATTACTTTTGAAATCTTAAAAAAATAAAAGCGATCGCACAACAGCGGTTTCATGAAATTGGGGCTGTAGTATTTAATGGAATGGTCAGGCTTTAAAAGTCTTTTACATTTTTTCAATATTTCCTTCAAACCTTTTCGGTATATTTGCTAACATCAGTAATAAAATTTCCCCAACTTCATGAAGCCGGCGGGACGTTAACGGCAAGCTTGGCTGAACGAAACGGTAAAAAAAAATGAGAAAATATACAATCGTTAATACCAAAAACATCTTCATCATTAGTATCATGGTGATAAGTTTAACGGTTTTATCTATTTGGCTTTTCGGGCTTGGTACACATCGAACAATTATAGAAAATTCACTATTATCAACTACGATATTATCTATCGCTTTCCTCCTATTCATTTCTATCGGATTATACAAAGGAGTAAAATTGAAAGATAATCTTGGTAAAATAACTGATAGGTTTGATTCAAAGAAAATAGATAAATTAAAAGAAGTTACTTTAGATAGCAGTTCAGATGTTCCAGATGTTGGAGATGGAATCGCAGGAATAATAATGAGTATTATTTTTTGGTTTATTGCAGCTTTTGTTATCAGTTATTTATTTTGGTTTTTTGGAGCAATTTTATGGATTACAGTTTTGATTTTTATTGCAATGCTTTATTGGATTTTTTTCAGAGCTTTGAGGTTAGTATTTAAAAAATCAGCAGAATGTAAAGGAAATTATTCTAAAAGTTTATTATATGGTTTTAGTTATACTGTACTTTACAATTTTTGGATTTATGGAATAATTTTATTGATTCAGTATTTTGGAAAATAAAGCCAGCCGTTAACAGCGGTTTTCTGCAATGGCGGGTTTGGGGATTTTTTGGAATGGTTAGTGTTCGCATTTCTTCTTAAAAAGAAGTTTTTTCTTAATTACTTTTCGGTATATTTGTAAACGTCAGTAATAAAAAACCGCCACTGACAGAAAGCCGGCGGGACGTTAGCCGTCAGTTTGGCCGAACGAAACGAAAACACAACGAAAATGTATATTGAAAGAAAACATTTGATAGAATTATGCAATAAATTTCTAAACGAAGAAATTGATGCAAATTATCTTTCGGTATTTTCATCTAACGCTATAATGTCGGACGATGATGATTGGGACGAAAACGACAAAATAATTTCCGATACTTTATTTGAATGGGATAATGAAATAATTAATTTCCCAATTAATAAACTAAATATTAAGCTTTGGAAAAAAAGATTGGAAACCAATATTGATGAATTAGAAGAATACAATTTTTGGAATTCTCATATTGAAAAGCAAAAAACTATTTGTGAAAAATATGGTTCCAATTGGAAACCTATTAATAAAAATCTAAACATTGGTATTTCCGATAATTTAGATTTAGAAACTTTAAATGGATTGCGACACAAAACCAAAAAGGGCGAAGTTTGTTGGTTCATTTGGAGCGGAGATTATTCGGAAGACGATAACTTTTTCAAGCCAATTTGTGCTGAACATTTAATGCAAAGAAAGCCCAAACTAATTGACTATTTAGGACTTGACGAAGGATTTAGATTTCTAATAACCGAAAATGGATATGAAGATGTTTGGTTTGACGAAAAACTATTAAAGGAATAAAACCGAACGGCTAACAGTGGTTTTGCGAAATTTGGGCTTGGGTGTGTGTTGGGAAAAGTTTGTGCTCGCACTTCTTGCATAAAAATTCAAGTTTTTCTTTCACTCTTTTCGGTATATTTGTAATCAACAGTAATAAAAATCCCCAAACTTCGCAAAGCCACGGGACGTTAGCCGTAATTGGTGCGCCCTCCGAAGTTTTGTGTTTATGAATCCCCTAATTTTATTGTGGAAAAATATTAAGATGCTATCCGCAAGTCTTGCGATTGACATCGGTGGAAAGTTTACTTTCCAAACGCATGGCTGCGTTAAAGACTTGACGAAGTTAGTAAAAAAAATCGTACAAGTCAAATATCCAGTATATCTTTAATTGATTTATTATTGGAACCAAAAAATTAGCGGAAGCCTAAATCGAACTAATCATATCAAACATATGATCAATTCAATTTATGTTCATAAAGAAGTAGATTACGTAAAATTCAATTTTGGAGGAGGCCTTCCAACTCCGTTATTGAAAAAAACTTTGAGAATAACTAAATCAATAACTACGGCTAACAGGGGTTTGGTGCAATACCCTTTTTATCGTTTGTAGTGGTCAGTACTAATTGAAAAAATTAGTACTTTAGCAGAGTAAGGGAAAAAGGGTACTGCACCAAGCCCCATCCCGTTGTATGACATTTTAAAAAAACAGAACGTGCAAAAATCAAATTCAATATTTTTAAAAAACCAACTAACTAAATTTCTGTCCGAAATAGGGATTGAAAATTTTTTTACTGAAAATCCAGATGAGTTGGAATACATTATTGAATATGATCCCGAAGAAAAACAAGAAGCCAAAACCAATTCTGATGATATTATGAAATTTTGGTCATTACCAGAAAGAGTCGGGAAAAGGCTAAGTTTAAATGAAGTTTGTGATAGTTTAACAACATATAAAAACGAATTACCGCTGTGGATAAAATTAGCACTAACCGAAAATAGCAAAGTATTAAAATTATTAATAAGCAAAAGATTTAGAAAAATGCCGATAATTGAAGAATGGCATGTTTCGAATGAATACAAACCAATACTGAAATAAAAACGTCATACAACAGCGGTTTTGTGAAAGCGGGGTTTGGGTGTGTAATGGGACGGTCGGTGCTTCTACTCTCTTCTCTGAAATGAGGTTTTTTCTTCCAAACTTTTCGGTATATTTGTAAACATCAGTAATAAAAATCCCCGCCTTCACAAAGCCGGCGGGACGTTAGTGGCAATGCCGAAAAACTAGACGAATGAAAAACCAACAGATAGAAGATATAATAAAATTTCTTAAAAAAAATATTGAGCCATTAAACGACACTATTTATGGTCCAGGTTATAGAGCTGCTGTATATTTAAAGGATGGTACTTATATTCCTTGTGTAATTTTTAGAAATCCAAATTTATTAGTAAATCTTGCTATTCGAAGATTTAAAGAAGAGCAAAATAAAAAAAGTTTTTTTTCTAAATTCTCGTCATCGTCAAGTGCAGGATATTACAATATTGTCAAAAACTTTGTAACCAATGGTAACTGCATCAATTATTATGATATTGATTCGGTCGAAGAAAGTAAATACGCATTTCCTTTAAATATCCAAAAACAGATACAGGGCGAAACAACAATGGGATGGACTGGCTTTGCTGTGAAAATGAAAGATGCTAAATACTTTGCATTTGGCAGCTCGTTTCGTTGGGAGTTTTTTCAAATTCCACAAAATTATTCAGTCAATGACATAGAAGAAATAATAAACCACTCTTATGTGATTGATGGACAATTAATGTCACACAGAAATGGAGGAATGACATTTCCAGATGATTACAAACAAGCAATTATTTATCGTGAAAAACCATATTTCGAATGTTATATAGATAATTTATAAATGAAAAGAAGGCACAGCCACTAACAGCGGTTTTAAGAAATTGGGGCTTTAGTGTTTAATGGAATGGTCTTTTTGTATATTTGACTTCAGTCTTAACGGAATGGTCAGGGAACAAAAATCCCCAACTTCTTAAAGCCGGCGGGACGTTAGCTGTAACCGACGTACGAAAACCATAACCAAACTTTATACATTATGATAACTAAAAATGAGCAAAACGAAGAAGTAAGTAATTTTGAAATATTTGAAAAACAGAAAATATATTCGGAACGTTCTGTATGGGGTTTTTCTCTTTTTTTTACAACTCTTTTTGGAGGTATTCTGTTAATGCAAAATCTAAAAGATATTGGTAAAAAAAAGGAAGCAAACAACATATTAGTCTTGTCTATACTTTATTCAATAATTTCCATTTTAATTGTAAATATTCCAGACAATAATAATCCTTCTTTAAGTATATCTTTAAATGTTTTTGGAGGACTTGTTTTATCAAAATATTATTTTCCTAAATACTTCCCTAAAAAAGAAAACTTTGATAAAAAATCAATTTGGAAACCGCTAATAATTTCACTTATTGTTGCCGTGCCTTTTGTTTTTGCTTTATTCTTTGCCTAAAAAATAATAGAAGGCTACAGCTAACAGCGGTTTTGTGCAAGCGGGGTTTTGGGTGTGTATCGGTAAGAGCCGGTGTTTGCACTTTCTTCTCCGAAGTGAGGTTTTTTCTTTAATACTTTTCGGTATATTTGTAAACATCAGTAACAAAAATCCCCGCCTGACACAAAGCCGGCGGGACGTTGGCAGTAATTTTGTCCAAAAAGGGAGAAAATAAAATTATTGAATATGAAAAAACTATTTAAGATTATAGGAATTTATCTTTGTCTAATTGTTATGAGTGAATGTTGGTCACCACAACATTATTTAATTTCAGATATTGAATTTAATGGAGCAACAGTTAGCGAAAGAAAAAACGAAAGAGAATATAATCGGTTCACACAAACAAACATATTAAAAAACGATTTAGTTTTTATAATTACATATAAAACCCTTTTTAACGCAAGTTTAGATTTAGGGTTATCTGCAAAATGCTATGCCTTTAAAAGAGGAAGAGTTAACGATAATTCTTTATTAGAAAATACATATTCATTAAAATTTGACCATCCTTTTAAATATAAAAATGTAACAATAAATGCAAATCAAAATTTATTTGAAATCGATAAAATAAAAAGTCAAATAGAAATTTACGATGGTCTTTATACTGACAAAATATTTGAATTTAGCCAAAAATTTAAAAGTGAAAGTTTATTTACATCTGATGATTACGAAGTTACTTTTAATTGTAGCACATCTGACAATAGAAACTTTGAAAAAAAGATAATTGTAAAAATTGAAAATTAAAAAAACTACTGCCAACAGCGGTTTCATGAAATGGCGGGGCCAGTTCATAATGGAATGAGCAGGAATCAAAAGTCATTTCTTTTTTTCAATATTTCCTTCAAACCTTTTCGGTATATTTGCAAGCATCAGTAACAAAATATCCGCCACTTCATGAAGCCGGCGGGACGTTAGCGGTAATTTAACTTCACGAGACGAAATGAAAGACGAAATAATATATTTAAATCCTCAAAATATTCTTCATTTAAAATTGTTCAAGGCTATACATCCTACTGAAGTTCACCCTAAAGCAGATCACTGGAAGTTTATCTTTCAATTGTATTCAAGTAATGGAGAGAAAATACATAATGGATATTTTACAAATAATTTTTTAGCAATTGAAAAAGAAGAAGTCTTATTAATTGAACAATATGATGAAAGCATTTTAAACGAAGAATTAATCAAAACAGACGAAGATGTTAAAACGAATCTCAGAGTTTTTAATTTCGAGAAAAACATAACAGGTAATTTTTCAAAATTAATTGGAGGTGGATTCTTAATTAAAAGTTTTTCTAATGAGAAGATAATTTACTCTAAAGTTTTTAATGATAAAACTGCTGAATTTGAAATAAGTTTGGGAAATATAGAATTTGAGAAAATTAAATAAACTACCGCTAACAGGGGTTTCATGAAATTGGGGCTTTAAGGCTAAATTTAAAGGTTATTTCATATATTTGGCTTCCGTGGTTATGGAATGATTTGGGAACATATAAACCCCAACTTCATGAAGCCCCGGGACGTTATGGGCAAGTTTTCAGCAAACTGCATAAACCAATTACAATCTTAAATCGGAATGGAAATTTTTAAAAAAAACATGTTTTTGTTAAGTCTAATTTCAGGGGCAATTTCATATGTTTTAATTGCTTATCAACAAATTGGAATCAATAAAACTGTTGGATGGGCTTATCAAGATAAAGACATTAGTACAATTCTTTTATTGCTTCTTTGCGCAATCTTTATTATATTTTTTGGTATTTTAAAAATTACCAAAATTCAAACAAATAATCTACTTTCGATTATCAATATTATTTTAATATTCGTTTCATTAATTACTAATGAATATATAGACCACATTGCAGCAATTTTTATTAGCCTAACGAACTTTATAATATTTTTGGTGAATATCATTTTATCAATAAAAAATAGAAAACTTTATAAATATTAAACCAGCCCATAACAGCGGTTTTATGAAATTGCTTTGTTCAGTTTTAATCGGCAATGGTCAGTGAATATTTTTCTTTCTTCGAAATAAGTTTTCTCTTCTAATCTTTTCGGTATATTTGTGAGCAACAGTAATAAAATCCCGCAACTTCATAAAGCCGGCGGGACGTTAGTGGCAATGTTAAAAAT
>NZ_JAKLTO010000011.1 GCF_022012335.1 Flavobacterium sp. SM15 | reverse complement strand
GTTCCGTTTGAACCTCCGTTACAAGATACATCGGTTTTGGAAATAGTTCCTCCTAAAGCGGCAACTGGTTGCACTATAGTATACGATCTTGTGGCTTGACAGCCAATACCATCTGTTACAGTAACTGTATATGTTCCAGCAAGTAACCCTGAAGCGGTTGCTCCAGTTCCTCCAGAAGGCGACCAAGAATAGGTGTAACCGCCAATTCCTCCCGAAGGCACAATTGTAGCTGATCCGTTCGAACCTCCGTTACATAACACATTAACCTGGCTTCCTACAGTCGTATTTATTGAAGAAATGTTTAATGTTCCATTATTAGAATTTGTAAAACAGGTAATGGTTCCGTTATAGGTAATGCATCTGTACAAATAACCATTCATTGCGGATGTTGCCCCTGTAATGGTCAAAGTATTTGTTGTTGCGTTTGAATAAGGAGCGCCATTAGTTATATTGGTAAATCCACTCCCGGTATTAACTTGCCATTGGTATCCCGTTGCGCCGGTTGCAGTTGTGGTGAAAGTTGTATTACCTCCACTGCAAATGCTTCTATTAGGTGGATTAGCTGTAACTACTGGAGCAGTACAGGTTGGAGTTTCAAACAATCTGAAATTGTCAATACCCCATTCTTCATTGTTACCTTCACTGAAAACACGAATACGAAGGGTAAGAGTAGCCCCTGTTCCGGTGATTGTTTTGGTAAATTCCCCAAAAGCGTTGGTTAATTGGGTTCCATCCCCACAACCATTGCCGTCGGTATCTTCATATAAATACTTGTCGTTGGTACCACTGGCACTTCCTCTATTGTAAAATCGTATAAGTGGCGTATAGGCTCCACCATCAATTTGATATTCTACAATGATGTAATCGGTATTGGTAGTTCCAACACCACTGATACAGGCATTTTGGTTGTCCCAAGGTTCGTTGGTACTTGCAGCTGCAAAATATCCTTTGAAACTTAAGCCTGATTTTCCGTTGATGCTGATTCCTGACCAAGTAATTTGAAGTTCATTGGCGGGGTTACTCGCAGGAGTTGCTCCTTCTGCACCACTTGCGGTAAATCCGGTTCCTGTGGCATTGTGGTCTTCCCCTGCCCAAAACATAGATCCTTCTTTTCCAGAGAATGGAACTACTTGAGAAATGTTACTTCCGTCAGTTAATCTGAAGTAAGAAGCACTTGGTGTAGGTGAGGTTCCTCCATTTTCTTCAGGTGTTCTTGTGCCACTTGAGGGAGCAGATTCAAAGGTGTCGCTCCAAAACTGGGTTTGGGCCTGTCCTTTTAAAAAGGTCATGAAAACCATGACGACTAATAAGGTAATTTTCTTTTTCATACAATGATCATTTTTATCGGGATTCTATTAATTACTAATTGTTATCAGTTTAAAACTAAACCAACTACCGGTTGTGAAGCAGTGAACTGTTTTGAAGTCATGATTCCGGAATCGGTTTTCAAAATCTCTATACTGATTTGATTGTTGTCACAGCAGGCAACATTTATGGTTCCGTTTTCGCAGGTTGATAGAATGGTTCCGGGCAAAGTGTTGTTGTGGGGCTCCTTCAGGATTTTAGCAGTCACTATTTTTGCCTGTTCGCCTTTAAAACTGAAATCGGCACCAACATTCCAAGGGTTGCAGGCGTTAATTAAGGCAATGATCTCATCGGAACCCATTCGTTTCCAATTGATATAAGTATCCGACAAATCAGGTTTTTCATAATAATAGGCTTTTGATCTATCTTGCGGAATACTTGGAATTTTATTGGCAAATTGGAGCATATTGGCTGTGTTTAAGGCTACTTGCGCCAAACGATTGCTCAATTTTACAGTTAACGTTCCGTAAGTATCTTTTGAATCGATTGAAACCGGGTCGCTGTAAATAAGATCGCCTTCATCGAATTTAGAATTCATATAATGAACGCTTATTGCAGTTTGCGGTTCCTGATTTTTAAGTACTTCAAAAATGGGCATGACACCCCTGTATTGTGGCAAAGGACCTGGATGGAAATTGATGAATTTCTCGGGCCCGTAGAAAAGTATTTCTTCTGAAAGTAAAAAAGGAAAAGACATGCTGAATATGTAATCCGGTTCAATTGCTTCAATCCAATCCTTCATATTCGACAAGCTTTTTTTGTTTGTGAAAGATTGAAAAGCGATGTTGTTGTCTTCACATTCCCGTTCCAGAGCATCGGCTAATCTTTCGTTGGCTTTTCCAATTCCCACTCCACAAACGTATTTTTCATAAGCCAATAGTTGCAAGGCTTTGAAAGCGAATCTTCCGCCACATAGGATTAGTATTTTTTTTGGAACTTCCATTAGATACAGGTGTAACTGTTGTACCAGGCTGAGGTGCAATTCTCGGTTGGCAGATTAATTAAATTTTCAAATTCTTCCTTCAGATTTTCGATTGCTCCATGTAATTCAACATCACAAGTACCATTGTCATTTTCAATAATGGATGCATGATAAAGAGGAGATAAAGAAGTGTTCGTTTTTTGATTGAAAGAGGTTGTACCGCGTGGGCTTTCAAATTCGAATTCTAATAATTTGCTAGCTATTTCTGCGGTATTGTTTTTATGTTCTTTAATAAGCTCAAGTGTTTTAAGAGCTATTGTTGTGCTTTCCCAGCCTAACAAAGAAAACAGGTTCGGTATTTTTCCTAAGCCTTCCATGCTTTTAATGAACTCATGGTTTTCATTGTTTGTTAAATTTGAAGACCAACAAGCCACACCTTTTATGTTGCTTCCCGGATGAACAGCCTCTTTAAGCATCGTTTCCTCAAAACCGAAAGGCGACATATAAATAGTGTAATCATTATTGTTCAGATTGTTTTTCAAATCTTCAAAATACCATTGAACATAATCTCCACTGAACAAACTAAGAAAAGCACTGTTAGGAAAATTTTGAACATGATTTTTTAGAGGTTCCATGGAGAAATCTTCTTTTTTATATCCTGTGGCGTGATTGAAACTGATGGTTCCGCCAAATTCTTCAAAACCTTTGGATGCGCTGTAAGTGTGTAAGTAACCACCATCATAATATCCGGTAATTAAGCCGCCGTTTTGATGGCCGTTGTTGGCTGCATTTTTGGAAGACAACCAAGCTCCTAAGGAATTGTGCAAAGAATGGTAAAAAATATTAGGACAAGTTGGCCATTCCTGTGGCAAATGTGCTCCGGCATCAAGAACGATCAGTATTTTATTGGTGGCTTGAAAAAGAGGTTTTAACAATTCGGCAGTTCTGTGACCGATGTAAGCAATTACCAAACTTGCATTTTCCTCTAAAAGCAAACGTTCGGCACTTCTGTAACATTGCTGTTTCTCGGCACCGAATCCTATATTTTCTGTTACTATTTTGATGTCTTCCCGACCTGATTTTTTCAAACTTGCTTTTAATCCCTGAAAGATGTCAAAGCCGATGGTTTGATAATAAGTGGAGCGGGGAAGTAAGAGACCTATTGTTTCCATTCTATATTCTGAAATAAGGGAACAGAATTTCTGTTCCCTTATATTTAAATTGTTAGTTTCTGCTTGGGAAGATCCCTTCTGTTGCAATTGAGTAATTGATAACCAGATATGGGTTTACAATTGAAAAAGGAGTTGATCCTCCTGCAATACCTGTAGTTCCGCTTACAGTAAGAGGACCATAATTAGCTCCGGATGTTGAGCCACTTGAATAAACTTCTGTTCCGGTATTTGCAAGATAAGCTCCTTGTGGGCTACTTGCATCTCCACCACCAGTTGCTACAGGCATATTCACCGTAATTCCGTTGGCAGGATGCACGTGTGCCGGCATATTTTGTGTGGTTAATGTGTTTTGTACATTACCACCAACAGCTCCGATTGTGTAATTTGGTAAGCCTGGACCTTGACCTTGTCCTATAGGCATACGGCCCTGTAAGTTGGGAAGGTTGAATGTTGTTTGCCCATTTCCGCCATAAATAGTTCCTATCAAAGAAAATAAAGCGGTATTTGATGCAATGGATAAGGTTTGTCCGCTGCAGGTCATGTAGCCAACGGGTGCAAAATTGAAGCCTAATATTTTCACTTCTCCAATGAATGGTTCTGTAGACATAATTATTTTGTTTTAGTTATTAGTTTCGACTTGGGAAAATTCCGTAAATCGCTATGGAATAATTCATTACCAAATAAGGATTCATGATATCTACCGGGTAATTTGCTCCGGCAGGTCCTGTTTGACCGGATACTGTTAATGGGCCATAATATGCTCCGGAGGTACTTCCGCTTGAATATACTTCTGTTCCTGTGTTTGCCAGATAGGCTCCTTGCGGGCTGCTTGCGTCTCCGCCACCTGTAGAAACTGGAGCATTAACAACAATACCTGTTGCCGGATGGGTGTGCGCCGGTAAATTTTGAGAAGTAAGCGTTACAGTTGTTGTACCGGCCATTTCTCCCATCGAATGAGCGGGTAATCCGGCACCGTTTCCTTGGCCGATTGGCATTCTTCCTCTTAAATCCGGCAAGCCAAAAGTAGTTTGTCCGTTACCTCCATACATTGTTCCTAATAAGGAAAAAAGAGCTGTGTTCTGTGCGATGCTCATAATTTGGCCAGCACACTGGGCATAGTTTCTGGGAGCAAAATCAAAAGCCAAAATTTTGATTTCTCCGATAAATGGTTCTGTTGACATGGTTAATTATTTAAATAGTTTCCGGTTTATAATGGTCTTGTATCAGTTTGAAATTTTCATAAAAAGCTGAAAGACTTTTAAATATGGATTGTTTTAACTGTTTTGAAACATCAAGGTATCCATCATGTTTTAATCCGGAGCTAATTTAAATCGTAAAAAGATTACAAAATCAGGTAGAAATACCTGTTTTTAAATTTGAGATAATTTCAATATTTGACAAATGGATGATCGTAAACGCAAGATTTTTTAAAGCATTAGTTTTGAATCAAATTTTACAATTTTATAATTGTAGTATTTTTTGGTAAAACCTAAAATAGTAGTACTTTTATCCGTAAGAAAATTATGTAATATAAAAACAAGAATTATGACTGAAGAAAACACAACTCAGAAAGCGGTAAACACAATCTCATTAACAACGGCGCAGGCTTGGGCAAAAAAATGGAGAGATACTCCGGGAGCTACAATTAAAGCGCACTTAATTCCTCAGGCTGATATCACGCAACTTATGGCTGAAAAAGATGTGGTTGATGTTAGGGCTTATATCGGAATCGATGAAAATGGTATCAATAAATTAATGTTGGTAGGAGTTGACACCAAAGGGAACGATCTTATTGACGATACAAATGAGCAATATATTTATGATTTTACCCAACCATGCCCGGATACTTGTAATGTGACAAGTCCTTTATATACTTTGAAATAATAAGTTTGAGATTTTCAGGGTTATAGAATTCCTGTAATTTTATTTTAAGGATAAGCCAATCGAATAGGATTGGTTTGTCTTTTTTTGTTATTGATGATTTTTGCTTTGATATTGATTGGCGGATGAATTGTGATTAAAATATGATTTTAGAAATTGTTGCAGATTTAGGATATCTGGTTCTGTTTATTAACACCTTGCTTTTTTTAAAAAGTTTTTCCAGTAAAGGGAAAGCGCATAAGATTTTTGGGATTTATCTTTTGTGCATGTTTTTGATTCAGATTTCGGCTAAAGCAATGCATTTTTTTAAGTTGAACAATTTGATGCTTTCCCATTTTTATTTTATAGCCCAATTTATTCTGTTGAGTTGCTTTTATTTAAACCTTCGAATGGACGCTTTTCAAACTAAAACTATAAAGGTAGGTTTTGCTTTTTGCTTGGGCGTACTCGGAATGCAATATCTTTTGGATGCTACGGCTTTTTTAAAGTTTAATTTATTTGAAATTTTTATAACATCCTTTCTTCTAATTATTTATTCTACGTTTTACCTGTACAACTTGTTGAATGAGAAGAAAGAGTTTTATTATATCAATTTGGGTATTTTGATTTATCTTTTTGGCAGCACCGTGATTTTTTTAGCCGGAAATTTAACGACTATTTATAAATTACGATTCGTATTCAATATCTGGATTCTTAATGCGTTCCTCTACCTTATTTATCAATTATTGATTCTTTTCGAATGGAGAAAAAATTATTCTAATCAACTGAAGCTTAAAAATGGATGATGCATTATTATTTCAGCGGGAATTATTAGAAGCCATAATTTATACATTTAGTGCTTTCGTGTTGATGGCGATGGTACTGTTGCTGTTTTTTTATTTCTCCAGAAAAAAAATTATTCGACAAGAAATTGAGAAAAAAAACCTTGAGATCAATCATCAAAAAAAGTTGTTGGAAGCGGTAATACTGACTCAGGAAGAAGAGCGAAAAAGAATCGCCCAGGATCTGCATGATGATATCAGCTCCAAATTGAATATTATTTCACTGAATACCCACCTGCTCAAATCAGAAGGCTTGACTTTCGAAGAACAGTCGGAAATCTCTACAAACATCATCAATTTTACCAAACGAACGCTCGACAATTCAAGAAGGATCGCTCATGATTTACTGCCTCCGGTTTTAGAAAAATTCGGCTTGGATGCTGGAATTCAGGAGCTTTGTATGGAATTTGGGAGTAGTAAAGCGATTAATGTGAACTATCAGAATCATCTGGATTTTGATAAGATCAACAGTAATTATCATCTGCATGTTTTCAGAATACTGCAGGAACTTATGAACAATTCTTTAAAACACGGAAAAGCCAAAAATATAAACATTGTCTTTAAAAAGATTAACGATTCGAAGGTTTGTGAATATTGTGATGATGGAATAGGTTTTGATTTAAATGATGACAAAAACAAAAAAGGTTTGGGAATGAAAAATATTGAGAGCAGAGTTAGTGTTATCAATGGGGATTTTAAAATGCACTCTGCTGTAAATGAAGGGGTAAGGGTTGTAATAAAGTTAAAGTAATGAATGCCACGATTAAAATAGTTTTAGCGGATGACGAAGAGCTTTTCAGAAAAGGGATAGCTTTTATTCTTCAGCGTGAAAAAAATATTGAAATTATTTTCGAAGCCTCCAATGGCCAGGAACTGATTTCGTTTCTGAATGAAAGCACGATCCATCCGGATATTGTCATCATGGATTTAAAAATGCCAAACCTCAATGGGGTGGAAGCCACTAAAATAATCCAGAGCAATTTTTCTGAGATTAAAGTGATTGTTTTAACCAGTTATGACACGGATTCTTTTATTGCCAATATGATAAATGTTGGAGCGTCTTCCTATCTGGTAAAAAATTCAACTCCTAAAGAAATGATTGATACGGTTAATGAAGTTTTTGACAAAGGATTTTATTATAATGAAAGTGTAATGAAAATCATAAATGATGTAGAGGTAGCCAAGCCTTCCAAAATAAAAAGCCTTATTGAAGATAATGAATTGACCAACAGGGAAAAGGAAGTGCTTCAACTTATTTGTAAGCAAATGAATACCAAAGAAATAAGTGATAAATTATTCATTAGTGCAAGAACTGTAGATGGTCACCGAAACAACTTGCTTTTAAAAACGGAATCTAAAAATGTGGCAGGGTTGGTAGTTTATGCTCTTCAGAATAAAATCGTTAACAACGAAGATTTACTGCTTTAATTTATTGAAAAAACTAGATGTGCAATTAAGAAAAAATAGGCAGCTACAATAACTACTAGAATAGGGGTTTCCAGATTTTTAAACTCTTTTGGAACGATTTCTTGATTACCAGTCAAATAGGTAATTGTGTTTTTCATAATAAAATCGCAAGGTTTATTCAAATTTAGAAGGAATATCTTATATGGAAATAGGTAGTTCTACCTGTTTTTTTTTATAATTATCTTCACATTAAAACCAGTATCTTTGAGTATAAATTTTGAGCAATGTCATTTAAAAAGAACTTATATATTCTTCTATTCCTGATTTCGCTATCTGCAAAAGCTTCTTTTGTGCTTTTACCAATGGATTCCGAAACCCAACAAAATCATTTGAAAGCATACGGGATTACTTACTGGGCACTGGAAAAACAGTACAAAGTAAGCTGGTTGTTGAACTATCGCGGCGGTTCTTTTTTATTGCCCGATGCTCCCGAAATCCGTAAGGAATGTCAAATTCGTGGGGTAAGTTTTGAGGTTTTGTCGGATGCTACTGCCAACGGAATTTTAGAGGATATCAGTTCTCCATCTCAAAATATGGAAACAGTGGTTTTGGAAAAAGCACCTAAAATTGCTGTTTATACTCCGAAAGGAAAGCAGCCTTGGGACGACGCGGTAACTTTGGTTCTGACCTATGCTGAAATCCCTTTTACACCCATTTACGACGAAGAAGTTTTAAACGATGCTTTACTTTTATACGATTGGTTGCACTTGCATCATGAAGATTTTACTGGTCAATATGGAAAGTTTTTTGGAGCCTACCGAAATGCCCCATGGTATATTGAGCAAAAGAAAGATGCAGAGGCTTTGGCTGCAAAACTTGGTTTTTCAAAAGTTTCAAAGGAGAAAATGGCGGTTGCCGATAAAATCCGAAATTATGTAATTGGGGGTGGCTTTATGTTTGCCATGTGTTCAGCCACGGATAGTTTTGATATTGCCCTTTCTGCAGAAGGTGTAGATATCTGTGAACCGATGTTCGACGGCGATGAAAGCGATGCCAATTATCAAGCGAAAATTAATTACAACAATACTTTTGCCTTTAAAGATTTTATTTTGGAGCGCAATCCTATGCAATATGAGTTTTCAGATATTGACATGACTTTGAAAAGGAAAATTTTACCCGATGTAGATTATTTTACCTTAATGGACTATTCAGCAAAATGGGATCCGATTCCAACAATGTTGTGTCAAAACCATACCCAATTGGTGAAAGGGTTTATGGGACAAACGACTTCGTTTGACAGCAATATGATAAAATCCAATGTGTTGATTATGGGAGAAAACAAGCAAAATGGAGAAGCGCGTTACATCCACGGAACCAAAGGCAAAGGAATGTTTACTTATTATGGAGGACATGATCCGGAGGATTATCAGCATAGAGTAGGCGATGCCCATACCGTATTGGATTTGCACCCGAATTCACCCGGTTATCGTTTGATTCTAAATAACGTATTGTTTCCTGCAGCCAGAAAGAAAAAGCTGAAAACCTAACCAGATTTATGGATTTCAAAGCAATTTTAGAGGAAATTTATGCTGAGGCAAAAGCGCTTCCTGCAATTGGGACCGTTGCTTCAACCATACCCGAGCTGGCTAAAATTAATCCGGAAAAATTTGGTATTCATTTAACTACCATTGACGGACTGGATTATGGGATTGGAGATTGTAATGAAAAATTTTCAATTCAATCTGTTTCCAAAGCTTTGACCGTTGCTTTTGCGTTTTCCATTTTAGGAGAAAAAGTTTGGGATCGTGTTGGGGTAGAACCTTCTGGAAATCCTTTTAATTCGTTGGTTCAATTAGAATATGAGAAAGGGATTCCACGTAATCCGTTTATTAATGCTGGAGCTTTGGTGATAGCTGATATTTTAATCACGCATCTGAAAAATCCGAAGCAGGAACTTTTGAATTTTATAAGAACGCTTTCCGGTTTTGAGACCATCAGCTTTAATGAAGAAGTTGCTAAATCTGAAAGAGAAACGGGTTTTCGAAACGCGGCTTTGGCCAATTTTCTAAAGTCGTTCGGGAACATTCAAAATGATGTAGACGAAGTTCTGGATTTTTATTTTCATCAATGCTCATTGGAAATGACCTGTAAAGAATTAGCACATTCGTTCTTTTTCTTTGCTAATGAAGGTAAAACCAAAAACGGCAAACAAATTTTATCGCAAAGTCAGGTAAAACGTTTGAATGCCCTTATGCAAACCTGTGGCTTTTATGACGAGTCCGGTGAGTTTACTTATAGAGTAGGATTGCCCGGAAAAAGTGGTATTGGTGGAGGAATTGGTGCATTGTTCCCGAAAAATTTTACTGTTGCGACCTGGAGCCCAAGGTTAAATGAAAAAGGAAATTCCGAATTGGGCATGTATGCTTTAGAACAGCTCACTACCAAAACCGGAATGTCCATTTTTTAATTTTTTAAAACTCCATTTCAAACTGCTGTACGGTTTGCTGCAATCCTATTTTGTTCAAAAATGTTATGCTTTTAATATGTGTACTCTCAATATTTGTTAAGGAAACCGGTGTGGTTTTCAAGATTTCCTGAGCATGATAAAACAAATGATGCCCAACGCCTTTATTTTGATAATCTGGATTGATAAAAAACTGTTTCACCCTTCCGTTAGATTCTGAAAAAGCCAAATAACCTATTAACGAATCCCCATCATAAGCACCAAGAAAACTATTTGAATTTACGGTTCTTTTAATAGATTCTGTTGTGTTTTGGAACGAAGGTTGAAATTCCCATTGATTTTTAAAAGATTCTATTTGACTAAAGTCAATTGTTTTAATACTAAAATCGTTTGGTTTATTTGGTTGAGAAATCGTTCCTTTGAAACAACTTACAACGCGTTTATTCTTAAAACCTACTTTTTCATAAACTTTAATGGCTCTTAAATTTTCGGTTATCACTTCTAAAAGATGTGTTGAATTGACTTTGTCTTGAAGGTTTTCTAAAAGATAAGCATACATTTTTTCCGTCAGTTGTTGGCCTCTATAACTTGGGATTACTCCTGTCCCACCATTGTAAAGTATCTTCTTGTTGCCTCGGTTTTCAATTCCGATGAAAATAAAAGCTACTAATTCATTCTTGTCAAATACTCCAACGGATTGATTCAAATTGGTGTTTTCTGATGTAAACTTGATTTTTAAATCGTCCTCAGTTAAATCTAATGGAACTAAATAATCTGAAAAAGCTTTGTTGAAGGTGTCTGCTAAAGTTGCCGTTGAGGCATTCTTTAAAAAAGAAATAGTCATTGATCGTTTGTTTTGTGTTTTTATAGAGCGATTTCTCATTCCAAAAATAATTAAAACAACTATCGTTAAAAGTTAAAAAATATGAAAGTTTTCTGAAAAATAATCTTTGAACTTTTCAGGATTATAGCTGTCGAAAAGATAACCAATATAATTATCAGGACGCAATAGAATAAAAAGTTCCGAACTTATTCCAAGTTTTTTCCAATGTTCCGAAGGCAGATCTTCCCAGAAAGTAATCGGAATAGGGATCAGTTTACTGATTTCTGCTTGTGTTTGCGGGCTTATTTTTTCATGGGCGATATGCAGCAGATAGAACCCTTTAGCAGAGAATTGTCTGTAAAAACCAATTTCGTTTTTATAAGGCAGTCGGTCTCCGGCATCAAATTTAAGTTTTTGCTTACTTTCATTTAAGGATAATTTTTTTCCGTGATATGAATAGGCAATTTGTGAGATTGTTTTAAAGATTGTTGGCTTTAGTAAATCACTGGACAATACCGTTTGGATAATTGGAATCAGTATAGTTCTTCGGAAAAAGGCAATGTGCCACTGCTCGGAAGTCATGATTCTAAAGGCGCGGTCAGTAAAGCGAAGCAGCCATTTTGCAAAAGGAAGTCGTTCTTCATTGTAGGTTTCCAATAGTGTTTCTTTTGCAAATCCTTGGATTTCAAACGCCAGTTTCCAACCCAGGTTGTAAGCGTCTTGCAGTCCTGTATTCATTCCCTGTCCTCCAGCAGGACTATGGATGTGTGCGCTGTCCCCAGCTAAAAAAACGCGTTTGTTTCTGAAATTATCTACACAACGATGATGTAAATTATAAATGGAAAACCAATTTACCTTTTCAAAAGTAACAGGTAAGCCCAATGTTTTTTTTACAACCGCTTCAATATCTTCAAAGGCGATATCTTTTTTATCATAAAATTCTTTAGGGAAGGTTCCTAAAACACGGTACCATTTTTCTCCTTTTAAAGGGAAAAAACCGCAAAAATTATTGTTTGTTGGTGCAATAACTAATTTGTCGTATTCCAGATTCCAATCCAAAACGGTGTCGGCTACAAAGAATTTATTTTCATAATTTCCACCATGAAAGGGAAAATTCAATTGATGACGGATCGGACTTTTGGCACCATCGCAAGCAACAACGTATCTAGAGGTGATTTTTTTTACTTCGTCGTTGTGAAATGCAATGGTTATTACGTTATTCTCATTTTGTGTTAGGTTGGAGAATTCAGTATTCCAGAGTACATCATGACCATTTTTTTGTAGGTTTTGGTACAGAAGCGCTTCGTTTTTGCTTTGTTCAAAAGCGAACAGATAACTGAAATCCGTTAGTCCTTTACCAATTTCGCTGATTTTGATTTCCGCTTTTTTCTTTCCAAAGAAATACAAGTTGAAGGAGTTAATAGGTGTTCCTTCATCTATAACGGTATCGGACAAACCCATTTGCTGATAAATTTCCAAACTTCTTGCGGTAACGGCTATTGTCGAGATTGTTCTGTAGGGCCTTCTTTGGGGTCAACAATAATAAAATCAATACCGAATCGTTGCAATTGATTGGCCATCATTAAGCCGGTTGGGCCGGCGCCTACTATGAGAACATCGGTTTGCATAATTCGTCTATTGGTTTATTAAAGATACGAAAAATGCAAGAAACTAGTTTTGTCTGTTTGGAAGAAAGCATTTAAAATGAAAAACCACTTCGCTTTACGAAGTGGTTTTCAAAGGGAAATTAAATTAAGCAACTTCCAATCTTGTGGAGATGGCGATACGATTCCAAGCATTAATGGTAACGATCATCATGATGATTTGTCCCAGATAGTTTTCATCGAACAGTTTGGCTGCTGCTTGATAAGTAGCCTCGGAAACGTGATTTTGTATTAAAGTCACTTCTTCAGTAAGCGCAAGGATGGCTTTTTCTTCTTCGGTAAAAAGGGAGGTTTCACGCCATGCGTTCAATAAATAAATACGTTGTTCGGTTTCACCTAATTTTCTAGCATCGGTAGTATGCATGTTGATACAGAAAGCACAACCATTAATTTGCGAAGCTCTGATTTTGATAAGCTCTTTATGGATTGGAGTAAGTTTAGAACTCGCTAGGTATTTTTCCAGTCCAAACATCGCTTTGTACGCTTCCGGTTCGGTTTGTTGTAAATTGATTCTTGTTGTCATGATATGTTGTTTTAATTTTACATGACAAAGTTCCGGTAGTTGGCTTCAAAAAAACTTGAACTACTTCAAGAAATGAATTTAGATTTTACCTGCTCGTATTTTACTCATAAATTCTGCAGAAAAATCCAGATAGGAGGCCAGCATGTACTGAGGAACCCGTTGTACAAATTCCGGTTGGGCGTTTTTGAAATGATGGTAACGTTCTTCGGCGCTCATCGTGAAAAGAAACTTGATGCGCATTTGGGTTGCGGCAAATGTTTTCTGTAATACGATTCTAAAATAGCGTTCCAGTTTGGGAATGTCCACAAGAAGTTGCTCTAATTCTTTTTTGTGAATCAGCAGTACTTCCGAATTTTCAATGGCTTGGATGTAAAAGTGGGATGGGCTTTCGGTGCTGTAACTCATATAATCCACAATCCACCAGTCTTCGATGCCAAATTGCAGGGTTTGTTCGTTGCCTTTTTCGTTGATGAGATAGATTCGAGAACACCCTTTTTCAATAAAACAGAAGAAATCGCAAACCGTACCTTCTGTAAGCAGATGTTCTTTTTTCTTCAGTGCTCGATGCTCAATTTTTGACAACAGCTTTTCCTGTTCCTCTTGATTGAGTTCAGTTTTACGTTGAATATGTTTTAAAAGAGAATCGCTCATTGTAATTTAAAAACGCCAAACTAAAATACGGGTTATTTTATTGCCTTGTTCCATTGAGATGGTTTTTACTTCCGTAGCTTTTACTCTCTTCAAAACGGAATAGAGTGGTTTCAGATTTTCTTTTTTGGAAACTAAAGAAGAGAACCATTTGCATTGTTTTTGAAAATGTACGCTCTCGAAAATCATGTTGGTGATAAAGGCCAGTTCACCGCCCTCGTACCAGAGTTCATTATTCTGGCCGCTGAAGTTTAAAACCGGTTTTCCTTCAGTAGCTTTTCCTAAGTTTTTCAGTTTGCGTTGTGTTCCTTTTGTAGCTTCTTCTCTGGAATTGTGAAACGGAGGATTGCAAATTGTAGTATCAAAATATTCATCAGGTTGAATAATTCCTTTGAAAATGTTTCGCTTGTTTTCTTGCAGACGAATGGAAACTGAATTTTTCAATTCCGGATTATGGTTGATGATGTTTTCTGCCGTAAGTTTGGCCGGCTTGTCGATTTCCGAACCCACAAATTCCCAACCGTATTCCTGATGACCGATGATCGGATAGATGCAATTGGCGCCGGTTCCGATATCCAGAACTCTGATTTGATTTCCCGTTGGAATTTCACCATTGCTTTCTTCGGCTAAAATATCTGCTATGTGATGGATGTAATCGGCTCTCCCAGGGATAGGAGGACAGAGGTTGGTTTTAGGTAATTCCCAATACCCGATGTTGTAAAACTGTTTTAGTAAAGCTTTGTTCAAAGCGCGAATTGCATCTGGATTGGCAAAGTCGATACTTTCGTTCCCAAATTTATTGACTGCCACAAAAGAAGCTAATTCCGGTAAAGTTTCAGTTAAGGTTTTGAAATCGTAATTACCGTTGTGCTTGTTTCTTGGATGCAAGGTTTTTTGTGGAGTATCGGATTTTGTGTTTTTCATGGGAATCGTATAGAATACAAAGGTAGTTCAAAAATAAAGTTTCCAAAAAGAAAAATGGTTTCCTTCTAGCCCCGACAGGAGCAGCTACCGTGTAGCGCGGATGGCGGGAATAGGGTTAGCTGATAAACCCAGACCTTTCGCTTCCCAAACCCTTGAAAATAAAAAACCCACTCTTGCGAATGGGTTTTAAAATAAGTAAGATAAATATGTTTATAAACGTTTTTCTTATTTCACTTTATTCACGATAGCCGCGAAAGCTTCTGGGTGGTTCATTGCTAAATCGGCAAGAACTTTACGGTTCAATTCGATGTTGTTCGCTTTGATTTTACCCATGAACTGAGAATAGCTCATTCCGTGTAAACGTGCACCAGCGTTAATACGCATGATCCATAAAGCACGGAAATTTCTTTTCTTTTGTTTTCTTCCACGGTATGCGTAAGCCATTGCTTTCTCTACCGCGTTTTTCGCTACAGTCCAAACGTTTTTACGTCTTCCAAAGAAACCTTTGGCTTGCTTCAATACTCTTTTTCTTCTTGCTCTTTTAGCAACTGAATTTACTGATCTTGGCATAATTTTAAATTGTTTTTTGCAGTAAGGCGGCCTTTCGGCACTTCTGTTTTTAAGCTGAACTTAAAACGCCCACTCCAGGGTTATTAAATTGTTTTAACCGAAAAGAACGATTAATTAGTAATTGACAAAAAGTCAATCAAAGATTTAATTGACAATAAATTGTCGATTAGATAATTCTCAATTGTTCTTTTACACTCTTCACGTCAGACTGGTGAACCAATGCTGAGTGAGTTAAAGCTAACTTACGTTTTTTCGACTTTTTAGTCAGGATGTGACTTTTAAAAGCGTGCTTTCTTTTGATTTTTCCAGAGCCAGTAACTTTAAAACGTTTCTTAGCACTAGATTTAGTTTTCATTTTAGGCATCTCTTCCTAGGTATTAAATTTATCTTACTTACTATTTTGTAGCTTTAAGCTTTTTGCTTTTGGCTATTTGCTTTTCTTTTTAGGAGCGATGAACATGATCATACGCTTACCTTCCAAAACCGGCATGGCTTCCACTTTTCCGAATTCTTCCAAATCCTGCGCTAAACGAAGCAATAAGATTTGTCCTTGTTCTTTATAGATGATGGAACGTCCTTTAAAGAATACGAACGCTTTTAATTTCGAACCTTCTTTTAAGAACTTCTCGGCATTCTTCTTTTTGAACTCATAATCGTGCTCGTCTGTTTGAGGACCAAAACGGATTTCCTTTATGGTAATCTGAGTTGATTTTGCTTTCAGTTCTTTTTCACGTTTCTTTTGCTCGTACAAGAACTTACCGTAATCCATGATTTTACAAACAGGCGGCTCTGCATTTGGAGAAATTTCAACCAAGTCCAGTTCAAACTGGTCGGCTAAACGCATTGCTTCGGCAGTTTTGTACACTCCCGGTTCTACATTTTCTCCTACAAGACGTACTTCCGGCACACGAATATTGTTATTGATTCTGTGGGCGTCTTTTTTTTCTACTCGAGGTTGGTAACCTCTGTTGTTTCTTATTGCTATGGCTCTAAAATTTTAAATTAAACTTAGAATTGTTTTAATGTTTTTGCTATTTCGTCGTTAACTAAAGCGGCAAATTGCTCAGTAGTCATCGTTTCGTTCGATTTTCCGGCATCTCCGTGGCGACGTACGGAAATCGTTCCGTTTTTCTCTTCTTCCTCACCAACAATCAGCATGAACGGGAATTTTTTCGTTTCTGCCTCACGGATTTTTTTACCGATTGTCTCGTTACGGTTGTCAATTAGGGCGCGAATTTCGTGAATTTCCAGCAATTCTGAAACTTTTTTAGCATAATTTTCATATTTCTCGCTCAGAGACAGGATGATAGCTTGTTCAGGCATCAACCAAAGTGGGAAATTTCCACCGGTATGTTCCAATAAAATTGCAATGAAACGCTCCATTGAACCAAACGGTGCACGGTGAATCATTACAGGTCTATGTAGTTCATTATCAGAACCTTTGTAGGACAAATCGAAACGCTCCGGTAAGTTGTAATCTACCTGAATGGTTCCTAGCTGCCAGCTTCTGCCTAAAGCGTCTTTCACCATGAAATCCAGTTTCGGACCGTAGAAAGCTGCTTCACCTGCTTCAATTACATAATTCAAACCTTTGTCTTTTGCAGCGCTGATAATGGCATTTTCAGCTTTTTCCCAGTTTTCCACCGAACCGATGTACTTGTCAGGGTTGCTTAAATCACGAACCGAAACCTGTGCTGTAAAGTTCTCAAATCCTAACGATCCGAATACATATAGTACAAGGTCGATTACGTTTTTAAATTCTGTGTCCAATTGGTCAGGTGTACAGAAAATGTGCGCGTCATCCTGAGTAAACCCACGAACACGAGTTAATCCGTGTAATTCTCCGGACTGCTCATAACGGTAAACCGTTCCGAATTCTGCATAGCGCTTCGGTAAATCTTTATAACTCCAAGGTCTTGCGTTGTAAATCTCACAGTGGTGAGGGCAGTTCATTGGTTTTAACAAGAACTCTTCGCCTTCAGCAGGTGTATGAATCGGTTGGAAACTGTCCGCGCCATATTTTGCATAGTGACCGGAAGTTACATACAGTTCTTTTTGTCCGATATGAGGTGTAACTACTTGCTCGTATCCAGCTTTTTTCTGTGCCTTTTTCAAAAATTGCTCCAAACGGTCGCGTAACGCTGCACCTTTTGGTAACCATAATGGTAAGCCTTGTCCAACTTTTTGAGAGAAATGGAATAAATCCAATTCCTTGCCCAGCTTTCTGTGGTCGCGACGTTTTGCTTCCTCAAGTAATTCTAAGTAATCGGTTAAGTCTTTTTGTTTTGGGAACGAAATCCCGTAAACACGCGTTAACTGTTTGTTTTTCTCATCACCTCTCCAGTAAGCACCAGCTACCGATAAGATTTTCATCGCTTTGATAATTCCGGTGTTAGGAATATGACCTCCACGACATAAATCGGTAAAAGTAGAATGATCACAGAAAGTAATCGTTCCGTCTTCAAGGTTTTGAATTAGTTCTGTTTTGTATTCGTTACCTTTATATAGTTCTAATGCTTCTGCTTTAGTAGCGGAGCGCATTTTGAATTCGTGTTTCTCTCTTGCGATTTCCAATACGCGGTCTTCAATTGCTTTAAAATCTCCATCAGTAATTTTTTTGTCACCGAAATCCACGTCATAATAGAATCCATTGTCAATTGCTGGCCCTATTGTCAGTTTGATGCCTGGATACATTTCCTCTAAAGCTTGCGCCATTACGTGTGAAGTCGAATGCCAGAACGCTTTTTTACCGTCCGCATCGTTCCAGGTATATAATATAAGTGTACCGTCGGTGGTTAATTCGGTCGTGGTTTCAATGGCTGTACCATTAAAAGAGGCTGAAATAACATTTCTTGCCAATCCCTCACTGATGCTTTTTGCAACATCCATAGGAGTCACACCTTGTGCGAACTCTCTAACCGAACCGTCCGGTAAAGTAATCTTGATCATATTAATTAGTTATAAGCTGCAAATATAATGTTTATCAAAACACTTACAATATATATATA
>NZ_JAKLTO010000010.1 GCF_022012335.1 Flavobacterium sp. SM15 | reverse complement strand
TGACTGGTTTAAAGTGAATTATGGATTTTATTACCCGTGAATGGTTTCTTTTTTTCCGTATTTGGCAATTACCGTAGCCTCATACTCCAGCCATTCTTTCCAACGTTTATCAACGTCGACTTTTCCGGCATATTGTTTGGCAAATTTCAAAAATGTGGTGTAATGACCAGCTTCACTAACCATTAAATCGTGGTAGAATTTGGCTAATTCCTGGTCTTCAATATTTTGGGATATTACGCGGAAGCGCTCACAACTGCGAGCTTCAATCATAGCAGCGAAGAGTAAACGCTCAATTAAGGCATCCTCTCTGCTACCGTCTTTTCTGCAAAATTTTACCAGATCGTTTACATAATCGTCTTTACGCTCTCGACCTAAAGTCAATCCACGTTCTTTAATGATGTTGATGACCATTCTGAAATGTTCCATTTCTTCAATAGCAATATTGGTCATTTCGGCAACCAAATCTGGCTTTTCAGCGTTGTTGATGATGATGTATATCGCATTTGATGCTGCTTTTTGTTCACACCAGGCATGATCGGTTAGAATTTCTTCGATATTGGATTCTACAATATTAACCCAACGTGGGTCGGTAGCTAATTTTAAACCTAACATTTTCTAAAATTTTATACAAAAGTAAACCCTTTTTTGGATTTATTGACTGATGCTAACTATTTTTGGAGATGCAAAAACCGAAACTCTTAGTCATCAGTTCAGTTTGGGTTGAACCCAAATCTTCAGCGGCTGGAAGTAGAATGCTCCAGCTAATTGTTTTTTTTCAATCCATTGGTTACGAGGTGATTTATTCCAGTACTGCACTAGATTCTGAATATGCACTAGATTTGAAAATGTTTGAGATTCAAACGCATGCAGTTCAATTGAATGACAGTTCTTTTGATGTTTTTGTTTCTGAACTTCAACCTGATGTTGTTTTGTTTGATCGGTTTATGGTTGAGGAACAATTTGGTTGGCGCATGGATATAAACTGCCCTCAAGCACTCAAAATTTTAGATACTGAGGATTTGCATTGTTTGAGACATGCGCGAAGAGAAGCGTATAAGAAAAACATCTGCTTTTCAGAAGAATTGCTTTTTTCAGAAATTGCAAAAAGGGAAATTGCCAGCATCTTTCGTTGTGACCTTGCCTTGATTATTTCTGAATATGAGCTGGAGTTGCTAAAAGACTTTTTTAAAGTGAATGAGGAACTATTATTCTACCTTCCTTTATTAGTTGATGACTCTTTGATGAATAATTCCGCTGAGTTATCGTTTGAAGAAAAAAAGGATTTTGTTTTTATAGGAAACTTTCTTCATGAACCAAATTGGAATTGTGTACAAGTGCTAAAAAATGAGATTTGGCCTGAGCTCAGTAAAAAGATTCCTGATGCAGTTATGCTAATTTATGGAGCTTATCCTAGTCAGAAAGTGTTTCAGTTAAACAATCCAAAGGAACGTTTTTTAATCAAAGGAAGAGCTGAAAATTCACAAAAAGTTATTGAACAGGCAAGAGTTCTGTTGGCTCCAATTCGTTTTGGTGCAGGAATAAAAGGAAAATTATTAGAGGCAATGATTTATGGAACTCCCTCAATTACAACCACTATAGGAGCCGAAGCAATGGCAGGCAAGCTTACTTGGAGTGGAATAATTGCCGATGATAACAATAAATTTATTGATGCTGCTCTGGAACTTTATACCAATAAAACAGCTTGGACAGCAACACAAGAAAATGGTTTTAAAATTATTTGTGAGCGGTTTTCCTCAAGTGATTTTCTAAACGATTTGAAACTAAAAATCGATTTTTTATTGAATAATTTAAACAAGCACAGATTTCAGAATTTTATCGGAGCAATGTTACAGCATCATACTATGCAAAGCACGCGTTATATGTCTAAGTGGATTGAAGAAAAGAACAAGAAGTAGTTTCTTAAGTGTTGATTTCTAAATCACTAATATAATCTTGATATTCATAAAAGAAACGCTCAAAGGCATCCATATTTTCGTTGAAAAAGTCGAAAATTTCCTCCCATGTAGCTTTGTTATAAAGACTGATTCCTGTTTTTTCAACCCAAATACGACTGTTAACATGACCGGTTTCGAGATAGAAATTGCGTTCAAAAATGGCTTCCGGTATAAATTCTTCCAGTAAGATTGTTTTCAAAGATTCGATTTTCTCGTAGTAAATCTTTCTTTTTTCATCGTCACGGCATTCAATATCGATTAAAACCTGAGCCTTTTTATTGTCGATATAAAATTTGAAAGAGAAGTCTTTTATTTTGGTGTCGTATAACAGCCATTTCCTTGGATAAGTCTCTGCAAAGGCTGTCCAAAATTCTTTTTTTATGCGTTGTGCTTCTTCTTTACTGAACATAATTCTTTGAGTAAAAGTTTGTTAAAACTAATTTTAGCGGTAACTTTATAGTTGGTTCCCTAAATTTTGTAAACTAAAAAATGGATTTTCTGGATTTTTTAAAATACTTGCCAAAAATAGAAAAAGAAAAGTTACTTTCTGTAGAAGCGCACATGAAAATGGCTCCGTTGGAAAGAGTTTCTTCGTTGTCATCTCAGGACTATTTGGATAAAAATCCGCGTAGGGCTGCAGTGATGATGCTTCTATACCCTAAAAACAACGAAGCGCATCTGGTGTTGATTGTTCGTAATTCTTACCCCGGGATTCATGCTTCACAAATAGCATTCCCCGGAGGAAAAGTAGAAGTGACCGACATCGATTTAAAGCACACCGCACTAAGAGAAACCCATGAGGAAATAGGTGTGAAACCTGAAACAGTTCAAGTAATAAAGCCTTTCAGTGAACTTTATATTCCGCCAAGTAATTTTCTGGTTTCCCCTTTTTTAGGCGTGGTGCATGATGAAATACAGTTTTATCCAAGTCCTTATGAGGTGAAAAAAATATTAGAGTTGCCCTTACGTGAGCTTTTGGATGATTCGATCATAACGCAAGTAGTGATGTCTACTTCTTATGCCAGTAATATAAGTGTTCCGGTTTTTAACGTTGATAAATATGTGGTTTGGGGCGCCACGGCCATGATGATGAGTGAACTTAAAGAAACTATTAGAAAAGTGCTCTAAATGAATTAAATGTTTAAATTTGCACCTCTTTTTTAGAACTTAATTAACAAAAATTATGGGATTGTTTAAAAGAAATCCTTTTGGTCATATACTTTTTATTAAAACCTGGCTGATTCGCATTTTTGGAGCACTTACGCACAGACGTTACCGTGGTTTTAATCAGTTGCATATAGATGGTTCGGAAATTATCCGAGCACTTCCCGATAAAAACGTATTGTTCATTTCCAATCATCAAACTTATTTTGCTGATGTGGTTGCGATGTTTCACGTATTCAATGCAAGTTTAAAAGGGCGCGAAGACAATATTCGTAATATCGGATATTTATGGCGGCCGAAACTGAATATTTACTATGTTGCTGCCAAAGAAACCATGCAGTCTGGGTTTTTGCCAAGAATTTTATCTTATGTAGGAGCAATTACCGTGGAGCGTACATGGAGAGCAGGAGGAAAAGACGTTGCCGAACACGAACGAAAAGAAGTAAATCTAAACGATACCGAAAATATAAAAATTGCTTTAGCTGACGGTTGGGTAATTACTTTTCCGCAGGGAACAACCCGTTCATTTAAACCGGTTCGTAAAGGAACGGCTCATATTATTAAACAGCATAAACCGATAGTGGTGCCCATTGTGATCGACGGTTTTAGACGTTCTTTCGACCGAAAAGGCCTTCGTTTAAAAAAGAAAGGTATTCTTCAATCTTTTATCGTTAAAGAGCCTTTGCAAATCGATTATGAAAACGAAACCATTGAAGAAATCGTTGAAAAAATTGAATATGCAATCGAGCAACATCAATCGTTTTTAAAAGTTATTCCTCAGGAAGACATTGATGAAATGCAAGAATTGGACCGTCAGCGTCAATGGAATTACTAAATGATACAAAATAAAAAAGAGGCCTAAGCCTCTTTTTTATTTTACTGCTTCGACTTTGTAGCCTGCTTTTCGCAAAAGCATAATTACTCCGTTCTCACCGCCTAAGTGCGCTGCACCCACACCAAAGAAAGTAGGTTTGGCTTTAGAAACCTCTGTAATTTTTGAAATCCAGTTTTTGTTTCTCTTAGTTAGCAAATCGTCTTCGTATTTTGAAGAGATTACATTATCAGATTTTCTGGAAAGTTCAATCATGGCATTCAGATCTTCAGTTTTATAAACCTCCAGAAGTTTCTGAATTTCTTTTTTATCATTTTCTAAGTTATTTTTAGCGGTTTTAATTAGCTCATTCATTTGATCCTTATAAGGAATTGCATCAAAAACAAGCATCTGGTCTTCCGGGGATTCCAAACCGAAAATTTCTTCGTTTTGTTCTTTGCTGAGCTTCATTAATTCATTTTCAATCGATTGCATCGGACAATTAATCATTTTCGGATACAACATTGCACTGATGAAAAATGGCTTAACCGTATTTAGAAGTTTTGCAGAATAACCTATATTTTTGGTTAAAAACTCATCTACAATTTTAAAATCTTCAGCACTGCATAAAGAGGAAAGGGTAGATCCATTTTTCATCATTATTCCACTCATCATCTTTGTTTGCATGGAAGGGTCGTCCATATCAAGTTCAAGATACAATTGGCTCGTAGCATCCATAGCTTTTTTAACCGATTCCTTTAAAGAAGCATCACAAGTCATGTGGATTGTTCCGAACAAATAGGAAGGCTTGGCCAAATCCTTACCGGATATTTTCCAAAGCAGGGAATTGTCTAGCTTTTGAGCCTGTAAAGACAGTGATCCTAAAACTAAAGCGCTTAAAATCAGTTTTTTCATCTTATAAATCTATTTTTTTTAACTCTTCGTAATTCTTGTGAAGTCTTCTTAACAAAAAACCGTAAATTAATCGGTAGAATAACCAGAAAACCACAAGGAAAACCACAAGGAAAACTAAAGAAATCCCTGTTAAGAATATCCAGAAAACAAGGTTTTTATCACTTCCGGAAACCTGATGCGCAATTTGTGTAAAACGATTGTCGTATTTTATTGTGCCTGTCAGTACAATGATAAATGTAATTGCCATTATGGCTAAATTGTACCAAATATAATATTGAACCGTTTTTCGGGTACGTAAAATGTTTTTCATCAAAGATTTAACATTGTCGGTAGCATCAATGCTTCTAAAGTTTTTGTAAAACAAATAGATGAAAAACACGATCACTCCGTAGTTGATGACCATAATTACATCCAAAATCGTTTTGATGTGGTATATTTCAAGCATTTTGTTGCTTTTGTCGTCTGTGGTGAAAAAACTTATAGCGCTCCACAAGATAATTTCAAGCACACTGATAATGAAAATCCACTTTACAATAGAAGATGACTTCTTATGCAACATTGAATAAATCTCCTTTTCTGATATTTTCGGAAACTGGTTTTCGTTTTTCTTCCAGTCTTTTTTTAATAAATCTAACTCGTCCATATTTCCCTGTTCCTTACGGATTTACTATTTTCTTTAATTTTCCTTTGATTCGGTTCATTTTCACCCTTGCATTCACTTCACTAATTCCCAGTGTTTCTGCTATTTCTGTGTAGTCTTTGTCTTCCAGATACATAAAAACCAATGCTTTTTCAATATCATTAAGCTGATGAACTGCTTTGTATAAAAGTTTAATCTGCTCTTCTTCTTCGTAATTGTATTCGTCGTGGCTGAATTTGTGAATTTTACTGTCAAACTCAATGGTACTGACAGATTTTGTCTTCTTTCGGTAAAGCGTAATAGCCGTGTTTAAAGCTACCCGATAGGCCCAAGTGGTAAATTTTGCCTCGCCACGAAATTGAGGGAAGGCTTTCCAGAGCTGAATAGTGATTTCCTGAAAAAGATCTTTGTGCGCATCTTCATCAGAGGTATATAACCTACAGATTTTGTGGATTATATTCTGATGTTCCTGCAATTGTGATACAAAGGATTGCTCTAAACTCGAATTCATAAACGATTAGTGTTAAAATTTCACCTAATGTTACAAATTTGAAGTTTTTATTTGAAGGAGCAATACTTTTGCGCGTTTTTTCTTCCATATTCCCGCTGTCCGCTTTACAAGGTGCCGCTTCCATCGGGGCTAGCTTCAAACGGTAGTACATTTTTTAAACTTTCTTCTGTTACTTAAAGAAACTTCGTAACTTTATAGAAATCAATTTTGCTATTCAAAAATGAATATTCCCCGTTCCAGTTTTCCGCGCATCGTTATTATTGGCGGTGGTTTTGCCGGAATCAGCTTAGCCAAAAAACTCAAAAATAAAAACGTACAGGTAGTTCTTTTAGACAAACACAATTACCATACTTTTCAACCATTGCTATATCAGGTGGCCACAGGCGGTCTTGAAGCAGGTTCAATTGCTTATCCCATCCGAAAAGTAGTTCAGGAATACACTGATTTTTACTTCCGATTGGCCAATGTGAAAAACATCGACACTGAAAATAAAAAAGTCTTGGCCGATATTGGCGATTTACATTACGACTATCTGGTAATTGCCACAGGTTCCAAAACCAATTATTTTGGAAACAAAGACATCGAGAATTACAGCATGGCGATGAAAACCATTCCGCAGTCACTCAACATCCGAAGTTTAATTCTGGAAAATTTTGAACAAGCTACTTTAACCAATGATATTGCCGAACGTAATGCCTTAATGAATTTCGTAATCGTAGGAGGTGGGCCAACCGGAGTAGAGTTAGCCGGAGCTTTGGCAGAAATGAAGAAGGCCATTCTTCCCAAAGATTACCCTGATTTAGACATTCGAAAAATGGGAATTCATTTAGTGCAGGGAAGTGATCGGTTACTAGATGCAATGACTGTAAAATCTTCGGAAAGTGCAGAAAAGTTTTTGCACAGTTTAGGAGTAAGTATCTGGAAAAATGTTCGTGTAACCAATTACGACGGGCGCACCATTACTACCAATTCCGATTTAACTTTTGATACAGCAACTGTTATTTGGGCCGCAGGTGTAAAAGGAGCTTTAATAAGTGGATTGCAATCTGATTCCCTAATTGAACGTGCCGACCGTATTAAGGTAAACGAGTACAATCAGGTGTTGGGGTATGACAACATTTTTGCTGTTGGGGATATTGCCTCAATGGCTTCAGAAAAAAATCCGTACGGTCATCCGATGATGGCTCAGCCTGCCATACAACAAGGGAACCTACTGGCAGAAAACCTAATTAATGTAATTAAAAATAAACCGATGAAACCTTTCGAATACAACGACAAAGGTTCGATGGCAACCATTGGACGAAACAAAGCCGTTGTCGATTTGCCAAAAGTTCATTTTCACGGTGTTTTTGCTTGGTTTGTCTGGATGTTTGTGCATTTGTTTTCCCTGATTGGCTTTAAAAACAAAGCAGTCGTGCTAATGAATTGGGTCTACAATTACATTAAATTCGATAGAGAAGGCCGATTGATTATTCGACCGTACAAAAAGAAAAATATTCAGAGTTTTACAACGGATGAGATTTAATATCGAAAAGCTTTAGGTTAGTACTTAAAGCTTTTTTGTTTTATAATAATTCACCATCAAATCCACAAACTTGCTGTAACTTTCCAAACCGTCTTTTTGTTGATTGATTTTTAGAAATTTATCGTAAAAAGAATGAAAAACAACATCGATAAACGTTTGATGGCTGTCCCAAAATTGTTGCGTTTCTTCAAAATCTTTCAAAATTCCCGGATGAATTTCAGAGATCAATTCTTTAGTTGAACCTTCTTGAAAATTTTCCATATTTCCCAAACAATAACGCAAAGCATACGAATATCCACAATAATTGAAGTACAAATCATCATTGTAAATCGTTGCCATAAAACCCACAAAATTTGCCTCACTTTCCGAACCGATACCGATTTGGTGCGACATTTCGTGGGCTGTGGTTACCACAAAATTGTGCTTAGGAACCCTATCGTTAACTTGCGCTTCATTGGTAAAAGGATTGAGATAACCACCAAATCCCATATAAGTCAACGGCAAACTTATTAATGAAGGTTTTACCGAATGATCTCTGTAAGTCAGATAAGGATAAATTTTAGCAAGTTCATCGTAACCGTTTTGTGCTTTTTCAAAAATTTGTTCCTGAGTATAGGGAATAACTATTTTAACTGAATCATTTTTAGCTAATTGTGAATGAAGTGCATTTGTTTTTACAATTAGCTGTTTGGTAAATAGCAGCAAGTCTTTTTGAGAATATTCACGTTCGATGTTTAACTTCTGATACATCGGAATCCTTAAATAATTCAGAGCCCAAAGCACATTAAACAAAAAGTAAAAAATCGATACATAACCGATCAGGGTCAAAAAGTTAGATTTCCATTCTGATTTCCATGTTTTACGTTGTTTCCAAAACCATTTAAGCAGAAAGAAAAGAGCAATCCCATAAATCACATCACCAACCGAAAATGAAATATTTCCTAAAGTGATTCTGGAAATTTTGGATAGGATAGGATAGAAGCCGTTGCTGTAAAACCGTTCCACAGTTTCAGGAAATAAGGAAAGAATACGCAATCCGATTAGCTGTACTAAAAGAAACAACGGTAAAATCAATTTTCGGTTCATCGGGGAAATTTTGCTAAAGATAGAAATGAAAATCTAAAGTCATTTTTTAAAATACTGAAAAAATGAAACATATAAGTCATATAAGAGGATTGATATTGGATAAGATCTAAAAACTTATATGGTTAAAAATTAATAAAATTCAGAAACTAAACTTAATAGTCAAACACTTATCGTAAATTTGTAAGACTGAAGAACCACTCAAAACCAGTGTAATGAAGAAGTTAGAGATGCGAAAAAAAGCCATTCTGTTCTGTGACGGAAGCAAATGCGGTAAAGAAAACAAACACAACCGCAAGGTTTTTCGCGGACTGATTAAACAAACCGAGATGAAAGGCGAAGTGGAACTAATCAAGATTCATTGTACCGATAACTGCAAATGTGCTCCGGTAATTGGTTTTCAGCCGGATAATGTGTGGTATGGTGAAGTTTCCGAGAAAAAAATCCCTCAGCTTTTTGAAGAACATGTGGCCCATGCCAGGCTTCTGAATCACGAATAATTTCTTTGAATTTATCGGCCTGATCGTTACAAAACTTCGTAACTTTGACCCACTTTGAATTATTTAACTCTTAAACACTAAACAAACTATAATGAGCCAGGAAGTAAGAAATCTTGAGCCGAAAGCGCTTTGGAACAAATTTGCAGACCTGAATGCGGTTCCGCGCCCGTCTAAAAAAGAAGAGCGTGTAATTGCTTTCATGATGGAATTCGGTCAGAAATTAGGATTGGAAACCATCAAAGACGAAGTTGGTAACGTAATCATCAAAAAACCGGCTTCTGCAGGAATGGAAAACCGTAAAACCATTGTAATGCAATCGCATTTGGATATGGTACACCAAAAAAACAACGATACCGTTTTCGATTTTGACACCCAAGGAATTGAAATGTATGTGGATGGTGACTGGGTTCGTGCAAAAGGAACCACTTTAGGTGCCGATAACGGTTTGGGTGTTGCTACAATCATGGCGATTTTAGAAAGTAAAGACATCAAGCATCCGGCTATTGAAGCGTTATTTACCATTGATGAAGAAACCGGAATGACCGGAGCAATGGGATTAAAAGGAGGTTTGTTAGACGGTCAAATCCTTTTAAATTTAGATACGGAAGAAGATGACGAAATCGATATCGGTTGTGCCGGTGGAGTAGACGTAACAGCGGTTCGTTCTTATGAAGAAGAAGAAACACCGGAAGGTTCAGTAGGTTATACCATTACTGTAAAAGGTTTGAATGGAGGGCACTCCGGAATGGACATCGATAAAGGTTTAGGAAACGCGAATAAAATCATGAACCGTTTATTATTTGATGGTTTTGAGAATTTTGGTTTACAGATAGCAGAAATTAACGGGGGAAGTTTGCGTAACGCTATTCCGCGTGAGAGTGTTGCCAAAGTAATCATCGCGGAAATGTACGATGAGGCTTTCGTGTTCGATATGCAGGAAATCATCAATGATATCAAATTCGAATACAAAGCCACGGAGAAAAACCTAACCATCGAAATCGTTAAATCTGATTTGCCTTCAAAAGTTATGGATTTAGGGGTTCAGGAAGGATTGCTTCGCTCTATTTACGCAGCTCATAACGGTGTTTACAGAATGAGTGCCGATATGGAAAACTTGGTGGAAACTTCCAACAATATTGCCCGTGTAATTGTGAAAGACGGAGAAATCTCGATTCAGAATTTAACGCGTTCTTCGGTAGAATCATCAAAATTTGATTTGGCGAATGCTTTACGTTCAGCTTTTGAATTGTTCGGATGTGAAGTTACTTTTGCAGGTTCTTACCCAGGTTGGACACCAAATGTAAGTTCACCGATTTTAGATGTGCTTACTTCCATCTACGAAAAACAAAACGGATCAAAAGCTCATGTAGTAGCTTGTCACGCAGGTTTAGAGTGTGGAATCTTAGGAACCAATTATCCGGATATGGATATGATTTCTTTTGGTCCAACCATCAAAGGAGCACACAGCCCGGATGAGAGAGCATCGATTTCTTCCGCTCAGAAATACTGGAAATTTGTGATGGAGATTTTGGAAAACATTCCAATGAAAAATTAAAAAGAATCAGTTTTCAGAATAATTACAAAAGGCTTTTCAATTTTGAAAAGCCTTTTGTTTTTTTATAAAGAATTATTTTTTCTTCATCGGATAACTTTCCTTGCTTTCTTTTCCTTCTTTCATTCCGGAAATTTCGGCAACTAAACTATCGGCTGAGATTTTATTGTATGTGATTTTTTGAGGAAAATCATGTTTTGGATTTTCGAACACAATTTGGTTCTCTTCAATACTTGATGCTTTGAATGAAACCGCTTTTCCTTCATTTTGGTTTGAAACTTTAGTGTTGTACAATAAACTGTCATTAACTTGTACAATTTCAATGGTTTCGGTAAACAAAGTGTCTTTTCCGGCCATGAAAATTGTTTTTCCGGTTAAGGTACTGTCGTTTAATTGCGACCATGTTTCGGTTAAATCCCCTTCAGGAGTTGTGTTTCCCCATTCGCCCACAAGCCAGTTTACTTTTTCCAACTGTTCATAGGTTTTGGTTTCGATCTCCTGCGGCTCTCCGTACTGTGCGGAACTTTCATTTCTTTCATGACACGAAACAACCGCAAAAGCAGCTAAAAGTAACGTCGTTTTTTTCATTATTTCATTTAGGTTATTTGACGGGTTAAAGGTAGAGAAAACGTTAATTATTTTGCAAAAAAAACCAAGCCATTTTTCTACTATTTTTTGAACCGATTTTTTTCGTAATTTTGCACTTCCAAAACAGGAGGAAATTACTATGTTAGACAGATTGCAATATGTAAAACAGCGCTTTGACGAAATCTCGGATTTGATTATTCAGCCCGATGTTATCGCCGATCAAAAGCGTTATGTTCAATTGAATAAAGAATACAAAGATTTGAAAGCCTTGGTTGAAAAACGCGAGGAATACATCAATATCGACGGAAATATCAAAGAAGCTAAGGAAATCATCGCTGATGGTTCTGATGCGGAAATGGTAGAAATGGCTAAAATGCAGTTAGACGAAGCACAAGAGCGTTTACCGCAATTAGAAGAAGAGATCAAGTTCATGCTGATCCCGAAAGATCCTGAAGACGCGAAAAACGTAATGGTCGAAATCCGTGCGGGAACTGGTGGAGACGAAGCTTCAATTTTTGCAGGAGATTTGTTCCGTATGTATACCAAATACTGTGAAAACAAAGGTTGGAGAACTTCTGTGGTAGATTTGAACGAAGGAACTTCAGGAGGATTCAAAGAGGTAATTTTTGAAGTAACCGGAGAAGACGTTTACGGAACCTTGAAGTTTGAAGCAGGTGTACACCGCGTACAACGTGTTCCTCAAACGGAAACTCAAGGACGTGTTCATACATCGGCAGCAACGGTAATGGTGCTTCCGGAAGCTGAAGAGTTTGATGTTCAGATTGATATGAACGATGTACGTATCGACTTTTTCTGTTCCTCAGGTCCTGGAGGTCAGTCGGTAAATACCACAAAATCAGCGGTTCGTATGACGCACATTCCAACAGGTTTGGTGGCACAGTGTCAGGATGAGAAATCACAGCACAAAAATAAAGACAAAGCCTTAACGGTTTTACGTTCGCGTTTGTATGAAATGGAGCTTGCCAAAAAGCAGGAAGAAGATGCGAAAAAACGTAATTCTCAGGTAAGTTCAGGTGACCGTTCGGCGAAAATCCGTACGTATAACTATGCGCAAGGTCGAATCACTGATCACCGTATTGGTTTGAGTATCTTCGACTTGGATGGTTTTATGAATGGAAACCTTCAGAAGATGATCGACGAACTTCAATTGGTAGCAAATACCGAGAAACTTAAAGAAAGCGAAGTATTTTAAATAAAAAAGCGAGGTGAATTCACCTCGCTTTTTTTATACCGAATTATTACTGTTTGGCGGTTGCATTTTCTTCTGATTTGGCTCCGATTCTGTTAAGACGGTACATAGTGGAGAATTTGATTTTCAATCCAGAAATTTTTGTATTGTCTTTACCGGATAAACCATTTTTCTCTACCGTATTTTTGTGGGCATCAAGGGCTTCATATAGCAATTTAATTTCATCCCAGTCTTCACGGGAATAAGAATCTTTATTATTGGAAACAGTAGTTACGAAATTGTCATAAACATTGGCGATATTATCTTTGTTTACCCAATTAAAATTCATGTCATCCCCAATTTCAACATCTCTAAATAGTGATTTTCGCAAAGTTTTTTTAGGGTTGACGGCTTCTGTTTTTTGTTTTTCTGTTTCAACGCTAACTCTAAATTCATCGTATTTGGTTGATGTGGCACTTATTTTGTTTTCATAATCTGTTTTATCGGAAACTTCGGCTACGGCATTTTCGGCTTTATTCTTTTTTAAGTTGGTAGTAGCTTCAATTTCTTCCCAATTCTGAATTGCTTCTTTAGAATCTGTTTCACTTAGGGAGTCCACATAGGCTACATACTCATTTACTGTTGTAGTAGCGAATTCTTTTTTTTCATCTTTACACGAAGTCATTGCAGTTACAAGTGTTGCTACCGCAATATAAAAGGTTGCATTTTTCATAGTTTTAAGATTTAAATTGTGTTGAATAGGTTACTTTTTATAACGAATGGCTTTGAAATAGCGTTTCATTGATAAGTGCTAAATTTGAAAGGCTGTCATAAAATGATTTTTTATCTTCAGGGGTAGTTTCCTGCTTTTTGTTTTTTAAATCGTTAGCACTTTTGATTCTTCTTGTTTTAAATGTCTTGAACATGAGACCTAAAATTGTTTTCAAGTTCATTTTTTTTAAAATTCCTGTTGATTTTTTTATTCGTATCATAGTTGTGGTATTTTGTTAGCGCTGTTCATTTTAATTATATTTCCTTTCCTTTTATCAGTCTTAACAAGATTGCAATTACCGCGATTACCAATAAAAGATGGATCAAATTTCCGGCACTGTAAACAAAGAATCCTAAGGCCCATAATATTACCAATACTACCGCGACCATATAAAGTAAATTTTGCATAATTGTTTGGTTTTATTAATTAATAGATAGTTCTAAAAGATTACATTACAAAGTTGCAACAGTTGGTAAGGAGTTGTGTTATAACATATTTTTTAATTGTTATAGAATTTCCATAAGTCAATGTACGAGTGGTTGTAAATAAAAAAATCCCACGATTGTGGGATTAAAATTTAGGCTATTGCAGGGATTAGTTATTGTGTAAATCGGTCGGTAGATAGAAAGTGAATACAGCACCTATATTGGGTTCACCTTTGGCGAGAATATATCCTTTGTGGTTGTCGATGATTTTTTTACAGATGGCTAACCCGATACCGGTTCCATCGTATTCGTTTTTATTGTGAAGACGATTAAAAAGGATGAAAATCTTTTCGGCGTATTCCTGTTCGAAACCAATTCCGTTATCGGTAATGCTGATTTTATAATAAAAATCATTTGGGTTTTTGTTGAGCAATTCATCACTAGAAGCTTTTACTTTTGTGGCTGAAATGAAAATCTGAGGCGCAATTCCTTCTTTGCTGTATTTCATTGAATTCCCGATAATGTTGGTGAATAACTGTTGAATTTGGAATGGAATCACATTTAGTACCGGCAATGTATCACTAATGATCACGGCTTTTTTATCTTCAATGATTGAGGAAAGCTCCAGTTTACTGTTTTGCAGTAAAGTGTTTAAATCGGTAGTTTCGAATTCTTTTTCGGCTTTGTTAGACCTTGAAAATTCCAGTAAATCATCGATTAGGTTTCGCATTCTGTCCGATGCAGCCGTTATTCGCTTGAGGTATTCGTTACCGGTTTCCGATAGATTTTCTGCTTCTTTATCTGCCAAACGGGAAATGAAGGTTTGTATTTTGCGCAGCGGTTCCTGCAAATCATGACTGGCTACATAATTGAAAGCCGTAAGCTCTTTGTTACTGCGTTCTAATTCTGTATTACGCTGTTCAATTTCTTTTGTGGTATTGTATTCCTCGGTAATGTCGCTTGTTGTTCCTACAAGAATTTGTTCACCTGATTTGTTGGTTACCAGTTTGCCGACGGTTTTAAAATAACGAATTTCTCCATCTTCCCGTTTGATACGGTAATTAAAAGACGGCAGGTCGTTATTTGTAGCCATCATTTTTTCCATTGTTCGCTTTACAAAAACGCCATCATCCGGATGGATGTACTTCATATAAGTATCCAGACTGGCTTGAAAGGCGTCGGGCTTACTACCTAAAAGACGAAACATATTATCGGAAAAACGGTACTTGTTCTTTTCAATGTCATATTCCCAGCGGCCAAAATTACCAACGATTTCTGCAATATTTCCAGATTCGTTTGCTATGAGTAATTGGTTGTTGGTTTTTTTAAGTTCATTCAAGTCACGGTTAATTTTTACAAAAGACAATACGGTAAGGATAAGTCCGATAAGAATAACTATGTAGATAAAAATGGGGGTAATAGAAAAGGTGTTTTTATAATTTTCCTGACGAACCGATAGCAGTTTTGTTTCTAAATCTGTCATGTTGGCAATACATTGCCGAATACTGTCCATTGTAGCTTTACCTTTTAGTAGATTTTCCTGGAGTGCTTCCGTTTTGTTTTGTTGGGCAAACACTATGGATTTTTCCATTTGGGCTAAGCGGCTGTTGGTAAGTTTTCTTAAAAGAATGAGGTTTTCGTTTGGCAACTGGCGATTATTTGAAAAATGTTCCAGTACCGTAAGTGAAGTATTGATGCGCAGTCTGGCAAACAAATAAGGCTCGAGAAAAGTAGAATCTTTAGTAATGATATAGCCTCTGTTTCCGGTTTCAGCGTCTTTTATCTGCGACATTAGTTTTTCCAGCTGTAATGACATTTCGTAAGCGCGGGTAACCTGATCTGAAGAATTCGACAGTCGGGTAAGATGTTTGTAAGTGATTCCCGAAATAAAAAAAATAACGGCTATGGAAATCACAAACAGTATTTTTAGAAATAAGGGCGTTCGTATGAATTCAGTAAATTTCATGGAAAGCTTTTTAAGCGTTAAAGGCGTAAAAGAAAGTTGTCTTTATTTAATCCCGAGGTGTGGTATTGCCAATTGATGGTTACTACATCTGAGAGGACTTTTTTCAGCAGATTAAAATCGTTGGGTTTTTTAATATAGATATTGGCGCCACAAACAAAGGTTTCTTCTATGTCTTCTTCCGAGGATGAGGTCGAATAAATGGCAATGGCGATATCGTTGAATTTCTCATTGCGTTTAATTTCATGCAAACATTCGATTCCGTTTTTCTTAGGCATATTTAAATCCAGAAAAAGAACATTGGGGAGAATAGATTCCGGATCATTTAAATAATCCATCAGTTCCACACCGTCTTTAAAAGTATCAACTTTTGTGTTTATTTTCAGTTCGCTGAAGGCATCGGTAAAGAACAGGCGGTCGTCCTGATCGTCATCGGCCAAAATTATGTAGATGTATTCCTTATCCATAAAGTCTTATTTTTTATTGGCGATTTCCCTTCTTTTGGCAATAATACGCTGAAATGCAGAAGGTGTAATGCCTGTGGTGTTCTTGAATTGTGTGCTTAAATGTGCAACGCTGGAATAATTAAGCTGAAAGGCAATTTCGGTTAAGGTTAGTTTGTTGTTTACTATAAGCTGTTTTGCCAATTCAATTTTCTGCAGAATGATGAAATTCTCAATCGAGGTATAGGTAACTTCCGAAAACAGGTTAGAGAGGTAGCCGTAACTGTGATTGAGTTTTTCCGAAAGATAAACCGAACTTTTTATATTGGTGGCATCCTGTTGAAAAACCATTTCTACAATGGTGTCCTTGATTTTTTGAACTAAAATGCTTTTCTGATTTTCAATTACTTCGATGCCATAATTGTTGAGCAGTGCAGTGATTTCTTCCAGTTTTTCCTCTGAAAGATTCTCGAGAAATTCAACTTCGCCAAAGCCCACAATGTTGAACTTTACGTTAAACTCGCTTAGTTTTTCTTCCAGAATTTTTTTGGATAGTGTAGTAAAATCGAATTTCAAAAATGCTTTCATAAATTGATTTTATAATCTTAAAGTTACAGAATTGTTGCGGATAAACCCAGAAACTATTGCATTAAGGTGTTCTTTTTTTGAGTTCGAATTCTTTTCCACTTTGCTAATCGGTTGTATGCGGTGCTTCTTAGATAGTCTTTCTCGGGTTCTCCCATTAAAAAGCCATAGGGTTTTAACGAAGGAATCTGATCAAAAATAATTTTTATAGTTGCCGTTACCGGAAGCGCCAAAACCATTCCGGCAATTCCCCACAATAGGGCGAAAATTACCAAAGCCAAAATGCAGCTAAAAGCATTTACACTAATTTTTGAGCCTGTAATTTTAGGCGTAATGAAATTTCCTTCAATGATCTGAACAAATGCAAAAACGCCTATAACCCCGACAGAATACCAAACAGAATCTTTAGTAATCAAAGCGATAAGCGCCGGAATTAAAGATCCAACGATAATACCGATATAAGGAATCAGTAAAAGTAAAGCTCCTAAAAATCCGTAGAAGAACGCATTTTCAATGCCTAAAAGCAATAGTCCCGAACTGTTCAGTAAAGCAACAATCAACATTACTACAGAAAGCCCGCTGAGGTAATTTTGCTGGGTTTGGTAGATTTTTTTCAGAATAATGTTCAGGTAGGCATTGTCCTTTTTCGGAAACGCGCGATGAACAAATGCCACAAAGAATTTTCGGTACAGGAGCAGAAAGAAAATATAAATCGGTACCAAAAAAATATCGCTCAGAAAACTGCCCGATTCGGTAACAAAATCACTGATTCTTGAAAAGTTGTTCTTGATGAGGTTTTCCATTTTAAGGCTTTTGTCCGAAAGAAGCTGCTTCTTGTCAATGCCAAAATGGTCTTCGGTGTATTGAAGAATTTCAGTGTTTAATTCCGTTAATCGTTCAGAGTATAAATCAGACTTTCCAATCACATCCTTAATCTGAAAACCGATAAAGGTGAATAAACCCACGAAAATAATCAGGAGCAGCAGCACAACACTCAAAGAAGATGCAATTCGGTTAAAGCGCCACTTACGTTCTAAATAAATAGCAACCGGGTACATCATAATACTAAAGAGGATAGCAAAAAGCAAAGGCACAATAAAAGGTTTCAGAAAATACAATATCAAAACAATAGCTATAAAGCAGAACAGATTGTAAGCCAGTTGCGAATTGTTTGTTGAGGTTTTCATAAGTTTGGGTTCTTATCGATTGAACGATTCAAATTAGAGTACAGCAACAAAGTTATCAGGCTTGTTGGAGGTTTGTGTTATAGAATATCGGCAGAATATTATAAAATTTTGAGATTTACCACTTAACCTTTGTAACTTTGCGCCACAAAACAACACCATGACCACACAACAACTAACACAACAGATTCAAACTAAAAAAACATTTTTATGTATTGGTTTGGATGTCGATTTAAGCAAGATACCCCAGCATTTACTACAAACTGAAGACCCGATTTTCGAATTCAACAAAGCAATTATTGATGCTACCCACGATTTATGTGTTTCCTACAAACCAAATACCGCTTTTTATGAAGCATATGGGTTGAAAGGCTGGCAATCTTTAGCGAAAACCATCAATTATATCAACGAAAAGTATCCTGAAATCTTCACCATTGCAGATGCCAAACGAGGCGATATCGGAAATACGTCTTCAATGTATGCCAAAGCTTTTTTTGAAGATTTAAATTTTGATTCGGTAACTGTTGCACCTTATATGGGAAAAGACTCGGTTGAGCCGTTTTTAGCTTTTGAAAACAAGCATACTATTATGTTGGCTTTAACCTCAAACGAAGGTGCTTTTGATTTTCAAACCAAAAATGTAGAAGGGAAAGAGTTATACAAAACGGTACTTGAAACTTCTAAAACATGGAAAAACTCCGAAAATCTTATGTATGTTGTTGGCGCTACCAAAGCCGAATATTTTACTGAAATTAGAAAAATTGTTCCAGAAAGTTTCTTGTTGGTTCCGGGTGTTGGCGCTCAAGGCGGAAGTTTATCAGAAGTTTGCAAATACGGAATGGGCGAAAATGTGGGGCTATTGATTAATTCTTCCAGAGGAATTATTTATGCTTCCACAGGAGTCGATTTTGCAGAAAAAGCCAGAGAAGAAGCTTTGAAATTACAGCAGGAAATGGCTGAGATTCTAAAATAAGTATATTTGTTACACTAGTTTCAAAACCTTAACCAGATGAAAAATACTTTACTGCTCAGAATTTCCGTGGCGATCATTTTAATTATGCACAGCGTGCCGGGAATGTTCAACAACGGGATTCATGATTTTGGGAAGTTGTATTTGGACACTCAAGGTTTTGCGCCTTTCGGATTGACAATCGCTTGGTTAATTAAATTGTCTCATTTAGCAGCAGCGATTTCACTTTTATTAAACCGTTATATAAAACTTGCCGGCTGGGGTACAATTTTTATATTGATAGTAGGCATTTTTATGGTGCATTTACCAGACGGATGGTATGTTGTAGGCGGAGGAAGAAATGGAGTCGAATTTAATTTTTTACTGATTTTCGTGTTTTTGGCAATCATGTATCCGAATGGAATCAATTTTAATACAACAAAAGAATAAAATTTGAATACTTATACAGACCAGATGGGAACTGTTCATCAGTTTAAAGAGACTCCCAAGCGTATTGTTTCACTTGTACCTTCCCAAACCGAGCTACTTTATGATATGGGCTTGGAAGAAAGCATCGTTGGAATTACCAAATTCTGTGTGCATCCTTTTCATTTTAAATCGACCAAAACCATTGTTGGTGGAACAAAGCAGGTCAAAATCGATAAGATCAAAGCGTTGAATCCGGATATTATCATTGCCAATAAAGAGGAAAATACGCTTGAAATCGTAGAATCTTTAAAAGAAATCTGTCCGGTTTGGGTAACCAATATCATTACCATTGAAGACAATCTGCAAATGATTGAAGATTTCGGAAAATTATTCAACAAGCGCACCAGTGCTCAAAAATGGATTGATAAAACCCGTTTTGCCTTAGCCGATTTTCAGCATTTCATCAAAGATAAAGAGGTTAAAAAAGTAGTTTATTTTATTTGGGCAAATCCTTATATGGTAGCCGGTGGTGATAATTTCATCAACGAATTATTAAAGCTGAACAAATTTGAAAACATCTACGATAACCATCCAAAATACGAAGGCCGTTATCCGGAAATCGTAATTCAGAAAATGCGTATTCAGGGTGATCCGGATTTGGTACTGTTGTCTTCCGAACCTTATCCGTTTAAAGACGAGCACGCTTTTGAGTTAGGGCGTCATACCCATCATGCCACCACAATTTTCGTAGATGGAGAAATGTTTTCCTGGTACGGAAGCCGATTGGTTAAAGCGTTCGATTATTTCAAACAATTGCGTCAAAGGCTTTAGACTCCTTTCTTTATTACTACAAAACGAAGAAAAATAAAGGAAAGAACCACTCCAACACTTGCCATTCCAACACCAATTAAAACTGGAGTATTGTATGCAAAACCAAGCGTAATCGGAATTCCTCCAAAGAAAGCGCCTAAAGTATTACCAATGTTGAAGCTGGCTTGTCCTGCTGCTGCGGCTAATGTTTCAGAACCTTTTGCCGTGGTGATTAACATCATTTGTAAAGGTGAACCAATGGTAAAGGCAATTAAACCGGTTGTGAAAGCCATCACATACGCCATCCATTCAATATGCGCTGTTAAGTATACGATTACCAGACAAAGTGCCATTGATAAAAAGGAAGCGATTGCAGCTTTTGTTGGTGAAATCGTGTCGGCCAACTTTCCTCCGAATAAATTTCCGAAGAACATTCCCAATCCTACCAAAACCATGATAAAAGGAACACGGTTCGGATCAATTTTGGAAACATTGGTAACCATTGGTGCAATATAGCTGATCCATGCAAAAAGTCCACCAGTTCCGATAGAGATGATAGCAACCAAAAGCCATGCTTCCCATCGTTTAAAAAAGTTTAATTGTCCAAACAAATTACCTTCCTGATTTGCTTCAATTTTCGGTAGCCAGTAGTAAACTGCAATAAAAGTGAGTAATCCCAACAAGCTGATGAAAAGATAAGTATAACGCCAGGAATAATGATGTCCGATATACGTGCCGATGGGAACTCCTGCTAAATTGGCGATGGTCATTCCGGTAAACATGATGGAGATGGCTTGCGCTTCTTTTCCTTTACCCGCTAATTGTGCCGCAACAACAGATCCCACGCCAAAAAAAGCACCGTGAGGCAATCCGGAAAGGAAACGGGATATTAATAATGTGTTATATTCCGGAGCAATTGCAAATAAACCATTGAAAGCCACAAATAAAAGCATCAGGAACAATAATACGTTTTTGGGAGGGTATTTTCCTGTGAATAAAACTAAAATTGGTGCTCCAACTACAACTCCAAGAGCATAAAGAGCAATCAAATGTCCGGCGGTTGGAATTTCAATTTTTAAATCGTTGGCAATATCAGGAAGAATTCCCATCATAGTAAATTCGGTCATCCCAATGGCCAATCCGCCAAAGGCTAATGCTATGAGGCTTTTATTTATCATAACTGCAGAGAAACTAAAAGGCAAGTGCGTGTGGAAAATTATCTGCCTTTGAAATTAGGATGCAAAAATACTGTCTGCTAGATGAAATTCCGTGAAAATAAAGTTAAATAGAAGGGAAATAAAAAACGAATTTCAGTACCTATAAAATGAAAAAACCACGCCCGAAAGCGTGGAATTCTTTTTAACTAACCCTAACCAAATGAGAAACTATTTATTATGAGACAAAGTTCCGATAATTTTTCATTTGTTAATGTTAACAATATGTTATATGTATGTTATTGATTATTAAAAAATTAAGTTTATTTTCCATCCTGAAGTGCAAATACTCTCTTCAATAAATCTGAGGTTCTGGCAGCCAGATTGTTTCGGATGTCTTTTTCCTCAACAGCAATCATTTTGAAAACACCTTCCATAGCTTTGTTGGTAGTGTAATCGGTTAAATCAGGATTTACTTTTTTAACTAGCGGAATACTGTTGTATTTGGTAATGATCTGACTCCAAACTTTATCAGCACCCACTTTTGCATACGAATTTTTTATTACCGGACTGAATTTGGTATATAAAGCCGATGTGGTTGTGTTTTGAAGATAGGTTGTAGCTGAACGATCGTCTCCCAATAAAATGTTTTTTGCATCGTTAAACGACATTCCTTTTACGGCATCAACAAAAATCGGAGTGGCTTCTTTAACGGCATCTTCAGCAGCTCGGTTCATTACTTTTAAACCTTCGTCGGCTAATTTGCTCATTCCTATATCACGTAACGTTTTGTCTACTTTTTTTAACTCTTCCGGAAGAAGAATTTTTACCATTTCATTTTTGTAGAAACCATCTACATTGGTCAGTTTCACCACTTGTTTGTCAATTCCTTTGTTTAAGGCTTCTTTTAATCCGGAAGCTATTTCGGTTTGCGATAAAACACCTTGGGTTTGCGGTAATTGTTGAATTACCTGTTGCATTTCAGCACATCCTAAAAAGGGAATAAAAGCGAATAGTAAGATTAGTTTCTTCATATAAATGGATTTTGTTTTTCAAAGATAGGCAAACATAATGCCAAATTTTCTCATATAGTTTTTGATTATAAAAAAATAAGTACAATCGATTTGATTTATAAGTTTTTCCTTTCTCAATTGCCTAATTTTAGGTAACTTTAGAAGTTGTAAATTTTTGATTTACAAGTTTTTGTGTATAAAGTAAAGATTCATTAGCTAACAATAACTTTTTAAACATGGAAAACAACACAAACAGCAACGGAAAATGCCCATTCTCAGGAGCCAATCAGAATCAAAGTGTAAGCGGAGGGGGAACCCGAAACCGCGATTGGTGGCCTAATCAATTAAAAGTAAATATTCTTAGACAGCATTCTTCTTTGTCCAATCCAATGGGGGGCAATTTTAATTATGCCGAAGAATTTAAATCCCTTGATTTACAAGCTCTCAAAAAAGATTTAACCCATTTAATGACCGATTCTCAAGAATGGTGGCCGGCAGATTTTGGTCATTACGGGCCGTTTTTTATTCGTATGGCCTGGCACAGTGCCGGAACGTATCGTATAGGTGACGGTAGAGGAGGCGCGGGAGCTGGTCAACAGCGTTTCGCTCCCTTAAACAGTTGGCCTGATAATGCTAATCTTGATAAAGCGCGCCGATTGCTTTGGCCAATCAAACAAAAGTATGGACGTAAAATTTCTTGGGCGGATTTAATGATTTTAGCCGGAAATGTTGCTTTGGAATCCATGGGCTTTAAAACGTTTGGTTTTGCCGGTGGTCGTGAAGATGTTTGGGAACCGGAAGAAGATGTGTATTGGGGTTCGGAAAATGTTTGGTTAGACGATCAGCGATATTCCGGTGAACGTGATCTTGAAAATCCGTTGGCTGCGGTTCAAATGGGATTGATTTATGTAAATCCGCAAGGACCAAACGGTAACCCGGATCCTATAGCGGCTGCGAAAGATATCAGGGAAACTTTTGCCCGTATGGCCATGAATGATGAAGAGACTGTTGCTCTAATTGCAGGCGGTCATACTTTTGGTAAAGCGCATGGTGCCGGAGACGCAGCTTTAGTAGGTCCGGAACCGGAAGCCGCGGGTATAGAAATGCAGGGTTTAGGTTGGGCGAGTAAATTTGGTTCAGGAAAAGGAGTTGATACCATTACCGGCGGTCCTGAAGTGACATGGACACAAACTCCGATCCAGTGGAGCAATAACTTTTTTAAAAATCTTTTTGAGTATGAATGGGAACTGACCAAAAGTCCGGCTGGAGCACATCAATGGGTGGCTAAAAACGGAGCAGGAGCAGGAACGTTTCCCGATGCGCATGACCCTTCTAAAAAACATGCGCCAACAATGCTAACTACAGATCTTTCCTTACGATTTGAGCCTACCTATGAAAAAATATCGAGACGTTTTTATGAAAATCCTGATCAGTTTGCTGATGCTTTTGCCCGTGCCTGGTATAAATTAACCCATCGTGATATGGGACCGTTGGCTCGTTACTTAGGAAATGAAGTTCCGAAAGAAGTTCTGATTTGGCAAGACCCCATTCCGGCGGTTAACCACGAATTAATAAATGATAATGATAGTGCTTCGCTTAAAGAGAAAATACTGGCTTCTGGTCTTTCTGTCTCGGAGTTAGTTTCTACAGCTTGGGCTTCTGCATCGACTTTTAGAGGTTCGGATAAGCGTGGTGGTGCTAATGGTGCCCGAATCCGTTTGGCACCACAAAAATATTGGGAAGTAAACAACCCGTCACAATTATCCAAAGTGTTGGATGTGTTGGAGAAAATTCAAGCCGAATTCAACTCGCAATCCGCTGCTAAAAAAGTTTCTCTGGCAGATTTAATTGTTTTGGCTGGAAATGCGGCTGTTGAAAAAGCAGCTTCAAACGCCGGGCATTCTTTAAAAGTTCCTTTTGTTCCAGGTCGTATGGATGCTAGCCAAGAACAAACCGATATCGATTCTTTTGCTGTTTTGGAACCTAAAGCCGATGGATTCCGCAATTACCTAAAAACAAAATATGTTGTTCCTACCGAAGCTTTACTTGTGGATAAAGCACAGTTGTTAACCCTGACCGCTCCGGAATTGACTGTATTGATTGGAGGAATGCGTGCTTTAAATACAAATTTCGACCATTCAAAACACGGAATATTTACCAAACGTTCAGAATCTTTAACTAATGATTTTTTTGTGAATTTGCTCGATATGGATACGGTTTGGCATGCAAAAGACGAACATCAGGAGTTGTTTGAAGGGAAAAGCCGAACTACCGGAGAATTAAGATGGTCTGCAACCCGAGCCGATTTGATTTTCGGATCCAATTCGGAATTAAGAGCAATTGCAGAAGTTTATGCAAGTGCCGATGCACAAACTAAATTCGTAAACGATTTTATCGCAGCATGGACTAAAGTGATGAATCTGGATCGTTTTGATTTAGCTTAAAGATACAGAACTATGCAAATATCAGAAGTTCATCTGTTAACGGGTTCACTTTCTCAAACCGAATTCTTTTATAAAGAACAGCTTGGTTTTAAAATTGTGGAACAAACGGATGAACTTCTTTGTTTTGAAATTGGGGTTTCCAGGCTTTGGTTTCATCAGTCGGACAAAGCTGAAAAACCGGTCTATCATTTTGCTTTCGATATTCCTGAAAATCAATTGGAAGAAGGTTTGGAGTGGGTTAAAGGGAAGGCTGAATTAATTCCGTACGAAAGCGATAAATACATAGTTGATTTTAAGAACTGGAACGCCAAATCGTTTTACTTTTATGACAACAACGGCAATATTCTGGAAGGAATTGTCCGTTATGATTTGCTCAATATCTGTAATGAGCCGTTTGGCGGAAATTCTTTTTTGAAAATTAGTGAAATTGGCTTTGCCGTTGAAGATGTTCTCGCTTTTTGTGATGAAATCAATTTTATGTATGGTACCGATTTTTTCGTAAAACAACCCAAAAGGGAAAATTTTTCAGTGTTGGGAGACGATCATGGTTTGTTTATCATTTCTTCTGAAAACCGAAATTGGTATCCTACAGATCATAAAGCAGAATCGTTTTGGACCAAGGTGATTTTTGAAATTGATTACCAGCTTTGTCAGCTTACTTTCACTCCCTGAATTACGTTTTGTTTTGTTGTTGAAAAAAGGCTTGGTTTTTCTTCAGAAGAATTTAATTTTTAAGTCGTTACTTTTTAAGAAATGCGTAAATTGCAGCCTCAAATTTAGTACCCAAAATGGAACAACAACAACCTTATCAACCTAAGAATAAAGTTAGAATTGTAACCGCTGCTTCGCTTTTTGACGGACACGATGCGGCAATTAACATCATGCGCCGAATCATTCAGGCAACTGGTGTTGAGGTAATTCACTTAGGTCATGACAGAAGTGTGGAAGAAGTAGTGAATACTGCTATTCAGGAAGATGCCAATGCAATTGCGATGACTTCATATCAGGGAGGTCACAATGAATATTTCAAATACATGTACGACTTGCTTAACGAAAAAGGAGCAGGTCATATTAAAATCTTCGGAGGCGGAGGCGGAGTAATTTTGCCTTCTGAAATTTCCGAATTGCACGAATACGGTATCGAACGTATTTATTCTCCTGACGACGGTCGTGAATTAGGATTGCAAGGAATGATCAATGATTTGGTAATGCGTGCCGATTTTCCGGTAGGGGATAAATTAAACGGAGAAGTAAATCATCTTGAAGATAAAAATCCAACGGCAATTGCGCGCGTGATTTCTTCTGCGGAAAATTTCCCGGATGTAGCTAAACCAGCTTTGGAGGCAATTCTTGAGAAAAATAAAGAAAGCAAAACGCCTGTTCTGGGAATAACTGGAACGGGTGGTGCCGGTAAATCCTCTTTGGTGGACGAATTGGTTCGCCGTTTCTTAATTGATTTCCCTGAAAAAACCATCGGATTGATTTCCGTAGACCCTTCTAAACGTAAAACGGGAGGCGCTTTATTAGGAGACCGTATTCGTATGAATGCGATTAACAATCCTCGTGTTTATATGCGTTCGTTGGCGACACGTCAGTCGAACTTGGCCTTATCAAAATACGTTCAGGAAGCTATTGAAGTGTTGAAAGCAGCAAAATACGATTTGATTGTGTTGGAAACTTCAGGTATCGGACAATCGGATACGGAAATTTTAGAGCATTCCGATGTTTCGCTATACGTAATGACGCCTGAATTCGGAGCGGCTACACAGTTGGAGAAAATTGACATGTTAGATTTCGCGGATTTGGTGGCACTAAATAAATTCGACAAGCGCGGTGCCTTGGATGCTATCCGTGATGTGAAAAAACAATATCAGCGTAACCACCATTTGTGGGACGTTGATCCGGATCAAATGCCAGTATTCGGAACGATTGCTTCGCAGTTTAACGACCCAGGCATGAACACACTTTACAAATCCATCATGGATAAAATTGTAGAGAAAACCGGAATTGATTTGCATTCCAACTTCCAGATTACACGTGAGATGAGTGAGAAAATCTTCGTGATTCCACCACACAGAACGCGTTATTTATCTGAGATTTCAGAAAACAACAGAAAATACGATGAGACTGCCTTATCACAGGTAGATGTAGCTCAGAAATTATACGGAATCTTCAAAACCATCGAAACGGTTTCCGGAAGAGTACCGAAAATTGACAAATCAGGAATTGTTGAGGATTCTTTGAATCACCTGCCTGAGAAAAAAGAATTCTTATCGCTACTGACCAAAGAATTCGACCGCGTAAAAATGAATTTAGATCCGTATAACTGGGAAATCATTTTGACTTGGGATGAGAAAGTAAACAAATACAAAAATCCGGTATACAGTTTCATGGTGCGTGATAAGGAAATCAAAATCCAAACACATACCGAATCGTTATCACATTCTCAAATCCCTAAAGTAGCCTTGCCGAAATATCAGGCTTGGGGTGATATTCTAAAATGGAACTTACAGGAAAATGTTCCGGGTGAATTTCCATTCGCATCAGGATTGTATCCGTTCAAGCGTGAAGGGGAAGATCCAACGCGTATGTTTGCTGGAGAAGGTGGTCCGGAAAGAACCAACCGTCGTTTCCACTACGTAAGTTTGGGAATGCCTGCAAAACGTTTATCCACAGCGTTTGACTCGGTTACTTTATACGGAAATGACCCGGATCACAGACCGGACATCTACGGAAAAATCGGTAATGCCGGGGTTTCCATCTGTTGTTTGGACGATGCTAAAAAATTATATTCCGGTTTTGATTTGAGCCACCCGGCAACTTCGGTTTCCATGACTATTAACGGTCCGGCTCCGATGTTGTTAGGTTTCTTTATGAATGCCGCCATCGATCAGAACTGTGAAAAATACATCAAAGAGAACGGTTTAGAAGCAGAGGTGGAAGCAAAAATCAACGCAATCTATAAAGCAAAAGGAACGGAAAGACCGCGTTACAACGGTGATTTACCGCAAGGAAACGACGGTTTAGGGTTAATGCTTTTAGGGGTTACCGGAGATCAGGTTTTACCGGCCGATGTTTATGCGGATATTAAAGTAAAAACGTTAGCTCAGGTTCGAGGAACGGTTCAGGCGGATATCCTAAAAGAAGATCAGGCACAAAATACTTGTATTTTCTCTACGGAATTCGCGCTTCGTTTAATGGGTGACGTTCAGGAGTATTTTATCCAGAAGAATGTGCGTAACTTCTATTCGGTTTCGATTTCGGGTTACCACATTGCAGAGGCAGGAGCGAATCCAATTACGCAGTTGGCCTTTACCTTGGCCAATGGTTTCACTTACGTGGAATACTATTTAAGCCGAGGCATGAACATTAACGATTTCGGTCCGAATTTATCGTTCTTCTTCTCCAATGGTATCGATCCGGAATATGCGGTTATCGGTCGTGTAGCGCGTAAGATTTGGGCAAAAGCCTTAAAAAACAAATACGGAGCCAACGAAAGAGCGCAGATGTTGAAATACCACATCCAGACTTCAGGACGTTCATTACATGCTCAGGAAATTGACTTTAATGATATCCGTACAACTTTACAGGCGTTGTATGCGATTTATGATAACTGTAACTCGTTGCATACCAATGCGTATGATGAGGCGATTACCACTCCAACGGAAGAATCGGTACGTCGCGCAATGGCAATTCAGCTAATTATTAATAAAGAATTAGGGTTGGCGAAAAACGAAAATCCAATTCAAGGTTCGTTCATCATCGAAGAATTAACGGATTTAGTGGAAGAAGCTGTATTGGCAGAATTTGACCGAATCACAGAAAGAGGCGGAGTGTTGGGTGCTATGGAAACGATGTACCAGCGTTCTAAAATTCAGGAAGAATCGTTGTACTATGAAACCTTGAAACATACCGGAGAATTCCCGATTATCGGAGTAAATACGTTCTTAAGTTCTAAAGGTTCACCAACGGTTGTTCCGGCAGAAGTTATTCGTGCAACAGAAGAAGAGAAACAATTCCAGATTGCAACCCTTGAAAGTTTGCACACTGCTCAGGCGGATAAAGTAAAAGAGCAATTAACCATCATTCAGGATGCAGCGATTCAGAACCAGAATATTTTCGAAAAACTGATGGATGCTACCAAATATTGTTCGTTAGGACAAATTACTTCAGCCTTGTTTGAAGTAGGTGGTCAGTACCGAAGAAACATGTAATACATAAGTTGATTATAAAGAAAAGGTCTTTCGGATAACGGAAGACCTTTTTTGTTTTTTGAGTTTTGGCACGACTATTGCATTTATAGAATTGTAGAAAATAAAACAGATTATCATGAAACCAATTATGCAATTATTCGAAAACTTAAAATATAAAGCCATGATTAAAAAAATTACTTTATTATTGGCCCTTGTCGGGATGATGGGGCTTCAAAGCTGTGTTAGGGAAGAGGTTGTTACTCAGGTGCCGGCACCGGATCAAGATACAATTAGTGAGGTTTTTGAATACGGAAACGTGGATTTTATTCCTAATAGTTATAGTGTTTATTTGAATTTTCCTCATACAATATATTCTTCGGATATGGTTTTAGTATATCGTTTAGCAGGAGGAAGTACTGCTGGTGATGTTTGGAAACTGCTTCCTGAAACCTATTATTTTCCTGATGGGACATTAGACTTCGGATATAAAAATGACTTTACGCAATACGATGTTAAAATTGATTTGTACGGCTATGATTTATTTGGATTATCTAACAATTACAAGTTAGATCAGATTTTCAGAGTAGTTGTGGTTCCTGCTTATATGGGCAATAAATCTTCAAGTGGTGTAGACTACAATAATTACAGCGAAGTGATCAAACATTTTAATATTGATGAATCTAAAGTTCAGAAAATTAAATTGTAAAACATAAAGAAGATTATAATAAGAAGGCCATCCTTAGTGATGGTCTTTTTTTGTTGTAGCGGAAAAGTTACTTTTTTGTACTTTTATAAGTATGAAAAACGTTTGTTTGCTTTATATTTTTTCTTTTTTCGGGAATTTGTAGTTTTTCACAGAAAGGAGAATTGCAGAGTATCGGAATAATTATTGATTCGGTTTTAGTTGCGAATTCCCCAAACGAAACCTTTGCGGTTTATCTTCCTAAAAATTATGACCCCAAAACACCGGCTTCGATTGTTTTTATTTTTGAACCCGGTGCAAGAGGAAAAGTTGGAATAGAACCCTTTGTTTTAGCTTCAGAAACATATAGTTATATTTTGGTTTGTTCAAATAATTGTAAAAACGGACCAATTAAAACCAATAAGGAGATTGCGGGCCGATTATTTGATTTTGTTTTCACCCAATATTTTATTGATCATAAGCGAATGTATGTTGCAGGTTTTTCAGGAGGTTCAAGATTTGCTTCGAATACAGCAATGACCACAGGAGCTTTTGCAGGGATTATTGCTTGTGGGGCTTCATTTAATTCATTTGATAAAGTTCTTCCTCCTGCCAATAGATTTTCGTATGCCGGATTGGTTGGGGACAGCGATATGAACTTTCAGGAGATGGTTGGAAATAAATCATGGTTGACCAGAATTAATATTAATAATGAACTCTTTGTTTCAGAAGATAAGCATGTTTGGCCAAGTCAAGAACAGGTTTTAAGAGCGTTTGATTGGTTGGAAATCCAGGCTTATAGAAAGAATCTTAAAAGAAATGACCAAAGCGTTATTGGTAGAATTTATCAGAAAAATGTAACAATTGCCGATAGCTTAATGAGCAGCAAAAATGCTATTTCGGCAGTTAAGGAATATGAGCGAATCATAAACAATTTTGATAAAGCGTTAGTTCAGAAAGCCGTAAGGAAAAATATGATTGAATTGAAAGAATCTAAAATATACAAGCAACAAATCAAAAATGAGCAAGAAATATTTGATTTAGAAAATAAACTGGAAGAAGAATTTTTAGTAAAGTTCAATTCAGATTTAAAGAATATAAAAAAGGGTGTAGATTATAAATCGTGGAAAAATGAAATTGACAAATTGGATAAAATTGATGTGAAGTCTAATGATAAAGCTTTGTCAAAAATGAAGTATAGATTGCAAAGCACGCTGTGGGGTATGATTTACGAGGCTTCTGCAGAATTTAAAGAAACCAAGCAAAACGATAAATATTAGGTATTGTCAAGAATTGCTTGAGATTATTAATTTTGAATAGCCTTTTTTGGACTAAAACAATTTAAAAAAGATATTTTGATTTGAAATGTCTTTTTTTATGGGGTAAAGTTATTTTAAAATTAATATTTTGAAGATAGACCCTAAATTTTTTAGGGGTTGTGTTTTTTATAATGTAAAATTTGTATTTTTGCATCATAAAATTAGAGGGTATAATTCTAAAAACACAACTTTATGGCAACATTTCGTTTTAAGGCCTTGGAAAAAGCCACAGACAGAAAACCGGTAGTAGTAGAAGAATTGGATAGAAAATCAGCGATTTTCGGAAGCAATGTTTTTGGCGACAAAGCAATGCGACAGTTTTTAACTCCTGAAGCTTATAAAGCAGTAAAGAGTGCTATTGAGTTCGGTACAAAAATCGATCGTAAACTGGCTGAGTACATCGCCATGGGAATGAAAGAGTGGGCATTGTCAAAAGGAGTTACTCACTATACCCACTGGTTTCAGCCTTTAACAGGTACCACTGCTGAAAAACACGACGCGTTCTTTGAAACTTCAATGGACGGTAGCGACCCGGTGGAAAAATTTGGAGGAAGTCAGTTGGTACAACAAGAGCCGGATGCTTCATCGTTCCCGAACGGAGGAATTCGTAATACATTCGAAGCTCGTGGTTATACCGCTTGGGATCCTACATCTCCTGCGTTTATTTTTGGGACAACTTTGTGTATTCCTACGGTTTTCATCTCGTATACAGGTGAAGCATTAGATAATAAAACCCCTTTGTTAAGGGCTTTACATGCAATCGATACAGCAGCAACCGATGTAGCTAAATATTTTGATAAAAACGTTAAAAAAATTACGCCTACTTTAGGCTGGGAGCAGGAATATTTCTTGGTAGACAGCGCTTTAGCATATTCCCGTCCGGATATTTTAGCTACTGGAAGAACTTTGTTAGGGCATACATCTTCTAAAGGACAGCAATTGGATGACCATTATTTCGGTTCGATTCCAACGCGTGTGTTACAATACATGAGAGATTTGGAAAACGAATGTATGTTATTAGGGATTCCAGTAAAAACACGTCATAACGAAGTAGCGCCGAATCAGTTTGAGTTGGCTCCTATTTTTGAGGAAACCAATTTAGCGATTGACCATAACTCGTTATTGATGGACGTAATGCAAAAAGTGGCTGAGCGTCATGATTTTAAAGTGTTGTTCCATGAAAAACCATTCAAAGGTGTAAACGGATCCGGAAAACACAACAACTGGTCCTTGGCTACCGATACAGGTATCAACTTGTTAAGCCCGGGTAAAACTCCAATGAGCAACTTACAATTCTTGACGTTCTTCATCAATACCATCAAAGCAGTTCATGATTATGAAGAATTATTAAGAGCGTCAATTGCTTCAGCAAGTAATGACCACCGTTTGGGAGCTAATGAGGCACCACCGGCAATTATCTCCGTTTTCATCGGACAACAGTTAACTAAAGTTCTTGCAGAATTGGAAGGTGTTTCGAATGGAAAATTATCTCCGGAAGAAAAAACCGATTTAAAATTAAACGTAGTTGGAAAATTACCGGACGTTTTATTAGATAATACCGATAGAAACAGAACATCTCCATTTGCCTTTACCGGAAACAAATTTGAGTTCAGAGCGGTAGGTTCTTCCGCAAACTGCGCTGTTTCAATGACAACATTGAATACGATTGTAGCAAAACAATTGAAAGATTTTAAAGTTGAAGTAGATGCTTTAATCGAGAAAAAAGACATGAAGAAAGACGATGCGATCTTCAATGTTTTAAGAGAATACATCAAAGAAACCAAAGCAATTTTATTTGAAGGTGACGGTTACAGTGATGCTTGGGAGAAAGAAGCTAAAAAACGCGGCTTGAGCAATCATAAAACAACGCCAAAAGCATTAAAAGCTAAAGTTTCTAAAAAAGCCATTGAACTTTTCGGAGAAATGAACGTGATGAACCATGTTGAGGTAGAATCACGTTACGAAATCGAATTGGAAGAATACACTAAAAAAATCCAAATTGAAGGACGTGTTTTAGGAGATATTGCTCGTAACCACGTAATTCCAACGGCTATCAAATATCAAAATACGTTAATTGAAAACGTAAAAGGATTAAAAGAAATTTTCGGAAAAGATTTTGAAAAGATTGCAAAAGAGCAAATTGGATTAATCAAAGAAATTTCAGAGCATATCGAAGGCATCAACACCAATGTGGAAGCAATGACCGAAGAGCGTAAGAAAGCAAACAATCTTACCAGCACTGAGAAAATGGCGGATGCTTATTGCGATAAAGTAAAGCCTTATTTTGACATCATCAGAAGCCACTGCGATAAATTGGAACTTTTAGTTGACGATGAAATCTGGACCTTAACCAAATACAGAGAATTATTGTTTACAAAATAATCTGTTTGTTTATTTATTTTGAGAACCTCCTTCGGGAGGTTTTTTTTATGCATTTAAGCAGACGTTTTCAGTAGTTTGTAGATTTATTGTAAAATACTGATAAATAGAGGTTTAATTTTTTTTTCGAGTGGGATTTATGCCTTAATTTTGACTCATAAATCAACCACAAGATTATACTTCCATAAACTTAATCTCCGGATTAGCTTTTCCCTTTTTTTGCATTCCCCTTTTTCCGGCATGTTTTTTAATTGTTATTATATAAATGGGTTCCAATTATTTTTTTGGAGAAGACACACAGTTTTAATTTTTAAACTGTTAACAAACAGGATCAAACATCAATTTTACTCTTGCAACACGTTTTTGCAAGGCCAACACAGGGATTGTGTTAAAGAATTCGATAATTTGTTTTGTTTGTCCTGTGCTCAGAAACAAACCAAACCCATTGGAGAGTGAGACAGACTTGCTCTGTCTCACTTTTTTAAACAGAATCCATTAAACTTGTTTTTTAGTTGAGAAAAGCGTTTCTTATTTGTAAGAGGCGCTTTTCTTTTAGAATAAATCCCTAAATTCGTACAAAATCTGTTGTATGAGGCTCTGTTTGATTCTTTTTTTGTTTTTGATTTCCAATTGCTATTCGCAAGAGAAAGTTACCGTTTATTTCGATTTTGATATTCATCGGGTTAATGTTGCTTCGGGTGAGAGTCTTCAGGATTGGATGCAGCAAAATAAAAACGCAGAAATACTTAAAATTTATGGTTTTTGTGACAGTGTCGGCTCATTTGAATATAACGACCGGCTTTCAGATCGTCGGGTAAATGATGTATTTACGACTTTAAAAAATAACCACTTCAGTTTTTCAAAAAGGTTTGAATCTAAAGGTTTTGGTAAACGATTTAAACAATCCAAAACACAGGATGAAAACCGAAAAGTAGAAATCTATTTTCAGGTTAAGGAAGAAAAACTCTCCGATAAAATTCAAAATGTAAAGACAGGCGATAAACTTCGCCTTAAAAATTTGAATTTTTACAATAATTCTGGTGTTGTTGTACCAAAATCAATCCCGGTTTTGGAAGAATTATTAGCTATTATGAGAGAAAATCCTAAGCTTAAAATTGCTATTCAAGGACATATTTGCTGTCAGCCACAAGGCGATATCAATGATATTTCAACACTTCGGGCTTCTTCGGTCTACAATTATTTAACAGAAAATGGAATTCATCCCTCCAGACTTTCTTACATCGGATTCGGAAGTACAATGCCCTTATATCCTATCCCTGAGCAGAACGAATTTGAAAAAGATGAAAACAGGCGTGTAGAAATTCAGATTATCGAGAATAAATAAGAATTTTTCTGCTTTTTAATATCATAATATTTTCGTTTATTCGTTGATAGTTAAAATTCTATTGATATGAAACGTTTTGCCGGTTTATTGTTGCTGTTATTTCCTTTGTTTATTTCAGCTCAGGAAAGTTTTACTGTTTTTTTTGAAAGCAATAAACATGAACTAAACAAAAAACAGACAGAGCTTTTACAAAACTGGATTACAGGGAATAAAGATTCCAAAATTGTCGCAATCAACGGTTTTGCAGATGAGGTGGGAACCAATGTTTACAACGATTCGCTATCCCGACGCCGTGTGAACTCAATACACGGGATCATCTTGAAAAATAATATGAAAATTCGCGATGACTTCAAAACCAGAAGTTTCGGAGAGGGTTTTCAGCAATCTAAAATCAAGGCCGAGAATCGTAAAGTCATCATTTATTATATCCTTCCTAAGGATTTACACCGTGAAAACGAAATTTTAGGAATAAAACCTGCGGAGTTAACCGAAGAAGGCATTGTTCCTATCGAGGAAGAAGATATGCATTTCCCTGAAAATGCAACCTTAGAAGATAAAGTAAAGTTGGCAAGAGTTGGAACGCGAATTGTGATGAAAGATATTTTATTTTATCAAAATACTTTTGCTGTTGTGCCTTCTTCCAAAAGAGCAATAGACGAATTATTGATGGTTTTAGACCGAAATCCAAACATGCGCATTGAAATCCAAGGACATATTTGTTGTGTAAAAGAGGATAAAAGAAATCTGTCTCTTGAAAGAGCCAAACAAATAAGAAGAATTTTGGAAGGTAATATGATTCCGGGTAAACGTATAAAGGTAAAAGGTTTTGGTGTTTCCCATCCAAAATTTCCTATTCCGGAAGCTAATGATGCACAAGCGGCTGCCAATCGTCGTGTTGAAATAATGATTTTGAGTAAGTAAGGGGAAGTAATTAGAAAGGTAAAAGGGAAAAAGAGATAAAAGAAATGATGATGATGTTGAAATCGGGGTACAGTTATTAAAAAACTTATCACTTATCACTCATAACTTATAACTTATTTTTACCTTTGCACCACACAACATTTACCCTGAGCAAGTTTATGCTGAGCATAGCCGAAGTAAAGGGCAACTAATAACTACACATGAGTTCTGATAACAGCCAACGATATAACCTTCGAGGAGTTTCGGCTTCTAAGGAAGATGTGCATAACGCCATCAAAAACATTGACAAAGGATTGTTTCCCAAAGCTTTCTGTAAAATTGTTCCCGATCATTTAACAGACGATGAACATTATTGTTTGATTATGCACGCAGATGGAGCCGGAACCAAATCATCTTTGGCGTATATGTATTGGAAAGAAACCGGTGATATGTCGGTATGGAAAGGGATCGCTCAGGATGCACTAATCATGAACATTGATGATTTATTGTGTGTTGGAGCCACAGATAATATCATGCTTTCCTCAACTATCGGTAGAAACAAGAATCTAATTCCTGGGGAAGTGATTTCAGCAATCATTAACGGAACTGAAGAATTGATTGCAGAATTGAAAGAATATGGTGTGACAATTCATTCCACAGGCGGTGAGACTGCAGACGTAGGTGATTTGGTGCGTACTATTATTGTGGATTCAACAGTTACCGCTCGTATGAAAAGGGCCGATGTGGTAAATAATGCACACATTCAGGCTGGCGATGTAATTATAGGTTTGGCTTCTTACGGTCAGGCAAATTACGAAAAGCAATACAACGGAGGTATGGGAAGTAACGGGCTTACTTCAGCCAGACATGATGTTTTTGCTAAGTATTTGGCTGAGAAATATCCGGAAAGTTATGATGCTTCCGTACCAAATGATTTGGTGTATTCGGGAGATGTGAAACTTACTGATAAAGTAGAAGGTTCACCTTTGGATGCCGGAAAATTAGTATTATCCCCAACCAGAACGTATGCTCCGATTATTAAAGCAATACTTGAAAAATATACAACCGGTTTAATTCACGGAATGGTGCATTGTAGTGGCGGAGCACAAACCAAAGTGCTTCATTTTGTGGATAATGTCCATGTGATTAAAGACAATCTATTTCCGGTTCCGCCATTATTTAAACTGATTCAGGAGCAATCCAAAACGGATTGGAAAGAAATGTATCAGGTGTTCAATTGCGGGCATCGTATGGAGTTGTATGTTCCTTCGGATATCGTGGAAGATATTATTGAAATTTCAAAATCCTTTGGTGTAGATGCACAAGTAGTAGGAAGGGTAGAAGCCTCCGAGCATAAAAAACTGACCATAAAATCCGAATACGGAACATTTGAATATTAAAATGAAAATCCCTCAACTGAGGGATTTTTTATTTTTTGAAAATTATGGTTATTGTTTCTGATATTTTTTTACACTCTGGAATTCTTTAGAGAATATACTTATATCGTTTGTTAAGATGGATTAAAAGGAACGAAACTAAATAACAAATCAGGAATGTTGCCATTACCAATAAGGAATAATTTGCTTCCGTTTTAAAAAATAGGGCAAGAAGGTAATGCACCAAAACATGTGATAGGTATATTGATGAAGAAATAAGAGCTAAATTTTTTTTATTTGAGACTGTTTTCGAATTTATAAATTCAATGAAAAGCAAAGGAGTTAAAAAATATAGGCTTAGCAATATATCAAATGATTCTTTTGTGGTTTTGTAATTCAGGTAAGATTCTAAAAGGAGAAATACAATGCCGATCAATATGCCAACCCGAATTCTATTACGATGAGGAGCTGTTCGCAGGTGTATTTTGTTTTTGTTAATAAGGTAACCAATTGTAAAGAATGGAAAACAGAAAAACAAAAAATTTCTGTGATGTCCTGTTGTAAGCCCAGATACAATTCCGAAGGCATTTAAATATTGTAAAAGGATACCAATTATTGCAAAAAGAAAACAGCAAATTAGTAATAAAGTTTTATGTTTTTTTATTAGCCAAAATACAAGGGCACACTGTAATAATGAGATAAGGTACCATAGATGATAATATCCAAAAAAGAAAAAATTGATTAAGGAGTTAATTGGTCTGTTGAAATGAAACCAAAAATAGGCGTAAATAATCATCCAGATACTGTAAAGGAGGTACAATCGCTTTAGCCATTTCAAAAAATCGGTATTGGAAGAAATCGAAAAAAAATAATACCCATTAATAATCAAAAAGGTAGGGACTGCTATCCTTGAGATTCCTTGTACAAATATATAATTTACTGTTGGACTAACCTCACTAAGGAAGTTGAAGTGGAGCCCGATTATCAAAAAAGATAAAAATATCCTAAAGCAATCGAGATAAAAGTTTCTTTCCATTTTTTGTTTAAATCTTTCAAAAAAACATCTGTAAAAATAAGACAAAAGGAATAGGTTCCTAGATAAAACTAAATTTATCTGCTAAAGATTAAGGGAAGAAATGCATCAGGTGTTTAATTGTGAGAACTAAACGGGTTCTTTCGATATTGCTTAGGTATTAATGAAATTTTAAAAGTATTTGGTGTTGATGCCCAAACGGTAGGAAGGGTAGAGACTTTCTATAATAAAAACTGACGATCACTTCAGAATGCGGAGTGTTAGAATATTAAAAATCCCTCAACGGAGGGATTTTTTGTTTAGGGTTTTTCACCATAGACCACTAGCGCACTGGAATCTATAATTACTTTTCCATCAGGATATTTTTGATTTACAAGAGCGTAAACTTCTTGTTTTATTTTTGCTTTTGTAGGTTCATCAGCACTGCTGAGGGCGGCAACAATTGGAGCGCCTATTTCGGTCATCATGTTCCAATAGGTGTCGGTGGTTTGGCTGTTCAATTTACCCATGACTTCTTTTTGTGAGACATTTTTTAAACCGGCTTGCGTAAATAAATTGGTCATGAAACCTTCGCCTGAACAACGAAACATTCCGGGTGCTCCCGGTATGGGAGCAGGAAGTACCATGTTTTTATTGATTGTTCCCATAATGGCAGTTACCCAGAAATTTTTTTCAGGGATATTCCAAACCGATGTTGCTATTTTTCCTCCGGGTTTAAGTACGCGTACCATTTCGTGGGCGGCAAGTTGCATATCGGGAAAGAACATGAAACCAAATCGGCAACTTATTGCATCAAAAGTGTTATCGGGAAAAGGAAGTTCACAAACATCACAAGCCACTGTTTCAATGTTTTTAATGCCTCTGTGTGTTGCATTTTCCCTAGCTATTTCAAGCATATCTTCTGCAAGATCGGTAATGATTACTTTTCCTTGGCCATTCATTCTGCTGGCTATAGTTAATCCAGGTTCACCGGTTCCGGCTGCGACATCCAAGACAATATCATTGTCTTTTAAATTAAGTAGTTTAATGATTTCTTCGCCCATCGGTTTTAAGAAATCCATGGTTAAATCGTCCCATTTTTTCCATCCGGGAGAAAACTTGTTCCAGGAAGCTTTTTGCTGTTCGCGAATTTGTTCGAGTTGCTGTTCCATTGTTTTAGAATTTTAATGGATTACTATTCAGTGAATTTGTAAAGCAACTAGTAGGTTTTAATTATTTGATTTGCAGTGAAATAAGTTGTAAAGTTACAGTAAAAATGAATAAGAAGATGTGCGTTTTCTGAAAATAAAAGCAGAATTTTTTCCTGTGAAATCATAAGTAAATGGAAGGTTTTCGAAATTCTTAAAAAGCTTACCTTTGTTTAAAATCAAGAATATGAACATTAATCCAAAAAATGGGGTAGATGAATTGCTTTTCGGAATGAAGCAAAACCACGTAGAACACCTTTTGGGAATACCCAATAAAAAGTTTAAAGACGAAGACCAGAATATTATTTATATGTACAACGAGCAGAAACTTCGCCTTACTTTTTATGAAGATGAAGCCTTTCGTTTAGGGTATATAGTTGTGTCGAATTCCGATGCGACTTTGTTTGATAAAAAACTTATTGGACGTTCTGTGAAGGAAGTGATTGAAGAACTTCCGGTAACTGTTTTTAAAACTTGGGAAACAGCAGATGAAGATGGAATTGAAACCGTGTTTAACGAAGACAACTGGCTAATTTTTATTTCAGAATTCGATACAATTACCAAAATAGAAGTTGGAGCTTTAATAGAAAACGATGAATTCGTCTGGAAGTTTAAGGGATAATTTTTTTTTAAAATCGGAAATAAAAAAGGCTCATGATTTCATGAGCCTTTTTCTATTTTGTATAAAATTTAGCTTATTGCTTTGGAGTTGCTGATGCAGCATTTTCGTTCATTTCCAGTTCGAAAACCAAGTCTGTGTTTGGTGGGATGATTCCTCCGGCACCTTTTTCACCATAACCTAGTTTTGAAGGAATAAAGATTAAAGCTCGGTCTCCTGAATTCATGTTTTCCAATCCTTCAAGAAAACCAGGGATTAAACCTGCTTTGTTGCCATAAGTGAAAGGGAATCCGGCATAACCACCTTGTTTAGCACGGTTAGCATCGTATTTTCCGTATAATTTTGCTACGTCTTCAAAGCTGGTGTCGAACAGTTTTCCATTTTCGAAATAACCTGCATATCCAATTTGTACTTGTGCACCCTCAACCGGTTTTTTATCGCTTCCTTTTTTAAGGATAACATATTGTAAACCGCTTGCTGTTTTGGTTGCAGTAGCTTTTAGTTTTTCAAATTCTGCTTTTTTAGCGTTAACCACAACGCTCATTTTTTCTTCAAGAGCTTTATCTTCTGCTTTTTTAGCAGCATAGTAATCGCTAAAGATTTTAGCAGCATCGAATTTCTTAGCTAATTTTCCTTTGCGGGTAATGGTGATTTTTACAATCTGATCGTCTTGTTCAATTTTGTTAACCACTTCCATTCCTTTGGTAACTTCACCAAAAACAGTGTGTTTTCCGTCTAACCAAGGAGTGTCTTTGTGAGTGATAAAAAATTGACTTCCATTAGTACCGGGGCCGGAATTCGCCATAGATAAAATTCCTCCTTTTGTGTGTTTTAATTCGGGAACAATTTCGTCTTTAAATTTATAGCCCGGTTCGCCAGCTCCGGTTCCAAGTGGATCTCCACCCTGAATCATGAAGTCTTTAATAACGCGGTGAAATTTCAATCCGTTATAGAAAGGTTTTCCTTTGTAAGCATCGCTAACCATAGTATTGGTGCCTTCTGCAAGGGAAACGAAATTTGCAACGGTGATAGGGGTTTTTTGAAATTCCAGTTTTAAGGAAATTGTTCCTTTATTGGTTTCAATGTCTGCAAAAATACCTTCGTTGGCAGCTGCAGTGTTTTTAGTTGTTTTCTTTGCTTCTGTTTTTGTTTTCTGAGCATAGCCGCTCATCATTCCCAAAAACAGTAAAATCATAATTTTGGTTTTCATGCTCGTTTAATATGTTCCTTACTTTGTTTGCTTGTTGCGGGATGTTCAGGATTTGTCCCTTTATTGTAAATTATTTTTTTGCTGATAATTCCATTTCGAAAATCAAATCGGTATTTGGCGGGATAACCCCTTGCGCTCCTCGTTCTCCATAGGCAAGATAAGACGGAATAAACAAAACTACTTTGTCGCCTACAGCCATTTTTTCAATTCCTTCAATAAAACCTGGTATTAAACCTTGCTTATTGCCGTAGGTAAATGGAAATGGCACATAACCACCTTGTCGGTCGCGATTGATATCGTATTTGCCGAAAGCCTTAGCAACTTCAGTGTAGTTTGTGTCGAACAAATCACCATTAGTGAAATAACCTGAATAACTGAAAAGTACTTCTGTTCCCACCACCGGTTTAGGATTGTTCGATTTTTTAATAAAAGCATATTTTAAACCGGATTCGGTTTTGGTTGCTTTTTGCTTAAGCACTTCGAATTCGGCTACTTTATCTTTTTTAACCTGAGCGTATTTTTCCTCAATCTTTTTTAATTCGATGGCTTCTTTCTCGTAATAGTTTTTGAAAACCTTAGCTGCATCAAACTGGTTGGCGTCTTTTCCTCTGCGAATAATGGTAACATGTACGATTTCGTCATTCATTTCGATACTGTTTACCACATCCATTCCTTCAACAACATGACCAAAAATGGTGTGCATTCCATCCAAGTGTGGAGTAGGATTATGTGTGATGAAAAACTGGCTTCCGTTTGTGTTTGGCCCCGCATTGGCCATAGATAAAATTCCTTCTTTGTTATGAGATAAAGATTCGTCAAACTCATCTTTAAATTTATAACCTGGGTTTCCGTTTCCGGTTCCCTCTGGATCACCACCCTGCACCATGAAATGATTGATTACACGGTGGAATTTCAGTCCGTCATAAAATGGTCTTCCTTTGTATTTAGCATTTACAAATGGATTTTTTCCTTCAGCAAGCGAAACAAAATTTGCAACGGTTACCGGCGTTTTTTTGTATTCCAGAGCAACTAATACATTGCCTTTTACGGTTTCGATATTTGCATACAATCCATCAGGAAGTTTGTCGTATTGTTTTTCACAGGAAGTGAAAGTAAGGTTTAATAAGATAAAAAGTAAAAGAAACTTTTTCATTGGGGAATTATTCTATTGGTTTTGGTTTTTCTTTACTAGGTTCAAAATGATTTAGGGTTACTGTACAGATAACAGGCTGATTGGTCCCGATGCGGTCGTTGTCTCCATGATAGCCATAAGCCATGTGTGACGGGAAAAGGAATGTGATTTTTTCTCCTTTTTTCATTAATTTGATTCCGTCTCTGAGTCCAATCATTATATTTTGTTTATCTACAACATAATTTTGCGTTTTCAGTTCATCGGCTGTATAGATAACCTTTCCGTTAATGTCGGTTACCTGATAATCAAAGTTAGCAATATCTCCTTTTTTCGGAGTATTAGTCTCGGTAGCACTTTTGAGGTCATAACGATACCAATAGCCTTTAGGAGAAGCAATATAATTTTGAGCCGTATCTTTTTTTATGATGTCTTTGATGAGCGTTTCTTCATTGACGATCAATTTTTTATTTCGCTCAATCGATTCCTTAATAAAGGTTCCCGATGTATGTGAAACCGGACGTCTTGCCTCTTGTTTTTGTGTACAACAGGCAAATAATATGCCAGAAAACATAACGCCGTACAGATGTATCTTTTTCATAAGTCAATTTTATTGTTTGTTAACACTTCTATGGAATAGCATTTTTAAGGGTTTATTTACCTTTGGTAAATGACTCTTTCATAATCAGTTGTTCTTTTCTTTGGCTAAAATAGCGATAAATTGATTAATGGTGTCTTCCATAGTTGCTAAAGATTTTCCTCCAGCAGCATTGATATGACCGCCTCCGTTAAAATGAGTGCGTGCAAACTGATTTACATCAAAAGCACCTTGCGAACGGAACGATATTTTGATGATGTTTTCTTCTTTGTTTTCGATAAAAATTGCAGTGAAGTCAAATCCTTTTAGAGATAATCCGTAGTTTACAATGCCTTCGGTATCGCCTTTCACATATCCAAACTGATCTAATTCGTCTTGGGTTAAGGTAATATAGGAAGTTTTGTATTCCGGCAGTAGTTTCATGTTCTGCAATGCTCTTCCCAACAATTGCAAACGATTGTAAGAGCTTGTGTCAAAAAGTAAGTTGTGGATTTTAGGATTGTCCACGCCTTTGTCTAACAAATCTGCAACAACTCTATGCGTTGTACTTGTGGTTAAAGGAAATCGGAAGGAACCCGAATCGGTTACAATTCCTGTGTAAATACAAGTGGCAATTGTTTTGTTGATTAGCTTTTCCCCTCCAAGTTGATGTATGAAATGATATACCATTTCACAGGTTGATCCCATTTTAGTATCCGAATACATAAATTTTGCATACGAATCCGGTAACTGATGATGGTCGATCATCACAAAAGTTGTTGAAACAGCCTCTAATGCTTTTTGCATTTGTTCTCCAACACGGTGCAAAGCGTTAAAATCTAAAGTGAAAATAATTTCCGATTGATTAAGTAGTGCGGTACAGTTTTGAATATCTTTTTCAAATATTTTTACTTTATCGGAATCGGGCAACCATGCTAAAAAATCCGGAAATTCGTTCGGTGAAATCACTACAACATCATGATTTTGTTGTAATAAAAAATTATAAAGAGCTAAAGTTGAGCCCATTGCGTCTCCGTCGGGATTGCGGTGTGGTACAATTGTAATTTTCTTTGGTGACGCTAAAAGAGTTTTAAGCGCTTCAAGTTCATTGGATGTCATCATGTTGCGAAAATACGTTTTTTGAATTAATAATCCACTTAATTTATTAGTTCATTAAATATTTGTGAGCAACGAAATATATTTTAAAAAAAATAGGGACAATGCCCTATTTTTACATGTTTTTTTATTGATTAAGCTTTAATTTTTTTAAAAAAGTATACCGCTTTAATATATCCCCATTCATTAGGATCAAGTTCTTTGATTACTATAAGGTCAGAGGTAGTAATTTTATCAACTTTTAATATTTCAGATGTAACTTCGTTAGTAATGGATAGTATGTTTTGATCTGTATACCATGAATATTTTCCTGAATAAACTTTGCAAATTTTTGAGGTTTTTTTGAAAACGTTTTGAATGCAAAGATTTTCGGAATTGAATTGTAAATGGGTTTGACCACATTCAAAATCATCGGGATCATTGTCTGATAAAGTTTCTACTGAAAAATTTCTAAGGTATAGGTCAATTTTAATTAACTTCCATTGTCCTAAAATTGGCTGTTCTGGCGATGATTCTATAGGGTAATTTAAAAATTCATTTTGATTTGTTGGTAATAATGCAAAGCGGCTGTCATCATTATCATTTGTTATTACGGGACTGCTTGAGTTGTTTGTTGTAATTTCATCGTCCGACGCGCATGAAATTGAGAGGATTAAAAATAGGGCATAGTAAATGAGTTTGGAAAGTTTTTTCATAATACTACGTTTTAAATTTACATAAAGGTACAAATTATATATTTGTTAATTTACTGATAATGAATTGGTTGTGTTTTTAACTTCTTTTAGTAGTATTGAAATTCAAATTAAATTAGATAATTAAAAATTTATTTTTTTTCCTTTTTAAGGATTTGCCTATTTTTGCACATGCAACACAACGTACTTATTTTAGATTTCGGTTCGCAATACACTCAGCTGATTGCACGCCGTGTTCGCGAATTAAACATATTCTGCGAAATTTTCCCTTACAACAATGTTCCATCTGATTTATCGAGCTATAAAGCGGTTATTCTTTCCGGAAGCCCTTTTTCAGTTCGAGGCGAAGATGCCCCACATCCTGATTTGTCGCAAATCCGTGGCAAAATGCCTTTATTGGCGGTTTGTTATGGAGCACAATATTTGGCACATTTCAGTGGTGGAGAAGTAGCGCCATCGAACATCCGTGAATACGGAAGAGCCAATCTTTCCTTTATTAAAGAGGATGAAATATTTTTCGACGATGTAAACATCAACAGTCAGGTTTGGATGAGTCATAGTGATACCATCAAGCAATTGCCTACAGGAGGTGTTCGTTTAGCATCGACAAAAGATGTTGAAAATGCCGCTTATCGTATTGAAGGTGAAACAACTTATGCTATTCAGTACCACCCGGAAGTGTATCATTCCGAAGACGGAAAACAGATGTTGGAGAACTTCTTGGTAAAAATTGCAGAAGTACCCCAAAACTTCACACCAAAATCTTTCGTTGATGAGATTGTAGCGGAAATGAAAGAGAAAATTCAAGATGATAAAGTAGTTTTAGGACTTTCCGGAGGTGTAGATTCAACAGTGGCAGCTGTTTTGTTGAACAAAGCTATCGGTAAAAATTTATATTGTATTTTCGTAAACAACGGCTTACTTCGTAAAAACGAATTCGAAAGTGTTCTGAACCAGTACAAGCACATGGGGCTTAATGTAAAAGGTGTTGATGCTTCGGAACGCTTTTTGTCGGAATTGGCAGGAGTAGACGATCCTGAGACCAAAAGAAAAATTATCGGGCGCGTGTTCATTGAAGTTTTTGATGATGAAGCGCATTTATTGGAAGATGTGAAATTCTTGGCCCAAGGAACCATTTATCCGGACGTAATCGAATCGGTTTCGGTAAAAGGGCCTTCTGCGACCATTAAATCACACCACAATGTAGGTGGTTTACCGGATTTTATGAAACTGAAAGTTGTGGAACCACTTCGTATGTTATTTAAAGATGAAGTACGCAGAGTAGGGAAAACATTAGGAATCGATGATGAATTGTTAGGACGTCATCCGTTCCCGGGACCAGGTTTGTCGATCCGTATTTTAGGAGACATCACTCCGGAGAAAGTAAGAATCCTTCAAGAGGTAGATTATATCTTCATTAACGGATTGAAAGAGCACGGTTTGTACGACAAAGTTTGGCAGGCTGGAGCAATTTTGTTGCCGGTAAATAGTGTTGGAGTTATGGGAGACGAGCGTACTTATGAAAAAGTAGTAGCGCTTCGTGCTGTAGAATCAACCGACGGTATGACTGCGGATTGGGTGCATTTGCCTTACGATTTCATGATGAAGATCTCCAATGAGATTATCAATAAGGTAAAAGGGGTGAACCGAGTGGTTTATGATATCAGTTCGAAACCGCCTGCAACCATTGAATGGGAATAAATTTTTACAAGAAAATAATGAATAAGTCGTTGCAATGGTTAAATTTGTAACGACTTGTTCGCTTAAAAAATACCATATGAAGCATTTTTTTATTGGATTATGTAGCACTTTATTAGTTTCGGTTTCGGCTTATTCGCAGGCGAAAAACTATAAGGAACATAAAGTAACTAAAGGGGAAACCGTGTATTCTATTGCAAAAAAATACAGTGTGGCACCCGAAGATATTTATCGTTTAAATCCTGATGCTAAAAATGGTGTCAATGAAAATGCTGTTGTTTTAGTTCCCTCCAATGTAGGACAGGCTGTTAAAAATAATCTTGCTACAACTGTTAAAGAAGCTCCAAAGCCTGCAGGAAAAGAAGTTAAAGTTTATCACGTGGTGGAACCAAAAGAAACGGTTTTCAGCATTGCCAGAAAATATGATGTTAGCGTTGAATCCATCAATAAAAATAATCCTGATCTGGCCAAAGACGGCCTGAAAAACGGAAGTACTATTATTGTTTTTACAAGCAAAAAAGTTGAAAAACCGGCTACTGTTGTAAAGAGCAATGTTGCATCGACTCCTAAATACCATATGGTGGAAGCTAAAGAAACTAAATTTGGTATCGCAAAAAAATATGGATTATCGGTTGAAGAACTGGAAACGTTAAACCCGGAAATAAAAGAAAATCTTGAAATTGGTCAAAACCTGCGCTTGAATAAAAATACTCCAGCGGCTGCAAAAATTCAAGCAGTTGTTTCAAAACCGGCAGTTCAATATATGGATTATCAGGTGCAGCCTAAAGAAACGCTGTACAGTTTGACTAAATCATCTGGCTTAAGTCAGGAGCAATTGTTGGCTGCCAACCCAGAATTGGCTAACGGAGTGAAAATTGGGATGACCATTAAAATGCCATCTACGTCAAAATTCAACCAAATCAATCCAAATAAGGTGCAATCTGATATTGTTAAAACTTTAAATAAACAAGAAGGAAAAGAATTGGTGTTGTTATTGCCGTTTCACCTTGATAAAATCGAATCAGATTCAACTAATACAGTTCAGGAGCGTTTAAAGAAAGACAAGTTTTTAAACATGACTCTTGATTTTTATGCCGGAGCTTTAATTGCTATCGATTCTGCTAAAACTTTAGGACTACCTTTAACAGTTAAGATTTTGGATTCTGAAGAGTCTAAAAATTCTTCTGCCGTGGCTTCCTTAATAACTAAAAATGATTTTTCTAAAACCGATGCCGTAATTGGGCCTTTTTTCCAAAACCACGTAGAAACTGCAGCGTCTTTATTGGAAAAATACAATACACCGGTTATTTCGCCTTTGTCTAATGAGCGCGGAAAGCCTTACTCGAATTTGTTTCAGGCAATGCCTAATTCTTTGGATGTTAAACGAAAAATGTTCGACTTTATGATCAGCAAAGGCGGAAACATCATTGCGATCATCGACCCTAAAAAGGGAAGTTCGAAACAGTTTATCACTGAAAATTATCCATCGGTAAAAATTGCGGAAATAAGTGCTGATAAAGGTGTTCCGACATTGGAAAATGTAAAAAGCTTAATGGATAAGACCAAGCTTAATTATGTGATTTTAGAATCTGAAAAAACAGGAATGGTTTTGAGTACGTGTAATATTCTTGTAACGGCTTCTTCGGAATACCAAGTACAGTTAGTGACTTTGGAGAAAAACGAAACCCTTGATTTTGAGGAAATTCCGTTAAGTAAACTGACGCGTCTGAAGTTGCTTTATCCTTCCGTTTCAAGAGACAACGAAACGCCTGAGGCTGAGATTTTTGCCAAGGTTTTCAAAAAGAAAAATAATATTTTTCCGAACCGTTTTGCAACCCGTGGATTTGATGTGACTTTCGACGTAATCCTGAGATTGTTCCAAGATGGAGGTTATAAAGAATCGGTAAATGAGAAGGCTTCCGAGCAGATTGAAAGCAAATTCAACTACGCTAATATTGATGGCGGATACTACAATAAAGGAGTTTATCTGTTGTTTTATGATCAGGATTTAACTTTAAAAGAAGCAAATTAATGGCAACTTCAAAAGTAACTTATTTAGGCGATTTGCGCACATCTTCCGTGCATTTGCAATCGGGAAATACTATAATTACAGATGCTCCAACAGATAACCATGGTAAAGGTGAAGCATTTTCTCCAACAGATTCTGTGGCTAATGCCTTAGCGACTTGCATGCTTACTGTTATGGGGATTAAAGCTAAAGATTTAGAAGTTGATTTTACTGGTTCAACTGCAGAAGTAACTAAAATCATGGGACCTGATCCAAGAAGAATTGTCGAAATCCATGTGAATTTTGATATGAATCTGGCCACCGATGAAAAAACGAAAACCGTTTTGGAACGTACTGCGTTAACTTGTCCGGTTTATTTTAGCTTACACCCGGAGATTAAAAAAGAAATCACGTTTAATTGGAAGTAAATTGAATTCGCAGCAAGAACTTTTAATAAAACTCGCCCATACCAAAATGCCCTTCGGAAAATACGAAGGGTATTTTCTTATTGACTTACCCGAACATTATATAGTTTGGTACCATAGTAAAGGTTTTCCAAAAGGACAATTAGGAGAACAGTTACAATTGGTTTATGAATTAAAACTCAATGGGCTCGAAGAACTCGTGCGAAACATCCGAAGAAACTTCCCAAAGCCATAATTCTTTAACGAATAATTGTCAAATTAGGTTTGTCAAGTTTCAATTTATAATCGTATTTTTGCCAAGTTTTTTTAAACAGCAACACAACAAATAACACAACACAATGAATCAGACGAAGTATATTTTTGTTACCGGAGGTGTGACCTCTTCTTTAGGAAAAGGAATTATCGCAGCTTCTTTAGCAAAATTATTGCAGGCAAGGGGGTACAGAACAACAATCCAAAAATTCGATCCGTACATTAACGTAGATCCGGGAACATTGAACCCATATGAACACGGAGAATGTTACGTAACCGACGACGGAGCTGAAACCGATTTGGATTTAGGACATTATGAGCGATTCTTGAATGTGCCGACCTCTCAGGCGAATAACGTAACCACTGGAAGAGTTTATCTTTCGGTTATTGAAAAAGAACGTCGCGGAGAATTTTTAGGAAAAACGGTTCAGGTTGTGCCACACATTACCAACGAAATCAAGGAGCGCATGCAGTTACTTGGAAAATCGGGTGATTATGACATTGTGATTACTGAGATTGGAGGAACTGTGGGTGACATCGAGTCGTTACCTTATATTGAATCGGTGCGTCAGTTGTTGTGGGAATTGGGAGATAATAACGGGATCGTGATTCACTTAACGCTTGTGCCTTATTTGGCTGCTGCTGGAGAATTGAAAACGAAACCTACGCAGCATTCTGTAAAAACCTTGATGGAAAGCGGAATTAAAGCGGATATTCTAGTTTGCAGAACCGAGCACGAATTATCACAGGATTTGCGTCAGAAATTGGCGTTGTTCTGTAATGTGAAGAAAGAAGCGGTTATTCAGTCAATTGATGCTTCTACTATTTACGATGTTCCGAATTTAATGTTGGAAGAAGGTCTTGATAAAGTTGCTTTGAAGCGTTTGGATTTACCGGAAAAAAATACTCCGGATTTAGCCAACTGGAACGAGTTCTTACACAAACTAAAAAACCCGAAACACGAAGTAAACATTGGATTGGTAGGGAAATATGTAGAATTACAGGATTCTTATAAATCTATTTTGGAAGCTTTCATTCACGCGGGTGCTGCCAATGAGACAAAAGTGAACGTAATCAGTATCCATTCTGAATATTTAGATGCCAAAACGGCAGAAAATCAGTTAAAAGGATTGGATGGCATATTAGTTGCTCCGGGATTCGGCGGTCGCGGAATTGAAGGTAAAATCGAAACCGTTCGTTATGCAAGAGAGAACAATGTTCCGTTCTTCGGAATTTGTTTAGGAATGCAAATGGCGGTAATTGAATATTCCCGTAATGTTTTAGGATATGCTGATGCTAATTCTACTGAGATGAACGAAAGTACACTGCATCCGGTGATCAGCATTATGGAAGAGCAGAAAAACATTACCGATAAAGGAGGAACGATGCGTTTAGGGGCTTGGAAATGTCATTTGAAAGACAATACGCTGGCTCATAAAATTTACGGGAAAACCGATATTTTAGAGCGTCACCGTCACCGTTATGAGTTCAATGGGGAGTATTTGGAAGCATTGGAGAATGCTGGATTGAAAGCTACAGGAATCAACCCTGATACAGGTTTGGTGGAAGTAGTGGAATTGGAGAATCATCCATTCTTTATTGGGGTGCAATACCATCCGGAGTATAAGAGTACGGTAGCCAACCCGCACCCGTTGTTCGTTAATTTTGTAGCGGCAGCGGTAAAAAATAAGGTTTGTTGCTAAACTGTAACAAATTGAAGTTGTGAAGACAAATTGAAATTATATAACAACTTACTGCTTAAAGCCTAATGCTTGAAGCAAAATAACAATGGAAGAAAAAAAATTAGACGGTAAAACCATTTTAGGATTTGTACTAATCACAGGATTAATGATTTGGATGATGTTCAACAACATTTCCGAAGAGAAAAAATCCATTAAGGAAGATGCTAAAAAAGCAACTACGGAAAAAGTTGAAAAAGCAAAACAGCAGGAAATTCAAAATGCGGTTGCTACAGCTACTTCGGATTCCACTAAAGCCAAAGCATTACAAGGTGTTTTGGGATCGTTTGCCTATTCTGCATCGCTGCCTTCTGCTAAAGATGCTGTGACTGAAATCAAAAATGAAGTTTTAACGTTGAAGATTGCAAACAAAGGAGGATATATCTCCGAAGCAATCGTAAATAATTTTGAGCAGTTTCACAAAGGTTCCAAGAAACCGATTGAGATCATCAAAAACAACAATGCCAACCTTAATATTCAATTCCAGACTAAAGACAACCGCGTTTTAAATACAAAGGATTTGTATTTTGAACCAACAGTTACTAAGGAAGGAGCCAATCAGGTTGTTGCGATGCGTTTAAAAGCAGGTGAAAATCAGTTTTTAGAGTACCGTTACGTGCTTAAGCCAAAGGAATATATGATGGACTTCTCTGTTCGTACTCAAGGATTGAGCAATGTAATTAATACTTCAAAACCACTTGATTTAGATTGGAATTTGAAAGCATACCGTAACGAGAAAAGCGTTAGCTATGAAAACCGTTATACAGATTTGCGTTACGAATACGAGTCTGGAAAAGACAACAGCTTAAGTGCAGCCAGTAAACTAGACGAAGAAACCGTTGAAGATTTAACTTATGTTGCTTTCAAACAGGATTTCTTTACTTCCATTTTATTAACGGAAACTCCAATTAAAGGAGCGCAGTTAAAATCAGAGAACTTAGTTCATGACGAAAAGGTGGATACTGTTTACACCAAAAACTTTGCTGCAAAATTGCCATTGGCTTTTAAAGGTGGCGAGCTGAACTACAATATGAACTGGTACTACGGGCCGGCAGATTATAAGATTTTAGACGGTTATAAAAAGAACTTAGACGAAGTTATGCCACTAGGTTGGGGGATTTTCGGTTGGATCAACCGTTATGTTTTCATCCCTGCTTACGGCGTGTTAAGCGGATTTATCCCTCACGGAATCGCAATCATCATCTTCACAATGTTAGTGCGTTTGGTAATGTCTCCGGTAACCTATAAATCGTATTTGTCTCAGGCAAAAATGAAAGTATTGCGTCCGGAAATTGCGGAAATCAATAACAAGTTTGCCAAAGATCCAATGAAGAAACAGCAGGCAACGATGAAGTTGTATTCGAAAGCGGGCGTGAACCCTATGGCAGGATGTTTACCGGCCTTTGCGCAAATCCCGATTTTCTATGCCTTGTTCCAGTTCTTCCCGTCTATGTTTGATTTACGTCAGAAGAGTTTCTTATGGGCAGATGATTTATCATCGTACGACTCGATTTTTAAATTACCGTTCCATGTTCCGTTTTACGGTGACCACGTGAGTTTGTTCCCGATTTTAGCATCGATTGCTATTTTCTTCTATATGAGAATGACCACAGGTGATCAGGCCATGAGTACGCCACCACAGGAAGGTATGCCGGATATGGGTAAAATCATGAAAGTGATGATTTATGTATCTCCGATCATGATGTTGTTTTTCTTTAATAACTATGCATCAGGATTGAGTTTGTACTATTTCATTTCGAATACCATTACTATTGGTATCATGTTGGTAATCAAGAATTACATTATCAACGAAAAGAAAATTCACGCTCAAATTCAGGAGAACAAAACTAAAGACAAGCCGCAAAGCAAGTTCCAAAGAAAAATGCAGGAAATGATGGAACAGGCCGAAGCACAAAAAAAGGCTAACCAGAAAAAATAATAATTTAAAATAAAAGAGCCCTGCATTTGAATGAACGTTTAAAGCAGGGTTTTTTGTTTGGTATCGATATGAAAATTGCAATTGTAGGTTACGGAAATATGGGTAAAACCTACGCGGGAAGTTTTATCCATTCAAGGTTTATTAAAGCAGATGATATTTTGGTGTTCACAAGAAGTATTCCCGCTGAAAAAGAAACTTTTGGTATTCCCTGTGGCAATTTTTTTACCGAGATTAGCACCAAGATTTCAGAGGTGGATATCGTAATTTTATCGGTTAAGCCTCAGGATTTTAATTTAGTGTCTTCTAATTTGAAAGGTTTTGTTACCGAGAATCAAGTATTGCTTTCAGTGATGGCAGGAGTGAAGATTCAGACGATCGAGAAACAAATGGGATGCACCAAAATTGTTCGTTCGATGCCAAACATTGCTACTCAGATTGGTATGGGAATGACCGTGTTTTCGGCTTCGTCTGATATTGATCGAAAGGAATTGTTTATTGTTCAGAATTTAATCAATACTACAGGAAAATCGGTTTATGTTGAAAATGAGTCTTTGATTGATGCAGCCACAGCGGTTTCAGGAAGTGGCCCAGCCTATGTGTTTTATTTTATGAATTCGATGATTGAGGCCGCGCAGCAACTCGGGTTTTCACATTCAGAAGCAGAATTGTTGGTAAATCAAACGTTTATTGGTGCAATAAATCTACAAAACGGAAGTTCTTTGTCTAATCAGGAATGGATTACAAAAGTGGCCTCCAAAGGTGGAACCACAGAAAAAGCATTGGAAGTTTTTACCTCGCATGAAACAGAAAACGTCATTGGTAAGGCGGTAATGGCAGCCAATGCACGAGCTCTGGAATTGGGTTCATAATTTTGGAACAATAATTGAAGAATAAAAACTAATTTTGACAAATAAAATTTAAAAATGAACAAGCTTTTTACCTTAGTTTTTGTATTTATTACAGCCGTAATATCTGCTCAGGAAACCAATAAAATGGACGAAAACGGAAAACGTCATGGTTTGTGGAAAGGCGTCTATGAAGATTCAAAACGTCCTCGTTATGAGGGTACTTTTGAGCACGGTAAAGAAGTAGGTGTATTCAAATATTTTGATAATACGGCTAAGTTGGTTGTGATTGCAACACGCGATTTTTCGGCCAACGACGGTTCCCACTATACTACATTTTATAACCAGAAAGGGTTTAAAGTAAGTGAAGGACGCGTGATTGGAAAAGATACTTACGATGGAGCTTGGAAATACTATCATTTGGATTCTCCTGCTGTGATGACGGAAGAATTTTATGTGAAAGGAAAGCTTAATGGTACACGAAAAGTTTATTTCAGCTCCGGAAAAATTACCGAAGAGGCTAATTATGTAAACGGAAAAAAAGAAGGGCTTTATAAAAAATACAACGAAAAAGGAATTGTTTTAGAAGAAGCAACTTTTAAAAATGATGAATACGATGGGATGGCGACTTTTAAAACCCCTGAAGGTAAATTAGCCGGACAAGGAATGTTTAAAAACGGAAAAAAAACAGGTATTTGGAAAATGCTTGAAAAGGGTAAGTTGAAGAATGTTAATATGAACTTTCAAGGTAAAGAATTCCAGAAAAGAACAAAACCTGTTGGAGAAGGGAAATAAAAGAATATGAAACGAGTAGTTGTTGGGTTATCGGGAGGAGTAGACTCGAGTGTTGCAGCCTATCTTTTAAAAGAACAGGGCTATGAAGTAATCGGCCTTTTTATGAAAAACTGGCACGATGATTCGGTTACAATTTCAAATGAATGTCCGTGGCTGGAAGACAGTAATGATGCGCTTTTAGTTGCTGAAAAACTAGGGATTCCTTTCCAAACTGTCGATTTAAGCGAGCAGTACAAAGAACGTATTGTCGATTATATGTTTAACGAGTACGAAAACGGTAGAACCCCAAACCCGGATGTGCTGTGCAACCGTGAAATTAAGTTCGATGTTTTTATGAAAATCGCTTTAAGTCTTGGTGCCGATTATGTGGCAACAGGACATTATTGCCGTAAAGAAACCATTGAAAAAGAGGATAAAGAAATATATCAGTTGCTTGCAGGTGTGGATGAAAATAAAGATCAGTCTTATTTTCTTTGCCAATTATCGCAAGAGCAGTTGTCCAAAGCGTTATTTCCTATTGGCGAATTGACCAAACCGCAAGTTCGGGAGATTGCAGCCAAAATGGAATTGGTAACTGCTGAAAAGAAAGATTCTCAAGGACTTTGTTTTATTGGAAAAGTGCGTTTACCTGAGTTTTTACAACAACAACTTCAGCCTAAAGAAGGTTTGATTTATGAAGTAACTGCGGATAATCCTTTGTATTCAAAAGAAAAACCAGGTTTTGCCTCTTTGGAAGATGAGCTAATCTTCGAGTCTCAAAATAAAACCTATACCCCTGAAATTGCAAAAATGGTGGGGAAACACCAAGGTGCACATTATTACACCATCGGACAGCGCAAAGGGCTTAATGTTGGTGGAACTAAGGAACCGTTGTTTATTATTGCTACTGATGTAAAAACCAATGCGATTTATACTGGTCAAGGAAATAATCACCCTGGGTTGTTCAAAAAAGCATTATTTGTAAAAAATTCTGAAATTCACTGGATTCGTGAAGATTTGTCTCTGGAAAATGGACAATCCATGGAAATCATGGCAAGAATTCGTTACCGTCAGCCTTTACAGAAAGCAAAGCTTTATAAATTTGAAAGCGGAATGTATGTTGCTTTTGAAGAGCCACAGTCTGCAATCACCGAAGGACAGTTTGTTTCGTGGCATATTAATGATGAATTAGTTGGTTCGGGAGTAATTTCATAAATTAGCCTAAACCAAAACCAAAAGCTATGAAGAAAACGGTACTATTTTTTGCGTTGCTTTTTAATCTCGTTGTTTTTTCTCAGGAAGATGCCTGGGTTTATTTTACCGACAAACCCGATGCTCAGTATTATCTTGACAATCCTCTGGAGATGCTTTCCCAGAGAGCTCTTGACAGAAGAACAGCGCAGGGGATAAGTTTATCGGTTCAGGATGCACCAATACATCAGCCTTATGTTGATCAGATAAGTGTTGCTACAGGAATTACTGTTATGGCTAAATCTAAGTGGATGAACGCGCTGCATGTTCGAGGGGAACTTTCTGATATCCAGAATCTTGTCAATTTGGCTTTCGTAAATCATATTGATTTTGCCAACAGAAGCCTAAATTCAACCTCTAAAATTGGTTCATTACCAAAAATACCTTCATCGGTTGTAAATAAATTTCAGGATATTCAGGCAGACTACAACTACGGAAATTCGGTAACACAGGTGCAAATGCTTAACGCCCAGTGGTTGCATGAGCAAAATTTTACCGGTTCAGGCAAAGTTGTGGCTATCATGGACGCTGGTTTTCCGGGAGTAGATTCCCAAGCACCTTTTCAGCGTTTAAGAGATAATAATCTTATTTTAGGCGGTTACGATTTTGTTAACAGGGACGAAAACCCTTATACTGGTTATCAACACGGAACTCAGGTTCTTTCCAGTATGGGAGGCTATGTTGATGGGCAATTAGTTGGAACTGCGCCAGATGCACACTATTATTTGTTCAAAACCGAAGATACTTCAGAGGAAAACCCCGTAGAGGAAAGCTATTGGGTAGAAGCCTTGGAAATGGCAGACAGTTTAGGGGTGGACGTTGTGAATACTTCTTTAGGTTATTTTACGTATGATGTACCGAGTTATTCCTATACTTATGCTGATATGAACGGTCAGGTTTCTTTTGCTTCACGCGCTGCCGATATCGCTTTTAGTAAAGGGATGATTTGTGTGGTTTCAGCTGGAAATACGGGAAGTACAATAAACCCGCATATTGGCGTGCCTGCCGATGCTGCAACAGTTTTGACCGTTGGAGCCGTAACCAATTCGGAAATTAAAGCAGGTTTCAGTTCAACTGGCCCTTCTGCGGATGGAAGAATCAAACCCGACCTGATGGCTTTAGGTGTTAGTGCCACATTAGCTAGCCAAACCGGAGATATTATCTTAAATAACGGAACCTCTTTTGCTTCTCCAATTTTAGCCGGAGCAGTAGCTTCTTTCTGGAGCGCTTTTCCCAATAAAACCAATACAGAAATCATTCAGTTGGTTAAAGCCTCTGCAGATCGATTTTCGAATCCGAACAACAACTACGGTTATGGTATTCCAGATTTTCAGTTGGCGTATACCAATGCTTTGTCTGCATCTTCATTTGACAAAAAAGATTTTAGCATATATCCAAATCCGACTCAAAATAGAATCATTATTACTTTTAACGAAACAATTTCTGAGGGAGTGATTGCGTTTTACAATAACCTAGGACAATTAGTCCTGAAGGAAAAAATTAAGAACAATAAAGAGTTAGCCCTTGATAATTTAAATTCAGGAATCTATCTTTACAAAATTACTTTAGACGGTGTTTCCGAAACAGGAAAACTGATTAAGAAGTGATCATTATTATGAATAAAATTACACAACTTTTTAATATCAAATACCCAATTATTCAAGGGGGAATGATTTGGAACAGCGGCTACAAGTTAGCCAGTGCAGTAAGTAATGCAGGAGGTTTAGGCTTATTGGGAGCCGGATCGATGTATCCTGAAGTTTTACGCGAGCATATCCAAAAATGTAAAAAAGCTACCGATAAACCTTTTGGTGTAAATGTTCCGATGCTGTATCCTAACATTGAAGAAATTATGAATATTATTGCAGAAGAAGGCGTGAAAATCGTATTTACTTCTGCAGGAAACCCAAAAACCTGGACGTCCTTTTTGAAAGAAAGAGGGATTACCGTAGTGCACGTGGTTAGTAGTTCTAAGTTCGCTTTAAAAGCTCAGGAAGCAGGTGTAGATGCCGTTGTAGCTGAAGGTTTTGAAGCCGGAGGTCATAACGGAAGAGAAGAAACCACAACGCTAACCCTGATTCCAATGGTTCGTGAAAATATAACCATTCCACTTATTGCAGCCGGAGGAATTGCTACGGGTCGCGGTATGCTGGCAGCAATGGTTTTGGGAGCAGACGGAGTTCAGATGGGAAGTCGTTTTGCCGCTTCTTTTGAAAGTTCCTCGCATGATAATTTCAAACAGACTATCCTTGAGGTAAAAGAAGGCGACACGCATTTAACTTTGAAAGAATTGGCGCCGGTTCGTTTAGTAAAAAATAAATTCTATAACGATGTACAGGAATTGTACACCAAATGCCCTACCACAGACGAATTAAAAACATTACTGGGCAGAGCCAGAGCCAAGCGCGGTATGTTTGAAGGTGATTTGGATGAAGGCGAGTTGGAAATCGGTCAGATTGCAGGTTTAATTCATGATATAAAATCGGTTCAGCAAATTGTTGACGATGTGATGGTCGAGTTTGAACTGGCAAAATCGCAAGTGGCATCATTATTGTAAAATTTCTAAGTAAAAAGAAAGAATATGAAGTTTTTAAAAAATATCGCACTAGTTTTTTTATTGTTTGTTGGCTTTAACGCATCGGCTCAGGCTTATCGTTTTGAAACGACCGGAGTTAGTATGAGCATCAAAAATGCTAAAGGGAAATGGAGTCCTTATTCCGATTTCAAGGATGTTAAGATTGTGATTACTCTGGACACAAATAAAGACCGAATTGTAGTTTATTCCGAGGTTATTCAGTTGTATACCATTTTAGCTTATGAAGGTGAAGATGAGGCAAAAAACGACGGGATTGACACCTTTCAATGTGTGAACAACGATGGAGAAAAATGTGTAGTAACCATTCGTTCCGATAAAGCAAGCGGTGCTAAACAGCTTTACATCAAAGAAGACAGCAGAGTTTTAGTCTACAATATGAAACTTGTAAAATAAGTAAAAGTCCCGTTTTTTCGGGATTTTTTTATAAACCATACTATGAAAAGAGTTCTTCAGTTTTTAGTTTTAGCAGCTATTAGTAATTTGTCGGCACAAGAAAAACCAAAATTAGTGGTTGGAATTGTGGTCGATCAGATGAAAATGGAATACCTCTATCGTTTTTCAGATGATTTTTCAAATCGAGGGTTTAAGCGATTAATGAACGACGGCTTTACCTTTCACAACACGCATTACAACTATATGCCAACTTATACTGCGCCCGGTCATGCTTCTGTTTTTACAGGAACAACTCCGGCCGTTCACGGTATTGTGGGCAACGAATGGTTTAATAAAGCTACGGGTAAAGAAATGTATTGTACCGATGATGAATCGGTGAAAACAATTGGGGATGGAACTGTAAGTGAAGGAAAGATGTCGCCTAAAAATCTTCAGGCAACTACAATTACCGACGAGCTGAAATTAGCTACCAACTTCAAAGGAAAAGTAATCGGAATCAGTTTAAAAGACCGAGGTGCGATTCTTCCAGCCGGTCATTTTGCCAATTGGGCGTTTTGGTACAGCCAGACCGGAGCGTTTATTTCCAGTACGTTTTATGGGGAACAACTTCCGTCTTGGGTAACCGAATTTAACAATCAGAAACATTTTCAGAAATACATTGATAAAGGTTGGAACTTACTCAAACCTAAAGAAACGTACAATGAGAGTTTAAACGATAACAATCCTTATGAAGGGAAATTGTTTAAACGTTCGCCATTTTTTCCTTACAGTTTAAAAGAAATGTATGCCGAAAACAATGCAGGGGTATTGCGTTCTACACCTTTTGGAAACAATTTGATAGTAGATTTTGCTGAAAAAGCCATTGAGGCTGAATCACTTGGAAAAGACGAAACCACCGATTTTTTAACGGTTAGTTTTTCTTCTACCGATTATGTAGGGCATCTTTTAGGGCCGCGTTCCATAGAGTTGCAGGATACGTATTTGCGTTTGGATCAGAGCATAGGTGATTTTTTAGAATACCTGGATAAAACGGTCGGGAAAAACAATTATTTGGTTTTTTTAACTGCTGATCATGCTGGTGCTGAGAATGTTACTTATTTAAAAGATAATAAGTACGAGGTGGATAATATTCCGTTTAAAAATATAGAAAATGATTTGAGCAGGTTTTCAGAAACTATGTTTGGTGCGAACTTAGTGCTTAATTATTCCAATTATAATTTATTTCTGGATAAAGAATCAATCAAGAAAAAAGGACTGGATTTAAGTAAAGTAAAATCAGAATTCAAAACTTTTTTGATGACGCAGAAGTATGTTAAGAATGTTTATACCGAAGAAGAAATTCGGTTGGCAAACCCTTCAGATTACTATTTAGGAAGTATTGTTCGTGGTTATGACCCGGTTCAAAATGGAGAGTTGGTCATCAACTTTAAACCGGGTTACGTAGAATACACGGCAACAGGAACAACACACGGAAGCCCTTACAGTTACGATACCCATGTGCCGCTGATGTTCTATGGATGGAAAATACCTAAAGGCGAAACCCACGAGAAAAAATACATTACTCAGATTGCACCAACACTAGCTCAAAAATTGAAAATTACATTTCCTAACGGTACGGAAGCCAATGTACTGACCGAGGTTTTAAATAAATAATTTCTGTTTAAAAAATGTTGTAGAAATCCCAGTAAATGAACCCTCCGATTAAGATGATGTAACTCAACAGGTTTAAAATAAGGATGAATTTTGAAATGCTATTGAAGGTTTTGTCCCGGAAAGCTTTAACCGTATGTTTGCCAATTGGCATTAAAAGCAATAGCAGTAAAAAGGGGATGTATGATGTAGCGGATACCAATCCTGAATAATAATCCTTATAAGGTGCTTTAAAGTAAAAAACATTGATGTTGGTACACAAAACGAACATGTAATAAAATAAGATTATGCCTAAAGGTAAAAAGAGCAGTATGTATTTGGCATACTGTTTTTTGTTTCTGAAGTAGTTAACACTGAAATAGAACGATGAAAAAGCCGAAAATATACCGATAAGCATCAGTAGCAATCGCAATCTTCCGTTGTTTTGAGGTATTTGATAAGTAGCCAGTTTTTCGAACTCTTCGTTTTTTGTAAATAAGTTCTGGATTTCAATACTGTGATCGCCTTTGGCCAGCTCTTCTTTAATGTTGAATTGTACGCTTTTCTGATAATTATGATAAAAATAAAGATGTACAGTTGCTTCTTTTGTATTCCAGATAGAGGTAAGCAATGTTCCGTCTCCAATTTTTTCACGACAAACACTCATGGTGTCGGACAAAGCCGTACAAAAAGCTAAGGAAGTGTCCATTTTGTTTTTTAGGAAGGTAACGCCATTGCGGTAACGGTCAAGTCGCATTGCTTTTTCCGTTGTGGTTTCAGAAGGGCAAAAGTTCGACAAAACGTATTTAGGATCATAACCAACAGTCATCAGGTAAGGTTCTACCACAAGGTATTTTCCCGAAGGTTCTGCATAAATAAAAACATCCTCGAGAAAATAACTGTGATCGTATTTACTGATGAATTTCTGAACATCATCTACAGTTTTACAGTTGTGCAATATATTTTTGAGATAAGCAGTAGGATTGGTGATTTTTAAACGATTTTCAAAACCGGAGCGTTCTTTTTTTGTAATAGCACTCGCTAATCTGGAATAACAAAGCCCGTATTCGTTCATCCCGGATTGCGGGGCGAAACCATTCTCGCCATCAAAACGAGAGCCGGTAAAAGCAGCTCCATATTGATAATTGTTGTTTGCGTTTTCGAACCAAATGTGCGGAGTTGTTCGCCAGGCATCTTCATTGCAGCCTACAACAGTTTTTCCATTAACAGTGATTTTGTACATACTGCAACAAAAAAGTTGTTGTGTTGAAAAAAGTAAAATGCATAAAAACAATCTTGTAAAATTTATGAGTGCCTTCATCTGGTTTTAATTAGGTTGTAAGATTAAAACGACTTTAAGGGTGAAATGTTACAAGAAAAATAAAAAATCCCATCGCAATGATGGGATTTTTCTAACTATAATTCAATTTCAACCTGATTTCTCAGAATATCTTCAAAGGTTTCACGCTGACGTATTAAATGTGCTTTATCGTCTTTCCAAAGTACTTCTGCTGGTTTAAAACGTGAGTTGTAATTGGATGCCATGGTAAAGCAATAGGCTCCCGCATTTCTGAAACTTAAAATGTCACCTTCTTTAATTTCAGAAATTCTTCGGTTGGTGGCAAAAGTATCAGTCTCACAAATGTAACCTACTACAGAGTAAAAGCGTTCTTTGCCTTTTGGGTGTGAAATGTTCTCAATAAAATGTTCCGAACCGTAAAACATAGGGCGAATCAAATGGTTAAAACCAGTGTCGATTCCTGCAAAAACCGTTGAAGTCGTTTGTTTCACCACATTAACTTTTGCAAGGAAAAAACCAGCTTCACTAACTAGAAATTTTCCCGGTTCGAACGTTAAAGTAAGTTCACGGCCGTATTCTTTTTCAAAAGCCAAAAAGCGTTTGGTTAATTTTTTGCCTAACTCTTCCACATTGGTTTCGATATCACCTTTTTTGTAAGGTACTTTGAATCCGCTTCCGAAGTCGATAAAATCCAATTCTTTGAAATGTTTTGCAGTATCAAACAGGATTTCGGCTGCATATAAAAATACTTCGATGTCCAAAATATCGGATCCGGTGTGCATATGAATTCCGTTAATGTGCATTTTTGTATTTTCCACAATTCGTAATAAATGGGGTAACTGGTGAATGGAAATCCCGAATTTACTGTCGATATGACCCACAGAAATGTTTGTATTTCCACCTGCCATTACATGGGGATTGATACGGATGCAAACCGGAGTATTCGGATGCTTTGCTCCAAATTGTTCCAAAATTGAAAGATTGTCAATGTTGATTTGCACCCCTAAAGCGGCCACTTCTTCAATTTCATCCATAGAAACACCATTGGGCGTGTAAATAATATGATCCGGAGCAAAGCCGGCATGTAAACCCAATTGAACTTCCTGAATGGAAACTGTGTCAAGCCCGGAACCCATCTTCTTCAGTAGCTTAAGAACAGATAGGTTTGACAATGCCTTTACTGCATAATTGATGCGCAGCTTCTCCACCTTGGAAAACGCATTGGTTAAACGGTTGTACTGTGATTCGATTTTCGCGGCGTCGTACACATACAGCGGACACCCGAACTCTTCTGCCACTGAGAGTAATTGATTAGATTCCATTTTTAATTAAATTTTTCGTAAAAATAGCAAAGTTTTTGATTTGATTATTGTTGAATTGATAATTATAACGAAAATATAACTTGATTTTTATTTTTTTAACATGTTGTTGGTTTTTTGTCTTATTGTTGGTTGAACTTAATAACGGTAATGTAGGTTTTTTCTTTTCACTAAATTTAGTTAGAAGAAAATCATTAAAACTAGGGATTGATTGTTTTAAGCATTTTTACTATCCTTGCCTCTACAAATGCTCACAACTTTGTAAACACTTAATCATTTCAAAAGCCGCTCGATTGAGGGGCTTTTTTTATTGCTAATTACTCAACTTAAAATAATATGAAATGATTCTTTATTTTTCAATATTTCAATAAATTGAGCGACTCAAAATTTTAATCAAACGGTAATTCGTGTTCAAAAAATGAAGTGATTTTGATGAGCCATAAAAAGAATGGTGAGTTAGGTTGTAAATTTTTCATGCAAAAGTGAGATCGTTTTTCTTTATTACTGTCAAAAAAATACAATTGTTTTTTTACACTTTTCTTCGTGGTTTTTGCAAAAATCAGTTTGATTTTATCATCGTAAAAACCAATTGTTTTACCTCATAGTAAGAAAAAAACCATATTTTAATTCAAATTTAACGCAATGTTAGAAAAATGTAAAAAATATTAATAACCATTTGTTTTACAGTGTTTTATGATTTGATATTGGCTTTCTAAATTCGGTAAAAAGGAAAGCTATACCATATAATAGTATATATACTATGGGTATTTTTATTGCAGAACCATAACTGAAAATTGTAATGAAAATGCAAAAAAAATTACACCCAACTCAATCAGGTTTTTTATGGAATTGTATTGATGATTTTTTCTCCAAAACTCATGAGTACCTTTTGCATAATAAACTAAAAGAGAAACTCTTGTTTTTCTTTCTCTTAATCTTCTCCTTTTCAGGTTACAGCCAATTGTCTACTGAAGGTTTTGAAGGTGGTATTCCAGGCAGCTGGACCCGCTTCCAAAACACTTTCGGAGTAGCTAGTTGGACAACCATCCCAGATGGATATCTTGGAGGGAATGCTGCTTATATTAATCCTGCTTCCGATAATATCGGTTCAGGTAATACCGCAGAATACTATTTAGCCACTCCTTTAGTAACTGTTCCTGTAAATGGAGAAGTTCGTTTTCTAACGAAACAAGGGAGTGCTACTGATAATGGTACTATTTACCAATTGCGTATGTCCACTTCTTCACAGCCGGACATCGACGGTTTTAACGTAATCTTGCAAACTTGGACGGAAGCACAGTTAGCAACAACTTATGAAGAAAAAAATGTACCAATCCCAACGGGTATTCCGGCTGGATTGGATGTTTATTTCGCATTTGTAGCAGTAAATACCCAAACTGGGGCTGTTGCAAGTGGCGATTCTTGGTATGTTGATAACGTTCGGGTGATCGAAGGTTGTTTGAAAGTTGAGCAAACCAATTTCACAGTAAGTAATTTAACCTCAAATAGCGCAACACTATCTTGGACACATCCAACCGCTTCCAATTTTGAGATTCAGGTAGTTCCACAGGGCAATGCACCTGCAGCTGCCGGTACAGGTACTGCAAATAGTTATAATGCGTCTTTATTGTCTGCTAACACCAATTATGATGTTTATATTAAAACGATTTGTGATGCTACCACAGCAAGCGGTTGGGTAGGTCCCTTTCCATTCAAGACGCTTATTCTTGGAACGCGTTGCGACGATCCTATCGTGATTGCACCAACCCAGGCAGTTCCTTATGTGTTAAATGCAAATTTGAATATTTTTCAGAATGCTGCGGTTACTTATCCGACAGCAGGTACAGGATGTTTAGCTTCAGGAGTTACAGGGAATTACCTTTCTGGGGCAAAAGCATTCTTTAAATTTACACCAACACAAACCGGTTTGATGACCATTACTACCAATCCTTTGGGAAGTGCTGGTGGTGCCGGTTGTTTTGCGAATACTTCAACAGGAACATTTGTTTATCAGGATTGTGCCAGTGTAGGGGTTTCCTGTCTTGCAGGAATGACTACCAATGCAGTAGGACCTAAACAACTTTCCAATGTTTATGTGCAGGCCGGACAAACCTATTACATCGTTTTGTCTTCGAATTTAACACCAACTGCTAGTATCTGTTTTAATTTAAAAGTAGAATTCGCTACTTGTGCGGCTCCTTCAGTATACAGTTATAAAAATTTATTGCAAACAAGTGGATTGTTCTCTTGGAATAATGTTGGAAACTTAGCAAACGCATGGGAATATTTAGTATTACCGACTGCTGCTGCTGCTCCAACTGCCGGAACATCTGGAACTCCAACGAGTACAAATGTTGACAATCCCGCTTCTGGATTAACAGCAAATACAGCTTATAAATTATATGTTCGTTCGGTATGTGGTGGTACACCTGGTCCTTGGAGTGCGGGTTTTCCATTTAAAACACAATGTACACCGTTTTCTACACCGTATTCAACTCAGTTTACAGGGACTTCTGCAACTGTTTCAGAAGCATGTTGGACTCCAATTGATGTGAATAACGACGGATTAACCTGGTCTTATTCTACCAATACATTTTTACAAACCAGTACTTATCAGAATGGAAATCATGATATGATGGCCAGTCCGCAAGTAAACTTTACTGGTGTTCAGAAAAGATTGCGTTATAAATACAGTGTTAGTGGAGGTACCCCAACAGGAAAATACTCTGTTCGTATTTCTACAACCGGTATTGGTGCAGCAGATTTTGTTACGGAATTATTGCCGGAAACAACAATTACAAATGCTACGGCGTTAGAAAAGATAATCAATATTCCAACCTCGTTCACAGGTCCAATTAATATTGCTTTTGTTGTTGTACCGGGAACGGGTCAAACAGCAACAAGGGTTATTATTGATGATGTTTTCATTGAAGACAAACCGGCGTGTTCAGATCCGATAACTCCGATTGCTCAAAATATCACTACCAACTCAGCAGATTTAAAATGGGTAATGGGTGATGTTGAAACACAATGGGAGGTGGCAATTCAGCCTTTAGGTTCTGGAGTGCCAACAGGAAACGGAACTTTAGTGGGCGTAGGTGATGCCAACGTTACTTTTGCAACTCCAAATGTAACTTATACAGCTTCAGGTTTAAACCCTGCAATCCGTTATGAGTATTATGTGAGAGCATACTGTTCATCCACTCAAAAAAGTAACTGGGTAGGGCCGATTGCTTTTACAACTTTGTGTGGTAGTTTCAATGCTCCTTATACAGAAACTTTTAACGATTCTGACATCAACACAAAAAAATTCTGTTGGTCGATTAACGATGCCAATACGGATAATTTAAAATGGGCTATCAGTGCCGGAGGAGAAGCAGCTATCAGTAGAGGTTTTGCAGCTCCAACCGGATTTAACGATTGGTTGATTTCTCCTGTAATTAATGCGGTAGGAAATAAAAAATTAACGTTTAAGTATAGAGCTTTAGCACATATATTTGCTCCTAGTCCTAGACATGGTGTTCAGGTATTAATTTCTACTACAGATACCAATCCGGCAAGTTTCACCGAAATTATGCCTTGGATGGAATTTTACAACACGGTATATCAGGAACAATCACTTTATTTTACAGGAACTGGACCTGTTTATATCGCGTTTAGAGTACCTCCTGGTGCTCCATCTCCTGGAACATTATCGGTATTGAATATTGATGATGTGAAAATTGAAGATGCTCCGGCTTGTCCAGATCCTTCAGCGATTAGTTCAGCTCTTATCACTCAAAATTCAGCAAGGTTGTCATGGAGGCAAGGTTATGCGGAAACTCAGTGGGAAGTAGCGATCCAGCCACAAGGAACAGGTGTTCCGACAGGTTCAGGTACTTTAGTTGGTACAGGAACTCCAGGCTTTACTTTTACAGCTCCAAATGCGGTTTATAATGCTACAGGTTTAGCTCCGGCTACAGATTATGAAGTATATGTGAGAGCTTATTGTGGTACTTCTAACACGAGTAATTGGATTGGACCAATTTATTTCAGAACCTTATGTACTCCATTCAGTACTCCATTTGTTGAAACGTTTAATACTGATTCTACAAGTGAAAACTGTTGGAGAATCAAAAATGCTAATAACGACAGAAATCAGTGGAATTTAGATGTAACGGTTAATCCTTACGAAGGAAATCATGCAGCTGGAATCTTTACCGGTTCTAATGGTGCTAACAATGATTGGTTGATTTCTCCAACAATCAATGTAACAGCAAACCAAAGATTACGTTATTATTATAGAGTTTACAGTTCAGACTTTACAGAAGATTTAGAGATTAGATTATCTACTAACGGAGTGGAAGTAAGTGAATTTACCACTGTTTTGTATGATTCGTCTTCCGATCCTGTTTTAATCAACAATGAACTGTATAAAGAAAAAATTATTAACCTGCCAGCGGGTATTACTGGAAATATAAATATTGCATGGTTTATACCAACTGAGACGCCAAACCCTTGGGGATATAGAGGACAACTATTGTTCATTGACAAAGTTGTTGTTGAAGATATTCCAGCATGTGCGCCACCATCAAATGCGATTGCTCAGGCAATAACAGATACTCAGACACAGATTCGTTGGGATGCTAACGGTTCGGAAACTTCTTGGGAAATTTCTGTTCAGCCTTACGGAACTCCTGCACCGGTAGGAGCTACACAGCCGCAATATCTTTATACTGCAACTGCTAATCCATACACGGTTACAGGACTTACTCCTGCAACTAGATATGAATACTATATTAGAGCGATTTGTAATGGGCCACAAGAAGGAGAATGGGTTGGACCATTTGAATTTACAACCCGATGTAGCTTTGTTGATATGTGTCAGTACACTATTGTTTTAGACAATGGAGCAGTAGGTAGTGGACCGGCTGGACCAATTCAGGTGATTCAAAACGGTGTTATTGTACAGGAGATGAGGTTCCCAAGTTCAACCCCTTCAACACAGGCGCCTCCATCAGAGTTTATAATTTCTTTATGTAACGGTGTTGAATTCTCTTTATTCTGGGATGCAATTGGAACAGTTCCTAATCAATGGCCAAATGCACAGGTAAGAATTAAAGATGCTTCGAATAACGTAATCTGGTCAAGTGTACCAGGTTTAGGAACCCCAAGAAGAACACTTTATACGGGAGTTTCGTCTTGTAGCACGGTGGTTTGTCCACAGCCAACAAACATAGCGGTTAACAGTCAATCAGTACTTACCTGGACAGCAGGTGGTTCAGAAACACAATGGGAGGTATATATCCAACCGGTTGGTTTTGGAGAGTTGCCTCAATCTGGAACTATGGTGTTTACCAATTCTTATACACCTCAGGCTTCAGATTTTACTGATGCAAATGCGGCAACTTACGAGTATTTTGTAAGAGCTGTTTGCGGTAGCGGAAATAACAGTTTTTGGTCTGGACCAAAAGTATTTGTACGAAATGATGATGCTTCCAACGCTCTTGTATTACCAATTAATGCCAACGAAGAATGTACAGTTTCCGGAGATGTTGTGACTCTTGTGGGAGCAACGCCTTCACCGGAACCAATGTCTTGTACCGGAACCAATAATGGAGATGTTTGGTTTGAATTTACCGCAACATCAAGAGTGCACATTATCGAAGCTAATGGCTTTACAGGTAATTTCTATATTTCTTCCGGTGATGAACCTTATCCGGATATGACCATGACTTTGTATAAAGTTACGGGAAGCGGTCTTCAGGAGATGAGATGTAGTAACAACAATTCAATCATGGCAATGTATTCCAGCGAATTAATTGTTGGTGATACTTATAAAGTTCGTTTAACCTTAAATAGTGCTGCGCCAAGTACAAGACAGTTCAAAGTGTGTGTTAAAACCCCGTTAGATTTATGTAATGTTGATGCGGTTAACTATGATTTTGAAAATCCGCCGATGCAGCGAGTTACCGGTGTAAGTACTATTGGAACCGAATTTGTTGTACCGGGATGGAGAGTGAATTTAGATACATGGGATGCGATCTTTTTTAATGAAGCTTTAAATACGGTAGGAACAGGACCTTATTCTGGAGGACAATGTATTCAATTGTTAGCAGATCCTGTAACCAGTTGGAATCCAAGTGATCCTAATGTCAAAGGTTTGTATAAAGACCTTGATACTTCGGAGGCTACTGTAATCGATTACAGTTTTGCACATGCTCCGAGACAAGTAAACGGAAGTACTGTTCAGTTGTATGCAGGACCACCTTCGGGACCATTTACTTTGGTTACAGAATCAAATCCTACAGATGTAAACTGGCATTTTAACCAAGGAGCTTACACCGTTCCTGTTGGTCAGAATACTACACGTTTTATCTTCAGATCTAAAGAAAATGTAATTGGAAATCTATTAGATGCGGCGAATTTCAAAGTAAACAATGAAATTAAAACTGCCGACAAGACATTAACTTGTAATGAAGTGACTACTCTTGTTGAAGCAGAAGGAATAGGCCAGTGGATTGCTGATGCTGCTAACCCGACTGCGACTATTATTGAAACACCAAACGTTAAATCTACAAATATTTCAGGATTCAATACTCCTGGTGTTTATGTATATCATTGGAAAACACGTTATTGTGATAAAACGATTTCAATAACTTATCAAGGAATCAACGAAGTTGCAAGTGTGACTTCTCCGGCAAATTATTGTGTTACTCAGACAGGTTCGTCATTAACAGCCAATGCTCCGGCAGGTTATACGTTAATGTGGTATACACAGCCAGTAGGTGGAACAGGAAGCACAACTGCTCCAACTCCAGATACTTCGACAATCGGTTCAACAACTTATTATGTGAGTGTTGTAGATGCTGGCGGATGTATCGGACCTAGAACAGCAATAACAGCACAGGTAAATGCGCTACCAACAGCAACTATTTCAGGAACAACCACAATTTGTTCCGGAGGAACTGCTACGGTAACGTTCAACGGAACACCAAATGCTACAATAACTTATACAGTTGACGGTGGAGCAAATCAAACGGTAACGCTTGACGCTTCAGGAACAGCTAGTGTTACGACTCCAGCTTTAACAGCGGATAGCACTTATGCTTTAGTGAATGTAGCTTCTGCAGATGCAGGTTTATGTATCCAATCAGTTACAGATTCAGCGGTAATTACAGTTAATGCTTTACCAACG
>NZ_JAKLTO010000001.1 GCF_022012335.1 Flavobacterium sp. SM15 | reverse complement strand
GTGTTGGTAAACGTGTCTTCCGTAACGGTTGAAGATCTTAAGTTCTTTCACATTTAATGTAGTTAAATCGAAAGCATCGTTTTTAGTATCTCCATTCGGTGAAATACCTTTTGGAATCTCACAACTGATGTCGCTCACACTAAAATCGTCAGAGCTTATACAACCTCCGCTAGTGGTTAATTCAACCCCATATGTTCCAGGAGTTGTAACTACATAAGAGCTGTTGGTCCCTAAAACAACACCCGGTGCAGAAAGGTTAAACCAAGCATAGGTTCCTTGAGCAGTTGTCGTTGTTGTTAAAGTATAAGAACCATTAAGACATCCTCCATCAATTGTAATAACATCAGCAGGTGGCAGATTATCCATTGTTCCGGTTGTTGCAGTAGAGACACACTGTGTAAGAATATCACGAACAATAATTGAATAAGATGCACCGGCAGCAATAGTTGCAAATGATGGTGAAGACTGATAAGTTACGCCATTATCAATAGAATATTCATAGCCAGACCCTATAGGAGAAGTAACTGTTACTGTACCTGTTGGCACATCACAAGTTGGTTCAACCGTAATAGAAAGACTAGGTGCATTTACTGGAACTGGAGTAACCAAAGTTACTGGAGCTGAAGCTGCAGAAATACATCCTGTAGCGATATCACGAACCGTAACAGTATGAGCACCTAAAGCCAAGCCTGCAAAAGTTGAGCTCGTTTGGAATGCTCCTCCATCAACCGCGTATTCAAATCCTGAACCTTGTGCTGGTGTTAGAACAACAATTGTTCCAGTCACAACCGCACATGTAGGTTGGATAGTCGCCGCAGTGTCCAATAACGGTGTAGTTGGAACTACTGGCGCATCAATAGTGAACGCTGTTGCAGTAGATTCACACCCTGATGCCAACTCTTTAACAGTAACCGTATGATTTCCTTGTGCTAAACCAGTGAAAGTTGCACTTGCTTGATAAGTTCCACCGTCAACCGCATATTCAAAACCTGTAGACTCAGCTGGAGTTTGAACTACAATGGTTCCCGTTGGTACATTACAAGTTGCATGAACTGTTGCAGCAGCATCTAGTATTGGTGCATTTGGAAGAACAGGCGAATCAATAGTGAACGGAGTTGTTGCAGACTCACATCCTGTTGCCAATTCTTTAACAATAACCGTGTGATTACCTTGTGCTAAACCTGTAAAAGTTGCACTTGCTTGATAAGTTCCACCGTCAACTGCATATTCAAAGCCTGTAGACTCAGCCGGTGTTTGAACAACCATAGTTCCGGTTGGTAATACACATGTTGCTTGTACTGTCACTAAAACAGTTGGCGCAGTTGGAGCCGCAGGAAGCGCATCAATAGTTACTGTAGCAGCATTAGACACACATCCTGTATTTATATCACGAACGGTTACGTTGTAATTTCCTGGTACTAAGCCGCCAAAAGTAGCAGAGGCTTGATAACTTATTCCATCCACACTGTACTCTAATGTCGCTCCAGTAGGGTTTGACACAACCAACGTTCCTGTTGGTGTTGTACATGTTGGTGCAATTGTCTGAGTTGCCGTTGGATCTGCAGGAGCAGCAGGCAACGGATCAATCGTTACTTGAGTTGATGCAGAAATACAACCTGTTGCAGTATCTCTAACCGAAACATTATAAGTTGTTCCAGGAGTTAAATTACTAAAAGTAAGTCCTGATTGATACGTTACTCCATCAACACTGTATTCTAAAGTAGCACCAGTTGGATTTGTTATTCCAATTTCACCTGTAGGCGAGCTACAAATAGGTGCGACTGTTTGAGCAGCTGTTGGAGCAACTGGAGCACCTGGTGCCGGGTTAATCACTACTGCAAGAGTAGACTTACAACCCGTAGTAGGATTTTGAACCGTTACCGTATAATTTCCAGGATTCAATCCTGTGAAAACAGTTCCGGTACCAAAAGTTGTACCATCAATACTGTACTGATAATTAACACCTGCAGAAGTTGTAAACTGTCTAAGATCAGAATAGTCTTCCGGATCTAAAACTTGCCAATCTAGAGGATTAAAAGTTGTACTAGGAGCCACAACCGTATTTAAACGACGGTAAGTATATCCAGGCTGACCATTTGGAGTAAAGGCAACACCAGTACGTACTCCCCATTCATCAATTAGAGTTCCTGTGGAAGTAACTAAACGAATGTTATCATTCTCATTAATACCCGCACAAGGAGAAACAGTCTGATGAGGAACGACTCCACCTAAATTAGGACTTGTACTTATCTTAACAACCCACTTGCCATTGTTTGGTAAAGTGAAGTTTGATAAAGCGAAATCACAGTTGGTAGAAGGTGTTGTGTTTCCATTATTGTAAACCTGTAATTTATATCCTGAAAGATTTACAGGAGCTCCTGTTCCATTGAAAATTTCAATATAAGTCAATGAACTACCCGATACATCGGAGTCAGTCACCTCAGAAATGAACAAATTAGTATAAACACTAGGTCCTGATGTTGGTCCTGTAACATTAATTGTACCTGTTCCCGAACAAGTCGCTGGATGAGTCAAACTTGCTGTCGGCGCAGGTGGATTATTAGGAATCGGGTTAAGAATAACCGAAGTAGTTGAAATACAACCATTAGTAATATCTCTAATAGCTACCTGATACGTTGTTCCCGGATTTAATCCACTAAACACATTTGAACTTCCAAACGTTGTTCCGTTATCGATACTGTACTCATAATTTGAGTTAGCCGTTAAGGTAATAGTTCCAGTTGGTACAGTACAATTTGCCTGTGTTACAACCGGCGCCATAGTTGGGCTGGCATTAATGGTAACGGTAGTTCTGATTGGTGCAGAAGTACAATTGTTGTTTCCAACGAAGTAGTACTCTACTGTATAAGTTCCCGGTTGACTCAAAGCAGGATTAATCTGCCCTGTATCCGTATTGATTGATAAACCAACCTGACCGTTTGCAATTCCGAAGTTTCCACCTTGATCCCCTGTGATTGTTACTGACTGAAGACCATCCGATTTACAATAAGAAGTTGCAGAATAAGCAATTGATGCAGAATAAGGCGCATTAATTATAACTGTAAAATAAGCTTCTCTTCCTGCACAAGCACCAGCGGCACCAGTGGTATCATTTTTAATCAAATAAGTTCCCGGAGGTGTTGCAGCAAGATTGATCTCTCCTGTTGCCGTATTAGCAAAAACAAGAGCAGTTGAGTTCACACATGAGAACGTACCGGCAACTGAACCTGCATTAATGATTGCAACAGGGTTAGTCGCTCCGTTAGTACAATACGTTACCGGATCATATTTAAAATATGGATCTGGACAACAAAGTGTCTGACCAGCACCAGGTGCATTGTTATTCAACTGACTAATGGTTATATGACCAGGATCGTCAGAGAAGTTAGTTACTAACAAGATATAAATCTGTCCTTGCTGAGCAAAAGGAATGTTTAACTGCTCAACAAAATCAGGCAAGTAACTACAACCGTAATCCGTTTGAGAACCATTATTGTTATTGGTATGAACCGGAGGAATATTTGGAATTCCGGTAGCACACGCTGCAGATTGAGAAGTATAAGGTCCCCAAAGTGCGTAATCCACGTCTAGATCAGGGTTAGTAACACTTCCGTTAGCAGAATACTGACCAATTTCAAGATTAATTGGCCCTGTTTGAGCAATTTGAATTGTAAAATACGTTGGGTTAGGAGTAGATCCTAAACAACCTACTGAACCCTGGCTGTCAACCCCTGTAGTATTTACATAGGTATAAGGTGTCACAGTACATATTGAAGAGGCGTTACCACAAGTTGATGGTGTGGTAATACATAAGTTAAAGGTTACTGTTTGAGGTGTAGCCTCAGTGGAGTATACGCGAATGTAGTATGTCTGTCCTACGGTTAATCCGTTTAACACATCACTGTTATCATTAATACATTCCACAACTGACATTGGTCCGCTACAGCTTCCTGAATAAACACTCATCACTAAATCGCTGGAAGTACCTACGATATCCTGTAACGAAACTTGTAAATAGTTATTGGTAGCAACGAACTGGAACCAAACATCGTCGTCATCTGTTCCGGTACATTGTGTACCTGAAGCAGCTGGTTGTGACGAAGCAGTTGCATACGTTAAGGTTCCTGCTGTTACCTGTGTACAATGCATATCAGGATTAACCGGCACTAAAATAGCGTCAACACACTCGTCGTTGATTGGTTTAGTATAGAATTCTCCTGTAGTCTCTGTCCAAGGTCCTGTATCGGTAGAAGAACATACGGATCTTACATAGAAAATATAACGTGTTCCAGGGATTAATCCTGTGATTTGAGCTGGAATACCATTAACCGTATGTGTCGGAGTTGTTAATGGTCCCGGTACTGTAGCACCATCAAAAGGAACAGCGTAAACTTCCCACTGAGTTGCCGGTCCAACCGGAGTCCAGGTTAAAGTAGCCGAAGTAGCTGAAGTTGTTTGAACCGCTAAAGCCGTTGGAGGAGGGCAGGTTACTACAGACAAGTTAACATTGTCAATAGCTGCCGGTGGTTGATTACCGTTAGCACCGTCATTTCTCCATTCGAATACCAAACGCATGGTTTGTCCTGCAAAACCAGCTGTAGGAATCATATTGTTCTCTGATTGGAATGCAGTAGTTCCAAATAAATTTCCTGTAATATTAATACGACCACCTCCAGTAGTAATTAAAGTACCCGGAGTTGGCGTATAGGTAACTGGCACTAACCACGCTCTTAAATAATCCACACTGGTTTCTCCATTAGCTCTCCAGTCAAACGAAAGAGTTAAAAGTGCAGCAGTAGATGGAATTTGAATGTCACGGTAAACGTGCGCAGTAGTAGCAGAAGTTAACGAGTAATTATTACTTGCTGCATTAGTATTACTGATATACAACGATTTACTTCCACCGTTGTTAACAGCTGTTCCAACTACCCATTTATTGGTTTGTGTTCCGTTAAGGAACGTCCATTTAATAGGGTTTTCAAAATCGTCAACATAATTTAAAGTTGCCGGGATTTGTTGAGTACTGAACACAAACGGCCCTACCCAGATGCTTTCATTTCCGGTACCACATACCGCTCTTACATAATACTCATAGGTAGTAGAATCGTTTAGTGTTGGTGTTGTGTAAGGATGTGCTCCTACAGGCAAGATTGCACTTGAAGCTGTTGGATAACCTGTATTTACTGGTTGGATCACTACTTCCCAAGAACCTTCCGATCCTCCGTTAGTCCAGTCTAGTACCGCTGAAGTCGAAGAAGAAACCGTAGCTGATAATACCGACGGTGCCGGACATGATAACACTGAGAAATTAATATTATCAACAGCTGCCGGTGGTTGAGAACCTCCTCCATTGTCGTTAATCCACTCGAATACCAAACGTGCAGTAGTTCCCGCGAAAAGAGCACCGTTTACAGTAATGTTTTGTCTGGTAAAGAAACTGGTTCTGTTTAAATCACCTCCAAGTTTAATACGATTAAGAGGTACCGATGGAACAATAGCAGTTCCTGATTGTGGAACAAAACTATTCGGAACCAAATAAACTTTTAATAAGTCGTTGGTAGATTCTCCTTCCGCTCTCCAATCAAAACCTAAATTCAAATTGGTAGTTCCCGCAGGAATCACGATATCTCTATAAGCGTGAGAAACAGTTGCAGCGCCTAAAGTATAAGCGTTAGTTGCTCCATTATCGTTTGTAATATAAAGTGATTTAGCACCACCGTTATTTACGGCAGATCCGATAATCCATTTGTTAGTTTGAGCAACGGTACCACTGTTAAGGGTCCATTCAGGATTTGACTCGAAAGTATCCACATAAGCAATTGTTCCCGGAACCTGTAACGTTGTAAATCTTATCGGTCCAACCCAACTGCTGGTTCCGTCAATACCACAGTTCGCCAATACGTAAACATCATACGATGTTGAACTGTTTAATGCCGGTGTATATGTTGGTGTTCCATTAACAGTAACTCCATCGGTAGGAAGACCTGGAGAAGCTCCCGGTGAAACTACTTGTACTTGCCATGAAGTTTCGTTAAATCCTGGATTCCATGTAATTACCGCACTGTTCGAGCCTATACTTCCAACCGCTAAATCGGTAGGGTTAGAACATTGTGGGATTTCTTCCAGAATAACCTGATCAATATAAATCCTTGCCCCATTTGCTCCCGGTGGAACATGGAAGGAAATATGTGCCGGTACATTGATCGTATTAAGGTTAATTACCTTTTCTAAATATGTAGTATTGGTTGCCGTTATTGAAGATAAAACCGGGTTCGCATTAAAATCTGCAGCAGAAGTAGACGCTGTAGAATACTTCACCTGAAAATTATGATTTGCTCCAGATTCCGCTCTATACTTGAAACGTAAACGTTGTGTTCCCGTAAAGTTGAACTTCGGTGAAATTAAGAAATCGTTATTGGTTGCATTACTTGAAACAATGCTCGCACACTGATCGCCTTCAAAGGCATTCGTAGTGTAGTTCATGTCCCATTGGTTTGCATCGGCATTCCCGTTAAACTTTGACCAACAAAATTCTGTAGCAGATGTTGAGTTGAATCCTTCTGTATATGGGAATGTAGTTACTGTACCACACTGTGTTGTAAAAGCAACTGGTGCAGTCCATGGACTATAGGTAACTCCGTCAGGACAAACCGCTCTTACGGTAAACACGTATTGTGTAGAGTGCGTAAGTGTGTTGTCTGTTACTGGAAGACCACCTGAAGCCACCGGTATTCCTGATCCTGTTGGAGGGAATGTTGCCGTTGGTGACTGAATAATGTATTCCCAACCATTAACTGAAGTTCCACCCCAAGTAAGTGTTGCGCTTGTTTGCGTAGTTGCCGTCACCTGAGGAGACGTTGGAGGCAAACAGTTTAATTTTTGAATTATTAAAGTATAATCAAACGTTTGTGGCGTTCCATTACTCGAAAGTACTATATAATAAGATGTTCCATTGGTTACCGCAAAAGGCATAATCTCACGAACACCACTTCCGGCATTAGCAACACCCGCCATACAGTTGTTTGTGATATTGGCACAGCTGCTGTAAACAAACATACCTGTATTGGTAGCTCCGCCACCTGGTGTCATGGTAATAATTACGTTACCTGTGAAGTCTGCCGTATACTTATAAATAACTTCGTGACCGTTCAAATAGCTGCCTGTAATCCCACAAGAACTTCCAGGTGAACCGTCAATAGCATCAGAATACAACACCGTATTACTAGTATGTGAATAAGGTATAGTCGTAACCGGTATAGGTTCCGCACAAGATGTTCCTAAGGCTTTAGTAAAAAAGGACAACTCTACAGGATTACTGTAAACTCCATTAGTACAAAACGTTCTTAGAATGTATTTATAACTTTTAGCCGGCAACAATGAATTCAGCTGATACATTACTCCCAATGGAGGATTCAGTGCATCCGCTCCTGGAGTGATAAGCGTCGGAGGCAGCACTACAGTATTTGAGTCTGTTTCGTTAATTACCGTTAACTCATACTGAGTTGCTCCCGCTCCCGCAGTGTTTTGCCAAAAAAGCAACGCAGAATTTGTGGTAATGTTTCTTGCATTTAGCACTTGAGGAGCTTTACACCCTTGTGTTAAATTAATTTGATCCAACAACAATCGGTCTCCATCTTGAACTCCTACAGGGTTACTTGGTTCATTTGGGATCTCCCTAACAAAAGCAATATATCCGGTAGTATTGTGGTATATCGCCGGAAAATCAACTGAGTGCTCAAAATATTGCGAATTGTTTGTACTGTTCAACTCATCTTCTGTAAACTGTCCAATCAACACAAACGAAGAAATATCGGTTTGTGAACTGGGAGAAAACATAATTTTAAATTTCGAACCTTGATTACCAACAATCAATTGGCGCATCCAGAAAATTAACTTTCCATCAGTTGGGACAGTTTTCAAATTGGTAACTAGCCAGTCTTGTGCTATCTCACCCGTACCCAGATCCTCAGTTTGGACAAACGCCGAACGGCCTGTTCCTCCGTAAACTGCGGTTGGTGCCGTTGTCGAGCCCCAATCTTGAACAGTTCCAACATTATTGTCGTAGACCGTCCAGCCTGTTGGCGGAAATCCTGTGTCAAAATTCTCTGTGAACTGGGCCAGTCCTATCAGAGGCAATAATGACATTAGGATTAATAATGTAATTTTTTTCATAAGTTAATATTTAGTTTTTTGTAGTATGTATAATCGCCAAATATAGCCTTTTTTGCGGATTTGCCCAATAGGAGTGTTAAAATTCACAAAAAATCGACCAAATGTTTCAATTTTTATCAGTCTTGTGTTATAAATATCTGGTTTATTGCTAAATATTAATTACTTATTTTTGCCTCTTGATTTGTGACTATGTTAGAAAAAGAAACCATAAACTTTGAAAAAACCGTAATTGTCGGGATCATCACCCAACACCAAAACGAAGACAAACTCAACGAGTACCTCGACGAATTGGAATTCCTTACCTATACAGCGGGTGGTGAAGTGATCAAGCGCTTTTCGCAAAAGATGGACAAACCCAACCCGAAAACCTTTGTAGGAACCGGAAAACTGGAAGACATCAACCTTTATATCAAAGAAAACGACGTTACTACGGTAATTTTCGACGATGAACTTACTCCGGCGCAACAAAAAAACATTACCCGAGAACTGGATTGTAAGGTTTTAGACCGCACCAACCTTATTTTAGACATTTTTGCCCAGCGTGCCGAAACTTCTTATGCAAGAACCCAGGTAGAATTGGCACAATGTCAGTATTTATTACCTCGACTTACCGGAATGTGGACGCACTTGGAACGTCAGCGTGGAGGAATTGGGATGCGCGGTCCGGGGGAAACGGAAATCGAGACCGACCGTCGTATCGTGCGCGACCGCATCGCCTTACTCAAAGACAAAATCAAAACCATCGACAAACAAATGTCGGTGCAGCGCAGTAACCGAGGCGCCATGGTTCGTGTGGCTTTGGTAGGTTATACCAATGTTGGAAAATCCACTTTGATGAATGCGGTGGGGAAAAGTGATGTATTTGTGGAAAACAAGCTTTTCGCTACGCTTGACACGACCGTGCGTAAAGTAGTGATTAAAAACTTACCGTTTTTATTATCGGACACGGTTGGATTCATTAGAAAGTTACCTACCCAATTAGTAGAATCTTTTAAAAGTACCTTAGACGAAGTTCGTGAGGCGGATTTATTGCTGCATGTCGTGGATATTTCCCACCCGGATTTCGAAGACCATATCGAATCGGTGAACCAGATTTTACAGGATATTAAAAGTGCCGATAAACCTACCATTATGGTGTTTAACAAAATCGATGCTTACAAACACCTGAGCCTTTCCCAAGACGAAATTGAGGAAAAAACCACCAAACATTATACTTTGGAAGACTGGAAAAACACCTGGATGTCCAAAGTGGGTAAAAACCACACCTTATTTATATCGGCTACCGATAAATTGAATTTTGAAGAATTCCGCGAAAAGGTTTACGAAGCGGTTCGTGAAATTCACATCACGCGCTTTCCGTACAATAAGTTTTTATATCCGGATTATAAAGATGCCGTGGATAATGACTAAAGAAAAACCCCAGCTGTAAAAGTTGGGGTTTCTTATTTATTTTAAAAACCATAGTTCACCCCCAAACCGAAAACTTCCCGGATTTGAAAGGCTCCAATGGCATTATCGTCGTAAATGGCCTGAAACGCCAAATTGGTAGAAATGTACTTATTGATCTTCATTACTAAATTCATCTGGTAATCGATGTCCACGTTTTGCGGTTTTTCCAAGTAATTCGAATACAGGTTCAGGATGTTTTCCATCGAGATGTTCTCCATGATATTGAATTTGTAATACGCGTTGAGCGCCGCACCAAACTCAAAGCGCATGGTTTCTCCCTGCTTAACCCCAAAAGCGGAACCAAAATCGGTAAAGTGTTTATGCACAAAGATAAAACGCGAAGTGGCCGGAGCGATGTTCACCTTTAGATTATCCGATTTTTTCCAAAGCATTCCAGGCCCTAACTGCAAATAAGCCGGGGAAAAGAAATGCGAGATTTTCACGTCGCGTTCACCCATAATATCATCGGCGGGATTTAAAGGAGTTCCGTTGTCGCTAACAGTGTACTTCTCTTTCTTAAAACCCGAATCAAATTGAGTCTTAAAATTCAGAAAAGCGGAATAATACCAATACGTCGCATCAACACGTTTACCCACAATAGAAGTAAATTCAAAGCGGTCGTCAGACTTGGTAATGTCTTGATCTTTAAGTTTGGTCAATCCGTAAGCGGCAAAAACCTTATTGTCCCAAACCATGGTGGGCGATTTGTAGTTGAAGTCGTAATTGACACTAGCATTTCCGGCGATATTGGAAGTTCCGCCGCCCCGCCAATCGTTGTTAAAAGAAGATTGGTTGAACAGGAAAACAAACGTACCTGCTTTTTTCCAACCCATATTTAAAGTATCGTGAGTTTTCGCAGCCGCTTTGGAGGTTTTGTCGATTAACTCTTTTTCGGTATTCTGTGCTTTGGCGCTCAGCATTCCCAGAACGCAAAACACTATTGGAACTACTTTTCTCATTTGCGTGAATTTTCAGTTTTACCCAAATTACTAAAAATAGTTCAGAAAAAGTGTATAAAATCGTTGAACGGTTTATTTGCGCTTATAAAGTGGAACGGAAGAACACGCCTCACCAAACATAAGGCTTTTGACAAAAGGAGTTAATTTTTGAACCGCTAAAACATACAATTCCTGCGGAACCGGTTTATTGGAACAGCCTTTTAAGATCACCGGTTTGTCTTTAAAATCGGAATAATCTAAATTATCAAGCGTTTGCTGATATAGGGAAAGCAGCAATTCCTTTGAGGAACCATTTACCACTTTGAGTGCATACGGTTGCAAATAGACCGAAACCAAAGCATAAGCCCAAGCGGGAAGAATCGCATCTTCCGAGCAATAAAGCGCTACGTAGTTACCTTGGTATTGTGCCCAATCATGGGCTTTGAGCTGCTCACGGAATTCAGTTTCCTTCAGAATAAAACCCCCGAAAAGCCATTGCGAAATATCCAATTCCACAATAGATTGTTTCGGGAAATAATCCTCTAAATCGAAAACCTGTAACGCACTGTTGGCGACTCTGTTGATGATTTCGTCCATTTTTATAGTAACGGTCACAGCAGACAGCCACAGTTACAGAAAAACTGAAAACCGGGACTGTAAACTGTTCGTTGAATTATAGCATTCCTAATTCTAATTTTGCTTCTTCGCTCATCAAATCTTTGCTCCAAGGCGGATCGAAGGTAATTTCCACTTCACAGGCTTTCACCGCGTCGATGGATTTGATTTTCTCTTCCACTTCCTGCGGTAAGGTTTCCGCCACCGGGCAGTTGGGCGAGGTTAGCGTCATTAAGATTTTCACTTCGTTGTCTTCGTTGATCATCACGTCGTAAATCAATCCTAATTCGTAAATATCTACTGGGATTTCCGGGTCGTAAATGCCTTTTAATACTTTTACAACGTCTTCTCCTAAATTGATGGTATCGTTAAATTCTTCCATTTTTATCAATCTTTGCGCGATTTAAAATCTGCACTATTTAATTAATTCTTAGCCTGAAACGCCAAGGCATACATTTTTATTTGTTTGATCATCGAAACCAGTCCGTTGGCACGCGTAGGCGACAAATGTTCTTTAAGCCCGATTTCATCGATAAAGTCAGTGTCGGATTCCAAGATCGCTTTTGGTGACTGATTGGAAAAGGTACGCACCAGAATAGCAATGATGCCTTTAGTCAAAATCGCGTCGCTATCAGCAGTAAAAACTACATTCCCGGCTTGTTCCTCGGCGTGAACCCACACTTTGGACTGACAGCCTTTAATAATATTGTCGTCGGTTTTGAATTGTTCGTTAATCAGTGGCAACGATTTTCCCAGCTCGATGATGTATTCATAGCGCTGCATCCAGTCGTCGAACATCGAAAACTCGTCTACAATCTCTTCCTGTATTTCTTTAATGGTCATTTTATTGTTGTTTATCAGCTATGGCGATAAGTTTATTTATAATTTGTTCAATTTCCGCCGGAGGAAAACCACCGTCAAACGGAGCGGATTCGAACTCTTTTTCCTTGGTCATTACACGCAAACGCGCAATCGGGGCACCGTCGTAAAAACGCTTTTCAGTAGGTGCTTTTAGCCCAGCCAGATTTTCATTGTTTACTTTTTGGTATAAAGCCGTAAGCTCTTTCCAGTCGGTGTCGGAAATCTTGGTGGTTTTTGCCTCCCCATTACGAACGCTAATTACCGCTACGGTTTGGTTTACCACCGTGATACTTCTGAAGAAACCACGGGTGCTTTCCTCGTATTCCAAAGTCGGGATTGTTTGTTGTGTAACCATTTCCTTTTCCGGAGTTGCTTTTGGTTGTTCGGCTGCTGTTTTTTGACAGTTGCAACTTGAAAAAACAACAACCATAGACGCTAATACTGTAATTGCCTTCATACTTTCTTAGTTTTTAAGATAACATCATCTGCGCTTTTTTTACCGCTTCCACAAAGATATCAATTTCCTCTTTGGTATTGTAGAACGCAAAACTTGCTCTGATGGTACCCGGAATATTGAAATAATTCATGATCGGTTGTGCACAGTGATGGCCGGTTCTGACCGCTACTCCTAACTTATCGATAATTGTGCCAATGTCGTACGGATGGATTCCTTCAATGTTGAACGAAATTACCGAGGCTTTATTTTCGCTGGTTCCGAAGATTTTCAAACCCTCAATTTCCAGAAGTTTTGCCGTAGCATACTCCAGTAATTCTTGTTCGTAGTTAGCGATATTCTCAAAACCGATCCCGTTCAAATAGTCAATGGCGGTTCCTAAAACAATTCCCGCTTCGATATTGGGCGTTCCTGCTTCAAATTTATGAGGAAGTTCCGCATAAGTGGTTTTCTCGAAAGTAACTTCCTTGATCATTTCACCTCCGCCTTGGTAGGGTGGTAATTCGTTTAACCAACTTTCCTTTCCATACAAAATTCCTACTCCAGTCGGACCACACACTTTATGACCGGAAAAGACATAAAAATCACAATCCAAGTCCTGAACATTCGGGCGTAAATGCGGAGTGGCCTGAGCGCCGTCGATTAAAACCGCAGCCCCTACACTATGTGCTTTTTCAATAATATGTTTGATTGGATTTATGGTTCCCAGTGCATTGGAAATATGATTTACCGCCACAATTTTAGTTTTGGAAGAAAGCAATTTCTCAAATTCCTCCATTACCAATTCGCCTTTGTCGTTCATAGGAATTACGACCAATTTCGCTCCGGTTTTCTCACACAAAAACTGCCACGGCACGATGTTGCTGTGGTGCTCCAAAGCGGAAACCATAACCTCATCGCCTTCTTTAACAAATTTGGCAAAACCGTTGGCCACTAAATTAATCCCTGCCGTAGTTCCGGAAGTGAAGATGATTTCGTGGTTGTATTTCGCATTTAGGTGATTTTGAATGGTATCACGCGCCTGTTCGTAGGCATCCGTAGCCAATTGGCTGAGTGTATGCACCCCGCGATGGATGTTAGCATTGATCTCGCTGTAATATTGGGCAATTGCGTCGATTACCACTTGAGGCTTTTGGGCGGTCGCTCCGTTATCAAAATAAACCAGTGGTTTTCCGTTTACACTTTGGGACAATATTGGGAATTGTGCTCTTACTTTTTGAACATCAAACATTTTCGTACTTCTAGTTTTTGCAAATTTACGGCTTGTTATTTACAATTAGTATAAATAAATGATAAAATCTGTCTAAAAACACAATATCAAAAAAACAATAGCGTTAATACAAATACATCTAAATAAAATGTATATTTAAACTATGTATAGTAAAGAATTAACCAAAGGGACTTTATTGCCGATCATCTTAAAACTCATCAGCGAGAACGACAGGATGTACGGTTATGAAATCACACAGAAAGTAAAGGAAATCACTTCGGGCAAGATCGATATTTCCGAAGGGGCTTTGTATCCGATTTTACACAAATTGGAAGCGGACGGCATCCTGGAAACCGAAAAGGTTTTTATAGGAAAACGGGTAAGAAAGTACTATAAAATCACGGCAACCGGTAAACAATACGTACTGGAACTCAGTGCCGAACTGAATGATTTTATAACTACCCTGAATCTGATTTTTAACCCTAAACCCATCAACTCATGATTGTAACCGACGACCACATCACGTATATCGAGACCAATTTGACGTTTTACGGCATTACCGACAGGGACTTTAAAGAAGATTTACTGGACCACATCTGTACGCATCTTGAAAAATCAAACCTAAACGATTTCGAAACGGCCTATCAGGAAGCAATACACAATCTGGGCGGCTATGCAGCGATGCAACTTATTCAAAGAGAGAAAAACGAAAAAGCTTTAATCTTGAGTTTTATCCGCAGGAAGCGCAATGTGCACCTAACCTGTGCCATCAACTCAGTTATACTGCTGATCGGGTTCTTGTTTTTTATCTTTAAATGGCCTTTTTCAGGGGTTTTGATTTTAATTGGATTTTCACAACTTATCTTGATTACAATACCGTTTATTATCTACGAACAGTACAAATTGAAAGCTCAAAAAATGTTACTTCTAAATAAATAAACTATGAAAAAATCCTTCTACTTGGTTGGCTTTCTGACCGCCTTTATTTTAGGAATTGGAGCTATGTTCGAATTCCTGCACTGGCCCTTTCGAGGCATGATTGTTTTTGCTGGTTTCTTACTGCTGAATTTTGGCGTGGTTCCGATGTTTTTTTATCATAAATACAAAACAGCAGTCAAATGAAACGCCGGTTAATCTGGACTTGTTGTCTTTTTCTTTCATGGATTTGTATCTCACAAAACAATCCCTATTCCAAAATAGACGAATTGCTCCAAAAATACGACAAACCCAACGCTCCCGGACTTAGTATTGGCATTGTACAAAACGACAAATTGGTTTATTCCAAAGGAATTGGATTTGCTTCCCTAGACTACAACATCAGAAATTCGGATTCAACGGCCCATAGTCTGGCTTCGATTGCCAAACAGTTTACCTCAGCCTGCATCTGGACCTTAGTTCGGGACGGAAAAATTTCTTTGGAAGACAACATCCGAAAGTACTTGCCCGAAATGCCCGAACATCCGCAAAAAATTAAAATCAAACACTTGTTAAACCATTCCAGCGGACTGAGCAATTACCATACTTTAATGGATTTAAAGGGCTTCAACTATGATTTGGAATACTACGACAACACTACGGTTTTAGAACTCGCTTCAAAACAAAAACAACTGAATCATGTTCCCGGAGCCAAAACAGTGTATGGCAATACTTCGTATACGCTATTAGCGCTCATCGTAGAACGGGTTTCACAGAAAAATCTAAACGCGTACGCTAAAGAACAATTGTTTGATCCTTTAAACATGATCCATACCCAAATAAGGGTTGAAAATCAATCTATTATCAAGAATAAGGCGGTGGGTTATCAGCAAAAAGACAACAACTATATTCAGAATCCGAGAATTCAAAACAGTTATGGCGCAGGAAGTATGGCTTCGACAATAACCGATATGGCGAAATGGTTGAATGTTCTAAACGGCACGAGTTTAAAAATCAAAGGATTAACCGAATTTCTAACAACTTGTGACAATTATAAAGCCGAAGAAAAAGCAAACTACGCTCGTGGCGTGATGCTGGACCAATACAAAGGTTATAGAACCATCAGTCACAGTGGTTATGCCTGGGGTGGGCAATCACAGCTAATTACACTACCGGAAAAACAGTTAGGCATCATCATCATGACAAATCTGGAACCCATAAACCCTACGCCTCTTTCTTATGAACTTTTAGATTTGATTTTGCCAACAGATACCTCGACATCCAAAGTAAAAAAAAACAGCTGTTTTCAAAGCAGATCCAAAACAATTTCAGCACTATATCGGGCAATACAAAGAAGTCAACAGCGATATGAAAATGGAAATCCTAGTGGAAAATGATACGCTCAAAGCCAAAGGAGGCCAGGCAAAAAAAGCAATTGCATTAACTGGTTATGAAAAAGGGAAATTTCACCGGACAGTCAACGAAAGCGTAAAATACGACTTCACTAAAACTACTGATACTGATTTAGTTATCCGTTTTGGAGGAACACCCTTCTACTTTAAACGCGCCGAATTTGTGAAACCGGAAGCTGTTCAAATCGATGAATTTATCGGGGATTTTTATTCCGATGAATTAGAGGTAACCTACCAATTTACAAAAAAAGGAAACCAACTTTTCCTAAGCTACAAAAACAACGAAAACATTCCGTTAACACCAGTGCAACAAGACGAATTTGGGAACAACCAACGCACCTTATACCACTTTGTAAGAGATGATAACCATAAAATAAAGAGCTTATTGGTTTCGAGCGAAGGAACAGTACAAAACATAGCGTTTATAAAAAATAAAGCCGCTTTTTAGTGGCTATATTTTCATTAATATCCGCCTCCGCTTCCACCACCACTAAAACCACCCCCTCCAAAAGGCATTTTGTCCTCGGAGGTTACTATTTTAGTCTGAATTTGAGTGGTAACAATTAAAGCCTGAGCAGTTAAAAGAAAACTACTCTCGTTACTACGATCCGGCTGGAAGGTTATTCCCTGCCGGGCGTCTTTCAGTTTTTGGATGGCTAAATAGCTGATTCCAAAAAGAAGAATTCCTCCCAAGATTAACGCAATTTCCAAAGGCATTAAGTGGTAATAGAATCGAATAGTAAAGATGGAATACCCTAAAGTAAAAAGGCCTAAGAGAAGCATTAGGCGATCTTTGGTTTTTAGGGCATACCCGATATAAAATAAGGGAAGCAAAAACGTCAATGTATAAAATACAAAAGCCAATGGGATATCATTTCCGGGTGTTACCACAAGGTTCATCAAATCTTCGGAAAACTCTCGAACCACCATATAATTTACGGAGAAATACATCAGGAGCAAGGCAAAACCTTTGGCAACCCATAGCGCATTCGAATAAATATAAAAACGTCCCTTTTTCTTTAAATTTTTACTGATAAAATACAACCCACCGCCCATGAAAAACCCAACGAAAGGTAAAAACAATTTATCCATAAGCGCATGATTTACAATCAAATCGAATACAAAGCCAACAAATCCAACACCTCCCACCAATACGGAAAGCGTATGCACGTAGCGCAGACAACACACAAATCCTAAAAGTGTCATTACTGCAAAAACCATGGACATGGATTCTGTAGTAATCCCTGTTCCGATGCAGAAATACAAAGGGATCGAGAGTACAAAAGCATCGTCCAAACCATGACCAAAATACCCGTTTCTGGCTAAAAACTCAGCCCCAATTACGCCTATGATTCCATAAACAAAAACCAATACTTCAAAATTTCGGTCTAAAATTGATCCAAAAAAAAGCGCCAGAAAACCGCTGATTGCTGATAAAAGCAAACATCCTAAAAGAAAAAAACCAATTCGAACCAATAAATTACTACTGGAATTGAATAATGTCAATCGGGAAGTAATCTCTTTGAATTGCTCCTTTGGGATAAATTTCATTTTGTACAGTTCTTTCGCTTGCGCAGCCAAAACTTCATTGTTTAAAATTTCTTTATTATATGCCTGCATGCTTCTCTTTGTTAAAGTTGCGTACTGCTCTGATAAACATCACAATACAAAATATCACATAAATCGGGGAAACGAAGATGAGTGGTTCGATAAAATCGTTAATCCCTAGTACGTCCAACGTTCTGATAAAGAAAATATTAAGCCCAATAAATCCGTAAAGCAAGGAAAACACAAACAGCGAGGTTGCCTTGTGCCTATAACTTTCCTTGTAGAAAAATAAAGTGCTTCCCACTAAAACCGGAAAAAAGCCATACCAATAGTCTTCAATTAAGCCCGCAATGGTACAAATGCCTAACAAATGCTGCGCAAAAATGTAATAAACAAAATAAAAGTGTGCTTTAAGTTTTTCTTTCAAACTGTACAAGGTCCAGAGAATCAGTAAAACCCCGATGAAAATTCCAAAATACACCAGATTCGGATTGGAATAAATCTCGTTTTCAAAAACGGTTTTCGGCGTCAAAGTAATCCCGGCAAAAGCAATTAGTGAGGTTATCGCCATGGAAAGCACCGTTCGGTTGTCAAAATAATAAGCTACTGCAAAACAAAGAATGGCTGAAAACAAGGAAACCAAACCGAAATCTGTTCCGAAAACACTGTACTGAAACTGAAGGTAACCAATGAAAATAGTCGCGAGTAAACTTCCCGTCAAAACCAAATAGTCGTACACCGGATTGTCAAAAACCACTTCCAATTTGGAAAACCCTTTCGCCTTTTTAAAACTGAAGTAAAAACAAACCAACATCAACACAAAATTCACAGCCAGAATGGCAATATGCCCAATACTGTCGATGTTTTTGTAGATTAAAGCTCCTACACCGCCGGTAAACAGCAAGACCGACAAATACAATAAAAACAAAAGTTCCGTATTCAGGGAAAAAATACCAAGGGCTTTATATTCTTTTACTTCCTGATGTTGGGCTTCGGAAAGAAACCCTTTTTCGAGGAGTTTTTTGAGCTGATGTTCCGGGAGTTGTTCCATGGAATTGCGATTGATTTACTCAAATATAGCAAATAGAACCAATCGGAAATTACTTAAAAAAGAAAAAACCGCTCTTGAAGAACGGTTTTCTGTTTTATGTCTTGAAGCTGATTACAAATCAAAGCCCATGTTCACATTAAGCTTGGTAGCGATGATTTTTGCGATTTTAGCCTTTAATTCCGGTATTTTGATACTCGAGGTCACTTCACTGGTAAACGCGTACATAAGCAGCGCTTTTGCCTCTTTTTTAGGAATCCCGCGTTGTTGCATGTAGAACATTGCGTTTTCATCCAACTGCCCGATGGTACAACCGTGCGAACATTTCACGTCGTCGGCAAAAATTTCCAATTGAGGTTTCGCGTTGATCGTCGCTCTGTCGCTTAACAAGATATTGTTGTTTTGCTGAAAAGCATCCGTTTTTTGGGCTTCTTTTTCTACGTAAATTTTACCGTTGAACACTCCGGTTGATTGTCCGTCCAGAATCGTTTTATAGTTCTGGTGGCTTTCGCAGTTGGGTTGTTCATGGTTCACTAAGGTATAATGATCGACGTGTTGTTTGTCGCCGATGATGGTAATTCCTTTTAACGTAGAATCGATGCGTTCTCCGTGATGGTAGAAATTCAGATTGTTACGCGTTAGGTTTCCTCCGAAAGAGAAGGTATGTACCGAAACGCGGCTTTCCTGTTTCTGGGAAATATAAGTGTTGTCGATCAGGTTTGCGGTTTGCTCATCGTTTTGTACTTTGTAATAGTCCACGATAGCGCGTTTCTGCGCGAAAATTTCGGTTACCGAATTGGTCAATACCGGATTCTCGTTCAAACTCTGATGACGCTCCACAATTTGTACGTGTGCGTTTTCCCCAACAATCACAAGGTTTCTAGGCTGAACCATTAACGCATCTTCTTTTCCGGTTGAGAAATAGATGATTTCGATGGGTTTTTCCACCACTTTGCTTTTTGGGATGTTAATGTACGCTCCTTCATAAGCAAAAGCAGTGTTCAACGAGGTTAAACTTTCCTCTTTGCTGGCCACTTGATTGAAATAGGTATCAATCACCATTTTGTATTTGGGTTTGGTTAATGCTGATGACATCAAACAAACATCCAAACCATCATGCGTGGTCGAGGATAAAAACGTACTGAAAATCCCGTCGATAAAGATTACCTTGTACGTATCTAAATCATTTAAAAAATATTTTTTTACATCTTTAATATCGATGTTGTTTTCCTTTTTCGGGAAGATGCTGAAATCGTTTTTCAAGACGGCATTCAGCGAAGTATATTTCCAGGCTTCTTCTTTTTTGGTCGGAAACCCTTTTGCTTCAAAGTTTTTTAAGGCTGATGTGCGAAGGTCGTGCAGCTGGGTGCCTACATCGACTTTTTCTTCAAAAGCCATGAACGATGAAATCAGTTTTTCTTTCAATTCCATTGTTTAGCTTTTTAACCAGTCGTATCCTTTTTCCTCTAACTCAAGCGCCAATTCTTTTCCACCCGATCTGATGATTTTTCCATCCATTAAAACGTGTACAAAATCCGGAACAATATAATCTAATAAACGTTGATAGTGGGTAATAACCACCACCGCGTTGTCTTGACTTTTTAATTTATTTACCCCATTAGCAACGATTCGAAGTGCATCGATATCCAAACCGGAATCAGTCTCATCTAAAATCGCCAATTTCGGGTTGAGCATCGCCATCTGGAAGATTTCGTTACGTTTCTTCTCTCCTCCGGAAAATCCTTCGTTTAAAGAACGCGACAAGAATTTACGGTCGATTTCCAATAGTTCCGATTTTTCGCGGATTAGTTTCAGCATTTCGTTCGCTGGCATTTCCTCTTCTCCTCTTGCTTTACGGCTTTCGTTAAGGGCCGTTTTCATAAAGTTCGTTACCGAAACCCCTGGGATTTCCACTGGATACTGAAACGATAAGAATACACCTTTGTGCGCTCTTTCTTCCGGAGCCAATTCCGAGATGTCTTCTCCGTCTAAGATGATTTCCCCATCGGTTACTTCATACGATTCATTTCCTGCAATAATAGAAGAAAGCGTAGACTTTCCGGCACCGTTCGGTCCCATGATCGCGTGAACTTCTCCTGCTTTTACCTCAAGGTTGATTCCTCTTAATATTTCTTTGTCTTCAACGGAAGCGTGTAAGTTTTTAATTGATAACATTGTCTTTTATTTTATAAAAAAGCTAATTCTATATTTTGTGTTTCTTCGGGAACATCGGCGTTAAAATGCTTGTTTCCCAGATAATCCATTCCTAAATACTCGGCCGATTTTCGAAACGGCAGGTAAAAATCGTAATCCAATTCGTTTTCAAAATCGTGGGAATTCGAAAGCACCGCCATTTTTTTTCCTCTTAGTTTCCTGCCCCACTCCTTTTCGATGCGTATCAAATCGGAAAAACGGTCAAAAAACACTTTCATCACCCCGCTCATGCTGTACCAGTACACCGGTGTGGCAAAAATCAAAGTGTCGTATTTTTCAATAATCCCTTTGATTAGTGGAAGAAAATCATCTTCAATATTGCTACTGTTGTAATCGTAATACGAGAAATTATGGTCACTTAAATTCACAAGATCCATCCCGAATTGCAAAGCTACTGCCTCAGCGATTCTTGTGGTGTTTCCGTTTTTACGTGAAGAGCCGACAATAATTACCGTATTTCCCATTATCCCACCGATCCTTCTAAGGAAATCTCCAACAATTTCTGCGCTTCCACAGCAAATTCCATTGGCAACTTGTTTAGTACGTCTTTACTGAATCCGTTTACGATAAGCGCAATGGCTTTTTCGGTTGGGATCCCGCGTTGGTTGCAATAGAACACCTGATCTTCCCCAATTTTGGAAGTGGTTGCCTCGTGCTCGATTTTTGCGGTTGTATTTTTAGATTCGATGTACGGAAAGGTGTGCGCCCCACAATTGTTCCCCATTAACAACGAGTCACATTGCGAGAAGTTACGTGCGTTTTCGGCTCTGGAGGAAATCTGAACCAAACCACGGTAACTGTTTTGCGATTTTCCGGCAGAAATCCCTTTGGAAATAATGGTTGATTTGGTGTTTTTACCCAAGTGGATCATTTTGGTTCCGGTATCGGCTTGTTGAAAATTGTTGGTTACGGCAATCGAGTAGAATTCTCCAATCGAGTTGTCGCCTTTCAACACACATGATGGATATTTCCAGGTTACGGCAGAACCGGTTTCTACTTGTGTCCAGGAAATTTTTGCGTTTTTCTCACACAAACCTCTTTTGGTCACAAAGTTAAAAACCCCTCCTTTACCTTCTTTATTTCCTGGGTACCAGTTTTGTACGGTCGAATATTTGATTTCGGCATTGTCTAAAGCGATTAGCTCAACAACGGCTGCGTGCAATTGGTTTTCATCACGGCTTGGCGCGGTACAACCTTCCAAATACGAAACATAACTTCCTTCATCGGCAATCACAAGCGTTCTTTCAAACTGTCCGGTTCCTCCTTGATTGATACGGAAATACGTAGACAATTCCATCGGGCAACGAACGCCTTTTGGAATATAACAAAATGATCCGTCGGAGAAAACCGCCGAATTTAGCGCTGCGTAAAAATTATCTTTTTGAGGGACAACACTTCCGATGTATTTCTGAACCAATTCCGGATGTTCCTGAATCGCTTCGGAAATCGAACAGAAAATGATCCCTTTTTCTGCCAACGTCTTTTTGAACGTAGTCGCAACCGAAACCGAGTCCATTACGATATCTACCGCAACGCCTGCCAGTTTCTTTTGCTCATCAATCGAGATACCTAATTTTTTGAAGGTTTCCAGTAATTCCGGATCGACCTCATCCAAACTTTCGTATTTGTCTTTTTTCTTCGGTGCCGAATAATAGGAAATGGCCTGAAAATCGGGTTTTTCGTAGTGTACGTTCGCCCAGTTTGGTTCTTCCATTTCGGTCCAGGCGCGGAAGGCTTCCAAACGCCATTCGGTCATCCATTCCGGCTCGTTTTTCTTTTTGGAAATGGCACGAACAATATCTTCGTTCAGTCCCGCAGGAAACGTTTCCGATTCGATGTCGGTGTAAAAACCGTATTCGTATTCTTTATTTTCGAGTTCGACCTTTAAGTCGTCTTCTGTGTATTTTGACATTTTTAAAATTTAAAAATTATAAGGAAAAGCTTTCCCCGCATCCGCAAGTTCTCTGTGCATTCGGATTGTTAAACACGAATCCTTTTCCGTTCAATCCTCCGGAATATTCTAAGGTGGTTCCCACTAGGTAAAAGAAACTTTTCTTATCCACGGCAATTTTTATATCGTTGTCTTCGAACACTTTATCATCTTCTCCTAAAGCTTTGTCAAACTTTAAATCATACGACAAGCCGGAACAGCCACCGCTTTTTACGCCTACGCGAACGTAATCCGTCGCTGTGCTGAACCCGTCATCCTCCATTAAAAGTGCGATGCGCTTTTTTGCGCTTTCTGAAACTTTAATCATAACGTTAAAACAGATTAATTCTAATTTAGTGCAAAGATATTACATAAAACCATTATTACCTAACTACTAACATTTTTATAACTTATTCAGTCATAGTCTTTTCTTATCAAGGGATTTAAATTGCGAATTCCCTCAAGATTTCTTACTTTGCAATCACAATTTTTTAAGCAGAAACCATGAAAATTTACCCTATAGAAGCCGGAAATTTCAAATTGGACGGCGGCGCCATGTTCGGTGTGGTCCCAAAAACCATCTGGAACAAAACCAATCCGGCCGACAACAATAATCTAATTGACATCGCGGCCCGCTGCATGCTGATTGAAGACGGCAACCGGTTAATTTTAATCGATACAGGCATGGGAAACAAGCAATCTGAGAAATTTTTCGGGTATTACTCGCTTTGGGGCGATCTTACCTTAGACAAATCCTTGGCAAAATATGGTTTTCACCGCGATGATGTGACCGATGTGTTCATGACGCACCTGCATTTTGACCATTGCGGAGGAAGCGTGAACTGGAACAAAGACAAAACCGGTTATGAAGTGGCCTTCAAAAACGCAACTTTTTGGAGTAATGAGAACCATTGGGAATGGGCAACCCAACCAAATCCTCGTGAAAAAGCCTCGTTCCTTTCCGAAAATATTTTACCGATGCAGGAAAGCGGGCAACTCAAGTTCATCAATCGTCCTGATGCTGATTTTGGCACTTCCAAAGAATTAGATTTTGACATCTTTTATGTGGACGGACACACCGAAAAACAAATGATCCCGCACATCAATTACAACGGAAAAACCATTGTTTTTTGTGCCGATTTGTTAGCCACCGCCGGACATGTTCCGATTCCTTATGTGATGGGATACGACACCCGTCCGCTCCTGACAATGCCCGAAAAAACAAAATTCCTGAATACGGCTGCCCAAAACAACTACTATTTATGGTTGGAACACGATGCACATAATCAAATAATCACCGTGGAACCAACCGAAAAAGGAGTTCGTTTAAAAGAGGTATTCCGTTGTGAAGATATTCTTTAAATAACTTTAACAGCTTTCTAACACCTTAAGCAGAAAGCTGTTAATTTTATATTAATTTTTGTTTGATATGTCAATTATTTCAAAATCATTAGTACTTTTGAGTAAAGATTTCGCCTGTGGAAAAATTAAATAACATCATTTTTTACAACATCGATCACAGTATTCGTTTGTACCGAATGTATGCCCAGAAGAAATTGCGCGAACACGGTTTTAAAATTACCATAGACCAGTGGCTCGTAATTAAATGCATCCTTGAAAACCCAAATATTACCCAACACGAATTGAGTGATTTGGTCTTTAAGGACAATGCTTCGGTAACCCGGATTATTGATTTGCTGATAAAGGCAAAATACCTCCAGAAAGAAATCAATCCGGAAGACCGTAGAAAGTTCATCCTGCACGTTACTAAAGAAGGTGAGGAAATTATAAAAAACGTTCAGGAAATTGTACTGCAAAACCGCGACAAGGCATTAAAAGGAATCAACGCAACCGATTTGGAAATTGCCGATAAGGTTCTGCAGAAAATAATACAAAATTGTAAATAGCATCATCAGTCAAAAATCATCAATCAAAAAACGAACATTATGATTAAGGTTGTTTTATATCTGGTTACCTTGGCAATTAAAGCAGTGAGCTTTCTTTTCATATAAAGAGGCTCATTTTTTTTACTTGTTTGTTTTCAATGAAAACCTTACTTTGGTATTCAATCAATGAAAATGAGCGGTACAGTTTTGTAACAAATTAAAACTTGTTCGACCTATTCTATTCAAACAAAGAGAAACGACTATGAATGTATTAAAACCTTATTACCTCTGCGCGGCACTTGCCCTGGCTTTGGTCAGCTGCGGAACTACCCAAACCATGGTTTCCACCCCTGTCGAAAACATCGACAAAATGCCTGTAAAGGTTGGGAAAATTGCCGAAAAAGACCTTAAACGCTGGAGCCACCTTGATTTAGTAAAAGATACTATTCCAGGAATGAGTGTTGACAAAGCATACGCAGAATTGCTCAAAGGAAAAAAAAGCACCAAAGTAATTGTAGCCGTAGTAGATTCGGGAATCGATATCGACCATGAAGACCTGAAACCGGCCATCTGGAGCAATCCTAAAGAAATTGCAGCAAACGGAAAAGACGACGATAACAACGGATATATTGACGATATTCATGGTTGGAATTTCCTGGGCAATTCCGACAATGAAAACATGGAATATGTGCGTATCTTAAAGAAAGTCGATGACGGTTCGGAAACGTACCGCCGCGCTAAAGCAGATTACGAAAAAGACCTTCAGGAAGCCAATCAGGGAAAAATGCAGGTGGACTTCATCATGACCGGAGACAAAACAGTTGCTGAAAAACTCAATAAGAAAAACTATACTCTTGATGATGTTAAGAAACTGGAAACTACAGACCCGACCCTTCTTCAGTACAAAGGGATGATGATGCAGATTTTAGCCGAAACTTCAAGAGAAGAATTCGATAAAGAAATTATTGAATTCAAAGATCATATTTACGATCAACTGAACTACCATTTGAACCTACAGTTTGACGGAAGAAAAGCGGTTGGAGACAACCCGGAAAACCTTAGCGATACAAAATACGGGAACAACAATGTGATCGGTCCAGAGAAAAAAGGAGCCAAACACGGAACCCATGTGGCAGGTATTATTGCTCAAACACGCGGAAATAATAAAGGCGGTGACGGTGTGGCAAGCAACAACGTAAAAATCATGGCGGTACGCGCGGTTCCCAATGGGGATGAGTACGATAAAGATATTGCTTTAGGTATTCGCTATGCCGTAGACAACGGAGCCAAAGTAATCAACGGAAGTTTCGGAAAGTACTACTCTACTCACAGAGATTGGGTACACGATGCCATTAAATATGCGGCTTCTAAAGATGTGTTGGTAATTTTTGCTGCCGGTAACGAATCGTATGATCTAGATACAATCAACAAATACCCAACCGATTCCTACGATGGGCAACCCGAAATTTCAAACAATGTTCTGATTATTGGTGCCATAACTCCAAATTACGGTTCAGATATGGTGGCCGATTTCTCAAATTACGGAAAAACCAGTGTGGATATTTTTGCTCCAGGGGAAAAAATCTATGCCACCACACCAAGCAATACTTATTCGTACTTGCAAGGAACTTCAATGGCTTCGCCAAACGTGGCGGGTGTTGCAGCTTTAATCCGTTCGTATTACCCAAGCCTTACAGCGGCTCAGGTAAAACAAATCATTATGGATTCGGGCTCTGCACTAACGCAAAAAATAGTGGTTGGAGAAACTAAAGAAGTAAAGTCGTTCAGCGAAGTTTCCAAATCCGGAAAAATCGTGAATGCATTTAATGCTTTGTTAATGGCTGAGAAAATGGCAAAAAAATAAGTACCTTTGGTACATAGTGTAATTCGGAAGGGAGTTTTTCCCTTCCTTTTTATTTGAATGAAAATGAGAAAAAACTTTTTGCTTTTGTTGCTGGCCTCATTCGGGGTGATGGCACAGAAAAACCCAAATCCAGGCTATTGGCAACAACATGCCGATTACAAAATGGAAGTTTCCATGGACGTAAAAAATTATCAGTACAAAGGGAAACAGACTTTGGTGTATACCAATAATTCTCCCGACACTTTACACCGCGTGTACTATCATTTATTTAACAACGCGTTTCAACCAAACAGCGCTATGGATGCCCGTTTGAAAGCAATCAAAGATCCTGACGGTCGTATGGTTACCAAAACAAAAGTTGGCGACAAGGAAGTAAAGGAAAGTCGAATCGCGGCCTTAAAACCAAATGAAATCGGATATTTAAAAATCTCCAATCTGAAACAAGACGGTGCTTTGCTTACTAATAAAGTGGTCGGAACCATATTAGAAGTGACGCTAAGTAAACCGTTGCTTCCTCACACTTCCACAACCTTTTCTTTGGATTTTGACGGACAGGTTCCGGTACAAATCAGACGTTCAGGACGCAACAACAAAGAAGGTGTAGAACTTTCCATGGCACAATGGTACCCGAAAATGGCGGAATACGACTTTGAGGGTTGGCAGGCTGACCCTTATATTGCCCGCGAATTTCATGGGGTTTGGGGTAATTTCGATGTGAAAATCACTATTGATAAAAACTACGTTTTAGGCGGAAGTGGTTATTTACAGAACAAAAACGAAATCGGACACGGATACCAAGACGCGGGCGTTTCGGTGAAATATCCTAAGAAAACCAAAACGCTTACTTGGCATTTTTTAGCACCAAACGTGCATGATTTCACTTGGGCAGCCGATAAAAACTACCTGCATGATACTGCACAAGTTCCCGGTGGGGCCACGGTTCATTTTCTGTACAAAAACAATCCGGCCATTATTGAAAACTGGAAAAAGTTACAGCCAAAAACCGTACAGTTAATGCAGATTTACAACCAAACTGTTGGAAAATACCCGTACGATCAGTATTCTGTGATTCAAGGGGGTGATGGAGGAATGGAATATGCCATGTGTACCTTGATTTTAGGCGAGGGCACTTTCGAAGGATTATTAGGCGTGACCGCTCACGAAATGGCGCACTCTTGGTTTCAGCATGTACTGGCTAGCAATGAAACCAAACACAGCTGGATGGACGAAGGCTTTACGAGCTGGCTGGAGAATTACGGCTTAAATGAAATTGCCGACAAAAAAGTTGACAACCCTCAAGGAGATTCCTATAATGGGTATTATTACCTTGTAAAATCAGGCAAAGAACAACCACAAACTACACATGCCGACCGTTACGACGAAAACCTTCCTTACAGCATACAAGCCTACAGAAAAGGAAATATTTTCTTGTCACAACTGGAATATCTTATTGGAAGAGAAAACCTCTTAAAAACACTAAAACGCTATTATTCCGATTATAAATTTACCCATCCGACGCCAAACGATATTAAACACACGGCTGAAAAAGTATCGGGAGCCAATCTGGACTGGTATTTAACCGAATGGACCAAAACCACCAATACCATCGATTATGGTATTAAAACAATCGAAGAAAACGGAAAAACCACAAAAGTTACATTAGAGCGCATCGGAAGAATGCCTATGCCGCTGGATATTATGGTAACTTACCAAGACGGAACTCAAGAAAGTTTCTACATTCCGCAAACTTTGATGCGTTGGAACAAAGACAATCCGTTTTCGAATGTAAAAAGGACCGTTTTAGAAGGTTGGGATTGGGCCTACCCTGCTTTTGATTTCATCGTAAACAAAGAAAAAGGAGCAATCAAAACCATCGTGATCGATCCAAGTGAACTCATGGCCGATGTCGATAAAACCAATAATATCTACAAAAAATAAAACGAAAAGCTGTCTGAAAAGGCAGCTTTTTTAATTTAACAATCTGATTCTTATTTGTTTTATTACCTCAGTATTGCAATTTTTAACACTACTCATAAATTATTAAAAATATATTTGTAAGAATTTTAATCGTTTATAAAATGAATACAAAATCGATAATTCTTACTAGCGCTATTACCATAGTTTCCTTACTTGGAGCAAAAGCTCAAACATCATTAGGAAACCCTATCAACGGAACGGAACAGGAAAACTCTTTAGGCTGGTGTCTTTCCCTTTCAAAGGACGGAAGTAAAGTAGCGGTTAAACACTTTAACAACAACCAAACCGAACACATAAGCGTTTATCATTTCGAAAATGGCAATTGGGTTCCTTTTGGGAACAACATAACAAATGATGGTGGAGTTATTTCAAAAGGGATTTCATTATCTCTTGACGGAACCAAGCTTGCCGTTGAACGACATCTTTACACAGGAAATGGAAATTATTTAAAGAGTTATCGCGTATACAGTTACAATAGCGGTACATGGTCACAATTAGGATCAGATATAAATCAAGAAAATTCAATCAATTCCGGAATTAGTCCTCTAGCTTTGTCATCGGACGGATTACGAATCGTAACCGCTTCAACCACAGATTTCGGCAATTCTTCCTATCAGAACAGAGTTCGCGTTCATAGTTTTGACGGTAACGACTGGGTTCAAACAGGAACCGATATTGATGTTCAGGACTCAAGTATAAATACCATTCCTATGATCGTTACCATCTCTTCTGATGGCAGCAGAATAGCTACATGCACCGGACAAACACAATCCGGAAAAACGAAAATTTACCACTATAACGGCACTGGTTGGGAGCAATTGGGAACCGACATCTATCCTGAAATGATTGGATACAGTACCGGCTGGGAAATTAAACTTTCTTCCGATGGAACTAAAATTGCTCTATCCGATTTAGAAAACAATGATTCCAGTGGAAAAGTGCGTGTTTTTGGCTATAACGGGCAGAATTGGGTTCAACTTGGTAATGCCTTAACAGGAGAATCAACTACAGACAACTTCGGCATAAGCCTTGATCTTTCAGCCGATGGAACTAAAATAGCTATCGGTGCCATAGGAAACGACACCAACGGTGAAGAATCAGGAAGTGTTAGCGTCTTCCATTACGCAGACAATAACTGGACACAGCTAGGTACAACACTAATGGGTTCGGCAGCCTACGAAAATTTTGGCCATTCCGTTTCTTTGTCTGATGATGGGACTCGTTTAGCGGTTGGTGCTCCCCAATTTGGCCCCAATTACACCGGTCAGGTTAAAGTTTATGATTTGACCGCCATATTATCTTCCAACGAATTTGTAATGAACAACTGTTCGGTTTACCCAAACCCGGCAACCAATGAGGTTTTTGTAACTTTAAAACAAGGCTTGAAACTACAGCAAATCAACCTGTATTCTTCCGAAGGAAAATTACTGAAGTCAGAAAAAAGTGAAGGTAATGCTCAAAAAATTGATTTAAAAGAGTGTCAATCCGAAGGTGCGTATTATGTGGAACTTATCACCCAAAAAGGAAAAGCCACTAAGAAAATACTAATAAAGCAATAATCTAAGTTGGCACTGCTACCAAATCTACCTGCACTATAATGAAAAGGCAGTGCCAAACTCTAGGTTAAAGGTGTTAAAACCCGCATTAGAACCTTGAAAACCCCCGTTAGAGGTGTGGCGTACATTTCCATTAATATCAAAGCTGAGTTTTTCAACCTTAAAAGAAACTCCTAAAGTCAAGACATCGGAAAACGCAAATCCTTTAGACAGACGCTCGGTTTCAGTATCAATGAGCATTGGCCCAACACTTCCCAGAAGATAAATACTGCTTTTTGTAGTAATTGCTTTTCGAACCCGAAGCCCAAGATTCAAAACGTATTCGTGTAAGTTTTTCAACTTGGAAAATTCCTCCCGTTTGTGCTGATAATCCAGTTCTTCGGGAGTAATAAAATAAAGGTTTTTAAGTTGATGCTTGGAAAAATTTATTTCGGGTTGAACCACTAATTCGTAATCTAAAAATTTACCTTTTTTCAAACGATAATCCGTAGAAATCTTAAAATATCGGTTTTGGTAAGTATAATCGCTATTGTTGAATTCACTCCCAAAACCATAACAAAAGCCGAGCCGAAACCATCCTATTTGGGCGTGAACGTATGTGCAATTAACAAGCAGCAGTACAATCAAAAAGCAATCCCTTTCCAACTTAAAGTTAACCATTAAAGCGCAGTTGGTCGGTTTCTGAAATAAATTCTCGACGTGTTTCCGTTTTTTTACCCCAATTAACCGTAAGCTTCGTACCTTTGCCCAAGAAATGAAGCATACTTACCCGAAACACGAAAAGCTCAAAAGCAGAACTACTATCGACTTACTGTTTTCCGAAGGAAAATCGGTATCGAAATACCCTTTGCGTCTGGTATATGTTCCGATTTCTGACCAAAACGATCAGACAATCAAATTCGGGGTTTCCGTTTCCAAAAAGTACTTCAAAAAAGCTGCCGACCGCAATTATTTCAAACGCGTGCTGCGTGAGTGTTACCGCCTGAACAAAAGCCTACTTTTGGAGCAAATGCAACAGCCTTACGCGATGATGTTTTTCTACCAAACCAAGGAAAAACTTTCCTACGCGGAACTACAGGAGAAAACCGTTCAGCTGTTTGCCAAATTTGGCGAGGCCATCAAACCAGAAAAGCAATAATTTCTGATTAAAAAACACTTTTTGTTTTCGCTTTTGCGTTATAGCTAAAAAACGAAAAGCGTATGAAAACCCTAGTCCTTTATTTTTCGCTCTTACTGCTTCCTTTGGCTTGTAAAAAAGCCGAACACAAACAAGAAGAGGCTTTAGATGCAGCCGTTGAAGTTGTTGAAGCTGAAGCCGAAGAGTCTTCAGACAACCTCATCGTAACGCCTTTGCAAGACAAAACTAGCGACGCGTATGCTGACAGGGACAGTTCCAAAGAAATAACTTTTCAGCCTAAAATCATCCGAACCGCAACGTTACGCTTTGAAACTCCAGACTTAAACGCTTCTTTTTACAGCATCCAAAAAGAAATTTTAAAGCACAAAGCGACCATCCAAAACGACGATTCGGGAAAGAATTACGAATCGGCCTACCGCAACATCACCGTTCGCATTCCCAGCGCTTCCTTCGAGGTTTTTATCGCCGCCATAAGTCAAGGTGTAAAACATTTTGACCGCAAGGAAATTTCAGCACAGGATGTTACCGAAGAATACATCGATGTTCAAGCGCGCCTCAACGCCAAAAGAGTTTTGGAAAAGCGTTATTTCGAACTGCTGAACAAAGCCACAAAGGTTTCGGAAATGCTGGAAATTGAAAAGGAACTCTCTGCCATCCGCGAGGAAATCGAAGCCAAAGAAGGCCGTTTGAAGTATCTGCAAAATCAGGTTTCCCTAAGCACGGTTCATTTGGAAATGTACACCAACAACCCATCGGAAAGCGGTGCTATGGTTTCCTATTTCACAAAAATGTGGAACGCAGTCAAATCCGGAGGCAACAACCTGGCAACTTTCTTGCTTGGTTTACTGCACATTTGGCCTTTTATTCTTATTTTCGTGGTGATGATACTGTTCATCCGAAGAAGATTTAAGAAAAAAACGACTTAACCATGTTTTCCTACTTCAAAAAAAGATATGTTGTCCCGGTACTTGCAGGAAGTTTTCTGTTTGTGGGCGTGAGCTTTCAGCAGGATTTCTTTGAAATTGCCAAGCAGCTCGAGATTTTTACCACCATGTTCAAAACCGTAAACCAGAATTACGTAGATGAAGTGAATCCGGGCGAAATGATGGACAAAGCCATTAAAAGCATGCTTGCCGATTTGGATCCGTACACCAACTATTTCAACGAACAGGACGTGGTGCGTTTCAAAATCAATTCCTCAGGAGAGTACACCGGTATTGGCGCGATGATTAGCCGCAAAGAAGGTCGCCTGATTATTGTGGAACCCTACAAAAACTTTCCGGCCGACAAAGCAGGGCTTAAAGCTGGTGACGAAATTGTTCAGATTGGCGATGTAAATCTGGTGGATTTTAAAGAAGATGCCGGAACCCTTTTGCGCGGTGCCAAAAACACAAAAGTTGATATCAAATACAAACGTCAGGGCAAATTGCTTTCGGCTCAGATTGTTTTAGACGAAGTCGATGTGAAAGCCGTTCCGTTTTATTCGATGCTGTCCGACAAAACTACGGGCTACATTGTGCTTTCCCAGTTCAACGCCAAGGCTTCCTCAGAAGTGAAAGAAGCGCTTTTGAAACTGAAAACCGATGGTGCCACTAAAATTGTTCTGGATTTGCGAGGTAATCCGGGCGGTTTGTTGCACGAGGCGGTGAACATCTGTAACTTGTTTGTACCTCAAAATGAAATCATTGTAACCACCAAATCGAAAAACGAAAAACACAACAATACCTATAAAACCCAAAAAGCACCAATTGATCTCGACATTCCGCTGGCCGTATTGGTAGACGGAAAAAGTGCATCCGCTTCTGAAATTGTAGCCGGAGCCCTTCAGGACTTAGATCGTGCTGTTATAGTTGGCGCGCGTAGTTTTGGAAAAGGTTTAGTGCAACGTCCTTTGGATTTATCTTACGGAACTCAGGTAAAAGTGACGATTTCTAGATACTACACCCCTTCGGGACGCTGTATTCAGGCGTTGGACTATTCGCATAAAGACAAAAACGGAAAAGCTACCCGTACCGAAGCCAAAAACTACAACGCGTTCAAAACCAAAAAAGGAAGAACGGTATACGATGGCGGTGGAATTCAACCGGATATCGAAATGGAAGAAGCCAAACAAAGTAGCATCGCGGCTGCTTTGGTAAAAGGAGACGGTATTTTCAATTTTGCAACGGAGTATTATTACAAAAATCCAAATCTTGGCACTAAAATTCCAACTGTTACCGATCAGGATTTTACCAACTTCAAGGCTTTTTTAAAGAAAGAAAATTTCCAGTTAGATACAGAAACCGAAGTAGCTTTAAAAAACACACTCGCTGTAGCTAAAAAAGAAAAAATTGATGAAAGCATCGCTACCGAATACCAGCAATTGCTTGCCGCACTGCAACGTACCGAAGAAAAAGCATTAGACAAAAATAAAGAGGAAATCAAAAATTTGCTGTTGGACGAAATCATCAAACGTTACCAATACCGCGAAGGTTTGTACCAGTATTACACCACCAGTAATCCTGAAATTACCAAGGCTTCCTCCATCTTAAACAACACGGTAGAATATAATAAAATTCTGAAAAACTAAATTTCACACGGATTTTAACTTCTGCTATGTTTTTTATGATAATTTTGTCATTATTAAATTTTCAAAAAAAGTGAGTTCACACAGCGGTAACCACCTTAACAAACTAACGTTAGGCGGTTTAATTGTAACCTTAGGAATTATTTACGGAGATATTGGTACATCTCCGCTTTACGTAATGAAAGCCATCGTCGGCAAACAGGCCATCGACCACGACATCATACTCGGCGCGATTTCCTGTATTTTCTGGACCCTGACTTTACAGACTACTTTAAAATATGTTGTTTTAACGCTTCGCGCAGACAATAAAGGGGAAGGCGGTATTTTCTCGCTGTACACCCTGGTAAAAAAACTGAAGAAAAAATGGCTGATAGTTCCGGCCATCATTGGGGGAAGTGCCTTATTGGCCGATGGAATCATCACTCCGCCGATTTCTGTGGCTTCGGCTATTGAAGGGTTAAAAACCTATAACCCGGAACTGAACACCATCCCGATCATCATCGGTATTTTATTCATCCTGTTCTTTATTCAGCGTTTCGGAACCAAATTTGTCGGGAAATTTTTCGGCCCGATGATGTTGCTTTGGTTCGGGATGTTGGGAACTTTGGGAGCGATCCATTTGGTAGGGAACATTTCGGTTCTTAAAGCGTTGAACCCCTACTATGCAATACATCTACTGCAAATTCACCACGAAGGATTTTATGTTTTAGGTTACGTATTCCTTTGTACTACCGGAGCCGAAGCTTTGTATAGTGATTTAGGGCATTGCGGTATTCAGAACATTCGCATCAGCTGGATTTTTGTAAAGACCATGTTGGTGATCAACTATTTCGGACAAGGTGCCTACCTGATCGCTCATGAAGGGCAAACTTTAACCCAGTTAAGCGGAAACGCAAGCAACCCCGGAAACCCGTTCTATCTGGTAATGCCGGATTGGTTTTTACCCTTCGGAATTGCCATTGCCACCTCTGCGGCGGTTATTGCTTCTCAGGCCTTAATCAGTGGTTCGTTTACTTTGATTTCCGAAGCAATGCGCCTGAATTTCTGGCCAAAAGTGCGTGTAAAATACCCTACCGAATTAAAAGGTCAATTGTACATTCCATCGATCAACTGGTTGTTATTCTTAGGCTGTGTGTTTATCGTAGTGCACTTTGAAGAATCCGGAAACATGGAAGCCGCTTACGGTTTAGCTATTGTACTGTGTATGATCATGACCACAATTTTACTTGGTTTCTTCATGGTACTGAAACGCTACAACCCGTTCCTGATCATTTTAGTACTGTTAACCTATTTATCGATCGAAATTTCGTTCTTTATCGCCAATATCGACAAATTCCCTCACGGAGGTTACGTTTCGGTGTTTATCGCCGGATTACTGGCCTTTATCATGGTGGTTTGGTTCACCGCGAAAAAAATCAGAAGGGAATATACCGAGTTTGTAAAACTCGATGCGTTCAAAAAAGTTATTTCCGATTTGAGCAACGATTTGTCCATCCCGAAATACGCAACGCACTTAGTATACCTTACCAATGCCAACCACGGCGATGAAATAGAATCTAAAATCGTGTATTCGATCTTACAGAAACGTCCAAAACGAGCTGACATTTACTGGTTTGTTCACGTAAACGTAACCGACGAACCGTATGAAATGGAATACCGCGTACGTGATTTGGTAAAAGACGACATTATTCGTGTGGATTTCTATTTGGGCTTCCGTGTGGCACCTCGTATTAACCTGTTGTTCAAAAAAGTAGTACAGGACATGGTAAAAAATGGCGAAGTAGATATTACCAGTCGTTACGAATCTTTAAACCGAAACAACGTCATTGGCGATTTTAAATTTGTACTTATTGAGAAATTTTTATCCTACGATAACGATTTCCCTTGGTATGAACGAATTATTTTAGATCTTTACTATTTCCTGAAGAAAATCAGTTTGTCGGAAGAACAGGCCTTTGGTCTGGACAGCAGTTCCGTAAAAGTGGAACAGTACCCGATTTTGATCCATCCGCCGGGAGAAATTAATTTACACCGAATCAAAGACCGTAGCCATCATTAAGATGAAAAGAGTTTTTTACCTTTTGTTATTATTTGCCAACCTGATCTCCGCGCAGGAAGAGGTAGTGCATTCCGTTTATTTCGAGTTTGACAAGTTCAACCTTGACGAGAAAAAAGCCAATGATGTCGTGGCCTTCGTTACCTCTGTAGACACTTCAAGAATAGAAAGTGTTCAAATTTTCGGTTATTGCGACGACCGTGGAAAAGACGCCTACAATTACAAACTGTCCAACGACCGGGCAAATACCATCAAAAACAAACTCATTGAAAAAGGGGTTAAAAATAAAATCATTGTGACCATCGAGGGTAAAGGACGTATCTTAATTGATGATGATATCGTAGAAAACCTACCCGAAGTACGCCAGAAAAACCGCCGCGTGGATGTAGTAATGAATTTCAAACCGATTCCTCCTAAACCGGTGCCCGGAGTTTATAAAGATTTGAAGAAAGATTTGATTGTGGGCGACCGTATTTATCTGGATAAGATCTTATTCGACAACGGCAGCAGCAAGCTTACTTTCAAATCAAAGCAGGAATTGGAACGCGTGTCCAAACTGCTTCAGAAGTATAAAAACATTGAATTCGAAATTCAGGGCCACATTTGTTGTACCCCTACCTTTCAAAAAGAAGCCATTGATAAAGACACCCGAAAAAGGATGCTTTCCATCAACCGCGCCGAAACCGTTTACAAGTATTTGATCAACAAACGAATCGATAAAAAAAGAATGACTTTTAAAGGCTACGGAAACACGCGTCCTCTTGGTAACGGACCCGATCAGGACCGAAGAGTAGAATTAGTCATCACCAAAATATAACGGCTTATGAAGCAACTTTTTACGCTACTTTTTTTACTTGCCTTTGCCTTGGGTTATTCACAGGAGGAATTAACTCAGGTAAAAATGGATAAGTATTCGGTGTATTTCGATTTCGACAAGCACAAACTCACCGATGCCGAAGACCAGAAACTGAAAGAGTACGTAAAAAGCCTTGGAAATATTGTGATCCTCTCCATTGGGCTGGAAGGGTTTTGTGACGATCGTGGTTCAATAGAATACAACCGTTTGCTTTCCCAACGCCGCGCCAAAACCGTTGAAGACATCCTTCAGGAAATTGCCTCCAAGCAGAAAAACGTGGAAGGAAAAGGGAAAATCGATTTGCGTATTACCGAGCTAAAACTAAGCGACGACGAACTCGATGCAACCCGTCAGCTTAACCGCCGTGTGGATGTTTATCTGGAATACTTTCACAACGATTACATCGACTTAAGCAAACCAAAAGATTCTTTGCCTTCAAAAATTGAAGTGGCCAGCCGTCAGCTTCGTTTAAAAACTTTTGAAGACAAGCCGCTAAAAGTGGGTGATATCATCAAACTTAAAGAATTGTATTTTGAAGGAGGCCGCGCCGTTTTACTTCGAAAATCGGAAAAACAGCTGGACAAATTACTGAACGAACTTCGAAACAATCCTAATTTTAAATTTGAAATCCAAGGCCATGTGTGCTGCATAGACACCGATTATTTTCGTGATGCCGTAGACGAAGATACCGGAATCAACAACTTATCCGAAGCCCGTGCTAAAGCAATTTTCGCCTACCTGAAAGCCAACGGAATTCCGGAAAGTCGCATGACTTATAAAGGCTATGGCCGTGATTTCCCTTTGGAAGGAGAAAAAGAACGCAACAACAAACGCGTGGAAATTTCCATTACCAGCATCGATTAAACTAGCTTTTTTTCATTTCGATGTGTGGGATGTCATCTTCGAGGTACATGGCGCTGGTTTGTACAAAGCCGTGGCTTTCATAAAATTTCTGCAAATAAAGTTGGGCAGAGATTGTGATGTTCGTTTGACCAAAGTGCTCTTGAATTCCTTTTATCGATTCCCGAATTAAATCGTGACCCCATTTTTTATCGCGATAAACCTGCTTTATGATCACACGTCCTATCGAAGCCTGATCAAAATAAGCTCCTGGGGCAAACAAGCGGGCATACGCCACTAAAACACCTTCATAAGTTCCTAAAACATGTAGTGCTTTTGAATCTTTTCCGTCTATGTCCTGATAAACGCAATTTTGCTCCACTACAAACACTTCTGAGCGCAATTGTAGTATTTGATATAGCTCATCAAGAGAAAGTATCTTAAAGGGCTTTATTTCGAATTTTGGTTCCATTGGTTTTTGAATTTACAAATTGCAACGATTTTATAATTGATTCCAGTTCAAAAATCATATCGCGTTTAGTACTGGAAGGATTATAGACAAAGCCTTCCACAACCACATAGCGGTTTCGTTTTTGGTCTTTGATGGCGTAATTAATAAAAGGCCCGTTCATGAAACTGTTTTCAAGTTCCCACGTGCCGCGAACTTCAAAGGATTTTTTATCGTCAATTTTAGTTTTAGACAAATACGGCGCATAGCTTTCTTCGGTAATCATACTTGCTTTGTCTACCATCCCCTTAATGTAACGTCTTCCAATAGAGTCTCTTATCCGAACAAGATTGGAAACATATCCGTTTTGCTTTTCTAGGCTCGATATTGGTACTTCATAAATAAGCAAACTGGAATTTCCCGAAGGAATGTCTTTTTTCAGCCACAGAAACTTTTTGTCTAGTAAGGCATACGAAAAAGACGAAGGAATCAACAGTGTACAACCAAAGGTTGCTCGGATGCGTTTGTCGTTAAACAGTGAGGCAGACATTTGACGCTGGTTTTCAATAATTTCATAAAACTTAATGCTGCTGGCCAGAGTTTGGGAATGCAGTTCAATGGTTTCAATTAGTTGTTTTAGGGAATGCCCAGTGATGTAAAATACGTTTTGAGGCGAAGCGTATTTATTTTCCACGTGTTTGAATTCGTTACTGTTAGCCTTGGAAACCACAACAATGTTTCGGTTCAGCTGCACCGAAGCGTCAAAAATTTTTGGGGAATATTGATTAATGGTAAACAACGGTTCTTCATCCTGAAGCCCATCTACCGGAGCGGCAAGTTTTTTTCTAAGAGTGTCCCCTATTTCACCGTTCCAGAGCACATCGTCAATGATTATGGCAACCGAATTGATTTTACCGGCCGAGGCAGGCAAAACCAAACCCGCTTTTTTTGTATTCTCTTTACAGGAAAACAAAAGCAGCAACAGCAGCAATCCTAAAAAAAAATTCGCTTTTCTCACAATAACCGTTTGAAAAGCGAATTTACTAAATTATCCGTTGATTTTAAGTTTCTGACCCGGTCGAATCTCGTCTCCTTGAATGTTGTTGAGTTTTTTGATGGCCGCCACACTAATACCGTGTTTTTTGGAAATTCTAAGTAGTGAATCTCCCTTTTGCACAACATACATGCGTTCTTTCTCAAGACTGCGTTCTCTGAAAGTAGATTTTTTTACTTCTTTTTTCTCAGCCTTCTCAACTGCCGCAACCACCTCTTCTGAAGTTTTGATTTTTAACTCCTGACCCGCTTTGATGCCTTCGCTATCGATAGCGTTCCATTCTTTAAGTTCGGCAATAGTTACGTTATTTTTGGTAGCAATCTGAGTAAGGTTGTCCCCTTTCTGAACTACATAAACTTTTTCATTTGTTGTCACTTCAGTTTTAGGCTCCTCGTTCTTCACGATTGGCTCGCTAACTTTAAGCGTGTCGGTTTTCTTTTTCTTAGCCATTTTTTCGGCAACCACTACATTGGTTTCGAATTGGATTTTAAGTTTCTGACCCGCATTTACCGTTGAACCCTTGATCTTGTTCCATTTCTTTAAATCAGCCATGGAAACGTTGTTTTTTTCTGAAATTTCCGAAAGGTTGTCCCCTCGTTTTACCGTGTAGTATTTCGTTCTAAGTTTCTTAACCGGTTTACTGGTCACTTCTTCATTGTCTTCTTCAGCAGAATTGCTCACATTGGTAGAGGCTACAGCTGTTGGAATAGAATCCGAAACTATGGTTCTTGGTTTTTTAACTTTGAAAATTTGTTTTTCGCGTTTGCTGTCTTCGTAGTTGATGTAGGCGTACACTTTATCTTCATTCGAAGTAAATACCGCCAATTTATTTTTCGGTAAACGAATGAAATGTGCTTTATCCGTAACAAAAGGAACCACGTCACGTTTGTAAATCGGGTTTAGGAAACGCAATTGCTCTTCCGGCATATCCAATAAATCGGAAAGTTGTTTGAACGACATTTGCTTTTTCACCATTACCGTATCGGTCTCAAAATAGGTCATCGTTGCACGTTTAGGCACAATTCCGTGTTCTTTTTTGTATTCGTAGATGTACATGGTAGCATAAAACGCCGGCAAATAGCCTTGGGTTTCCTGATGCATGTACTTTCTGATGTTCCAGTAATTGGTCTGTCCGCCCGAGCGACGAATCGCTTTGGAAATATTGCCCGGCCCTGTATTGTAAGAAGCCAAAACCAAATCCCAATCTCCGAAAATCTTATACATGTTGGTAAAATACTGACACGCTGCTTCGGTAGCTTTTAACGGATCGTAACGCTCATCCACATAAGAGTTTACCTCCAAATTATATTGTTTTCCGGTTTCGTACATGAACTGCCATAAACCGCTTGCTCCCACTCGGGATTTTGCCAATGGATTCAGTGCCGATTCCACGATGGCTAAATATTTGATTTCCAGTGGAAGATCGTATTTTGAAAGCTTGGATTCGAACATCGGGAAATAATATTCCGATAAAGCCATCAAACGCTCAAAAGCGCGCGGTCGATTTTTTAAGAACCCTTTAATAACTCCTTCTATTGTAGGGTTGTATTCTACGTTGAAAGGCGATTTCTGATTCAGTTTTTCCAAACGCTCTTTTAAAAGTTCTGTGTTTAGATCATAGGAAACGGCTTCATTCGAATTTGCTTTGTTGATATCCGATTGCATGTCGTTGAAAAGTTCCTGATTGCTCAGCTCCTTCATCCACATTTCGTCGATGCAGTTGCTGGTTTCGTGTCCTACGAAAGTCGCTTTAATAGAGTCAAGGTACGATAGCTTTGGGAGCTGTGTAATTTGTTCTTTTATTTCGGCTGATTCCTGAGCAATTCCTGCTAAGGAAACCAAACCAAAAAACAAAGAAAATACTTTTGTTTTACTCATGCTTGTTTATTTAATCCGTTATCATTCAATCTCTTACGAAGATTGCAAACATAATAGCTAATAACTGATAATTTCAAAAAATATTGTTAAAAAACGAAATTTTAACGTTCTATGGCGGCGATTCCCGGTAAGGTTTTCCCTTCCAACATTTCCAACATGGCCCCGCCGCCCGTGGAAACATAACTCATTTTAGGCTCCAAACCGAACTGCTTTACGGCTGCCACAGAATCTCCTCCTCCAACTAAAGAAAAAGCGCCATTTTTGGTAGCTTCGGCAATAAAGTTTCCTAAAGTGATGGTTCCTTCGGCAAATTTTTCCAATTCAAAAACCCCTAACGGTCCGTTCCAAAGGATGGTTTTCGAATCTTTAATTACTGATTTCAGAGCTTCTAGCGATTTTGGCCCTACGTCCAACCCTTGCCAACCGTCCGGAATATTATTTACATCTACAATCTGTGTATTGGCTTCGTTAGAAAAAGCATCCGCAGCTAATACATCCACCGGCAAGTGAATCTGTACGTTTTTCGCTTTAGCTTTTTCAAGAATTTCTAAGGCTAAGGCCATCTTATCGTCTTCACAAATGGAATTTCCAATTTTTCCGCCTAGCGCTTTGATGAAGGTAAAGGTCATTCCTCCTCCAATAATCATGTGGTCGATTTTGTCCAAAACGTTTTCGATTACCGTGATTTTGGAAGATACTTTCGATCCGCCCAACACCGCGGTTACCGGTTTTTCAGAGTTGTTCAACACTTTATTCAAACTTTCGATTTCTTTAGCCAAAAGCATACCAAAACATTTGTGCTCCGTGAAAAACTGGGCAATAATCGTGGTCGAAGCGTGTGCGCGGTGCGCCGTTCCGAAGGCATCGTTCACATAAATATCTCCTAATTTGGCTAATTTTTGGGCGAAATCCAAGTCGCCTTTTTCCTCTTCGGCATAAAAACGAAGGTTTTCCAAAAGCAATACTTCTCCGTTTTGCAAAGCAGCTGCCGCATTTTCAGCAATTTCTCCGATACAATCCGAAGCGAATTTTACAGGAACACCCAATACTTCAGAGGTTTTTGCCACGATATGCTGAAGCGAATATTTGGCCTCAACCCCTTTTGGTCTTCCCAAGTGGGACATCAAAATAACACTTCCCCCGTCTTTTAAAATTTTATCAATCGTTGGTTTAGCCGCCTCGATACGCGTGGCATCGGTTACTTTAAAATTTTCGTCCAAAGGAACGTTGAAATCTACACGGATGATGGCTTTTTTACCTGAAAAATTAAAATCGTTAAGGGTTTTCATTGAGCAATTATTTTGTTGTTTGTTTATTCATTAATCAGCAAATATAGCATTTTTATTTTTTTGGTCTTTTTTCTGTCATTTTTTTGGCAGATCCTCAATTTTAAACTTTGCAACTTTCTGTTATCTTTGCTTCATGCTATTTCAGGAAATTTTAGGACAGCAACACCTCAAGAGCCATCTCACCAAAAGTGCCGATTTGGGCCGTATTCCGCACGCCCAACTGTTTGTGGGACCGGAAGGATCGGGTACCTTAGCCATGGCAATTGCCTATGCCCGTTATATTTTGTGTTCCAATGTTTCGGGAGAAAACAACACCGGCAATCAAGCCTGTAACCTGAAATTTGAGCATTTTTCCCATCCCGATTTGCATTTTGTGTTTCCTGTGGCGGCCAACAGCGAAGTGAAATCCCATCCGGTGAGCGACAATTTTATCCAGCACTGGCGTGAATTCGTTTCTAAAAATGTGTACGGAAGTTTGTTCGAATGGTTGAAATTCATTGGGATTGAAAACAAACAGGGGCTCATCAATGTGTATGAAGCGCAGGAAATTGTAAAAAAATTATCACTGAAAGCCTACGAAGGCGGTTACAAAGTGATGATCATTTGGATGGCCGAAAAAATGAACACCGAAACTTCCAACAAACTTTTGAAATTACTGGAAGAACCACCGCAAAAAACCGTTTTCCTCTTAGTGACCGAAAATCAGGACGACATCATGCAAACGATTTTGTCGCGTTGCCAAGTGCTGGATTTTAAAGGATTACCCGAAAATGTGATAGCTGAGGCTTTAGTTTCACGTGAAAATTTAGAAGAAAAGCAAGCACTTAAAATCGCTCATCAAGCACAGGGAAATTACAACCGTGCCCTGCAACTTTTACATAAAGACCAAAACGAATTTCCGTTTGAAGAGTGGTTTGTGCAGTGGGTTCGCGCTGCGTTTCGTGCCAAAGGCAATGCTTCGGCAATTCTGGACCTTACTTCCTGGAGCGAGGAAATTGCGGGAATCGGTCGCGAAGCCCAAAAACAGTTTTTGCATTTTTGCGTGGAAATGTTCCGACAGGCCTTATTGCTCAACTACCAGTCGCCTTCGCTGGTGTACATCGAGCCAACCGTAGACAAATTCAAACTGGAAAACTTTGCGCCCTTTGTCAACGGCAACAATATTGAAGAAATTTTCAAGGAACTCTCCGATGCGATTTACCACATTGAGCGCAACGGTAATGCAAAAATCATTTTAACCGATTTATCCATAAAACTTACCCGTTTAATCCATAAAAAATAACACTATGTACATGACCAACACCGAACTTTTTGGCGTCTTGATTTTAGCCTTTTTAGCCATCACTTTTTTACAGTCCGGATACGATAAAATAGCCGATTGGAACGGCAATGTAGAATGGTTGAAAGGCCACTTTTCACAAACGTTTATTAAAAATCAGGTACCGGCCTCCTTAGGTTTGGTCCTAATTTTGGAAATCATTGCCGGAGCACTTTGTGTGGCGGGAATTTTCCAGTTGATTGCTAACGGAAGTACTACCATTGGTCATTACGGTGCGGTAGTTTCCTGCATCACTTTGTTGTTTTTACTTTTCGGACAACGCATCGCTAAAGATTACGACGGCGCAAGAACCATCGTAATTTATTTTATCCCTGCGATACTGGCCGTTTATTGGCTGTAAAATCAAACTAAACTCAATAAAAGCCGCATAGTTTTATGCGGTTTTTTTATAACGTTGCTTTGTACAAACGCAGTTCATCCCAGCTGAATTTATCGCCGTGCCTGTCCTTGAGTTCCCCTAAACTTTCACCGTTATAGTCTTTAAAAACCAAGCGTAATTCGTCGATTTTATCCTCGGGCAGAATATCCGGCAGGGTTATGGCTTCCAGTTGAATTAATTTGGTGAAATGCCCAAAAATAGTACCCGGTGTAAGTTTTCGTTTTTTAGCAATTTCATGGATCGACAAATTTTGCTTCCATAATTCTAACGTTTCTTCGATGGTTGCTTTCTTGGGTTCTTTGGCTTTTTTAGGTTGATGTTCGTAATAGGAAGTGTCCTGGTCTTCCTCTATCAAAGCAGCATGTTCGGTTCTGAAGCGTTGGGCTACAGTAACCAGCTTATTGATTTTATACACTTTGGCTTCTTCCAACTTTAAATTTTCTTTCGAAATTTCTTTGCCTTCGGAAACAATTTTCACTAATTGAAGCGCCTTTTTCAGTTGCAAAACCGTCTTGATTTGCAATTCTTCCAATTGAAGTAATTCGTCGTAAAAGGCTTTTACTTTTTTGGTGCGCTTGATTTCTTCAATTTTCAACAACAATTCTTCGACGACCTGATCCAGTGTTTTGAAAAAATAATCATAAGCCGCCTCACAACGCTGACGGATAAATTCAATGTTGGGGTTTTCCTCCAAAAACAATTTGTGCAGTTGAACTTGAAATTTTGCCGAGGCATCTCCTAAGTCGGAAATACTTTTCGTGTTGGTTTCCGCCCAATGCAAATGCTTTCGTTTGGGCGATTTCGGTGCTTCCTGATTGTAGCTGAAACTGTGGTTACGCCATTCTTGAATCAATACTTTAAAATCAAAACTGGAAATCAAGCATTTAAGCAAATAATTTTTGGTTTCAACCGATAAAGATTGCTTTAAAACTTCTTCTGAAGCTTTGTTGGTTGCATAATCCAGTACATCCTCATCCGAAGAAATGCCATTCATACGCAGTGGAGAAAGCAAAATAAGCCCGTTTAAGGAGCGTAAACGCGAAAGAGCCACATAGGCTTGTCCGGGAGCAAAAACATTGGATACATCAAGCACAGCTTTGTCAAACGTTAAGCCTTGGCTTTTATGGACGGTAATTGCCCAGGCTAATTTGATGGGATAATGCGTAAACGTTCCCAAGAGTTCCTCCTCTATTTCCTTGGTATTTTCATTGACTTTATACTTAATGTTCTGCCATTCATAGCGCTCTACTTCAATGGATTTGTTTTCTTCCGGAAAATGCACAAGGATCTCGTTCTCGGAAAGCGATTTGATTATGCCCATTTTTCCGTTGAAAAAACGTTTTTCAAAAGACAAATCGTTTTTAACAAACATTACCTGAGCGCCAACTTTAAGTTGCAGTTTTTCTTCCACCGGAAAAATTTTCTGCGGAAATTCCTCAATAATTTCGGGTAAAAAGGTGAACTGTTTTTCCTTCAGTGCAGCTAAAGAGTCGGAATTGAGCGCATCGGCTTTTGCATTGTGCGTGGTAAGCGTAATGTATTCGCTGTTGGTTTTAAAATCGAATTCGGGTTGCACAAACTGATTTAAAATCTGGAGATCATTTTCAGTTATTGTGTTGTTTCTTAGGTTGTTAAGTACCGAAATAAACGTATCATCACTCTGTCTGAAAATCTTTTCCAATTCGATGTAAAGCGGCGGATACTGCTGTACCACGTGCGAATGAAAAAAAAACATTCCTCGGTAGTATTTGCAAAGCTGTTGCCATTCCTCCTGCTTTACAACAGGAGGTAATTGTAATAAATCTCCTATATATAAAATCTGTACACCTCCAAAAGCCTGTTCGTTTCTTCGGACCCTGCGCATCATGAAATCCATAGCATCCAATACATCGGCACGCAACATACTGACTTCATCTATAACCAATAATTCCATGTTACGAATCACGGAACGTTTGGTCACATTCATGTTAAAATGACGGGTAAGCGAATCCTTATTTTCAAACTTAACCGATTCTGAAAAATGCGGAAGTTGTTTATTATCAGGAAGAAAGGCAGCAAAAGGTAATTGAAACATCGAGTGAATCGTGACTCCCCCTGCGTTCAAGGCAGCAATTCCGGTAGGCGCAACAACCACGGTATTTTTATGAGTAGTAGCAATGATTTCACGGAGTAAAGTCGTTTTACCCGTCCCAGCTTTTCCGGTAAGAAAGATGGATCTATTGGTTTGGTTGATGAACCGAAGCGTGTATTCGGCGGCTTGAGAAATTTGTTCCACGTGGCGTATAGTTTGATGGGTAAAGGTATAAAAAAAGCCCTCCATAATGGGAAGGCTTCAGGATTATTTTTTAGTTTCCTCTTTAGCGGTTTCGCTCTTTTTAGGACCTTTGTAGTTGTCGTTCAACTCTTTGCTGATAGTGGTGGTGATATCGTAAGCCTCTTTTGCATAAAGTACAGTGGCTGCGTCACCTGTTCCATAGATGTAGTCGTAACCGTTCTTTTTCCCGTATTCTTTTACGTAATTTTTGATGCGTTTCACAAGGCTGTCCATTTCTTTACCGCTTTCTTGTTGCAACGTTTGCATCATAGCCTGTTGTTTCATGCCTAATTGCTGCTCGCGTTTTTGCAATTCAGCCCCTTTGGCTTGCGCCCATGCCTGCCCTTTAATCATCGCGTTTTGTTGGAAAGAAGCTGCTTCACTTTGAAACTGCTTTGCTTCACCCTGCAATTCACGACCCATTTCTTCTTGTTTTACTTTGAATTTTTCTTCTAAATCTTTAGCCTCTTTATTCTCTTCCAATAATTTTGAAGTATCGATGTAAGCCGTTTTCATTTTTTCAGCCGAAGCAGTTTCTTTATTACAAGAAAGGATTGCTAAAGAAGCAACCGAAAGTAAAATCAATTTTTTCATTTTCTAATGCGTTTTATTTTTGTGTAAAAGTATAAAATTCGTCCTTGGTTTTCAAAGATGCTAATTTTAGAATGAAAATCGCAAGTTTTTGTTCTTTTTTAAAGTATAAAGAATATTTATCGTTATTAAAATACAAATAAAAACTTACTATTAAAACCAAAATCAAATAAAGCGATTTAAGAAACGATCTAAAAAACAGAAGGTATTTCCTTGTTTTGAGTAGAAATATATAAAAATCAGGCTTTATTTTAATTTTCAGTGTTTTTGATCACATAAATATGGGAAGAAAACTCCCTATTTTGCTTTGCTTTTAAATTTGAGCGTAAACCGGTCCAAAATCCCTGAACGAAATTCATTGTTCCGGTTTTGTATTTTTCCGATAAAAGCGAAACGTAAAAACTATCAAAAACCATTGGAAGGATTTTTACTAGTTGCATATTCTCTCTAGCAAAAAGTTTTTCTATCGACGTTTTTGAAAAATGCCACAAATGACGAGGCACATCGTAAGCCGCCCAAAATTTTCCGTAATGCTGTGCATCGAATGATTTATAATTCGGAACTGCGATAATAATTGTTCCCATTGGTTTGAGCAAGCGTTTCAATTCCTTTATTTGTTTTTCCAAGTCCGGGACGTGTTCCAAAACGTGCCACATGGTAATTACATCGAACGAATGATTTTCTAAAGCTTCTAAAGCATCTGCAAAATGTACTCCTTTTGAAACGGCAATAGCTTTAGCTTTTGAACTGGGTTCTATCCCGGTAATGCTCCAAGATTGATTTTTCGCTTCGGATAAAAAGTCTCCGGTTCCGGCTCCAATGTCCAAAAGGGTTCCTTTTTGTGGTTGCAGTTTGGTGATCAATTTTACTTTATCACGAATCGCTTTTCGTTTAATGAAATGATATATTTTTTCAAACAACGAACGTTTTGCGTCGGTATGAGAAATATAATCCTCGCTTTCGTAATAACTCGGAAGTTTTTCCAATGACGGTTGCGGATGGGTTTTTAGGAGTTGTAATTCCTTATCCAAAAGCAAATCAAAATGTTCTCCAGATACGGAATAATCTTGAACATGAATAAAAACGTTATCGGTTGAAAAGTGCATTTATTTTTTTTGTTTCTTACTAATCGCTTTGTTTATAAGGCTTGCCGCCGTAGTTTCACGTGGAACATTTTTAAAATCTCCGTTTGCAGTCGCAGTAAATAGTATAGTAAAACAAAAAAACTACAAACCGAGACTGTCAACTAATTTAGCGTCCCATGTGAATTAATAATATAGAAATATCCGCTGGGGAAACTCCGGAAATTCTCGATGCTTGAGAAATTGTTACCGGTTTAATTTTTTTCAGTTTCTCGCGCGCTTCGTGTGAAATGGATTTCACCAGATCGTAATCGAAGTCGGGTCTTATTTTTAAATCTTCCAGACGGTTTAATTTATCCGCGTTGTTTTTTTCCTTCTCGATATAACCCGAATATTTAACTTGAATTTCCGCTTGCTCAATTACTTCTTCCTCAAGATTATTTTCCTGAATGTATTTTTGAACATCTTCGAAACGCAAGATATCTTCCAACTCCAATTGAGGTCTTGAAAAAACTTTGAACATTTTATCCGGTTGCACCATTGGCGAAGATCCTTTCTCTTCCAAAATTGGATTTGCTTCTTTCGGGTTCACACTGGTTTCCTTGAAGAAGTTTACAAACGCATCCGACTCATCGCGTTTTTTTTCCATTGTGCGCAAGCGGTCTTCTTTTGCTAAACCAATTTCATAAGCCATAGGTGTTAAACGGAAATCTGCATTATCCTGACGTAACAAGGTTCGGTATTCCGCACGGGAAGTAAACATACGATACGGTTCTTCCGTTCCCTTGGTGATTAAGTCGTCAATTAATACGCCAATATAAGCTTCGTTTCTTTTTAAAACAAAAGGATCACGTCCCTGTACTTTTAACGAAGCATTAATTCCAGCCATCAAACCTTGAGAAGCGGCTTCTTCATAACCAGTGGTTCCATTAATCTGTCCGGCAAAATATAAACCATCAATTAGTTTGGTTTCTAAAGTATGTTTTAATTGCGTAGGCGGAAAATAATCGTATTCGATAGCATAACCTGGACGGAAGAATTTTACTTTTTCGAAACCAGCTACAGAACTCAAAGCTTTGAATTGAACGTCTTCGGGTAGTGAAGTTGAAAATCCGTTTACATACACTTCCACTGTGTTCCAACCTTCAGGTTCTACAAATAACTGGTGGCGTTCTTTATCGGCGAAACGGTTGATTTTATCTTCAATGGATGGACAGTAACGCGGTCCTAAACTTTTGATTCGTCCGTTGAACATTGGAGAACGATCAAAACCTTCCCGTAATAAATCGTGTACCAGTTCCGAAGTATAGGTCATGTGACAATCTCTTTGCACTGAAAGTGGTTTGGTAATTCCTAAATAAGAAAATTTATTTGGTTTTGTATCTCCGGGTTGGGGTTCCATTTTAGAATAATCTAATGAACGGCCGTCTACTCGAGGAGGGGTTCCGGTTTTCATACGTCCGGCTTCAAAACCTAATTTCACCAAATCTTCGGTGATTCCGTAAGCGGCACTTTCACCAGCTCTACCTCCACCGAATTGTTTTTCTCCGATATGGATCAAACCATTTAAAAAAGTTCCATTGGTAAGCACTACCGATTTTGCTTTGATTTCAATTCCCAACGAAGTTCGGATTCCGGTAACTTTCCCATTCTCGGTCAAGAGCCCGGAAACCATTTCCTGATAAAAATCAAGGTTTGGGGTTTGCTCCAACATGTTTCTCCATTCTTCAGCAAAACGCATACGGTCCGATTGAACGCGTGGCGACCACATAGCAGGCCCTTTGGATTTATTCAGCATCTTGAATTGAATCGCTGTGCGATCCGACACAATTCCTGAATAGCCACCGAGCGCATCAATCTCACGAACGATTTGTCCTTTTGCAATTCCTCCCATTGCAGGATTGCACGACATTTGTGCAATGTTCTGCAAACTCATTGTAACCAGCAGTGTTTTGGAACCCATATTTGCAGCCGCAGCCGCAGCTTCTGAACCGGCATGACCTGCACCAACTACAATTACATCATATACATCTTGAAATAAACTCATTGTTCCACGTGAAACATTTTAAATGCTTCAAAATTTTTAGTATAATAATTAATGTTCCACGTGGAACATTAAAACTTTTTCATCTTCTTTAGTACGCATCAACTGTTCGTCTTGCTCAGATTTATCTTTATATCCACAGTAGTGTAACACTCCATGAATGATAACCCGCTTAAGTTCTTCTTCAAAAGAAACATTGAAATCACTTGCATTATCTCGAACGCGTTCAATCGAAATAAAAATATCACCTTGTAATATTTTTCCCTCAGAATAATCAAAACTGATGATATCAGTCAAATCGTCATGATTAAGGTATTCTACGTTGATTTTATGCAGGTATTCATCGTCACAAAAGATATAACTTATCTCGCCTAATTCTTTGTTCTCAGACTCAATTACGCGCGAAATCCAATTTTCAAACGCTTGTTCATTATCCAACTGAAAGTCGGTTTCGTAATTAAAACTAATCATGTATCTTAAAATAATTTTGCACCTTCTGGTTGAAATTTGGGCGCAAAGGTAAGCTTTGTCTATTTAATATTTCAACACTGTTTAAATAATCTTTTAAAGCAGGTGGAATTTGATTCGCTTGATTTTGAAACTGTTTAGTATTGGTTTGTGATTGACGCTTATTTTCTTCTCCTTGTTGTTGCATCGCTTTATCCAGTTTTAAAAGTTCATGCTTAAGGTTCAACATCTTTTGCAATGTCTCGTTTTTAAAACCTTTATTGAGTAATTGCTTTTCAATATCTTTCATTTGTTGCAAGGCATTTTGTCCATTACCTCCCATTCCGTTTTTATCTAAAGCTTTCTGTAAGGCATCTCGCAGTTGTTGTTGTTCTTTATAAATTTCAAGTAATTTACCAGCATCGCCTTCTCCATCTTCTCCATTCTCCCCTTGTTGGCCTCCTTTTTGACCTTGCTGTCCTTTCTGACCGGATTCACCAGGTTTGTCTCCTGGCTTATCTCCAGGTTTCATACCTTGTTTCATCTTTTCGGATAAACCATCTTGTTTTTTGATAATATCTGGTAATTGCATGCCACTTCCTTGGCCTTTTCCTGGTTTAGGATTACCCTTGCCTTGACCCTGCATCATCATTTCGCTTTGCATTTCATTCATCGTATCGCTTAAAAAATCTGCAAGTGTATTGGCTGATGTAATGGTATACTGCTGATGAGAAACCCCTCGTGAAATATCCGAATCCGCCAAACGATCTATGGATTTATCGATATTGTAATGCACTTTACCAACTTCTTTTGTTATGGTCTCCGTAATCTTAGGATTTCGCAACGACATTGCAAAAAGCGAATCATCAACGTGTTTAAACTGTGTTTTTAAATCCTGTTGTTTTTTTAATAATTTATTAAAACCTAATGAACGACCGTTAGTAATTTTAAAAGTATTCATCACCTCTTCCTGTGAAAAAGAAAAAGCTAAAAGATTATCTAGTATTTGGCGTAGCATTTTAATGTCTTCATCCATTTGTTCCATATCACCAGACTCCATCAACTGCATCATTTTTTGACTCATTTGCTGCATTTTTTGAGCTGCTGATTTTTGTTTAGGTTTTGCTTTGGATTGGTTTTGCTTCTGCAATTCATCGGAAGCTTTTTTTAAATCTTCCTCAATATTTTGTTGTTCCTGCTTATCGTTAGGAATGTCCATAGGAGCTTTTAACTCTTTGTTTTCTTTATCAAGCTCGTTAAGATCTTGCTGTAGTTTATCAAATTCTTTATTGATATCATTTTGATCTTTAGAATTGTTGTCTTTACTCTCGGAAAGTTTCTCTTCTTTTTTAGATAATTCTTCTAATTTATTGGCAAGTTGTTCTGCTTTCTTTTCAACATAAAAACGCTTGGTAAGTTCAACCAATTGCTCCAAACTTTTGGTTTGATCCTTTGTGTTTTGTTTGAGTTTATCAACTTTATCAAACAGTTCTTCTTCTTTTAGTTTATTGGTAAGTTCTTCTAACTCCTTTAAAAGTTTTTCGTTTTTCTCGATTTCTTTTTCGTTCTTTTCCAAACGAATTAAAAGTTCCTCTTTAAATTCATCCTTCTTTTCGGGATTGAATTGCTGCAGGTTGTCCTCTAATTTTTTTGAAAACTCCTTCATCATCTCATCCTGCTGTTTCTGACGGTTGATGAAATCCTGTACTTTTTTCTGATCTTTAAAATCAAGGTTGGATTTCTCTTTACCCAACTTTTGAAGTTTGTCAAGTTCCGAAAGCTGTTTGTCCTGATTTTTTATTGATTTTTCAAGACTGTTAATATTCGAATTTTGCTCTTGAAGCACTTGTTCCTCTTTTTCCTGATCTGTTAATTCACGGTGCGAAAACACGGCGGATTTAGAACTCTTAAAATGATGAATGGCATCGTTGTCGAAAATTTCAAAATAATAATCATAAGCAACTCCTGGTTCTATCGATAGTCCGGAAGGAAAAGTGTACACAAACTGATCAAAAGCGGCACTTTTTACTGGAATTGTTCCTTTTCGGATTGAATTAGGTTTATCTTTCGGATAAAAAACCACATGCAATTTGGTTAAGCCGTAATCATCGGAAACTTGTCCTAAAACCACTTCCTTTTTTAATTTTAAACTATCCGGTGCTGATTGAACGGAAATCGTTGGATATTGATCCTTTACCGTAGTAAGCTGATAGTTCAATTTTTCATAATTCTTAACTTTAGAATTAGAAGTAATAATTTGATAATCAATAGTTTGAAGGATTGTTTTACCGAAACTAAAATACTGTTCATTTCTTTGAAAATCAATTGTTTTGAAATCCGATAGAAAACCAACGGAGGTAGTGGCTAAAGCTATTACCTTCCAAAGAACTTTAGTGCCTTCAGGAACTACTGCATTACCGGTACCCTGAACAACTTCAGTCTTTTTTCCTAAATACGAAGGAAAAACCAATTGCATTTCAAAATTGGCAATGGTAGGCACCGCCACAACATTCAATTGTAAATCTTTGGAAATTACTTTATTGGCTTGAAGGTGAAACTCAACAGATTTTAAAGGCTTTTCAAATTGATATTCGAATTCACCGGGTTTGGTACTGGTTAAAAAATAAGTTTCTTCTCCAATTTTTATTAAAGCATTTTCGGGAATTACTGTTCCTTTGGTTTTAACTTTAAGTAGAAAATCTTGCCCTTGTTCGCAGGTTAAACTAGAATTCTGAATCTGAAATTCAAAGGGAGCCGGCGGAGAATATTGTTTTTGAAAATGTACTACACGATCCAAACTTTGAGTAATCATTCCCGAATTACCACTGAGCATGAAAACCGATAAAATCAAAAGCGGAACAAAAGCATAAGGCAAATATTTTGAATTCTTTTTGAAATTGATCGCATTACTAAAAGGAATCGGTTGAAGGTTTCTTGCCTTTTGTTCGATCGAAGCAATCAATAATTCAGATGGATTGCTTTGGGAATTAAGCTGGAGAAAGTTAGTCAGTTTATCACTTACTTCCGAAAAATGATTCCCAATGATTTGGGAAGCCTGTGAAAAATCAATTCCTTTCTGAAGTTTAAACAATTTAAAAATCGGAAACAGTATAAAACGTAAAAGCAATAGTAGTTCTACAAGTATGAACAGCCAAAAAAGTATTGTTCTCCCTTTGGTACTCAGCCATAGAAAATGTTCCACGAGTGTCGTGAATAAAAAATACAACAAACCTAAACCTATAAAAAGTATAATTCCTTTGAGCAACTCATTGGTATAGTACTTTTTAATAAAGGCTTCAAGTTTCTCAAAGATGACATTCTTGGCTTCCAAAATCTAAAGTTTTACTTATAACCGATAAAATTACAATTTTAAACAAAACCAAAAAGTATAAAATACGTTAAAACCTTTCGGTTAAACCAAATCTTGAAAAGAGTCGATTCAAAAAACAGCAAAGAGTTTTCAACATTCATTATAAAAAAGAAAAAAAGAATTTTTAAAATTTTAATTTTTTGATTGTTATTATTGTTTGTTAATAGTGGAAATAACTTTTTTAGAATAAGGTTGGATTTAGAGTTATTTCTTTTTATACCGAGTTATCAACAGGGTAGTTTAGAGTTAAAACTTTGTAAATCAAATGTAAATTTTAGGTTATCAACAATCGTTGAAAGATAACTTTTGATTTGTTTTTTTAATAATTCACTCTACAAATTTGTGTTAATAAGTACGGATTCCTTTTTAATAAATTATAAACAAAAAATAAAAACTTCCCTTGCATTTCTGATTTGTCTTTTTGATTAGGAAAAAAAAGCATTTATCCAAAAAACAGTTGTAAAATTCTATTCAAAGTTTTCAACAAAAGTTGTTAATCGGTAAAAGCCTGTTTTTCAACGATTCCGGTAAATCAATTAACAATGTAAAATTTTGGTGTTAAATCCTTATAAAGAAATATGTTTTTAATCGTTTTTATTAACAATTTATCAGTAATTTTTAAGCTACTGTTCAAACAAATCTCTTAAAATAAAGCAGTTATAGAACCTTTAGCTTTATTAACAATTGTCAATAGTTTTAAATTTGTTTTAAAAAACTCTAAAGGGTAAATGGTTAACTGTAAACTTAAAAGTATCTTTGCACAAAATTCTGTAAAAAATGTCAAAACCGGTTAGAGTGCGTTTTGCACCAAGCCCGACGGGCCCGTTACATATTGGTGGTGTACGTACTGCCTTATTCAATTATTTATTTGCAAAAAAACACGGAGGAACCTTTTACCTGCGTGTGGAAGATACCGATCAAAACCGCTTTGTTCCCGGAGCGGAGGCTTATATTATGGAAGCATTGGAATGGTTAGGTATTGCTCCCGATGAAACCGTTGGGAAAAATGAAAAATTTGGACCGTACCGTCAAAGCGAGCGTAAAGACTTGTATAAACAATACGCGGATCAGTTGATAAATTCAGGATGGGCGTATTATGCTTTTGACACCGCTCAAGATCTGGATCAATTGCGTAAAAATGCTGAAGAACAAGGAAATACGTTTATTTACAATCATACGGTTCGTGAGCATTTAGACAATTCGCTTACCAATAGTGCTGATAAAGTAGCCGAGCGTATTGCCAATGGTGAAGAATTTGTAATTCGATTTAAAACTCCAGTGGATCAGACCTTACATTTAAAAGATCTTATTCGTGGAGAAATTAAGTTCGATACCAATTTATTAGACGATAAAGTATTGTTTAAAAGCGACGGAATGCCTACCTATCATTTAGCAAACATTGTCGACGATCATTTAATGGAAACTTCGCATGTAATTCGTGGGGAAGAATGGTTGCCTTCCCTCCCACTTCATGAATTATTATACACCGCTTTTGATTGGCAAGCACCTGAGTTTGCCCATTTACCGTTAATTTTAAAACCGGTAGGTAATGGAAAATTATCCAAACGCGACGGAGATAAATTAGGATTCCCGGTGTTTCCTTTGGATTGGAACGATCCGATTTCCGGAGAAACTTCTTCAGGATACCGTGAAAAAGGATTTTTTCCTGAAGCAGTGGTGAACTTTTTAGCACTTTTAGGATGGAACGACGGTACCGATCAAGAATTATTCTCGTTAGAAGAATTGGTACAGAAATTCGACCTAGGAAGAGTTCACAAAGCCGGTGCGAAATTCGATCCGGAGAAAAACAAATGGTTTAACCAGCATTATTTAAAACTGCAATCGGATGAGTCTTTAGCGGATAAATTTCTTACGATTTTAACCGAAAAAGGAATTGCTACCGATAAAGAGTATGTGACTAAAGTGGTCGCTTCGGTTAAGGAACGTGCTACATTTGTAACGGATTTGTACGAGCTTTCCGATTTCTTTTTTGTGGCTCCTGCTTCCTATGATGAAAAAGCAGCCAAAAACTGGAAAGAAGAAACCCCGCATTTAATGCAGGAACTGATTTCCGTATTGGAAAACATCGGTGATTTCACTTCAATGAATATTGAAACCATCGTAAAAGACTGGATGAGCAAAAACGAAATTGGTATGGGTAAAGTAATGCAGCCGTTCCGTTTGTCTTTAGTGGGCGCTTTAAAAGGGCCTCACCTTTTTGATATCGTGGAAATGATTGGAAAAGATCAAACCATAAAACGATTACAGCAAGCCATTGCAAGTTTATAAAATAAAAAAAGCCCTGAAATTTTCAGGGCTTTTTTATTATTAGGTTATCACAATTATAGATTAAAGAGCAATTGACCACTCAAAATCCCTACATGCCCGCTGAAGGCACTGTTATTATTTTTTACTTTCAGTTCGTCTTTTTTGTTTAAGTGGTTTAAAATGTTATTCATCCCGTACTGATAGTTTACCAAAAACCGCACACGACGGTTTCCAGCGGATAGTCCAACATAAATATTTCCGTTGATTTTATTGATATCGGTGATTTCTTTAGCGGTAAGACCTTGACTGTTTACAAGATTGTTCTCGTATTTTTTATCGATTTTGAATTTGTCGTTTACCATTAAAACCGGGCCAAAATCCAGGGAAACATGGTCTTTTACCACATTATAACTCAACAATAAACGGATTTGAGCACCCATTAGTTTGTACTTCACTTCTTCTTTTTTCAGTAAAGGCGAAACCGTCTCAACCGAAAAATTGTTTTCCGAAAACAACATGCCGAAGATCATACTGAAGTTGTTGTAATAATTTCCTCGAACCTGCAATCCGGCGCCCCATCCCAGTTCGGGTTTGGTGTTAAAATCGGAAGTCATTAGGTTGGTTTGGGTAACGCCTCCTAAAATTCCGATGCGGTTCCCGTCGCGGTAGCCGTATTGGGCAAACAAGCATCCCGAACCTAGTAAAAGGGTTATAATCAGTAATTTTTTCATGGTGGTATTTTGTAAATTTTGAGCAAATGTAAACTTATTTCTGAGAATTTTGTAACCTTTTTTAACACTATACGTATAATCTTATAAAATCATTAAACTATTCATTATGGTAGCTTTTCCAATTTTAGTGGTAATCGGACTGTTCCTTTTATTCGCTTCTTTTTTCACAGTGAAACAACAAACTGCGGTAATTGTAGAACGATTTGGTCGTTTCAACAGCATCCGACAATCCGGTTTGCAGATGAAAATTCCGGTTTTTGATCGTATTGCCGGGCGTGTCAACTTAAGAATTCAGCAGTTGGACGTTATCATTGAGACCAAAACCAAAGACAACGTATTTGTTAAAATGAAAGTTTCGGTACAGTTTAAAGTATTACAGGAAAAAGTGTACGACGCTTTTTATAAATTGGAGTTCCCACACGATCAGATTACTTCCTATGTATTTGATGTGGTGCGCGCCGAAGTTCCAAAGCTAATTTTAGACGATGTTTTCGAACGTAAAGACGATATTGCTATTGCCGTTAAACGCGAATTGAACGAAGCGATGACTACTTACGGGTATGAAATCATCAATACGCTGGTAACCGATATTGATCCGGACATTCAGGTAAAAAACGCGATGAATCGTATCAACGCAGCCGACCGTGAAAAAACTGCCGCCGAATACGAAGCAGAAGCACAACGTATTCGAATCGTAGCTAAAGCCAAAGCCGAAGCAGAAAGCAAACGTTTACAAGGACAGGGTATTGCCGATCAGCGTCGTGAAATTGCACGCGGTTTGGTAGAATCGGTAAACCAATTGAACGAAGTAGGGATTAATTCTCAGGAAGCATCGGCTTTAATTGTGGTTACTCAGCATTACGATACGTTACAAGCTGTAGGTGCCGATACCAATTCGAACCTGATTTTATTACCGAATTCACCACAAGCCGCCAGCGACATGCTCAACAACATGGTAGTGTCTTTTGCAGCGAGTAATCAAGTGGGGGAAGCGATGAAAAACGCTCCTAAACGCCTTAAGAAAAAAGACGATCATACTTCAACAGATTTCAATCCATCGGATCCGGCATAAGGAAATAACAACAAAAAAGAGGTCGTTTACGACCTCTTTTTTTATTTCAGCAACCGGCGAAGAAGCAAGGGAATTACTATTTTTTGGAGTAAATCGTATTTATTTACTATTGAGCCGACGTTACCTAAAACGTTCTGTATCATGCTTCCCGGTGTTAAATTTTCTATGGTTTTTTCTACCGAAAGTGATAGTTTTTCATAAGCAATATCCCTTTGGAGCTTTAGAATTTCCAAATCCCTATCCACTTGTTCGTATGAAGAATACATTTTAAAGTTCATAGTCGTCAGTCGTTAAAAAATACAGTTGAGAATTTCTTTAGTATGCTAGTTTCTGCAATTTTGTCTTTCAGTAGATATACAAATAAAACAAAGACAAAATAGATTCCTCCAACGATTAAAAACCCTAGCGACACATTTCCATAATAATCCCCTAAATATAAAGCCAATGCTATGGAAATGAACACTAAAGCCATTAAAAAGAAAACCGCCATCAAAAGCATTTTAAAGAGTATTACCGTTGCTTTTGTGGCTATTTTAAACCCTAAAAGTTTATAATATGCAGCGGTACTTTCGATTGCTGCTTTAACATTCTCCTGGATTTCTTCAGCGTTCTCTTTTAGTTTTTCCAAAGGCATGGTTAATTTTTAGCAGTAGTTGCCTGATGTTTTAATTCGGCTAGCTTTTTCTCCAAAGTTGCAATTACTTCTTCTCTTTTGGAATGAGTGTGGGAGAGTAAATCTTCAAATTCCGATTCGATATCGTGTTTTCTTCGGGAAAATTTACTTTTGATAGTTTCCGCCATTTCACCCAATCGTTCTTTTTCGTGGTCGAAACCGTCTTTGATTTTTTTTCGGGTTGCCGAACCTTTATCCGGAGCAAACAAAATTCCTAGTCCTGCTCCAACTGCCGCACCTGCTAAAAGTGCCAGCAATGTTTTTTCTGTGTTGCTTGCCATGATTTTATTTTTTTGGATTAATAATTATAAACTTACGAATTCAAAAAACGTTGTCCCGTTAATTTCTAGTTAATAAAACCCTTAAAAATCTTAAAATTCATTTTAAAGCGATTTAACAAACAATTTTTGACACAAACACAAGATTGGGTTGCTTAAAAAAATAAATAAAACCAAAGCAAAATATTAAACCCAATATTAATATATAAAATCTATATTTTCTTATAAAAACATAAATTTTATTTATAATTAAAAAACCCACAAAAATTGTGGGCTTAAAAACCAATTTTTAAAATGAATGGACAGGCATTATTTTTTTACGATTTTTTGTACCGCTATTTTATTTGTATCCGAGCTTAGTTCTAAAATATAAATTCCAGCAGGTAATTTTTCGGTATTGATCAATGCATCGTTTAGGTTTAATGAAATCGTTCTTCCGGTCACGTCAATTGCTTTTGCCCTTGTAATGGTTTCAGAACTTTTGATGGTAATAAAATTTGTTGCCGGATTGGGATACAAAGAGAAATCAAAACCCGAAAAATCATTCATTGATAAAGCAGTGGTTTGCCCGGCATTAATACTTTGGTTGGCACTATCATTGTAGGCATAACTTTTTACCTGGATTACCCCAGCGTTTACATTTACCAATATCCATCCATAATAGCGGTTAGTTCCAATTTTAAACGTGGTTCCTACATAAGAATCGCCATTAGGAAAGGTTTCGTTTGGATTTGCCCAAGGCGCATTGATAAAAGCATCCCCCTGTCCATCAAAAGTTGAGGAAGAATTAATCGGCGTATTTAAGGATAAGGATTTAATGATGTCCCAACCGTGACCGCTTGCTAACGTTCCGGTTCCATAAAAATTTACCGAATTCGAATTATAGTACACACTAACACTTCCGTCTTCATCAAAGAACGTGAATTCAGTAGTACCGTCGCTATTAAAATCGAAATTTAAAGAATTTCCATTGCTGAAAGTAAAATCGGCAATATCCCTTACAACTATATTTGAAAAAGTAAGCGTGAAGGTGAGTAAAGATAAAATAAGCATAAATTTTTTCATATGTGATTTTTTTAGTTAGTCTGCCAAATGTAGCACTAAGTGCACCAAACCATAAAAAAATACACTACTCAAAAACTACTCAGGTATTGTAAATCAATAGCTTATAAATTATGAAGTACCTCGTAAAGGTTATCGTTCGAATCCAGCTTCAATTTTTTTCGGATTCTATAACGGTCGTTTTCGATGCTTCTTACCGATAAATTCAGGATAGCCGCCATGTCTTTGTTTTTTAAATTCAGGTAAATTAAAACGCAAATTTTTCGTTCTACTTCCTTTAGTTCCGGATATTTTTTTTCGAGTTTATAGGTAAATTGCGCATCAACCTGATTGAACAAATCGTCTTTGGTGTCGTTGATCAGTTTAAAATTCTGAAGCTCAAAAATCAGTTTTGTAAGTTCATTTTTGGTTTCAGAATCGCTTATTTTGGCTTTAATCTGTTTTAAATTATTTCCAAAACGCACGATAAAGTCATTGTTTTTAAGGATGTTCAAAACCATTTTGTCTGTTTTGGTCTGGCTGAATTCCAGTCTGTCTTCGGTTTGAAGAATGGTTTGGCTTAGTTTTTTTACTTTTTTTCGTTGCCTTTTGATCAGATAAAACAATAAAAATAAAAAGGCGATTACTAATAATATCAGAGAAGCAATCTTGATTCTAGCCACAATTTTCTCGTTTTGAAGCAAGATTATTTTCTGTTCTTTTAGCTGTAAATCTAACTTTTGACTCTGGAGTTTATTGCGCACTTCAATGTTTTCAATCTGTATTGCCTGTTGTGAATTATCGGCACGTTCTTTAAAGTTCTGATGCAATTGCAGATTTTCATATGCTTCCTTAAATTGAGATTTCCCTTTGTTTATTTGGGAATACAAGAGGTATAAACTGGCTTTGAATTCATTGCTGCTGTTTTTTTTCAGCAACATTTCACTTTTTTGATTGTAGAACAAAGCGCGGTCATAGCGTTTTAAACCGATGTAACTTTCAGCCAGATTTTGGTAGACCAAAATTTTCAATTTATCCTTTTTTCCGAATTCGATTAAAGAAAGTGTTTTCAGATAATACTCAATGGCCAGTTGAGTATTGGACGATTCCAGGTAAATATTTCCAAGAGATAAAAGACTTGTTGCCTTGATTACACTATCGGATTGTTTGTCCTGAATGATTTCGGTTAACGATGCAATGGCGCGTTGTTTTTGCCCAGTTTTTAAAGCAACAAGCGCCATATTTCCCTTGGCCCGAATAACTCCGTTAGCTTCTTTTATCTTTTGAAATGCTGCTTTGGATTCCGTATAAAAACGAATACTTTCTTTATAGTTGCCTAATCGAAACTGGATGTTCCCCAAATCCTCGGTAATTAGCCCTATTTCATGAAAAAGTTTGTTTTTTTTAGCCAGATTTAAAGCCTTAATGAAGTAATCGTAAGCTTTATCATAAACTTCCAGTGTATTATAGGTTTCGCCTAAAACGGAACATGCTTTAGCCTTGTTTTTTTCATCTTTGGAACTAAGGATTAACCGCTCAAGATTTAAAATTGCTTTTGAATTGTGTTGGTTGTTTTTTACTTCATTTATTGTTTTTTCCAAGTTATTTTGCTGTGCAGATGCAACGGAAAAAAAGAACAAGAGAAGCCAAAAAAAGGTGCATTTTGTCATCTGGGTGGGGCGATTTGGATGTCAAAAATAAACAAAAAACCCACCGGTTAGTGGGCTTTTATATGTTAAAATGTATTAGTGAACTAGATCATTTCAGAAAGTAATTTTAAAACCACTTCGTTTTTTTCCGAGGTTTTCATTTCGGAAAGTTGGGTTTTGAATTGTTCGAAATGCGCAACATCGTTTTTCAAATTCTGAAGTACTTCCAATCGAACAAACGGCGACTCACTTTTCAAGGACATATTGTATAATTTGTGAAGCGTTTCAGATTCCACATCCGAAACTTTGATGCTCTCAGAATATTTTAGCAACCAGTTAGAGAATAATAAAGATGCTTTATTATTGGCAATATTTTTTTTCAAAGAATTTTGCAACAAGCTGTAATTGGCAATGGTTTTGATGTTTTCACCAATGGTTTTTTCAATAGCTGCTCGTTCTTCATCAGTAGTTACCTTGAAGTATTTGTTGATTTCCTTTAAGGAATTGTTGATGGTATTCTCTTCTTTTTTACCTTTTTCTTCCCAAGAATCTTTTAAATCTACGGTTTTGTTGAACACTAGATTTTCCGGTGTACTGTCACGGTCTACACAGAAATAACCAACACGTTGAAACTGGAAGCTCTCCCCTTCTTTAGCGGTTGTTAAGCTTGGCTCCACAAATCCGGTAACGGTTTTCAAGGAGTTCGGGTTTACAAAATCCAGGAAGTTTTTATCCTTGTGGGTATCAGGTGATTCGTCGATAAACAAACGGTCGTACAAACGAATTTCCGCTTTAGCCGCATGTGCTACAGATACCCAATGAATGGTTCCGGCTACTTTACGGTTGCTGGCTTCACTTCCGCTTCCGCTTCGGCTGTCGTCGTCGTAAGTCGCGTGAATTTCTGTTATTTTCCCGTCCGCATCTTTAATAACACTTTCTCCTTTAATGATGTACGCATTTTTTAAACGAACTTCTTTACCTAAGGTCAATCGGAAAAACTTGTTGCTTGCCTCCTCTAAAAAGTCTTCTCTTTCAATATATAATTCTTTAGAAAAAGGCACTTGACGGTAGGTCATCACTTCTTCTTCCGGATTGTTTTCCGCTTCCATCCATTCGGTTTTTCCTTCCGGATAGTTAGTAATTACCAGTTTAACCGGATCTACCACAGCCATTACACGTGGTGCTATTTTATTCAAATCCTCACGAACACAGAATTCCAACAAGGAAACATCGATTAAGTTATCACGCTTAGCAATACCGATGGTTTCCGCGAAATTACGAATCGACATCGGGGTATAACCACGGCGACGCATACCGGAAATGGTGCTCATACGCGGATCGTCCCAACCGTTCACATGCCCTTCCTGAACCAATTGCAGTAATTTACGTTTTGAAACTACCGTATGCGATAAATTTCTTCTGGCAAATTCACGTTGTTTCGGACGTACTTTATTGCTGTCGTAAATATTGTCCAAAAACCAGTCGTACAATTCACGGTGCGGTAAAAATTCCAGCGTACAGAACGAGTGCGAAATCTGTTCTAAATAATCGCTTTCTCCGTGTGCCCAGTCGTACATTGGGTAAATGCACCAGTTGTCCCCGGTTCTGTGGTGGTGTTTGTGTAAAATACGATACATGATCGGGTCACGCATTAGCATGTTGGTCGAAGCCATGTCGATTTTAGCACGTAAAATATGGGTTCCTTCTTCGAATTCGCCGTTTTTCATGCGCTCGAATAAGTCTAAATTTTCTTCTACCGAACGGTTGCGGTACGGACTATCGGTTCCGGCTTGGGTAGGCGTTCCTTTTTGCTCAGCCATTGCTTCTGAAGTTTGACTGTCTACATAAGCCTTCCCTTTTTTGATCAGCTCAACGGTCCAGTCGTACAACTGTTGGAAATAATCCGATGCGTAACATTCTTCCGCCCATTTAAATCCTAACCACTCCACATCGCGTTTGATCGCATCTACATATTCCTGCTCTTCTTTAGCCGGGTTGGTATCGTCAAAACGTAAATTTACAGGCGCGTTGTAATCAATTCCCAAACCGAAATTAAGGCAAATCGCACTGGCATGACCTACGTGCAGATAGCCATTGGGTTCCGGTGGAAAGCGAAAACGCAATTTATCTTGGGACAAACCATTTTTTAAATCCTCTTCAATGATTTGTTCTATAAAATTCAATGATTTTTCTTTCGTTGACATAGATTTTATGTAATTTTAGCAAAGATAAGTTTAATTAGTCAATTTGAAAATTTTGAAGATTTGAAAAATGACTGCTAACAATAACTATGGGAATTATTAAATTAAAAAACATTCGAACCTTTTCCTTTCACGGGTGTTTGGTGGAGGAAAGCAAAATAGGTTCGGATTATACGGTTGATCTTGAAATAAAAACCGATTTGCGCAAGCCTTCTTTTTCCGATGAATTAGCCGATACCGTGGATTATGTTCATTTAAACCGAATTGTAGTGGAAGAAATGGCCATCCGTTCCAAACTTTTAGAGCACGTGGCACAGCGAATTATTGCCCGCACCTTTAAAGAACTTCCCGAGGTATCGCGAATTATTGTAAGCGTTTCGAAAATCAATCCGCCTATAGGTGGTGATGTTGAAGCAGTTACTGTTCAAATGGAAGAATACCGCAGTTAATTTGGCTTTTCCGATTTGGAATTTGAAATTTATTATTATATTTGCCGTCCATAACCATGGCATCGTGTCCGAGTGGCTAGGAAGCGGTCTGCAAAACCGTCTACCCCGGTTCGAATCCGGGCGATGCCTCCAAAAGAGCTCTCTTTTTAAGAGGGCTTTTTTTATGGGGTATTAGCAAATCTTTACCCTAAATCTAGCTTAAGGTTAAAAACTCTTTTTTCTGGCATAAGATTAATATAAAGTTGATTTTAGCTAAACGTCTTTTTCTTACATCACCAGTAGTTTTGTATCACATACAATAAACTACTAACCATGAAGAAAACAGTACTTTTCGCTTTAAGCATGTTAAGCTTTGGCGCATTGCAGGCTCAAATTACTTTGGAAAGCACGCATGAAAACCTAAACTCAGCCACTATAGGTGTTTTTCAGGGAATCACTTTCCGTGAAGGTGGATTTTCCGCTATGCAATACATCCCAAACACAAACGGAACCGAATTTTGGATCGTGACCGACCGTGGGGTAAATATCGATGCAGCAAATGCCAATACATCAGCCACAACTTCGGCACAATATCCTACAGGTTGTGTACCAACCTATGATAAGATTTATGCTTTTCCATCGTATGCCCCTAAAATTATGCGTATCAAAATTGTTGGGAATGAAGTGCAAATTTTACAAACCATTACTTTAAAGCGACCTAATGGAACCGAGGTTTCCGGGCTTATCAACCCAACCGGTTTTGGAAGTACGGCAGCAGAAGTTGCTTCTACCAGTGTAGTTACCGATTGTGCTGATTTTGATGCCAATACCGCAGCTAAAGATGTTTGGGGGATTGACTCGGAAGGATTGGATATTGACAGCGAAGGAAATTTCTGGATTTGTGAAGAAGGAGGGCCAACGATCTGGAAAGTTAACCCCAACGGAGTGGTTTTAAAGCGCTATACTCCTTACAGTTTGCAATATCCTGAAGACGTAGCGATTGATCCGGCTTTTGCTTTTCGTAGAAATAACCGTGGTTTTGAAGGATTGACCATTACGCCCAACGGAAAAATTTACGCCATCATTCAAAGCCCGATGTACTATAAAAATATGAGTGGAACAGCAGGAAGCGGGACGTTAGGGAATTCCCGAATCCATAGAATTTTGGAAATTGACCCAGCAACCAATACTACGCAGATGTTTGCTTATGTAAATGAAGGACCGATTGGAACTTCCTCAGACATTCGTCCAAGAGATTTAAAAATCGGGGATTTGAAAGCCATCAACAACACTACCTTTTTGGTAATCGAACAAGGAGCGCGTGGAGTTCAAAACATCAAAAAACTATATCATATTGATATTGTCGGAGCTACTCCTGTAGTGAGTGGTTTGGCATACGCCAGCAATTCAAAAACTTTGGAAGAACTGGATACTCCGGCAAATTTAACCTCTAATTGGATTATCCCGGTACTTAAAACCTTGGTTTTCGATTTGCACGCCAACGGCTGGCCAACGACATTAGATAAAGCGGAAGGAATTACAATAATCGATGCCAATACCATTGCGATTTGTAACGACAACGATTACGGTCAGTTTTCAGCTTTGGAAAATGGTATTGCCGCAGAAAACAACATAAAATCGACCCTTTTCATTTACAAATTAAACGGAGCAAATGCGCTTCAGAATTATATTCCTAACAATAATGTGGTTTTAGTAACCAACGATTTAACAGGTAACAATTTGAAAATTCAAGTGCATCCGAATCCGTTTCAAAATGTGATTCATCTTGAAAATATTGAAGAACGTCCCGACTTTTCAGTAGTAGATGTTTTGGGAACGGTGGTTTTAAGAGGAAAACTTCAGTCGAACACCTTGAATCTGGAAAGTTTGAAAAGCGGAGTTTATTTCTTGCAAGTAAATGGAAAAGCAATCAAAATCGTAAAGAACTAAAGAGATTTCCCAAATCTACTCTATTCTATTAAAAGAAAAGCGTTCACCTAAATGAACGCTTTTTTTATTGTGCTTTTTCTTCAATTTTTTCCAAAGTGTCTTTCACAAACTTCTTCTCTTCCGGAAACCAGCCTTGAAGCATTAAGACCAATCCGAAGACAATCAGTAAAACACTGCTTACTTTTTTTACTTTGATGATGTTGGTAGGCGTTAATTTTCGTCTTAATTGTTTGGCTAACAATACTTTTCCGATATCGGTAACCAAATACGAACCAATTACCGCCGAAAAGAAAATCCCCATACGCGAGGCATCCATGTCCAGTTTTGGGCCGAAAGCGATAATAATGGCCAACCAGAATCCTAAAACTCCAATATTGATAAAATTCAGCAGAAACCCTTTGATGAACAAGCTGAAATAGTCCTTCTTGATCATTTCCACTACTTCCTCGTCTGGATCGATGTTTTTGTGCGCTTTTCGAAGTTTTAAAAAGGTAATTAATCCATAGGTAAACATGATAATTCCGCCAAAAATAAACAAGGCCGGATCGTCTTTAATACTTTGGATCAATCGATAACTGCTGAAATAGGCTACCGCAATAAAGAAGATATCTGCAATCACCACGCCCAAATCAAACGACATGGCCGCACGGAAACCTTTGGTAATACTGGTTTCTATGAGCACAAAAAAAACAGGGCCAATCATAAAACTAAGAAAGAACCCAAGAGGAATTCCGGTTAGGATGTCGTTAATCATTCAAAAGCTGTTATTCTTACAAAGATAAAATTTTAAATTTAATTCGTCTTTTTAGACAGATTGTGTTGACGAATGGTTCCGCCGGCAATGGTTTTTTGGTTGATTTGCTTCGGATTTCCGTAAATGGTTATACTTCCTCCAGCTCTGGTTTTAGCATCTACCAACTCAGTTGCCGTTACATCGGCTTCACCACCGGCATTAACTACTACCACAGTTTGTTCACCTTCCAGACTGCTTGCTTTTACAGTGCCTCCACCGGTAACTACGATGTCTTGATTCTGTGCTTTTCCGTTCAAACGAATCGTGGCCCCGGAGCTGGCTTTTACTATGGCTCTTTTGGTGTCTAAAGTTAATTTGATTTCAGCACCTTCTTTAGCATTGGCATTAAAATCAAGGACAGAAAGCACTGTCGGGCATGACACATAAGCTCCTTCACTGGCCTCTACTCCCTCTAGTTTTTTAAAATGGACGATGGCCGTAATTTCTTCGCCTTTAAGTAAACCTTTCAGTGGCATACGAATTTTAAGTTCTCCGTTTTTGTTGATCAGTTCTACCTCACTACTGCGGTCTCCGGAAAGTTCTACTTTGGTTTCGGTATCCTGAACCAGTTGTACGGAAATTTTATCAAACGCTTTAACCACGGTAAAATCGCCAACGTTTTTAGAGATTTTGTTTTGGGAAAAACCTGTTTGGCTAAGCAAAAACAAGGCTACAGCTATTTTTTTCATAAGTATTAAAATAAGGAATCTGAATATTTAAAATAAAAGATGATGGACAAAACCACGACAATCAAAAACTGCATGAAATTTAATAAGAGTCGGTTTGTGATGATCTTTTTCATGATTAAATCAAATAATAAAAAAGGAATGGCACACAATAAAAAAACAATTAATAAAGCACTGAAGAGTTCATGATTGGAATTCTCCGGATTATAAGTAACAATCTTAAACAGGGAATAAGCCAAAATAGCAATTCCGATACAGTTAAAAACCGAGATGTTTTTTACAATATTGTGTATAATTTTTTTCATAACGGAATCATTCGTTTCTTCTTATAAAATGGAAATCGAGTTGTTTTTTTACTAAATCGGCGTTTTTAACTTTAACGTAAACCTCATCGCCTAATTGTAAAATATTGTGGGATAGTTCACCTACCAAAGCATATTGTTTTTCATCAAACGTATAATAATCGTCTTTTATTTCACGGATGCGTACCATACCTTCACATTTGTTTTCGATGATTTCCACATAAATTCCCCATTCGGTTACTCCGGAAATCACGCCCAAAAACTCCTGGTCTTTATGATCCTGCATGTATTTCACCTGCATATATTTTACTGAATCACGCTCGGCGTTGGCAGCCATACCTTCCATTTGGGAGGAATGCACGCATTTTTCTTCATAATCTTCTTCGCTTACGCTTTTTCCACCGTCTAAATAATGCTGCAACAAACGGTGTGCCATTACATCGGGATAACGTCGGATTGGCGAAGTGAAATGGGAATAATAATCAAATGCTAATCCATAATGACCAATGTTCTCTGTTGAATAGACCGCTTTACTCATGCTTCGGATGGCTAAAGTATCGACTAAATTCTGCTCTTTTTTCCCGTTCACATCTTCCAGTAAGGTGTTCAACGATTTGGAAATACTCTCGCGCGACTTAAAGTTCAGGCTGTAACCGAATTTCGCGATTACCGTTTGCAGGTTGATTAATTTATCTTCGTTCGGCTCGTCGTGGATACGGTAGACAAAGGTTTTTTTCTGTTTACCGATGAACTCCGCCACTTTTCGATTGGCCAACAACATGAATTCCTCAATTAAGTGATTCGCATCTTTAGCTACTTTGAAGTACACACCTACCGGCTCGTCGTTGTCATCCAATTTGAACTTCACTTCTACTTTGTCAAACGAAATTGCTCCGTTAGCCATACGTTTTCTTCGCATGATTTTGGCTAATTCGTCTAATTTTAAGGTAGCTTCCACAATTGCTGAAGGAACTTGATATTCCGCACCTGTTAAAGAGATTTCAGACGGAATAACATCACCTTTCGTTTCGATGATGTGTTGCGCCTCTTCATACGCAAAACGCTGATCGGAATAAATCACGGTTCTTCCAAACCACTGGTTTAGTAATTCGGCTTTATTATTCAATTCAAAAACTGCAGAAAAGGTATATTTTTCCTCGTGCGGACGTAACGAACAAGCGAAATTACTCAGCACTTCCGGCAACATCGGCACGACTCTGTCTACCAAATACACAGAAGTGGCGCGCTTATAAGCTTCTTCTTCTAAAATAGTACCTTCTTGTACATAATGCGAAACGTCGGCAATATGGATTCCGATTTCGTAATTCCCGTTTTCTAAGACTTTGAAGGAAAGCGCATCGTCAAAATCTTTAGCATCTTTCGGGTCGATGGTAAACGTTAAAGTATCGCGCATATCACGGCGTTTGGCAATTTCTTCTGCCGTGATGGACGTATCCAGTTTTTTAGCAAAAGTTTCTACTTCAATCGGGAAATCGTACGGCAAACCGTATTCAGCCAAAATCGCATGAATCTCGGTATCGTGTTCGCCCGGTTTACCCAGAACTTTGATTACTTCTCCAAACGGGCTGTCGGCTTTTTTCGGCCAGTCCTGCATCTTTACTAAAACTACATCTCCGTTTTGTGCCTCGCCTATTTTGTCTTTAGGGATGAAGATATCGGTGTACATTTTAGCGTTGGCCGTGGTTAAAAAGGCGAAATTTTTCTGGATGTCAATTACCCCTACGAATTCGGTTTTGGCACGTTCCAGGATCTCAAGCACTTCGGCTTCGGGACGGCGGGAACTTCTTCGGTTGTAAACATAAGCCCGTACTTTGTCCCCATCCAAGGCATGGTTGAGGTTCTGGAACGGAATGAACACATCGTGTTCCAGATCCGGGCACACCAAATAACCGGTTTTGCGGCTGGTCATGTCAACAGTACCTTCATAATATTCGGTTTTGGCGATGATTTTATATTTGCCGCGTTCTACTTCCTGAATCTTCTCTTTGGAAGTCAGATAACCTAATTCTTTAATGATTTCGTTACGGCTTTTGGTGTCGTTTAATTCTAACGCTGCCGCTATTTGTTTGTAATTGAAGGTTTTATTGGGGTCTTGTGCTAAAATCTTAAAAATCTTTGCGGAAAAATCCTGTTGTTTTTTTCCGGCTTTGTGAAACTTCTTACTCATTTTTCTCTTTCTATTATTGCTGAAAATTACGAATAACAAATAACAAATCAGAATTTACGCGTTAGAATTATGGAAAAAATAACTTTCGTATCTTTAACCAAACAATTACTATGAACAATTTTGTAACTGTGGCCGTTTTCGATTATCCGCACCAAATTACCGTGCTCAAACATTTATTGGACCAAGCCGAAATCGAGTATTTCTTTGAAAATGAAACCATGATGAACATCGTCCCGATGTATTCGCAGGCTTTAGGAGGTATTAAATTAAAAGTGCATCGCGAAGATGTGGAAGCAGCTAAAGAAATTGTTAAAAAATTGAGCGACGATTCGAATTTGAAAATCGTTTGAATTACCTTTGCAGCAAACAAAAACAACACAACTACCATGATTATTTCAATCGGAAACGACCACGCCGGACCAGATTACAAAGCGGCGATTGTAAAACATTTAGAAGAAAAAGGACATACGGTACTTAACCACGGAACCGATACGTTTGACAGTGTGGATTACCCCGATTTCGGTCACGCAGTAGCCACTGATGTGGAAACCGGTAAAGCCAATTTCGGCATCATCATCTGCGGAAGCGGTAACGGGATTGCCATCACGGCCAACAAACATCAAGGCGTTCGCGCAGCACTTTGTTGGATTAATGAGATTGCGGCTTTGGCGCGTCAGCACAACGATGCGAACATTATCAGTATTCCGGCGCGTTACACCAACATCAAACAAGCAGTGGAAATGGTGGAAACGTTTTTAACCACAGATTTTGAAGGCGGCAGACATGCCACACGAGTAAACAAAATTGCCTGTCAATAACCCAAAATATACCTAATCCGATTTTTAAAAAGAATCGGATTTTTTTTCCAATATTTTAAGCTATGGAGCACACGCACAACCATCGTATTCACAAACACAATGTGGAGGGCAAGAACCTCATCATCTCGATTTTCCTTAACGCGGTCATTACCTTGGCGCAGGTGGTAGGAGGAATTGTCTCAGGAAGTTTGGCCCTGATTTCCGATGCGTTGCACAACTTCAGCGATGTGCTGTCTTTGGTTTTCAGTTATGTGGCTCATAAATTGTCCCGAAGAAAGGCTTCTATTAATCAAACTTTTGGCTTAAAGCGTGCCGAATTGATTGCTGCCTTTGTCAATGCGTTTACCTTGGTACTTGTAGCAATTTATTTGGTTTATGAAGCGGTGATGCGTTTTTTCGAACCTAAGGAAATTGCTTCCGATACAGTAATTTGGCTTGCGTTGTTAGGAATTGTAGCCAACGGAATTTCGGTATTGGTATTGAAAAAAGATGCCGATCATAACCTGAACATGAAATCGGCGTATTTGCATTTACTGACCGATATGATGGCTTCGGTGGCGGTTTTGGTGGGTGGTTTACTGATGAAGTATTTCCAGATTTACTGGATTGACAGCGTCATGACCTTAATCATCGCGATTTATCTTATCATCGTTGGAACCGATTTACTGGTAAAATCTACCAAAATGCTTATGCTTTTCACACCAGAACACATCGATATTAAAGAAATTGTGCGTGAAGTGCATAAAATTCCCGGCATCAATAAATTGCACCACATCCATGTTTGGCATTTAAACGAAGAAGAACTGCACTTGGAAGCCCACTTGGATTGTTCGGAAGACATTCGTATGACTGATTTCAATATTTTGTTGCATGAAGTAGAGGAAGTGCTGTATGAGAAATTCGGCATTAACCACGTGAACATCCAGCCCGAATTCAGTAAGGAAGATCCGAAAGACTTTATTGTGCAGGATTAATTTCTGAAATAAAAATACAAACCAATTAACTGTATAACTACAATTCCAAAGAAGAGTAAAAGATAACTTTTCTTGGCCGTTTTGTGCCGAAACAAAAGCATCGCAAGTCCTGCACCAACACTTCCACCGAGAAGCGCTAATCCTAGCAAACTTCGTTCGGGAATGCGTCTTTTTTGGCGGGTCGCCAGAAGTTTGTCGGTTCCATTAGCCAGAAACGCAATGCAATTGATAACCAGAAGATAAACGAAAAGTGGCTGCATAAACGGTAAAATTCACTTCAAAGATACTATTTTAGCAGTCTTATTTTCATTTGAATTTTTATGACTGCCATTGAATTTATCCTGAAGTTCGTCCCAACGGCTTCCAAAAATATAGAGGCTACCTTACAATTATTAGCCGAAGACTGTACGATTCCTTTCATCGCCCGTTACCGTAAGGACAAAACCGGTAATCTGGATGAGGTGCAAATCGAAAACATTGCCAAGTACCACAAACAATACCAGGAAATCGTTAAACGAAAAGAAAGCATTTTAAAATCGATAGAAGAACAAAATGCGTTAACTCCGGAATTGAAGATTAAAATTGAAAACAGTTTCGACTTACAGGAGCTGGAAGATTTGTATTTGCCCTATAAAAAGAAAAAGAAAACCAAAGCCGATACCGCCCGCGAAAACGGATTGGAACCTTTAGCCAAGATCATCATGGCCCAAAATTCGGACGATGTGGAATATTTGGCTTCGAAATACCTCAACGACAAGGTGGCTAATGAAGACGAAGCGCTGCAAGGTGCCCGAGACATCATCGCGGAATGGATCAACGAGAACATCTTTATCCGTAGAAATCTTCGTCGTATGTTCCAGCGTAAAGCTGTGATTGCAACCAAAGTAGTCAAAGCAAAAAAGGAGGAGGAAGGTGCCAAAAAGTTCGAGCAGTATTTCGATTGGAGCGAACCGGTTGCCAAAGCGCCGGCCCATAGATTGTTAGCGATGCTCCGCGCGGAAAACGAAGGGTTTATCAAACTTTCCGTTGAGGTGGAAAAAGAAGAAGCACTTGGTTTTATCGAAGAGAACATCATCAAAAACAAGAACGAAACGGCTGACCAATTGCGTTTAGCGATTAAAGACAGTTATAAACGCTTGTTGGAACCGGCAATTTCTAATGAAACCCTGCAGGAAGCCAAAGCCAAAGCCGATGTGAATTCCATTGGGGTTTTTGCGGCAAATTTAAGTCAGTTGTTGTTAGCTTCTCCTTTAGGGGAAAAAAGAATCCTAGCCATTGACCCGGGATTCAGAACCGGATGCAAGATTGTATGTTTAGACGAAAAAGGCGATTTGTTGTACAACGAAACTATTTTTCCGCACGCACCGCAGAACGAAACCACGATGGCGATGAAGAAAGTAAAGTCGATGGTGAACGCCTACAATATCGAGGCCATTTCCATCGGAAACGGAACGGCTTCCCGCGAAACGGAATTCTTCATCAAAAAGATAGCTTTTGACAAACCGGTGCAGGTATTTGTGGTTTCAGAAGCCGGAGCCTCAGTGTATTCTGCTTCGAAAATTGCCAGGGAAGAATTTCCGAATTACGACGTGACGGTACGAGGTGCGGTTTCCATTGGAAGACGCCTTTCCGATCCGCTGGCGGAATTGGTAAAAATTGATCCGAAATCCATCGGCGTAGGGCAGTACCAACACGATGTAGATCAGGCCAAATTAAAAGAAGAATTGGACACTACCGTGATTCGTTGCGTGAACTCGGTGGGCATCAACATTAATACTGCGAGTAAATCGCTCCTCAGTTATGTTTCCGGAATTGGAGAAAAAATGGCGGAAAACATCGTAACCTACCGCAGTGAAAACGGCCCGTTTGAAGACCGAAAACAATTGAAAAAAGTACCGCGTTTAGGAGAGAAAGCCTTTCAACAGGCGGCGGCGTTTATCCGCATCAAAGACGGAAAAAATCCGTTGGACAATTCGGCGGTGCATCCGGAAGCGTATGGTATCGTGGAAAAAATGGCTAAAGATTTAGGCATCAAAACCCATGAACTGATTGCTAATAAAGAAAAAATAACGGCTATAAAAGCTGAAAATTATGTTACAAGCGATATTGGGATTTTAACGTTGAAAGACATTTTGAAAGAGCTGGAAAAACCAGGCTTGGATCCTCGAAAAGCAGCAAAAGTATTCGAATTCGATCCGAATGTTAAAACCCTTGCCGATGTGCGTTCCGGAATGGTCTTACCCGGAATCGTGAATAACATTACCGCTTTTGGTTGTTTCGTAGATATCGGCATCAAGGAAAGCGGTTTGGTACACATTTCTCAGTTAAAAGAAGGCTTTGTTTCCGATGTGAACGAAGTAGTCAAACTCCATCAACACGTTCAGGTAAAAGTGGTTGAGGTGGATGAAAGCAGGAAGCGCATTCAGTTGACCATGATTTTATAACAATAAAAAACCCAAATTCTTAAATCGGAATTTGGGTTTTTTAATATCGTAAAAGAGCAATTATTTGTTCTCTTCGTCTTTTTTAGAGTCTGCAGGTTTGTTTTCCTCACCTTTGGCTGCGTCTTTAAATTCTTTGATTCCGGTTCCTAAACCTTTCATCAATTCTGGAATTTTTTTACCTCCAAAAAGCAAAACAATCACTACAACGATTAAAATTACTTCGGTTGCCCCTAATTTTCCCATGATTTCTTATTAATTATGTTTCTGATATTTTGATTCGATCGTATGGGGCAAAGTTATACATAAAAACAATTTTACAAGCAACTATTGTTTTGTTTTTAAAGAAACTAAGCGAAATTTAGGTTTTCTTTAACCAAATGCGCAAAACCTTTACTCGAAGTTGAAACAAACCACCGCGATATTTTTTACATTTGTGGAGCATTAGCGCCTGAAACTATGGAATGGACCACCAAATTATTGCAATTGCCTTTGTTGTGCGGGGTTGTGTTTTCAATCGCGGCAACAATCATGTATGTTTTTCCGCCCAAGAAGATCAACAATTGGTATGGGTATAGAACCTCAAGTTCGATGAAATCGGAGGAACGCTGGCAGTTTGCCCAAAGGTTTTCCAGTATTAAAATGATGGTGGGCGGTTGTTTTTTAGTGGTCGCCTCGTTTTTGGGGTTATTGATCAAAGTTGATGAAAAAACACAGCTTGTTTTAGGAACAGCCTTACCGTTACTTACGGTTTTCTATATTCTCTGGAGCACCGAGCGTTCGCTTAAAAATAAATTTCCAAATTCGTAACGAATGTCATTAAAAGCTGTATTAGCGAAGCTATTTGCAAAACGCATCCACAATAAGACCCAGCAGTGGGCACAAAACCCTGTGGCTACCCAACAAAAAGTTTTCCGAGCGTTGATTGCCGCTGCCAAAGAAACACAATTCGGTAAAGACCATCATTTTGACCGGATACAGTCTTTTGAAGAGTATGCCAATCAGGTTCCCGTTCGCGATTATGAAGACTTGCGACCGTACATTGACCGTGTGGTTAAAGGTGAAGGGGACATCCTTTGGAACGGCAAACCGATTTATTTCGCCAAAACCTCGGGAACCACTTCCGGAGCAAAATACATTCCGTTAACCAAAGAATCGATGCCCTATCATATTGAAGCGGCACGCAACGCGATTTTAAGTTACATCCATGAAACCGGAAAGGCTGATTTTGTAGACGGAAAAATGATCTTTTTACAAGGAAGTCCAATTCTCGAAGAGAAGAATGGCGTCCAGTTTGGGCGGTTGTCCGGGATTGTAGCGCATTATGTTCCGAAGTATTTGCAGAAAAACCGAATGCCGTCTTGGGAAACGAATTGCATCGAAGATTGGGAAACCAAAGTCGACGCGATCGTGGAAGAAACCTTCCACGAGAATATGGCGGTGATTTCAGGGATTCCTTCCTGGGTGCAGATGTATTTCGAAAAACTCAAAGAGAAAGGCGGTAAACCGGTGGGCGATATTTTCAAAAACTTTAACCTTTTCATTTACGGAGGTGTGAATTACGAACCGTACCGCGCCAAGTTTGAAAACCTCATCGGACGAAAAGTGGATTCGATTGAACTCTTTCCGGCTTCGGAAGGTTTTTTTGCCTATCAGGATTCCCAAAAAGAGAAAGGAATGCTTTTGCTTTTGAACTCGGGTATCTTTTACGAATTTATTAAAGCGGAAGAGTTTTTCACCGAAAATCCAAAACGCTATACCATTGGCGAAGTGGAATTGGGAGTAAATTACGTTTTGATTCTTTCCACCAACGCCGGTCTTTGGGCTTATAATATTGGTGATACTGTGCAATTTACCAGTTTGAAACCTTATCGGGTGATTGTATCGGGGAGAATCAAACATTATATTTCCGCTTTTGGGGAACACGTGATTGGGAAGGAAGTGGAAGCCGCTTTGCAAGAAGCCATGGAAGGCACAGAAGTTCGGGTGAATGAATTTACCGTTGCCCCACAAATCAATCCTGCCTATGGTTTGCCGTATCATGAATGGTTCATCGAATTTGAAAACGAGCCGAATGATTTAGAGGAATTCGCCTTAAAGATAGATGCAGCCATGCGCAAGCAAAACGTGTACTACGACGATTTAATTGTCGGGCACGTTTTAAGAACGCTCATTATTACCAAAGTAATTAAAAATGGGTTTCAGGAATATATGAAATCTATAGGAAAACTGGGCGGACAGAACAAATTGCCAAGACTTTCCAACGATCGAAAAATTGCTGATGCTTTAAGCGGAAAATAAAAATGAATTTTCAAAAAATCACAATACTGCTGTTACTCACGACTGGTTCTGCAGTAGCACAAATTAAAGGCGTTGTTAAAGACAGCCTTACCCGGCAGCCCATTCCTTATGTGAGCATTTGGGTGGAAAACGAAACCCAGGGAACCACTTCGGAAGAAGACGGTTCGTTTTACATTCATCCCAAAGGAGACAGTAAAACGCTTATTTTTTCGACTCTAGGCTATGAAAAAGTAAGGCGAAAAGGCGCTTCAACAGTAAAACCAATGGAAATCCTGCTTTCTCCAAAGAGTGTTGCGCTCAAAGAAATGGTGATTTCCAAATGGAAAGGCACCAAACACAAGGAAATTGGGGAAACCGACAACGGAATTTGTCAGGCTTTTGACAATGCGCCCAACATCGACTTAAAATACTTTCCTTATTTATCGGAATACAAGAAAACCAAATTCATCAAAAGAGTGGCCATCTATACCGATTGCCGAATTGACAATGCTTCCATCAAACTTCATTTCTACAGTGTGGGCGCGAATGGGTTTCCCGGTGAAGAACTGCTTCAGGATGATTACATCGTAACAGTTAAAAAAGGAGTAGGGAAGTCCAGTTTCAATATTTCCGAATTGGGATTGAAGATGCCCGAAAACGGAATTTATGTAGGTTTTGAAAAACTCATGATCGAAAAAAACCGAACCGACATAAGATTCTATCCTTTAGTGCTTTACAATTATGTTACTAAAGATTTCGTCTTTGTGTATTCGGGTGGAAAATGGATGAAAAAAGTGCTTCGTGAAAACGCCTCGGAAGATCCCAAAAGGGTCTATGAACCGGCAATAAATCTTACATTGACTAACTAAAAATAAAAAGACTATATTTGCTGGTTAGAAAATAGAAAATTTAATGAAAGAATTAAAGAACATTTCGCGCTCCAGAGCGCAAGAGTCCTCGGCAGCTATCGAGCGACTGTACATTACCATGAGACACTTATTCAACAGAGGTTTTTACAAGCCGATGGGTGTTTCCGGAGAAACCTTACGTGAGGCTTTATTGTCGCTTCGCCCTGAAATTTACGGTTCCATAGCCGAAGAAAAAGTGGAGCTTAACGGATTGCTTTATGTAATTGAGCGTCTACCGGTTGGAATTGAAGAATGCCGTTACATCAACCTAACTTCAGATGAAGGGTATTCCCGTTCGCATTTCAAACCGATTGTACCGCCCAAAAGAAGAAGAAACTGCTACCGTATTGACGACGAGCAGATGAACGTGGAAATCACCCGCGGGCGTTCCGATATTTACGACATTTTAACCCACCTGACTTTTATCTTTATCGAATCGCACAAAATCAAAGACCGCGTGTTAATCGATGAAGACGGCCGTTTAACCCGCGATTGGGAAAAACTGGAACAGGTGGTGCTTCAGAATAAAAAATTAACCTTAGTAGACCGCGAGCAGGCGATTTCCCACGCTTCGAACATCTTAGGAAGAACCTTTGCGGAAGTCATGGACATTTACGACGGCTTCGGAACCAAAGAAAAACCCGATCGTTTCCTTCACGTAATTTACTGGTTAGGGAAACTGGCCATCGAAGAAGTGGTAGACAACAACAAACGCACCATTACTTTCAGCCCGATTTTAAGAGAACGCTTAGGGCACCATATTTATGGGGAGATCTGGGCCAACAGCATCAAGGAAGTTTTAGAAAAAAACGATTTGCTGGCACGACCGATCCACATCATCAGTGCGAACATGCACAGTGTGATGAATTCGATTTTTGCAGAACCGGTTCACGGCAAAAAATACAAAGCAAACGATGAATTCCAGATTTTTGAAGATTTGAGTAAATCCGGAAGCGATCCTTTGCGCAAGAAAGTGGAAGAATTCGCGTTACAACACGGAATGGTTTCTTTACCGGACACTTCAGGAACAAATATCGACGTGCAAATTTTTGATACGGCTAAAATTGATGTAAAAAAATCGGCCTTTCCTAAAGCAAACCTAGGAAAAGACAAACCGGTACTTATCGTGATGGATTATGCTTTCGGGGAACAGGCTTTTGAAACCATCGACGAATTACTAAAACCATACAAAACCGGTAAAGGAAAAGTGTTCCTGAATGTGGAATCGGTTTCCATCATGGGTAAAGCGGGAATTCTGGAAGGCGGAAAAGGAGACATCATGATCCCGAATGCGCACATCAACGAAGGAACCGCAGACAACTATCCGTTTGAAAACGAATTGACCAAAGAAATGTTTGAAGGCAATGATATTCCTGTTTTTGCCGGGCCTATGGTTTCGGTATTGGGAACTTCGCTTCAAAATAAAGACTTACTTAAGTTCTTCCACGAATCGACTTGGGGAGCAATTGGTCTGGAAATGGAAGGAGCATACTATCAGAAAGCGATTCAGTCGGCATCTAAAATCCGTAAGAGCATCAATCCGAATGTAAAAGTACGCTATGCTTACTATGCTTCGGATAATCCATTAGAAACCGGAAGCACTTTGGCTTCAGGTGGATTGGGAACCACAGGAGTAAAACCTACTTACCTGATTACTATTAAGATATTAGAACAAATTTTTAACGTAAAATAATACACAACTTTTTTATGAGCACCAGTCCTCAAATTAATCCGAATGACCAGGAAATCGATTTAGGTCAACTTTCAAAAAAAATAGGGAGCATCGTTCAATCGTTTATTGATTGGCTGTTTGACGGCTTGCTTTTCGTGATTAAAAACAAATTCATAATCGGAGGATTATTTGTTTTAGGAGTAGGGTTGGGGCTTTACTTAGATAAGACTAAGAAAGTTTATGACCATCAAATTATTGTTTCCCCAAATTTTGGAAGTGCAGATTATTTGTATTCAAAAGTAGAATTACTTAACGCTAAAATAAAAGAAGGAGATACCTTATTTTTAAAGCAAATCGGTGTTAAAAATCCTAAAGAGATATACGGTTTTAAGATTGAGCCTATTATAGACGTGTATCCTTTTGTAAATAATAATGAGCGTAATTTTGAGTTATTGAAGTTAATGGCTGAGGCTGGAGATATCAAGAAAATCATTGAAGAAAAAACTACCAGTAAAAATTACTCGGCACATTTAATTTCCTTTTCTACAGGAAAAAAAGCTACAGAAGCAGGGACTTTGCAGCCTATTCTCAATTTCTTAAACCAGAGTGATTATTTTCAAAGGGTGCAGAAAGTGTATGTAGACAATATTCAACAAAAAATAAAAGAAAACGACAGTATTATTAGTCAAATCAACGGTATTTTGAATGAATTTTCTAAAAATACTTCGAGCAATTCTAAAAATGATAAACTAATCTATTATAATGAAAACACCCAGCTTAATGACATCATTAAAACCAAAGATGAACTCGTTAAGCAGCAGGGAAATCAACGTATGGATTTGGTAAATTTGGATGAGATTGTAAAAGAAAACAGCCATGTTTTAAACATTGAAAACCATAAAAGCATTAATGGTAAAATGAAATTGATTTTACCGGTATTGTTTGTTGGTTTATTTGTAGGTTTTGGAATCTTACGCGGGTTTTACCGTCGTCAGTTAGCAAAAAGAAATTTAGCATAATGAAAAAGATATTAGTTACCGGAGGAGCCGGTTTTATCGGGGCGAATTTCGTTCCGTATTTTGTGGAAAACAACCCAGAATATCATTTAGTGAATCTGGATTTGTTAACCTATGCAGGAAATCTGGAGAATGTAAAAGAAGTAGAAAATCATCCGCGTTATACTTTTGTACAAGGTGATATTTGTGACCGTACATTTATTGAACAACTTTTCACAGAGCACGATTTTCACGATGTAATCCATTTTGCTGCGGAAAGCCATGTAGACAATTCCATTTCAGGGCCGGAAGCTTTTATCAGAACTAATGTTTTAGGAACGTTCAACTTGTTGGATACTGCCAGAAAGCACTGGATGTCTGCTCCGAACCAATACAAAACCGGGTACGAAAATTGCCGTTTCCACCATGTGTCTACTGATGAGGTTTACGGAACTTTGGGAGAAACCGGTCTTTTTGAGGAAACCACACCGTATGCACCTAATAGTCCATATTCGGCATCCAAAGCAGGTTCGGATATGATTGTTCGTAGTTATTTCCACACTTATGGAATGGACGTGGTTACCACGAACTGTTCCAACAATTACGGGCCAAAACAACATAACGAGAAATTAATTCCAACCATTATCCGTAAAGCGTTATCGGGAGAAAACATTCCAATTTACGGCGACGGAAAAAACGTTCGCGACTGGTTGTACGTGCTGGATCATTGCAAAGGAATCGAATTGGCTTTTCAAAAAGGAGCCTCCGGAGAGACGTATAATATTGGAGGAAGAAATGAGCGCAATAATCTGTATATAGTTGACAAAGTGTGTTCGCTTTTGGATGAAAAACAGCCTAAGGCCAATGGAAGCTATAAGGATCAGATTACCTTTGTTACCGATCGTCCGGGTCATGATTTGCGTTATGCCATCGATGCAACCAAAATTGAAAACGAATTGGGTTGGAAGGCCGATGAGAATTTCGAAACCGGAATTGAGAAAACCATTGAGTGGTATTTAGAAAAATTCAATAAATAAACGATTCAGAGATTGGAAGGCGTTTTGCGTTCCAATCTTTTAATTTTTAGTCTTTTTATGAAAGGAATAATATTAGCAGGAGGTTCAGGAACCCGTTTGCATCCCTTAACGCTTGCGGTAAGCAAGCAGTTAATGCCAATTTACGACAAACCGATGATTTACTACCCACTATCAACGTTGATGTGGGCCGGAATCCGTGAAATTTTGATTATTTCGACCCCGCACGATTTGCCTTTGTTTCGCCAATTGTTGGGAGACGGAAGCAGATTAGGTTGTCGTTTTGAATATGCAGTACAGGAGCATCCCAACGGACTGGCCGAGGCTTTTATCATTGGAAAAGAGTTTGTCGGAAACGATAAAGTGGCCCTGATTTTAGGGGATAATATTTTCTACGGAACCGGTTTGGCAGAATTGCTTCAGGCGAACAATAATCCGGACGGCGGAATTATTTATGCATACCATGTGCACGACCCGGAACGTTACGGGGTTGTAGATTTCGACAAAGACGGAAAAGTACTTTCTATTGAGGAAAAACCGCTTGAGCCTAAATCAAACTATGCAGTTCCGGGAATTTATTTTTACGATAACGATGTAATTGAAATAGCCGCCAACATCAAACCAAGTCACCGCGGCGAATTGGAAATTACCGATGTGAACAAGGAATATTTAAACCGAGGCAAACTTCAGGTAAGCATCTTAGACCGAGGAACAGCTTGGTTGGATACCGGAACGTTCCAATCTTTAATGCAGGCGGGTCAGTTTGTGGAAGTAATCGAAGAGCGTCAGGGCTTAAAAATTGGCGCCATAGAGGAAGCCGCCTACAAGATGGGCTTTATCGATGCCGCACAATTAAAAGCATTAGCCGAACCGTTATTAAAAAGCGGATACGGAAAACACTTAATGAGTTTGTTATAACAACATGAATTTTATACCAACCAAATTATCCGGATGTTTTATTCTTGAGCCCAATGTAATTGGAGATTCCCGAGGATATTTTATGGAAAGCTTTAACGAGAGAACCTTTGAGCAGGGTACCGGAGCGAAGGTGCACTTTGTTCAGGACAATCAGTCGTATTCCACCAAAGGTGTTTTGCGCGGGCTTCATTACCAATGTGGGGAGCATGCTCAGGCAAAATTGGTGCGCGTACTTCACGGTGAGGTTTTGGATGTTGCAGTGGATATCCGTCCGGAGTCACCAACCTATGGTCAGTATGTGGCCGAACTTTTATCGGCAGAAAATCAACGTCAATTATTTGTCCCAAGAGGATTTGCCCACGGGTTTGTGGTCTTGAGTGAAAAAGCCGTTTTTTTCTATAAATGCGATAATTTTTACAATAAAGAATCGGAAGGCGGCATCATTTATAACGACCCTACTTTAGGAATCGATTGGCAATTAATGGAAAGCGAATTATTGGTATCTGAAAAAGACACCGTTTTACCAACCTTGGCAAACGCTAAAAAAATATGGTAGTTTTAGTTACCGGAGCTGCGGGTCAATTAGGACAAGCACTTCAGTATATTTCGGGTAATTTTCCGCAGTTTGAGTTTGTTTACTGTACTTCTTCGGAGTTGAATATCGCAGACTTGCAAAATTGTGAGTCGGTCTTTGAGAAGTACCACCCCCACTTCTGTATTAATGCAGCGGCTTATACCGCAGTTGATAAAGCCGAAAGCGAACCGGAAAAAGCCTATTCCATAAACGTTACCGGGGCCGAGAACTTGGCAAAAGTTTGTAAAAAGCACAATGCGGTATTGCTTCATGTTTCCACCGATTTTGTTTTTGACGGCACCAAAAATTCTCCTTACAAAGAGGAAGATGCTACCAATCCGCTAGGGGTTTATGGCAAAACCAAACTTGAAGGGGAGCAGGTAATCCAAAAAACATGGGAAAAACATATTATTGTGCGAACCTCATGGGTGTATTCTCAGTTTGGAAATAATTTCTATAAAACCATGTTACGCCTGGCCAAGGAGCGCGATGAGCTTTCTGTGGTTAGCGATCAGATCGGATGTCCAACAAACGCAGTAGATTTAGCCGAATTCTTAATTAGAATAATTGTTAAAGTTAACACGGTTTCTTCTGCTGAAATCGGAGTGCTTTTCGGTACTTATCATTTCTCAGGGGATGAGGTTATGAGTTGGTTTGATTTTGCTTTGAAAATATTTAAAGAAAATAATGTTCAGATAACCGTTCATCCAATACCAACAAGTGCTTATCCTACACCGGCTAAACGACCGGCTTACAGTGTTATGGATACGTATAAGGCAAAAACTGTGTTTGAAATTAAAAATTAAATTGATAAAGACCATATTATGCGTTTAGAACAGTTAACGTTTACCAGATTTTTAGCAGCAATGGCTATAGTGATCTACCATTACGGAGTAAATGTTTTTCCGTTTGAACACAAATTTCTGAATTCTATTTTTAAACAGGCAAATGTAGGGGTGAGTTATTTCTTCATTCTTTCAGGGTTTGTAATGATCATTGCTTATCAAAATAAAGGCAGCATTAACTTCTGGAATTTTATTAAGAAAAGAATTGCCCGGATTTATCCGGCCTACGGTTTTGCAATTTTAATGTTGATCGCTTATTTTGCTTACACTTTAGAGCCGCTGCCAATTGGTCAACTCTTATTAAACAGCACCTTATTACAAGCTTGGCTTCCAGGGCATGTCTTCGCGTTCAATTACCCGAGTTGGTCTTTAACCGTAGAAATGTTTTTTTATGTAACGTTTCCCTTTTTGTTTAACTGGTTTTATAACCGTTATCCGCTAAAAAAGATCCTGATTCCGATTGGTATTGTTTTTATTCTGAGCCAGATAGTTTTTCATTTATTGATCAATTCTCAATTTTACAAGCCCTTCCCTTCGGATAATTACCAGTTTATATATTATTTCCCATTATTGCATTTCAATGAATTTCTGGTAGGAAATGCTCTTGGATTGTTTTTAATAAACCAAAACAAGCAAGAGAGTAGAAACTATGATCTTTATATATTAGGTTTAATTGGTTTAGTTCTAATTGCTTTGAAAACAAATATTGGCCTTGTCTACCACAACGGAATGTTGGCCGTGGTATTTGTTCCCCTTATTTATTTTATTTCCAGAAACAATGGTTTGATTACAAAAATTTCCAATCTTAAACCGTTGATTTTTTTAGGGGAAATCAGTTATGGTATTTATATTTTACAGCATCCGGTTTTTTCCTGGACAACTGCTCTTATGAAGCAAATACACTTAAACAATCCGACGTATATTTTTTACACAGGAGTTGTTTTTTTGATCGTGGTTTCTGCAATTAGCTACAGGTTTATAGAAGTGCCGCTGCAAAAAATGATAAATGACCAAAATCGTATTGGATATATAAATTTTGTTAAAAAAAACCTTAGTATTATTTTTAATAAATAATTACTTTTGCCCAAAAAAAAGACAGACACATGAAATCAAAATTTATTGTAGCAGGTTTATTTATATTGTCTTTGTTTTCATCTTGTAAAAATGGAGAAAACACTGAAGCAGAAGGAAAAGACAATGTATCTATTGTAATTGAAACTGTTTTTGCTAAAAACGACTATCTACAAATTTATTATTTAGTAAAAGGTTCCGAATGGAGTGATGCAAATTCGGTTTCTAAACCAATTTATGCTTCTAACGAGATGCAAACAGTTGATTTTGAATTACCAAAAGGAATAATACCTGAAAACCTAAGAATTGATTTAGGGACAAATCCTACTCAAAACAATGTTACAATAAAAAACATTACCGTAAAATATAAATCACATGTAGTAAATGGAGATTTTGGAAATTACAGTAAATATTTTGCGCCTAATATTTTCGTTACATGGGATCCTGAATATGTAGGACACAAATTAATAAAAGTAGACAATCAATACGATCCTTTTATCATAGGAAACGATTTGTTGGTTAGTAAGCTGAAAAAATTTAAAAGTTAAATAAACAAACATAAAATAAAGAAGCTATAAGTAATCTTATGGCTTTTTTATTTTTATACCCTAGCTGTTCCCGGATAAGTGCTATAAACTGTTTTGAAATGTTTAAAATAAACACCAAAAGTTTTAAAACCAAGCAAGTTAGTACCTTGATTACTAACTTTTTTTCTCTTGTGCTTTTACAGGTACTCAATGTTGTATTGCCGTTCCTTACCATACCTTATTTAATAAGAACCGTTGGTTTGGAAAAATTCGGACTGCTTACTTTTGTTCACTCTTTTGTACTTTTTTTGGTAATCTTTGTTGAATACGGTTTTAACATTTCTACTACCCGGGAACTTTCGATTTGTTCTGATGATAAAAAAGAGGTTCAGCGTATTTACTCCGAGGTACTTAGTGCAAAATTGTTTTTATTGCTGGTTTGCTTTTTTGTGTTTTCAGTTGTTGTTTTTTGTTTTGACAGGTTTCGCGAGAACGCATTAATTTACTTTTTGTACTTTGGAATTGTTGTTGGGCAAACTTTATTTTCCTTATGGCTCTTTCAAGGATTACAAAAAATGAAATACGTTAGTTACATCAACGTGTTTTTTAAAACCATATTTACAGTTTGTATTTTTATTTTCGTAAAAGGGGTTCCAGACATTTGGATGGTTCCTTTGTTTTTATCGGCAGGAGCTGTTTTCTCAGGAATAGCTTCTTTAGTGGTAATTAGATTTGTTCTGGACATACACTATACACTTCCTAAGTTTGAGGCCATAACCGGACAATTAAAAACAGGCTATCACTTGTTTATGTCTGAATTTTATATGGCGGTTTTAACCTTTTCCAATGTTTTGATTCTTGGTTTTGTTTCCGGAAATCAGAGTGTTGGAATATATTCTGCTGCTGAAAAAGTGATTCGTGCCGCTGCAAGTTTACTCTCTCCGGTAATCAATACGCTTTATCCGCACGTTTCAAAATTGGTTAATGAAGATTACAAGCAAGGGATGGCATTTATTGAAAAAGCGAAAAAGTGGGGTGTTTTAATCATCATTTTTGGAACCGTTTTTGTTTTTGTTTTTGCAGATCTATTGTTTGACATCATCTATAAAAACAAAGATGTGGCCAATCTTGAGCAAAGCGTTCTGGTTTTTAGAATCATGATTGTATTTCCATTGGTGTCTTTCTTGGATCAGGTCTATGGGAAATTAGTGCTTATTGTATTGGGCAGGGCCGATATTTTCTTTAAGATCTTTTCGGCTTGTGCGGTTTTTAATTTGATCCTTTGCGCAGTTCTTTCGTATTATTTTAATTATCTTGGCACGGCATCCTCAAGTATAATTTCCCAAATAATTATTGCATTTCTGATGTATTATTATGCCAGTGGAGTTCAAAAAAAATATTTGCAGCAATAAAAAAAGCTTATTCTTTAAAACAGGAAAACACAATTTTAGTTCAATCAATTTACTATTAAAAATGAAAGTCATTGTTTTTGCTCTTGAAAATTTAACCTTAACCGGCGGAAATTTATACGATTCGTTGTTGTATAGAACAATGAAGCAGAACCAAGACTTATCGATAACATTTTATAAGCCGAAAGTGCACAAAGGCGGATTTGCCTTTAAAAAATTCATTACCCCATTTCTAGAATTGAAATGGCTTAAAAAAGTAAATCAGGCCGATAATTTCTTTTGGAACAGTGTAGATGCCTACCATTGTTTTTTATTGGTTTTTGTTTTACGGGTGTTTTTCCCAAAGAAGAAGGTTTTTATCTTGCACCACCATTATAAGTTTCTGGAAATGAAGGGTGTCAAGAGAACCGTGTTTCGATTTTTTGAGGTAAACTTCCTTCGAATGGCCAATACTATTGTTATCCCAAGCCCATATATTTTGGATCAAACAAAGAAACTGTTACCTTCAAATAAGGTGAGTTATCTGGAAATCGCCTTTCAGGATAAAAACAACGCAGGAAGAAGCTCTGTGAACAAAGGACAAATGGTTTTTGTGGGTAATATTGAGCCACGGAAAGGACTACATTTACTGGTGGAATCATTGCGTTTACTCAAAAAAGAAAACGTAGCTTTTCAGGTAAATATTCTTGGATCGGTTATCGATACCAATTATTATAATGACCTGGTTCAAAAAGTAAAGGAATATGATTTGCACGCCAACGTTATCTTTCACGGTAGAGTTTCTGATGAGCAGAAAGATTCGTTCCTGAGCACTTCAGAATTGTGTGTTTTCCCTTCTTTATTGGAAGGATACGGAATGGCAATTATAGAAGCAATGTCTTTCGGACTTCCGGTTATTGCATTTGACAATTCGGCAATGCCATACAGTATAAAAAACGGATACAACGGGTTGTTGGCCAAAAATGAGGACATTCAGAATTTAAAAGATAAAATAAAGCAAACTTTAGTAGACAGCACCCTGAGTGAAAAATTAAGTAATGGTGCGTTTGAAACTTTTTCAAAATGTAGAAAACTACCGGTTCTTATACAAGAAATGAAAGAATTTACCATGGAGCTAAACCGTTAATGAGTAAGAATGCTAAATAAAGAAGGAACTTTGGAACAAGAAAATATCGTTACTAGAAGTAATTTCAAATTAGGATTTACTTTTAAAGAACTGGGAGTTTTTTTATTGCTTCTTTTTCTGAATATAAAATTAACGACCATCATTATTACTCATAATAGAAATGTAATTCTAGAGCTTTTTGTATACCTTTTATTCATAGTTACCTTTAACTATTCGAACTGGAGTTATAAATCGTTAATAAAAACAGGACTTATCATTGGGGTTTATACTTTGATTAATTTTTCATCGTATAAATTAAATGTACTGATGCCCTTGCTGATTATACAATCGGTTTCTGGAATTCGGTTTAGAAGGTACCTGCTCATCAATTTCATTATCAGCGGTGTATTCCTTTTGATTATGTTTATAGCCTATGGAGAAGGATACAATATGCCTGGATTTGCTTATGGTTTTGAGCGAAAGACCCGAATGAGCTTCGGGTTTAACCAGCCCAACGTGGGGGCATTGCATTATTTTTGTTTTATTGTAAACGGATTGTTGTTAGTGCATTTTTCCAAATACAGTAAAAAGGCTTATCTGTACATGATTTTGATCATTCCGCTATGGTTTTACATTTACAACCGAACTGCTTCAAGAAGTTTTTTACTATCAATGGTTACTCTTTACGGCACGTTTATTTTTTATCATGCCGGAATCTTTTTGAAAGAAAAGGTAAATTTAAACCTCACAAAACTTTTCAAGTTTGTAAATTATAGTTTTGTCTTTCTCATTGTGTTATTTCCGGCGATAACGGTTTTCTTTGGTCTTCAAAGGAGTTCTTACCTGGCCTTGGATCGTTTGTTCAGTAAACGTCTAACTTTTTACGAATGGTTCTTGCATACTTTAACACCAAAAGATTTCTTTTTCGGGTCTTCAACCTTTAAGCACTACGTTATCGACAGCAGTTATCTTCGATTGCTTTTTGAAGGAGGATTTATATTTTTCCTCTTCATATGTTATTTTTACATACTTGCTACTACCAAAATGGTAAACCAAAAAGCTTGGGTTCCAATTTGTGTGATTCTCAGTTTTATGTTCTACGGTCTTATGGAAAGTGTGTTGCTCTACAGTACATTAATCGGTACTAATCTTTTCTGGATAACCCTTTACTATTATTACAGAGACGGAAAAATGAAACTGTAAATACTACTGATTCATAAGACTTTGGTAACAGGCATAGGTTTGACGGGCTGTTTCTGTCCAGTTGTATTTTGTTCCGATGACTTCTTTAAAATCTTCGTTAAAAGGGGCTTGATATGCTTTAAGTATAGCCTCACGAATAGAGGTTATATCATCCGGTTCACAATAATAAGCATAGTCTTGAAAGTATTCTACTTGATCCCCTTTTTTAGTAATCACGATATTGCAACCATAATAGGCAGCTTCTAAAGAAACCAGCCCGGTAGTTTCAAACCAGGTCGGTAAAGCATGAACGCGTGCGGCTTTCATTATAGAAAAGATTTCATGTTGAGGCAAAGCTTCAATAAAATGAACATTTTTTCCAGCTTCATTCTTGCACATTTCATGGTAGCTCGGATCATTGATGGCCGCTTTTCCAATAATATAACACGGAATGTCAAGATCTTTTACCGCTTTTATCAAATTAAGTTGATTTTTTCGTCGCTCGATTCTTCCAACACAAATGATACTATTGGAAAAATTTGAATTTGGAACTATACTTTCAATAGGTTCAATTGCATTTACAATTTTAGTCAACAAGGCATTTGTGGAGCCAAACTTCTTTTTCAATCGGGAAGCTTCGCTGTTAGAGTTGGGAAGCAGAGCCCCTGCGTTTTTGAACAGGTATTTTTCAGAATTGAATTGCCCTTTAAAAAGGTATTCTTTGCTAATTAGTCTTTCTTTTCCGAAAATAAACTTCGCAACGGTTTTTAGGTATTCCGTAAGATCGCCTCCAAAAACTCGGGTTATTGTGGATCGTAAAAAGGTACTGGTCTGGATTTCAGATTCGGTATAGTCTACAAAAATTGTAGAAATTACGGTTCTTTTTGATTTTCTGAAATGGAACAGTATGTCAGCCGGTCGGATAATATTAAAAAAATGAATGATATCGTACTTGTGATGATCAAAGGTTCCCGTGGTTAATCCAATATCAACTGTAACGCCAAGTTTTCTTAAGCCTTCGGCTGTTTTCAAAAGTTGAACGGTATCACCACCGGGTGAATCGTAAAGGGTTGCCCTTGCTATAAATAGTACATTCATTTTTCCTTACTTGTCTAATTCTCGTAAATATCCGGAGGGAACAGTTTAACCAATTTGGCATTAAGCTTTCGGTTTCCGTTGAGTTGCGGATCAAAAGTATTGTTTTTTCGGATCAAATGATAGGTAAGGCTGTCTTTTCCCGCCACAACATTCGGATTAAATTCAAACCAAGATTTGTAATTACCACGACTTCCGTCCAACAGGCGGTCTTTGTATTGAAAGGTAATGCCTTGAACCTTTACCGAGTCGTTTTCATTTTCATTCTCCCCCAAATCGATTCGCAGGTTTCTGGGTTTAACGCCCTGAGGAAATTCAAAAACCAAATCCTGAAGGCTTTGACTGGCGCTGATGTTTTCACGAAGACTGAATTCTTCATAATAGCGGTCATCGGTAACGGTTTTGTAAAAAATCTGAATGCTGTTGTTTTTAGAACATTTCAAAGAGATGGTGGTTTTAAAACTAGCGTCGTTTTTCACCTGCTTTCTTTGACAGGAAACCCCTAAAAAAAAACCTAAAACCAACACCAGAAATGGAAGAAATTTTTTATAATTGAAAGTATAAGGAAATCGTTTAGTCATAAAAAAGAATTGGATTTCAAAGATAGAAAATTATTGAAAAGCCTACTAAATATCGATGGGTTTTACATTTAAATTCTATATTTTTGCCCAAAACTGCTTCAAAAAATGAAAATAGCTATACTTGGCACAAGAGGGATTCCAAACTACCACGGAGGATTTGAACAATTTGCCGAGTTTTTTTCTGTTTACCTTCAAAAAAAAGGAGTGGAAGTTTATGTGTATTGTTCTTCGATTCACCCGTATAAAGAGGAAAAATACCAAAACGTACCCCGTATAGTTTGTTCGGATGCCGAAGATAAAATCGGAACGGCCGGGCAATTTATTTACGATTTGAACTGCATACTGGATGCCAGAAAAAGAAATTTTGATGTGATTTTGCAATTAGGATATACCAGCAGCAGTATTTGGTCTTTTTTGTTTCCAAGGAAAGCACTTATTGTTACCAATATGGACGGCTTGGAATGGAAGCGCACCAAGTACAGTCCTATGGTTCAGCGGTTTTTAAAATTCGCCGAAAAATTAGCGGTAAAGCACAGTGATTACCTTATTTCTGACTCGATAGGAATTCAGGAATTTTTAAAGAAAAAATACCAAAAAGACTCAGAATACATTGCCTATGGCGCTACACTGTTTGAAACCCCCGATTTTGGAAAAATCAAGCATATTGTAGAGTCGCCGTATTCTTACGATTTGTTGATTGCAAGAATGGAGCCCGAGAACAATATAGAAATCATTGTTAAGGGGTACATTAAAAAAGAATCCCCAAGGAAATTATTGCTGATCGGCAACCACAACGGGACCAAGTTTGGCAAATACTTGTTTGAAACCTACGGCTCACATCCATCCATAGAGTTTTTGGGATCGATTTATGATATGAACGTTTTGGACAACCTTCGCTATTATTCTAATTTGTATTTTCACGGACATTCGGTAGGAGGAACCAACCCTTCACTTTTAGAGGCGATGGCATGTAGCTGTTGTATTGTAGCTCATGATAACGTGTTCAACAAATCGATTTTGGCAGAAGATGCGTTTTATTTTTCAGACGATGATCAATTGGCTTCACACTTGTCTTTAGACAAAAACCAAGTGGCTATTGCAAATAAAGTAGAAAACAATAAAAACAAAATCCGATACCAATTTGATTGGGAAGTAATAAATAAAGCCTATTTAGATTTTATAGAGAAATGCGTTCAGGAAAAGAAATACTAGGCATTGTTGAAAATAATAAACCCATTATCTGGGGTTTGTTTTTATCGACTATACTTTTCAAGTATGCCATTGGAAATATTTTTTTAGGGCTTCTATTGGCCCTGTTTGTTTTTCAATGGGTGCAAAACAGAAAAGTATTTTTCAATAAAAGCTTGGTGCCAATGATAGTTTTTTTTCTCTTTGGAGCACTGTCTTTATTTTGGACTACTAATGTTTCGGTTACAGCAAAAGGAATTTACTCTACGTTGCCCTTAGCAATTATTCCGGTTTTACTCTCACAATATTCCAGATTTAACACTTCAGACTTAAGAAAAACAATACGGGTTTTCAGCCTTTGCCTTCTTTTGTACTTTTTGGCGTGTTTTATAAATGCCACGATTCTTTTTTTCAAAGACCATAGTTTTAGCCATTTCTTTTACCATGGTTTGGTTTCGCTTTTTGAGAATAATGCTATTTACATTTCATTAGCCGTAGCTGTTTGTATATTAATCGGAATCAATCTGCCAAACAACACAGTAAAAGATTATGTGGTAATTGCATTGTTAGGTGTTTTTTTATTTTTTTTATCCTCTAAAAACATTATTGTATCTACTTTTTTTCTCTCGTTAATCACCTTGTTTAATCACAAAGAAAACCGTAAAAAGGTTTTAGTAATTTCAACGGTTCTGCTTGTTGCTCTTTTGGTTTTAATTGTCTTTGACAATCCAGTAAAGCAAAGATTTATAAGAGAGTTGAGTGTTAATGCCGATTTTGTATGGATAGGGCAGGATTTTTATAACTACAAATTCAGTGGTTTCGAGGTTCGTTTGTTCCAATGGAGGATCATGGGTGAGATGATTCAAAACCACCAGATTGGGATCTTCGGATTAGGACTTTACAATATCGATTATCTTTTAAACCAATATTTTAGCTATTATAATCTGTATAAAGGTTATTTTTATATAAATTTCCACAATCAATATTTACAAACCTTGGGAGAGTTAGGCTTTATTGGTCTAGGGTTGTTGTTTTGGTTATTTTTTAAGGCTTTTAGGTTTAAGAACGCATACCAATTGGTGGTTATAATGTTGTTTATGATTGCTTTTTTTACAGAATCGTTTTTAAGCCGTCAAAAGGGAGTGTTTTTATTTGCAACCATGTACAGTTTGGTTTTTTCTTTTTTGAACACCGGAGAAGAGGATCAAAAATCTGCAATCAATAAAAAGTAGTATAAAGTTATGTTTAAAACAATACGAGATAATACAACCCAAACGTTAGTCTATCTTTTGGGTATTATATTGATAAGCTTGTTGTTAAAGAATATTTTCATCAGCATATCGATAATCGTGTTTTTATCTTTCGCGTTCTTAAAAATTAAAAAAGGAAGTTTTAATCTGAAGAGTGAATTCTTTTTTCCGATCGCTTTATACCTGACGATGCTTTTTTCATTACTATGGAGTATAGATGTGAAAAGTTCTCTTTTTGGGCTTCAAAAAGCACTTCCTTTTTTGGTTGTTCCGCTTGCGTTTGTTCTTCAGTCGGAATTAAAACTTTCAAGGCAATCACTGGATAAAATATTTAAGGCATTTAGTTTTTCCGTGGTTTTGTTTGCGTTGTTTTTCTTGGCTCGAGCTTTTTTAAGCTTTGTCAAAACTAAAGACACTGCGCTGTTTTTTTACAATAATTTGGTGCCAATTGATCCCGGAGCCGTTTACATTTCTGTATTTTGTTCTTTTGCGCTGTTTTATTTTGTTCAGATTACATCCAAAAGCCATTTGGATAAAGTGGCTTTAACTATACTTACCGTTTTTTTATTCTTACTGTCTTCCAAAAGCATCATTACCATTGATTTTCTGATCATTGTTTGTTACTATGCTTTTTTTGCGCCCATCCCCCAAAGCACAAAATTCATTACTATAGTAACGGTTACCGTCTTTTTGTTTTTTTCCATCCTTTATGTGAAAGAAGTAAAAGAAAGGTTTTTGGTGGAATACGAAACTTCTTTTGTAGACAATACTTTAAAAAGCCCAATTGACACTACTAATGTGGTAGTTCACAATGTAAGTATAGGGCAAGCGTGGCACAACAAAAAATTCAAACAAAACGACTTTTTCCCCGGAGCAGCCTTAAGGGTTTACCAAACCAGAATCTTTGCAGAAATCCTGAAAAAGTATCCTATTTTATTAACCGGTTCCGGACTGGAAGCCTCACAGAGGTATATCAGAGAAAAAACCAAAGAATACAATCTTTATTACGAATACGGGAATCTTAATTTCCACAATCAGTACATCCAAACTTTTGCCGAATTAGGAATTTTTGGTTTTCTGATTTTATTGCTGATGTTGTTTGCAAACATTAGAAATGCTTTTATGAACAAAGATTTTCTTCATATTGCTTTTGCAATCACGATGATAATGTTATTTTTGTCCGAATCATTTTTTTGCAGGCAAAGAGGGATAGTTTTTTTTATAATTCTATACTGCTTATTTAACTCTTTAAAAAGCAAAAAAGAATTATAAAAATTAACCGATGAAAAGAATTCTTATAACAGGAGCTGCTGGTTTTTTAGGCTCCCATTTGTGCGACCGTTTTATCAAAGAAGGCTATCATGTTATAGGAATGGACAATCTTATCACAGGTGATTTGAAAAACATTGAACACCTTTTTAAGCTGGAACATTTCGAATTTTATCACCATGATGTTACCAAATTTGTCCATGTTCCCGGAAAACTTGATTACATCCTTCACTTTGCATCACCGGCGAGTCCTATCGATTATTTAAAAATTCCGATTCAAACCCTTAAAGTAGGTTCTTTAGGAACACATAATTTATTAGGTTTGGCTCGGGTTAAAAAAGCCAGAATTTTAATAGCCTCTACTTCAGAAGTGTACGGTGATCCTTTGGTGCATCCTCAGACTGAAGAGTACTATGGCAATGTAAATACAATAGGGCCGCGCGGAGTTTATGACGAAGCAAAGCGTTTTCAGGAATCTATCACCATGGCTTACAATACCTTTCATGGAGTAGAAACCCGAATTGTTCGTATTTTCAATACATATGGGCCGAGAATGCGTCTTAATGACGGACGGGTTATCCCTGCATTTATTGGTCAGGCCTTGCGCGGCGAAGATTTAACTATTTTTGGAGACGGCTCTCAAACGCGTTCTTTTTGTTATGTAGACGATCAAGTGGAAGGGATTTTCCGTTTGCTGCATTCCGATTATCATTTACCGGTAAATATTGGAAATCCTGATGAAATTACCATAAAAGATTTTGCTGAAGAAATTATTAAGTTAACAGGAACCCAACAAAAGGTTGTGTATCGACCATTACCGATAAACGATCCAATGAAACGTCAGCCGGACACCTCTAAGGCAAAAGAGATTTTAGGATGGGAAGCTAAAGTTTCCCGTTCGGAAGGAATGCGACTTACCTACGACTATTTCAAATCACTTTCCCCTGAAGAACTTGCCAAAGAAGAGCATAAAGATTTTTCAAAGTTTATATTTTAATTCTAAGTGAGAAGACAAACCGGAAGATATTCGGGGTATTTAAGGCCCGTTACTTATCTGCTAGATTTAATTATTATTAATTTGCTGGCAGCCAATATTTTATTGGAGTCTTTGAATGAGTTCTATTACCATCTTTTTATTTCCGTTTCATGGGTTATTATTGCTTTGAATGTAGGCTTTTATGAAGTGTACCGCTATACCAAAGTAATTGATATTCTTGGCAAAATCCTAAAACAATATTGTTTGTTTGTCATCCTTAATTTTGCCTATTTAGGGTATTTTTTGGAGTTTTCCAAACCGTCACAGATCATTCAGTTTACAACACTATCAGTGGTAACTGTGTCGGCAATCAAACTTTTTGTGTATTATTTTTTAAAGCGTTTTCGAGTTGTTTTTGGTGGAAATTTCAGAAGGGTTGTGATCTTAGGAAACAGTAAAAGCGTGTCGCAGCTGGCAGATTTTTTTAATGAAAACCCGGATTACGGCTACAAATTGGTAGATACCTTTAGTGTTAATGGAAAAAAGCAACAGCAAATTGAGGCATGTTTAAAGTTTGTGTCGGACAACGCAATCGATGAAATTTATTGTTCACTTTCCGATTTGGAAAATGAAGAGGTTAACCAGGTAATAGATTTCACCGATAACAACCTTAAAGTGCTGAAGTTTTTACCGGATGATAATAAGATTTTTTCACATAATATCAAGTTTGATTATTACGGTTACATTCCGGTGGTTTCCCTAAGAAATATTCCACTGGACAAGACTACGAATAAAATACTGAAACGAGGTTTTGACATTATCTTATCCTTAGTCGTTGTGGTTCTTTTGCTCTCATGGTTAACACCAATTTTAGCTGTACTGATCAAACGCGAGTCGAAAGGTCCGGTCTTTTTTAAACAAAGAAGAAACGGTCTGAATTACCACGAATTCGATTGTTATAAATTCCGATCGATGCGTCCCAATGAAATTGCCGACCTTGAACAGGTTTCCAAAAACGACCCAAGAATTACCAACATAGGAAAATTTATCCGAAAAACAAGTATTGATGAATTGCCTCAATTTTTCAACGTTTTACTTGGGGACATGTCGGTTGTTGGCCCACGACCTCACATGGTAAGCCATACCGAGATGTATGCACGAAGCGTGGATAAATTCATGGTGCGTCATTTTATTAAGCCGGGAATTACCGGGCTTGCACAAACCAATGGTTACCGCGGCGAAGTTGAATCCGACAGAGACATCATCAACCGTGTTAAATATGATATCTTTTATTTAGAGAATTGGTCTTTGCTTCTGGACATGAAAATTGTATTCACAACAGTTTATAACGCATTAAAGGGAGAAGAGAAAGCATACTAAAGCATACTGATTGCTTGGTTGATCACTTCCAATTGCTTGTCAAACGAAAATGAAACCTGAGCCTTTTCCTGTATTTTTTTTCGAGTTTCGGGATTGATTTTAGAAAGCAGTTTAAGGGCCTCATTCAAAGAGCTGAAATCCCCTGGTTCAATAACCGTTCCCAAGTGGTTTTCCGTAACTACCTCACCACCTTCTCCACCGGCAATATACAGAATAGGCAATCCGATGTGTGCCATTTCAAATATTTTTGAAGGTACTGATCCGTAAATTCGGTTTACCAACGGAATCAAGGCATAGTCTGCCTGATGGGTAAGTATTTTATGGAGTTCTGGTCGGGTCAATTCCCCGTGAAAGTAAATGTTTCTATTAGGATTTTTTTCAATGAATTGGATGAGTTCGGCTTTTTCTGCCCCATTGCCATAAATATCCAAAACAACATTTTCCGGAAGTTGAATGTTTTTACACAGCGTTACAATTCCTTGCGCCACGCCTAATAAACCGGCGTAAACCAAATGTATTTCAGTAGCTGCTTGTTGTGTCTGCTTTGGTTGGGTTTGAAATTTTGGAAAGTTGCGGTACAGTAGAGCGGGTGTGGCAACCCGTTGGTTTACATGGGTACAAATTTCCTGAGATTGACCTAAAACAAGAGCCGCATTACGGTAATTATAACGTTCGATTCGCTCGAGCATTCTGTAGCTGAAACTCTCTTTCATTACCCCTAATTCCTTTCCCGCTAAAGGCCATAAATCGGAAACGTTCAGAATGATTTTTTTGCCTTTGAGACGATTCACAAGCACGCTAAAAAAAGCCACAAACAAAGGAGGCGACTGAATAATTACTTTCTTGGGCGTCTTTGTGAACAACAAAAAGACACTTAATGAAAACGAAAACGAAAGCATGGAAATCAAGCGGATAATCTTGTTTTTGGAATTACTCGGATAAACCCAGGTACGGTAAACGGTAATGTCTTTTTCTATTGATTTGTGTTTAATTTTACCTTTGAAACCCCCGAAAATTTTACCGTCCGGATAATTTGGCAAAGGGCATAAAACCGAAACCTTCCAGCCTTTATCCCGAAGCCCATGCGCTAAAGTTTCAATGCGGTTTGCTGCTGCACCGGTTTCCGGAGGGTAATAATTCGATATGATTAAAAGGTCTTGCATTAAAGAGGTAAATCGGATAAGATTTCGACAATTCGTTTTGCGGTAGCGCCATCCCAAAGTTCAGGAACCTGTACTTTCTTCCAGTTCTTATTCGAGATTTTTTCGATGTTTTCCTTTAGGGCATCAACATCGTTCCCTACTAAAACATTGCTTCCCAAAGTACACGTTTCCGGGCGTTCCGTGTTTTCGCGTAAAGTGATGCAAGGAATGTGCAGATATGTGGCTTCTTCGGTAATTCCACCAGAATCGGTAACAACTCCCGAAGCATTTTTAAGCAAGTGTATGAATTTTAAATAAGGTTGTGGTTCTACAATTGCCAAATTAGGGTACGCTTTTCCAATGGCATCCACAATAGGTTTTGTTCTGGGATGAATCGGAAACACCACGGTGAAATCTTTGGCAAAAGCAGTAATGTTATCCAGGTAATTTTGTAGATTTTCTTTATTGTCCACATTGGCAGGACGGTGCATGGTTAACACCAAATATTTTCTAACATCAAGTTGTAAATCATTAAAAAAAGAAGCTTTTTCGATACGTTCCAGGTTTTTGACCAATGAATCAATCATGATGTTTCCGACAAAGAAAATACGGTGCCCTTCAATTCCGGCTTTTCTTAGGTTTTCATTGGCGAATTCAGAAGTAGTGAAAAAATAATCGGTAATACTGTCGGTTACCATACGGTTGATTTCTTCCGGCATGGTCAGATCAAAAGATCGTATTCCGGCCTCGATATGGGCAACTTTTACATTTGCTTTCTTAGCCACAATACTACAGGCCATAGTAGAAGTCACATCACCCACCACAATCACCAGATCGGTAGGGTGCTCAGCGAGTTCTTTTTCAAAACCAATCATAATCCCCGCGGTTTGTTCGGCTTGCGTGCCGCCACCTACTTGTAAATTGGCATCCGGTTTAGGGATGTTTAGTTCTTCAAAAAAGGTTTCGCTCAGGTTTTTATCGTAATGCTGCCCGGTGTGTATCAAGCGGAACGAAAAAGGTTCTCCCTCTCGTTGTTTTTCCTGGATTTGATGGATCAGCGGGGCAATCTTCATAAAATTCGGCCGCGCTCCCGCTACTATGGTAAATCGTTTCATTACAGTTCGGATGTGAATTGTTTAAGCTTGCCGGCTTTGGTGCGCTGAAGCTTTTCTTTCTGGTTAAAAATAAAAAATAAATTCGGTTCCAGATAGTCTGCAAATAACGAACTTAATACTTTTTTTCGATTTTCAGACAACGGCTCGCTGCTCACGTAATCGATTTCGAAAACATCTATTTTTTTCTGAGTAACTACAAATTCTTTCAAGGAAGTGTCCTGATCCAGTACTTTTTTGGTAATCACATAAAAAGCCATACCCGGAACTATTTTTCCGCTTGGAAGCTGAATGATGTCGTTGGTTCTGCCCACCAGCTCTTTCAAGATCCAGTCTTTTTCATTCAGTTTCTGAATACTTCCCCAATCTCCAATTTTATACCGAATAAACGGATGTGCCTTGTTGTATAAAGAGGTAATCACCAAATTACCTTGCTCGCCATCTGCAACGGGCAGGTTGTTGTCGTCCAATACTTCAATATAAAGGGATTGCGTGTTAAGCATCCATTGGTTTTCTTTGTTCTGAAAGGCGATGATGTCCAATTCCGAGGCTCCGTATTCGTTTACGACCGGCACACCGAATTGGGATTCCAGCAGTTTTTTGTCGTCTTCAAAAAGCATTTCGGAAGTGACCACACAAACTTTCAAGCCAGGACAAACGGACTGCAAAATCAGGTTCCGTTTTTTTAAATGTTTGGCAAAAATCACCAAAGAACTGGTATAACCGTTGATGTAATTTATTTTTTTTCTCGAAAAGATCCGGATAAAATTATCCAGTGAAGGTTCCGATAAATCCAAGAGCGGTAAACGGTACCTGTTGGCGAAATAATCTTTTATTTTCAGTTTTAAAGCATCGGTGAAATTTACAGGATAGCCATAAAACCGAGCCTGAAACGAAGTGTTGAAATCAATACCGTGCCATCCGAAACGATAAAAAGCCGAAGCCCAGATAAGCGCGTGGCAAAATTTATCTTTGGCAAAAATGAACGGATCGCCACTGGAACCGGACGTTCGGTTGATGTATACGTTTTTGGGTGTAAATCCATCGGATAATCGTTCGGTTAAAGGTTTTTGGAAATCGCTTTTGGTTACTACCGGAAGATCTTCCCAACTAGAGAATTCTGAACTGCCGGCGAGTTGTCTGTAAAAAGCATTGTGTTTGAAATGAAACTGAACAATTTCGTTGCGTTTGTTTTCTAAATATTGGGTATAACCTTTCTCCGGACGGGCAACAATTTTGGCAAAAGCCTGTTTTGCTTCCTTAATTGGGAAACCGTTCAAACGAAGCGATAAGTCAAATAGTCGAAACACAAGTACACTTTAAGCGGTAAATATAGCGATAGTGTTTATGAAAACAAAAAAAGGCAAACCCTAAAGTTTGCCTTTTAGTATGCTTTTAAGTAAGCTTAGTTTTTCACTAATTTCTTAACTTCTTTTTTGTCAGCAAATTTTAGTTCCATCATGTAAACTCCACTTGAAAGAGAAGAAACATCCATGATGTTGTTTTCTAAAGCGTTGAACGTTTTAGTTAAAAGAACTTTTCCGTTAATGTCCATTACTTTAGCTTCAAAAGTTTCAGCAGTTGCCAAAGCGATAGTTACTAAACCGTTTGTTGGGTTAGGATAGATTGCACTTTTGTTTGCGTTGAATGAGTTAGCAGATAAGTTACCGCTGAATTTGAAGATTCCTCCTGTAGTAGCATCGGTGTTAAATCCACCACACCATCCAGTAGAACCATCGATGAAAGCTACATAACCTCTTTGGTCACCACCACTTTCGATGTTAGTCCAAGTAGCTCCGTTGTTAGAACTGAAGTCAGATCCTGTGTTGCCACTAGTTGAAGAAGTAGCAACAATTGTTGAAGTGTTCGGGATGTATGACAATACTTTTCTTGTTCCGGTAAAAGTTGATGCAGCACTCCAAGTTGCTCCACCGTCAGTAGTAGAGTAGAAATTATTAGTAGCACCATTTCTCAATAATACACCATTAGTGTTATTGCTGAAGTACATTTTTCCGTTAACCGCAGTACTACCGAAATCAGAAATTGGACTGTTGAATTTACTCCAAGTTGCCCCCATATCAGTTGTTCTGTAGATTTTTCCTTTATTGGTTACAAACCAGAACGTATTACCAGCCGTAACATAACCTCCGTTATATCCGTATTCTGCAGAAAGTGGATCTGGTAAGCTCGCCGCAGGAACACGTGTCCAGTTATCTCCTCCGTCATTTGTAGTATAAACTTCAAATTCGCCACCTTCAGGATCACCCATGGCAATTCCGTTGTTAGCGTCAAAGAAATGAACCACATTAAACCAAGACTCACCATTTGTTTGAAAAGCACTTGAGTTTTGCTGAGTCCATGTTGCCCCTGTATCTTCTGTTTTCCAAACACCGCCAATACCGGTAACTTCATCAAAAGCACCTACCCAAGCTGTGGTTGGGCTAACTGCGGTAATGTTTGTCAATTTAAGAGCTGGGTCACCAATATCAATTATACCGGCTGTCCAAGTTGCCCCTCCGTCACTTGTTGTTGTGAATTCTTGAATGTTGGTTGTAGGTGCAGCACCATCGTAAGCCAAAGCCCAAACGGTGTTTGTGTTTACAATTCGGATTTCGCTAATTCCTCTTGAAGGAGTTGAAAATCCTGTGTTCTGTTCAGTCCATGATTGAGCAAAGACAGAACTTCCCATAATAGCCAAAGCTAATGTAAGTAGTTGTTTTTTCATTTTTTTACGTTTTAAGACGTACAAATATAGAAAAATTCTGTAAAAAAAATTACTTTTAACAGAATCTGGGAAGCTAATTAAAAATAAAGTATTTTTGCCGTCTCAAACAACACACAACAACATGAATATTCTACTGTTAGGCTCCGGCGGAAGAGAACACGCCCTAGCCTGGAAAATGCTTCAGAGTTCTCACTGTTCTAAATTGTTTGTCGCTCCCGGTAATGCGGGTACCGCGTCTATTGCCGTGAATGTAGCGATCAACCCTAATGATTTTGTAGCGGTTAAAAACTTTGTGCAAACCGAAAACATTGAAATGGTAGTGGTAGGACCGGAAGATCCACTGGTAAACGGAGTGTACGATTTTTTTAAAACAGATACTGATTTGCAGCATATTCCCGTTATTGGTCCGTCAAAACACGGCGCACAATTGGAAGGCAGTAAAGAATTTGCCAAAGAATTTTTAGTAAAGCACAACATCCCAACAGCCCGTTATCAAAGTTTTACCAAAGAAACGGTTGAAGCCGGATGCGAATTTTTAACCACACTGAACGCTCCTTATGTTTTAAAAGCAGATGGATTAGCGGCCGGAAAAGGCGTTTTGATCTTAAATGATTTGTCAGAAGCACAACAGGAATTAAGAAATATGTTGGTGGAAGCAAAATTCGGTGCGGCTTCTTCTAAAGTGGTCATTGAAGAGTTTTTGGACGGAATTGAACTGAGTTGTTTTGTCTTAACCGACGGCAAATCGTATAAAATATTACCAACTGCAAAAGACTATAAACGAATCGGAGAAGGCGATACCGGGTTGAATACTGGTGGAATGGGCGCTGTTTCCCCAGTGCCGTTTGCTACACCCGAATTTCTGCAAAAAATTGAAGACCGTATTGTGAAGCCAACCATAGATGGTTTTCAGAAAGACACTATCGAATACAAAGGTTTTGTGTTCATCGGTTTAATCAAAGTTGGAGATGATCCTTTTGTGATTGAATACAATGTGCGTATGGGTGATCCGGAAACCGAAGTGGTGATGCCGAGGCTTAAATCAGATTTGGTGAAGATTTTTAAAGCGATTGCTACACAAACTCTAGATCAGGTTGATTTTGAAATCGATCCGCGTAGCGCAACAACGATTATGATCGTATCGGGAGGCTATCCGGAAGAGTACGAAAAAGGTAAAGTGATCTCGGGATTGGAAAACGTAGAAGGATCTATTGCTTTTCACGCCGGTACTGCTATAAAAGATAATGAGGTGGTTACTAACGGCGGTCGTGTGATTGCAGTTACTTCTTATGGAGATAATTTTAGAGAAGCCATTGCCCAATCGTATGCCAATATTGAAAAAATAAAATTCGACAAGATGTATTACCGCAAAGACATCGGTTTCGATTTATAGAAAAGAAAAACCCGATTCCATGAGAATCGGGTTTTTTTATTTTAAGTCTTATTTTAAGAAAGAGTGAGCCGTTGTGTCTTGCTCGTCCTGTCCTTTATCTTTGAATATTTTTAATTCTTTGGTCCAGTACCAAGTCCAGTAGCAACAAACTGCAATGAAAATCCAGTTTACGATGTTGGCAGTCCACCAGTTCGATAATTCCATTTCACGGAACCAATCCATTGGTTTGAAAAGGATGTCTACGAATAAATACTGAATTCCTTCAAAAAAAGCTTTCATAGGTTTAGTTTTTTAAATTTATCGGGAACTGACAGAAAAGAAAAAACTTCTCCTTTCATGTTAGTCTCTTTTGTACAAATGTTATCTTTACAGTCACAAAAATATAAAATATCTGCATGATAGCAAGTCTTTTTAATAAATCCCGTCCAATAAATTACATTTTAATCAGTTTGTTGCTGGTTTTATTCTACTTTTTGTACCAAACCAGAGACTTTTCCTGGACGCAAAACATCTATACGGTGGGTCAAAAATTGGTCTTGCTCTCAGTTTTAATTGTTTCGATGTTTTTAGTTCGTTTCATTACCAAGCGCAACGGGCTAAGTAAAGACAATAGTTATGCGGCCTTTTTATTTTTTATTTTTTTGGTGCTTTTCCCAACTACTTTGGTAAATATAAATGTTATTCTGGCGAATTTCTTTTTACTCTTAGCCATGCGTCGTTTGGTTTCCATGCAGTCGATGATTACTCCGAAAGAAAAAATATTTGATGCCTCACTCTGGATTTTTGTTGCGGCGCTATTTCATTTTTGGAGTATCCTTTTCCTGATTTTGGTTTTCATTTCCATTATTTTCCACGTTTCGGGCGATTATCGAAACTGGCTGATTCCTTTCATTGCTTTTTTCTCTGTTGCTGTGCTTTTTGCCTTGGCAGTGTTAATTATTGACCGAAGTTTTTTGGATTTTGTGACGGATCAGGTGCGCATTAGTTTTGATTTCACGTATTTCGAAAACGTTTTTCAAAATATAGCCCTGGCATTTTTCTCTTCGGTGGCGGTTTTGTTTTTTGCAACCCAATTGATTTCATTGCCGAACCGACCATTAAACATGCAGTCTTCTTATAAGAAAATTATATTTACGTTTCTTTTAGGGGTTGCCATTTATGTACTTTCCGCAGAAAAAAACAACAGTTTTCTTATGTTTACTTTTTTCCCGTTATCGGTTCTAGGTACTAACTTTCTGGAAAGTCAGGAAAATAAATGGGTTAAGGAAAGTGTACTTGGCGGATTAGTAATTATTTCCCTGATTATTTTCTTCGGACAATTATAGTTTGCTTCCGTAGGCCAAATCTCCAGCATCGCCCAATCCGGGAACAATGTAGTTTTTCTCGTTGAGTTTTTCATCCAGCGCCGCTACCCACAAATGACAGTTTTCCGGTAAGTTTTGTTCAAGATAAGCGATTCCTTCCGGAGCAGCGATTACCACCGCGATATGGATTTCTTTTGGTTTTTGTTCCAGATGTAATTTATGAAGTACCGCCACTAACGATTGTCCGGTAGCCAACATCGGGTCAATCAGAATAAGGTTTTTACCTTCAAAAGACGGAGCGGCTTGGTATTCCACTAAAATTTCAAAGGCATCATCGTTGTTGTAATGATGGCGGTAGGCCGATACAAATCCGTTTTCCGCATCGTCAAAAAAGTTCATAAATCCTTGATGCAAAGCCAGCCCTGCTCTTAGGATGGAACACAGAACTACGGGCTCAGCAACTGTGGTAGTGTGTTTTATGCCTAAAGGAGTTTGAACGGAAATATCTTTGTAGTCTAAAGTTTTGCTCAATTCATACGCCATGATTTCTCCGATACGTTCGATGTTTTTTCGAAAACGCATGCTGTCTTTTTGAATGGTTACATCGCGAAGTTGCGTTAGAAAGTGGTTCAGGATGCTGTTTTTTTCGGAGATATAATGAATGTGCATAAATTTTATTTAAAGTTTGAAATACAAAAGTAAAGGTTAAAGGTATAAAAACTATAGTTCTTTTGGTAAAAGCGTTGTTTTATTTTGGGGCAAAGCGGGCCACATAATTTAGATAGTATATTCCCAGATGGAAAAATTTATGTAGGTTTGTAAATAAAATTAAGAAGTATGTTTGCTGAATTCGCGTTTCCTATTTTCGAGCAAAGCATCAACGATTACCACGTAATTGACGATGTGTATCAACCGGTAAAAAATCCTTATGAGAAAGGTTCTATCGAATATTTATTGTATGCTAAAAACTGGGTAGATACCGTACAGTGGCACTATGAAGATATTGTTCGTGATCCGAACATTGACCCGGTAGCGGCCTTAGATTTAAAACGTAAGATTGATGCTTCGAACCAGGTGCGTACCGATATGGTAGAATTCATCGACAGTTATTTTTTACAGAAATACAAAGACGTTCAGGTAAAACCGAATGCCAAAATCAATACCGAAAGTCCGGCTTGGGCGATTGATCGTTTGTCGATTTTAGCACTTAAAATTTACCACATGAGCGAGGAAGCTAACCGAGTGGAAGCTACCCCGGAGCACCGCGCAAAATGTCAGGAAAAATTAAACGTATTGTTAGATCAGAAAAGCGATATGTTTACTTCCATTAGTGAATTGCTTACCGATATTTCAAGTGGAGACAAGTACATGAAAGTGTACAAACAAATGAAAATGTACAACGACGAAGAATTGAATCCGGTGTTGTATCAGAATAAAAAATAGCATCTTTTTGATGGCTAAACCAAAGCATATTGCAGTAATAAGGCTCTCGGCAATGGGCGATGTCGCAATGACAGTTCCCGTGCTCAGAGCCTTAGTTTTGCAGTACCCTGAAGTAAAACTAACGGTGGTTTCCCGCCCTTTTTTTCAACCTTTTTTTCGCGATATACCCAATGTTAATTTCTTTGCGGTTGACGTAAAACAACGCCATAAAGGTTTTGTAGGCTTGTTACGCCTCTTTAATGATCTGCGAAAACTTAATATTGATGCCGTTGCCGATTTGCACAACGTTTTGCGCTCTCATGTAGTTCGAAACCTCTTTACCCTTAGCGGAAAGGCGACTGCCACAACCGATAAAGGAAGAGCGGCAAAAAAGGCGCTGACGCGAGCCGAAAACAAAGTCTTAGAACCGGTTAAACCAATGGTCGAGCGTCATGCCGATACTTTTAAAGCTCTTGGACTTCCTATTAATTTAGCGCATCCGAAGTTTCCAGCAAAAACGGTTTTAACTCCTGAAGTTATTACAGTGACCGGATTGAAAGACCAAAAATGGATTGGAATTGCTCCCTTTGCACAATACCAAAGTAAAGTGTATCCGCTTGATTTGCTGCAGGAAGTAATTGATCAATTGGCCTTAGACCTAGAAAATAAGCTTTTGCTTTTTGGAGGCGGAGCTAAAGAAATACAGTTGTTGAACCAACTCAAAAAAAATCACGTTAATGTTGAAGTTGTTGCTGGTAAGCTAAACCTGAACCAAGAACTGGATTTGATTTCCAACCTTGATGTGATGCTCAGCATGGATTCCGGAAACGCGCATATTGCCGCGATGTTGGGGGTAAAGGTTATTACCTTGTGGGGTGCGACACATCCGTATGCTGGTTTTGTTCCTTTTAATCAACCGATGGAAAATTGCATAATTGCGGATCGTGACAAGTACCCCTTGTTGCCTACTTCGGTTTATGGTAACAAAGAAGTTCCGGGATACGAAGATGCTATGCGTACCATCTCACCTCAAACTGTTATTAATACTATAAAAAAAGAGCTGAAGTAATTCAGCTCTTTTATTTTTTATTTCTTTTGAAGCAATTGCATTAACATTTCGTTTTGTGCTTTCAGTTCTTTTACTGCGGTTTTCAGTTCTTCGATTTCCGCTTGTTGCTCCTGAATTGCTTTTACCGTTACCGGAATAATTTGTGAATACATTACCCCCAATTTATCGTTTTGTACATACTCGTACTGATCCGGGGTAGCTTCACTTTTGATTTTCCAGTCGTGAGTTTTTACTACTTCCGGTAAAACGGTTTGTAATTCCTGTGCCGAAAAACCAAGCGAGGTTTGTCTTAAATGTTCAGGAATCAATGTTTTTCCAATGTAGTCGTTTTTCCACTGATAGGAAATCGGAGTCAATTTCATAAGTTCCTTTAAACCGTATCCTAATGTTTTGATGTTCTTTTTTAAAGTAACGTCTGAAGTTACAATTGGAGCATTTTGTAAATAAATGTTACTCCAACGGCTTGCACTGGTCCCCAAATCATAAGTATTGGTAATGGTTGGAGTAAGACTGAAACTCGAAGCAATGGTTGCCTCACCGTCCACTAAATATTCGATTGATCCTACGCCCACGGCAGTTCCTCTTGAATTTCCGTTCTTTGCAGAAGTTAAGTACTTCACGGTGGTAGCATAGCCATCAATGGTTAAAGCAGCACCTTCATCAGACAAGGTGGTATCATGCCCAAATTTTACCACGTCTTCGTCGTTATCCACGCGCAACATGTAGGGTTTAGTTACACTGCTTACGTTTAATGGAAAAGAAGTAGCTCCAATAGTAGTACTTTCGATCAAAGCACCACCTAGTTTTACCGTTCCGGATGCATTGGTAAGACCATTTGTGAACGTATAGGTACTTCCCGAACCTGATCCCCCACCAGGTACTTGCCAATAAGCATTTCCGTTTGCATCTGAAGTCAATACTTTTCCAGCAGCCTGAGTTCCGTCTTCTAAACGGAATACATAAGAACCGGTTACCGGAGCAACAGTTTCGGTTACTAAAACGTTATCTACAGTTGCGCCAAAAGAATAAGTTCCGATGTATTCAAAACGCAAAGAATAACTTACTCCCGGAGTAACTGTCAACGTTCCTGAATAAGTGGAGTTAACATCAACGGCAGCAGAAACTAAGTTAGCTCCTACTTGAGCCGATGTTCCGTTATTGTATAGATATACTCGGAAGGAATCTACACCGGATGAATACTCATCGAAGCGATATCCAAAGCTAACTGCCACAGAGGAAGTTGTTGGTGTAAAGTTCATGTATGCCGTAGCTACCTGGTCACATCCGGAATCATCCGAATCAATATATAAATATGGAGCCACACAAGTGGTACATACATACGAAGCCGGAGCCGCCGATGAAGTTGTCCATCCGGTAGTAGTAGTACAAGCAGCATCCGGAGTGTAGTTTTGAGTTACCGTATACGAGGAGAAATTCTGATTGATAAGGTTTGTGGTTCCTCCGGTAACTCCTGGCACCGTTGTTCCGGTAATGTGGATTTTACTCGAAGGGGCAGTATTACCAATCCCTATTTTTCCGTCATTCTTAACGCGAATTGCTTCGGTATTATTGGTTTTGATGGCAAAATCCTGATTGTCTGTGGTTCCTAAAAAATTGGTTCCAACAGTGGTACCTGCATTACCGGTTAATCCCCAACCTGATCCCCCAAAAGGAACCCAAGCTGAGCTGTTGTAGTAGTAAAATCCGGGAGTGTTGTCGGTTTGATAGATCAATAAACCGGTTGCCGGAGTTGTAATGGCGTTGCGTTGTGCCATTGTCATTCGCGGTGTTAATAGACCCGCTGTAGTTGAGGTAACATCAAGTACTGAACTTGAGTTAGGTGTTGTGGTTCCGATTCCAACTTGTGCTTGTACCGTAGTGTTGATAACGAATACCAAAGCAAAAATTGAAAACCTGATAAAAGTTTTCATAAGGGGTTAGTAATTAGGTTATAATGTTATAGTTTTTGTGAAATTTGGGCGAAACTATAAAAAACAAACATTACTAATTCTTATTGTTAAATATTTTCGATTAAACAACAAAAAAATCGACGAAATGCATGATTTGTCGATTTTCGGTAATTTTTGGGATGTAAATATTCTTATTCGGGACAAAATGTTTTATACGTCATCATAGTCCACATAGATTTCTGAAGAAGTTGGGTGTGCCTGACACGTCAGGATCAAACCGTCTGCAATTTCTTTATCCGTCAAGATGGAATTCTTTTTCATTTCAGCCGCACCTTTGGTTACACGGGCAATACAACTGCTGCAAATTCCTCCTTGGCAAGAATACGGTGCATCGATACCTTGCTTTAAAGCCGCTTCTAAAACGGTTTGTTTTTGTGCCATTTCAAATTCGAACTCCTCATCGTCTACCATCACGGTTATTTTGGTATGGCCTCCTAGGGTATTTTCAGCTTTTGTTTCGTTTGGCGTAGTGGAAAACAACTCGTATTTAATTTCTTTTTCGGAGATGTTGTGCTCTTTTAAAACATTGCTTACCAAAGAAATCATTTCTTCCGGTCCGCACAAATAGAATTTATCGAAGGTTTTTTCAGCGTGTTTGTTGTTCAGAATAAAATTTACTACCGATTTGTCAATTCTTCCAAAATGAGCTTCAGGAGCATTAGCTTGAGAAAAAACATAGTGAACAAAGAAACGTCCAACGTGTTTTTGCTGTAATTCGTGTAAATGTTTGTGGAAAATCGTTTCTTCCGGCGATTTGTTTCCGTAGGTTAATACAAAGGTGCTTTTCGGTTCGTTTTCCAATACGCTGTGGATGATGGACATCACTGGAGTAATCCCGCTTCCCGCTGCAAATCCTGCATAATTTTTTTGGTTGTCAGCTTTAGGTTCGAAAGTAAAACGTCCTTCGGGAGTTCCCACTTCCATTTTATCACCGATTTTTATTTTCTCGTTGGCATAAGAGGAAACCACTCCGTTTTTTACCGCTTTAATGGCAACGCGCAATTCGTGGTTGTTGGGGGAAGAACTGATAGAATAAGCACGGCGGATTTCTTTTCCGTCAATGATAAACTTTAAATTAAGGTATTGACCTGCAATAAACGCGTAGTCTTTTTTTAAATTCTCGGGAACATCAAAAACCACTGAAATGGCATGTGGGGTTTCTCGGGAAACTTCTTTTATGGTAAGAGTATGAAATGTAGACATAAGTATATTGTTTGTAGTTACAAAAATAGACATTCTGAGTTTTGTAAGAATGATAAAAATCATAAAAAAAGATACCTAAGATTTTTATGTATAAGAAACTTATGTATATTTGCTGAAAAGAAAACCGATGAAAAATTCACAATTATATAAAGGAAGCCTCAATACAATCATCATGAAACTGCTGGATCAGAACGGACGAATGTACGGGTATGAAATCACCCAAAAGGTAAAAGAAATTACTGCGGGAGAACTTAGCATAACCGAAGGAGCGCTTTATCCGGCTTTACATAAATTGGAAGCGGAAGGTTTTTTGGAAGTGGAAGTAGAAAAGGTAGATAACCGCCTGCGCAAGTACTACAAGCTTACTCAAAATGGCCAGCAGGAAACCGTAAACCGTTTGTCGGAACTGGAAGAATTTATTCGAAACATGCAAACCCTTGTAAACCCTAAATTAAGTTATTAATATGAAAGTTACTACTGAAAACATCAACACCATTAATCAGAAATTAAAAAATTACCCGGTGGTTTATTTAGATACCCGTTACGAGTTAATCGATCATTTTGCAGAGGAACTTGAGCAGTTGGACGGAGATTTTGACACCGAGTTTGAACCGTATTTCGAATCCAAAAAACCAATGCTGGACCAAATGCTGGTCTTGATTAATAAGAATAACGGCGTGGAAGGTTTTCGTCTTTTCTTCAAGAAACTTTTTTCAGTGCCTTTTCTGGTGGTGTATTTGGTAATGACCTCGGTATTGTATCAACTTACTCAAACTATGGGTAAAGATTGGTTGATGGGAAATTTTGATGTTTTGCCCATGATTCTGCCGGCACCAATATCAGCGGTTTTACTGTATCAGTTTTTATATAAAAAACAATTCGTCAGAAGATTGGTTTCGGTTTTGTTTTCCATCAACTTTCTTTTTATGTTTTACTTGATGATTGGGATTCAACTGGTTCGTAAATGGGATTCGCTTTTTGGATTGCTGTTGTTTTCTTTTTTTATGAGCGCTTCGGTTTACTATTGGGTGGTGTTTTTTCAATTGCGTAAAGAGAACCAGAATTATTTGAAATTGATTTAGAATAAAACGATGAAAATAACCGACCAACACATCGAACAATTATACGCTTTTACCCGTCAGCATTTTGTAGAATACTACGATTTGCAAACCGAACTGGTCGATCATCTGGCTAACGGAATTGAACGCCAGTGGCGGGAAAATCCTAAGCTTACTTTTGAGGAAGCCTTGCAAAAAGAATTCAAAAAGTTTGGAGTATTCGGTTTTATGACGGTGGTGGAGCAACGCCAGGCGGCTTTAACAAAAAAGTATAACGGTTTGGTCTGGAACCACTTTAAAATGTTTTTCAAAACTCCTAAAATTGTACTTAGTCTTATAGCAGTTTTGTTGTTGAAGCTAATCTTGTCAAAGGTTTCTTTTGCAGAAGAATTGACGTTTGCGTTATTCCTAGGATTGTTGTTAATGTTCTTTACCGGACTGGTGCTTTCTCGAAGAAAAATTAATGTGCGTTTCAAATCCTCAGGTAAAAAATGGATGCTTGAGCAAATCATTTATAACTACGGTTCTTTCGCCGGACTGACTTATCTTCCGATGCAGCTGCTTTTGCGCCTTTTCAATCATACTGATAGCGCATACGTTCTTTGGATTGTGAGCACAGGTATTGTTGTCATGGCACTTTTGGAGTACATTCTACTGGTCGAAATTCCTAAAAAATCGGAAGTTTACCTTTTGGAAACGTATCCCGAATATAAATTTGCAAATTCGCTGTAACGTTTTAACAGTATTTGCATCTAATTTCGTACAATCAACTTTATTATGCTGAAACATTTTATTACCCTGGAATGGAAATCGTTTTTACGGTCTGCTTCCTTTTCAACCAATGTAGCGCTGAAAATTTTTATGATTATCGGGGCGCTTTACTTTGGAGGTTGTTTCCTTGTTCTGGGAGCTGCTTCGTATTATATGTTGGAAGATTACGGACTAAAACCGCTGGAAACCATCAACCAGTACCTTATTTATTATTTCTTTTTCGATTTACTGCTGCGTTTTTTCATGCAGAAAACCCCGGTAATGAACATTAAGCCGTTACTGTACATCAACATTAAAAGGAAGAGCATTGTCAATTTCGCTTTAGGGAAGACTTTATTGTCTTTTTTTAATGTGCTGCATCTGTTTTTCTTTATTCCGTTTTCGGTGGTACTTTTGAAAGAAGGTTTTCAGGTAACCGGAGTGCTTAGTTGGTTTTTTACCGCGATGACAGTTGTGTTTTTCAATAATTTCCTGAACATTCTCATTGATAAGAAGAATACGGTTTTTTACACGGTTGCCTTAATTTTTGCAGGTTTCGGTCTTTCACAGTATTATCAGCTTTTTGACATTACCCAGTATACCGGAGCTTTTTTTAACCTGATTTATCAGTCTAAATGGGTGATTGTTTTTCCGCTACTGGCCTTGCTAATCATTTATTGGTTTACGTTTCGTTTCTTTATCAAAAATCTTTATTTGGACGAAGGGCTTTCCATAAAACAATCCGAAGCCAAAACCGAAGATTTATTATGGCTGAACCAGTTCGGAACCTTAGGAACCTTCCTTAAAAACGACATCAAACTCATCAAGCGAAACAAGCGTTCGCGTGCAACCTTGTTTATGAGCGTTATCTTTATTTTTTACGGACTATTGTTTTTTACCAATTCCATTGAAGCGTATCAAAACCCAATGATGCAGGTTTTTGCCGGAATTTTCGTTTCCGGAGGGTTTCTCTTTACGTTTGGCCAGTTTGTACCGAGTTGGGACAGCGCGTATTATCCTTTAATGATGAGCCAGAACATTCAGTACAAAGAGTACTTAAATTCAAAATGGTGGCTTATCGTTATTGCAACCATTATATCGACGTTGGTTGCTTCTTTTTACCTGTATTTCGGCTGGCAGATTTATATGCTGATTGTGGTAGGAGCGATTTATAATATTGGGGTTAACGCACACCTGGTTTTGTTGGGCGGGGCGTATGTGAAAAAACCCATCGATTTGACTTCGGCTAAAGGAGCCTTTGGAAATTCTCAAGGGTTTAACATCCAAACCTTTTTAATTTCGATTCCAAAATTGTTGGTCCCGATGTTGTTGTATTGGTCGGGTAAAGCCTTTTTCAGTGTTGAAATCGGGCTTCTTTTTGTTGCCTTGGCTGGAATTGCCGGATTTGCCTTTAGAAACAAAATGTTTGCCCTGATCGAGAAGGTATATAAAAAGGAAAAATACTTAACCATAGCAGCGTATAACCAAAAAGACTAATTCAGAACCACATGATACAAGTACATAATTTATCCAAAGTATATAACGGAGTAACCGTTTTAAAAATTGACCAGCTTGAGATTAAAAAGGGAGAAAGTTTCGGACTAGTAGGGAACAACGGTGCAGGAAAAACTACTTTTTTCAGTTTGCTGCTGGATTTGATTCAGCCTTCTACCGGAAAAATTACCAGTAACGAAATCCAAATCAATACCAGTGAAGCCTGGAAACCGTTCACGTCTGCTTTTTTAGATGAGAGTTTTTTGATCGGTTATCTAACTCCGGAGGAATATTTTTATTTTATCGGAGAATTACGCGGACAGAACAAAGCCGATGTGGATGCACTGCTTTCCAAACATGAAGATTTTTTCAACGGGGAAATCCTTAAAAAGAGAAAATACCTACGCGATCTTTCCAAAGGAAACATGAAAAAGGTAGGGATCATCGCTTCGTTAATTGGAAATCCGGAAGTGATTATTTTAGATGAGCCTTTTGCTAATCTGGATCCGACCACCCAAATTCGACTCAAGAAAATCATTAAGGAACTGGCCGACAATCCACAAGTAACGATTTTGGTTTCCAGTCATGATCTACAGCACACCGTTGAGGTTTCCGACCGTATTGTTACCCTTGAAAAAGGAACGATTGTGAAAGACATACAAACTTCTCCGGAAACCTTAAAGGAACTCGAAGCCTTTTTTGCTTTATAATAACGAATCCCTTGAAATTTCAGGGGATTTTTTTTACTTCCTGCCGATTTTTCCCTTCAAATTTCTTACATATCAAAAAGAAACGTATTTTTACCCATTACTTTATACCAAAAAGGAAGTTTTTAAGTTAAAGGATAAAAGCGTTTTACATTGAAAGCCAATTATAAAAAATATGTTCTGAGTGTTGCAGCTGTTGTTTTTCTGATCGCCTGTTCAACCAAAAGGAATTCGTTTGTCAATAGAAATTTTCACGCCGTAACCACCGAGTACAACGTATTGTATAACGGTCAGGTTGCCTTTGATAAAGGGGTAGAGGATTTAAAAGTTACCTACAAGGATAATTTCTGGGACATCTTACCAGTGGAGCGTATGCAGGAAAAAAGCGAAGCAATGCTCCCGGGTCAAGCTAAAAATTCCAATTTTGAACGTGCCGAAACCAAAGCGGTTAAGGCAATTCAAAAGCACGCCATGTACATTGAAGGAGGCGAGAAAAACCCACAAATGGACGAGGCGCATTTGCTTTTAGGTAAAGCCCGTTATTACGATAATCGTTTTCTTCCCGCCTTAGAAGCCTTCAACTACATTTTGTATAAATATTCCAACAGTGATAAAATTTATGAGGCCAAGGTTTGGAGGGAAAAAACCAATATTCGTTTGGAGAATGATGTTCAGGCCATCAAAAATTTAAAAAAACTTCTTAAAGAGAATAAGTTAAAAGGTCAGGTTAAAGCCGATGCCAACGCGATTCTGGCACAGGCATATCTAAATACCAATGTAAAAGATACCGCAATTGCCAAACTTAAAATTGCACGCGACCTTACCGATCATAAAGAAGAAAAGGCCCGTTATCATTTCATCTTAGGTCAACTGTATGAAAGTTTAAACTACAAAGACAGTGCTTATACCGAGTTTCAGAATGTTATCGACATGAAACGAAAAGCACCGCGTCGTTATGTGGTTTGGGCCCATGCAAAACAAGCACAGCAGTTTGATTATAAGTCAGGTGATACGCTTCAGTTTACAGAAAAATTCAGAGACTTACTAAAAGACCGTGAAAACAGACCGTATCTGGATGTGTTGAATCACCAAATGGCCGTATTTTATGATAAGCAACAACTTAAAGACAAAGCTAAAAAATACTATAATAAATCGTTGCGTTCCGGAGTTCAGGATCAATACCTAACAGCTTCCAACTATCGTAATCTTGGAGAACTTTATTTTAAGGAGGCAAAATATAAGACAGCGGGTATGTACTACGATAGTACTTTAACCCATCTTAATGCGAAATCCCGTGAATTTATTTCAATTAAAAAGAAACGCGAGAATTTGGCGGATGTAATCAAATACGAAGGAATTGTACAAGCCAACGACAGTATTTTGAAAGTGGTGGCCATGAATGAGAACGATCGTAGAAATTTCTATGAAGCACACATTGCCCAACTAAAAATTGCCGATGAAAAAAAAGCATTGGAAGAGGCTAAAAAAGCGCAACAGCTACAGCAGCAATCCCAGCAGCAGATCCAACCACAAGGAGGTAAAGGCATGCCTCCAGGGCTTAATCCTGATTTGATGGACGATATGAGCTCTGTTAAAGGGGTTGGAAAAAAAGAAATTCAAATTCAGGCTCCTGTAAAAGACAATGTGTCTACGCAGGCACAAGGAGTAGAGGTACAAAGCAATTTCTATTTTTATAATCCGACAACTGTTGCCTACGGAAAAACCGAGTTTAAGAAGAAATGGGGTACTAGAGCCATGAAAGACAATTGGCGCTGGTCTTCAAGTTCTACCAAAGACCAGTCGGACGACACAGAAACACCAGACGAAGTGGTGAAAGTGGATGAAAACCCTGTGATTAAAACCGAAAAACAGGAATATTCGGTTGATTTTTACCTGAAACAACTCCCAACGGATTCAAAAGTATTGGACAGTTTGGCGCGCGACCGCAATTTTGCCTATTTCCAATTGGGAACCATTTATAAGGAAAAGTTCAAAGAATACGAATTGGCGGCATCCAAACTTGAAAAACTCTTGGTAAGTCAACCGGAAGAACGTTTGCTGCTTCCGGCGAAATACAATTTGTACAAAATCTACGAAATCATTAATCCTGCCAAAGCCGAAGCGCTGAAACAGGACATCATCACCAATTATCCGGGAAGCCATTATGCTCAGGTGTTGGCTAATCCGAATTCTGAAATTGCCAAAACACTAGACAATCCGCAAACGGTTTTCAATACTTTGTATAAGGAATACCAAAAAGGAAATTATCAAGAAACCTTAAAACAAGTAGAGGCGTTGCTTCCAGGTTTTTCAGGAGATGAAACCGCTCCTAAATTCGAATTCTTACGCGCCAATATTCTGGGACGTCTTAAAGGTTTGGAGGAATACAAAAAGACACTTTTGGAGATTGCTCACAATTATCCGAACATCGACGAAGGAAAAAGAGCTGATGCTATCGTGAAAAACGATTTACCTAAATTGGAACAAATGGCCTTGGGTGCTGCACCGTCAAGTTGGAAAATCGTGTATCAAATCCCGTTTCCGAACGATAATGACGCTAAGGTGAAAACCTTATTAACTAAGCTTCAAAAATATGTAAAGGACCGCGACAGTAAGGAAATTTTCCTCTCCAATGACGTCTATACTATGGATAAAAGTTTAGTGGTTATTCACGGTTTCAGCAATAAAGAAGGAGCTCAGTCCACCATTAGTGTTTTAAAAGACTTTAAAGGATATAAGGTTTCGGAACCCGCTTTTGTAATTTCTACCGAAGATTATAAAGTGGTGCAAATCAAGAAGCTTTTGGAACAGTATTTAGCTGTGGTTAAATAAAGAATTGATTATGGAGCAGCAGGATAAAAGACCTAACAATAAATGGATGGCGTTAATCAACATCCCTTTTCAGATGGGGTTAATTATTTTTGCTTTTTCCTGGCTGGGCACCTGGTTGGATGAAAAATACCCAAACCCTAATGATCTCTATGTAAAGGGACTTACCTTGTTTGGGGTTTTTGTGGCTCTTTATAATGTAATCCGTCAGGTAAACGATTTAAACCGTTCCAAATAATGCAGCGTAAAAAATATGCACTCCTTCTTAAAGTAGTATTCATTGCTTTACCACTTGCCTTTTTGAATTTTTTGATCTTGGAATATTTGCTTCCCAAAGAAGTTTTTCAAGCATTTCATTATTCCATTTTTGAGCTTTACTTGTTTTTTATAAGCACTTCAGTTCTTGTTTTAGGCATCCTAATTAAGATGAAAGACAAGCATCGGGATCAGCTGGGCTATGTTTTTCTGTTGGTGAGTAGCATTAAATTAGCTTTGTGTTATCTTGTATTGCTGCCGGTTTTAGAAAAAGACGGAGCTGGAGCCGATTGGGAAAAAATCAACTTTTTTATGATTTTCGTTTTGTTTTTAGCAATAGAAGTAGTTTTTACTTCAAAACTTTTGAACGATACAAAACAAAGCGAATAAATATTCACAAATGCATTAAAAAATCTGTTCAGGTGTCTTGAGATATTAATTTAAAATGTACCTTTGCACCAAATTTAAAGACCGTAAAAATTAAGATATTTAATAAGGTATGGTGATTTCTAAACAACCTGTAAGATTTATGTTGGCAACTTTTGTAGGATTGCTTTCTTTTGTTGCAATGGCAAATCCTACGACGGATTCAACGCAAGTAAAAACCGAAGCGGCTCATGAGGTGCACGCTACTGCGGAAACTGCTCACGCAGAGGCAGGACACGAAGTAAAAGCATTAACTCCGGAAGAGGAAAAGAAAGAAAAAGTTGCAGCGTTTATCGAGCACCACCTTCAGGATTCTCACGATTTTACTTTCTTCTCTGACGAGAAAGAAGGGAAACATTATGGTTTCTCGTTGCCGGTTATCTTATGGGACAACGGTTTGAAAATATTCTCTTCTTCCAAATTACACCACGGAGAAGCAGTGGCGGAAGTAGACGGAAACTATTATAAATTAGAGCACGGTAAAATCTACAAAACCGATGCGGCTGGAACCATTACTTTTGATGAGCACCACCACCCAACCAATGTGAAACCACTAGATTTTTCAATTACGAAAAACGTGTTTTCCATGTTGATTGTGGCTGCGATGTTGTTGTTCATGTTTACCAGCTTAGCTAAATCATACAAAAAAGGACCGGTTCCAACAGGTTTCGGAAGAATACTAGAGCCGCTTATCCTTTTCATTAGAGATGAAGTAGCAATCCCGAACATCGGAGAGAAGAAGTATAGAAAATTCATGGGGTATTTATTGACTGTGTTTTTCTTTATCTGGTTGTTGAACCTTTTAGGGATGACACCAATCGGAATCAACGTTACAGGAAACATTGCGGTAACCGTTTGTTTGGCAATTTTCACCTATATCATTACACAATTTAGTGCAAACAAAGATTATTGGGGACACATTTTCTGGATGCCAGGCGTACCGGTGCCGATGAAAATCATTTTGGCTCCAATTGAAATTTTAGGAACATTAACCAAGCCTTTCGCATTATTAATTCGTTTATTTGCAAACATTACTGCGGGTCACGTAGTAATCATGAGCTTGATTGCGATGATTTTCGTGGGTAAAAATTTAGCATCCGATATGCCAATTTCAATTGGATTGACCTTGTTCATCTCGGTAATTGAATTGTTGGTAGCGTTCTTACAGGCGTTTATCTTTACCATGTTGTCGTCATTATTTATCGGAATGGCGGTTCAGGATCATCACCATGATGAGCATGAACACCATGACGGACATGACTATACAGATAATTCGTTAGTTTAATAATTTAGAAGTTTAATTTTTTATATATATACTTATGGGAACTATTCCAACTTTAGTAGGTGCAGGTTTAGTAGTAATCGGTGCTGGTTTAGGTTTAGGTAAAATCGGTGGTTCGGCTATGGACGCTATCGCTCGTCAGCCAGAAGCTGCTGGAAAAATCCAAACTGCGATGATCATCATCGCGGCTTTATTAGAAGGTTTAGCATTTGCTGCTTTAATCTTAGGAAAATAATAAAGAGAAATTTAACAATACCTGTAACGGTTGGTTACAGGTGTTGTTTTATCAGTTAGAAAAAAATTAAATCATTTTATAGTCATTATAATGGAGAAATTAATTAACGATTTTTCATTCGGATTGTTCTTTTGGCAGGCAATCATCTTGTTAGTACTTATTTTACTTTTGGTGAAATTTGCTTGGAAACCAATCATGGAATCGATCACAGCAAGAGAAGAAGGTATTCGCGATGCTATCGCTTCTGCTGAAACTGCTAAAAAAGAAATGATGAACCTTAAGGCTGATAATCAAAGATTATTGGACGAGGCTCGTGCCGAAAGAGATACGATGCTTAAAGAAGCGCGCGAAATCAAAGAAAAAATGATCGCCGATGCTAAATCTGAAGCGGAAGTACAAGGTGCAAAAATGATTGCACAGGCAAAAGCAACCATCGAAAGCGAGAAAAATGCTGCTATGGCAGAATTGAAAACTCAGGTTTCAGGACTTTCTTTGGAAATTGCTGAGAAATTATTGAAAGGTGAACTTTCTGACAAAGCTTCTCAAACGGTTTTGGTTGAGAAAATGTTAGACGAGGTAAAATTAAATTAATCGTATATGTCAAGAGCAGCGATTAGATATGCAAAAGCAATTTTAGATATTGCAAACTCAAACGGTAAGGCAACTAACGTGAACGACGATATGAAATCTATCGTTACATCGGTGGCTGAAAGCGCAGAGTTGAGAGAATTTTTGACCAACCCAACTGTAAAGGGCGAGGTAAAAAGTTCTGCTTTATCCGAAATATTTGCTTCGGCACAGCATGAAACAAAAGGCTTGTTCCAACTTTTATTGGAAAACAAACGATTCGAGATTTTACCTGCGGTAGCATCTCAGTACAATTTGTTGTTTGATGAAATGAGTGGTGTTGAAGTGGCGAAAGTAACCACAGCGTTTCCTATCACTCAGGAATTGGAAGCTAAAGTAATGGCTAAAATCAAAGAATTTTCAAATAAAACTATCACTATTGAGAACATCGTGGATGAATCAATCATTGGAGGATTTGTATTGAGAATCGGCGACAAACAGTACAACGCTTCAATTGCAAGTCAGTTACAGACATTAAGAAGAGAACTTTTAAATTAGTATTTACCACACTGAAAAGTGTTTAAATTATAAAACAGAATGGCAGAGATTAAAGCTGCTGAAATTTCAGCAATATTAAAGAAACAATTATCTGGTTTTGAATCAGGTGCTACCTTAGAGGAAGTGGGAACAGTTCTTCAGGTGGGTGACGGTATCGCTCGTGTTTACGGTTTGTCTAATGCTCAATACGGGGAGTTAGTACAATTCGAAAACGGGTTGGAAGCTATTGTATTGAACTTAGAAGAAGATAACGTAGGGGTTGTATTATTAGGACCTTCTACAGGAATCAAAGAAGGTTCAACTGTAAAGAGAACACAGCGTATCGCTTCTTTAAAAGTTGGTGAGCAAATGGTAGGTCGTGTAGTGGATACCTTAGGTTTCCCTATCGACGGTAAAGGACCAATCGGTGGTGATCTTTACGAAATGCCATTAGAGAGAAAAGCTCCGGGAGTTATCTTCCGTCAGCCGGTAACTGAACCGTTACAAACAGGTATCAAATCAGTAGATGCGATGATCCCTGTAGGTCGTGGACAGCGTGAGCTTGTAATTGGTGACCGTCAAACTGGTAAAACAACGGTTTGTATCGACACCATCCTAAACCAAAAAGAATTCTATGATGCTGGAAAACCAGTATTCTGTATCTATGTTGCTGTTGGACAAAAAGCGTCTACAGTAGCTGGAATCGCTAAAACATTAGAAGAAAAAGGAGCAATGGCTTATACGGTTATCGTTGCTGCTAATGCTTCAGACCCTGCTCCAATGCAGGTATATGCTCCATTCGCTGGTGCGGCTATCGGAGAGTACTTCCGTGATACAGGTCGTCCGGCACTTATCGTTTATGATGATTTATCTAAACAAGCGGTAGCTTACCGTGAGGTGTCTTTGTTGTTAAGAAGACCACCAGGTCGTGAGGCTTACCCAGGAGACGTATTCTACTTGCACTCAAGATTATTAGAGCGTGCTGCAAAAGTTATCGCGGATGACAGCATTGCTAAAAATATGAATGATTTACCGGAATCGTTAAAACCAATCGTTAGAGGTGGTGGTTCGTTAACAGCGTTGCCAATCATCGAAACACAAGCGGGTGACGTTTCTGCGTATATCCCAACCAACGTAATTTCGATTACCGACGGTCAGATCTTCTTAGAGTCCGACTTGTTCAACTCAGGGGTTCGTCCGGCGATCAACGTAGGTATCTCGGTATCTCGTGTTGGAGGTAACGCGCAAATCAAATCGATGAAAAAAGTATCGGGTACGTTAAAATTAGACCAGGCGCAGTTCCGTGAATTGGAAGCGTTCGCAAAATTCGGTTCGGATTTGGATGCGGCTACAATGAACGTAATCGAGAAAGGTAAACGTAACGTGGAAATTTTGAAACAGTCGGTAAATACTCCGTTTACTGTGGAAGATCAGGTTGCAATTATCTACGCTGGAACGAAGAACTTATTGAGAAACGTGCCGGTTGAGAAAGTGAAAGAATTCGAGAAAGACTTCTTGGATTTCTTAAAAGCGAAACACAGAGATACGTTGGATGCTTTAAAAGCAGGTAAATTCGATGACAACATCACTGATGTTTTAGAAAAAGTAGCAAAAGAAGTTTCTGCAAAATATTAATAAATGTGATTGGTAATCAGTGGTTAACGAAAACTAATCACTGGTTGCGGTCCGCTATTACTTAAAAGAACAATGGCAAACTTAAAGGAAATACGTAACAGGATTACCTCCGTATCATCGACGATGCAAATCACCTCGGCGATGAAAATGGTTTCTGCGGCCAAGCTGAAAAAAGCACAAGATGCAATTACAGCCATGCGCCCTTATGCCGAAAAACTTACGGAATTGATTCAAAACCTGAGCGCTTCATTAGAAGGAGATTTTGCAGGACAATACACGCAGCAAAGAGAAGTGAAGAAAGTATTAGTGGTTGCTATTACTTCCAACCGTGGGCTTTGTGGTGCCTTCAACTCCAATGTGCTTAAGCAGGTAAAAACGTTAACGGAAACCTATGGAAACGACAACGTTGGAATTTTTGCCTTAGGTAAAAAAGCAAACGATGCGTTGCACAAATCAAATTTTGTGGTGGCAAACCGCAGTGATATTTTTGATGATTTAACTTTCGAGAACGTTGCACACATCGCAGAATCTTTAACAAATTTATTTGTAGAAGGACAATACGATAAAATTGAATTGGTTTACAATCAGTTTAAAAATGCGGCTACACAAAATGTAGTTACAGAGCAGTTTTTACCGTTAGCTCCTATACAAAGCAAAGAAGCAGCTTCATCGGATTATATTTTTGAACCTTCAAAAGAGGAAATTGTGTTGACGTTGATTCCAAAATCGTTAAAAACACAGTTGTATAAAGCAATCCGTGATTCGTTTGCAGCAGAGCATGGTGCCCGTATGACGGCAATGCACAAAGCAACCGACAACGCAACCGAAATGAGAAATCAATTGAAGTTAACGTACAACAAAGCGCGTCAGGCGGCAATTACCGGAGAAATTTTGGAAATTGTAGGTGGAGCAGAGGCGTTGAACAACTAAGAAATAAAATAGTTAAAATAAAAAAAGCGGAACATTGGTTCCGCTTTTTTTATTGGCTTAAATGGTACATTAAAAAATCATAGAAAAGCGCTTCACTCGAAATCTGATCTTTATAAGAAGCTACTTTTCCGTAATGTCCGGCATCTTCATTTGTTTTTAAATAGATGGGATTTTTTTGCGCTGTACGGTTTTGCAATGCAGCCGCAAATTTATAGGATTGAAAAGGAGTGACACGGTTATCATTTTCCGAAGCAATGATCAAGGTTATGGGGTAATTAACCGTTTCCTTAATATTATGATAAGGAGAATAACTAAGCAACTCTTTGAAATCTTCTTTTTTCTGTGGATCGCCAAATTCATCCAAATGATAATTCCCAACCGTGAATAAATTAAATTTTGCCATGTCATAAACTCCAACCTTTGGAATGGCTACCCTGAATAATTCCGGTCGTTGAGTCATGGCCACACCAACAACCAACCCACCGTGGGAAGCGCCTGTAATTCCTAATTTATTCGGAGAAGTATATTTTTCGCGGATCAGGAACTCGGCTGCATCGATGAAATCATTAAAGGTGTTCTTTTTCTTTTTTCCCCGGCCTTCGATGTGCCATTTTTTTCCGCGTTCTCCTCCTCCACGAATTTCAGCAAAAGCGTACACACCACCTTTTTCAAGGAAATACAGTAAACCGGTATCGTATTGTGGCCCACTAACCACTCCAAAACCACCATAAGCTTCCAAAAGGGTTGGGTTATTGCCGTCCATAGTGATTCCTTTTTTATGAATAATAGTTATTGGCACCTCTTTGTTGTCACGATTTTTATAGGTAATGCTTTTGGTTTCAAAATAATTAAGTGGAAATACGGTAGGTTTGGGTTTGATGTAATCATTAAAAAAGTGTTTCGCTTCTCCGGTTTGCAGGTTTAATTGATAGTTTTGATACGCAATGGTGCGTGAATAGAACATCACAAATAAATCTTGGGTTTCCGGATTGTAGAAACGAACCTTGAAATCCATATTGAAAGGAATGTCAAATTTCCGAATGAATTTTCCGGTATAATCGTAAACAATCATGTAGCTTTTTGCGATTGTTTTGTATTTGCAGACAATGTACTCGTCCAGAAAATAAGAATTGACCAGCAAATGAGTATAAATTTGTGGAATAAGCGAACGCTCAGAAGTTCTGTTTTCCAGATCAAAAACCCGAATATTTCCCCAGTCATACTGATCCGTTGTAAAATACACTTTACCGTTACGAATTTTTAACAATTGAAAATCGGGGGCTTCATCCTCCAAAAAACGATTGATTTTGAACTCAGGGTCGTTTAGGTTTGTAAAATAGTATGCGTTTTTGTCTTTATTTTTTGTGGATTCCGTGATGTAGAGTTTGTTGTCTTGGGTATAGTAGGAGAAATAATTTCCGGAAACCGTGGTGTCAAAAATTAACCGGTCCTTAATTTGTGAGGTTCCAATTTGATGGTAAAACAATTGATAGGTTGAATCTACATCGAAAACACGCTCATTGCTGGTTTTGGTATAAAAAACACCCTTGTCCTCGTTCCAGGCTATATCGGAATATTTGACCTCAGAAAGAGTTTCTTCTAAAATCTTATTGTTGGTAATGTCTACGAATTTTACTTCATGCACATCGCTTCCGTTGGTGTTGATTTTGCAGGCAACGTATTTTGAATGTTTCGATGGATGGTAATTTGCTACAAAAGCAGTATTGTTTTTATAAACTTTTGAGGGATTAAAAAGCATAACGGCATCATCATTTAAACTTTTTCGGTAAAAGAGCGATGCGGGTTTGCTTCGGTCTTCAATATACAAAGAATAGAAGTAACGTCCTTTTTTTGAAGGCATGGGGTTTGATGAATAGTAATTGTACTCTTTTATTTTAAAAGCACTGGAATTGTCTTTTTTAACCATTTCATAATGGTTTTGAAAGCTTTCATTTTCAGAGCGTACCCAATTTTTTACTTCCGAAGCTTCGTAATTTTCCAACCAGGCGTATTTATCGGAAATCAAGGTGTCGTGTTTGCGATAAGTATCAGTATTTTTTTGGACAGAAACCGAGTTTTGTGAGAGCATTACTGTACAAACTAAAAAAGACAGTAAATTTAAGATGTGCTTGATCATAAAAAGTGAAAGAAAATTTATGCAAATATAAACCAATCCCTTTGCAGAGCTGTTGTTTTTTTGGTTACATTTATGCTAACCAACAACAGCAACATGGAAATTCGTGAACTGACTACACTCGAGCAGATGCTGGAGCAATTGGAGCTGATGCAGCAATTGTATCCGAAGATGACTCAGGAAAAATACCGTTGTTTTCTAAAGGAAATGATTCCCAAGGATTACACTCAGATAGCAGTTTTCAAACAAGGCCGATGTTTAGGGCTTACCGGATGCTGGTCTTCCACCAAACTCTGGAGCGGAAAGTACCTGGAAATTGATAATTTTATTGTAGACCGGGAATACCGTTCCAACGGAATTGGAAAATTGCTCACGGATTTCATCGAAGAAAAGGCAAAAAAGCTGAATTGCACTAATATAGTATTGGATGCTTTCACAACAAATTTCGATGCGCATCGTTTTTACTACAATCAGGGGTATGGTCCGAAGGGCTTCCACTTTGTAAAAATTCTCGATCCCGAAGGTTTAACCTGAGATTCGTTGCCAAAAAACCATCAGAATCCTTATTTTTGCTTAGCACAAGTCAAAACAAAACACTTTGAGTTTATATAAAAATCTTTTCAAACAAACTTTTATTTATGGAATCGCCACGGTGCTTCCGCGTATGATCAGTTTTTTGCTCAACCCGCTTTACGTAAAATATTTGCCCAATAAAAGCGAATTTGGTGAAGTAACGGTGGTTTTTTCGTATATGGTCTTTTTCAATGTACTGCTTTCGTATGGAATGGAAACGGCGTTTTTCCGTTTTTACAATAAAGAGGAAAACAAGCAGAACGTTATCCAAACCACGACTCTTTCGGTTTTCTGGACTTCTTTGTCATTTTTAGGATTGGCCTTACTTTTCAAAAACAGTCTTGCCGCTTTTTTGAATATTGATTCCCAATACATCACTTACACGATTTGGATTTTGGTCTTAGATGCCCTGGTTGCCATTCCGTTTTGTAAACTACGAGCCTTCCAGCGACCGATGAAATACGCGGCGATCAAAATTGGAAATGTCTTGATTAATTTAGGCTTGAACATTTTCTTTTTAATCTTTCTGCCCAAACTGGCCCATGCCGATCCGGAAGGTTTTTTCGAAAGCCTTTACATTCCCGATTTTCAAGTAGGCTATGTTTTTGTGGCGAATTTGCTGGCGAGTTTGGCTACGCTCCTGGTGTTTGTTCCGGAGTATTTCACCTTGAAATGGAAGTTTGATTTTTCACTTTGGAAGCAAATGCTCGTATATGGGCTTCCGGTTCTTTTTGCCGGATTGGCTTTCGGGGTGAATGAACATTTTGACAAAATTCTGCTGGACAATTTATTACCGGAAAACATTGCCAAAGCAGAGGTTGGGGCTTATGCTGCCTGTTATAAAATCGGTTTGTTTATGGTGTTGTTCCGAACGGCGTACACGTTAGGGATTGAACCTTTCTTTTTCAGTCATGCCGGCAATGACAACGCACCGCAAACCTACGCCACGGTTACCAAGTATTTTGTGATTTTCGGTTCGCTCATTTTTCTTGGGGTGGTAGTCTTTGCAGATTTGATTAAACAGGTATTGGTACCTAACGATGATTATTGGGACGCGATGAAAGTAGTTCCACTAATTATTTTGGCGAATTTCTTTTTAGGAATTTACACGAATTTATCCGTATGGTACAAACTCATTGACAAGACCAAAATTGGCGCTTATATTTCTGTTTTTGGAGCAGTGGTTACTTTAGTGTTAAACTTTTTACTGATACCGAAATTCAGTTATATGGGGTCCGCAGTTGCAACTCTGGCGGCATATGGCTCCATGATGGCAATTTCTTATTTTTTAGGAAACAAATACTATCCGATTCCTTACGATAAAAAACGAATTTTTGGGTATTTGCTGCTTTCCACGATCTTGGCAGGGCTTTCGTTTTATGTTGAATTATTCCGCGAAAGCTATATTTTCGGAATTGCTGCTCTGCTGCTTTTCAGTTATTTCATTTATTACAATGAAAAAGAAACTTTACTGCGCATTCTACGAAGAAAAGTGGCTTAATTTTTTTACTTTTAGACTTTATAAATTTTACCGACAATGACAATCAAAATCATCAATAAATCTGAGCATCCGCTGCCTAGTTATGAAACGAACGCTTCAGCCGGTATGGATTTGCGCGCCAATATTTCCGAACCCATTACCTTAAAACCTTTAGAAAGAGCATTAGTAAAAACAGGTCTTTTTATCGAGTTACCTATTGGTTATGAAGCGCAAGTACGCCCGAGAAGCGGTTTGGCTTTCAAAAAAGGAATTACCGTTTTAAATTCTCCGGGAACAGTCGATGCAGATTATCGAGGGGAAATCGGGGTAATTTTAGTAAATTTATCTAACGAGCCTTTTGTGGTGGAAAACGGAGAGCGCATTGCTCAATTGGTGATTGCCAAACACGAAAGAGCCCAATGGCAAGAAACTTTTGAACTTTCCGAAACTTCCCGAGGTGAGGGTGGCTTCGGAAGTACCGGAGTGAAATAATTTAATAATTTAAAGATTGAATGATTTAAAGATTTATGTGAATTTTTTAATTATTTAATCTTTCAATCTTTTAATAAAACAATATGAAGATTATAGTACCTATGGCCGGACGTGGTTCGCGCCTTCGTCCACATACGTTAACGGTTCCAAAACCATTAATTCCGATTGCCGGAAAACCGATCGTACACCGTTTGGTGGAAGATATCGCAGGAGTAATCAATCAGGACATTGAAGAAATTGCTTTCATCATACACGAAAGTTTTGGGAAGGCGGTTGAAAATGACCTTATTGCTATTGCAGAAAAGTTAGGTTCAAAAGGAACGATTTATTATCAAAATGAAGCCTTGGGAACGGCGCACGCTATTATGTGTGCCAAGGAAAGTATGAGTGGTCCGATTGTGGTGGCTTATGCCGATACGCTTTTCCGTGCCGATTTCACTTTGGATATTACTGCCGACAGTGTGATCTGGGTGAAACAGGTGGAAGACCCAAGCGCCTTTGGAGTGGTCCAGCTTAATGAGAACAACCAGATTGTAGATTTCGTGGAAAAACCAAAAGATTTTGTGTCGGATTTGGCTATCATCGGAATTTACTATTTCAAAAGCGGGGAAACTCTACGTGCCGAATTGCAATACTTGTTAGACAACAATGTGGTGAAAGGTGGCGAATACCAACTAACGGACGGTTTGGAAAACATGAAACAAAAAGGACTGAAATTCGTTCCGGGTAAAGTAGACGAGTGGATGGACTGCGGAAATAAAAACGTTACAGTGGAAACCAATTCCCGAATGCTGAATTTCCTTCACAAGGACGGAGAAAATTTGGTTTCCGATTCGGTACGCATTGAAAATTCAACCATCATTCCACCTTGTTTTATTGGGGAGGACGTAGTGTTGATTAACTCAATAGTTGGGCCTAATGTATCTTTAGGAAAAGCTACACATTTGACTAACACCAAGATTGAAAACAGTTTGGTGCAAACCCACGCCCATATCAAAAATGCAAAATTGGACAATTCAATGATTGGAAACCACGCGTCGTTTGATGGGGAATTCCAGAGTATCAGTATTGGGGATTATTCCGTTTTAGAATAGATTTATGAAAGGCAACAAGTATATCATCCGTTTTCTTTTGTTGGGATTGTGCTGTTTTCCGATGCAGATCGGCGCGCAGGTCAATCCGGATGATATTGCTTTGAAAAACGATGCCTTTGAGAACCATTTTTATGAATCGTTGAAGCAACGCGCCATCGAAAACTACGACAAAGCGATCGACGAAATTCAGCAATGCATCCAAACGCAACCTGCTAATCCTGCGCTTTACAACGAATTGGGAAAAAATCACCTCTCGCTGCGCAATTATTCTGAAGCTGAAAAAGCCTTCAAAAAAGCGGTGGAACTTAACCCGAAAGAGCGTTGGTACTGGAGCGGTCTTTACGATGTCTTTTACGACACCAAAGACTTCAACCGCGCTATAGAAGTGGTGCAGAAACTCATCGAATTCGACAAAAAATACCAGGAAGATTTGGTGTCGCTCTATATGTATACCCAACAGTACGACAAAGCGTTAGCGCTGATTGAAGAGATGGAACAAACCATTGGGATTAGCAGTACTTTGGAATTGTACAAAATGCAGATTACCAGTGAAACGCGTTATAAAAAACCGCAAAAAGACCAGTTGGAAGAAGCCATCCGTAAAAATCCGAAAGACGAGCAAAATTACATCCAGCTTATTTATCTGTATTCGGAAAGCAATCAGGAGGAAAAAGCACTGGAAGTGGCCAAACGCCTTGAGAAAGAAATTCCAAATTCGGATTGGGCACAAGTGAGTCTGTTCAAATTTCACCTGAACAACCGCAATGGGGAAAAAGCTTCCGAGACGATGTTCCAAGTGTTGAAAAGCAGAAAAATTGATGCGAAGATCAAACATCGTATTTTAAACGAATTCCTGATTTTTGTGAACAATACCAATACGTTTCAAAAAGAATTAAGCCAGGCGGTGGAATTTTTAGGAGACGATGGAACCATCAATGTGGCCAAAGAAGTTGGTGTGTTTTTCCTGAACAAGAAGAAAGTGGATTTGGCGATTGTCTATTTTGAAAAAAGCGTTGCTACACATAAAGACGACATTAGCGCCATAGAACTTTTGCTTCAGGCATATACGGAAAAAGGGCAGTTTGACGTTGTAGGTAAAAAAGCGGAAAATTATTTGGAGTTGTTTCCTACGCACGCAAGATTGTATTACTTTGCAGGTTTGGCACAAAATCAGCTAAAAAACTTCAAAAAAGCACTTGTCTTTTTAAATTCGGGAATGGATTTTGTGGTAGATGATTTTGAATTGGAAGTTAATTTTGCCATTCAGATGGGAGAAGCCTACCACGGATTGGGCGACACCAAAAACAAAGAAAAATATTTTTTAAAAGCAGAACAGCTGCTCAAACAAAAAAAACAATAATGCGAAAATTTCTTGTCGTCTTTAGCGTACTTTTTTTAGTGTCGTGTAAATCAAAACAAGCAATAGTATCGGAACAAACGGCTTCCGAAACCGTGGCGGTGTCCAAAATCATTAGTGGACATTATGCAAACAAAAAAAACTTTGAAACCATAAACTTCAAGGCAAGTGCCCGTTATCAAGACGATAAACAAACGCAGAACGTTACGGCTGAAATACGGATCAAGAAAGACGAAAAGATTTTGGTAATCGTTCGTTTCTTCGGGATTACCATGGCCAAAGCCTTGATTACACCGGATAAGGTAAGCTATTACGAAAAAATCAACGGAAAGTATTTTGAAGGAAATTATAAGGTGCTAAGCAATTGGCTGGGAACCGATTTGGATTACCAGAAAGTTCAGAATCTGTTTTTGGGTCAGGCTATTGATGATTTAACTCAAGGTCAATTTATTGAGAGCATTGAAAACAACCTGCACAAGTTGTCTACTAAAAAAACCGAGGCCATTCAAAAAGAGTTTTTGTTTGAGGAAGGTAATTTCCTGCTGAAAAAAGAAACCCTGTCTCAAAAAGAAGACAGCCAAACCCGCTCCATCGAAATTGCTTACCCGGCTCATAAAGATTCCGGAAAAGGGATTCTTCCGATGGAAATTTTAATTGAGGCGTTTCAGGAGCACAAAACCACAATTCAGATTGTGTACAATTCGTTTGCAATAAATGAAGACCTGTCTTTTTCGTATAATGTGCCGGAAGGGTTCGAACAAATTTTTATTGATTAAATTCGCCAAAAAAATAAAACATGCATAAAATACTTCTCACGATACTTTTCTTTTGTACCGCTACCGTTGCCTTAGCGCAAAATGGAGACGATAAGCAGCGCCAGTTGGAAGAACGCAAAGCTCAGATTCAGAAAGAAATCCGCGAGATGCAGCAGTTGTTGCAGGCAGAAAAAAAGAAAGAAAAAAATATTTTGGGTCAGATTTCCCAACAAAACGCAAAAATTCGATTGAGTGAACGTTTGATCAATACTACTTCAAAACAAAAACGTTTGCTATCCGATGATATTTATCTGAAGCAGTTGGAAATCAACAAGCTCAAACGAGAGCTTGACGAACTTAAAAAAGATTATTCCAACATGATTGTGAAGTCGTACAAAAGCCGCTCCGAACAGAGCCGCATTATGTTTGTGCTGTCTTCTCAAAATTTTCTTCAGGCGTATAAGCGTATGCAGTATATGAAGCAATATGCCAGTTTTAGAAAAATGCAAGGTGATGAGATCAAAATAAAATCAGGGCAATTGGTTACAGCAACCGGAAAACTGGAAGTCAAGAAAAAAGAAAAGGAAAAGGTAATTGCCGAAAGCGAAAAAGAGAAAAAGGAATACGAAAAAGATAAGGCCGAACAGCAACGTTTGGCAAAAGTGGTTCAGAAGGACAAGAAAAAATATGCCGGTGAAATCAAGAAAATGCAGGCCGAGTCCCGAAGAATTGATGCGCAAATCCAACGCATGATTCGTGAGGCGATTGCTGCGGCCAACCGTCAAACCAAAGCTTCAGGGAAAACCATTGCTAAAACTTCTTCAGATGAATCCGCTCGTTTTGTCTTAACAACCGAAGGAAAAGAATTGGCTGACAATTTCAAAGCAAGCCGCGGTCGTTTGCCTTGGCCGGTAGAAAAAGGATTCGTTTCTTTAGGTTATGGAGACCAGCCTCACCCGGCTTATCCAGATTTAACCGTGCATAACAGTGGGGTAGAGATTACTACCGAACCAGGATCCAATGCCAGAGCGGTATTTAACGGAACGGTGCTTCAGGTTCAGGTGATTTCTGCCAACAATAAAGCAGTATATGTTCAGCATGGGGATTATATTACAGTATATCTGAACTTATCGAGCGTAAATGTTGGGAAAGGCGATAAGGTTTCTGCCAAGCAAAACTTAGGGAGGATTCATACCAATTCTTCCGGTAAAGCGGTTATGAAATTTTTAGTACTGCAAAACACAACTACACTTAATCCACAGAGTTGGATCAACAATATGTAATAAAAAAGCGTTCAGAAAATGAACGCTTTTTTTATGTGATAACTTTATTTATTCTCCCGCAAAGAGTGCTTTAAGTTCTGTAGCCTCAGAAGGTTTCATTTTTCCCGCCAAGATTAAGCTTAATTGTTTTCTGCGCAAAGCCGCTTCAAAACGTTTTTGTTCTTCTTCGGTTTGCGGAACCACTGCAGGAACAGGAACAGGGTTTCCGGTATCGTCTACTGCTACAAAAGTATAGATGGCGGTTCCGGCGCTGTTTTTAATTCCGGATTCGCGGTCTTCGGTCCATACATCAATCACGATTTCCATCGAACTGGTAAAGGTTCGGGATACTTTCGCCTCAATGGTAACTACCGCTCCCAAAGGAATGGCGCGGTTAAATGCCACATGGTTCACCGAGGCCGTAACACAAATTCTTCTCGAATGCCTTCTGGCTGTAATACTGGCGGCACGGTCAATACGCGCTAACAATTCACCTCCAAAAAGATTGTTTAAAGGATTGGTTTCTCCCGGCAGGACCAAATCGGTTAAGGTGGTAAGGGAATCAGATGGGAATTTCTCTTGCATTGTGTTTGTTTTTTGCAAAGTTAGCAATTATGAAATAAAAAAATCCTCAAAAAATGAGGATTTCGTAATTTTATAGTTCTTTGATCAGCACCCAGGCTTCTTTATTGTGCGTCTTTTGAATTTCTTTCATTTTATTCTGTGCTTCGGTATAACTGGCGAAACTTCCGTACAGTACCGGATACAATCCAAACTGATTCTGTTCCAAACGGATAGGTTCATACCCCAAAGCTTTCAGTTCGTTGAAAATTTTATCGGCATTAGCCTGATTACGGAACGAGCCTGCAACCACATGATACGGTTTTTTTGCGTTTTCCTTAATGTTTAAGGTAACTGCCGGCAGCGGACTTTCTATAAAAAACGTAGCCTCTTGTAGTTTGTGTTGTACTTTTTCCTGAACGGCTTTCTCCACCATTAGGTTTTCTTGAGAAATTTGTTGGTCGTACTGTACTTTATAAGCAGCGCCTCCCACTCCGAATGCCATTACGATTACTGCTGCGTATTTCAGGAACGAATAGTTTTTCTTACGCTCCGGTGTGAAAACAATCGGTGCTTTTTCTTCCAGTTCTTCTACTTGAGCTTTGAACACTTCGCGTTTTACAGCAGGAGAAACCACCGTGCTTAATCCGAAAGCATCTGCCAGATAATTTACAGCGCTGATTGGTTCAAAAACCCAGTTCCACTCGGAATTTACCGAAATGTCGCCAATGTTTTTTAATACCAAAACTTCTTTACGTTGCAACTGTTCAACCCAAAGCGCAACTTCGTTTTGAATGGCGGAAACCGCTTGGTCATAGGAAATCTTTTCCTGTAACGCCACGTGATTGGCCAGCAAACCGTCGTTGTTTTTTAAGTGCGGATTGAACGACACTACTTTTTTCGGTGGGAAAAACGTGTTGGAATCCGAAAGCAGCTGGGATGATTGGATTTCCGTTAAAAACGCACCGAAACCAGGTACGGTAACGCACTGATAGCGATATAATAAAGCGGAGATGTGGTTTTCAATCTTCATAGCTACAAATTTAATTATTCAATAGCCACCTCCAAAAATTATCAACAAATTTTATTAACAATCTGAATATTGTTTAAGTGATTAGGAGCGAATGGTTTAGGTTTTTTTGGCTTCTCTTTTCCCGTTTTTCGTTGCAATCTCCTAAGGGAGGATTTCCACTGCAACCGGGGCTATTTTGGAAATCATTTTAATTTTTGTAATCTTTTTATTTCAAATTTTATAAAAAATGAGTTTCTTTGAATTTTATTCTACGCCATGACCACATCCGATTTATTTTACACGTTGGCTTTACTGAAAGTCGAAGGAGTAGGCGACATCGTTGCCAAAAAACTCATCAACCACTGCGGTTCCGCCGAAAAAGTTTTTGCTGCCAAAAAGAAGCAGCTTCTCACCATAGACGGTGTTGGAGAGAAACTTTATCAAAAACTACAGAACAAAACCGTTTTCAGTTTAGCCCAAACCGAACTGGATTTTATAGAACAGCATAAGATCGCCTTCGATTATTATCAGGATTCATCTTATCCGGAACGACTTAAACACTGTATTGACGCGCCAACAATTCTTTTCAAATCAGGAAATTTTTCAACCGAAACAAAAAAAATAATCTCCATAGTCGGTACCAGACAAATAACGGGTTACGGAATCGATTTCACTCGTAAACTCATTGAAGAGCTTTCTGTCTTTGAACCGACAATTGTGAGTGGTTTTGCCTACGGGGTGGACATTGTTGCCCATCAGGCCGCAATAGACTGTGGTTTGCAAACCATCGGTGTTTTGGCGCACGGTTTGAACCAAATTTATCCGAAAACGCACAAGAAGTACATTCCAAAAATGGAACAAAATGGTGGTTTTCTCACGGAATTTTGGAGCTCGTCCAATCCCGAACGGGAAAATTTTGTAAAGCGAAACCGTATAGTAGCTGGAATTTCGGAAGCAACCATCGTTATTGAAAGTGCCGAAAAAGGAGGCTCGTTAATCACCGCGACCATGGCCAACGATTATAATCGTGAAGTTTTTGCCGTGCCGGGAAGAAGTACCGACAAATTCAGTCAGGGTTGCAATGCACTGATTAAAACACAGCGTGCCCATTTACTGGAATCGGCTTCAGATTTAATTTATATGTTGGGTTGGCAGCTGCAGAAAGTTGGTGATGCGAACAAGACTTCTACTGTGCAAAAGCAGCTTTTTGTTTCGCTAGAACCGGAAGAGCAAAAAGTTTATGAGTATCTGCAACAAAACGGAAAAGAAATGCTGGACCTAATCGCTTTAAAAAACCATATTCCAGTTTATAAAATGGCAACCATATTGTTTAATCTCGAAATGAAAGGTATTGTGCGCCCATTACCGGGCAAACTTTTTGAAGCGATATAAAATTAAAAAGCGTTCCGCAATGGGAACGCTTTTTTTAGTATCCTAATTTTTCTCGTACTCGAGCTAAAACACCATCAGCAACGCTATGGGCTTTTTCGGCACCTATTTTTAAAAGTCGGTCTACTTCTTCTAGATTATTGATGTAGTGGTTGTATTTTTCTCTTTCCGTTTGGAATTTTTCTACAATAACTTCAAATAACGCTTGTTTGGCATGACCATAACCGTAATTTCCTCCTAAATAATTGGTACGCATCACTTCGGTTTGTTCCGGTGTGGCCAACAATTTATATAAAGCAAAAGCGTTACAAGTATCCGGATTTTTAGGAGCTTCTAGTGGGGTACTGTCGGTAACAATCGACATCACCTGTTTGCGCAACGCTTTATCATCTAAAAAGATGTTGATGAAATTGTTGCGCGATTTACTCATTTTTTCTCCATCGGTTCCCGGAATGATCATGATGTTTTCTTCGATTGTTGCCTCAGGCAACACAAAAGTTTCTCCCATTTGATGGTTGAAGCGTGAAGCAACATCACGAGTAATTTCCACATGTTGTAACTGGTCTTTTCCTACCGGTACAAAATTAGCATCGTATAATAAAATATCTGCAGCCATTAGCATCGGATACGTAAATAACCCAGCGTTTACATCTTCCAAACGATCGGCTTTATCTTTAAAAGAATGGGCCAAGGTTAAGCGCTGGAATGGAAAGAAGCAGCTCAGGTACCAGGACAATTCTGCCGTTTGCGGAACGTCGCTCTGGCGGTAAAACGTAACCTTATTAACGTCCAAACCACAGGCAAGCCAAGCTGCCGCTACACTATAGGTATTCTCACGTAATGTTTTCCCGTCTTTAATCTGGGTTACCGAATGCAAATCGGCAATAAAAAGAAACGATTCGTTTTCGGGTTTTCCGGCCATTTCAATCGCCGGGATAATTGCTCCCAAAAGATTCCCTAAGTGTGGCGTTCCTGTACTTTGAACACCGGTTAATATTTTTGCCATTGTTTAAAATTTACGCAAAGGTAAAGGTTTTACTAAAATGTTGGAACCGAATTGTTATTTTTGAAGCTATGAAAGTTTTTAAAATCCTCTTCTGGACGCTTTGGCGTATTTGGTTTTACATCTTGGTGACCGTGCCAATCGTAATCTTGTTTCCATTATTGTTTCTTTCGATTGTTTCGGAACGAACGTATCCACAATTTTTTGTGTTGGCTCGTTTGTGGGCGCGCATCATTTTGTACGGAATGGGTTTCTATTACGTAGTGGAAAAGGAATACGAATTGGAAAAGCACAAAAGTTATATGTTAGTGGCTAATCATACTTCCATGATGGACGTTATGCTGATGCTGCTTTTGGTAAAAGACAACCCGTTTGTTTTTGTAGGGAAGAAAGAACTGGTAAACATTCCGCTTTTTGGTTTTTTCTATAAAAGGACTTGCATTATGGTTGACCGAAGCAGTTCGAAAAGTCGTTTTGCCGTTTTTGAGCGCGCACAGCGAAGAATCAATCAAGGATTGAGTATTTGTATTTTTCCCGAAGGCGGTGTACCGGAAGACGAAAGTGTTATGTTGGATGAATTTAAAGATGGTGCGTTCCGTATAGCCATAGAGCACCAATTGCCAATTTTACCAATGACTTTTGGAGATGTTAAGGAGCGATTCTCTTTTACGTTCTTTAGCGGAAGTCCTGGAAAAATGCGCATCAAAATTCATGAGCCAATTGAAACTTCAGGAAAAACATTGGAAAATAAAGCAGAAATCAAACAGCAGGTTCGACAAGTGATTTTAAATCAGTTGGAAGTTTTTGAAAGCAGCAAGTGATTTCAAACAGCTAAGTACTAAAAATAAAATAGGCACTCTAACCCAAAAGAGTGCCTATTTACGTTTCTAACCACCACGAAAGAAACTGACTTAACTAAAACTTAACTAACTAACTTTTAAAATTTATAACTGATTCCGGAATACAACCCTATGAAATACGGTTTGAAATTGTCGGATTCACTTTTAAATGTATTGATCTGATATTTAAACATTGGTTCGAAATTCACCTGAAGAGCTTTCATAAAATTGTAATGAAAACCTAAACCGGCGTTTGTACTGAAATGGATTCGGTTCAAATTGTTTGCCTCACCAATATGGATGCTTGTTTCAGCAGAAACCACACTTACACGGTTTTCGTTCAAAAACAAGGTACTGAATCCTCCGATAACATCGATTCCGAATTTTTTATTAAGCAATTTATAGTTTAACTGCATCGGAACCTCTACATAACTGATTCTGTGGTTGATGTCTCCAACAAAACGAGTGGTTACTATACCGCCACTGTCGTATGCAATTCCTTTAGGATCTGGGTTTTCCACCACAATTCCTGTGCCTGCACCATTGGGTGTAACGTGTTCCAAACCATTATTTCTATTGGAATGATAAAATGTAATGTCGTTGGTGTTGTATTCAAAGTTTACGGTACTTACTCCGGTTTGGATGGCCCATTTCTCGTTAAGAGCATATTTTACTCCGGCTCCGTAACTCATCTTGGTAAGATAACTTTTAGAGTTGTTGTCGAATTTGGAATCGATGGTCGAACCATACCCGTTCAAATTCATGTAAACAGGAGTTGTGCTTGAGGTTATGGTCCAACGGTCTTTGCGTTTAGTGTCTTTTTTGTCTTTTTCTTCAGTAGCTTCTTTTTCGCCTTTTTTCTCTGAATTTTTAGCTACAGTATTTTGTTTAACGGCAATTGAGTCTGAAGAAGAAAGGGCAGAATTAGTTGCTTTTTCATTCAAAGTGATCTTATCGGCACCTTTGCTGTTGACAATAAGAGTTTTAGAGTCTTTTTCAGAATTATTTTTAGCAGCGCTCTCGTTTTTAACCTCTGATACCACTGCTTTGTTTTTGTTTTTTTGAGTCAGGTGACGGTTGCCTGATTCGTAAGCGATTTTAGATTTGGCGTTGTTTTCATACAATAAATCACCGCTGTTGTCCTGAGGTTCATTTTTAATTCCGGGTTCCGTTTTGTGTGCTTCTTGATTAGCGGAATTAGCCAGTGTATATTTATTGTTTTCGTTTGATTTTACTTGAGCAACAGTTTGAGCATCATTAGTAATAATTTGCCCATTGTTTTGTAGTTTCTGATTTGAAGTGTTTTGTGTTTTCAATGCAGAAGAATCGCCAGAAACCGCAAGTGCTTTTTCCGATGCAAGGTGTTGATTTGCAGTTGCGTTTTTACCACTTACAATTGTTCCGTTATTTATCTTAGTATTACGTTGCAAAAAGGAAGCAGCAGTTGAGCCTCTCTTTACAGATTTTGCGGTTATGCTGTATTTGGCATCTCCATGCGATTTTCTTCCAGAGTTTTCTACTGCGTAAGCATTTGCTGTAGAAACCCCATTTGCAAAAGTTCCTCTTTTTGAAGAGCTGTTGTTTGATGTTGAGTTCTTGTTGTTTGATCCAGAAACAGTATTTGTTGAATAGGATGAGTAACTGTTTTCTTTTGCGGATACTCCATTAGAAGTACTTCCAGCTGTTGTTTCCCTCAGGGCATTCGAAGCATTAATAGTACCCTTGTCGGTAGCGGTGTTGGAAGAAACCGATTGGTTGTCAACCGCTGTCTGATCTGGATTAACTTCAGAATTGTTAGTTACTGTTTCCGAATCAGCAGTTGTAATGGTATTGTTTTTATCTGAACCGGCGGTCGTAGATTTAGTTTCTGGAGCGGTTCTTGACTTATCGTTTAAAAAGTGAATGCCTTTCTCAGAAACAGTCTCAAAAAGGAACAGTCCGATAAGCAAGGCCACAGCAGTACCTCCTAATTTCAACCATGATGGAAGAGAAGGCTGTGTTTTCTTGGTATCAGTACTTATTTTAGATTGAATGTTATTCCAAACGTGTTCGGGTGGAGCTACTTCAAAGTCTTTAAATTTTTCCTGAAAGAGTCGATCTATATTTTGTCTTTCGCTCATTTGTTCGATTGAATTTTTCTTTTTGCTTGTTGCGATTCAATTTTTTCTTTCAAAATCATTCGGGCACGTGCCAAATTCGATTTGGAGGTTCCGATAGTAATCTTCAGCATTTCTGCAATCTCTTTATGGGAATAATCATCTACCACATAAAGGTTAAACACTAGTCTGTACCGATCGGGGAGTTCCTGAATGATTGAAACCAAATAATCCATCGAAACAGAGTCTTCTTCAATATCTATTGTGGGCACATCGGGTATGTTTTCGTGAACAATTTCGAAAACCCCTTCGGTGCGGTAACGCTGAAGGATATTGTTAATAATGACTCTTTTTGCCCAGCCTTCAAAAGAGCCTTTAAATTCAAATTTGTGTATTTTTTCAAAAATCAGGATAAAACCATCCTGTAAATTGTCTTCCGCTTCAACGGAATTGCGGGAATATTTCAAGCAGACCCCGAATAATTTGGGAGCAAGAAGTCTGTACAGCTGTTCTTGAGCTGCAACATCGTTCTGCTGGCAATTATATACGATCTGATCTATACCCAAAACTTTAATTTTTACTGTGCTGTAACGTCATAGGTTAAAAACAAGTCGTTTCCGTTGGTGTCTTTCCCTTTCCAAAATTTTAATTTGTAATTACCTGTTGTTTCCGGGTGAAATTTCAAAACCTCAGTGGAAATATTGTTGCTTGTTAAAGGCCTGCAATTACCGTTGCCATTATTATGGGCAACTTTAGATTCCACAGCTATTGTTCGGGTGGAGCTGCTCATTTCAAAATAAAACTTATTGAATGAGTAACATTCCGTAGGGCGCACAAAACGCACTTTTATTGAGTTGTCTTTCCCAGCATTGATGTTTCCGGGAATTTCCACTTCGCTAACCGGTAACAATTCCAAGGTCACATCTTCACTCTCGCTGTCATTGCTGCAGGAAACATGAAACAAAGGAACAATTAGTAACAATAAAAACTTTTTCATTTAATAGTCTGTTAGTACTTATAGGATGCAAAAAAACAGAAAGGTTGCGTCTGGAAATAAAAAATCCCGAAAAAAATCGGGATTTTAAACTTAATTGTTATTTTCTTTGATGAGCTCTTTGATTTTTTGTTCCAATTCGTCCATCAATTCCGGATTGTCTTTAATTAAAGCTTTCACGGCATCACGACCTTGTCCTAACTTAGTATCGCCATAACTGAACCAAGAACCGCTCTTTTTGATGATTTCAAATTCTACGGCCAAATCCAAAACTTCGCCGGTTTTTGAAATTCCTTCACCATACATAATGTCGAATTCTGCGGTACGGAACGGTGGCGCTACTTTATTTTTAACGATTTTTACTTTAGTGCGGTTACCCAAAACAGTTTCCCCGTCTTTGATCTGTGTCGATTTGCGAATATCAATACGAACCGAAGCGTAGAATTTCAGTGCATTACCACCTGTTGTGGTTTCCGGATTTCCGAACATCACCCCGATTTTCTCACGCAACTGGTTGATGAAGAAAACGGTACAGTTGGTTTTATTAATAGTAGCAGTTAATTTTCTAAGTGCTTGTGACATCAAACGGGCGTGTAATCCCATTTTGGAATCACCCATTTCTCCTTCAATCTCACTTTTCGGTGTTAAAGCAGCTACGGAGTCAATTACTACTAAGTCAATGGCTCCCGAACGAATCAGGTTCTCGGCAATTTCCAAGGCTTGCTCCCCGTTGTCCGGTTGTGAAATGATCAGGTTGTCGATATCCACACCTAGTTTTTGTGCATAAAAACGATCGAAAGCATGTTCTGCATCGATAAAGGCGGCTAAGCCTCCCGCTTTTTGAGCTTCAGCAATGGCGTGTAACGTTAAAGTGGTTTTTCCCGAAGATTCCGGTCCGTAGATTTCTATAATTCTTCCGCGCGGGTAGCCGTTTACCCCTAAGGCTAAATCTACTCCCAATGAACCTGAAGGAATGGCATCTACTTCTTCAACGGCAGCATCTCCCAACTTCATTACCGTGCCTTTTCCGTAGGTTTTGTCTAACTTGTCTAATGTTAATTGTAAGGCTTTTAATTTGGCTTCTTTCTCTGAACTCATGGTATAAATTTTTGCTAAAAATAATGCTTTTTTTTGAGTTACCATGAAGATGTTATCAACAATTGAATATATTTTCAAGGCATTGATTGTTAGTGTGTTTGGAATTTATTTTAAAATGATTATTTTTGCAGCGGATTCTTCCATTTAGAGTCTTGAACATAATTTCTCACTTAACGTTTATAGCATGCAACTGTATAACACCTTAAGCGCAGAAGAAAGAAAAGAGCTAATCGATCAGGCAGGTCAACAGCGTCTTACTTTGTCTTTCTACCAATACGCGCACATTGAAAACCCTCAACAATTTCGTAACGATTTATTTTTAGCTTGGAACAGGCTGGATGCTCTTGGCCGTACCTATGTGGCTAAAGAAGGAATCAATGCCCAAATGAGCGTTCCGGCCGAAAATTTCGAAGCCTTTCGAGATACTTTGGAAGCGTATGATTTTATGAAAGGGATTCGTCTTAATGTAGCGGTAGAACACGACGACCATTCCTTTTTAAAATTAACGGTCAAAGTTCGAAATAAGATTGTTGCTGATGGTTTAAACGATGAAACTTTCGATGTAACCAATAAAGGTGTTCACTTAAATGCCAAAGCGTTCAACGATATTTTAGACGATCCAAATACCATCGTGGTGGATTTCAGAAACCATTATGAAAGTGAAGTAGGCCATTTCAGAGGAGCCATCACTCCGGATGTGGAAACCTTCCGCGAATCGTTGCCTATTATTAACGAGCAATTGCAAAATCACAAAGAAGACAAAAACCTGGTGATGTACTGTACCGGAGGGATCCGTTGTGAAAAGGCTTCGGCGTATTTCAAACACCAAGGCTTTAAAAATGTGTACCAGTTAGAAGGCGGAATCATTAACTACGCCAAACAGATTAAAGAAGAAGGGATCGAGAGCAAGTTCATCGGAAAGAATTTCGTATTCGATCACCGTTTAGGAGAAAGAATCACCAACGATATCATTGCACAATGCCACCAGTGTGGAAAACCGTGTGACAATCATACCAACTGTGCCAACGATGCGTGTCATTTGTTGTTCATTCAGTGTGATGCGTGTGCGGAAAAAATGGAAAATTGTTGTTCTACAGACTGTCAGGAAACAATCCATTTGCCATTAGTGGATCAAATCAAAAAACGTAAAGGATTACAAGTAGGGAATAAAATCTTCCGCAAAGGGAAATCGGAATCCCTGAAATTTAAAAAATCAGGTGTTTTGGAAGGCATTTCGTTAGCTGTTGCATCGGAGGATGAAGCACCGAAAAACATCCGTCAACGCATTAAAACCAAGAAAACGATCTTGGGCGTTGCAGAACATTATTTCACCAAAGCCGGTGTGGCACAATTTTCACTAACACACAACGAAATTAAAACGGGAGATAAAATTTTAATTGTTGGGCCAACTACTGGAAATCAGGAATTGATTGTAGAGGCAATGCGTGTCAACGGCCAAGACAATACGGTAGCAATAAAAGGCGATAAAATTACCTTTGCGGTTCCGTTCCGTGTTCGTTTGTCCGATAAATTATACAAAATTTTAGACTAAGTCTGTTTTAAAATACTAATACTAAACCTACTGCGTTTTATAAATGTAGTAGGTTTTTTTGTTTGCAAAATTTAAGAAGATTACAACTTTTCAGATTGTGGCTTTGCAAGTAAAAAATACTATCTTTACACACAAAACTTAATTACGAACCAAGTAGTCCAATTCAAGGACGACCACTATATATTCAAACTATGGCATGTACCAACTGTTCCACGGGTTCCAAGGACGGAACACCGCGCGGATGTAAAAATAACGGGACTTGCGGCACCGATAGCTGCAACAAATTAACGGTTTTCGATTGGCTTTCCAACATGAGTTTACCGGGAGGTCAGGAACCTTTCGACTGCGTGGAAGTTCGCTTTAAAAACGGAAGAAAAGAGTTTTTCAGAAATACCGAAAAGTTAACTTTGTCCATTGGTGACATCGTAGCCACAGAGGCTTCACCAGGTCACGATGTGGGAATTGTAACCTTAACCGGCGAGTTGGTAAAGGTGCAAATGAAGAAAAAAGCAGTGAATCCGGAAGGAGAAGTCCCTAAAGTGTACCGAAAAGCGTCTCAAAAAGACATCGACATCTGGAGTGAATCCCGCGACAGGGAAGAACCAATGAAAGTGCGTGCGCGTGAAATCGCTATCGCATTAAAACTGGAAATGAAAATTTCCGACATTGAATTTCAGGGCGATGCATCCAAAGCGACCTTCTATTATACGGCGAACGACCGTGTGGATTTCCGTCAATTGATCAAAGATTTTGCAAAAGAATTCAGTATCCGAATTGAAATGAAGCAGGTTGGTTTCCGTCAGGAAGCAGCTCGTTTGGGAGGAATTGGTTCTTGTGGCCGTGAATTGTGCTGTTCGACTTGGCTGACTGATTTTAGAAGTGTGAATACAGCGGCGGCGCGTTATCAGCAACTTTCATTGAATCCACAGAAATTAGCCGGACAATGCGGAAAACTGAAATGCTGTTTAAACTATGAACTAGACACGTATCTGGATGCTTTAAAAGGCTTTCCGGAAATGGACACCAAACTCTACACCGAAAAAGGAGACGCGGTTTGCCAAAAATTAGACATTTTTAAAGGGCTAATGTGGTTTGCTTATACCGATAATTTTGCCCATTGGCACGTGTTGCGCGTGGAGCAGGTAAAGGAAATTGTTGCGATAAACAAAGAGAAAAAACGCATTTCGTCTATAGAAGATTATGCGGTGGAAGAAACCCAATCGGTGGAGAAAAACTTCCAAAATGCGGTAGGGCAAGACAGTCTGACCCGTTTTGATCAACCAAAGAAAAAGAAACGCCCCAATAAAAAACGTCCGAATGCAACCGTAGAAAAAACAGACCGACCTCAAGGGGAACGAAAACCGCGTCCTGAAAAGCCACAAAGGCAAGAGCGTGGAGAGCGTCCGCAAAGACAGGAGAATCAGGAGCGTCCGGAACCAACCAATAAAAACAATGCTTCTGAGGAGCAAAAAAGAACTAAAAAACGATACAAACCTAATCGAAACAAACCGTCAAATGATAAAGATGCTTCCAAAGAATAAATTTTTCATTTTGGGATTTGCAGTTGTTTTTTCGCTGATTTCCTGTGATAAGCAAAGAGTTTTCGACGAGTACCAAAAAATAGACGGTTCTTGGCATAAAAAACAGAAGATTGCCTTTACCTTTGATCAGAACGATACGGTGCAACGCTACAATATGTTTGTTAACATTCGAAACAACAACGATTATCCGTTCAATAATTTGTTCCTTATTGTTTCCATGTTGCAGCCAAACGGGGTAACCAAGGTAGATACATTGGAGTACCAGATGGCAAATCCGGATGGTTCACTAATGGGTGAAGGCTGGTCGGATGTTAAAGAAAGCAAACTTTGGTACAAGGAAAACGAGAATTTTCATCAAAAAGGAAAGTATGTTGTGAGTATCGAACAGGCAGTTCGAGAAACCGGAAAAGTACCTGGAATGGAGCAACTTCCCGGAGTTTCTGAAGTTGGATTTAGAATTGAAAAAACAAAATAAGCATGGCTCAAATCAATAATAAAAAAGAAGATTTTTCACCGTACGTTAAAAAGTTCTGGAAACTGTTTTTTTACTGTTTTGGTGGTGTGATTTTATTTTTTCTTTTCGCCTCATGGGGGCTTTTCGGTTCGATGCCTTCGTTTGATGAATTGGAGAATCCGAATTCTAACGTCGCTACAGAGATTATTTCTTCCGATGGGGTAACCATTGGGAAATTCTATCTGGAGAACAGAACCCCGGTAAAATATGCAGAGCTTCCGGACCATTTGGTAAAAGCTTTAGTGGCTACGGAGGACGAACGTTTTTACGAACACTCCGGAATTGACAGTAAAGGAACCCTTCGTGCCGTTTTGAGTTTAGGAAGAAGTGGTGGGGCAAGTACCTTAACCCAGCAGTTGGCGAAGAACCTATTTCACGGAGAAGGATCGAAGTTTTTACCGTTCCGTATCATTCAGAAAGCTAAGGAATGGATTATTGCTACTAAATTGGAGCGTCAGTATACCAAACAGGAAATTATTGCCCACTATTTGAATACGGTGGATTTTGTGAATACTGCAGTGGGAATCCGTTCGGCTTCTAAAGTGTATTTCGGGAAAGAACCTAAAGATCTGACGGTGGATGAAGCGGCTGTGTTTGTAGGAATGCTTAAAGCTCCGTCTACGTATAATCCGAAAAAAAATCCTGAAAAATCCAGACAAAGAAGAAATGTGGTGTTGCACCAGATGGAGAAAAACGGATTTATAACCAAAGAGAAAAAAGAATACTTCCAAAGGCAACCGATCATTTTAAAATTTACACCTGAGAGTCATATTGAAGGAAGCGCAACGTATTTTAGAGAATATTTGCGTGATTTTATGAAAAAATGGGTGAAAGAAAATCCTAAAAAAGACGGTGATGGTGAATATGATATTTACCGTGACGGTCTGAAAATCTATACAACCATTGATTCCAGAATGCAGCAATATGCAGAAGAAGCGGCCTCAGAACACTTGGCTAATCTGCAAGAGGAATTTAACAAAAGACAAAAAGACAATCCAAACGCACCTTTCGTAGGTATTACACCAGAGGAGACCAAACTAATCATGGAACGATCCATGAAAAACTCTGAACGTTGGCGTATCATGAAAGAAAAAGGTTTTGAGGAAAGCAAAATCCTGAAATCATTTGAAGTACCGACAAAAATGCAAATTTTTACCTGGAAAGGAGAAAAAGACACTTTGTTGACACCGCGCGATTCCATTTTGTACTACAAGCATTTCCTTCAGGCCGGAATGATGGCCATGGAACCACAAACAGGTCATGTAAGAGCTTGGGTTGGTGGAATCAATTATAAGCACTTTCAATACGATCACGTAGCACAAGGGGCCAGACAGGTAGGTTCTACGTTTAAGCCATTTTTGTATGCTACTGCCATAGAACAATTGAAGATGTCTCCTTGTGACTCTATAGTAGATTCACCGTTTACTATGCCAAAAGGACGTTACGGGATCGATGCCGACTGGACGCCTAAAAACTCTACCGGAAATTATCGTGGTTTGGTAAACTTAAAATCTGCTTTAGCAAATTCCATAAATACCGTTTCTGCGAAATTGATTGACAAAGTAGGTCCTGAAGCGGTGGTGGACATGACCAAAAAACTTGGCGTTACCTCTAAAATTCCCGTTCAGCCTTCCATCGCTTTGGGAGCTGTGGATATCACTGTGGAAGAAATGGTTGCCGCTTTTAGTACGTTTGCCAATCAAGGGGTTTACATGAAGCCACAGGTAATTGTGAAAATTGTGGATAAAAACGGAGTGGTTTTATATGAACCGGCGCCGGAATCCCGTGATGTAATGAGTAAAGACATCGCCTATACCATGATCAAATTGATGGAAGGGGTTACCGAATACGGAACTGGTTCCCGTTTGCGCTGGGGAAGTGCACCGGAATCGGCCAGAGTTACCGGAGTTCCGTATAATTTAAGAAATCCGATAGCGGGGAAAACAGGTACTTCCCAAAACAATTCCGACGGATGGTTTATCGGGATGGTGCCGAATTTAGCCGCCGGAGTCTGGGTAGGGAATGAAGACCGATCCGCACATTTTGAACAGACCAATATGGGACAGGGAGCCACAATGGCCTTGCCGATTTGGGGAATCTTTATGAAAAAATGTTATGAAGACCCAAGTTTGAATGTTTCCCAAAAACCCTTTGAAAAACCGGAAAATTTCTCTATTAAGGTAGACTGTTGGACGCCTAAAAAAGCAGTGGTCGACAGTACAGCCGTGGAAGGGGATACTCAAACCGAAGAATTTGATTTTTAAGACTATGAGCGCCTTACCATAAGGCGCTTGCTTTATATACAAACAACTAAAACTAACACAATAACGTTATGATTAACAAAAAAGTGGCCAATGTTCAGGAAGCGTTGCACGATATCAAAGACGGGCAAACCATCATGTTGGGTGGTTTCGGACTGTGCGGAATTCCCGAAAACAGTATCGCCGAATTGGTAAAAAAAGACATAAAAGAATTGACCTGTATTTCCAATAATGCAGGGGTGGATGATTTCGGATTGGGCTTGTTGCTTCAGAAACATCAGATTAAAAAAATGATTTCTTCGTACGTTGGGGAAAATGCGGAGTTTGAGCGTCAGATGCTTTCCGGAGAATTGGATGTGGAATTGACTCCTCAAGGCACTTTGGCAGAAAAATGCCGCGCAGCTCAAGCAGGAATTCCAGCCTTCTTTACACCGGCAGGTTTCGGAACCGAAGTAGCCGAAGGAAAAGAAACCCGTGAATTCAACGGAAAAATGCATGTAATGGAATTGGCGTACAATGCGGATTTCTCCATTGTGAAGGCATGGAAAGGTGATGAAGCCGGAAACCTGATTTTCAAAGGAACTGCACGTAACTTTAACGGTTGTATGGCCGGAGCGGCAAAAATTACCATCGCTGAGGTGGAAGAATTGGTGCCTGCTGGAACTTTAGACCCGAACCAGATTCACATCCCGGGAATTATGGTGCAGCGCATCTTCCAAGGAGCGAAATTTGAGAAGCGAATCGAACAACGTACCACCCGAAAAAGAGAAGAATAATCATGGCTTTAGATAAAAATCAGATTGCAAAACGCATAGCAAAAGAAGTAAAAGACCGCTACTTTGTAAACTTAGGAATTGGAATTCCTACGTTGGTGGCAAATTATGTGCGTCACGATATTTCCGTAGAATTTCAGAGTGAAAACGGGGTTTTGGGTATGGGACCTTTCCCGTTTGAAGGGGAAGAAGATGCCGATATCATCAACGCCGGTAAGCAAACCATCACTACCTTACCGGGCGCAAGTTTCTTTGATTCGGCGTTCAGTTTCGGTATGATCCGCGCGCAAAAAGTGGATTTAACTATTTTAGGGGCGATGGAAGTTTCTGAAAACGGAGACATTGCCAACTGGAAAATTCCGGGGAAAATGGTAAAAGGAATGGGAGGTGCTATGGATTTGGTAGCTTCCGCAGAGAATATCATCGTGGCCATGATGCACGTGAACAAAGCGGGGGAATCTAAAATCCTTAAACGATGTACTTTGCCCTTAACGGGTGTTGGCTGTGTGAAGAAAGTAGTAACCGAATTAGCTGTTTTAGAAGTAACTCCGAAAGGATTCAAACTTTTGGAACGCGCACCAGGAGTAACTGTTGAAGATATTATCAAAGCTACCGAAGCCGAATTGATCATTGAAGGCGATATTCCGGAAATGGCTATCGATTAATCAGAATCAAAATAGTTAAAAAGCGTCTTTAGTAAAAAACACTAAAGATGCTTTTTGTTTTTAACTTTGCATCAAAATACAGAACAATGAGTTATCCGAAAGTAATATTAAAGCCGGGAAAAGAAAAATCAGTACAACGCCGTCACCCATGGGTGTTTAGTGGAGCGGTGTATGGTGTGAGTCAGGAGTTGAACGATGGAGAAATGGTCGATGTGGTAGATTCCAATAATAAGCACTTGGCAACTGGTTATTTCAGTGACCGCGGAAGTATCGTGGTGCGCATCTTAACTTTCGAAAAGGAACAATTCGATACCAATTTCTGGGCCGATAAATTAAAATCCGCATGGGAATTGCGTTTGAAATTATTAAAGTTAGAAGAAACCAATGCGTTCCGTCTAATTCATGGAGAAGGGGATGGAATTCCGGGCTTGATTATCGATTATTACGATAAAAACTGGGTATTGCAGGCACATTCTTCCGGAATTTATGCTCAAATGGAACAAATTACGGAAGCCATTAGAAATAATTTTGCCGATTATTGCGAAACGATATATTGCAAAAGTTCCGGAACGCTTCCCAACACAGGAAAAGATTTTTTTTTACATGGAAATAAGCCTGAAACCGTAGCCAAAGAAAACAATATTTTGTTTGCAGTTAATTGGGTGGAAGGACAGAAAACGGGTTTCTTTTTAGACCAGAGAGACAACCGTAAATTATTGGCACAGTATGCTCATGGTAAGCGTGTTCTGAATACGTTCTGTTATACCGGTGGATTTTCCATTTATGCGATGAGTGCAGGAGCGCAACTGGTTACTTCGGTAGATATTTCCGAAAAAGCGGTGGCTCTAGCCGAACGAAACATGGAGCTGAATTACGACGATTGCAACCACGAGGCTGTAGCTTCCGACGTTTTCGATTTCTTAAAAGAACACAACCAACAATACGATTTGATCGTACTGGATCCGCCGGCTTTTGCCAAAAGTATCAAAAGCAAACACACGGCAACCCAAGCTTATAAACGCTTAAATATCGCCGGATTAAAAGCCTTAGCTCCAAAAGGAATTCTATTCACATTTTCCTGTTCACAGGTAATTGACGATGTGTTGTTTTACAATACCATAGCTGCTGCAGCCATCGAAACCGGAAGAAACATCCGTGTGTTGCATAAATTATCCCAAGGCCCGGACCATCCTACCAACATTTACCATCCGGAAGGGCATTACCTGAAAGGATTAGTTTTATATGTAGAATAAAAAAAAGACCGTCAATTAAGACGGTCTTTTTTTTATAGCAATTTGTTCGGATTATAAATTTTCAAAAAAGTCATTTCCTTTGTCATCGGTAATAATAAATGCAGGGAAATCTTTAATGGTAATTTTACGAACCGCTTCCATACCTAATTCTTCGAAATCAACCACTTCCACAGAAAGGATGTTTTCTTTAGCTAAAATTGCGGCTGGCCCACCAATGGAACCTAAATAGAAACCACCATACGTTTTACACGCATTCATTACGTCTTTGCTACGGTTTCCTTTGGCTAACATGATCATGCTACCACCGTGTTTTTGGAATTCATCTACATAAACGTCCATACGTCCTGCTGTAGTTGGTCCGAAACTTCCCGAAGGCATTCCTTCTGGAGTTTTTGCTGGTCCGGCGTAATACACCGGGTGGTTTTTAAAGTAGTCCGGCATTGGTTTTCCGGCATCTAATAATTCTTTGATTTTTGCATGGGCGATGTCACGGGCCACAATCAAGGTTCCGTTTAGTTTTAAACGTGTTTTGATTGGGTATTTTGAAAGCTCGGCTAAAACTTCAGCCATTGGGCGGTTCAAGTCGATTTCCACCGGTGCTTCCAAATGCGGAGCGGTTTCCGGCAAGAACTGTTTCGGATTCACTTCCAACTGCTCTACGAAAATTCCGTCTTTGGTGATTTTTCCTTTGATGTTTCTATCGGCCGAACAGGAAACGCCCATTCCCACCGGGCAAGAAGCAGCGTGACGTGGTAAACGAATCACACGAACATCATGCGTTAAATATTTTCCACCGAACTGCGCTCCGATGTGGCTTTCCTGGCAAATTTGCTGAACGCGTTTTTCCCATTCCAAATCACGGAAGGCCTGACCCGCCATGTTTCCGGAAGTTGGTAAATTGTCGAAATAACCGGCTGAGGCTTTTTTAACGGCTGCTAAATTCGCTTCCGCAGAAGTACCGCCAATCACAATGGCTAAGTGGTACGGAGGACAAGCTGAGGTGCCCAAATCCATGATGCGCTCGCGAACGAATTCATCCAGCGATTTCTCGTTTAATAAGGATTTGGTTTTCTGGTATAAGAAGGTTTTGTTGGCAGAACCTCCACCTTTGGCTAAAAACAGAAATTCATACGAAGCGCCTTTTTTAGCATAAATATCGATTTGTGCCGGAAGATTCGAACCCGAGTTTTTCTCCTCGAACATCGAAATCGGTACAATCTGAGAATAACGCAAATTTCTTTTTTGGTAGGTGTTGAAGATTCCTTTTGAGAGCCATTCACCGTCATCAGCTCCGGTGTACACGTTCTCGCCTTTTTTTCCCATCACGATTGCCGTTCCGGTATCCTGACAAGAAGGTAATTGCCCGTCAACAGCTACTACGGCGTTTTGCAATAAGTTGTAGGCTACGAAGCGGTCGTTGTCGGTCGCTTCCGGATCTTCGATGATGTTTCTCAATTTTTGTAAATGCGAAGAACGAAGCATAAACGACACATCGCTCATGGCTTCTTCGGCTAACAATTCCAATCCTTTTGGGTCAACCGTTAGAATTTCACGGTCGCCTAATTGCTCTACTTTTACGTAGTCGGAAGTGATTTTTCGGTACTGCGTATCGTCTTTTAAAATCGGATACGGGTCTTGGTATAGAAAGTCCATAGTTTAGTAATTTTTCGGAGCGTAAATATAAGGAATATTGTCCTTTTTTAGGAACAGTTTTTCTTTAGACTCTTCTTAAGATTTGTGAAAATCGTTGAAGGATAACTTTTTACTTCGGTAGGCTTTACCTTGGGGAGTTAAGAGTTTTTTTGCCCATCGGTTGTCTTTTAATTCGAAATGGGTGGAGTCGAAACATTCACTGATTCCCATTTCTTCCTCGTTATCATCCGGCAGATAGGATTCCATTCTGAAATAAAAATCCTGAGGAGTTCCGGAAACTATCTTACCCCAAGTTCCCCAACCGCTGTCGGACATGGAAAGCCACTGATGAACTAAATCAATCTTTTTCCCTTGGGTGTGAAAGAGAAAATTGTTTTGATTGTAGCCACAGGCAGGATAGCCTACGCGAATGCTTTTCAAGGGTGATGCAATGGAGTCCAGTTCCAGAGAACCCGACCAATCCGAACCTTGATCAAAACCTTTTATTTGTATTTTGTAAGAGCCAAGGGGTTTTTTATCTTTGATGAAGTCCAGTTTAAAATTAGCGGTACAAATACTGTCTTTGTCGAACTTTTGATCCAGAAAGCGGACCAGTACATATTCTTTGAGTCTTTGAGGTTCTTCGTAAAAAAAGAAAATCGTATCGGTTTTAGAAATGACGGTTTCTTCCGGTAAGGTTTTAGGTGTTTCGGTATCAATATGCTGACTGATGCTTTGTTTTTTATCCTTACATCCAAGCAGCAGCAGAAGTCCAAGCAGTAAACCGAATGGTCTCATAATTAATAGTTATTCGATTAAAAAAACCAGCTTGCCACGAAAATCGCCGTAATCACACAAATCAAATCCACTAAAAGCATTGCTCCTAAAGTATATCTAGTGTTTTTGATATTTACCGACCCAAAATAAACCGCAATCACATAAAAAGTGGTTTCGGCACTGCATTGGAAAATACAGCTTAAGCGTCCGGTGAAGGAGTCCGGCCCGAAATTACGCATGGCATCAATCATAAATCCTCGGGAACCTCCCGAACTGAAAGGGCGTAACATCGCCACCGGTAAGGAATCGGTAATCTCTTTGCTTACTCCAATGTTGGAAAAAACAAACGAAATCCCGTTACTAATAATTTCAAACAAGCCACTGTTGCGGAAGAACGAAATGGCCACTAGCATTCCCATTACATAAGGGAAGATTTTAACTCCGGTTTGCAGTCCGTTTTTGGCGCCTTCAACAAAAGCATCAAAAATTGTAGTGTTTTTCTCGGCGAATTTTTTTTCATGAATGAAGGAAAACACTAGGGTAAAACCGATGATAGCGATCAGCATCAACCCGGAAAGATTCCCGGTGAAATAGTTTTTACCGATCAAATCCAATCCGCTGATGTAGAACAACAAACCGGCTATTGCAGCAATGATGGTCATTAATGCCAAAACCAGCGAAGCGCTTTTAAAATTAATTTTCTGTTTGATTCCGATTAGAAGAAATGCGGCAATAGTCCCCACAAACGAGGTGATAATACAAGGCAGCATCACATCGGCTGGGTTGGAAGCGTTTTCAGCAGCACGATAACCAATAATCGAGGTTGGTATTAATGTTAAGCCGGCTGCATGCAAACACATGAACATGATTTGGGCATCGCTGGCTTTGTCTTTTTCGGGATTGAGTTCCTGTAAACTTTCCATGGCTTTTAAACCGAATGGGGTTGCCGCGGAATCCAATCCGAGAAAGTTTGCGGCAAAATTAAGGGTCATATACGAAATCGATTCGTGGTTTTTGGGAACCGAAGGAAAGACTTTTACAAAAACAGGACTTAGTTTTTTGGCCAGCTTTTCGGCGGCACCGGAATCAATCAGCAATTGCATCAGTCCGCAGAAAAAAGCCAGATAGGCAATTAACGGCAGGATCAAATCCAATAAGCTGTTTTTACAGGTAGGCAATAAACCGTCCGATTTTTGAACGCCGCTATAGATTTTTACGGTTTGGTTTTTATAAACGTAGGTTGTATCCGGATTGGAAGTAACCGTATTAATTATGATCGTGTTTTCAGGTGCTTTTTCGATGCTGTCTTTGACAAATACTGGTATTTCGTTTAGGTACTTTTCCGAAATAAGCATTGGTTCGTCTTTTTTTCCATTGAGGATATAATCGATGGAATAGCTGTTCCCGGAAAACAAACTGATGATTACAAATGCAATGGAAGAAATGAAAATTGCGAGCCAAAATCTGCTTAATACCATAAAACTATATTTTTCGTAAATGTAACATTTATAGGTTTTGTTGCGAAATATTTTCACCGATTTCAATTTTTTGGCTCATCTGCCACGATCATTGGTGAACGATTGTGAAAACAATAAATTAACAATTGTGTGAAATTATGTGTCTAAGTTGCTGTTTTATAACAGAATAAAAAATAAAAATGTATATTTGACAACATAACTAACTAGAACTACCAAAAAATGAAAAAAAATTATTTGTTGAGTTTTGTGTTTCTGGTTTCTTCCGCTTCTGCTTTTGCACAAACAAAAGAGGATGTAAGTAAGATAACTGAAAATTACGACTTAAAAAAAATCAACTCCTTAAGGGAATTTCATCAGAAAAAAGACGCTGATGAAAAGCGCAAAGCCGAGCAGGCAGCCATACAGAACAACTGGCCAATCAAAATTATAGAAAAGGATGGTTCGTATAAAGAATTGATGAGGTTGACTCCGGATGGTTTTCCATTGTATTTTTCAACAGACAATGCGGCTGCTGCAAAATCAACTAGAGCTAATCATCTGCATACTGGAGGGTCTTTAGGTTTGAACCTTAATGGGGAGAATATGGTAGCCCGCGTATGGGATGGAGGTATAGTAAGACGTACCCATAACTCCTTTTCCAACCGAGTTACCACGGTAGACGATCCTTCTGGAACCACCTATAATTTTCATGCAACACACGTAACAGGAACTATTATGGCTTCTGATCTTTCGGCGGCAACAAAAGGAATGGCGTGGAAAGCATCGGCAAGAACTTTTGAATGGACCAATGATATTTCAGAAGTGTTAACGGAGATTCAAGGAGGGATGTTGATTTCCAATCATTCATATGGCGTTCCGATCATCAGTAATGGAAATCCGATTCCGGCCTGGTATATTGGAGCCTACACTCAAGATGCTAGAAATTGGGACGAAGTAGCATATCTGGCTCCCTATTACTTAATGGTTGCTTCGGCAGGTAATAACGGACTTGATGAAAACAATGAACCTTTAGCTGGAGGGTATGATAAACTTACAGGAAATAAAGTTTGTAAAAATAATTTAGTGGTAGCCAACGCTCAAGATGCTTCTGTGGATACAGCTGGAAATCTAACTGCACCATTGCAGATAAACACGAGCAGTAGTCAAGGTCCAACGGATGATTTGCGAATCAAACCTGATATTACCGGGAACGGAACGGGTGTTACATCAACAGGAAGTGCCTCTAATACAGCTACTCAAACACTCTCAGGAACTTCTATGGCGAGTCCTAACGTAGCAGGAACTATATTGTTATTGCAGCAACATTATAAAAACCTAACCAATGGTTTTATGAAAGCGGCTACTTTAAAAGCTTTAGTGTGTCAAACAGCAGATGATGCCGGAAACACAGGGCCGGACGCAGTTTTCGGTTGGGGATTGTTGAACGCTAAAAGAGCGGCACAAGCCATAACCGATAACGGATTAAACAGTTGGGTTTCCGAGCAAACCCTTAGTCAAGGAGAAACCTTTACCACCACCGTTAGATCTAATGGATCATCACCTCTTATCGTTGGAATTGCATGGACAGACTTGCCAGGGGTTGCCAATAATGGAACGCTACCAACAAACGATCCGACTCCTGCACTGGTAAATGATTTGGATATACGAGTTACAAGAAACGGAACGACTTATTATCCATGGAGATTGGTGGACCCAACTTCGGATGCTTTACGTGATGGAGACAATAGTGTTGATAACGTTGAACAAGTTGAAATTGATGCGCCTACAGCAGGAGATTATACGGTAACGATTAGCCACAAAGGGAATTTGTCGGGTAGAAATGCTATGACAAATGGGAAACAGGAATTTTCCTTTGTTGTAAGTGGAGCAAATTCAGTGTTTGCATTAGTGCCAACCTCTACAGATGCTTTGCTGTGTGCCAACCAAAATGCGGTTTATACTTTTAATTACAAACAAACTGGTGGGGGTACTACAACGTTTTCTGCGGTAGGATTACCCGCAGGTGCAGTTGCAAACTTTACACCAAGTTCTTTAAGTGCCAATGGTACGGTAACGGCTACGATTAGCAACCTTTCAAGTGTAGTTCCGGGAGAGTACAATATTGGAATTGTTGGAAACAACGGTACAGAAACCGAAACTCGTTACAGAGTTTTGAAAATTTTTAACTCGACGTTCCAACCGACGGTTTTAACTTCTCCTGCAATTGAAAGTAATGGTGTTTCTACATCATTAATTCTTACTTGGAATGCTGATGCCAACGCAGAAAGTTATAATCTTCAAGTAGCTACCGATCCAAACTTTACGTTGATGGTTGCTAATGAAACGGTTACAATTAATAAATTTTTATTAACAGGATTAAACGAAGATACAGTTTACTTTTGGAGAGTAGTGCCTTCGAATCGATGTGGTGCGGCTTCTGCTTCTAATGCAACGGTGTTTAACTTTAAAACCGGTCTTTTAGTTTGCGGAAACATTTTTGATGCTACGGATTATTCGAATGCTTATATTGCTGACACCGCTAATGCCACAGCAACTGTTCCGGTAGATATAACAGGTGGATTAACCATCGGAGAAATGAAAATTAATTTGAATATTTCTCACATATATGTGCAGGATATGACTATTTGGTTAGAAGGGCCGGCGGCTCTTGGAAGCCCAACGGTAACCTTAATCCAGGAAGCTTGTGGAGGCGGAGACAATATTATTTGTACCGTTGAGGATTCAGGTGGTGCACCAACCTGTTCAGGAAATCCTAACATTTCCGGCTCTATTGCACCATTACAACCCTTGAGTAATTTAAACGGTTTGGTTGCAGATGGAACCTGGGTACTTCACGTAGATGATCCTTATGCTACTGATGGTGGTTCAATAAATAGTGTTAGTATTGAAATCTGTAACCTTACACCATCGATGGGTGTTGTAGATAACGAAATAAAAGGCGCTAAGGTGTATCCGAATCCAACAAAAGGGATTTTAAACATCAGCCTGCCTCAGGAACTTTCCGGAGATACGCAATTGAAACTGATGGATGTTCAAGGAAGAAATATCCTTTCTAAAACAATCTCTACATCTTTCGAGGTGTTGAATATTGAAAACCTACAAGGTGGGGTTTACATGCTTTCTATTGAGAACAATGGGAAGAAAACCACTAAGAAAATTGTTTTAAACCGATAATTTAAAATGATACAAATAAAAAGGGCTTCATAACTGAAGCCCTTTTTTTATGGTTACACATGAATGATTTCTTCTTCAATGAGCAAATCCTCGCGGCGCATTTTCAAAAAGATTTGCGCCACGGCTATTACATCTTTTTCACAGTAAGTAATTATGCGGTCGATGTCTTTGTCGATGTAATACACTTTTCCAACTTCGCTGCCGTCGATATCGTCTTTAGGTGAAGGAATACCCAAAACATTGGTCAGTAGTTTTAAAGAAGTAAAGGTTTTATAATCCCCGAACTTCCAGAGTTCCATAGTGTCCAGATGAGGTACTTCCCAAGGTTTTTTCCCAAACAAATTTAGTTTCTGGGGGATTTGAATCCCATGAATAAGCATTCTTCTGGCGATGAACGGAAAATCGAATTCTTTGGCATTGTGCCCGCACAACAGATGTTGGGGCTGTGAAAAATGATTGTTCAGTAAATTAGAAAAGTCTTTCAGAATTTTAGATTCTTCCCCAAAGAAAGAAGTCACCCGAAAATGACGGATATCGCTTTTCAAGGTAAAATACCCAACCGAAATGCAGATGATTTTTCCAAATTCCGCCCAAATTCCGGCTCTTTCGTAAAATTCTTCCGGAGTGAAATCTTCTTTGCGCTGGTATTGGGTTTTTGTCGCGAAAAGTTCCTGTTTTACCGGATCCAGTTCGGTGAAATTTTCTATTTCAGGTACGGTTTCAATGTCCAGAAACAGAATGTTGTCTAAGGCAATTTTCTCAATCATGATGTTTGGTGTATAAAAATGCTATTTGGTTTATAGATGAAAAGTAGTACAAATTAAGATTATTTTTTTCGCTTTTCCAACATTTTGTAAGCTTCGTTAAAGTATACGTATAAATCGTTACTATGAGGATCTTCCTCGGTTTGCACCCCTTTGATATGACCCAAACGAACGATAATCACATTGTCTTGTGGTACTACAATCACAAACTGACCTAAATGGCCTCGCATGTAAAACAATTGTTTCCCATTGATTTTATGCAACCAGAAGCCATAACCATACTGTGGGCTGTCTGCAAATCTTGGTTTAATGGATTTCGCTACAAAAGTGCTGTCTAAAAGTTGTTTGCCGTTCCATTTTCCAAAATCGCGGTAGAGTTTCCCAAAGCGGGCAAAGTCTCGTGCGTTACTGGCAATACAGCAATACGCTTTTTCAATTCCATCGCCGTTGTGGTCCAATTGCCAGAGTGCGTCGTTTTCTGCGCCCATCGGTTGCCAGAAATTCTTGGAAACATAATCCGATAAATATTCGCCAGTCGCCTTCTCGAGGCACATCGCCAATAATTGCGTGGCACCGCTTAAATATTTAAAAGACTGTCCGGGCTTTTCCTTAACATCCAATCCTAAAATCACTTTCTTTAAATCGTTGTCAAAATAGGCGCGGGTGACTATGGAAAATGGGCTGTAATACTTTTCATCCCAACTCAATCCGGAAGCCATTGAAGATAAATCTCCTACTGTTACTTCCTTGGCAAATTTACCTTTGAGTTCCGGAAAAAAATCAGTTACTTTTTGGTCTAAACTTTTTATTTTACCATCCATAATTGCTTTGCCTAGTGCTGCCGAAACCACACTTTTGGCCATAGAAAACGAATTCGATTTGGATTTTTTTCCATACCCGTCAAAATAACTCTCGTGCCAGATGCTGTCGTTTTTAATGATGAGGTAAGCGACGGTTCCCAATTCTTTATGGGTTTTATTTAATTCTTCAGTTGCAGGTACAGAATTATAATCTTTGGCAATAGCCCACGGCTGACCTGTTCCTTTTTTGATTTCACGGTTCGGAAAATGGGTGTAATCATCCAAAAATGCCGTGGTATACCCTCTGAAATAAATGGTTCTTACGGCGCGAAGTAAGTAATCTACATCGAAAATGTACATCAAAATAATGATGGATGCCAAAATGATGCAAAACCATTTCAGGAAGCTTTTCAGGAATTTCATAATGTAAGGTTTAACCGATTTCCACGAATTTACACAAATTCGGATTATCTTTTTTATTTTTTGGAGCGAATGATTCAGGAATTTTTGTAAACCATATTCCCGCTATCCGCACTACAAGGTAGTTGCTGCTATCGGGGCTGGTGGGAAGCCATGGCATTAAAATAAACTTTGTTGCTTTTGCGGGTTTTCATGATCAAGTAACCATTTCTTACGCCACAAACCACCGGCATAACCTGTCAGTGAACCATCGGAACCAATCACCCTGTGACAAGGCACCACAATCCACAGAGGGTTTTTGCCATTTGCCGAAGCAACGGCACGAATCGCTTTCACATCGCCCAACTTCTTGGACAAATTCATATAGGAAGTGGTTTTTCCGTACGGGATTTCCAAAAGGGCTTTCCATACTTTTTGCTGAAACTCGGTACCTTTGGGATTGATCGGAAAATTAAACGTGGTGCGTTTCCCTTCGAAGTATTCCTGCAATTGCTTTACGGCATCCTTCAACTCCACAGGTATGGTTTTCGAAATTTCGCCTTCCTGAAGAATCGAAATCACCGAAACGCCCAGTTCATCGCCTTTTATTTTAGCGGTACCTAATGGAGTATTGATAAAAACCGTTTGCATCTGCTAAAGATAGCAAATTAGTCGGTGGCTTCCAATTCAAAAATATCGTTAACGGATTTTTCGAACAGTTTGGCAATCTTTAAAGCCAAAACAGTGGAAGGAACGTATTTTCCCGCTTCAATGGCGTTGATGGTCTGTCGGCTTACCCCAATTTTTTCGGCCAGTTCCGCCTGAGTGAGGTTGGCGATGGCGCGTTGTACTTTTACGTTATTCTTCATTGGGTTCAAATTTAGTTGATTTGTATAGCATCCAATGGAAACGGATGATGAAGAAGACCAACAGGGTAAACATGTTGTACATCATCACATTCAAGAAAGGCAGTCCGTAAATAAAAAGAATGCAGAATGCTAATACTGCGTAATTGAAATAGGTGGCCCATACCAAGCTTTCCACCCTAATTTTTGCGACCATTTCGTCTTCGGTTTTCTCTTTAGAGAAGGCAAACACCAATCCGCTTGCAATGAAAAGCAGCATTGCCAGTTCATCAAGTATGTTGTTCTTGGCCCAACTGAAATAAAAAGGACCTTTTAAGTTCTGATCGTTCATTAAAGCAAATACTTTGGCTTGCAGCTGCACCGCTTCGTCGTCGTTGAAATTCAACACAAATACCAGTCCGAAAAAAGAAAGTAACAATAGAATTAAGCTTGGTTTTTTAAGCACATTCGGAAATAAAAAGTTCGTTTTCATGATGATTGATTTTTAAATGATTACTTCAAATGTAAAACATAATTTCCATAATGACAAATAAATTTTACATTTTGTCAAATAAAAATGTCCTCCGAAGAGGACAGAAATATTATTTAGCGAAACTAAGTATGTAAGTTTCAAGGGCTTTCAGTTCTTCTTCCGGCAGGTTTTTGGTAATGGCAAAATTCGTTTTCATTACGCTGTATTGTGTCGGATCTACAATTGGACCGCTTTTTTCAGTAAGGAAATCAGTAATGCTGGCGCCTTTTTCTTTGTAAATTTTAGCAATATCCGCCACACTCGGCCCAATTACTTTCTGATTGGGTTTGTGGCACGAATAACACATACCTTTTCCGTCAAAAACTTCTTTTCCTAAAGCTAAAGCGACTTCTTTTGGAGACTTTTTTACTTCCGGATATAAGGCAGCTTTTTCTTTTTCTTCATTTTTGCAGGCTGTCAGGGCAAGAGCAGCAAGCACTAAAACATTCTTCTTCATTATTTATGATTCAATAAAATAGCGGCTTCTTTGGCAAAATAAGTAGAAATCAAACTAGCTCCGGCACGCTTGATGCACATGAGTTGTTCCATCATAATTTTGTCGTGATCCAACCAGCCTCGTTCCGAAGCAGCTTTAATCATCGCATATTCTCCCGAAACATGAAAAACCGTCACCGGAACGTTCACGGCGTTTTTAACTTCACGAACGATATCCAGATAAGCGATTCCCGGCTTTACCATGACCATATCGGCTCCTTCTTCCACATCCATAACCGCTTCTTTGATGGCTTCAATGCGATTGGCGTAATCCATTTGATAGGTTTTCTTGTCTTTCGGTACTTCGATATCCGCTTCTTTTGGGGCAGAATCCAAAGCATCACGAAACGGTCCGTAAAATGCCGAAGCATATTTCGCCGAATAACTCATAATTCCCACATTATGGAAACCAGCTGCATCCAAACCTTCGCGTAGACGCAACACGCGTCCGTCCATCATGTCGCTGGGCGCTACAAAATCAGCTCCGGCCTGCGCATGGGAAACGGCCATTTTCACAAGTGCTTCCACCGTTTCATCGTTGGCTACATCGCCATTTTTTATTATTCCATCGTGTCCATACATCGAATACGGATCTAAAGCTACATCGGGCATTACGATCATTTCCGGGCAAGCGGTTTTGATTGCTTTAATTGCCTGTTGCATTAATCCGTTGGGGTTCCAGGCTTCTTTTCCGGTGTTGTCCTTTAAGTTGTCGTTTACTTTTACATAAATGTTTACCGCACGAATGCCTAAAGCAAACAATTCTTTTACTTCTTCTACCGTCAAATCAATTGAACGGCGGAAAATACCCGGCATTGATGGGATTTCCACTTTTACGTTTTCACCTTCTGCGATGAACATCGGGAACATGAAATCTGCGGGACTTAAACTAGTTTCACGCACTAAACTTCTAATGCTTTCGTTTACGCGTAATCTTCTGCCTCGGTGTAATGGGTACATAACGTTTATTTTTAAATCCAATCGACTGGATTGGCTAATACTTTAATTAATTTTTCTTCTTCGCTTCGCGCTTCCGGATGATGGTCGTACACCCATTGCACATGCGGAGGTAAACTCATCAAAATCGATTCGATTCTTCCGTTGGTTTTTAAGCCGAATAGGGTGCCTTTATCGTGAACCAAATTGAATTCTACATAACGACCGCGACGGATTTCCTGCCAGGTTCGGTTGGCTTCTGTAGAAGGTAAATCTTTTCGTTTTTCAACAATCGGTAAATAAGCGGAAAGGAAACTGTTGCCGACTTCGGTTACAAAATTGAACCAGTTTTCCATTGACATTTCTTCAGTTGCTTTTAAATGGTCGAAAAACAAACCGCCAATGCCTCGTGCTTCGTCACGATGAGCGTTCCAGAAATAGTCGTCGCATTGTTTTTTAAACTTTGGATAGAATTCCGGGTTGTGCTTGTCGCAAGCCGTTTTACAGGTTTGGTGAAAATGTTTTGCGTCTTCTTCAAACAGATAATATGGGGTTAAATCCTGACCACCACCAAACCATTGGTTTACGATGTTGCCTTGTTTGTCGTACATTTCAAAATAGCGCCAGTTGGCATGAACAGTCGGCACCATCGGATTTTTCGGATGAATCACCAGACTTAGTCCGCAGGCAAAAAAATCGACTTCACCAACTCCAAAATAGGTTTGCATCGCCACCGGTAAGGCACCGTGCACGGCTGAAATGTTCACACCGCCTTTTTCGAATACGTTGCCGTTTTCAATCACGCGGGTTCTTCCGCCACCGCCTTCGGGACGCTCCCATAAATCCTGACGAAATTTGGCTTTGCCGTCCAGACCTTCCAAACCTTTACAGATTTGGTCTTGAAGATTCTGTATGTAGGAATAAAATTGTTCTTTCATTTTTAGAAACGTATCTTAATTCATAATGGAATTTATTTTCATCATAAATATCATTATAAATAATAGTATCTTTTTTTATGATTTTTATTGTTTTTGAATTCTTCTCTTTTATAAGTGAATCTCCAACATTTACTTTGAAATAAATAGAATAATAACCAATTTCAGATGAGTCAGAAAGTCTTAATACTGCTCGGTCAAAATGATTTTTTCCTAATTTATCTCTATGCCATTCATTATCTATTTTGTATTGAACCTTTGCATTGACTTCATCTTTTATGTGTTCTTTATAAAATTCTCCTTTATAATCATAATTTGATTGCTTATAAATGTCATGAGCAAGAATAAAGAATCCCAAACCAAGTACAAAAGCAAAGAAAAAGTATTTAACCCAAGGGCTATCAAATTCTAAATTGAAGATACTTTCTCTTTTTTTAAGCATTACATATTGTATTCTTTTACCGCTTCCACAAACGCTTTAGCATGATCCACCGGAATGTTCGGTAAAATTCCGTGGCCTAAATTCACGATGTATTTGTCTTTTCCGAATTCGTCGATCATCTCGTGTACCATTTTTTTGATGGTTGGAATCGGCGATAATAAACGGCTTGGGTCAAAGTTTCCTTGTAAAGTGATGTTGCCTCCGGTTAAATAACGGGCGTTTCTTGGAGAACACGTCCAATCTACTCCTAGAGCAGATGCTTTCGATTTTGACATTTCGTTTAAAGCAAACCAACAGCCTTTTCCGAAAACAATCACTTCAGTTTCTTCAGCCAAAGCTTCTACGATTTGGTTGATGTATTTCCACGAAAATTCATGGTAATCGGTTGGGGATAACATGCCACCCCAAGAATCGAAGATCTGTACAGCGTTTACTCCCGATTTTACTTTTTCTTTTAAATATAGGATGGTGGTATCGGTAATTTTTTGCAATAAGGTATGCGCGGCAACTGGGTTTGAAAAGCAGAATCCTTTAGCGGTATCAAAGCTTTTTGATCCTTTTCCTTCCACAGCATAGCAGAAAATCGTCCAAGGCGAACCGGCGAATCCGATTAACGGTACTTCGTCGTTCAGCATTTCTTTGGTTAGTTTGATGGCGTCCATCACATAGCCTAAACTTTCTTCAATATTTGGAATGAATACCTTTTCTACTTGCTCCATCGAACGGATAGGATCAGGAATGATAGGTCCTAAATTGTCCTTTAATTCCACGTGAATACCCATTGCTCTTGGTACTACCAAAATATCCGAGAATAAGATTGCAGCATCGGGTTTTACGATACGAATCGGTTGTACGGTAATTTCAGCCGCTAATTCCGGAGTTTCGCAACGGGTGAAAAAATCGTATTTGTCGCGAAGTGCACGGAATTCCGGTAAATATCTTCCTGCCTGACGCATCATCCATACCGGAGGGCGCTCTACAGTTTCTCCTTTTAGTGCTCTTAGAAATAGGTCGTTTTTAATCATGCTTTCTATCTGTTGCAGTAATTGCAAGTGTTATTTAAATTCGTTGATACATTGGATAATCGTGTTCTCAATGGTAGGTTGATTGGCGATTACGATATTTTTGATTCCCGATTGGCTGGCCGCATCTGCTGTGGTGTTCCCGATGCAAAAAGCGATTTCGGAGGTGATTTTATTCTGTTTCAGATAACTTTCCACACCTGATGGGCTGAAAAATAGGATGCCATCCGGTTTGGAATCTATTTTTTGGGGTGTTAAAATGGTTTCGTACACAGTAATTTCGTTGAAGACTACACCTGCTTCTTTCATCATTTCCGGTAAGGTGTCACGACGCAGGTTGCCGCTGAAAAATGTGTATTTGTTGTTTCCGTAGACAAGCGTGATGATTTCTGCCAAATCTTCAGCATAACCTGTATAAGCCACTACATTAAAACCGTTTGCTTCTAATAAAGTTTTGGTTTTGATACCTACACAGAAAACGTCTTTTGTTTTTAATTCTTCAGCTTTAGGATGTTTTAATACACTTTCCACGCCGTTCTGGCTGCTGAAAATCAAGGTTTCATTAATGTCTTTTAATTGAAAATCGACTGGTTTTGTGGCAATGAAATCGGCTTCCACAACTGAAAATCCGGCATTCAAAAGATATTGTTTCTGATTGCTTAACAGTTTTTTGGTGGATACGATGCGAACAGCTTCACTCATTATTTTTTCAGTTTCGATTTGATGTCGGCCATTAATTCCGAGCCGCCGTTGTCTAAAATTTCTTTGGCACAGTTGAAGCCTAATTTCTTCCACTCGGAAATATCGAAAGCGCGTTTGATTTCCAGTTTTTGACTTCCGTCAATGGAAAATAAAACACCGTGAAAATCAATGGTATCGTTCTCTTCATTGTAGTTTGCTAAAGCTCCAATCGGAGCAGTACAACCGCCTTCCAAGGTTCTTAAAAACTGACGTTCGATATAGGTACAGATTTCCGTTTCGATATGGTTCAACTGACTTAAGGCGTCCAAGGCAAATTCATCGTTTTCCATCGCAACTACCATCATCGCGCCTTGTGCCGGAGCCGGAATCATCCAATCCAGATCGAGATAGGTTTCCGGTTTTAAGTTGATGCGTTCCAAACCAGCTGCTGCGAAAACCGCTCCGTTCCAATCGTTTTCCTGCAATTTCTGCATACGGGTGTTTACATTTCCGCGTAAATCGACCACTTGGTGTTGTGGGTATTTGTTCAGCCATTGGGCTTGACGGCGTAAACTTCCGGTAGCCACGGTTCCTTCTCCACTTAAGAAATCAACGTTTCCTTTATGAACCAAAATATCAAGCACATTAGCACGTTCCAGAACAGCTGCCTGAATGATCCCTTGCGGTAAAGCGGTGGGTACGTCTTTCATGGAATGTACGGCAATGTCGATATCGCCTCTTAACATGGCAACGTCTAGGGTTTTAGTAAAAATGCCCGTGATGCCTAATTCGTATAAAGGTTTGTCCAGTATGATGTCACCGGTAGATTTTACGGCCACTATTTCGGTGGAATACCCTAACTCCTGCAATTGGTGCTGTACAGTGTGTGCCTGCCAAAGCGCCAATTCGCTGTCACGGGTTCCGATGCGTATTTTTTTAGTCATTTTTTACGGTTTCTATCTGGAAGATTTTCTCGATCCATTCGATGCTTTCATCGACCATGGTATTGTCGTCTTTCAGATGATTGGCAAAATGGTTGGTTATTTTCTGAATGATGCGGTTGCTGATAAGTTCCGCCTGCTCTTCGTCGAAATTACTGATTTTCTTGCGTTGAGCGGTCAATTCTTTATCTTTAATGGTGTTTAATTTTTCCTTTAAAGCATGTATTGTTGGGGCGAATTTTCTTGCTTTGGTCCAGCCGATGAACTCGTCTTTGATTTCCTCGATAATCGCTTCGGCAGCAGGGATGTGCTTTTTGCGGTTTTCCAAAGTTTCATCGGTCATTTGCGATAAATGATCCATGTGTACTAAAGTTACGCCCTCCACGTCCTGCACGTTTTCGTTCACGTTTTTCGGAACAGATAAATCTAAAACCAACAAAGGTTTTTTCAGGTTCAGAATCGCTTTGTCTATTGTTGGATTTTGTGCTCCTGTGGCCACCACTAAAACATCGGCCTTTTGAATTTCAGCCTCTAAATTCGCGTAGTCTTTTACCACCACATTTAATTTTCGGGCTAATTTCTCGGCTTTGTCTTTGGTTCTGTTGATTAAGGTAATCTGTTCGTGTTTGGTGTGTTTTACCAGGTTTTCGCAAGTGTTTCTTCCGATTTTTCCGGTTCCGAAAAGCAGAATATTTTTATTGGAAATGTCTTCAACATTATTGAAAATGTAACGAACCGCGGCAAAAGAAACCGAAGTGGCTCCGGAAGAAATTTCCGTTTCGTTCTTGATGCGTTTGCTGGCCTGTATTACCGCATTGGTCAAACGCTCCATATAATTGTTGGTAAGATCGACATTTTTACTTTCGATAAAACCGTTTTTCAACTGGCTGATGATTTCAAAATCCCCTAAAATCTGGCTGTCCAGACCGGTTCCTACACGGAACATGTGGTTGATGGCTTCAGAATTTTTATGTACGTAGGCCACCTGTTGGAAATCTTCCACGGTCCCTTGGGAATTGTCGCAAAGCAATTTGATCAGTTGAAACGGATGCTGGGCAAAACCGTAAATTTCAGTACGGTTACAAGTTGAAGTAACCAGTAAACTGTCAATTTCTGTATCTTTGGCTTGTTGTAACAAGTTGGTTTTGGCCTCGGGGTCAAGGCTGAATTTACCTCTAATCTCGGCGTCTGCTTTCTTATAGCTCAATCCAACAACATAGAACGAAGCAGGCTTTGATATCGTGTTATTTTCCATTCTTTTCACTTTATCCTTAAAGTTCAACAAAAGTACTACCTGCAATTTTATAAAAATAACGCTGGAAGTTCTTTTTATGTCGCTCAGGGATATTTTTGAGTGAATTTGACTTTTACGCGTTATTTCTCTTAAATTTGTATGAAAATCAAGCCTTCAGAACTTTTTAATTTAGAGTGATTCTAAATAGTTTTGTAAATTTGATTTATAAATACATACGAAAAAATACCGCTATGGGTTCTACGGAAGAAATAAAAATTGAAGAGGATTTTATCCTGTTGCGTTTTCAGAACGATTCGGAAGAGACGGTTCGTTTTGAGCGTCAGGTACATACAGGGCTGATCCAGTTTCATTTCGGATTGAAAGGCAGTGCAAAATTCATCTTTAATCAAGGGAATTACGCATTAGAGTTGAAGGAAGAAAAGTCACTTTTGTTGTACAATCCGCAGAAAGAATTGCCGCTTCAAATGGAAATTGCGCCAAAATCTTGGGTAATCACTGTTTTGGTGTCGATTAAAAAATTCCATGGTTTGTTTTCTGAGCAAGCGGAACATATTCCTTTTTTGAGTGATGAGAATAAGGATAAGAAGTATTATGGGGAAGAAAACATCAGTCCTTCCATGGCCATTGTGCTCAACCAGATGTTTCATTATTCGTTGAACCCGTCCATCAAAAATATGTATTACAAAGGCAAGGGCTATGAGTTGCTGAGTCTGTTTTTTAACCGAAACGAAGATCCGGATGCCGAACAATGTCCGTTTTTAATTGATGAAGAAAATGTTCAGAAACTCAAAAAAGCCAAAGAAATCGTCATCGCAAACATGGCGGAACCACCAGGATTACAGGAACTGGCGGATCAAGTTGGTTTGAATTTAAAAAAACTAAAAATGGGTTTTAAACAGATTTACGGCGATACGGTTTACGGTTTTTTGTTTGATTATAAAATGGAACATGCGCGAAGACTGTTGGATTCTGGTTCTTACAATGTGAACGAAGTCGGATTGAAAATCGGGTACAGTACCGCAAGTCATTTTATTGCAGCCTTCAAAAAGAAATTCGGGACAACTCCAAAAAAATACCTGTTAGAGAAAAGTGCATAAAAAAACGGCCCTCTGGCCGTTTTTTTTAATTATAGTAGTGTGCAATAATCTGAACTTCATCGTTTGCGGTTCCCAAATACATTTTCATCGCTCCGGATCCGCTGGTGTCGGTAACGGCTAACTGAGCAGAAAACATTGGGCAGTACGTTCCTGGAGGCAGTTTAACATAATCTGAACCGGTGTTGTGGAAGTTTTCAATTTCCCCGGTTCCTGTAGCTCCATTGGAATAGTATTGTCCGGTGATGCCCAGTCCGCCCCCTAAGGTTGAAGTGCCGCCGTCAATTTCGAAGGCACCACCAATTAAATTTCCTTCCAAATCAGTTGTAACGACAGGACCAACATAACTTCCCTGTCTAAAGTACAATAAAGTTTGAACAACACGGGCATAACTGTCGCCTACACGTAAATTGGCATTTTTCTCGATATTCCAAGACACGGAATAATTGATTTCAACGATTGCCGGACGCGTTAAGGTAAAGGTTGAGTTTGGAATATCTCTCGGGATTCCCGCATAGGTGTAACCATCACCATAGCCGTGTTGGATTACGTTGTTCACGTTTTCCTTGTCGTCTTTTAAATAATTTTCTGCATCAAACAAGATTTCGATGTTGTTGTCTTTTGAACCAAGAACTAAATCGCCATTGGCATCAATATAAACACGAGATGAATTTCCTACTCCAAGATTGTTTGTGTTGTTTGCCGCATTTAAACCTTCAATCCTTACCGTTGAATTTGCGCCACCAACGTGAACGCCTTCCTGTGGATTGGTTGTTTTGATTCCTACCTGGCAATTGGCGCCCAGTGCAGTTAATAGAACGGAGAGTGTAATATATTTTTTCATAGTAAGTTTAGTTATAGATTCTTATTTTAAGAAAATCCTTTGCACCACCATAGCCTACACTTGTTAGTTTGCTTTCACCATCATTGATTTGCCCAAAAAAGTGTAAGGAGTGGTTGCCTGCTGGAATGGAGGAATAGCCGTGAGAGTTCATGTAGGCATACCCTAAAATTCCTTGTGCAAATGAAGAATAAGGTAAACCGTTTAAACCGTATCTTTTTGATAATTCTGTTGCGTCAAGCCCGTCATTATTCAAGTCAATGCAAAAATACACCTTGGCTATTCTTGCAGATGAGTCGTTAAATGGGGTTGCGGCAGAATTCAAATCGGTAGAGGAAAATAAAACGGTAATGCCATACTTTACTTCAATTAAGGCGGCTTGTGGGGAAGAAAAAGGAACCACGGTAATCAATCCGTTTGATGAAGTTACGGCGGTTGAATTATTGATTATGGTACCATATCCCAAAGGACCCGCAGGTACAAAATCATTAACGTCAATTAAGAAATTAATAGGCGGAGTAAGACCTGTTGAGCTAGATCCATTTGCTCCTGAGGGAGATAATGTAATGTCTCCGTTTGCGTTTACATATGCAAGCGCCGGTTTTAGTCCGTTGTTTAGTGTAGGGTTGTTTACTGCACTGTGTTTTTCAATTCTAATGGTTGAAAGATTTCCTGCAATATGTAAATCCGATTGAGGATTAGCTGTGCCAATTCCTACTTGGGAATAACCTATAAATGAGGTTAATAGTAAAGCGAGTAATGACTTTTTCATAAGCTTGGGGTTTTAGTAAAGTCTCATAAATAGCGAATCGGTGTCTACGGCATATTTCACATAAGTTGGTAAAGATGGAAGATTTGAACTGATCTCGCCTTTTAATTTAATAGTGTGTGTTCCGGCAGATAATTGAACATAAGTTGTACTAGTGTTGTACATTTGTCCTACCGCACAAAGACGATCGGTAGCAATGTAGGGAGCAGGATTGTTTTTATTGTAACTCATGTAGCTTTTACTTGCTTGACCGTATTTTCTTGGCAGGTCATCAACCGTATAATAAGTGGTAATGCGTCTTGCTCCAGCATCTCTTATTTTAAGCATGGAGTTGTTATGGTAAATTTCGTAGCTGATACTGTATTTGATTTCCAAGATGGCTTGTCTTGGCACACTTACAGTATACGTAAGGATGGTCCCGTCTACTTTACCGTCAGCATCGGCGGCGGTCATTGTTAGGGTGGCAGTTGGGATTGTGGTGTGGTCAATAGCATCACTACCATCGGAATTTTCAAAGGTATTTAATGCTAAGGTAAGGACTCCATTGCTGTCAACATAAAGCGGATAGGTACCTGTTGGGTTGGTGTTTCCTCCGTTAAACGGATTATTGTCTTTACTAAGACTTTCAACACGAACAGTTCCAACGCTTTTGTCTAAATGCAATTTTTGTTGTGGATTTGTTGTTCCGATTCCTACTGCACTGGTTTGTGCAAATAGGGAACAACAAATGAGCAATGCGGATAAAATGTAGGCGTTTCTCATGCTCTTTAGGATTTGGTTAGTACTTTGTTAAGGGGGCTTGTACTTATAAGATGCAGAAAACAAAATAGGGTTGCGTTAATTTTAAAAAAAATATTAAAAAACAAGTAAAATGACAAAAAAAAACTTAGTCTGTTGAGGTAAGTTAATAAAAAGTTATGTTTTTATAAATATTTAATAATGAAAATTCATTAAAAATAACATTAATCATTAGAAATGTTACAATTTGGTTTAATTGATGATTTTTACGACAAAACGAATGTTTTTGAAGTTATTTTAACAAGGAGTGCTTTTGTCTTATAAAGTGTAACAAAATCTAAATAAAATGTATATTTTTTCGGGTTGTTTAACTTCTATAAACTAAGAAAGCAGCCAATAGGCTGCTTTCTTAGTTTGCTATAAATCGTTAATTATAATAATGAGCAATAACCTGAACTTCGTCTTGTCCTGTTCCGATGTACATTTTACAAGCTCCAGCTCCACCGGTGTTTCCTACAGCAACTTGTGCGGCAAACATCGGGCAATATCTTCCGGCTGGTAGTTTAACATAATCGGTGCCGGTATTGTGAAATAACTTTGCAGCTCCGTCACTGGCAGCATTGGTGTGAAATTGTCCGTTCAGCCCTAAGGCTCTTCCAATGGTTAAAGGGACTCCGTCTAAATCAGTAGTCACAAGTCCGGTTGCAAAGGTTGGATCGTGCGAAGTAAGTGGCATTTTCAGTAAATACATATAGGTTTGAATAACCCTAGCATTTTCATCATCAGGAGCACTGCTGGCATTTTTTTCCAATTCCCAAGAAAGCGAATAATTAATTTCAACAATGGCGGATTTGGTTAAGGTGAAAGTAGAGAGACCTGCCCCAATTTGTCTTGGCCATCCAGCAATTGTGTAACCGGAACCAACACCGGTTTGTGTGATTACGTTTGCATCACTTCCTCCGGTATCCTGAGCATCGTTTAAGTAGTTGTAGGGGTTGAAAAGAATTTCCACATTATTGGTTGCGGCACCCAGAACCAAGTCTCCATTTGCATTGACAAAGACGCGGGTGGAGTTTCCGGCTCCTAAATTTGCGGTATTGTTTGCAGCACTCAAACCTTCAACTCGAGCCGTTGAGGTGTTCCCGGCGATATGTAATTCTTCTTGTGGGGTTGAGGTGTTTACTCCAACTTGTGCTATAACAGAACAAGGAATAACATATACTAAGTAAAGTAGTTTTTTCATATTAATTATATAATCTGATTTTTAAGTAATCCAAATCACCGCCAAATCCAATACTGGTGTATTTGTTGGTTCCGTCTGTAGTTTTTGCAAAAAAGCGTAAGGAATGGTTTCCAGCCGGAATATTAGCATATCCATGTGCATTCATATAGGGGTACCCCATGATTCCTTGAGATAAACTGGTGTAGGATTGTCCTTTGTTTCCGTATTGTTTTGAAAGTTCTGTTGCATCCAGACCATCGTTGTTAAGATCGATACAGAAGTAGAGTTCATACGTTCGTGCAGATCGGTCGTTTAGGGTTGATCCGGCAGGAGTGGTAATCATATCGGTTCCGGAAACGATAATGGTTACTCCGTACTTTACTTCGATTAATGCAGCCTGTGGTGCTGAAAAAGGTACGGAAACTAACTCCATAGAAGCAGTAGTTGTGGTAGTGTCATTGTTTAAAACAATTCCATTGTAGTAAGGAGCGGTTCCATCAGGGATAAAATTACCCACATTAATTAAGAAATTTAGAGGAGCAACCGTTCCGGGAACCCCACCTCCTGAAGCATAGTTTGGAGGGTACAATGTGAGTTCTCCGTCTTTATCGACATATACCGGCGCTAATTTTACACCATCATTTAAAGGAGCGCCGTTTACAGAGTTTAATTTCTCAATACGAATGGTGGAAGTACTGCCGGCCACATGCAGATCTTTTTGCGGATTGGCGGTTCCTATACCCACTTGTGCTATCGTTGCGGTAGGTATTAATAGTATGAGTAGTAATTTTTTCATAATTCTAAGTTTTTAGTATAAACGCATGAAAACAGAATCATTACCTACAGCAAAATTTACTCGGGTCTGATCATTTGTGGTTCCGGTACTCACTTCCCCATAAAATCGAATAGTGTGTGTTCCGGCGGTCAGACTAATGTAAGTTGTGCTGGAATTGTACATATTCCCCTTAGAGGCATTGACCGGCGTGGCTGCCAGATCATTATTGTTATGATAGCATTTTGAGGCCTGTCCGAACCTTGGTGTTGTTGATGTAAACGAAGCGGGTGCTGTATCAACAGTGTAAAAGGTTGAAATTCTTCTGGCTTTTGTACTTTTTAGCTTAGTGGCAGCAGTACTCATTACTTCAAAACTGATGCTGTATTTAATCTCCAAGACTGCATCTCTTGCAATAGTAATGGTGTAAGGAAGAATGACAAGGTTTCGAAGCCCGTTGTTTGGAGCGGTTGCTGAAGTAGGAACGAGCAGTGATGTTGTAACGAAAGGAGTTGTGGCAGTTATGGCATCACTACCGTCACTGTTTTGAAAAGTCGATAAGCTTAGTGTTAAATCACCGGTGTCGTTAACATATACGGGATAGGTCTTGTCTATACCGCCTCCGTTGAATGCGTTGTTGGCGGAATTCAGCCCGTCGATTCGAATTGTTCCGCTAGATGAGGCTAAGTGTAGTTTTTGTTGAGGGTTGGAGGTTCCAATTCCAACACCGCTAACCTGGGCATGAAGAAGAGTGTTTAACAGTATGATTAGGGGCATAATGTAAATTTTTCTCATAAGTCCACGTTTTGTTAGTTTTGTAAAATTATTTACCGTAAAGACGCAATTATTTAACAATGGTTGCGCGTGATTTGTTATTTTTTTAGTTTTTTTTCATTTGTAAGAATGTGATTGTTAGTATTTTGCCTTTTAAAAGCTACTTTTTATCTAAGTTAACTTAATTTTAACTAATAACAATGTTTTTGTTTAAAAAAAATGATTATAATAAAATATTGTTATATTTATTGAGAACTATTTATCTAAAATAATTTATTGTTAAGAATAGTTTAAAGCATGTATGTTATTAAATAATAGTACTTTTGAAAAAAAGAAAAAATGAAGGGAGTTTTATTGGTCAATTTAGGTTCTCCGGACAGTCCGGAGCCGAAAGATGTCAAGCCATATCTGGACGAATTTTTAATGGATAAATACGTAATTGATGTACCATATCTGTTGCGTGCTTTTTTGGTTCGTGGAATCATTTTAAGAAAGCGTCCTGAAAATTCATCCAATGCATACAAAAGAATCTGGACTGAGGAAGGTTCACCACTAATCGTTATTTCAAAAAAAACACATAAGAAAGTACAGCAAAGGGTTCAGGTGCCGGTTGCGTTATCCATGCGTTACGGAAAACCGAACATTCTTTCCGGGTTACAGGAATTACATGATAAAGGAGTGACAGAAGTTATGCTGTTCCCTTTATATCCGCAACATGCGATGGCTTCCACAACCACAATTTTGGTTTTGGCCGAAGAACTGCGCAAGAAACATTTTCCAAACATGACGTTTACAATCGTGCCGGCATTTTATAATAAAAAGGATTTCATTCAAAACCTTGCCGATTCCATCAAAAGACATTTGGAAGGATTTGACTACGACCATTTGTTGTTTTCCTATCACGGAATTCCCGAACGTCACATCCGTAAGGCCGATGTAACCAAATCACATTGTAAAATTGACGGGAATTGCTGTTCGGTGGCTTCGCCGGCGCATGAGTTTTGTTACCGTCATCAGTGTACGGAAACCACCAGGCAAGTCGTGGAGCTTTTAGGGCTTCCGAAGGAAAAATACAGCCAAACCTATCAGTCAAGATTGGCGGGGGACAAATGGTTGGAACCGTATACCGATATCGAAATCAATAAGATGCCCGGCAAAGGAATCAAAAATCTGGCTGTGGTAACACCGGCTTTCGTTGCGGATTGCTTGGAAACTCTGGAAGAAATTGCCATGGAAGCCAACCATCAATTCAAGGAACACGGAGGAGAAAACTTCAAATTCATCCCTTGTTTAAATGACGATGATGCCTGGATGGACACCATAGCCCGTTGGATCAACGACTGGGCCAACAAGTAATTATGGACACGTACTACAATTACATAAAATCATTACACCTGATCTTTGTGATCACTTGGTTTGCCGGACTTTTTTACATCGTTCGGCTTTTTGTGTACCATGCGGAAGCGAAGGCCAAACCCGAACCGGAACAAAGCATACTGATCAAACAATACCAATTGATGAGCTACCGTTTGTGGTACATCATTACGTGGCCTTCTGCGGTTTTGGCGAGTGTTTTCGCCTTTTGGATGCTTTTCGGAACGGCTTTGGGCAATGCCTGGCTGAAAATGCCCTGGATGCACGTTAAATTAGGTTTTGTCTTTTTACTATATTTATATCATCTGAAATGTCATCAGATTTTTAAGCAGTTGCAAAACGATCAGGTAAAGCATTCTTCTTCTTTTTTCAGATTGTGGAATGAAGGAGCGACCATTATCTTGTTTGCAGTTGTTTTTCTGGTAATATTAAAAGATGCCTTTAATTGGGTGTACGGAGTAATAGGAATTCTTCTTTTTTCCATACTGCTCATGTTGGGCTATAAATTTTATAAAAAATTACGCGAGAAAAACCAAAGCTAAATGCCGGACGCTTTTAAAATAACGCAGCTCTCCCTTCGATTGAGGATTTTCCTTTCGATGATTTTTTTAACGCTGGTTGCGTCGGTTTTAATTGCGGCCGTTTCCATTTATCAGTTCCGAAAAGAAGCACGTGATTACCATCAGGACCGTTTGGAACGAAAGGAAGATGCCATTACTGAGCACATCAATTACATTCTTTCCACGACAACTTATCCGTTAACCACTCAGAATCTTCCCCTTATTTTTAAAGACAAGATTTACGAACTGGCCAACATTCACAGTCTGGAGATTAATATGTACGATTTGAATGGAAAACTGCTGATTTCTTCTAAAGGTGCTTTTTCGGTAGACAAGGTAGCCAAACCAATCCAGCCGATTATTCTGAAAATCATCCAATCCTCGCCCAGCAAACGCTTTGTCGATTTGCAGATGGTGGAAGGGCAAAAATACCGTTCTTCCTACAGTTATCTGAAAGACACGAAATTCAAACCTTTGGGAATCATTAACTTACCTTATGTGGAAGAAACCGGGTTTTACGAAAACGAGGTAAAGAGTTTTTTAATGCGTTTCAGCCAGGTGTATGCTTTTATGCTCTTGATTTCTTTCGTGTTGGCGTATTTTCTCTCGAGTTACATTACTAAATCGTTGCAAACCATTAGCGACAAATTAAAGCAAACGCAATTTTATAAAAAGAACGAAAAAATCCAGCTCGAATCATCCAGTAAGGAAATCAAATCCCTGATTACGGCTTACAACGCCATGGTGGACAAACTGGAAGAAAGTGCGGTATTGTTGGCGCAAAGCGAACGGGAACAAGCCTGGCGCGAAATGGCCAAACAGGTGGCCCATGAAATCAAGAATCCACTCACGCCAATGCGTTTGACCGTGCAAAGTTTTCAACGGAAATTCGATCCCAACGATGTCAACGTAAAGCAAAAAATGGACGATTTCTCCAAAACGCTCATCCAACAAATCGACACGATGAGTTCGGTGGCTTCGGCTTTTTCCAATTTTGCATCGCTTCCGGCGCAACAGAACGAAACTTTAAATATTGTGTACGTGGTGCAGCTGGCTTTGGATATTTTCAATGAAGATTACATCCGTTTTGTATCCGAAGAAGAGGAAATCATCACCAAAATCGATCGTACCCAGTTAATCCGTATTATTACCAACTTGGTGAAAAACGCGATTCAGGCGATTCCGGAGGAGGAAGCGCATCCTATGGTTTCCGTTACAGTCTTCCGTGAGAACGACGCGGCAAAAATTGTGGTAAAAGACAACGGAAAAGGTATCGCCATTGAAAATAAAAATCGTATTTTCGAACCTAAATTCACCACCAAAACCAGCGGAATGGGTCTTGGATTGGGAATTATCAAGAACATAGTGGAAAGTTACCACGGTTCCATCGATTTTGAAAGTGAACTGGGAATAGGCACCGAATTCACCGTTACCCTTCCTATAATAAATACATAAATTGCATCATGAACTACGAAAACATTTTAATTGAAAAAGACAACGGAATTTCCGTAATAACCATCAACCGACCGACCAAACTGAACGCTTTAAACAAAGCGACCATTGAGGAATTGCACCACGCTTTTAAGGCGGAAGATGCGGATAAAACTACCAAAGTGATCATTGTAACCGGAAGCGGGGAAAAGGCTTTTGTGGCCGGAGCCGATATTTCGGAATTCGCAAGTTTTTCAGTAGAACAAGGAGCAGAATTAGCTGCCAAAGGACAAGAATTGTTGTTTGACTTTGTGCAGAATCTGTCTACTCCGGTAATTGCAGCCGTTAACGGATTTGCCTTAGGAGGCGGTTTGGAATTGGCGATGGCCGCACATTTCAGAGTAGCTTCCGACAACGCCAAAATGGGCCTTCCGGAAACTTCGTTAGGCGTTATTCCTGGATATGGAGGAACGCAACGTTTGGCCCAATTAATAGGAAGAGGACGCGCCATGGAAATGATCATGACCGCCGGAATGGTCACGGCAGAAGATGCTTACCGCGCCGGACTGGTAAACCACGTGGTAGCGCAACCGGACTTGTTGGAGTTCACCAAAGGAATTGCCACGCGAATCATGAACAACTCTTCTGTAGCAATTGCTCATGCCATCAAAGTGATCAACGACAATTATGTAGATGGCGTTAACGGGTATCAGTCGGAAATCAAAGCCTTCGGGGACTGTTTCGGAACTGCAGACTTTAAAGAAGGTACCACTGCGTTTTTAGAAAAAAGAAAAGCAGTATTTCCTGGAGAATAATTACAAAGCGAACCAATTTGGTTCGCTTTTTTTGTAAACATAAATAACACACAAACCAAGAAAAACAAATGACACACAAAAAAATTAGCGATTTTTTAGAAAGCGTAGAGAAGAAAAATCCAAACGAACCGGAGTTTTTACAAGCGGTAAAAGAAGTAGCCGAAACTGTAATTCCTTTTATCGAAGTAAATGAAAAATATAAAAATAAAATGCTTTTGGAGCGTATGGCCGAGCCGGAGCGCGTGGTAATGTTTCGCGTAGCCTGGATCGACGATAAAGGACAGACCCAATTAAACCGTGGGTACCGTATTCAGATGAATTCCGCGATTGGGCCTTATAAAGGAGGATTGCGTTTTCACCCGTCTGTAAACTTGAGCATCCTTAAGTTTTTAGCTTTTGAGCAGGTATTCAAAAACAGTTTGACCACGCTGCCAATGGGTGGTGGAAAAGGAGGTTCTGATTTCGATCCTAAAGGAAAATCCGATACGGAAATCATGCGTTTTTGCCAGGCTTTCATGACCGAGTTGGCACGTCACATCGGTAACGATACCGACGTTCCCGCGGGAGATATCGGAGTTGGAGGAAGAGAAGTAGGCTATTTATTCGGACAATATAAAAAACTGCGCAACGAATTCACGGGAGTTTTAACCGGTAAAGGAGTTTCTTTTGGAGGTTCTTTGATTCGTCCAGAGGCTACGGGGTATGGCTGTGTGTATTTTGCACAAAGTATGTTATCCACCAGAGGCGAAAGTTTTGAAGGGAAAACGATTGTAGTTTCGGGATCCGGAAACGTGGCGCAATATGCGGCAGAAAAAGCCCGTCAGTTAGGCGGGAAAGTGGTAACGCTTTCCGATTCTTCGGGTTATATTTATGATGCCGATGGAATTGATGCCGATAAACTGGCTTTTGTAATGGATCTTAAAAATGTGCGTTATGGAAGAATAAGCGAGTATGTTAACCAATATCCGAATGTAAAATTTGTGGAAGGAAAAACGCCTTGGGAAGTACAATGTGATATCGCATTACCGTGTGCCACCCAAAACGAATTGGACGGGGAAGCCGCAAAAATATTGACTGACAATGGTTGCATTGCAGTAGCTGAAGGCGCCAACATGCCTTGTACACCGGAAGCTGTTGAGGTATTTCATAACAAGAAAACGCTATTTGCTCCTGGGAAAGCGTCCAATGCTGGTGGGGTGGCTACATCCGGTTTGGAAATGTCACAAAACTCCTTGCGTTTGAGCTGGTCGTCTGAAGAGGTGGACGAGCGTTTAAAACGCATCATGCACGATATTCACGAAGCGTGTGTGAAATACGGTGCCGACGGAACGGGTTATATTGACTACGTTAAAGGAGCAAACATTGCCGGTTTCGTGAAAGTAGCCGATGCAATGTTGGCGCAAGGTGTGGTGTGATTAAATTTTGCGATAGTGGATAGCTATTCTATGATTTTAATACCAGCGGTTTCGGTCTTTGGATCGAAGCCGTTTTTTTTATAACCCTGAGAATCAACTTTGTGATAATAACTTAAATATAAAAAAAATCTTTAAATCATAACATTGTTTCGATTAATTTGGTGGTAAATTCTTATGTTTTATTTCATTGCTAATGGTCATCTTGCTTAAAATGGAGCCGAAATTTCCAATTAAAATTAGAAAACAAATAGGATAAGAGAAGTACTGTTTAACCACTAATTCGACGTTTATGAAGATTTTTGTACTATTCTTTTGTGTTTTACAATCCGTTTTTTTAACTGCTCAAAATCCATCCGATCCGGATCCGCTTTTTAATGCCTCCACAGGGTTTAATAATAATGTTTATAAAATATATGTCCAACCTGACGAGAAAATCCTTGTAAGTGGTTTGTTTACTACCTATCAAGGCCAGTCTCAAAATAGTTTAATTCGTCTGAATGCTGATGGCTCCAAGGATACTTCTTTTGATATCGGAACCGGTTTTAATCAATTCGTAATGCCGATAGTATGGGACAATAATGGAAAGATACTTGTGGGAGGCGGTTTTAATTATTTTCAAGAGCAATTGCAAAATTATTTAATTCGATTGAATCCGGATGGTACTAAAGACAATACTTTCGATATTGGATCGGGATTTGGCGGTTATGTTTATGCTTTGGCGATGCAAACAGACGGTAAAATTCTCGTGGGAGGGAACTTTACTTCTTATAAAGGCCAAACACAGCTGAGATTGATCCGATTAAACCCGGATGGTTCCAAAGATGCTTCTTTTGATATTGGAAGCGGGCTCAATGGTGTCGTCAATCATGTCACCATTCTAGCGGATGGAAAGATCCTTGTTGCAGGCGGCTTTACCACCTATAAAGGACAAGGTCAAAAAGGACTGATTCGCTTAAATTCGGATGGTACGAAAGATACTTCTTTTAGCATCGGAACAGGCTTTGACCAAAGTGTTAACATGGTAGAGGTGCAACCTGATGGAAAAATACTAGCTTCAGGCTGGTTTAGTACCTTCCAAGGGCAATCTCAAAAAGGGTTGGTTCGCTTGAATTCTGACGGTTCTAAGGATGCTTCTTTTGATGTTGGAACCGGTTTCATCGGGAGTGTCTCCGGATCGGTATTGCAAGCTAATGGGAAGATTATTCTGGGAGGGCAGTTTAACTCTTATCAAGGGCAGCCCCAAAACTATTTAATTCGTTTGAATGCTAACGGATCTAAAGATACCACCTTTGATATTGAAACCGGATTTGACAGTAATATCTTCACCCTAACCTCACAGCCGGATGGTAAGATTCTCGCAGGAGGGATGTTCAATTCCTATAAAGGACAAACTCACACCCGACTAATCCGTATAGAAGCAGGAGAGTTGCTTTCTGATGCTGATTTTACCAAGGAAGCGATAGTGGTATTTCCCAACCCGGTAAAAGAGACGTTATTCATAAACACAAATGATGGCGAAAGTGTTTTAAATGTTCAGGTTTACGATATACAAGGCAAACGTATCCTCGATAAAGAAATAATCGGGATAGAATTAGATGTCCGAGATTTAGAATCAGGGATTTATTTACTTAAGATTAAAACAGCCAACGGTGAACTAACTAAAAAAATCATTAAAAACGATTAAGATCGAAAGTAAGCTTTTGTAGATTTCGGCATGATTTATGGTGCTTCAACAACGATTCGAATTGATTTTTGATTAACGTTCGCCCTCCCATTCCGCATAAAACTGCGCTAAAAAGTTTTCCATATACTCATGGCGTTTTTCGGCGATTTGTTTTCCGGTTTTGGTATTCATTTTGTCTTTTAACAACAGTAATTTTTCGTAGAAATGGTTTAGGGTTGGCGCTTGAGAATTTTTATATTCTTCCTTGCTCATGTTCAGCTTGGGCTGAACCGACGGATTGTATAGCGGACGGTTTTTAAAACCACCATAGTTAAAAGTACGCGCGATTCCGATAGCGCCTAGCGCGTCCAAACGATCGGCATCCTGAACGATGTCCAGTTCTTTGGAGGTGAATTTCTTTTCAAAGTTGCCACCTTTAAACGAGATGTTTTGGATGATCGCGATCACGTGTAAAATGATTTCTTCCGAAACGCCTTGGCTTTCCAAAAAAACACGGGCTGTTTTCGGGCCGATTTGCTCGTCGCCATTATGAAATTTACTGTCGGCGATATCGTGCAGTAAGGCGCCTAATTTTAACACGGTTAAATCACATGCTTCTCCTTGGGCAATTAATAGCGCGTTTTTATACACGCGCTCAATGTGGAACCAGTCGTGGCCACCTTCGGCATTTTCCAATTGCTGTTTTACAAAAAGTATGGTGTTCTCGATTAAAGTCATGGTATTGGATTAAAAAATCCTTTCGTTGCGGAAAGGATTTTTATTTTGAAAAGGATTTTTGAAAATTATTTCACTAAGGCTGGCTGTACCCATTTGAAGATTTTTTCTTCGGTAGGTACTACCATGCGTTCTGCAATTCGGGTCATACGTGCCGGAAGTTTTACTAGGTAATCACGTGCTTTTTCTGCTTCGTCGGTAAGGTTTCCGATTTTTTCGATTTCCCAACGGTCGATAAGCTTCTGAAGAATTTCCACGTAATCCATAGAGGTATACACCCCAATGCGCTGTGCGGATTCTGAGAATTTCTCAAACGCAGTTCCGATGCTTTCCCCGGATTCGCGGATTAAATGCGCCGGCATGGTGATTTTTTGTTTCATCATGTATTGGAAGGCCAGCATCATTTCGCTAGGGTCAACTTTGAAAATACGGTCTACAAATTCCGAATAGGCATGATGGTGACGCATTTCGTCTCCGGCAATTAAACGGCAGATTTTCGACAATTTATGATCGCCGAATTTTTTGGCCATCTGCGCCACACGGTTGTGGGAGATGTACGTTGCCAATTCCTGAAAACTGGTAAACACGAAATTTTTATACGGATCGCGATCGGTTCCCGGGTCAAACCCATCGTTGATTAAATGTTGGGTAGTGATTTCTACTTCGCGCATGTTAACCCGTCCGGATAAGTATAGGTATTTGTTCAAAAGGTCGCCGTGGCGGTTTTCTTCACCGGTCCAGTGGCGTAACCATTTGGCCCAGCCGTTGTCGCCTCCATCTCCTTTTTGCTTTACACCTTCTACGTCCATTAGCCAGGTTTCATAAGTTGGCAAGGCTTCTTCGGTAATGGTATCACCTACTAAAACCACCCAGAAATCATAAGGTAAGTCTTTGGCGATCTCACGCAATTCAGTTACTTCATCCAAAAAAGTTTCCTTTTCAGAATTGGGTAATAAATCGCTCGGTTGCCATATTTTCTCAACAGGAATCAAGTAGTTTTCTACGAAACTGTCGATGTTTTTTTCTAAAAACTGCATCACTTCCAGACGCACATTTTGTATTGACATAATCTTTAATTTTTTATTCCTTGTACTACTGCATTTTCGGTCTTCTCCATTATTTCTTGGAATGAAAAATCTTTAATCGCTATAGGTTCGTGAATGGTGAATTGTAATCTGTTGCCTAAGCCCATCGGAAACTGGCCGTAACGCACCATTTTCCATGAGTTGTTGATTGATATCGGAACAATGTATGCTGAAGGGGCATATTTGCATAAAATCTTCAGCCCGTTTTCCGAGAAACGCTTCGGTACACCGGTTTTGCTGCGGGTTCCTTCCGGGAAAATTACAGCCGAACGTCGGTGCTTTTCAATATATTCCCCCAAGCCTTTAATAACGGGTAAGGCTTGTTTGGGGTCTTTTCTATCAATTAAAACGGAACCGCCGTGACGTAAATTGTACGATACACTTGGAATTCCTCTGCCTAATTCTTTTTTACTGACAAATTTCGGATGGAATCTTCTTAAATACCATATGATCCCAACAATATCATACAAACTCTGATGGTTGGCCACGAAAATAACCGGAACGTTTTTCGGGATCAGGTTTACGTTTTGAAAATGATACGTTGTTCCTAAAATATTGGTGCATTTGGTAAGGAAGAAATTCAGATAATCCACGCTTTTTTTGTGGGACTGATAACCGAACACATTGAAGCAAATCCACTGAATCGGATGGAATACTAAAAGGCACAATGCAAAGGCCACATAGAAAACGATAGAGATGGGATAAGAGACAATCTTTTGCATTTTTATCAAATAATAGGCAAATATAAGCTTATAAAATAAAAAACCGCCAAGAAAATGGCGGTTTTATTGTATGCTTGCATAGTACCGATTAGCAAAATTCGTTGTAAGCATCTTTCAAGTTTTCGGCGATTAGCTCTGCCGGACGGCCTTCAATGTGATGGCGTTCCAACATGTGTACCAACTCTCCGTTTTTGAACAAAGCCATGCTTGGAGAAGAGGGTGGGAACGGGAACATGTGCTGACGCGCTGCATCCACAGCATCTTTGTCAACCCCTGCAAAAACCGTTACCAAATTGTCCGGTTTTTTACCGCCTTCCAAACTCATTTTTGCTCCCGGGCGTGCATTTCTCGCTGCACAACCACAAACGGAGTTTACCACTACCAAAGTAGTGCCTTCTTTAGCTAAAGCATTTTCTACTGCTTCTGCACTATATAATTCCTGAAAACCGGCTTCTGATAGTTCAGCGCGCATCGGTTTTACCATTTCTTCTGGATACATATTTTTAAGTTCTAAGATTATCGTGAGGCAAATTTACAAAGTAAAATTCAAATTACTGTTACAATCTTGTTAATGAAAAGTGGCTGCTTCTTTGAGCAAGGTAATCATGGTTTTTGCATCGGTATATTCACTGATTTGCAACAAAATAGTATTGTTTTTGTCCAGAATTGAAAAAGTCGGATAAGTGATGGCGCCGTCAACGGTTCCTAGCTCTTCAGCGAGTTCGTGAACTCCGGAATTCTGTCCTTTGGGCTTGAATTTAAAAGTATGGTTCTTGAAGGTAATCGGGGTTTTTTGTTCCGCATCAAGAGACACAAAATAAAAATGATCGTTTAAAAGCTGAACGACTTCCGTGTTTTTGAACGTTGAGTTTTCCATCATTTTACAATACTTGCACCATGAGGTGTGTACAAAGACAAAAATAGGTTTCGGACTTTGCTGTTCCAATTGTTCTGCTTCGGAAAAGGTATAGGTTTTCAGTTGTGCGAATCCGGAGAAACCACAAAGGAAAAGCAATAGGAGTAACACTTTCTTGTTCATTATTTTAAAGTATATCGGAGGCCGAAAAAACTTCGAATACCTTGATTGGGACCATAAACATAGCCTGGATCGAACGTTAAAGCATACGGATTGTTTGGTGTAACCATAACGCTTCCATCAGGATTGTATTGTACATTTTGGTCAAAAGGATCGTTTGCCCTTGCAATGATAAACGGATTGCCTTTGTTTGGAGTCCAATTTAATAAATTTTTGATTCCGGCGTAAAATTCAAAGTTTTTTATTTTGTTGAAGGTAAATTGTATGTTCTGAATACTCCAAGTTGGCGAATAATCTTTTCTCGGGTCGGAATCTCCAAGGGTTGGCAGACGCATCGGGCCATAAACATTTCCGGTGTAATCAATATCGAGGTATAATTTTTTTAAACGATAAGAAATCGCCCAGGTTCCGGTGAATTTCTCGGTAAGCATCTGACGGGTCTTCATGCCGTTTTCGGTTTTAGCTACATCCATGTAAGTGGCACCCAAAATAATTTTCAAACCGTTTTGGAACACCGCATCCAGATTAATGCTCACTCCTTGTGTTACTGAATGTCCATCTAAGTTTTTATAAATGATTTTGTTCGGATCGGTATCGTAATCCGGAATGATGGAATTCGTGAAATAGGTGTACCAAGCCGTAGTTTCCAAACCGATGTAGTCTCCATCGTTGGTATAGAATTTTTTTAAAAAATTTACATTGGCGTTGTAGGAACGTTCCGGCTGTAAATCTTCCAAAACTTCAACCTTACGAGATCCCGTCAGCGCGGCGTGTTCCTCTGTAAAAAGGTTCACTACCCTGAAGCCCGTACCTGCATTAAAACGAAAAATGGCCTTCTCGTTGATTTTCCATTTGTGTGCCAAGCGCGGAGTAAAAATGTTGCCGTGGCGGTTGTTGTAATCGTAACGCATGCCTAAAAGCAGGTTGTGTTTTTCACTCAAGCGGATTTCGTCCTGCGCAAACAAACTGGGAATCCAGCTTTTATCAGCCTTTGGAGTAGCCGGTGTGTTGTCGTTGTAAAACTGATAGCGAAGGGCAGTTCCGAAAAGAAAATCGTGACGGCTCATTTTTTTGTCCCAAGTTAATTGCCCAAAACCGATTTTTTGCTGCGCTAAATAAGGAATGTTTCCGTACACTGAATTTTGATCGTGGTCGGTATAGGAAAACGTGAACAGCATTTTTTCGGTTATGGGCAATTCATAAGAACCTAAGATTTCGTAGCGTTTGGTGTAAATGCTTTCTCCGTAAACCTCACTTCCCCCTCGGTATTTTTTCTCCCATTGCATTTCTCCGCCCCAACGGTCTTCATAAAAGAAACGTCCCGCCATAGAGAATAATTTGTTGTTTTTGCGGTTGAAATTTAATTTTTGAAAAACGGAAATACGGTCTTGTAGGGTTACGTCTGTAAAATTGTCGTGGTTGTTGTCAATCGGATTGCTGTAGTTGAAATAGTTCACACCGGTTAACAACGAAGCGACTTTTCCAAGATTGGCTTTGAACCCTAAATCAAGATTGGCCTCGCCCCAACTCGTGGAAAAAGCATCCGCAGCAAAAACCGGAGCGCTTTTCGGGTTTTTAGTGATGATGTTGATCAGTCCGCCCACGGCTTCACTACCGTATAAGGATGAAGCCGGACCTTTTACTACTTCGATTCTTTCCAATAATGAATTCGGAATTCCCGAGAGCCCGTAAACTGTTGAAAGCCCGCTCACAATGGGCATTCCATCAATTAAAACCAGAGTATAAGGGCCTTCCAAACCGTTGATGTGAATATCGCCGGTATTACAAACGTTACAGTTCAATTGCGGACGCACTCCGTTTACGTTTTGCAAGGCTTCAAAGATATTCGCCGTTGGGTTTTTTTTGAAAAACGTGGGTTTGTAGACTTCAACAGGAACCGGGCTTTCCAGTCGGTTTACAGCTTTTAGGGTTCCGGTTACTACAACTTCGTCCAAAGCGTTGTCGGCTTTTAGATCAAAATCGAAGGCAAGTGTTGTAGTGTCGTTGAGAATAATTTTTCGCTGCTGATTTTTAAAACCGGTATGCGATATTTTGAGATGGTATTCACCTTTAGGGATGTTGGTTAAGTTATAAGTTCCCAGGCTGTCGGTTACGGTTCCCAATTGGGTTTTGACCAGAACCACAGTTGCATAAGGCAAAGGTGCGCCCTCAGCAGAAACTTTTCCTTTAACTGAGTTTTGAGCAGAAAGTATAAATGAAAGAAAAAGAAACAGTATTAAAATTAGATTTTTCACAATTATATTTTAGTTGTAATTGAAATAAAAATTTAGGCAAATCTAAAAAATTATTTTCAATCAAAAAAATTTGTATTTTTGGAAACGTAAAAAGCTAGTAATGACTTATTCGGAAGAAAATTATCTCAAAGCGATCTATCATCTTTCTTTATCACAAAAGCAAGGAGTGAGTACCAACGCCATAGCTGCATTAATAGAAAGTAAGGCATCATCGGTAACCGATATGATTAAAAAATTAGCCGAAAAAGAACTGGTAATCTATCAGAAGTACCAAGGCGTATCACTTACCGATAAAGGCTTGATGGCTGCCAAGATGATTGTACGCAAACACCGCTTATGGGAAGTTTTTTTGGTAGAGAAGCTGGATTTTGCTTGGGATGAGGTGCATGATGTAGCCGAAGAACTCGAACACATCAAATCCGAAAAACTCATCAACAAACTGGATGCTTTTTTAGGATTTCCTACCGAAGATCCGCACGGCGACCCGATTCCGGATAAAAACGGAAACATCATAAAAGTCGAAAAACAATTGCTTTCGGAATTTGAAATTGGGCAAACCGGAATTTGTGTAGGGGTTAAAGATTCCTCTTCCAGCTTTTTACAATACCTGGACAAGCAGCAAATCGCTTTGGGTTCTAAAATTAAAGTGGTTGCCAAAGAAAGTTTTGATATGTCCTTAACGATAGAAGTAAACGGAAAATCCATGATCATTTCCAATAAAATAGCAGGCAATCTGTTTGCGAAAACCATTTCATAAGTATGGCCTCAACAAAATCCAATTCCTTAGAAGAAGTACACCAGTCGGTGGCAATTACCCAGAACACAACCGTTTGGAAGCGCGTTTTGGCGTTCTTCGGACCCGCTTACATGGTGAGTGTAGGGTATATGGATCCCGGGAACTGGGCAACCGATTTGGCCGGGGGGAGTCAGTTTGGCTATACCTTAATTTGGGTGCTCTTGATGTCCAACATTATGGCCTTGTTGCTGCAGAGTTTAAGTGCACGATTAGGAATTGTGCGTCAGCGCGATTTGGCGCAGGCTTCTCGTGATACTTATTCCAGACCGATTAACTTTGTGTTGTATTTTTTAGCCGAAATTGCCATTGCCGCCTGTGATTTGGCCGAAGTTTTAGGGATGGCCATCGGGTTGCAATTACTTTTTGATATTCCACTACTGTGGGGGGTGAGTATTACGATGCTCGATACTTTTCTGCTTCTGTTTCTACTGAATAAAGGAATAAAAAAAATGGAAGCCTTCATCATTGCGTTAATTGCCATTATTGGATTTTCCTTCTTAGTGGAAATGTTCTTGGCCCAACCGGACATGAGTCAGATAGCTACTGGTCTTATTCCTTCGATTCCCAACAGCACGGCGCTTTATATTGCCATCGGAATTATTGGGGCGACCGTAATGCCACACAATTTATACCTGCATTCTTCATTGGTGCAAACCCGAAAATTTGATCGTTCGGAAAAAGGCATCAAACAAGCGATTCGGTATAATTTCTTTGATTCGGTTATTGCCTTAAATCTGGCTTTCTTTGTAAACGCCGCCATTTTGATTCTTGCCGCAGCAACGTTTTATAAAAACGGAATGTTTGAAGTAGCCGAAATTCAGGACGCCCACCGTTTATTGGCACCGCTTTTGGGAACCAAATGGGCTTCGATTTTGTTTGCCCTGGCTTTATTGGCAGCCGGACAAAGTTCAACAATCACGGGAACTTTAGCCGGACAGATTGTAATGGAAGGCTATCTGAATTTAAGGATTCAGCCTTGGGTGCGCCGTATCATTACGCGGTTAATTGCCATTGTGCCCGCTTTTATCACAATTATGTATTTTGGAGAAGAAGCTACCGGGAAATTACTAATTTTAAGTCAGGTAATCTTGAGTTTGCAATTAGGATTTGCGATCATTCCGCTGATTCATTTTGTGAGCGACAATGCAAAGATGAAAGGTTTCGCCATTGGAAAATATACGAAAATAGCCTCCTGGCTGATTGCGCTGGTGATTGTTTCGCTGAATGCCCGCTTGGTTTATGACGAAATCAAAGGCTGGATGGAAACTTCGGATAACCCGGTTTACATTTGGATTTTTGTGGTTCCGCTAGCCATTGCGGCAGCATTGTTGCTTTTGTACATCATCATCAAACCGTTTATAGAAAAAACGATGGTCTCCCCAACGTTAGTGCCGCATATTAAAAAAGTGGTGGTGCGGGAAGCCGAGCAGCCTATCGTTTATTCCAATATTGCCGTTGCTTTGGATTTCTCTACTACGGATGAGAAAAGCATCGAAAGTGCGTTACAATTGGGAGGAAAAGAAGCGAATTATACTATCATCCACGTGGTTGAAACTGTCGGAGCGATGGTATACGGTGATGAAATTGAAGATTTTGAAACTTCGAGTGATTCCAATTATCTGAACGATTATAAAAAAGCATTGGAAGATAAAGGCTATAAAGTCGCCATAAAACTGGATTTCGGAAACCCGAAAAAAAGCATTGCCAAAATCGTAAACGAGGGAAATTTTGATATTCTTATTTTAGGAGCGCACGGGCACCATTGGTTCAAGGATTTGCTTTTCGGTACTACAGTTGATGCGGTACGTCATGGTATTTCTATCCCGCTCTTGATTGTAAAAAATTAATTTGATGAAAAAAAGGTTTAGTTTCTATAGTGTACTTGTTTTGTTAGGAGGATGTGCTTCCGTTTCAAATAACGAAGTCAATCAAAAATTGGACAGCCCTTCAGATAAGGAAATCGTATTGGTAAAAGTGCTTGAGGATTCGCGCTGTCCCGAGGGCGTGCAATGTGTTTGGGCCGGTGAAGTCACGGTAGAAGTTGCGGCTTATGAAAATAAAAAACTGGTAGAACAAACTCAATTTACCTTCAACTTAAAAAACGAGAAGGAAATAAAAACATGGTTTGACCTTCATTCGCCTAAAAAACAGCAAGAACTAAAAGGGGTGAGTGTGCTTCCATATCCTAAAGAAGGCATTCAAATTCAACCACAAGACTATAAAATTGTGCTGGACTATTAACTGCAGCCACAACCGCCGTTGCCGCAATTGTCGTTTTTCTTCTTTTTTCCGAAGAATTTCTTCCACAGAAAAGCAACAGCAAATCCGAGTAATAAATAAGCAATTATTTCCTGAAACGAGATCATCTTATTTTAAAATCTGAAATACGATTAAACAAACGCTATAGGCCAATCCGCTCATGAACAGCAGCTGAATCATGGGCCATTTCCACGAATTGGTTTCTTTTTTGGTGATGGCCAACGTAGAAATACACTGCATGGCGAAAGCATAAAACAATAACAAGGAAACTCCCGTAGCAAAGTTGAAAATCTTCTTTCCGGTTACCGGATGTACTTCGGCTGCCATTTTGTTTTTGATGGTGGTTTCTTCTTCGGCATGGCTTCCCACACTGTAAATGGTTGCCAACGTACCTACGAAAACTTCACGGGCGGCGAAGGAACTCACTACGGCAATCCCGATTTTCCAATCGTAACCCAAAGGTCTGATTACCGGTTCAATGGTTTTTCCAACGATACCGATATAGGAATTCTCCAATTTATAAGAAGCGACTAAATCGTCTTTTTCTCCTGAAACTTCTTTGTTGTTTATTTGGGTTTCTACAATACTTTCTGCTTTGTGGAAGGTGTCGCTCGGCCCGTGAGAACCTAAAAACCATAAAATCACCGACAAGGCCAAAATGATTTTCCCGGCTCCAAAGACAAATGATTTGGTTTTCTCTACCACATTGATTCCCAAGTTTTTAAGCATCGGAACTTTGTAACTTGGCATTTCCACCACAAAATAGGAGCGGGATTTAATTTTGAGGACTTTGTTCAGAATATAAGCCGATAAAATGGCCATTCCAAAACCTAACATATATAACAACATCAAAGTAAGCCCTTGCATGTTAAAGACACCCAGCACACGTTTATCGGGAATGATTAAGGAAATCAAAATCGCATACACCGGTAAACGCGCAGAACAAGTGGTGAACGGGGTTACCAAAATGGTAATTAGACGTTCTTTCCAGTTTTCAATATTTCGGGCCGCCATAATTGCCGGAATAGCACAGGCTGTTCCTGATATTAAGGGCACGACGCTCTTACCACTCAGCCCGAAACGGCGCATGATCTTATCCATAAGAAACACCACGCGGCTCATGTAGCCACTCTCTTCTAAGACTGAAATGAAAAGGAACAAAAAGGCAATCTGAGGAATAAAAATGATGATCCCGCCCAAGCCCGGGATGATTCCTTCGGCTATTAAATCGGTTAAAATTCCGGCTGGTAAATGCGTTTTAGCATACGAACTTAAGGTGGCAAAACTGGTATCGATAAAATCCATCGGAATGCTTGACCAGTCAAAAATCGATTGAAAAATCAGCATTAAAATCCCGAAGAAAATTAAGTAACCATATACTTTATGGGTTAAAATCCGATCCAGTTTTTCACGGATATCGGTAGCTTTTTCTTTGTCGACTTTATACCCAACTTTTAAAGTATCGTTGATGAACTGATACCGCTTGATGGTTTCTTTCTGCTGCAAACGCTTTAATTCCACCTTGGGTTTGGCAAACGAATTTTCTTCGATATGCTTGCGGTGCAAGTTGGAGAAATTCACGTCTTGGGTAATTACCAGCCACAACTTGTACAATAACTGGTTTGGAAAGGCCCGACGTAAACTGTTGAAATACTCCGGATCGATGCTTGAGGCGTTCAAACAAGGATCGGTGGGCAATTCCTTGTAGTTGATGATGTTTTTTTTCAGTTCTTCAATTCCGGTTTTTTTGCGGGAGCTTACTAAGGCAATTTTAGTTTTCAATTGCGCTTCCAAAAACGGAATGTCCAAAGTAATTCCTTTAGCTTCCATACGATCAGACATATTGATTACTAAAATCGTAGGAATTTCCAAATCCTTAATTTGGGTAAAGAGCAACAAATTACGTTTTAGGTTTTCCACTTCCGAAACCACTACGGCTACATCCGGGAAATCTTTGTCGTTTTTGTTCATGAGCAGTTCAATCACCACACTTTCATCCATCGAACTGGCATTCAAACTGTAGGTTCCGGGTAAATCTAAAATGGTTGCTTTGGTGTATTCGGATAATTTGGCAAAACCGACTTTCTTTTCCACGGTAATTCCGGGATAGTTCCCGACTTGCTGGTTAAGGCCGGTCAGCTCATTAAAAACGGAAGTCTTTCCCACGTTGGGGTTTCCGATCAGGGCAACTTTTATGGTATTGTACATCATAAAGCAGTTTCTTTTATGATGGTAATTTGAATTTCTTTGGCGGTTTCCAATCGAATGGCCACATGACTGTCGTTTACGTTAATGTACAACGGATCACCGAGAGGAGCCACTTGCAGCAGTTCCACTTCGTTTCCGGGCAAACAACCCATTTCCAATAATTTTAACGGAATTTCATCGATGTTAAAATCCTGAATGAGCGCTTTTTGTCCGCGTTGTAATTGGGCTAACGTAAGGGTCAAATTTTATTTAGATTGAATTTAGATTGCAAAAATAAGGATAATAATCCTTGAAAAGATGATAAAAGTCAATTTTGCAAAATTTTATGATCCGGTGAACTACTTTTCTTCTTCCACTAAAAAGTTGATGTCCTGTAATAATCTTTCAACTTCTTCTTTTTTGGTTCCGTCGTAAAAACCGCGCACACGACGTTTGCTGTCTACCAATACGAAGTTTTCGGTGTGAACCATGTCGTATAGTTCGGAAGGATTCCCTGTTTTAACCGCCAGATAGGATTTGCGTGCGATGTAGTAAATATCTTTTTTGTTCCCGGTAACCAAGTTCCATTTGCTGTCGATTACGCCCTTTTCCTGCGCGTATTTTTTCAGAACGGAAACACTATCAATATCGGGAGTTACCGAATGGGAAAGGAGCATAACTTTCGGGTTGTTTTTGATTTGTTCCTGCAGCCAGCCCATGTTGTTGGTCATTATCGGGCAGATACTTTGGCAAGTGGTAAAGAAAAAATCGGCCACGTAAATTTTTCCTTCGTAGTCTTTTTGGGTAATGGTTTTCCCGTTTTGGTTGGTAAAGGCGAAATCCGCAATATGGTGTTGGGTTTTGTTGGCAATGTGCTGAACGGTGGAATCCACTAGTTCAGGGTTAACCATTGATGGAGTATAAATAGGTAATGTTTTCTTAGGTTTCAGTGCGTTGTAAAAAAGAAAAATAATTACCACGGATAAAATCCCTAAAACGATAAAAAAAGGAATGTATTTTTTAAAAAAGCTAAGCATGCCAAAATTTTTCGCAAAGGTACAATTAGAATCAAAACAACGGCAAACCAATTTATTTACAATATGTTAAAAATTGCAAAACCCATTTCAGAATTTATAAATTTGGCTCAGGTTGTAACAAAATGAAAAAAGGGAACACCTATTTGACTGTGAGTCGTTTATAAAAAGCAATACATTATCCAAACGGCTCTATCATCAAAAAGCAAAAACAAATTATAAGATTATGAAAAAAAACATTCTGGCAGCCGGCTCGCTTGCTGTTTTTTCACTGCTTAGTCTAGAGGCTTCGGCACAACAGGCAAAGCCCAAAAATCCGGGAATCGACCTGGATTTAATGGACAAATCCGTTAAACCGGGAGACGATTTCTTTCGTTATGTAAACGGAACATGGTTCGACAAAACGCAAATCCCGGCAGACAAAACCCGTTGGGGAAGTTTCGATGAGTTGCGTCAGAACACGGATAAGGATGCGCTTGCGATTTTAAAAGAAGCAGCAGCTAATAAAAATCTTGATCCAAAATCCGATCAGGCCAAAGCGGTAAACGTTTACAGAACGTACATGGATACAATTTCCAGAAATAAATTAGGAATTGCACCTTTAAAACCGTACTTGGCAAAAATCAATGCAGTGAAAACTGTTGCCGATGTGAACAAACTTTTAATCGAAATGGAATCTCAAGGTGGTTTAGGTTTTTATGGTGTGGGTGTAGGTGCCGATGCTAAAAACAGTAACCGTAACGTAGTTTATTTAGGACTGGGAAGTTTAGGATTACCAGACCGTGATTATTACGTTTCTGATGATAAAGATTCGAAAGAAAAGCGTGAAAAATATGTGCTTCACGTAGCAAGAATGCTTCAGTTTTTAGGAATTAAACCGGCGGAAGCGAAAATTCAGGCGGAGAAAGTTTTAGCCCTTGAAACGGAAATGGCACGTCCTCGTTTGGACCGTGTTGAACGTCGTGACCGCAGAAAAACCTACAACCCGATGACGGTTGCTGATCTGCAAAAGTTAACACCTTCGATAAACTGGAACGGTTATTTAGAAGGGGTTGGTATTGGAAAAGTGGATTCGTTAATTGTATCACAGCCAAAATACATGACGGCGTTGGAAGGTATTTTCAAGGCAAACAAAATTGAAGATTGGAAAGCCTACATGCGTTGGACGTTAATCAATAAATCTACAGATGTTTTAACGACCGATATTGAAAAGGCGAACTGGGAGTTTTACAGCAAAACGTTAACAGGAGCGTTAAAACAACGTCCTCGTGAGGAAAGAGCACTTCAAGTGGTAAACGGTACTGTTGGTGAAGCATTAGGAAAATTATACGTTGAGAAAAAATTCCCAGCAGAAGCTAAAGCTAAAGCTAGAGCGATGATCGATAACGTGTTCCTTGCTTTTGAAAACCGCATCAACAACTTGCCATGGATGACACCGGCAACGCGTAAGGGTGCAATTGAAAAATTAAGAAAATCGACCATTAAAATCGGATATCCTGATAAATGGAAAGATTATTCTAAGTTAGAAATCAAATCTAAAGCGGAAGGCGGAACGTATTTCGAGAACATGAAAAATGTGGCACGTTGGGGATTTGAGGAGAACGTAGCCGAATTAAAAAAACCGGTAGACAAAACCGAATGGGGAATGTCGCCACAAACGGTAAATGCTTACTACAACCCATCGTACAATGAAATCGTATTCCCAGCGGCTATTCTACAACCGCCATTTTACGATTATAAAGCGGACGATGCCGTGAACTACGGTGGAATCGGGGCGGTAATCGGTCACGAAATCTCTCACGGTTTTGACGATTCAGGTGCTCGTTACAATGCAGACGGTAACTTAGTAAACTGGTGGACGGATGACGATTTAAAACAATTCACAGGTTTAGGTGGAGCTTTAGCAGCGCAGTACAGTGCTTTGGAGCCGCTTCCGGGAACTTTTGTAGACGGTAAATTTACCTTAGGGGAAAATATCGGGGATTTAGGTGGAGTAAACGCAGCCTACGATGGTTTACAAATTGCTATGAAGAAAAGTGGAAAAACGGCTTTAATCGATGGTTATACGCAAGAGCAGCGTTTCTTTATTTCTTGGGCAACGATCTGGCGTTCAAAAATGAGAGACGAAGCAATCAAAAATCAGGTAAAAACCGATCCGCACTCTCCGGGAATGTACCGTGCGTATGTACCGTTACAAAATGTGGAATCGTTCTATCAGGCATTCGACATTAAAGAAGGTCAGAAGTTGTACGTAAAACCGGAAAACCGAGTTAAAATCTGGTAATTTTGAAAATTTAGATAAATTAAAAATCCCGAGTGAACGCTTGGGATTTTTTTTATCCGTTAAAAAGTTTGTTTTTCTTGAAAGGAATGTTCTTTCGAATTAAATAGGCATGGTAAGCACTCGGAATATCATGCGTCCATTTAGGAAGAATTAAAATGATGGCAATTACATCGGCCTGTGAAATAATTCCTAAGGCAACTGTTATTTTAAAAGGAAGCCCAGCATGGTTAAACCCGATTAAGGCAGTGAAAGCAATCAGTAATGAGATGCCCCACATTTTGGATAAAAATGCATGCGTACAGGTTTCTTTCCCAAATTTTAGAATACTGATTAAGTAACACAAACCTTCCATAACCAGAATGCAAAGTAATCCAATACGGTTTGCCTTTATTAATGAGGGAAATATAATCCAGGTAGCTAAAGCAATGGCGATCCAAAAAATTAAATCAACCTGACTGTCTAAGCGTCTTAATTTTTCAGTAGCGATATTTTGTTTTCGTGCAATAATTCCATCAAAAATATCAGATAATAATCCTAAATACATCAGAATTACAATAACCAAGCGACTTTCACCTTTTAAAACTAAGGCTAAGCTAACGATTGTAGGAGCCAACATAAATCGGAATAAAATTAGATAATGCGGCATTTTCATGAGTTTCATAAAGAATGAAATTTTCACAGCAAGTTATTTTTTACGCATGGTTCGATTCACCAAATACAGACCAAAAAGTGTTACCGTTCCGCCAATTGCAATCATAACGGTAAGCGGTTCGTCAAAAATAAAAGATCCTAAAATTACAGCTACTATTGGATTGATATAAGCATACACACTACTTATTTCGGCCGGTAAATGCTGCAAAGCATAAATAAAAGCTATAAAAGTAAACACAGATCCGAAGACTACCAGATAAGCAATCGACCACCAGGAAGCAGCCGGTATTTCAGTTAACGGTACCGAAGTTCCAGTCGCACCGGTATAAGCAAAAAGCAAAAAGCTGGAAAGGAGCATTTGGAGTCCTAAACTAAAATAAGGATTGAAACTTGCGGCTTTTTTCTTAGTATACAAACTTCCAAAAGCCCAAGTCAGGGTTGCGGTAACTGAAAGCAAGATGCCAAAACGGAAGTCGGGTTTTAGAAAATCGGACAAGTAATCGTAAAAAATAAGGCATACCCCTCCAAAACTGATCAGCATTCCTATAATAGACCATTTGGAAAGTCGTTCTCCCCGGAATAAATTAATCACTACGATCCACAAGGGGAACATCGCCCCGATGATGGCACCCAATCCGCTGGAAATGTATTTTACGCCCCAAGTGCTCAGCCCGTTGCTCAACACAAAGTTCAGAAAACTCAGGATGACAATGGTTTTCCACTGCTTTCCTTTTGGCCAATCGGTTTTCTTGTAAAGAAAATAAAAGATATAAACTGCTGCGCCAAAAAATTGACGGATTGCCGCTAATTGTAATGCGGGCATGTGTTTTACCCCTTCTTTGGAAGCTAACCAGGTGGTGCCCCAGAAAAAACTCACCCAAATCAGCGCCAACATCGGTAACCCAACAGATTGTAATCGGTTTTTGGTGGAATGATGGAGCTTTGAGATTTTTATCACGTTAAAGTTCTTTTTTTCGGAAGGTATAGTTTAAAACCGTTTCAGTTTTTTCGCTTGAAATCAGTTTTCCTAAAGACGGTTTTTCTGAAACAAAGGTAGGTAAAGGCAAATTCAATTCCTGAGCTTTTCTTTGGTAAAATTCTTTTCGGGTGGGATGAAAAGGCGCTACCGCATTAAATTGCTCATTCCAGGCTTGTTTTTCAATAATGGCCTGAAGGATTCCTATGCAGTCTTTCTGATGAATCATGTTGATGGGGGCATCCGGGTTTTCAAGATTTTCTTTACCGGCCAGTTGTTTGATTGGATGGCGTTCTTCGCCCAATAAACCACCGAAGCGCACAATTGTAGTTTTAAAATTCGGGTTGTTTTGCAAAAGCTGTTCAACCTCCCAAAGTTGTTTTCCGCTTTCCGTGTCGGGATTGGGAAGCGTCGCCTCGGTAATGGTCTTGTTTTGATCGGCATAAACCGAAGTGGAGCTTACAAAAAGTACTTTTTCAACGGAAGATTCTGTAATAAACGGAATCAGGTTTTTTATCTTTTGAACAAAATTTTCTGAGATAACACTGCGCAATTTCGGCGGAATATCAATAATAAGAAGGCTAGCATCCTTTAAAAAAAGGTCAATGTCACCCTGAATTTTAGATTCTGAAAGTTCAATTAAAAAAGGTTGAATGTTTTTGGTTTTCAACAATTGCATTTTTTCGGAAGAAGTAGTCGATCCTTTTACGGAAAATCCATCACGAATCAATGCTTCCGATAAGGGTAAACCCAGCCAGCCGCAGCCTAAAATTGAAATGGTTTCCTTTTTTTTGTTCATTTTCTATTGGGTTCTTTTTACCAAGAGTACTCCATTATTTTCAATATACCGATAGCCTTGATCGTACAGAAAATAGTAAGTATTGCCGTTTTTAGTTTGATGTATTGAGGTAAAATACTCAAAATCAAATCCTTTTTCCTTTATTTTTTTGGTTGGGATTTTTGTTTTTTCTTCCGTATTGAGCTCGCACAAAATTCGGTAATTTTTTCGCAATTTATTGTTGATGTTGCGCATTAAATTAGTACTGTCTCTGGTTTTCTTGTTGTTATGGGTATTTCGACAGCCGTCACTACAGAATTTTTTATCTTCCCGCCCGATGATTTTCTCATCGCATTCCAAACACGTTTTCATAAAATCAGTTTAGAATTCCCCTTTGTATTGCAACGCCTGATGAATATGTGCCAAATGATGTTTGCAATGCCAATGGTAAATGCCCAAACCTTCCTTTACGGAAAACAAACGCTGGTGCTGCGGATGAAAATACATACGGTTCCAGTCTTTTTCGTTCAGCGAATCTAAAAGTTGGAACCAACGCTGGTGTACCCCTTCAATTATTTTTAGGGAAGCGCTTACATCGTTGTTCAATCCGTCGTTTAGTTCGGCCCAAAGTGCTTCTTCATAAGGGCGAATTACCGGAGCATCTTCGGTTAGGGAAAGCTTTAATCGGATTATCGCATTGATATGACTGTCTGCCAAATGGTGCACAACTTGTTTTACTGTCCATCCTTCAGGGCGGTACTTCCAGTTCAAATTCTCAACAGTAAGGTTTTTGGTTATCTCTTGAAGCTGTTGCGGAAAGTTTCTGATGGTTGCTTTCCATTGTTCTAAATGTTCGGAATCGATTTCTAACGGACAGCTAAAACGTCCGATGGGGAATTTTAAGTGTTCAAGCTCTACATGGTGTTTCATGGCTTTTAAATTTTAATTTTTGGAGCGAATGGCTCGGTTTTTATCAGGAAGCCCTGTTCCTGTTTTTCGTTGCAATTTTTTACGTTGTAAAAGGATTTTCACTGCAACCAGGGCTGGTTGGTTAGGGTCTTTTGTGTTTGTAAACTTCTGATGATTCGGTAAAAGTTACAGTAAATTTAAGGAATTGTTTCACTGGTGAATTTATTTTTCATTTATTTTTTTAATGGCATTTTCGGCTGCATTTTCACTTGTAAGGTATTGGTTTTTAATTAATTCTAGTTTTTTGTCGTCTTTGAGAGTGTCTTTTAGTGCTGAAAGTAAAAACTCATAGTTGGTGAACGCTGTTTTCTTCTCCAATAGCGTTTTCATCCATTGCCACATTTTCTTTTTCCCAATTTCTTTTTCAATGGCTGTAAAAAGTATAGGAGCATAGTCATACACATAAGTTTGTCTGTCGCTTATGTCGTTTATCGATTTAACAGCGGCAACTGGTGTTGGTTTGAATTCTTTTAAACTGTTGAATTTTTCAGTTAACATCTTGTTGTAAGTGGAGATGTCTTGTAGATCTTCGGTTAGTTTTAGTGCCATGTATTCGGTAAACCCTTCCGAGATCATATCACCCAATTCCGAATTAAACACCTTAAAGGTTCCAAAGTAATAATGACCCAATTCATGAGCGATCATAGGTTTGTAGAACTTCTGGCTTTCTTTTTCGAAAAGCCCTCCTAAACCATTTTTACCATAACCAATTCCCATAATGGTAGGATAGGAGACAAAAAGCCAGGCGTTTTTTATCGAAGTTGGAGTTGTATTTACAAATACTGGAGTTTGGTTGAATTTTATAGCTGTTTTCTGTTCGTAATACTTTTTATACGTCGCTACCAAATTTGAAAATTCCTGTATTTCCTTTTGAGAAAATGTAGGATTTAAAATCGCAATATTTCCATCCTCTGTAACATTGAAATTCCCGCAAAACAGGGCCATTTCTTGTGGTTCAGCGCTTTTTAGGTTCGCTGAGGTAGCACTAATGGGTTTGTTTCCGTTTAGGTATAAAGTTGAGCAATCACTACAGGTCAATTCGATGTCGTATACTACTTTGTTATAAGCCACATCTTTTTTGGCATCGTACAAAATAGGGTACCAGGCACTTTGAGTACCGTCACTTCTCACAGACATTCCGTTAAAGGCAATGTTTCCTTTCCAGTCTGCCTTTGAATAATTTTGTAGGGTGTCATTGGCAATTGGAAATTTACCGACGTATCTAAATTGTAATTCTTGCGGAAGAAATTTGCCTTTGCCACTATTACCCGGAAAATAATAAGCTAACGATTCTCCTGTTGAGGTGGAATCTTTGTCGGATCTATCATAGCCAAGCACAAAATCATTTGGTTTTTTGCTTCGGATATGCAGTAAATTCATCCCGGAGTTCAATCGTATTACATAATCTTCTACTCTTGGGATGTTGCTTAAAGTCAGATCGCAATCAAAAGTGCCTTCTTTTATGGAAATTTTTACTTTTCCTTTAATATGAGGTGCGTTTTCTTGGGAAAAGACGTTTGCTGAAAACACCAATAACAGGAAAAGTAACTCTAACTTATGAAATGATTTCATGATTTGATTCGGAAAGATTGTGTTAATAATTTCTTACAAGTTTCAAATATAGGAAAATTCCTGAAAACAAACGACAACAAACGAGTACAATCGAAAGTAAACGACTAAGTACCGATTAACTTTTGAAGGTCTGTTCATCTTTGCAGGGTCGGAATCAAATTTTCGAGTATAACCAATTTTATTTACGCAAATTTTAATTTTAAACGCCATGAGAAACAAAGTACAATTAATCGGGAATGTGGGTCAGGAACCGGAAGTAAAAATCATTAACGGAGAACGAAAAGTTGCCAACTTCACACTAGCGACCCATGATTTTTATTATAACGAAAAAGGAGATAAGGTAGAGCAAACCGAATGGCATAAAGTGACTGCCTGGGGAAAAACGGCAGAAATTGTGGAAAAATTCGTTGAAAAAGGAAAAGAGATTGCTGTTGAAGGAAAACTTACCCATCGCAGCTACGATGACAAAGACGGAAATAAAAAATACGTTACCGAAGTGGTAGCCAATGAAGTGTTGCTTTTAGGAGGAAAATAAGCGGTTATGTATATTGAAGTCTTTGCCGTTCGGCTTATCGCGCAAGAACTGGAGTCGGATCAGAAAAAGATAAATGACTTTCTTGAAACTGTAAAGTTTGTAAAATCTGCAACGCATTTTGTAGAGTTGGAACAAGGCGGATATTGGTCGGTGTTGGTTCATTATGAGCTCAAAGAAAAACCAAAAAAGGAATCCAAGATTGATAAAAAGCCAAACATAGAGGAATCGGATTTAAGCCCCGGGAGCTCTTACGTTTTGGAATGTTTGAAAGAATGGCGGGCAGACAAGGCAGAGTCGTTGAAAGTGCCAAGATATTACGTTTGCACCAATTCAGAGCTGGTAAATATTGCTTTTTACTTGCCTAAAACTATTGATGAACTAAAAGAAATAAAAGGTTTTGGAAGTGTGAAAACCGAAAAATTAGGCGCGGACATTATTGCTTTATTGAACGCCGTTTAAGTTGGGGGAAAACCACCGAGATTCTCGGTGGTTTTATTTTAATAATAAAGGTTTGCTGCTGTTCGGTAGGTATTGGTATGTGCTTCAATAATGGTTTTGATCTCGGTAGAATAACCTCCTCCCATGCTTACCTGAACTGGAATTTCGTATTTGTGACATAGAGACAATACGATTTCATCACGTTTTTTACATCCGTTTAAGGTGCATCCAAGTTTTCCTAATTTATCGGAAGCTAAAATATCAACTCCGCTCAGGTAAAAGATAAAGTCTGGTTTTTGTGTTTCGATAAGATAGGGTAACGTATTTTGGAGTAGTTCTAAGAATTTAGCATCTTCCGTGTTATCGTGAAGCTCAATGTCCAGATCCGATTTTTCTTTTTTAAACGGATAATTGGATTTGCCATGCATGGAAAAGGTGAAAACCTTTTTGTTTTTTTGGAAAATTTCAGCCGTACCGTTGCCTTGATGTACATCCAAATCGACAATCAGAATCTTTTTTGAGAGTTTTTTGTCCAGTAAATATTGTGCGGCAATCGCCTGATCGTTCAAAAGGCAAAAAGCTTCCCCATGGTCAGAATAGGCATGGTGTGTTCCTCCGGCGATGTTAAAAGCGATGCCGGTTTGCAGTGCTCTTTCAGCTCCTAAAATAGTACCCTGAGCCAATCGTAACTCGCGTTCCACCAATTCAGCGGATAGCGGAAACCCGATTTTTCGAACGGCTCGAGCATCCAAAGTAAGATTGAGCAAATCTTCAACATATTCTTTCTTGTGAATGGATAAAATATGTTGCAAGTCTGGTAAATCTGGTTCAAAAAAAGCGCCGTTACTTACAATCCCTTCATATAAAAGTTGTTGGGGTAACAGTTCATATTTGATCATCGGAAAGCGATGGTCCTCTGGTAACGGATGCTTGTAAATTGGGTGATAGGCAATCGGGAACATTTACAAATCCATAAGTTTTTGAAAAGTTTCCGCAAACAGACCGACATGATAACCGTCTACCAAACCGTGGTGCACATGTACAGACATTGGCATGGATTTTTTACCGTTTGTTTGGGTCATTTTTCCAAACGATATTTTAGGACAACTATCCGCAAAGGTAAAACTTCGCGCATGGGAAACCGAGGTGAAGTCTACCCACGGAATCGAGGAGAAATGAATCAGATTGTACTCTCCGCTGAAATCACGGGTTAAAAGGCCTTCCGTATTTTGAATGCGCTTGATTTCCTGAAGGGTTTTTTTGTTGAATTCTTCAAAATCAGGGAAAAATTCCATAAAAGAAAAACCAAAAGTGGTATCCTCTCTCATTATGGTAGCCGAAACATTAACCTTGTCATACACAAATACCTCACCGTCAACAATTCGGTAACGGAAGTTTTCGATTTCATTTACTGCTGCCAAAGTTTTGTAAAGGTAATAAATGAAGAATGAAATACCTTTTTCTTTGGCAGTTTCGTAGGCTTTGGTACAATCTACGGTAAAAGTTAGGCCGTAGAAAGGCTCATCGAATTTACTAAAGAATTCGAAATGGGTTTTGCGGTTCCAGGTAGTAAGGTCTAACTTTTGCTTCATTGTAAAAGAATGGGTAAAACGTCGGTAATTTTTTCAGTGGCATAAAAATTTGGGTGGACGATTTCGTGGTCAATACGCTCATGAGCCCAAGTGGTGTGAAACGGAACATGAACCGCGTAGCCGCCAATATTCAAAACTGGCAACACATCGGATTTTAAGGAATTCCCAATCATGAAAAATTCTTCCGGCTGAATGTCCAAGCGGCCCAAGAGTTTTTCGTAATTTACTTCCTGTTTGTCGGCCATCACTTCGATATGGTGGAAATAATGCCCTAAACCGGAATCGTGCAGTTTGCGTTGTTGGTCTTTCAAGTCGCCTTTTGTGGCCACTACTAATTTGTATTTGCCCTGCAGGGCTTGTAGGGTTTCTTCAACACCATCAAGTAGTTCAATAGGTTTTTGAATGAGTTCTTTGCCTAAATCGGTAATCTTCTTGATTCCTTTGGAACTGATGGTGCCGTCGGATACTTTGATTGCGGTTTCAATCATCGAAAGCACGTATCCTTTGATGCCGTAACCGTACAAAGGTAAATTGTCCACTTGTGTTTTTAGCAATTCCTGCGATAAACTTTGTGCGGAGAGGTAATTGCTCATCATTCCGCAGAATTTATTTTCGGTTTCCTCGAAATACGGCTCGTTAATGAACAAGGTATCGTCCGCATCGAAGGCTATTACTTTTAAATCCATAATTTTCAGTATCAAAAAACCCTTTCAGCATTTACTAAAAGGGTTGGGTTTGTATTTAACTTATCATTGCTCCGTTGATTACACCTTCGGCATCCGGGTTTACAAAAACCAGCTTGCCCTCGGCGGTATTGGTGAGTAGCAGCATTCCTTCGCTTTCCACACCGCGTAAAGCTCTTGGTGCTAAATTTACCAAAACCGTTACGCGTTTTCCGATCACTTCTTCCGGGGTGAAATGCTCTGCAATTCCTGAAACGATGGTGCGAACGTCGATTCCCGTATCCACTTTCAATACTAAAAGTTTGTTGGCTTTCGGCATTTTTTCGGCTTCGATAATGGTTCCGATACGCAAATCCACTTTGGCAAAATCCTCAAAAGCGATAATGTCTTTTTGCGGTTCTGCTTTAGCGTTTTCTGCTTTGTTGGCTACTTTGGTTGCTTCTAATTTATCTATTTGTTTTTGAATTTCTTCGTCTTCTATTTTTGCGAATAATAGTTCGGCTTCTCCAATTTGGTGACCGGCTGGAATCAAATCCGATTTGCTGCTGATCTCGTTCCAATTGAAACCGTTGTTCAATTTCAGCATGTTTTTCAGTTTGTTAGCCGTGAACGGTAAAAAGGGTTCGGCCAAAACACTAAGTGCAGCAGCAATCTGTAAGGCCACATACATTTGAGTCTGCACACGCGCCGGATCCTCTTTTACGATTTTCCAAGGTTCTTCGTCGGCTAAATATTTGTTTCCTAAACGGGCTACGTTCATTAATTCGCCTAGTGCTTCACGGAATCGGTAACGTTCTACAGAAGAAGCAATCACAGATGGATAGGCTTTGAGTTCTGTCAGTGTTTGTTCGTCGATTTGTGTCAATTCATTTGGTTCAGGAATGATTCCGTTGTAATATTTATTGGTAAGCACCACTACACGGTTGATGAAGTTTCCGAAGATGGCCACCAATTCGTTGTTGTTGCGCGCCTGAAAATCTTTCCAGGTGAAATCGTTGTCTTTGGTTTCCGGAGCGTTCGCCGTTAAAGCATAACGCAAAACGTCTTGTTTTTCAGGGAAATCCAATAAGTATTCGTGCAACCAAACCGCCCAGTTTTTAGAAGTGGACAATTTGTTGCCTTCTAAATTTAAGAATTCGTTGGCCGGGACATTATCCGGTAAAATATATGAGCCTTCCGCTTTTAGCATTGCAGGGAAAATTACACAGTGGAATACGATGTTGTCTTTTCCGATAAAGTGTACTAGTTTGGTATCTTCTGATTTCCAATAAGGCTCCCAATCTTTACCTTCGCGTGCTGCCCATTCTTTAGTAGAGGAAATATATCCAATCGGTGCATCGAACCATACGTATAATTTTTTGCCCTCTGCTCCTTCAACGGGAACGTCAATTCCCCAGTCTAAATCTCGGGTTACGGCTCTTGGACGCAAACCGTCTTCCAACCAAGATTTTACCTGTCCGTAAACATTGGGTTTCCAGTCGTTTTTATGACCTTCTAAAATCCACTCGCGCAAAAAAGCATCGTATTGGTCTAAAGGTAAAAACCAGTGTTTGGTTGATTTTAAAATGGGTTTGGTTCCGGTGATGGTCGATTTTGGGTTGATAAGGTCCGTTGCGTTTAAAGACGATCCGCATCTTTCACACTGATCACCATACGCTTCTTCGTTACCACATTTTGGACAGGTTCCCGTTACGAAACGGTCAGCTAAAAACTGATCGGCTTTTTCGTCGTACAATTGTTCGGTTACTTCTTCGATGAATTTACCTTCATCGTATAATTTTCTGAAGAATTCCGAAGCGGTTTTATGATGAATTTCCGCCGAGGTTCTCGAATAATTGTCAAATGAAATTCCAAAATCTTCGAACGATTTACGAATAATTCCGTCGTATTTGTCGATTACCTCTTGAGGTGTAATTCCTTCTTTTTTGGCTTTCATAGAAATAGCAACTCCATGTTCGTCACTTCCACAGATAAAAGCCACGTCTTTTCCTTGAAGACGAAGAAAACGACTGTAAATATCGGAAGGCACATAAACACCGGCCAAATGTCCAATGTGGATAGGACCGTTGGTATAAGGTAATGCGGCGGTAATCGTATAACGTTTTGGATTTTGTATCATAAACTGTCAATTTGAGTGCAAAAGTACGCAACAAAATGGAACCTTTCATAGGTTAAGGAAAGAATCATTTGGTAAAAAGACAAAAAACCACTCGTTAAGCGAGTGGTTTGAAGTTATGGAAGATTTACGCCAACAGGAATGTCACAGCGGTGGCCTTCTTCACCATGGGCCGGATTGGGTTTCCCCTGCATGCCCGGAGCAGTTGTTTGTGCTTTAACTTCGGGTTTCATAGGAGTTATGTTAGCACTTGGAAGCGTCATGGTTGAAGTTTCTGCACCGGCATTCTGACTTTGACTGTTTGGTGATGAAACGGTATATCTTGTTGCGTTTGTATTGGTTGTGGTAGTGGTATTTTTTGCTGCTGTTGGCTTGCTGCTGAGTGGGGCTCCTACAGGAATATCACAGCGATGCCCGGGTTGTCCGTGTGGTGGATTCATTCCGGGTCTGGTGGCTGGAGCAACAGTTGTTGTTGAGATTGTTTGCGGCTGTGCCTGTATCTGCTGATTTTGGATTGGTTGAGGATTTTGTTGAATTTGTTTTTCTTCAGCCATATTTGTAGCAATACTGTCGGAAATTTTACCGTCGATTTTATCGGATGGTTTTGCTTCTTTCTGACATGAAAAACAAAGAACGGCAACAGAAGCAATAAGCGTAAAAGTTTTCATAGTGGAATTGTTTTTTCAAAAATAGAAATTACTTTCCTTTTAAGTTTATAAGAAAAGTTAAATTAAAGTCCTTACATTTAATACGTAAGAATTGCACATCAGAATTTCAGAAATTTTTAAAGTATGAGCAATGTATTTTTGAAAATAGTATTGGCAACTTTGGTATTTATGGCTAGCTTTGGGGGATATTCTCAAAAACGCATGAAAATACCACCGTATCTTAAAAAAGGCGATAAAGTTGCCCTAGTTTGTACTGCACGAAAATTTTTTCCGGAAGATGCTCAGCCTGCTATTGAACTCTTGAAATCATGGGGTTTGGAAGTGAAATTAGGAAAAACCATCGGACTGGACAGTTGCCAGTTAGGTGGAACCGATAAGGAACGCGCTGCCGATTTTCAGGAAATGTTGGACGATGAGAGCATTAAAGCAATTTGGTGTGCCCGTGGCGGTTACGGAACAGTGCGAATCATCGATAGCCTGGATTTTACCAAATTCAAAAAGCATCCCAAATGGATCATGGGTTTTAGTGATGTAACGGTGCTGCACAGTCATCTGAATACGTTAGGCATTGCAAGCTTGCATTCCATCATGCCCTTTACGGTTCCCAAAGCCCCGGAAGAAGTGAAAGAAACCCTTCGCAAAGCCTTGTTCGGTGAAAAACTGAAATATGTGGTGGAGGCTAAAGGTTATGAGCTTCAAGGTAAGGCTAAAGGACAACTTGTGGGTGGGAATTTGTCTATTCTTTACAGCTTGTTGGGTTCGAAGTCTTCCTTGGATACAAAAGATAAAATCCTCTTTATCGAAGATTTGGATGAATATTTATACCATATCGACCGAATGATGCAAAATTTGAAGCGCAACGGTTATTTGGAACATCTCAAAGGGTTGATTGTTGGTGGGATGACCGACATGCATGATAACGAAATTCCTTTTGGTCAAAATGAAGTAGGTATTATCACTGAAATCGCAAAGCACTATAATATTCCGGTTTGTTTTTATTTTCCGGCGGGACACGTAAAAGACAATCGAACTCTTGTTTTAGGGAAAGAAGTTGAGTTTGAGGTGAATCAGAGTGAAATCATTTTAGAGTTCAAAAATTAAATGGCCAAGCACAATGATTTAGGAAAACTCGGGGAAGATTTGGCAGTGAACTACCTTCGAGATCAAGGCTATGATATTTTGGAGCGCAACTGGGTTTTTCAAAAAGCTGAAATCGATATCATTGCCCAAAAAAATGAAGCACTTATAATAGTTGAGGTAAAAACACGTTCTAATCTTGAATTTGGAAACCCACAGGATTTTGTCAATCCTAAAAAAATAAAGTTGCTGGTTAAGGCTGTAAATGAATATGTTACTTTGAATGATCTTGATTGTAACACACGTTTTGATATTATTGCCATAAAAAAAGACGCAACCAAATACGAAATCGAACATCTTCAAGATGCGTTTTATTACTTTTAACACTGTTATAACTATAACATTTTGTTTTTTATCGTATATTTCGCAAATTTTTTAATTATTATTTAAGAATTATTATGAAAACCATCTCTTCCGTAGTTGAAACGTACATAAAGAACAAACCTTTTTTGCTTAACGGCTTAACCTTGGGAATTGTCAATCTGACTTCACTTGCACGAATCATGCAGCAGGAGTTGGAACAGGAAATGGGGAAAGAGGTGAAGCAAGGCGCTATTGTAATGGCTTTAAAACGTCTTTCTGAAGAATTGGAATTCCGTTTGAACCATAAAGTAGAGCGTGTACTTAAGAACTTAGGAGACATAACCGTTCGTTCTTCTTTAACAGATTACAACTTCACGATTAACCCTAAAGTTTTACAGCGTCAGGCGGAATTTATTTCTGAAATCAGTAACCTTACCGATATTTTTTATACTTCTTCCCGCGGGGTTAACGAAACCAACATTATTGTAAGTGATTCGGTAAGCCATTTGATGGAGAAACATTTTGCAGATGAAAAATGGATTCATAAAGTTGATAAACTGGCTTCGGTTACGGTAAAACTTCCTAAAGATAACGTTGGGGTTTCCGGGCTTTTCTACTATGTTTTCCAAAAACTGGCTTGGGAAGGGATTAATATCTGTGAGGTAATTTCAACCAATTTTGAATTTACTATTGTAGTAAGCGAGGAACAGGTAGATTTGGCTTTCAAAATCATCAAAGACTTAAAAAACTTGTAATTGTTTGATTACTTTTACCGTTTTACTATATTTGTTTTAAATCATTAAGAATACTTATGTACGAAATTATTCAGAAAGCCCACTCTGGGATTGCTTATCTAGCACTTTTAGTTTTGGTAATTGCCGTTGTGAATGCCTTTATCGGCTATAGTTCTAAGAAAGTTTTTTCAGCTACTGATAGAAAAATTTCGCTTTTTGCGCTGATATTCTGCCATATGCAGTTGTTGGTTGGATTGGTGTTGTATTTTGTTTCACCATTAGGAATGGATGCTTTGGGAGAAATGAGCAATGCAGAATTACGTTTAACTTCTTTGGAACATCCGTTGGTAAATATTTTAGCCATCGCTTTAATTACCGTAGGATGGTCTAAGCATAAGAAAGAAGAAACTGACAACGGTAAATTCAAGAAGATTGCCTTTTTGTATTTAGCCGGTTTGTTGTTTTTGTTAAGCCGAATACCATGGAATTTATGGTTCTAATATAAGCCCTGAAAAGGGCTTTTTTTATCCTCGGCACATTTTTTGTTAACTGATGTTCAACCAATAATAAAAGCATGAAAAAAATAATTGCCCCTATTTTATTACTTTTTGTTTTTATATTTCTGGGGAGCAGTTTCACCAGTCATAAGATTAGTTTACAGGAAAAAGCCAAAACGGTCCGCGATACGATTCCCGCAGATACTTTAGATATCGATTTAAAGTTCAAACCTTATAAAAAAGCCGTTCACGCTTCGTACTATCACGATAAATTTAACGGAAGACGTACAGCTAGCGGTAAACGTTTTGACAACTCCAAGTTAACGGCGGCTCATAAAAAGTTGCCTTTCGGAACAAAACTTAAAGTGACTAATCCTGCCAATAACAAATCGGTAATTGTGACCGTGACCGACAGAGGGCCTTTTACCCGAGGACGTGAAATCGACCTGACCAAAAAAGCCTTTATGGAAATTACGCACGCCAAAGGACGCGGCTTCCTTAATGTAAACCTAGAAGTGGTGAAATAATTATTTCCAGCTTGTATAGGGATGTTGGCTTAGGTATGCGTTGTAATAGCGTTCATCTCCGGTTACTTCGAGGCCCAGCCAGTCTGGTTTTTCAAAAATTTCCTCCTCAAAGGACAATTCGATTTCGGCAAGTATTAACCCTGAATTTTCTCCTGAAAACACATCCACTTCATAAATGTGGTTCCCTTTTTTTATATCGTAGCGTACCTTCTCAATAGTGCCTTTTTCGCAAAGCGGCAGCAGTTTTTCGGCATCGGCAACTGAAATTTCGGTTTCCCATTCTAAACGGGTGGTTCCGGAGTCATTCCCTTTTCCCTTTATGGTTAAAAAACCTTTGTTTCCCTTAATTCGAATTCGGACAGTTCGCTCCGGATTTGAATTTAAATATCCTTGAACAATACGGTTTTGGACAAAAGCTTCGTTTTTAAAAGCTTCCGAATTTACCAGAAATTTTCGCTCGATTTCCTGCATTTTATGATGTGATTAACTTAAATTAGGACCAAGTTAAGAAAATTAAGCGGTTCAAATTGTATTTTTACACTACATGAGCATTAAGAAAAACCGCATGAATTTAGGAAGACCACACCCAAACACTCAGACACTAGGAGAACTTTTTGAAAAGTATTTCGGTACAGGACAGTATTCTGCTTCTGAAAACTTGGGTTTGTTAATTGAATTGGTAAATTTCTTCCGACCAAAACAACCTAAAAGCGCTTCGGTTTCCATTGCGCCGCTGCTGCTTTTTTTAGCGGAAAATCCAATTGAAAAAAGATTGCTGATTGCGTATTTCAAAACCGTTTTCCAACAGCGTAAATTCAGCAAAATTTTATCTGATGCGGGAATACTTCAGGATTCGGATTTTCTCTATGAAGTAAAAAAACGACTCATCGCCAAAATTTTACCCTACCAACCGGAAAAAGATACGTTGGAATACATTCTTAACCAAGTGTTTTATCTGGATACCGACACGATTTGGGTAAATAAAATTCCTAAGGAAGAGTTGTATCGTTTGTTTACGATTTTGACATTTTCAGACATCTACCCTTCTTCCAAGGAGACCACTCCCTTGTCGGAACTCCTTAATGCAATGACTTTACTTTCTCAGCGAATGAGCGGAAGAGCCATGGAATACGATGTAATAAAAATGGTTCCCGAATACGATGCGTACGACAGCCCGTTTACGGCAATGGAAAAGGAACTATTGCGTATTGAAGAGCAAGTTCGCACCAATAATGAGCATTGGGTTACTTCGGAAAACCTGCACTATAAACAATTTTTGATCCTGCACAAGCAATGCGAAGAGTATGTAGATAAAGCTTTTAGCAACAGTCAAAAGTATGGGATATCTCTTAAGGTAAATCAGAATTTACTAAGAATCCGTCAGCAATTGTACCGCTTGAAGATTTTAGTGCCTTTATTGGTGGTTAATCAAGAAGCGGAAAAAAAAGAAAAAAGTTTGCAATTGGCTCTTAAACTGATTAAATACAACTGTTTCAAGAACAATGTAGGGAAACTTATTAACGACAGTACGCAACTGTTGTCTTATGAAATCACTCAGCATACCGCCAAGACTGGCGAGCATTACATTACCGAAACTTCCAAAGAGTATTTTCAAATGCTTAAAGCCGCAATGGGAGCTGGTTTAGTTGTTGGTATTCTGTGCATTTTCAAGGTTTTATTGGGAAAAGTTGAAACCAGTTATTTTGGTCATGCTTTTCTTTATAGTATGAATTATGCCTTGGGTTTCATTACTATTTTTCTACTTGGATTTGCCTTGGCTACAAAACAACCGGCAATGACAGCTGCCACTATTGCAAAAGCTTTGGAAAGCGGAATGAAGAGACCGAATAAAAATGGAGAAAAACACAGCTCGTTTGCCCATTTGTTTGCCCGATTGTTTCGCTCGCAGTTTATCGCTTTTGTGGGCAATGTGTTTGTGGCTTTTCCGGTTTCTCTGTTAGGGATTTGGCTGATTGATTTGGCTTTTCATTACAATATAGCAGAAACGAAATGGACTAAACTATTAACCGACATCAGCCCAGTGGATTCTCCGGCGATTTTTCATGCAGCCATTGCCGGGGTGTTTCTTTTTCTCTCGGGCATTATTTCCGGGAGTGTTTCTAATCGCAACAAGCACCAGCAAGTTTACTACCGAATTCAGGAGCATCCGTTTTTGAAACTTACTTTTGGAACTGAAAAAACAAAACGAATTGCCAACTGGATTGAAGGCAACTGGGCTGGAGTGATTTCTAATTTCTGGTTTGGAGTTTTTATGGGAAGCACCGCTTCAATTGGTGCTTTTTTAGGGCTGGATTTAGATGTGCGTCACATTACTTTTGTGAGCGGTAATTTGGCTTTAGGGCTTTTTGGAGCCAATTTTCAAGTAACTTCGGGCATGCTTCTTTGGGGAATTGTCGGAATTGGAGTAATCGGTTTTGTGAATTTTATCGTGAGTTTTTCCCTATCATTAGGGTTGGCTTTTCGTTCGAGAAATATTCCTTTTTCCGAGTTGCATTTTCTGAACAAAGCAATCTGGGTTTACTTTAAAAAACGACCACTGGCATTTTTCTTTCCCATAAAAGAAAAGTAAATTTATCGGATGGAAACCGAAGAAGTAAAATACAGAAAAATTATCCACGTGGATATGGATGCTTTTTACGCTTCGGTGGAACAGATGGACAATCCGTTGCTTAAAGGAAAACCTTTGGCTGTTGGCGGAAGTGAAGTGCGTGGTGTGGTCTCTGCTGCCAGTTACGAGGCAAGAAAGTTTGGTGTACGCAGTGCTATGAGTGGTTATATGGCCAAAAAACTCTGTCCTGAACTAATATTTGTCCGGCCGCGATTTGATCGGTATAAGGAAATTTCCAAAAAAATACGCAAAATTTTTCTGGATTATACTGATTTGGTCGAACCACTTTCTCTGGACGAAGCCTACTTAGATGTAACCGAAAACAAAAAAGGAATCCCGAGCGCGACCTTAATTGCCCAGGAGATTCGCAAACGCATTTTTGAAGAAGTAGGACTCACGGCTTCTGCGGGAATTTCCATCAACAAATTTGTGGCAAAAATTGCTTCCGATTACAATAAACCCAACGGACAAAAGACCGTTAACCCCGATGAAGTTGAGCCTTTCTTAGAAGCGCTGGATGTAAAGAAATTCTACGGCGTGGGGAAAGTTACCGCAGAACGCATGTATCAATTAGGGATTTTTACTGGAGCTGATTTGAAAAGTAAATCATTTGAATACCTCGAGCAACATTTTGGCAACAGCGGAAAATCGTTTTACAATTTGGCACGCGGTATCAGCTACAGTCAGGTAAAACCCAACCGAACCCTTAAATCGGTAGGAGCAGAGCGAACCTTTAATGTAAACTTGTCTTCGGAAATTTTCATGGAAGAACGTCTGGAGAATATTGCCAATGAATTGGAGCGTCGTTTACAGAAAAGCAAAATTGCTGGCAAGACGATTACCCTTAAAATAAAATATTCTGATTTTACCTTGCAAACCCGAAGTAAAACTTTGCCTTATTTCATTTCTGATAAAAGTTTGATACAGGAAACCGCTAAAGAATTGTTGTATCAGGAAAAATTAAAAGAATCCGTCCGTTTACTGGGAATATCACTTCATAACTTAAATACGGAAGCCAAAAAAGCAGTAGTGGTTCAGTTGAAATTTGACTTTTAAGCATAAAAAAAAGAGCCTGTTAGAAAAGGCTCTCTTTCATTATGTTTTTTTGAATATTTAGTCTCTGCTGGAAATTTTAGACAACAAACGTAAAAATTCAACGTAAAGCCAAACCAGGGTAACCATTAGTCCCATAGCACCAAACCATTCCATGTATTTAGGTAGTCGGTTTTGAACGCCTTTTTCAATATTGTCAAAATCAAGGAACAGATTTAAAGCAGCAATTACCACTACAAAAGCGCTGATTCCAATGCTAGTTAACGAGTTACCGTGATGAATGGGCTGGAATTCAATAAAAAAAGATAAAATCCAGGAAATCAGGTAAAAACTCAGGATTGCTAAAGTGGAAGCAATTACAATGGAACGAAAACGTTCTGTTACTTTTACCACTTGATATTTATACAATCCAAAGCAAACCAAAAAAGTCACGAAGGTTGCACCAACGGCCTGAATCACAAGTCCCGGATATGCTGCCTCAAAAAAAGCTGACAATCCTCCTAAAAATAATCCTTCAAACAATGCATAGCCTGGGGCTAAATAACCGGACCATTGCGGTTTAAATGAAGTTGTCAGTACGATAATAAAAGCAAGAATCGCCCCTCCAATGGTTAGAAAAATAGGGTTGTAACCTGCAAAAGCAAGAGTCCAGGTTATAGTTGCCGTAGCGACGATCAACAGCAATAAAAGAAAACTCTTGTTGATGGTTCCCGAAACGGTCATCGGTTCAAGATGCTCAATTACTACAGCACCATCCTCTAATTGTTGGGCGCTTACTTTAGTTTCGTTGTACGATTTGTTTTTGAAAAAAGGATTTCTTGAATTCATAAAACTTTTTTTTTGTATAAAATCAAATATATTAATTTGTAGGAAAATAACCTATTCGATTTCGGAAATTCTAAGTGTGTTTACCATTCCTTTAGCAGTAACCGGCATGGCAGCTAAGTTTACCAACATATCCCCTTGTTTTACAAATCCTTTTTCTTTACAAATAGCATTAATGTCGTCGATCGTGTCGTCTGTACTAACGAATTTATCGTAAAAAAAAGCATTTACTCCCCATAATAAATTCAATTGGGTAAGGATGCGCTTGTTGGATGTAAATACCAAAACATGAGAGTGCGGACGCCAAGCTGAAACCTGAAAAGCCGTATAACCACTGTTGGTTAGGGTAGTAATGGCTTTCGCATCAATATCATTGGCTAAAACCGCTGCGTGGTAACAGATGTTTTTGGTAATGTAACGATTGGTTTTGATTTGAGGCTGATTTTGTGGCACCTGAATTAGTGGTGAATCTTCCACACTTTCAATGATTTTGGTCATGGTCTCAATTACCTGTACCGGATAATTACCAACCGAAGTTTCTCCGGAAAGCATTACGGCATCGGCACCATCCATTACTGAATTCGCCACGTCGTTTACCTCGGCACGCGTTGGAGTTAAACTGGTAATCATGGTTTCCATCATTTGGGTTGCGATAATTACCGGTATTCTAGCCGTTTTAGCACGGTGCACTAATTTTTTCTGAATTAGAGGAACTTCCTGCGCCGGAATTTCAACGCCCAAATCACCACGAGCCACCATCAAACCATCACAATATGCGACAATTTTATCGATATTGTCCACGGCTTCCGGTTTTTCAATTTTGGCTATAATCGGAATTTTATGATCGGAATTAGCGCTGATCAAATCGCGTAAATCTTTTAAATCTTCCTGAGTTCTTACAAAGGATAGCGCGATCCAATCCACATCAGCTTTAATGGCAAAGTGAGCATCTCGAATGTCTTTTTCTGTTAGTGCCGGCAAGGAAACTTTCGTATTGGGAAGGTTTACGCCTTTTTTAGATTTTAAAGGCCCGCCTTGAACAACAACCGCCTGTACTTCTGTTTTTTTGTCAGTTTTTAAAACTTCGAAAATCAGTTTTCCGTCGTCCAAAAGAATACGCTCCCCGGGATTTACATCTTTAGGGAATTCTTTATAATTCATATAGACCTTTTCGGACGTTCCTAAGATGTCTTCTTTGGTGGTAAAAGTGATTTTGTCGCCTTTATTGACTACAACATCTTCCTTCATTACGCCAACGCGTAACTTTGGTCCTTGTAAATCCGCTAATATGGAGGTGGTATAGCCAAATTCGTCATTTAAACCTCTAATGATGTCGATGCGCTCTTGTACATCGGTATAATCGGCATGGGAAAAGTTAATTCTAAAAACGTTTACTCCTGCATCAATCATCTCTTTTATCACTTCTCTGGTGCTGCATGCAGGGCCAAGTGTCGCTACAATCTTCGTCTTTTTTCTTGTTGGCATTGTATCAGAATATTAAATTATTTTTCGATTTTAGTTTGCTTTGATCTATGGAATAGGCAGTGGTGATTTGTCGGATGGTAAGTAACTCTTCCAAGAGGGTTTCCGTATCAAAAAAATCGTCTACCTGTTCAATTTTTAATAAATAATCGACTTTCTTAAGCTCGGGAAGCAGGTAAATATTGGTGGTGATGTCCAATTCTGTTTCCTCGAACAGGGAAGTCGCTTTGGTTTGTTTTGTAATAACTTTGGTTTTGTTGGGGATCAGATTCCAGAACAGTTCATTTTCCTGGTCTTCGTAAATGAAGCGGGTAAAATGACTTTTGCCTTCCGGAATTTGAATGCCGATGTCTTTCTGGCTTTTTTCGAAGGAAACCGAAAGGGTCTGGTTAACAAAATAGGCCAATCGATAATCTTCCAATGTGGAATGGATTGCAATCAGCTGATAATCTACCGAACTGAAATCGTCGATTTGTAATTTGATAATGCCCATTGGTTTTTATTCTAACGTAAATATACTACATTAAACTATGAAAAAAACAGTGTGCCGCGTTGTTAACGTTAAATTAGTACCCTAAAGTTGTAGTAGTTAGTTGTTTTTAGTGTCCATTTTTTCCTGAAAAGCGAAATAGGCTCGTTGTGAAGCTTTTTCTTCTGCTTTTTTCTTTGAAGTAGCTCGGGCACGGGCGACTATTTTGTTGTCAATCTTGAGTTTTACCCCGAAATATTTAACACCTTCGTTACCGTTGTCTTCAAAAACATCGTAATGGAAAGATTTTTTTTCTTTTTGACACCATTCAATTACCAGACTCTTATAACTGATGACCTTTCCTTCTAATTTCGGAATGTCTACATAAGGGGCAATTACTTTTTTCTGGATGAATTTTTCACAAAATGCAAAGCCTCGATCCAGATAAATGGCTCCGATTAAAGCCTCAAATAAATTTCCGTGTATGTTTTCTCCAAAATGTTGAGAAGAAACTTTACTCTGTACATGTTTAATCAGGTTCAGGTCTTTACCTAATTCGTTTAAATGGTCGCGGCTCACAATTTTAGAACGCATTTTGGTGAGATAGCCTTCGTCTCCGGCCGGTACTTCGTTAAAAAGATGTGCGGCAATTACAGAACCCAGCATCGCATCGCCTAAAAATTCCAAACGTTCATAATTTAAAGGATGGCCTTTTTCATCGGTTTTGTTCATGGAACGATGCGTAAAAGCTGTCCGATAATTATTTAAGTCGACAGGATTAAAACCTAAGATTTTCTGAAGTTCATCAAAAAAAATCCCGTCTTCTGCAGAGCGGGAATTTTGAAATATTTTCTTGATGATGCGTTTCATAAAAACGTATTATGACTCTAGTCTTTTGAACAATACACAAGCATTGTGACCCCCAAAACCGAACGTGTTGCTCATGGCTACTTTTACGTCTCTTTTTTGTGGTTTGTTTAATGTTAGGTTCAAACTAGGGTCGATGTTTTCATCTACCACTGAGTGATTGATCGTTGGTGGAACGATTCCGTTTTGCATCGCTAAAATTGAGGCAATGGCTTCGATAGCTCCTGCAGCACCTAATAAGTGACCGGTCATGGATTTTGTCGAATTGATGTTGATGTTTTTCGCATGTTCACCAAAAACCGCACTAATTGCTTTTAATTCTGCAACATCTCCTAGAGGAGTGGATGTTCCGTGTGTGTTGATGTGGTCTACATCTTCCGGTTTCATACCAGCGTCGTTCAAACAGTTTTTCATTACGGCAATAACACCGATTCCTTCCGGGTGCGGAGCGGTCAAATGGTAAGCATCCGAAGATAAACCTCCACCACCTACTTCACAATATATTTTCGCCCCACGCGCTTTTGCGTGTTCGTATTCTTCTAAAACCAAGGCTCCTGCTCCTTCTCCTAAGACGAAACCGTCACGGGTTGCATCGAAGGGACGCGATGCCGTTTCAGGGCTCTCATTTCTAGTGGATAAGGCTTGCATAGAGTTGAATCCACCCATACCGGCAATGGTCACGGCTGCTTCCGAACCTCCGGAAACAATTACGTCACACATACCCAAACGAATGTAGTTGAAAGCATCAACCAATGCATTTGCCGAAGAAGCACAAGCCGAAACGGTTGTATAGTTCGGTCCCATAAACCCATTTCTCATCGAAATGTGTCCCGGAGCAATATCGGCAATCATTTTAGGGATAAAGAACGGATTGAAACGAGGCGTTCCATCGCCTTTAGCATAGTTGATCACTTCCTCCTGGAAAGTTTCCAAACCTCCGATTCCGGCTCCCCAGATAACTCCAACTCGGTATTTGTCAACGTTTTCTAAAGTAATCCCTGCATCTTTGATGGCTTCATCACTAGCGGCAATAGCATATTGGGCAAATTTATCCAAACGGCGAGCTTCCTTACGATCCATATAGTCTTCAATGTTGAAGCCTTTAACCTCACATGCAAACTTGGTTTTGTGTTTTTCGGTATCGTAATATGTTATTGGGGCAGCGCCACTTTTTCCGTTTATCAAACCATCCCAGTATTCCTGGATGTTGTTGCCAATCGGGGTCAATGCGCCTAAACCTGTTACTACAACTCGCTTTAATGCCATAATATAATTGTTATTGTATTGAAACAAATAAACCCATGCTACTTTCTGTAAGGTAAAGGAAACATGGGCAATTAAGTTTTATTTTGTTGATTGTTTCCAATCGGATGTTCACTTTAATCAAAAGGTGAGTAAAAAATAATAACTCCCATGTGTTCCTAAGAGCACATGGGATGTATATTTATTATTTTTTAGCTTCTTCGATGTAAGAGATAGCCTGACCAACTGTAGAAATGTTTTCCGCTTGGTCGTCTGGAATTTGAATGTCGAATTCTTTTTCGAACTCCATGATTAGCTCAACAGTGTCTAATGAATCAGCTCCTAAATCGTTAGTGAAGCTTGCTTCTGAAACAACTTCGTTTTCGTCAACACCTAATTTGTCTACGATAATCGCCTTTACTCTTGATGCAATGTCTGACATAATTTTCAATTTTTAAATTTAATTTGTTGGCAAAAATAAAAAACTTTATTTTAAAACAACATTTTAGTTAATAAATGTGACTACGAAATTAAAAAAATAATTTTACAAAGGCTTCCATTTTCTATTTATTATCATTTATTATTCTTTTTTTTGCAGTGTGAAAACGCTTGTTTCTGCGTAATAAAAATTACAGGATAGATGAAAAAAATAGTAATTTTTGCTTCCGGCTCCGGCTCGAATGCCGAAAACATCATCTTACATTTCAAAAATAAAAGTCAAGGAACCGTAGTCGCAGTTCTTACTAACAATCCACATGCCAAAGTTTTGCAGCGTGCTGAAAATCAAAATGTTGAAACGATTGTTTTTAATAAAACTGAGCTTTCCGACGGTACGGTACTGCAAAAAATAAATGAAATCCAACCGGATTTAATTGTGCTGGCCGGTTTTCTTTTAATGTTTCCGGCTGAAATTATCGCCCAATATCCAAATCAAGTAATTAATGTGCATCCGGCCTTGCTTCCAAAATATGGAGGAAAAGGGATGTATGGGATGAATGTTCATAAGGCTGTTTTGGAAAATAATGAAAAGGAAACCGGAATTTCCATTCATTATGTAAACGAACATTACGACGAAGGGGCGATTATTTTTCAGGCTTCCACAAATATTGAAGATTGCTTGACCCCGGAAGAGGTTGCGCAAAAAGTACATCAACTGGAACATAAACATTTTCCTCGGGTAATTGAGCAGCTCATAAATCAATAATTTTAACCGACAATTTTGAACCACGAAGTCCATATTTATACTGATGGTGCAGCCAAAGGAAATCCTGGCCCGGGCGGTTATGGTGTTGTTTTGGAGTGGGTTGGGAAACCGTATAAAAAAGAATTTTATGAAGGCTTTCGTTTAACGACCAATAATCGAATGGAGCTTTTGGCGGTAATTGTAGGTCTGGAAAAACTTAAAATTCAAGGTACGAAAGTGTTAGTGGTTTCCGATTCGAAGTATGTAGTGGATTCGGTAACCAAAGGTTGGGTGTTCGGTTGGGAGAAAATTGGATATAAAGGCAAGAAAAACCCTGATTTATGGATGCGTTTTTTAAAAATTTACCGAAAGCATCAAGTCGATTTCAAATGGATTAAAGGACACAACAACCATCCGCAAAACGAGCGTTGTGATGCGCTTGCGGTAATGGCTTCTGCTGAAAAAAATCTTTCTATAGATACTTTTTACGAAAACCAGGGTGATTAATTTGCTTGATTTTCATAACTTTAAGGGATGAGAACGTCCCAATTTCGTTTTTTAGTTGTTTTTTTTCTGTGGATGGGGTTTTGTACTTATGCCCAGAAAAAATCGGAGCTTGCCTTAGATAGGGAAGGCATAAAGATTTATTTGACTAAACTTGACACTACGCCATTTAAGGAGTATCGTGCTGTGATGACAGTTCAAGCGAATATTGATACAGTGGCTAAACAAATTCTGGACATTAACAGCTTGAAAAAGTGGAATTTCAAAACCCGAACCAGTGAACTGATCAGGAAGACCTCAGACACCAGTTGGGTTTTCTATATGAAGCACCATTTGGGATGGCCGATTCAGGATCGGGATCATGTATCGCGTGTTACACTTAGTAAGAAACCCAACGAACAACTCATAACCATTTTACCGATAAACAATTTGATGAAAGAGAAAGAAGGAATTGTTCGTTTGAAAAGCTTTAAAGGATTTTGGTTTTTAAAAAAAATCAATGAACAGCAAACCTATGTAGTGCAGCAAATTTACGGGAATCCAGGGGGGAGTATACCGGCGTTTATGGTAAATATGGTTGTTACCAAAGGGCCGTTCGAGTCGTTTAAAGAACTCCGGAAACGCGTAGAAAATCTTAACAAAAAATAGGCTTTTCAGAACCAAAACAAAATCGTACATTTGCAGCTTCAAAATTAGAAACCTTTTATGAATAAATTATTGATTGTAGGCACAGTAGCCTTTGATGCAATTGAAACTCCCTTCGGAAAAACCGATAAAATTTTAGGTGGAGCAGGTACGTATATCGGTCTTTCGGCTTCTCATTTTAACTTGAAATCCGCAATTGTTTCGGTTGTTGGGGATGATTTTCCACAGGAACATATTGATTTATTAAAAAATAAAAACATTGATCTTTCTGGTCTTGAAGTAGTTCAGGGCGGAAAAACGTTCTTCTGGAGTGGTCGTTACCACAACGACTTGAATTCAAGAGATACTTTAGATACACAGTTAAACGTATTGGCAGATTTTCAACCAAAAGTGCCAGCAGATTTTAAAAATGCTGATGTGGTAATGCTTGGAAATTTACACCCACTGGTACAAAGCAGCGTTTTGGACCAAATGGAAGTGAAGCCGAAATTAGTGGTTTTGGATACAATGAACTTCTGGATGGATTGTGCTTTACCGGAATTAATGGACGTAATCAAACGTGTGGATGTTATTACAATCAACGATGAAGAAGCACGTCAGTTATCAGGTGAATATTCTTTGGTAAAAGCAGCGGCTAAAATTCATACGATGGGACCTAAATATGTAGTGATCAAAAAAGGAGAACACGGCGCTTTATTGTTTAATGAGAAAAACGTATTCTTCGCACCGGCCTTACCATTAGAAGAAGTATTCGATCCAACCGGAGCAGGAGATACCTTTGCGGGAGGTTTTGCAGGATTCATCACCCAAAGTGAAAACGTTTCGTTCGAGAACATGAAAAATGCAATCATTTACGGTTCAAACCTGGCTTCGTTCTGTGTGGAGAAATTCGGAACCGAGCGAATGGAAAACCTGAAAAAAGAAGAGGTTTCCGCTCGTTTGCAGCAGTTTAAAGCCTTGACACAATTTGAAATCGCGTTAGAAAACTAACTATACAATCATGAGCCTCGGAAACGGGGCTCTTTTAATTAATACAACAACACAACAACTATGAGCGACGCTTTAAAACACGAGTGTGGCATTGCCCTTTTAAGATTAAAAAAACCTTTAGAATTCTATAAAGAAAAGTACGGTTCGGCTTTTTATGGGGTGCAGAAAATGTACCTGTTAATGGAAAAGCAACACAACCGTGGTCAGGACGGTGCCGGTCTGGCCAGCATCAAACTCGATGTGGAGCCGGGAGAACGATACATTAGCCGAGTGCGTTCCAATCAAGCGCAACCGATTCAGGATATTTTTGCACAAATCAATCATCGTATTAATGAGGAAATGGAGCAAAATGTTGAATACCAAAACAATGTAGCGCTTCAAAAAGCAAACATTCCCTACATCGGTGAGTTGTTTTTAGGACACGTTCGTTACGGTACCTTTGGGAAAAACAGCATCGAGAGTGTTCACCCGTTTTTGCGTCAGAACAACTGGATGCACCGTAATTTGATTGTGGCTGGAAACTTCAACATGACCAACGTTAAGGAATTGTTTGAGGATTTGGTTCGTTTAGGGCAACACCCGAAAGAAATGGCGGATACGGTTACCGTTATGGAAAAAATTGGTCATTTTCTGGACGATGAAGTAACCGATTTGTACCAACAATGCAAAAATGACGGGTTAAGCAAAAGAGAAGCTTCTCCGGTGATTGCTGAAAAACTGGATATCGGAAGAATTTTACGTAGAGCTTCTAAAAACTGGGATGGGGGTTACGCGATGGCCGGTTTGTTAGGTCATGGAGATGCTTTTGTTACCCGTGATCCTGCTGGAATTCGTCCGGCGTTTTACTATCAGGATGATGAAATTGTGGTGGTGGCTTCCGAGCGTCCGGTAATCCAAACAGTTTTCAATGTTCCTTTTGAGACCATTAAGGAAATCACTCCAGGACATGCTATTATTGTTAAAAAAGATGGCCGTGTTATTGATGAACAAATCCGTGAGGCCTTGCCATTAAAAGCCTGTTCGTTTGAGCGTATTTACTTCTCCAGAGGAAGTGATGCCGAAATTTATCAGGAACGAAAAGATTTAGGAAAATTAATCATGCCGGCAGTTTTAAAAGCAGTTGATAATGATACCGACAACACGGTTTTTTCCTATATCCCAAACACTGCAGAAACCTCATTCTACGGAATGGTAGAAGCAGCCAATGACTTTTTGAACCAGCGCAAAATCAACGATATTTTAGCTCATAAAGATTCGCTTTCTGCAGAGAAATTACAGGAAATTTTATCGGTAAAGCTTAGATCGGAAAAAATTGCGATCAAAGACGTAAAACTAAGAACGTTCATTACCGAAGACAGTAGCCGTGATGATATGGTGGCACATGTTTACGATGTTACCTATGGCGTGGTAAAACCAACGGACAATCTGGTAATCATCGACGACAGTATTGTACGCGGAACCACACTTAAACAAAGTATCATCAAAATGTTGGATCGCCTGCATCCTAAAAAACTGGTAATTGTCTCATCGGCACCACAAATCCGTTATCCGGACTGTTACGGGATCGATATGGCAAAACTGGAAGGTCTGGTGGCGTTCCGCGCGGCGATGGCGTTATTAAAAGAACGAAACCTGTACCACATTGTGGAAGAAGTGTATCAAAAATCGAAAGCGCAGGAGCATTTTCACGACAGTGAAGTAGTGAATTATGTAAAAGAAATTTACGCGCCGTTTACCGATCAGGAGATCTCCGATAAAATAGCTGAGATGCTTACCGAAGAATCAGTAAAAGCCGAAGTGAAAATTATTTTCCAAACAGTAGATAATTTACATAAAGCGTGTCCTAAGAACTTGGGAGACTGGTACTTCACAGGGAATTACCCTACCGATGGTGGAAACCGCGTGGTAAACCGAGCATTCATGAACTTCTACGAAGGTAAGGATGCAAGGGCGTACTAAAATCTGACAAATGTGTTTTTCGTCGACTTTATATGCAGTTTATCTGATTTTTTTGAACGATGAGAAACCTCGCCATACATTCGTATCACCATAGCATTAGTAGGTTAAGTTTATGGTAGATTTGGGGCAAAAAGGGTGGAAGAAATTCCACCTTTTTATTTTTAAAGTTAGTTATACCGCATAAAAAAAGCGTTCAGGTTAATGAACGCTTTTTTATTTTTATAAAGCAGTTTTTATTTCGCTGCTGCGTAACGTTTAGCTACTTCCGCCCAGTTGATTACATTAAAGAACGCCTCAATATAATCCGGTCTTCTGTTTTGGTAGTTTAAGTAGTAAGCGTGTTCCCAAACGTCCATTCCTAAAATTGGCTGACCTCCACAAGGTACGCCCGGCATGATTGGGTTGTCTTGATTAGGCGTTGAACAAACTTCCAGTTTTCCGTCTTTTACACACAACCAAGCCCAACCAGATCCGAAACGAGTTGCTCCAGCTTTAGCGAATTGTGCTTTAAATTCTTCGAAAGAACCAAAAGCTGCGTTGATAGCGTCTGCCAATTCACCTGTTGGTAAACCACCAGCGTTTGGAGCCATGATTTCCCAGAACATAGTATGGTTGTAGTGTCCACCACCGTTGTTACGTACTGCCATATTGTTCATATCAAGATTTTTAAGGATGTCTTCAATTGATTTTCCTTCTAAATCCGTTCCAGCGATAGCTGCGTTTAAGTTGGTAATGTAGGCGTTATGGTGTTTAGAATGGTGGATTTCCATAGTGCGCGCGTCGATGTGCGGCTCTAAAGCGTCATAAGCGTATGGTAATTTTGGTAACTCGAATGCCATGATGTTTTATATTTAAAGATTAATAATTAAATTCATTCAAAATTATAAATTTATCTTCGTAAAAGAAAATAGTAATTCTCTATACCTTGATTAATAAACTCAATTTAATAATTTAAAAAAGTTGAATAAACACGCCTTCACCCTTTACGACGCTTCTGCCGGTTCCGGAAAAACCTATACGCTGGTAAAAGAATATTTAAAAATTCTGATGCTTTCGGATACTAACGATGCGTATAAAAAAATCCTGGCCATCACTTTTACCAACAAAGCGGTTGAGGAGATGAAAAGCCGTATTGTTTCTTCTTTGCACGAGTTTTCGAAAGACAATCCAAGTGAAAAAGCACAGGATTTCATGAAAAACATCTCGGAGGAAACCAAATTGTCGATGGCTACCCTTAAAGATAAATCAAAGGCGATTATCAAAAATATCATCCATAATTACGCGGCGTTCGATATTTCCACCATTGACAAGTTCACCCACAAAGTCATTCGAACTTTTGCCCATGATTTAGGCCTTCCGCAAACTTTTGACGTATCGTTGGAAACCGACCTTCTTTTACAGAAAGCCGTAGATGCAATTATTGCCAAAGCCGGTGAAGATGAATTGCTAACCAAAATTCTGGTTGATTTCTCTATTGATAAAACCGATAGCGATAAAAGCTGGGACGTAACCCACGAATTGCTTGATGTGAGCAAACTGCTGGTAAACGAAAACAACCGTAACGAAATCTCGCATTTTCATGAGAAAACCATCGATGAATTTTTGGTAATTCGGGACAAATTATCCGAAGCAATAAAACAACTGGAAGAGATTTCGGCAAGTTTAGCTAATGAAGCGTTGCAATTATTGAAGAATAGCGGAGTGGATGAAGCATCATTTCCTTATGGTACGTTTCCAAAACATTTGAATTTTATCGCAAACAACGATCCCAAAGCTAATAACCATAAATTCAGGGAACCGGAAGCGATTGCAATTAAAAAAGGAGCTAAAGACAAAACCGTAATTGAAAGTATTGCGCCTGAATTGATAGCAATTCTGGCCAAAGTCTATAAAAATTATGAGAAGAAAAATTTCTATTCGGCTTTTCAGAAAAACATTACGCCCTTATCGCTTTTGAATTCGATTGCACAGGAGTTGGAAACGATTCAAAAAGACCAAAATATCTTGTCGATTTCCGAATTCAATGCTATCATTCACAAAGAAATACAAAACCAGCCCGCACCGTTTATTTACGAGCGATTGGGGGAGCGGTACAGGCATTTTTTTATTGACGAGTTTCAGGATACTTCTCAAATGCAGTGGCACAACTTGGTTCCGTTAATTGATAATGCGCTGGCTTCAGAAGATTTGTCGGGTACGCGCGGCTCATTAATGATTGTAGGCGATCCCAAACAATCGATTTACCGTTGGCGTGGTGGAAAAGCCGAGCAGTTCATCAGCTTAAGTCACGATGAAAATCCGTTTTCCAACAAAGACAAAGGCGTGGTAAGATTGGAACGGAATTTCAGAAGTTATTCGGAAGTAATTGAATTCAACAATGCGTTCTTTGCTATGTTGGCCGATGAATTTGCCAATGAAGATTATCAGGAGTTGTACCGCAACAAAAGTCATCAGGAAACCAATGCCAAAAAAGGCGGTTATGTGAACATTTCTTTTATTCCGAAAGTTGAGAAATCCGATGAAAGCACGGATGAGGAAGCCGACGATAAAACACAATTGTATCTAAAAGCCACACTGGCTACCATAAATAAAGTAAAAGCGCAAGGTTTTCAGTATCGGGATATGGTGTTGCTTACCCGAAAAAGAGATTCCGGAGTAGCCTTGGCGAATTATTTAACCGAAAACGACATTCCGATTCTTTCCTCGGAAACCCTTTTAATTGAAAATGCCACCGAAGTAAAGCTGATCTTGAACGTGCTTCGTTACCTAAAAAACAATAACGACAAAGAAGCCAAAGCGGCCGTGCTTTATTTTATCGCCAGAAACAAACAAACCGAATTCCCGATTCATGATTTTATCGAAACCGGAATGGCAAAATTTTCAGAAGAAGTACTGGAAGCATGGCTGGAGGAGTTCGGAATGTCGATTTCGTTTAAAAATTGCCGTAAAAAATCGTTGTATGAAGCGGTTGAAATTATTGTTTCGACGTTCATCAAGGAAAAAAGTACGGTTTCTTACGTGCAGTATTTTATGGACTTGGTGCTTGAGCGCGATGTAAGGATTCAGTCGAGTATTGCGGATTTTCTGGAGTATTGGGACAACAACGGTTCGAAATTCAGTATTCCTTCGCCGGAAGGGAACGATGCGGTACGAATCATGACCATTCACAAATCTAAAGGGCTGGAATTTCCGGTGGTGATTTTTCCCTTTGCCGAAGAAGATTACGCCAAAAAACCACGAAACAAAATGTGGCTGGATCTGGAAGACGAAAACCTGAATCTTCCTAAAGCACTGGTCGACACTAAAAAAGAAGTGGCTGAATACGGAGAAAAAGCTTCAGAAATTTATAATGAAAAGAGTCAGGAAGAATTGCTGGATAATATTAATGTATTGTACGTAGCGCTTACCAGAGCCGAAGAGCAGCTTTACATTATTTCCGGCAAAAATCTGAGCGCGAAAGGGGAGTTGACCAACAATATGTCGTCTTATTTTATCAAATATCTTGACTTTGTAAAAAAATATGAAGAGGGGAAAATGGAATTTGATTTTGGTAAGAAAGAACGCCTTTCCGAAGTAGGAAAAGGGAAGGAAAAGCAGCCAACCATTGAAATTGTTAACGAAATTTTTAATCCGAAGAAAATCAAAATTGCCCAGCGTGAAGCTTTAATGTGGGGAACCGATCAGATCAAAGCCATCGAATTCGGAAATGTAATGCACGAAATTTTGTCATTTGTAAAAACCGAAACCGATATCGATTTGGCCACAACAAAAGCAATTGAAAACGGATTAATTACCGAGTCGCAAAAGCAAGAAGTTTTAGTGACTTTGCAGGAAATTGTTACGCATCCGGAGCTGGAGGTGTTCTTTTCTTCGGATAATAAAGTTTTTAACGAGCAGGCAATTATTAAAAAAGGAACCGCTACCATTAAGCCGGATCGTGTATCTGTGAAGGATAATGCGGCCTATTTACTGGATTATAAAACCGGGGCGCATCAGACTAAATATGAAAAACAGTTGTTGGAGTACGAAAAAGCATTGCAGGAAATGGGTTATGTTGTGGAGAAAAAAACGCTGGTGTATATAGGAGAAAAATTAGAAATAGTACATTTGTAATCCAAACACAAACTACAAACCTTAAACATAAAAGCATGTACGGGAAAATAAAAGACCATTTGCAAAATGAGTTAAAAACGATTCAGGAAAACGGATTGTACAAAAAAGAGCGCATCATCACTTCGCCACAAGGAGCGGAAATTACCGTGAACGGTGAAACGGTTTTGAATTTCTGCGCCAACAATTATTTAGGATTATCGTCGCATCCAGAAGTGGTTCAGGCTGCTAAAGATGCTTTGGATACCCACGGCTTTGGGATGTCGTCAGTGCGTTTTATCTGCGGAACTCAGGACATTCACAAAACCCTTGAACAAAAAATTGCCGATTTCTACGGTACCGAAGATACCATTTTATACGCCGCTGCTTTTGATGCCAACGGAGGAGTTTTTGAGCCTTTGTTAGGAGAGGAAGACTGTATTATTTCTGATAGCTTGAACCATGCTTCGATCATTGACGGGGTGCGTTTGTGTAAAGCGGCGCGTTACCGTTATGAAAACAACAATATGGCAGACTTGGAAGCGCAGCTTATTAAAGCTACTGAAGCCGGTCATCGCTTTAAGTTAATCGTAACCGACGGAGTGTTCTCTATGGACGGATTGGTAGCGCCACTGGATAAGATTTGTGACCTTGCTGATAAATACGATGCTATGGTGATGGTAGACGAATGCCACGCAGCCGGTTTTATCGGAGCGACTGGAAAAGGAACTTTGGAGGCTAAAGGTGTGATGGGCCGTGTGGACATTATTACCGGAACTTTAGGGAAAGCTTTGGGAGGTGCAATGGGTGGTTATACTACAGCTAAAAAAGAAATCATTGAAATTTTACGCCAACGTTCCCGTCCGTATTTGTTCTCGAACTCATTGGCACCGTCTATTGTTGGAGCTTCCATTAAAGTATTTGAATTGTTGGAAAAAGACACTTCGTTGCGCGATAAATTGGAGTGGAATACCAATTATTTCAAGGAAGGGATGAAACAAGCCGGTTTTGATATTATTGATGGAGATTCGGCTATAGTGCCGGTGATGTTATACGATGCGAAATTGTCTCAGGTTATGGCAGATGAGCTCTTGAAAAAAGGAATTTATGTAATCGGATTTTTCTTCCCGGTAGTGCCGAAAGATAAGGCGCGAATTCGTGTACAGCTTTCTGCCGGACATTCCAAAGAACATTTGGATAAAGCGGTTTCAGCTTTTACTGAGGTGGGAAAAATGCTAAAAGTGATCTAATTAAATAATTTTTAGTAAGAAAATGCGATTTTTTTAACGAAAGTCTTTGTAGTTAATTATTAACCTCTTATTTTTGTCTCAATTATAACGTATTGTAATTAAATAAAAAAAGTATGAAACATCTAAACAGATTATTTGTTGCTGCTCTTATGTTTGCAGGTTTAAACGCTCAAGCACAGGATAGTAACAATCCATGGGCTATCTCATTTGGTGCGAACGCAGTAGATGGTGGTAGAGTGAGTGCTGCTTCTAAAGTAGAAGATCAGTTTTCTCAGTATTTTAATGCAAACAAGTATTGGAACATCCTTCCTTCAGTATCTTACGTGAACGTTTCAAGACACGTTGGTAACAATTTCTCTTTTGGTGTAACAGGATCTGTTAACAAAATTGACAAATTCGTTGGGGAAAGAATGACTAATCCAGGTGACTATCCAGTAGGGAACCCTGGTGATTTAATGTACTACGGTATCGATGGAGTTATCAAGTATAGCTTTATGGATATGTTAAAATCTAAATGGTTAGATCCATATTTGCACGTTGGTGGAGGTTACACTTTCTTAGGTGATGCTTCTACAGGAACTGTAAATGGAGGTTTAGGTTTCAACTTCTGGTTTACTGAGCAAGTTGGTTTATCTTTACAATCGACTTACAAGCATTCATTTGACGATACAAGAACTCCAGATGTAGATGTTGCTTCTCACTTACAGCATTTCGCAGGTCTTACTTTCAAATTTGGAGGTAAAGATACAGACGGAGACGGAATCTATGATAAAGATGACGCTTGTCCAGAAGTTGCTGGTTTAAAAGAATTCCAAGGGTGTCCTGATACAGACGCTGACGGTATCGCTGATAAAGATGATTCTTGTCCAGAAGTTGCTGGTCCTAAAGAATTCAACGGATGTCCTGATACTGACGGAGACGGAATCGTAGACAAAGACGATGCTTGTCCTGAAGTTGCTGGTCCTGCTGCTATGCAAGGTTGTCCTGATACAGACGGAGACGGTGTAGCTGATAAAGATGACAAATGTGTTGACGTTAAAGGTCCTAGAGAAAACGCTGGTTGTCCTTGGCCTGATACAGACGGAGACGGTGTAGCTGACAAAGATGATAAATGTCCAGACGTAAAAGGAACTGTTGCTAACAACGGATGTCCTGAAGTATCTGAAGATGCTATCAAAAAATTAAACGCTTACGCTAAAACGATCTTGTTCAACTCTGGTAAGTCTTCTTTCCAAAAACAAACTTACCCAGTTTTAGAGTCTATCGCTGCGATCTTAAAAGAGTACCCAACATCTAAATTCTCTATCGAAGGTCACACAGATTCAGATGGTAAAGATGCTGCTAACTTGAAATTATCTAAAGATAGAGCTGCTGCAGTTAAAACTTACTTAATCGATCACGGTATCGCTGCTGACAGATTAACTTCTGAAGGTTACGGTGAGGCTAAACCAATCGATTCTAACAAAACTGCTAAAGGTAAAGCAAACAACAGACGTGTAGAAGTTAAATTAGTTAACTAATCACCTCTAAATAAATTAAGAAAACGCTCCGAATTTCGGGGCGTTTTTTTATTTTTATCCTATGACAAATCCTACTTTCCTTGATACATTAAGTGCTGAACTGGTTCGCCAATTTGGAGAATCTCTGGATGCAGTTCAGATTATTTTGCCAAATAAAAGGGCTAAGGTTTTTTTAATTGAAGCGTTGAAGCGTCAATTACCGGAGACTGTTTTTGCTCCTGAAATTATAAGTATTGAGGATTTTGTTCAAGATGTGTCGGGCATTCGCAATGCTGATCCTATTGAATTGTTGTTTGAATTTTACAACGTTTATCTTTCCATCACGCCGTTGGAAAAACAACAGGATTTCGAACTTTTTGCCAATTGGGGAAAAACACTGTTACAGGATTTTAATGAAATCGATCGTTACCTGTTACCGCCAAATCATGTTTTCAGTTACTTAAAAGATATTGAAGTATTGAAGCGTTGGGATTTGGAAGCTTCACAGACCACACGCTTAATCGATAATCATTTGGAGTTTTGGAGTAAGCTTCCTGAATATTATGCTAGCTTCTACCAGCATCTTCTGATTAAGGGAATAGGCTATCAAGGACTTATATATAGGGAGGCAGTGGAGAACCTTAATCATTTTTCGGAGACTCTAGGGGTTAAAAAGTTGATTTTTGCCGGATTCAATGCTTTAAATCAGGCAGAAGAAAAAATCATTCAGCAGTTGCTTTTTAATGACCAGGCCAAAATCTACTGGGATATTGATGAGACTTTCCTTAACGACTCCTTTCACGATGCCGGGCTTTTTATCCGAAGGTTCAGAAAAGAGTGGAAGCAATATACCAGTACTCCCTTTGAATGGTTAGTAAAGGAGTTTTCCCAAGCCAAAAACATTCGCATTATCGGAACCCCAAAAACTATCGGTCAGGCTAAAATTGCCGGTAAGATTATTGAGGGAATTCAGGCCGAGGGTGCAAGTCTGGATAAAACCGCTTTAGTTCTAGGAGAAGAAAATTTATTGATTCCCGCTTTGTATGCCTTGCCGGATTCGGTAACGAGTCTAAACATCACTATGGGTTATGGCAGTAAAAACAATCCGGCGCAAATTTTGGTCGGTAAGCTCTTTAAATTGCATGCCAATGCTCTTCAACGTAACGCCAAAAGTTATACGTTTTATTACAAAGAAGTGCTTGAGGTGCTCACGCATCCTTTGATTGAGCCTTATGTTAAGGCAAAGGAGGTAGTTCAAATCATCAATAAAAACAATATTACTTTTTTATCGCAACAGCATTTTGTGGGAATGAATCCTGAGCCGACTGCCTTGTTCAAGCTTCTTTTTGAACGTTGGGAAGACGATGCGCTTTTAGTGACCAAACGCTTATCGGAGTTATTGCTGGTGATCAAAAGTAACTTATCAAACGATACGGAAGACGATAAAATTGCCAAAGCCTTTCTGCATTCTGTTTTTAAAGTACTCAACAAACTTATTACGTATTGTGAAACTTATTCTAAGATCGATTCCATTGCTACCCTGCATACTATTTATAAGCAGATTATCGATCTGGCTGAAGTTTCCTTTGAAGGCGAGCCACTTTCCGGGCTGCAGATTATGGGCGTATTGGAAAGTCGGGTTCTTGACTTTGAAAATGTAATCATCACCTCAATGAATGAAGGTGTTTTTCCTGCCGGTAAATCTACCAATTCGTTTATTCCGTATGATGTAAAACGCGAATTGGGCTTACCGACTTATAAGGAAAAAGATGCCATTTACTGCTATCATTTTTATCATTTGCTTTTAAGGGCTAAGAACATTTATTTGTTGTACAACACTGAAAGTGAGGGGTTGGATGCTGGAGAAAAAAGCCGTTTCATTACGCAATTGGAAATTGAACGACAACCTAAACACACCATTACAAATCAAATTTTCAACGCTTATTTGCCTGATAAAGCCTACGAACCAGTACAGATTCCGAAGTCGAAAAAGGTTATGGAACGTTTAAAGGAAATTGCTACGGATAAAGGGTTTTCACCTTCCGGACTAACCAGTTACATTCGAAATCCCATTCAGTTTTACAATCAACGCGTCTTGCGCATTTCGGAAGTGGAAGAGGTTGAGGAAAACATCGCTTTAAACACCTTGGGAACAATTATTCATGGTGTTTTGGAGGAATTGTACAAGCCATTACTGAATCGTTTTCTTACCGTGGAACTCCTTGATGAAATGTTCTCAAAGGCAAATGAAGAAGTGGAGCGACAATTCCGGGAAGTTTATAAAGAAGGCGAAATCAAAAAAGGAAAAAACCTGCTGGCTTTTGAAGTGGCTAAGCGTAACGTTTTCAATTTCCTCAGCGAAGAAAAGAAAAATATTCAAGCAGGAGATGCTGTTAAGGTACTTGCTTTGGAAACCTCTTTGGATTGTTTGTTGGAAGATCAGCGTTTGCCTTACCCTGTGAAAATTGCCGGAAATGTAGATCGTATTGAGCAACGAAATGGGAAAATCCGAATCATTGACTATAAAACCGGTAAGGTAGAACTTCGAAACGTTCAGTTAAAAAGCTGGAACGGACTTACTTCCGAGATCAAAAATGATAAAATTATCCAGTTGCTTTGTTATGCTTTGATGTATGAAGAGCAGCTTAACGGTCTGGAACTCGAGGCGGGTATTATTTCTTTTAAAAACATGAAAGCTGGGTTTATGCCTTTTGGTTTTAAAGAAGACAGATCGGCAGACACCTTGATTGGAACGGAAGTGTTGGCAGATTTCAAAACGGAAATTATCCACTTAATTAACGAGATTCTGAATCCTGAAGTTTCCTTTGAGGAAAAATTGAACTAAAATTTAACACCTCTTTGAGAATTTTATTCCTGAAAAATGAAGTTCTTTATCAAAAAAACATCAGAAAATTACTTAACATAGCAGCGTTTTACAGCACTACTTTAACAGTCAATGTGCTTTTGTCTTTGACGGGTTTTCTTTTCGGAGGATTTTCAGAATCAATTTTGATGTTTGTCAGTTTTGGGTTCATCACGAGTCTGGCCATTAAGGAAGTAAAGAGCAAAGAGGAGTATTTGTTTTACTTTAATAACGGTTTATCACGTCTAGCGCTTTGGGGTTCTTCCTTGCTGATTAATTTTTTAGTTGCACTTATCCTAAGTTGTATTTACGTTTTTATTTTTAAAAGCTTATGAAACATGTTTTAGAGGTTGACAGTGTTCAGAAAACCTTAGGCCATAAAAAGGTGCTTTCAGATGTGTTTTTAAAATGTGAAACCGGTGAAGTTATCGGTTTACTTGGCAGAAACGGTTCCGGAAAATCCACACTTCTGAAGATCATCTTTGGGTTGGTAGCCGCCGATGAAAAATTTATTCGCATTGACTGGAAAACCAAATACAAAACCTCAGAGCTGCTTAAGGAAGTTAGTTATTTGTCCCAAAATCATTTTATTCCGAAACATTTTACGGTAAAGAAAGCCATTGCCTTGACGGTTGAAAAGTCTAGAAGAAGTACTTTTAATACCGATGCATTCCTTCAAGGACTTTTGGATAAAAAAATTGATCGTCTTTCCACAGGAGAACTTCGTTATCTTGAAATAAAACTTGTTTTGTCCAGCGCATCTAAATTTGCTTTGTTGGACGAACCTTACAATGGGTTATCGCCACTTATGTTGGAACAGGTAAACCAATTAATAACCGATGCAACGCAACATAAAGGGATCATTATTACCGACCACAACTATAGAAATGTGCTTAAAATTTCCACCAGGCTTATTTTAATGAAAGACGGAAAAACCTATCATTTAAAAAATCAGCAGGAATTAATAGAAAGAGGGTATTTAATGGAGGGGATGCTTTAAATTCCTTTGAAAAAATCCAAAAGTACTTTCCCTAGTTGATCCTTGTTTTCGATATGGCTCATGTGGCCGTCGGGGAAGGTGACTAATTTGGTGGCGGTTCCTTCAATTTGTTCCAGATTGTCTTGGTAATTTAAAACCGGATCTTTTTTGCCTAAAATCAGCAAGACGGGATATGGGGCGAAATGAAGCAGAACTTCACGGTCTTTTCGTATTTTCATACCTTCCAAAGCGGCAACTATTCCCTGAAGCGGTGTTTTCAAAGCTTCCAGTTTTACCTGTTCGATTTCTTCGGTAAGTACTTCACGATTTTCTTCACTGAATAAATTCGCAATCGACATGCTGATAAAGGTTGTGTAACTTTGTTTTACTGCTTTGATGGCACGGTCGCGGTTGAGTTTGCGCTCTTCGCTGTCGGCGCGGGAAGTGGAGTTTAAAAGTACAATCCCTTTTACGTTGTCCGGATACAATTCGGCGAAGGCCAAAGCCACATAACCGCCCATGGAATGTCCTACAAAAATTGCCTTTCGGATGCGCAATTCGTTTAAAACGGCATGAACGGTATCGGCCATGTCTTCCATGGTATGCAGGTATCCCATACATTCGGTTTGACCATGTCCGAGTTGGTCGATGGTAACCACACGGTATTTTTTAGATAATTCTTCAATATAGAAATTCCACATGGTTGAGTTTTCCAAAAATCCGTGAAGCAACACTACAGTAGTTCCTTTACCGGTTTCGGCATACGCAATTTTGGTGTTTTTGTATAGGAGTGTTTTCAAAAGGAATTACTTTAATGTTAAGGCATAAATAGCAAACGAAGCCAGCCAGTGCTCACCACCATAACCGCTTCCAAACAAAACAGGCAATGATTTGCTTATGAAGCTATCGGCAGTTTGCTCCAGTTGTTTTTTTGCGGCGTTATTTTTGGGAAGTTGTTTTGCAATGCTTTTCATGTTCCATGCCCTACTGAACGATAATCCGTCCAAATGTACAATTTGATAGTCGTTTCGGTCGCTTACTGTGGGTTGACTATAGATTCGTTTCAAACCTTCTTTAGTGTAATAATATTTAAACCATTTCAGGAATTTATCCTTAGTGAGAATTCGGGTCATTAAATCTGCTGCTTGAAGACTAGGCGAAAAAAAGTCACTGCCATCCGGTTCCAAATGAGCAGGAATTTGGGTATTGTTTTGATAAAAATCGATTCCTTTTTGGGTGATTTGCTGTAAAAAGTTTTGATCCTTTGTGGTCTTGGCCCAATCGTAAGCAAAACAGAGTCCAAAAGCGGTGTTTGGATGTACCCCGGTTCGGTTCGGATAGGTTTGTTTGGGTAAATAGGCTTTCCAAAGCTGTACAATTTTAACGGTTAAGGGTTGTAGCGCTACATGCCATTTTTTTCCTTGCGGAGTATTCCAGGTGTAAAGTTCTTCGTCTAATTTTAAGAGCCATGCCCAGCCATAAGTGCGTTCAAAATTGTTTGAAGAGGTGTATTTTCCGAAATAATCGGCTTCCAAGAGCATTTTTTCTTTTTGAAAAGAATTGTTCAGAACGGTTGTGATGGAATCTTTGTTTTTTAGATTCGGAAATTCTTTTAAAAGTTTGACCAGCATCCAATGACCATGAACGCTACTGTGCCAGTCAAGACAACCGTAAAAAACCGGATGCAGCTCGTGCGGAAGTAAAGCGGCATCTTTTTCTGAATCCGAAAGATGGGAGGTTTTGTTTGGAAATTCAGTACCGATGCAATGCAAGGGTAATCGGCTTAATTTCAACGCTGTTTCCTCGGTAAGTTGCTGGGCACTTAAATTGAAAACCGAAAAAAGAAAAAAGAGTATAAACCTCATGGTGCTTTTGGTTAGAACTACAAATTTATTCAAGATTTTGGGGAAACAAAAATTAATAAAAAAACGACCCGTTTTTTGTGGGTCGTTTTATGAGGTATGAACTTTTATTCTTTGATTAGTTTTTTAATAAACCTACTATCGTTTTGGGTTGTTCCTTTTACAAAATAAATCCCTTTGGCAAGATCGTTAATAGTATAATCGGAATTGAATCCTTTAAAAACTTTAATCGTTTTGCCGCTTACATCCGTAATTTCCAATTCTTTTACCGGTTCTGAAAAAGCAATTGAGAAGTGCGCCGGATTAGGATATAAAACTAATGCGTTTGCGTTGAACTCGTTTGAAGGAGTGCTTAAAGTGCCTGATTGGGTAACTAAAATCGTTTTGGTAGTAACACCTGTTCCGCTAAGAGTAACGGTTGCAGATCGGTCGTTTCCTGTAGTGTTTGGGCCTGCTGTTAAAGTGATCTTGGCATCTCCAGAACCTGAAAGAGAAGTGTCTAATGTATTTTTACCAGCTAAATTTACTTGAGATAAACTAAGCCAAGGCTGATTACTGGTTGCAGTCCAGTTTACATTGTTAACAAGGTTGAAAGTATAGGTGTTGGTGTCACTTCCATTATTTGAAATGACTGCATTATTTACTTCTGAATAGTTTACAACAGGTGTTAAATATAGGCTGTTTAAATTGCCGAATGTTGCTACATAAGGTTTAGGCCGATTAGGAAAGTTATCATAATTGTTGATAGTGTTAATTGGGTAATTCAGAATATTATTTTCTGTGGTATAACTGCTGACATTTATTTTATCAACACCAAAAACATCAATAGATGCTTTGTGGTCCCCAAAATCAACTGATTTTAAATAGGTTTGATTTCCATCGGTATCGAATTTAATTAACACTTTTTCACCTTTTACGGTATTAAAATTGTATTCCGTGCCATTGATTTTTAATTTGTCCTTCACGCCAGTATAATAAACATAAAAGTTATGATTCTCATCAACATCTATGTTTGTGTAGGAGCTTAATTCACTATCCATGTTGGTTTCAAGTGGCTTTTGCCATAAGACAGTTCCTGAAGTAGTAATTTTTGCAAAAAAACCTTCGCCATAATTTTCTGTATAGCTTCGAGGAATAATAAGTCCATCCATGCCAACAAAGTCAGAAGGAGGATCTGCGTATAAAGTTCCATGGAGAACAAAGTCTGTCCCGTCAAAAACTACATCATTAGGCCAAGAGTAGAAAACATTAGAGGCATTCATGTAAAAATCTTTACCAAAAACCACATCACCTTGAGCGTTGAATTTCAACATTAAGCTTCCTATTCCTTGAGTGTTCCCTTGAATGGTTGTTGAGTCAAAAACATAACTGTTATTATCTGTTGAAATCGCTGGTTCTGTGAAAACATAAAGATTGTTTTGAGCATCAAATACTGGAAGAAACGAATAGCATCGGTAATCGTAGTTCTTGCTGTAAATGATACTGCCATCAATACCGCTTAACTTTATAAATGATAAAGAATCAGTCGTAGTGCCTATAATTGTATTGTCAATAGTGAGTAATCCGATATTAAAAACTAGATACACATCACCATTATTATCTGTAGTAACCGCTCCTTGAAATTGAAATATTGAGGGAGGAATAATTGTTTTTGACCAAAGATAATTTCCATTTTTATCAATCTTTACAAGTGCTTTAGCTGTTCCGTTTTCGGCAGTTTGTGAAAAATTAATGGTAGTCCCCGAAGCATCCTTAAAAAAAGAGTAGCTACCACTTAGTTTGCTTAAAAATAAAAAGTTATCATCTTTGTCCACACAGGTCAAATCACCGGATACGTGGAGTTGATCAGATTCTGTATCTGGAACAAACTGTGCCGTCCAACGCGGTAAACCATCTTCGCTTAAACGGGCAATGTGTCTTGCATAAGCAAAGCCGTTGTTTACGGGTTGGTTGAAAAAACTGAGATTAGCTTGGGCTAAACAACTGATAAATAAATCACTATTTTGGGTTTTCAAATGTTTGCAATAGATTTTGTAAAAAAAAGCACGATGATCTTGATTAATTTGTATTAATCTTGTGTTTTCAGGCGCTGTCTGCGCTTGTAAACCTGAAACAATAAATGAGAAAAATACAATAAATAGAAAGTAAAATTTCTTTTTAGAGAAGGTAATGATATTCATTTTTAATCTTTTTTGAAGGCGCAAAGGTATAAAAAAACGACCCACTAAAAGTGAGCCGTAATTTTAATCTGTACTATTTTACTTAAGAATTCATCAAGCTTTCGATTTCCTCCGCTTCAATAGGAATGTTGCGCATCAGGTTGAACGGTTCGCCATTCTCCTGAATCACCACATCATCTTCCAAACGGATTCCGAAGCCTTCCGCAGGGATATAAATTCCCGGTTCAACGGTAAATACCATATTGGCCTGCATTGGTTCGTGCAATAGTCCGTAATCATGGGTGTCCAAACCTAAATGGTGCGAAGTTCCGTGCATGAAATATTTTTTATAAGCCGGCCAGTCTGGGTTTTCGTTCTGTACATCGGCTTTGTCTATTAAGCCTAAGCCTAATAATTCCGAAGTCATGATTTTACCTACTTCCACATGGTATTGTTTCCATAAAGTACCCGGAACCAACATTTTGGTCGCTTCGTTTTTTACACGTAAAACGGCGTTGTACACTTCGCGTTGTCTGTCGGTATAGCGTCCGGAAACCGGAATGGTACGGGTTAAATCACTGGAATAATTGGCGTATTCCGCTCCTACATCTAACAATAACAAATCACCGGCTTTACACTGTTGGTTGTTTTCGATATAGTGCAATACATTCGCGTTGTTACCTGAGGCGATAATCGGAGTATAAGCAAAACCTTTGGAACGGTTTCTCAAGAATTCGTGTGCCAGTTCCGCCTCGATTTCATATTCCATTACATTTGGTTTTACAAAGGTCAACAATCTGCGGATCCCTTTTTCGGTGATGTTGCAGGCGTGTTGAATCAAATCGATTTCCTCACTTTCTTTGATGGAACGCAAACGTTGTAAAATCGGGTTGGATTTTTCCACTTTGTGTGCCGGATAGGTTTCTTTCCACCATTTCACAAAACGGGCCTCACGGGTTTCGGTTTCTATGCTTGCTCGGTAATGCTCGTTCGTGTTGATGTACATCGTATCGGCATACGCCATAACTTCTTTCAAGGTCTTGTGGAAATCCTGCAACCAAATTACGGTCTTGATTCCCGAAACTTCAAACGCGCGCTCTTTGGTTAGTTTTTCGCCTTCCCAAACGGCAATGTGCTCGTTGGTTTCTCTTAAAAAAAGGATTTCTTTCAGGTGTTCATAGGGTGCATCCGGGGAAAGCAATAAAATACTTTCTTCCTGATCCACACCGGATAAATAAAAGATGTCGCGGTGCTGGGCAAAAGGAAGCGTGCTGTCTGCGGAAACCGGATAAATATCATTGGAATTGAAAACCGCTACACTGTTGGGTTTCATTTGTGCCGCGAACTTGCTTCGGTTCTTAATGAACAAATCACGGTCTATCTGATGGTATTTCATAATTGAAATGAATTTATAGAATTACAAGAATCCAAATTTAACAACTTTAAAGGCAAAACCTGTTAATGCAAGCCTAAAATTATTTAACAAAAAAAGTTCTTGAGAAAAGCTGAACCACGAATTTCTTTTTATTTTCGTTAAAATCTATAAAAGACTAACCTGTTTAATTCCATTGTATTATGAAGATGAATGTAATTTTAGGACTTGTTTTAATGAGTGTTTTTTTTGTTTCGTGTGATGATAAAGACGATGCGGTTGCCCAAGGACCTGCTGGGCCTCAATTAATTGTAAAGTTTAAATTTGATCCGAATCAGGTGCGTCTTAATAATTTAGGTGAGCCTTCTACGGTTGCCTCAGGTAACGCAGCGCAAACCCCTGTATTTAATAAAATAAGTTCGCATTATCTTGAATTGGCGCAAAGTGCGACAACACAATTAGGGCAAGGAACAATCTTATACCATGGTGCAGAAACTACAGCCGGAGGCGCAAATGCTTTTGATTTTAGTAAAGCGATAATTGTTGGGGAGGGAGAAGCATTCCTGTCGATTCCTCTTAAGAACATTGCGCCTGGCAGTTACCAATGGGTGCGTTGTTCGTTATCCTATCAGGATTATAACATTAATGTGTTGAGCTCTGGTGTGAATTACATTGGGACCTTGGCCAGTTTTGTGGGTAAGTCTACTTATATAGCCTCTTTTACTTCCGGAGGATACAATTACACGGTTAATGCTAATAAAGACCAAGGGTATTGGACTTTCGGTTTGCAGGGGGTGAATTATTCCACTTCCGGACAAACGCCTCCCGGAGCAACGACGGTTCCAAATCCTTTGCATGCAACTTCAACAATCCCGCCCGGCTCTTGTGTGGTTACCGGAAAATTTGCCAACAATTTAACGATTACCGGAAATGAAACTACAAATATGGTTTTGACCTTGTCGTTATCGATTAACAAAAGCTTTGAATGGCACGAGCAAAACGCTGATGGGAAATATGAGCCATCCATAGGAGAAAATGTTGTGGATATGGGTTTACGAGGCCTTATTCCCAGTTATCAATAGTGTAATTTGAAACCGCTTTTTTACAAGCGATTTTTTTTGCTTGTGTAAGCACTTTAAATTCATTATAAATTAGCGCTAAAGATTTGTGGTTACCATCAAATACCCTTATTTTTGTCTGATTTTTAAAAACTATTACACTAAACAAATACTATGGCACAATCTGCGCTTCTAAAGTCATCTATCGCAAAAAAATACTGGATGGCTCTTACGGGTTTATTTTTATGCTTGTTTTTGGCAGGTCACTTAGCTGGAAACCTTCAGTTGATTTTTGGTGATGCATTACAATTCAACCAGTATGCATTGTTCATGACTTCCAATCCGGCGGTAAAATTATTATCTTACTTAACGTACTTCTCGATTTTATTCCACGCGGTTGACGGGATTATGTTAACAATCCAAAACAAAAAAGCTAGACCAATCGCTTATGCAAAAAGCAATCCGTCCGCGAACAGTTCTATGGCTTCAAGAAACATGGCGGTGTTGGGAACCTTGATTTTGATTTTCATTGTAACGCACATGGCAAATTTCTGGGCAAGAATGCACTTTGATAAAAAAATGCCGGTATACGCTACTACAATCGACATGATGGGTCAAAAGCAGGATTTGTATGTTACAACAGCAGGAGCTTATATTCCTGTAGCACAGGTAGCTAAAGATTTGAAAGAAGCAGAGGCAATGGGCGCTCAGATTTATATCGACCACGGTAAGGATTTTTACAATACTCAAGCTAAAATCAAAGTTGGAGAAGGGTATAAAGATTTGCATAAAATCACTTTTGCGTTCTTTCAAAATCCTAAATTCGGTTTAATTGCTACGATTTTATACGTTTTGTCAATGGGAGTGTTAGCGTTCCATTTAATGCACGGATTCCAAAGTGCTTTTCAGTCTTTGGGAATTAACAATAAATTCACTCCGGCAATTAAAACCTTCGGAAAATTGTTTGCGATTATCGTTCCGTTGTTGTTTGCAATTATTCCAGTTTACATTCACTTTGTTAAATAATCAACCTCACTATTATTATGAAGTTAGATTCTAAAATACCAGAAGGTTCAATTGCAGAAAAATGGACCAACCATAAAAATCACTTAAAATTAGTAGCTCCAAACAACCGTCCTAAAATCGATGTTATCGTTGTAGGTACAGGATTGGCAGGTGCTTCGGCAGCCGCTTCTCTTGGGGAGATGGGATACAATGTTAAGGCATTTTGTTTTCAGGATTCTCCACGTCGTGCGCACTCCATTGCGGCACAGGGAGGGATCAATGCAGCAAAAAATTACCAAAACGATGGGGACAGTACTTATCGTTTGTTCTATGATACAATTAAAGGAGGAGACTACCGTGCACGTGAGGCAAACGTTCACCGTTTAGCGGAAGTTTCAGCCAACATTATCGACCAGTGTGTGGCGCAAGGTGTACCGTTCGCTCGTGATTACGGCGGATTGTTGGATAACCGTTCGTTCGGAGGTACTCAGGTACAACGAACGTTTTATGCGGCAGGTCAGACAGGTCAACAATTATTATTAGGAGCCTATTCGGCTTTATCAAGACAAATCGGTTTAGGACGTGTGCAAATGTACAACCGTCACGAAATGTTAGACCTAGTAAAAGTGGATGGAAAAGCTCGTGGGATCATTGCTCGTAACTTGATTACAGGAGAAATCGAAAGACATTCGGCACACGCGGTGATCATTGCAACTGGGGGTTATGGAAACGTTTATTTCCTTTCAACCAACGCAATGGGATCGAACGTAACAGCAGCTTGGAAAATCCACAAACAAGGAGCATTCTTCGCGAACCCTTGTTATGTACAGATTCACCCGACTTGTATTCCGGTACACGGAACGAACCAGTCGAAATTAACGTTGATGTCTGAATCGTTACGTAACTCAGGACGTATCTGGGTTCCGAAGAAAAAAGAAGATGCGGAAGCAATCCGTGCCGGTAAATTAAAACCGACGCAAATTGCGGAAGAAGACAGAGATTATTATTTAGAGCGAAGATATCCAGCGTTTGGTAACTTGGTTCCTCGTGACGTTGCATCCAGAGCGGCAAAAGAGCGTTGTGATGCCGGTTTCGGGATCGAGGCGAACGATACGAACGAAGGAGTTTACTTGGATTTCTCTTCAGAGATTATCTCTAAAGGAAAACAAGCAGCGTACGCAAAAGGAAATCACAACCCTACAGATGCGGAAGTTACCGCTTTAGGGAAACAGTGGTTAGAGGAGAAATATGGTAACTTATTTACCATGTACCAAAAAATTACCGACGAAAACCCATACGAAACCCCAATGAAGATTTACCCAGCGGTACACTATACCATGGGTGGTGTTTGGGTAGATTATAATTTACAGACTAACATTCCAGGATGTTTCGTGGCGGGAGAGGCGAACTTTTCGGATCACGGGGCGAACCGTTTAGGAGCTTCTGCTCTAATGCAAGGTTTGGCAGATGGATATTTCGTATTGCCTTACACCGTTTCTGATTATTTGGCGGATGAAATCCGTACGGGTAAAATTTCTACAGATTTGCCGGAATTCGTTGAGGCAGAAAACCGTGTGAACGAACAAATCAATATGTTCTTAAACAACAACGGAACTAAATCGGTTGATTATTTCCACAAAGCTTTAGGAAACATCATGTGGAATAAAGTAGGTATGGGACGTAACGAGCAGGGCTTGAAAGAAGCTGTTGCGGAAATCGATGCTTTACGTGCAGAGTTCTATAAAGAAGTTTATGTTCCGGGAAGCGCAGATGAATTGAATCCTGAATTGGAAAAAGTACTACGTGTGGCCGATTTCATGGAATTAGGACAATTGATGGCGATGGATGCCTTACAGCGTAAAGAATCTTGCGGAGGTCACTTCCGTGAAGAGTACCAGGATGCTGAAGGAGAAACGCTTCGTGACGACGAAAACTTCAAGTTTGTAGGTGCTTGGGAATATAAAGGTAGCGATATCAACCAGGAAGTACTTCACAAAGAAGAGTTGGTATACGAGTACATTAAAATCGCAGCTAGAAATTATAAGTAATAGTTTATGAAATTTAATAAAACAGTAGCATTTTTGTTTGTTTTCTTTAGTTTCACATCTATTCTATTTGCGCAGGATGTAATTGAAATCAAAAAACCTTCAGAAGGAAAATCATTAGTTTATTTTACACGTTCTCTTTCTGTTGCGCCTTTGGTTAATTTTAGAATTTATGAAAATGACAAATTTATAGGTAAAATTTCTTACGGAGATTATATTCTTTATGAATGTGACCCGGGAGAACATATGTTTTGGGCAACTTCAGAAAACAGAGATTATGTTGAAACTAATTTTGAACCCAATAAAGTATATGTTATAGATGTACAAGGGCGAATGGGAGCTTTTATTGCTTCAGTTAATTTAGAGCCTTTGGATCCTAAGAATTTTAAACATAAGAAAAATTTTCACCGTGCATTAAAAAAACACAAAGAGGTTGTTTATAATCCTGAAAATGTTAACAGTGATGAGAAAGCTCAAAACATAGCCGATGGATTAGCTAGATTTAAAAAATTGAAAGATAAAGAATCTGATAAGATTAAAAAGCTCTACCCGTTTATGTTTTTTCAAAACGCAAACAAACCAGAATAAACGTATAATTCAGTAAGATTTTGTGTAAAACAAATATTTAAAATTATGGCTTCTAAAAAGAACATCAATATAAACCTTAAGATTTGGCGCCAGAAAAACGCTAAAACTAAAGGAAGTATGGAAACATACAAATTGGACAACGTTTCTACCGACAGTTCGTTCTTAGAAATGTTAGACCAATTGAACGAGCAATTAGTTAACGAAAGAAAAGAGCCGGTGGCGTTCGATCACGATTGTCGTGAGGGAATCTGCGGTATGTGTTCGTTGTACATCAATGGGCGCGCTCACGGACCAGATACAGGAATCACAACCTGTCAGTTGCACATGCGTATGTTCAACGACGGAGATACCATTTTTGTTGAACCATGGAGAAGTAAAGCCTTCCCGGTAATCAAAGACTTGGTTGTAGATCGTAGTTCGTTCGACCGAATTCAGCAAGCGGGTGGTTTCGTATCGGTAAACACTTCGGGTAGAACCATCGATGCTAATGCAACTCCGGTACCAAAACCAGATGCAGACAAAGCTTTTGAAGCAGCAGCTTGTATCGGTTGTGGAGCTTGTGTGGCTACCTGTAAAAACGGTTCTGCGATGTTATTCGTTGGAGCTAAAGTATCTCAGTATGCATTATTGCCACAAGGTCGCGTAGAAGCTACCGAACGTGTACTGAACATGGTGCGTCAGATGGATGAAGAAGGATTCGGAAACTGTACCAACACCGGAGCCTGTGAGATCGAATGTCCTAAAGGAATTTCCTTAGAGAACATCGCTCGTATGAACAGAGAATACTTAAAAGCAAGTTTGAAATAAGCTTTTAATCGAATTTATAAAAAACGCATCCAACTGTTGGATGCGTTTTTTTATGCCTTTGTTTTCACAATCACTCAATAGGTAAAAGTACCGCATCAACTACATGAATGATACCGTTTGAAGCTGAAATGTTCGCTGCACTTATGTTTGCCGTATTCCCAATTGCTGTTATGGAAGCATTTGGATTCACATAAAAGCTCACCCCTAGAAGTGTTTCGATTTCTCTGGGACTATTTTGGGGAACTACAGAATTTGCTGCTCTTCTGCCTTGAGTAACATGATACAGCAATACGTCTCTTACCAGTTCCGCCGGTAGCTCCTCAATAGAGGTAACTCCCAATGCGGTGTATAAATTCATGAAAGCTTCATCTGTTGGTGCAAAAACAGTATATTGGTCTTTTCCGTTGACAAATAAGTTAACCAAACCGGCATTCAATTCAGTATCCACATAAACTAATGCACTTACAAGTTCATTAAATCCTGAGGAAATTGCAATTTCCCCAATTGAATTCATCCCAGGAGCTGGTGCCCCATTTCTCATGCTAATTAGGGTCTCATGAAGATTCATTTTAGCGCCTTGATCTAATGTGCTTTCTTGAGTTTCGTTCTCACAAGAACACAGCATAAAGGAAGTGGTCATTACTATTACAAGCATACTTAACTTCGTTTGAATATAGTTTAAAGTTTTCATAAAAATATAATTTAAATTGTTTAACAAAATTAAAGTAAAGTTAAACAAAATAATAACTATCTGGTAATCAAATAGATGAATTAATTATTGGTGATTAATGTATTTAACATTTTCTTTAGAATTTCATCTTGTATTATAGTATCTTTAAGGGTTGATTGTAAAATTTTATTTTTATGCAAATCTCGATTATCCAGGCCCCGCTCTTTTGGGAAAATCCCGAAGTAAACCGTAATTATTTTGCTGCTAAAATTCAAAACATCCCTGAAGAAACGCTGTTGGTAGTACTTCCGGAAATGTTTACCTCAGGGTTTACCATGAATCCGCATGAAGTGGCCGAAGACATGGACGGTGCAACGGTTACTTGGATGAAAGAAACGGCTCAAAACCGTAATTTGGCGATCATGGGGAGCATGGTCATACGAGAAAAAGATGAATATTATAACAGATTGTTGTTTGTGTTTCCAACAGGGGAGGTCGAATATTACGACAAACGCCATTTGTTTTCCTTAGCCGGCGAGCATAAAGTGTACACCAAAGGAAGTGAGAAGAAAATCATCAATTATTTAGGTTGGAGAATCGCTGCTTTTATTTGTTACGATTTGCGTTTCCCGGTTTTTTCCCGTTTCAACGACGATTACGATTTGTTGATTTATGTTGCTAACTGGCCCCAGCCGAGAATTAACGCTTGGGACACACTGCTTAAAGCCCGCGCAATTGAAAACATGAGTTATGTCATCGGGGTCAACCGAATTGGAGATGATGAGAACGATAACAATTATCCGGGACATTCTCAAGTTTTGGATTATCTGGGCAATTATTTAGCAGAACCTTCCGAAAAAGAAATGGTCTTTTCCGTTCGTTTGGATAAAGAACTTATGCTGGCTAACCGTAATAAATTCGGTTTTTTGCGCGATCGGGACGCTTTTACTTTGACAGAATAAAACGTTCTTCCCAATCCCAGTTGGCTCGTAAATCGATTTCTTTTGGGTGGTAAATTACTTCCTCCGGCAAACGCTTTTCAAGATAACTTCCGGTTGTCCATTCTCCGTCTTTGTTATCGTCGTAGATAACGCGCAGGATGTATTTTTGAGGTTCGACAGTTTCAAAATTGAATTCGGTTTCTTTTTCGGAATATTGTGAAATGATCACATTTTCGTCTTTATCCAGCAATTCCACAAGGATAGGGAAACGGTTCACATTTTCAAGAACAATTTTTAAATTTCCGTAATCGGTTAATTTTCGGGTACTTACTGTGTAGCTTAAGGTGTCGTTTTGTTTTTCGTAGAAATCCTTTAAAGCACCTGGCAACAAAGTAATACTGTACTTCTGGTCTTCTTCTTTTTTGAAATCGAACACCAGCTCATTTTCCCATTCTTTGTATTTAGATGTAAAAGCTACTTCTGTAGAATCCTTCTTAATGATTCGGATTTTAGAATTGTCAATTTTCACCAAAGGGGTGGAAGGCAATACCGTAAATGAATCCCTGAAATCCAGTAGTCCGGTTTGTTTGGTTTTGAAGGAAAGTGTGTCGATAACTTTCATCTCTTTTGTCTTTACAGAAAAAGATTTAGAGTATTGATTACTGCTTATGCTGATTTGCAAAGAATCGGTTTTGATTTTTGGAACCCAAAGCTGTAGGGAATCTTTCTTTTCGAATTTAGTAACCACTACCGGAAGGTCAACTCCTTTATCTTTTATGGAAACCACGATGTTTTTAGGCTTTCCTTCATGCCCCATAAGTAATTGGTTGGCACTGACCTGTTTTGGTTTTTCGGCTTTAAATGGTAGTTGTTCTTTGAAAAGTCCTAGGTTGTATGAGGTATCGTTTGGAACGTTTATCGGATTTTTGAAAAAAGCAATCTTATCCGTTTTGGGGTCAAAGCGGTAATTTTTGTTTTCGTCTTTCAAAGCGACTAGATAATAACTTCCGGCTTTCAGATTCTCCAAAGTGAACGTTTTTAGACTGTCTAAGGTGTTGGTTACATAATGCGGTTGTTTTTTGTAAACCGTAGAATCATTGAATTTACTTGCCTCATAGAGCATCACCGAAACAAAATTATCGGTTTTTTTAGATTTTGCATCTTTGATGGTTCCGCCCAGTTTTAAAGAATCGATGCTGGTTCCGGTAGAAAAAACATATTTAAACTGTGAATACGGATTACCTTCGTTATTATCAGAAATACTTTGCCCGAAATTGAAACTGTAGGTGGTGTTGGGTTCAAGCGTATCTTTAAGTTTAATAGTGATGAATTTACTCGCGCTTCCCATAGGAACAATCTCAGGAGCATTTTTCATCGGCGGGGAAATGATCAGCTGTTTGTTGATGTCTTTCACCTTAATGTATTCGTTAAAATTAATTTTGATGAAGTTGCCCGTAAAACCTGTACTGAAATTTTTTGGAGAACTGCTTGTAATCACAGGTGGCGTGGTGTCTTTTTCACCTCCCGTGATATGACCTCTTTTTGCACAACTGAACAGAACAGCAAGCAGGATTAAATAAAAAGGAAACTTAGACTTCAGCATTTTGAAATTCATTTTAACAGCACAAAATAACAATTATATTTACTGGAAACGAAATGTTTTCTCAAAATTATCATTGAGCATAGGCAATGGTAACTATACTGATTTTAACCTTTGGGATCTTCAAGAGTGTTTTTGCGCAAGCTTCAAGGGTAGATCCCGTGGTTATCACATCGTCAATAAGTAAAAAATGTTTCCCGTAATCTTTTTCAGAATACTTAATTCCAAAGAGTTCGGAAGTTAATTCGGTGCGGCCGAGTATGTTTTTCTTGGTTTGGGTGTTGGAATAAAAGTTGCGGTGCAAAAGGGTGTCGTTATAAGGGATGTTAAGTCCGGATGCTAATGTTTTTCCAAATTCCGTGACCTGATTGTAGCCTCGTTCTCTTGTTTTCTTCGGATGTAATGGAACGGGAATGATTTCGCTTACATCGTTTAAGGAAGGAACTTCCAAGAGGAATTCGGAATAATAGGTTCCGAAAAAAGTTCCCACTTCCTGTGCACCTTTGTATTTTAACTGATGAATAAGCTGTTGAGCAATGCCTTTTTTATGAAAATATACGATGGAAGAAGCGTGTTGTAACGGCAGTCTTCCGTAGAAGCGTTTGAAGGTTTCATTTTCAGGATTTCTGTAATGATTGGTTAACGGTAATTCGTGGCGGCAATTTGAACAGATTGTTTTTTCATTAAGAAGCAAAAGCGTCAAACAGCCTTTGCAGGATCTGGGAAAAAAAACGTTCATCAAATTTTTTAGTGTGTTCATCGATTAAATTTTTCTACAAATTTTATAAAAACTAAATTGTAATACAATTCTTTATTCAAATGCCACGAAATAAAACCATAACCTTCAACTTAGCCATTATATGCGTTTTAAGCGTTGGCTTATTTGTGGTTTGCCTTCAGTGGTACGAAACTTTTCAAAAGAACCAGTTGCTTCAAAAGAGGCTGCTCATGGAGAATACCTTGTATAAAAATCAATTGAATGAATTTTTAAAGCGGTACGATTCGCTTTATCAAAATATATCCATACAAACTAACTCTGGAGCAAAAAGGAATACCGAGTTAATAAACGATGCAAAATTTGATTCCGGCACTTCGAATAAGCCGTCTAAAACTAAGGGTTTAACTTTTTTAAAAGCTTCCAACGTAAGTGTTCGTGGGGTTCGGGTAAAATCAAACGATATTTTGGAAACCTCCAGCGCTGATAAGATCAATCAAATGCGCATTCGTTTTACTCTGGAAAAAGACAATGCCTTGCAATCGGGAGCCAAGAAAATATTGGTTCAGCTGGTTAATCTTCAGGGAAATGGAACGGAAAAAATTCGATTTGCCTCTAAGTTTTTGTCTAAAGAGTTTTTTAAAGACAGTTCCAATCCCGATGCGTGCCTTTTTATCGATCTGAAAGAGCATTTAAGTATAGGGGAATACAAAATTAACCTTATTTGTGAAGGGAATCTAATTGGTTCAACAAATTTCAGAGTGAATTAAAATTCTTCCAAAAAGATAGTTTTCAGGCTATTATTTCCCGTCCTATTTTTATATTTTTGCGTCATTATGGCAAAACAAGAAGACTTATTTAAAAATGTAGTTTCGCATGCAAAAGAATACGGATTTATTTTTCCGTCCAGCGAAATTTACGATGGTTTGAGCGCAGTGTACGATTATGCTCAAAACGGAGTGGAATTAAAGAAAAACATTAGAGAATACTGGTGGAAGTCGATGGTGCAGATGCACGAGAACATCGTGGGGATTGATGCGTCCATTTTTATGCACCCAACAACCTGGAAAGCTTCGGGTCACGTGGATGCCTTTAACGATCCGCTTATCGACAACAAAGATTCTAAAAAAAGATACCGTGCCGATGTGTTAATCGAGGATTATGCCGAGAAATTAAACCAGAAAGCACAAAAAGAAATTGAAAAAGCAAAGGCGCGTTTTGGCGATGCTTTTGATGAGGCGCAATTCGTTTCAACTAACCCAAGAGTTGTGGAATATCTTTCTAAAAAGGATGAGATTCTACATCGTTTGGCGAAAGGTTTGGAAAACGATCTGGCAGACGTAAAAGCCTTAATCGATGAATTGGAAATCGCTGATCCGGAAACCGGATCTAAAAACTGGACCGAAGTACGTCAGTTCAACTTAATGTTCGGAACCAAACTGGGAGCTTCTGCCGATACCGCCATGGATTTGTACCTGCGTCCGGAAACAGCTCAGGGAATTTTTGTAAACTTTTTAAATGTGCAAAAAACGGGCCGTATGAAAGTGCCTTTTGGTATTGCACAAACCGGAAAAGCGTTCCGTAACGAGATTGTAGCGCGTCAGTTTATTTTCCGTATGCGTGAGTTTGAACAGATGGAAATGCAGTTTTTCGTGCGTCCGGGTGAGGAAATGAAATACTACGAGTACTGGAAGGATACGCGTTTAAAATGGCATTTGTCTTTAGGTTTGGGACGTGAGAATTACCGTTTCCACGACCATGAGAAATTAGCGCATTATGCGAATGCCGCAGCGGATATCGAATTCAACTTCCCGTTTGGATTTAAAGAATTGGAAGGAATTCACTCCCGTACCGATTTCGATTTGAAAGCCCACGAAGAATATTCCGGAAAAAAACTGCAATATTTCGATACCGAATTAAACCAAAACTATGTACCTTATGTAGTGGAAACTTCGGTAGGTTTGGATCGTATGTTCTTAGCGGTGTTCTCTAAAGCTTTACAAGAAGAAACCTTGGAAGACGGTTCGACAAGAACTGTTCTGCGTTTACCTTCGGTCTTAGCGCCAACTAAAGCGGCGGTTCTTCCGTTAGTGAAAAAAGACGGTTTACCAGAAGTTGCAAGAGAGATTATCGAAGATTTGAAATGGGATTTCAACGTAGCTTATGATGAGAAGGATGCGGTAGGTCGTCGTTACAGAAGACAGGACGCTCTAGGAACACCATTCTGTATCACGGTGGATCACCAAACTTTGGAGGATAAAACCGTAACAATCCGTCACAGAGATTCGATGCAACAGGATCGCGTGGCTATTTCAGAATTAAGAGGAATCATTAATAACGAAGTTTCCATGAGAAACTGGCTGATGAAAATGTAATACTAAAAAGGCTTTCCAATCGGAAAGCCTTTTTTATTCTTCTTCGCTTAAAGCATTCCAGCCTCTTGCTTTTAGTTCAATTTTAGTATTGGCTCGGGTAACCAAATGTTTTCCTTCACTTTCCTGAGTCATGTGACCAATTACTGTAAAGTTGGGATTCCCTTTAATTTTGTCGTAATCTTCCATTTTGATGGTGAATAGCAATTCGTAATCTTCTCCACCGTTGATGGCTACTGTTGTACTGTCGATGTTGAACTCTTCACAAACATTTATGAACTGCGGATCCAGCGGTAATTTGTCTTCGTATAAATTACAACCTAAATTTGATTGCTTGCACAAATGCATTATTTCTGAAGATAAACCATCCGAAATATCAATCATAGAAGTAGGTTTGATTTCCAGTTTTTCCAAGATTTCACGAACATCTACTCGCGCTTCCGGTTTTAATTGGCGTTCAATCAAGTAGGTGTAATTTTCCAAATCCGGTTGGTTGTTCGGATTCACTAAAAATACTTGCTTTTCGCGCTCCAAAATCTGTAAACCCATGTAAGCCGCACCAAGATCACCCGAAACAACTAATAAGTCTGTAGAGGTTGCTCCTTTTCGGTAAACAATTTCCTTTTCCTCGGCTTCACCTAAAGCGGTAATAGAAATCAATAAACCTTTTTGAGAAGAAGTGGTGTCGCCTCCAATAACATCAATGTTGTACGTTTTTGCAGCCAAAGCAATTCCTGCATACAATTCTTCTAAAGCTTCCAGAGGAAAACGATTTGAAACTGCCAAAGAAACAGTAATTTGTGTAGGCTTTGCATTCATTGCACAAATGTCAGACACATTGACCGAAACCGCTTTGTACCCTAAGTGTTTTAAAGGCATGTAGGCCAAGTCAAAATGCACACCTTCAATCAGTAAATCGGTGGAAACAACAGTTTTTTTTCCTTTGAAATCTAAAACAGCAGCGTCGTCTCCAATTCCTTTTAGGGTTGAGGGTTGAGTGATTTCGAATTGTCCCGTCAAATGGTCAATCAGTCCAAACTCTCCCAATTGGGCAATGCTGGTGCGTTGTTGGTTTTTATCTTCTATCATGATGTTTCGGCTTAATTTTGAAGCGCAAAGGTACAAAGTAAAGTTCCAAACTAAAAAACGTATTGACTAGAAGGTAAAATGATTATCGTTTCAAGCTAAAATGAGCTCTGAATTCTGCTGATTGTCCATTAAGCGTATAAAAAACCTGAAACCAATAATCGGTGGAAGGAAGTGCTTTGCCATTTAAGGTGCCATCCCAACCCGGGCTGTCCGGACTCATTTGTTTGAGGAGTTTTCCATAGCGGTCGTAAATATTGATTACGGCACTGGGCTGGTGTTTTAAATCGGTAATGTTCCAAAAGTCGTTGTACGTATCGCCATTAGGAGTGAAGAAATGCGGATATTTTAATACATGAACAACTAGCGTCAAATCGCCACAATCCCCTTTAGTATCTTTGATGTTGATCAGATGCTCTCCGGAAGGCACATCGTAAAAAACTGGGCTACTCTGAAAAAGACCATTATCCAACTGAAAAAGATAGTCACCATATCCTCCAGTAATTAAAACTGCAATGTCAATCTGGTCTTCGAAAGCTCCACTTGCCGTATAAGAAGCTATTGCTTTGCTGGATTTTGTGATCTCAACCTGCGTGTCTTTATAATTGCAATTTGCTCCTACATCAGGAGTAATTTTGGTAAAACGAACATCGTAAATCCCTTCTTGTGTTGCAGTATAACTAGGACCTGTTCCCATTAAGGTGCCATTTAAATACCAGTTAACAGTGTAGATTGCCGGGTTTAAACCTGTGTTAACCGTATAATCTCGAATAGAGGTATTAGTTACCGGATCAACACAGATGACACCATCGGGAAAATCAATTTCTAATAACGGATGTATCGTAAAGGTAAAGAAAGCTTCATCAAAACAGTTGGTATTATTGACAGCAGTCGCATAAACGTAAACGGTGTAAGTGCCTGGCTGTGAATAGGTGTAATTCGAAGCGCTTATCAATCCATTACCTCCGGATTGACTGTAATAGTTGACGTTGTAATTCGTAGTGGGCAATGCCGGCAATGTGAAACTACCGCAGTACTCCTTTCCGGTAGGGTAGTTGGGTAGCGTTGGAGTTTCGGAAACCGTAAGTACAAAACTATCTTCTTGGGTACAGATAACCCGATCTCCATTTCTGGCAAAAACGTAAAGGGTTGTTTGGGTGTTTGGAGTGTTAAAAACAGTTCCTGAAGGTACAGGGTTCACCCCATTCGGATCGTAATAATAACCTATAGAATAGTTTAAAGGAGTGGAAGGAACATGGGTTAAAGCAGGTAAAGTATAATTATCATGATCACACACTGTTACATGAGGATAATCGGGTAAGTCCAAGCCGTTATAAGTTACATTGAATTTCTTATCAAGGGAACAGCCTGTACCATTATCGATATTGTACAGATAAAAAATTTGTGAAGAGGTAAATACATCGGCTGGAGAAACAATACTTCCTCCGCCAGAAGGTCCGCCTGGAGCGGTATAGACAGTTCCGTTTACTGGTTGAGCGATGGAATACGGGCTGCATTCAAATCGGTCAATCACCCCATCAGCTAAGGGGAAAGGATTAAGGTTAATGGTAAAAGAACTTTCGTCCCAGCACCCATTTGTATCGGGTCCATTATAAATATAATAGGTTCCCGGACCGAGCTGGGTTCCTGTCAAATCGATTTTGTCTCCTGGATTTAATTGTTGATTTCCCGGAGTTGTTGTTCCTCCGGATAAAGTAAAATAAGTTCCATTGGTTAAAACCGGAAGGATGAATTCCCCACAATATACTCCGCTTATAATTGTATCTACAAGAGGCTTTTGGTTTATGGTGATGTTGTAACTTAAGTTGTCGGTGCAATTTGGTGAAGAAGTAGTTACCGCATAATAATAAATGATTTGTGAGCTGGTAATAGGCTCTGTTGGGTCAATTGGATTTCCACCACCCATTGGAGCGTCAAAATAACCACCGAAAGATATTGGAGGTAAGGAGTAGGTTCCACAGCCGGATTGGGGCGTGAAGATGGTGGTGTCGACTATATTAACAGTAAAAGGGTTTTCTGTGGAACAGTTCGGGTTGGAATTGTAAACGTAGATCGTTTGGGAAACATTTATAGAATCCCCTGCAGACAGAGGAATTTGTCCGGATGCAGAAGGTCCGCCTGATAATGAAAAGTAGCCTCCATTGGTTAAGGCCGGTAAAGTATAAGAAGTACACGTGGTAATGTCTGCCGGATCATCAGCCAGCGGAATCGGATGAATGTTGATGGTGAACAATTGGTCTACACAAAGAGTGCCGTTCATTTCCGCATAATAATAAAGATTCTGGGTTATGGTACTTTGACCGGTGTTGTTAAATACAGTCCCAAAAGGTATGAGTACTCCGCTTCCCGTTGGACCGCCCGAAGCTGTGTAAAAAGCCCCAATATTGTTCGGAGGAACCGGTACTGTGAATGAGCCGCAATTCTCCAAAGAAGGAGAAAATTCGTCGATCATTGTAACTGTGAAACTCGTTTCGTTGGTACAGCCGTTGGCATCTGGTCCGGCAAAAATATAATAAGTCCCTCCGTTCGTAATTGTGTCTCCTGGATTTAGAGCTATCCCGCTTCCGTTTGTTCCGGTGAAATAATTTCCGTTGCTAATGGGGGGTAAGATGTAATCCGTACATTCAACAGTATCTGAAATGTCATCAACTAAAGGCAATGGATTAACTGTAATAATAGCGCTTGTTACTCCAATACAACTTGGGTTTGAGACATCCTGCATTTGTGCCCAAACGGTAATACTGGAAGCTCCCGCAGGAATAGCCAATGAAAAACCAATACTGTTAATTCCTTGTTGGGCATCCGATTGGGAATTGTAATAGGTAATGTTGTAATTGGCAGAAGGTTGTCCGTTTAAAACAGTAGGGTTAAGATTTAGTAAATTATAGGTCGTTCCGGCGGGGTCGCTGCAGGTATTTACGTTGATGTTGCTTCCCGGGGTAATCGGGCTGTTAACAATCAGATCGAAAGAGTACACGGCATCGCAAAAATTACCGGTTTGGGTATTTAAAATTTTGATATAAATTGTTTCTCCCCCCGTACTCGAATAAGAAGCGAGGGTTCCTGCAGGGATGGGAGTATTGGAAGCGATATCGGCAAGGGATTCGTAGTAAAAAACATCGTACACTTGTGGATCAATCCCTAAAAAAGATTCATTATTGAGGGTCAGATTGTAATTGTACGAACTGCTGCCGGTATTGCAGGTTTGAAGATTTTGAGGGGCATTTACGTTTAAATCACTAAAAACAATGGTGTCGGTAATAAAACAGGTTCCTCTGGTTATCTCAACACTATAAGTGCCTGATTGTGTTACGGTATAAGTTGAAGCGTTGGCACCGCTTATCGGATTCCCGTTTAAAAACCACTGATAACTAAAGGCGTTACCCAGAAAGGTGTCCAAGGTATAAGAATCGCCGTTGCAGATTGTTTTGTCCGGACCTAAATCTAAAGTTGTGGTAAAACTTCCGGCAGCTAAAAAAACAGCCGAATCATAATTGAAGTCGTTGTAGTCTCCAATCACTAATCTTATTTTATAGGAATTCCCAGGGGACACCGCTGCAGAAGCATTCATTACTACCGTATGTCCTCTCATATTTAGAGTGGAAGCTGTAGGATTATTCACATTATAAACGTCGAAGAAATTTGGATTGGACGAGTTGCAAAGGTTGTTATAGGCTTGGTCACGAATGTCTTTTACGGTCACAGGAGTTGAGCTTCCTGGGATTACCGCTAAGTTCGTGACGTTTCCGTTGATTAAATCGGTCAGTACAAAAGCAAAAACATCACTAAAGCCACATTGGTATTCGCCGTATTCGTTGGATGCAAATAGAAAGTCGAAACTGAACCGGTTGGAAAGCGGTACAAAATCAAATTCTAAAAAGGCAACATCGGTAATAGCTGCAGATTGTCCGCTGTTGTTGCTAATGGTTTGCAGATAAGCATCGGTAGTGCTGTTGCTTTGACTGCTTAAATTTGTGTTGGTATAAGGTCCTTGTGTTAAAATTGCTTGCCCGTTTCTTATAATAATCCCTTCATTAATAGGAAATGAAGAGCCGTTTTTATTAAAGTAAGCCACTGATTGTGTTGAGGAAACCGAAATATTGGAAACTTCTACACAGGAATTCCCAAGTAAAAGGTTTACCAAAGCATCGGGAGGAGTTGAGGTGTCGTCAACAGTTATGGTCTGAGAGTTAACGCCAAAGCAAATTGAAAAAAGTAATATGAAGTAATTTTTTTTCATAACCACTGCATTCGGAACCAGTTAAAGTTACAAAAAAATATACTGTAAATAATTGAAATGTAGCTAGTTGAAGGTTTAAAAACAAAACCCCGGCAATCTGTTACATTGCTGGGGTTTTTATAGTTGAAAAGTAGTTCAGAAATTAATCGTTCAGTTTCAAAACTGCCATAAATGCCGATTGTGGAATCTCTACATTTCCTACTTGACGCATACGTTTTTTACCGGCTTTTTGTTTTTCCAATAGTTTACGTTTACGGGAAATGTCCCCTCCGTAACATTTTGCAGTTACGTCTTTACGTAAGGCTTTGATGGTTTCACGCGCGATGATTTTTGCACCAATCGCAGCCTGAATCGGAATATCAAACTGTTGTCTCGGGATCAGTTCGCGCAATTTCTCACACATTTTTTTACCGATATGGTAGGCATTGTCTTCGTGAATTAATGCCGATAAAGCATCCACGTTTTGACCGTTCAACAGTACATCCAAGCGCACCAATTTCGAAGTACGCATTCCAATTGGGTGGTAATCAAAAGAGGCATAACCTTTAGAAACGGTTTTCAATCTGTCGTAGAAGTCGAATACGATCTCCGCCAGTGGCATATCGAAATTCAATTCAACACGCTCAGTAGTTAAATAGGTCTGATTTGTGATCAATCCGCGTTTCTCGATACACAAACTCATTACGTTTCCTACGAAATCCGCTTTGGTAATAATCGTTGCTTTGATGTAAGGTTCTTCTACACGGTCTAATTTGGAAGGTTCCGGTAAATCCGAAGGGTTGTTCACCACAAACGGCGTATCCGGATCTTTTTTGGTGTAGGCCAAATACGAAACGTTCGGAACCGTTGTGATTACCGTCATGTCGAATTCACGCTCCAAACGCTCCTGGATGATCTCCATGTGCAGCATTCCCAAGAATCCGCATCGGAAACCAAACCCTAAAGCCGCCGAACTTTCCGCAGCAAACACTAACGAAGCATCGTTCAGCTGTAATTTTTCCATGGAAGCGCGTAAATCCTCATAATCTTCCGTATCAACCGGATAGATTCCGGCGAATACCATTGGTTTTACGTCCTCAAATCCGTGGATCATATTGGTAGTTGGGGTTTTTGCGTCGGTTAACGTGTCCCCCACTTTTACTTCTTTTGCTTCTTTGATTCCTGAAATCAAATACCCTACGTCTCCGGCAGAGATTACATTTTTCGGCACCTGATTTAATTTCAAAGTCCCGATTTCATCTGCAAAATATTCATTCCCGGTGGCCATGAATTTAATCTTCTGGCCTTTTTTGATTTCCCCGTTTTTCACACGGAAAATAACTTCAATTCCTCTAAACGGATTGTACACCGAGTCGAAAATTAGTGCCTGAAGCGGTTCGTCCGGATTTCCTTCCGGTGCAGGAATACGCTCTACGATTGCTTCTAAAATTTTATCGACTCCAAACCCGGTTTTCCCCGAAGCGTGGATGATGTCTTCCAGTTTACAACCTAATAAATCGATAATATCATCGCTTACCTCTTCCGGATTCGCACTTGGTAAATCCACTTTGTTTAGTACCGGGATAATTTCCAGGTCATTCTCTAAAGCAAGGTATAAGTTGGAAATGGTTTGCGCCTGAATACTTTGCGCTGCATCCACAATTAAAAGTGCGCCTTCACACGCCGCTATGGAGCGGGAAACCTCATAGGAGAAATCCACGTGTCCCGGAGTGTCAATCAAATTCAGGATGTATTGTTCGCCTTTGTAGGTGTACTCCATCTGAATGGCGTGACTCTTAATGGTAATCCCACGTTCGCGTTCCAAGTCCATATTGTCCAACAACTGAGCTTTTTCCTCACGGGCCGTTACGGTTTGGGTTGCGCCCAATAAACGATCCGCCAACGTACTTTTTCCGTGGTCAATGTGTGCAATAATGCAAAAGTTTCTTATTTTCTTCATCTTCAAATACTGTCAAATTTAGGTGGCTGAGCCTGTCGAAGCAGGCGTTCCCACAAGGGTCGGGTCTTCCGCTGTATCTTTTTGGTGACTTCGGGAGCCTCAGCCATCAAAAAGGATGCCGCTGCAACCCCTAACGCAACTTCACTTTAAAGGTAGTGAATTTAATCGGCAAATATAGTCAAAGTTTTGATTGTGAAGCGCAGATTCAGCATTGGAAACGTTAAACAGTAGTCGAAACTCATAAAAATTTGTAATTTTGCCGCAAAATGCAGCAGGATGGTTAAGATTGGCAACATAGAATTACCGGATTTCCCTTTGTTGCTCGCGCCTATGGAAGACGTGAGCGATCCACCGTTTCGTCGTTTGTGCAAACAGCACGGAGCCGATTTGATGTACTCGGAATTCATTTCTTCCGAAGGACTGATCCGTGATGCCATGAAAAGCAAAAAAAAGCTGGATATCTTTGACTACGAGCGCCCGGTAGGGATCCAGATTTTCGGAGGTGATGAAGAAGCGATGGAACTATCGGCCAAAATTGTTGATACAGTGCAACCTGATTTGGTAGACATCAACTTTGGTTGCCCGGTGAAAAAGGTGGTCTGTAAAGGAGCAGGTGCCGGAGTTTTGAAAGATGTGGATTTGATGGTGCGCCTAACCAAAGCGGTTATCAAAGGAACCAATCTTCCGGTAACGGTGAAAACCCGTTTGGGTTGGGATGAAAGTTCCATCAATATCGATGAGGTTGCCGAGCGTTTGCAAGATGTGGGAGTTCAGGCTTTAACCATTCACGCGCGTACCCGCGCCCAGATGTACAAAGGCCATTCGGATTGGTCACACATTCAAAGGGTGAAAGAAAATCCGAGAATCACCATGCCGATTTTTGGAAACGGCGACATTGATTCCCCGGAAAAAGCCTTGGAGTACAAAAACAAATACGGACTTGACGGAATGATGATCGGTCGCGCTGCAATTGGTTATCCTTGGATTTTTGACGAAATCAAGCACTACTTCAAAACTGGAGAATTATTACCACCACCAGATATGGTAGCTCGCATTCAAGCAGCTCAAAACCATTTGAACTGGTCAATGGAGTGGAAAGGCGAACATGTAGGTATCGTAGAAATGCGCCGTCATTATACCAATTATTTCAAGGGAATTCCTCATTTTAAGGAGTACCGACAAAAGTTGGTAACGAATAACAGTGCAGAAGAATTGATGCAAATTTTTGATGAAATCCGCGATGCCTTTTCGGATTATCAGATTGTATAACGATACTTTAAAATATAAAATCCGTCTGGTTACAAATCAGACGGATTTTTTTATGGGTGATTTTAACTGTTTCAAAATTTTATTTTTTATTTTTTTGAAACAAAAACTATGACTTTTTTTTAAAATTATTTTTTGTCACAATTTCTGAAGTATTGGTTTTAAACCTGAACCTTTTTCCATTTCCCTTTACGGTACAACACTATACTGGCTAAAGTAATCGCAGTTTCTGCAATCGGCACGGCCATAAAAACCCCACTCGGTCCCATTTTAAGATGTTTTGCTAAAAAATACGCCAGCGGTATTTGAAACAACCAAAACCCAACAAAGTTAACTTTAGTAGGCGTCCAAGTATCACCGGCTCCATTGAAGGTATTGATTAGAACCATCCCGATTCCGTAGAAAATGTAGCCAAGGCTCATGGTTTGCAAGGCTTCCACGGCAATTCTCTGAACTATAGTATCGTTGGTGAAAAACGAAATCACATAGCTTCCGAAAAGCAAAGTGATAACCATAATGGTTGCCATGAAAATCACATTGTATTTTGCGGTGGTAAATACCGATTTTTCCGCACGTTCAATTTGTTTTGCTCCTAAGTTTTGTCCTACCAAAGTAGCTGCTGCATTACTCAGCCCCCATGCCGGAAGAATAAAAAACATCATGATGCGCAATGCGGTCTGATATCCTGCCGAACCCTGATCGCCTCCTGTAGTGGCAACCAATTGTGCTAAGAAAATCCAGCTACAGGAAGCAATGACAAATTGTAAAACACCTGGAGCAGCAATTTTAACGATGTGTCGAATCTGTTCCCAATCTGGGGTAAAATGCGACCAAACGATTTTCAGGATGCCTTTTCCGTTGAATAAATGGTACAATTGATACAGTACCCCAATACTTCGTCCGGTGGTCGTTGCGATTGCTGCACCGATTAGCCCAAAAGCAGGAATCGGCCCTAAACCGTTAATGAAAATCGGACACAATATAATATTGCAAAGGTTGGCCAGCCACAAACTGCGCATGGAAATGGCGGCATTTCCGGCACCTCGGAATATTCCGTTAATAAGAAATAACAGCATGATGCACAAACTTCCGCCCATCATGATGCGGGTAAAATTCACGCCGTAGTCGGCGGCTTCTTGGGAAGCGCCCATCAGCAATAAAATTTCTTTCGCATAAAGAAAACCTAAAATACTGATTATTGTATTGATGGCAAAAGCGATTAAAATGGCCTGCATACCTGCTTTGGCTGCGGCCTGCGGGTTTTTTTCGCCGATTCGTCGCGCTACTACAGCTGTTGCCGCCATACTGATGCCAATGGCCAGCGAATAAATAATAGTGAGTACCGATTCGGTTAATCCTACGGTCTGAATAGCAAAACTACTGTGCTCCAGATGCCCTACGAAGTACAAATCGACTAAGGCAAATACGGATTCCATCATCATCTCCAGTACCATCGGAATGGCTAAGAGAATTACGGCTTTTTTAATGCTTCCACTTGTATAATCAAAAGATTCGTCGCCTTTAACAGCGGTTTTGATTGTAGAAAAAATACGGGATAAAGTATGTTTTGAAAAAGTTGCTTCTGTCATGATAAATTAGGATAAATATTAATACTGTCGAACAGGTTGTTCGAGTGAAAGTGAGATGTCCTATCTATCTTCTTGATACGTTTAGGACGCGACAAAAACAATCATGGGCGTTCAATTATGTGAAAGCAAATATAAAACTATTTTCGAAATCGGGATTAGTCGAGTAAATTTTTACGCACTCGGCTTGAGGCAATCCAGGAAGCGGTTAATCCAAGTAAGAGGATGGTTGCCATAACGATAAGAATGTTCGAAATTTCAAATTCGATCGGATAAGCCATCGAAGCGGTAATCATTATTAGTGAGAACTGCTTTTGTAAAACAACCAGCGTAATTCCTAAAAGTAATCCAATGATGCCGCCAAAAAAAGTAAGCATGCTTCCCTGTAAAAGAAAAATTGATCTAAGGTGCTTGATTTCGGCTCCTAAATTGAAAAGAGTTTTCAGGTTGGCTTTTTTATCTAAAATCATCATGATTAATGCGCCCACTAAATTGAATAACGCAATAATAATTACCAAAGTGAAGATGAGGTAAATCACAATGTTTTCCGTATTGAGCATTTTGTGTAAACTGTCGTTTAATTCGGTTCTGTTTTTTACGGTTACTTTGTTTTGGAAAAGCGTTTGGATTTCCTGTAAAGCCTCATCCTCGGAAGCGTTTGAGTGCAACTTGAATTCAATTCCCGTAACCTGATTCGGTTGGTATTGCAGTAATTGTTGTGCTAAAGTCAAATCGGTGAAAACGTATTTTTTGTCCAGATCATCGTTGATTGCGTATATTCCCATCGGGATTAAAGCCGCTTCGTTGAAAGCTTCTTCCGGATTTTCAATAGGTCCTTTTCCGGGTTTCGGAACAAAAACTTCCAGCGCATTGTTGAAGTCAAAAAGTCCCATGGAGAGTTTATTGGCAATTCCATAACCGACCACAACTTGTGAAGTCCCCGGTTTAAGCCACTGTCCGGCGTATATTTTTTTTTCGAAAGGGGTAACTTTAATGAAATTGGGATCCACTCCTTTTAAATAGGTGACCTCCTGTTTTCCTTTAAAGGAAAAAAGCACGCGCTCTTCAATTATTTCACTGTAAAAAGCAATGTTTTTGGAGTTTTTAAGCGCGTTTTTTTGAGTATCGTTTATCAGAAATGATTTTCCGGTTGCCGGTAAAGCTTTTAAATCCGGATCGGTCGCATTGGTAAAAGAAAGGCTGAATTCCCGGAGTCCGCTAAAAACGGAAAGCACCACAAAAAGAGACATAGTGCTTACGATAATACCAAGAGTGGCAATACCGGTTATGATATTAATCGCAGTGCTTTTACTGAAACTAATAGTATAACGGCGCGCTATGTAAAAAGGAAAATTCAAAGGTTACGATTTCTTTCTTTTGGCCAGCAAATCGCGGTTTTCGATAGGGTTTTCTTCTCCTTTTAAAGCGGTGTCGATTTTCTCGATATAGTCCAGCGAGTCATCAATAAAGAACATTAGGTTCGGAACACGGCGCAATTGCTGTTTCACGCGTTGTGCCAAATCATGCTTAATTAGCGGAGTATTGGTGCGAATAGCGTTTAAAAGCTCCGGGCCTTTTTCCACCGGGAAAATGCTTAAATATACTTTTGCGATCGATAAATCGGTAGTTACATTTACTTTTGATACGGAAATAATCAGGTTGCTGATGCCGTTTTTACGCACTTCTCCCTGCAAGATATCCACCAAGTCTTTCTGTAAAACCGTTCCGATTTTTTTCTGTCTGTTTGTTTCCATGGGGCAAAAATACGATTTTTAACTGAATTTTTAGGAGCGAATTGTTTGGGTTTCTTAGGATTCCATATTCCTGCTGTCCGCTTTATCTCTTCGCGGTGCTGCGAGGATGCCGCTGCCATCAGGGCTAAAAGGGAAATCGTTTTAATTTTTGCTAACTTTGTGATCAAATAAAAACCAAATGAGAAAAATAGAACATATCGGCATTGCGGTAAAAGACCTGCAGGCTTCCAATTTGCTTTTTGAAAAATTGTTCGGAGCTCCGGCTTATAAAGAAGAAGAAGTGGCCAGTGAAGGGGTAAAGACCTCTTTCTTTATGAACGGGCCCAATAAAATAGAATTGCTAGAGGCGACCAATCCGGAAAGTCCGATTGCCAAATTCATTGAGAAAAAAGGAGAAGGGATTCATCACATCGCTTTTGATGTGGAAGATATTGTTTCGGAAATTGAGCGATTAAAAAAGGAAGGCTTTACGGTTTTGAACGAAATTCCCAAAAAAGGTGCTGATAATAAATTAGTTGCTTTTTTGCATCCGAAAGGAACCAATGGGGTTTTGGTGGAGTTGTGCCAAGAAATTCCGAATTAATTTTTGTTTGCCAAAAAATAATAGTAATATTGCAACCTCTTAACCGGTCCTATAGCTCAGTTGGTTAGAGCACCTGACTCATAATCAGGTGGTCCCTGGTTCGAGCCCAGGTGGGACCACAAAAATGGGTAAAGCGTTTGTGAAAATCACAGGCGCTTTTTTTTTGTTGAAATGTTTTTTAAGGAATAGGTTTTATAAAATTAAAAAAAAGAAGCAAAATTGTTAAAAAAAATGATTTTTAATTTTATATATTTGCCCGCTCAAGATGATAGTATTGTTTTGAGAGAAATTTAAATCATAATAAATGTGCTTCAAAATCAGCTTTTTATGATTTTAAAGGGTGCGAAACCGAAAGATTTTGTTGAGTTCTTTGCAGGAAACCGAGATTGAAATTGTTTAAGAAAATTTTAAGATTTTTTTTCAAAAAGTATTGTGTTATTGAAAAATCTTTTTATTTTCGTGATTCCAGTAATGATTAGTTAAAGCCTTAAGGGATTTTTAATTATCTGGTGGATAGAGAGAATTTAATGTTATCGAACGGTTATTTTTTAATGAAAAATGCTTTTATTTTTTGAATGAAAAATAATTTTTTTACTTTTGAGATTATGAAAAATGCCCCACATATGAGATTAATTTTACTTATCGTAATGTTGTTTACGGTTGTGCCAACGTTTGCGCAGGATCCACCTCCGCCGCCGCCGCCAACACCACTACCTGGTTTGCCTATTAATGAAGGGGTGATTGTGCTATTTTTTAGTGCATTGGCATTAGCATTCTATTATTATAAAACTACAAGTATAAAAAAAGCTTCAAAATAATTTGAAGCTTTTTTGTTTCTTAGTTTCGTAGTTGTTCAATCCGGGCAACATATTTTCCGATTACATCAAATTCTAAATTTACGACCGTACCTACTTTGAATTCTTTGAAATTGGTGTGCTCAAGCGTGTAGGGTATAATTGCTACACTAAATTCGTTTTCTTTAGAATTTACAACAGTTAGACTTACCCCGTTAACTGTAATTGATCCTTTTTCAATAGTAATGTTGCTTTTGGATTTGTCGTATTCAAAAGTGAAGTAAATACTTCCGCCAGCGTCTTCGATCTTTTTACAAATGCCAGTTTGGTCTACGTGACCTTGTACAATATGGCCGTCGAGGCGGTCGCCTAATTTCATGGCGCGTTCCAAATTGACAACATCGTTGGTTTGCCATTTTCCTAAATTGGTTTTTTCGATGGTTTCTTTAATGGCGGTTACGGTGTAGTTGTTGTTTTCGATTTTCACAACCGTAAGACAGATGCCGTTGTGTGCCACGCTTTGATCGATTTTCAGTTCTTCCGTAATACTGGAGTTGATGGTAACGTGAATATTTTCGTTTTCTTTTTCGATGGACTTGATCGTTCCGAGAGTTTCAATGATTCCGGTAAACATAACTAGATTTATTTTGCTAAATTTGCACATCAAAATTAGTAATAAATAACTACGCAACATGGTTAAAAAGGCAGAAAATATAATTGTGGGAATCTCAATAGGAGATTTAAACGGTATTGGAAGCGAAGTGATACTGAAAACATTTGAAGACGTTCGCATGCTGGAGCTTTGTACGCCGGTTATTTTTGCCAATGTTAAGATTTTATCGTTCCTGAAAAAAACTCTTAATTTAGAATCCAGTCTTCACGGGATAGATAAATTGGAGCAGTTGGTTCACGGAAAAATCAATGTGCTCAACATTTGGAAAGAAGGGGTGAATCTTGAATTTGGGGCTAATGACGAAACTGTTGGGAAATATGCAATTAAATCGTTTGTGGCTGCTACTGCGGCGCTGAAAGATGGTTTAGTGGATGTTTTGGTAACAGCTCCTATTAATAAGTATAATATTCAGTCGGAAGAATTTCATTTTCCGGGTCATACCGATTATTTGGATAAAGAATTACAAGGTGATGCTTTGATGCTGATGGTACAGGATAATCTACGAGTTGGTCTTTTGACCGATCATGTGCCGGTAAATGAGGTTTCAAATCATCTTACAGAGCAGTTAATTAGAATTAAAATTCAAACCATTAACCATTCTTTGGTTCAGGATTTTTCCATAAATAAGCCAAAGATTGCGGTTTTAGGTCTGAATCCTCATTGTGGAGATCATGGGGTGATTGGAAAAGAAGACGACGAGGTAATTAAGCCGGCATTAAAAAAACTTTTTGAAGAAGGAGTTTTGGTTTTCGGACCGTTTTCTGCAGACAGTTTCTTCGGAAGCGGCCAGTACGAGAAATACGATGCGGTTATAGCAGCTTATCACGATCAAGGACTGATTCCGTTTAAAACGTTGTCTTTTGGTAAAGGGGTGAATTACACCGCGGGATTGGATAAAATACGTACCTCACCGGATCACGGAACGGCTTACGAAATTGCGGGAAAAGGTTTGGCGGATTTTAATTCGTTTAAAGAGGCGGTTTATTTGGCGGTAGATGTTTTTCATAACCGTAACCAGCACAATGAGTTGGTGAAAAACCCTCTGAAAACAAAGCAAAAACAGTTATAAACAAAAAAATGTTTACAACTCGTTTGAATTTACAATAATTTTATATCTTTGCACGCTCAAAACTGTTGTTATGAATATTGAGAAAGATTTTTTAATTCCGTTTGTCGGATTAAAGCAGGGAAAACACCAGTTTGATTATCAAATAGATAAAAAGTTCTTTGAGAGCTTTGATTTTGACGAGTATAACGACGTTGCAATCAAAGTGGATTTAGTTCTGGATAAAAAAAGTACCATGCTTGAACTTGCCTTTAAGCAAAAAGGAACGGTAAATGTTCCTTGTGATTTAACCGGTGAGGATTTTGATTTGCCGGTAAAAGGAAAACTGAATTTAATTGTAAAATTCGGGGATGCTTTTAACAATGAGAATGACGAGTGGCTGGTGTTGCCTCACGGCGAATTTCAAGTTAGCGTGGCGCAGTATATCTATGAAATGATTGTGCTTTCGGTACCTTCAAAACGTGTTCATCCTGGGGTGAAAGACGGAACCTTGAAGTCTGAAGCAATCGAAAAACTAAACGAACTGGCTCCAAAAGAACCATTAAAGGAAAAAGAAGAAGAAGAGAAAACAGATCCCCGATGGGATAAATTAAAACAACTATTAACGGATAAATAATATAGTAAGATGGCACATCCTAAGAGAAAAACCTCGAAAACAAGAAGAGATAAGAGAAGAACGCACTACAAAGCGACAACTCCTCAAATTGCAACATGTCCTGTAACTGGAGAGGCACATTTATACCACAGAGCTTACTGGCATGAAGGTAAAATGTACTACAGAGGTCAAGTTGTTATTGACAAACAAGTAGCGGAAGCTTAATCCGAAAATTATAGAGAAAACTCTCACTATGTGGGAGTTTTTTTTGTTAAAACCTGTTCGAAACGAATTAAGTGGATAAAAGAATTTAGGTTTGGGATTTTTTTTGTAATTTCCACCACTTTTTGAGAACGTTTTTTCAAAAAGAAAATGTTTTTTTTATGAATAAAATATCAGCCGCTATTACCGCAGTGGGAGCCTACGTTCCAGACTTTGTTTTATCAAACGCAGTGCTGGAAACTATGGTAGATACAAATGACGAATGGATTACCAGTCGTACAGGTATTAAAGAAAGACGCATGCTTAAAGAAGAAGGACAGGGAACGTCTTTCATGGCTATTCGGGCAGCGCAAAACTTAATTGAAAAATCAGGCATCGACCCCAAAGAGATAGACTTGGTTTTAATGGCTACAGCAACACCGGATATGCCGGTAGCTTCTACAGGAGTTTATGTAGCTACACAAATTGGAGCGGTCAATGCTTTTGCTTACGATCTTCATGCGGCTTGTTCCAGTTTCCTTTACGGAATTTCCACAGCATCTGCTTACATTGAATCCGGCCGTTACAAGAAAGTACTTTTAATCGGTTCTGATAAAATGTCTTCCATTATAGATTATACTGACAGGGCAACTTGTATCATCTTTGGAGATGGTGCCGGTGCTGTTTTGTTTGAACCGAACCATGAAGGTTTAGGGTTTCAAGATGAATTCTTAAGAAGTGATGGAATCGGTAGAGAATTTTTGAAAATTGATGCAGGAGGTTCGATTTTACCGGCTTCAGAAGAAACGGTGAAAAATAAACAACATTATGTATTTCAGGACGGGAAAACGGTATTCAAATATGCAGTTTCCGGAATGGCTGATGTGAGTGAGAAAATTATGGAGCGCAACAACCTATCCAAAGACGATGTGAATTGGTTGGTAGCGCATCAGGCTAACAAAAGAATTATTGATGCTACGGCAAACAGAATGGGATTAGACGAAGAAAAAGTTTTAGTGAACATTCACCGATACGGAAATACGACTTCGGCTACACTACCTCTTTTGTTAAGCGATTTCGAAACTCAGTTAAAAAAAGGAGATAACATTATTTTTGCGGCCTTTGGAGGCGGCTTCACTTGGGGAGCAGTTTACCTGAAATGGGCTTATAACAAACAATAAACAACCAAAACCAAATTTAGAATAGTATGGATATCAGAGAAATTCAAAACCTAATCAAATTTGTAGCAAAATCTGGTGCTACAGAAGTAAAATTAGAAATGGATGATTTTAAAATCACCATCAAAACAACTGAAGGAGGAGCAGCTGAAACAACTTATGTTCAACATGTTCCAATGCAGGCTATGTCACAAGTTGCAGCTCCAGTAGCAGCAGCTCCAGTAGCAGCGGCTCCAGTTGCAGCAGCTCCAGCAGCAGACGACAATTCAAAATATATCACTATCAAATCGCCAATGATTGGAACCTTCTACAGAAAACCTGCTCCAGATAAACCAATGTTTGTTGAAGTAGGAAGCTCAGTATCGAAAGGGGATGTGGTTTGTGTGATCGAAGCTATGAAATTATTCAACGAAATCGAATCTGAAATTTCAGGTAAAATCGTTAAGATTTTAGTGGATGATGCTTCACCAGTTGAATTCGATCAACCTTTATTCTTAGTTGACCCATCTTAATTTTAGATCATTAGATTATTAGTATGTCAGGCTTTTGTGAAGTTTGACGGTCTAATTATCCAATAATCAATTGTCTAATTATCTAATTGAAACAAGATGTTTAAAAAAATATTAATCGCAAACAGGGGGGAAATTGCACTTCGTGTAATCAGAACCTGTAAAGAAATGGGAATCAAAACGGTTGCGGTTTATTCTACTGCCGATGCGGAAAGCTTACATGTTAAGTTTGCAGACGAAGCGGTATGTATCGGACCAGCGCCAAGTAATCTTTCCTATTTAAAGATGTCGAACATCATCGCTGCAGCGGAAATCACCAATGCAGATGCCATTCACCCGGGATACGGATTTTTATCAGAGAATGCTAAATTCTCTAAAATCTGCCAGGAACACAATATCAAATTTATTGGTGCTTCTCCGGAAATGATTGAAAAAATGGGAGACAAAGCTACGGCTAAAGCAACCATGAAAGCTGCTGGTGTACCATGTGTACCAGGATCGGATGGAATTTTAGAATCCTACGAACAAGCAGAAAAAATCGCAAAAGAGATGGGTTATCCGGTAATGCTAAAGGCTACTGCCGGAGGTGGAGGAAAAGGTATGCGTGCGGTTTGGAAACAGGAAGATTTATTGAAAGCATGGGAAGGTGCCCGTATGGAAGCCGGAGCAGCGTTCGGTAACGACGGGATGTACATGGAGAAACTAATCGAAGAGCCTCGTCATATCGAGATTCAGGTGGTTGGGGATTCCTACGGTAAAGCGTGTCACCTTTCTGAAAGAGATTGCTCGGTTCAGCGTCGTCACCAGAAATTAACAGAGGAAACACCTTCGCCTTTCATGACTGATGAATTACGTGAGAAAATGGGTGATGCAGCGGTTAAAGCAGCAGAATTCATTAAATACGAAGGAGCAGGTACAGTGGAATTCTTAGTGGATAAACACCGTAACTTCTACTTCATGGAAATGAATACCCGTATTCAGGTAGAGCACCCAATTACGGAGCAGGTTATCGATTACGATTTGATTCGTGAGCAAATTATGGTAGCGGCAGGAATTCCAATTTCAGGTAAAAATTATTTACCACAATTGCACTCGATCGAATGTCGTATCAATGCGGAGGATCCTTACAACGATTTCCGTCCTTCTCCAGGTAAAATCACGGTTTTACACTCACCGGGAGGCCACGGGGTTCGTTTGGATACACACGTATATGCAGGATATACGATCCCGCCAAATTATGATTCGATGATCGCTAAGTTGATTACAACGGCACAAACCCGTGAAGAAGCGATTTCAAAAATGAAACGCGCTTTGGATGAGTTTTACATTGAGGGAATCAAGACCACGATTCCATTCCACAGACAGTTGATGGATCATCCGGATTATGTTGCTGGAAACTATACAACCAAGTTCATGGAATCTTTCGAAATGAAAGAATAAATAGAAAAAAGCCCAATCTTAGATTGGGCTTTTTTTATGATGTAACTGTTTCCAGTGAATAATAAACCAGACAATAGCTTTAGTGTTTATCATTCATGATGAATTTTAACTTGCCGCCTTTCATAATGGTTTCGTGACTTATAAAATAGTTTTGCAAAGGCGCGCCGTTTAAAGTCATGCTTTTTACATAGATGTTTTTGTCCGATGGATTTAAGACTTCAATTTCAAAGACATTGCCGTTTTCCAATTGTAGTTTTGCGGAATGGATGCTTGGGCTTCCAATGGCATATTCATTTGAACCCGGTGCTACCGGATAAAAACCTAAAGAAGAGAAAATGTACCAGGCGCTCATCTGACCGCAATCGTCATTACCACCCAGACCATCTGGTGTTGGTTTGTATTGCTTTTTTAAAATCTGTCTTATTTTTTCCTGTGTCTTCCAAGGTTGATTGGTCCAGTTGTACAAATACGCCACGTGATGTGCCGGTTCGTTTCCGTGTACGTAACCACCCATAATGCCATCTCGGGTAATATCTTCTGTCTCGGCAAAAAAACTATCCGGTAAATCCATCGAGAACAATTGATCCAGTTTTTTGACGAATTGTTTTTGACCTCCCATTAGTGTGATTAAACCCGATGGATCGTGAGGAACAAAAAAACTGTAATTCCAGCTGTTTCCTTCGATAAAACCTTGTCCATGCGTACTCAGGATGTCAAATTCTTTTTTGAAAGTTCCATCCACGGATTTTGGACGCATAAAACCAATGCTTTTGTCAAAATTGTTTTTCCAGTTCTCGGAGCGTTTTAGGAACTGTGTGTAAATGGCTTCCTGATTTAGTTTTTTTGCAAGTTGCGCAATAGCCCAATCGTCATAAGCGTATTCCAAAGTATTTGAAACTGAAATATTACTTTTTTCGGAAGGAATATAGCCTTTGTCGATGTAATCTCCAATACCTTCATAATTGCGTTTGTTGGCTGTGGCTACACAGGCTTCTAAAGCTTTTAGCGGGTCTCCTGTATAGGAATTCTTAAGTAGTGCATCAGCTACAACGGAAACACCGTGATAACCGCTCATGCACCAATTGTCGTTGGCATAATGGCTCCAGATCGGTAACATTTTTTGTGCACTTTGCTCATAATGCTTCATCATGGAATGCACCATGTCATTGTTTCTCTTGGTTTGAAGGATGTTAAAAAGTGGATGCAAGGCCCTGTAAGTATCCCAAAGAGAGAAGGTGGTGTAGTTTGTAAAACCTTCAGCCTTATGGGTTTCCTGGTCAAGTCCTTTGTATTTGCCGTCGGCATCCATATAAGTGGTAGGGGCCAAAAACGAATGGTAAAGCGCGGTATAGAAATTTTCTTTTAATTCTTGATCTCCTTCAATGGTTACTTTATGCAATTCTGTTTCCCATAAATCCTGGGTCTGTTTTTTAATAGTCTCAAAATTCCAATGCGGAATTTCGGCTTTAAGGTTTGCCAAGGCTCCGCTCATGCTTACAGAAGAAAGTGCCAATTTTATTTTTATTTTTTCCTGTGCTTCGGTTTTAAAGTCAAAATGTATACGAATTTGTTTTCCGGAGATTTCAGGAAAATTTTTGTTTTGATTGAACTTTCCCCAGAAACCTCTGTAAACTAGTTTATCTTCAAAATTCTTACTGCCATAACTGATAAACGGTTTTGAAAATGAAAGTGCAAAATACTGCACTCTGTTTTTTGCCCATCCGTTGGTTTGTCGGTATCCGGTGATTAAGGTGTCGTTAACTACCCGAACATAGGTCCAAACGTTCTTTTCGGGATAATTGTAAATGCCGCTCATCAGATCTAAAATGATGTGTGCTTCCTCAGATTTTGGAAAAGTATACTGATGAAAACCAACACGATTGGTAGCGGTAAGTTCAGCCACAATTGCGTGATCGTCTAGCTTTACTTTGTAATATCCCGCTTGAGCAGTTTCGTTTTCATGGGAAAAAGCAGAACGGAAACCAGAAGCAGGATTTTTGGAAATACCGGGATTCAGTTGCAATGGTCCTGTGGTTGGCATGATTAAAAAATCGCCTAAATCCGAGTGTCCGGTTCCACTGAAATGCGTATGGCTAAATCCCACGATGGTTTTATCATCATACTGATAACCTGCACAATATTTGTAAACCTCCGGATTGTATTTTCCGTTGACAGCATAGGGTATGGTGTCGGTGTCTGGACTCAGTTGTACCATTCCAAAGGGAGCGGTGGCACCTGGATATACATGTCCCATGCGCTGTGTTCCGATAATCGGTTTTACATAGGAAATTAGTTTTTTGTCGTTTTTTTGTGAAAAAAGAGTTGCAGAAAAAAAACAGATCAGCAGAATTACCAGTTTTTTCATTTCTAGAGGTTGATTGGATAAAAGCGGTTGTGTTATGTTGATTGGCACTTTATTTATAAGCTTTTACTAAGGTACAATTTAAGCAGTTAATTTGCCAAACAAAAAAATCCCGAAGCCTAAACTCCGGGATCTTATCTGATTGATGACTGTCTTAATTAGATGCTCAATTTTTTAGCGATTGCTGTAGGAACCGCTTTTTTGTGTAGCATGATCGCCGTGGCTTTGTATTTTGCGAACTCTTTAGACATGTATAGGTATCCTTTGTAATCGTTGGTAGTTCCCCAAGAGTTTTTCACGATATAGTATTCTTTACCGTTTTGATCTTTGGAAATTCCTACGATGTGCATACCGTGATCGTCAGTAGTAGTGTAGTTGTCAAATGCTTTCTGACGCATTTCTTCCGTAACCGTAGCTTCTTTTTTAGGTCCGTTGAACATATCTGCTTTTTCATCTGCAGTCATGTCTTCTACTTTTTTCTCCGGAACGAAGGCAACTCCGTTTTTCCAAGAAAAAGATTTCTCACTAACATCACCTGCCCAAGCTACTGAGTAACCGTTTTTCAAAGCATTGTCGATGATATCGGTAAGTTCGTTCATTTTTACGTTGTACACTTGATCGTACGACCAGTTGTCCGGTACCATCAACGTGAATTTAGTATAATAAGGGTATTCCATTAATGAGGAAATTTCCACATAATCATCCGCATTGATTCCAACTACTTCTTTAGCAAAAGTTTCCGGAGTATAGTTTTTTCCGTTGTATTGGAATGATTTTGGAGCTTGGCCTAAATAGGAGTCGATCACTGCCGTATACGCTTTTTCCCAGTTCGGAGTCAATTCACCGTTTGGATTGCTCACTACCGCTTTCAAAACACCTTCGGTTAATGCCGCCATTTCAGCAAATTTGTTTTTATCAGTGCCATAGTTCAAACCGGTATACACTGATTGAGGAACCGCACCGTATTTTTTATACATATTGATTACATCGTGAAAGGCACCACCATCACCTAAAGCAACTGAACCGTGCATGCGAACATAATTTCTTCCTTTTTCGATATAAGCGTTACGCGCCGAGAAAATCTGAGACAGTTCTACTGGTTTTTTTCCCATACGGATCATTTCCGATTCTAAGAAAGAGTTTGCAGAATAGCTCCAGCAAGTACCTGAGGAACCTTGGTTTTTTATCGAAGTGTTTTCAATGTTGATTACATCGGAGAATTTGTAAAGTTCTTTACTTTTTTCACTCGCATTAATTTTTAACGAGTTTACTAAATTATCCTGAGCAAAAGCAGAAGCTGCACTTACAATAAGCGAAGATGCCACAAGAAAAGGTTTCAAAGGTATTGATAACATAGTTTTATTTTTTGGTTTCTCAATTGGTTGGTAAAATTAAAAATTGTTACACTCTAAAAGTAATTTTAACAGCAATTTAGGGTTTTGTTAAGAAAAAAATCCTGAAGTTAAACCTCAGGATTTCAATTTATTATAGTGTTTCTTTCAGCCATTTAAAAAATTCACGTTGCCAAACCAAAGCGTTTTGCGGTTTTAGTACCCAGTGGTTTTCTTCCGGGAAAAGAATAAAGCGACTCTTAATACCTTTTAACTGAGCAGCTTGGAAAGCTTCCTGTCCTTGTCCAATTGGCACTCGGTAATCTTTTCCGCCTTGAATAATTAAAATTGGGGTGTTCCAGTTGTTCACCATATTGATCGGGTTGAATTGGCTGTAAGCTTTTTGTGCATCGGCATTGTTTTTCTCCCAATACGCTCCACCATGATCGAAGTTGTTGAAGAACACTTCTTCGGTTGTGCCGTACATACTCTGAAGGTTGAAAACGCCGCAGTGTGAAATGAACGTTTTGAAACGGTTTTTGTGGATTCCAGCCAAATAGAACACCGAATACCCTCCATAACTAGCACCAACAGCTCCTAAGCGGGATTTGTCTACATAGGATTCTTTAGCAACATCGTCAATGGCTGATAGATAGTCGTCCATTACCTGTCCGCCCCAGTCTTTACTGATGTCTTCGTTCCATTTTACACCATGACCCGGCATTCCGCGACGGTTTGGAGCTACCACAATATAACCTTGTGCAGCCATTGTCTGGAAATTCCAACGGTAAGAGTAGTATTGGGTTAAAGCAGACTGTGGTCCACCTTGACAGTACAACAAAGCTGGATACTTTTTGGTTTTGTCAAAGTTAGGAGGAAGGATCACCCAAACCACCATTTTTTTACCGTCGGTTGTGGTTACGTATCGTTTTTCGGTTTTGCTTAAAGCAAGTTTTTTGTATAAATCGGTGTTAACGTTGGTGATTTGTTTCCAGATTTTTTTCTTCAATTCATACGAATAAATTTCAGAAGCGTGGTTCATGTCGTTGCGGGCAACGATCACTTTTCCTTGATTGAAACCGATGATTTCCGTAACATCAAAATCACCATTGGTAAGTTGTTTTACTGTGATAGCGATTCGGGTTAACCCAGGGAAGTTTACTTCAAAAAGTTGCTTAGTTCCGTCAACTGCTGCGATGAAATAAACTTTTTTCCCGTCTTCTGCCCATTTAAAACTTTCTACGGTTCCGTCCCAACCTCCGGTTAAATTCATGTGCATCCCTTTAAAGCTTACGATGATATCGTTTTTATCCGCTTCATATCCGTCGCGCTTCATCTGCAACCAAGTCAAATCGCCATTTGGTGAAAATAAAGGATGGGTGTCATAACCTAAGTTGTTCTCGGTAAGGTTTTTGGTTTTCTGGGTTGCCAAATCGTATTGGTACAAATCGGTATTGGTACTGATAGCATAATCAGTTCCCGCTTTCTTTTTGCAAACATAAACGATGCTTTTCCCGTCCGGAGCCCAGATGTAATCTTCGTCACCACCAAAAGGTTTTTGAGGGGAATCGAAATTCTCGCCTTTCATGATATCTACAGGAGTTGCTTTATCGTTGTTCTCACCGAAGAAAACGTGATTGTAAGTGCCGTCCCTCCATGTGTCCCAATGGCGGTAATCCAAGCCGTTGTATACTTGTGCGTCTGCTTTTTTAAGTTCAGGATAAATATCTTTTCCCAACACTTTGTCTACTTTAACTTCTTTGTGTGAAAGCAGGTTTTTTCCGTCTGGAGATACGTTTTTGTTTTTTACCAAATCTTTGGTGTCGGTCACTTCTACTGCTGACCCTCCGTTAATCGGAATGGTGTAAAATTTCGAATTCGACTTGTTTTCCTCCATCGAAGGGATGGCCACTTTGTAAACGATATTTTTTCCGTCTTTGGAAATTCCAATTGGTGTCACGCGGCCCACTTTCCAAAGAAGTTCGGGCGTCATGACCTCTTGTGCGCTTGCTGTTAATCCCATCATTCCAAGTGTTAAGATAAGGAGTTTTTTCATTGTTGATTGTTTTTGAAAAGAAAGGTTAAAAGTAGTGAAATTATCCATAAAGCAGAATCGAAAATTGCATTTAACAAAAAAGGCCTTCTGTAACAGAAGACCTTTTGTATTGGAAACGTGTTCAATTATTTTTTAATGAAACGTTTTGTGATTACCGCATCGTTATCGGAAATTTCAATAATATAGTTACCACCTTCTAAGTTAGAAACGTTGATAGCTCCATTGTTTAATTTTCCGTTTAAAACGGTTTGTCCCATTAAGTTGAACACTCTGAAAGTTGCATTTTCAGACACTTCAGAAATATTTAAAGTTGAAGTAGCCGGGTTCGGGTATAACTTCACTTCAGTTAAAGCACTTGATGTTTCAGCAGGTTTTGCCGTAGAAGTAATGTTAACTGTGTAATCTTCAACCTGACCGTAAGAGAACGCTTCGCAAGAAGTTGGTACTCCGTTGTATTTCATCGAAACTCTCATTCTGGTTGTACCTAAAGTTGCTGTAGCTGGAATTGTGATGGTTCCGCTTACCGGAGTAGTTGTAGAAGCGGCGTTGCTCCATACCAACTCCCCTGCATCAGTAAATAAGCCGTTTTGGTTGTAGTCGATCCAAACTGCATATCCTTCAGCATATACTGATGATGTCCAAGATGGTGTAATGGTGATAGTGTAAGCTGTTCCTCTGCCTGCATTTGTAGACTGAGCCGTGAAGTTCTCGTAACCAGCAGTACCTGTTGAAGTATTGTTGATCGTTCCAAAAACTACTTTACCGATTTTCTCATCCGCAGTGCTGTTTCCTTGAGAAGTACAATACGATGGTGGAGTGCTTCCTGTAACTAAATTCACGGTATAATCTTCTACCTGACCATAAGAGAACGCTTCACATTGTGTAGGAACTCCGTTGTATTTCATGGAAACACGCATTCTTGTAGAAGTTGCCGTAGCTGTTGAAGATACAGTAAATGTTCCGCTTACCGGAGTGGTGGTAGAAGCTGCATTGCTCCATACTAACTCACCTGCATCGTCAAAATCTTTATCACCGTTGTAATCAATCCAAACGGCATATCCTTCGGCATAAGCTGATGAAGTCCAGGTTGGAGTAACGGTAATAGTTGCCGAAGCTCCTTTTGTTAAATTAGTTGAAATCGCTGTGAAATCAGTATATCCAGTTCCGCCAGTTGAAGCGTTGTTGATCGTTCCGATTTGTACTCTTCCGATAGATTCGTCTGCCACACTGTTTCCTTGAGAAGCACAGTAAGATGCTGTAGCTGTTAAAGTAGTTACGTTTACCGTGTTACTTGCGCTAGAAACATTTCCTGCAGCATCTTTTGCTTTTACAGAGAATGTATAAGCCGTAGCAGCAGTTAATCCTGTTACCGCATAAGTAGTAGTAGTTACTGTTGCTTTTAAAGTAGCACCTTGGTAAACATCATATCCAGTTACACCTATGTTATCTGTTGATGCAGTCCAAGATAAATTAGTTGTTGTTTGAGTAGTTCCGGAAGCTGCCAAATTAGTTGGAGCTGTTGGAGCAGTAGTATCAGTAGCCGGAGCTAAAGTGGTTACGTTAACCGTGTTGCTGGCCGCAGAAATATTACCCGCTGCATCTTTGGCTTTTACAGAGAATGTATAAGCAGTTGAAGCAACCAAACCAGTAACGTTATAAGTTGTAGTGGCAACAGTTCCTAATAAGGTAGCGCCTTGGTAAACATCATATCCGGTTACTCCTACATTGTCAGTAGAAGCTGTCCATGATAAATTGGTTGTTGTTTGAGTTGTTCCGGAAGCTGCTAAATTAGTCGGAGCTGATGGCGCTGTAGTATCTGAAGAACCAGCAGTGATGGTAAAGTTCGCATTGGAAACATCAAAGAAAATGTGGTTAGAACCTTTAACCATAATTCTACAAGAAGCACTTGGCGTGTTAGGAACAGTGATAGCTTGTGTTCCGTCGTTTGGAGTAGCCGCTAAAACAGTAGACCAAGTGTTTCCGCCATCCGTTGATAATAAAATGTCTACATTAGCACAGTTTACTCCATTAGCAGTTGTTCCTGCTACGTTCCATGTAACCGTTTGAGAAGAACCTCCCGCCCAAGAAACGGCAGTATTTGGTGCACTTACTGTAAATGGTCCAGCTGTTGCGTTTACCGTTACGATCATGTCGTCACTGTTGTTCGCAGGTCCACCGGCTCTGTTATCACGAACTGTTAAACGGAAATTCAATGTTCTTGCTACAGAAGATAAAGCCTCAACAGTAAGTTCAGTACCCGCTGTAGTAGTTGCTCCTGTTAAAGTAGAAGACATTTTAGGAAAATATCGTACCGCAGAAGTACTAGGGTTGTACGATCTGTAGTTGGGACCAGTGGTTTTAGTTGCACTAGGAGCAGTAGAAGAAGAACCGTTGTCCATTTCTTCCCAGCAATAGTTTAATACATCACCATTGGCATCCGTACCAGAACCGGTTAACATGAAGGCGGTACTTTTTGGAATTGTATAATCTAAACCTGCATTAGCAGTTGGAACAGAGTTTCCGGTTGCAGTATTAGTTTGACAAGTTTTAGATTTAATATTGTTGGTAACCTGTTGGATACTTACCGCATGGAAATAAGGATCCGAATGCGGTTGAACATCCAAAGAAGTGATTCCGGCATACCCCATAATGGTCGATCCTGAACCTGGCTCCATCTGTGCTCCCGTTCCTTCATTACTGTGAGTAAAGGTGTGGTTCGCTCCAAACTGGTGCCCCATTTCATGCGCTACATAATCGATGTCGAAATTGTCTCCTGAAGGAATTCCGTCTCCAGGTGAAGTAAATCCACTTCCTTTTCCTAGAGGAACAGAAGTTGTAGGGTTGGTACACACACATCCGATACATCCTGCATTACCTCCTCCTCCGGAAGCACCAAATAAGTGCCCGATGTCGTAAGCCGCATTTCCGATGTTGTTGGTTAAGGTTGTTTGTAACTCTTGGTTCCAAGCACCACCTGAACCTGTTGCAGCTGCAGAGTAAGGGTCTGTTGAAGCACTAGTATAGATTACAACGTCTGTATTGGCAATCAAATTCATGTGCACCCCGAAATCTTTTTCAAAAACTCCGTTCACACGAGTCATAGTATTGTTGATCGCCGCTAAAGCAAGTGCTTTTGTACCTCCAAAATAAGCGGTATATTCTCCGGTTACCGACATGGCTAAACGGAAAGTTCTTAAAGTGCCATCATCAGCATTTGGTCTTAAAGCTTCTCCTGAAGCAGCAGCAGATGCTTTTCCGTTTTCAATCACTTTACACTCGAAGTGGGATAACGATGCAATTTTGTCTGATTTTTTAAATACCGAATAAGTCGATAAATCTTTTGAATATGGTTCAATAAAAACCGCCGACTGATCTGCGTTGATTTGCATGGTTTGTAAACCCAGCGGTGAAATACTGAAATGGATGGTTGAAGATGGATTGTCGATTCCCTGTCCTACATAGGATTTGATATCCGGATAGCGTTCGGCTAAGCCTGGCTCCATGTTAGAAGCTTCCAAAATTCTGAAGCGTTCCATTTGCCCTTCAGCATTTGGGAAGGCTACAATTACATTGGATACTCCGGAATTAATTCCTCTTTTTGGGGAACGGAGTAAAATGTTTTTTAATCCGTTGATGTCTAATTCAAATAAATTTTTGGTTGGTAGGGTAGCACCTCTTTGTGTGGTGACTATTGTTCCCTTTTTTGAGGCAGCCTTCCAAAACGAGCCACCACTTTGTGCGAAAGTGATACTCGTACAGGCCAGTAAGGCTACTGAAAGTAATTTGAACTTCATAGTTTTTTGTTGTTAATTGATTAAGGTTTAATAGTTTCAGCGCAAATATATTTAACATTTTGATTAAAATAACAAATAAATTTAACATTTTTTAATAAAGAATTGTTTTAAAATCAATTGTTAAGTTGATGATTTTGTAAAACTTAACACGTTTTTCAAGTAATGTTCGTTTTTGATGAAAATTCTGTAAAAAATAAATTTAACAAGCACTGAAAATTATGAAAAACGCATTTCTTAAGAATTGATTAAATACCAAATAATTTTCCTTTTGTTGGTTAAATCTCTGCGGTTTTAAAAAAATATGATTATTTTCACGGACTAAAATTGATTTTGAAGTGAAGAGCAACAACAATAAACTTTTTATAGCAATAATTGTAGCACTGGTATTGGGTGTCATTTTAGGTGGAATTGTTCACTATCAATTTGCTGATTCTAAGGAAGTTTTCTCCAAAAATATAAAGTTGTTAGGAACTATTTTTATCCGAATGGTTCAGATGATTATAGCGCCTTTAGTGTTCTCAACCCTAGTTGTGGGTATTGCTAAAATGGGCGATATGAAAATGGTAGGACGCGTTGGAGCCAAAGCGATGGGTTGGTTTATCTCCGCTTCGTTGGTTTCTTTATTATTAGGGATGGTGCTGGTAAATACATTAGCTCCGGGGAAAGGAACCAATATAAAAATGGATGATACTTCTTCCGCTAGTGAATTGTTAGAGAAAACCCAATCGTTCTCTTTGGAAGAATTTGTGAAACACGTGGTTCCCAAAAGTATTTTTGAAGCTTTTGCAACCAATGAAATCCTTCAAATCGTTATTTTTTCCATCCTTTTCGGAATTGCTTTATCCACTTTAGGAAAAGAAGGAAAATCGTTGATCAAATTATTCGACAAAATTTCGCACGTCGTTTTAAAGATGGTTACTTATATCATGTGGTTGGCTCCACTTGGTGTTTTTGGTGCTGTTGCGGCGGCTGTAGCTAATTACGGTTTTGAAATTTTTAGCTTGTATGCAAACTACCTTTTAGCTTTTGCTATCGGAATCATCGTTTTATGGATTTTATTACTTTTTGTGGGCTACCTTATATTAGGAAAACGCTTGTTTACTTTGCTAAAAAGAATCAAAAGCCCTTTACTGATTGCGTTTTCAACTACCAGTAGTGAAGCGGTTTTTCCAAAAATGGTGGAAGAATTGGAGCGTTTCGGTTGTCAGCCGAGAATTGTATCCTTCACTTTGCCTTTAGGATATTCCTTCAATCTGGACGGAAGCATGATGTACATGACCTTCGCCAGTATTTTCATTGCTCAGGTTTACGGAATCGATATGCCGCTGGACAAACAATTGACGATGTTGTTGGTACTTATGCTTACCAGTAAAGGAGTAGCGGGTGTTCCAAGGGCGTCCTTAATTGTGGTAGTGGCTACTTGTGCGATGTTTGGTATTCCGCCGGAAGGAATTGCCCTGATTTTACCAATTGACCATTTTTGTGATATGGCACGAAGCATGACCAATGTGTTAGGAAATGCTTTGGCAACAAGTGCTGTAGACAAATGGGAAACCAAAACTGTTAACTAATTTTTTTAAAGATATTTCCAAATGAAAGATTTTCACTGGACCCAATTACTGAATCCTGAATTTTACATCAACCTTGAAATTGCCGGACACCACATCGGAATTTATGTGGTTTTATTTATTGTTTTCGCCGAAACCGGTTTGTTTGCCGGATTCTTTTTACCGGGAGACAGCTTGCTTTTCCTTTCCGGAATTTACAGCGAAACCTTAATGCAGGAGCTTTTTGTAATTGAGAATGAATTCACCAACGTGGCTGTTTTGTCTACTATGGTTGGAGTTGCCGGTATCATTGGAAACATATTTGGCTATTGGTTTGGCGCTAAAAGCGGACATTTCCTATACTCTAAAGAAGATAATTTTTGGTTTAAGAAAAAATACCTGATCCAGTCCCGTTTGTTTTTTGAGAAACACGGTGGACGCGCCATTGTTTTTGCCCGTTTCCTTCCCATTATCCGAACTTTTGCGCCAATTGTGGCTGGAATTGTTCAGATGGAAAAGAAAAAATTCATGTTCTATAATATTTTAAGTTCCTTCCTTTGGGCATTTACTTTGATTTTTTCAGGACATTACCTGTACCGCTATTTGTTGGAAAACCATCAAATCGATTTAAAAAAATACATTGAACTTATTGTTGTTGGAATCATTCTTATTTCGACAGCGCCAATTGTAATCAATTCCATCAAAAATAAACTTAAAGCACGCAAGTAACCAACTATGAATGTTAGCTATTGGGAACTAAAAAATTGGTTTACCAACGTAGATTATACCGTTGTTGGAAGCGGTATAGTCGGGCTTCATACGGCATTGCGTTTGCGTGAACGTTTTCCTCAGAGTAAGATTCTGGTACTTGAAAAAGGGATTTTACCCGAAGGCGCCAGTACCAAAAATGCAGGGTTTGCCTGTTTTGGGAGTCTTTCGGAAATTATTGAAGATCTAAAAAATTATTCGGAAGAAGACGTTATCCAACTCATCCAAAAGCGCTGGAACGGTTTGCAATTACTGCGCAAACGCATAGGAGATGCTGCTTTGGATTATAAGCCTTATGGCGGCTACGAACTGTTTCTAAAAGAAGACGAAAGCACTTATGCGGAATGTTTACAGAAATTGCCTTTTGTGAATGAGATCCTCAAACCATTGTTCCGAAACGATGTTTTTGCCAAAGAAGTGGATCGCTTCGATTTTAAAGGCATTCATGAGTACTTGATTTTTAATCCTCTGGAGGGACAAATCGATACCGGAAATATGATGCAGGCTTTGCTCAAAGAAGTAATCACCAACAACATTCTAATCCTGAACCAACAAACGGTTACCGATTTTCACGATACTGATGAAGGAGTTCAGCTCCAAACCAACGATTTTACCTTTACTTCTAAAAAAGTATTATTTGCAACCAATGGTTTTGCCGGTGCAATTACCGAAGGAGCTGTCAAACCGGCACGCGCACAGGTTTTAATTACCGAACCGATTCCAAACTTAGATATCAAAGGAACCTTTCATATTGACGGAGGGTATTATTACTTTCGCAATATTGGCGATCGTATTTTATTTGGAGGAGGGAGAAACCTTGATTTTGAAGGAGAAACCACTTCTGAATTCGGCTTGACCGAAAAAATCCAAAACCGTTTGGAGCAACTCTTAAGTGAAGTCATCCTGCCAAATACGGAATATACAATTGCCCACCGTTGGAGTGGTATTATGGGTTTAGGAATTCATAAAAAACCGATCGTAGAGCAGCTCAGTCAAAATGTGTATTGTGGTGTTCGACTTGGAGGTATGGGTGTGGCTATAGGAAGTTTAGTTGGACAAGAATTAGCAGATTTAGCATAATGGCAACGAGAAAAACAGCGAAAAAAACACCTTCAAAATCTTCTTCCAAAAAAGGAAACGCGAGTTTAATGGGAAAAATCATCCGTTCTATCTTCAAGCTTTTCCTTTGGGGATTTGGACTTTCTTTGTTTTTTGTGGTGCTTTTTAAATTTGTCCCGGTGTTTTATACGCCTTTAATGGCCATTCGAGCCATTGAAAACACGCAGGCTGAAAAAGAAGTGTACCTTAATCACGATTGGGTTCCTATGGAAGAGATTTCTGTAAACCTGCAAAAGGCGGTTATAGCCAGTGAAGACGGTAATTTTCTTCGTCACAACGGTTTTGATTTTAAAGCCTTGGCCAATGCCTATGAAAGCAATCAGAAAGGAAAAAAACTAAAAGGGGGAAGTACAATTTCACAACAAACTGCGAAAAATGTTTTTCTTTGGCAGGGCAGAAGTTATTTGCGAAAAGGTCTGGAAGCTTATTTTACCGTTTTAATCGAATTAATCTGGGGGAAAGAGCGCATCATGGAAGTTTATCTGAACAGTATCGAGATGGGTAACGGAATTTACGGAGCACAGGCAGCTTCCGAATACTGGTACCGTAAAGATGCTAAAGATTTAACCAAATATGAAGCAGCCGGAATAGCGGCAATTCTTCCCAATCCAAGAAAATTCAAAGCCATTAATTCTTCCTCTTATACCAACCGTAGGAAGGATAAGATTGTTCGAGTGATGCGCCACATTGGTAAAATCGATTACGACAAAAAACCGGAATAAATGAAAACCGTTCTAATTACAGGGGCCTCCAGTGGTATTGGTCAGGCTACCGCAAGATATTTTTCCCAAAACGGCTGGCATGTTATTGCTACCATGACGTGTTTTGACCACGGAAAAGACACTGTCGGTCTGCCTAATGTAAGCAGTTATCTAATGGATGTTGCCTCCACGGCCAGCATTGAATCTGCCAAAGCTGAAATTTTAAAAAAGCATCCGGTTATTGATGTGATTATTAATAACGCCGGAATCGGATACCGTAGTTTTGTGGAACTTTCCCATGATGATAAAATCCAGCACATTGTAGATGTAAACTGGTTGGGTGTGGTAAAAGTTTGCCGCGCGTTCATTCCTGTGTTTCGTGAGCAGAATTTTGGTCAGTTTATCAATATTTCGTCTATTGCCGGATTGGTGAATTTGCCTTTGGGAAGTTTTTACCACTCTACTAAAAAAGCGGTGGAAAGTTTCTCGGAATGTATGTCGTATGAACTCTTGGAATTCAATATCAGTGTTTGCACGGTTCAGTTTGGAAATGCGCCTACCGCGTTTCAGAGCCATGTGACCAAATCGGAAACCGGAGGAATTCCTTCCTATGAACGAATGATGGAAAAAATCACTTCGATTCTTCATAAAAAAACCAAAAAGAACACCAATCTTACCTCAGAGATTACTAAAACACTTTTTGCAATTGCCAATAAACCCTGCAAAAATTTCACAAGATATAAGGTTGGTTTTGATGCCAATGCAATGAATTTTCTGCGTTCAAAATTAGGGTATAAATTGTTCAACCGCATTATTAGGAAATCGGTTTTAGGTTAATTTTCTTGTAACATCTGCTTAGATTGAGCGTCTAATTTCCATAATCAAAAAACAATAAAAATGACAGCACACGAAATCGATTACCATATTTATGGTGAAGAAATGCAATATGTGGAAATTGAATTGGATCCGCAGGAAGTTGTAATTGCCGAAGCCGGAAGTTTTATGATGATGGACAACGGCATCAAGATGGAGACTATTTTTGGGGACGGTTCCGGAGAGCAACAAGGGTTTTTAGGAAAGCTGATGACAGCCGGAAAACGTGTTCTAACGGGAGAAAGTTTGTTTATGACTGCTTATATGAATCAAGATGCAGGTAAACGCAAAGTATCGTTCGCTTCACCGTATCCAGGTAAAATTGTAGCCATTGATTTAACGAAATACCAAGGGAAATTCATCTGCCAGAAAGATTCGTTCTTATGTGCGGCTAAAGGGGTTTCCGTAGGAATTGAATTTTCTAGAAAAATAGGACGTGGTCTTTTTGGAGGTGAAGGGTTTATTATGCAAAAGATTGAAGGGGACGGAATGGCGTTTGTTCACTCTGGAGGTACTTTAGCCCGTAAGGAATTGCAACCGGGTGAAGTGTTAAAAGTAGATACCGGATGTATTGTAGGGTTTACCAAAGATGTAGATTACGATATCGAATTCATCGGCGGAATCAAGAATTCTGTTTTCGGTGGAGAAGGCTTGTTTTATGCCACCTTACGTGGACCGGGCATTGTGTACATCCAGTCGTTGCCATTTAGCCGATTGGCCGACCGAATCATTGCTTCAGCTCCAAAAGCGGGAGGAAGCGGTAGAGAAGAAGGAAGCTTGTTAGGCGGTTTAGGAAATCTTTTGGATGGGGATAACCGATTCTAATTTGAAAGACTTTTTTAAGCAGACTGGCATCGCTTTGTTTATTCTAGCGATTGTAGTTTTGATGATTTTCAATTCTGTTTCCAATCTTGATAAAAAACAGGAAAAAGAACTTGAAATGTTGAATTCCAGTAATCAGTTTGAGCAAGAGATTGTTATTGGAAGAGTATATGAAATTACATCTGGAAAAAACTATGAAGGAGCAAAATTTGTTTATTATTATCAAGGGAAAAAGAAAGTAGCTGAAGATGGGATCGCTCATTATGATGAATCGTTGGTTGGAAGATTTTTTAGAATTAGCAATCCTTCAGAAGACAATCATTTAACTTTGTATACAGATTATGAAGTTACGGATACTATAAAAATCAAAAACGCTGGGTTTACATCAAAAACAAAATTCAAATTCGATATTTCAACAGGGAAGTACATTCCGTATAAAAAATTTCAATAAAAAAAGCGACCAAATTGGTCGCTTTTTTTATTGAATAATGTCAAATTATTTCTTTGCTAAAGGCAATTTCATGATGCCCATGTTGTACAAAGTAAATGCTTGAATGTCTACATTTTCCTGAATGGTTGCCGCTACCGATTTTCCTGCACCGTGACCCGCATTAATATCAATACGGATTAAGGTTGGGTTGTTTCCGGTTTGTTTGTCTTGTAATTCGGCAGCAAATTTGAAGCTGTGCGCCGGTACTACTCGGTCGTCATGATCTCCGGTGGTTACCATAGTTGCAGGATATTTTGCTCCTTTTTTCACGTTGTGCACTGGAGAATAGCCTTTTAAGTAGTTGAACATTTCCACAGAATCTTCCGCAGTTCCGTAATCATACGCCCAACCTGCACCTGCTGTAAACGTATGGTAACGCAGCATGTCCATTACTCCCACTGCTGGTAAAGCTACTTTCATTAAATCAGGGCGTTGAGTCATGGTTGCCCCCACTAACAATCCCCCGTTAGAACCTCCACGGATGGCAAGATAATCTTTAGAAGTATAGTTGTTGGCAATCAGATATTCTGCTGCGGCGATAAAATCATCAAACACGTTTTGCTTTTGCATTTTGGTCCCGGCATCGTGCCATCTTTTTCCGTATTCGCCGCCACCGCGTAAATTCGGAACAGCATAAACACCACCGTTTTCCATCCAAATTGCATTAGAGATGCTGAAACTTGGAGTTAAACTCACGTTGAAACCACCATAGCCGTAAAGCATTGTCGGATTTTTACCATTCAGTTTCAGACCTTTTTTATAGGTGATAATCATTGGGATTTTGGTTCCGTCTTTTGAAGTGTAAAACACCTGTTTGGACTCATAGTTTTCCGATTTGAAATCTACTTTCGGTTTTTCATACACTTCTGAAGTTCCTTTATTGGGTTCGAAGGAGTAGATTGTTCCCGGTGTAGTATAATTCGTGAAAGAATAGTAAAGCGTCTTTTCGGCTTTTTTTCCTCCGAAACCACCAGCAGAACCCAGTCCCGGTAAGGCAATTTCGCGGATTAATTTTCCGGTGTAGTCGTATTGTTTTACTACCGATACTGCATCTTTCATATAATTGGCAAAGAAATAGCCGCCTCCTGTAGAAGGTGAAAGTACGTTTTCGGTTTCGGCTATAAAATCCTTCCAGTTTTCTTGTTTAGGATTTGACACATCTACAGTTACCACACGTTGATTAGGCGCCTTAAAATCAGTACTGATAAAAAGTTTGCTTCCTTCGTTTTCAATCACGTAGCTCGAATTTTCGAAGTTGTCCACAATGGTGATAATTGGACTGTTTGATTGAGTCAGATCTTTAATGTATAATTCATTTCCGTAGGTAGAATTGGCTGCGGAAATAACTAAATAACGATCGTCTTCGGTAACGCTTCCGCCTACGTATCTTCTTTTTTGGTCTAAACCGAAGATGACTTTATCTTCTTTTTGAGCCGTTCCTAATTTGTGATAGTATAATTTATGCTGATCAGTCTTTGCTGAAAGTTCGCTTCCTTTTGGTTTGTCGTAGCTGGAATAGTAAAAACCGTCGTTGCCCTTCCATGAAACTCCGCTAAATTTTACATCCACAAGCGTATTTTCAATTATTTTTTTAGTGATAGCGTCCATGATAATAACCTTACGCCAGTCACTTCCGCCTTCTGAAATAGCATAAGCTACCTTTGAACCATCTCTGGAGAAATCTAAACCGCCTAAAGAGGTGGTTCCGTCTTTGGAAAACGTATTTGGATCCAAGAAAATTTCTTCTTTCCCGGAAGCATCTTTACGGTATAAAACGGATTGATTCTGTAAACCGTTGTTTTTATAGTAGTAAGTATAATTTCCTTCTTTAAAAGGAGCACTGATTTTCTCGTAATTCCAAAGTTTTTCCATGCGGGATTTGATCGCCTCACGGAAAGGAATCTGAGCTAAATATTCATTGGTTACTTCGTTTTGTGCTTTTACCCACGCCCCTGTTTCGCTGGAGCGGTCGTCTTCAAGCCAGTGGTAAGGGTCATTTACCTGAGTATCGAAATACATATCGGTATGATCTGTTTTTTTGGTTTCAGGATATTTTAGTTTTCCCGAATCTTTGGGGCTTTGTGCATTCATAGTCAAACTGCAGATTACAGCCGCAGCGGTAAGTGAATTTTTCATGATTGATGATTTTACGTGTTGTTTTTAGTTGTAAACAAATATAAGGAATCGATTAATTTATCAATGAAAAAGCTACCCAAAACGGATAGCTTTTCGGTGTTAAAAATTAAAGTTGATACCCAAAACCAGATTTCTACCCATGTTAGGAATCCCATCTGTTTTTAATCGGGAAAGGTGAGCAATATAAGTTTTGTTCAATAAATTATTGGCATTTACGGAAAGATCAAATTTCGATTTTCCAAGGCTGACAGTTCCTCCGAAACCTAAATTTACCAAACAGTAATCCATTGATGATGTTTCAAAAGCACTGATGTTGTTCTGTTTGAAAACATAATCTACATTGATAAGCGCATAGCCTTTTTTAAACCAGTTTTGCAAATCAAACTCCGTGCGAAGCGTGTTGGAGAATTTATTGGCGGGAATCAGCGGTAGATGATCGCCATTGTCTTTTTTGCCGGTCACGGTTTCAAAAGAACTTACGTAATGCAACCAATCCAGCGGGTGCGGGTGAAAGTGGATTCCAACTTCTCCTCCGTAAAGCGCAGCATTGTCCTGAAGGTAATCGTAAGCGTTGTTGCTGTCGATAATCGTTCCGTTAGGCGCTAAAAAAATATAATTGGTGATGTGGTTGTAAAATCCGTTGGCAAAAAATTCAAAGTGGGCGTTGCCGTATTCCAGGTTTAAATCGGTCTGGAAGTTTTGTTCGTTTTTCAGATTTGCATTTCCTATTTCGTAGCGGTTACTTCCTTCATGAACGCCATTGGAAGTCAATTCGGCCAAGTTTGGCGCTCGAAAACCTGAGGCTAAATTTAGGCGAAGAGTTAAATTATCAATCAATTTGGTTTTGTAGCCTAAGGAAGTATTAAAGCTTTCGAAGGTTTTGCTTATAGGCGCAAAATAACCGTCTTCGCCGAAAACACCATGGGCTTCGGAGTCGATTTTTCTTGTATCATACCGAATTCCTGCCTGAAAGGAGTGTTTTTTCCATTCGTAATTAGAGGTAATCAAAGCACCGAAATCATTGGTGGTGGCATCCGGAATCAAAAGTTCTTCTCCATTGTTTTTATTGGTTTGACGAAGGCCTTGAATACCAATAATGGTTTCCAGGTTTCCGGATTTCGGCAGATAATATTTCAGGTTGTAACTCGCGGTTTTCAGTTTCATGTGTAAAGCGATTTCGTCCTGAGCTTCCAATTCTTTTCGGTTGTTGAAAATGTAACCTAAATCAGCTTCCAGTTTAGAGTTTTTAAAGAAATATTTCTGATGCAAACTCAGCATATGGTTGTCGATATCTTGTTTCGGATATAGAGGCGTGCGAAAATTAGAAGGTTCAATATCCGTTTCGGGTAAACCGATGTTCAGGTTGTTGTAATTGTATCGGAACTCACTTTGATATTTTACGGTAGAATAGCCGATTCCGATTTTATAATCCTTTTCGATGAAGCGGGTGTTGGTTATCCGATCTCCGTCCGGGATTTTATAATCCGCATGGGTGGAATAACTTGCCCGGGTTAGAAATTTCCAGTTGTCTGTTGAGGTTTTGATGCCTAAAGACGTATTGCTTCCCTGAGTATTAGAAAAAACTTTCTGATTGAAATTTCCAGTAAAAGTATTGGTTTTGGCAAATTTCTCCGGGTTGAAATAAAGGACACCGCCTAAAGCATCGGAACCGTACAACAATGAAGCCGGTCCTTTGATGACTTCCACACTTTCCACGCCGGCATCGCTCATGCCCAAGCCGTGTTCTTCACCAAACTGTTGGTTTTCCATACGAATGCCTTGGGAATAGACCAAAACCCTATTGCCGCTCAATCCGCGAATTACCGGTTTCCCGATGGAGGTTCCGGTGGAGATTTGAGCAACTCCGGGAATTTTAGCCAAACCTTCCACAAGAGTAGCAGCACCTTTTTGCTGCAATTCTTTCACGGATTGATGCTCTACTTTCATCACGTTTTGCGATTGTAATTTGTTGAAAACGGTAGAAACGATCAGCTCATCCATGTGTGTGGAAGTTTCCTCTAAGATAACAGTTACGGTGGTTTCCTTCTGATTCAGTGCAACCGTAACGGTTTTGTTTGCATATCCGATGGAAGAAAATGTTACACTAAAGTCTCCATCTGCAAGATTTTCAAAAGTAAAGGTTCCGTTTGCATCTGAAAAAGCTTCTTTGTGCAGTTCCGGTAGTGAAACCGTAACATTTTCAAGCGGTTTGTTATGAGGATCGGTAATGGTGCCAATAAGTTTGTTTTGCCCGAAAGCAATTATCGAAAACCCTAATAGTACTAGGGTTGTTAAATAAGATTTCATGTTTTTTAGATTGATTTATTGTACAAAAAGCCTGGCCGGGATTCGGCAATAAGAAATTATGCAATAAAACAAGGAGGAGCCCGAAGGCTGAAGAAACTGCCGGAAAAAACAATTGGTTTTTCACTATTGAAAAACATAAGGCTTTTTGCAACAGGAGTTTGATGAAATGAAAAGGAGAAAAACTCGACCGGAATGTAATTGCTAAACGAAAACTCACAAACGAAACAGTCGTCAAAATTGTGATGGCTGTGGGTGAATTCCGTTTTGGAAGGGTCGTATTTATGGTCGCAATGCTCCTGGGTAAACTGCTTTGCCAAATGCTCAAAGGAGTGCGCTGATTGAAACAATATTGCGAACAATATGCTTATCAGTAACGAGAGGCTTAGGTTTTGCAGTTTTTTATTCATTTTTACAAAGATAGCAAAAAAGAAAAAATCCGTTCAATTTTACATCAAACGGATCTTTGTATTTATTTTTCTGGAATTATACCAACTGATGGGCTACAAGATATTCAGCAATCTGAACCGCATTGGTAGCGGCACCTTTTCTTAAATTGTCTGCAACAATCCACATGTTTAACGTGTTGGGCTGGCTTTCATCGCGACGGATTCTTCCAACAAAAACATCGTTCTTTCCTTCAGCATATAAAGGCATCGGATAGGTGAACGTGTCGATATTATCCTGAACGGTAATTCCCGGGGTGTTGTGAAGGATGGAACGGACTTCGTTTACTTCGAAATCATTTTCAAATTCCACGTTAACCGCTTCACTATGTCCTCCAACAACCGGAACACGAACAGCAGTAGCCGTTACTGCGATGGTTTTGTCGTCAAGGATTTTTTGGGTTTCGCGCACCAATTTCATTTCTTCTTTAGTGTAACCGTTCTCTTCGAAAACATCACATTGAGGAATGGCGTTTCGGTGGATTGGGTATTTGTAAGCCATTTCTCCCTGAACACCTGCATATTCATTTTCCAACTGACGAACCGCTTTCACCCCAGTTCCTGTAATGGATTGGTAAGTCGAAACAATGATTCTTTTGATGTCGTATTTCTTATGAAGCGGTGCTAAAGTCAGTACCATCTGAATGGTTGAACAGTTCGGGTTGGCAATGATTTTATCGTCTTTAGTTAAAGAAGAAGCATTGATTTCCGGAACCACTAATTTTTTAGTTGGATCCATTCGCCAAGCTGAGGAGTTGTCGATTACTGTTGTACCAACTTCGGCAAATTTTGGTGCCCATTCTTTGGAAGTGTCGCCACCTGCAGAAAACACTGCAATTTCCGGTTTCATATCGATAGCCGTTTGCATGCTTACCACCTTAAACTTCTTTCCTTTGAATTCGATTTCTTTACCCACCGACTTCTCGGAAGCTACTGGGATTAATTCAGTTACGGGAAAATTTCTTTCGGTTAAAACCTGAAGCATTACTTCGCCCACCATACCGGTGGCACCTACAACGGCTACTTTCATTTTACTTAGTGTGTTTGATTATAGTTAATTAGAGTTGCAAAATTAACACAAAACGACTGTTAAAAAGTGCTAAAAAATAAAAATCACAAGAATTATTTTAGCATAAAAAAACCGCCTCTTCAGACGGTTTAGGTTAGAATATGTTGTGTAGCGGATTATTTTTTCAATAAATCACGAATTTCGCCTAACAATTCTTCCTGAGTTGGTCCTGCAGGTGCCGGAGCTGGTTCAGGTTTTTTCATTTTGTTCATCGCTTTGATGATCATAAACATCACAAAAGCCACGATGATAAAATCGATTAAGGCGGTTAGGAAAGCGCCCCACTCAATGGCAACTTCGGCTACCGCAGGAGTGACTACCGCACCGGCCGCATCTTTAACTTCGGCAACACCGTCTTTAACGATTAATTTCTTGTCGTTCAGGTCAATTCCACCCATGATTAATCCGATGATTGGAGCAAACATTTTTTCTACAAATGCGGTAACTACTTTACCGAAAGCACCTCCCATAACGAATGCAATTGCCATGTCCACCAAGTTGCCTTTCATGGCGAATTCCTTAAATTCTGAAATAAATCCCATAGAATATGATTTTAGTTAAAAATTCGTTTCACGCTAAATTAGTAAAAATTAAATTACAATTTGACTTTTTTTAACAAAAAGTGACTTATTCCTTATAGAAAACACGTTTTACACGATGGGAAATACTGGTTAAAATCTCGTAGGGGATGGTCCCGACCACTTCAGCGAGTTCGGTTACCCGTGGTGATTTTCCAAAGACAATTACCATGTCGCCTTCCTCGCATGGGATGTCGGTAACGTCAATCATGAGCATGTCCATACAGATGTTGCCTACAATTCGCGCTTTTTGATGATTCACCAAAACATAGCCTTTTTCATTGCCCCAGCTTCTTGGGATGCCGTCGGCATAACCAATAGGAATTGTTGCGGTTCTTGTAGGTTTGTCGGCTCGGAATCTTCGGCTGTAACCTACACTATCTCCGGTTGGGATTTCTTTTATCTGAAGAATGATGGTTTTTAAAGTTCCTACATTTTCCAGTTGTTTCATTTCTTCAGTATCATTGCCTACACCATACAAACCGATGCCCAAACGCACCATATCGAATTGGTATTCCGCAAAATTATAAATGCCGGAAGTATTTAAAATATGACGAATTGGTGTAATATCCAGCTCTGTTATAAGTTGAGAGGACCAAGCGCTGAATTTATGAATCTGCTCTAAAGTAAACTCACGGAATTCGGGTACATCACTTGAAGACAAATGTGAAAAAATACTTTTCACTTCTACCAGATTGTTGTTCTTCAGTAAGCTGATAAGCTCGTTTAAATCCCGTTCTTCAAATCCCAATCGATGCATACCGGTATCGAGTTTGATATGAATCGGATAATTGTATAAGTTTTTCTGTTGAGCTAAAACAATGAATTTCTTCAATACCGAAGCCGAATAAATCTCCGGTTCCAGATTGTAAGCTACCATCGCCGCGAACGCACTGTTTTCAGGGTTCATCACGATAATTGGCATGGTGATTCCCGCGTTGCGAAGTGCAATACCTTCATCGGCGAAAGCTACACCTAAATAATCAATTTTATGATGGGCTAATAATTTAGCAATCTCGAAACTACCGCTGCCATAACCGAAAGCCTTTACCATTGCCATCATTTTGGTGGTAGGTTTGAGTTTCGATTTGTAAAAATTCAGGTTATGACTAATCGCATTCAAATTGATTTCCAGAACCGTTTCATGGGTTTTCTCCTCTAAAAGCACCACGATTTCTTCAAACTGAAAACTGCGTGCTCCTTTAATCAGGATGGTTTCATATTCAAACTCGTGCGAATTGAAATGGGCTACAAACTCCTGAGTGGTGGCAAACGGAATAAAATTCGGATAGTCTTTCAAATGATTTGCGATGTTGTCGCCAATTCCGAAAACACGTTCCACATGGTTGTTTTTCAGGAGTTTGGTTACTTTTGAATAGAGTTCTTCTGCTGTAAAACCGCTTTGAAAAATATCGGATAGGATGACTGTCTTCTTTTTATGGGTTTTGTGTTGTTCCAGAAAATCCAGCGCGATTTTAAGCGACTGGTAATCGGAACTGTAACTGTCGTCGATAATCGTACAATTGTTAATGCCGTTCTTTACCTGTAAACGCATTTCCACCGGATACAAATTGGCAAGGCGCTCCTGAATCGTTTTGACATCGTAACCGAAATACAAAAGCACCATTAAACAGGTAATGGAATTTTCTTCTGAGGCCTTATCGTGAAACGGAAGTGTTACGGAAAACGTTTCGTCCTTATGTTTGATTTCTAAAACGGATGACGATTTTTTGGTAATTTGTACATCTGCGGAAGTGTTGTTGAAACTCCAGGTAAACGCTTTGGTTTCCGGTTTTAAATAGGCTTCGATAGTATCGTTTTTCTGAAGGATTACCACTGGTGCATTATCGAACAGTTTGAGTTTCTGTTGGATTTTCTCTTCCTCAGAACGGAAGCCTTCGTTGTGAGCCGAGCCGATATTGGTTAAGATTCCTAACGTCGGTTGAATGATGTTGCCCAGTTTTTCCATTTCGCCCACTTGGGAAATTCCGGCTTCAAAAATTCCCAAATTGTGTTTTTCGTTGATGCCGATAACCGAAAGCGGAACACCAACCTGTGAGTTGTAACTTTTCGGGCTTCGGATGATGTTGTATTCCGGACTCAAAAGGAAATTCAGCCATTCTTTTACGATGGTTTTGCCGTTACTTCCGGTAATCCCGATAATTGGGAAGTTGAATTGTTGGCGGTAAAAAGCGGCGAATTCTTGTAGCGCGTTCAAGGTGTTTTCTACAATAAGAAAATTGGCTTTGTTTATCAGTTTTTCCGGAACATGTTGAACTGCAAAATTCTGAACCCCTTTTTCAATGAGTTCAGATAGGTACTGATGCCCATCGTGGTGCTGTCCCACCAAGGCAAAAAACAGTGTGCCGTTATTGTTTTGTAGTGAACGGCTATCTATGGAAACGTTGTCAATAGAACATATTTGATCGTTTCCCAACCATTTGGCATGGATAACAGGGATGATATTTTGGATAAGTAAACTCATTTTTCCAGGTAAGCGATTGGTCTAATGTGTTGATTTGCAACAATGAAAACTATTTGGTCATATCGTTTTCAAAAATAGGACTTCTTTTTTAATAAAATAGCTTTATTGTTGAACAATGTTTTTTTGTTTTTGTAGGTTTTTTTTGTTTTTTTGCAGCTAATCTTAAAAAATAACACTAATGAAATTAAAATTATTTTTAGTTGCTTCCCTTTTTAGTTTGAATGCTTTTTCTCAAATAACCTTTGAGCATGAATATACAACTTCTTCACTAGGAGGAGATGATTTTGTTTCGGCTTTTTACACACAAACAGAATTAAATCATTTTACGTTTGATAAAAATACCGGGGGTGTCCAGATTTTCAATCAGACGCATGTATTGACAACTTCATTTACAGTTCCAATAATGCCGGATTGGAAATTCAATAATTTCTTATTAATCTCTGATAAATTGTTTAATAACGATGCGAATATTGAATTTTTAATTTCTGAATATAATGATGTCACGATGGAGAGTAAAATTGTTTTAGTTAGCAGTGATGGTTCATTAATTCAAGAGTTTGCGGGGGCGACCTATGCAAGTGTATTCAAGGATTCTGCGGGGCAGTATAAGTTGATTACCAAAAAAATATATAGTGATGACTTTTCTGTAAATTGGTTTGCAGATTTGAAAGTGTATTCTTTACAAGGAACGTTAACGGTAAATCAGTATGAATTGTTCTCCAAAAACGTTTTTGCGTTTCCTAACCCTACAGAAGGGCAAATTACGTTTGAGAACCTAAAACTGAATGGAGAAAAAGGAAAATTGGAAGTGTTTACTACTAACGGGATGAAAGTATTGCAGAAAGATCTTTCAGGAGCTGAAACCAATACTGCGTTAGATACTTCAGCGTTAAGCAGCGGAGTTTATGTTTACAAAATCAATGGAACAACTGGAAAGTTTATAAAGAAATAAGTCTTGAATAAGCAACAAAAAGCCCTTTGAAATAAGGGCTTTTTTTAGTGTTGATTTTTTTTATCTTTTGAATCGTTTTCTTCTTTTTCCGCCTGTTCTTTCATGGCGTTAAAATAAGCGGCACGGCTTAAAGGTTCGTATTCTTCGGTTTCTCCCAAGAGTACCAGGCTATCGCTTTGTGCTTTTCGGAAGCTGTAATTGGCTAAGTTTCCGGTGCGCGTGCAAACCGCATGCACTTTGGTAACATATTCTGCGGTAGCCATAAGAGCCGGCATTGGTCCGAAAGGATTGCCTTTAAAATCCATATCCAGTCCAGCCACAATCACACGGATTCCTGAATTGGCCAAATCGTTGCAAATTGAAACAATTTCATCGTCGAAAAACTGGGCTTCGTCAATTCCTACCACATCGCAGCCTTGGGCCAAAATGCGGATGTTGGCCGCAGCAGGAACCGGAGTGGAGCGAATCTCATTAGAATCATGGGAAACTACCATTTCATCGTGGTAGCGCGTATCGATGGCAGGCTTGAAAATTTCCACTTTCTGCTTGGCAAACTGGGCACGTTTGAGCCTTCGGATAAGCTCTTCGGTCTTCCCGGAAAACATCGAGCCGCAGATGACTTCAATCCACCCAAATTGTTCTTTATGATTTACCGTATTTTCGAGAAACATTTTGTAATTTTCAGACGCAACAGAATCTTTTTCTGTTTAGATTTGTAACTGAAACAAAAATATCAAAAAAACATTGCTTTACTCCATATAAATTCAAAAGTTATGAAGAAAAAATTAGAAGCCGAATTAATCAGTATTGCACACCGTATTTTAAAGTTGAAAGGGAAGGAAGATGTTGTTTTACTGCATCAGGAAGCGCAAAAATTGTATGAGAAACTGTCGATTTTACGTTTTTATGAGGAAAATTTCGAAGCTTTAAAACCAACGCTTACCCATGAAGAACTGGAGGAAAAGATCGAAACGGCTTATGTTGAGAAACCTGTAATTGTTAAGGAATCAAAACCTGAAGAAATTGTTGAGGTAGTTAAAGCTGAAGAGAATGTTGCTGAGGTTACCACGGAAGAAATCCCGGTTGAAGAGGAAAAAGTCTTGGTTGGTCAGGTTGACATAGACGAAAACGACATCGAAGAAGAGGAGGAAGAGCCTGTTGTTACTACTGAGGAGCATCAGGAAGAAATCATCGAGCCGCTTTTTGAACCGGTTGCAGAAGAACCTGTTGAAGAACTAAAAGAAGAAAAAAAGACCCAGCAAATTTCGTTTGAAGATTTATTGGGCGACAGTTATAAAGAGCCTGAGTTTGTAAAGGTAGATGATGTGCCTGCTGAAGTTGAAAAAGTTACTGATGTCGTATTTGAAAAAACTGAAGAACCGGTTGTTGAAACCAAAGCAGAAGAGTCAATAGTTGAAGAAACTAAAAAAGAGGAAGTAATTGCCACGATCAAAGAAGAAATCGCCAAGGAGAAAGAAGAATACAAAACGTCTTCCCTTAACCTTAATGATAAATTCAGCAAGAGCATCACTTTAGGTTTGAACGATCGTATTACCTTTGAAAAATACCTTTTCGACGGAAGCGGGGAAGACCTTAATCGCGTGGTTTCCCAGTTAAATACCTTCAATACCTTAGATGAGGCCAAAAGTTTTATCGAAGATTTGGTAAAACCCGATTACAATAACTGGAAAGGTAAAGATGAATTTGCCGAGCGTTTTATGGAATTGGTAGAGAAAAAATTCGCTTAAATGGGAAAATTGTATTTGGTGCCCACGCCCATCGGCAACTTAGAAGATATGACCTTCAGAGCTATTAAGGTTCTGAAGGAGGTCGATTTGATTTTAGCCGAAGACACCCGTAATAGTGGAAAATTGCTCAAGCATTTCGAAATTGCCACCCAAATGCACAGTCACCATATGCACAACGAGCACAAAACCGTTGAAGGAATTGTTCGTCGTTTGCAGGCTGGGGAAAACATTGCCTTAATTTCCGATGCAGGAACACCTGCAATTTCCGACCCGGGATTTTTGTTAACCAGGGCGTGTGTGGAAAATGGAGTTGAGGTAGAATGTTTGCCTGGAGCTACAGCTTTTGTTCCAGCATTGGTTAACAGTGGTTTACCCAACGATAAATTTGTTTTTGAAGGATTTCTTCCCGATAAAAAAGGACGTCAAACGCGTTATTTGGCTTTAGCGGAAGAAACCCGAACCATGATTTTATACGTATCACCACATAAACTGGTAAAAACCTTAGCGGAATTCATACAATATTTCGGAGGCGACCGACAGGTTTCGGTATCAAGGGAATTATCTAAACTCCATGAGGAAACCGTGCGCGGTACAGCAGAAGAAGTGCTGAAACATTTCGAAGCCAAACCACCGAAAGGAGAAATCGTGGTAATTGTAGCGGGTAAATCTGCAAAATAATTATTTGAAAAATGGACACACACAAAATAACTACTACCTGGCAAGGAAAAATGCAGTTTGATTCTACTAACCCAAGTGGCGATGTGATGCAAATTGATGCCGGGCCTGAAAACGGGGGAGAAGGGAAAGGATTTCGTCCTAAAGCCTTGATGCTTTCTGCATTGGCGGGCTGCACAGGTTTAGACGTCACTTCACTAATGGAAAAAATGAAACTCGAAGTAGACGAGTTTAAAATTGAAACCGAAGGTGATTTAACCGAAGAACATCCGAAAACATACCATACCGTTCGACTGGATTATCATTTTTACGGAAGTAATCTGGATGAGAAAAAAATTGAACGCGCTGTGAATCTTTCGGTAGAGAAATACTGCGGTGTGATGGAAATGTTCCGCCAGTTTGCCAAAATCGATATTAAAATACACTATCATCAACAGTAAGTACAAGCCAAACTAAATTAATTTTTTATAATCCAAAATCTTGAATACATGCGCTGGACCCTTAAACCCGAACCCCAATCTGAAAAAGTTAACCAATTAGCTAACGAGCTGAATGTTGCGCCCATTATTGCCAAGCTTTTAGTGCAAAGAGGTGTAGGGACTTTTGATCAGGCCCGTCAATTCTTTCGACCAAGTCTGGAAGATCTGCACGACCCTTACCTTATGAAAGACATGGACAAGGCGGTAGATCGTCTTGAAAAAGCCATTGCAGAAGGAGAAAATGTACTTGTTTTCGGAGATTACGATGTTGACGGAACTACTGCGGTTTCTTTGATGGCTTCTTATCTGAAAAGTTTTTATCCGAATGTGGCCACTTACATACCGGATCGTTATCAGGAAGGCTACGGTGTTTCGTATCAGGGAATCGATTTTGCCGATGATAACGGCTTTTCGTTAATCATTGCGTTGGATTGCGGGGTAAAATCCATTGATCATGTTGCTTATGCTAAAGCAAAAAATATAGATTTCATTATTTGCGATCACCACAGACCGGGAGAGGTTTTACCCGATGCTGTTGCAATTCTTGATCCGAAAAGAGCTGACTGTACGTATCCCTACGATGAATTATGTGGTTGTGGTGTAGGCTTTAAACTGATTCAGGCTTTAGCCAAAAACAGAAATCAAACCATTTATGATCTGGTTTCTTATCTGGATTTGGTAGCTACGGCTATTGCTGCGGATATTGTCCCGATTACAGGAGAAAATCGCGTATTGGCAAAATTCGGTTTGGAAGTAATCAATACCAATCCACGACCGGGAATTAAAGCCCTGATTCAAAATTTAAAACGACAAACCTTAACGATAACAGATGTTGTGTTTGTGGTAGCTCCGAGAATTAATGCGGCCGGACGTATCAAACACGGTAATTATGCTGTTGAATTGTTGACGGAATTCGATTTACAACAAGCGGAAGAATTTGCAGCTAATATAGAAAGTTTGAACGCAGACCGCCGTGATTTAGACAAACAGATTACGGTGGAAGCATTACAACAAATCATCGAAAATAACGAGCAGGAGCGGTTTACAACGGTGGTGTATCAGGAAGACTGGCACAAAGGCGTGATCGGAATTGTAGCTTCACGTTTAACCGAAACCTATTATCGTCCCACCTTGGTTTTCACTAAAAGCGGCGATAAATTGGCGGCCTCGGCACGCTCTGTTAAAGATTTTGATGTTTATAATGCACTTGAGGCTTGTTCTGAACATTTGGAACAGTTTGGCGGTCATATGTACGCTGCGGGAATGACCCTTAAAGAAGAGAATTACGAAAAATTTAAGGATGCTTTCGAACAGGTAGTTGCCAATACAATCCATCCGGATTTGCTAACGCCTGAAATTTCCATAGATGCTGAGATCAATCTTTCGGAAATTAATCCTAAGTTCTTTAGGATTTTAAAACAGTTTGAACCATTCGGTCCGCAAAACATGACCCCAATATTTTTAGGTAAAGATTTGCAAGACAGTGGTTTTGCTAAGAAAATAGGTTCAGAGCAAGAACATTTGAAATTGTTTGTCAGGCAACAGGATTCTGAAGGATTTGGAGCCATTGGTTTCGGTTTGGCTTCAAAAAAAGAACTCACTGATACTAAAAAGAAGTTTGACGCTGTTTTTTCAGTAGAGGAAAATGAGTGGAATGGAACCGTTTCGCTACAATTGCGTTTAAGAGATATAAAAAATGACTAAGAAAAAAGATCCCTTTTCTTCCCTGAAAATAAAAGAATTTCGATGGTTTTTGGCCATGCGATTGGCTATTGTACTGGCGTGGTCAATGCAATTCGTGTTGATAGAATGGGAAGTGTACAGTATCACCAAAAGCCCATTTTCTTTAGGCTTAATAGGACTTATGGAAGTGATTCCCGCAATTTCAATGGCGCTTTTTGCAGGACATATCGTAGACCAGAGCGAAAAGCGAGGCTTGTTGTTGAAGTGTTTTTCGGCTTTAGGCTTGATTAGTTTTTTAATGTGTATGCTGGTAAAGCCTGAGTTATCTGCAATGTTCAGTCAAGATATGGTGCTTTATGGGATTTACGCCTTGGTTTTTCTTGGAGGAATTGTGCGCGCTTTTATCATTCCTTCGGTTTTCAGTTTGTTAGGATTGATTGTGCCGAAGAAAGAATATGCTAATGCCGCAACCTGGAGTAGTTCGACTTGGCAAATTTCCGCTGTTTTCGGACCTGCGCTTGCAGGTTTTACCATTGGTTGGATCGGTGTTTTCTGGTCGATGGTGTTTGTTGTGAGTTGTATTGTCATCGGATTGATCGTTCTTACTCAAATTGAATCCAAGCCAATTCTTAACCCCAAAGTAGGGGAACCGATTACCAAAAGTTTGAAGGAAGGGATTTCTTTTGTGTTCCAGAATAAAACAATTCTCAATGCCATTTCTTTGGATATGTTCGCGGTGCTTTTTGGAGGAGCTGTTGCGCTATTGCCTGTTTTTGCCCAAGATATCCTCAAAGTGGGGTCGGAAGGTTTCGGTGTTTTGCGTGCTGCACCCGCCATTGGAGGTTTGATTACGATGCTAATAGCAACCTCAATGCCTTTGAACCACAACGCGGGAAAAAAATTACTATTTGCCGTTTTTGGCTTTGGGATCTGTATCATTGTTTTTGGCTTGTCTACCAATTTTTGGGTGTCGGTTGTCGCCTTGTTTTTGAGCGGAGTCACCGATGGAATTTCCGTAGTAATCCGTCAAACTATCCTGCAAATTTATACGCCTGACCATATGCGAGGGCGCGTGTCTTCCGTAAATTCAATTTTTGTGGGTTCTTCTAACGAATTGGGGGCTTTCGAAAGTGGTTTTACGTCCAAGCTAATGGGTGTTGTGCCGGCTGTTGTCTTTGGCGGGGTTATGACCCTTGTTGTTGTTGGTACTATGGGAATTGTTTCTCCCAAATTTCGAAATCTTAATATTGAAAAAGATTTAGAAACCTAATTTATTTAGAATCATTTTAAATAATTTGTATATTTGTTGAAAATCGATCATGATGCAACAGTTACAGGAAATTTATCAAAATGATTTAGGTGTCGCTTTTTTCTGGTGTAAGAATGAAACTGTTATACTGGAAAAAGTACAATTGGTCTTTAAGGAATCGGGGTTTTACCTATCAGAAAGCGATTTGCTGAAATTTGCTCATGAACTCGATGCCACTTGTTCGAAAATCGGTTGTTCCGATTGTAAATTTCAAAATTCCTGCCAGCGTTATTTGTTGCGTACTCCTTTTGAAGGCATGGAGTTGGCCGTTTCTGCAAACGAAGCGCTACTCATTAAAGATTTGGTTGAAGGCGCATTATTTCAATTGCAATTGAGCACCTATCTGAACAATCTTTGTAAAAATTAAAGACTCTTCAGTACATAGGTGACAATGCCCCAGATAAGCAGTTCATTGTCTTGGGTAACTTTTATGGGCTGGTATGCGTTGTTTTCCGGCATCAGATAGACGCAATCTTTTTCAATCTGAATGCGTTTTACTGTAAATTCCCCATCGATAAAGCATACGGCAATTTTGTTGTGTGTGGGCTCTAAACTTCGATCAATTACCAAAATATCACCGTCGTCAATTCCGGCACCTATCATCGAATTTCCGCTGGCTTTAGCGTAAAATGTGGCGTCTTTATGTTTAATAACGATGTTGTCCAGACTGATCTTAGTCCCGTCAAAATCTGCGGCCGGCGATGGAAAACCGGCTTTGATCCCGCTGCTCACAAAAGGAACTTCCGAAGGATTGTTTTCCTGTGCTTCAAACATGGATATTTTAGCCTGATCTCCTAACATTTTACGGTAATTACTTCGTTAATATCGGTGGTATAGTTTTTCGATAGAAAATTTTGATTCATGATCCAGGTTTGCTGTAAATCCTGATTGCCCAAACGGATTTTTCGCTGACCAATTTTCGAATGGTACTTGTCGATCGCTTCCATGAGTTTTTGATGCTTCGGATTTTCCTCTTCAAACAAATGGAATTGTTTTTGGTTTTGCGGAATGATTTGCGTGACAATCACCCCGGCTTTCATATAGATTTGATTTGGCTGGTAAATCTTCTCCAGCATTTCAACCGCCAATTGACTGATGGTTAAATTGGAATTGGTGGCAAAAGGCAAGGTTTCTGTTCTGCTGAAATACGTTCTTCCCGTTGTTTTATGCGGATCTTTAGCCAAAAACACATTAACGGTGTAGCAACATGAATTTTGCTTGCGGAGTTTTTCCGCGCAAACCGTTCCGAAAGTGGAAACGCGTTCTTTCAGATCCTGCAGCTGGGTCAGTTTGGTCTTGAAACTTCGGGTGATGGCGATGCTTTTTTTGCTTTCCAGAGGCGTTTCCAAATCCAGGACGGGAATGCCTTTGAGTTCGCTGAGCATTCGTTTGCCTAAAACCCCCATAGTCGTTTTGATCCAAGCTTCGTTTTCGGGCTGAATGAAATCGTAAGCGGTAAGAATTTTTTTGGCTTTCATTTTTTTGGACAACCGGTAACCGATACCCCAAACGTCTTCAATTTTTGCCCATTTCAACGCTTTGAGTCGCTTCTCGTCAGTATCAATTACATGTGTGCCTAAAGTTTTTTCAGGGAATTTTTTGGCAATACGATTGGCGAGTTTTGCCAGTGTTTTGGTAGGAGCAATGCCGATACAAACCGGTAACCCCAACCATTTATGGATGCGCTTTCGGATCTGCAATCCGTGGGTGTGATAATCATTTATGGTTATGCCTTCGAAATTCAAAAAGGCCTCGTCAATACTATAATCTTCTACATTTGGGGTAAAATCCCGTAAAATATTCATCACACGCCCGCTGAGGTCTCCGTACAAGGTGTAATTGGAAGAAAAAACAAGGATGTTATGCTTTTTTAATTGCTCCCGAACCTGAAATTCCGGGGCGCCCATGGGAATGTCGAGTGCTTTGGCTTCTTCACTGCGTGAGATGATGCAACCGTCATTGTTGGACAAAACCACTATCGGTTTGCCTACAAACTGCGGCTGAAACACCCGTTCGCACGAAGCGTAAAAATTATTGCAATCAACTAAAGCATACATAGTGTAAAGGTACGGAGAAAAAGAAAAAAGGCTGCTCAAACTTATGAACAGCCTTTTCTATAGTAAAGATGTTTTTCTAGAATAAATCCATTAAAGCTGATGGGAAAATACCGATAGCGATGTTCAAACCGATGGCTAAAACCGCCACAATGTAAAATTCAAATGGTACTTTGGTTGCTTCTTCGGTCGCTTCTTTAGTATACATTGCACTAATTACTTTGAAATAGTAGTATACGGCTAGCATCGAATTGATTACTCCGGCAATCACAAGAATCAACCATCCGGCTTGTAACACTTGGTTTAATAAGAAGAATTTAGCGAAGAATCCGGAAAAAATCGGAATACCTGCCATAGATAATAAAGAAGCAGTTAAAATTCCGGCCATAAGCGGACTTCTTTTTCCTAAACCGTTGAAGTTTTCAATATTTTCGTTGTCTTTTCCTTTACAAACGTATAAAATCACCGTAAAGGCAGCAATACCGGCTAAACCATAAGCCGCCGTGTAGTAGAATAAACTTCCGGTTGCATTTTGCAGGTTCAATAACGCCATCAGCATGAAACCGGCATGAGAAATTCCCGAAAACGCCAACATTCTTTTGATATTGTTCTGACGTAATGCCATAATGTTACCCACAGTCATCGATGCAATAGCAACAATCACGATTACCAATTCGTATTCGAATTTCATGTTGCCATTCATGGCCTGATTTAGTTTGAAGAACGTTGCCATTGCTGTAACTTTAGCCAAAGTACTCATGGTAGCCGTTGTTAAAGCCGGCGCGCCTTCGTAAACATCCGGAGCCCAGAAATGGAACGGAACCGTTGCGATTTTGAATAACATTCCCACGGTAATCATCGAAACTCCGATATAAAACCAATCTACTGTGGTGGCCGAATTGGAAGCTTCGTAAATCATGTCCATATCGAAAGAACCTACGGCACCATAAATTAAGGCAATACCGAAAAGGATAATTCCTGAGGCAAAAGATCCCATCAAGAAGTATTTCATCCCCGCTTCGTTACTTTTTATATTCAAACGGTCGCTTCCTGCTAAAATATATAGGGAGATCGACAATACTTCAATTCCTAAGAAGAACATGGCTAAATTTCCAAACGATACCATTGAAACCGCTCCTGCCAAAAGAAATAATTTAATGGAAACGAAATCCGAAATTTTGGAAGCACGATCCTGATAAAAATTAGCGCTTAAGGTAATTAAGAAAATAGTTAATACGATAAACAAACTGGAGAAAGTCACCGTAAAATTGTTGACTTTGATCATGTTGTTGTAATGGCTTTCGCTTACGCCAAAGTCAGTTACGGTAAGACCTAAAGTTGCGATTAAACCTGCGATTGTTACAGGAATAATGGCTTTTCTTAAGTTGAAAATTTCAGCTAGAAGGACGATAACGCCTAAAACTGCAATTGCTATAAGTGTATTCATTCTGTAGGTCTAAATTATTTAACGTGTACTAAAATTTCCTGGATGCTTGGTGTGATCAGCTCGATTATCGGTTTCGGGTACAATCCGAAGAATAATAAGAAACCGATAACAGCTACAAATACAATTCCCTCCGATAAAGTTACATCGGCAAAAGCTCTTGCATTGGTTTCACCCAACATCGCATGCTGGAACATTCTCAACATATAGAACGCTCCTAATATAATCGTGGTTCCACCGATAACAGCGAACGCCATATTTTCTGTAAATAAACTGTATAGAACAGTGAACTCTCCCACAAAATTAAATGTTCCCGGCAAGGCTACGGAAGCCAAGACCAAAATCATGAACATGGAGGAGAATTTTGGAGTTTGCTGACGAATACCACCCATTTCACTGATGGTTCGTGTTTCATAGCGTCTGTAAATTACTTCTGCAGCGAAGAACAAACCAACGATTACGAATCCGTGAGCAATCATCTGTAAAACAGCTCCGCGTAAACCGTCCATATTCATAACATAACATCCCGCAGCGATTAAACCAACGTGTGCAAGTGATGAGTAAGCCAATAATTTCTTTAAATCTTTTTGCTTTAAAGCTACGATGGAACCATAAATCACTCCGGCAAGCGCCATTCCGATGATTACGTACTGTAATTCTTTGGCAGCGTTTGGTGCAAGGGGCAATTGCCAACGTAAAACGGAGTACAGTCCCATTTTTAGCATGATACCGGATAATAGCATCGTTCCGATAGTCGGTGCTTTTTGGTATACGTTCGCCTGCCAAGTGTGGAACGGGATCAAAGGAATTTTAATCGCATAGGCTAAGAAGAAAGCTAAAAAAATCCAGAATTCTTCAGTAGATGATAAATTCAGTCCTACCAATACATCCCATTTAAAACATCCCGCTTTTTGGTACAAGTAGATGAAAGCCGCCAACATGAACAACGATCCTGCGAAAGTATAGATAAAGAATTTGATTACTGCTTTTTTACGTTCTTCCGCATCACCGTTCCCCCAAATTAAGGCGATAAAGTAAATCGGAATCAACGAAAGTTCCCAGAAGATGTAATAGACAAAACCGTCTGATGCCAGGAAAGTACCAATCATCGCAAATGCCATGAACAATACTAAAGCATAGTAATTCTTCGCGTTACTGAAATTGTTTCCAAAACCTGAAAGAATAATTAACGGTGTTAAAGCTGTGGTCAAAAGCACCATCGCTATGGATAAACCGTCTGCTTTTAAGGCAAACAATACATTTGGATTTTTAATCCATTGAGCCGAAAAACCGATGTCGGTTCCTTGAGAAAATTGATTTAAAAGGGCCAACGAAACACCCAAAGCCGCCACACTGAAAAACAGGGCTACTTTGGAAGCCAAGCCATTTCCTGAGAAATAGGTGGCTAATGCTCCAATCAATAAAAGTATGAGTAATAGAGTTACGTCCATTTTTATGAGATTATCGTACAAAGAATAAATAATATACTATCGAACAAAGTCCGAATACAAAGGCAAACAGGTAGAAACCAATGTTCCCGTTCTGCAATTTTTTACCTTGTAAAGCTAAGCCGTCGGCTACCGTTCCAAAACCGAACACGATGTTGGAAAGCCCTTTTTCGATATAATCGCGGGAGAATTTCGCTAAAGCGTAAATCGGTTTAACAATAACGGCCATATAGACTTCATCCAAATAAAATTTATTAGCCAATACTTTATGTAAACCTTGAACTTTATCGTCTGCTTCCGGAACTTGTTTTTTGCTGATGTACATGCTGTAGGCGATACCGATGCCAATTAAAGCACCTACCGTTGCAATTCCCATCAACATATAAGCCGTGTTGTCTAAATGATGCGCTTCGTGTCCTTTGAACAACGGAGCTAAATAGTGGTTCAACCAGTTGCTTCCCGGCAAGTTAATTGCTCCACCAATTGCAGCCAAAGCCGCCAAAACGATTAAAGGAACCGTAATTAAAGCCGGACTTTCGTGTAAATGATGTTTCTGCTCTTCAGTTCCTCTGAATTCTCCGAAGAACGTAAGGAACATCAAACGGAACATATAAAAAGCGGTCATGATAGATGCAATCGATCCTAACACCCATAATACGGTATTTCCGTGAAAAGCAGTCAATAAGATTTCATCTTTCGACCAGAATCCTGCAAATGGAAAGATTCCTGAAATAGCTAATGTTGAAATTAACATCGTCATAAATGTAATTGGCATGGCTTTTCTCAAACCACCCATATTACGCATATCCTGCTCACCGTGTAATGCGTGAATTACCGAACCTGAACCTAAGAACAAACAGGCTTTGAAGAACGCATGCGTAATCACGTGGAAAACGGCTACTTCATAAGCGCCTAATCCCAAAGCTAAGAACATCAATCCTAATTGCGATACGGTTGAGTAAGCCAATACTTTTTTAATGTCGTTTTGAACTAATCCGATAGCAGCTGCTACTAAAGCGGTAAATACCCCAACAACAGCAATGATCATTTTTACATCGGGTGCCAATTCGAACAAAAAGTTTAAACGGGTAATCATAAAGATACCAGCGGTAACCATCGTGGCAGCGTGGATTAAAGCTGAAACCGGAGTAGGTCCTGCCATCGCATCCGGAAGCCAAGTGTACAATGGAATTTGCGCCGATTTACCGGAAGCACCGATGAATAAACATAAAGCTGCTGTTCCGATTAAAGCTACATTCGCAGTCCCGTTACCAGCTAAGATTGCTTGTTTCAAGGCAACGAAATCCAACGTGTTGAACAAATAACCGATGATGAAGATTCCGATAAGGAAACCTAAATCTCCGATACGGTTCATGATGAACGCTTTTTTAGCTGCATCGTTATAATCCTGGTTTTTGTACCAGAATCCGATAAGTAGGTAGGAACATAATCCAACACCTTCCCATCCGATGAACATGATCAGTAAATTACTTCCCACCACCAACATGATCATAAAGAAAACGAACAGGTTTAAGTAAGAGAAGAATTTGTGTGTATTCTCGTCGTCGTGCATGTAGCTGATCGAATACATATGAATTAGCGCACCAATTCCTGTAACGAACATAAGCCACAATAAAGACAACTGATCTAATAAAATGTCAAAACCAATGCTGAATTTCCCCATGGCAATCCAATCGAACAAATGAATGTTGATCGGTTCTTTGGTGGTGTTCACCTGCATGAAGAAAATAACAGTAGCAATAAAAGAAGCCACAACAGCCAAAGTTCCCAAAACTCCGGAACCGGTTCTGCCGAATTGCTTTCCTATAAAAACATTAGATAAAAACCCAACAAACGGGGCCAACAATAAGAGTAAAACTAAACTTGTCTCCATTCGGGCTTATCCTTTTAAATTCTTTAAATTGTCAATATCTACCGATCCGTGGTTTCTGAAAATTGATACCAGAATCGCTAGTCCGACTGCTACTTCGGCAGCAGCAACCGCCATCGAGAAGAATACGAACACTTGTCCGGAAGCATCCTGATGGTAAGTAGAGAAAGCGACCAACATCATATTCACGGCATTCAGCATAATTTCAATAGACATGAACATTACGATGGCATTTCTTCTAAATAAAATTCCGAAAACGCCTATGCTGAATAATAAGGCGGACAGGTACAAGTAGGTTTCTACCCCAATTTCTTTTAAAATCGTTTCCATATTATTTTAGGCTTTTTTCTTTTTCTTTTTTGGATATCAACACCGCTCCGATCATTGCCACCAATAACAATACGGAAGCAAATTCAAACGGTACCATATATTCGTTCAACAATACTTTTCCAAGCACTTTAATCGACTGGAAGTCTTCACCTGAGTAGTAGTAGCTTTCCACTACTGGTTTTGTGCGCAATAAACCGGCTAATAAAACAAGTCCAACCAAGCAGAAGGCAATGGTGGCAGCAATTTTAGCGGCGATTGGTTTATGCGATTCGTCGTCTTTGTTCAGGTTCATAAGCATGATGGTGAAAAGCATCAAAATCATGATTGCTCCTGAATAAACAATGATGTGTACTATGGCTAAAAACTGAGCATTCAGTAATAAATAATGTCCGGCAATTGAAAAGAAACAAACCACCAAAGACAAGGCACTATGAATTGGGTTTCTGCTGAAAATGGTCAATAAAGCAGTTCCAAGGGTAATAGTGGCTAACGCGTAAAAAATAATTTCTCCCATTCCCATATTAACTCAACTGATTTTGACGGTTTTTCATAGCCTCGGTAAGAGGCATCACTAATTTGTCTTTTCCGAAGATGAAATCTTCACGTTTACTAGCCGAAGGAACCATTACTTTGGTTTCGGTTAAGTAAATAGCGTCTTTTGGACACGCTTCCTCACACAAACCGCAGAAAATGCAACGCAGCATGTTGATTTCGTAGATTTCGGCATATTTTTCCTCGCGGTACAATAGCTTTTCGTCCGGTTTTCTTTCCGCTGCTTTCATGGTAATCGCTTCTGCAGGACAAGCTACGGCACACATACCACAAGCGGTACAATTTTCTCTACCGAATTCGTCGCGTTTTAGCATGTGCTGACCACGGTAAACCGGGCTTAACGGACGTTTTTCCTCCGGATATTTAATGGTTACTTTTCTCTGGAACAAGTGACGAATGGTAATCATCAATCCCTTGAAGATCGCAACCAGATAAAGGCTTTCCCAGAAGGTCATCTTCTTGTTGGAAACCTCTTTTTTCTTTCCTGATAATGAAATGGTATCTAATGACATCTCTTACAAATTTATTGGGTTAGTATAATTACCAATCCCGTAATCACAATATTAGCGATTGCTAATGGAATCAACATTTTCCATCCTAAGTTCATTAACTGGTCGTAACGGAAACGTGGAATCGTCCAACGTACCCACATATAGAAGAAGATGAAGAAACAGATTTTAGCAAATAAAGCAATGATTCCTAGGATGTTTGCCACATTTACGCCCCAGTTCTCAACAGCCCATTGAAACCCTGGGTAGTTGTAAGCTCCGAAGTATAAAATAGATAGAATTGCGGAGGAAATAAACATCGCCGCATATTCCCCGAACAAATAGAATCCCATTTTCATCGAAGAATATTCCGTGTGGTGTCCACCGATTAGCTCTGCCTCACATTCTGCTAAGTCAAACGGTGTTCTGTTGGTTTCCGCAAAAGAACATACTAAGAAGATTAGGAAACTTACCGGGTGTTTAAACACGTTCCAAGTAAACCAACCGTCGTTCCAAAAACCAGATTGTTGCGCTGCGATTTCACGTACACTCAAGGTTCCGGTTGCCATAATTAAAGCGATAATAGCCAATCCCATTGCTACTTCGTAAGAAATCATCTGGGAAGACGCACGCATGGCACTCATTAATGAGAATTTATTGTTAGAAGCCCAACCTCCGATCATAATTCCGTAAACTCCCACGGACAGTACCGCGAAGATATACAACATCGCCACATCGATATCAGTAGCCTGAAGGATTACGGTTCTACCACCGATTTCCAGTTTGTCACCCCAAGGAATAACGGCACTGGTCATCAAAGCCATCGACATGGAAATCGCCGGACCTAAAACGAACAAGAACGTGTTTTGGGTACTTGGCATGAATTCTTCTTTAGCGAAAAGTTTCAAACCATCGGCCAAAGGTTGTAAGATTCCTCCTTTACCCGCGCGGTTCGGACCGATACGGTCTTGTAACCATGCAGCAATTTTACGTTCTGCAAGGGTAGAATACATCGCCATAAACATCGTCACGGCGAAAATAGCTAGGATAAAAATTCCTTTTTCTATGATAATTGCACTGTCCATTTCTTATGAATTTGAATTACCATTAGTGTTTTCAGGAACTTCGATCATACTGATGCGTTTCTGATCCTGATCGCGTCCTTCCAAAATGTGTTTTTCGGTTTTGATTTCCACTTTTGGAGCGTGAAGCGCATAATTATTTCGGTTGATCACCGAGAACTTCTCGAATTTACGAGGTCCTTCGATTACCCAATCGTTCACTTCTTTTTTGTCGAAACGACAAGTGTTACAGATGAATTCTTCCACTTCATGGTACTCATCTTTACGGGCCGTTACACGCTGAATTTCGTTTCCAAACATCCAAACGGTAGTTTTTCCACAACATTTATCACAATTTCTGTGTGCGTTGTACGGTTTGTTGAACCAAACTCTTGATTTGAAACGGAAGGTTTTATCGGTTAAAGCTCCAACCGGACATACGTCGATCATGTTTCCGGAAAACTCGTTGTCAATCGCTTTGGATAAACAAGTCGAAATCTGTGCATGATCTCCACGGCTGATTACTCCGTGTACGCGTCCGTCGGTTAATTGGTCCGCTGTCAGTACACAACGCTGGCACAAAATGCAACGGTTCATGTGTAATTGAATGTTTGGACCGATATCTTCCGGTTCGAAGGTTCTTTTTTCTTCGATGAAACGCGTTTCGGATTTTCCGTGCTGGAAACTCAAGTTTTGTAAATCACATTCTCCGGCCTGATCACATACCGGGCAATCCAGCGGGTGGTTGATTAACAAAAACTCGGTAACCGATTTTCTTGCTTCTTCCACACGGGCAGAATTTTTACTGTTCACTTCCATACCGTCCATTACACCGGTAACACACGAGGCTACCAATTTAGGCATAGGAGTAGGGTTGGCGTCACTACCTTTCGATACTTCCACCAGACAACAACGACATTTTCCGCCACTTCCTTGTAATTTGGAGTAGTAGCACATCGCCGGCGGTACGGACTCGCCTCCAATCATTCGCGCAGCCTGCAGGATGGTGGTCCCCGGTTCTACGTGTATTTCCTGACCGTCTATTGTTACTTTCATATTGCTTTTGTTTAAAGCGAAAAACTTACTTTTTCAACTTTCGACTTGGGTTATACTATGGTTTTTCCAACTAAGTGACGAACTTTTTCAAAAGGCTCGTTTACAAAGTGGTCTCTGTTTTTTACTTTTTCAGGGAAACGAACGTGGTATTCAAATTCTTCTCTGAAGTGACGGATCGCCGCCGCAACAGGCCAAGAAGCAGCATCTCCTAATGGGCAAATCGTGTTTCCTTCGATTTTGCTCTGAATGCTCCACAACAGTTCGATATCTTCCTCACGACCGTGACCGTTTTCGATACGGTGTAAGATTTTCTCCAACCAACCAGTTCCTTCACGACATGGGGTACATTGCCCACATGATTCGTGGTGGTAGAAACGGGAGAAATTCCAAGTGTTGCGAACGATACAAGTGGTGTCGTTGTACACGATGAATCCTCCGGAACCTAACATGGAACCTGTAGCGAAACCTCCATCGGATAGTGACTCGTAGGTCATCAAACGGTCTTCACCGTTAGCGGTTTTGAATATTAAATTAGCAGGAAGAATTGGCACCGAAGAACCACCCGGCACTAAAGCCTTTAACGGTCTGTCGTTTAACATTCCTCCTAAATATTCGTCGGAATTCATGAACTCGTCTACGGATAATCCTAATTCGATTTCATAAACCCCCGGATTTTTAATGTGTCCTGATGCTGAAATCAGTTTTGTACCGGTTGAACGACCAACACCGATTTTCGCGTATTCTTCTCCGGAATTCATCACAATCCATGGCACTGCAGAAATGGATTCTACGTTGTTTACCACGGTAGGATTTGACCACAATCCGCTAACAGCAGGGAAGGGTGGTTTGATTCTCGGATTTCCTCTTTTTCCTTCCAACGATTCGATTAATGCCGTTTCTTCACCGCAGATGTAAGCACCCGCGCCACAATGAACGTGCAAGTCCAGGTCGAATCCGCTTCCTAGGATGTTTTTGCCTAACCATCCGGCTGCATAGGCTTCTTTGATGGCTCTTTCCAGAATTTTATAAACCCACATGTATTCGCCACGAATGTAGATGTACGACAGGTTCGCGCCTAAAGCATAACTTGAAGTAATCATTCCTTCGATTAGCAAGTGGGGGATGTATTCCATTAGGTAACGGTCCTTGAAGGTTCCCGGTTCGGATTCGTCGGCGTTACAAACAAGGTGTCTTGGTTTTCCTGATTTTTTATCGATGAAACTCCACTTCAATCCCATTGGGAATCCTGCACCACCACGTCCGCGAAGTCCTGAAGTTTTTACTTCCTCGGTTACTTCATCCGGCGTCATCGCTTTTAATGCTTTTTCCACAGAAGCATACCCTCCGTTTTGGCGGTATACTTCATAGGTTTTGATACCCGGAATGTTTATCTTATCTAATAATATCTTTCTTCCCATGGTATTATTTATCGTGTAACGTTACTTTACCGGCTCTGCAGTCGGCGATTAACTGATCTACTTTTTCCTGGTTTAAATTCTCGTGGTAGAAATCCCCGATTTGCATCATTGGAGCATAACCACAAGCGCCTAAACATTCCACGCCTACCACGGTAAACATGCCATCAACGGTAGTTTCTCCTTCTTTGATGCCCAATTTACTGCAAGTGTAGTCCATTAAATCTTCCACACCGCGTGTTGCACAACAAGAGGTTCTGCAAAACTCGAACATGTATTTCCCAATCGGTTTTTGATTGAACATGGTATAAAAGGAAACCACTTCGTATACTTCAATCGGTTGAATGTTTAGGATTTCGGCTACTTTGTCTTGTAGTTCGTAGCTCAACCAGTTATCGTGAGCATCCTGAACTTCATGCAGTACTGGTAATAAAGCCGATTTTCTTTTGTCTTCCGGATAGTGGCTGATCAGTTCGTTGATACGCACCATCAATTCGGGAGTGATGTTGATATCCTGTTTGTAGATATATTTTTCCATAATCATTAAGCGTCTAATTCTCCGGCAATTACGTTCAAACTTGATAAGGTTGCAATGGCATCGGATAGCATTTGTCCTCTAACCATATCGTTAAATGCCTGATAATATATAAAACAAGGTCTTCTGAAATGTAATCTGTATGGGGTACGGCTTCCGTCGGTAATCAAATAGAAACCTAATTCTCCGTTACCGCCTTCTACTGCATGGTATACTTCGGTTAACGGCACCGGAACTTCGCCCATTACGATTTTAAAGTGCCAGATTAAAGATTCCATAGTGGAATACACGTCTTCTTTTGGAGGTAGGTAGTATTCCGGAACATCAGCGTGGAAAGTGCCTTCAGGCATCTTAGCCAAGGCTTGTTTGATGATGCTCAAACTTTCCCAAACCTCTGCATTACGCACACAGAAACGATCGTAAGTATCTCCGGATTGTCCAACCGGAATATTAAAGTCGAAATCTTCATAGGAAGAATACGGTTGCGCGATACGCACGTCGTAATCTATCCCGGCAGCACGCAGGTTAGGACCTGTAAAACCGTAGCTGATCGCTTTTTCTGCAGAAATCGGCCCCACGTTAATGGTACGATCCATAAAGATTCGGTTTCTAGTCAACAGGTTTTCGAATTGTTCCCAGATAGGAGGGAATTCTTCTAAGAATTTGTCCAATTTTTCCCAAACTGCAGGGCTCCAGTCTCTTTCGAAACCTCCGATACGTCCCATGTTGGTCGTTAAACGCGCGCCACAGATTTCCTCGTAAATCTCATAGATTTTTTCGCGGAACTGGAACACGTACAAGAAGCCGGTTAAGGCTCCCGTATCTACTCCTAATACAGAGTTACAGATGATATGGTCTGCGATACGCGCCAATTCCATCACGATCACTCGCATGTATTGTACACGTTTCGGAACTTCAATGCCTAAGGCTTTTTCCAAAGTCATCCACCAGCACATATTGTTGATCGGAGCCGAACAATAGTTCATACGGTCAGTCAATACTGTGATTTGGTAGAAAGGTCGGTTTTCGGCAATTTTTTCGAAAGCACGGTGAATGTATCCAACGGTTCCTTCTCCATCAACAATACGTTCTCCATCCATTAACAGGATGTTTTGGAAAATTCCGTGGGTAGCCGGGTGTGTCGGCCCAAGATTCAAAACCGAAAGTTCGCTTCCGTCTTCGTTTCTTCGATTCTCGATTTCTTTTGCAAATCGGGCTTCCGGCGTTAATAATAGATCTGACATTTGGGTTGTTATTTCAGGTTACTATTAGCAATTTTGTTTGGTTCTTCCGAAGAAACGATCGTCTTTGTCGGTTCTTCCGCCGTCTTCCAACGGGAATTCTTTTCGCATTGGGAACACGGTCATTTCGTCCATGTTTAAAATACGTTTTAACTGCGGATGTCCTTTGAAGATGATTCCGTAAAAGTCATAGGTTTCTCTTTCCTGCCAGTTGGCTCCCAAGAACAATGAAGTCACTGAATCGATTTCAGGATTGTCTCCGTTTAGATAACATTTGATACGAATACGCACATTGTCGATCCAATTGTGCATATGGTATACCACGGCAAATTGGCGGTCTTTGACGTAATCCGGGTAGTGGATACCGCAAACATCAGTTAGGAAGTTAAAACGCATCGTAGCATCGTCTCTTAAAAATTTCATGATTTCCAAGATGGAATCCGGTGCTACTTCAAAGGTTAAAATATCGTGGATTTGAACAAAATCGGAAACGTTTAATCCGAAGTTTTCAATCAGTTTGTTTTGTATTACTGAGGTTTCTAAGGCCATTTTACTTGATGTTATAAGAACCTAATAAGTCTTTGTATTCGTCGGAACTTCTTCTTCTTACCGATTCATTTTTTACAATTTCCTGTAATTTCATGATCCCGTCAAGGATTTGTTCCGGTCTTGGAGGGCAACCCGGTACGTAAACGTCAACCGGAATTACTTTGTCAATTCCCTGTAGTACAGAATAAGTATCGAAAACCCCTCCTGAAGAAGCGCAGGCACCAACAGCGATAACCCATTTAGGTTCTGACATTTGTTCGTACACCTGACGTAAAATCGGGGCCATTTTTTTAGCGATGGTTCCCATTACCAACAACATATCGGCCTGACGCGGAGAGAAACTCATACGCTCGGATCCAAAGCGTGCCACATCGTAGTGAGAGGCCATGGTTGCCATGAATTCAATTCCACAACAAGAAGTTGCGAATGGTAAAGGCCATAGTGAATTTGCTCTTGCCAATCCTACCACGTCGCTTAATTTGGTAGCAAAAAAACCTTCTCCGGCATATCCTTCCGGAGCGTCTACCATTGTATATTTAGATGAATCGCTCATTGTTTTAATTTTTTATTCCCATTCTAAACCACGCTTCTTGATAACGTAGTAAAAACCAATTACCAAAAGCGTCATGAAGATGCCCATTTTTGCCAATCCTTCCCAGCCCATTTCTTTGAAATTTACGGCCCAAGGATACATAAAAATCACCTCTACATCGAAAAGAACGAACAAGATGGCAACCAAGAAATACTTTACTGAGAACGGAATTCGGGCATTACCTACAGACTCAATTCCACACTCGAAGTTTTTGTCTTTGTTTGCCGAATGTCTTTTCGGTCCTAAAAGACCTGAAATTACTATTGTAGTACCTACAAACCCGGTTGCTAACAGCAACTGCATGATAATTGGAATGTAGTCGATTTGGTTCGTTTGCATGTTTAAAATCTCTTAAAAGAAAATTAATTCACAAATATACATTCCTAAAAGATATACACAATGTAATTTTTTAATGATTTTGACGTTAGATCACTTATAAATGTAAAACATATTTAGACTAATTACAAATAATTAACGTAGTGTTGTTAGTGTTTTTCTGAATTTTCTTAATAAAAAAACCGCTCCAAATTTTGGAGCGGCTAGACCTCTAGGTAATCAAAAAATAATATGTATTAGTCTTCGATAACAGCTACATCAGCAGCTACTTTACCTTTTCTTCCTTCTTCTTCAACGTAAGAAACACGAGTGCCTTCGCTTAAGCCTTCAGCTTTTAGACCTGTAGCGTGAACGAAAATGTCATTTCCTGTTTCATCGTCTGTAATGAACCCATATCCTTTGGATTCAATAAAAAATTTTACTTTGCCTGTGCGCATTCTGTAATAAAAAAATAATTAATAATATTCCAAAGATAAACTTTTTTTTAAAACAAACAAGTTTTTGATAAGAAATTTTCAAAAAAAATGTTTAAGTTTTGAAAAGTTTAAACGAAAGTTAATTATTTATTAATAAAATAAGAAAGCGACCCGAAAGTCGCTTTATGTTTAAGAATTTAAGTTCAGCTTTACTGATAGTTCATCGAGTTGTTTGGGATCGATAACTGCTGGGGCATCAATCATGACATCTCTGCCGGAATTGTTCTTTGGGAACGCGATGAAATCACGAATCGTTTCCTGACCTCCTAAAATCGCTACCAAACGATCCAGTCCAAAAGCAAGTCCTCCATGTGGCGGTGCGCCAAATTGGAACGCATCCATTAAGAAACCGAATTGGTTTTTGGCTTCTTCTTCGGTAAATCCTAAATATTTGAACATCAATTGTTGTGTTTCCTTGTCGTGAATACGAATAGATCCTCCTCCAATTTCGTTTCCGTTCAGTACCATATCGTAAGCATTGGCACGAACCGCTCCCGGGTTGGTTGGTAATAAATCAATATCCTCTGGTTTTGGAGAGGTGAACGGGTGGTGCATTGCGTGGTAACGACCGCTTTCTTCGTCAAACTCCAATAAAGGAAAATCTACTACCCATAATGGAGCAAATTCATCTGGTTTACGTAATCCTAAACGGGTTGCCAGTTCCATTCGAAGCGCGCTTAATTGAGCGCGGGTTTTGTTTGCCGCTCCGGACAATATAAAAATGATGTCCCCTTGTTTAGCGCCGGTAACTTCTGCCCATTTTTTCAAATCGTCCTGATCATAGAATTTATCTACTGAAGATTTTAAGCTTCCATCTGCTTCATATTTACAGTAAACCATTCCTGAAGCGCCAACTTGAGGTCGTTTTACCCAATCGATTAAGGCGTCGATTTCTTTTCTTGTATAGGATGCTCCTCCCGGAACAGCAATCCCGACAACTAATTCTGCGGAATTGAATACGCCGAAATCTTTATGTTGTGTCACGGTATTCAATTCACCGAATTCCATTCCAAAACGGATGTCCGGTTTGTCGTTACCGTAGGTTTTCATGGCATGGTCGTAGGTCATTCTTGGAAATTTATCTACTTCAATACCTTTTAATTCTTTTAATAAGTGTCTGGTCAATCCTTCGAATACATTTAAGATGTCTTCCTGCTCCACAAAGGCCATTTCACAGTCGATTTGTGTAAATTCAGGCTGACGGTCGGCACGTAAATCTTCATCGCGGAAACATTTCACAATTTGGAAGTATTTGTCCATTCCACCTACCATCAATAATTGTTTGAACGTTTGTGGTGATTGTGGTAAAGCGTAAAACTGCCCCGGATTCATACGTGAAGGAACGACGAAATCACGAGCCCCTTCCGGAGTCGACTTAATTAAATAAGGTGTTTCCACTTCACAAAAATCCTGAGCAGAAAGATAATTACGAACTTGCTGTGTCACTTTATGACGGAACAGCAAGCTGTTTTTTACCGGATTTCTACGGATGTCCAGATAGCGGTATTTCATACGGATGTCTTCCCCGCCATCAGTCTCGTCTTCGATGGTGAATGGTGGTGTAAGGGCTTCGTTCAATACTTTTAATTCAGAAACTAATATCTCAATGTCGCCGGTTGCCATGTTCGGGTTTTTTGACTCACGCTCGATTACGGTTCCTTTTACCTGAATAATGAATTCACGGCCTAGGGTTTTGGCCAATTCGAAAACGGTTTTATCAGTACGGCTTTCGTCGAAAATTAATTGGGTGATTCCGTAACGGTCGCGTAAATCTACCCAAATCATGAATCCTTTATCGCGTGATTTCTGTACCCATCCGGCAAGGGTAACTTCTGTATTGATGTGTGAAGCGTTTAAAGCTCCGCAGTTATGACTTCTGTACATTTTAAAAAAATTTGGAGCAAATTTAAGTTTTATTTTTTGAGTTTGAAACTTAGCAGGTTAATTATAAATGCAATTTTAAAATTGTAGGATTTTACTTGGTTGTGTTAAGTTTTATTCAATGTTACGAAATTGTTAAGTGAAAGTTTCGCAAATGTAAATTTAAGTTGTAACTTCGTTTGTATAATTGTTAACCTATTAAAAAACAACGCTATGAAAAAGAACTTAATTGCAGGATTGTTATTGTTTTCAGGAGTATTATTTGCCCAAAATATCGAACCTAAATATGAAATTGTCGGAAAGATGGTTAAAGCCACTTATTATTACGATAACGGTCAGGTTAAACAGGAAGGGTTCTACAAAGACGGAAAATTACACGGAAAATGGGTTGCTTTTAATGAAGACGGATCCAAACAATCTATAGGAGAATATACTGATGGAATGAAATCCGGAAAATGGTTTTTCTGGAATAACGCATCGTTAGCGGAAGTGGATTATGCTAAAAGCAAAGTTGCTGAAGTTAAAAAATGGTCTAAAGACGGGTTGGCAAATCGAAATTAATCACGGTCTGCTTTCGAGAAAAGATTAAATCGGTTTGTAGGATTAAAAACCACCGTTTTTAAAGAGGAATGGCTGTTACAGAATAGTGACAGCCATTCTTGTTTTAAAGTGGTTCCAATGCTAAGAATATAAAAAAACCGCCACATCACTGCAGCGGCTTTTCGAACAAATTAAAAATTAATCAATTACATTGTATGTGTAGGGGTAAAACCGTCTTCGCTTACTTCGTTGGCTACATAGTCTTCAGTCATTAAAGCACCATAATCTTTGGTTTCACCTTTTGTGAATTTGTGAACGAGTTTGTCCATGATGTCATAAATTACAGGTACAATCACCAAGGTCAGGAATAAAGAAGAAATCAATCCTCCAATAATTACCCAAGCCAAACCGTTTTTCCATTCTGCACCGGCTCCGGAAGCAAGCGCAATAGGTAACATACCAAACACCATCGCAATGGTCGTCATCAAAATTGGTCTTAAACGAGCGTGGTTCGCCTGAATTAAAGCCGTATGTACTGTTTCCCCTGCCGCTCTACGCTGATTGGTAAAGTCGACCAGCATGATCGCGTTTTTACACACCAATCCAATTAGCATAATAATCCCTAATATGGTAAAGATGTTTAGCGAGTTGTTGGTTAAACCAAGTGCCAATAAGGCTCCAATGAACGATAATGGTACTGCAAACAATACCACAAACGGGTGAACATAACTGTCGTATAAAGCTACCATTACCAGGTAAACCAAAATAATTGCTGCCAATAAGGCAAATCCTAAAGTACCAAAACCTTCTGTCTGGTTTTCCATATCACCGCCCCAAACGTAATTTACTCCGGTTGGTTTGCGCAGTTTTTCAAATTTCGATTGCCATTCCGCAGCTACAGTACCGGTAGGGCGACCAACGGTCTGTCCTTTAATAGTCACTGAGGCCGTTTTATCACGACGCTCCAATTGGCTTGGTCCCGATCCTTCTTTTACGGTAGCAAATTGCGATAATTTGATTTGTTCTCCCATGTTATTGACAAAAGTAAGGTTGCTTACATCGTCAATATTTTTACGGTTGAAATCGTTGTATTTTAAGTTGATGTCGTATTCGTATTCTCCCGCTCGGAATTTACTGTCGGTATTTCCACTGAAGGCGGTTTGCATGGTCATACCCACAGTTTGCAAGTTCAAACCAAGAGCGGCCATTTTATCACGGTCTACCTGAACGTTAATTTCCGGATTTCCGGTTTCTACCGATAATTTAATTTCGGAAGCCCCGGCAATTTTATACAGTTCTTTTTCAGCAGCTTTAGCAAATACCATCGCGCTGTCTAAAGTTGTTCCTGTTACTACTAAAGCTAAAGGCGCTTCTTCTGCCGTACCCATGATGCTCATACCCACGGTTTTGATTTTGGCACCTACTAATTCCTGTTGCAGTTTACGTTTGATTTTCGCGGCATACACATAAGAATCGTCTTCACGCTCGTTCTGATCTACCATTTTTACACGGATTTCCGATTTATAAGCGGTAGACTGAGAACCTGAAAACCCTTCCGAAGTTTGACCAACCGTTGTGATTAAATTGGTAACATCTTCTTGTTTTTTAAGAAATGCTTCTGCTTTTTGAGTCATGAAGTTCGTTTGTTCCAAGGAAGCGTCTTTCGGCATTTCAATCTGAACCAAGAACTCTCCGGCATCGGAACGGGCGAAGAATTCCCCACCTACATAACCTCCGGCAACCATATACAGAGATCCAAAGAACATGGCAACAACAACAGTTAAAGTGGTTTTTTTATGACCTAAAGCCCAAACCAAAATGTTACTTACCCAGTTGGTAAAACGGGTCAATTGTGCTTCGAAACCTAAAATGATTCTTCCAAAAAGATTTTTTCCTTCAATGTGCTCTAATTTTCCAAAACGGGAAGACAACCAAGGTACAATAGTAAACGATGACAATAAGGACAAAAGGGTCGAGATAACAACGGTTACACAGAATTGCGTAATGATGTTGGAAACCAGTCCGGTACTCATGGCAATCGGCAAGAACACCACTACAATTACTAGGGTAATCGAGGTTACCGTTCCACCAATTTCAGCTGTTGCATCGTAAGCGGCACGCACTCGGTTTTTACCCATTTCCATGTGCCTGTAGATGTTTTCGAGTACTACGATGGCATCGTCTACAAGAATACCTACCACAAGCGAAAGTCCTAACAAACTCATTAAATTCAAGGTGTAATCCATCACTACGAAACCGATAAAGGTTGCAATAAGTGAAGCCGGAATCGAAACCATTACAATTAACGAGTTACGCACACTGTGCAAGAAGAACAACATCACCAAAGCCACCAACAATACTGCAAGAATCAAGTCATGAATTACCGAATCTGCAGCTTGTAAAGTAAATACTGAACTGTCGTTGGCAATGTTTAATTGAAGGTCGTCTTTTGCGTAATCTTTTTTCAATTGCTCCAACAATACTTGAACGTGCTCACTTACTTCCACAGCATTCGCATCGGATTGTTTGATAATTTGTAAGATGATGGCGTTCTTTTGGTCTACACGGGCAATTTTTTCCGCGATTTTCTGAGCATCCTGTACATCGGCTACATCGCCTAAACGCACTTGAGAACCGTTGGCGCTGGCAATTACCAGATTTCTTAATTCGTCAACCGTTTTGTATTTTCCGGCTAAACGGATCAAGATTTTTTGTTCACGGGTTTGAATGTTTCCGGTTGGGAAATCCAAATTGGAAGCCAAAACAGCCTGTTGTACTTGAGGAACCGATAGGCCAAAACCTTTCATTTTATCAGCATCCAGATTTACCTGAATTTCTCTTTCCGCACCACCTACTAAGTTGATTTGTGCCACACCGTTTACCCTTGAAAGAATCGGTTTGATTTTTTTGTCAATTAAATCGAAAAACTCCGCTTCGTCCATTTTGGCGTTTGCTCCGATGGTCATAATTGGTAAGTCACTCAAGGAGAATTTACTCAAGGAAGGCTGATCTACATCATCAGGTAAATCCCCTAAAACTGCGTTAACCTTACGTTGCGCATCATTCAGGGCAACATCTGCATCGGCATTACTGGTAAGCTGAATGGCCACCGTAGATAAACTCTCATAGGATTTCGATTCAATTTTTTTGATGTTTTCCATCGAGGAAATCGCGTCCTCAATTTTTTTGGTAACCGTATTTTCCACCTCACCCGGTGAAGCCCCCGGATACACCGTGGCGATACTGATTACGTTTTGTTCAAATTTCGGGATCAATTCGTATCCTAAAAGCCCGTAACTAAACAATCCTCCTAGGGTTAGTATCGTGAAGAGCACGACCACCAGCGACGGACGTTTAATGGATATTTCTGCTAATTTCATATATTAATAAGTTTATAAAGTTGAAAAGTTGCGGTTGAAAAATCAACTTCTCACTTATTTTAATACCGTTACTTTTGTTCCGTCGGTTAAGTTGATTTGTCCACTGGTAATTACGATTTCACCATTGGATAATCCGCCTAAAATTTCCACTTGTTCTCCAAAAATTCTACCTGCGGTTACTTTTTTAAGTTTAGCCGAACCGTCTTTTTCCACTACAAAAATTTCGTTTGCGCTTACACTTCCCACGAAAGCGGTTCTTGGTACAATCATAAGCGGCGTTTTATCGGTTGTGGTTGGAACGAAATTCGCGGTTCCGTACATTCCGGCTTTCAAGTCTCCTGATGCATTGTTGGCAATTTCAATTTCAACGGCAAAATTTAAGGCTGCATCCGCTTTTGGTGCTATGAAAGTGATTTTTCCGTTGAAGGATTTATCTGGGAATACATTAGAAGTCACTTTAGCCGGACTGCCCACTTTTAAACCACTTAATTGGTTTTCGGTTACCGTAACTTTCAGTTTTAGTTTGGAAACATCTACAATTTCGAACATTTGCGTTGGAGGCATTCCGGCTAAAATTGTTCCTACTTCGATGTATTTTTTGTTGATGATTCCACCAAATGGAGCTTTAATTCTGGTATCTCCCACATTAATGTTGGCCTGAGTAAGTCTTGATTTTGCATTAACCATATTGATTCGCGCCTGATCCAATTGCTGTTTGGTTACCCCGCCGGTTTTATAAGCGTTTTCAAAACGGTTGTAGTCGTTTAAGGCGTTTTGGTAATTGGCATTGGCGGTTTGTGCTTCCACATTAATTACATCACCACGCACTACTGCTAAAGTTTGTCCTTTGCTTACTCGGTCACCTTCTTTTACTAGAACACTGATTACTTTTCCAGATTTTTCTGCAGAGAAATTAAGTTCTTGAGCCGGTGCAAAGGTTCCGTTGGCTACAAAATCCTGATTTACGGCTTCAGTTTTTACCGTATCGGTTTTAACAACTACGGTCGCGTTATTTTCGGCAACCACTGCAGTTTTGGCTTCGTTGCTCGCTTTGTTTTTGCTTAATATGAATCCGATTAGACCTAAAGCGCCTAAAATGATTACTCCTGTGATTATTTTCTTGTTCATTGGTTGATTAGTTTACTAAATTTTTTAATTCTCCTTTTGATTTGATGATCTGTATTTCAGCTAATTTGTATTCTAATTGCGCTGTAGTGTAATTGTTTTGTGCTTCTGATAAAGCGTTTTCTGCATCTAACAGTTCTGTTAAAGAAGCCAGTCCGTTTACATAGTTGTTTTTTGTGTTTTCTAAAACCGTTTTGGCTAAATCAGCATTTTCCTTTTGAGTTTTGATGTTGATGATGCTGTTGTTAAGTTGGGTTTTTGCGTTTTCAAACTGGTAATTTAAAGCCAGTTCGGTGTCTTTAATGTCTTCTTCGATTTTCTTTAAGCTCACTTCGGCCTGACGTACTTTGGATCGGGTAGAGAATCCGTTAAATACCGGAATATGCAGGTTTAGTCCTATCGATGAAAAATCCGACCAGAACACATCATTCGGTTTTCCTCCCAAGGGCATTTTAGTTCCTTGCCCTAAATAACCGTAGTTAGCACTTAATGAAAGAACAGGGTAATATTCTGCCTGGTACGTTTTCTTTTGAAACCCTAACAACTGTTCTTGTTTTTTAAGTAAAGACATTTCGGTTCGGTTTTCAATTTCGGCTTTGCTGGTAAAGGCATCCGCAGTTACCTCCATGGTGTTTTCCGGTAACTTGATTTGCTGACCCATCGGCATTCCGATAAAGAATTTTAAAGTGTTTTCCTGAAGTTGTACAGCATTGCTTAATTGTAAACGCGCTGCTTCAAGATTACTTGCCTTAACGGAAATACGGTCTAAATCAATTTTTTTTGCCAAACCGTTATCGAACTGTCCTTTAATAATTTCACGCACTTTTCGGGTACTTGCTAAGTTATTTTCGGCGATGCCCAGTTGTTGTTTGGAGATGTATACCTGATAGTAACAGCTCGAAACTTTTTCAATTAGTTGTTCTTCGGTTAATTGCTGGTTGATAGTATAAAATTCACGAGTGGAACGTGCTGCTTTTAATCCGGTAAATACCGATTGGTTGAATAGATTTTGGGTTAAACTAACCGTTCCGTTACTGCTCCATTTCTGACCAAGCGGCACCAAAACAATGGAACCTTCCTCGCCACCAAAAAAACTGCCCGGTAAAGCATTTTTTTGGAGTATAGGATTGTAAGTTAATCCTCCGTTTAAGCTGATTTGTGGTAAAGCCATTGCTCGAACTTCGGCAATTTGATGATCGCTGTTTTCAACGTTCAGCTTTGCTTTTTTGGCTTCGGCTTTATTTTCCAGCGCAAAAGTAAGCGCATCTTTAAGGCTAAGCTCTTTGACTTCCTGAGCATTTGCTGAGAAACCAAGGGTTATTAGTGTGATTATAAATAGATTCTTCATTAGATATTAGGATTTTGTAAGTGTTTTTCAAGTTCTATAATTCCTTTTGGCGTGGCAATGGCCCGGGTGTGGTATTCCAAAGCTTTTATTTCCAGTTCGTGTACATCTTTTTCGTAAATGGTATTTTCGTTGATATTGAATATTAAGGTGTAATAAAATTCAACAGTAGTTTTGATGTCTAAATCTGCTCTGTACAAACCTTCCCGAATTCCTTTTTCTATATTGCTTCTGAAGTTGCCGTTGCAGAATTCGATGCTTTTTTCCTGAATTTTGGTATAAATCATCGGATAGTGTTTTTTTAATTGATATACCGGAGAAGTGTCGTAGGATTTAAACATCTCTTTAAACATCTTCTGGATTTCAAAATTTTCTTCAATAGCATTGAAGTTTTGTAACGTCATGGTATTAATTTTTTCATTGACGTCGTTGTGGATTCTTTCCGTTGTTTCTTCCACTAATACTTCTTTGTTGCAGAAGTATTTATAGATCGTTTTTTTGGAGATGCACATCTCACCTGCAATATCGTCCATAGTTACGCTCTTAAATCCTAGTTTTAAGAACATTTCCTTGGCTTTGGACATGATTTTCTCTTTCATACGCTTTAAAAATTCTATGCAAATTTACTATGGAAACTTTTAACACAAAAATAGTTTCCATAGTTTTCACATTTATTTAACATTAAGGTTAAGTCTTGAAAATACGGGACTTAAAAGGTGTTTTGATCTATCAAGATTCGAATTAATTGATAAACTCCCACCATTTCGAAAATTTCTGATCTTGTTTTAGGTAGGTGATTTCTCCTATTCGAGGCGTTACTAATTGTAAATCAGTATTTTGTTTTAGACTTGTAATTTTTTTAAGTGGTTCGTCCCAGTCATGATTGGCCAATGCAAATTTTGAAGAGTGAACCGGAAACAATTTCTTGGCTTTTAATTCTTGAGTCGCTTTTAACACTTCTTGCGGCATCATGTGGATGTGTTTCCAGCTCTTGTCGTATTGGCCGTTTTCTAAAATCGCCAAATCAAAAGGGCCTAATTTTTCACCGGCTTCTGCAAAATGAGTATCATAACCGCTGTCGCCACCAAGGAATAATTTTAATGAAGGGGCTTGTAAAACATACGACATCCAAAGTGCTTTGTTGCGTTTAAAGCCGCGTCCTGAAAAATGACGTGCCGGTACCGTAGTAACGGAAAAGCCATCCTCTAAGGTAAACGATTCGTTCCAGTCTTTCTCCAGTAGTTGTTCCGAAGTAAATCCCCAACGCTCCAAATGTTCACCGGTTCCTAAGCCGCAAATTACTTTTCTAACTCGGTTTTGCAATTGTTTTACGGTTCGGTAATCCAAATGATCCCAATGGTCGTGGGTGATGAACAAATAATCAATGTCAGGGATATCATTAACATTGTAATCATTTGTGCCTTTAAATGCTTTTGTTGTAAAGGAAACAGGTGATGCATTTCCGCTCAAAACGGGATCGACCAATATTTTCTTTCCGTCAAGTTGAATAAAATAGGAAGAGTGTCCAAACCAAACCATAACGTCTTTTTTAGGATCCAATTGAAGTAAGTCGGTCTTTACGGTTGGAAGTTCCTTTGAAGGTTTGTTGCGCTCCTTTTTGTGAAAGATAAATTCTTTAGCAACCGACAGCATTGTGGCTCCTTCAGTTAAATCTGGGGTAGGGTTTAGATTTTGAAATACTCCGTTTCTGTAATTAGGTGAAGCTTTGATTTTTGCCAAACGTGCGCCTTTTGGCGTTCTCCCGAATTGTGCTTGCCTTATAAAGACGATTACAGAAAAGATTGTTAATAAGGTTATTAAAGTTGCAGTTAGCATCGTTGATCATTTTAATTACAGTGCAAATGTATAATGGAAACTTTGAATACTTAAAAAGTTTCCAAGTTTTTATGTAAAAATTAACATTTGAAAACTGTTTAATTTGGAGTACTTTAGCCGAAAATTTAGTTGTATGCATTCCATTTCTGAGTACCAATCCTTTATTTCCAGTCATTTTTCAGAGCTTTCCATTGAACGTGAACCTAAAAATTTGTACGAGCCCATTCAGTATATTTTGTCTTTGGGCGGGAAGCGAATCCGACCGGTTTTAACCTTGATGGGAGCGGAAGTTTTCGATGCAAATTATAAAAGTGCATTGGCGGCAGCAACAGCGGTTGAGGTTTTTCATAATTTCTCCTTGGTGCACGACGACATCATGGACGATGCTCCGTTACGCCGTGGCCATGAAACGGTTCATGAAAAATGGGATCTGAATACAGGGATTTTATCCGGAGATGCCATGTTAATTTTAGCCTATCAATTTTTTGAACATTACAGGCCTGAGATTTTCCGTGATTTGGCTAAACTTTTCAGTAAAACGGCTTTGGAAGTTTGTGAAGGTCAGCAATGGGATGTCGATTTTGAAACCCGTGACGATGTAAGCATTCCCGAATATTTGAAAATGATCGAATACAAAACCGCTGTTTTAGTGGGGGCTGCTATGAAAATGGGTGCGATTGTGGCAGAAACTTCCCAAGAGAATGCAAATTTAATTTACGATTTCGGATTGAATTTAGGAATCGCATTCCAATTGCAGGACGATTACCTGGATGCTTTTGGTGATCCGTTAACTTTTGGAAAACAAGTGGGCGGAGATATTATTGAAAATAAAAAAACGTATCTTTATCTGAAAGCGGTAGAGTTTGCCCAAGAAGATATAAAAGAACAATTGCTGCATTTGTTCTCAATTCACCCGAACAACAACAGCGATAAAATTGCTTCCGTGAAAACGATTTTTAATCAAACCGGAGCCAGTGAAGCGACGCAGCAGGCGATTCGTGAGTATACCTTCAAAGCCTTTGAAACTCTGGAAAAGATGCAAATTGACCACGATAAAAAAGCGGTTTTAAAAACCTTTGGAGAGCATTTGATGAGCCGAAATGTGTAACCAACTTCTGAAAGCAAACCTAATTTAATAACCAATATGTACATCGCTCCCCAAAATACCGACATCTTACTCTCAGAAGCTCAGAAAGAGGCGCTTTATATTAAATTGGTGGAGCAACTCAATAAAGATTTCACGCTCGCCAACGAATCGTTGGATTTTGAAACCAGTATTTCACCGATTGATTTGAAGGTGCGTTTGCATGAGAAAATCTATAGGTTGATTCAGTATAAATTCGCGGAATACCTTAATTTACTTTACATTATCGATGTACCCGAAGAGCAGATAAAAAAACTCGATGGTTCCGATTTGGTGGAACTCGCGGAAGAAGTTACCTTTCTTGTTCTTAAAAGGGAATGGCAGAAGGTTTGGTTTAGAACGAAGCTGTAAGTTTGAACATTATATAGCGTTCCATAAGGTTGTAAGTGCTTCTCGAACTTGAAATATCAGAAATGCTTTGTGTTTTAAAAGTGTTATTGTTGGTTAGGTTTTTACCAACCAGTGCATAACTCAGACTTTTATTTTTAGGTTCGTAGGTGATTTCACTTTCTACAAAGGCATAATTTTTCTGATGTAATCCGGGCATGGTGTAATTGCATAGGACATATGCTTTCAAAACATCGCTGTGTTTGTAAATCAATTTGGTTTGATTGCTGAAACTTTGGAAATTACTTTTTAAAGCTGTGTTCTTAACTTCATAGTGGTTTTGGGAAAAGCTGGTTTTGTTTTCCAGATTCAGTCTGGATTTAAAACCGGTTCGTCCTGTCAAATCAATAAACAATACACGATTTTCTATGGTTCTTAGTTCAGAAGTATTTACAATATTTTTGTTTAATGACAGTGTGTAGTTTCCATTTATAAAAAAGGTGGTAAGTAAGGGATGCAGGTACTTCATGCCATTGGCAGACAGTGTATAATCTTTATTGCCAATGTTGGCATAAAAAGAGTTGAAAACTGTAATATTTTGGTTAATAAGGGTTTTGCTGAAGTAATTATTGGGATGGTAGTTGTGTTCAAAAGCGATGGCATATTGCGTCAGTTTAAAAAAATTATTGTGCGCAAAATCCAAGCGATACGTATGTGTTTTAAGGTACGCCAAAGCTAATTCATTGGATGAAAAACCACGGTATGAGCTTTGCACAATTCCGGTAAATAATTTATCTTCTTCGGGTGTAATTTGGTTGTAACTGTACAGAAAAGAAAGATTGTCCCGCTGACCGAAAATGTATTTGGCAATCAGTCTTGGGGTAACAACAAAGCCTTTTTCTGTGCTTTTGATCGACCTTTGGTAATCGTTAAGTTCCAAAGTGTTGTACGCATTTACCAAACTGAATTTAAAGGCTAAATTTTTATCATTTTTATAGGAAACAGAAGTGTTCATTCCGTAACTGGTTATTGTGTATTGATTGTTGTTTTCAAAAGCATCACCTAAACTTTGGTTGTAAGAATCTTTTAAAAGCGAACGTAATTTAGACTTTGAAAAAACGACCAAAGGCATCACACCAAAGTTAAATTGCTCTTTCTTTGCTAGAAATAGAGTGCGCAAGTTCAGGAATTCTTTTTTGTAATTGCTGTATTGATTTTGAGCGGTTGTGTTGCCATTAAAATCAATAGGGGTTCCGGGATTTGTTTCATACTGTTGAGGTGCTTCACTAAAGGAATAATTAAATTTAGAGGTCAAGGCACTCAGTTCGCTCATTTTTAAAGTAGCGTTCAGCTCTTGGTTGATTGCAAAAGGTTTTGTAGTTACTTTATTTTCTTGTTGTGTTCCGTTATTATTACTAAAATCATTGAAGATTGTCGGCTGGTAATTCACTTTGCTTAAATATTCCCAGTGAAAGTTTTTTTTCTCTTTGTTGGAGTAATGAATGCGGCCGTCATAAACAAAAGGTTTTTTAATCAGCGTATTGGTTTCAATTACTGTAAAATGATCTTCTCCAATTTGATATTCTGTTGTGTTTTCATTCTTTCGGGTAAGCTGATCCTGATAATAACTCACATTGAATTTTAAAGTTGAATTCTTGGCTGTCTTCATCAAATGATTGTAACTGAAATACGTAGTCTTGTTCAGTCGGTGAAGTGTTGGGTCCAATGAAGATGAGTAATCTCCCTGACTGATGAGCTCTTTGGCGAGAATGTCTTTATTGTTGATGCTTTCCAAGGATACTATGGAGGAATCAAAGTTGTAAGGGGTGTTATTTTGGCCAATATTGTTATAAGATGCTAAAGAGAAACCTTTATGTTTTTTATTAACTAGCATACCGCTTAAGTTTCCATAAAAATTTTCTTTATAACCGTAGCCCAGCGTGGTGTTTCCTGAAAAGTCGGTCTTCCCTTTTTTAAGGACAAGGTTTAAGGCGACATCATCGGAGTCTCTAATTCCTTTTAGCAAGGAGTTTTCTTCGTAATGGTCAATCCCTTGTACTTTTTCAATCATATCGGCACTAATATTTTTCGAACCTAATGAGTACTGAGAATCAAAAAGATCGTCTCCGTCCAAGAGCAATTTTTTGATGGTTTTCCCTTTGTATTTGATTTCTCCGTTTGATTCTACTTTCACTCCGGGAAGTTTTTTTAGTACGTCTTCTGCTACCTTTTCTGTTCCGTCTTTATAACGCTCAAGGTTGTACTCTAGAGTGTCTTTTTTTACCGTGATTGCAGGTTTTTTTGTAATGATGACTTCTTTAAGTTGGGAGGTTCGCTCCTTTAAATTCACATTAAGTAAAAGTGTATTTTGCTCTGGTTTGAATTTGTTTAAATCAAAAACAGCAGGTTCGTGAGCTAATGAAGTTACTTCAACTATTAGCGAGTCCAGTTGGAATTTTGGCTGAATGTTGTAATGACCGTTTTCGTCGGTTGAAGCAAAAAGATAAACGGATTTTGGGTTGCTTTTTTTCTTGATGAGAATATTGGCAAAAGGAACAGCTGCGATACTGTCTCGAACTGTTCCTTTTATGGTTTGGGCGTGTAAGGTTGTGCAAAAGAGCATTGCCAAAACAAGGGCAAAGTATTTCATGGTTATTCAACTAAAATTTCGATAAATCTTTTATTTGTAATTATTGTGGCATCTTCATCCAGCTTATAGTGGCTGATTTTATCGAAAAATATCTTGTAATCCTCAACATGCTGTTCCCAAGAAATGAAGGGTTTGTCTAGGTAGGGGTTTTCAATAGTTTCGTTACTATTTTTAAGTTCTTCGGCTTTAAATTTTACTGCACCATCATCAGAATTCACTTCAAGGATAAGGCCGGGTAAGCCATCAAATTTGTGAGGGCCACTTTGTATAGGGATTTCAGGAGCAAAGTAAGCAGTGTAAGTTCTTCCACGATAACTTCCTTTGGCACTCTGGCATTCATAACCAAGTATTTTCTTTCTTGAATTTTCAATACTCCATTTTATTTTATATGTGTTGTCTTTGATGTTGTATTTTTTTGTTCTACTGTTCCCGTAGGTAATTTTATTGATTAAGTCTTTGTATTGAATCGGGGTGTATTCTGAACTTTTTTCTTCAATTTCTCCAAGAATATCGCTAAAGAACACCGTGTCTATAGCTTTGGAATAGACAATGCTATGGAAGTTATTGGTTATTAACTTCTCCTTTACTTTCCAACATACGCCATATTGATCTTTTTGGTCAAGTAGAATATGGTCGTATTGTACTGTTATTGTTTGCGAATAATGGTAATTGCATCCTAAAATAAGTATTAGTAGATATGTGATTTTTTTCATGCTTATATTGAATAAAAGCATCGATAAAATGATCGATGCTTTTTTTGATTTAACGGATTGTAATAATTGTGTCTTCTACATTTGCTAGGTATTTAATAGCTGCCCCTGCTGCAGCGGCGGCCCATAAACATGCCATTTGTTGAGCTTCTGCTTCGGTTGAAGCTGAAACACATTTTATAACTCCAATACTTTGATAACCTTCTTGTCCGGAAACTCCTATGCTTGCAGTTTTTTTGCAACATTTCGTAACGTCAATATCTTTATTATTTTTTGTCCTTTCAAGTGAATTGTCTTTGTGTTGCGCTTTCTTCTCTTCTATATTTCCAGTATTTCCAGCGAAAGAAATTTGTGAAAAAATTAATACGGCAGATAGAATTGTTTTTGTTCTCATTGAATTTGATTTTGTGTTCATCGATTAGGTCAATTAGCTTTGATTTGAGATAGTTACAGTGTATTCTACTTCGGCTAGATACTTTACTGCGGCTTTAGCTAAATCACTTGCACGCTGACAGGCGCTAAACTTAACTAAGGTTTCATCACTGCCTGATAGGCATGATGTTACAGTCACAGAGAGATAACCTGCGGTTCCTGGTGTACCCGCAGAAGCAGACCTAGCACAACAATACGTGTAAACAGTTTTCGGCTTAACAGCCGTTTCTTTTTTCTTATCCTTGGCGGATACAGTGTTCGCTGCTGCGAAAAGGCAGGTAATAATAAATAATTTTTTCATAAGAAAAGTTTTAAATTTTTTACAAACATAAAACAATTCTTACAAAATGAAAATTCATACTTGTTAAAAAAATGTTAAAAGTAAATTCTTACAAAAGGCATCCAGGCTTCACTGTAGACATTGTTGCGCTCCCGGTACAAAATGTTGTAACGAATACCAATAGTAACGTTTTGGTTTCGGTAACCGGCCCCTAGGAATAATGCGGTATTCCAGAAGTTGTCTTTAATTTCTGGCGAAATCTCGGTATACGTGTTGTTTACGCGAAGCTGTTCAAGTTCGGCCGAAAGTTGAAGTTCAGGGATAGGGTTGACAAGCTCAATTAAGCTAATCCCGTAAATGTGGGAATCGAACCAGTTTTTTTGACTCACATAACTGTACTGAATTCCTAAACCCGTTGAAAAATAATTGTTTACATGGTAAATGGCGCTAGGTGCAACCATGATGTTAGAATAGCCACTGCCAACACTTAGTCCGAGTCCTCCGCCAAAGCGAACTTTTTCCCAAAAGCTGTTTTTTTGTTGTGGGCTAGTAATTTCTTGGGAGTAGACAAAAGAGCTTGCTGTTAGAAAAAGAAGTAAGCTAACAACAAATGTTAAAAAACTTAAGATGTTTGTTTTCAACTTCATTATTAGGAATATTTTATGATATAAAAGTATGAAAAACATTAGAAGATTAGTATAAAGTATTGTACTTTTGCGTAAAATTTTTTAACCCAAAATCGTCATACGACAGTATTATGGATAGGTTTTCCTTTTTAAACGCAGCACACACGGCTTTTTTTGCCGATTTATACGATCAATATTTACAAAATCCGGACAGCGTAGAACCAAGTTGGAGAAGTTTTTTTCAAGGGTTCGATTTTGCTAACGAATTTGGAGCTTCCCCTTCTGATGAACTTGCCGTTATGGCAAACGGTGGTGGTGATTGTTCCGCGGTTTCGGAAAAATTACAAAAAGAATTTAATGTTTTGAAGTTGATTGACGGGTACAGAACCCGCGGTCACTTGTTTACCAAAACCAACCCGGTTCGCGACCGTAGAACCTATTCTCCAGATTTGGCTATCGAAAATTTTGGTTTGTCTGCTGCAGATTTGAATACGGTTTTTGATGCGGCGCGCATTGTGAATTTAAACCCATGTTCGCTTCAGGAGATCTTAAATCACTTGAACAAAGTGTATTGCGAATCCATCGGGGTGGAGTACATGTACATTCGTGAACCGAAAGTGATCGAGTGGATCCAACGCCGTTTGGACATCAACGATAATCTTCCGAATTTCAATACCGATCAGAAAAAACGCATCCTTGCAAAATTGAACGAAGCGGTTTCTTTCGAGAACTTCCTTCATACAAAATATGTGGGTCAGAAACGTTTCTCTTTGGAAGGAATCGAGTCGGCTATTCCGGCTTTAGATGCGCTTATTGAAGCTGCAGCGGATAAAGGCGTAGAGCAATTTGTGATGGGGATGGCGCACCGTGGTCGTTTGAATGTGCTGGCAAATGTTTTCGGAAAACCGACGCAGGATATTTTCTCAGAATTTGACGGAAAAGATTACGACGACGATGCTTTGTTTGACGGAGACGTAAAATACCACTTAGGATTAACGGCAGATCGTACTACTCAAAACGGTAAAAAAATCAACATCAATTTAGCACCGAATCCTTCGCACTTGGAGACCGTTGGTGCGGTAATTGAAGGAATCGCAAGAGCTAAACAAGATAAATACTATCCGGAAAACGGTTCTAAAGTATTGCCAATTGCAGTACACGGAGACGCAGCAGTTGCGGGTCAGGGTATCGTTTATGAAATTATTCAGATGGCAAAACTGGACGGTTATAAAACCAGTGGAACCATTCACATTGTACTAAACAACCAGGTAGGTTTTACCACAAATTACCTTGACGCACGTTCGTCTACCTACTGTACGGATATTGCAAAAGTGACCTTGTCACCAGTATTGCACGTTAATGCAGACGATGCAGAAGCGGTAGTGCACGCCATGTTGTTCGCTCTAGAATACCGTATGGAATTCGGAACCGACGTGTTCATCGATTTGTTAGGCTACAGAAAATACGGGCACAACGAAGGGGATGAGCCTCGTTTTACCCAGCCAAAATTATACAAAGCCATTTCCAAACATCAAAATGCAAGAGATCTTTATGCAGATAAATTAAAAGCAGAAGGAACCATCGATGCGAATTATGTTTCAGGATTGGAAGCGGAATATAAAGCAAATCTTGAGGAGAATTTAGAGAATTCCCGTAAAAAAGATTTAACGGTAATCAGCCCGTTCATGCAAGACGAATGGAAAGGTTTTGAGCAAGCTGAGGCAAATGTGATGCTTCAGAAATTCGAAACTAAAGTGGATAAAGCTGTTTTAACCGATGTGGCCAAGACCGTTACGGAATTGCCTTCGGATAAAAAATTCATCAGCAAAATCACCAAACTGATCTCCGATAGAAAAACCATGTTCTTCGAAACGGACAAATTGGATTGGGCAATGGGAGAGATGTTGGCTTACGGTTCCTTATTGACGGAAGGCTACGATGTTCGTATTTCCGGTCAGGATGTTGAGCGCGGAACCTTCTCACACCGTCATGCGGTCGTGAAAGTGGAAGATTCTGAAGAAGAAGTGATTTTATTAAACCATATCCCGAACAAAAAAGGAAATTTCTCGGTGTACAATTCACACCTTTCCGAATACGGGGTTTTAGGTTTTGAATACGGTTATGCACTAGCAAATCCGAACGCTTTGACCATTTGGGAAGCGCAGTTTGGAGACTTCGGAAACGGGGCGCAAATCATGATCGACCAATACATTTCCGCAGCAGAAGACAAATGGAACAACCAAAACGGATTGGTGATGTTGTTGCCTCACGGGTATGAAAACCAAGGGGCGGAGCACTCCTCGGCACGTATGGAGCGTTTCCTTCAGTTGTGTGCAAACCACAATATGTACGTAGCAGATTGTACTACTCCGGCAAACTTCTTCCATTTGTTAAGAAGACAAATGGTAACGAAATTCCGTAAACCATTAGTAGTGTTTACACCGAAGAGTTTATTGCGTCATCCGGAAGCAGTTTCCTCTGTAGAAGAATTCGCAAACGGACACTTTCAGGAAGTTATTGACGATGCAAACGTAAACAAAGCGGATGTTAAAACCTTAGTGTTCTGTACCGGTAAATTCTACTACGACTTAAAAGCGGAACGAGAAGCCAACGGAAGAACCGATGTCGCTTTGGTGCGTTTAGAGCAATTGTTCCCGTTACCGGTTGAGCAAATGAAAGCGATCATTGCGCAGTATCCAAATGCAGACGATTACGTTTGGGCACAGGAAGAACCTAGAAACATGGGGGCTTATGGCTACATGCTGATGAACTTCCACGAAGTGAAATTCAGAGTGGCTTCGCCTAAAGCGTACAGTGCGCCGGCAGCAGGAAGTTATGTGCGTTCTAAAAAACGTCATGCTTCGGCTATTGCGATGGTTTTTGATAAAACCTTATTTCAATAAAAATTGTATTTTTGAGAATCTTATAAATAACAACACCTATAAAATTATATAAAAGATGATTTTAGAAATGAAAGTCCCTTCACCGGGAGAATCGATTAAGGAAGTGGAAATCGCTACTTGGTTAGTAAAAGACGGAGATTATGTAGAAAAAGACCAAGCAATTGCTGAGGTTGATTCGGATAAAGCTACTTTAGAGTTACCGGCAGAAATGAGCGGAGTTATTACGCTTAAAGCAGAAGAAGGTGATACAGTGGCCGTAGGTGCGGTAGTTTGTTTAATCGATACGGATGCAGCTAGACCTGATACTTCGGCAAGCTCAGCAACCACGGCAGCAGCAAAAGTGGAAGAAGCTCCGAAAGCGGAAGCTCCAAAAGCAGCACCGGTACCCGCTGCAACCACATATGCTACTAGTGCTCCATCGCCAGCGGCAAGAAAAATTTTAGATGAAAAAAACATCCAGCCAACCGATATCGTAGGAACCGGAAAAGGTGGAAGAGTTACTAAAGAAGACGCGGTAAACGCAGTACCTTCAATGGGAACACCAACAGGAGGATCTCGTAGTTCGGAAAGAACAAAATTATCGATGTTGCGTCGTAAAGTAGCCGAGCGTTTGGTGGCTGCTAAAAACGAAACAGCGATGCTTACTACTTTTAACGAAGTAGACATGAGCGCGATTTACGCCATTCGTGACCAATATAAAGAAGAGTTCAAAGCAAAACACCAAATGGGATTAGGCTTTATGTCGTTCTTCACAAAAGCAGTTACAAGAGCATTACAATTGTATCCGGATGTTAACTCTATGATCGACGGTCAGGAGAAAATCTCTTACGATTTCTGTGATATCTCCGTAGCGGTTTCAGGTCCTAAAGGATTGATGGTGCCGGTAGTGCGTAACGCAGAGTTGTTATCGTTCAGAGGTGTTGAGGCAGAAATCAAACGTTTGGCAATCCGTGCGCGTGATGGTCAAATCACGGTTGATGAAATGACAGGCGGAACCTTCACTATTTCTAACGGTGGGGTATTCGGATCGATGTTGTCTACCCCAATTATCAACCCTCCACAGTCTGGTATTTTAGGAATGCACAATGTAGTGGAACGAGCGATCGTTAAAAACGGTCAGATTGTTATCGCTCCGGTAATGTTCGTAGCCCTTTCTTACGATCACCGAATCATCGACGGACGCGAGTCTGTAGGGTTCTTGGTAGCGGTAAAAGAAGCGTTAGAAAATCCGATTGAACTTTTAATGGATAACAATCCTAAGAAAGCATTAGAACTTTAATAGGTTTAGCTTATAAATAATAAAAATCCCGCTTAGTTTGTAAGCGGGATTTTTTTTGAATTTGATTGTGAACACGACTTGCTGTTAAGAACCGTTCTGACTTTTCAGTTTTTTATATTCGCGGATTAACTCTTTAAGTTGTCGGTTTGATCCAACATCGATTTGTTTATCCGATAGGAAATGCTTGAATCGGAATTGGCTTTTGTAATTTTTGGAGATGATTTCCTGATCCACAACAAAAAGCTCATTTCGTAAATGTTGTTTTTCATTTTCGAGACTTTCCAGGCTTTCAAATTTATCTTTTAAATCTCTGCGAAAAGTAGTGGTACTGAAAGGTATAGAATTTAAAAGTTGCATTTGTTTTTTAGACTTGAAATCTAAACTGGCAATAATTTTATGGGCAATTTCTTCAATCTCTTTCTTGGATAAGGTATCCATTTTTGCAGGTAGAAAGGATTCGGGTTTGTGCTTTTTCTTTGTCATGTTTTCAGATGGGCTTTTTTGCTACTAACGGTTACAAAGGTACCGAAAAGATTAGAAGAAAAATGCGATAGTGCGGATATACTTCGTCGGTTTGGCTTAAGCCTCAGGTGTAATTTGTGCTGCCCAAAGCAGAAGAAGCTTAAAATCTTGATGGTTTGACTGCCCTATTGCGTGTTTATCTTTGGTCCATTTAAATTAAAATCCATGGCTCTAAAAATTTTTCGAATATTTGTATGAGAAGAACTATATTCTTTTTCATGCAAAATTGTATAAAAGAGTGGTAAATCTTCTATTTCAGGCATAATTGATGTAAGCTTTGCAATCCAATATTTTTTACAGCTAGAATCTAATTCTTTTTCTTCAAGTATTTTTGAGATAAGTTCAGTTATTGATTTTTCGCCATTAAAAAAATCGTCAAATTCACTTTTATATTCTTCAGGCAAACCATTTAAACCGTTTTTATTATATAATCTTTCTAAGACATCAAAATTATTTGCATATGTGACAATTTCGAAGATTATATTTTTCACGAAAATTGAATTTGCATCAATTGCTGTGTCTTTTTCTAAAGTATCAATGCCTGCTAATATTATAGTTATATTCTTTTTTAATGAACTATTTCCATATTTTGAAGCAGTCTTTAATAAGGCTTTAAGTTGTGGTAAATCTTCTGTATTTCTAATAAGAAACCAATACGGAGCAGGTGTATTACTTTTAGAAACGTTATTGGCTTCTACAATAAAAGACCAAGATTGATGAGCAGTTAATTTTGTGTTCTCTTCTATAATTTTAGCATCAATTAAGCCGCTTGAAAAGGAATAATAGATTGAAGACTTAGGGGGTAAATCTAATGCTTTGCTTGAAAGCCTCCCGTTTGCTGTGGCAATATCTGCATAAAATTGATCACGGAATTGAGTGAATTCGGATTTTAAAAATTGTGCGGAAATTGGTATAGCATTTTCATCATCCCTACCAACTATTTTGACATTTAATGGATTACTACCATCTTTTACTTTGTTTAATGTCACAGGATTAGCTTTTTCTAATGCATCGATTAAGTAGACAATATCATTCTTTTTAGGAGCAATGTTTAAACTTTCAAATTTTTCAATCCATTCGGGTAATTTTTGTGGTATTTCTGGAAGAATCAAAAACAGAGATGTTAATATTGATTTTTGTTCACTTAAATTTTTACTTTTCTCAAGTTTATCATATAAGTCATCCACTAAAATATTATTATCTAGTTTAATTCCAACTAATTCAGGAATTTTAATTAAATAAGGTTTAAAGTTATTAGATTCAGATAATAATTTTAAAAATTTAGTAACATCTTGAAATAGTGATGCTACAATTTCATAGGATAAACCATATCCATTATGTAGACCGTTAGCTCGAGAAGTAATAATAATTTGAAATCTATTTGTAAGTTCAATAATTTTTTTTAAAAATTCATCGGGCTTTGATATTCCATTTGTAAGAAAGAGTATGTTATTTGATGATTGTCTAAGTAATGCTCTAAAATCACTCAATATTTCCGAGGCAGTTTTATATCTACCACTTTTATAATCTTTGAAAATACTTTTTTTTCCAAGAGCTTGAATTAATATAGAACTCATAGCTAATTCTATGGAACTTCCTATTAGACCAATTTCAGGGGAATATCGAACTTGTTCAATTTTTAGCTGATCTCTTCTAAAAGAACAGATTCCAATTTGAGCTAGTCCTAAAGATTCTATACTAGCTTCAAGCAATCTAATTGTGTCGTTTTTTAATAGTCTTGGCATAGTATTAATTGTACAGCATTAAGAATTGGCGTCGTTGTGTCAATTTACAGATAATTTTATTACGAGAAATATGATCGAAAATCTGAAACTTTTTTTTTAAAATTATGGACAGCAATGCTGCTAAACAGTTGTTAGCTTTAGTGCTTTAGCTTCTCTTCGGATTGATATTTTTCATTTTTGAGATAACTTTAAAGAATAAAATAGAAATATTAACTGTCAAAATGAACATAAAAATGGTTACCGCAACGTATGATGTTGAAATTGTGTCATAACTCAAAGTTTTAAATTCTAAAGAAGTAAAATATTCAATACTAGTCTTGACAATTTTTATAGACTGTGGAATAAATATGAGTGTGATGGAAGTCGCTGCTGTTAACAAAGGGATTAATTTTGTTTTTAAAACAGATTTGGCTAATGTGTAATTAGCTTTATCGTCTTCTTTGAAATTATTAGGTTCCAAATTTAACACTTCAATTATTGATGAATAATAAGTGCCAAACAAAGTTGTCAATATTGCCAAAAGTAAACTACTTGCAGATAGTAAATCAGACATGTTAAGGAATTGGTTGAATTGCGAAATGATTGCATAGTTTTAAATAAGAAGAAGCTTTAACTACATATGTTGATATAGTTCCTTTTTCTTTTTCTATAATTGGTAAACTGGTATCAATGCTTCCAAGAATCCTATTTAATTCATCCTTAAAATACTGATTTTGAATTGATATTTTATAATCATTTCCATTGGCCATTTTTGTTATACTTTGAACTTCCTCTTTAACGGAATTTGTTATTGTGTCTTTCAAATCATATTGGTATTTTGACATTATTGATTTTATCAATGAACGGCTTTCAGTTGCAGTAACTTGAAATAAATCACATATTTTTTGCTCATCCGGAATCTTACCGTTAAAGAAATATTTAATAAATATAAAAAGGCGAAATTCAATAATATCTCGTCCTCGTGTGAAAACTTTCTGACCTAAAATCATTTTGCGATACTCCTCAAAAGATGCTTGAGCAACTTTATTTAATTTGTCATTCAATTCTGCATCAGTGCAATGCAATATTGACTTTAGTAAATTGGTTTCGCCTGCTTCGATGGTTGGAATGTTGAATTTAATTTCCATATTGATTTTTACTGATTTTTTTTTACAAATTCTTGTACATTACAGCTAACTTGTAAATGTGTTTTTTTAGGCAATCTATCTGACAATAATTATATCAACCAGACAATTTTCAAACATAAACATAAACATAAACATAAAAAATAACCTACACAATCACTAAATTTAGTGATATTTCAAAAAGCTAAAAAAAACCATAATAATATCAATCGCCACTTGTTTTCTTACCCCAAACCAAAACCTGTTTCGAAAAAATATTTTTCAAAATTTTGCAACAAATTTCGTTGCAAAATTTTTAAATTTGAAAAAAAGCAACAAGTTTTGTTTCAAATTATTTTTTTCTTAAAAAATGCAACAAATGAAAACAGATGCCACTTTAAAAAATATCTTGGGCTTAACGCAAGAGGAAGCCGCTTATCTGTTAGGGATTGAACGCGGGTTATGGTCTATGTACGTTTCCGGAAAACGCGCCTTGCCCTTAGCCGCCACGCAGCAACTAACGGTGTTGTTGAAGCATTTGCAGGAATCAAAAGGCAAGTCTAAACAAAGCGAGGAAATTACTAAAGCCGAGCAAAAGAAAATGCAGGAGCAACTGCAACAGGACTATCTTAAGGTACAGGTCAAACACTATAAGGTGGACAAACAGATCAGTACTATCGAAAACATACGGGCCGAATGTTTTGCGGCCTTGGAAGTGGCGGCGTTTTTGGAGCATCAGGAAGCGTATCAGGCTAAGGAGGCTTTGGCAAAAGGCATACGGGCACGAGTGGCCAGTACCCTGAGAACGCATAATTTGTATGCCTTAACAGCGCTTCGGCTAAAAAAACAAGAGCTTGAAATGTTAAAAAATACTTTAAAGCAAAAAATGATGGAAGGAAAGAACGAACTGTAAATCAGGAGGCTGGAGTTTATTGTTTAATGAAATATTTTCTTACAAAATGTTAAAATTCAAAAACTGAAACCCTTTTCTGTTTTTTGACATCACTTTTGAAAACTGTAAGAATAGTATTAACTTTAAAAATTATAAATTATGTATTCATTAAACAGAATTACCACAGTAGCCGATTGCGATGTATTGTTATCATGGGCAACCAAAGAAAAAGAAGAACTGGCGCACAAACGCTACACCGAGCAACGCGTTACTACTACCTACAGCACTACCTCTATAGAGATTGAGGCCGTTTTACAAGGGGTACTAACGGAAATAGCCGCTGAAGAAAACATCATCGCCGTTTTACCCGAGGGGAAACAAAAAGAAGAGCACGTGAAAAAGAAGACCCGTCTGGAATACAAAAAGTTTCTGCTGGAAAACCGAAGAGAAAGTTATGGCGTGGTGGCCTTACTGGAAAATGAACTCGATCTGGAACGCCTCAATAAAGAAATAGCCGAGGTAGATGTTTTCATTGCTGGAGTTACCGCCCACAGAAATACATTATAACCAAAAAAATCCCGCTTAAAACAAAGCGGGATTTTTTGTTTATTTGTCCTCAGAATTTATTCCAATGAAAAAAGAAAAAAAATCGGCAGCAATAGGTTTCATCTTCATCACCATGCTGATCGATATCATCGGTTGGGGGATTATCATACCGGTAATCCCAAAATTAATTGCCGAGCTTATTCATGGTGACATCAGTGAAGCTTCAAAATACGGGGGTTGGCTAACCTTTGCCTATGCCATAACACAATTTGTTTTTGCTCCGCTTATTGGAAATTTAAGCGATAAATTTGGTCGTCGTCCGGTTATTCTTATTTCGTTATTGGGGTTTGCGTTTGATTATGTCCTTCTGGCATTAGCACCAACTATAACCTGGCTTTTCATTGGTAGAATTATTGCCGGATTTACCGGAGCCAGCATTACTACGGCATCCGCTTATATTGCAGATATCAGTTCGCCGGAAAACCGAGCCAAAAATTTCGGAATGATAGGCGCAGCTTTTGGATTGGGTTTTATTATTGGTCCTGTTTTGGGAGGGTTGCTTGGGCAGTATGGTCCAAGGGTTCCTTTTTATGCTGCAGCCGTTTTGTGTTTGCTTAATTTCCTTTATGGCTATTTTATTCTTCCGGAATCTTTGGAAAAAGAAAACCGAAGGGCTTTCAACTGGAAAAAAGCAAATCCGGTTATGGCTTTTATAAATCTGAAAAAACATCCGTCGCTTATCGCTTTAATTTTATCGATTTTTCTTTTGTATGTGGGTTCTCATGCAGTGCACAGTAATTGGAGTTTCTTTACTATGTATCGTTTTAATTGGGATGAGAGAATGGTTGGTATTTCATTGGGGGCAATAGGACTTTTAGTGGCTTTAGTGCAAGGAGGGCTCATTCGTTGGGCAAACCCTAAACTGGGAAATGAGAAGAGTATTTATATCGGACTTGGTTTTTACACCATTGGGATGTTTTTGTTTGCTATGGCCAGTCAAAGTTGGATGATGTTTGCTTTTTTAATACCGTATTGTTTGGGAGGGATTGCCGGTCCGGCATTGCAATCGATAATTACCAGTAAAGTACCGGTAACTGAACAAGGAGAGATTCAAGGAACCTTAACTAGTATGATGAGTGCCTCCGCGATTGTTGGGCCGCCGTTAATGACTAATGTTTTTTATTTCTTTACCCATAAAGACGCTCCATTTGAGTTTGCCGGAGCACCTTTTTTACTGGGAGGTATTTTGATGCTTATAAGTAGCGTAATTGCCTATCGTGCTTTAAAGATGAATTAAAGTTTAGGAAGAAAGCGCAAATTATTTCAAATACAGATAATGGTTGAAATAATCGATGATTGCTTTTCCTTTCAATAAAATATCCGCACCGATGATTCCGTGAACCGGTTTGGCTTTGTAGAGTTGTAAAGCAGAATTTACGTGGCTCATATCGAAAATCACAATTGAAAAATCGGTTGTTTTCCAATGCGAAAGTTGAAGCGTGTTGTCGCTCGCCATTTGAGTATACATTCCGGTAGCACCTGCTCCAGCGGCTTGTGTTGGGGAATCCTGTGCTTCGAGGTTGAAATAATCAACATTGTCAAAACCAATACAACTGTTGGAGGCTCCGGTATCTAAAATAAAATTGCCTTGAACCCCGTTTATTTTTCCTTTTATCAATAAATGCTGGGTTTTGGAAAGTTTGAATTTTATCTTTTTGTAGCCTTTCTTTTTTAAAATGTCGTGCAGGTTCTCCATACTTCAAAAATAGTTGAATATTACCAACAAACCTATCTTTTAGGTATGGAATAATCTGAGGGTAACTTTGTACCTTTGCACAGAATTTAGAATTGATCATGATACTTACCGATACCCATACCCATTTGTACTCCGAAGAATTTGCAGAAGACCGTTCCGAAATGATTGCCCGCGCCATCGATCGTGGCGTGAAACGTTTTTTTGTTCCCGCCATCGATTCCTCGTATACACAAAAGATGTACGACTTACAAGAGCGCTATCCGGAGCATATCTTCTTGATGATGGGCTTGCACCCTTGTTATGTGAAAGAGAATTATGAGGAAGAATTAGCGCACGTAGAAACGGAATTAAGCAAAAGGAAATTCGCGGCCATCGGGGAAATCGGTATCGATTTGTATTGGGACAAAACAACGCTTGCAATTCAAAAGATTGCTTTCCAAAAACAGATTCAATGGGCAAAAAAGTACAAATTGCCTATCAATATTCACTGTCGCGAGGCTTTTGACGAGATTTTCGAAGTGTTGGAATTGGAGAAATCCGACGAGTTGTTCGGGATTTTCCATTGTTTCAGCGGAACCTACGAGCAGGCTTTAAAAGCGATTTCATATAATATGAAGTTAGGAATTGGTGGGGTGGTGACTTTTAAAAACGGTAAAATCGATCAGTTTTTACATCAGATTGACCTGAAACACATCGTTTTAGAGACCGATGCGCCGTACTTGGCACCGGTTCCGTATCGCGGAAAACGCAACGAAAGCAGTTATGTAAGCTTAGTTGCAGAGAAGCTTTCGGAGATTTATGAGTTGCCGGTTGAAGAAATTGCACGAATCACCACGGAAAATTCCAAAGAAGTTTTCGGTATTTAACAAAGAAATTCCCTTTGATTCATAAAAAATTCGTTCTTTTGTGAATTGTTAACGAGTTAACCCATGCCAACAAAATTCGATTCGATTCGACAGTTTTATGATAGCGAGGTAAATGCTGCCATTCAAAGCATATCCAATCATCCCATGATGAAGGCTTTGATGAGTTTTACCTTTCCCGATGTAGAGGAATCGGTTTGGATGGAACAGTTAAAGCGTACGCATTCGATACGTGATTTTCAGGTTAATTTTATTTATCAGTCCATTCAGCGCGTTTTAGAGCGTAGTTCGGATGGTTTGAGTACTTCAGGCTTTGAAAAACTTGAGCCGAATACGTCCTATCTTTTTATTTCCAATCACCGTGACATTATTTTAGACACGTCTTTACTCAATGTAAGTTTATACGACCACGGACAGATAATGACCGCTTCTGCAATTGGCGATAATCTGGTGCAGAAATCGTTTTTGCTAACGCTTTCCCGTTTGAACCGTAATTTCTTGGTTCGAAGAGGATTATCACCCAGAGAATTATTGCAAAGTTCTAAATTAATGTCTGAATTCATGTACCATTTGCTTTCCAAAGAGAACCGTTCGGTTTGGATTGCACAACGTGAAGGAAGAACCAAAGACGGAAACGATGCCACCCATCAAGGCGTTTTAAAAATGCTGGCGATGGCTTCCGATGAGAAAAACGTCATGGACTTCTTCAGAAAAATAAGAGTGGTTCCGGTATCGATATCCTACGAGTACGATCCTACCGATGCTTTAAAAATGCCGCAGTTAATGGCTGAAGCCAATGACGAGGTGTACATTAAAGAGAAAAACGAGGATTTTATTACTTTGATAAGCGGAATCATCGGGCAGAAAAAACGCATTCATATTCATGTTGGAGATGTTCTGGATAAAGAATACGATAAAATTGTAGCCGAAAACGATAATACGAACAAACAAATTCAGGCTTTAGCGCAGGTTATTGATGATTCAATTCTTTCAACCTACAAATTATGGCCAACGAATTTTATTGCCTACGATTTGATTAATACTACCAGTAAATTTTCCAATCAATATACCGAGAAAGAAAAACAGCTTTTCGAGCGTCGTTTAGAAATGCGTCTGGGAAGCGAAAAAGAAACACTTCGTGAAAGTTTCCTTGCCATGTATGCTAATCCGGTAATCAATAAACTGAAATACGGCAATGTCGACTAAACCTAAAATACTTTTAGTATATACCGGAGGTACCATTGGAATGGTGAAAGATTCTGAAACCGGTGTGCTTAAAGCGTTTAACTTCGACGAATTACTGCATAATATTCCCGAACTGAAACTACTCGATTGCGTTATCGAGACTTTTTCGTTTAAAAATCCAATCGATTCTTCGAATATGAACCCTGAAAAGTGGGTGGCCATGGCCGAGGCAATCGAAACTAATTACGATAAATTTGATGGTTTTGTGGTGTTGCACGGCTCGGATACCATGTCGTATTCCGCTTCTGCTTTGAGTTTTATGCTGGAGAATTTAGCCAAACCAGTTGTTTTTACAGGTTCTCAGCTTCCTATTGGGGATTTGAGAACAGATGCAAAAGAGAATCTTATTACGGCTATTCAAATTGCTTCTTTACGTGAAAAAAATAAACCGGTCATTACGGAAGTGTGCCTGTACTTTGAATACAAACTTTACCGCGGTAACCGGACCTCAAAAATAAGCGCGGAACATTTTAACGCCTTTGCGTCTCCAAATTATCCGGAACTGGCTGAATCAGGAGTACACTTAAAAGTAAATAAAGAGCTGCTTTTGAAAAAAACTACTGCTAAAAAACTTAAAGTGAACAGGGAATTTGATTCTCATGTGGTGGTGGTGAAAATGTTTCCGGGAATTAATGAAGCTGTTTTAAATGCGGTCTTGTCTATTCCGAATTTAAAAGGAGTGGTGCTGGAAACCTATGGATCTGGGAATGCGCCAACGGAAAACTGGTTTCTTTCAATCCTGAAAAAAGCCATAAAAGAAGGTTTGCATGTAGTGAACGTTACACAGTGTTCGGGAGGTAGTGTGAATATGGATAAATACGAAACGGGAATTCAGCTTAAGAAAATCGGAGTGATTTCCGGACACGATATTACCACCGAAGCAGCCATTACCAAATTGATGTATCTTTTAGGGCAAAAGGTAGCGCCGTCTGTATTTAAGACCATTTTTGAAACCTCGATTAGAGGTGAACTTTCCTGAAAATTTTCCCGGAAAAGATTGAAAAAACCAAATAAAAGTTGTTATTTCGCAAACTGAATTTAGAGAGGTGTCCGAGTGGTTGAAGGAGCAAGCCTGGAAAGTTTGTATATGGGTAACTGTATCGAGGGTTCGAATCCCTTCCTCTCTGCAAATAAAACCTTTAAACAGTGATGTTTAGAGGTTTTTTATTTTATATCTTTTTTGGATAACAAAAGACGGTGTAATTGTGAATTATTTTTTTAAAAAATACTCACATTGCATAAGAAAAGTCGTAACTTTCTGCGTGACTCCATTTCTAATACTAAGGGTATGGCAAAATCCAGAATATTCGGAAAATTAAAATTTCCCAGCGTTTACACTTTGTTCTGTATTGTGGTTCTTTCCTGTGCATCCCTGATTTTCCTTAATTATTATACAATCAAAACTCTGTCGGCCAACAGAGCTTACGTGAATGGGGAATCACATTATTCCAAAGGACAAAAAGATGCAGCCCGTCATCTTATTACTTATCTCTACACAAAAGATGGGAAGCAATGGGAGCAATTTCTGCAAGAATTGAAGGTACCTCAAGGGGATGGCATTGCAAGAATAGCGCTTATTCAGAATCAAGATGAAAAAATCATAAAGGAAGGACTTCGTGCCGGTAGAATCGAAGAAAAAGATCTTGATGATGTTATTTGGTTGTTTGAAAATTTCAAAACGGTATCTTTTTTTGCTAAAGCAGTTAAGCAGTGGGAGCAAGGAGATGCTTTAACAGATAAGTTGTTTGCTATCGGAAAAGAAGTTCATGAAAAAATCAGTACTACAGATTTGAGCGCAAATGAAAAAGAAGAGATCCTTTTGCTTATAGGAAAAGTAAGTGATGAGCTGACCATATATGAAAAGAATTTTTCACATACTTTAGGAGAAGGTTCGCGTAAAATCAAAAACTACCTTCTATTTGCCAATGTTTTTTTTATTCTGATAATAATCAGCTCGGTAACCTCCTATTATATCGTTATGATGAGGAAATTGCTGCTTTCTAAAAAGGAGATTGAAGCTAAAAATGAACATTTGGTTTTGGCCAACAGTGAGTTGGATAAATTTGTTTATAGCGCATCACATGATCTTCGTTCTCCAATTACCTCGGTAAAAGGATTGGTGGAAATTGCCAAAGAAGAGGAGGATTTAGAGCAGCTTCGCAGTTATCTGGATTTGATGAACCAAAGTTTAAGCTTGCAGGATCAATTTATCAGTGACATCATCGATTATTCTAAAAATAAAAGGAACAGATTGGTTGTTGAACAAGTAAGTTTGGTTAAAATTATTGATGAGGTTATCGCTCAGCACAGTCATATCAAAGATGCTAAAACCATCGCTATAAAAAAGAATTTACAAATCGATGAAATACACGGTGATCATTTGAGATTGAAAATTATTTTGAATAACTTAGTGTCCAATGCGATAAAGTATTCTGATAGAAAAAAATCGAATCGTTTTATTGAAATTTCAACGAGTTGTGAAGACGATCAGCATACCATTACAGTTAAAGATAACGGAATAGGAATCAAGGAAGAGTTTCAGGAAAAGATTTTTGAGATGTTCTTTGTGACCGACCATAATTTAGGTTCCGGTCTGGGTCTTTACATTGCAAAGGAAGCTGTAAATAACCTTAATGGTTTGATTCGTGTTGAGTCTTGTGTTAATGTAGGAACCAAATTTATCGTTAGTATACCCAAATGCCATGAAACCTGATTGTGTTTTTTTACTCATAGAAGATAACCTTATCGATCAGCTTATTACCACCAAGCTGCTTAAAAAAGCATTGGGTGTGGTTAAGATTAGCGTGGTTAATAACGGAAAAGAAGGCATTGAATGGTTGCGGAATTACAAAAACGGTCTTAACGAATCATTGATTATTCTTTTGGATATAAAAATGCCGGAAATGGATGGTTTTGAGTTTCTTGAGCGGTTTGATGAGATTTCAGAAGATGTAAAGCAAAACATCGAAATTTTTATGCTTTCCTCAACAATGGACAGAAACGACATTAAAAGAGCCAAGGATAATACTTATGTTAAGAATTTGTTCAGTAAGCCTCTGCCTGCTAAAGAATTTAAGGATATGATTCAGGTTGAGCATTGTTAAGTGCATTTTGTAATTCAGAGTAATGCGATTTAATTAAATCAAAAGGATAGTTGTGCTGGTGGTAATTGAAAAATTGCCTTTTTTTATTACCTTAGTGCTGTAATTATTTGCTATGAATTTTATTCGAATACTTTTCTTTATAGTATTGTTTCCTCTTTGTCTTTCCGCTCAACAAACGGAAGAAGTGATCAAAACCCCCGTGGATTCACTATACAGAGAAGATCAGTTTTATCTTTCCCTAAGTTATAATCTGGTGCAGAACAGTCCCGGGATTTTCAAACAGTTTTCGTTTTCACCTGTAATCACGTTTGGTTTTTTGCGCGATATCCCTTTTGTGAAAAGCAGAAGATGGTCGGTAGCGCCGGGCATTGGGTACAATTACAACAACATCAAGCAGTTCATTAATTCCAGAGATCTTTTTCAGAATGATCCCACGGTGGCTTCGGAAGATATACGAACCCGTATCACTTCCCACAGTGTGGAGTTGCCCTTGGAGGTACGTTGGCGTAATTCCACGGCACAAAGCCATAAGTTTTGGAGGATTTACTCCGGATTTAAAGCACGTTACGTGTTAAGCTCGAAATTAGTGCTTGATTCCTCGGAAGGAAGAACTACCGAAGATGTTAAAAGTCTGATCAATAAATGGCAATACGGGACTTATATGACTGCGGGTTATAATACCTGGAATGTTTATGTGTATTACGGATTGAACCCGATCTTTAAAGATGGATCCAAATTGTCCGACTTCACCGTCGGATTTATGTTTTACATTTTATAACCACCAATACCAAAGCATAACCTGAGGTAAAGCGCCTATAATAATTCCGGTAAGGATTTCTTTCATCGAATGGGCCTGCATGTACAAACGGGAGGAAGCTACAAAGCCTGTCATTATGATAGCAAAGGAAATCAGACCGATGAACGGAATCCCGAAATGAAGCGAAATTCCACCAATAAATAATGTGAGTCCGGTAATTCCAATCATGTGAATACTTGCCTTGAAATTAAAAACAATCAGGAGCAAGGCAAAAAAAGTACTGATTAAAGCTCCGATAAAAAAATAATACAATTCCGGCAAAACAATGGTGGAAAAGCTGTGTTGTGTAAGCACTACAAAAAACATTGCCTGAAAAGCTAGAGGTAAACGGCGTTCTTTTTTCTCATGCAGCATGATGCCTGATTTTACCAAACCTAAAGACTTCAATAAGAAGTAGGTTGATAAAGGCAGAAAAACGGTGAGTATTACAATCTGAAGAAGCGTAAGGTAAATTTCATGCGGATAATAAAATCCTTTGGTTACATAAAAATAAAACAAGGCGGCATACACCGAAACAAACAGTGGGTGGAACAGATAGGAAAACAAAGGAAGTGCCTTTTTAAAATCCATAGGGTTAGATTTTCTTTCGCATACGCGCCACCGGAATATCCATAAGTTCGCGGTATTTTGCGATGGTTCTTCGGGCAATCGGATAGCCTTTTTCTTTTAAGATTTCGGCTAATTTATCATCGGGAAGCGGTTTGCTTTTGTCTTCTTCCTCAATTACGGTTTTTAGTATTTTTTTAATTTCAATAGTAGATACGTCTTCTCCCTGATTGTTTTTCATCGCCTCAGAAAAGAATTCCTTAATGAGTTTGGTTCCGTAAGGTGTTTCCACATATTTGCTGTTGGCTACACGAGAAATGGTTGAAATGTCCAATCCAATCAAATCAGCAATATCCTTCAGGATCATTGGTTTAAGTTTGGCCTCTTCTCCATCAAGAAAATAGTCCTGCTGATAGTACATGATGGCGTTCATGGTAACCAAAAGTGTTTCGTTACGCTGTTTGATCGCATCGATAAACCATTTGGCCGAATCCAGTTTTTGTTTGATGAACTGTACCGCGTCTTTTTGCGCATTGGATTTTTCTCTCGAATCTTTATAGGTTTGCAGCATTTCCTGATAATCTTTGGAAACGTGCAATTCAGGAGCATTCCTTCCGTTTAAGGTAAGTTCCAGTTCTCCATCAACCACGCGAATGGTAAAATCAGGCACCACATGTTCTACCGTTTTGGAATTGCTCTCGAAAGCGCCACCTGGCTTTGGGTTTAGTTTTTCAATTTCGTCAATGGCTTTGCGCAGCTGTTCTTGGGAAACATCAAATTTCTGTAAAAGTTTCTCGTAATGTTTTTTGGTAAACGCATCAAACTGATTTTCAATTACATTGATGGCTAAACTAACGGAATCGGTTGGGGTTTTATGACGAAGCTGCAACAGTAAACATTCCTGTAAATCTCGGGCGCCCACTCCGGCAGGTTCTAACTGATGAATAATTTGCAGGATTTGTTCCACTTTCTTCTCATCAGTATAAATCCCTTGGGTAAAGGCCATATCGTCAACGATGTCCTGAATGCTTCTGCGGATGTAACCCATATCATCAATGCTTCCCACTAAAAACTCAGCAATTTCACGCTGATCATCGGATAAAATAAAGGTATTCAGCTGATTGATTAAATCCTGATGAAAGCTAACTTGTGCGGCAAAAGGTAAGCTTCGGTCTTCGTCGTCATCACTATAATTATTGGCCTGAAGCTTATAATCCGGAGTTTCGTCGTTGCTCAAATATTCGTCAATGTTGATTTCGTCGGCATCAATTTTATCGTTGTCGTAGTCGTCTTCATAGTCGTCGTAATTGTCTTCAGCAGCATAATCGTCGGTGTCAAGGCTTTCCTCTTTTCCGGATTCCAAGGCAGGATTTTCCACCAATTCTTCTTTTAAGCGCTGTTCAAAAGCCTGCGTAGGCAATTGAATCAGTTTCATTAACTGAATTTGCTGCGGTGATAATTTCTGCGATAGTTTAAGCTGTAGATTCTGTTTGAGCATTTACAAAGGTTTTTATGCAAAAGTTCCAAGTTTAAAGTTACTAAAAAACTCGAAACTTGGAACGGTATATTATGAACTAAATTTTATTAAAACTCAGCGTTTTGCGGTGTTCTAGGGAAAGGAATTACGTCACGGATGTTGCTCATTCCGGTTACAAACAATACCAAACGCTCGAAACCAAGACCAAAACCAGAGTGTACCGCGCTTCCAAAACGACGCGTGTCTAAGTACCAGTACAATTCTTTTTCATCGATTTCAAGAGCTTTCATTTTCTCTAAAAGTACATCATAGCGTTCTTCTCTTTGAGAACCTCCAACGATTTCGCCGATTCCCGGGAACAAGATGTCCATTGCTCGAACAGTATCTCTTCCTGGTTCGGTATTGTCGTTCAAACGCATGTAAAACGCCTTGATTTTTGCTGGGTAATCGAATAAAATTACCGGACATTTAAAGTGTTTTTCCACCAAGAAACGTTCGTGCTCACTTTGCAGATCTGCACCCCATTCTTCAATTAAGTACTGGAATTTCTTGTTTTTGTTTGGTTTGGAATCTTTAAGAATATCGATTGCCTCCGTATAGGAAACACGTTTGAAATTGTTGTCCATCACAAAGCTTAACTTTTCCAACAAAGTCATTTCGCTTCGTTCGGCTTGTGGTTTTGATTTTTCTTCATCGATTAAACGTTGCTCTAAAAATTTCAAATCCTCGCCACATTTATCCACGGTGTATTTGATTACGTATTTGATGAAATCTTCCGCCAAATCCATGTTGTCTGCCAAATTATTGAAGGCTACTTCCGGCTCAATCATCCAGAATTCCGCCAAGTGACGTGATGTGTTGGAGTTTTCCGCACGGAAGGTTGGTCCAAAAGTGTAAATCTGACCTAAAGCCATAGCGTAAGTTTCTCCTTCCAATTGTCCTGAAACGGTTAGGTTGGTTTCTCTTCCGAAGAAATCTTCTTTGAAATTTACTTTTCCGTCCTCGGTTCTTGGGGTTCCGTCAAACGGTAAAGAAGTCACTCTGAACATTTCTCCTGCTCCTTCTGCATCTGAACCTGTAATAATTGGAGTGTTTACATAGAAAAACCCTTTCTCTTGAAAATATTGGTGAACCGCAAAAGACAGCGTTGAGCGCACACGCATAATCGCTCCGAACATATTGGTACGGATTCTTAAATGTGCATTCTCACGCAAAAATTCCAAGGAGTGTTTTTTAGGCTGCATTGGGTATTTTTCTGCATCCGAATCTCCTAAAATTTCAATTTTGGAAACCTGAATTTCTACCTTCTGTCCGGCTCCCTGGCTTTCGGTTAAAGTTCCAACCACACAAACGGCCGCCCCGGTTGTAATTCGCTTTAGGGTTTCTTCGGGTGTGTTTTCAAAATCCACCACACACTGAATATTATTGATTGTCGAACCGTCGTTCAACGCGATAAACTGATTGTTTCTAAATGTTCTAACCCATCCTTTTGCTTTTACTTCATGTAGTCCCGGTGCGCTGTTAAGCAGGTCTTTAACTTTAGTATGTTTCATCTCTTTTAAGATTTTGGTTTTCAGCTTTTCCTAGAAACTGAAATTTTAAATAAATAAAAAATTAAATGCTTGCAAATGTAGTAAAAAGCTCGTTGAATTTAACGTTTTAAAGCCCAGTTTTTAGAAAAGATTAAGGTTTGAAAAACTATCTTTGCTGCTCAATCAAATTCAATAGAAATGAACTGGATTTTACTAGTTATTGCTGGTTTTTTTGAAGTTGGTTTTGCCTCTTGTTTAGGGAAAGCCAAAGAAACCACCGGAACAGCTTCTACCTTATGGATGGTTGGCTTTTTTATCTGTTTGACCATCAGTATGGTGCTGCTTTACAAAGCCACACAAACTTTGCCAATTGGAACCGCTTATGCTGTTTGGACTGGTATTGGAGCTGTAGGAACTGTGTTAGTTGGGATTTTTGTCTTTAAAGAGCCGGCAGATTTTTGGAGGCTGTTTTTCCTGACCACTTTGATCGCATCGATTGTAGGGCTTAAATTTGTGTCTTCACACTAAAGTCCTAAATCAAGGGTAAAGCTTAATTTTAAAGAAATATTGTCATCGAATCTTGGAAGGGAATTCGCACCGTAGCGGTAAAATCCGGATAGACCAAGTCCTTTGAAAATATTATTGAATTCCATTCCCGATTCAAAATAGCCGTTCTCTAAGGTTTTGTAAGTGAAGCCCGTGTGATCGGATTGGTGTCTGGAATTTCCCCAGGCCGCACGCGTTACCAGTACGGTTGTTGGTTTTATTTTCTTGAACAGTTTTATTTTTCGAAGCGCGTGTTTGAAATGCAGCGCGGCATATTCACTGGAGAAAAATTCGTTAAAACGCATGGTTTCAAAACTGTTTTTTCCGGTAATGTTCAAACGCTGTAAAATAGCATCCCGATCTTGTGTGTTGGGCGCAATACTGTAAAGATGCGTGATAGGCACATCACCAAAGGAAATCCCTGCCTGAAACATGGCGGAAGTTTTTTGACCGTCGAGGTATTTTTTCTCCACTTCGGTTCTGAAATCAAATTTCCCGAAACTCAAGTCGTTTTTAAAAACCTGTGGAATCGTTTTGGAAAACTGGAAGGTGAATTTTGGAAAGTGTTTCTCAGACTCGATCCTTCCGGAAGGCGTTTGCATATATACACTAAACGGGCTCCATTGCAGGGAAATTGTAGCAATGGATAAGTTGTAGCGTTCGAATAATTTATCGTTCGCCGTAAATCCGTAGAAAAACTTTGGTGCGATGGTGCTTTGGGTAAATTGTAAAACACTTTCGGTTTTGGGAATGATTCTGGTTTCCAGATAAGCCTTCCAGGTTTTGTGTTCGTAAAAGGTGGTTAAGTTGAACGGACGCGGATCGTAAATCCTGAACTTCTTCTTGTCGATTTCAAAAATGGTGTTCCCGATTTCCAGTAAATCATCCGTATAGGAAAAGCCCAGCCAACTGCCGGAATAGTTCCCGATACGCGTTGCTTCCCCAATACTAAATTTCATGCGATTGTCTTTTAAACCATAAGCTGCATAACCGTTAAGGCGAATTTTTTTGGAGAAACTATCGGTGGTAACTCCGCCCAATCCAAAACGGAACCCTTCGTAGTTGTTGTATTTTATAATTTGACGCAAATCAAGATCCACTGCGCCTAAAGGGATGAAGCCGCTTATTACTTTGCGGCCGATTTTTATTTTTTCTTCATAGCGTTCTTTGGTTACCAGGCTGTCCAAAACGGAATAGGTGCTGATACTTCTAATATCCAGACTGTCTTTTCGGTATGGGGTCCAGAAATTCTCGTTTCTTAAGGTGGCCTCTTCTTTTACTTCGATTCCAACGTACTGATGTTTAAGTTTGACCGGAAGATTGAATTCGATTTCCGAATTTTTGGATTCCGATAAGATGTACACAAAATCGGAGGCTTCTTTCTTGCCTTTGGGTTTGTCGGTTTCTTCTTCTTCAGAAGCGAATTTGATGGTTTCCCCTAAAATCTTAATATCATCGGAATTGTTGCCTTTTACGATTTTGAGTGTTTTTCGCTCAGGAAACCATAAGTCTTCCTCTTTGTAGTAATTGAAATAATTTGTCGCACTAATGTCTAGAACGCTTTTAACCCTGTACATGGTTTTGGCTAAGGCAAAACTTTGCTTGTCAATGTATAAAACGCCTTCCAGTTTGGCTTTTTTGGCTTTTCTTTTGTGCTTGAAATGAATCATGTACACTTTGCGGTTGCCCAGAAAAACGGTGTCCAGAATTTTGTAATTGTAAAATTCAAGCGCATCATCAGCAATTGGATTGGCATACTTGGTTTCAAATAATTCTATTTTATTCTCGTAAACCGAACTCGATTGAAGTTTAAGGCCAATGTATTCGTAAATAGGTTGTTTAAAACCGGCCATGCGGGTAGCCAGCACGGTTTCTTTAATCCCTTGAGGTTTGTTAAACTGAATCTGAGAAACTTTTTCCGTTTGGTATAAGTGCTGTTTTTGGATGATTTTTTTGAATTTGAAATCCGAAGAATCCATTTTGATCAGACGGGCACCAATTTTTTCATACAAAAAAACCGAATCAATTCTCCCGGCAATAGAATCCGGATTGGCCGTAACAATTAGTTTGTTGTAGGTTTTCAACTGGAAGCTGTTCAGCTTCTTTAAAGGATTGTTTAGGTCTTTGCTGGCAATGGTTTTTCTGATGATTTCCAAAGCAGGGTTTTCTCCAACTACCAGTTCGCTTAGCTCTAAGGTTTTGGATTTTAACAGTACGCGGTAAAATTTCTTGTTAGGTTCTATCGTGATGGTTTGAGTAGTAAATCCCGTATAGGAAACGGTAAATGAGGTAACGCCTTGGGTGTTTTCGATTAAAAATTTACCATCCACATCACCAATGATGGTTTTTCCGTTGCTTAAGTGTAAAGTAGCAAAAGACAAAGGTGCTTTCTCAGAATTTAGAACAATTCCGGAAACAGAACGTTGTGCATTACACAGAATGCAGAACAGGATACATAAAACGAACAATAGTCTTTTCAAAGGAAATGCCTGACTGTAAGGTGTAAAGATAGGAATAAAAAATCCCGATACAATCGGGATTCAAATTATACTTTCATGATTTCAGCTTCCTTAATCACTAAATGCTCATCGATTTTTTTGATGAAAGCGTCCGTTAATTTCTGTACGTCTTCTTCAGCCGTTTTGCAAATATCTTCGGAAGTTCCTTCTTTTTCTAATTTTTTGATATCGTTATTCGCATCTTTTCGAGCATTACGGATACTGATTTTTGCATCTTCCGCTTCCGCTTTGGCTTGTTTTACCAAATCTTTACGGCGCTCTTCCGTAAGTGGTGGAACACTGATGATGATGTTGTCTCCGTTGTTCATCGGGTTAAACCCTAAATTGGCAATCATGATCGCTTTTTCAATAGGCTGCAACATCGCTTTTTCCCATGGTGTTACCGTGATGGTTCTTGCATCGGGAGTATTCACGTTAGCCACCTGAGAAAGTGGAGTTTGTGAACCATAATAGTCTACGTATACACCTCCCAACATTTGCGGAGAAGCTTTTCCGGCACGGATGTTTAAAAATTCTTTTTCAAGGTGTGCCACCGAACCGTTCATGGATTCTTTGGTGCTATCTAAGATAAATTTAATTTCTTCGGTCATCGTACTTAATTTTAAAAATCTAAATTAAACATTTACAGTAGTTCCTACCGTATCTCCTTGACAAACTTTTAACAAATTTCCTTCTTTGTTCATGTCAAAAACGATAATCGGCAACTTGTTTTCCTGACTTAAAGTAAAAGCTGTAGTGTCCATGATGTTCAATCCTTTGCTGATTACATCGTCAAAGGTAATGTGGTCGTATTTTACAGCGTCCGGATTTTTCTCAGGATCAGAATCATATACGCCATCTACTCGGGTTCCTTTTAAGATTACGTCGCAATCTACTTCAATTCCTCGTAAAACTGCTGCGGTATCCGTTGTAAAATAAGGGTTTCCGGTTCCCGCTCCGAAAATTACGATACGGTTTTTCTCCAAATGGCGAACGGCTCTTCTTTTAATGTAAGGTTCTGCAATGGCTTCAATTTTTAAAGCAGTTTGCAGGCGGGTTTGCATTCCGGCATCTTCCAAAGCACCTTGTAAGGCCATTCCGTTGATTACTGTTGCCAGCATTCCCATATAATCTCCTTGAACGCGGTCCATACCGTTACTGGCTCCGGCCACGCCTCTGAAAATGTTTCCTCCACCAATAACAATGGCAATTTGCACGCCTTTGCTGTGAATGTCTTTGATTTCGGCAGCATATTCGGCTAAACGTTTTGGATCGATTCCGTATTGACGGTCTCCCATTAGTGCTTCACCGCTCAGTTTTAGAAGAATTCTATTGTATTTCATTTGTTGGATGTTATTGTTTTTCAATGGTCAAAAGGAACCCGGTTCCTCGTTTCATTGAGCTATTCGATTTAATGTGCAAATATAGTTATAATCTGTTTTTTTGAAATAGCTTAATGTAAAATTATCCAGGGAGTTCCTGATACGATTTTTTTGCGGCTTCATAACCAATTTTATAAATCGCATCCATTTTGACTTTGCTGGTTTCGAAAGTACTGAAGGCTGCCAGTTCTTCCGGTTCGATTACCCAATCACAGATGTTGAATTTATGGGTGTTCGAATTAGCGGAAAGCAAATCAAAAGCTCTGGTGGTTACGGCTTTAATTGATGATAAGTCTTTAGCTTCAATTTTTTGGATGGGACTTACATAAACGCCTATTAAGGTTTCGCATCGTCCTTGTAAAATATCGGTAGGAAAGTGATTCAGAATCCCACCGTCGCTGTAGAGGTTTCCATTAATCTCATAAGGAGATAACACTCCGGGAAATGAGGAAGAGGCCAGTACTGCATCAATTACCTTGGTTTCCGCTCCGAAAATTTTCAGCTTTCCTTTAACTAAGTCGGTGGCAGTAATGTGCGTATGAATTTTCAAATCACCAATTCGGGTATCGCCAAAAATAGCATTGAAATAAAACTTAAAAGCATCAGAATCAATAAAACCCGCTTTTTTAAAAGTAAAATGTTTCCAGTTAAAAAAATAAATAGACTTGAAAAATTCCAGGATTTCCTCTGGTGATTTTCCTCCCGCATAAAGCGCGCCAACAATTGATCCGGCACTGGTCCCTGCAATATGGGTCGGACGGATGTTTTGCTCCTCCAGAAATTTGATGGCTCCCGCATGTGCCAATCCTTTGGTGCCTCCGCCGGAAAGAATCAGTCCTATAGATTTGGTTGTTAAATCCATTGTTAATCTTTGCCCTAAAAGTACACTTTTTGCTGGTTAAAATGTAATTTTTGTTACACTGCAATTTCCTTTTTTGAAGTACCTTTGTAGTATCTAACGTTCAGCACTATGAAAAATCTAATCGAAAGCAGCCTTCAAAACAGTTACAGTTATTTGGAATACCGAAAAAAAGTTTCCGATTTATTAGCAGACGGCAAGTCTTCAGGTAATGAGCAGTCGGAAGATTTACTGCATTATAGTCAACTGAACGAAGTGCGTATGAACCGATTGGACAAAACGATTTCGGTACCGGAGTCCATCCAAAAACAACTGGGAAATTTAGATAAAGAATACCTTTGGCTGGTTTTGGCAGAAGGCTGGTGCGGTGATGCGGCGCAGCTGCTGCCAATCATGCAAAAGATGAGTGTTTTTAGCCCAAAAATCGATTTTAAAATTGTTTTCAGAGATGAGAACGAAGGGTTAATGCAGGAGTTTTTAACTAACGGAGCACGCGCAATTCCGAAACTTATTATTCTTGATGTCGAAACTCACCAAGTTTTAGGTGCCTGGGGACCAAGACCGGAAGCTGCTGCACGACTTATAAAAGAATACAAGGCCAAATATGGGGTGGTTAACGAAGAAGCGAAAACCGAATTGCAAAAATGGTACCTGAATGATAAAGGACTCTCCACAATGGAAGAAATCATGAAAGTGATGTTATTGTTTTGAAGGTCTGAAAAGGACGATTGTTACTCCTAAGGCAAAACTTCGCAAACGCTCTCGATCGTGTATAGGAAAATCAAGTTCATTAAATTCAATGTTAATGGATCCGAATAAAGCATCTTTAGTGTTGGCATAGCCAAGGCTGATTTTTTTGTAATCCCCATTCAGATCGCCGCGCCCCAGTGCAAAAGCCTCTCCATAACCTACTTGGAAAACCAGTGCGGAATGCTCTTGAATTTTAGGACTGAATCGAAAATTACCATAAACTGGTAAAGAAACGAGTTGTTCATTCCAATGTGCATTAATCCCTGTGTGAATACCAAGTCCAACAAGCTTCTTGTATTGATAACCAAAACCAATGTTGAGGTTTGCACCGGCGGGTAAGAGTGAACCCAAATTGGAATCTTCAGAAGAATCCGGATCGTAAACCAGCGGAATTGCAAAATCTATTTGTCGGTAATTGGAATTGATCCATTGATTGAGTGGGTTGAACACCTGCAAAGAATCTCCCTTACTTTGCGCAAAACCTGTGAAAGCAAAAATCAAAACGAAAAAAATAAAAGGGAGCTTTATTTTTCTCATAAGGAGAACTATTTAAAGTTATCCTCAAAGTTAGTGATTATTAATGATTTGTCTACAGAAAATTCCCCAATTTTTGTTCTTCGTAAGGCGGTTAAATGCGCCCCGGAATTTAGGGCCAATCCAAAATCATAGGCAAGCGAGCGAATGTAAGTTCCTTTGCTGCACACCACCCTAAAATCGATTTCCGGTAAGGCGATTCGTGTGAGTTCAAGCTCCAGAATTTCTACTTTTCGGGATTTTATTTCTACTTCTTCACCGGCACGGGCGTGTTCGTAAAGTCGTTTTCCGTCTTTTTTGATGGCAGAGAAAACCGGAGGTTTCTGATCGATTTCACCGATAAAACTTAAACGGGCTTTTTCGATCAATTCAGGTGTGATGTGATCGGTTGGAAAAGTTTTGTCGATCGGTTTTTCCAAATCATAAGAAGCAGTTGTGGCGCCAATATGAAATGTACCGGTGTATTCTTTTTTCATTCCCATTAATTCCGGGATTCTTTTGGTAAACTTCCCGGTGCATACAATGAGCAAGCCCGAGGCCAAAGGATCTAAAGTACCCGCGTGGCCGATTTTGAATTTTTTGGGAAGATGCAGGTTTTTGATTAGTGTCCATTTTACCTTGTTTACCGCCTGAAACGACGACCAGGTTAAAGGTTTGTCCAATAGTAAAATTTGTCCTTCCTGAAATTCTTCGGCTGTTTTTGCGATCATTATTTTAGGTAAGAGAAGTAAATTAAAAGTCCAACACCCACAACAATTCGATACCATCCCCAAGGTTTGAAGCCGTACTGTTTGATGATTCCGATAAAGAATTTAATCGCTAAAACCGCAACGATAAAGGCTACAACGTTTCCGATGAGAAACATTTTTATGGTGTCGGACGATTGTAAAATCAGTTCGTACCCTTTCATTTGGGAATGTTCATAGGTTTTGATGAATACCGAATAACAGGTCACTGCCAACATGGTTGGAACCGCCAAGAAAAAAGAAAATTCCGCTGCAGCATGACGGGTCAAACCTTGTTGCATTCCGCCAATGATGGAAGCTGCCGAACGGCTCGTTCCCGGCATCATTGCCAAGCATTGCCAAAAACCAATGGTTACCGCTTTTTTGATGGTAATTTCTTCTTCGTGAACGATGGTTGGGTTTTTGAAATAGTTGTCTATGAAAAGCAAGATTACACCTCCTACGATAAGCACAATTGCAATAGGAATCGGATTTCCTAAGACTGTTTCGATTTTATCATCGAACAGTTTTCCCAGAACCAAAGCGGGAACAACGGCGCAGGCTAATTTGATGAAGAAACTCAGTTTGGTAAAGTCGAAAAACTTCTTCCAATATAAAACCACGACGGCCAGGATTGCTCCGAACTGAATGGAAACCTGAAACAGTTTTACGAAATCGTCTTCCTGAATTCCGAAATAAGAACTGGCAAAAACCATGTGTCCTGTGGAGGAAACCGGTAGGTATTCGGTTAATCCTTCGATAATAGCAATGATTAGGGCTTGAAAAAAATTCATCCTTTTTGATTGTTAGACTTCTGAGATTTTTATTAAAACCTGATTCAGTCTTAGTTGTTGTTTTTTTTGAAAATTGAGTAAATGGTGATTCCGAAGCCGATTAAAACTACCGTTGGAGCCAATCGGATTCTGCGGAAATTGAAAATGGCATCACTGAACACTTTCGGGTCATCACTTCCTCCGCCAGACATCAGAAGGAATCCTAAGCCAATTACAGCCAATCCGATTAAAAGAATTTTATAGTTGATGCCTTCAAAAAGAAAGTCTGGTTTTTGTTTGTTTTCCATGGTATCGACTTTTAAGGTCTAGAATTAATATAAATCGTCTGTTCTTAAATTTAAAAAACGCTGGGTAGCAAAGAACGTACTGATCCAGGTGATGATGATTCCCACTACTAAAATGCCAAGAGAAATTATTGCCATGGAAACATAATCCTTTCCTATTCCAAGGCTTGGGAACAATCCGTCTACATAAAAAGTTAGTGCAATAAGGGCGATTACGGCAAGTCCGGAGCCGATTAATCCCAGACGAATGCTTCTCCAGATGAATGGTTTACGAATGAACGATTTTGTTGCACCTACCATTTGCATGGTCTTAATGATAAAACGATTGGAGTAAACCGATAAGCGCAAAGAGCTGTTAATTAACAGCATAGAAATCAAGCCAAAAACACTGCTGATGATCAAAATCCAGAAACTGATTTTTTTGATGTTTTCGTTGGCTAATTCTACCAGTTTTTTATCGTAAATCACCTCAGAAACCATCTCGTTGGTTTTGATGTCGCTTTCAATCTGCTTTATTTTAGCGGCTTCTACATATTCTCCTTTTAAGTGAATGTCGAAGGAATTCGGAAGCGGGTTCATTCCTAAAAACTCAAGAAAATCCTCCCCCACAATGTCTTTGTTATTCTTTGCGGCATCGTCTTTGGATACGAAAACATAATCTTTTACGTATTTGGAGCCTTTTAGTTTGGCATCGAAAGCTTGTAAAATGGTGTCGTTCGCTTCGTCTTTAAAATAGACTGACATTGGAATGTCTTCCTTGAAGCTGTTTGATATTTTTTCAGAATGGATTAAAAAGAAACCCAATGCCCCCAGAAGGAACAGTACCAAAAAAATACTCAAAACCACAGAAAAATAAGAAGAAATAAGGCGTCTTTTTTGAAACTTTTCGAATGATGATCCCATAAACAATCTGAATTAAGCCGTAAAAATAATAAAGAAAATCGTTTTTCACCTTTATAACGGTCAAAGTTTTAACTTTCTTATAATATAATGTAAATTTGCACCCTTGAAAATATATAACCTTAGTCTCATAGAGGCTTAGAACCTTATAAAAGAAATGAAGTATTTCCACAACGAAATCGAAGCCAAATGGCAACACTACTGGGCAGAACACCAAACTTTTGCCGCAAAAAATGATTCTGATAAACCTAAATATTATGTTTTGGACATGTTTCCTTATCCATCAGGAGCTGGTTTGCATGTAGGGCACCCACTGGGGTACATCGCTTCAGATATCGTTGCGCGTTACAAGAGGCATCAGGGATTCAACGTGTTGCACCCGCAAGGATATGATTCGTTTGGGTTACCGGCCGAGCAATATGCGATTCAAACCGGTCAGCATCCGGAGAAAACCACTAAAGAGAACATTGCGCGTTACCGCGAGCAGTTGGATAAAATTGGTTTTTCGTTTGATTGGAGTCGTGAAGTACGTACTTCCAATCCGGATTATTATAAACATACCCAATGGATTTTTATTCAGTTGTTCGAGTCGTATTATTGTAAGGATTCTGATAAAGCCTGTCCGATCAGTGAATTGATTGAGGTTTTTCAACAAGAAGGAAACAGCCGCATTAATGCCGTTTGTGACGAAGATGTGCCTGCATTTACTGCTGAAGAATGGAACTCTTGGTCTCCGGAAGCACAACAACTAATGCTTTTGAAATACCGCTTGACTTATTTGGCGGAAACAGAAGTAAACTGGTGTCCGGCTTTAGGAACTGTTTTGGCAAACGATGAAATCGTGAACGGCGTTTCCGAGCGTGGAGGTCATCCGGTAATTCGTAAAAAAATGACACAATGGTCGATGCGTATTTCGGCCTATGCAGAGCGATTGTTGCAAGGTTTGGAAACTATCGACTGGACGGAATCGTTGAAAGAATCCCAAAGAAACTGGATCGGAAAATCGGTAGGAGCATCAGTAACTTTTAATTTGAAAAATCACGAGGATGTAATCGAAGTATTTACAACCCGTCCTGATACTATTTTTGGGGTAACGTTCATGACCTTGGCACCAGAGCATGAGTTGGTGTCCAAAATCACTACTTCAGAACAAAAAGCCGCAGTTGAAGCTTATGTGGAAGCTACTGCAAAGCGTTCCGAGCGCGAGCGTATGGCCGATGTGAAAACCATTTCCGGAGTGTTTACCGGAGCTTATGCCGAGCATCCATTCACTAAAGAAGCCATTCCGGTTTGGATTGGGGATTATGTATTGGCAGGTTACGGAACAGGAGCTGTAATGGCTGTTCCTTGTGGTGATGAAAGAGATTATGCCTTTGCCAAACATTTCGACTTACCGATTGTAAATATTTTGGGAGGTGTCGATATTTCTGAAGCAGCTCATGCGGATAAAAACACGACAATTTTAGCCAATTCCGAATTCTTAAACGGTTTAAGTTATAAGGATGCAACTAAAAAGATAATAGAAGAATTAGAAAAAATCGGAGCAGGAACGGCTAAAGTAAATTACCGTTTACGCGATGCGGTTTTCTCCCGTCAAAGATATTGGGGTGAACCGTTCCCGGTGTATTACGTAAACGGCTTACCACAAATGATTGCCAAAGAACACTTGCCAATCGTTTTACCGGAAGTGGAAAAATATTTACCCACCGAAGACGGACAGCCACCATTAGGAAATGCTTCCGTTTGGGCTTGGGATACGGTAAATAATGCGGTAGTTGCCAACGATAAAATTGATAATCAAACGGTATTTCCATTAGAACTGAACACTATGCCGGGGTGGGCAGGAAGTTCTTGGTACTGGATGCGTTATATGGATGCACACAACGACAGTGATTTTGCTGCTGAAGCCGCGCTGAAATACTGGGAAAACGTAGATTTATACATTGGTGGTAGCGAGCACGCAACAGGCCACTTGTTGTATTCCCGTTTCTGGAATAAATTTTTGAAGGATAGAGGTTTTGCTCCTACAGAAGAGCCGTTCAAAAAACTGATCAATCAAGGGATGATTTTAGGAATGAGTGCGTTTGTTTATCGTTCCGAAGATTCTAAAACCTTGTATTCAAAAGGATTAATTGCTGATAAAAATGTACATCCGATTCACGTAGATTTATCTTTAATCAATGATGTGACGAATGAATTAGACATAGAAGCATTCAAAAACCATCCGTTGTATTCCGATTATAAAAACGCAGAATTCGTTTTAGAAAACGGCAAATACATCGTAGGGCGTGAAGTAGAGAAAATGTCCAAATCAAAATACAACGTAGTAAACCCAGACGACATTTGCGAACAATACGGTGCTGATACATTGAGATTATACGAAATGTTCTTAGGACCATTAGAGCAAGCTAAACCTTGGAATACTGCTGGAATTACCGGTGTTTCAGGTTTCCTTAAAAAACTATGGCGTTTGTATTTTGATGATAACGGTCTAATCGTAACCGATGAAGAACCAAGCAAAGAAATGTATAAATCGCTTCACAAAACCATCAAAAAAGTAACGGAAGATATCGAGAATTTCTCGTTCAACACTTCGGTTTCGCAATTCATGATTTGTGTGAACGAGTTGGCGCAGGCAAAATGTCATCATAAAGCGATTTTAGAGCCTTTGGCAATTTTGGTTTCTCCTTATGCACCTCATATTGCAGAGGAATTATGGAGCGCGTTAGGACATCAGGGTTCGATTTCCACAGTAGCTTTCCCGAAATTCGACGAAAAGCATTTAGTAGAATCTGAAAAAGAATATCCGGTTTCCTTCAACGGGAAAATGCGTTTCACCATCAAATTGCCGTTGGATTTAACTGCTGCCCAAATCGAGGAAATTGTTATGGCTGATGAACGTACCCAGCAACAATTACAAGGAAGAACGCCAAATAAAGTGATTATCGTTCCGGGCAAGATTATCAACTTGGTAGGGTAGTCCTTATTATATAATGAATAATGAATCCCAAATTCTAACAAGAATTTGGGATTTCTTTTTGTAACAAATTTTAATTTCTACGTATAATAAGAAATAGGTTGTGCCAAGGTGTCAAATTGACATTTTTTGAAATTGGCGCAAAATTTGACCTATTAATCATGTTTAATAATAAACTAAAAATAAAAAAATTATGTATTTAATTTTAATGGGAGCCATCATGTTGGCGAGCTGGCTGGTGAGCAGCAGGCTTCAAAGTAAGTTTGATCATTATTCGAAACTGCAACTGCAAAACGGAATGAGTGGTGCCGAAATCGCAGAAAAAATGCTTGCCGATCATGGGATTAAAGATGTTCGCGTTATTTCCACCCCTGGGCGTTTAACCGACCATTACAATCCGGCTGATAAAACCGTAAATTTAAGCGAAGCGGTTTATAACCAGCGTAATGCAGCTGCAGCTGCTGTTGCGGCACACGAATGTGGTCACGCAGTGCAACATGCTCAGGCATACAGCTGGTTAGAGATGCGTTCCAAATTGGTTCCGGTTGTTTCCGTGGTGTCTAATTATGTACAATGGATTTTACTGGCAGGAATCTTAATGATAAAAGTATTCCCGCAATTGCTGTTGATTGGTATCGTGATTTTTGCGGCTACAACACTGTTTTCCATCATTACCTTACCGGTAGAATACGATGCAAGTAACCGCGCCTTAGCCTGGTTGGAGAACAAACATATGCTGAATCAGGCGGAACACGATGGAGCGAAAGATGCCTTAAAATGGGCGGCAAGAACTTATGTGGTGGCTGCTATTGGTTCAATAGGTACGCTGTTGTATTACATCATGGTGTACAACAACCGCCGTTAATTCTAATTTAAAACTCTAAAAAAGATCCGTTACCTAATAGGGGTAGCGGATTTTTTTTTTGAAGCGAATGGTTTGGGATTTATCTTGATACCCTTTTCCCGCCATTCACTCTACAAGGTGCCGCTACTGTCGGGGCTAGACGGTAAACTGTTTTCTTTTTTTGTAATCGTTCTGAAAACTGTGACTGCGAGTGTAAACTATAGTTGGATCTGTCGATCGATCTGCTGTTCCAGAGAAATGAAGGTTTCAGTTCGGGAAACTCCGTCAATGGTTTGGATTTTTTTGTTGAGCAGTTGCATTAAATGCTCGTTGTCGCGGCAGATGATTTTTATTAAAATGCTCCAGTTTCCGGTGGTGTAATGGCATTCCAGAACCTCAGGAATTTTTTTTAGTTCTCTTACGGCTTCTGGGTTGCGCGCTGCTTTGTCAAGATAAATTCCCACAAAAGCCATGGTGCTATAGCCTAAAACTTTTGTATTTACTGTAAATTTTGATCCGGAAATCACACCGGCGACCTCCAGCTTTCGCAAACGCTGATGAATGGCAGCACCCGAGATTCCAATTTTGTTGGCGATTTGTAAAATGGGTTTTCTGGCGTCTTCCATCAGGTCGCGAAGAATCTGTTTGTCAATTCCGTCAATTTCTATTTGTAAGTGATTTAACTTCATTTTTAATAATGTGAAAGGTGTTGTTGTTTTTTGGTTTAAATATAATGATAATTTTTTGTTAAAAGTTAAAAATTTTTAAATGTGTAAATAATTACGCATCTATTAAATAAAGGCAAGTGCGTTATTATAACGTATAACCATGAAATCAAATTACACAGCAACCCCAAAATCTGGTAAAATGAAAAGACTTAACTTAAAAATGGGTTTCGTAGCGCTGTTGTCGCTGCAAACTTTGATTGCCATGCCAGGAAAAACCATCGAAACGGTTCAGGAAAAACCTGTTTCGAAAACTACCGTGGAGAATCAGATTAATTATCTTCTTCAAACTTCTAAGGATTATAACGATGTTAAATTGGTGAAGAAAGCTTCATTGGAAGAATTGCGCGCCGATTTTTTAGCCTTCATCTCCAAGTCTGAAAATGAATTGGGAAGTTTGAAATCAGCTCTGGAAAAGAAAAATTCTGAATTTGAACAATTGAAATCGGAGCACCATAATGCGCAATCAAAATTATCGGAAATCAGTAAAGGTGGTGGAGAAATTGCACTTTTAGGTGTAAATGTTTCCAAAGATTTGTATCATGCTATAATGTGGTCGTTGGTTTTGACCTTAGTTATTGCAGTAGGTTTTCTAACCCGAAGATTTAAAAAAGCAAATGAGATTACTCAAAATTCCAAGGGTCTTTTGTGTGATCTGGAAGATGAGTTTGAAACCTTCAAAAGAAATGCCATAGAAAGAGAACAAAAGCTTCGTCGTCAGCTGCAGGACGAAATCAATAAGCAGAAACCTAAAGTAGAGGTAAGTTAGTGTTAGTTATTGAAAAGTCCCGCTTTAGGCGGGACTTTTTATTATTTGTAACCTTTGTAAATTACTTGTTTTTCAGTGAAAATCACTCCGTATTCTTCCAGTTCCTTTAAAATTGGCTCGTAAACTTCTTTTTTGATCGGAAGTTGAACGCCAGGAGTTTTGATGTTGCCGTTCAGAATCTGTAAAGTGGCCATCGCTACTGGTAAACCAACGGTTTTTGCCATAGCGGTGTATGTTTGATCGTCTCCGATGCAAACCATAGTAGAATCAATTTGTTTTTTCTCGCCGTTTAATTCGTAACCGAATTTGTGGTACATTACGATCATGTCTTTGTCGTGTGGCTCCAAAGTCCAGCTGTCTGTTAGGATTTTTTCTAGAATCTGTGCCGGAGTTGCGTGTTTTAGACCAATTATTTTATTCGGATTGAACAAGTCTAGCTCTAATAATTTGTCCCACATTACATCGTCCTGATCGATTTTTAGCTGATGACGTAATTTGATTTCAACCGAATCAGTAGGGTGGTAAGGTAAGAACAGATTCACGAATTCACGGTAACTCATCGTTTCTGAGTCGTCAATTGCATAAGTATCGTCGGTCATTCCTAATTGAACAAACATATCCCAAGCTTTGGAATACCCAACACGGCGAATGGTTCCTCTGTAAACGGTTAATGCATCGTCTAACCCGTAAATGCTTCTGTATTTTAAAGAGTCGCGGTTGGCGTAGCCTTCAAATCGGCCATAACCTTCCACTTCCAAAAACTCCGTTCTTCTAAATAATTTATGGTACGGAATGTATTTATAGGTGCCTTCCTGAATGAATTTTGCAGCACCGCCTTGTCCGGCCAATACCACATTTCTAGGGTTCCAGGTAAATTTGTAGTTCCAAAGATTGTTGTCGGATTCCGGGGCTACTAAACCACCACAGAACGATTCGAACAAAATCATTTTTCCGCCTTCTTCACGAATTTCATCTAAAATTTTCATGGCACTCATGTGGTCGATCCCGGGATCCAAACCGATTTCGTTCATGAAAACCAGATTGTTGGCTCTAACTTCTTCGTCCAAGGCCTGCATCGCATCGGAAATATAAGAAGCGGTTACCATGTGCTTTTTGAATGCAATACAGTCTTTTGCCACATCAATGTGCATGAAAGCGGGTAACATAGAGATTACAATGTCGGCTTTTTGGATTTCCGCCTGACGCTGTTCCACATTAGCAATATCCAGTTGAATTGCCGTTGCGTTTTTGTGATTATTGGTTTTGCGCTCGGCCAGTTCTAGCGATAAATCTCCAATGGTCAGATGTAGGTTTTCAGCATCGGATTTGTTCAGCAAATATTTTATAAGCGAAGAAGCAGAACGGCCTGCTCCAATAATCAATATGTTTCTCATTTTGAGTGTTGTTTTAAAAAGTTTACGAAAATACTAATTTGTTATATTCTTACGAAACAGAAAAGGAGTTAAGTTTCATTATTTAACGTTTTAAAATAATCTTACCTTTGAAATTATTTTAAGATATGGATAGGAAAATTATAGCGTCGGCTGCATTGATTGGAGCTTTCGCAATTGTTTTAGGGGCTTTCGGCGCCCATGGGCTCAAGGCGGTTTTGGATGAAAATCAGCTGGCTACTTTTGAAACCGGAGTGAAATATCAGATGTACCACGCCTTGTTTCTGCTTTTTATTGGGACTACGGCATTGCTTTCGGAAAAAGGCAAGCTTTTGATCTTCAGGTTGATCATTCTTGGAGTGTTGTTTTTTTCAGGATCGATTTACCTGCTTTCTACAGCTTCATTAACCGGTATTGCAACAAAATTTATCGGTCCGATAACACCAATTGGCGGATTGTTTCTCATTGCAGGCTGGGTGGTTCTTTTTGCTAAAATTCTGGGAAAAAAAGCAGAATAATTGGTTAAAAAAAATATATCTAAAATTAAATTTTTATTTTTGCGTTCTTAAAAACAAACAAACAACACTTTATGAATGTTACCAAAACAATTTCATTAGAGAAATACGGTATTAATAATACGGTTGAGGTTATTTATAATCCATCGTATGATTTCTTATACAATGAAGAGTTAAATCCTGCTTTGGAGGGTTTTGAAAAAGGGCAATTGTCTGAACTTGGGGCAGTTAATGTAATGACGGGCGTATTTACCGGAAGATCTCCTAAAGATAAATATATTGTAAAAGACGATGTAACCAAAGATACCATCTGGTGGACTTCGGAAAAAGCGGTTAACGATAACAAAGCGATTTCTCAGGATACTTGGAATGCTTTAAAAGAGACTACGGTTAACCAACTTTCAGGAAAAAAATTATATGTAGTGGATGCGTTTTGTGGCGCTAATGAAGACACGCGTTTAAAAGTGCGTTTTATCATGGAAGTGGCTTGGCAGGCACATTTCGTGAAAAATATGTTCATTCGTCCAACGGAAGCTGAATTAGAGAATTTCGGTGAGCCGGATTTCATCGTAATGAACGCTTCTAAAACAAGCTTCAAAGATTACGCAGCTCATGGATTAAATTCTGAAGTGTATATTGCGTTCAATCTTACTGAGAAAATCCAGTTGATTGGTGGTACTTGGTACGGTGGTGAAATGAAAAAAGGGTTGTTCTCTATGATGAACTACTACCTTCCATTGAAAGGGATTGCTTCTATGCACTGTTCGGCCAATAAAGGAAAAGATGGTGATGTTGCGGTTTTCTTCGGATTATCAGGAACGGGTAAAACCACTTTGTCTACTGATCCAAAACGTGAATTAATCGGAGACGACGAGCACGGATGGGACAATGACGGAGTGTTCAACTTCGAAGGAGGATGTTACGCTAAAACCATCGATTTAAGTAAAGAAAACGAGCCGGATATTTTCGGAGCCATCAAAAAAGATGCATTATTAGAAAATGTTACTCTTGATGCTAACGGAATCATCGACTTTAAAGACGGTTCGGTTACTCAAAATACTCGTGTTTCCTACCCAATTGATCACATCGAAAATATTGTAAAACCGGTTTCAAAAGCGGGTCATGCTTCTAAAGTAATCTTCTTGACTGCGGATGCTTTTGGAGTTATGCCTCCAGTTTCTAAATTGACTCCGGAGCAAACCAAATACTTCTTCCTTTCCGGATTTACTGCAAAATTAGCAGGTACTGAAAGAGGAGTGACTCAGCCTGAGCCTACGTTCTCTGCTTGTTTTGGAAAAGCATTTTTATGTTTGCACCCAACTAAATACGGTGAGGAACTTGTGAAGAAAATGGAAGAGCATAATGCTACAGCATATATGGTAAATACAGGTTGGAACGGTACTGGAAAACGTATTTCTATTAAAGATACCCGTGCGATCATCGACAGAATCTTAGATGGTTCTTTAGAGAAAGCATCAACTCAAATCGTTCCTATCTTCAACTTAGAAGTGCCAACGGCTTTAGAAGGGGTAAATACTGAAATTCTTGATCCGAGAAATACGTATGCAGATGCTTCTGAATGGACTGCAAAAGCTACGGATTTGGCGCAGCGTTTTATCAGCAACTTCGTTCAGTACACAGACAACGAAGAAGGTAAAAACCTTGTGAAAGCGGGTCCTCAATTGTAAGATCAAATTCTGTTAGAATAAAAAGGCTGTTCAGACGAACAGCCTTTTCTTTTTAGTGTTTCTAAGACATAAAAAAACAGCCCGAAAGCTGTTTTTGTTTATAAAGAGTAGTTTTATTTGTCCTTTGATTCTTTGTTTGCTTTAACAATGTATTTTTCTAATGCCATGGTCATCGATGGGGTTTCCGGTGTTGGAGCCATGATGTCTACACGTAAACCGTGTTCTAAAGCTTCTTTTTGAGTGGTGCTTCCAAAAACAGCAATTCGGGTGTTGTTTTGTACAAAGTCAGGGAAGTTTTTAAATAATGATTTGATTCCAGTCGGGCTGAAAAAGGCCAAAACATCGTAATAAACATCGGCTAGATCTGAAAGATCACTCATTACTGTTCTGTAAAAAGTTCCTGGAATCCAGTTTACTTTCAATCCGTTTAAGGTTTGTGGTACATCAGCATTTAACTGATCCGAAGAAGGTAAAAGGAATTTTTCGTCTTTGTACTTTTTAATCAGTGGCGACAAATCGACAAAGTCTTTCTGACCAACATAAATTTTACGTTTTCTGTACACCACATATTTCTGAAGGTAAAATGCAATAGCTTCCGACTGGCAGAAATATTTTAAATCTTCAGGTACTTTATAACGCATTTCCTCGGCAACTCTAAAGAAATGATCCACAGAGTTTTTGCTGGTTAAAATAATAGCCGTGAAATTATTTAAGTCGATTTTTTGTGCTCGTACCTCTTTGGCAGGAACGCCCTCAACGTGAATAAATGGTCTAAAGTCGATTTTGATTTTCAGTTTTTGCTGAAGCTCGAAGTATGGAGAATTGTCCACTTTAGGCTCTGGTTGCGAAACCAAGATCGTTTTCACTTTCATAATTTGAAAAAAAATTCTATTATTTTAATTTTTCGTAAACAAATAATACATGAAATAATAGGGCGCTATTTCAAGTGCGCAAAGATACAAAATAAAATAAAAGAACTTACTCAGGATTAAGTTTTGATAATTTTTTAATGAAAAGAAATAAGTTATCATGTTTATTATCAAAATGATAGCGATAAGACTTAGAATTAGTGTTTTTGATAAAAAATCATTGTAGAAAAGAAATAAATTGATCGGCAAGATCAACATTCCTATATAAGTTCGGTAGTTAACTTTTTGTAAATTAAACTGTTCGTTAAATTCTTCAATGCTAAAAGTGGTGGCGATAATTTTTTCCACTAAGTATTTTGAGAGGATGAAAACGCCCAAAAGCGTAACGATTTGAATAAAGGTAATCCAGTTGGTTTTGGTAGTAATTCCGAATACACTTAAGGTTAGTTGGATTAAAAAAGCAAAGGAAATCAACTGAACCACAAACATTGAAATGGTAAACCAGCTCTGCATATTGCCGCTGTCTTTATAGATTTTCAGGTATTTGTCTGAAATCCCTAAGCGCATGAATTCTACAAAACGCACTTCGAAAATCGCTCTGTTAACTGCAATCAAGGAAAAGCACAGTACAAACAGGATCGTTGCCCAATCCTTACTTTCTGTGATTCGTTCGTTTAAAATTAAATCCATCATTTCGAGGGTAAAAATACTAAATTTTAGTGGCAAACGTACATTTTGAATTGATGGAAAATAAAATTCGGAAAAAACGGTACTTTAAAATTGCAATTGTATACATTGATTGTATTTTTATTATAATTTTATTGTGAAACCGTCGGCAGAAAAACGTTATTTTTGCACCAAAATTTTATCGAAATGGCCAAGGGTGTTGTCATCATTCCTACTTATAACGAAATTGAAAATATTGAAAGTATTGTTAATGCAGTGTTTTCACTGACAACTCCTTTCCATGTGCTGATTGTAGACGATAATTCTCCGGATGGAACTTCCGAAAAGGTGTTGGAGCTTCAAAAGGATTTTCCGGAGCAATTGCATTTGGAAAAAAGGCAAAAGAAAGCAGGTTTAGGAACGGCTTACGTTCATGGCTTCAAATGGGCTTTGGAGCATCAGTTTGAATACATTTTCGAAATGGATGCCGATTTTTCACACAATCCTGCCGATTTGGAGCGTCTTTATCACGCTTGTGTTGAAGGGGCCGATATGGCAATCGGATCACGTTATATTACCGGAGTGAATGTGGTAAACTGGCCTTTGAGCAGGGTTTTGTTGTCTTATTTTGCTTCCATTTACGTGAACCTGATTACCGGTATGAAAATACACGATACCACAGCCGGTTTTGTTTGCTATAAGCGAAACGTGTTGGAAACTATTAGCTTGGACAGAATAAAATTTATCGGATATGCGTTTCAGATTGAAATGAAGTACCGTACGTTTTTGAAACACTTTAAGATTGTGGAAGTGCCTATCATTTTCACCGATAGAACCAAAGGACAGTCTAAAATGAGTAATTCCATTATTAAGGAAGCCATTTTTGGAGTTATTTCATTGCGAATACGAAAAATGCTAAACCGTTTGTAACGACAAATGAACCACACACTAATAAAAAACGCAAAAATTGTTAACGAAGGTACTATCTTCGAAGGCGATGTATTGATTGAAAATGAAATTATTAAAGAAATTGCCGAAAGCATCAGTGTTAAACCCAATTTTACGGTGGTTGATGCAGAAGGAAGTTATTTAATTCCTGGTGTTATTGATGATCAGGTGCATTTTCGTGAACCGGGTTTAACCCATAAGGGCGATATCGCGTCCGAATCCAGAGCGGCGGTTGCCGGAGGAATCACTTCGTTTATTGAACAACCCAACACGGTTCCCAATGCGGTAACCCAAGAATTGTTGGAACAGAAATACCAGATTGCTTCGGCATCTTCGTATGCGAATTATTCGTTTATGATGGGAGGAACCAACGACAATTTGGAGGAAGTACTGAAAACCAACCCGCGTAATGTTGCCGGGATTAAGTTGTTTTTGGGTTCTTCTACCGGAAATATGTTGGTGGATAACGAAGAGGTTTTGGAAAAAATCTTCTCCAGTACCTCGATGCTGATCGCCGTGCATTGTGAAGATGAAGCGACCATTAAAGCAAATCTGGAAAAATACAAAGCGGAGTATGGAGATGATATCCCGATGGAATTCCATCATTTGATCCGAAGTGAAGAAGCGTGTTATCTATCGTCTTCCAAAGCAATTGAATTGGCCAAGAAAACAGGAGCTCGTCTACATATTTTTCACCTTTCCACTGCCAAAGAAACGGATTTGTTTACCAATAAGATTCCTTTAGAAGAAAAGAAAATCACGGCCGAAGTTTGTGTACACCATTTATGGTTTACCAACGAAGATTATAAAACTAAGGGAACTTTAATTAAGTGGAATCCGGCGGTAAAAACTCAAGCGGATAAAGACGGGCTTTGGAAAGCGTTATTGGATGATCGCATCGATGTAATTGCAACCGACCACGCGCCACACACTTGGGAAGAAAAGCAAAATCCTTACACGAGTGCGCCTTCGGGAGGGCCTTTGGTACAGCATGCCGTAGTGGCAATGTTTGAAGCGCATCTTCAAGGAAAAATCTCAGTGGAGAAAATCGTGGAGAAAATGGCGCACAATCCTGCTAAAGTTTTCAAAATCGAAAAAAGAGGGTTTATCAGAGAAGGTTATTTTGCAGATTTAACCATTGTAAATACCACAGCTCCCTGGACAGTGAACAAAGACAATATCCTCTACAAATGCGGATGGTCACCATTTGAAGGAACGAATTTTAAATCGCGAATTTCACATACCTTTGTAAACGGTCATTTGGTATATGCCAATGGAAAAGTGAAAGAAGACCGATTTGGACAACGCCTATTATTTGAACGTTAAGATGAAAAAGCTACTATTATTTTTAAGTTTGGCTGTTATGGTTTCTTGTAGTGAGAAAGCTGTAGAAAAACCGGAAAACTTAATTGATAAAGATGTGATGATTGATATTCTTTACGACATTACGGTAATGCAGTCTGCCGAAACCGTAGATCCGATAAAGATGAATCAGAACAATGTGAAAGTTAACGAGCTGATCTATAAAAAATACAATATTGATAGCATTACTTTTAATAAAAGTAATCGATACTATGCCTCAGATCCGAATCGGTATAAGAAAATGTATGGGGAGGTTTACCATCGTTTAGAAAAAGCAACAGAAGCTTTAGGAGAAACATCTATGGGGCAGACGGGGAAACCTATTGAGCCTTCAGATACGCCTGCGATACAATAGCAAGGCATTCTTTCATGGGTTGGAAGGTATAATTTAATTTGGAAGTCACTTTCGAATTATCGTAAATATCTGTTGAGTGGGAGGATTTAGCCGTAGCGCGTGTAAAAGTTCGTTCTCTGAAGAACAATTTTGAAATCAGCCAATCCATTCGCCAGGCAAAAGAAGTAATATAAGGTCGTGCATAAATGTATGGCCTTTTTTTATGCAGGTTATCGGCAAGGGTGAACAAGAGTTCTTGCAGGTTCATGTTTTCGGAAACCACGGTAAAACGTTCGCCGTGAATTTCACTCTTCATAAGTGAAGTCATGATTTTAACCACATCGTTTACGGCAGTAATTCCGGTGGATCCCTTAGAATAAAAAGGAAAACCGTTCTGAATTTTGCATAAAAGCTCGTTGCTTCCGGACGGGTAAAAACCGGTTCCGAAAATCACTCCCGGATTAACGATAACTATTTGTAGTCCTTCTTGGGAAGCACGCCACACTTCGGTTTCAGCACCGAATTTACTCAGAGCATAATCGCCGTGGTTTTTTTCCGGATTCCATTCTGTTTCTTCCGTGATAACGGTTTCGCCTTCTTTTGTGTCGCCCAAAGCGGCAATTGAACTCACGTAACAGAACTTTTTAACGCTAAAATCTATGGAACAATTTACCATATTGGCGGTGCCTTCGATGTTGGTTTTGCGAAGTTGTTCCTCGTGGTTTGGATCAAAAGAAATAAGGGCGGCGCAATGGTAAACGTGGGATATGTCTTCGAAAGCTTTTTCTAAAGCGGGAATGTCGAGAATATCGGCCTGAATCCATTGAATTTTATCAAAAAGAAACGATTGGTTCTCTTGAGCGAAAAACGTTTTGGTTTTCTCTAAGGAAGCGGGAGTTCTGTAAATAGCACGAACCGCTTCATTGTTTTGAAGTAAATGCAGTAGAAGATGTGCTCCCACCATTCCTGTTCCGCCGGTTACTAATATCATAAAAGCGAAAATACGAATATATGGATTACGAATTGCGATTTTTTTTTAAATAACCCAGTAACCAAATAAGTGAATCAACAATAAATTTTATCTTTGCGAAAATTCAGGATACAAATGAAAAATTTTATTGAAGAAGTGACTTGGAGAGGAATGCTCCACGACGTAATGCCAGGCACAGAAGAACATTTGATGGAGCAGATGCGTGTGGCGTATGTGGGTATTGATCCAACTGCTGATTCATTGCATATAGGGCATTTGGTAGGTGTGATGATGTTGCGTCATTTTCAGTTAAGCGGGCACAAACCCTTAGCGCTTGTAGGGGGTGCAACCGGAATGATTGGAGATCCGTCTGGAAAATCGAACGAAAGAAACTTGTTGGATGAAGCGACTTTACGACACAATCAGGATGCGATAAAAGGGCAATTGGCGCGATTTTTAGATTTTGCATCAAATGAGCCTAACGCTGCCGAATTGGTAAACAACTACGATTGGATGAAGGAATTCTCCTTTTTAGGATTTATTCGTGATGTTGGAAAGCATATTACCGTGAACTACATGATGGCAAAGGATTCGGTTAAAAAACGTTTGACAGGAGAATCTGCCGAAGGAATGTCGTTTACAGAATTCACATATCAACTAGTGCAAGGGTTCGACTTTTTACACTTATACCGCACAAAAAGCTGTACGCTACAAATGGGCGGAAGCGATCAGTGGGGAAACATTACTACTGGAACGGAATTGGTGCGCAGAATTGAGTCTGGGAAAGCCTATGCGTTAACCTGTCCGTTAATTACCAAAGCCGATGGGACCAAATTTGGTAAATCTGAAGGAGGGAATATTTGGTTGGATGCTGAGCGTACTTCTCCGTACAAATTCTACCAGTATTGGTTGAATACTTCGGATGTTGATGCAGAAAAATACATTAAGATTTTCACTTTTTTAGATAAAGAAACCATTGAAGCCTTAATTGCAGAACATAATCAGGCACCGCATTTGAGAGCTTTGCAGAAAAAATTAGCCGAGGAAATTACGGTTATGGTACATTCTAAAGAAGATTTAGAAAATGCAATCGCAGCTTCTAATGCGTTTTTCAGCCCAACTATGGACGAGCTTAAAAAATTAGATGATAAAACTTTTTTAGAAGTTTTTGAAGGCGTTCCGCAAGCTGAAATTGCCATGGCAGAATTGGAAGAAGGTCTGGATATGATCGCAGCACTTTCTGCAAAAACCGGTTTCTTAGCTTCTAATAGTGATGCCAGAAGAGAATTAAAACAAAACGCGGTTTCGTTAAACAAAGCTAAAGTTGGCGAAGAGTATAAAATCACCAAAGAAGATTTGATCAGTAACCAATTCTTATTGCTTCAAAAAGGAAAGAAAAATTATTATGTAATCAAGGTTAAATAACCATCAGGTTGCAGCCACGAATATCAGAATTGTCAAAACGTCCCAACACTTCAAACGAATGGTTGGGATATTTTTTTCCCAAATCCTGAGTAGCAATAAAAGAACATGAGTTGATGTTGGCCAGATCAATCACATTGATTCCGCCGGTTTTTCCTTCGGATACATAGGAAAGTGCATCTTCGGGATCGCGAACAAGAATTTCCATCCACGGCGGGCATTCGAATATTCCATCGCCTAAAGAATAAGCTTGGGATAGCAGCTCGGTCATGCCGTATTCAGAATGTATTTTCGAAACACCAAAACCTTTGCAGAGCAATTCGTGTAGTTCTTCACGGATGATCTCTTTTCGCTTTCCTTTCATGCCGCCGGTTTCCATGATAATGGTGTTTTTGAGTTGAAAGTTTTGCTTTTCGATCAAATCCAGTAAGGCATACGTAACGCCAATCAATAAAACATTTTGGCCTGCTGCGTCCAGTTGTATCAGCTTTTGAATAAGCTCGTCGTAGTTGTGCAGATAAAAACCGCTTTCAGTTTGATTAGAGCGCTCAATCAAATCTTCAACCATATAAATTAAGGAGGATCCTTCGCGTTCCAAATAAGAAGGAAGTAACGCCAAAACAACATAGTCTTCGATGTTGCCATAAAATTGGGAAAAGGCTAATCGGAAGCTTTCATCGTAAAACTGCAAATCGGTAACCAAGTGACGGCTGGTAGTCATGCCGGTAGTTCCGCTGCTGGTAAAGGTAATTTTAACCGGATCTTTTGAGCTTACCACTTCATGGGTTTTGAAAAACTGAATAGGAAGAAACGGAATCTCGGTAAGTGATTTGACATTTGTCTTGTCCTTTTTAAGCAACTTGCAGAAATTCTGGTACACCAAATTATTGTCGTATTGATGACGAAATACTTTGAGGGTCAGTTTCTCAAATTCTTTTTTGGAGCCGATGTGAAAAATATCTGAAGTGCTTAACATGGCACAAAGTTACAAATAAAAAAAAGCACCAACTTTTACTGATGCTTTTTTGTGTGTATGTAAGAATAATTATTTGATCACTAATTTTCTAGTAGCAGTTTTTCCTTCTTCGGTAATTTTAACCATGTAAACGCCAGTACTTAAGTTTGAAGTGTTCACATAACCGTTTTCAATGGTAGTGTTTAAAACTTGTTTTCCTAAGGCGTTGTAAATAGCGATTGTTTTTGTGGTTCCAGTATCAGAAGAAATAAATAATTTGCCATCGGTAACCGGATTCGGGAAAATTTTTAAACCTGCAATTGCATTAAATTTGGTATTTGCCAAAACCTCTGTGAATGAGTTCGAAACTTTTACATTGTCAATTTCTACCGAAGGAGTTTCTTGTACACTGTCTTGTCTTAAGAAAAAACTTTCGATATAAGCTAAGTCTGTGCCTGTATGGTAGTCAGTTAATAGCGGTGAGGCCTCGTCTGCACCTGTTGGGTTTACCCATAAACTTGTGATGTCATCACTAGTGCCGGTGCCAAAAGTGTAAGCTACAACAACCGTGTAAGTTGTTCCTGTAGAATAATCGGCTGTGTCCCAAGTGGTGTCTACTCCAGTTGCTGTTGCGGTTTCAATACCAAATTTGAAAGTATTGTCGTCTACGCGCTTCGTCCAAAGTGTTCCTCCGTGAGTTATGGCATTTGTCGCGAAGCCTGCTAAATAGCCGCCATTTGCTTGAGTAACCCCGGCCATAGAAACTACTTTAAGGCTGAATTTGTAAAAAACAGTACCCGAAGATTGAGGTGTAACCTTGATCTGTGCATCAGTACCAATGCCGGCGAAGATTACTTTTGAACCGTCTAATAGAATATGGTCACCACCTGCATTTGGAAATCCTAATGCTTCCCAAGGAGCAGTATCGTGTAAATTGCCCGCTGGATAATTAAAAGCATCTGTAAAAGGTAACGTCTGCTGCCCGAAGGATATTGTTGTAGCTAATATTGCGCCTGCTAAGTAAATTTTTTTCATAATTCTTTTTGTTTAAGTAAAGATATAAAAAAAGCACCAACTAAGTGGTGCTTTCCTATTTTTGTAAGAAAAAATTACTTGATTACTAATTTTCTAGCAGCAGTTTTTCCTTCTTCTGTAATTTTAACCATGTAAACACCAGTGTTTAATGCTGAAGTGTTAACGAAACCGTTTTCAACTGTAGTGTTTAAAACTTGTTTTCCTAAAGCATCGTAGATGGCAACAGTTTTTGTTGAATTTGAATCGGAAGAAATAAATAATTTTCCGTCAGTTACCGGATTTGGATAAAATTTTAATCCAGCGATGTTTCCAAATTCATTTGTAGATAAAGCTGTTACATTTCCTGAAATTGCAACATCATCAATACTGTTGGTACCACCTGTTCCTTCTGCATTCCATCCGTAGAATCTAAAAGTAACTGGCCCTGTAAGTCCTGTGAAATTAGCTCCACTCAAAGTGATAGTGCTTCCGTTTTGCCCTGTTGTTGTAGCATCATTTACTCTAAAGAAGACATCGCCAGTTTGAACAGATAATTCTGCATTAGCTGGGTTGATTGAAGCGGGTAAGTTTGTTGCATATCCATCAGCACTTGATCTTACAGCATAAGTTCTAACGCCTGTACCTGATCTTTGGTGTCTGAAAGTAATTCCAGTTAAATCGTATGTTGTACCTGCATCTGGAGTAATGGTAACCTGCATGTAGTTTGTAAGATCTATAGCTCCTGTTAAGTTAGCGTAGTTGTTGTCTCCATTTGTAGCTCCTAATGGCTGGTTGTCGAAAGAAAAACGACCACCTGCAGTTGGTTGCGTAGCAACAGAGTTAACACAAGAAAATGAACCGAACACGATTCCGGTTGCAGTTGGAACCGGTGTTGGATCAATAAGTCCTGTTCCTGTTGGAGGTGCAGTAACACTTGCAAAATTATAAGTTCCAGTGAATACTTGACCAAAAGATAACGTCGTAGCTAGTATAGCGCCTAATAAGTAGATTTTTTTCATTTTTTTTCTGATTTTTAAAAATTGGACAACAAAGATAAGGACTATTTAGAAAATGTAAAATTTTTCTATATGAAATTATTATTAAATCGATGAACTGCAGCTTTGCAATTACCTAACAATAAGTTTTCTTGTGGCGGAAGCTTCGCCTTCTTTGATTTTTATAATGTACACGCCAGCGTTCAAGTTGCCGATATTCAACTCTTTAGAATTAATTGTGGTTTGAAGGATTCGTTTGCCCAACACGTCAAAAATTTCCACTTCTTTTTCCTGAGATTGTTTTGAAACGATGTAGATTTTGTCTCCGTTAGTGGGGTTTGGGTAGATGTTTAATCCTTCAATGGTGTTTTCCTGAGTTTTGCCCACAGCCCCGCCTTTACTTTCCTGAGCAAAAGTTTTTGCGGAAAATAAGAAGAAGACGATAAGAATAATATTAAAGTATTTTTTCTTCATGTGAACATTTATTGTGTAAATATATAAAAATATTTTCAAAAGCTGTGCCAAAAAAAACGCTCTTTCGATCAAGAGCGTTTTTTGTGACATAAATGTTGTTTTTTGTTACTGTAACAAGTTACTTCCGTTAGCTGTTGACCAAGCTCCAGGTGTTAAAGAAGCACCTGCAGAAGTTGTGCTGGTTGTAAACTGACCTGTAGGGAAGGTAACCACTATTGAACCGCTTGCTCCAGCTACAACTTGAGCTGTGTTTGTGATTTTTACATTAGTCAGTTTGATTTTTGAACCATTAACCTGATTAGTGTTAGTACTTGCATCTTGAATTTTGATAGCAGCTCCTTGGTAAGTTGTACCAGCTTCAGTATAAGAACCGTATCCGTCAATTACTACATTTGTAAAATCTCCGTTTCCTTCTTTTTTAAACTGAATAGCATCAACTTGAACATCACCAGCAACTTCAGGAGTACATCCGTTAGCTCTTTTTAAAGTGACGTTTGTAAATTTAGGCCAGAAAGTGTTGTTGTTAGCAGAAGCCTCAATTTCAATACCGAAGTTTCCTTTGTTTACTTGGTAAGCATACCAGTTTGTGTTTTCCTGACCATACCATCCGTCTTGCCAGTCGAAAGAATCATCATAGTTTCCGTAAGAAATTGCATTTTTTAAACTTACGTTACCACCGTAAAACTCGAAACCGTCGTCAGCACCCATATAAGATACCAAGTGATTTAATGTTGTTCCTGCTCCAACTGAATAGAAAGAGAAACCGTTTAATTCTTTAGTTCCGTCGGCTAATTTTTTCCCAGCGTATTCTACACGAACATAGTTTAAAGAACCTCCGTTGTGGTTAGCGTTTGTACCTCCGTAAGATAATGATAATCCGTCTTCAGAGATTGAAGTAGTTCCACCGCCTAAAACTTTTGCAGGTGCATCACCGTACATGATGATACCACCCCAAGAACCAGGAACTTTAGAAAGTTCAGTAAAAATTACTGGAGCTGATTCTGTACCGTTAACGATTAATTTTGCACCGTTTTCGATTACTAATGCGTTGTCTCCGTTTGCTTTATCACAAGTAACTGTTGATCCTGCATCGATAGTTAAAGTAGCACCAGCTTTTACTCTTACAATTCCTTTTAAAGTGTAATTCCCGTAAGCATAAGTTTTGTTTGCAGTGATGTTTCCTGAGATTTCACCAACTTGGGGAGTTACTTGTGTGTTCTCATCCTCATCGTCTTTAGAACATCCTGTGAAAATTGAGCCTAAAATAGCTAAGCTGAATAATAACTTTTTCATTTTTTTGGTTTTTTATTTAATAGTTATATCGTTGATGCAAAGATGGTTAGTCTTTTTTTTTGATGCGTTAAATCAATATCAAGGAATCATTATTGAAAATTCATCTTTATGTAAACTAATTGTTATTGAAAAACAAAAAAGCAGTACCGTAGCACTGCTTTTTTAGTTATTTGTTTTTAAAACGTGTAGCCTAGGCTGAAAGAGAATCCAACTCCTTTTTTGTAGTCTTTCATTATAAAGGAATCTTCATTGAAAGTTTTTGTGGTATTGTCTTTTCCTAATTCTAACCTTGTATTAGGGTTTAGAACGTTATCGGCAGAAAGTTTTAAATCAATATTTTTTGAAAGCTTACTGGTTAAAACGAAATCCAATTTGCTTACCGGAAGTTCGTAAAGATGATCTACTCCATTGGTTCCCACACTATAAATGCGTTTTCCAAATACCGAATACACCGCAGAAATCGTATTGGTCCAAGTACTGCTTAGGTTGAACTGGTATTTTAAATCGGAATTGATTAACCACTTTGAAGCCCCTTGTAATTCTCTGTCTTTGTGGGTTTCGATACTTTTGATTTTGTCACCATTAGGACTGATTACATATTCAGGAACGGTAACATCGGTTTTCATAATAGAAGTGTTGAAGCCCCATGAAAAATCGGTTAAGGATTTTGAAAGACGCTCTAAGTCCAGAATGAATTCTGCTTCAACTCCGTACAATTTAGCGTTATCCGAATTGAAATAGGTTTGTGTATTAGCTCCCGAAGAAATTAAGTAGGAACGCTCGATTGGATTTTTGATGTATTTTCCAAAAGCGCCAATAGCAAACATTTCTTTTGAGGTTGGGAAGGCTTCAAATTTCAGGTCGAAATTAGTATTGTCACTGTTTACCAAATATGGATTTCCTTGGATGGTTGTGTTATCCGGATTTACAATTTGTAAAGGATACGACTCCATAATGACTGGTTTAGTATAGGTTTGTGAAGCTGCAAAACGAAGGTTCATGGTTTCATTAATTGCATATTTTGAATTCACAGAAGGTAAAATATATATCTTGTCTTTGTTGATTTTTTTGTAAGGATCATCAAAAGAACCGATTTCTTTATACTTAGTAGTACGGTCATATTTTTCTGCACGTACACCGGCATTTACTTCGAATTTATCCGAGAATTTGTAGAATAAGTTGGCGTAACCAGCATTAACGTTTTCATTTAATTTAGCTTTCCATGTTGCGTTACTGGCTTCCTGAAAAGAAATCTCATAATTCATAAGGTCGGCTTCGATTTGTGAATCTGCAGCAAACGGATTCAGACTGAAAGAACCTCCGGTGGTGAAATTTTTAATAGTTTGAATAAAGCGGTAGGAAGAAACCGTTGCGTTAGTATTGCCGTTGTATCCAATGGATAATTTGTGGTCGTTTCCGAATTTCAAATTGTATTCTAAAAACGCAGAGTTGTACATGTCGTTTTTAATGTCTAAGTACTGTCTTAAAAAGTTGTTTCCACCGTAACTTACAATTACATTGTCTTCTGAAACTGCATGTCCGGAATAGAAATTTCTGTCCGGCTGACCATATGCGGTTTTAGCCAATGAAACTCCAAATTTTAGATTGTGGTTTTTGTTTGAAGTTAATGCGTAATCTCCAAATAATTGTCCGTTTAAGTATTGTGTTTCATCAAGCTGATTAGTACGGATTAAATAATCGGTAACATCAGTTTGCTGATTTTGATAACCGTACTGATCCTGAATCATGTTGTCAGAAGTTTTCAAATACAACACATTTGCAGATAAATTCAAGCGTTCTGCTGCATAGTTAACTCCTACAATTGATGAGAAGTTCGTTTTGTAGTTGTACTGAGTAGACTGAAAGTTATTTGAGTACTGGATCAAATCCGTTGGTGTTAAGGTTCTGTCTGCTCCTTTTCGGTACGTGTAGGAATTGTCAAAATTTAAGGAAAGCAAGTAGCTGATTTTGCTGTTTTTTAAGTTGAATTTTTCAGCATGTAATAATCCGATGCTGCTGTTTAAAGGGCTTTTGGTTTTCTCGATTTCGAATCCGGTTTTAAAAGCATTTACGGCATCCTGGCGGTTTAAGGTAACCGGTGGATTTGGTTTTGAGTGAAATTCAGAAGGAAGTTCTCGGTCGTTTCCGGTTAATCCGAAGAAGCCTTTTGTTGTTCCAATTTCTTTTGCAGTATAGAAGTTCCTTAAATTATTGTTGGTAGTGATTCCTGCACCTATAGATAATTTAGTAATACTATTGGTAGGTTTTGAAGTTACGATATTAAAAGTCGCACCTGCAAAATCACCATAAATGTTTGGATTAAATGTTTTAAAAGTTTCAATTACACTTACTACATCGGTAGGGATTAAATCCAATGGGATAATTTTCTTGAACGGGTTGTTGGAAGGTACTGCCAAATTGTTAATCAACAAGTTGTTGTAACGATCTTCTAATCCTCGAACAAAAAGTCCGCGAGAACCTACTTTGGTAATTCCGGTTATTTTTGTTAAACCTTCCTCTACGTCACTTACTCCTTTTCGGGAAAGTTCCTGAGCTCCGATAGATTGTTTGATTTCAACTGCTTTTTTTTGTTCAGCTAAGAGTGCGGTTTCTTTTTCACGGTTCTGTTCTACCTTAATAACTACGTCTTGCAGTTCTACTCCTTTAGAACCCAAAGCCTGATTGATGGTTTTGGTTTCGTTGGCTTTAATGGTAAAGGGGATTTCCATACTTTCGTATCCTAAAAAGGAAATTACTAGGATATGGCTTCCTTCAGCGACTGAAAGTGTATATTTTCCCTGCTCGTCGGTATTGATTCCGTTTGTGGTGCCTTTGATCATTACGGTGGCAAATGCAAGTGCCTCGTTGTTCATGTCTTTGTCTGTGATTATCCCGGTAACCGTTCCTTTTTGTGCAAAACTCAAGAATGTGATAAAGAATGCGGCAACTAAAAATTTGAAGTTCATTAGAGTGTGTTGTTAAAGTGTGTTATTTTAATTCTGGTGCAAAGGAACTTTAGCTAGATTAACCCGATGTTACTCACTTGTTATGATTCCGTTTCGATTGTATTATCAAAAGGTTAAGAGATTAAATAATCGTTAACACATAGTAGGCGATGTAGAAACTTTTGTATTATCTTTACCTTTACATCCTGAAAACACATAGCGTGTCAACATTTATGAAAAAGAAAGACATTAAGATTTTATTGGTTGATGACGAGCAGGACATCCTAGAAATCGTAGGATACAACCTGTCTCAGGAAGGTTATCAGATTGTAACGGCCAGCAATGGAAAAGAAGCCATCGCTAAAGCCAAAAAAGAACTTCCCCAGTTAATTATCATGGACGTGATGATGCCGGAGATGGACGGGATGGAAGCCTGTGAGAACATCCGTCGTATTCCCGAACTGTCCAATGTTATCATTACCTTTTTAACGGCACGAAGCGAAGATTATTCCCAAGTGGCCGGATTCGATGCCGGAGCCGATGATTACATCGCAAAACCCATCAAGCCAAAAGTTTTGGTGAGTAAGGTAAAGGCGTTGTTGCGTCGTTTAAAAGAAGAAGAAAAAAGCAGCGATGTGCTTAAAATCGGGGACATTGAAATTAACCGTGAGGAGTACAAAATTATCAATGGAGGCGAAGAAATCGTTTTGCCTCGAAAAGAGTTTGAATTGTTTTATCTTTTGGCTTCCAAACCCGGAAAAGTATTCAAACGTGAAGAAATTTTAGATAAAGTTTGGGGTAATGAAGTGGTTGTTGGTGGAAGAACCATCGATGTTCACATTCGAAAATTAAGAGAGAAAATTGGCGACGATTTGTTTAAAACCATAAAAGGAGTAGGCTATAAGCTGGAACTGTAAATGAGCATAAATTTCAAGAAATCTTACAAGTTTGCGATAAAATCATCGTTTTACATTACTTTGTTTACTACGGGGTTCATTGCAATACTGTTGTACTTTTTTTTTGAAATCAATTATGCATTTATTGGGTTGTTTGCATTGGCAACCCTTTGCTTTTCTTTTTTCATGCTGCAGTACCGGGTAGAGAAATTCATCTATAAAAGAGTGAAGAAAATCTACGACGATGTTTCTCTTTTAGATTCTACCACCCTTAGAAATCAGCCAATTACGACCGATATGGCTACCTTAACGCAAGACGTTCAGAAGTTTGCTAAAGAGAAGAAAATCGAAATTGAAACCTTAAAAATTCGTGAAGAATACCGACGCGAATTCCTTGGTAATGTTTCCCATGAGCTAAAAACGCCTTTGTTTACGGTACAAGGTTACCTTTCCACCTTGCTTGACGGTGCGATGAACGACAAAACCATCCGCAAAAAATATCTGGAACGAGCCGAGAAGGGTGTTGAGCGCCTGATCCATATCGTTAAAGATCTGGACATGATTACCAAATTGGAAGCCGGCGATCTCAATCTGGAGTTTTCCGAGTTCAACATCATCGACGTGGTACAGAATGTTTTTGATTTATTGGAAATGAAGGCCGATGAGAAAAACATCATGCTCATGTTCGACATGAAGTACACCAAGCCGATTTACGTTTTGGGCGATCAGGAGAAAATCCAGCAGGTTTTGACCAATCTGATCATGAATTCCATCAAATACGGAAAAGAAAACGGGACAACCGAAGTAAGTATTGAAGATTTGGTAAACAACAAAGTCATAGTCCGAATTACCGATAATGGCGAAGGAATCCAGAAACAGCACATTTCGCGTTTGTTTGAGCGTTTTTTCCGCGTGGACAAAAGCGGTGCGCGCTCGGAAGGCGGTTCCGGTTTAGGATTGTCCATCGTGAAGCACATCATTGAGGCCCACAACCAAAAAATTTATGTGGAAAGTAAATACGGCTACGGTTCGGAGTTCTCATTTACCTTAGAAAAAACCAAATAGCTCTTAGTGGTTACTGGAAAATGCTAAACAGTTCTTTCCAGGTTACTTCGCTTTTCCTAACATTTTTTAAGCCTTTGTACAAATCAACCTGCAAAAGATGATCTGCTTTAAAATCGTCTTGTTTGCAGGAAGGAACCAAGCCTTTTTTCTTAAGTTTTTTTGCTAAGTATTCCTGTTCGTATTGCCCAGGGGTAGGAATAAAAAAAGCCTTTTTGCCTAATTTGGCCAAGTCCATGATTGTGGTATAACCTGAACGACACAATACCATTTTACTTTGGTTGAAAGCCAGTTCCAATTCTTCGGTATTCATATAGTTGTAACAGGTAATGTTGAAGCGTTTGGTGATTTTTTGTTCTTCTTCTACTAACCCGCGAATAAAAATGATGTTGCCTTCATAGTTGCGCAGTTCTTCCTTTAGTTTGTTTTCCAGAAGAGTGCGTTGCGGTTCAGGGCCTGATAGAATCACCATCAGATCGTAAATTTTCTCTATTGGTTTTTTACGGATGCGGCTTAGTGGCCCAATGTATTTCACATTTAGCGAATTGTCTTCCAAGTGACCGAGTTTGCCTGATAAATTTGGTTTTTCAGCGGTATCAGGTACCCAGCACTCATTAAATTTTTTAATAAAAAAATGATGTATTTTAGTTGTAAACCAAGAAGTATTTCCGGTAAGTACGTTTAACTGATGAGTAATAAAAACAGAGGGTACTTTTTTGGAGTGTACCCCTAATCGATTATCAGAGATGATGCCGTCGATGTTGTACTGCTCAAGCCAATGTTCTACCACTTTTCGTTCGTTGCGCACTGCGGTAAACATATTGGGAATCTGTTTGAAAAGTTTCCATTTGAAGTTTTCGCCGTTTTGTGCGTATTCAATTTTATAGGAAGGAAGTTCGAGTGCTGTTAAATGAGGGAATTCTTTTTTTAGTAACGCTAAGGCGATCCCATCGGAAGCAATTATGGGTTCGAAATCATGATTTTCTAAGGCTTCTATTATTGGGATGCAGCGTGTGGCATGTCCTAAACCCCAATTCAGCGGGGCAACGAGAATTCTTTTTTTCGGCATTTTATCAATCAATCAAAAGTGAATCGTCTTAACTATTTCATAACCAAATATTTTGATTCAAATTTCTATATTTGACCCCAAAATAATTACTGCAAAGTAAAGCTATTTTTATTGGTATATATTTCCTTAATTTTACCAAAATTTTAAATTAAGTCGTGGGAAGTAAAAATAAATTAAAAAGATTCAACGAAAACGCTACGTTTAACAATGTATTTCAGCCAACGCGTGAAGAAGTTACCAGCGATAATTTTTCGATGAAAGGTAAGTGGAATAAAGAGGTTTTTAAAAACAACCATCCATTAGTTTTGGAATTGGGTTGTGGTAAAGGTGAATACTCGGTTGGTTTGGCCGAGCGTTATCCAAACAAAAATTTTATAGGAGTAGATATAAAAGGGGCACGATTTTGGAGAGGAGCTAAAACGGCTGTTGAAGGAGGAATGAACAACGTGGCTTTTTTGCGTACTCAAATTGAATTGATTGAAAACTGTTTTGCCGAAGGTGAAGTAGACGAAATCTGGATTACCTTTCCAGATCCGCAAATCAAGTACAAACGTACCAAGCATCGTTTAACGAATTCCGAGTTTTTACAGCGTTATAAAAGAATATTGAAGCACAACGGGATCATGAACCTGAAAACCGACAGCGAATTCATGCATGGTTACACTTTAGGGTTATTGCACGGACAAGGGCACGAGGTAATTTATGCCAACCATAACGTGTATAAAAACGAAGGTTCGCCGGAAGTGGTAACCGCGATCCAAACGTTTTATGAAAGTCAGTATTTGGAACAAAACAAAGCCATTACCTATATTCAATTTAAAATCAAATAATTGATGAATTATTTTTTGCCGCTTATTCTAGGGTTTACGGCTGCTTCTGTTGGAGTGGCCCCGCCGGGTCTTTTAAACATGACGGCGGCAAAGGTAAGTGCTGTTGATGGTAGGAGCCGCGCGATCACTTTTGCTTTGGGCGCCAGTGTGACGGTTATTTTTCAAACGTACATTGCGGTGCTTTTTGCAAAATTTATCGACCGAAACCCGGAAGTGGTTATCCTGTTACAGGAAATTGGGCTGTTCATTTTTTTAGGACTTACCGTTTATTTTTTCTGGGCCGGCAAGAAAACCAAAAAGAAGAAAGACGAGCTTAAAATGAAAAGTAAAACAAGTAGATTCTTCTTAGGGATGCTCTTGTCGTTGCTAAATCTTTTACCTATTCCATACTACGTGTTTTTAAGTGTATGGTTTTCCAGAAAAGGCTGGTTTTTCTTTAATCAATCCTATATTTGGATGTTTGTTTTAGGAACGGTAGTGGGTTCGTTTTTAATGTTTTACCTCTACATTCTTTTCTTTAAGAAAAAAGAATCCGACAAGCCTTCCTTTTTGATGACCAACGGAAACTATATTATTGGAACGGTGACGGGCATCATTTCTATTGTAACCCTTGTCAAGATTCTGAAAAGCTAAATGGCTGCGGATAACGATAATTTTTTTCAGCGCGTTTATGATCTGGCGCGACAAATTCCCTACGGAAAAGTAACTTCTTATGGTGCTATTGCCAAGGCTTTAGGTGCGGCGCGCTCTGCAAGAATGGTGGGCTGGGCAATGAATGCTTCTCATTTAATGGAAGATATTCCGGCGCATCGAGTGGTAAACCGAAACGGAGTTTTAACTGGAAAACATCATTTTGACGGAACAAATCTCATGCAGCAGTTGCTCGAAAGTGAAGGGATAAAGGTTGAAAATAATCAAATCGTTGATTTCGATAAGCATTTTTGGCAGCCAGAAATTCAGTTGTAGGGTAAATATTTTCACAAAACTTTTGCGATTTGCAGTGCGGGGATTAAACTTTTCAGGTTATCTTTGCAATCGAGAATCAGTCTTAATAAAGATTTGATTCCGAAAGATTTAAAGCATTCTCAAATAAAATGAAATTAGATAGAAAAGAAATTCTTAGCGCTTTGGAAACGATTTCCATTGCCGGAGAAGGAAAAAATATGGTCGAGAGCGGTGCGGTTCAAAACGTGATCACTTTTGGCGACGAGGTAGTGGTGGATTTATTATTGACAACACCAGCCTTACACATTAAAAAACGTGCTGAGGTAGACATCATGAAAGTGATCCATGAAAAGATCTACGATAAGGCGAAAATAAAAGTAAATATTAAGGTAGAGGCTCCTGAGAAACCACAAATCAAAGGAAAATCGATTCCAGGAATCAGCAACATCATTGCTGTTTCTTCCGGAAAAGGCGGAGTTGGAAAATCTACAATCACCGCAAATTTAGCGGTAACTTTAGCCAACATGGGCTTTAAAGTTGGAGTTTTAGATGCCGATATTTACGGGCCGTCCATGCCGATTATGTTTGATGTGGAAGGGGCAAAACCTATTTCTGTTGAAGTAGACGGAAAATCCAAAATGAAACCGATTACGGGTTACGGAGTAGAGATTCTTTCCATCGGATTCTTCACCAGCCCGGACCAGGCGGTAATCTGGAGAGGGCCAATGGCAGCCAAAGCGTTAAACCAAATGATTTTCGACGCCGACTGGGGCGAACTGGACTTCATGTTGTTAGATTTACCACCGGGAACTGGAGATATTCACTTATCAATTATGCAGTCGTTGCCAATTACAGGGGCGGTTGTGGTAAGCACTCCACAGGCTGTTGCTTTAGCCGATGCTAAAAAAGGAGTGGCGATGTTCCAGAACGAAAGCATCAACGTGCCGGTTTTGGGAATCATTGAAAATATGGCCTATTTCACACCGGAAGAATTACCAAACAATAAATACTACATCTTCGGAAAAGAAGGTGCAAAAAACCTTGCAGAAGATCTAAATGTGCCATTCTTAGGTGAAGTACCAATCGTACAAAGCATTCGCGAAGCTGGGGATTACGGTCGTCCGGCAGCCTTGCAAACGGCTTCTCCGGTACAAGCAGCTTTCGAGGCTTTAGCAAGAAATGTAGTGGAAGAAACCGTTCGTCGTAACGACAACCTTCCTCCAACCGAAGCAATTAAAATAACCACTATGGCGGGTTGTTCTGCCGTGAAAAAATAATCGTAAATGATGAATACACAAGAATTAAAGTCAACCATAGAAAAAGCGCTGGAGGAAATCCGTCCGTTTTTAAATTCCGACGGTGGCGACATCACCTTGGTGGACATCGAAGACGACAAACACGTAAAAGTGCGTCTGGAAGGGGCTTGTACTTCGTGCAAAATCAATCAGATGACTTTAAAAGCGGGTGTGGAAACCACTATTAAAAAATATGCGCCACAAATCGAAACCGTGGTAAATATAGCTTAGTTTTTTGGGCGTGACCACAAGGGTCGGGCTGTACGCTATATCTTTTTGGGTGACTTCGAGAGCCTCAGCCACCAAAAAAGGATGCCGCTCCCATCCCTCACGCAAACCTGACATTAATCATGTTGGGTAAAATTACAACTCAGTAACTTTGTTGCTCAGAAAATTTTAAACAATGATTGAAACAGATATACTCATCATCGGTGCAGGTCCTACGGGGCTTTTTGCCGTTTTTGAAGCAGGGCTTTTAAAATTAAAATGCCATATCATTGACGGTCTGCCTCAACCCGGCGGACAGTTAACCGAATTATACCCTAAAAAACCCATTTTCGATATTCCGGGGTTTCCTTCTGTTTTAGCAGGAGATTTGGTAGACAATCTGATGGAGCAAATCAAACAGTTCCAACCCGGGTTTACTTTAGGCGAAGTAGCTGAAAACATCCAAAAACTCGAAGACGGAAACTTTATCGTAACTACCAACAAAGGAACGGAACACAAAGCTAAAGCAGTTGCTATTGCGGGAGGTTTGGGGAGTTTTGAACCCAGAAAACCGATTCTTAAAGATTTGGAATTCTACGAACAGGAAGACCGTGGAGTAGATTATTTTGTAAAAGATCCCGAAAAATACCGTGGTAAGCGCGTGGTAATTTCAGGAGGAGGAGATTCGGCGCTGGATTGGAGTATTTTCCTTTCCAATGTAGCTTCCGAGGTTACTTTGGTGCACCGCAGAAACGAGTTCCGTGGCGCTTTGGATTCCGTAGAAAAAGTACAGGAATTAAAGCACGCGGGTAAAATCAAATTGATCACTCCGGGTGAAGTAGTTGGTTTTAAAGGTTCGGAGCGCATCGAATCAGTAGATATTGAGGTAAACGGAGCGCGTATGAATGTAGCTACGGATTATTTTATTCCGCTTTTCGGCTTAACTCCGAAATTAGGGCCAATTGCACACTGGGGCTTGGAAATCGAGAAGAACGCCATCGTAGTAAACAACGCTTTGGATTATCAAACCAACATCGAAGGAATTTATGCCATTGGCGATGTAAATACCTATCCGGGTAAATTAAAATTGATTTTGTGTGGTTTTCACGAAGCGACTTTAATGTGCCAATCAGTGTACAATAAATTAAATCCCGGAAAAAAATACGTATTGAAATACACTACAGTTTCCGGTGTGGACGGTTTTGACGGAACCCGAAAAGAAGCGGAAAAAGCGGTAGTAAAAGCAATTGATTAAGTATGTCACAAGATGTTACCATAAAAATAATCGACCGTGAAGGCGTTGCTCATGAAGTTCAGGCGCCCACCGATATGAACATGAACATCATGGAACTGGTTCGTGCCTACGAATTGGCTCCGGAAGGAACTATTGGAATCTGTGGTGGAATGGCCATGTGTGCTTCCTGTCAGTGCTACGTTTTAAACGATGTCGAGCTGCCGGAAAAGAACCCGGATGAAGAAGCAATGCTTTGGGAGGCGTTCAACGTAAAAGAAAACAGCAGGCTTGGGTGTCAAATTCACATCACCGAAGCAATAGACGGACTCGAAGTAGAACTGGCTCCGGAATCCTAAATAACACAAGCGAAGATTTTTCTTCGCTTTTTTTGTAACAAAATTTTAACACCTCCGTATAAGTTCATATATACACGTTTAGGTTCCATTAATGACATCACATTCGTATTCTCCGGGATTACATATTTTGCTTACTTTAGAAGTGAAATCAATTCTCAAATTAACCGACAGCCAATCCTTTATCCGTAAAACCGATGAAATTCTCCAACATTATAATCTGGAGAAGGTTGGGGAACTTACGCACAATTTTGACAACGAGAGCTTTACCATTGCCTTTTGTTTGAAAGAATCGCATATTTGCGTGCATACCTGGCCGGAATATGAGCAGTTAACCTTAGATGTGTACCTGTGTAATTACCTTCAAGACAATACTGAAAAAGTAAAAGCAATCGCCAAGGAATACATCGATTATTTTGAAGCAAAAGTGATTAAAGAATTTGAAATTTACCGATAAGATGAAAGTACCTTGTTATCAGTGCGACACCACAACCGAAGTTAACGTGGCTTTTGAGGTAAAGAACTTTGTGTGTCCAAATTGTCAGTCGGTGTACGAATACCACAACGAAGGCTTGCGTTTTAGGCAAAAATTCACCCATCCAAAGCTTTTCGATACTTTGAAAATTGGACAAGCGGGAATACTTCGCGGGAAAAAATATGTAGTGGTTGGCTTAATCGTTAAAAGAGCTTATAATATTTATTTTTGGAAAGAATACACGCTTCAGGGCGAAAAAGGTGAATACATTTACCTATCAGAAACCTCAGGGCATTGGATTTTGTTGGAGCGAATTACTGATAAATATGATGTGAAATACCATCCTAGGGTACTGAGTCATAAAGGGATGTCCTTGGACTTGTTCGATTATAGTGATGTGCAGATTGCCACGGCTCAAGGCTATTTCGATTTCGAACTACCGCAAGGAAATATTCGAATGAATGAATACATCAATCCTCCATATATACTATCCATTGAAAAAATAGGAGGATCCAGTGAAGCATATTTCGGAGAGCATATCTCAAAGAGTGAAGTTGAAAAAGCATTTCCGGGAACCTCTTTGCCTTTTAAATCTGGAGTTGGTTTGGTGCAGCCTTTTTATGTGAATGTAAGGCAAACGGTTATTATTTTTTGTACCGTTGCCATTCTGATCCTGTTTTCCCATATTTTTATTTATGCCGATCAGGTCAAAAAAGAGGTGATGAGTGAAACATTGCTTTTTTCGCAGAACAACAGTAAAGAACTGGTAAGTAAATCGTTTGAATTGAAAGGAGGTTCTGCGCCTATGACGGTTAATGTTTCTTCAGATGTTGATAATTCCTGGGCAAACGTGCAAGTAGCTTTGATAAATGAAAGTACTGGGGAGGAACGCTATGCCAGTAAAGACATTGAATACTACCACGGTTATACCGAAGGTGAAAACTGGTCAGAGGGAAGTACTAATGAAGAGTTCAACATTTGCGGTGTGCCTTCCGGAAAATACCACATAACTGTAACCCCACAAAAAGCACCGGAAGATTTAACCAACAATCAATTAAGGATTAAGGCGACTTGGAACGATGGTTCGATGCGAAATATTTGGATGACCATTCTTTTTATGGGAATTTTATCCGTAGTGCTTTTTTATGGTAAATATTATTTTGAAAAACAACGTTGGGCGGATAGCGATAATTCACCCTATAGCGAATAAACAATATGGAAACAGTACTCCAATTTATTAAACAAAACCGCGTAAGTCTTATTTTAGGCTTACTTTTTTACGGAATGTATCTGTATTTTACTTTTTCAGGCAACAGAATTTGTGACTGCGAAACCACCGAAAATTATAGGCCGACTACATCAGGAACCCGAGGTTCAATCAATCATTTTTATCATAAATAACCCTAAAATATAGTATCATGGATATTTCATTTACACCTGTTTTAAACTCAGTTCTTTTCTCGGCAATCGGATTTGCCATTTTATTGTTGGCTTATTTTGTAATTGAGAAAATTACACCCGAGAATACCTGGAAAGAGATTGTTCAGAAAAACAATACTGCGGTTGCTATAGTGTTTGCAGCTTTTATCATTGGGATTTCTATGATAATCAGTGCGGCGATTCATGGGTAATCGGTTTTTAAGATTTGAATACCTGCTTTTACTGGCAGTTTTTACCATTGCTACCTGTGGCCTGATTTATGAATTGGTTGCCGGAACCTTAGCCAGTTATCTGCTTGGGGATTCGGTAAAACAGTTCTCCTTTATTATTGGGGTGTACCTCTTTTCAATGGGAGTGGGTTCTTATTTTTCGAAATTTATCAGACGAAATCTGCTCAATACTTTTGTGGAGATTGAAATTCTGGTGGGGCTGGTAGGTGGATTGAGTTCGGTGGTGTTGTTCCTTTTATTTGAGAGTGTGAGCTATTTTCAGTTCATCCTGTATTTTCTGGTTTTTGTAACCGGATGTTTGGTTGGTTTAGAAATTCCGCTACTAATGAACATTCTCAAAGACAAGGTAAAATTCAGGGATTTGGTTTCCAATGTCTTCACCTTTGATTATATCGGGGCACTTTTGGCTTCGATTTTGTTTCCGCTGGTTTTGGTTCCTTATTTGGGAATTATGCGCACTTCTTTGTTTTTTGGAATGATCAACATTGGTATAGCTATTGGCTTATGTTTTTTGCTTTCGAACGAATTGCGTAAACCGTTCCTTTTAAAAGCTAAAGCAATCGGCTCATTTCTTGTTTTACTGATTGCCTTTTGCTTTTCCGATTCGATTTTATCGTATTCCGAAACCCGTCTCTACGGGGAGAATATTGTTTATACTCACACTACACCTTATCAACGTATTGTTTTAACCCACAACAAAAGTGATTACCGTTTGTATCTGAACAATAACCTGCAATTCAGTTCGGCAGATGAATACCGCTACCATGAAGCTTTGGTGCATCCGGTTATGGCAACTGCGGCTAAAGTTGAAAATGTTCTGGTTTTAGGAGGAGGTGATGGTTTGGCAGTACGAGAAATTCTCAAGTACAAAGACGTGAAAAAAATCACGTTAGTGGATTTGGATGAAGGTATGACCCAGCTTTTTAAAACCAATACGATTTTAACCGGCTTCAATCAGCAATCACTTTTAAATGATAAGGTAACGGTTTATAATCAGGATGCTTACATTTGGGTTAAAGAGGCTAAAGAAAAATTTGATGTGATTATTATCGATTTTCCCGATCCGTCCAACTACAGTCTTGGGAAATTGTATTCGCTCAATTTTTACAAAACCCTGCAACGAATTTTAACGCCTGAAAGTGTGGTGGTGGTACAAACTACTTCGCCTTATTTTGCACCTAAGTCGTTTTGGTGCATCAATAAAACCGTTAAGGAAATTTTTCCGAAAACTGATGCGTTTCATGCTTATGTACCTTCTTTCGGAGAATGGGGGTTTACTATAGCGGCGAACAATCCGACTGTTAATTTTAGTAAGGTAAACAGGAAAGTGAGCGGCTTACGTTATTACAATTATCAATTTGAAAAACTCAACTATTTCTCTAAAGATATGGTTGCTGAAAATATAGAAATCAACCGATTGGACAACCAGATTTTAGTGCGTTATTTTGATGAAGAGTGGGGAAAATTATAACAGTTCCAGACGTGGGTTTTTAAAAGGAATTGCGGTTTCGGCTTTAGTGCTTCCGTTTTTGAACTCCTGTAAGGAAAAAGCGCTTTCACTGGTTTTTCGATTAACCGGAACCCATCATGTTTTGGGGCATCGTCTTTGGACTAAAAACTTTCCAAAACCAACGGAGACCCATCATGTCGAATGTCTTATTGTTGGAGGAGGAATCTCAGGATTAAGCGCAGCTCGTCACTTTGTTAAAAAAGGAATGCAGGATTTTCTCTTGCTGGAAATGGAAAATCATTTAGGGGGAAATTCTTCCAACGGAGAGAACCGCTATTCGAAATTCCCGTTAGGAGCTCATTATTTGCCTTTGCCAAATTTTCAGGATAAAGAATTGCTTCAGTTTTTAAGCGAAGAAAAAATAATCACGGGCTACGATGTTGAAGGTTATCCGATTTTTGATGAAGAACAACTTACCTTCTCGCCTCAGGAACGCCTCTTTTACAAGAACAACTGGCAGGAAGGTTTGGTGCCAAAGTATGGGAATTCAGCAAAAGAGGATAATGATTTTGAAGCTTTTTTTGCAAAAATGGATTTCTTTCGAACGGCAAAAGATGAGCAAGGGAACTATTACTTTGATATTCCACTTTCACTTTCTTCGGATAAAAATGAAATTAGAGCGCTGGACAATAGTACCATGAGACAATGGTTACAGGAACAGAATTTAACTTCACAACCACTTTTGGATTATGTAGATTATTGTTGCCGTGACGATTTTGGTTTGGGCATCGCTTCCGTTTCAGCTTGGGCAGGGATTCATTATTTTGCCGGCCGAAAACACGATTCGGTAAAAGAAGACCGCGATAATGTGTTGACCTGGCCAGAAGGGAATGCCCGATTGGCAACCCATTTGAAGAAGTATTCCGAAAAAAAAGCCCTGAAAAATCATTTGGTTTACAGCGTTCAAGTTCAGAATGATAAAGTGCATGTGCTTGTCTTCGACGAAAAAAAGAATAGTTCCAAAACCATTATAGCTGATAAAGTGCTTATGGCAACGCCTCAGTTTGTGAATCAGTATTTGTTTGAGGGGCGAAAAGACTGTGCTAAGAATTTTCACTATGCCCCTTGGATGTTAGCTACTTTAACGGTAAATGAATTGTGGGACAATGCCAGTTATCCGTTGTGTTGGGACAATGTGGTGCACGGCTCTAAAGGATTGGGTTATATTTACGATCAGCACCAATCGGTTGAGCAGTTGCAAAGCAAAAAAGTGCTCACCTATTATTACAGTTTTTCTGATGCAGATACAAGAAAGAGCAGAAGATTTATGTACAAACAGTCACAGGCCTATTGGAAACAGTTGGTTTTTAATGATTTGAAAATCCCTCATCCAACTATTGAATCTCAAACACAAACTATTGAAGTGCATCGTTTAGGACATGGAATGATCAGTCCGGTTCCGGGGTTTATTTTTGGAGAAGCTAAGCAAAAAGCGGCAAAACCAATTGAGAATAAAATTTATTTTGCGCATTCCGATTTGTCTGGGATTTCAATTTTTGAAGAAGCTTTTCATCAGGGAATTAAAGCAGCGGATGCAATTATTTATGGAACAACCCTGGATACATAAAGCCAAAACGGACAGCGTTTTTATTCTTTTACCGCCTTTTTTAGTATTGGCGGTGGTTGTGTTGTTTCAGGATTGGCTTGCTGGAATTCAAGAAGATTATTCGTTTTACACTTGGCTTTTTTTGATTGTTTTTATCGATGTGGCACACGTATATTCTACACTTTTCAAGACTTATTTTAACCCAAAAACCTTTGAGCAGCAAAAACGTCTTTTTTTAGGATTGCCGTTACTTTGTTTACTTATTGGGATAGTACTTTTTTCTTTTGGTAGCAAGGTGTTTTGGTCGGTATTGGCTTATGTGGCGGTGTTTCATTTTATAAGGCAGCAGTACGGTTTTATGCGTTTGTATTCCCGAAAAGAACCGAGAACTCAATTAAACAGGAGTATAGACAGTCTTGTGATTTATGCAGCAACCGGTTATCCGATGTTGTATTGGTTTTTGTCCTCTCCCCGAAAATTCAATTGGTTTATGGAAGATGAATTTTTCCGGTTTGAAAACCAGACGGTTCTTAAAATCTTAGGCGTTTGTTATTTCTTGATAATGCTGTTTTATGTTATTCGAACTGTGATTTTGAGCGTAAGGCAAAAGTTTTTCAATGTTCCCAAAAATGCCATCATAGCAGGAACGGCTTTATCTTGGTATTTTGGTATTGTCTATTTTAATAACGATTTGATTTTTACTTTGCTCAATGTGGTTTCGCACGGAATCCCTTATATGGCTTTGATTTACTTGAAAGAAATTGAAAGTGAGCCAAGTAGGAACTATGGAGTTTTTACGTATTTGAAACGCTTTCAGGGTGTAGTCATTTTTGTGCTAATCCTAACTGTTATTGCTTTTTTCGAAGAATATCTATGGGAAATTTTAGTGTGGAATGAACATTTTTCCATTAACGCCGCAGATTTTTCAAATTGGCATGTTTTATTGGTGCCACTGCTTACTGTTCCGCAGTTTACCCATTATCTTTTGGACGGATTCATCTGGAAATCAAAATAAAAAGTCCTGAATTTCTCAGGACTTTTCTTTTATGTGGTAGCTAAATGCTTTTCGTTAATGTGCTCTTCGATGGCATCCCATAGACCGATGCGTTTTTCCAGTGCCTGAATTGAAATAGATTCGACTTCCTTCCATTTCTGGTTATCACTGCCGCATAATTCGGTGATCATCTGCATGGCCATTGGTCCGTGGTCGTCGGCATCCAATTCGATGTGGCGCTCGAAATAATAAATTAGTTGTGACAAATCCACTTCCGGGAAATTCGCTTTGAAGTTCTTAAGGATTTCCGTGAACATATCCGGAATCAAATCTTCTCTTCCAAAAGTGAACGCCGCCGCAATTTCATGTGGTTTTCCTTGTTCAATTACACGGAAGGTAAAATCTAAAAATTCTTTTATTTTCGGGTGCAAATCACTGATTCGGATCGATACGAAGATGTTCTGCATGGCAATTACGCTTTCCAAAAAGACCTCGATAGTTTCGGTATTGGCATTACAAGCTTTCATGGCATCCAGATACATTTCAAAATGGCTCTGTCTTTTACCGTCTAAAGTGATGTCAGATTCTTCCGCCAAGACAATTTCGTTAATTAAATAACGCATTTCAGGATTCGGTGAAGCAAACCAAGGTGTGGTTGTACAGGTAAGTTTCATTTGCAAAGCCTTTAATAACGACATGAAATCCCAAACCGCATACACGTGTCCTTCCAGAAAATGGCGTAAATCGTCAACAGTTTGAATTTGTTTATATAAAGGGTGATTCAGCAATTGCTCTTTTTGAGGCTGAATCGACTTATTTATCGACTGAATATTCATGGAGCATTTTTGTTTTTATATACGAAAACAAGCCTTGTTCGGATTTGTTTTTCGCTCTGCAAAAATAAAAAAGCTTCCCGTTTTAGAGAAGCTTTTAACATTGATTTTATCAAAAATTAAGATTTAATCTTATTTGAATGCCGAGAAACCGGTCACGTCCATACCTGTGATTAACAAGTGGATATCGTGTGTTCCTTCGTAAGTGATAACCGATTCCAAGTTCATCATGTGGCGCATGATAGAATATTCACCGGTAATTCCCATTCCTCCTAACATTTGACGTGCTTCACGAGCAATTTCAATTGCCATGTTCACGTTGTTTCTTTTTGCCATAGAAATTTGTGCAGAAGTTGCTCTACCTTCATTTCTTAAAACTCCTAATCTCCAAGTCAATAACTGAGCTTTGGTGATTTCGGTAATCATTTCAGCTAATTTTTTCTGTTGTAACTGAGTAGCTCCGATTGGTTTGTCGAACTGGATTCTTTCTTTTGAATATCTTAAAGCTGTATCGTAACAATCCATTGCTGCTCCGATAGCGCCCCAAGCGATTCCGTAACGTGCAGAATCCAAACATCCTAGTGGTGCTCCTAAACCTGATTTGTTAGGCAAAAGGTTTTCTTTCGGAACTTTTACATTGTCAAAAATAAGTTCTCCGGTAGCAGATGCTCTCAAAGACCATTTATTATGTGTTTCAGGAGTTGAGAATCCTTCCATGCCTCTTTCCACAACTAGACCGTGAATTCTTCCGGTTTCGTCCTTAGCCCAAACTACAGCGATGTCTGCAAAAGGAGCGTTGGAAATCCACATTTTGGCACCGTTTAATAAATAATGGTCGCCCATATCTTTGAAGTTGGTTACCATTCCACCTGGGTTGGAACCGTAATCAGGCTCGGTTAAACCGAAACATCCGATCCATTCTCCGGTAGCTAATTTTGGTAAATACTTCATTCTTTGTTCTTCGTTTCCGTATTTCCAGATTGGGTACATCACCAAGGAAGATTGAACGGATGAAGTGGAACGTACTCCAGAATCCCCACGCTCGATTTCCTGCATGATCAATCCATAAGAGATTTGGTCTAAACCTGCACCACCATATTCAACTGGAATATAAGGTCCAAATCCACCAATTTCTGCCAAACCTTTTACGATTTGTTTCGGGAATTCTGCTTTTTGAGCATATTCTTCAATAATTGGAGAAACTTCTCTTTTTACCCATGCGCGAGCAGAGTCACGCACTAATTTATGTTCTTCTGTTAGTAAATCGTCTAACAAGTAATAATCAGGTGCTTGAAATAAATCTGGTTTCATTGTTGTTTGTTATTTTGGTTGACAAAAGTAAAGAAACAAATTTAACTAATCAATTACGGGCTGTTATAATTTTAATGACTTTTTAACGTTGTGGGACAAATTTCGTTTGATTATACTCATATAAGCGTTACTTTTGTGAAAATTTTTTTTATAAAGCAGCAATGAGACGTTTTATCTATTGGATCGTTTTACTGATCTCCTTTGTTGGTTTTTCCCAAAAAAAAACCACATTGTCTGAGGAGGAATATTCTGTTTTATTCGCAAAAGTAAGGTTGTTGCTCAATTCTAATGTTGATAGTGCGATGATCGTTTCCAACAGAATTGAAATGTCGGATAATCTTTCACACAAGGCTTTTGCTTTTGGTGCCAAATCGTATTTGTTTCAGATTAAAGGCGACAGTTTGAAGTCAAATCTTTATTATGAAAAATCGCTGGCGGCTTTAGACCAGGTAAAATCTTCTAAAGAAAAGACCAAATTAAATGCTTATATCATAAATTATAAAGGGTTAACCTATTGGAAAAGAGGTGAATTTTCCAAGGCACTTAAGTTTTACCAGCAAGGGATGAAGATGTCACAATCCGTTGGAGACATCATGCAGATTGTGAAGTTTAACAATAATATTTCAATCATTAATAAAGAGGTTGGAAATTACCAGATGGCCATAAAAGCCAGTAAGTTGTCTGAAAAGATCATGAATGCCAATCAGGGATTGTACACCCCAAGTCAGTTTCGTCAAGGGAAAAGTAATATCAATACCAATTTGGGAAGCTTTTACGAGGAAGGCTATGCTGAGGATAAAGACAATAAAAAGTTACTGGATTCTGCAGAGTATTATTATAAAAAGGCCATATTATATTCCAAAGATTTATTTAGTAACAGAATTAATGCTCAAAAAAATCTGGCCAATATTTACTATTTAAAAAACCAGTACAAAGAAGCTGAAAATATCTACCAAAGTACCTTACAGTTGGCCAAAGAACATGATTTGGTTGTCATTTATTGTAATATCAGTTATAATTTAGGGGATTTGTATTTTGAAACTAAGCGGTACAAACAAGCTTTAGTGCTTTTTCAGCGGGTAGATTCAATTTATAAAAAAAACAAAACCAATGAATTGGAGTATGTTCGTTCCAACTATTATCAATCTAAAATTTATAAGGATTTAGGCGATAAGGAAAATGCGATGCGCCATTCACAGATTTATCTTGATAATTTCGAAAAATTTGAATCCGAATTAAATGCAGAAGTGTTAAAAGTAAACAATCATTTAAGTAATCAGAATCTGAAAAAAGAAATGATTGATTTACAGAAGGATATGAGTTTTTCCATTCTTCTCAGACGCTTATCGATTGTGTTTTTTATCGTTTTGGTGTTGGGATTAGTGGCATTTTCTTTTAAACAGTACCGTGATAAGAAAAGAATTAATGAAAGAATCAATAGTTTAATTGATGAATTCAAAAATAAAACATCGGTAATTGAAGCGGAGGAAGAAGTAACCGAAGTTCAGTTTGAAAATATTGAAACCTCAGAACCACTGGATAATTCAGAACCGCTGGCAAGCCCTTCGATGTTGAGCATAGATGAAGAAAAAGAAAAGGAAATTGTTAAGAAGTTGAAATCTTTAGAGCGAAAGCAGGAATTTTTAAAACCGAACTTCACCCAGCAAGCAGTGGCTAAAAAGATTAAAACCAACACAACCTACCTTTCTTATGTAGTGAATAAAAGCTTTGGAAAAACCTTTAGTGAATATTCCAATGAGCTTAAAATTAACTATGTAATTGATCAAATGATTAACAATCCTACCTACCGTAAATATTCTACTCAAGCTATTGCTGAAAGCGTAGGTTTTAAAAATGCCGTATCTTTTACAAAATCCTTTAGCAAACGCACCGGTGTTTCTCCGACACAGTTTGCTAAAAGACTTATGGAAAGTGAAAGCCTTGAGACGATTAAGGAATTGTAGGAGTTCCTTTAATAGGAGGTGCTACATCACCATCTTTTCCATCACCATTTCCACCTGTTCCAACAGGTTCTCCTTCCGGATCTACTGCTGGAGGAGGAGTTGTTGGTCCTGTTGGTCCCCATCCACCTTGAATGGTTTTTAATTGTTTTGCATCTAACTCACTTCCAGAAAAAGAGTCAAGTTTAAAGACATTACGTTTCATAAAATTGGGTTTTTTTGTGTTTGCTTGACAAATGTAGTTTCCTGGATTATTCTTTGAGCTTATTTTCATTTGTTACTGTTGCTTTTTTAAAAAACCAAAATTAAATACCTGTATATCAATTAATTGCGTTTGTAAATTTTAATCAATAATTTATAAATTATCTACCTATAATTTAAAAATTGTGGGTGGCTTCCCTTTTTTTTGAGCCATAAAAGCTGAATTTTTGTCAAAACAATCCACAATTATTTGTTGAATTAAGACTAAAAATTTATGACTGAATTGGTAAAAAAATACTTGGCGGAAAATAATTTTTCAGAGCAAAAAGAAAGTTTTGAAGAATTATTTAATTCCCATCCAAATTATCCAAGTGTTTATGCGATAACCGATACTTTAGATTTACTGGCTATAGAAAATGTTGCCGTTAAAATTCCTAAAGAACAATTTCATGATTTACCTGGACAGTTTTTAACGTTTCTCAATAAAGAATTTGTTTTAGTTACCAAGTCCCGTCAGAAAATTGCTGTTGAAACACATAGCAAAATGAAGTCATTGTCTTCCGATGACTTCCTGATGGATTGGGGTGGAGTAGTGATTGCTATAGAACCCAATACCGAAAACAAACCAGCATCCTTTTCGTTTAATTTCCAAAGTCTAAAATACGTTTTACCCATTTTGGCACTTATTGCCCTGGCTTTATTAAGAAATGAATTTTCGCTTTGGACCGTTTTTTTTAGCCTTACCTCTTTATTAGGTTTCCTAGTTGGTGTTTTTATTGTTCAGGAAAGTTTAGGTATAAAAAATGAAACCGTTTCCAAGCTCTGCAATATGAGTTCTGAGGTTTCCTGTAGTAAAGTGATTCAATCAGGGAAAAGCAAAATTTTTAATACGCTTAACTTTTCAGAATTACCGCTTATGTTTTTTGGAAGTTCCTTTACAGCGCTTTTATTTCTCTCTGAGCCTGTGGTTGCAATCATTGGCTGGCTTAGCGTGATGAGTTTACCGGTTATTGCGTATTCAATCTGGTTACAGAAAGTAGAATTAAAGAAATGGTGTACACTTTGTCTGGCAGTTTCTTTCTTGTTGATAATTCAGGCAACAGGGTTTATATCTGCTCAGCTTTATCAGCAAAAGATAGCTGGGGTTACCGTAGGGGTGTTTTTGATTTCAGCACTAGTGTTTGTTTCGCTTTGGATGTTGGTAAGGCCTATTTTGAAACGTAATATTGAATTGGAAAATGTAACTAATAAACTGACCAAGTTCAAAAGGAATTTCAAAATATTTCAGTCGCAATCGAAAGAAATTCCGCAAGAAGAAGGTTTTGAGAAACTGCAAGGGCTTAACTTCGGATCCACTCATGCAGAAGTACAGCTTAGTGTAATAGTAAGTCCAAGTTGCGGTCATTGTCATACAGCTTTTCAACAGGCTTATGAATTGTGCCAAAAATTCCCTGAAAAAATAGGTGTAACGATTCTCTTTAACATAAATCCTGAAAATCAGGAGAATCCTTATAGAATTGTTGTGGAGACTATTCTGACTATTAACAATATTGATTCCAAACAAGCTAAAGCTGCGCTTATCGATTGGCATATTAATCAGCCTGAACTGGAACTTTGGTTACAGAACTGGAAAGTTAGCGCAATCGATATGCAGACCAATAACCAAATTTTTATGCAGTACGAATGGTGCGCTAAAAACAACTTTAATTATACGCCGGTTAAGTTGTTAAATGGAAAGCAATTCCCTTCAGAGTATGAGATTGAGGAGCTGAGGTTCTTCTTAAATGAATTTGCAGAAGCAAAGCAGGTGTTAGCCTATTAATGTTAAGAAACGAAATTAAAATATTCTTGCGCGAGAGTGGACACAATTCCCAAGTGTCTTTAAAGGGTTGGGATAAATCAACTTTTAAAAACTTTAAATTATGTTAAAAAACATTTTGAATTTAGAAGGAGCTCAGAAATTAACTAAAGAAGCTCAAAAAACCATCAACGGTGGTATTACCAAAGAATGCGCAAATATGTGGGCAACAATGTTCTGTGTTCCAAAAACAACTGCTACATGTCCTCCAGATTTGGATGGGAACCCTGGTACTCCAGCGTGTACAAAATGTTGCTACTAATAGAAACAGCTTAAATTCTAAATAGAGTGTTTTTTATAGAGAACCCTCTTTAGAATGTCAAATGAGTAAAAATTGCTCATGCAATAAATAAAAAATACTAATCAATAAAAAGAACTACCATGCTATCAACTATTTTAAACTTACAGGGAGCTCAAAAATTATCTAAAAAAGAGCAATGTTCAATTAATGGAGCCGAACTGTTATGCAAGACTAACGGAATGTGTGCCGAATACGGTTCGCATTGTCTGGAACTGGCGTGCCAAGAAGTGCCATCTTTTGAAATCGAGTTTTACGAATAGGTGAACAGCTTTAGGGCTTTGAATGGTAGTTCTTTTTTAAAACTTGGATTATGTTAAAAAACATTTTAAATTTAGAAGGAGCTCAAGCCTTATCCATAAGTGAGCAAAAAACAATTACTGGAGGAATTACAGATAACGGAAAAGCTCCGGTGCCGCCAGGGTTGATTTGTTGTGAATGGATTATTATGTGTGGTTCTCAAATCTGTATTCGTGAAGATGTTGTTTGTGAAACAACTAGTGAAATGTAATAGATTTTTGTTTTATAACTGCCTGAAATGACTTCAGGCAGTTTTTTTAAATTATTTTTGAAGACAAAATTTACAACTTGAAGAAATTTCCCAATTACATACAAGCCGACAGTAAAGATTGTGGTCCAACCTGTTTAAAAATCATTGCCAGGCATTACGGAAAAACGATCAATATCCAAAAGCTGCGTGATTTTAGTGAAACTACACGGGAAGGCAGTAATTTGCTGTTTCTTAGCGAAGCCGCAGAGAAAATCGGATTTCGGACTTTAGGGGTAAAGCTCAATTTGGAGCGCTTGGAAGAGGCGCCGCTTCCGTGTATTTTACATTGGAATAAAGAGCATTATGTGGTGCTGCATGATATAAAAAAGGGGAATTATTGTATTTCTGATCCTGCATTTGGGCTCTTGGAATACAATCAAGCTGATTTTCTCAAATTTTGGATCGGAAACAATGCAGTGGCAACAACGCAAGAAGGAGTGGCACTTTTATTGGAAGCTACACCTAAATTTCATAAGTCTGAGTTTGATGATGATGAAGAAACCGGTGCGTTGGGTTTCGGAATTCTGTACAAATACCTTTGGCAGTACAAGAAGTTTTTGGTGCAGCTTAGTATCGGTTTGTTGGCCAGTAGTTTGCTGCAGCTTATTTTTCCTTTTCTTACTCAAAGTATTGTAGATGTCGGGATTCAGAATCAAAATATTAAGTTTATTTACCTGATCCTTTTCGCGCAATTATTTCTTTTTGCCGGACGAACCGCATTGGAACTTATCCGCAGTTGGATTTTACTGCACCTTTCCACCCGAATTAATATTTCACTCATTTCGGATTTTTTCATCAAGTTAATGAATCTTCCCATTTCGTTTTTTGATGTACGGATGACCTCAGACATCATGCAGCGGATTAACGATCACAAAAGAATTGAACGCATCCTGACAACTTCTTCACTGAATGTTCTTTTTTCGGTGATTAATATGGTTGTTATGGGAGGGGTTTTGGCGTATTACAACCTTAAGATTTTCTTGGTCTTTTTTGCAGGAAGCATTGCCTATTTTGGTTGGATTACCTTGTTTTTAAAACGAAGAGAAGTGTTGGATTATAAACGTTTTTCCGAAGTAAGTCAGGAGCAGAGCAAGGTAATGGAACTTATCAATGGGATGCAGGAAATCAAGCTGCACAATGCGGAACGACAAAAACGGTGGGGATGGGAATACGTTCAGGCGCGTTTGTTTCGCGTTTCTATTAAAGGATTGATTTTGGAACAAACGCAATCCATTGGTTCATCGGTAATTAATGAATTGAAGAATATCTTTATTGTCTTTTTATCGGCTAAGTTGGTAATCGATGGGGAAATTACTTTAGGGATGATGATGGCTATCAGTTCCATTGTAGGAAGTTTGAATGGACCGATCACGCAGCTCATCGGTTTTGTTCGAGAACTTCAGGATGCTAAAATTTCTTTGGCGCGACTTTCGGAGATTCATGAAAAGGTAGACGAAAAGCAATTGGAGGTAAATCAAACCAACGAAGTGCCGAAGAATCAAGACATTGCAATTAAAGATCTTTCTTTTAGGTATTTGGGTTCGGATGTTCCGGTTTTAGATAATTTAAACCTTACCATTCCCACCAAGAAAGTTACGGCTATTGTGGGAGTGAGTGGTAGTGGGAAATCAACATTGATGAAATTACTTTTAAAGTTTTACGAACCGGAAAAAGGTGAGGTAACCCTTGGAAGCACTCAGTTAAAAAACATTTCACAAAGAGCTTGGCGAGACACTGTAGGGGCTGTGATGCAAGAAGGATTTGTTTTTAGCGATACCATTGCCAACAATATTGCGGTTGGAGTAGATGTAGTGGATAAAGAGCGTTTGTTGTACGCTGCTGAGGTGGCCAACATCAAAGAGTATGTGTTTGGTCTTCCTTTAGGGTTCAATACTAAAATTGGTTCCGAAGGAGTAGGTATGAGTACCGGACAGAAGCAGCGATTACTAATTGCCCGTGCCGTTTATAAAAACCCAGAGATGTTGTTTTTTGATGAAGCAACATCAGCTTTGGATGCCAATAACGAAAAGGAAATCATGCGCAAACTGGATTTGTTTTTCAAGGATAAAACCGTAGTAGTGATTGCCCATCGTTTAAGTACGGTCATGAATGCCGATCAGATTGTAGTGTTGGATAAAGGGAAAATTATAGAAATCGGAAGTCATTCGGCTTTAGTGGAACAAAAAGGAAATTATTTTGAATTGGTGCGCAATCAATTGCAATTAGGAAATTAACATGACAGAAGATACGCAAGATTTTGAATTGAGAAGTGAGGAAGTACAAGATATTCTCACCAAGGTTCCGCATTGGATGATTCGATGGGGTAGTCTTTTGGTTTTGGTGATTATCATTATGATGCTGATGTTATCCTGGTTTTTACGTTATCCTGATGTAGTTGCCTCTGATATTGTAATTACCACCAATGTTCCGCCGGAAAAACTGGTAGCCAAAACTTCCGGAAGAATTGAGGCAATCTTGGTTAAAGATCATTCACAGGTAAAGGAAAATACGCCTCTGGCGGTCATTGAAAATTCGGCGCGTTATCAGGATGTATTTGTTTTAAAATCATTATTGGATAGTTTTAAACCAGGAATGTCTTTTGCGTTTGAAAAATTGAATAACGCTCAATTGGGAGAAATCGAAAATGCCTATTCGGTTTTTCACAAAGACTATGTGGCTGAGAATTTAAATACCAATTTACAGCCTTTTCAGGTAGAGGCCAATGCACAGCAATCGGAAAGCGGACAGTTGGCAGAGCGCTTGAAATTACTGCTTCAGCAAAAAGAAATCAATGAGCAGGAATTGAAACTGCAGAAAAACGAATTGAATCGGTATGCCACGCTTCATAAAAAGGGAGTGATTTCGGATCAGGAATTTGAAGTGAAGAAACTTTCTTTTTTGCAATCCGAGAAGAATTTTAAAAACCTGCAAACTTCTATTTCTCAGCTCCGTTCGTCTTTAATAGACAACAAACGAGCGGTTAAAGGAACCCAAATCAGCGGGACAAAAGAAGAAGTGAATCTGGAGCGCAATGTCGCACAGTCGTTTTACCAATTAAGGAAGGTAATTAAAGATTGGGAGCTTAATTATGTTTTGCGGTCTTCCATAGAGGGTGAAGTTTCTTTTTTGCAGATTTGGGTAGAAAACCAAACAATCTCTTCCGGGGAAAACGTGTTTTCAATCGTTCCTAAAGTTCAGGAGGGTTATGTTGGAAAAGTGAAAGCTCCGGCACGAAATTCGGGTAAAATTAAAGTAGGACAGCAGGTCAATATCCGTTTGGCGAATTACCCTGATCGTGAATTTGGGGTGTTGAAAGGCGAAGTGAAAAATATCGCATTGGTTCCGGATAAAGACGGAAACATAATGATGGATGTTGCTTTGCCGAAGATTCTAAAAACCAATTACAAGAAAGTGATCCCTTTTCAGCAGGAAATGAAAGGTTCGGCCGAAATTATCACCGAAGATTTGCGTTTATTGGAACGAATTCTGTATCAATTCCGTGAGTTGTTTAAGACTGCTTAAAGTTTCAGGTAAAACTCTTTGGTTAATTCGATGTATTCAGAAGTGTATTGATGGCGTGCTGTTTCAATAACCAATTCGTCAACTAAAGGAGCTTGGTTAATTCTTGAAAATGCCATTAAACTTCGTTTGATTTCTGTTGTAGGAGTACCTTTAACGCGGGTGATTTTCAAAGGAAACAATCCTCTTTCTTGGCAAAGAGTTTTTAACTTTTCTTCTTCTTTAAAAGGAATGATCAAGGAAAAAACACCATTTTCCGATAGAAAAAAATCAGCAGCTTCGACTAAATCTTCAAAAGGAAGGGAATCTTCAAATCGTGCGTTGTCACGCTGGTTGTCTCCGGATTTGTATTCATCGGTATAAAAGGGAGGGTTGGAAACGATCAGGTCGAACTCTTCGTCTACTTCGTCTACAAACTCGTCCAAACCTGCGTGATAGCAGTATAAACGATCGTTCCAAGGGGAATTTTCGAAGTTTTCGGTGGCTTGCTCGTAAGCGTCGTCGTCAATTTCAATGGCGTCAATCTGTTCGGCATTGCTGCGTTGCGCTAACATCAAAGCAACCAAACCAGTTCCTGCTCCAATATCCAAAATATTGAAAGGATTGTTGATTAAGGGAGTCCAAGCGCCCAATAAAACGCCGTCGGTACCCACTTTCATGGCGCAACGATCTTGTTCTATTTTGAATTGTTTAAATTGAAACATGATTGGGTGTTTCTGCTTAGTGTGACTGTAAACTATCCTAAATACAGATCTACCAATCCTTCAGGAGTATTTAAAACCACTTTTTTGTTGGCGCGATCGATTTCCACAATAAAATCGTCAATCATTGGAATCAGGATTTCAACATCGCCCTTCATGATTTCGAAAAGCGGTTGTGCTGTAGAATCGTTAATGGAAACGATTTTTCCGATATTGCCTAAGCGTGTATCTTCTACATCAAAACCAATTACTTCGTGAAAGTAGAATTTTTTACCGTCAAGTTTCGGTAACATTGTTAAGGGAAGGTAAACTTCGCTTCCTAAAATTCGATCGGCATCTTCTTCGCTGTCTACCTCTTCAAACTTTACTCTTAAAAAGTCGCCTTTGTGAAGCTGACTTTTTTCAATAAAAAAAGGAATCAGGTTTTTGCCTACTTCGACAAAAACCGATTCCAAATCTTCATACATTTCGGGTTCGTCGGTGTCTAAATACACCAGGACTTCTCCCTTAAAACTAAATTTTTTTGCGATTTTACCTAAATAGAAACACTCTTCTTTACGCATGGAACCGCTTTAAAATTAAGCTTGAGTTTCTTCGTTGTTCTCCTCTACAGCTGGAGCTTCTTCAGTAGCAGCTTCCGCTACTTCTTCAGCAACCTCTTCTGTAGCTTCTTCTGCTTTTGCAGCTTCAGCCTGAGCAGCGATACGTTTTTCGTTAGCAGCTTTTTCAGCTTTTAAAGCCTCAGCTTTAACATCAGCTTTCGATTTTGCTAAACCGTCTTTTTTCGCAGTAACTTTTCCAGCTTTCTCCTCTAACCAAGCAGCTAATTTAGCTTCAGCTTGTTCAGCAGTTAAAGCGCCTTTGCGAACTCCACCTTCTAAGTGGTGTTTTAATAAAGCACCTTTGTAAGAAAGGATAGCTCTTGCAGTGTCAGTAGGCTGAGCACCGTTGAATAACCAAGTAACTGCCTTGTCTAAATTCAAGTCGATAGTTGCAGGGTTAGTGTTTGGATTGTAAGTTCCGATTTTCTCTAAGAATCTACCATCTCTTTTCGCGCGAGCATCTGCTGCTACGATCCAGTAAAAAGGTTTCCCTTTTTTACCATGTCTTTGTAATCTGATTTTTACTGACATAATCTTTTAGATTAAATTTTGAGGTACACGACCTCGATTAATTAAGGGTGCAAAGATATAAAACTTTATGATACAAAATAATTTTTGCAAGGATTTTTGAAACAGATATCGTTTTGATTTTCTGTAAGTTGAACTTTAAAAGAAAAAAATTGGTTTTGATTAATTTAAAGTTATTTTTGTGAAACATTTTTCAAAACACAAAATAACGATGAAAAAAATAGTTGCATTACTTGCTCTTGTTTTGGCGGTAACCTCTTGCAGTGAGGATATTAAGGTGAACAGTCCTGCATTTCAGGCTAATAAAAATAATAATTTTTGGCAGGCAAACAGTATGACTGCTTTTGCTGATGCTAATGGTATAACCATTGTAGCAACTGTGGGGTCGGAAATTGTTACGCTTCACACTAATGCGGCTACTGCTGGAACCTATTTATTGGGTTTAAATGATGTTAATACAGCTACTTTTGAATCAACTCCGGCTACTGGGGCTTATTTTGAAACCGGGCCAAGTATTGGTTCAGGTGTTATTACTATTACGCCAAACCAGACTCCGGGAACCATTACGGGAAAATTTGAGTTTGTTGCCCAAGACGAGGATGGCAATGAGGTTAACTTTACTAAGGGAGATTTTTATAAAATCCCTATTCAATAAGATTAAAATCTCGAAAAGTAAATTAAGCCACTCTAAATCAGGGTGGTTTTTTGTTTAAAATAAAAGGTTAATTGTGAGCGGTTTACAAAATTATTATCCTATCTTTACCGAAATTTTTAAAATAATTATATGAACATTTTTGTTGGGAGTCTTCCGTTTTCAATCGACGAGGCAGATTTAAGAGGGTCTTTCGAGGCTTATGGTGCTGTAAATTCAGTTAAAATTATTACTGATAAATTTACAGGAAGAAGTAAAGGTTTTGGTTTCGTAGAGATGGAAAACGATGAGGAAGCTCAGAAAGCAATTGACGAATTAAACGGTGCTACTGTTGGTGGTCGTGCAATTGTAGTTAACAAATCAGAACCGAAACCGGAAGGTGAAAGAAGAAGTTTTAATAACAACCGTTCAGGCGGAGGTTACGGAAACAACCGTGGTGGTGGAAACTATGGCGGTGGAAATAGAGGAGGAAGATACTAGACTTTATTCTATAGAATTACAAAACCATCTCACATCGAGGTGGTTTTTTTTTGAGCGAGAGGTTTGGGCTTTTCAGGAATCCCTGTTCCCGTCTTCGCCTTAAGTCCCGATAAATCGGGAGCTACCGGCTCAACCGGGGCTAAAAAAGCAGCCTCTTTTGTGTTTGTTAATAACTAAAATTGACAATCCGCCTGCGAAAATGTATTTTTGTTTCAGCATAAAATTCTTTTGAATTCAGTGCTTAAAGCTTAAAAATCAACCGAATGTATTTAATCTTCGATACCGAAACCACCGGATTACCGCGCAGTTGGTCGGCACCCATAACCGATACCGACAATTGGCCACGTTGTATTCAAATTGCCTGGCAGCTGCACGACGAGATGGGAAATCTTGTCGAGCATCAGGACTATTTGGTCAAACCGGAAGGCTTCAACATTCCTTACGATGCTGAGCGTATTCACGGAATTTCCACCGAATTGGCCATGGAGCAGGGAATTTCGTTATTGGAAGTGTTGGAGAAATTCAATATCGCTTTATCCAAAGCAAAATATATTGTTGGTCAGAACGTAGGTTTCGACGTGAATATCATGGGGTGTGAGTTCCATCGTATGAATGTAGGTTCCGATATGGTAAAAATGCCGGTTTTAGACACTTGTACCGAAACCACTGCAGAATTATTAAAACTACCCGGAGGTCGTGGCGGAAGATACAAACTGCCAACACTAACGGAATTACACCAATATTTATTTGGAGAGCCGTTTGCAGAGGCCCACAACGCAACCGCCGACGTGGAAGCCACTACACGCTGTTTCTTAGAATTAATCAAACGTGAGGTTTTTACCAAGGAAGAGCTTGATGTAACCGAAGATTATTACGACCGTTTCCGCGAGAACAATCCTCAGGAAATCCAGCTGATTGGTTTAAAGCACATCAACCTGAAAAAAGCGTCCGATGAAATTCGTGCGCGTTTAAAACAAATTCAGCAGGAAGAAGTTAGGCAAACCATTTCCGAAGAAGATAAAAAAGATTTAGAGCATGCGGCTTATGTCCACCTGCATAACCATTCCCAGTTTTCGGTACTACAATCTACCATTTCAATCAATGATTTAGTAAATGCAGCTGTGAAAAACAAAATGCCTGCGGTAGCCATGACCGATGTGGGGAACATGATGGGTGCGTTTCACTTTGTGAGCGCTGTATTCAACCACAACAAAGCTGCGGAAGCCAAAAATAAAGCGGCTGAGGAAAACGGTGAAGCTCCAACGGAAACTATCGTAAAACCAATTGTAGGGTGTACCTTCAATATTTGTGAAGACCATAAAGACAAGACCAAAAAAGACAACGGATATCAAGTAGTTTTTCTGGCTAAGAATAAAAAAGGGTATCATAATTTAGCCAAAATGGCGTCCATCGCCTATACGGAAGGTTTTTATTATGTACCGAGAATCAACCGCTTGGTAGTTGAACAATACAAAGAAGATATTATTGTTTTGTCCGGAAACCTCTATGGGGAAATTCCGAGCAAAATTTTGAATATCGGTGAAAATCAGGCGGAAGAGGCGCTGGTGTGGTGGAAAAATCAATTCGCGGACGATTTCTACATCGAAGTAATGCGTCACAATCAGGAAGACGAAAATCGTGTAAACCAAACCCTGATTGCTTTTGCCCGTAAATACAACGTAAAACTGATTGCCACCAACAATACCTATTACGTAGCCAAAGAAGACGCCAACGCCCACGATATTTTATTGTGTGTGAAAGATGGAGAGAAACAGGCTACTCCAATCGGAAGAGGGCGTGGCTACCGTTACGGGATGCCGAATCAGGAATACTATTTCAAGTCGGAAGCGGAGATGAAAAAACTCTTCGCCGATTTGCCGGAAGCCATCATCAACATTCAGGAAATCATTGATAAAGTGGAAGCGTATTCGCTGTACCGCGACGTATTGCTTCCTAAATTTGACATTCCGGACGAATTCAAAGTTGAAGAAGATAAAGCCGATGGCGGAGTGCGTGGAGAAAATGCCTATTTACGCCATTTAACGTATGCCGGAGCGGAACGACGTTATCCGGAAATTACTGAGGAGATTCGCGAACGTCTGGATTTTGAGTTGCTAACCATTTCGAATTCGGGCTACCCCGGTTACTTTTTGATTGTACAGGATTTCATTGCCGAAGCGCGAAAAATGGGAGTTTCAGTAGGTCCTGGTCGTGGTTCCGCTGCGGGTTCTGCCGTTGCTTATTGTTTGGGAATCACCAACATCGACCCGATTAAATACGATTTGCTTTTTGAGCGTTTCTTAAATCCGGATCGTGTATCGATGCCCGATATTGATATTGACTTTGATGACGAAGGCCGTGGGTTGGTAATGGATTACGTAATCAACAAATACGGAGCGAATCAAGTAGCGCAGATCATTACTTACGGTAAAATGGCAACCAAATCAGCGATTCGGGATACCGCTCGTGTATTGGATTTGCCGCTATTTGAAGCCGATAGAATTGCGAAATTGATTCCGGGAATGATGCCGAGCAAATGGAACTTGGCACGTTTTTTAGCAGAAGACGAAGGCGAAGTAAAAAAAGCCTTGAAATCTTCGGAGGAATTCGACCGCGTTAAAGAATTAATTGCCATTGCTAAGGAAGAGGATTTGGCCGGAGAAACCATTCAACAGGCAAAAATGTTGGAAGGTTCCTTACGAAATACAGGAATTCACGCCTGTGGGGTGATTATTACTCCGGATGACATTACTAATTTCGTTCCGGTAACCACTGCAAAAGATTCCGATTTGTACGTAACGCAGTTCGACAACTCGGTCGCGGAAAGTGCCGGTCTTCTGAAAATGGACTTCTTGGGATTAAAAACCCTTACCTTAATAAAAGATACCGTTAAATTGGTAAAATACCGTACCGGAATCTTGCTTGATCCGGACACTTTTCCAATTGACGATCAAAAAACATATGAACTGTTCCAAAGGGGGGAAACCGTCGGGATTTTCCAGTACGAGTCGCCCGGGATGCAGAAATACATGAAAGAGCTGAAACCTACGGTTTTTGGAGATTTGATTGCGATGAATGCGCTTTATCGTCCGGGACCGTTGGAGTACATTCCGTCTTTCGTAAAAAGAAAAAACGGAGAAGAGGAAATCACCTATGACCTTGATGCTTGTGAAGAATATTTAGCGGAAACCTATGGGATTACCGTTTATCAGGAGCAGGTGATGCTTTTGTCGCAGAAGCTGGCAAACTTCTCCAAAGGGGATGCCGACGTTCTTCGTAAAGCGATGGGTAAAAAGCAGAAAGATGTCTTGGATAAAATGAAGTCCAAGTTCATTGATCAGGCGATGGCTAACGGTCATGATGAGAAAAAATTAGACAAGATTTGGACGGACTGGGAAGCGTTTGCGAGTTACGCCTTCAATAAATCCCACTCCACCTGTTATGCTTGGATTGCTTATCAAACGGCTTATCTGAAAGCACACTATCCCGCGGAATACATGGCAGCGGTACTTTCCAACAACATGAACGATATCAAACAGGTTTCGTTCTTTATGGAGGAATGTAAACGCATGGGCTTGGATGTATTAGGTCCCGATGTAAACGAATCGTTTTATAAATTTACGGTAAACGAAAATTATGCGGTGCGTTTCGGAATGGGCGCGATCAAAGGTGTGGGAGAAGGTGCTGTAAAAACTATAGTCGATACTCGTAAAGACGGAAAATACAAATCCATCTTTGATTTGGCCAAACGCATTGATTTACGAGCTGCGAATAAAAAAGCCTTTGAAAACTTGGCTTTAGCAGGTGGTTTTGATTGTTTTGAGAATACCCATCGGGCCCAATATTTTCATCACGATGGGGATAATATTACGTTTTTGGAAAAGGCGATGCGCTATGGTTCTAAAACGCAGGAGAATGAAAACTCGTCTCAGGTAAGTTTGTTTGGCGATGCTTCAGAAGTACAAATTCCGGAACCAACCGTGCCACCGTGTGAGGAATGGTTTACGATGGAAAAATTGGCCAAAGAGAAAGAGGTTGTTGGGATCTACATTTCCGGACATCCGCTGGATGATTACAAATTTGAAATGAAGTATTTCTGCCCGACACGTTTGGAGGCTTTAAAAGATTTAAACCCATTTGTTGGAAAAAATATAGCGGTTGGAGGAATCGTAACCAACGTACAGCACCGAGTGGCTAAAAACGGAAAAGGCTGGGCGACCTTCAATTTGGAAGGCTACGACGAAAGTTATGAGTTTAGGATTTTTGATGAGGAATACCTAAGATTCCGTCATTATTTGGGACAGAACCATTTTGTGTACATCCGTTTGAACGTGAAAGAAGGTTGGACCAATAAGGAAACCGGTAAAAAATCCGATCCGCGTTTGCAGTTTGTGGATGTGTTGCAGTTGCAGGACGTGTTGCCGAAGTTTTCCAAAAAACTGATTTTACAGTTTTCGATTTCCGAGCTTCGCGAACAACTCATCATGGAACTGAACGAATTGTTCAAAGCCAATGCCGGAGAAACCACGGTAACTTTTGAAGTGATGGAACTCGAGCGCGTGAAAACCATTGTGGAAGTGCCCATAGTGAGTGAAATGAACGATTCGGATGAGGTGGGTGATGCGGATGAAAGTTTGGACGAAGTGGAGTTAACCGTTCCCGAGGAAAAAGAAGAAATTAAGGTGATTACCAAACTCAGTATGCCAAGCAGAAAACTTAAAGTGGGGATTTCCAATGCGGTGTTGAACGAACTGGATCGTTTGCAAATTAATTTTAAACTGAATTAAAGAGCCAAACCCCTAGCCCCGATGGAAGTGGAAATCCTTTTTAATTGGCACGTTGAGCGGAGTCGAAATGTGGTAATTGAAAAGATTGGAACGTACAGCGGGAAAAAGCTACCAATAAAAAATACCAATGATAACATAATGAAAACTGATTTTCAAACCGATTGGGATTCAAAATAAAGTTTTATTTTTGTTCAACAATTTTAAACAACATTAAAATGGCATTAGCAATTACAGATGCTACTTTTGACGAAGTAGTATTAAAATCAGATAAACCGGTATTAGTAGATTTTTGGGCAGCGTGGTGTGGACCGTGTCGTATGGTGGCGCCAATCATCGACCAAATCAGCGAAGAGTATGCTGGTAAAGCCGTAATCGGTAAGGTGGATGTAGATGCGAACCAAGAGTTTGCTGCAAAATACGGGGTTCGTAACATTCCTACGGTATTGGTGTTCCAAAACGGAGAAGTGGTTGGAAGACAAGTAGGAGTTGCACCTAAAAATACCTACACAGAGGCTATCGACGCTTTATTATAATTGATAAGAAGTGTTCACAATATAAGGTTCGGCGCAAGTCGGGCCTTTTTTGTTTTGGAGCGAAGGGTTTGGGCGTTTTTAAAAACTTTGTTCCTGCTGTCCGCGCTACACGGTAGCTCGCTCCCATCAGGGCTAGGAGGGAAACTATTTTTTTCTTTTGGAATCTTTTAATCTTTAAATTTTTCAATCATTCAATCTTTCAATATCTTTGGAAGATGAAGATCGAGAGTCAAATCGCGAAAATATCCAGTTTTCAGCATCTTGAATTATTGGCCAACCAAATTGTGGAAGGCTTTATTTCGGGCATGCACAAATCGCCGTTTCATGGTTTTTCCGCAGAATTTGCGGAGCATAAAATTTATAACGCCGGCGAAAGCACCAAGCACATCGACTGGAAACTCTTTGCTAAAACCGATCGTTTGTACACCAAACGCTTTGAGGAGGAAACCAATTTACGCTGTCATTTAATCATCGACAATTCCTCTTCAATGCATTATCCGAAACTGAAAGAAGGGCAGTTGTTTTACGAGAATAAAATCGGGTTTTCGGTATTGGCTTCGGCAGTTTTGATGAATTTGCTCAAGAAACAACGCGATGCAGTTGGATTGAGCGTGTATTCGGATACCTATGAGTATTATGCGCCGGAAAAAGGAAGTGAGCGGCATCACCGTATGCTGTTGAATCAGTTGGAAGGAATTTTGCAAACGCCAAAAGAAACCAAAACAACCGACACGATTACCTATCTGCACCATATTGCCGAGAAATTGCACCGCCGCTCGATGGTGATTTTGTTTACCGATATGTTTCAGGGAGAAAGTAACGAGCGTTTGTTTAAAGCGTTGCAGCATTTAAAGCACAACAAACACAAAGTGGTCTTGTTTCATGTAATTGATAAAAAGACGGAATTTAAGTTTGATTTTGACAATGCTCCGAGAAAATTCATTGATCTGGAAACCGGAGAACAGGTAAACCTTTTTGCAGAAAATGTAAAATCGGAATATGAAAAGTTGGTGGAAGTTTATTTTGAGCAAGTGGCTAATACTTGTTCGCAATACAAAATCAAGTATGTTCCGGTCTCGGTTGATGAAAAATTTGAAAAAATTTTAACCGCTTATCTTATTGAAAAACAGAAGTTTGGGTAATGTTTAAATGTTAAAATTTAAAAACTATTGAAAAAATATTTGCAGGATTTGAAAAGGGTTGTATATTTGCATCCGCAATAAAGCACTGGTTTGGTAGTTCAGTTGGTTAGAATACATGCCTGTCACGCATGGGGTCGCGGGTTCGAGTCCCGTCCAGACCGCCAGTAAAGAGGAAGCCTTTCGAAATAAAGAAAGGCTTTTTTGCCCTCTTAAAATATTTAAAATAGTTGTGTTGTTTAGGTACGAAAGTACCAGGTTTAGTAGTTAGACCAATGAAAAGCTTTCCATTTAATTGGAGGGCTTTTTTGATTTATACCCTTTCTGATTCTTTGAAATTGACTTTCAGTAACTTATAAAAAATATTTATTTTTCTTGCTTAAATCCTTGCAAATACAATAAAAACGTGCTATTTTCGCACTCGAAATAAAAAACTGGTTTGGTAGTTCAGTTGGTTAGAATACATGCCTGTCACGCATGGGGTCGCGGGTTCGAGTCCCGTCCAGACCGCCAGTAATTAAAAAGCTCTACATTTTGTAGGGCTTTTTTATTTTGTTATATTTTTCTTACTTTCGAAAATAAATGTGAAATTTATTTAAAGAGTTTAGTGTTTATTTTGAAATGGTTTTCTTTGAGTTTGACTAAGTAATTTTTATTAAGACAAGTATGAAAAAACAATTACTATTATTTTTCTTTTTTTGGTCTTTGGTTGCTGTTTCGCAATGTAATTATAGTTTTGTAATGACTGATTCCGGGAATAACGGATGGGGTGGAAACACTATGAGCATTAAACAAAATGGGGTTACCGTAGCAACTATCGGCTCAACGTTTACCTCTGGAGCCGGGCCTGTTACGGTTCAGGTTGCTTTACAGGATAATCAGCCTTTTCAGCTTTTTTGGAACACAGGAGGGACTTCGTCTTTTCAGGTAGGAGTTACAGTAAATAATGCTTCAGGAGATCCGGTATATAGAAAACTACCTGGCGTTGGATCCCAGAACAGTCTTTTATTTTCAGGAATGGTTAATTGTTCAACAAGTTGTATAAGACCTTTAAGTGTTTCATCAAGCAATATAAGTCAAACTTCTTCTTCTATTAGCTGGAATACTGCAACAGCAGGATCGCAATCAGAAGTTTTAGTATTGCCTGCTTCAAGTCCATCACCTTTATTGTCGGATGTTGGAATCTTAGTCTCTTCAAATACTTTTGTTGCCACAGGTTTATCATGTAATACCCAATATAAGGCTTATGTTAGAACTATTTGCGATTCTACCGCTTCGAGTGGTTGGATTGCATCTCCAGCTTTTACAACCCTTTCGTGCGTGCCTTCCGGAAATGCAACTTGTTTAGGAGCATCTTCTTTATGCGGGATGTTGGGGGTGGCCTTTCCTAATACCACTAGTGTGGCAAATCAAGGAACTATGGGGTGTTTGAGTTCTACACCGAATCCGGCGTGGTTTTATTTTTCCGTAAATTCATCCGGAAGTTTAAATATGGTAATTGAACAGAGTACTTCCATTGATTTTGTACAAGCTGATTTGGATGCCGATTATGTTTTATACGGGCCTTTTAGCGAACCTGTAACACCATGCAATGGACAGCTTACCGCGAGTTTGAGTTGTAGTTATTCGGCTCAATCAGTAGAAAGCATCAATCTGGCTTCCGTTCAGGCCGGGTCTTATTATTATTTGATGGTAACCAATTTCAGTGATGACCCTGGGTTTATCAGGATTACTCAAACTGGAGGAGATGCTGTTTTGAGTTGTGCTGGTTTCAAACTGGAAGCGTTTTTGGACAATAATTCCAATGGGTTAAAAGATACAGGGGAAATTAATTTTCTGTCTGGTCAGTTCAATTATCAAAAAAATAATACAGGCGATGTGCACAATATAGCAACCTCCAGCGGGTTTTTGAATATTATTGATGCAAATGCTGCCAATACCTATGACTTTGGTTATCAGATCAACTCCGAATATGCGCCATTTTATGCTTTGAGCACGACTGTTTATAATGATATTGTACTAACCTCGGCTGGAATTAATCAGATTAATTTTCCAGTTGTTCCAACTTCTCCTTACAACGATGTAAGTACACAAGTTTTTGCTATGGGACAGCCTCGACCGGGTTTTGCTTATAAAAACAAGATTGTTTATACGAATAACGGAAATCAGATTGCAAATGGTACAATTGCTTTCACCAAAGATGCAGCTTTGAGTATAACAGCGGTCTCTCAAACAGGAACGGTTTCTACAGCTAATGGTTTTACCTATGATTTTACAAACCTTCAGCCTTTTGAGACCCGAACCATTGAAGTAACCATGCAGGTGCCGACTATTCCAATCATTGAATTAGGGAATCTTTTAACTAATTCTGTTGCGGTTTCAATACTGCCAACAGTTGATGCTATTGCAGATAATAACTCTTCAGAATTAATTGCAGTAGTTGTTGGTTCCTACGACCCGAACGACATTATGGAGTCTCATGGAGCGAAAATTATCCATGCAGGTTTTGATTCTGATGAGTACTTGTATTACACCGTGCGTTTTGAAAACACAGGCTCGGCATCAGCTCTTAATGTAAAAGTGAATAATGTTTTGGATGCCAAATTGGATGAAACGTCTTTAAAAATGGTGAGTTCAAGCCACAACTTTATCATGGATCGTGTTGGAACGAACATCAATTGGGATTTTAAGAACATCAACTTAGCAGCGACCAGTCAAAACCCTAATTTAAGCAAGGGATATGTTGTTTACAGGATAAAACCAAAACCGGGTTATGCGGTTGGAGATATCATCCCAAGTACTGCCTCAATTTATTTTGATTACAATCCGGCAATCGTGACCAATACGTTCAATACGGAATTTGTTTCCCAACTTGGTGTGGAGGAGTTTGAAAATGCTGTATTTGGCTTCTATCCGAATCCTGTAAAAGATTTAGTGACGGTTTCAGTTAAAAACAATAATGATTTCCTTTCAAGTATCGCGGTTTACGATTTGACAGGAAAAATGATCGCTACCAAGTCGTTCACAACAGCAACTGCTTCTGAAACCATTGATTTGTCGGGAGTGGCAAAAGGAATGTATTTGATTGAAGTTACCACGAAATCCAATCTGAAAACAATTAAGAAACTACTAGTTGAATAAACGAAAGCCTCGATAATTCGAGGCTTTTATTTTATATTTGTTTTTCAAGTCAAAAAGAATGAAAAACCCAAAGCTGGCCTTACTAATTGGTATTTTTTGCATTTCCCTTTTTCCGGTTTTGGTAAAAGCGACTCCGGTTTCCGGTTTGAGTTCTGCGTTTTATAGAATGGCGATTGCTTTTGCCCTACTTCTTCCCATTGTTTTGTTTAAGAAAAAATTAGAAAAACCAAACACTCGAACAGCTTGGATTATAGTTTTGTGCGGAATTTGTTTCGGTTCTGATATTGCAGTTTGGAACATTGCCATTCAAAAATCTACAGCTACACAAGCTACTCTGCTTACCAATTTGGCGCCAATTTGGGTGGGTTTGGGCATGTTTTTCTTTTTACCGGAGAAACCCAACAGGAATTTTTGGATCGGGGCATTTTTGGCGCTGGTCGGTATGGTGGTTTTAATCGGAACGGAAACGTTTTATCAGTTTAAATTTGACATTGGTTTTGTCTTTGGAATATTGTCCGGCGTTTTCTATGCGATTTACATGTTGCTCAGCAAATACGTGCTTCGACAAATGTCGTCCTTAAGTTTTATTACCTACAGCATGGCGGTTTCAAGTCTTTTCATAGGCGGGATTTGCCTTGTTTATAAACAACCGTTTTTCGGTTTTTCCACTTCGGTTTGGGGTGTTTTGGTGGTGCAGGGAATTGTTTGTCAGTTGATTGCCTGGACATTGCTGAGTTATGTGACCCAAAAGATGGAAGCCAACCGCGTTTCGTTAAGTTTGCTTAGTCAGGTGTTGGTGACCTCATTGATTGCCTGGTTGTTTTTGGGAGAAATCATTACCCTTCAGATGCTTATTGGCGGACTAATCATTTTAATCGGCATCGGAATCACTTTTTATAAAACCAAAGAAAGTTAGAACCAACTGCTTCTGAATTCCCAAACTTTCATCAGAAATAAACCAAAATACATTACGCACACCACAAATTTCATAAACGTAGAAGCCAGAAAACCAACAAATGAACCGGTTGCCGCTTTTACAGCGCGTTTGTGGTCTTTGTCGTAAATAAGTTCGCCTAGTAAAGCTCCGAGGAAAGGACCAATAATTACACCAAAAGGAATTGGTGCAATCAACCCAACCACTAACCCGATATTGGTTCCCCAAACACCATACGAGCTGCCTCCAAAACGTTTGGTTCCTTTGGCCGGTATCACATAATCCAGAATTATAACGATTAAGGCGATTAACAGCGTAATGCCTAAAACCCAATAGTCATTCGGAACTGTTTTGGTAAGGTACAATAGCAGTAAACCTACCCAGCTGATTGGTGGTCCGGGCAAAACCGGAAGGAAGCTTCCTAAAATTCCAACGATCATGCATGTAAATCCCGCGAGTAATAAAAAGTATTCCATAAAATTTTTACTATTTTTGGCTTTTAAAGTTACAATTTTCATGCTAAAAAAACTTTTTGTACTCTTTTTCTTTTCTCTTGTGATGGTGTCTTGTCAGCTGTTTGATAAAAAAACGCCCTCGGAAGAAGAACTTCTGCAAAAAGAATTACAGAAAATTGACTGGAAAAAAGTAGATGCGTTTCCAACGGTAGACGCTTGTGAAGTGATTACAGACGAGGCACAACGCCGCCAATGTTTTTTTGAATATTTGACCCAAACAATTCAGGAAAAATTAAGTGTTGATACCTTAAAAATCCTTTATCCTGAAGTTGATACTATAGAAGTAAAAGTAACGGTGTTTCCCGATGCGCGTTTGCAATTCGAACCTCAATTTCCGAAAGACAGCGTAGCTTATGATACCATAAAAATCGACAGCATCCTCCATGCCAAATTAGTCGATTTTCCGAAAGTTAATCCAGCAATTAAACGCGGGGTTCCTGTGAAAACCCAGTTTGTGTTACCGGTTATTTTAAAGTCGGAGTAGTTTTATTTAATATTCTCCCGTTTCCACTCAAAACCACCTATCAGGGAATAAATGGCGACAACCGTACTGAAAATCGGGTAAATAATAGCGCTAATTGGTGCCGAATACAGGCGCATTCCCAGAAATTTATTGGTTTTATACATCAAAAAGAAATCAATCAAGAATTTTATTCCGAACAGTACGGTCAGCAATTGCCATGACATCAATCCGAAAATTACAAGCAGTGCGCCAATCAGTAAGGATAAATTAGCCAATAAAACAATAATGGCAAGGCCTTTGGAAAAATCACTTTGATACGCTGTAGCTTTCGAAGCCCAACGCACACGCTGTTTGAATAATTTTGCCCAGCTTTTTTCCGGTTTTGTGGTTACGATGGCTTCTTTTGCTTTTAAATAATGCACTTTTTTGGGAACTTTTGCCATAGCTTTTTGCAGTAGAAAAACGTCGTCACCACTGGCAATATGGTTGTTGCCTTTGAAGCCTTCCAAGTCCCAAAACAATTTCTTGGTGTAAGCAAAATTGGCTCCGTTGCACATGAAGGCTTCCTTTAAACCAAAACTTCCAATAGTGGCACCTTGTAAACTCAGTAAATCCAGCTGCTGAAAATGCGAGAGCAGCAATCCTCTGGATGGAAATCGCACTGCTCCGGCAATCATTTCCACTTCGTTATTTTGAATGTAATTGTCGTATGTGGTAAGCCACTCGGGTTGTACTTCACAATCGGCATCGGTAGTGATAATCCAAGGGTTTTTGGCTATGGTTACCGCGCGTTGTATGGCATCTTTTTTGGGTGATTTTGAAATGCGAACATTGTCAAGAATCGTTAAATGTATCCACGGATTTTCCATGCGCCAGCGGTTGATGGTGCGTTCGGATTCGTCGCTGGAAGCATCGTTTACAAAAATAAGTTCGAATTGTTCTTTGGGGTATTTTAGATGTGAAAACGATTCCAATAATTCGGGCAGTTTTTTTTCTTCATTACGAAACGGAATAACTACAGAAAAAGACGTTTTGTTTTCGGAAGCAGTTTTTTTGAATGATTTTATTTTTGAAAATCCCCAAATCAGCAATCCGATAAAAATAACGTAATTGATAAAAATCAGTGCAAATAACAAGTTTACGATTTCCATTGCGCTTTAAAATTTAAAACAAAATAACTTCCGATAACCACTGGGATTACGGTATTCAGGAACCACATCAAAGTGCTGATAAACACCACAATCCATTCGTTTACACCCAGTAATCCGAAAAAATAAACGGCTACACTTCCTTTTACCGCAAAATCCAGAAATTGAAAACTAGGTAAGGACGAAGCTAAAAAATAAACACTTGTAATGGTGGCCATCAAAATTAAATACGGAAGCTGTACATCGAAAATTAAAAATAGGAAATAATATTGATGCGAGAAAACCAAATAGCGACCAATAGCCAACAAAATGTTTTTTCGGTGGATCGGTTTTGGGATTTCGTTGATTTTATGGATCAGTTTTTCAAGTGAGTAGCCTTTAATGCTGATTTTTTTGGTGAAGAATAAAATAAGCAGAAGAAGTGTGAGCGCTCCAAATAAAACACCAACGGTTGCTGTGGTGATTACCTTGAAATTTGCGTTAAAATACAACAAACCGAAAATTCCGAAAAGAATCGTGAGCAGCATTTGAATCCCGTTGCAGATAAGGTTCAGAAAGACCACTTTTTTAGCTTTGTCTTTTGAGAAGAACAACGCTTTTCCGGCATATTCTCCAATTCCGTTGGGGGTGAACAATCCTGCCGTTAAGGCTCCTAGTACTTGTTTAGAAGCTTCTCCTAATGAAATTTCTCGAATCACTTTTACCAAATTCTGCCATTTCAAGATTTCAAGGAATCGGTTTAAAAAAGTAAGGAACAAAATAAGGGAAATATTTCCGATGGATTGCTTTTCTTTTAAAAGAGAAATGAATTTGGACCAGTCCAGTTTCTCGTTGTGGGCAAGGTGGCTGTAAATGAAATAAAATGCACCGCTTACAATCAAAAGTTTGATTATAAGAACCAGGAATTGTTTAGCTTTGTTGTTGAAAGAAATCATCACGCAAAATAACGAATTAAAATTGGCAAACGAACGTATTATCTTAGGCATCGACCCCGGAACAACCATTATGGGTTTCGGACTCATCCGCGTGGTGAATAAAAAGATGGAATTTGTACAGTTAAACGAATTGCAGCTCAACAAAATGGACGACCATTACATGCGACTAAAGCGTATTTTTGAACGTACCATCGAATTAATCGACACCTATCATCCGGACGAAATTGCCATTGAAGCGCCCTTCTTCGGCAAAAACGTACAATCGATGTTAAAGTTAGGACGCGCACAAGGGGTGGCAATGGCTGCCGGTTTATCACGTCAAATTCCAATTACCGAATACGAACCCAAAAAAATCAAAATGGCCATCACCGGAAACGGAAATGCCAGTAAAGAACAAGTGGCAAAAATGCTGCAACAATTATTAGGTTTAAAAGAATTGCCTAAAAATTTGGATTCTACCGATGGTTTGGCGGCAGCAGTTTGTCATTTTTTCAATTCCGGAAGAGTGGAAGTTGGCAAGAGTTATTCCGGTTGGGATGCGTTTGTGAAACAGAATGAATCAAGAATAAAAAAATAGTTTTGGTTACAGAACTGTGAACTGTGACTGCAACCGTAAACTAAAAATATGAGCGGTATCTACATCCATATCCCTTTCTGCAAGCAGGCCTGTCATTACTGCGATTTTCATTTTTCTACTTCCCTGAAGAAGAAAGACGAAATGGTACTGGCATTGGCTAAAGAAATTCGTTTGCGCAAAGATGAATTTACAGATGAAACCGTTGAAACCATTTATTTCGGTGGCGGAACTCCGAGTATTTTAGAAATTTCGGATTTAAAAATACTGATTGATGAAGTCTATAAAAATTACAACGTAGTAGAAAATCCTGAAATCACTGTAGAAGCCAATCCCGACGATTTAACCGAAGCGCGAATCATTGCGCTGTCAGAAAATAAAATCAACCGTTTAAGTATTGGGATCCAATCGTTTTACGAAGAAGATTTAAAGCTGATGAACCGCGCGCATAACGCTGAAGAAGCAAAAAAATGCCTTGAAATTGCCACTAAATATTTTGATAACATCACCGCGGATTTGATTTACGGAATCCCTGGGCTTACCAATGAAAAATGGCTGCAAAATATTCAGACTTTGTTGGATTTGAACATTCCGCACATCTCCAGTTATGCTTTAACGGTCGAGCCGAAAACCGCCTTACAGCAATTCATCAGGCAAGGAATCGTTCCACAACCTGATGATGCAGTGGCCCATGAGCAGTTTTTAATGTTGGTGGACACATTGGAAGCCAATGGTTTTGTGCATTACGAACTGTCTAATTTTGGAAAACCGGAATACTTTTCGAAGAACAATTCGGCGTATTGGTTAGGGAAGAAGTACTTAGGAATAGGACCTTCAGCACACAGCTACGACGGAATCAATCGAAGCTGGAATGTTGCAAATAACGCCATTTACATCAAATCTTTAGCTGAAGATAAATTGCCTAGCGAAATTGAAACTTTAACCCAAACCGACCGTTACAACGAATACATCATGACCGGATTGCGAACTGTTTGGGGTGTTTCTTTGGAAAGAATCAAAACTGAATTTGGAGAAAATATGCTGCATTATTTACTTCAAAATGCAGAGCGTTATTTAGCGGACGAAAAACTGATTCTTGAAAATAATATACTTTGTACCACTAAAAAAGGAAAATTCTTCTGCGACGGAATTGCCTCCGATTTATTTTACTTAAATTTGGAAGAGTAATCCTAAAAAGTATAACTAATTCGGTTTAGACGATGAAACAGCCTGAAGTAAATTTAGACACCTATCTTGACAGTCACTATATCCACAGAAGCAACTGGTTAAGAGCTGCTGTTCTTGGGGCAAATGACGGAATTTTATCCACTGCCAGTATTGCAATAGGAATTGCAGCTGCCAGTGATGTTCGTGAACCAATTGTTTTAGCAGCGATGGCCGGTTTGGTTGCCGGTGCTTTGTCGATGGCGGCCGGTGAATACGTTTCGGTAAGTTCACAAACCGACATTGAAAAATCCGATATCGAACGGGAGAAACGTGAATTGGCAGAAACTCCCGAACTGGAACTCCAGCTTTTAACCGAGATTTATCGCCGAAGAGGATTGTCACAGGAAACAGCGCATTTGGTCGCTAAAGAATTAACCACTCATGATGCCTTAGGCGCACATATCCGAGACGAATTAGGAATCAATGAAATCAGTCAGGCAAAACCATTGCAGGCAGCTTTGGCTTCTGGGGCAGCATTTACCGGCGGAGGATTATTGCCACTTTTAGCCACATTTTATTTGCCGGTTTCGGGCATGGAATATTATCTGTACGGTTTAGCGATTTTCTTTTTGATCGTGTTGGGAGCAATATCAGCAAAAGTTGGTGGTTCAAATGTTAGCAAAGCAATTTTTCGGATTACCTTCTGGGGAACAGTAGCCATGGGATTAACCGCTTTGGTTGGTTATCTTTTTGACGTTCAGGTTTAAAATATTTTATGAAAGCAACTATTAAACATCAAGATATTATTTTCGAGATCAATTTATCGCAACCCATTGATATCTCTTTGCCACTTTCCAATACGGATCAAAATCCGATTGCCTGGTACATCGAAAAGCCGGAAATCGAACCCGTTCGTTTTGGGGATTGGGTAGGGAAGGTTTCGGAAGGGAGTTCGTCTACGAATTTCAATAACATTTTTTTCAATCCGCACGGACATGGGACGCATACGGAATGTTTGGGGCATATTACCCGTGAGTTTTACAGTATCAACCAATCACTCAAGCAGTTCTTCTTTACGGCAGAAGTAATTTCAGTTGTTCCGCAAGCGCAAGGTGAAGATTTTGTGATTACCAAAGTACAGATTGAAAATGCTTTACAGGGAAAATCTCCCGAAGCGATAATCATCAGAACTTTGCCTAATTCATCAGAAAAAACCTCAAAAAAATACTCGAACACGAATTGGCCTTACCTTTTGGAAGAGGCTGCGGCGTTTATCCGCGAAAGCGAAATTCAGCATTTACTAATTGATTTGCCAAGTGTGGATAAAGAACACGACGAAGGAAAGTTGTTGGCACACAAAGCCTTCTGGAATGTGAAAAACGTAAACCAGTTAAATGCGGATGCACGAATGAATTGCACCATCACCGAATTGATTTATGTTAATGATTCAATAGCAGACGGCAGCTACATACTAAACCTGCAAATCGCGTCGTTTGAAAATGATGCAAGCCCGAGTAAACCCGTTTTATATAAAATTTTGTAAGTATGACCATTGATGTGTATTACGATTATTGCCTCTCCAAAAAAGGCGTAACCGAGCATTTTCCGTTCGACGAAGATACCTTGGTGTTTAAAGTGGGCGGAAAAATGTTTGCACTTTCTTCATTGCAGGAATGGGAAAACGGAACGCCGGCAGCTAATTTAAAATGCGATCCTGATTGGGGAATGGAATTGCGTGGTCAGTACGATGATATTCAGCCGGGTTATCACATGAGTAAAGTACATTGGAATACCGTTAAGATAAATGGTTCGGTTCCGGATGCTTTTGTGAAGGAACTTATTGATCATTCTTACGATTTGGTTTTTAAGAGTTTAACGAAAAAACAACAGCAGGAAGTTATCGAATCTTAAAATTAGGCATTACTTTTGCGGCACGTTTTACAAAACATACATTTTAATCATGATTGACAATTTAAAGAAAATATTAAACGAAGACCAAGATCCGAAAGCGATTGAAAAGATCACTTCGAAACTGGAAAACCTTTTAATGACTAACGAAGAAGTTGGGTACATCGCGGTTCAGAAAAAACCAGCAATTACCGTATTGCCGGACAGCATTGTAGTAACCAATAAACGCATTATCATCTGTAAGCCTAAAAATCTTGGGTTGTCGATGGAATTTATCGATTTCAATTGGGATGAAGTTGCCGCTTCCTTTGTGAAAGAAGGGATTTTAGGTTCCGATTTTACGTTTTCCACCAAAAATGAGTTGACGCATACCGTAGATTATCTTCCTAAAAACCAGGCAAGAAAACTCTATACGTTTGCTAAAGAACAGATGGATGCCTTGAAAAATCCTGTGGTTTCAAATCCTGTAGTTGTAGAAGTAACTCCGGGTGTTGAAACAGCTCCAATTCAGGAAGAGATCATTGAAGAAGTGGAAACCGAAGAGGTAACGTCGTTTGCGGAAATCATGCCTTCAACACCAGCTGTTCAGGAAACGATTTCAGAACCTGTACAACAAGCAGCTTCCACAGAGAAAAAACTAAGCGAAATGTCCAGCGATGAATTGTTTGCCAAATTGCAGAACTACAAAAAGCTGTTGGACAACGGTTTAATTCTTCAAGGTGAATACGACAAATTAAAAGCGGAAGTTTTACAGTATATGTAATTATGTAAATAAACAAGAAAAGGGATAAGTGTTGCGCTTATCCCTTTTTTGTTACTGATTATTTACATCACATTTTTCTGTTTTTCCACATACGCATCCGATTGCAGTTTCAGTAATTCGGAGGCGGCTTTGCGTTTGTAGTCGTAAAGTTCTTTGTCGTCGCGAATGTCTGCATAGACTTTGTCGTAAATGCCGGCATCGGTTTGTTTTTGAAGCGTGCGTTGGTACACATTCTGTTCGATATGGGTTTTTAAAGCCGTTTCGTTGTCTTCCAGTTTGAAATCGTATTCGCCTCGAGGCGACAATAATTTGGCTATAATCGGCGAAGTTTCTACCGCTAAAAACAAGAGCATGATAAAGAACGACGGTAGCCAAGGTAATTTACCTAAGGCATTGATGCGTGCCATCAGTCCGTCGAAACCGTCGATAATGGGTTTGGAATCGGCTACTTTTTTGTCTAAATCTGCCTGAAGGGTTTTGGCTCGGGCTTCTTTTTCAGTGATTGTTTTTGCCGAAGCAGTTTTTAAGGAGTCCAGCTGTTTTAAGGCTAAATCGTGAGCGGAACGTTTTTCTTTATAAATAGGTCCTTTTCCCATTTTTTTGGTTCCGGTGGTGCCTTCGGCTTCGGTAATGTAGGACTGATACAAATCAGAAACTTCTTTTTCTTTGGCTTTGATGCTTGATTTGATGCTGTCAATTTCCGACTGATTCTTGGTTACATCGCCTTTGAAATAATTGGTTACCTGATTTTTGTTGGCGATGGCCATTTCGTTTTTCTCTTTCAGTAAAACGGTATTGATTTCTTTTTCAAAGATTTTGATTTCCAATGGTTTTGAAATTACAATGGCGATAATCATGGCTAAGATAATTCGTGGGGAAGCCTGTAAAAACTCACTTCTGAAATTATCACGTTTTCTAATGGTCGAAACGATGAAACGGTCTAAATTGAAGATGAGCAAGCCCCAAACGATTCCGAAGAAAACGGCGTAATACACATTGTCGAAAACGGTAAATAAGGCATAACTTCCGGCGATAAAAGCCATAACTGCAGTAAAAAACACAGTGGCACCTACACCGACATACTTGGTTTGTTCTCCTTCGCTGCAAGTGTCGAGCAAAGTTCTATCCGCGCCGGAGCACAGAATAAAAAAACGTTTTAACATGATGATGATTTTGATTGATGATGATACTGCAAATGTAACGCCAAATTTTAATTTTTGGTGTAAATATTTGATACAATTTTAGTTAAAGGAAAAATCCGCTCGGGAAGGAACGGATTTCAAGTAATTTATTTCGCCTGTACTTGGATTGGAAGCGTCATTTGAGCATCGACTTTTTTGCCGTCTTTTTCTCCAGGAATCCATTTAGGGGAAGCTTTCAATACCCGGATGATTTCTTGGTCTACTTCCGGCGAATGGCCTTTCAGAATTTTAATATCATTGATTGTTCCGTCTTTGGTTACATTGTAACTGGCTACTAAACGCAAGGATTCTGTTGTTTTTAAGTTTTCGGGATACTTGAAATTAGTTGCGAAGTATTTCATAAACTCAGTGATTCCACCTGGAAATTCTGGGTTTTTTGTCTCTTGAACCGGTACAGCTGTTGTGGCTTTGTCTTGAACTTCAGATTTCCTTTCAATGCACATATCAATGGTATTGCCTGGATATTTCTTCAACGCTTCGCCCATTTTCTTTTCGTTGTAATAATTGTGTGTGTAAAACCAATATTGAAAAGGTTGTGGATGTTTTTTAGTACGTGCATTTTTCAGAATTACACTTCCCGAGAAATGGGCAAAGTCTGTTGGGTTGTATTGGTTTAACTTGTTGTTTGAAACATTTACACCGTCAATCCAAATGGCATATTTTTTACTGTTTTTAAAATCGGTTAGTTCTTTTGCTGTTGGAGATTTTTTTTCAAGTGGTTTTTGACGCCAAATTTTTAACCATTTTCCGTGTTTTTGGAAATCTTCAGGTGTAAATTCTTCGTAGGTTTTACTCCATTTTAAGTTAACTCCTTTAAAACCGTTGAATTTTTCGTAAACATTAAAGCGAACGCCTGCAAAATATTCAGCGTCGGTAACTTCTTGATTTTTAGAATTTTCTTTTACGGAATCAGGAGCCAAAATTGGTTTTGAAAGTGAAGGAACTGCAGGAGTAATTTCGATTTCTTCATAGGCGCTGAAAGATGCGGTCAGTCCGGCAATAAGCGGAAGAACGGCCAGTTTTAAAAGCGCGGATTTAAGTGTCGAGGTTTGTTTTGTCATCATAATAAAGCGTTTTTTGGTTACTAAATAGGCGAGATTGCTTGAAAACGGCAAAGGTTTTTTATCGGTGATTTTGGCTAAAATCAAGTTTTGATAGCTTTGTGTTGGAACGGAATTTTGCAGTACCGCCTGATCGGCTAAAAACTCGTGGTTGAACTGCAGTGCATTCTTGTAAGCATATAGTGCAGGCTGAAACCAAAAAAATACTTGCAGTAATTCAATAAAAATGATGTCAAAACTGTGGTGCTGTTGAACGTGGGCTTTTTCATGTTCCCAAAGTTCGGGCTCAATGTTGTTGTGAAGGTAATCGTCTTGGTTGATGAAAATATAATTTAGAAATGTGAAAGGCAGCGATTTTTCTTCCGTTAAAACTAAGGTGCAGTCGTTATGGCTGACTTTTTTTCCGTGATAGATTTTAAGGAACATTGAGGCCAAATTATTCGTAAAACGAATTAGTAAAACCAAAGTGATTGCAAGATAAAAGGCCAAAATTATATTTTCAGGGCTTAAATAACTAGTTGTTTGAGGAGCTGTTGTAAATTGCTGAGGGATAATTGGTTCAATTGCTTGAGGTGCCTCTTGAACCACTGAGATGGCTTTTGTCTCAATTGTATTTAGTGGGATTAATAACCCAAAGAATAAGCTAATCAACAAATAAAAACGATTGAAGCGGTACATGCGTTCTCTTCCCAGAAAAAAATGATAAACTCCGAAAAGCAGCATTAGACAAAGTCCGGATTTGATAAGATATAGAATCATTTGTTCTTTTTTTGAAGTTCGTTTTCGATTATCTTTTTCAGTTCTTCCAATTCTGCGGTACTCATATTGGTTTCTTTAGTGAAAAAAGAGGCAAATTGCGCCGTGGAATTATTGAAAAAGTCTTTAATAAAGCCGCTTACTTCCTTTTTGGAATAGGCTTCTTTTTGGATCAGCGGATAATATTCGCGGGATTTCCCAAATTCATTATACCCGATAAAACCTTTGTCGGCCATTCGTTTTAATAAAGTAGCAACGGTTGTTGTGGCAGGTTTTGGTTCTGGAAATGCTTCGAGTAAATCTTTCATGTAGGCTTTTTCCAGCGTCCATAAATGGTGCATAAGCTGTTCTTCTGCTTTGGTAAGTTGCATATCAGTTTATTTTTAGTTGTTCAATTTGAAGTCCTTTTTCAAAGACCCGTACTTCTGTTAAATTTTCGTTTTCATCAAAATAAAACCAGTCCCCGGTATAATACCAAGTGATGTATTGTTCGGTTTCATCGGTTCGGGTGAGTCCCATTTCTTTGATCTTTCCGTTTGGATAGTAAAAGGTCGTGGTACAAACAACGCCTTTGTAAACTTCTTTCTTGTAGAGTTTTCCGTTGAAATATTGCTTCCAGACCCCTTTTTCATTTCCGTTTTTATCGTAACGCCCTTTGGATTTGCAAACGATTCCATCAAAAGTTTGTTTGTAAACCCATTTACCTACCTTAACGCCATTGCGCTGCTTATTGATTCCGCATTGCAGAAATAAAATGGAAAGGAGTAAAGCAAGTAATTTTGATTTCATCTCTACAAATATAGAGTATATTCTACAAATGTAGAGATTAAATTTTATTTTTTTAAAAAAAAAGATTAATATATTGATTTTTAACAAGTTATGTTAAAATATTGTAAATTTGTGTCAAATACCGCACAATTTTCAAAAGCCACACTGCCTCGGATTTCAAAATTAAATACGAATTCAATTCATTAATATAAATTTTGAAAATATGGAAACCAATCACTACTCCAAAATGGCGGTACTTTTACTAGCGGCGCTTCTGTTTCACTTTTCGGCAATGGGACAAACTTCCAAAGAGGATGAAAAAGTGTACATCACCATTACCAAAATGCACAAAAATCTTGGTCTTAAAGATCCATCGGTAGATAAATGGAAAGCAGGCGAAAAGGAATACCTGGATAAGGTCATCAAGAAAAACGACCTGATTCTCTCTCGTGATGTTTGTACGCATTATTTAACCGACGACAATACCGAGATTCTTTTTGTTCAAACCTATAAAAACTGGGGTGATATTGAAAAAGCCTGGGAGAAAAATCGGGAACTGGAAAAAGCAGCTTGGCCCGATGAAAAAAAACGAGAAGCATTTTTTAAAGATTTGGATCAATATTATGATACCAAACATTCGGATGAAATTTATGTTTCCATTCCCGGTATGAAAGAAGATAAAGGACTGGAAGGAAAATCGATTTTCTATCATATGCGTATCAGTCATTTGGCCTTCCCGGAAAAAGGTTCTGAAAAGGAATTTATGGAATTGTCGGATCAGTTCAACAAGGCGGTTGTTTATAAAAACCCTTATGTTAAGGCCTATTATCCGTTTGTCCATGCTTGGGGTTCCGATAAACGACAACTTGTAGAAGTTATTGCGGTAGAATCTTTAGCTGATTTGGAAAATGCCTACAAAAAAATGGAAGAGCTGTACAAAGAAAACTGGAAAGATGAAAACAAGCGTAAAGCCTTTGAAGAAAAGTCAGACAAATATTTTACAGGGTTTCATGCCGATTACATCTATAAATCGGTACCCGAGCTTAAAAAATAATTTATTTAGAACAGACGTAGATAAAGGCAGGAGGAAAGTTTAAAAGTGTAAATCCGATTTCTACATTTGGGAAAAAAGTTTCCAATTGTTCTTTGGCACTCAAAGAATACTGGAACTGGATGAACTTGCCTTTTTCTGAAAGTAATTTGCTGGAATTGTAAAGAATGGTACTGACAACATCGTTTTCCAACACGGCTAAGGGTAAAGACGAAATAATGTAATCGGCTGTTTTTTGATTGTGCAAATCGAGGTGTTGTTGGATTTTTTCGGCACTGTCATTGATGATAATCAGTCGCTTATCGTTTATTTTCTTTAAATCGTCTGCAAATTCGTTATTGATTTCAAAAGCCAGTAATAAAGAATCTGAATTGAGTTTCTGGAGGATTTTTTCAGTGAAAACGCCTGTTCCCGGGCCATATTCTACAATGCATCTACTTTGACTAAAATCAATGGGTTGGAGCATTTTATTAGCCAAAAAAGAGGAACTCGGAGACAGTGCTCCGATGGTTCCTCTTGATTTGATAACTTCTGAAATGAACTTTTTGCTCATTGTAAGAAGGTTTTATTTGCTTAATTCTGCGAAATATTTATAGAACAAAGGAATAGTTTCGATTCCTTTTAAATAGTTAAACACCCCAAAATGCTCGTTTGGTGAGTGAATTGCATCGCTGTCCAGTCCGAAGCCCATCATGATGGTTTTCGATTTCAGCTCTTTTTCAAACAACGCTACAATTGGAATACTTCCTCCTGAACGCACCGGAATCGGTTGAACACCAAAAGTATCAGCATAAGCTTTAGCAGCAGCCTGATAACCAATACTGTCAATTGGGGTTACATAACCTTGTCCTCCGTGATGAGGAGTTACTTTTACTTTCACCGCTTTAGGAGCAATACTTTCGAAATGTTTTTTGAACAATTCCGTAATTTCTTCCCAGTCTTGATTTGGCACCAAACGCATCGAGATTTTTGCATAGGCTTTGCTTGCGATTACAGTTTTGGCGCCTTCTCCGGTATAACCACCCCAGATTCCGTTTACATCCAGAGTTGGACGGATGGAATTTCTCTCGTTGGTGGTATATCCGGCTTCACCATACACTTCTTCTATGTCCAAAGCTTTTTTATAAGCGTCTTCAGAATAAGGGCGTTGAGCCATTTTCTCTCTTTCAGTCATGGAAAGTTCTTCCACTTTGTCGTAAAATCCCGGAATGGTAATATGGTTGTTCTCGTCGTGCATTGACGCAATCATTTTTGTCAGTACATTAATAGGGTTTGCAACCGCTCCACCGTATAGTCCTGAATGTAAATCGCGGTTTGGTCCGGTAACTTCCACTTCAACATAGCTTAAACCTCGTAAACCTGTGGTGATGGAAGGTTGTTGGTTGGAAATCATTCCGGTATCCGAAATCAAAATCACATCGTTGGCTAATTTCTCCTGATTGCGTTCTACGAACCAGCCTAAACTTGCCGAACCGACTTCTTCTTCCCCTTCAATCATGAATTTCACGTTGCACGGCAAACAGTTGTTCTGAATCATGTACTCGAAAGCTTTCACGTGCATATACATCTGACCTTTGTCGTCACAAGCTCCGCGGGCGAAAATAGCGCCTTCCGGGTGTAATTCCGTAGTTTTAATTACCGGTTCAAACGGTGGGGAAGTCCATAATTCGATTGGGTCTGCCGGCTGTACATCGTAATGGCCATAAACCAAAACCGTTGGTAAATTTTTATCAATGATTTTCTCTCCGAAAACAATTGGATAGCCTGGGGTTTCGCAAAGTTCTACTACATCGCATCCTGCTTTTTCAAGACTAGCTTTTACCGCATTGGCCGTGTCTATAACGTCTTGGGAATAAGCACTGTCTGCACTTACCGATGGTATTTTTAATAGTTCGATTAACTCATTAAGAAAACGTTCTTTGTTGTTTTGAACGTACTGTTTGATAGTGTCCATTATGTTGTTAAAATGATGAAAGCCAAATGTACAAAAAATCGAAAAACAAATTTCAAAATCCAAAACCCAAATTTTGAAATTAAATTGAGGTTGTCGGGTTAGGGAATCAAAAAAAAAGTGATTTTTAATTTTTTAGAAATGAAAGACTTACCAAAAAGTTTTTTGGAATTTAGAATTTAGATTTTGGATTTTGAAAAATATGTCTATCTTTGCACCCACTTATTGAAACAACTACTTGTTTTATAAGCCTGCGGGTGTGGTGAAATTGGTAGACACGCCAGACTTAGGATCTGGTGCCTCACGGTGTGTAGGTTCGAGTCCTATCACCCGCACAAGCCTCTCAATTCGAGAGGCTTTTTTATTTCAACGGCCTTAACGTATTACTGTAGGTAATTTTAAAAGGATTACTCAGAGTATAATCCTGCATTATATAGATGAATTTGTACTTTTTCGCATTTTCACTATCAATTACCGCTTCTTTCTTGCTGAATTTATCCACGATTTTCGTATTCGAAGTGTTGTCAATTTTGATGTACCCCGCGATTCCCGTTCCTAAATTGGTAATCGGGTTTCCATTATACAACTGTTTCTTTTCGTTGGAGATACTTACGTCTTCTCCTTTATACCCTTTGGTGAGTATGATTACGGAGGCCGTTTTGTTTTGGGCATTCAACTGGTTCAGAAACTCCACTTTCTTTTTATCAGAAACCGATTTAAAGTCGTCACGGTATTGCACTACAGGTTCGCCCACTTTTTCGGCAGCTGCTTTTTTGGAAGAACAGTAGGTTAAAATAAGGCCTAAAGCCATCAGCAAGAGTACTTTTTTCATAATCATTTTCAATCTTCATGGTTTAAGTGTAACGAACCGTGCAACAATCTAGTATCTTTGTAGCGTTAAATAAATGTCAAAGTTTAATGGTACACAGAATCGGACATCGTGGAGCAAAAGGTTATGTAGCCGAAAACACCTTGGAATCCTTTCAAAAAGCATTGGATTTGGGTGTGGATGCCATTGAATTAGATGTTCACGTGACACAATGTGGCGAATTGGTTGTTTTTCATGATTTTACGGTAGACCGAATGACTGATGGTTCGGGCGAAGTACACAAACTAAGCCTGTCCGAACTTAAAGAATTAAAGATATCCGGAGAATTTCAAATTCCAACTTTGGCAGAAACTTTCGATCTCATTAACCGAAAATGCTGGATAAATGTCGAGCTTAAAGGCCACGAAACCGCACAGCCCACCTGTGATTTAATCCAGATGTATGTAGTGGAAAAAGGGTGGCAATATGAAGATTTTGTGGTTTCCAGTTTTCAGAAAGAAGAATTGGAACAAGTAAAAAAAATGAACCCTAAAATTCGATTGGCGGCTTTGTCTCAGGCCAGTGTAGAGCAGGCTCTGGAATGGGCAGATGAGCTTTCGGCTTATGCGATCCATCCTCATTTTTCACTGCTTACCGATGACAATATCGCCGAAGCCAAACGAAAAGGTTATAAAATCAACGTTTGGACTGTGAATCATGAGGAAGATATTCAGCGTTTGGAATCCTTCACGATTGATGGTATAATTTCCGATTTTCCCGATAGATTATGATGATGAATTACGATGTGCTTATTGTTGGCGGTGGTGCGGCCGGTTTTTTCACGGCAATCAATCTTGCGGAAAACAATCCGAAACTCAAAATAGCAATACTTGAACGCGGAAAAGAGGTTTTGACTAAAGTAAGGATTTCCGGAGGTGGACGCTGTAATGTTACGCACGCCTGTTTTGTACCCAATGAATTGGTGAAATTTTACCCGAGAGGCGAGAAGGAACTTAAAGGGCCGTTTCATAAGTTTTGCTCCGGTGACACCATTGAATGGTTTGAAAAACACGGGGTGGAACTGAAGATTGAAAATGATGGTCGTATGTTTCCCGTTTCCGATAGTTCCCAAACCATAATCGACTGTTTTGTTTCAGCGACAAAGCAATTAGGCATCGAAGTTCTAACTGGACAAAGTGTGCAATCCGTTTTCAAAGGAGAAGGTTATTGGAAAGTGGAAACCAACCATCAAAACTTTAAATGCGAACAATTGGTCATGGCCACAGGGAGTAATCCTAAAATCTGGGAACTAATTAGGTCTATCGGACATTCTATTATTGAACCGGTTCCTTCACTTTTTACTTTTAATATAAAAGATGCCCGAATAAAAGACTTGATGGGGGTTTCTGCGCTTGCATCCGTGAAAGTAAAAGATTCTAAATTAAAAGCTTCAGGGCCTTTACTGATAACCCATTGGGGAATGAGTGGTCCGGGAATTTTAAGACTTTCAGCTTGGGGCGCCCGCGAATTGGCAGACAAAAACTACCAGTTCGTTTTGCAAGTAAATTGGCTCAATGAAATTGATTTTGAATCTGCATTGGAAACGCTTAAAGAACTCAAAGAAGAAAATGCCAAAAAACAGGTAATTAAGTTTTGCCCGTTTGATTTTCCTAAACGTTTGTGGGAGAGTTTGCTTCTGGCTTCGGGTATTTTTTCAGAAACCAAATGGGCAGATCTTTCTAAAAAACAGCTTACCGATTTAACCAATCAACTCACTAACGGTCAATTTCAGGTGAACGGGAAAAGTACTTTTAAAGAAGAGTTCGTGACTGCTGGCGGTATCAATTTGAGAGAAGTCGATTTCAAAACCATGGAAAGTAAGCTTCACGAAAAGCTGTACTTCGCCGGAGAAATTTTAAACATCGATGCCATTACAGGGGGCTTTAATTTTCAAAATGCTTGGACGGGTGGTTATTTAGTGGCTAAAGCGATATCCGGAAGTGCATAAAAAAAGGTTCTGTAAAAGAACCCTGAATTGTTACTCAACCCCGCCTACCAGTGAATCCTGCCAGGCTTTCAAATCCCGCCATTTTCCCTCGTAAGCCAAACGGGCTTGCCTTGGCCAGGTACTTGGATTGTACTTGGTAAAGCGCTCACCTGCTTTGGATAAAATCTCATTACAACGATCAACAGAGGTTTCGGAAAGTGCTTTCCAGCTTAAAATACCAGAAGTGGTAAGTAGTTGGTCTACTTTCGGGTTGATGCCCTCAATTACTGTTAAATCGTTTTCTGTTACTTTTTTACCAATAACAGAAGATGCCAAATCTGGATTGAAATTTGCATGAACTGCGGGCCCGGAAGAAAATCCTAAAATATGGCTGCCTGATTCGCTTTTTGCGTGTATGGCATTCAATTCTGTTTGTAAATGTGCTGCTTTTTGCCTGAATTTATCCAATTCTTTTTCAAGATAAGACGTACTGCTTGATTTTCCGATGATATAGCCTAATAAAACACCAATTAAGCCGATAATAACCACTATTAATGCGCCCATAACCTAACGATTTTAATTGTTTTTAGTGAATTGCGAATCGGTTTCATGAAAGAGTGAATCCAATTCGAGAGTCTATAAAATTAATTAAAATATTTATTATCAGTAAGTTGTGTTTTTGTTTAAAGGGTGAAAAGCAAAAATAAACGACGAAAGGTTAACGGTTCAGCCAAAAAATAGCTGCGTTCAAAATCCCGGCAAAAGTTACCCAGGCCAAATAAGGGAGCAAAAGCCCAGCGGCTAGTTTGCTTACTCTTTTAAAAACGATATAGGTTTCGAAAATCATGAGCCAAAGCAACGCTAATTCGATAAGAGCCAATAAGGGGTTGTGCAATCCAAAGAAAAGGTATGACCATAGAAAATTAAGTGCCAATTGTATGACAAAGAACTGCAATCCTTTGCGGGTGTTGATGCGATCCAGATCCATCTTATCCCAAATCAACCCTGCGGCAATTCCCATCAGTACATATAAAACCGACCAAACCGGAGCAAAAAGCCAATTAGGTGGGTTGAAACTTGGTTTTGTAAGTGTGGGATACCAGACTTCAATACTTTCTTTTGTGAAGAGGCTCGAAAAATAGCCAACACAAAGGCAGGTTACAACAACAGTGAGGATTTTAGTAATTTTATTCATAGGATTGCTTGTTCTCCAAAAATAGAAAATTTTCAAGAATATAAAACAGCTGAGTATCAAACAGCCGAAAATAGTATCTTTGCTCAAATTTTCAAGTATATGATTTCTGAAAAGAATTTTGTCCAAAACGAGTATAATTTACAGGTGGAAAACGGGAGTTTTCAGTGGAGTGCACCCAGCAACATCGCCTTGGTGAAATATTGGGGAAAAAAGGAACATCAGATTCCGGCCAATCCGTCCATTAGTTTTACGCTCAACAATTGTAAAACCATCACTAAATTAACGTTTGCCAAAAAACAAAACAACGGTACTTTTTCGTTTGATTTGTTATTTGAAGGAAAACCGAAAGAAGATTTTAAGCCTAAAATTTTAAAATTCTTTCAGCGTATTGAGCAATACTGTCCTTATTTAAAAGAGTTTCATTTTACTATTGATACCGAAAACACTTTCCCGCACAGTTCGGGAATTGCTTCTTCGGCTTCCGGTATGGCGGCATTAGCAGTCAATGTGATGAGTTTGGAGAAATTGCTGAATCCTTCTATTTCAGAAGAATATTTTAATCAAAAGGCTTCCTTTTTAGCCCGATTAGGTTCCGGAAGTGCCTGTAGAAGCATTAAAGGGGAAGTGGTTGTTTGGGGAAATCATAAAGAAATCTCGGGAAGCTCTGATCTGTTTGGTGTGGAATTTCCTTCGAACATCCATGACAATTTTAAAAACTATCAGGATACGATATTGTTAGTAGATAAAGGTGAAAAACAGGTTTCCAGTACGGTGGGTCACGATTTGATGTTTGGGCATCCGTTTGCCCAGCAGCGTTTTTTACAGGCACATCTCAATTTATCAGCTTTAAAAATCGTTTTGGAAAACGGTGATGTGCAGCAGTTTATCAAAATTGTGGAAAGTGAAGCCCTGACGCTGCATGCAATGATGATGACTTCGATGCCGTATTTTATTTTGATGAAACCAAATACCTTGGAAATCATAAATAAAATCTGGAAATACAGGACCCAAATGCAAATTCCGGTTTGTTTTACCCTTGATGCCGGAGCCAATGTACACGTGTTGTATCCGGAAAATGTAAAAGAAAACGTTTTGCAATTTATTAAAGACGAATTAGTTGGCTATTGTCAAAATGGTCAGTACATTTGCGACGAAATAGGTGCTGGTGCCGTAAGATGCAATTGATTTTTTTAGTACATTTACTTTGTAAAGACCAAAATAAAACCAAAACAAAAAATGAAAGGACCGCTTTTTTACTCAAAAATTCTACTTTTCGGAGAGTATGGAATCATCAAAGACTCCAAAGGCTTGTCAATTCCGTATAATTTTTACAATGGTGCTTTAAAGGTGGACGAGAATCCGTCGGAAGAAGCAGTAAAATCGAATACGAGTTTGAAACGTTTTGTGGTGTATTTGAAAGATTTGCAAAGTGAGCAACCGGAATTAGTCACGTTCAATTTGGAAGATTTAAAAGCTGATGTGGAACGCGGGATGTATTTCGATTCAAGTATTCCGCAAGGGTATGGAGTAGGAAGCAGCGGAGCTTTGGTTGCAGCGATTTACGATAAATATGCTAACAATAAAATTACAGTTTTAGAGAATTTAACCCGTGAAAAACTACTTCAGTTAAAAGCAATTTTCTCTCAAATGGAATCATTTTTCCATGGGAAAAGTTCCGGATTGGATCCTTTAAACAGTTATCTAAGCTTGCCGATTTTAATCAATTCCAAAGATAATATTGAGCCAACGGGAATTCCTTCACAAAGCGCTCTGGGTAAAGGTGCGGTTTTCTTGATTGATTCCGGAATTGTGGGTGAAACCGCTCCGATGGTAAGCATTTTTATGGAGAATTTAAAAGAGGAAGGGTTTCGCAAAATGCTCAAATCCCAATTCATTAAATATACCGATGCCTGTGTGGAAAACTTCCTGCACGGCGACATGAAATCCTTGTTTGCCAACACCAAGAAACTTTCAAAAGTGGTGTTAAACAACTTTAAGCCGATGATTCCGGAGCAATTTCATCAAGTGTGGCAAAAAGGAATCGACACCAATGATTACTACTTGAAATTATGTGGTTCCGGTGGCGGTGGTTATATTTTAGGGTTTACCCAAGACCTTGAAAAAGCCAAACAATCGTTAAAAGATTATAAATTGGAAGTGGTGTATCAGTTTTAAAAAGTAATTTTAAACGTTAACCAAATTTTCAATTCCAAGCCATGCTCACACGAAAAACAAAATTGCTGCTGATGAAAATTCTCAGTTTGTTTTCTGTGGTGCGCGGTTATAATATTCCCATTATTGTTTTAGCGCAATATTTATCGTCAATCTTTATTTTGGCTCCTGAAAGAAGAGCGCTCGATGTGCTTCTGGATTGGAGACTTTTTATCATTGTTTTCGTCTCCACTTTAACGATAGCTTCGGGGTATATCATTAATAATTTTTACGATTCTGAGAAAGATTTGATTAACCGTCCCAGCAAGTCGATGTTGGACCGTTTGGTAAGTCAGAAAACAAAATTACAGGTCTATTTCGGATTGAACTTTCTGGCTACGGCTTTGGCGTATATTATTTCCTGGCGAGCGGCCTTGTTTTTTGCCGTGTACATTTTCCTGATTTGGTTTTATTCTCATAAGCTGAAAAAATACCCCATGATTGGGAATTTAACCGCTTCATTGTTGGCGGTGTTGCCTTTCTTTGGTATTTTGTTGTATTTCAAGAATTTTTACCATGTGATTTTTGCGCATGCCACCTTCCTTTTTCTTTTGATTCTGATTCGCGAAATGATTAAAGATCTGGAAAATATCAAAGGTGATGTGGCAAACAATTACCAAACCATACCGGTGCGTTTTGGTGAAAAAATTTCCAAGCAGCTTATTACTGTTCTTACAATTTCAACGGTGATTCCGGTGTTTATTTTGATTGATAAATACGATGTGGGTTATATGGACATCTATTTCTATATCAGTCTTATGGTGTTGATTTTTTTTCTTTTAAAGCTTTGGAAATCGCAAACACAAAGTGAATACCTACAGCTTCATAATATTTTGAAGTCATTGATTGTGGCTGGGGTTTTTTGCATTGTACTGATTGATCCGGTGGTTTTAATCCACGGAAGAAGCCTTCTTAAAATATAAAATCCGAAAACCATCGCCGAAACCCAATTTCTAAATTCTTATCTTTGCAAAAAATAAAGCGAAATGATCAACGGAAAAGGGAATAACAAAAGAGGAACGTCTGCAGGAAAAGGGAAAACCGGATTTGGACCCAAAAAACCAAGTGGAACAGGAAAACCAACTTTCAAAAAAGACGAAAAAAAATCAGGTTTTCCAAAGCCTAAACCGTCTTTTGATAAGCCAAAAGGACTTAAAACCCCTAAACAGCCATCTAATCCTGATGAAATCCGTTTAAACAAATACATTGCTAATTCTGGGGTGTGTTCCCGTCGCGATGCCGATATTTACATCCAATCCGGAAATGTAAAAGTAAACAACGAGGTGATTACGGAAATGGGGTACAAGGTTATGCCGGGCGATGTGGTTAATTTTGACGGAACCGTTATCACTCCTGAGAAGAAAGAATATATCTTGCTTAACAAACCAAAAGGATTCACAACTTCTAAAGACGAAGACATGAATTCCAACAACGTTTTGGATTTAGTGCGTAATGCAACACGTGCAAAATTACAAGCTGTGGGGAGAATGGATAAATCCACTACTGGTTTGTTATTGTTTACCAACGATACCGATATGGTTCGTAAATTTACTACGCCTAATCAGCGTTCATCGAAGGTTTATCAGGTTTCTTTGGATAAGAATCTGAAATTTGAAGATTTAGAACGAATTGCCTCAGGTTTGACCATTGACAACTTCCGCATTTTTGTAGAGGAGATCTCTTATATTGAAGATCAGCCGAAAAGCGAAATCGGTTTGAAGATGAAAACCTCTAATGTAAAAGTAGTGCGTTCTATTTTTGAACATTTAAAATACGATGTGTTAAAAGTAGATCGTGTGGTTTTTGCCGGGCTTACCAAGAAAAACCTGCCGCGTGGCAACTGGCGATTTTTAACCGATCAGGAAATTATCAATTTAAAAAACATATAATAACCCAATCCCGCACTGTCGGGATTTTTTAATACAACTATGACACCAGAGAATTTACAATCTATTGCCTACCGTTGGTTTGAAGCTTTTAACAACAAAACCCTTGAGAAATTATTGTCGCTCTATGATGATGAGGCGCAGCATTTCAGTCCGAAACTGAAAATCCGTCAGCCGGAAACTAATGGGTTAGTGGTGGGAAAAGAAGCAATGCGCACCTGGTGGCAAGATGCTTTTGACCGATTGCCGACACTTCATTATAAAGTAACTTCCTTAACGGCTAATTCTGATAGGGTTTTTATGGAATACATCCGTCAGGTGGAAGGAGAAGAAGATATGTTGGTGGCTGAGGTTCTGGAGGTTCGCGAAGGGAAAATTATTTCATCACGAGTGTATCACGGATAAAATTTGTAGCTTTACTCTTGAATCTTCAAATCAGAATTATGAAAAAAACAGTTTTTCTTTCAGCCGCTTTGGTTTTTTCTTTGTTTTTCGTGAACTGTAAAAAAGAAGCAAAAATGGTTGATTTTAAAAAGCTAACCCAGGAATATTTTGACGGTAAAAACGAGCTGAATCCGCTTGAGGCAACCCTAAACGGGCAAAGTGAGTACAACGATCAGTTGGTTTTTGAAATGACCGATGCTTTTCGTGCAAAGCAGGCTAAATTCTTTGATAAGTTCGAATCCGAATTGGCCGATGTAGATACCACTGCGCTTAGTCCGGAAGAAAAAATAAGTTATAAAATCATTCAGTGGGAAACGCAAATCGGGAAAGATTTACTCAAGCAAGAGGCGAATTTAATGCCGATCAACCAATTTGAAAGTACCCATTTAAAAATCATGCAGTTTGCCAGCGCAACGGCAGCACAGCCTTTTAAAACCGAAAAGGATTACCGCAACTTTCTAAAACGTATGGAGTTGTATTCCGTTTGGATTGATTCTGCAATGATTTACATGAAAAAAGGGATTCAAAAACGAGTGGTTTTGCCTAGGGCATTAACGGAGAAATTGATTCCGCAGTTTGAAGAGCAGGCACTTTCTAAGGTTGAAGACAACATCTTTTATTCTTCCATTAAAGCAATGCCTAAAGCATTTTCGCCCGAAGTACAGACTTCTCTTAAAAATGATTATACAAAGGTAATTACAGAGAAATTGGTGCCACAATATCAGAAAATGGCAAAGTTTTTAAAGGATGAATATTTGCCGGCTTCCAGAAACACCAGCGGTATTGGTAGTTTGCCCGGTGGAAAAGAGTTGTATGCGGTTTATGTTAAGCAATGGACTACCACAAGTAAGAAGCCTGAAGAAATTCATGAGTTAGGCTTGAACGAAGTAGTGCGTCTTAAGGCTGAAATGGAAAAAGTAAAGCAGCAAGTAGGTTTTCAGGGAAGTATTGTGGAGTTTTTCGATTATGTCCGAAATAAACCCGAGCTAAAGCCTTTTAAGAAGCCAGAGGAAGTAATTGCAAATTTTAAAGCGATTCATCAGAAAATAAAGCCAAACGTAGATAAGTTGTTTTCCCTGCAACCTAAAACCCCTTTTGAAATAAGAAGGACAGAGGCGTTTCGTGAGAAGACAGCCAGTGCGGAATATATTCAGGGAAGTGCAGACGGTACACGTCCCGGAATTTTTTATGTGCCGATTCCGGACGTAAAAAATTACAACTATTACGGAGATGAGGATTTGTTTTTGCATGAGGCGATTCCGGGGCATCATTTTCAGATTTCCTTGCAGCAGGAGAATAAAGAATTGCCGGATTTTAGGAAGTTTAATTGGTTTGGAGCTTATGGTGAAGGCTGGGCGCTTTATACCGAGAGTTTAGGAAAAGAATTAGGCTTGTATAGCGATCCGTATCAATATTTTGGAATGTTGGGTAATGAGATGCACCGCGCCATTCGTTTGGTGGTCGATACCGGATTGCATTCCAAAGGCTGGACCCGTGAGCAGGCTATTAAATATTCATTAGAGAACGAAGCAGAAAGCGAGGCGAGTATTGTTTCGGAAATTGAGCGTTATATGGCTTATCCGGGACAGGCTTTATCGTATAAGCTAGGACAAATGAAGATTTTGGAATTGCGTCAAAAGGCTCAAGATCAAATGAAAAACAAGTTTAATATCAAAGTGTTTCATCAAAAGGTGCTGGAATCGGGTGTGATGCCGCTGGCGCTTTTGGAAGAAAAAATAAGCAGCTGGATAAAAACCGGTAAATAATAAAAAGCCAATCGTAATGATTGGCTTTTTTAATGGGGAAAATTGAATAAAACAAAAAACCCACTCATTGAGTGGGTTTTGATGTGGTACCTCCAGTACTTCTTTTGCCTTTATTCAGATTTACGTTAGTTTACTTTATTTTTTTATAAGCCACTGTAAATAAAGGTATTTGTAAATTGTTTTGAGATGTTAAAGTAAAATTAAGTGCATAATAGTAAAGATTTATTAGCACCCAAACTTGCACCCTATGTAAAAAATTCACAACTTTGTAAATAGAATTAAATATCTAATTATGAGAGTGACTACTGAAAGAAGTAAAGGGACAGTGAGGTTTGCATTTAAAGAACCTCTATCTGAGCTTAAAAGGGATAAAAGAAGAGATTCACTCCTTTTAATGCACTTTAGTTATGGAGCATTAAGATTTAAGTATTCAACTGGTTTTAAGGTTTGCTTTGAAAATTGGGATTCCGAGAAACAAAGAGTGAGAAACAAAGCAGGTATTTTAGATAGAGACAATCTGAACGACTTTCTGACAGACTTAGAGAATGAACTTAACAGAGAAGTCTCTAGATTGATATCTGAACAGATTCCAGTTACAAAAGAAGCTTTAAAATCAAAATTAGATTCGTTTACAAACAAGAATTTTGTTGAGGTTAAGGATGGCGGGAAATTAGATTTCTTTGCTTATGCTGAACTCTTTATTGAGTTGAAAAAATCTACAATAAGTATTATTACAATAAGGTCATATAGACAAACTATTGAAAAATTAAGGAATTTTTCTGAACGATATAGTATAAAAGTTGACTTTGAAACGTTTGACCAAGTTTTTTATAATCAATTTAAAAAATTTCTAGAGGAAGAAAATTTTTCACAAAACACGATTGTAAAGCATACAAAAAATTTAAAAGGAATACTTAATTCCGCTGTTTCAGATGGTTATAATGTTAATCAAAAATTTAAAGGGAGAGATTTCAGGACTTCGACAGAACAGACTACGGAAATATATTTGACAGATTTAGAGATTGATAAAATTTTAAAGTTGGATTTATCTAAGTACAAGGATTTGGAAAGAGCTAGAGATATTTTTTTAATAGGATTAAGCACTGGACAGAGAATAAGTGATTATAATGGTTTAACTGCAAGTAATATAATTGAAATAGGAGGGAGAGAGTATTTTAGAATTAAGCAACAGAAGACAGGTAAAACAGTTAATTGTTTAGTTGAGCCTCATATTAGAAAGATAATGAATGAACGTTATGACGGATTTCCACCGGCTAAGATGGTTGAACAAAGAATAAATGATTATTTAAAACAAGTGGGACAAATGGCAGGGATTGATGAAAAAATTGTTTGTAAATCTACCAAAGGGGGAAAGGAATTAATTGAAGTACATCCGAAATATGAATTGATTAAAACACATACAGCTAGAAGAAGTTTCTGTACTAACAAATATAAATCTGGGAAGTCGGCGATGGATATAATGTTTTTTTCAGGACACACCACAGAACGTGAGTTTTATAAGTATATTAGAATTCAAGGAGAAGAGAGAGCTTCTCATTTAGTTGATTCTGGTTTTTACGATTAATTATGGCTTATATAAAAGAAAAATTATCTGATATCGAAAAGGAATTTATACCTGATTATATCAATATGAAAAATCCGTTGCTTGATATTTTTCCAGAATTGCCACTTTGTATTGAGGTAATTCAAAATTGTGTAACATTTTATTCCATCGAAGGTTTTGAGGAGGAGATTGAAAAACGAGAGATTTTGGCTCGTGAATACAACCCTAAAAATTCTAGTCATAGTTTTAAACTTGATTACGATAAACTCTCTCAGGTTTTAAATTATGGGGTTTTTAAAGATGAATTGTTTGAGATTATAGAAGCTCAAGAAGCAGAGTTTAAGGCTGATTTAGATAAGCTCTTGTCGTCATCTACTAGTGATATATCCTTTAAAATTAATCTTAGAGAGTGTATTCAGATGTTGAATCAATCAATGGGTAGTTTAGGGAGTATTACAGTTAATAGAGTTCAAAAGGTTGCTGTTGATTTATATAGAAAAAGCTATGTTCGAGTGTTGAAAGAGCTTAAGGTTAAATATCAAGAATTTGCACCGGAATTGTTTATTGCTCAAGATTCTACAGATAAAGAAGATTTTAAGAGATATTTCGAAAATCCGTCGGCGGTACAAAAATTAATTGTTTTTGAGAAAAAATTACAAGACAAAGGGTATCTGAATGAAGATTTAGTTTGGCAGAAGGACAAAATAGATTTGGTTAAGTTCTTTTTGTTCTGTGTCAATAAGGAAATGATTAAGAAAATATTTGCTCAAAAAACTGATGTTTTGAGATTTTTTGAGGAACGCTACAGCATAGAGCTTGGAGACCAGAAGAAACCTTCAAAATTCAAAAAGCTTAAAAATTATAGAGCTGAATTTTATTTTCTTCAATAAGCATTCCCTTTTTTATTCCCCTCTTTATTTTATTTACTTTATTTAAAATTGTTTTAGGGCTTGCATATAACATGTAAGCCCTTTTTTATTAGTATTCCCGTTATTCCCATTCTTTTCGATTCGTTTCTATACTCACAAAATTTGTATTGAATTTTAAAATCAATACTATGAATAATGTAAAAGAAAAAGTTGAAAACTCTAGAGGAGTTGTAACAACGAACAATGTTGAAGATGTAATGTTGACAAGAAAAGAAGTTGCTAAGTTTCTAAGTATTTCATTGGTTACGCTGAATAATCATAAAAATAATGGGATTTTAAAGCCATCTCACAAAGTCGGTAGAAGAGTTCTGTATAGCAAACAAGACTTATTAAAACAAATTGAATTGTCTAAAGCAGTTTTAAGTTTTTCATAATGAAACCGTTTGCTGTTTTGATACCAAAAGGGGCAAATATTGAAGAGTTAGTAAGTGCTTTTGCTCCAAAATTGGATGTAGATTATTTAAAGCACCTTGTTCATTATGTTGTTTCTGTCGGTGGAAAAAAAAATAGAGATAAGACATCTTTAGAATATGTTCCAATCTGTTCACAGAAGTTACTAGTTCGAAACGACAAGCATAAAGAGCATATTGCTTTTTTAGGTACTTGTTGGGGTGGGGAACAAAATATATTGCACAGAAAGAGCTATGAAGAAGGGAGTTGTTATAGTTATTGTTTTAGTCCGAAATATAGAAATGAATTTCTTGAGATTTCATATATCAATGATAGTAAGTTGATAAAGAAAATAAAAGATAGGGAGACGGTCTTTCCATTAGAAGTGGCTAGCCGAAATGGTAAATATAATTATTTGCAAAAATTTTTTAATTCTGAAAATTTGACTATTGATTTAGATGCCGCCGTTGCACTTTGCAATAAAAGATACACTGAACATCAGGATAGACTCAAATATACTTCTGAAATGACAGCAGTAGTTGAGCTTTACAATGGTGTTTATAAGGTTTATCATGTGGAAAAAACAGACGGTAGGATTCATAGTAACATCAGTTGTTTGCCAAAAGTTTATAGACAGTTTGTTAGGTTTAAGGGTAAACAGTTAATTGAGGTGGATTTATCAAATTCAGTAATATATTTTTTAGCTATACTCTTTAATAGATTGATTAAAGAAGATACTATGAAGGAAGCAAGCCTACTATATATGTTTTACAAATCTTTGGAATCCCTTGATATTGCTGAGAGTGAACTCCTTTTTGAATTAGCAGTTAATGGACAATTTTACGAGTGCTTTATTGAATCCTTTGAGGCTAGTTTTGACTTTGAACAAATGGCTGATATGTATAGGAGGATTAAAGATGATGAATATGTAGGCAGCAATGAACAAAATCGTGAAATTGTAAAGAAACAAGTTTTGTCTATGTTTTTTGCTGATAATATGCAGTACGTGGAAGTACAAAAAATTGTAGGACAATTTTTTCCAAATGTCTTATGTGTAATATGTGAGTTTAAGGAAACGTGGGGGTATAAAAAATTTTCTCATATTCTATTTCAGTTTGAATCAGAAGTGATGCTAGGTTTTGTTGGCAAAGTTTTTAATAGGAAATTTTGGAGGGAGGCACCACTTTTCAGCTTACATGATTGTTTAATTACAACAAAAGATTATGGTGCCAAGCTAAAGGATGTTATGGTAGAAGAGTTTACGAATCTCTTCACAGTTGCTCCAAGAATGGAGGTAAAAAAATGGTAGGATATTTTTTAGTTACTGATTAAGTAAATAGTGTGAATTATTTTAATGATTTTTAAATGGTGTAAATTCACTTTAAGGTTAACTATCCAAATATAGTAGATAGTAGCAAAAGAACTAGTTGAGGTGTTAAACGGTAATTATGGTCTATTTATTGACGTAAAAACTTGTTTAAATAAATAGAGTTTTTATATTTGTTAATCATTACGAATCCCTTCGGTGGGATAGCAACCTGCCTAAACAGGCGAAGGTGCTAAAACAATGAGCCATACTTGGAAAAATATGTTATTTCCCTTTTTTAAGTTGTTCTTGTTTCTGTAATGTTATAATCTAACATTGCTGTTACTATGGTTTTAATGGTTGATACTGAATTTAAAAAAAGCTTTTTTGAGGATATTACTTTTAAAGTTTTACTAGACTTGGATGGTCGATTCTATACAATTGACTTATCTAGAATGCCTATTACCTACGTTGGAGATTACAATGACGAATTTCTTAATGGTACTGTTGTTGGTATTCAAACATACCTGAAATTTATAAATAAAGATAAAATAGAGTTTATGTACGGCGGTATTGAGTTTGCTTTATTGAGAGATAAGCAGCACTACGCAGTTGTAACTTTTAAGTACATGTTCGAGCATGACAGATTTCCTGTTGAGATTTCCGTCTACGAACACAATAAAAAAGGGAACGATACTTTGTTAGCTTTTGCAGACAAACAATGTCTCTCACAAATTCAATATGAATCCAAATTTAAAACCAAGAGGTGAACCTTTAAAAAGGTCAGAAATATCTAGTTAGATTTATTACTTTTGTTTGAATTCAAAATCAAGGAGTATAGAAAACTAGAGTGTCAAAATATATTTATCGGAAGCGTTAAGCTGTTATTTGTTCAAGAAAATCGCCAAATTTTAAAAAGCAACAAAATAATAAGTCTGATGCTCCGCCCTTACGGGGCGTGAGTTAGTACTTGTTTGTTGCTTGGTATTTGGCGATACCGCTTGGACTGCAAGGTTGGAAACCTCACGTCCTTTTTTTATGCAATAAAGTCAAGTAAAACAATTAAAACATCAATTATGAAAAGTACACTAATCTTATTAATCTCAGTAATTACATTATTTTCATGTTCAAGTGATAGTGATAATAGTCCCGCCGGAGAAGGGAACATCGTTAATAAATGGCACTTAACCTCAATAGTTGAAAACGGAACTCCTCTTTCCGGTTATACATGCAATACAAATTTTGACGTAACACAGTTTTTTGATGATGGAAGTAGTATAACAAAGTATGGTGATACAAATTCAAGTGGTGCCTGTGTGCAATATACTGAGATTGGAAAATACACCCTCACAAATAACATCGTCGAAGATGTCCAGAGAAATAGTAGTAATGTAATTATATACAAAGCCAGATATAAAGTGTTGGAGTTAACACAAACAAGCTTAAAATTGAGTCTGTTGTATTTGTATGAAACAAGTTCCACCGGTACTAATCCTCACACGACTAATTATTCAGAAGGGCAAGAAGTAAGAATTTATGAAAAAACAAACTAAACACAAGAAATATGGAACCGAATAAGCCATCAAAAATCATTAAAATAATGATTAATATATTAGAGCTTACAATAGTTCTAATACTGTGCAGGTTGTTTATCATAATATCTGACCATACTGCTTTTGATGACAATTACACTACTCCATTCTGTATATTGTTCTTTATAATTCTCTTTGGGGAATGGATAAGAAGATATCAACAGAAAGAAAAAAGACCAAATTATGAGAAATTTATTTATTTACTTATAATCTTCATACTATTTCTAGCAGGAATATATTTTATGAAAGTATTTAGTCTGGATTAACTGGAAAGGATAAGTACATTTTTTATTAGGAATCTTTGTGTCATTCTCAAATTTACTACCATTTGTTATAAATGAAGAAATGAGTTTTAACGTAGGTTTCTTCATTCTTAAAAATGTCTGCTTAAATATATTTGATCCTAATCTTAGTAAAAAAATCTAAGTCTAAAAATAAAATTTGATAGTGTTAGTGCTTTATTTCCCTTCCAAGCCATACACCATATTTCTTCCATTCTTCGTAATGAACACACCATTCAGATATCCAGGGAATCATTCTTGCTAAAGGTATTGTTCCTAACATTGGTTTGTCAATTTTTGGATGGTAGAGACAAAGGCTTAAATCTCCATACAAATGTATATTACTGTTATATTGGATATTTTTATCTCTAATGTAAATCAGGTCAAATCTTCTTATTGTGTCGATAAAAAAAGGAGAATAATAGAGTTCAATCGGATAAGTTTTACCACCAATTTTTAATGTTCCTTTTCCGGTTAGAACTCTATTTTTTATTTCAATATTTAACCAATTACAATTTTTCTCAACGTTGTATTTTTCAATTTCCAATAAAATGCGATAGTTTTTTTTATAATTTTCTATTCTTTTATTCTCCAAAATTGTGATGAGGCTCATTCTTTGTTCCTTTAGTTTCGTTAATTTGTCCTTGTGGATTAGTAAAAGCATTGTTTCCTAAGATTAATCCATTAGCTTTTGCAAAAACATCTGTAGAGCTGTTTGAGAAGGTTTTTATCTGCTCAGTTAATGATTTTTTATAAATCCCCTCTCCGAACAATTCAATGTAATCTTTGCCACTTATTTCAAAATCATCTTTTAATTTTTGCCAATTATTGTAAAAATCATCAATAAAGGTGTAAAAGCTTTGGTAATGTTTATTAGTCCATGAGTCGGTAAAATCTTCATTTTCGTCAACAGGATTAAGTACTTTGAATCTTAAGTTGGAATTTACCGCATTCAAATAACTGCTTTTAATTTTCGTAGTAATATTGTCAATAGAATCAAATATTGATTCTTCGCCATTATAAAACCTCGCCATTAATGTTGTCAATACTATACTTGAAACTCGATATTCTCTATTTTGGTAATATAGATCCCTGTATCTTTTAATAAGCTGTACAGATCTTTGTAAAGGTGTCTTAATGTATAATTCATCGGGTAATGGTTCAGATTCAATTTTTGCTTCTAATAGCTGCCCGGAATAAGATCTTAGCATGGATGTCTGAATGCTTTCAGCAATTTTTAAAAACCATTCTGCAAATCCTTTTGGGTTTCCAGACGACCAAGATTGCAATCGTTTCTCAGGAATTGCAATTTTTTCTTTATCATAAATATCTTGCATACATGCAGGCAATATATCCATATGAAAATCACTTTTATAATTAAGTCTAATACATCTATCCTTTTTTTCATAGATACTTTTATAGTAATCATTGCTTTCAATTACTTTAACTAAAGCATCGTAAATTTGAGTTGGATTATATTTAGAAAATAAATCGTAAATATGCATTACAGTATCCAAATCAAAATCTTCATCATTTATTGGTTTAACTGTCGTGCCAATTCTTTTTGATCCTTGAGCATATATCTCTATATCTAAATCTTGAAAGAAACTCTCATCTTTTTTAAGTAAATCATAAACCGCATTATATGCGCTTTCCATTTTTTCTAACCTTGTTTTATCTAATTGAAGTTCTTGAGCAATTCTTGCTAAAAGCTCTTCTCTTTGTAATCTATAATTATGGAATATATCAATCATATTAATTTTTGTTTATTGTTAATTTAGTGTGTTCGCCTATTCTTGCAATTTGTTTACCATTGTTAAGCAATCTTAATTGTTCTATATCGTCAAAATTGACAATAGCATATCCTTTGTTTAAATCTAAGCTTTGTGTGCTTAATTGTTTCAAATGTTCCTTTTGCTGCTCTGAAGGTAATAACTCCAATATGTCATATATTAAAACTTCATAACAACTGAAATGTTCACTCCATTTTAAATTTTTCGAAACTCTTTTTAGATGCTTATACTTAATATTGTTAAAGATGTTTTTATCTAAAATTCCTGGTTTTAAAAGTTCTTCGTAAAATTCTCGTTCAGCGCTTATCTCTCTTTCTTTTCCTTCTTCGAACCACTTAATAACATCTATGACATGTTTGCCTTTTACTTTAAATCTTAAATCTTCTGAGCTTTCTTCATCTACATCAAGTCCATTTTTCTTACTGTCCGGTGTATATTCCCATTTTTCGAATAGCTTATCGTCCCCATATCTTTTGTAAACACCTCCAACTGGTTGTAATTGATTATCTATCCTTCTATTTAAAACCAGTAAATAAGAATTTGTATTAGGAATTTTTATTCGAAAAAGATAACTAATAGAAAATCTGATTTCTTTATTTCGATATGTCAGAATAGTGTTTTTACATACAGAGAAAGGTTATTCTTGTTTTCCCATAAGACTGTAACGCCTTTTGTAAAAAGTGTTTTTAAAATTGTAATTAATAATTCACCCATTTTATTTTTTTTAGTTTATAAATAGGGGCATTTCACCCCTTTATGTTTTTTAATTGTCTTTAATTAATGCAGCGATGCCAATGAGTAAGAACATTGTGAATACTCCAGTGGCAATTAAATTTGCATTCTGACCGGTTGCATGAATGCAATTGCCATTGTGACAAATGCTTACATCTCCGTTTGATTGTAATTTTTTTGACATGTTGTTTTTTTTGATTATTACTTCTCCATTTAGAGCTGTGGAGTTCCGCTCTTGCTTTTAAAAAAAGGCTTCCATTCTGATTGAATTATCTATATTGTTTTTAATATTCAAATCAGGAACTGTTCTTAAATACTCTACATAATTTACCGTTTCATAGGACACCTTTGCGCCAATTGACCAGCGAGGGTATTCCCAAACAACAGTTTTAACTATATAGTTGTTCTTTATTAATTGTATAACTTCAGCTTTGGTTTTCTTTATCCCTTTTTTAAACGAGCTGTCATCGATTACTTCGTTTAACATCACATCTGTAATTCTACCGTGTGTATCTTTCCATACACCGGATATATAATAATGGCTTGATTTACTCATAATTTGTTTTTTATATATTAATATTACTTAAAAGGCTCTCCGCAAATTGCTGACCAATCTTCCCATATGGTTGCAATACATCTTTCTAATTCTACATTTAGTTTTTTGCATACTTTCTGAACTTCAACACGTGCAGTATATGCAGTGTTGGTTGGATGATACAAGGTAGTGTTAGGGAAATAAATTATTTTGCAGGTTTTTCCAGAGATTTGATCTTTATAGCCTAATGCAAACATTTCTTTTTTGAATTCCACATGTTTTGATGGAATATCATAGGTAACAATTGATGCCATATTCTTTATGATTTATTAAATTTATTTCTCAATCTGATAACGTCGGTGAGGATACTGATGACGGAGACTTGTTGATTTACAAAAGAAATATTGTAGTGTAGGGTTTGAACATTGGCATTCAATGTTTACCTTTGTACAATAGAATAGGTGTAACAGTCGGAGTAATCCGGTGAAGTAAAGTCTCAAGCTTTCATTATCCAATTCTTTATAGCTTCAGAAAACTGGTACTTTTCTGGAGCTTTTTTATTTTTACATTATACTACATTAATAATTTTTTTTAAAATTTTCTATTTCTTCTATTATTTCGTCTATTGTTTCCTTAAGTTCATTTCCAGCTTTTAAATATTCATTGGGATAATCATCTTTCATATAATTCATTAATGCATAATAAACAGGCTTTAGAATTTGTTTGTAGTCAAATTCATTGTTGGAAAATAACTCATATGCAATATTTAATTGACCTTTAGATATTAATAGTATTAAGTAGACAGTTAATTCATCTATAATATTTTCTTTAGATTTATCTGCCCCATCTTTCTCAAGAACATTGATTAATTTTGAGTTGATTTGTTTTATAATATTTATTGATTTCTCAATTTGATCATCCCAAAGAAGAAATCTTGCATATCCAATAACCATCGCTGGTTTAATTTGGATTTTTGGATAATGCTTTTCAAATAGATTTAGGATGAATTCTCTTTTTTCATTCTTTTTTTCAAAGAAAACAGATTCTGCTAAACACATTATGGATGAAATTTTTCCCCATTTTATTGATTTTAGAAAAAATTGTTCTCCCTTTTTCCAATTATCTTTTTCAATGTATAAGTGGGCTAATAAATGTGCCGACTCAGCATCATGCTTTTCTATACCTTTTAATAATGCTTTTTCTGCTTCTTCTTTATTGTCCTGTTTTAAATAGAGTTTTGCGAGTGCATTATATGCTCCCGGAGTTTCTTTTTTTATGGCATTTTCAAATATTTCTTTAGCTTTTTCTATTTCTGGATTATCTTTCGTTAAATATAATTTTCCGAGATTTAATAGGGCATCCTTTTCGCCGTCTTTGATGGCTTCTTCCAGGGTTGAAATGGCTTCTTCAATTTTGTCTTGTCTCATAAAAATAGCAGCAAGGGTGCTTTTTAAGTCTTTTTTCCCACTTACAATTGCTGATTGAATTAATTTTTGACTTTGGGTTAATTGGTTATTTAAAAAATAAATTTCAGCTAACTCTATTAAAGACTCATCAATGTTATGTTCAATAGCTAAATTGTAATATTTTTCAGCTTCAGAGAAATTCCCTAATTCATTTGAATAGATCCCCCCTAATTTGTGATAAGAAATCCAAATGTCATATTTCAATGCTTCGTTGTAATAGTAAATGGCTTTGCTACTCAAATGTTCCATTTTATATAAATCCCCAATTAAAGATGCTAAATCCCCATCGGGAGATATTTTGTAAAGCTCTTCGAGGGAATCAATTGCGGTTTTAACTTCGCCTTTGTTTAAATATATCCAACTGGTTAGTGCTAATCTTTTTTCAGTAGATTTGATTTCTGTTAAAGCTTCAATAGCCTTTTCCCAATCTTTTTGTTTAACTAATTTTCGGATAGAATCACCTAGTGAATCATCAGAAATTATTAAGTCTTTCATTAATTGCTTAGGTAAGACTGATTTAGTTGTCTGATATAGATTATATTTCAGTTCATGTGGAACATTTTCACACGAGAGAAAAACATTTCCCATATCTAAAGCCGCAATAACATCGTATTTTCCTGCTTTGAGATTCATTATGTGGGAGTCGATTCTTTTAGATAATTCAGATTGGTCACACCAAGTGTCAAAAAAGCGAACTAACCAAATAACGTTCTCTTTTTCTCTTTTCTTCCCAAATCGCATTAGATACCAAATGTTTAAAAAGCGATCTTTTAGACGATATAAGTTGTTTTTAGTTCTCGTTGAGACACTTTCAACAATTTGATTTTTTTCTAAAGTGTTTAAAATAGAAGAAATGTGTTTACTATCTATATTTGTTTTTTGAGATATTTCTTTCGTAGAAATTGCATCCCAGTTTCTTGCTATTGAATCTACAATTTTTTGTTGCTGAGCTGAAAGTTGGTCTAATTCTGCCTTATATAAATAAGTTATATCATCTAATAATTTATATAAGTCAATAATTGCCCTCCCGTCTTCGTTATCTAAAAATATTTGAAACAAATACGAAATTATTCTAGGATTTCCACCCGTCAATCTTCTCAATGATTCAAGTCTCTTTGGGTAATTATTTATTATTTCTTCAATTTGTAAAGTTTGATTTCTTTGCTCGGCTAATTTGCCTAACAATTTTACGCTGTCGGCTCTATTTAAGCCGTCTAATTGAATTATTTTAAAAAACTCATAAAATGGATCTGTATAATTTATTATGCCTTCAAAGTAAGTTGTAGACGAACATATGAGCCTTATAGTTTTAGAGGTTGTTAATACTTCCCTTAATCTTTTTTGCCCATTCTTGCCGATTTTTTTAAAAAAAACATCAATGTTTTCGATAAAGATTATAACTTTTTTATTTAGATCACTTAATTTTTTCTCAATTAATTCATAAGCTTCTTCCTCTCTGTATGAATGATTTATATCTATACTTGTAATCTCTTTTTGTAAAAATTCAAATCCTTCATGTTCTTCTAGATGTTCTGCAATGCTTTCCCATAAATTTATAAGATCCATTAAGTTATATTGCTCTTCTGAAAACATAATTGGGATGATCCTTGGGCTTAACTTTGGCTCATCTTCAATAGCATATTTGAGACGGTAAAGCAATGTTGTCTTACCGGCTCCTCTTTGACCTATTACAAGATAATTTTGCTCAGGTTTATCGGTTTTTGACAACATAATTTCGGAAAAAATATTGTTGAAAACTTTTGTTCGTATTACAAAACCGTCAATAAGTGCCTCTTTAGCTTTATTGCCTGTGTTATTTCGTAGAAATATATTTACTTCTTTAGCATTCATGATTATACCACCATTGTTTTAAAATTGGAGAATTGAATTTGTATTCTAAATTACCGGTTTCACTTTGATTAATTACATAGCCGTCATACCTTAAGGCTTCGAGTACTTTCTTTGTTTCACTTTCTGTTAATATTCCATGCGACATATTTTGCGCATCCCCTTTTGATATTTTTTCATTTTGAGCTAGTTGATTTAAAAATATTTTGACAAATCTTAATTCTTTTTCATTGAATACTCTTTTTAGCCTTCTAACGTAGTGCTCAAAATGATGATCATTTCTTTGATCCATTATTTTAAAGAATGATTCATCTATTATCTTATTTGTAATGATATCTTCTGGCTCAATTTGATTGATTATTTCCTGAATTAATAATTGAAAATAGAAAGGGATATTCCATTCTACAAGAGACACCATATAATCAAGTTGTTCTTGTGAAATGGTGTATTTATAGGTTTTTAAAATTTCTAATATTAAGTCTTTTGCTTCATCAGCGGATAAAGGATTTACAGAAATGGCAGTTAAGTCATTGATTAAAGATGTTGATTCTAGATTTGCTGCCGTTAAATTAAGACTGTTTGATCCGGTATAGATAAACTGAATTCTTCCATGTAGCTTTGGATTATTCCTTAATTCCCTGTTTGATTGAAGGAATTTCTTTGCCTCAACTATGTCTCCATTACAGTCTTCAACTATATTTAACATTACTTCCGGAAATTCATCAATCATTAATATTAATTTGTCTTCTCCTAAATCAATTCCTAAGAGGAGATTAGTTAGCTCTTCTTCATAATCAATAGCTTCGGGTTCTGTAAAATCAAATCCTAATCCGGCTAGTTTTATTCCCTTAAGTCTTCCTAGAAAACCATTTTTATTTGATTTAAACTGTTCAGCTATTTTTTTTGTAGAGCTTATCACATCACTTTTTAAAATCTCTCGAAATATCTTTCTGTAATAATCGTTTTTACTTCGAGAGCTCTCTACTTCAATATAAAGATTGATATATCCTTTTGAGGGATTGTCTTTTAGGTAGTATAGTATAGATGATTTCCCAACTCTTCGTGGGGCGGCAATTTGAATGTTTGCTTTTGCATCTAAATTACGCATGATTGTTCCGATCTCTTTTTTACGATAGTAAAAATCTTCTTTTGAAGCTATTTGCCCTACAACATTTCTCATTTAACAATTATTTTATTGTCAAAAATAGTAACAATTTTTTTATTGTCAAATAAAATGACAATTTTTTTATTGTTAAAAAGTCAAAAATCGATAAAATGCAGATTTGTTCGATAAAACGACAAGATTTGTATAAAATTTCGAACAGCCAAAGAAAGGGTAATAGAAATAGAGGGTTTGTAAATGTTTCTCTTTTGTTTTTTAAAAGAGTAAATACATATTTGAAAAGAAACTATCCGGTTTCAGGATATATGCCCAATTATTACGGGTTGTATTTAAAAAGGAAATGGTATTTTTTAGAGGGGGTGGGTTCTATTTTCAATACTTTTCTAAGCAGGTTTTAAGGATTCTAGGTTAGTTGCATGTAGGTTTTGGGTTTCCTTTTGCAGGACTTTTAGCCTACATACGAAATCCTCCTTTTTGGATGTAAAGTTTTACTGTTGAGTTGTTAAATGCTTTAGTATTTGTAGGTGATTGGGGATTATTCAAGATGTTTCTTTTTCTAAACAAATAATTGAATTAGATACCTGTCCTATGTGGTTAGGAGTTTTATTTGCACCTAAATCAGCACCCTTGAAAACAAAAAAATCCGTAAAGACTTATTTATAAGCTAATTACGGATTTTTAAAGTGGTACCTCCAGTATCTTAAGATTATATAAGTTTAAACACTTTTATGTACTAATTTTGCATGATTTTGAATTTGATCAGTACTTTCAAAAATCAAATAATACAAATAAACCTATATGAACAATTGACCATTTTTTGTCGTTTAGTGATAATTGTTTCTTTTCTTCTATTTCTAAATTAAGTTAGTACCTCGCAGTGTATATGAAACTTTAAATTAATTTTTCAAGGAAGCTATTTTTTAGTAATTAAATAGGTTTCAGTTATTACTTTGTCAGATTTGTTGTCATAAGTTTCAACAATCAAATTTCCTTCTGCATCAAAATGTCCAACAGCTGTTTTGTTTTTTGAAATGTAGACATAACTGTCTGTAGACGTTTTTCTTAATAAGGCAGATTTTTTATTTCCGGAACTAAGAACATAACCCGAGCCATCCTGATTTAGCAAATACTTATTGCCATTTATCAAATAATAAGAAGATTGTTTAACATTAGTTGAAGTCGCTGTTCCGTTTGGTGTTGTAATTTTAGTTGTTATGGTTGATTGGGTTGGTGATTCCTTCATTTCTGTATTTAAAGTATTAGGCTTCACATCTTTTAATTCAATATTTTGAACTTCTCGGACATTTTCATTTTTTGTGAATTTTTTGTCTCCGTCAGAATTTTTTACAGTGGTAACTGTTGTTTTAGTCGTTTCTTTAATGTTTACATTCTGAGCCTGAAAATTTAATGAAAATAAAAAGGCTATTGCTGTTATAAATGTAGTTTTCATGTTTCTGTTATTTAAAAAATTAATACTCTATAAATGTAGTTATATTAAGTTTTAGAATTATAATCATATTTTTCATAATTCACACATTTACAGGTGGTTAAATGTTTATTTTGTAATTTTGACAATTAAAGCCGTGATGTTTTTAAAATATAAACTGATATTGTTTTTTTTGATACTTTTTAGTTGTCAATTCATACTTGCTCAAGATAATCCGAAAGCTAAAGACACCTCTAAAATGTATCTCAATATTGAGAAGTATTCAAAAAAAGGAAAATTCACCAAATTTTTACATAAATTAATTTTTGAACCAGTTGCCAAGCAAGAACTTAAGAACATCGCATTACACAAAATAAAAAAACAGCATTATACTCAAAGTGAGGGTAAAATAATCCGGAGGATAACTATAACAACTCTTGATCCCTTTGGTTATTCAGAAGTTGACAGTACCGAGCAACCTAAACAATATATCGCCAGAGCAGGAAATTCACTACATCTAAAAACCCGGGACTGGACAATAAAAAATATACTTTTACTAAAAGAGAATACTCTTTTGGATTCTCTTCTTGCAAAAGAATCGGAGCGGTTGATTCGAAGTCAACGCTATGTAAGAGGTGTTAAAATTACTACAGAATTGAGTTCAGAAAGTTCTGATTCTGTGGATGTCTATGTACGTGTTCTGGATTCATGGAGTCTGATTCCCGTGTTTTCAATTTCATCTTCAAAATCTACTTTTGATCTAACGGAAAGGAACTTTTTTGGAACAGGACACGAGTTTTTAAATGCCTATACCAACAGTCTTAATAGTAGTCGAAACGGCTACAATACCAGTTATACGATTCCCAGTATTTTAAACACCTTTATCAAGGCTACCTTACTGTATAAGGTGGATTTGGAGGATTATTATTTAAAATCCGTCAATGTAGAGCGGCCTTTTTTTTCGCCCTATACCCGTTGGGGAGCCGGCGCATATCTTGATAAACAATATGTAAAAATAACATCTTTTGACAGAAATCAGGTTGCACATATCCAGAACTTCAAATTTGTTTCTCAGGATTACTGGGCCGGACATGCCTTTCAGATTTTTAAGGGAAATACGGAATACGAAAGGATCACCAATTTAATTACAAGTGCCCGTTACTATACTAAAAACTATCTTGAGAAATCAGAAGTGTTAGCCGATAGTTTAGGCATATTCACCAACGAAAATTTATATTTGGTTGCCATTGGTATCTCTTCCCGTAAATTTACTCAAGATAAGTTTATCTTCAATTACAATACCATAGAAGATGTTGCATCGGGAATTTTATACAACATAACCAGTGGCTACCAAAGAAAAAATGGTGTTTATAAATTTTATTCGGGAGCCCGATTCGCGATGGGCAAGTATTATAAATTTGGTTATTTAAGTGGCAGTATAGAATACGGAACCTTTTTTAAAGATTCAAAAGCAGTACAGAATGCGCTTAATTTCAACGCGGTCTATTTTACCAATTTATATCAAATGGGAAATTGGAAATTCAGACAATTTATTAAACCTCAGCTTATTGCTGGAGCAAACCGTTTGGAGTCTAATTCAGACAAACTGACTTTGAATGAAAATCCTGGAATAGAAGGATTTAAAAACCAAACACTTTTCGGAACCAAACGTTTTTTGCTTACATTCCAGACGCAGGGCTACTCTCCTTGGAAAGTTTTGGGTTTTAGATTAAACCCCTACCTCAGTTTTACCATGGGAGCATTAGGACAGAAAAATAGTGGTTTTAAGAGCAGTAAAATCTACTCCCAACTTGGAGCGGGAATTATCATAAGTAATGATTACCTGGTTTTTAATGCTTTTCAGTTTTCATTTTCATATTATCCAAATCTTCCAATGGATGCAGGTTCCGAATTTAAAACAAATGCTATAAAAACCTATGATTTTGGTTTGCAGAGTTTTGAAATTTCAAAGCCGCTACTGGTTCCGTATCAGTAAAAAGCAATTAAATAAGTAATACTATGTCATGTATTTATTGTTTTAACTCGCCCGCCAATTATTGAAAGTGTTGATCAAAAACAGGGCAACAGTCCCCATTATACTGCTTTTGGCTTGTAAATTAGAAGCTTTCTTTTTAAATAAATAGTCAAAGACTAAACCGATAATGCTTGCTGCAATTTCTTTTTTTGTTTCTGAAGAAGAAATAACATCATATAAAGTATTTTTTAATAATTCCCAAGGCTTTAAGTTTTCATAAACATTATGAAATTGGTTTTTAAGCAAACGCAATTCTTCCGCCTGTTTAACTTGCAGAAAAGCAATTTTACTTGCCAGTACTTCACTTTCATCTAGGGTTTTCATTTTTGGCTATTCTTTAACAATTGATTGATAATGAAATTACTGACCGGTTTTTTTATCCAATTTTTCCGAAAAACATAAATTAGTATCAATGCCAAAAGATAGAAAGTAGCCACAATAAAAAAACCGTAGTATGTACGATTTAATTGTTCTCCTATCCATAGAGCTATTCCTGTATTTATAAGGAAAGAAAATAAAGCAACGGCAATAATAACTACCAATTTAATTGCTAATGCAGATACTATATCAGCCGATTTATAGATTATATTATAGTGATACAATTCTACGGTGGTTTTGATATAAGTTTCTGTGTTTTCAATTAATTTTTCTACTGCTGTTGTTTTATTTTCCATTACTTGTAAAATAGTTGAAAAAAGACATCTTAAAATCAGTTGTTTATGCTCTATCGGTTAAATTTCGCTTTTAGAAATTTTATCTTTTGCCTCTGATAATAAGCCATTATATTTATCGGCTCCCTCTTTATAAATTTTTTCAAATTTATCTTTTAAGCCATTGGCATATCCTTTTCCTTTATTAAGGATTCTTTTTCGTGTTTTTGATCCTTTTGCAGGAGCAAACAAAACTCCTAACAAAACCCCGGCAGCCAAGCCACCTAATACTCCTAACATAACTTTACCTGATTCCATAATCTGTTCTTTTAAATTTATATTACTTTTTTTCCTTGTATGATTCTTAATAATATTGCTACAATAGCAATAACCAACAGGATGTGAATAAGATTTCCGGCGTTGTAACCGAAAAAGCCTATTGCCCAAATTATCAATAGTATCACAGCTAATGTATAAAGTAAACTACCCATAATATTTGTTTTAATTTAGTTGTTTTTTCGAAGGGTATAATCGTTGAACGGATTATACGATTTTGTGTTAGATTACGAATTTTTAAGAATAGGAATCCTTTTCGCTTTATCTATATTTTGATGTGCTTTGCGCTATAAAAACGCATTAGCTTTGCAGTAATCATATTGTATAAAAGAATCGTTAAATTCAAAACTTAACGATTCCTACTTTTAAGCAGTTAAAGTTTTGAAATTATAGTATCGAACTCTACTTTCGTTTTACCTAATTTTGCTTGAACTCTTGTTAGCATTTCCTCTTTTTTACCTTCTTCAAAATGCAAGTCGGCATCTGTTAAAGTTGGAAATTGCCCTTTTAACTTGTTTTTCTGATCCGCCCAGTTGCCTGCAACCGGAGTTGGAATTGCTTTGTTTTCTTCCATAATGTTTTATTTAATACAACATAATTGTTGTTATGTAAAGGTCATCAATTGTATATCCTTTATGTTATATCATTCCGTTTAATACTTGCAATATTCCTAGTTTTATGTTGCCCGCTCTTTTTAAAGAGATACTCTTTACTTAAGTTTTAAATCAAGCCGATGGACGGGTGTTTGAAAAATAGCTTTGGACATAAGAAAGTTGCTGATCATGGTCCATTTTGTCGGTTTCTTTCATTTCAATTTTAATCTTGCTGAAACGATTGTCTTCTCTTAAAATATTGAACAATTCTGCTTTAGCATTTGTTGGGCCGAACAATATAACTTCGTTATAGTTCAGGATAATATTACCTAATTCTTTATAATATTCGTTTTGCATATGCTGTTCTTTGTTGTGCATATGACTTTCACCTTTACGTGAAACAATTTCTTCTTCCTCTTTGGTAAATTTTGATCGTATTGTTGCTATTTCAGAAGGTTTTGAAAGAAATTGTATTACATGGGCGCTTGCACTATCCATACAAACTCCTATTTTTTTTACTGCTTCCATCTTTTTAATTTTATTGTTTCAAACTTGTTTGTTATTATATCTGCTAACCGACAGCCAATTGTCATGGCAGCTTTTGTTTAGCGGTGTTGTTATTTCCGGTTTTATGGTTGTTGATTTTAAGGTTTATCTCTTTTAGTAATTCAAACTGTTTTTCCTGGGTTTCGAATAATGTTTTAATCTGTTCTTCCAGCAGCACATCCAGTTTTTTATTTAAGCTCCGGATTTGCATTTCGGCTTTTAGGTTAATAAGATAATCGTTTTCACTTCTTTTTCTGTCTTTCTCTTCTTGACGATTTTGGCTCATCATGATAACCGGAGCCTGTAAAGCGGCAATGCAGGAAAGTAGTAAATTCAGTAAAATGAAAGGGTAAGGATCGAATTTGAGGTACCCAATAGCCAGAACATTAAAAATTATCCAAAGTACCAATACTATGAAAAACGAGATGATGAATTTCCAACTCCCTCCAAAACGCGCTACTTTATCAGATACTTTTTGTCCTGAAGTCAATATTTCTAATGGTGGGTGCAAAAGGTTATGGATAATAAGCTCCTCGGCATCAAGAGTGTCTTTTACAATTTTATGTAATTTATCGAGGTGTTTTTGCTCGTCCGATAATTGACTGTCTATGGATTCCTTTTTCATTGTAATTTAAAAAAAAGAAGAAACTGCCTTAACAGAATCGAAGCACAAGTCGTACAAGTTATCGTTAAAGTATATTGTTTTGTTTTTTGACAACATCACTGCTACTTCAAAGGTTTTGTTTATTGCGGTTGAATTATGTTTCAGACAATCTCTTCTAAAATTTTATGAACGTTAAGCTAATTTTCTATAGTAAAGTTCCGCAATTATCCTTAGCACGTGTTGTATAATTATTTTTATAATTTACATTATTCACAGTTTATTTATTAGTCATTAATTTGTATTTCTGTTGGTTTTAAGGTTCGTTTGCAAAAACTTCTTTTTCCAGCTGCTCATCCAGATTGTAAATATCATTTCGGAAATTTAACCGGCCTTTATTATCTACCCAAGCCGTGAAATAAGTTATATAAACCGGTATGGAGGGATTAATTGAAATTTCGATATTCTGGTTAGTTGCTAGAGTTTTTTCCACTTTTGAAGGATTCCATTTTTTATCGTTTCGCAGTAAATAAAGCGCTAGCTTTTTTGGGGTTTCAACCCGGATACAGCCATGACTAAAATCCCTTTCGGTTTGATTGAAGAGCCTTTTTTCGGGTGTGTCATGTAAATAAATATTAAAACTATTGGGGAATAAAAATTTTATTTTTCCCAAAGAATTGTTTTTCCCGGGTTTTTGGCGGATTTCGAAAGGAATAGTTTCCTTATAGGAGTTCCAATTTATTTTTGAAGGATTGACCACTTGATTTCCCGCTAAAACTTCCATATTGTTTTTTGATAAATAGGAGGCGTTTTGTTTTAATTTTGGTAGAATTTCTTCCCGAACAATACTGTTTGGAATATTCCAATATGGGTTTAAAACGATTTGTGAAAGAGCTCCTTTAAAAATACTGGTTTGTTTGGCTTCTTTTCCAACTACCACGTTGGTTGTCCAGATCAATTTTTTGTTTTCAAAAACATGTAGTTTAAACTCGGGGATGTTTACCAATAGGTAATTGTTTTCAAATTCGACAGGAATCCATCTTAATCGCTCCAAATTGAGTATAATTTGCTTGATGCGAAAATCTATAGGCTTTTTCAGTTCGTTTAAAGTTTCAGCGTCTATTTTACCGGTTTCAGGTAAACCCAATCGCTGTTGAAAACGAGTTATTGCCAAAACTAAACTGTCTGTATAAAAATTAGTTTTATCGTTTATACTTAAGTCGCCAGTTAAGACTAAAAGCTGTTTAACCTTTACTAAACAAGAATCTTTATCGTTACGTAATAACAGTTTTTTAGTAGTTTCGATTTTCGGGAAACCTCCTTTTTCCTGTATACTTCTATATTCTTTCAATTTTTGTTTTAAATTTAAATAGTATTGGTTAAAAGGCTCATAAGTTGAATGATTCTTGTCTGTTAAAACCAGTGAATCTAACAAAACCTGATAGTTCTTCTTATTTCTGGGAATAAACCAGTCCAACTGATTCAAATTTTCTGCAACACCGGAATATACTTTTTTGGAGTATTTAAAGAATGTGGTGGTAAGCAATACTTCTAATTGCTCCTTGCTTTTTTCGCGACGATTGGTGCTGGTTTTGTCTGTTTTAATAAGGGTAATAAGGGTATCCAGTTCAGGGTTGCTAAAACTATCATCCTTAAAAGTAATGCTGTAGCTTTCCAATTGACTGTAAAAATTAGGTACCGCTTGTGTCATTCCTTTTTTGGTAAACCATGCATATTGAAAATTTCGGTTTCGATAAAATCTATAAACTTCATTTTTAATGGGTTCTGTCTCTGGATTGACTTTAAAATAAGCAGTTAAGGTTGCTTCTTCAAGTTGTAAATCCGAATAATTTTTATCGGTATAGATACTTGATTTAGTCGTAAGATCTTTTTTATCGTTGCAGCTAAAAGTAATTAGTACAACTAATAAAAATAGTTGTGTGATTGTTTTCATTTTACAAGTATTAGAAAATAAACGAAGACAAAACAGATCAGAAGAATAAAAACATCTTAGTAACAATAAAAACGTTTATTAAATAAACTGTGATTTTGTATAATATAAGATGTTTTTTTTGATAAAATTGCACTGCTTTTAGAGTTTAGTATTTCGTACTTGCCAGGTTATCCATTTACATAATCAACAAGTAAGAATTCAGTAAAAGCAGTGCAAATATTTTTCATTTCGAAAAGAGAGTAAACACTGTTGATTTTATTTAACCGGTTGCTCTTCAAAATCTTTTTTCTCTTTTCTTTGTTTTTCAACTCTCTGTTTTTCAAGCTCGACTTGTTTTACATCCAGTTGTTTATTTTGTTTTTCAGCATGTTCTCTTAGTATTTCTTGGTGTTTATCCAACTCTTCACTTTTTTGTTGCTGAATCTCTCTTTGTTTATTTTGTTGATTCCCACGTTCTTGCTGAGCTTCTTTTTGTTTGTTTAGCTCTTCACTTCGTTGTTGTTGAACATCTCTCTGTTTATTTTGTTGATTCCCATGTTCTTGCTGGGCTTCTTTTTGTTTGTTTAGCTCTTCACTTCGTTGTTGTTGAACATCTCTCTGTTTATTTTGTTGATTCCCACGTTCTTGCTGAGCTTCTTTCTGTTTGTTTAGCTCTTCACTTCGTTGTTGCTGAGTTCCTTGAGGTGTTTCACGTCGGTTACCAGACTCTTTATTTTGGCCGTTTTGTTTTTTTGGGACATTCTGTGGTTTAACCCGTGGTTCGCTACTCTGATTTTTTATATCCCGCTGTTTAATTACTTCCTTATTACGGTTTTGGTTAACTTTTGGATTTTCTTTTAAAACTTGTGCTTCTTTGTTTCTTTCGGATATAGGTTTTATATCTTCTTTATTTACCACTCTGGGAGGAACAGGTTTTCGACCTTGCGTATCATTTTTCTCAATACGGGGTTTGTATAACTGTAGTTCATTTTTATTCAAACGTTGTCCCGGCTGATCTCTGTCTTTTAAAGATAGCTGTCGAATCGGGGCATTGGTTCTTTTTTGAACATCGGCTCTATCCGGCCCTGCATTATATTTTGATCGGGTGGTATTATTGGTTTGGATATTGTTGATCACTGTCGAATTGTTAATTATCGTAACATTGTTCGATGAGTTTACGTAATAGTTATTGATGTTAGGGCTTCCAAAATAACGGTCTCTAACAAAAGTCCATTGATTATAGGGCAGATTATAGCTACTGCCAAAAGCAATGTTAATACTTATGCCTGGACCTATTGGGGCCCATCCGTAATACCCTTCAGATTGTCTCCAGGTAACCCATGCCGGTCCCCACTCCGTATCGGGAGCCCAAAGCCAGCCATAATACGGATCATGAAACCAGCGTCCATAATGAAATGGCGCCCAGCCCCAAGAATAATTAGATACCCAGGTCCAGCCATAATCGGTAAAAACCCAATACCCGTTAGTACTGTAAGGTGAAAATCCCTGCTGGACGTTTGGAGCCCAAACATAGCCGTAATTTGGGTCATTTACCCAATACCCGTGAGGACTCAAATCATCGTAAAACAACTGAAAACTCACAGATATTTGAGAGGTTGCTTTTTGCGGTGCCAAACATATTGTTACTGTAAGTAAAACGAATAGCATCGCGATTTTTTTTATTGTTTTCATAAGTTTATCTTTAATTTATTTTTTTAGTAGTAATCTTTTTAAGATGAAGTTGACTTTATCCAGTATTTTAACCACATGAAATTTCCTGTGTTTATTTTTATTGCCTTTTACGGTTATAAAAAAAGCGGGGCTATTGAAACCAACAGCCCCTGTCAAATAACAAACTAATCAAAATCGAACTTTCATCTGTTAATATGTCGCTTTAAAACTTATTTATATGTTTTCACGAACTATTGAAGTATCTTAATCATAGGTAAAGTTGGTTATATTTTTGTAAATAAGTGTTATACAACTTTTTAAATAAGTTGCATAATTCCTACTATTACTGTTGTCTATGGATTTTCGGAACCATTACCGATTTAGCTTTAAAGAAAGCCAGCAGTCTTCTTGTCTGGCTAAAGTTGTTTTTTAGTGTTGAAATGCCACAACATGTTTTTTACTTTTTCAATAAACCCTTTTTCTTTTATTATGCCATTGGGTACACCAATCAAAAAGCCATAAGGTTTCAATGTTTCCACATTATCACAGATGATTTTGAATATTGCAGTAACTGGAATAGCAAGAATGATGCCCGCTATGCCCCATAGCAATCCGCCAAGAACTAAGGCTATAACAGTAAACAACGAATTGATTTTGACCTGTGGTCCCAACAGAAGTGGTTCAAGTATAAAACCTTGTATAAATTGAACGGTACCGTAAATAATCACAATTCCAATTAATATTGGGAAGGACACTCCATGTAAGGCGCTTACTAAAACAGTGATTGTGATACCAAAAATATTCCCTATGTAGGGGACGATTTCCAACAAGCCACAAAGAATGGCGAAAAAGACCGCATTTTTTACTCCAATACTACTGAAACCAACACCATACATTATCCACAAATAAAAAATCATTTTGGAAAGGCCTATTAAATACTGTTGTGCAATGTTTGAAGCACTGTAAATAACTTTTTCCATCTCGCTTCGTTGTGAAATACCGGCAAGTTTTAAAATAAAATTTTTTATGTGTATACGATAATACAGTAGAAAAATAAAATAGACCATTACAAGGATAAAATTGCTGAAAATGTAGGTTAAAGACCCCACTACAATCTGTACAATGCTGGAATAGGATGGCTGCTCATCTTTCAGTATTTTAAACTGTTCTTCGACAGTAATGTTCAGATGATTGAAGATATAATCCTGAATGTTAATGCCGGTTTCAATTGCTTTTTGTTTTACCAAAGCTATATCGTTAATTAATTCTGAAATTTTCCAGGATAAAAGCAGGATTATACCTAAAACAATAATTGTAAGGGTTAAAAAACATAGCAGAACTGACATGCTTTTAGAAAGCTTTTTTGTTTCCATCCAATTGCAAAAAGGCAAAAAAAGTGTGGCTAAAATACCTGCAAAAAGTAAAGGCATCAGAAACACTTTTGAATAATATATCCCTGTGAAAACAAGGATAAGCAACAAAATTTTTTTTATAATGGATGTATTGGTTATCGTCATGACAGATGTTTTTATTTCACAATCAATTCATGCGTATCCTAAGAATTATGTTGCCAAATATCCCGGCGCTCCTAAGTTTTCAATAGGACTTCGTTGTCTTACAGTTTGTCGTTTAAAACAGGATGGAGAAATTCCGGTTAATTTTTTAAACTGGTTTGACAAATGGGCAACACTGCTGTAATGCAGCTTTTGGGCGATTTCACTTATGTTGAGTTCACCGTAAATTATTAATTCTTTTATGCGCTCTATTTTATGAGAAATTATAAACTGTTCGATGGTAAGACCTTGTGTTACCGAAAAAATATTAGCCATATAAGTGTAATTATGGTTCAGTTTTTCACTTAAATAATTCGAAAAATTTATTTTGATTTTTTCATTGGAATAATGAACCATATCGATGATGCAATTCTTTATTTTCTCAACCAGAATGTACTTTTTATCCTCCATGAGTTCAAGGCCGTAAGCTGATAAGCTTTTGTTAAGCTTTTGCTTGTCTTCCAAAAGCAGATTTCCCTTTATTTCAACTTCTCCTAACTTAATGACAACAGAACGTAGATTAAGTTTCCTTAATTCTTCTTTTACAGCTATTTTACAGCTGTTACTTACCATATATTTGATATAAAGTTTCAAAATCTCAATTTTTACTGATTTAGTTAAAGTTAAGATTTGAAATAACCAAGCTGTTATGGAATTCTTGAAAAAAGTTATATAATTCAGATATTCTCTAAAGCGATGCGTTTTTTAGATTTTAGCTGTTTGAAAAAGGAAGGAGTGAGCCCGGTGACTTTTTTGAATTGTTGTGAGAGATGTGAAACACTGCTGTAATTAAGAATGTAGGATATTTGTGTGAGGTTGAGTTCTTCGTAGAGCAACAATTCTTTCACCCGTTCAATTTTATGGGCAATGATATAATGTTCAATGGTAATACCCTTTACTTCAGAGAAAATCTTAGCCAGATGTGTATAATCCTGACCTAATTTTTCACTGATGTAGTCGGAATATTTTATTTTAGGAAGTTCATCGGAGTAATGAACCATTTCAATAATCACTTTTTTTATTTTCTCAATTAATACGGCTTTTTTGTCATCCATGAGCTCAAGACCCGACTTCAACAGCGTTTTTTTTAGCTTTGTTATTTGGGAGGTATTTAAGTCATTACAGGTTTCCACAAACCCCAATTCTAGGGTTTTATAGTCTATTCCCATTTTTTCTAATTCGGATTTTACTACCATTTTGCAACGAATGCTAACCATGTATTTTATGTAGAGCTTCATTTGTTTGTGATTGTAGTTTCAATTTTGGAAACATAAGACAATCTTTCTAGTCTTCATAACCACTTTTTATTATTGTTGAAATCATTTTAAATTGCACATTGGCATTAAAACAATGCTTAGCATGAGCCGGAATAATTATTCCTTCTCCCAGTTTTAAAAAATGTGTTTTCTCGTTAATGGTAATTTCGGCAGATCCATCAATAATTTGAATATAGTTGTCATACGGTGATGTTTTTTCAGCCAATTCTTCTCCTGCATCAAAGGAAGAGGCCGTGATGTTTCCAGTAGCTTTTTTTATAATCGTTTTGCTTAAAACAGCATTGGGTATGTATTGAATAATTTCAACAATTATATGAGATTTTTCTTTTTCAAGGTCTGTAGTATCCATGACAATTTGTTTTGTTGTTTCATGCAGTAGGGAATTTTAATGTATATGGGTTTTTTATTACAAAAACAAGTTTTATTTGTAAAAATATGATAATTAGTTTCTTAAAAAATAGTTGTATTTTTTTGTTTTATCTATAATCAGTGTCATGTTTAGTTCTTTTGTTTGTTGAAGAATCGAAGCCAAATATTATAAAAGAGTACTGTTTTTGAATAAATCACCTTCGAGGTTTGTTACTTCGAGATTTCCGGTATGGGCAACTTGCTCGTGCCAAGACAATTAAACTTTTCATAAAAAAAACATTGAGAAAAGATATCCGATTGAAAGAGATGTAAAATCTTGAAATTAAGTAACAGCATTTATTTCAAACGGAAAACTAGACGATATCTCATATGTAAATATAAATCAATACCAATAAAAGTTGATTGCGATAACTTACTTTAATACAAAACAACGTTATATGAGCCCTATACTATATTAGAGCTATATTACGTGTTTGAGCATTACATAAGTAATAATTAGCTGTAGTGTCTTAAAACAAATGTTATTGCACATCTCCCATCGGCTAAACAACTTTGTACAATGTTTTCAACATACATTCCTTTTTCAAAAAACTTGTCGAGTTCAGGATACGTAGTTATAACGGTATGTTTTTTTTTAACATCTTCAGGGATAGTTGTAAAAACAGTTATGATTTCTTGTTGCTTCATTTTAAAATGGTTTACGAATTTATCGATTAAAAATTTAATATTTGTTATATCGGAAGCTTGAGTGCCAGTCTTATTTTTCGGGTGAAAATAAATAAGGTCTTTAGTCTTCTGTGTAGTGTACTTCAAAGATACGACTAATTAATGTTTAAATGTAATAATTTGAATTATAGTATGTTGCGTTTTTGGAAAATACTGTTGTTTGAATTGATAATCTCCTCTTCTTAGTGTTCAACTGAAAGTTTTTTGATGGTAAGGTAGGTAGTGTATATAATCAGGAGATACATTGAGTTTTAAAATTTAATAATTAGAAAACAGTACTTAAAACAGAATGTATGTTGTTTTTTTTTTTATGCAAAACAGATGATTTTAAAGATTCATAGTTTGTAAATAAGAAAGTTGAGTAAATCATAGATTGGACTTCAAAATTCCTTTGTCATCACAATCTTAATCTTTTTCTCATATCCAGAAATTACTTCATAATGCTTCAGAAAGCCCATTTCAAAAAGCTGCTTTGTCCAATTTGAGATACTTTCAACACTACAATTAAGCCTATTTGCAGAATATTCACGAGATGCAAAATAGGCTTTTTTGCCTTTTTTCATCGAATTATATTCACCCCAAAGTAACTTAGCTCCGGTATTCATTTTGAAATTGTAAACTTGATAAGGAAGGATGATATCTCGGAAATCACAAACTGTGTTTTCTTTGAATTTATCTGTCAAGATAAATTTTGATTTCTCTTTTTTGAGATAACCAAGCGAGACAAGGTTTTTACGGCAGTATGAAACGATATTTTGATGCAAATGGAGTAGAAGCCCCACACGAGCATTAGAAAACTGGTTATATCCTTTCTTTTTGCTTAAAGTGAAATCCAGAGCTAAAATAAGTTTTTCATTGAATGATAGTTCTTGATTGCTTAGGATTTGACTTGGAACAATGATTGTTAGTTTTTTATCAAAAGCGATATTTGGTTTGTATGGAGCTAATTCATTACCCATTACGATGCTGTTTAGAATTTTTGTAACTGTACTCAAAGCGCAAACACTGCGCAACACTAAAGAAACTTTTTATCACCAAATTTGCATTTCATCACACCAATCTTGCACTTGTGTTTCACCAAAAATGCACTTCAATTTAAACCAATCATCCATTTCAAAAACACCAATTTTGCACTTATAATTAAGTACTTATTTAAGAATTGAATTAAAGAGAATAATTAAAAAGATGAATGACGAACATCTTGTTGGTTCCAGAAAAAGGAACCAACAAGATGTCCGTTGACCAATTTAATATTCGTTAGAAAATAGCAAAGTACAATAGTTGTGTTCAGGTAAGAAATCACCACTTTCAATCATAGCTTTACTAAGTTGGTCAATAAAGAATAGTTTTTCTTTAGTTTTCGAATTTTCAAAGACAATTAAATAATCCAGTCCGTTGTTAATCTCTACAAGTAATTTGGTTATCTGAACCATCTGAAAAATTATTTTTTTGTCGATACGAAGATGAACCTCTCTTGAAATATAGATATTACCGTTAAAACAATAATCACCCTCGAAGGATTGAGTTTTAATTGTCCAATTGCCTTGCAATTTGAATTCGCCAAAAAGCTGTTTTGTTTTATTGATTACCATGATTTTGTTTTTGAGGTAACCTTCACAACTTTTCATAAAAAATACCTGTTGCATATCTTTTATTAAAGGGAGGACTTTGCAAACAGGTATACCGACTCTATAAATGAGTCAAAGAGGTTATGTCGTATTTCTTTTTATGCTGTAATAGCAAATGTTTCTTTGAGTGCCTTCCTCTATAAAAAAAAGACACTGAAAGAAACTTAGTTTTTTGAATCATAAAGTCGTGTGAACAGTAAATGAATTGTCACTATTTTCAGTTATTGTAATCAAATCTCTGTTGAATTTGTCATTAAAGTACAATTCAATTTTTGCATTTCTCAGATTGTTGTAATTCCATAATTTAAATTTCAACATGGATTTATCATCGTTGTTATATGAAAATTGCTCTTCAGTTTCATCAACAGAAAAGTCTAACCCATATGTTCTGAATATAAGCCTAAGAATGCCTTGAAAATAGTAGTGTCTAAAGATAAAGAAATTTTGATTATACAAATTTTCAGTCATTAATTTTACATGTGTGATAGTGGCATAGTCTTCTCCGTCAATGCAATATCCTGTTACATCTGCTTCAGAGTCTCCCTCTCCAAGATTAAATATATTCAAGCTAATTCTCTTCTTTTCATTGCCACACTTTGAAAAGGTCTTTTTAATCATTTTTTCAAATTTACCAGTGAAAAATATAATTTTTATCTGCTCATCATTTAATGAATCGTTATTGATTTGAGGTCTTTTACTAACCATTTCATTAGGGTAGTTGCTTTTTTGATTATCTAAACCGGAATCGTATAAGTTTTTTAGTCTTAAATTAATAGTTTGTTGTACTTTTTTCGGTAGCTTGGAAATATCAGTTTTCCTCATTTCAATGGTAGCCAGACCATTTTTGGAAAGGTAAATTTTAGAGTAGTGTTTGAAACTATCAAAGAAATAGAAATCACCAATTTTGTTTTCTGAATGTAGTGTAGCATAATTCTGCTTTAATTGATTAAAAGATACGTTTTCAAATTGTGTCAGGACATAAGAAAGTTTGTCTTTTTCCATGATAAAGCGTTTGCAATAGTTGGCTTTTATGCCAAAATCATATAGTAATTGATTTTGATAACATTGATAGACTTCTGTTATCTCGCCGTTATAGTATTTTGTATCACAAGTCCAATATGAGTTTGCTCTATTTCCAAAATGATCAGGTTTTCTGTGATTCTTGGTTGAATATTCTACAAATTGTTTTACAAACTCAGCATCTTGCCCAATTTCAATATCTTGTGAATGTGCTGTTAATGTCGATAGAATAAGTACGAATTTAAGTGTACTTAACAAAGGTCTTAGTCTCATAAGGCGTTTAAACTATTTGTTTGGTGTTGGAAGTAATTTTAAACTGTCAATCTGGTGTTGAATCTCGATACGTCTTTCTCCAATTTTTTTCATTTCTTGCGCACGATCGAAAGCTTGGTCGCGGGTCAGTTTATTATGTACAACATTATAGGAATACTCTCTTAAAAGTAATCGGTTGCGTTCACCTAATGAATCATGAAGTCTTTCCAATTCGGCGATGTGGTACTTAGTGGATTTAGGTTTTTTAAAAGAATTGCAGTTAAAATATAGTAGACCGATTAATGTAAAGGTCAAAACAGTAACTTTTTTCATAAACTAACATTTTTTAGTTTCTGTTAGTTCCTGAACAGAAGTGATTAGAAACACGAAGCGTGGAACTGAAAGCTTACTGCAAGGGAGGTACTGGTATACCGCTACACAAATAAACAGACAGCCCACGCCAGAGGGTGGGCGTAGAGTCTATTTATTCTAGTGCAGATTTAAATTACCAGTTTTCCCTTGCAAGAATAAAATAGCTTACGCTTTTATATTTTCGATATTTTCAGATGTAAAAATACAAAGAATTTACAATCAATTGCAAACATGTGTTTTTGACGCAAATAAAAAGGATAGCATTTCGCTATCCTTTAATTCTGATATGTAGATATCACCCTTAAGCCGATTTGCTTAGGAATTGATCTAAAATGCGTTGTGCATTTTCTTCTTTTGATATTTTGATATAACTCATAAAGGACTTTTCAGTTGAATGTCCGGTTAACTGCATGATAGCCAGTGTGTCAATTCCTCTTTTATATAAATTGGTAGCAAAACTCCGTCTTGCGGTATGTGTACAGACCATGTCATGTTTTGGATAAAACTTCTTAATGGTTTTACTTCCTCTAGTATGTGTTTTTTCAATCATCTCATTAAGTTTAGCTTCTTTGGCAATGATTTTCAAATATTGATTCATTTTTTGATTGCAATATACTTTTGGGAGTGTTCCGTTATATTTGTCAAGAATCGCTTTTACTTCTGGGAATAGCGGTAAGACCACTCTTGCACCCGTTTTTTGGGTTTTGAGAGTTATCCTGTTCAATGAAATATTATTGGTGGTAAGTGTTGAGAAATCACTGAAGCGCAAACCAGTGTAACAACCAATAATAAACAAGTCTCTCGCCTGTTCATATTTTTTACAATAGCTTAAATCCAGATCAATTATCGTTTTAAGTTCTTCCTCGCTTAAGTAGATGTTGTCTACTTCTTCCCTTAGAGCCTTAAATTCACGACTCTTATACGCCATACTATGATTATAACCTCTTTCTGTAGCACTATTTAAAATAGACTTTAAAACTTTAATGATCTTTCCAAAACCATTATTTCCAAGTTCTTTAACATTGGTATAGAAATCAAAGAATGAAAAATAAAAGTCAGTATCGAAACTTTCCCAATTTAAAGTAACATCTTTATTAAGTTCATAGGCTTTAAGATTGTTAATGATGTTATTATAACTTCTAAGTGTATTGGGTTTCAATTTCATTTTAGCATCATTAATGTACAAGTCTACAAAATCCCAAAAAGTAATTGATACTTTTTTGATTTTTTCCTGTTTATCACCATTGTAAAGTGCTTTGATGTATGTACTTGTCGGATCAATGTCGTTTGCCAAGGCAGAATTGATAAAATCTTCAATTTTTTGCCTTTGTTTGGAAAGTAGAACGTTGAATTTGTTATAACCAGAATATGATTTTTTGATGCATTGGTTTTTAGTATCAAAATATTGAATGTCAATATTTTTTCCAGTATAAAAATATACAGATGGTTCTTTGTGTGTGTAACGGTACATTAGCATATACATATTACTTTTAGTCTTTTTTTGTGACTGAGACTGTTTTACAATCAATTTAAGAATAGCCATAATTACAATTTTATTAAGTGGTACAATTTTTCGGGAAGGTCCCTACTTTTTATTTTATTCAATAAATTTTTAAAAGGATAGGTCATCATAGTTTAAATCATTGGTAATGAATTTGTTTTTTGTTGAGTCTGAAATGACAAGTTGTTTTACTTTTAATGAGTTCCTTCTAGCGGTTTTTTTGCTGTGGGAAATGTTCATTTCATCAATAGTTTGTAGGACGAAATTGTTTATGTCAACATCACAAATCAGTCCAATTTTTTGTAGTGTATAATAAAGGATGTCATCAAATTTTTCACCGACGATCGCATTTGATATAGAAGAATAAATTAGCTTTTGGTATAGAACTTCTTCAATTATTGCTATTTCAGGTCTGAAATCTGATTTCAATAATTGATTTAATGTTAGATTTTTAGGTTTTAAGAATTTTACTTCGGTTTTAACAATATTCTCGCTTTCAAAAATTATACTGTCAAAAAGAACTTTAGGTGGTTTTTTCTTGAGATTATATTTGACATCATAGATTTTGAAATCAAAATTTGGATTTGAATAAATAGAAATATATTTCTCCTTTTTTAGCAGATTCGATCCTTGTATAGACAAAATGTTTTTAAGGATATCCGAAGTTGGACTTTGAGCATTATGAATTATAGCAAACTCATACTGTTTTACAGTCGACTTAAATAGGTCAACTTTTAAGATTCTTGATAGGAGGGTTATTGTTTCAAATGCTTCAGAAGGATAGTAATTGCAATAATTGTGACCATGTGTTAGATATGGTAAACTGCAAGAAATGCTTAAAAATGATTTTTCCTCATTGTAATAAATGTCAATGTTTTTACCAAACAAGGGTTTCCCTTCGAAGATATTTTCTGGGGTGTTAATATGGTTCCTTTTTTTGATAGTAGGATGTTCAATAAGGTGCTGTTTGTCTATGTAATAAACACCATTTTGTTCCAATTTTATGTAATCAAATTGCCTCATAATATTATATTTAAAGATTATTAATGTGTTTCGGACCAGTTAGATCCGGTTTTGAGTTCAACTTCTAGTGGGATGATCATGGTAAATGCATTTTCCATTTCGTATTTAATTAGGGCTGACATATACCCAGCCTCATCATTGGGTACGTCAAATAATAACTCATCGTGTACTTGAAGAATCATTTTTGATTGCAGATTCTCTGAAAGAATGCGCTTATGGATATTGACCATTGCAATTTTAATGATGTCAGCAGCAGTTCCCTGAATAGGTGTGTTAAGTGCTAGTCTCTTTGCATTCTCACGCTTTTTAGGGTCAAGGGAGTTAATGTCTTTCAGAGGTCTTTTGCGACCCAATAATGTCTGAGCATAGCTGTTGATTGTAGCCTCATAGATTAATTCTTCACGACATTTGGCAACTCCTTGGTATAACTCGAAATAGTCATGAATCATTTGCTCGCAGAATTCTAAAGAGTAGTCCATTCCTCCGTTAACGAAGAGGTTTTCTCTGAGTCCATGAGCAGACATACCGTAGATAAGACCGAAATTGACAATCTTGCCAACATTGCGTTGTTCTTTTGTTATAGTATCAAATGGTTTGTTGAATATTTTGGCAGCTGTCAAACTGTGTAGGTCAATGCCGTTCTTGTAGGAATGAATCATTGTTTTATCCATACTGATTGCAGCCATAACTCGAAGTTCAATATTGGAATAGTCAGCTCCAATTAGTATGTGGTTAGGTGAAGAGGCTGTAAATACTTCGCGTAACCTTTTGCCTGATGTTCGACTTGGAATGTTTTGGAGGTTGGGATTGCTGCTGCTCAATCGTCCTGTCTCGGTAACAGTCTGATTAATTGAGGTGTGTAATTTCCCTGTTACAGGATTGATATTACCAAGTGCGGGAATAAAAGTTTTTTGCACTTTTACCAAACCACGATACTCAATAATTTTTGAAATCACGGGATGTTGAGCGGTTAAGCGCAATAGGACTTTACGCGAAGTACTATATAGTCCATTCTTGCCTTTAGATCCAATAGGATTTATTTGCAATTCATTAAATAGAAATTCATTTAATTGCTTTGTAGAATTGATATTGAATGTTTTTTTGGTGTATGACTGCATTTCACATAAAAGCCTTTCGCAATCCTTAGTTAAATCATCAGCAATAGCATTTACTTTTAAAGTATCAATGGTAATGCCGTTATTTTCCATATCAGCTATGACAGACACTAAAGCGCAGTCCAAATCATAGATCTCTTGTAAATTTTTACCGTAAATTTGTGGCACAAGATGGCTATACAATTGAAGAGTCTGATCTACATCTTCACAGGCATAATCAGTAACTTTTTTAAGGTCGACACCAACAAGCGTTTTATTTTTTTGTGGTCCAATGGCTATGTCACCAAACTCAATTTGTTTGTAATTGAAATGTAGTATGGAAAGTAGTTTTAGTCCATGCTTTTTACGATTAGGAAATAAAACATAGTCTGCAACCATAGTGTCGTGAATACGCCCTTTAACAGTAATGCCATAACGTTTCAAAACTTTGATGTCAAACTTTAGATTATGTCCAATCTTTTCAATGGAAGCATCTTCAAATAATGGTTTGAGAGTCTCTAATACTGTTTTATTATAATTTTCATCATCAGTATAAGCAATGTAATAACCCTTATAGGGAGCCACGGATAAGGCAAAGCCAAGTAACCCACAACTATGGATGTCTTTAGTTGTGGTCTCTAAATCGAACGCTAAATATTTCATTTTAAGAGTTTTTTAGGTCTTTTATAGCCTTTTTGAGTTTGATAGGTGTATCAACAAGTTTATAGTCAGTATCCACTGAATTGATGTCTTTTTGGGTCAGTTCTTCAATGGTTTTATCCGTAATAATTTCAAAGTACTTTTTGGTGTCAGAAGGAGTCTCTTTGAAATCGATGTTTTTATAGTTAAAGTACAATTTGACTTTACGAGTAAAAGTACCTTTAGCAGGTAGGTTGTTACGGTTAATAATTGCACCACTTGAAACAAATTCGTTAAATAAATCTTGTTTGTGAAGTTTGGTAATGCCTTCGGCTAGTTTCTCGTCTAAGAACTCAATGAGTTCTTCACCGACTTCTGCTAACAAAGCTCTGTTGTCAATATTGATTTTAGGAGGGTTAATCAGTCCGAAACACAAATAATACTGAACACAGAAGAAGATGAAATTGTAATAGTGGTGCCACTGCTCACTATCGGCTTCCCAATCCAAAAACAGCAAGTGACCAAATTCATCTTTAGGTGTATGGTTAGCACCAAAGTGATTAGATAGCTCAATCTGATATTTACGTCTTTCAGAACTGTTGCCATGAGTCTGTTTAATCATGTGGTTAGTAGTAATCACGACCTTTGGAGATTTTTCAAAAGGGATAATCAATGACGATTTGTACTTTCTGTGTATGGTGATGGCATCGGTGCTGAAATTAAAAAATGAATCCAAATGAGCATTTTTAGGCGCATCATTTAGTAGCATAATTGCTGTCTGCTCATCAATTCCATCATAAGTAAAAGTGTAATCGGTCTTAAAAGACTTGCCACCAATCTCAAAAATCCTTAAAGCATAGGATAAAGCTTTAATAAGTAAAGATTTATCAACTCCACCATTGGCACCATTACTGTCATTGGCTACTTGGTCAAGTAGAATGATTATCTTAGGATTGGCTGGGTCTTTATAACGATGAACTAAGTACCCAATCACAGTAACAAATGCCTTAAAACGATGAAGGGATTTATCAGCTAATAACCAAACAAACTTGGTGTACTCTCCTTTGAGAAATTGGGCCCCTTTAATTTCAACAGATCTCTGGATAATATCTGAGTCAATGCGTTTGTGTGGAAAGGAACCTAACTCTAACCTTTCAATACTTTTAGAGCTAATCTCTACGACCCCATTTTGAAAAGGCATGAAAGATTTGTGTTTGGTGTCTATATTGGACTCGTAAAGAATTGGTTCACCAAAAGAAAGTGCTTTTTCACTGAAAGCATAATTGTAATCGTCAAGTACGCAATCTAAAACTGTTTCTAATGAGATGTCATCCATTCCATCAGGATAACACTCGATAATTTTCTTTTGTATGAAAGGAGCTAAATTTTTCTCATCTATTCTTACATAGTACATTTCTAATTCAAGAACTATAAATGTCCCTGCATTAGAAGACAATCTCATCAAGCCTAATGATTCTAGAAATTTATAGTAGAGAAACTTTCTCAACTTATAGGCACCACGTTGCTTTACAACGAATATAATAAGTTCCTCCATAACCCTTATTTGTCGTTTAGGTTATGAAAGAAAGTCTCTACTTCTGAAATTTTAAAACGAACTGCCCCATCAATTTTTATAACCGGAAAGGTTTTATGTTTCTTTCGTAGTTTGTTGATGTGTGATTTAGAAACACTTAGGTGTTTGGCTAATTCGTCCGTGGTTAATAACGATGAATTTGTGCTTGTTGAGCTAAAATCATGTTTTGATAGAGCTCTTTCAACTGAATTTTCAACTTTATTAGAAATGGAGTTTTCCAATTCTGAAAATAAGTTGGTTAGGTAATACTGTATTTTTTCTTTCATATGTCACTAGTTAATTTTTGGTAAAACTAACTGATTGGACCTATGATTTTTTTAAAATGTGTAATCGGTTACTTTTTGCGTACTTTTTACATATTTTAACATTTTATATTACATGATAAGCTTTGAAAAAATTTTTGTATTGATTTATTATCATCACAGTTATTTAAATAATTTTCTCTTATCTTTTTAAAAGACAGAAACATAATAATAGCGAAGTTGATTTTATTGGTGGCTTTGATATAGTGTTTTTCGTTAATTTTTTGCATAAAGTCATTTCTGCTAAACTTCAAATCCTCTTTTTTTCTTTCTTTCGATTTGGATTTTTTAACACTGTGGCTGATCGCTTTATCTTTTAGTATTTCTCGTCTTTCTTTATACTTTTTATATATTCTGTGAAATGCTCTATGAACTCCAGCGCTGTCTTCATACTCAATTGCCAATAAACGAATAGAGGGTTGTTCAATAGTGTAGTCAAATGAGTTGTTCAGTATTCCATTTATTTGGTCTTCACTAAAAAAATTGCCCAACTCTTGATGAAAAAAGCTAATAAATTCATGTTTTTTATAAATTAAAGGAAGTCTTTCCCATTCTCCTAATTCATAGAATTTTGTATCTCGCTCACTTTCATTGAAATTATCAATCTTTGAATCAAATTTCAAGCTTTTTTGATAATGTCTTTTTGTCATTATGAGTTGACTTTTACAACTTTTGCAGATACTATTATAATAGTCAGTTAATTTATCTAAAGCTTCAAAAGCTTCGGAATTACCTAAAGCTTCAAATTCTTTTATTTTTTTGTTAGCTAATGAATTTTTATTCTTTAAATCCAGATGCGTTAGAATATTCTTTAAAATAAGATATTTTTCTTCTAATGTATATTTCGGGTCTTCAATAATTGTTTTCAAATCTTTTCCAGATTTCAAGGCTTCGATATCATAGTTGGTGAAGTCTCTAACAACAGAAAGTATTTTTAAAGCAGATATAGGATCCACTCTAGTCAATTGAGGCTCTGAAAATCTCATATTAATTAGTTTTGCTGTAGACAAAAATAATAATGATAAAATAGATTTTCTTGAGAAAAATTAACCATTTTCTGGACCTCATTTGTTTTCCATCTTAAACAAACCGCAATTAATGCGGTTTATTTAAGATTTTGTGTGGTACAGAGTGTATCACATTTAAGTTTTTTATGGCTGAGTATGTGTTGTTTTAACACGACCAATAATTTTATCAATATCTTCTCGAAGTTCTTTGGATTTTTGTGTCCAAAGAAAATGAGAGTTTTGAAAGTTGTTTTCTTTCCATACCCCATCTAGATAATCAGTAAATAATTTCGTTCTTTCTAGTCTTTTATTTATGTCATGAGAGTTCGTGATTTTTCCTCTTGACTCAATATCAAAAATGGGTGTATCTACTATAATAGCATCTACATAAGTAAACGAATTTATTAAATAATTTAAATGATAAATTCCAGTCCCAGTAGCTCTAATTTTTAAATTGTTTTTCTCTATATTTAATACATTACCTTTTTCTGAGGTTTCGAATAACCCTTTAGAATACATGAAGTTTAAGGCTAAATCAATTGTCGATGGGATGTAGCCAATTTTCTGCATCTGAGAGTAAATTTCAGTAATTTCGATGAAACCTTCATTTCTGTTGTTTACCGAACAGTCATTGAGTATTCCAAGAATAAATGAAATTGTGAAATGATCTTTTGAATCATTTGTTCTCACATCAAAAATGTTTGTTATTTCCAAGTTAGAAGGACTGTAATAAATATTATCGCCAAAAATCACACTCCGTAATACTTCATGAACTGGAATTGTGTAATTTCCTGTTGTTTCAATAATATTTAGAATTTTTTCAGTATCAACATGCCCACTACCAAAAAATTTTTTAATTAGTTCAATGGCAATCCGTATGTTTCCGTTAGATACATTCTCGAAAAATTTATACAAACCATGATTTACCTCTAAGGATTCTTTAAAACATTCTATCAATTCATCTAGCTTTGAGAAGCTTGTTTTATTTTGCAAATTACTTAAATGTATCTCGCCACTTGTGATTTTTTGAGCAAATGATAATCTTCTGATTATAACTTCATCTATTCTTGGGGGTGCAATTGTAAAAGCCTTTGGATGATATCCACTTAATGCACCTTCTTTCTTTTTGGTTCGATGAAAAGTTTCAGGTCTTAAGCATAAAAATGCAACCACAGGCCAATCAGCTGCAAACTCTTGGGAAACCAGAAAAGCGGTTTCTTGGTCATTGTCATTTCTTTGATCGCAGTTGTCAATAAATACAATTATTTGCTTTTTCTGATTTTTAGAAATGTGTTCCAATGACTTCTTGATATGTGTGATTTCATCAGAAACTAATTCAGATAAAAAATCTATTTCTTTTTCGATAGCTTTGTTTAAATCAATTTCGTATAATCGCTTAACTTGAACGCTTTTTTTGAAATTTGCTAGCTCAGAAAAATAAGCATGACGAACAAAATCATCATCGTTAATATCTATGTTGTATAAATCCTGTAATTGCTCCTTGATAATTTTAATTATCGAGACTCTGACATCTAATGAGATTATTGCTTTAGAACCTAAGTCAATTTTAAAAGTTATAGATTTTTCAAATACTTGAGGTGCTTCAACTAATAGTAAGTTGTCAATAAAAGTGGATTTTCCTACACCAACATCACCTATCAATAAAATAGGTCTTTTGCTCATGCTATTTGCAAAAAGTTCTAATAGTTCGCCAGAAATTCCTTTTTTGGTTGCAATTTGATCTAATGTGGCTTTTTTATCATTGCTCTCAAATAAATATGTATATCTAGTGCTGAGAATTTGTTTGCTTAAGATGGAATATTGTGATAACGATCCGCTTTTACAATAACATTCAGATAAAAAATCCTTTTCGATTGATTTTTCCCTAATTATATCCTCAAGTACTAAATCACTTAAAATTTCAAGATCAACCTGAAAAGGGTTTCTGTTTTTTATTCCCGGATAATCTGTTATTGTTGATGATAATTTAGGAGGCAATACTTCTTCAGTTGAGCCTACAAGCTTCTTTGTTAAATATTCTTCTTGAAAGCCAATTTTTGATAGACAATTCCAAACCTCTTTATAATTATTCAAGAAAACTTCTAATGATGGGATTACAAGTGCTACCCCATCCAAAGGGGAAATTGAATCATTCCGGTTGGCTATGAATGCTATTATTTGCCATCCGTTAGAGATGATACCAATTTGTATACCTCTTTCGTGACAATAACCACTAACTTGTAATAGTGCAGCTTTTATATTTGGATTGTCTTTGCAAATAGATTTTAAAGGCATAATTATTTTTTTCTTCCCCACAGGTAATTCGAAATAATTTCCAACTCTTTTTGCCTCTAAAACCGCTACTGGCCTGAATAAATTTAGTTTGTAATCAGCATAATTGCCATCTTTTACGTCTTCGTTATTAATGTCTTTTAAATCCCATTCAAGACACTGTGTCAATATGGTATCTATAAATCTGAATCTGGTGTCAGCTTCATTAAATTTTTCAATGTCTAAAGATTTAAATTCACAATTTAAATCTTCTATAACTTTACGTCCTAGTTCGTATTTGTCCATTTTTGCTGATTGAATAAGCTTGATCTGTAAATGTAACTAATTTCTGAATCTATATTTTAATATCATTTCCTCTAAAATGCCTGTTTGAACTATTAAACTAAATGAAGAAGTGGTATTTTGAGAGATATCTTTGATTGATGTTCTGTTTCAAATATATAATTTTTTAATCATTTTCGAACAGTTTTTACGCACGATGGAGTTGTTTTTTTGAAAGTTAGGGTTTCCTCGTTATTTCAAAAATTACTTTATAACTTACTATGAAATTTTGTATAAGATTTGTGTTAGTTTCAGAAGAAATGTCTAGTTTGTTAAAACCTGATTTGTTCGAAAACCTAAGAGGTAAATCGTTCTTAAATATGGACTACTTGAAATAAGTTAATTGGTTTTGATTCGAGAATGAAGATGCTGTCAAAAATCGATACAATTCCATCCTTTAAGTCCGTTTATTTACAATGTATTGCAGAGAATCTTTAAAGGTGAAAATCGCTTTCAGTTTTTCAGTAAAAGTTGAGCGGATATGTGAATGAGATCTTTGCGAAGTGTTGCCGTTATTGACTTGGCGAGCAAAGTTTGACCATTTTTCGTATTTGGCATTAAAAAACCCTTGAAATCACAGTGATATCAAGGGTTTTATGTGGTACCTCCAGGAATCGAACCAGGGACACACGGATTTTCAGTCCGTTGCTCTACCAACTGAGCTAAGGTACCTTTTTGTTGCTTTCGTTAAGCGTGTATTGCTTGTTGATTGCGGGTGCAAATATAGAACCATTTTTCATTTATGCAAAACAATTTTTTAAAAAAATCAATTTGTATCTTTGTTTGCACAAACAAGTAAACATGCTTTTAACCGTCGATGTGGGGAATACCCGAATTAAAGTTGCTGTATTTGAGAAAGATAGTATTTTGATGCACGCTGTTTTTCTGAAAGATGAAGCTGAAAAAAAAATTGAAAATATTTTTAAAAATTTTTCTGGAATTACCTTTTCCGTGTTTTCATCGGTGGGAAAGTTGGATGAATCGGTTTTAAATTTGCTGCGCAGACATTCAAATCTGAATATAATTTCTTCCGAAACCCATTTTCCGTTTCAAAATAAATACGAAACCCCAAAAACTTTAGGAGTGGACCGTATGGTTTTGGCTTCTGGAGCTACTTTGCTTTTTCCGGAGCAACATCGTTTAATTATTGATGCAGGAACTTGTATTACCTATGATTTTGTCGATGCTCAAAACAATTATTTGGGCGGTGCAATTTCACCCGGTTTTCGATTGCGTTATGAATCTCTGCACAATTATACCGCCAAATTGCCGTTGCTTACTTTGGAGCAACCCGAAGGCTTTATTGGAAATTCCACCAAAGAATCTATTCATTCCGGTGTTGTAAACGGAATTGTAAACGAAATTGAAGGGTTTATTGAACGGTATCGCCAAGAATATCAACATTTAACAGTAATTTTAACAGGAGGTGATGCGGAATTTTTGGCTAAAAACATAAAAAGCACCATATTTGCCAATTCAAATTTTCTTTTAGAAAGTTTAAACCACTTACATAATTATATAAGCGACAATGATTAAAAAGATAATCTTAGGAATTAGTATACTTTTTTCAACTTCAATTTTTGCACAGGAAGGAACGGCCTCACCTTATTCAAACTTCGGACTTGGAGAGGTGAAATTCCGAGGAACAGTAGAAAACAGATCAATGGGAGGAATTAGTACTGTTGTTGATACGACTAATGTTAACTTGCAGAATCCGGCTTCCTATGCTTTTTTAAAGTTTACTTCTTTTTCCATTGGAGGGACTAACAGCAGAACGAATTTTAAGACCAATACTCAAAATGAAAAAACCCAGCGTACCACGCTTGATTATCTTGCTGTAGGGATTCCTATGGGGAAGTTTGGTGCGGCTTTTGGTTTGATGCCTTATTCTAATGTAGGGTATAAAATCCAATCACTTGACACCTCTACAGATCCGGATCAGCATAAAAGTTTTATCGGTGAAGGAGCTGTAAACCGAGTTTTTGCAGGAGTTTCGTATAGAATTTTACCTGAATTAAGTGTAGGTGCAGATTTTCAGTACAATTTTGGTAGTACTAAAACACAGGCCGTTGTAACTATGAAGGATATACTTAAGTCTTCCAGAACCAAAAATACCTCCAAATACAGTGGTTTTTCAACAAACCTGGGGGCATATTACCAGAAAAAAATAAGTGGTAAATATTCTTTTGCTGCCAATGTAATGTTCTCGCCAAAAACAAAAATTACTTCTGAAAACACCAGAAATGTTGCGGTAGTAACCTATTCTTCGTCAGGGGCAGAAATTATTGAAGCAGATAGTAATACAAAAGTTACTTTGGCAGATACCGAATTAACACTGCCGTCTAAACTAACTTTTGGTTCGGGATTTGGGGATATGAAGAAATGGTTTACCGCTGCTGAATATGTAGTACAGGGTAAAAATGATTTTACAGTTGTAAATACCGGCGGGAACTTTACTTTTTCACACAGAAAAGGAGAGCGTTTCTCATTAGGAGGATATTATATTCCAAAATACAACTCCTTTACAAGTTACTTTGATCGCATTACCTACCGAGTGGGTTACCGTTACGAAAATACAGGATTGGTAATTAACAGCAGAAGTATCATTGACAATGCGGTTACTTTAGGATTTGGATTTCCAGTTGGAAACGTGATCTCGAAAATTAATTTAGGATTAGAATACGGAAAACGAGGAACCCGAAGCAACGGTTTGGTGGAAGAGAATTATTTTAACGTAAGTTTCGGATTGTCTATTGGTGATCGTTGGTTTGTTAAGCCGAAATATGATTAATTTTTATGTTGTTTAACACGATTAAATATGGTCTGAGTTTAGTAGTCGCGGCAGTTGTTGCGACTCTATTGTTTTCTTGTGAAAGCAATTTCAAAGAAGTTCAGAAAATTAATTCGGTTAGTTTTACCCCCACCGGAGAAGCAGATACTTTAAATTTGAAGTACACCGATTCGGGAAAAGTTAAAGCGATATTAGAGAGTCCGAAAATGTTGGATTATGGGACGCTTAAGTATCCGTTTACCGAATTTCCTAAAGGGGTTCATGTTACCCTTTACGATGATCAGAACCAGAAAAGTTATGTAGATGCCAATTATGCCATCAGCTATGCTAAAACAAATATCATTGATTTGCAGGGCAATGTGAGAATTACATCAAGTGACGGGAAGCTTTTACAGACCGAGCAATTGTACTACGATCAGAAGAATGAGTGGTTTTTTACCGAAAAGCATTTTAAATATACCGATGCCGCTGGTGGTTATCTTGAAGGTCCTGGAGTAGATTTCAGTAAGGATTTTAAGGTTTTTAATATGCAGAACAGTTCGGGACAGGTAACCAAATTAAATTGATTTTATAATGAAAGTATTCAAATACGTTTATGTGATTTATGCGGTTATGGCCGTACTTTTTTTGTATGATGGGATAGTGAAATACCAGGAAGGGCAAAACTGTATTTTAAGTTTTCTTTTCGCAGGTGTGGCTATTTTTATGTTTTTTTTCCGAAAACATTTCGCAGACAAAATGCATAAATAACATAAATAATTAAAAACCGGGCTTAAAAAACTTTGTGTACTATTTTATTATTTGATAGATAATTGTATTTTCGCCCTCTGAATAAAAAATTTAACTAACAAAATGGCAGTTTTATCAAAAATTAGACAACGTTCCATATTACTTATTGGAGTTATTGGATTTTGCTTGTTAGCATTCGTAGTAGGCGATGTAATCCAAAATGGTGGATTCAACAAGACTTCAAGAAATATTGGTAGCGTTAATGGAGAAGATATTTCAGCACAGGAATTTCTGCAAAAAGTTTCCAACATGGAAAAAGGAGGACAAGGTACTAGCAGTACTCAGGCTTCCAATTCGGTTTGGGAACAAGAAGTGAAGCGAATTTTAATGGGCGCTGAGTTCGAAAAATTAGGGTTGAAAATTGGGAAAGACCAGTTGGTAAACGTTATGAAACAGAACCCAAGTTTTGCTCAAAATCCTCAGTTTCTTAACAGCGCAGGAGTTTTCGACGTAAATAAATTCAATGAATATTTAGCGACAATCAAGAACTCCCAGCCAGAGCAGTGGAATGCATGGTTGGATTATGAGAAACAGGTTGGTGAAATGGCTACCGAGCAAATGTACTATACGCTAATTAAATCGGGAGTGTATACTACAAAAGGGGAAGCTAAAACTGCTTACGAAAAAGAAAACAACAAAGTTGATTTCGAATATGTAACTTTAGGATACAACGCAATTAAAGATGAAGAAGTTAAAGTTTCTGATTCTGAAATCATGGATTACATGAAAAAACATCCTAAGAAATACAAGTCTGAAAACACACGTGATATCGAGTTTGTATTTATTGAAAACAAACCGTCTGCTGCAGACGAGGCTGAAATGAAAACAACGATCAATGGTTTGTTGTCAGGAAGAGTGGTATACAATGACAAAACTGCTCAGAATGATACTTTGCCAGGCTTCAAAGCAGCTTCTAACACGGAAGAGTTTGTGAATTCAAATTCAGATATTAAGTACGATTCTACATATATTGCTAAAAAAGATTTGCCTTTAGAGAGTCAAGAGCAATTGTTTAACCTAGCTCAAGGCGATGTTTTCGGTCCATACATTCACAACGGGTACTACTGTTTGTCAAAAATGATGGGAAGAAAAGCAGGTGCATCAGCTAAAGTAAGCCACATCTTAATTTCTTATACGGGAAGTAAAGCTCCAGTAGCAGTAAAAAGAACTAAAGAAGAAGCACAGGCTAAAGCAAATGAATTGTTAGCTCAGGCTCAGGCAAACCCAGGAATGTTCCCTATGTTGGCTATGACCAACACAGATGATAGTGGTTCAAAACAAAACGGAGGAGCTTACGATAATGTTGTTCCAAACCAAATGGTTAAACCGTTCAATGATTTCCTTTTTGGTAATCCGGTCGGAAAAATTGGGGTAGTTGAAACAGAATTCGGTTTCCACGTTATTAAAGTTGATGCTAAATACGATGCAGTTCGTTTAGCAACTGTAGCCCGTAAGATTGAGCCATCTGAAGTTACTGCAGATAAAATTTATGCAACGGCTACTAAATTTGAAGCCGATGCAAACGATAAAGACTTCGAAAAAGTTGCTAAAGAAATGAAGCTGACTGTTAATCCAGCAACAGTTTCAGGTTTAGATGAGTATCTTCCAAATGTTGGTTCTCAAAGAGGAGTAGTACTTTGGGCTTTCAATAAAGAAACCAAAGAAGGTGATGTTAAGAAATTCGACAATTTGCAAGGACACATCATTGCTCGCGTAAAATCGAAAAATGAAACTGGTTTGATGTCTATGACTCAAGCTAAACAAATAGTAGAGCCAATTTTGAAGAACGAGAAAAAAGCAGAAAAAATTGCGGCTAAAATGAAAGGGGCTACTTTAGAAGAGGTTTCTAAAAATACCGGCGCGACTGTGTTAACGGCTCCAGGAGTTTCTTTACAAAATCCATTGGTTCCGAATATCGGAAATGAGCCAAAAGTAGTTGGTAAAGCATTCGGTTTAGGAGCTGGAAAAACTTCTAAATTAATCAATGGTGAAACCGGAGTTTTCATGGTACGTACTAAGAGTGTTGCTAAAGCACCTGCATTGCCTAACTATACACCTTATGTAACTCGTGTGAAAGCACAAGAGCAAGGTTCAGTATATGGTAAAGTAATCGGAGCGCTTAAAGCAGCAGCTAAGATCGAAGATAACCGAGTAGATTTTCAATAATCGAATGAATAAAGAATAAAAAAACGCTCCTTTTTGGAGCGTTTTTTTTATTTTATCATTTCAACATAGGGCAGAATTGTTGTGTAACCCTTCTCTTTGAAGTAGTTTGTTGGATCTTTTTCCGAGACAGCCAAGACAAAATCACCTCCCCATGCGCCTAAACTTTTTAGCGTTCCGGAAAAATCTTCAAAAAGCGATTCTTTTACTGTTGCAGTCTCTAAAATTTTGCTAAGTAATGCTTCATGTTTTTCCAACAAATGAGTAAATTCAGAAAGTGTTTCTGTTTTAAGGACTGAATTGGTGATGCTGGAGATATCTGTTACGGTTTTTTCAATTCGGGGTTGTTTGTTGTAGTAATTGCTGATAGCGGTTTTACTGCTTTGTTTTTGATTTAAGTAAACAAAATACAAATGAGAAGCAAAATCCGGTCTGAAGTTTACCGAAGTGACTTGAGGTGTTTGATTTGTTAATTGATAGGTAATCGGAGTGTCGTTTTGAGCACAGGCAATATCGTAGCCGCTCCCGCCAAAGCTTTTGTGCAATAATTCAAAAGCGTCAATATTTAACCATTGTGCAATGTTATTGATAAGGGTTGAGGAAGTTCCTAACCCCCATAGTCTTGGAAAGGTTAGTTCAGTTGTTATAAAATATCCTTCAGAGTTATTTATAAAATCGGGGTTTTGGAGAAATGCCTGATGAAGAATTTCAACTAAAGTGTTTTTAATACCCAGCTCTATTCCAAAATCTTTTTTGGTAATGATCTCGTTGAATAAAAGTACATCTTCAAACCAAAGGGTCTTATCGGAATCGAAACTTTTCCAATGGATTTGTTTGTTTTCTCCGGGGCTGATGTGCAGGTATTGTCCAAATTGGGTTGGCAGGGCCAAAGACAAGGCACCGTCCAAGACGACATATTCTCCTGTAAGTAATAATTTCCCGTTGCTGTAAAAGGTCGTTTTCAAATCTCTGAATTTAGCCCCGATAGCAGCGGCATCCTTTTTTCGGGACTTCAAGAAACCTCAGTCACCAAAAAAGCGCTCGAAGTCACCGGGAAAAGATACAGCGGATAGCGGGAAAAGCTCTTATTAATTTTATTTTCTGATGGTCTGTAGATAATCTACCACTGCCGAATGGGACACGGTATGTTTTTCGAAATGTTTTACCACTTCCTTGCGTTCTTGTTCACTTGCATTAAACTGGTTTAGAATGTTCATCAGGTGCATTTTCATATGACCTTGCTGAATCCCTGTTGTGGTAAGAGAGCGCAAAGCCGCAAAATTTTGCGCCAGGCCAGCTACTGCCACAATTTGCATCAATTCATGTGCTGAAGGATTTCCTAGCATTTGTAGAGACATCTTAACCAGAGGGTGTAAACCGGTTAGTCCGCCAACAGTTCCTAAAGCCAATGGGATTTCCATCCAGAAGGTAAAAATACCGTCTTGAACTTTGGCGTGGGAAAGGCTGCTGTATTTTCCGTTTCTGGCCGCATAGGCATGAACACCTGCTTCAACTGCTCTGAAGTCGTTACCGGTTGCCAAAACCACTGCATCGATACCGTTCATAATCCCTTTATTGTGGGTAACGGCCCGATAAGGTTCTATTTCTGCAATCTTTACTGCACGAATGAACTTCTCTGCAAATTCTTCCTGTGAGATGTGTTTGTCTTCTTTTAAATCGGTGACCGGACAGGAAACCTCGGCACGAACAATACAATTAGGAACATAGTTGGACAAAATGCTCATAACTACCTGAATGTTTTGTTCTTCTTCGGAAAACAATTCAAAAGTTTTTGCCTCTTCTTTTAAGGTTTTGGCAAATTGTTCCAGGCAGGAATTAATGAAATTCGCGCCCATACTGTCTTTAGTTTCAAAGGTAACATGCAATTGGAAGTAATCTTCCAATTCAGCAGTTTTGTCTTTTAATTCGATCTCCAAAATTCCGCCTCCCCTTTTTTGCATGTTTTTAGTAATGCTTTCAGTATCAGTAAAGAATTTTGGTTTTATAGTAGTAAAAAACGTTTTGAGTTTTTTAGTATCGCCTTTATAAATGAAATGAACCTGACCAATTTTCTCTGAACTGATCACCGTTGCTTTGAACCCACCTCTGTTAGACCAGAACTTGGCGGCCTTACTTGCGGCAGCCACCACCGAACTTTCTTCTATTGCCATTGGGATGGTGTAATTTTTTCCGTTAATCAGGAAATTGGGCGCTACCCCTAAAGGCAAATAGAAATTGGAAATGGTATTTTCAATGAACTCATCGTGGAGTTTTTGCAAGTCGGAGTCGGAATTCCAGTATTTTTTGATTTCCTGAGCTGCTTGTTCAGGGTTGGAGAAGTGATTGGTGGTAATCCAGTGTATTTTTTCCTCTTTCGATAATTTCGAAAATCCGCTTACTGCTTTGGTCATTGGTTTTGATTTATTTCTGGGGCAAAGATACGCTTTCGCAATTGAAAATTTATTTTTTTAGCGTTTTTGCCCATTTAACGAGCTTGCTTTCCAATACGTCTTTGTCGATGGGTTTCGCCATATAATCTTTCATTCCGAGATTGAAACACATTTCTTCTTCGCCTTCAATGATTCCTGCCGTTAAGGCAATAATAATGGCTCGGCTATCTAAGAGCAGAATTCTTTTGGAAGCTTCGTATCCGTTGAGTATCGGCATTTGAATATCCATCAGTACCAGGTCTGGTTTTTGAGTTTTGTATACTTCAATGGCCTCTTCCCCGTTTATGGCTTCAAAAATTTGTACTTGTGGGAGTATTTTACTAACTAATGTTTTGGTTAGGAGCATATTGATTTTATTGTCTTCGACTATAAGTATACTGATGGGTTCGGTATATTTTTCTGTGGGAATTGAAAGGGTGCTTTTTGAAACTGCTATAGCCAGATCTGGATTGTTAATTTCATTAAGAATCGATTGTAAAAAATGGATTTTAATGGGTTTGACAATAGGCTTAATTAGTTTTTTATCAGTGAAATCGATGTTGTTGCTGTTGGAATTCTGCATCAAGATGATCGGTTTTTCGAACTTGAGCAGTTCTTCCAGTCCTTCTTTTCCAATGTGCTCGTAATCGGCTACAAAAAAGTCTACATCAGGGTTGTACTTATAAGCGTTTTGATAATTTTGGTTCACATAAGAATTGATGCCGTAATGCTCGAACATCCTTTTTAAAATGCTGAGTGAATGTTCATTGTACTCCAGAATAAGAGCATTTTTTAATTGATTGTTGTCGATGATTTTGAGCGATCCGCAATGTTCGGATCTTAATTCCAGTTCAAAAAAGAAAATACTTCCCCCGTTAGGGTTGTCTTCTACCTTGAGTTTGCTTTTCATTAAACGGAGTAAACTGTCAGTAATTGGGATTCCAAGTCCGGTTCCGCCGTATTTTCGGGTTGTTGAATTGTCTTCCTGTGAAAAAGCTTCGAAGATTTTCTCTTTGTTTTCGGGTTTAATCCCAATCCCGGTGTCTTTTACCAGAAATTTCATTTTTGATTTTTCTTCGGATATCTTTTCGTACTGTACCTCGAGCTCGATTTCTCCTTCCTGAGTGAATTTGATTGCGTTGCCTAAAAGGTTTATCAGAATTTGCTTCAGACGAATTTCGTCTACCCAAATAAGGCAGGGAATGTCTTCTTTGATGTCGATGATTAAATCCAATCGTTTTTCATGAGCCGAATACTTAACCATGTCGGTTACCTGGTTTACAATATCGTGCAAATTGGCTTTGGTGATGTCCAGTTCGAGTTTTCCGGCCTCAATTTTGGAAAGGTCCAGAATGTCGTTTACAATTTCCAGTAACGCATCAGCCGATTGGTTCACCGTAATCATGTACTGTTCCTGTACATTGGAAAGCTGGGTTTTTAAAAGCAAATTACTGAAGCCAATAATTCCGTTAAGCGGGGTTCGAATTTCGTGACTCATATTGGCCAGGAACTGAGTTTTAGCATTGTTGGCAGCTTCAGCGACTTCTTTGGCTTTAATGGCCTCTTCAACTTTTTTTCGTTCGGTGGTGTCCAAAACTACACCTTCGATGTATGAAATTTCATTTTCCACCATGATGGCCTCACCGTATTCTTCAATCCAAACGATGTTGCCGTTTTTTTGAATGATGCGACAAGAGATATGAAACGGTCTTTTATTGTGTATAGCCTTTTCGATCTCGCGTTTTACAAATTCTTTTTCATCGGGATGGTAGAGATCAAATAAGGAAATCTTGCCGTTAAAGAAATCGGATTTGGAGTAACCGGTTAAGGCTTCAATTTCATCATTTAAGAATATTTTGGTTCGCTCTTTATTGTATTTAACCAAATAAACGGTAGCCGGGATGTTGTTGGCCAACAATTGGAATTTTTCTTCGTTTTCCTTGATTGTTTTTTCGTTGTTGATGCGCTCGATAGTTGCCGCAATATTGTTGGTAAAGGTTTGAAGGATGGTAATCTCGTCATAAGACCAATCCCTTTCTTCGGTACAGTCATCAAAACCAATAAAACCATTGAAGTTGCCTTTGATGAATATCGGTAGAATTAGAATGGAAAGAATGTTTTGCTCCTGTAATATCGATTTGAAAGCGCTCTCTTCCAGTTCTTTGACTTTAGCACGATAAGGCTGATTTTTGGTAATCACCTGCATGAATTCCGGATAAATGTCATGGGGGATGTTTTGGAGTTGCGGATTATCAATTTCCTTTAAAGATTCCCGACTGGTCCATTCAAAGCGTTGGCTCATTAAATTGGTGAGTGGGTCGTTGTCAAAATAATACATTCGGTCTACTTTTGTAGCTTCCCCAATTTGACGTAAAGATTCGTCGAATATTTCCTTAAGGTTGGAACTTTTTAAGAGCTTGTCGGTAGTTTCTGCAATGGAGGTTAAAATCTCACTTTTGTAAATAATCAGCTCTTCAGCTTTTTTACGTTTCAGGGTTTCTATGGCTAGAGCAATAATGTCGGAAATGGTTCGGGCAAAATTAATTTCGTCCGAAGTCCAGTTGCGTATCTCGTGCGTATTTTCATAACAGGTTACTCCTTTTAATTCTCCGGAAACATAGATTGGAAAATCTAACAACGATTTTATTTCATAATTTTTAAAGTAAACATCTTTAAATTCAACCGTTTGAGGATGGTTTTGTGCGTCCGAGGCTACAATAAAAGGCAGACTTTCAATGGCAGTGAAGTAAATAGGAAAATCTTCTTTTTTGAGTTTGACTCCATCGGTAAACTGTTCTTCATCCTTCACATAAAGACAAAACAATTCCAAACCCTCAGCGGTTTTGTTCCATAAACTGGATCGATTTATTTCTAAGGCTTTGGCCGCTTCTTTTAAGATATGACCAATAAGTTTGTTTTGACTGCGGTAGGTTAAAAAGTTAAGCGTAGATAACTCGTTTAACGTTTTATTCATGCGGTAACTTTTCTGTAAACGGTTCGTTTCTTCTATTTCAAGTTGTTTGAGTTTCGTAATGTCTCTAACAATGGCCGAATACCCGTTTGTCTTGCCGTGCTCGTCTTTTTTGACAGTCACTTTTTGCGATACCCACATTTCCTCTCCATTGCTTTTTATGATCGGAAACTCTATACTTTCGAAATCACCGTTGTTTTCCCGTTGTCTAATGTAATATTCTTCTATTGTTTTAGCGTGTTCCGGTTTGATAAGGCTAGAGAAATGACGGCCTAAAATATAATCAATTGGGTAACCAAGCGATTTTTCGGCAAACTGATTTACAAAAGTAAAATAACCAAATCGGTCTACCTCAAAAATAATGTCGGAAGCAAACTGAACCAGATTGCGGTACTGCTCTTCTACCAATATCTTACCTGTGATATCCTGCCCGTTGGCCACAAAAAGATTGTCGTTGTATTTCTGGTCGGTCCATTGAATGAACTTGTATTCCCCGTTTTTGCACTTAAGTTTTCGGGTGTATACGGAATCCGGTACATAAACGGTATTATAGTCTATTTCTTTGAAGTCTATGTCTTGGGTAAGCTTCCAGAAGTTGCTTCCCATCACTTCCTCGGGAGTATAGCCCAAGATTCGTTCTATGGATTTTCCGCAGAAATTCAGGTTTCCAAATCGATCAGTAGCTATGGTCAGTGAATTGGAATTGTTGATGATGCTGTTGGAAAAGATGATTTTGTCGTTGTTGTTTAAAATGGAAATCCTTCTGGCGTAGTTGATAATCAAAACAATAAAAGAAGTATTGATTAAAGTAATAAGTTGTTTGGTTTCAGAAGGAATGTTTAATAACAAAATGATTAGAACGGTAAAAAGGGCAATTACAAAAATGACGTACTGACTTTGTTTGGCAAAAGCACTATAAGAGAAGAAAACAATCAGTAAAAATTCGGTATAGGTAATTAATTCAAAGGGATATGAAGCGATTTTAAAAATCACATATACTGAATAAATAAGCAACATCCCAATAAAAAAGCTTCTTAAATACTTATTGATAACCTTAGTTTTTTTCGATAAGGTGTATAAAGAGATAAAGATGATTCCAAGAGCAATATTGACTAAGAGTTCTGCTTTTCCCCTTGGGATAAAATACAGATTGATAACCTCTGTTAAAGGAAAAATAATTGCTAAGAAGAAAAAGAAGGTCCTGATTTCACGAATTCCTTCATCAGAATCGGAAACGTTTTTAATAAAATCTTTGTTGTAAGTGGCAGTTCGGTCAAAAATAAGTTTAAGAAACAAACCAATCAAACCAAAAATGGGAAGCAAAAACCACCATTTGTAATAAAACGGAGCCTCAATATTGAATGAATAATTAGTGATTGGACTTTTGATGTTTCCGAGTTTGTCCACGATTCGTACTTGAAAGGTGTACTTTCCGTACTTGAGATTGGAATAGGTGACTTTATTGTTTTTTGAGGGTGTGCTCCAGTTTTCGTCGGCACCTTTCAAATGATAGGAATAGTAAACCTCCGAATCGTTCTTGAAATTGATTACCCCAAAACTGAAGGTCAGCTGGTTTTCATCTGTCTTGAAAGTATAGCCTTGTGCGGGGACATTAAACCAGTTTTGGCTTAAACTCTGTTCCTTGTTCCAGTTTCTGGACTGATTGAAAACATCCAAATTGGTTATTTTTAAAATCGGAACATCTTTGGTTTTGGACTTGTAATTGGTTAAGTATTTAAATAAGCCGTTTGCAGTTCCAAAAAACAGGTTGCCGTTTTCATCAGTGGTTTGCGCCCTAGAATTGGTTTCGAGTCCTTGAAATCCGTTTTGCGAATTATAATTGTAAATGTTGATGATTTTACCCTCACGATCTACTGTTAGTTTGTCAATTCCTAAGTTGGTACCCAAATAGATGTTTGCGTTTTTATCGGCTGATAGGGTGAAAATTAACGTGGAGGTAAGCCCGGTATCCTGGGTGTATTTTTTTATTGAATTGCCCTTTACACAATACAAGGCATTGGAACCGGCAAACCAAAAATTACCATAACTATCTTTGCAGGAGGTGTTTATTGTTTTTAAGATGATGGGATAAGATAAGGTAAATTCGTTTTGTTTTTTTTCAGTTAGCAGGTAGATTCCGGTATTGGTTCCAATATACCATTGGTTTTCATTTATCTGTTCCAGGCTTGAAACATTGGAAGGAACTTTGTTCACAAAGTTTTTAATCCAGGTAATCAGGTTCTGGTTGTCATCCAAAATGAACAAGCCATTTAAAGCGCCGGCAAAATACCTGTTTTGTTGGTCTTGTTTGATAATGTTGATTTTCGTTTGCTCTGGAAATTGCGAATTGGCTTTCACCGGCAGGAGGTCGTGCTCTGTGATTTTATAAATTCCGTTGTTGGTTCCGGCTAAAATCTCATTTTTGTTGTTTTTGATAAAGCACAGCGCTCCATAACCGTTCGGGTATTTCTTTTTGAGGCCAAGTTCCCGGTACTGATCCCCTTCAAAGTAGTAAATTCCATTGTTCAGGATTCCGGCATAAAGTCCTTTTTCAGTGGTAAGGAGTGAAAAAATATACGGTGTTTTTAACTCAGGAATGTTATTGTAATTATAGAATTTTTGCGAACTGGTACGGAAAAGACCTGTGCCGTAGGTTCCGATGTACAACTGCCCGCTTTTGTCCTGAAACAGACAGAATGTGTTTTCTCCTGTAAAGCCATTACTTTCATTGATAAAACTGGTGTAGTTTTTCATGTGCATGGCTAACCCTTGTTTTTTGTCCCCGGCCATCCAGATAAAACCGCTTCTTCCTTTAAGCATTCTTTTGATAAAAAAAGGTTGGCCATTTTCAAGCAGGATATGCTCCTCCAGTTTCATTTCAAAAGTGGAAGCGCTTTTGCATTTCAAACGAAAAAGTTCTCCTTTGTAGGTTCCTATTAATGCCTCATCGGGTTCGGATTTGATTATGCAGGTGTAACCTTTAAGATTGTTTTTTTCAAAATCGGATAATTTTCCGTTGGTGATTTTTAGAACGCCGCTTTGGGTACCTATAAAAAAGTTGCCAAAACTGTCGTGAAAAACGGAATTGATTGAAGTTATTTCTTTTCCAAAACGGGCTGTCAAAGCGATACTGTAATCTTTTTTTAAAAGGAAGATTTCTTGATCGGTAAAGCAATAAACCCCTTGGTCGGAATTCAGGAGTTTTTGAACGTAGGTGCCTTTTATAAGGTTGTTGTCCCGATGGATTTCCTTGATAAATTTTTGACCGTTGTATACCAGTAATCCGCTGTATTTGGTTGAAACAACAATGTTTTTATTGGAATCTTCGGTAATGTCGGTTACAAAAAAGCCTTCAGCATTTTCCGATTTGTTTAGAATTTTGAAGTTTTTACCATCGTAACAGACCAAGCCTGCGCCATCGGTTCCAATCCAGATTAAATTCCGGCTGTCTTGAGTGACGGCCAAGACAGTTGAAGAAGGAAGCCCGTTGTTTTGGTTAAGGATTTCATAATCAAAAACCTGTCCAATACTGTTTTGGAAGCAAAGCAGAAAAAAAGTTAAAAAAGCTATTTTTTTTGGCATACTCGAAGGGTCGCTTCTTTCGATTTAGAAATGACAAGAATATAATAAATTTAACAAATTTAACTGATAAATAGGTTTTTTTGTGAATCTATTTTGTTTTTTTATCGATAAACAGTTTTAAAAAATCGACAATATGAATTTGATAAACAAATGTGTTTTTGTGCTTTTAACAAATTAAATGAAGGTCAATTGATATTTTTTCACTAAAATTGGAAGTTTTTTTACCATCAATTTTATGAATAATACTCTAAAATGCTTGTTTTTACTGGTGTTAACCTCTGTTTCAACAGTAGCGCAACAAAAACTTACACTTGAAGAAATCTGGGGAGGAGCGTTCCGTACGCAAGGAATGACCGCTTTGGAGGCTATGAAAAATACCAATCAGTACTCGGTTTTGAATTCCGACCGCGCTTCAAGATCTTCCCAAATTGATTTGTATGATTTCGCAACCCTTGAAAAAGTTGCTACTTTAATCGATACCAAAAATCACAAAGAATTACAGGGAATCGATAGTTATACGTTTAGTAAAGACGAGAAAAAAATCTTAATCGCTAACAATTCCGATCAGATTTTCCGTCACTCGTTTGTGGCAGATTATTTTATTTACGATACCACTGCTAAAACGTTGGTTAAACTTGCAGATTACAAGGTTCAGGAACCGACCTTTTCGCCAGACGGAACCAAAGTAGCCTACGCATATCAGAACAATTTATATGTATACGATTTGGGTTCCAAAAAACATACTCAAATTACTACAGACGGGAAGAAAAATGCTGTAATCAACGGAATTACGGATTGGGTATACGAAGAAGAATTCTCCTTTGTTCGTGCTTTTGACTGGAATGCTTCATCGGATAAAATTGCGTTCATCCGCTTTGATGAAACTAACGTACCGGAATTTTCCATGGATATGTACAACGAAGGTTTGTATCCAACGCAAAATGTGTTTAAATACCCTAAGGCAGGAGAGAAAAATTCTGAGGTTTCTTTGCATGTTTACGATGTAAAAACATCTGGAACTAAGAAGATCAACTTAGATAAATATACCGATTTTTATATTGCAAGAATCGAGTGGACTAACGAGGCGAATACTTTGAGTGCTCAAATTTTGAACCGTCATCAGGACAATCTTGATTTGTTGTTTGTAGATGGAAATTCAGGGGTAACCAAAGTGGTTTTGAATGAAAAAGACAAGGCTTATGTTGATGTAACGGATAATCTTACCTTTTTGAAAGACAACAGTTTTATCTGGACTTCTGAAAAAGACGGATTCAACCACATTTATCACTACGACAAAAACGGAAAACTTAAAAATCAGATTACCAAAGGAAAATGGGAAGTGACTTCGTATTATGGATTTGACGAGAAATTAGGAACGATTTATTTTCAGTCTACTGAGAACGGATCGATCAACCGTGATGTGTACAGTATTAAGCTTAATGGAAGTGGAAAAAAGCGTTTAACAACACAAACCGGTACAAACGGAGCAACGTTTAGCCCAAATTTCCAGTATTTTATCAATTCGTTTGCCAGTGCTAAAAATGCACCAAAACATAGTTTGTACGAAACAAAATCCGGTAAACTTGTAAAAACGATCGTTTCTAATGAAGCATTAGAGTCCAAATTGGCAAAATACGATTTGCCTTCAAAAGAGTTCTTCGAATTAACGACAGAAAAAGGACATAAATTGAATGCTTGGATGATTAAGCCGAAAGATTTTGATCCGAACAAAAAATATCCGGTGTTTATGTATCAGTATTCCGGGCCGGGTTCACAACAGGTGGACAACAATTGGAACGGTTCAGACGATTACTGGTTTATGATGTTGGCACAGCAAGGGTATATAGTAGCTTGTGTGGATGGTCGCGGTACCGGTTTTAAAGGAGCTGAGTTCAAAAAATGTACTCAAAAAGAATTGGGAAAATATGAAGTGGAAGACCAAATCGATGCTGCTAAAGTATTCGGAACGTATTCGTATGTAGATAAATCCAGAATTGGTATCTTTGGCTGGTCGTTCGGAGGTTTTATGGCCTCGAACTGTATTTTCCAGGGTGCCGATGTGTTTAAAACGGCTATTGCAGTTGCACCGGTTACAAGCTGGAGGTATTACGACAGCATTTACACGGAACGTTATATGCAAACGCCTCAGGAAAATGCTTCGGGATATGATAACAATTCGCCAATCAACCACGTGAGCAAATTGAAAGGGAATTTCCTTTTAGTTCACGGAACGGCAGACGATAACGTTCACGTTCAGAACACTATGAAAATGATCGAGGCTTTGGTTCAGGCAAACAAACAATTTGACTGGGCAATTTATCCAGACAAAAACCACGGGATTTTCGGTGGAAAAACGCGTTTGCAGTTGTACACCAAAATGACCAATTTTATTAAGGAGAAACTATAATTAACACAATAAATTTCAAAACCAAAAACTAAAAAATGAGCGAAACTACAGCTAAACAAGCACATCCAAAGGGACTTTGGGTTTTATTCGGGACCGAAATGTGGGAGCGTTTCAACTTCTACGGAATGCGCGCATTGTTAACCTTATTCCTGGTTAACTCACTAATGATGAAAGAGGAAGAGGCTTCTCTAATTTATGGAGGATTCCTTGGATTATGTTATTTAACCCCGATGCTTGGAGGTTTTATCTCCGACCGTTTCTTAGGAAACCGCAACTGTATTATGTTGGGAGGTTCCTTAATGGCCATCGGACAGTTGTTGTTGTTTACCAGTGCTTCTGTCTTTCCTTCAAATTTGGAATTGGCAAAATCATTAATGTACTTAGCTTTAGGGGTAATCATTTTTGGTAATGGTTTCTTTAAACCGAATATTTCTTCGATGGTAGGAAGTTTGTATCCGAAAGAAGAAAAAAGCAAATTGGATACAGCGTTCACGATTTTCTACATGGGAATCAACATTGGAGCGTTCTTAGGACAGTTCATTTGTCCAATTGTTGGAGACGTTAAAGATGCTGGGGGCGTACGTGATATCCATGCCTTCAAATGGGGATTCTTGGCAGCTGCTTTAGCGATGATGATTGGTACTGCGGTATTCTTTTTCCTTAAAAATAAATATGTAGTAACTCCGGAAGGACGTCCAATTGGAGGATTACCTTCAGGACACGATGCTTCAGATTTTGAAGAGGGTGAAGCTACAAAAGCGCATTTTTCTGCTATGTCTTTAGGATTGGCAGCACTTGCTTTCCTTGGATTGTTCTTTATCTTCAACTACATGACCGAAGGGGACAATGTGGTTAAAACGATCATATATCCAATTATTTATGCCAGTGGTATTACTTTGGCAGGTTTAATTTTATCGGATAAAACCTTAACGAAAGTTGAAACGCAACGAATTTGGGTAATCTACATCATGTCGTTCTTTATCATTTTCTTCTGGGCGGCTTTTGAGCAGGCAGGTTCTTCGTTAACGTTTATTGCAGATAACCAGACAGATAGAAACTTCTTCGGATGGAACATGCCACCGTCAATGGTTCAGATTTTTAACGGATTGTTCGTGGTTATTTTTGCGGTACCGTTCAGTATGCTTTGGGACCGATTAAGAGCTAAAGGCGCTGAGCCAATATCGACAGTTAAACAATCAGTAGGATTGTTGTTGATTGCGGTGAGTTATTTCATCATTGCGCACAACGTAAAAGATTTAGGTAGCAGCGGATTGTTGTCTATTTACTGGTTAATCTTATTGTACTTAATTCAAACTTTTGGGGAACTTTGTTTATCGCCAATCGGATTGTCTTTGGTAGGGAAATTATCGCCAAAACGTTTTGCTTCTTTGGCGTATGGAGTATTCTTCATCTCTAACGCTGCGGGATATGCTTTATCAGGAACGCTTGGATCAATCTTACCTGCAACAGGGGATAAATTCAAAAAAGCAGAAGAATTAGGAATCAACCTTCAGGACGTTTTGGATAAGAAAGTGGTTCCAACAGCTGAACAATTGAAAATGTTATCGGACAACCAAATCAGTGCGGAGAATCCTGTTTTTGCAGGTTTCGAAATTCACAACTTATATGAATTCTTCATGGTTTTCGTAGTACTTTGTGGTATTGCTTCAGTGATTTTGTTCTTATTGACTCCGGTGTTAAAACGAATGATGCACGGCGTAAAATAAGCCCATTCCAAAAATATTTTATATCTTTCAGGCCCGCAGCAAACTGCGGGCTTTTTTTAATTTAAATACACAACAAAATGTGGAATAAGCATCCAAAGGCTTTGCCCTTTTTATTCTTGTCTGAAATGTGGGAACGTTTCGGGTACTACTTAATGATTGGAATTTTTACACTTTACTTAAAAGATGTAGAAGCCGGTTTTGCTATGACCGAAAAAGAAGCCTCCGATTTATACGGAACTTATATTGCTTTGGTTTTCTTGACACCTTTTCTAGGAGGATTAATAGCGGATCGTTACTTAGGGTATCGAAAATCAATCATCATCGGAGGGCTTTTAATGTCTTCGGGTTATTTTTTGATGGGGATTCACAGCATTACCATGTTGTATGTTGCTATGACCTTGGTAATTGTAGGTAATGGTTTCTTTAAACCGAACATTTCCACCTTGTTAGGGAACTTTTACAACGAAGATAAGTTCAAGGAGAAAAAAGACGAAGGCTACAATATCTTCTATATGGGAATTAACGTTGGGGCTACCATTTGTAACTTCTTTGGGGCGGTTTTGTATAATGCTTATGGATGGTCATGGGCCTTTGCCGCCGCCGGAGTTGGGATGCTTATCGGAGTAGTAGTCTTTGTTCTGGGAACTAAGCATTATACAGGTCATGATGAAAAGAAAGGAACCCAGCCTGGGGATATGCCTTTCTGGAAAATTATAGCTTTTATTTTGATTCCATCGGTGATTTTTGGAGTTATTGGCTGGATGTTAAAAGGAGTAGCTTCTGATGCGAATCCGGACAGTTATATTTTTGGATCGGACAGTACGGATGCCTTTATTTTTGCCTGTATTCCGGTAATCTTTTTCTATGGAAGTTTATATTTTAAAGCAAAAACAGAAGACAAGCGTCCTATCGGTGCTTTGTTGGCCATCTTTGCTGTAGTAATTTTATTCTGGGCGGTTTTCAAATTGAATGGTTCGGCGTTAACTACCTGGGCAGATCGTTATACCGATCGAGAAATGACCGGAACGTCACAGGCGGTGTTCAGCGGGTTGAAATTGTCCAAAGAAGTCGAATTCAAAAAAGATTCTATAGAATTGTACGATGATGAATTCCGTCTGCAAAAAGAAAATGGAGTGGTAAAGAAAGAAGTCAACTATCCTTTATATTTTAGAAACGTTCCGAAGGAAAAACTTCCTCAAGAAGGAGCAAAAGTTTCGCTTTGGGCAACCAATTTAAGTCAATCGATTAATCCGGCCTGGGTGATTATTTTAACGCCTTTAGTTGTTGCGTTCTTTACCTTTTTAAGAGGAAGAAAAAAAGAACCTTCCACGCCAACTAAAATTGCTTTTGGATTATTGATCTCGGCATTATCAGTTTTGGTGATGGTGGCAGCAGTAAAAGCGGGAAGCAACGGAACGGAAAAAGTAAGCGTTTGGTGGTTGGTAGCCAATTATGGTGTAATCACCATTGGGGAATTGTTCTTGAGCCCGATGGGATTGTCAGTAGTTTCAAAATTAAGTCCGGCAAGCATTACTTCACTTATGATGGGTGGTTGGTTTTTGGCCACGTCAATCGGAAATAAATTAAGCGGTGTCTTAGCCAGTATGTGGGATACTTACGACAATAAAGAAGATTTCTTCTGGGTAAATTTCGGTTTGTTAATGTTCGCAACGCTATTAATGTTTGCCTTGTTGAAGCAGTTGAATAAAGTAATGAAAGAGAAAGGAATTAATTAAGATGGGTACAAGTATAGAAGAAATTCAGAATTTTAAAGGAAAATACCCGAAACAACTTTGGTATTTGTTTTTCAGCGAAATGTGGGAACGTTTTAGTTTCTACGGAATGCGTGGGATGCTTACCGTTTTTATGGTAAGTCAGTTAACAATGAACGAAACCACAGCCAATTTGCAATACGGAGCAACTCAGGCATGGGTGTATGCTTTTACGTTTATCGGAGGTTTGTTTGCCGATAAGATTTTAGGATTACGCCGTTCGCTTTTCTGGGGCGGTCTCTTGATGATTGTGGGGAGTATTATTTTGTCCATTGATCCAAAAAATTTCTTTTTTATAGGGATTTCATTTACCATTGTCGGGACCGGTTTTTTTAAGCCGAATATTTCTTCGATGGTCGGTCAGCTTTACAAAGATGGAGACGTACGTCGGGATGCCGGATTTTCATTGTTTTATGCGGGTGTTAATCTAGGAGCCTTAATTGGAGGATATATCTGTATTGCAGTGGCTAACGGAAATCTTTGGACATCGATTGTACCGGAGCATTTGCGTTGGAATTTCGCCTTCGGATTTGCATCTGTAGTAATGATTGTCAGCTTGTTAACTTTTACCCAAACCCAGAAAAGCTTGGGGGAAATTGGTCTGTCACCTTTGGCACATTTAGAAAATTCAAAACGTAAAGCTTTCGAAATAGCAACGTATATCGGTTCCTTGGCTATTGTGCCAGTGATTATTCTGATGGTTGCCAATACGGTTTATACCGATTATTTTATGATGGTAATTGGCCCGGCTTCGGTTTTGTATCTTTTTTATGAGATGAAAAATTTTTCCAAAGAAGAAAATCTAAAACTGTTGGCTGCTTTGGTGTTCATCGTGTTTTCCATTTTCTTTTGGGCCTTTTTTGAGCAGAGCGGAGGTTCGTTGAGTTTGTTCGCAGCTAATAATTTGCACAATACCGTTTTGGGCGTTAAACTTGATCCAAATGGAGTGAATAATTCTGCCAATTCCTTGTTTGTAATTGCTTTTGCTGCTTTAGTAGGAATGGCTTGGTTATGGATGGCTAAGAAAAAAATTGAACCAAATACAGTGGTAAAATTCGGATTAGGCTTCTTGTTTTTGGCTGCGGGTTTTTGGATATTCTACTATACCAAATTCTTCGCCGATGCAACGGGTAAAACTTCTCTGGATTTATTTACCTTCGGATGGTTCATCATCACTTTTGGAGAATTGTGTTTATCCCCTATTGGGATGAGCGCCATGACTAAATTATCGCCCCAAAGAACGCAGGCCGTGATTATGGGAATGTGGTTCTTGGCAAGTGCTTACGGACAGTACTTTGCAGGTCTTTTAGGAGCCAATATTGCTGAGGCGTCCTCTAATGCCTCTAACCTTGAGAAATTGAACGTGTATGCCGATGGTTACGAGCAATTGGCTATTTATGCGCTTATTGCCGGAGTGGTTTTGATTGCGATTTCACCTCTGGTTAAAAAATTAATGCAGGACGTTAAATAATATTCGGCATTATTTTTGTTATTTAGTACTTAATTAAAAGCAAATAGTATGAAGAAATTACTATTCATTATCATGCTGACGTTCAGTTCTTTCTTTGCTTCGGCTCAGGAAGGGGAACTGACTTGGTTAACCAGTATGGACAAGGCTATGGAAATTTCAGCAAAAGAGAAAAAACCAATCATGCTTTTCTTTACCGGGAGCGACTGGTGTGGTTGGTGCATTCGTTTACAAAAAGAAGTTTTCTATAAACCTGAATTCGTTAAATGGGCGAAAGAAAAAGTGGTGCTGGTAGAGCTTGATTTTCCAAGGAGAAAACAGCTTGATCCGGTATTGCAACAACAAAATTACGGTTTGCAAAATGCACTTAAAGTTCAGGGGTATCCAACCATTTGGTTTGTGACTGCTGAGAAAAAGGCAGATGGGAAAGTAAATCTTTCGCAATTGGGAAGCACAGGTTATGTAGCGGGTGGACCAGAAGCATGGTTAAACGGCGCTAACCAAATTTTAGCTAATACTAAAAAAGGATAATACATGAAAAAAATATTAATTGCATTCTTCCTGATTGTTGGAGGAATTACTGTTCAGGCTCAAGAGAAAGCTGAAATTAAATGGATGACTTTGGATGAAGCACTACAGCTTCAGGCAAAAAAGCCAAAAAAAGCCAAACCAATTTTTATGGACGTTTACACCGATTGGTGTGGACCTTGCAAAATGCTAGACAAAAATACCTTTCACGATCCAGAGTTTGTGAAATTCATAACCGAGAATTATTATCCGGTAAAATTTAACGGTGAAGGGAATTCAGAAGTGAATCATAAAGGGAAAAAATACACCAATCCTGGGTACAATCCTGATCGTAAAGGTAGGAATGCAGTCCATGATTTCACAATGTTTTTACAAGTTCAAGGCTATCCTTCGATGTATGTTTTGGATACGAAAGGCGAAGTAAAACCACCACTTGTTGGTTATAGAACCGCACCGGAACTTATAACAGAATTGAAGAATATGAAATTGTAATTTTCTTACTCAATAGTATAGAATCCCTTTTCAGCCGTGGCATGGAAAGGGATTTTTTCTTTTTCACAGGTTAACTTCCACCGTTTTACATAAGATTTGTAATTACTGCCATCAGCAATAATCTGATCGGGTGCAGTTTCTTTTATAAGTCTTTCCAGATTTATTTTGGCTGATTGGGTAAGGATAACAATTTGAGGTTTTTTTCCAATGTTATAAATTCCTGCCGAATCAATTACCAGTATGCGTTTCTCATTATAAACCAAAGTGTTTTGAAGGGGTTTGATTTCGATTTTCTTGTTGAAGTTCCCTTGGTTGTACACTGTCAAGTTTCTGTTTTTTAAGGCCAGAGTATCGTTGCTGTAAACCAAAATTTGATTGTTGTTTTTGTGAGTGATAAGACTTTGTTTTCTGTTGTTAAAAACTATAAACTCTTTTCCTTGATCAGTTTTCCAAAAAGTATAGAGCAGTATTGTTTGAAAGAGTAAAATGCTGGTTAAACTTATGATAAGTCTGTTCGCGCTTTTTTTGCAGAACCAAAATACAATTGAAATCAAAGCAATATAGGAGGAAACCAATAGCAAAAATGTGAACGGAATATTTTTTAAAGTGCAGGTTTCAAACGAAGCAATCCAGGAAATGTAATCGTTCATGAATTCAATGGATAAGGAAAGCAATCCTCCCAGAGCCAGAGCTGCTTTAGCCCAAATAAAATTCATTATTAGAATTAAAATTGCATAAACCAAAATGAAACTCGATAACGGAATCACTACTAAATTTGCTAATAAAAACAAGGTTGGGAATTGATGGAAATAATACAAGCTTATTGGCAGCACACCAATTTGCGCAATCAACGAAACAACAATTGTATCATAAACATACCGCAGTATTTTATGTTCCCATAACGCAGGAATTCGAAATAAGGGTTGCAACCACACAATTGAAAAAACGGCGGCATAACTCAACTGAAAACCGACATCAAATAAAAAGGAAGGTTTGAATAAGAGAATTGCCAACATTGAAGTTGCCATAGAATTGTAGATGTTCGAGGATTGATTTAGGAACATTCCCCAGCTAATAAAGGTAAACATGACCACAGAGCGTACTACAGAGGCTGACAAACCGGAAATTAATGCAAAGCCCCAAAGAAAAAGTATGGCTATGAAAAATTGGACCATTTTTCCCTTTCGTAATCGTTCGAGGGGTTTTAGCAAAGAAACCAGCATTCCATAAAGTAAAGCAATATGTAATCCGGAAATAGCAAGAATGTGTATTACACCGGCATCGGTATATTTTTGTGTTGTTTCGCTGTCCATGTCCTGACGTTGACCCAAAAGCAAGGCTTTTATAATGTTGAAGTTGGTTTCTGAAAAATGATGTTGCTTAAAACTGTTCAGTAGTTTTTCTCGATAGTACTCTATGTAGTAATCAAAGTTTTTAACCCTTGTGATAATCTTAAAATCTGAAGATTTTACGTAAACTTGATGGTAAACGTTTTGGTGTTTCAAATATGTCGAATAATCGAATTGAAAGGGATTGAGTGAATTTGCAACGGGTTGTAATTCTTCCGACAGGATAAGTTTGTACCCGCTTTTTAAGGTTTTCTCAGTGGCTTTTTGGGATACATTAAGAAGGATTTTTCCAAAGGTTGGCTTTCCATTTATTGAGGAAATTTTCAAATAGTATTTTTCCGAGTACGCATTTGGTTTTAGGCGTTCTGAAATAGTGCCGATGATTAGCTGTTTTTTTTCGTTTTCCAGCTGTGAATAATGGTTTGGGTATTTGTTGTCCTGGTGTAGCGAATGAGTGAGTGCCCCAAAAACAAAAGCAGTTGCCAGAACAGAATATCCGTAATAATTGTTCTGTATGAATTTTTTTTTAGCAAAGAAAAATGTGGCGGCTGTTATTATTAAAAGAATTGTCGAAAAGCTCCATGAAAATTCCAGAGAAGGTTTTAGGTGGAAGTCATAGGCAATGCCTGCTGCAAAAAATAGGCTTATAGGAATAATGGGAAATTTCAATACTTTCATGCCTACGAAAGTAGATCATAAAAAATTAAAATAAAAGAAAAATCTTACAAATTTAATTTTTAAAACTGGAAATGATAAGTCGGGCTGTTTTTTCGCTTGCCCCATCACCGCCTAATTTTTCCTCAAGCAAATCATAATTTTTAAGCAGAGCAGCTCTGGAGTCAGGCTGCAAGAGTTTGAATAATTCTTTTCGAATGCGTTTGGTATTGCACTCATTTTGAATAAGTTCTGTTACCACTTCGCGGTCCATAATTAAATTTACCAATGAGATGTACTTTAAAGTGATCACACGTTTGGCAATCTGATAGGAGATCCAATTTCCTTTATACAACACAACTTCCGGCACTTTAAACAAAGCGGTTTCCAAAGTTGCTGTACCCGAAGTAACCAAAGCAGCGTGCGCAACACTTAGTAAATCATACGTTTTATTAGAGATGAAGTGTACCTGATCGGTTGTTAGAAACTGCTGGTAAAAAGAAAATTCCTGGCTTGGCGCGCCGGCAATAACAAATTGATACTCCGGAAAATCCGTGATTACGGAAAGCATTTCGGAAAGCATTTTTGCGATTTCCTGTTTACGACTTCCGGGTAATAAGGCTATGATTGGTCGCTCATCCAATCCGTTTTCTTTTTTGAATTGTTCCAGATTGGTTTTTGGACGGTTGTGGATCGCATCAATAAGCGGATGTCCTACAAATTCAACCGGAAATTGATGTTTTTTTTCGTAAAAGTCTTTTTCAAACGGAAGAATGACAAACATTTTATCTACATCACGCTTAATTGCCTTGATTCGGTTTTCCTTCCAAGCCCAAATTTGAGGAGAAATGTAATAGTGGTTTTTTATCCCTATTTTTTTTGCCCACTCAGCTATACGCATATTGAAACCAGGGTAATCGATATAAATGATTACATCGGGCTGAAAATTCAAAATATCCGCTTTGCAGAATTTGATATTGCCTAAAATGGTTTTCAGGTTCATGGCCACTTCGGCAAATCCCATAAAGGCTAAATCGCGGTAGTGTTTTACTAAAGTTCCTCCGGCTTGCTGCATTAAATCACCACCCCAAAAACGAATTTCCGCTTTTGGATCTTGCTGTAATAGGTTTTTCATCAGGTTGGAACCGTGTAAATCACCGGAAGCTTCTCCTGCAATGATGTAATATTTCATTTCTATAAAATTACGGTTAGAACAGCCAAAAGAATTGTTGCCAAAATCACACCACGCGCCATTAATTCCTTATTGATTTTCAGCAAATAGAAAAAAGCGATTAAATTGAAAATAGCCCCAAGGGTGATAAGTTTTCCCATGTAGCCTTGAGCACGAATGGTTTGTAAGTCTTCCAAAGATCTGACTTCAGTAAAAAAATATAAAAATAAGCCGCAACCAAGCGCTGCCGCAATAAATCCTATGATAAGACCGATAAACAAATCTTTTTTATCCATTTTTCTTTTGAATTAAATTTTACAAGTCCCATGAATTCAACTGTTGCATAGCATGATGTGCTGTCAGGTCAAATTGAACCGGTACAATAGAAATGTAATTGTGTTTAAGTGCCCATTCGTCGGTGTCTTCGCCTTTGTCTAAATTAACAAATTCTCCGGTAAGCCAGTAGTATTCTTTTCCTTGAGGGTTGGTGCGCTTGTCGAAACGTTCTTCCCAAACCGCTTTGGCCTGACGGCAAACTTTAATTCCTTTAATTTCTTTTTTTGGAAGATTTACATTCAGGACCACGCCTTCCGGAAGCCCTTTTTCTAAAACTTCCAAAGCAATTTTTTTAACGTAAGGCTTCACATGTTGAAAATCGGCATTCCAGCTGAAATCCAAAAGCGAGAAACCAATAGCCGGAATGCCTTCAATGCCAGCTTCCACTGCTGCAGACATCGTCCCGGAATAAATTACATTAATTGAGGAATTCGAGCCGTGATTAATTCCTGAAACACACAAATCGGGTTTGCGTTTCAGTATTTCGTGCACTGCAATTTTTACACAATCAACCGGGGTGCCCGAGCAGCTGTATTCGTTTTGCAGTTCTTTGTCGATGGTTACTTTCTCCAGATGCAGGGTGTTGTTAATGGTAATGGCGTGTCCCATAGCTGATTGCGGACTGTCGGGCGCCACCACGATTACCTCACCGATTTCTTTCATTACTTCGATTAAAGCACGGATTCCTGGAGCAACAATGCTGTCGTCGTTGGTTACTAAAATCAAAGGTTTTTGCTTCATGGTTTGAGTTATTTTTTTACTTTCGCTAAAGTAAGCATTTTCTACTTTGATGTTGGTACAATTTTTGCCATTTAAGATTTAATAGAATAAAGAAATCTTTAACAAAAAATTATTGGAACATTAAGAAAGACGCTGCCTTTTTTATGTAATTTAGTGAAAAATAGTAATGAATACTTTTTGGCAATTTATGAAGAGAAATTATAAGGTTGTGTTGCTGATAACCGTTTTATCGGCAATACTTTGGAGTTTTGTGCCTCACAAAAAAGAAGATCCGGAAAAAGACCGCCTTTTGTTGGAACTTTTAACCTTTGTGTTGGAAAAAGGACATTACGATCCCATCACGATGGATGATGCGTTTTCAAAAAGCGTGTACAAAGAGTATCTCAATGCTATTGATCCTTCGCGTCGTTTCTTTGTGCAGTCGGATATTGATGAGTTCAAAAAATATGAAACTCAGATTGACGACATGGTTAAAAATAAAGACCTGACGTTCTTCGATTTAACTTATAGCCGTTTGTTAGAGCGTATGGCAGAATCCAGAAAAATCTATAAAGAAGTTCTGGATAAACCTTTCGATTTTAATAAGGAGGAAAGCATTAATACCGATTATGATAAGTTGCCTTTTTCAAAAAACAAAGCTGAACTGCATACCCGTTGGGAAAAACAGTTGAAGTTGTCGGTATTGTCTTCCATTACCGATAAAATGAAGTTAGAGGAGGACAAAAAGAAAAAAGATGCCGCATATAAAGAGAAAACCTTTGCCGAGGTAGAGAAAGATTCTCGTGAAACCACTTTAAAATCTTTAAACGAATATTTTGATTTTGTTGGAGAATTGGACCGAAACGATTGGTTTTCCATCTATATCAATTCGATTGTAGAGCGTTATGATCCGCATACTTTCTATTTTGCTCCTGAAGAAAAAGACAAATTTGACATCAGCATGAGTGGAACTTTGGAAGGAATCGGAGCGCGTTTACAAAAGAAAAATGATATTACCGAAATTTCTGAATTGATCCCTGGTGGCCCTGCTTGGAGAGGAAAAGAGTTGGAACAAGGCGACTTGATTTTAAAAGTAGCCCAAGGAAAAGAAGAACCGGTTGATGTAGTGGGAATGCGCCTTGACGACGTTGTAAAGAAAATCAAAGGAAAAAAAGGAACCGAAGTGCGTTTAACCGTTAAAAAAGTTGACGGAACCATTAAAGTGATTTCTATTATCCGTGAAGTGGTGGAGCTTGAAGAAACCTATGCTAAATCAAGTGTGGTTAAAGAAGGCGACAAAACGTTCGGAATCATTTATCTGCCAAAATTCTATATCGACTTTGAAAACAAAGACAAACGCGATGCTTATAAAGACGTTGCCAAAGAAATCGAGCGTTTAAAAGCGCAAGGTGTGGAAGGTATCGTGATGGATTTACGCGACAATGGGGGAGGTTCGCTTCAAACTGTTGTAGACATGGTAGGATTGTTCATCGAAGACGGCCCAGTGGTTCAGGTAAAATCTGCCGGAAGAAAAAAAGATGTACTTTACGATAAAGATTCAAGAGTACAGTGGGACGGTCCTTTAGTGGTGATGGTGAACAATTTCTCGGCTTCGGCTTCTGAAATTTTTGCAGCAGCAATTCAGGATTACAAACGCGGTATCGTTATAGGAAGTAAACATACTTATGGAAAAGGAACCGTTCAGAATTTAATCGATTTGAATCAATTTGTAAGAAGCAGTTCTTTCGGAGATTTAGGAGCCTTGAAAACCACTACCCAAAAATTCTATAGAATTAACGGTGGATCTACCCAAAGAGAAGGCGTGTTGAGCGATATTGTGATGCCGGATCGTTATTCGTACATTGAAATGGGTGAACGCGATGTTGAAAACGCAATGCCTTGGGACAAAATTGATGAGGCTTCTTATAAAGTAAGTAAAACAGCAAGTTTTGCCGACGTGATTGCCAAAAGTAAAGAGCGTATGGCTAAAAGCGAGCAATTTAAACTGATCGATGAAAATGCTAAATGGATTAATGAGCGTAAAGATTTGTCGGTATTCAGCTTGAACTATAAGAAATTCAAAGCAGACGAAACAGCTGTGGAAACCAATGCTAAAAAGTTCAAAGCAATTGTAGACTATAAGAACGATTTGAAATTTACCTCGCTGCCTTATGAGCAGGAAACCTTCAAAAACGATACAATTTTAGCGCAAAAACGTGAAAGATGGCACGAAAGCCTTGCTAAAGATGTTTATGTAGAAGAAGCGTTAAACATTCTTTCCGATATGAAATCAAATACTGTGGTTAAAGGAACTATTAACCTAAAAGATAAAAAACATAAAATCGCTGAGGTTAAATAAAATCTTAAAGAGATAAACAAAAAAGCCATTCAATTTGAATGGCTTTTTTGTTTTATGGTCGTAATAACTTGTCCCGTTTAGCTTTTGCTTTTTCTAAATCCAATTCAAGTTCTTTTTCTTTATTGCTTAGTTTTAAAAGTTTTTCTCTGGCTTTCAGCTCTTTTTCGGCGTTCAGTTTTCCTTTTCTCATTTGCTTATCAAAACGTTCCTGCTCGCTTTTCAAATCTTTACGGATGTCTTCGAGTCGGTTTTTGGCTTTATCTACATTTTTTTGGGCTTTTTCTAATTTTGCTCTTTCTTTTTCAGCTTTTTTTAGATCCTTCTCCATTTGCTTGCGCTCTTTCTCTGCTTTTAATTGTGCTTTTTCTGCTTCTTTTCTGGCGTTTTCAGCTTCTTTTAAATTCGCAAGACGCTCCTTTTCTATTTTTTCAGCTTCGGCTTTTTTCTCGGCTTCCAGTTGTTCCGGTGTTTTGATTGTTGCAGTTGCTGGGTCTTTTTGAACAGCTTCTTCTTTAACCGTTTCCTGTGCATAACCAAACTGAAGACTTAAAACAGTTAGGGCAACCATTATTTTTCCTCTCATAGTAAGTGAATTTAATTCAACATCTTTTTTGATTTAATATCTTTACAAAACTAACAAATAACGAGCCACAAACGTATGAAGCAAAAAAATAAAGTTAAGGTTGTCTTTGCTGGTGTAATCACATCGTTGTTTTTCTGCGTTTCCTGCAGACAAAATGAAAAATTGGAACAGGAGCCTTTTAATTCAAAAACACAGCCCATTTCAACAACGGAACAAAACGATGCTACTTGGGTTGTTGGCGGTAATTTTGATTTTTATCCGACTTCCACAACCGGTGTTGTGATTAAGAGGGAAGGATACACTTTTTCCTATTCGGAAGAAAAGGAACAATCTGAATGGGTGGCTTATACTCTTTCGGGAGAAGATTTTTCCAATCGTGATTTTCAACGTCCTTTTTTTATCGAAGACCCTAAAGTAAAAACACACTCGGCCGATTGGAGAAATTACAAAAACTCCGGTTACGATAAAGGGCATTTGTGTCCGGCGGGCGATCGCAAAAAGTCGTATCAATATTATCAGGAAACTTTTTTTACTTCGAATATTTCCCCTCAACTGCATGAATTCAATGACGGCGTTTGGAACCGTTTGGAACAGAAAGTACGCTATTGGTCAAAAAAATACGACGGCCTTTATGTGGTTACCGGTGGTGTGTTAAGTGAGAATCTGAAAACCATTGGTAAAGAACATGTTGCTGTTCCCAACTATTTTTATAAAGTACTCATGACCCAAGATGGCAAGCGCATGATTGGCTTTCTGGTGCCTCATGAAGCTTCCGAAAAACCACTTTATGATTTTGTGGTGGATGTTGATACTATCGAAAAAATGACCGGAATCGATTTTTTCCCTAAGCTTGCTGATGGACAGGAAAATAAAATGGAAAAATCTAATGATTACAAAAGCTGGAGTTTTTAATCACTACCATTCATTTACTTTATTGGCGTCCATTTTTATGAAGATGAACAGCATAATGGTAAATGCCCATAAACTCGATCCTCCATAGGAAAAGAAAGGCAAGGGAACTCCAATAGTTGGGAACATTTTTATCAGCATGGAAATGTTTACAAAGAAGTGGATGAACAAGTAGGTAGCCACACAATAGCCGTAAACCCTGCTGAATTTAGTCTTTTGATTTTCTGCCAATTGAATGATTCTCAAAAAAAGCAGGACAAAAAGGGTAATTACTACCGATGTACCCACAAAGCCCCATTCTTCCCCAACGGTGGTAAAAATGTAGTCGGTATGTTGTTCCGGAACGAAGCCTCCCTTGGTTTGGGTTCCTTCAAGGTAACCTTTTCCAAGCCAACTTCCTGATCCAATGGCAATCATGGATTGATTCAGGTTGTAGCCTTCTTTTTGCATGTTAACATCCTCTCCGATTAGTACATTGATACGGTCTTTTTGGTGGGGTTCCAATACGTTTTCATATACATAATCAACCGAAAAAACCATGCCCGTTATCAGGATGAAGATGATTCCGTAAATGATTGGGTTTCTGGAGATGCGGGTATTAAAAATAAAATGAATGATCATTATCAAGGCTGCAAAACCAACCAATATGATTGGCTTAACTAAAAGGGCCAGAATAAATAAAGCAATTCCAATGAATCCGGTCCATAAGTACCAGCTTGGTAATCCTTCTCGGTATAATACAAAGACTAACGAGAGGAAAATCATTGCACTACCGGCATCGGGCTGCATAAGAATCAACAAAATCGGAAACCCGAATATGGCTAAGGCAAAAAGTTGATGTTTGAATTTTTTAAGATTGATTTGGGTGTCACTAATGAATTTGGCCAGCAATAAGGCGGTGGCTGTTTTTACAAACTCCGAGGGCTGAAAACCAAAACCTCCAAATTGATACCAATTGGTCTGGCCTTTAATGGTTCTTCCAAAAGCAAACAGTCCTAGTAGGAGTATGATTCCAATGATATAGTAGATAATGGCGTACTTCTCAAAGATTTTTGCATCCACAGAGAGTATCGTCAAAATAAGTGGAATAGCTAAAATGATGAAAAGCATTTGTTTTCCATAAATCTGGGTCAAATCAAAAAAAGAGGTTTCCTCAATTGGCAACGAAGCGGAATAAATATTCATCCATCCCAAAATAACCAGAACGACATAAATAAATACGGTCGCCCAATCGATATTGCTTGCTACGCTTTGATTTTTCATGCTTTCTTAGGCTTTTCAGCTTGTCCTTTTTTTGCGGGAATTTTTGTTTCTTCTGGTTTTTTTGCTTCGCCTGCTTTAGTTCCTTTTTCTTTTTCTAGTTTTTCCTTTTCTTCCTTCTCTTTGGCAAGCTTTTCTTTTTCTGCTTTAGACATGGTGTAAAAGCCATTGGTCACTTTGTCGTATTCAAACTTCAGGCTGCCTTCAAGCATTCTTTTTTCTAAATCTTTACGGGTAATAGTGTCTTTTTTAATGTATTTTTCAATCATTAAACTTGTAATAGGGGCAGCCCATGTTGCGCCGTAATGCCCGTTTTCTACCAAAACTGCGATAGCGATTTTTGGATCATGTCGGGGCGCAAAGGCAACAAAAACAGAGTGATCCTGCAACTGAACACGTCTTCCATCAATTTTTGTAAAGTTTTCAGCCGTACCGGTTTTACCACAGATTTCAATGCCTTCAACGCGTGAGCTGTAAGCGGTACCAAAATTATATACATCAAACAAACCGTTAATAATAGGAGTATAATATTGTTTGTCGATTGTCGTGATGTGTTTGGTAGTGAACTTTTTATCGATCTTATGATTTTTGATTTTTTTGATGATGTGAGGCGTATAGTAATACCCTTGATTGGCAATAGTTGCCATCATGTTAGCCAGTTGTATCGGCGTCATCAAAACCTCTCCCTGACCAATGGAATTTGAAATAATTGTGGTACTTCTCCAGCCGCCATTCGGATACCAACGATCGTAATATTTAGACGTTGGAATGTGTCCTTTACGGCCTGGAGGTAAATCATAACCCATAAAATGACCTAACCCAAAGCTAAACAAATGGTCACTCCAGGCATTAACACCAAAGCGGGGTTTGTTGTATTTTTCGATGGTTTTTTTGTAAACATTTCCGAAATAGGCATTACAGGATTTGTAAATCCCTACGTTTAAATTACGCACACCGCCTCCACAGTGACATTTCATGAATGAACCACGGCCATAAGAAAACCCATGGTTGCAGACAAATTGCGTTTGTTCGTCAATTACGCCTTCCTGTAAAGCAATTAATGCGGTTAGTATTTTGAACGGTGAACCGGGAGGGTATTCGGCCAATAAACCACGGTCAAATAACGGCATAGCAATGGAGTCGTTATATAGAGCCGTATAGTTTTTCGAGCGCTCACGTCCAACTAACAAGGCCGGATCGTAGGAGGGTGCCGTTACCAAAGCAAGGATTTCCCCTGTTTTGGGTTCAATGGCAACAATACCTCCGCGCTTATTTTTCATTAAGGCTTCTCCGTATTTTTGAAGTTCTGCATCAATGGTTAAAGTAATGTCGCTTCCCTGAACGGCTGTAGTATCGTATTTTCCTTCTTTGTAGGAACCGATGTCTTTGTTGAAGCGATCACGTTGGCGGTATTTAACACCTTTTATTCCGCGAAGTACTTCCTCGTAGGTTTGTTCAACGCCTTGCATTCCAATTAAATCCCCACTTTTGTAGTACGGATTTTTCTTGATAATCGCATCGTTAACCTGAGTGATGTATCCGAAGATGTTAGCACCGACTTCCACCTGATAATCCCTCAGGGAACGTTTTTGTATGTAAAAACCATTATATTTTCTGATTTTCTCCTGAAAAGCGGCGTACTCTATTTTGTTAAGTTGCGGAAGAAAAACGGACGGTAGTCTCGGGCTGTACACAATGGCTTTGTCAATTTTTTTGATGAACTCTTCTTTGGTAATATTAAGGATGTTGCAAAACTCTAGAGTATCCAGATTTTTAATCTCTTTTGGGATCACCATGATGTCGTACGATGGCTGATTGGCAACCAGTAGTTCGCCGTTTCGGTCGTAAATGTACCCGCGTTCCGGATAATCGTAAACAATTTTGATGGCGTTGTTGTCAGATTTTTTAACGTAGGAATCGTCTAATATCTGCAAATAGAAAAGCCTTGCTATTATCAGTAGTGCTGAAACAACAATCAAACCGGGTAAAAATGTCTTTCTCATCGTTTGCTGGGCTTAATCAGATAAATCGTTATCACGCAAAGAATCAAGGTGAATAACGCTGAGAGTAAAGTTCGTAATAATATTTCCCAAAAGAAATTAAATCGGAAGATTTCTAACAGATACAACACAAAATGATGGATCACAATGGAGATCAGGATGAAAGAAAAGCGTTCCGGAGAAAGTTTTTCGGCAATTTTCACGGTTTGGTATTCGTAACTGATACCGAACGAGAATCGGAAAATCGAAGGTCGCATAAAGGCTAATACCACACAAGCTGTTGCGTGAACACCTCCTGAATTACAGAACATGTCCATAATCAGCCCTAAAAGAAAACTGGCTGCCAGTAAACCGGCACGATTTCCATTCACCGGATACAAAATGATGAACAAAATATAAGGCAACGGATTCACATAGCCCAAAAAGTTGATATTGTTAAAAATAACAACCTGTAAGGCCAGTAGCGCCACAAATCGGAAACAATTGAGAATTAGTGTGCTATTCATCCGTTTTGGTTTCTTCTTCTAATTTTTGAACTTCTTTTCGTTTTACGTTTTCAATTACATAAACATGTCCAATATTGGTCATGTCGTTAAACAAACGAACGTTGATGGTATAGTAGTTGGTAGCTTTGTCAATAAAGATACGGTCGATTTTTCCAATGGGGATGTTTTCTGGGAAGATCACTGAACGCCCTCCGGTAACAATGGTGTCGCCTTTTCGAACGGTTGCCAGTCGAGGAACATCAATTAATTGTGCATAGCCTACATTTTTTCCATTCCAGATTAATGAACCAAAGTGGTTGGATTTTTTGATTTTCGCGTTAATCTGTGACTTTACATTCAGGATACTCTGAATGGTGGCAAAATTTTTCGAAGTTTTTTCAATGATTCCAACAATTCCAAGACTGTTCACAACGCCCATGTCGGGTTTGATGCCGTCTTTGGCTCCACTGTTGATGGTTAAGTAGTTTTCGTGTACGTTGAATGAATTATTGATAACCTTAGACTGAATCACCTTGATGTCTTCATAACCTCTTGGGATCAATTCGGTAGAAGCGATAACGGTATCCGGCTTATTGTAAAGCAGTTGTTTCAGGTAGGCATTCTCTTTAGCAAGATTATCGTTTTGAGCGCGTAAGTGAAAATATTCCTTTACGTTGTTGATGCGCTGGTAAACCCCACCGGTCAAATCATTGGCGGAACTCACAAACTGACTTCTGTGGTAGGAATGCGACTGGATGGTTAGCGTTAACGAGGTGATCAAAAGCAGCAAAAACAGCAATCGGGTGCTGTTTTTAAATATAAAATTAATTATTTGCTGCATGTATTATTGATTATTTGATAAGAATACTTCTGAATTTTTGTAGGTTCTTCAATGCCATTCCGGTACCTCGTACTACTGCTCTTAGGGGGTCTTCAGCAATATATACCGGTAGGTCGGTTTTTTGTGAAATTCGTTTGTCCAATCCTCTTAGCATCGAACCTCCTCCGGCAAGATAGATACCGGTGTTGTAAATATCGGCAGCTAATTCCGGTGGGGTTTGCGATAAGGTTTCCATAACGGCGTCCTCAATACGCTGAATCGATTTGTCAAGCGCTTTGGCAATCTCACGGTAGGAAACGTTTACCTGTTTTGGTTTCCCGGTTAACAAGTCACGTCCTTGTACTTCCATTTCGTCTGGCGGGGTGTCCAAATCTTCGGTAGCCGCACCAATGGCGATTTTGATTTTCTCAGCAGTGGTTTCCCCAACAAAAAGATTGTGCTGGGTTCTCATGTAATAGATGATGTCGTTAGTGAAAACGTCTCCGGCAATTTTAACCGATTTGTCACAAACGATTCCACCTAAGGCGATTACCGCAATTTCAGTGGTTCCTCCACCGATATCGACAATCATGTTTCCTTTCGGCTGCATGATGTCTACCCCGATACCGATAGCCGCAGCCATCGGTTCGTGGATAAGATATACTTCTTTACCGTTTACACGCTCACACGATTCTTTTACCGCACGCATCTCTACCTCAGTAATACCGGATGGGATACATACTACCATGCGAAGTGCCGGCGTGAACATTTTTTTCTTTAAAGCAGGAATACTTTTGATGAACATGCTGATCATTTTTTCCGAAGCGTCGAAATCAGCAATAACCCCATCTTTCAAAGGACGGATAGTCTTGATGTTCTCATGGGTTTTACCTTGCATCATGTTTGCTTCTTTACCAACAGCAATAATTTTTCCTGTTATGCGGTCACGGGCAACTATGGAAGGGCTGTCAATAACTACTTTATCATTGTGAATGATTAGTGTATTTGCGGTACCAAGGTCAATCGCGATGTCCTCAGTCATGAAATCAAAAAATCCCATACCTTACAAAGGGGTTAATTCGTTTATAAATAATTAGCTTACAAAAGTAATAAAATTAATGTTTAAAATGACGAATTCCCGTAAATACCATCGAAACTTTATTTTCGTTGCAATAGTTGATACTCAATTCGTCTTTAATGGAACCTCCGGGTTGAATAACCGCTGTGATTCCTGCTTGTTTTGCTAACTCCACACAATCCGGGAAAGGGAAGAAAGCGTCACTCGCCATTACGGCTCCGTTTAAATCAAATCCGAACGATTTTGCTTTTTCTACCGCTTGGCGCAATGCATCTACACGAGAGGTTTGTCCTGTTCCTGAAGCACAAAGCTGTCCGTTTTTCGCAAAAACAATCGTGTTGGATTTGGTGTGTTTACAGATTTTCGAGGCAAACAATAAGTCTTCCACTTCCTGAGCTGTCGGAGCTGTAGTGGTAACGACTTTTAAATGCTCTTTATTGTCTGTAATATTGTCTTTTTCCTGAATTAACAATCCGTTAAGACAAGTACGTACTTGTTTTGTAGGTAATTCCACCTCATTCTGAATCAGGAGGATGCGGTTTTTCTTTTCTTCTAAAATTGCAATGGCTTTTTCATCGTACGCAGGAGCGATTACTACCTCACAGAATAACTTGTTGATTTCTTCCGCAGCAGTCTCGTCAATTTTAGCATTCGAGATCAAAACGCCTCCGAAAGCTGAAGTCGGGTCTCCGGCCAAAGCATCCAAATATGCTTCTTTAACCGTGTTTCTCGTTGCAAATCCACAAGCATTATTGTGTTTTAAAATCGCAAACGTTGGGTTAGCGCCTTTAAACTCATTGATTAGGTTTACAGCTGCATCAACGTCTAATAAGTTATTGTATGATAATTCTTTACCGTGTAATTTGGTAAACATTTTGTCGAAATCCCCAAAGAAAAACCCTTTTTGGTGCGGGTTTTCTCCGTAACGTAACACTTGCCCATCTGCAATACTAGCTTTGTAAACGGTTTCGTCGGTATTGAAATAATTGAAAATTGCTCCGTCATAGTGTGAAGAAACATGAAATGCTTTGGTCGCCAAAAGTTTTCGCTCTTCCAAAGTAGTAGCTCCGTTTCCATTAGTAATCATCTCAAGGAAAAGAGCATACTCATTCACCGATGGAACGATAACTGTGTCTTTAAAATTTTTAGCAGCAGCACGGATCAAAGAAATTCCACCGATATCAATTTTCTCAATAATATCAGCCTCACTCGCTCCGGATGCTACTGTTTTTTCAAAAGGATATAAATCTACAATCACTAAGTCAATCTGCGGGATTTGGAATTCTTCCATTTGCGCCACATCGCCTGCATGGTCCTGACGGTTTAAGATTCCACCAAAAATTTTTGGGTGAAGGGTTTTTACGCGTCCGCCAAGTATTGAAGGATAGGAAGTTACGTCTTCCACAGCCACAACAGGAATTCCGAAACTTTTGATGAATTCTTCAGTTCCTCCGGTAGAATAAATCGTTACGTTGTGCTGGTGTAATTTTTTTACGATGGGCTCTAATCCGTCTTTGTCGAAGACCGAAATCAGGGCCGATTGAATGGTTTTTGCAGTGTTCATTGTGTTGTTGTTTTTTTGAGGTGCAAAAGTAGTTATTGTAGGCTTAACAATCAAATCATTATAACATAGTTTTTAGAGTTTTTTTGGAGCAAATGGCTTAGGCATTTTTGGATACCCTATTCCCGCTTTTTCTTATAGTCTTCCACTGCGTTGCAGAGCTAACAGTGCAATCGGGGCTAAGGGAATATTTGTCTTGAATTTCTGTAACTTTTTGAGTATTTTTCACACTTATTGTTCAAAGCTTATCCGCTAACATTAAAGAGAATTCAAATGAGCCAACAAAATACCACTTTATTGTATGTTCGACTTCTAAAAGAAAGTTTGAGTTTTGCACTTAATGCTTTACGTAATAATAAGTTGCGTACTTTGTTGTCGTTGTTGGGGGTAACCATCGGGATTTTTTCCATTATTGCAGTATTGACCGCGGTAGATTCCATGGACCGAAAAATTAAAAGCGATTTGAGCGGACTGGACAAAAACACGATTTATCTTTTCAAATACTCTTTTGGTCCTACTGATATTCCCGATTGGAAAGTAGGTCAGTTTCCCAACGTTACCTATGAAGAATACTTGCATTTGCGCCGTTCGATGACCAATCTGGACAAAAGTTCATTTGCGTATTTCACCAAAAGGGAAAACATCAAATTTGAAAAACAGACTGCGAGTGCCATTGAGATAGTTCCGTCCACTAATGAGATTGAAGTTATTGATGATGTGAAAGTAGGGGAAGGTCGTTTTTTCTCCGAAGCAGAATCCAATGCTGGATTAGGGGTAATTGTTTTGGGAAGTGAAGTGGCCAATACGCTTTTCGGAGACATGAATCCAATCGGGAAAGATGTGCGTTTGTACGGACAACGCTACAATGTGGTGGGAATAATGAAAAAACAAGGGGAGTCGATTTTCGGAAGTAATGATACCCGAGCATATATCCCAAGTAATAATTTCAGAAGGATTTTTGGAGATAATAACGACGCCTTAACACCGGTAATCGAATTAAAACCAGAAAAAGGAACCGATATCGACGAGTTTAAAGGCGAATTAACCTATAAGTTGCGTAATTTCAGAGGATTAAAAACCAGCGAGCCTGATAATTTCTTTATCAACGTTCTGTCCGGATTTACCGAAATGATCGACAGTATCGTGGGTCAAATGAATATGGTAGGCTGGATCATCAGCGGGTTTTCACTTTTAGTAGGTGGTTTTGGAATTGCTAACATTATGTTCGTATCGGTAAAAGAACGAACAAACTTGATCGGAATCCAAAAAGCGTTAGGAGCCAAAAATCGTTTTATCCTTTTTCAATTTTTGTTTGAAGCTATTATTCTTTCTGTAATTGGAGGGATTGTTGGAATGTTACTGGTTTGGCTAATTGCCATCGGATTGTCCAAAGCCCTTGATTTTGAGTTTGTGCTTGGTTTCTGGAACATTGTTATCGGAACCTCACTGGCAGCCTTCATCGGGTTAATTTCTGGAATTGTGCCTGCTATATCTGCTTCAAAATTAGATCCGGTTGAGGCGATCCGTAGTGGAATGTGATTTTTTTCAAAGAGTTTTATAAACGAAATTATCTACGGGTTTTTACTGACTTGATTGTATAAAAAAATCCCGCTCTAGTAAGCGGGATTTTTATTTATCGAATATCCTGATTCAGAATCAAATCCAAATACAAATTGATTTTGTCTTTCAGTTCTTTTCTCGGGGTAATGAAATCCAAGAAACCGTGATCTAATAAAAATTCTGAAGTTTGGAACCCTTCCGGTAGATCTTTTCCGGTTGTGTCTTTTACTACACGTGGTCCGGCAAATCCGATCAATGCTCCCGGTTCACCAATGTTAATATCTCCTAACATCGCATAAGAAGCAGTTGTTCCTCCAGTTGTTGGATCCGTACATAAAGAAATGTAAGGGATTTTAGCTTCGGCTAATTGTGCCAGTTTTGCCGAAGTTTTTGCTAACTGCATTAGTGACATCGCGGCTTCCATCATACGAGCTCCTCCCGATTTGGAAATCATTACAAAAGGAATGTTGTTTTTGATGGAATGGTCAATACCGCGGGCAATTTTCTCACCAACAACCGCACCCATTGATCCGCCGATGAAAGCAAAATCCATACAACAAACCACTAAATCTCTTCCTTTGGATTTTCCAACTCCGGTACGAACTGCATCCTTGAGTTTGGTTTTATCCATCGCTTCTTTTAAACGGTCGCTGTATTTTTTGGTATCTACAAATTTTAAGGAATCTTTGGAGGTAATGTTAGCGTCCAATTCTTTAAACTCATTGTTGTCGAATAAAATCTCAAAATATTCTTTACTTCCGATACGAACGTGAAAACCATCTTCAGGGCTTACCCAAAGGTTTCTTGCCAATTCCTCTGCATCTACAATTTTCCCTGTTGGCGATTTGTACCATAGCCCTTTAGGAACGTCTTTTTTGTCTTCCGTTGCGGTTTGAATTCCTTTTTCTGTTCTTTTAAACCAAGCCATAATGTTTCAGTTATGAGTTAAAGTTATAAGTTATGAGTTACAGACCTGAGCGTATAATTCATAATTCATAACTCATAATTTTAAAGTGTGTTAACGTTATTTAAATCGGCAAAAGCCTGTTCTAAGCGTTTGTTGAAAGTCAGTTCGCCTTCACGAACCCATTTTCTTGGATCATAATGTTTCTTGTTCGGAACATCATCCCCTTCCGGATTACCGATTTGTGTTTTTAAGTACTCGATTTTATCGGTTACATAATCACGAACACCTTCGGTAAAGGCGAATTGTAAATCTGTGTCGATGTTCATTTTAATGACACCATAGGATATCGCTTCACGAATTTCTTCTAAAGTTGAACCAGAACCTCCGTGGAATACAAAGTCTACCGGATTGTTTTCAGTTCCGAATTTCTGCTGAACATATTCTTGAGAATTTTTCAGGATTTTCGGAGTTAATTTTACATTTCCTGGTTTGTACACTCCGTGAACATTTCCAAAAGCTGCGGCCACTGTAAAACGCGGGCTTACTTTCATCAGTTCTTCGTAGGCATAAGCCACTTCTTCGGGTTGAGTGTATAATTTAGAGCTGTCTACATCAGAATTGTCTACTCCGTCTTCTTCACCACCGGTAATTCCAAGCTCGATTTCTAAAGTCATACCCATTTTGCTCATGCGCTCTAAATATTTTTTAGAGATTTCGATGTTTTCCTGGATCGGTTCTTCCGAAAGGTCAATCATGTGTGAGCTGTACAAAGGTTTTCCGGTTTGTTTGAAATGCTCTTCGCTCGCGTCTAACAATCCGTCAATCCAAGGTAAAAGGTTTTTTGCACAATGGTCAGTATGAAGGATAACTGTAGCTCCATAAGCTTCCGCTAAAGTGTGTATGTGTTTGGCTCCAGCTACTGCTCCTAATATTGCTGATTTTTGACCGTCGTTGGAAAGCCCTTTTCCAGCGTTGAAGGAAGCACCTCCGTTAGAAAATTGGATGATTACCGGTGCTTTTAATTTGGCTGCAGTTTCTAAAACACCATTAATAGTGCTAGATCCTGTAACGTTTACAGCGGGTAATGCAAAGCCTTTTTCCTTAGCATATCTGAAAATTTCCTGAACCTGATCTCCGGTAGCAACTCCGGGTTTAATATTATGAGCCATTGTGTTGAATTTTTTATAGTTGACAAAAATAATAATTTCTGAATTTAGAACGGATAATTAATTCCAATATTTATAACCGACTTGTCAAAGCGCATGTCTTTAAGCCATCTGCGGTTTTCTTCATTAGCCGGATTATAGGTCTTGAAGCCGAAATCCAAACGGCCCACAAAGAACGTAAAGTCATAACGAATACCAGCTCCCGTTCCTAAAGCCAGATCTTTAAGGGATTGAAATCCATTGAAAGTAAAACGCTCGTCCGTTACGTTATCAAATACGTTCCAGATATTCCCAACGTCTGCAAAAATACCTCCGTTCCATTTTCCGGTAATGTTGAAACGGTATTCGGTGCTGAAGGCAATTTTCATGTTGGCCTCGTTAAAGTCGTTGATTCCGCCGCTGCTTCCCGGTCCTAAGCCGTACGATTGCCACGCCCGGTTGTCGTTGGAGCCTCCTCCGAAATAACTTCGTGAGAAAGGAATATTGTCTGAATTGCCATAAGGAATCGCGATTCCGAAAAATCCGCGCATGGCCATTACCGTGCGTTTTCCTAAATCCCAGTGTTTAATGAAATCAAATTCGGTTTTTACATATTGGGAATACTCTACGTCCAGAAAAGTCTTCTTTCCGTTTTGGTTTAACGATTCGTTATTGATTTTGGAAAGCAAAGACAAAACATTGCCGGCTGATTCTATTTTAGTCTTGAAAATAGAGAACGTATTGTCTAGTAAATCTGTTTTTGTTGATTTGGTAAAGGTATAGCTCGAGGCAAAAATAAGGTTGTTTTCTGTTAAACGTTTTCTGCGCTCTTCAATGCTTCGGATGGTTTTGTATTCATTGGTTTCCGGGGTTAAAACCGTATTGCCGCTTAGAACATCATTGATGAAATAATTGGCACCACCTTCTGCAATGGTTAAATTTCCTAAAGCATCCAGATAAGCAGGATTGGTGTTGTAAATCAGGGCTAAATCGTTAAGGTTGTTGTAAGAGGAATGATAAACGCCAAAATAATTGTTTGGGTTTAGGTTTCGAACATACTGTACGTTGAAAAGGTCAAATCGTGCCGAATTGCTTTTCTTTGGGAACCAGTTATAACTCAGCATTCCGGTAAAATTCTCTTTATCCAGACCGATATTTTGCTGGCGGGAAATACCGAAACTCGCAATGGTGTTCGGGAACATGATTTTAGGAATCAAACGTTCGGTTTTCAGTGGGAAGAAAATTCGGGGGAAAGTAAGTTTTAAATCGGCACCGTATTCGGAAATGTTAAAGAAAACATTACTCGGATTGGCCAATTCTGAGGAAGACCCAATATTTCCACGGGTGGAAACCTCTAAGATTTCCGCTCCTCTGAAAACATTACGAATGGATAACGACATGCTTCCTGCGATACCAAAATCCTGTATGTTGGAATGCATGAAATCGGCTGAAACATTAAATAAAAATTTCTTACGCTGGGTCAGGTAGATGTTTGTAATTAAAGAAGTTCCGGTGCTGTCGCGCTTATCTTCAACATATTCGATTGAAGGGTAGTTGAATACCTTTAGGTTAGTGATTGCTTTTGAAGTCAGTAATCTTCTGGAATCACTAAATTTACTTCCTTTAGTAATAAAAACGGCATCGGTAAGCGCTTTTGGACGGTAATTTAATTTATCGGAACTGTATAAATTAAAATTATTGTAAGTCGTGCTGTCGGCGATTTTCTGTTTGTTTCTGCTTGAAGTGTTGTCGGTAAAGATGTTTACTTCACTGATTTTGTATAGTTTGAAAGGAACCGTAGTTAATGAATCACCGTTTTTAACTGTTTGATTGCTAATGATTACATCAACATTTGCTTTGTAATTACGGCTCAAAGTATCGATGTCATAAGAAATGTTGGTTTCCTGAAAACGATAAGCACCATTGTTTCTGAAATAGGTTGAAATTCTTTTTCTCTCGTCTATAAAATCTTTGGAATCGTATTGTTTGCCTGACTTTATAAGTGAGAGGTTTTTGTTGCTTTGGTATAAGGAATCCAGTGCAGGAGTTTCTATGGATGCTGAAATACTGTCTACAATAAAAGGTTTTCCGGTATTGATAAAATAAGTGACTTTACCTCGTTTGTTGGGTAAAGTATCTATTTTGTGCGTTACTTTAGTATGGAAAAATCCTTTGTTAAAGTAATAAGCTAAAAAGCGGTTTTTTGTTTTTTTGTTTTTATTCTCGTCAATGATTACCGGAGCTTCTCCAGTTTTTTTTAGAAAATTACTGAAGCCGGAAACAAAAAACGATTTTCCTAAACGCTGTACTTGTTTTTCAGAGAGAAAACCTGCTAAATTCTTGTGGCGGTTGGGTTTGCGATCGAGCCAAACATGATAAGAGGAGTCCGGGTTTCTGCGCGCCATATTATAAAGGTGCAGGCGAAGCGGGAATCCTAATAAAAGAGTACTGTTGGGTTTTTGATACAACTGATTCACGAGAATTTCCTCGTCGTTCTTTTTATCATTGACCATGATGTCTGCTTTTTTTAGCAGATGCTTCCCTTCCGGAACCTTTTTTACAAGCGAACAGGAGTATAAAATTGCACCTAATAGAAATAATAGTGCTATTTTTGATGAATTATTTTTCAAATTGAATACTAAAAGTAGGTCAAAAATACGTTTTTTTAGAAAATGCTTAGTAAAAACCAGACAAAATTAATAACGAGTTTACAGCAAAAAAAGTACCGAAAATTGCACGGGCTGTTTTTGGCCGAAGGAATTAAGGTGATCCAAGAGCTTTTGCACTCCAATTTTGAGCTTTTTCATTTGTATGTGACCGAAACTATTTTTGAAGAAGTTCCTAAAGAAAAGCGAACTCTGGTTTCCGATTCCGATTTGAAAAAAATAAGCGCACTTACCACGGCAAACAATTGTTTGGCATTATTTAAAACTCCTGAAGTACTGCCTGTTGAGCAAAAAGGGATTGTTGTTGCTTTAGACGATATACGTGATCCGGGGAATTTGGGAACTATTTTGCGTTTGTGCGATTGGTTCGGAATTAACCATGTGGTTTGTTCTTTGGAAACTGTCGATGTTTTTAATCCCAAAGTAGTACAGGCGACTATGGGTTCCCTTACTAGGGTAAATGTGGTTTATACGGATTTGAATAAATTTCTTGAAAAGACCAAATTACCGGTTTACGGAACTTTTATGGATGGTGAAAACATCTATAAATCGGAACTTCCAGAAAATGCCTTAATCGTTATGGGTAATGAGGCAAACGGTATTTCTTCTGAAATTGAAAAATTATCCACAAACAGAATTGCAATACCCCGTTTTGGTAATTTACAGCAAACCGAAAGTTTAAATGTAGCTACGGCTACGGCTATAATTCTGAGTGAATTCCGAAGAACTTCTTAATGGAAGGCAAAGTTGATGAGAATCGCTCTGGTTTTCATTGAAGCTACATTTCCGGTCCAAGGGCTATTCGGGTTGTTGTCACGGATTAATTCGTCGCCAATTCCGAAAACCCCGCGAATGGAGGGTGAGAATTTGAAGTATTCAAAATACAGGTCAATTCCAAAGCCGGCTTCGTAATTAGCAGTCATTTTTTTCATTCGAAAGCGTTCGTTGTAGTTGTCGTCTTTTGCGTTGGCGTTACTTCCCAAGTTCATTGAATAGGAATAACCTCCTACTAAATAAGGACGAACGTTGCCAATGCGTTTAGAGGAGAACTTCAGCAATAATGGCAAATGGATATAAGTTGATTTCACTTCTCTTAATCGATCGAATTCATCGGTTATGTTAGGGTAGGTAAGATTGCGTTGTGCGTAATATAAACCCGGTTCGAAGCGTAAATCCAAGTATTCCATTAAACGTAAGTTTCCAATCAGTCCAACGTTAAAACCTGTTGTGGTTTGTACCTCTATGTCTTTATCTACATTATGGTAGTCGAATTTAAAATCGTAGGAGTTGAATCCTAGGAAATACCCCCAGTGTACGCGCTGTTTGTCAAAATTTTCCAAATTGATGATTGGGTCTTTGGCAAACATGCTAAGGCCTTTCTGCGCGAAGCTGTTAACGGTAATAAGCATTAATGCTAAAACAAATACTTTCTTCATATTATTTTTTTGAAGCCGAATAAATTGTTGCTACTCCAAAAGTTTGAGGCAGGTCTTTTACATCTATAAACCCAACTTTTCGCAAAATATTGTTTAACGCTTCTCCATAAGGAAAATGGGAGGCCGATTCAGAAAGATACGAATAGGCAACTTTATCTTTGGAAAACAGCCTGCCAATTAAAGGAAGGATGTTTTTAGTGTATAAATTATACCCTTGTTTAAACGGAAATTTTGTAGGAACGGAAGTTTCCAGAATTACAAAACGACCGTTGGGTTTTAAAACACGCAAAATTTCGGAAAGCCCTAATTCCAGGTCTTCAAAGTTGCGCACGCCAAAGGCTACGGTAATCGCATCGAAATAGTTGTCTTCAAAAGGGATTTTTTCAGAATCTCCCAATACCATTTCAATTTTGCTTTCCAGATGTTTTTGGGCTACTTTTTGTTTTCCGATTTCAAGCATTCCGGCAGAAATATCAAGACCGATAATTTTTTCAGCATTTGTGTTAGCCATTAGGATCGCCAAATCACCGGTTCCGGTTGCAATATCCAGTATGTTTTTTGGGTTTTTGCTTTCGATGAGCTTCAAAACATTTTTACGCCATTTTACATCTATGCCAAAAGAAATGACCCTGTTCAGGTTGTCGTAATTGCCGGATATGTTGTCGAACATTTGTGTAACCTGTTCTTTTTTACCCAGTTTTGAGGCTTTATAGGGTGTAATGTTGTCGTTCATCGATAAAATTAATTTGTACAAAGATAATACATTCTTTATCATATCCATCTTGCGAAATAATTGTAAATTTATTTCACAATGATGTAAGTTCTAACACATACTGAAAAAGAAAAAACTATTTGTATCACTAAATTTAGTGAGGAAAAAATACAAGATTTTGGCGATTGTTTAGTGTTGTGATTCGTTGCAATTTTACAATCTGGTTACAAACATGCTGAATATGTTGTCAAAACATTTGTTATCGGAACTTAAATGGGTATTACTGGCACTGGTAATCTCATTGGTTCTTGTGGAAAGTGTCAACAACAGTTCATTAATGGTGGCTGTTGGTTCAGGGGTGCCGCAAACGTTCTTTGGGTTAAATTTGTTTTTGGAAATTTTAGTTTTTTTTGTCTTTAGTACTTTTGTGGTATTTGGTATTAAGGGCTTTTTTGAGATGTATTCTCAGAAATTCGCAAACGTGGTACTGTTCATTTCAGGACTGTTGCTCATGGTTGTGATTTTTATTTTATGTTTTCAGGTACTTTCCCTTGAATAATTCGATAGTAAGTTTGATACATTTTTAGTTTGTTAGTTGAAACATCCCGGTAATTTTTTATCGGGATGTTTTTCATTTAGGCCTTTTTGTAAGTTAAAAAAGTAAAGTCAAAAGCGTGTTTTTCGTCTTTCGGATGGTATTCTTCAAAAACCAAATTCCATTTTTCAGTATCAATTTCAGGAAAAAACACATCGGCTTCGGGTGAGGTGTGAACCCTTGTTAACTCAATCATTTCTGCAATTTCCATTGATTGCCTGTAAATTTCTCCGCCTCCGATGATGAACACATCTTCGTTTTTAGGACAGACTTCTATTGCTTTTTCAAGTGAATTTACAAGGATACAGCCTTCAGTGGCGGTATAGTTTTTTTGTCGCGAAATAATTACATGAGTGCGGTTGGGAAGTGGCTTTGGGAAGCTTTCAAAAGTTTTCCTTCCCATAATAATGTAATGTCCGGTCGTTAGTTGTTTGAAGCGTTTGAAGTCGTCGGGCAAATGCCAAATCAAGTCGTTGTCTTTTCCTAAAGCATTATTTTCTGCTGCGGCAGCAATTAGTGTAATCATTTATGAAGTAATGTTGTTTTTTTGATTGAAGTCTTTTTCAATTTGTTCCAGTTTGCGCTCCTGTTTTAAAATGAGTTTGTCGATTTGTGCGCGTTCCCATTTCTTGTTCATGAAGCTGTCGGTAATAAACACCCGGATAAAATGCAATACAAAAATAAACCCCCAAATCGTAATTCCCCATAAATACCAGTTGGTTTCAGGTTTCACATTGAGTAGTTTGTTGGCAATAATCATAAAGATACTCCCTACAAAAAACAATACAAAATGAAAGTACAATCGTTTTTTTTGTTTCAAACGAAGTCGTGCATACTCATAGAGTTCGTGCTGATTGATTTCCATAAATAAAGTATTACGGAATTAAAGATAAAGAAATTTCTTTTAACTTACACTGCAACCTGACCTTTAATGTGCGGATGCGGATCATAATCCACCAAAGTGAAATCTTCAAATTTGAAATCGAAAATATTTTTTATTTCGGAATTCAGAATCATTTTTGGGAGTGGCTTCGGGTCGCGTGATAATTGTAATTCCAGCTGTTCGATGTGATTGTTGTAGATGTGGGCATCCCCAAAAGTATGGATAAACTCTCCCGGTTGCAAATCACAAACCTGAGCAATCATCAACGTAAATAAAGCATACGAAGCAATGTTGAAAGGAACGCCTAAAAAGATGTCCGCACTTCTTTGGTACAATTGGCAGGATAATTTTCCGTTGGCTACATAAAATTGAAAGAAAGCATGGCAAGGAGGTAAAGCGGCTTTTCCGTTGGCTACGTTTTCCGAAAAGGATTTTTTATCGTCCGGCAAAACTGATGGATTCCAAGCGGAAACCAGCATTCTTCTGCTGTTTGGGTTTTTTTTCAGGGTTTCGATGAGTTCTTTGATCTGGTCAATTTCTTCGCCGTTCCAATTCCTCCATTGGTAACCGTATACAGGGCCTAAATCACCATTTTCATCGGCCCATTCGTCCCATATCTTAACGCCGTTTTCTTTTAAATAAGCGATGTTGGTGTCGCCTTTCAAAAACCAAAGCAATTCGTAAATTATAGATTTTAAATGCAGTTTTTTGGTGGTTACCATTGGAAACCCTTCGTTTAAATCAAAACGCATCTGGTAGCCGAAAATGCTTTTGGTTCCGGTTCCGGTGCGGTCGCCTTTTTGGTTGCCATTTTCTAAAACGTGCTTTACTAAATCTAAATATTGTTTCATGATACGACTGGTTTGTATGCTAAGATAAGAAAGTGCAAGTTATAAAATTTATCAAGACAAAATGAGGGTGCGGAATTTGTTTTTAGCCAAGTTATTGACATAAAAAAACCGTTTCTTTTTGGAAACGGCTCTTGAAATATTAAGTTTTTTAGCTTTCTCTTTTTGAGATTTCGTCGCGGATTTTGGCCGCCTTTTCGTAGTCTTCATTCTGAACTGCTGTTTCCAAAAGTTCGTACAATTCAGCTAATGTATATTGAGTGTAAGACTCGCCGGTTACTTTTTCTTCGCCAACCAAACCAAAAGTTTCAGGGCTGGTAAGCGGATCGTCGCTTTCTTCTGTGTTTTTTCCTTCTTCCGGATTCACTTTTAAGTAAATTCCGGCTTTGTCCAAAATGTTTTTATAAGTAAAAATAGGAGCGTTGAAACGTAAAGCCAAAGCAATCGCATCCGAAGTTCTTGCGTCAATAATTTCCTCGATACGATCTCTTTCGCAAATGATGCTTGAGAAGAAAACACCGTCTACAAGTTTGTGAATGATAACTTGCTTTACAACGATGTCAAACCTATCGGCGAAATTTTTAAATAAATCGTGGGTTAAAGGTCTTGGCGGCCGAATTTCCTTTTCCAAAGCAATGGCAATGGACTGGGCTTCGAAAGCGCCAATAACGATTGGGAGTTTTCGTTCACCATCCACTTCATTTAAAATCAAGGCGTAAGCTCCGTTTTGTGTTTGGCTGTAAGAGATTCCTTTTATAGTAAGTTTTACTAAGCTCATAGTTGTATTAATAAACAAAGGCTGTCTAAACAAAGATACGAACTATCTCCAATTCAGACAGCCTTTTTATAGGCACAAATTAAGTAAAAATATTAATGTTGTGCCGCTTTGAAAGCTTTTAATTTTTCAATTAGGACAGGAAGTACTTGAAAAGCATCTCCTACAACTCCGTAATCGGCAACTTTAAAGAAAGGAGCTTCCGGATCGGAATTGATTACTAATTTCACTTTAGAGGAGTTGATTCCCGCAATGTGTTGGATCGCTCCGGAAATACCTACTGCAATGTATAGGTTGGCAGCTACAGGTTTTCCAGTTTGTCCTACGTGCTCACTGTGAGGTCTCCAGCCTAAATCGGAAACTGGTTTTGAAGCGGCAGTTGCAGCACCAAGTACGGCGGCCAATTCTTCAATCATTCCCCAGTTCTCCGGTCCTTTCATACCACGACCTCCAGAAACTACGATTTCTGCATCAGCAATGGTAACTTTTCCGGTTACTTTTTCTACTGATTCTACTTTTACAGAGAAATCAGCATCGTTTAAAGATGGCGTAAAATCTTCTTCTGCTAATGAAGAGTCAGCTTCGATTAAACCGAATGAGTTTTTACCAATTCCTAAAACTTTTACATCAGTAGTGATTTCTGTAATGTTGAAAGCTTTATTAGAGAAAGCGTTTCTTTTTACAGTAAATGGAGAGGTGCTTTCCGGTAAAGCGATCACGTTGGAAGCATAACCAGCATTTAGTCCTACAGCTACAAGTGGAGCTAAGTACAAAGAATCTGTAGTAGAAGATAAGATAACTACTTTTGTTCCTTCTTTCTGAGCAGCTTGTTTGATTACGTCTGCATAGGCTTTAGCATTGAAAGCACCTAATTTATCGTTGGTTACTTTTAATACTTTGTCTACTCCGTATTTTGATAATCCAGAAACATCACCAGCGTTTACTGTAACTGCAGTTACGGTTGTTCCCATTTTTTCAGCAACTTTTTTAGCATAAGAAGCCAACTCGAAAGCTACTTTTTTAAATTTTCCTTCTGCGGATTCCGCGTATATTAAAATTGACATAATTTCTATTATTTTGAATGTTGAATTTTAAATTTTAAATGATTTTCGAATAATTCATCATTTAGAATTCAAAATTTAAAATTAGATTACCTTAGCTTCGTTATGTAATAAGTTGATCAATTCGTCAAGGTTGTCCGGGCTAACCAATTTTACTGCAGATTTAGCCGCTGGTTTCTCGAATTTTACTGCTTTGGTGTTGTTGTCTGCTGCAACTGGTTCTAGAACGGTTAAAACTTTTGTTCTCGCAGTCATGATTCCTCTCATGTTAGGGATGCGTAAGTCTTTCTCTTCAACGATACCTTTTTGACCTCCAATAACTAATGGTAAGTTTGCTGAAATGGTTTCTTTACCACCATCGATTTCCCTAACTACCTTTGCAGCTGTACCGTTCACATCTAAACCGATACAAGAGTTCACGAAATCAGCCCCTGTTAAGGCAGCTAACATTCCCGGAACCATTCCTCCGTTATAATCTAAAGATTCTTTACCTGCGATTACTAAATCGTAAGCGCCTTGTTTTACTACTTCGGCTAATTGTTTTGCAACGAAGAAACCGTCAGTAGGGTTAGCGTTTACACGGATAGCTTCGTCAGCACCGATTGCCAAAGCTTTTCTTAAAGTAGCTTCTGCATCAGCACCACCAACGTTTACAACAGTAACGTTAGCCCCTTGTTGTTCTTTGAACCAGATAGCTCTTGTTAAACCAAATTCGTCATTAGGGTTGATTACATATTGTACACCGTTTGTGTCAAACTCAGTATCACCGTTAATGAAATTAATTTTTGAAGTAGTATCAGGCACGTGGCTGATGCAAACTAATATTTTCATTGTTATAAAATTATAATGTTGATTATCTTTTCGGGCTACGAATTTAAGGAATTAATTTCAATAATTTACTATGCGTGCATAATAAATACGATTTTATCAATAAACGAAGGTTTTTCTTTAATGTTCGGCAAAACAAGGGGTTAAAAATAAGGTTTGCGTAAATTTTGTGCAAGATCTTGGTTGTTTTCTGAAAAGAGTTAGAGGAAAAACCTCTTGTAATTAATCATAAATACCAAATAATTTGTGTTATACTATAATATATGTGCCATAACTGATTTAAAATTTTTATTTTTGCCTTTCAATAATTTTTGGATAAAGAAAAATACATGAGAACGATACAATTTAGAGAAGCGGTTTGTGAGGCAATGAGCGAAGAAATGCGTCGCGATGAATCAGTATATTTAATGGGTGAAGAAGTTGCGGAATATAATGGTGCTTACAAAGCCTCAAAAGGAATGTTAGATGAATTCGGTCCAAAACGAGTAATCGACACGCCAATTGCAGAGCTAGGTTTTGCAGGGATTGCAGTAGGTTCAGCAATGAACGGTTGCCGTCCAATTGTAGAATTTATGACCTTCAATTTCTCGCTTGTAGGTATTGATCAAATCATCAACAACGCAGCTAAAATGCGTCAGATGTCTGCCGGACAATTCCCTATGCCAATGGTGTTCCGTGGGCCCACGGCTTCTGCAGGACAGTTAGCAGCCACGCACTCTCAGGCGTTCGAGAACTGGTTTGCCAATACTCCGGGATTAAAAGTGGTTGTTCCTTCAAATCCGTACGATGCAAAAGGGTTGTTGAAATCGGCTATCCGTGACAACGATCCGGTAATCTTCATGGAATCAGAGCAAATGTATGGTGATAAAGGAGAAGTGCCTGATGGAGAATATACAATTCCTTTAGGTGTTGCCGATATCAAAAGAGAAGGAAAAGATGTGACGATTGTGTCTTTCGGAAAAATCATTAAAGAAGCTTATATCGCTGCTGATGAATTGGCAAAAGAAGGTATTTCTTGTGAAATTATCGACTTAAGAACTGTTCGTCCTATGGATTATGATACAATTTTAACATCCGTTAAAAAAACTAATAGATTAGTCGTGTTGGAAGAAGCTTGGCCTTTCGCTTCAGTGGCTTCTGAAATTACTTATATGGTTCAGGAAAAAGCTTTCGATTATTTGGATGCGCCTGTACAAAGAATTACTACTGCAGACACACCGGCTCCATATTCGCCAACCTTACTAAAAGAGTGGTTGCCTAATGCAAACGATGTTGTTAAGGCAGTAAAAAAAGTGATGTACAAATAATCTGAAAAAAACATTTATATTTGAACTTCATCAGCGTTAAAGTTGATGAAGTTTTTTTTTGTCCTTATGAAGAAATTATTCCTGTTTATAACGATTTTGTTTTCTGTTTTTACGGCTTTGGCACAAACTAAAGTGGGTGGAACCATTTATGATGAGAGTAACCAGCCGATGGGTTACGCCAATGTGTATTTTAAAGGTTCAACCGAAGGAATAGTTTCCGACGAGAATGGTCATTTTTACCTGCAGTCCGACAAGACGTATAAAACTTTGGTAGCTTCTTTTGTAGGATATAAAGCTGTGGAAGTGGCAATAACACAATCGGTTATGATGGATCTTAAAATCACTATTAAGCCCGATAATCAATTGCAGGAAGTGAAAGTGTACGCCGGAAAAACTTCCAAAAAGAATAATCCGGCCATCGATATTCTTCGTAAAATCTGGGAGCGAAAACGCAAGAACGGACTCAATATGTTCGATCAGTACCAATACGACAAATACGAAAAAATCGAGTTTGATTTGAACTCCATCGACAGCGCGTTTAAGGCCAACAAGATTTTTAAGGGTATGGAATTTATTTGGGACCGAATCGATACCTCGCGCGTTACCGGAAAAGCATTCCTTCCGATTTTTATCAATGAAAACATAAGCGAAGTTTACGGTGATAACGCCAAAGGGAAAAAGAAAGAAATTACTAAGGCCAGTAAAAATTCAGGCTTAGGTCAAGGTGATGGAGTAAGTACTTTTATCAAAGATTTGTATGCCGACTACGATATTTACAACAACTACCTTAAGTTTTTTGACAAGGATTTTGTGAGCCCGCTTTCCCGCACCGGAATCAATGTGTATAACTATGTTTTGGCCGACAGTGCCTTTATTGATAACAAATGGTGTTTCAACATTATTTATTATCCGAGAAGAAAAAACGAACTTACTTTTAAAGGGGATTTCTGGGTAAATGATTCCACGTTTGCTATCAAGAAAATCAACTTGGAAGCCAGTAAAAGTGCCAATATCAACTGGGTGAAGGAAATTTATATTGAGCAGGAATTTGAGGTTTTGAACGATTCGGTGTTTTTGCTCAAGCGCGATCACATGATGTCCGATTTCAGTTTTTCCAAAAAAGAAAAATCAAAAGGGGTTTATGGAAAAAGAACCACATTATATAAAAACCATCAGTTCAATATTCCTAAAGACGATAAGTTTTATAAACAGGAAGTGGATGCTTATGATAGTGACGTGTATAATAAATCCGATGAATTCTGGAACGAAAACCGCTTCGAAAACCTGAATAAAAACGAGAAGAGCATTTACGGGTTGTTGGATACCCTGAATACAATTCCGAAGTTTAAACGGATATACAATATCGCGACCATTTTGGCCAGCGGTTACATTGAGATTCCGAAATTAAAAATGGATTACGGACCGATTTTCTCGTCCTACGGATTTAATAATGTAGAAGGCGTGCGTTTGCGCGCCGGAGGAAGAACCTATTTTGGACCGAATGATACTTGGAGACTGGAAGGATATACGGCGTATGGTTTCCGTGATACACAATTCAAATATGGTTTGTCAGGAAAAGTGTTGTTGAACAAGAAAAACCGCTTGATCCTTTCGGGTGGAAACCGCAGGGATATTGAGCAATTAGGGGTAAGTTTAACTTCCACCAACGATGTTCTGGGAAGAAGTTTCGCCTCCAGTACGTTGTTTTCCAGTGGGAATAACGACAAACTTTCCTCGATTAATTTATCGATGCTTTCCCTTCAGATGGAGCCGATCAAAAACTTGACCTTTCAAACCGGGCTAACTTATCGAACGTTAAAATCGGCTTGGGATCGTTTCAGTCTTAATTATTATGATCAAAACGGAGTAGTGCAGAGTCAGGTAAAACAATCCGAGGTTAATTTCATGGTCGATTATACGCCGAAGCGTAAAACAATCGGGCATGGAGTGGAACGCCAATTGGTGGACTATAATTTTCCAAGGGTTTTCATTAACTACAGTCACGGGATGAAAGGGGTTTTGGATAGCGATTTTAATTATCAGAAAGTGCAGTTCTATTACCGTCATCCCATCTTGATTGGAGGTTTTGGAAGGTTGTTTCCAACCTTTGAAACCGGTAAAATCTTCGGAAAAGTGCCTTTAGGATTAATGGGTGTAATTCCTGGAAATCAATCCTATTTTCAAATTGAGAACACCTACAACTTAATGAATTACTACGAATTTGTGTCCGATCAATATACTTCCCTGCATTTGGAACATCATTTTAACGGGCGTTTGTTCTCAAGAGTTCCGCTGTTAAGAAAGTTGAATTGGCGTGAAATTATTGGCGTAAAAGGGGTTTACGGTTCGGTTTCCGATGAAAATAAAGCGATTAATGCTTCCGGTTTAACCTATCGTGCGCCTACCAATGGATATTGGGAATACCATGCGGGAATCGGGAACATCTTCAAGTGTTTCCGTCTGGATTTCTGTTGGAGAGGAAGTTATCTGAATTTGCCCGATGCCAACAAATTTGGTGTTAAAGGCTCTTTCGGATTCTATTTCTAATGGAACAGGGCATCGATTTGCTTTTGCAGAAAGAGGAAAAATTCCAATTCATTCACAAAATGTATGGACGGCCACCTATTGTTACTCGTTCGGTTGGTTTTGAAACTTTATGTTTGCTTATTTTGGAGCAGCAGGTTTCGATTGATTCTGCTAAGGCAACTTTTTTAAAACTGAAAAACTCCATCCCGAATTTTACTCCGGAATCTGTTTTAGAATTTTCTGCGGAAGAATTTCGTGCCTGTGGTGTTAGTAGGCAGAAGACCGTTTATTTAAAGGCGCTTTCTCATGCAATTGTAGAAAAACACTTGGACATTGAAAGTCTTGCAAAAAAAGATGCGCAAACCGTTCGGGAAGAACTGATCAAAATTAAAGGAATCGGTCATTGGACTATAGATGTTTATCTGATGTTTTGTTTACAGTCTCCCGATATTATTCCGTTGGGAGATATTGCAGTGGTAAATACCATCAAAGAACTTTTCGATATCCATGACAAAGAAAAGATGGCGGATTATGCTGAAAAATGGAAACCGCATCGATCGGTGGCAACGTTTTTCTTATGGCATTATTACCTACAGAAACGCGGAAGGAAAAATCCGTATTAATCTAAAGTCAATATATTGCTAAATCTGATTTTTTAGCATTGATATTTCTTGTAAATCAGCTTGTTTTGTCCTACTTTTGCAGCCTCAAAATTAAAATAAACAATAAAATGACAGCTGATAAAGTAACCACTTTTGATGTATTAGTTGAGATTCCACGCGGAAGCAGAAACAAATACGAATACGATTTCGATTTAAAAAGAATGCGTTTTGACAGAATGTTATTCTCTTCAATGATGTACCCTGCAGATTATGGTTTCATTCCAGAAACTTTGGCTTTGGATGGTGATCCGTTAGACGTATTGGTGTTGGTTACCAAACCGACGTTCCCTGGATGTGTGATTGAAGTAAAACCAATCGGAGTATTCCACATGGCAGATGATAAAGGACCGGATGAGAAAATTATCTGCGTACCGGTTTCGGATCCTATCTGGAATAAATTAGATGATTTGTCAGACATGAACCCGCACTTAATCAAAGAGATTGAGCACTTCTTCCAAGTGTACAAAGATTTGGAGAACAAGAAAGTTGATGTTGAAGGATGGGGAGATGTAAACGATGCAAAGCGAATTCTAAAAGAGTGTGTGGATCGTTTCAATGCAATTGAGAACAAACCGGAAGGCTTATTTAGCATTAAATAATAGATTTTCCTAAAATTTTATAAAAAAAGCAATGTTCTGTAAAGAATGTTGCTTTTTTATTTGTTTGGGTTTCGTTATATTTACTAAAATTAACTAAATACCAAACCAAATTTATGGAAAAAATGATTGTTTATGTGCCGATAGTATTGGCCATATTAGGTCTTGTGTTCATGGGTATCAAAGCCGCTTGGGTGAAGAGCCAGGACGCAGGTGACGAGAAAATGCAGGGTATTTCTAAAAGTATTCAGGAAGGGGCCATGGCGTTCCTAAAAGCGGAGTACCGAATTTTAGGAATCTTTGTAGTGATTGCCTCAGTTGCATTGTTTACCGTTTCCAGATTTGTGGAAACTTCCCATTGGATTATTGTAGTGGCTTTTGTTTGCGGAGCTTTCTTTTCAGCTTTGGCCGGAAACATTGGGATGCGCATCGCTACTAAGGCGAACGTGCGTACTACTCAAGCGGCCAAAACCAGTTTGCCGCAAGCTTTGAAAGTTTCCTTTTCAGGCGGAACGGTTATGGGGCTTGGTGTAGCCGGGCTAGCGGTTTTAGGACTAAGTATCTTCTTTATATTATTTACCAATATGTTTGTTACCGGAGCAGGAAATTTCTACGAAGAAATGACAGTTGCTTTGGAATGTTTGGCAGGTTTCTCCTTAGGGGCTGAATCCATTGCATTATTTGCCCGTGTAGGTGGTGGTATTTATACCAAAGCAGCCGATGTTGGTGCCGACTTAGTTGGAAAAGTTGAAGCAGGAATTCCGGAAGACGATCCGCGTAACCCTGCAACCATTGCCGATAACGTAGGGGACAACGTTGGAGATGTTGCCGGTATGGGAGCCGATTTGTTTGGTTCGTACGTAGCGACAGTTTTGGCTTCGATGGTATTAGGAAACTATATCATCAAAGATATGACTGAAGCGGCTGGAGCACAATTTACCGACGCGTTCAATGGAATGGGGCCAATTTTGCTGCCGCTGGTAATTGCGGGAACAGGAATTTTATCATCAATCATCGGAACTTTCTTTGTAAAAATCAATAATAATGAGGCCAAAGAAGCTCAAGTGCAAAGTGCCTTAAATTTAGGAAACTACATTGCTTTAGGATTAACGGTAGTAGTGTGTTGGTTTTTAATTGATTTCATGTTACCGGAAACTATTCACATGAAATTCTTCGGAGAAGGAGTTAAAGCAATTCCAAGCCGCCATATTTTCTACGCAACTTTAGTAGGTTTGGCTGTAGGCTGGTTGATTTCCGCTTTCACGGAATATTATACCGCTTTAGGAAAGAAACCGGTTTTAAATATCGTTCAGAACTCCTCTACGGGTGCTGCAACTAACATTATTGCAGGTTTGGCAACAGGTATGAAATCTACTTTTTCATCGGTTATCCTTTTTGCGGTAGCGATTTGGGGATCTTATGAATTAGCTGGTTTCTACGGAGTGGCGATTGCTGCTTCAGCAATGATGGCAACTACAGCAATGCAATTAGCGATCGATGCTTTTGGGCCGATTGCCGATAACGCAGGAGGTGTAGCCGAAATGAGTGAATTGCCAAAAGAAGTTCGTCAGCGTACCGATGTTTTGGATTCGGTTGGAAATACAACGGCAGCAGTAGGGAAAGGGTTTGCGATTGCTTCGGCAGCGTTAACGGCACTTGCATTATTTGCGGCGTATGTGACCTTTACAGGAATCGACGGAATTAATATTTTCAAAGCCGATGTGCTAGCTGCTTTATTTATCGGAGGAATGATTCCGGTAATCTTCTCGGCTTTAGCTATGCAATCCGTAGGAAAAGCTGCGATGGACATGGTTAACGAAGTACGTCGTCAGTTCCGTGAAATTCCGGGAATTATGGAAGGAACCGGAAAGCCGGAATACGGAAAATGTGTTGACATTTCAACACAAGCTGCTTTACGCGAAATGATGTTACCGGGAGCAATTACTATTATCACGCCAATTATTGTTGGAGCGATTATGGGACCTGAAGCTCTTGGAGGGTATATGGCAGGTGTTTGCGTTTCCGGTGTGCTTTGGGCGATTTTCCAGAACAACGCCGGTGGAGCTTGGGACAATGCTAAAAAATCGTTTGAAGCCGGTGTAATGATCAACGGTGAAATGACGTTCAAAGGTTCCGATGCACACAAGGCAGCAGTAACCGGAGATACGGTTGGAGATCCATTCAAAGATACATCAGGACCGTCGATGAATATTTTAATTAAATTGACTTGTTTGGTAGGATTGGTAATCGCTCCGATTTTAGGAAGTGGTAACGGACATGGTTCCCATCATGAAAAGGCTGCTTGTTGCGCCACATCTGAAATGCAGGCAGGACACCAAATGAAGTGTGATATGTCAAAGATGGCTACCATGACCAAAGAAGAATGTGCTAAAATGTGTGATGAAATGGGATGCGATGATGAAGAAAAAGCGATGTGTATGTCACATTATGATGCAAACGGAAAATTCATAAAAAAAGCCGATTGCAAAATGGCTTGTTGTACTGAAGGAGGTATGATGAAAAAAGAAGTTTCCAAACAAATAACCATTCAGAAAGAAGAGGTAAACGGTAAAGTAAAAGCTACGGTTAAAATCACTTCTGAAGTAAACGGAAAAGCGACTACCGAAGAGAAAATCTTTGAAGGAACCGAGGCCGAAGTTCAGGCAAAAATCGATGAATTCAGGGATAAATAGTATGTATTTCGTGATAATAAAAAGCTCCGCAATTTGTGGGGCTTTTTTATTTTAGTACTTTTAACCAAACAACAACACACATTTTAATGAATAAGTTTTTTACCTTTCTTTTTTTTGTAATTACTACTGTTGGATTGGCTCAAAATCCGTTGCCTTTAATTCCGCAACCTAAAGAACTTAAGCAAAATCAGGGAGCTTTTTCTCTTAACAAGGGAACAGTAATTGTAGTTTCCAATTCAGAAAGCACAAGTGAAATAAGATTGTTCAACGAATTTTTAAAAGCGAATTACAATCTCGAATTGTTAGTAACCGATAATTCCAAGAGTTCGTTAAATACGATACAAATTCAAGTTGAAAATCCAAAAGAAGAGCAATCGGCTAAATACACCTTAAATGTTAGTTCCAAAGAAATCCTAATCAACGCTAAAAGTAATTTAGGACTTTTTTACGCCTTTCAAACCCTGCAACAATTATTGTCAACCGCAACAGCAGACGAACTTAAAATCCCAAATGTTGAAATAAAGGACGAACCGAAATACGTCTGGCGCGGGATGCACCTCGATGTTTGCCGTCATTTCTTTCCGAAGGAATTCATCAAAAAATATATTGATTATCTGGCCATGTACAAAATGAATACGTTTCATTGGCATTTAACCGACGATCAGGGCTGGCGTATCGAAATCAAAAAATATCCGAAACTAACAGAAGTGGGTGCTTGGCGAAAAGGCTCTATGGTAGGGCATTACAATGATCAAAAATTTGATGATAAGCGTTACGGCGGTTATTATACGCAAGAAGATATAAAAGAAATTGTGGCTTATGCAAAAGAACGTCACATCACAGTAGTTCCAGAAATTGAGATGCCGGGTCACGCTGTAGCGGCTTTGGCCTCGTACCCTGAATTGTCCTGTACCGGAGGTTCTTTTGAAGTGGCGCTGCAATGGGGCGTTTTGGACGATGTACTTTGTCCGAAAGAAAGCACTTTTGAGTTTATGGAAAATGTTTTAACCGAAGTAATGGTGCTGTTTCCGTCGGAATATATTCACATTGGCGGTGACGAGAGCCCGAAAATCCGTTGGAAAAACTGTTCGCATTGTCAAGCGCTAATCAAAAAAGAAGGCTTGAAAGACGAGCACGAACTACAGAGTTATTTCATCAAACGCATCGAAAAATTTGTTAACAGCAAAGGAAGAAAAATCATTGGTTGGGACGAAATTTTAGAAGGCGGTCTGGCACCCAACGCAGCGGTAATGAGTTGGCGCGGTACCGAAGGCGGAATTGCAGCAGCCAAACAAAAACATAATGTAGTAATGACACCGGGTTCCCACTGTTATTTCGATCATTATCAGGGAGAACCAAAAAACGAACCGGTTGCCATTGGCGGTTATACCACGGTGGAAAAAGTCTATTCGCTAGAACCCACTCCCAAAGAATTGTCTGCAGATGAAGCGAAGTATATTTTAGGCGCTCAAGGTAATATGTGGACGGAATACATGAATACTCCTGAACACGTCGAGTATATGGCCATGCCGCGAATGGCAGCTTTAGCCGAAGTGGTTTGGGGGACTTCAAATACAGCCAAGTATAAAGATTTTCAAAACCGATTGCTCCAGCATTTTTCGGTGTATGATAAAATAGGCATCAATTATAGCAGAGCGATTTTTGAAGTGACTTCTAAAGTTTCTCCAAATGAAAAAGGAACAGGTGTACTTTTTAATTTAAAATCTACAAATCCTGGTATAAGGTTTACTACTGACGGAACAGCGCCAAAAGTAACTTCAGAACTTTATTCTAAACCAATTTCCATTACTAAAAATCAAACCGTAAAAGCGGCTTATTTTGAAAACGGAAAGCAGAAAAGCACAATTATTGAACAGCCTTTTTTTATAACTAAATCCACAGGAAAGAAAATAAGTCTGACTCATCTTCCTCATGAAAATTATGGAATTGGCGGAAGTTTTACTTTAGTGGACGGGATGCGTGGCAATATGGAAAAATACGGTCGCGACTGGATTGGTTTCTGGGGAAAAGATTTGGAGGCCGTAATTGATTTGGATAAAAAACAAGCGGTCTCTAAAGTTTCGCTTGATGTCTTGACCAATGACGGAAGCTGGATTCATTATCCGAAATTTGTCGAGGTTTTGGTCTCCAATGATGGGAAAATCTTTCAGTCAGTAAAGAAGGTTTCTACAGAAGAAATTTTAAAAAGTAAAGGAATTGTAAACTTGATTTTTGATCAACAAAATGTACAATACGTGAAAGTAATTGCGCCTAATGCCGGAAAAATTCCTGATGGGAAGCCTGGTGCAGGTTCCGATTGCTGGTTGTTTGTAGATGAAATCATGATCGAATAAATACTTGATATGACAAATCGTAGAAATTTTATAAAAACTACTGCAATGGCCTCAGTGGCTGTCGCATTGCAGGCTTTTAAAGGTAAATCCGAAGAAGTAGAAGAAACAGTAACCGTTTCAACAAAGGTGAAAAAACCAATTGTGCTTTCCACCTGGAATTTCGGGATTCAGGCCAATGAAGCCGCATGGGAAGTTTTAAAGAAAAAAGGACGTGCTTTAGATGCCGTGGAAGCCGGAGTACGAATTCCCGAAGCCGATCCCAAAGAAAGAAGCGTAGGTTATGGTGGAAGACCCGACCGTGACGGACGCGTAACTTTAGATGCCTGTATCATGGACGAGTTTTCAAATATTGGTTCGGTAGCTTGTTTAGAGCATATTAAACACCCAATTTCCGTAGCAAGGGCTGTCATGGAAAAAACACCACATGTCATGTTAGTGGGTGAAGGAGCATTGCAATTTGCTTTGTCACAGGGTTATAAGAAAGAAAATCTTCTGGTAGAAGAATCGGAAAAAGAGTGGAAAGAATGGCTTAAAACCAGTAACTACAAACCAATTGTTAATATAGAAAATCACGATACAATCGGTATGATTGCTTTGGATACGCAGGGTAATTTGTCCGGAGCTTGCACTACCAGTGGTATGGCCTTTAAAATGCACGGTCGTGTGGGAGATTCGCCAATTATCGGAGCCGGGTTGTATGTTGATAACGAAATCGGAGCGGCTACTGCAACTGGGCACGGCGAAGAAGTAATCCGAATTGCAGGTTGTCATTTGGTGGTGGAACTGATGCGTCAGGGAAAATCACCGCAAAAAGCTTGTGAAGAAGCAGTAATGCGCATCGTAAAGCTGACCAAAAACCGAAATAAAAATCTGAAAGACATCCAGGTTGGGTTCATCGCCTTAAATAAAAATGGGGAACACGGAGCATATTGTGTGCAGGGTGGTTTTAATTACGCCAAATACGACCAAACCGGAAATAAATTGATTGATTCGGATTATTATTTGAAAGGATGAAGAAAATAGAAATTGCCTGTTTTAACAGCGAATCGGCTCTAATTGCACAGGAAAGCGGTGCCAACAGAATTGAATTTTGTGCCAACATCAAAGAAGGAGGAACTACCCCGGATTTCGACTCCACAAAAAAAATACGTCAGGAGATCTCCATCGATTTGTATGTAATGATTCGACCTCGAGGTGGAAACTTTACCTATTCTGATACCGAATTTCAACAAATGAAAACCGAAATCCAACAGTTCAAAGAACTTGGCGTGAATGGATTTGTATTTGGAATTCTTAAAGAAGATAAAAGCATTAATATTGAGCAAAATTCAGAATTAGTTGAATTGGCAAGACCTTTACCGTGTACGTTTCACCGTGCTTTTGATCAGGTGCAAGAGGTGCTTCCGTCGTTGGAACAGGTAATTCAATGTGGTTTTTCGACGATACTTACTTCCGGAACTATGTCTAATGTGGTGGAAGGAATTTCGGTTTTAAAACAATTGGTTGAAAAAGCCAATAACCGTATTACCATTATGCCCGGTGGCGGTTTACGATCCACCAATGTCGATTTGATTGAGCAGCAAACTAATGCAGGGTTTTATCATTCTTCGGCTATTACTGATGGAAGTGAAACTGCAAACAGTAACGAAGTTAAAGCCTTAAAATCGTAATAGAAACTGAAAATTATTTACCATATAAGTCATATAAGCTTTTACCATAAGCCACTTATATGACTTATATGGTTGAAAATTATATTTTCCAGAAAGATGAAAACGTGTTTTAAAATATTTTTTTGTTGTTTGCCGATGTTTGTTTTGGCTCAAAATTCTTATAAAAATTTAGGAAACGAAAACTGGCAATTCAGAAAAAAAGGCGATTCTAAATGGCTTGCTGCAAGTGTACCGGGAACGGTTCATACTGATTTACTTCAAAATAAAGTTATCGAAAATCCTTTCTTCGCAGCCAATGAAAAACAGTTGCAATGGATTGAAAATGAAACGTGGGAATACGAATCAAAGTTTACTCTTTCTTCGGAAGATTTAAAAAGTGAAAACATCAAGCTGCAATTTGATGGATTGGACACCTATGCGGAAGTTTTTCTGAACGGGAAATCAGTTTTAAAAGCCGACAATATGTTTCGAATTTGGAAAATTGATGCGAAAAAGTTCTTGGAAAAAGGTGAGAATAAATTGCAAATCGTTTTCGAATCGGCAGTTAAAAAAGGGAAAGAAGCAGCAGGGAAATTAAATTACACCTTACCAGGCGATGAAAAGATATTCACACGAAAAGCCCAATATCAGTACGGTTGGGATTGGGGGCCACGTTTTGTAACGGCTGGAATCTGGAAAAAAGTGCAATTGTGTTTCAGTAATTCGGCAGCAATCCAAAATGTAAAATTTGAACAGAAAAGCCTAACCGATGCCAAAGCTGAACTCGTTTTTATTACTTCTGTGAATTGCTTGAAATCAGGTAATTATAACTTAAAAATCAATGATAAAATTCAGGTTGTTTCTTTAAAAAAAGGAACGAATCAAGTAAAAGTTGATTATGAAATTTCCAATCCAAAACGCTGGTGGACTAATGGTTTGGGCCAAGCGTACTTGTATCCGTTTCAAGTTTCCTTACAAAAGAACAATCAAACTATAGATCAGCGTTCACTTAGTGTGGGATTAAGAACGTTGGAACTGGTTCAGGAAAAGGATAAAACGGGCAAAAGTTTCTACTTCAAACTCAATGGAGTTCCGGTGTTTATGAAAGGCGCCAACGTCATTCCTCCAGACAGTTTTATACCAAGAGCAAATGATTCGGTTTATAAAAGTATTGTGAAAAATGCAGTTGAGGCGAACATGAACATGCTACGCGTTTGGGGCGGTGGTGTTTATGGAGATGATGCTTTTTACGAAGAATGCGACAAAAAAGGGATTCTAGTTTGGCAGGATTTTATGTTTGCCTGTGCGATGTATCCGGGCGATGAAGCGTTTGTGCAGAATGTAAAGCAGGAAGTAATCGATAATGTCAATCGTTTGCAGAACCATCCGAGTTTAGCCCTTTGGTGCGGAAATAACGAAAGCGATGAAGGCTGGCACAATTGGGGCTGGCAGAAACAATATAAATATTCGGCTGTGGATTCTACTAAAATCTGGAACGATTATAAAAAGTTGTTTCATGAGGTGATTCCGAAGACGTTAGACAGCCTTTTACCGAAAGAAAAAAACATTTACTGGCCGTCTTCTCCCTCAATAGGCTGGGGCAGAAAAGAAAGTTTACTACAGGGTGATTCGCACTACTGGGGCGTTTGGTGGGGAATGGAACCCTTTGAGGTGTATAAGAACAAGGTAGGGCGTTTTATGAGTGAATACGGTTTTCAAGGAATGCCAAATCGGGAAACTTTTAAATCTTTTGCTTCTGAAAATGAGTTGAGTCTGACTTCTGAAGCCGTAAAAAACCATCAAAAACATCCAACCGGATATCAGACCATTCAAACCTATATGGAACGGGAGTATAAAGTTCCTTCAAAATTTGAGGATTATATTTACGTTTCGCAACTATTGCAAGCCGAAGGAATGAAGACCGCTATCGAAGCCCATCGGCGCGCAAAACCTTATTGCATGGGAACCTTGTATTGGCAATTGAACGATTGCTGGCCGGTTACTTCGTGGAGTTCCGTGGATTATTTTGGGAACTGGAAAGCGTTTCATTATCAGGCGAAACGAAGCTTTGAGAATGTTTTGGTTTCTGTTAGTGAAGAGGAAAATCAACTCAAAGTCTATGTGATTAATGATGAATTGGCTGTTAAAAACGGAAAATTAAAACTACAACTTTTAAATTTTGACGGAAGAATTGTTTGGCAAAAAGAGATGAATATTAAGTTTGGAGATAATAGTTGCAAGATGCTTTTTGCTTTGGATAAAAAAGAGTGGGAGGGATTGAATTTAAACCAAATTGTGTTTTCTGCAGAATTCGAAACCAAACGAACTTTGTATTATTTTGTGAAACCTAAAGACTTGCAACTAAAACTGCCTAAAATAAGTATTAAGCAACTTGATGAAAACACTGTGGAGGTAAGTACAGATGTGTTGGCTAAAAATGTTTTTTTAAATGCAGAAAAATGCCGTTTCAGTGATAATTATTTCGATTTGCTTCCGGGAGAGAAAAGAATAATTCGTTATGAAGGAAATCTGACCCAGACCGAAATCAAAAGCCTTAATCTGATCAATTTGGATTAGTTTTGCCGCTGCTGCTACCAAGATCTATGTTGCCAATATCATTTAGTGTATTAATTATAAGGATGAGTCCGACAATGGTAACCGCAGTAGCTGAAAGGCAAATAATTGTAAGGGTGTTCGATTTTCTTTTGTTTAGCACCCGCACTTTTTCAATTGTGGCTTCATTGAGTTGAATTCTTGTGACTCCTTTGTTGGTATTCTGCAGCCCGTAATAAATATCATTGTTTTTTTCTACTCTTTTGAAAATAATTTTTTTATTGTTAAGGGTGGTTATTTTTACCAAGGTGTTGGCTTTTGAAGCTTCTTCCAAACTCACAGGTACTGAATGGTACGCTTTACAACTTTGAAAGAGAAAAACTATCGCCAAAAGAAAGCTAATAGTTTTCAGGTTTTTGTACTTTTTTGACATCGCTCAAATTTTTGATTATTGAGCATTAGTAGTCGGTAAAAGAGGTACATAAAGATACAAAAAAGCCTCTTAAATTTAGAGGCTTTTCTGTTTAAAATAATCCGTTGATCTCGGCGTCAATACGGTTGATCACATTTCCTAAATCTTCCGGGTTGTTTACAAAATCGATGTTGTCTACGTCAATAATCAAAAGTTTTCCCTTGTTGTACGTTTGCGCCCATGCTTCGTAACGCTCGTTCAATCGACTTAAATAATCGATCGAAATAGTGTTTTCATATTCACGTCCTCTTTTGTGAATTTGAGAAACCAGATTTGGGATCGAACTTCTCAGGTAAATCAATAAATCAGGCGAACCTACTAAGTTTTCCATCAGTTCGAACAAAGAGGAATAGTTTTCGAAATCGCGGTTGCTCATCAGTCCCATGGTATGAAGATTCGGGGCGAAAATGTGCGCGTCTTCATAAATGGTTCGGTCCTGAATGATCTTTTTTCCACTTTCGCGAATTTGCAATACCTGACGGAAACGACTGTTAAGGAAATAAATCTGTAAGTTGAACGACCAGCGGTCCATTGAATGGTAAAAGTCGTCCAGATACGGATTGTCTACCACATCTTCAAAATGCGGTTCCCATTTAAAATGTTTTGCCAGAAGTCGTGTAAGTGTTGTTTTTCCTGCGCCGATATTTCCTGCTATTGCTATGTGCATTATGGTAAAATTAATTTATAATTTCTGATTTCGTTGTCGGTAAAAATAGATAAAATTTGTTCTTTATAATAAAAACTTTGAAAGCTTTTTTCCGGAATCGGGACAATTTGTGAAGTTTGTTTTTCCCAATCCCAAAGAGTTAGAATACTGCCTTTTTTTAACAGGATTTCTTTGGAGGAGATAATTTGCATGCTGTCAAAGTTGGGGACTTCTCCCAGAAAATTTATTTTCCCAAAAAGGTTACAGGCGAAGAGTTTATGCTGATCATCCACCCAGTAAAAATAATTGTAATCGGATTGGGAAAACAAGATCGGATGTTCGAAAATCACCGTTATAGGATTGAAAACCTGCTTTTGAAAATCATATAATCCCAATTTTTGAGTAGCTAAATCAAATAACCAAAGCCGGTTTTGGGAGGCTAGTCCGATTTGTTGAGGTAATAACTCAGGATTACTTTCCGAAAAATTGATTTTAAAGGTTTCGTTAAGCTGACTGTCCAGTAAAACCACCGAATTCATGATTTTATAAAAGAGCACAATTTGTAATGGATTCTGCAGATCAACACTGTGAATTTTTCCGAGAGGAAGGCTTCTGTAAACGTATTTTTTTTGTGGATTCTCTTTCCTGAATTCGTTTTGCGTAATGCTGTAAGTGTTTGCGTATGCATCTTTTCCGACAAAAGTGTCAGGTTTAATTTTTTCAGTTCCGATGAATTTCAAATCGAGTTGTTTCTCTTGAGAAAACCCCAAAGAAGTCATTAGGAAGAAAACGATTGCGAATAAATTTTGCATGAGAGCCAAATTACGAATAAACCTTTTAAAAAAATAAAAGTCAAAACAATAAATTTGTAACAAACAGTGAATTGGCTCGTCTAATATTTCTTAAAAAATAACAAGCACGTATGAAAAAATCAGCGTTGGTAATTTTAGCAGTTTTTGCATTTTCGATTTCAGCTTTTGCTCAGGAATTTCAAGGAATGGCAGTGTATGAGTCGAAAACAAGTACTTCCGATTTCAAATCCCGAATGGACGGCAATAAAGAAATGACGCCCGAAATGCGCAAAATGATCGAAGAGCGGGTGAAAAAAATGATGGAGAAAACCTTTATTTTAAATTTTGATAAATCGGCCTCCATTTATAAAGAAGAAGAAAAATTAGATGCTCCGGGGCAAAGTCAGGGTGGTTTCAGAATGATGAGTTCGATGATGGGCGTTGGAGGAACCTACTATAAAAACGTAAAAGAAAAATCCTATACCGTTGATAAAGAGTTTATGGGAAAAGAATTTCTGGTAGTAGACACCTTGCCGAAACTGAATTGGAAACTTGAAAACGAGACCAAGAAAATTGGAGATTACACCTGTTTTAAAGCAACAGCTGTTAAGAAAGTAAGTGCTTCCGATTTTCGTCAGGCACGTCCTAAAAAAGAAGAGGAAGCCAAGAAAGACGAAAAAACAACCGAAACTCCCAAAGGAAGAACCAATTTCATGACCGATTTCGAAATGCCTAAAGAAGTTACCATAACCGCTTGGTATACTCCTGAAATCCCTATTAATCAAGGACCGGAAAGCTATTGGGGATTGCCGGGGCTTATTCTGGAAGTGAACGACGGGAAAACCATAATTATGTGTTCCAAAGTGGTGATGAATACCAAAGACAAGGTTGAAATTAAAGCACCTAAAAATGGAAAAGTAGTCAAACAAAAAGAGTTCGATGAAACCGTACTAAAGAAAATGGAGGAAATGCGCGAACAATTCCAATCCCAAGGAGGTAATCGCGGTGGAATGCAAATTCGTATGGGCGGACATTAAGAATCAAAACAATAATCTGAGGGTACTCTTATGAGAAATCTATTTTTCGCTGTTGTGTTTTTCATAACAGCTTTTTCATTTTCACAAAACGTAAAATTCGAAGGAACCATTAAAGATTCTACCGGTGTGGTTTTGGAAATGGCCAATATTATGGCGGTAAATCAGGCTACCAAAGCCATGGATGGGTATTCCATAACCGATGACAAAGGGCGCTTTCAGATTTTGTTGAACCCAAATACGTCGTATTCGGTTAAGGTAAGTTATGTTGGTTTTCAACCGTATGAAACAACAATAAAAACCACTACGGAAAACATAGTTAAGCACATCGTTTTGAAAGAAGGAACAATGCTTAATGAGATTGAAATTGTTAAGGAAATGCCGGTTTCTATAAGTGGAGATACAATTATTTACAACTCCGATTCGTTTCGTAACGGTACGGAGCGCAAATTGGAAGATGTACTGAAAAAACTTCCCGGGGTAGAGGTAAACAAAGACGGTGAAATTCAGGTAGAAGGGAAAAAAGTTCAGAAAGTAATGGTGGAAGGAAAGGATTTCTTCGACGGTGATACCAAAATTGCAACCAAAAACATTCCTGCCGATGCGCTTGATAAAATCCAGGTATTGCGAAACTATAACGAAGTAAGTAATCTGAAAGGCTTCGAAAACAATGAGGAAAACGTGGCGCTAAACATCAAATTAAAAGAAGGTAAGAAGAATTTCTGGTTTGGTGATATTACGGCGGGTATCGGGGTAGGTCATAAAGAAGACCGGCACATTGTGAATCCGAAACTGTTTTATTATAATCCCAAATACAGTTTGAATGTAATAGGAAATTTGAACAATATAGGCGAGCTTCCGCTTACTATGCAAGATTATTTTAAGTTTACCGGTGGCTTTAAAAACATGATGCGAAAAGCCGGAACGAGTTTTAATGTTTCTTCTAATGATTTGGGGATTTTAGGCTTGCGCAACAATCAAGCGAAAGAAATCGATACAAAGTTCGGGGCGGCAAACTTCAGTTACAATCCATCAAAAGCTTGGACGATTAGTGGTTTTGGGATTTTGATGGGAAGTCAGACCGATTTGCAGACCACTTCTAAATCTACACGAGTGGATTCCCGCAAAGATACTAATGGTAACACTTTAACAACAACTACAGTAAATAACGAAAGTTCGACCACTAATCAGAATAGTAATTTGGGGCTTTTTAAATTGAGTTCCAGTTATGTTCCTAGTGAAAAAGTACATTTCGATTATGATGCTTTGCTTAAAATTTCCAAGCAAGACGAAAAAACAACCTTGCTTTCTAATTCTACACAAACCAATGATGCCGGAGTTTACACGCTTTTTAATGATGTCTATTCCAATAAGAAGCAAAATCCGTTTTCGGTTAATCAGAACCTGAATTATTATTATACCTTAAACGAAAAGAACGTTTTTGCCTTCGAATTGCAGCATTTGTATCAGGATGAAGATCCGTTTTACAACGCCAATCTGAAAATTCAGCCTTTTGATCTTGGTTTGGAATATCAAACGGGGCAAACCCGAAATGATGTAAACCAAAGTCGTTTTGTTAAGACTAATAAACTTGACGGGAAATTCGATTACTACTATATGCTTACCCCGAAAAGTAACATCAACATTACTTTAGGAAATACCTATTCCTGCCAAAATTTCAACTCCCATATTTTTCAGGTTTTGAATGGCGGAACCCGCAATGATTTGGATGATGCGAAAAACAATAACAAGGTAAATTATGCGTTTAATGATGTTTTTTTAGGGCTGCATTACAAATTTTTGATGGGTAAATTCACGTTCAATCCGGGGTTCAGTGTGCATAATTATCAAACGACCGACCAGCAGTTGGGCAGTTCGAACAAGAATTCCTTCAACCGAATCTTGCCGGATGTATATGCGCTTTGGCAGTTGAAAAAATCGGAAACGCTTACCTATAATTTTATGATGAGCAACAATTTTACTGATATCAACAAATTAGCAGAAGGTTACGTGTTTTCCAATTATAATAGTTTGTTTGGTGGAAATCGATTTTTGGAAAACTCCTTGTCTCAGGTGCATTCGTTGCGTTATTTCAGATACAATATGTTTAATTTTGAAAATATTTTCGCTAACCTAATGTATACCAAGCAAGTGGATGGGGTAAAAAGTAAAGCAATGTTCACAGGAATTAACCAGCAATCGACTGCGGTTAACATGAATTCTTCGTTCGCCGATGAAACGCTTTCCGGAAGTGGAAATTATGGACGTTCGTTTTTGCGTTATTACAAAGCTTCGCTTGGGGCAAGTTTAAATTGGAGTAAGTTCAACAACATCCGTGTTTATCCAGATCTGGATTTAGATCCTAATAACAATCCAACAGAGGTACAAAGCACGGAGTCTTTTACCCAAAATTATAATGTGAAATTTTCAACAAATTATAAAAAAATACCAAACATCGAATTGGCTTATAATTTTACGGTTAATGATTTTACAAGTGATACGTTTTATGTGGACAGTCCTTCGGTTACTTTGGAGTATTATTTCTGGGATGCGTTTTCGTTTACTTCGGAATATTCGTTTTACCACAACCGAAACAAGTCGAAAACCTCCAATAACGAATACGATTTCTTGACCGCCAATTTAATGTACCAGAAAAAAGACAGCAAATGGGAATGGAAACTCTCCGGAACGAATCTTTTAAACACAACTTCGTTGAACGACAGCGGTTTTAATCAGATTGGAGGAGGGAGTATTTTCTCAAGTTATTTTGTACAGCCTCGATATGTGATTTTGAGTTTGAAATATGCTTTATAATGATTGATGAAAGAAAAGTTTTGGAAAGACATGAAAAGGTTGTTGCAAGAACCCGAGGGATTGTTTTTGTTTGTTTGGGATTGATGTTTCTTGTTAATTTTTTCTACAAGGATAAGGATTCCGATATGAAAGTCTACATGATTTCAGGAATTGCATTGGTGACATCGTTGGCTTTTTTTTACCGATTGTTTTTTGAGATGCGCAACAAAATTTTCGATCCTAAGAGAAAACTTTTTGCGATAGTTTTCTTGTTCATTTCGGTATTGATTATGATTTATTTCTGGAAGCTTGAATAAAAAAACCACGCTTTTTGCGTGGTTTTTTTTAAATATCTGAACTAATAATTAAATTACAATCCGAAAGCAGCTTTCACTTGGTCAACATAATCCAGTTTTTCCCAAGTAAACAACTCTACCGTTACGGTTTTTTCTTCACCACTTGGTGATTTGAATGTTTTGGTTACGGTTTCAGGTTTTCTTCCCATGTGTCCGTAAGCCGCTGTTTCACTATAGATTGGGTTTCTTAATTTTAAACGTTGCTCGATAAAGTAAGGACGCATATCGAAAATAGCTTCAACTTTTTTAGCGATTTCTCCATCGGTTAAACTTACTTTAGAAGTTCCGTAAGTATTGATGTAGATTCCCATCGGTTTTGCTACACCAATTGCATAAGAAACCTGCACTAAGATTTCATCAGCAATACCAGCCGCTACTAAGTTTTTAGCGATATGACGGGTTGCATAAGCAGCAGAACGGTCTACTTTTGAAGGATCTTTTCCTGAGAAAGCACCACCACCGTGCGCACCTTTTCCGCCGTAAGTGTCTACGATGATTTTTCTTCCGGTTAAACCAGTGTCTCCGTGAGGTCCTCCGATTACGAATTTTCCTGTCGGGTTGATGTGGTACTGGATTTTATCGTTAAACAAGTGCGCATACTGAGGGTATTTTGAAATGATTCTAGGAATCAAGATCTCAATGATGTCTTGTTTGATTTTTGCCAACATTTCAGCTTCCGCAGCGAAATCATCGTGCTGTGTTGAAATTACAATAGCGTCAATTCGCGTTGGTTTGTTGTTGTTATCGTATTCCAATGTAACCTGAGATTTTGCATCAGGACGTAAATAGGTAATCGCTGAATTTTCTCTTCTCAAAGCAGCTAATTCCTGGAGTAATTTATGAGACAAATCCAGAGCTAACGGCATATAATCTGCCGTTTCGTTGGTTGCATAACCGAACATCATTCCTTGGTCTCCGGCACCTTGCTCTTCTTTGCTGGCGCGGTCTACCCCTTGGTTGATGTCTTGGGATTGTTCATGAATTGCAGACAAAACCCCACAAGAGTTGGCCTCAAACATGTATTCGCTTTTGGTGTAACCAATTTTCTTGATTACATCGCGTGCAATTTGTTGAACATCAAGGTAAGTCTTGGATTTTACTTCTCCAGCCAAAACAACCTGTCCTGTGGTAACTAAAGTTTCACAAGCAACTTTTGATTCAGCATCGAAAGCTAAGAAATTATCGATTAATGCATCTGAAATCTGATCCGCAACTTTGTCCGGATGTCCTTCACTCACTGATTCTGACGTAAATAAATAAGCCATAGTAAATTGTTTTAAAATTTAAGCGAGGAAACTAATTTGCAGAGATTGCCTAAAGGAGTAGTAGTACTGCTTTAGCATTTTTTTATGAGGTTGCAATCAGTTCAAATTTTTCCTCTTGATTTTCAGCTGCAAATGTATGAAAGAATTTCGATTCGCAAACAAAACTTAACATTTTTTTGAATTTTAAGAATTCGCAATGAAAAAGTAAATACAAAGTATTTAAATATATATTTGGCAATTAAAAATGTTAAAATTTGTTTTTTTGTTTGGTTAAGTCGATTTTAGTTTTCAATTTTGCAGCATCAAAACAGAAGAAAAAATGAATTCAATTAAACGCTATACATGTCATTTTATGTGGAAAATATCCGCAGAGGACTCTATTGCTTAATTTTAAATTCATTTAAAAATATAAAAGCTAAAGCCTCTGCACACCGCAGGGGCTTTTTTAATTTAAACCCAATTCAACTAAAAAACTTAAAATAATTAATTAGAATAAAAAATGAGAACAACGGCAATTAAAAACCTGTTTAGTAAACGAATGATGTGCAAGTATACGCACCACATTCCCCATTATTGTTGCCGAAAGCGAACGAGTTAATCTCAAGTTATAGTTCAAACTGTAAAAGTCCTTTTGGTAACACAACCAGAAGGACTTTTTTTATTCAAATACATTTCAATTATTTTAAAAAAATAAGATCATGACAGCTTTAAAAAATAAAATCAAAAAAATACAAACCATCGTTTCCTTAATCGAGAATGCAGAGAGAAGACTCAATGAGAATTTGTTGGAGTTAAGCCAGGAAAGAGAAATCCCAGCATCAGAATTACTGATTCTAGAAATCAACACAAACGAAAACGAGTTCCTTTTCATTTAACCCTTAAAATACAGTAATCATGAGCAGTAAAATAGTATCAGTAACAGGAATTTCCATCAACAGCAACCAGTTTTCGGTAAATGCAAACGGCTCGGATTTATCAATTAACAATGCTCTTTCTATCGGCGAAGGCAAAGTACCTAGTCCAACAGATTATTTACTTGCAGGATTTGCCGGTAGCATTAACGCTGTTGGCTTAATTGTCGCAGAAGAATTAGGAATTGAGTTAAAATCGGTTCAAGTAGATATTGTCGGAGAATTGGAAACCAAAAAAGCGGAAGGACTGCCCACACGTTCCAGAGCGGGATTTAGAAAAATCGAAGTAATCGTAAAACCTACCTCCGATGCGCCGTTAGCTTTGCTCAAACAATGGATTGATGAGGTAAAAGAAAGATGTCCGTTACGCGATAACCTGATCAATTCCACACCGGTTTTACTCACGCTTTTAAAAGAATACAAGCAGCACGACGCTGCCTAACGATAAGTTGTTTTGTTTGTTAAACCACCTCCGGTACGTCTGCCAACACAGCCGGGGGAGGTTTTAAAAAAAAAAGAAAAAAAATCTATAAAAGAATTTATTTTTTAGTTTAAATAGAAAAAACAACTATTTTATTTTTTTAAACAGAAAAAATATCTAAATTCGCACCGTAATAAAAGAAAATGAAAACAATTAAGCAAAATATGATGGCTATGATGTGCGGATTTCCGCAGAGGAAGTTTTTTGCTTAATTCTAACGAATAGTATCAAAAAACCTCTGCATTCCACGGAGGTTTTTTTTATTGAAAATAATACAACTTATATGAAAAGTATAACAGCAAATAGAATATCAATGAAAAGAATGATGCGAATGCACCAGGTTTGTTGTTACCCAAAAAGGAAGAGTTAATCTCGTGTTATAGTTCAAACTGTACAATCCTTTTGGTAACCTTTCCAAAAGGATTTTTTTAAATCAAATTGATAAAATAATAAAAGATAACACGATGAAAATCAGGTTGTTTTAAACGAATGCTAAAAATGACGACACTTCAAAAAATAGATATTTTCGATTTTACCCTGCAAAGCGGAAGTTACAAACGCTGGTTACCCTTGTATTATCAGGTATTTGGCCAGTCAATCGGAACCGCACCGGTGGTTTTGGTGAATCATGCCTTAACTGGAAATTCACAAGTGATTGGAGAAAAAGGCTGGTGGAATGCGCTAATTGGTAAAGAGAAAACCATCGATACGGATTTTTACACGGTTATCGCTTTCAACATTCCGGGCAACGGTTTTGACGGTATTGCAGAAAACCTGATCCAGAACTACAAGGATTTCACTACAAAAGATATCGCGCTACTGTTTTGGGAAGGATTACAATTCTTAGAAATTCATAATCTTTTTGCAGCAATCGGAGGAAGTTTGGGTGGTGGAATCGCCTGGGAAATGGCTTTTTTAAAACCAAACCACATTGAACACCTGATTCCGGTGGCTTCGGATTGGAAAGCATCGGATTGGTTGATTGCCAATGTTCTGGTGCAGGACAAAATCTTGAATAATTCTGAAAATCCGGTTCACGATGCCCGTTTGCATGCGATGCTTTTGTATCGTACGCCGCAATCGTTTAAAGCGAAATTCAATCGTGGTAAGCAGGAAAATCAGGAGTTGTATCAGATAGAAAGCTGGTTGTTGCACCATGGAGAAAAACTGGAAAATCGTTTCGCTCTGGAATCCTATAAACTGATGAATCATCTTTTGAAAACCATCGGAGAAAGCACAAATTGTGGCCAGTTTATCAGTTTTGCTAAGCAGACCTCAGCTAAGATTCATCTGATAGCGGTTGATTCGGATTATTTTTTTACTGCGGATGAAAACCGTGAAACCTATGAGATTCTGAAACGCGTCAATTCAAATGTAAGCTATTATGAAATCCAATCAATTCATGGGCACGACGCTTTTTTAATAGAGTTCGAACAACTCAACACCATTTTAAAAAACACCTTTAATATACATAAGATAAAACTAAACTAAAAAACCAAGACAACTATGAAAATTTTAAAATTCGGAGGGAAATCCTTAGCCTATGATGGCGGGTTCGATAAAGCCATCAGTATTATTTTAGACAAGGTTCATCGTCAGGAAAAGTTTGCCGTTGTGGTTTCCGCTATTGGAAATGCAACGGACGATTTGGAAGAAATCCTAGAGAAAGCCAAGCGAAACGAGGTTTATCAGGTTCAGCTGGAAAACTTTAAAAAGTATCAGAGAAGTAATTCTTCCGCAGATTTGAAAACCGAGTTCGAACTACTGGAAAAACTCTTCGAAGGCGTGGCTCTTTTAGGTGATTACAGTAAAAAAATAAAAGACAATGTGTTAGCCCAAGGCGAAGTAATTTCCGGAAAGGTCGTAACTCAAGCCCTGAAAGAAAAGGGAATCAATGCTAATTTTTCAGACACAAGACAATTAATAAAAACCGATGCCAAATTCGGGAACGCCCAACCGGTCGATGTGATTTCCCGAAAGAACGTTCAAAACCATTTTGCGGCCAACAATGGAACAACCGTAAATATTGTAACTGGCTTCATAGCTTCGAGTACCGATGGCGAAACCACTACTTTAGGACGCAACGGCAGTAACTTCACCGCTTCACTTCTTGCTAATTATTTAGATGCTGAAGAATTGCAAAGCTTCACCCACGTAGACGGTATCTTCACAGCCAACCCGGATTTAGTACCGGATGCCAAAAAAATAGACCAGCTTTCCTTTGAGGAAGCTAACGAAATAGCCACTTTCGGTGCTACTATTCTTCATGCAAAAACCATCATTCCGCTTATTGAAAAGAAAATTCCGCTTCGAATTTTAAATACCTTCAACCATACCCATAACGGAACCTTAATCAATTCTGAAAATTCCCGGAAAGGCATCAAGTCGCTTTCCGTTTTGGAAAATGTAACCTTGGTAAATTTAGAAGGCCGCGGGTTGTTAGGAAAACCGGGAATCGATGCCAGGATCTTCCGTGTTTTGGCGCAGAACAACATTAGTGTAAGTATAATTTCCCAAGGTTCTTCGGAACGAGGTATCGGTTTTATTGTAAATGCTGCGGACGCTCAAAAGGCAAAAGCCTCCATTGAAGCCGAATTCGAATTGGACTTTTATACGAATGATGTAAGCAGTGTGTATTTAACGGAAAACGTTTCGGTAATTTCCATCATCGGACAGGAATTGGCCACGTTCAATAAACCGTATGATGCTTTAATTCGCAACCAGATTGTTCCGATTTTGTTCAACAACACCGTGACCGGAAAGAACGTGAGTTTAGTGGTGGAACGCGTGCAACTTAAAAAAGCCCTGAACGTAATTCACAGTGAAATTTTCGGGATTACTAAGAAAATCAATTTGGTGGTTTTCGGTCACGGAACGGTTGGTAAAACCTTGATTAATCAGTTGTTGGAGAGCCGTGAAAACATCATCCAGAGAAAAGGGATTGAACTGAACATTGTCGCGATTGCCAATTCCAGACAGTTTATCTTCAATGGAAAAGGGGTTTCTGATAAATGGGAGTCGGAACTGCAAACTTCCTCTCAAAAATCGTCCATCGAATCTATTTTATCAGCAGTTAATGATCATCATTTAGGGAATTTGATCGCCATCGATACTACGGCCAGCAAGGATTTTGTTTCCAATTATGTGGAATTGATCAAGAACGGTTTCGATCTGGTTTCTGCCAATAAAATCGCCAATACCAAAGAATACAGTTTCTACAAAAACTTACGTGAAAATCTGAATTATTATCAGAAAAATTATTTGTACGAAACCAATGTTGGTGCCGGTTTACCGTTAATTGATACGATTCGATTGCTGCACCATTCCGGAGAAAACATTACCCGAATCCGTGGTGTGTTTTCAGGAACGTTGAGTTATTTGTTCAATACGTTTTCCGTCACCGATAAAACCTTCAGCGATGTTTTAAAAGAAGCTATCGAAAAAGGCTTCACCGAACCCGATCCACGCGAAGATTTGAATGGGAACGATGTAGGGCGAAAATTATTGATTCTGGCCCGTGAGTTGGATTTAAGCAACGAATTCTCGGAAATCAAAATCCAGAATCTTATCCCGGAGAATTTACGCGAAGGAAGCGTTGAGGAATTTTTAAATCGATTAGAAGAATTAAACCCAATTTACCAGAACACAAAAGCCAACCAATCCGAAAGCCAAGTATTGCGCTACGTAGGCGATTTGTCTGGTGATTTATCTGTGGAAAACGGTGCGAATCTCGAAGTGAGTCTGGTGTCTGTTCCGCAGGAAAGTTCATTGGGGCAACTAAAAGGTTCCGACTCCATTTTCGAAATCTATACCGAATCGTATGGCGAAAATCCAATCGTGATCCAAGGTGCTGGAGCAGGAGCGGCAGTAACGGCTCGTGGCGTATTCGGGGATATTTTACGTCTAGCTGAGAAAAGTAAATAGTAAAAAGAGCATAGAACATAGAACATTAACCATATAAGTCATTTAAGTTTTTTGAAATTCTAAAAGGCAAAGTTTGAAACTTATATGACTTATATGGTTAAAAAATAAACAAAACAATTTAAAATGAGCAATTCCGAATTCGGCTTTGAAACCCAAGCCATCCGAACCCAAACCGAGCGCACCCAGTTTTTGGAACATTCCGTGCCTTTGTATTTAACCTCTAGTTTCGTTTTCGAAGATGCGGAAGACATGCGAGCGTCGTTCACAGAAGAAAAAGAGCGCAATATTTACAGTCGCTTTTCGAATCCGAACACCAGCGAATTTGTGGAGAAAATCTGCAGAATGGAAGGTGCGGAAGATGGGTATGCTTTCGCAACCGGAATGGCAGCAGTCTATTCCACATTTGCGGCATTATTGGAAGCAGGTGATCACATCGTTTCCGTAGGGAGTGTTTTTGGTTCAACCCATACGTTGTTCACCAAATATTTTCCCAAGTGGAACATCACAACCAGTTATTTCGACATCAACAAGCCGGAAACCATTGAAAGCTACATTCAACCGAATACGAAAATCCTTTTTGCTGAATCACCCACCAACCCAGCGGTAGATATCATCGACTTGGAATTGTTAGGGCAAATAGCCAAAAAACACAACCTGATTTTAATCATCGACAACTGTTTCGCTACACCATTTCTGCAAAACCCTATCAAGTATGGTGCGGATTTAGTGGTGCATTCCGCAACCAAATTAATTGACGGTCAAGGACGTGTTTTAGGCGGAATCACGGTTGGAAGAGCTGATTTGATTCGTGAGATTTATTTGTTTTCACGAAATACCGGTCCTGCTTTGTCGCCATTCAATGCCTGGGTTTTGTCCAAAAGTTTGGAAACCTTGCCGATCCGTGTAGAAAAACACTGCGAGAATGCTGTAAAGATAGCCGAGTTTCTGGAAAGTCATCCGAAGGTGAAGCAAGTAAAATACCCGTTTTTGAAATCGCATCCGCAGTATGAAATTGCCAAAAAGCAAATGCGTTTGGGGGGTAATATTGTTGCGTTTGAAATTCAGGGTGGAATAGCAGCAGGAAGAAAGTTTCTGGATAAAATTCAATTGTGCTCTTTGTCGGCAAATTTAGGTGACACTAGAACGATTGTAACGCATCCGGCATCCACCACGCACAGCAAATTATCGGAAGAAGAACGTCTAGCGGTAAGTATAACCGATGGTTTGGTACGTGTTTCGGTAGGTTTGGAAACCGTTCAGGATGTTATTAGGGATTTGCAGCAAGCGTTAGAATTATAAACTAATTTTTTCTAAAATAAAAGAATATAAATCTAAAATTATTGATTTTAAAATCAATAATTAGAAAATATTTCCGAATTAAAAATTAATTGTTAGCTTTGCACCGTTCTTACACAAGCTGACGTTATCACGAAAGGCAGAGGGACTAGACCCGATGAAGCCTTAGCAACCCTACTCTTGTAGAAGGTGCTACATTCTACCGCACATGCGGGCAGATAACAAGATACTTTTTCGGTATCTCTCTGATTTTCATGATAACATATTTTTTTAGGATTGGGAGCGAACGGCTTGGGCTTTTTTGCTGTCCCTGTTCCCGCTATCCGCTATATCTTTTTGGTGACTTCGAGAGCCTCAGCCACCAAAAAAGATGTCGCTGCTATCGGGGCTAGTAAAAAAACGAATTGAATTTTTGGTTACTGTTTTAATACTGTTAACCGTAAACTGTGAACTCAAAAGAAATGTCAAAAATACACGAAGCGATAAAAGAAAGAATCCTCATCCTCGACGGAGCGATGGGAACGATGCTGCAGCGCTACAAATTCGAAGAGGAAGATTTTCGGGGCGAGCGTTTCAAAGATTTCGCGCATCCGTTAAAAGGGAACAACGATTTGTTGACCTTAACCCAACCGGAAGCCGTTAAATCAGTACATCGCGCTTATTTCGAAGCCGGAGCCGATATCGTGGAAACCAATACCTTTTCAGGAACCACCATCGGAATGGCCGATTACCACATGGAAGATCTGGTCTACGAGTTAAACTATCAATCTGCTAAAATCGCCCGTGAAGTCGCCGACGAATTTACCGATAAGCCTCGCTTTGTAGCAGGTTCCATCGGCCCAACCAACCGAACGGCCAGCATGAGTCCCGACGTAAACGACCCGGGATTCCGTGCGGTCACTTTCGATGAGTTGCGTATTGCCTATAAAGAACAGGTAGAAGCCTTAATCGACGGCGGAAGCAATATTTTATTGGTAGAAACGATTTTCGACACGCTAAACGCCAAAGCAGCCCTTTTTGCCATCGAAGAAGTAAAGGAAGAACGCAACATTGACATTCCGATTATGGTTTCGGGAACGATTACGGATGCTTCGGGCAGAACCTTATCCGGGCAAACCGTGGAAGCGTTTTTAATTTCGATTTCGCATATTCCGTTATTAAGTGTCGGGTTCAATTGTGCTTTAGGAGCCGATCAGTTGAAACCCTATTTGAAAAGGTTAGCGCATAATACATCATTCAACATTTCAGCCCACCCAAATGCAGGATTACCAAACGCATTCGGACAATACGACCAGACTGCGAAAGAAATGCAGGGGTTAATTAAGGACTATTTAGACGATAATTTAATCAACATCATAGGCGGTTGCTGCGGAACGACACCGGAACACATCAAATTAATTGCTGAAGTAGCCGCCAATTACAAACCAAGAATTCTGGAGGAAGTATAATGAGTGAAGGAGTCTGTAATAAATATTTAAAACTTTCGGGATTAGAACCGCTAATCGTTACGCCCGAGACCAATTTCGTGAATGTAGGGGAACGTACCAACGTAACCGGTTCGCGAAAATTCCTGCGTTTAATTAAGGAGGAAAAATACGAGGAAGCGCTCGATATTGCCCGTGCCCAAGTAGAGGGTGGTGCGCAGATTATCGACATCAACATGGATGAAGGAATGCTGGACGGCGTGTATGCGATGACTAAATTCCTAAACCTGATTGCTTCCGAGCCTGATATTTCCCGAGTTCCCGTAATGGTCGACAGTTCCAAGTGGGAAATCATCGAAGCGGGATTGAAAGTAGCGCAGGGGAAATGTGTGGTGAATTCCATCAGTTTAAAAGAAGGGAAAGAAGCCTTTTTACATCATGCAAAATTGGTAAAACGCTATGGAGCCGCAGTTATTGTGATGGCCTTTGATGAGGTCGGTCAGGCGGATACTTACGAGCGTCGCATCGAAATCTGTAAACGTTCGTACGATATCTTAGTCAACGAAATCAACTTCCCTGCGGAAGACATCATCTTTGATCCGAATATTTTCCCGGTAGCAACCGGTATGGAAGAACACCGCCGCAATGCGCTGGACTTTTTCTTAGCTACCAAATGGATTCGTGAAAACTTGCCGTATGCGAATATTTCGGGCGGGGTAAGTAATGTGTCGTTTTCGTTCCGTGGGAATGACAAAGTGCGTGAAGCAATGCACTCGGCGTTCTTATATCATGCCATAAAACACGGGATGACTATGGGAATCGTGAACCCGGAAATGTTGGAAGTGTACGATGAAATTGATCCTACCTTATTAGAATATGTAGAAGACGTTTTACTAGATAGAAGAGATGATGCCACTGAAAGGTTGCTGGATTTAGCAGAAAGCTTTAAAGGTGATGTTAAGGCCCATGAAAAAGCCGTTCAGGAATGGCGAAGCGGTTCGCTACAGGACAGAATCACTCATGCTTTGGTAAAAGGAATTGACGAATTTATTGAAATTGATGTTGAAGAAGCAAGACAATCCGCTGCAAGACCCATCGAAGTCATCGAAATCAATCTGATGGCCGGTATGAACGTGGTAGGGGATTTGTTCGGAAGCGGAAAAATGTTCCTGCCACAGGTAGTAAAATCAGCGCGTGTGATGAAAAAAGCCGTAGCGTATCTTCTTCCCTATATCGAAGCCGAAAAGGACGGCGCTACATCTTCAGCAGGAAAAGTATTGATGGCAACCGTAAAAGGCGATGTACACGACATCGGTAAAAATATTGTATCGGTAGTATTGGCTTGTAACAATTTCGAAATTATTGACTTAGGAGTAATGGTGCCGCCGGAGAAAATTATCGAAACCGCTATTGCCGAAAACGTAGATATTATTGGTTTAAGTGGATTGATTACGCCGTCGTTGGATGAAATGGTGTATTTGGCCAAAGAAATGGACAAACGTGACATTAAAATTCCAATCATGATTGGTGGGGCCACGACTTCGCGAGCACACACAGCCGTTAAAATTGCACCAGAATATCAGTCGACTGTAGTTCACGTGAATGATGCTTCACGAGCGGTAACCGTAGCAGGAAACCTGCTGAATAAAGACCGAAAAATTTACGCGAGTACGATAAGAGCAGAATACGAAGCGTTTCGTGAAACGTTTTTAAACCGTCAGCGCGATAAGAGTTACCATACGATTGAAAAAGCAAGAGCCAATAAACTGCAATTGGATTGGGAAAACTTCGAAGCCAAAACGCCAAATTTTATCGGAGTAAAAACCATTGAAGTGAAGTTGGAAGAGTTAGTGCCATATATTGACTGGACACCATTTTTTCAATCATGGCAACTTTTCGGAAAATATCCTGCCATTTTAACGGATAATGTGGTAGGGGAACAAGCGACTATTTTGTTCGACGATGCACAAAGAATGTTAAAGCAATTATTGAAGGAAAACTGGTTGGAGGCCAAAGGGATCTACGGAATTTTTCCGGCGAATCAGGTAAAGGACGACGATATCGAATTGTACGGTGAAAACGGAAACGTATTGGAAACCTTCTTAACGCTTCGTCAGCAATCGCAAAAAACGGTTGGAGCTCCAAATATTGCTCTAGCCGATTTCATTGCGCCGAAGGAAAGTCAAAAACAGGATTATATGGGTGCTTTCTGTGTAACGACTGGTTTCGGAGTGGATGAAAAAGCAAAAGCCTTTGAAGAAGCTAACGATGATTACAGCTCCATCATGGTAAAAGCCTTGGGCGATCGTTTTGCGGAAGCGTTTGCGGAATACCTGCACGAGAAAATCCGTAAGGAAATTTGGGGTTATGCTTCGGAAGAACATTTGTCCAATGAAGAATTAATCAAAGAAGAATATAAAGGAATACGTCCTGCGCCCGGTTATCCGGCCTGTCCTGATCATTTGGAAAAACCAACCATCTGGAATCTTCTGAATGTAGAGGAAAAAATCGGCGTAAAACTTACTGAAAGTATGGCGATGTGGCCCGCTTCTTCAGTATCAGGTTATTATTTCGGACATCCGGACAGCAAGTATTTCGGCCTCGGAAAAATAAAAGGAGATCAGGTACGCGATTACGCCCAAAGAAGAAATTGTACCTATGAATATGCCGAGAAATGGTTAAATCCGAATATAGCAGATTAGCGCTTTCAGGATTAATTCATCACTCATAATTTATAATTCATAATTAAAAATGAAAGTAACGCAACATATAGAAAAAGCCAACGGAAAATCATTATTCTCTTTTGAGATTCTTCCGCCGTTAAAAGGACAGAACATTAAATGCATTTTTGACAACATCGAACCGTTAATGGAATTCAAACCGCCGTTTATTGATGTGACCTATCATCGTGAGGAGTATGAATTCAAAGAATTGCCAAGCGGTTTGCTCGAGAAAAAAGTTGTAAAGAAACGTCCGGGAACGGTGGGAATCTGTTCGGCGATTCAGAATAAATATCAGGTGGATGCCATTCCGCATATTCTGTGTGGCGGTTTTACCAAAGAAGATACCGAGAATTTTTTAATTGATATGGATTTCCTTGGGATTGATAACGTAGTGGCCTTACGAGGCGACGCGGTAAAAAGTGAAATTTATTTCAAGCCTGAAAAGGAAGGTCATTCCTACGCTTCGGAACTTGTTACGCAAATCAATAATCTGAACAACGGAATTTATTTGGATGCCGATTTGCAGAACACCAACAAAACCAATTTCTGTATTGGTGTGGCGGGCTATCCGGAAAAACACATGGAAGCGCCAAGTTTGGACAGCGATATTCATTTCTTAAAACAGAAAATCAATAACGGAGCAGATTATATCATCACGCAAATGTTTTTCGACAATAAAAAATTCTTTGAGTTTGTGGATAAATGCCGTGCATCGGGTATTACAGTGCCTATCATTCCTGGGCTGAAACCGATTTCTACCAAAAAACAGCTGAATCTAATTCCACATCGTTTCAAAGTAGATTTACCGGACGACTTAATCATGGAAGTTGTTAAAGCTAAAGACAATGAAGTGGTTTCGCAAATCGGTATTGAATGGTGTATTGAACAGAGTAAAGAATTGCAAAGAGCGGGAATTCCGGTATTGCATTATTATTCGATGGGGAAATCAGAAAACATACGACAGATTGCTTCGGCAGTATTTTAAAATATAAACCACCATTTTGCTTAACCTAAACCACAATTAAAACCCGAGGCCCTGCTTTCGGGTTTTTATATTTTTAACAATTCAAATATTGCTTTATGATTTAAGTGATAATTTAACTTAATTATGTTTGATGTGTAAATAATATTAGTATATTTATAGGAGATTATTAGTTGTTAACCCCAAACACTGCTATTATGAAAAAGATACTACTAACGACTTTTTTGTTGATTTTCTCCTCATTGCAAATTTTTGCTAACGACTTTAATGCGAATTACGATGCTGCCTTGAAATTTAAAAAAGAGGCGAATTATCAGGAGGCGGTAAGGTATTTCTTGAAAGCTTTAAAAACCAAAGAAGATGATTCGGAAGTGGCTCAAAGCCTTTGTTTCGAAATAGCAGATTGTTTTCTTAAGCAAGGTAATGAACGACAGGCTGTTAAATTTCTAAAAGTAGCTGTTCGAAACTATGGAGCAACCTTAACCGATATTGAACAGAATAAAGTTCTGAAAAAAGAATTTTTGAGCAATGCCGTAGTGTTGCTTGAAAGTGATTATAACGAATTGCGTAGAACCTATCTTTTGAAAACAAATTTTTCAGAAAGAAAAAAGTACGCCGATCTGGATTAGTGAAGTCCTGACTGAAAAGAGTAGACCTGATTTCTTGTTTGAAGTCGGATTTTTTTATTGGTTGTACACATTGATTTCGAAAGTAGTTTACAAATCGGATTTCAAATAAAATATTCTTCTATATTTGCTTGATTTTCAAAACCCGATGCGTTTTCTAACCTGTCTTTTTATTTTAGTATCTTTTGGATTGCTTGCTCAAAACAAGGAAGCTAAATCCTATACAATTGATGCTAATTATTTCTACGGAAGTATTTTACCTCACAATAACAATATCCTGCATCTGATTAAAGGGCATCCCGAAGGAATGATTTTGAGTTTTAACCGAAAAACCTTTGGCCTAAAAAAATGGGAGTCCTGGTACAATTATCCGGATTATGGCTTATCATTCCAATGCCAGAACAATAAAAATGAAGTATTAGGGGATTTGTACAGTTTGTATGCGCATTTTAATTTTTATTTCCTTAAAAGGAGGCTGCAGTTGCGTGTAGGTCAGGGAATTGCCTACAATACCAATCCATACGATCGGGAAACCAATTACAGAAATTTGGCTTATGGTGCCCGGTACATGCCCAGTACTTACTTCATGCTAAACTACCACAAACCAAACATTTGGAAAGGTTTCGGAGTTCAAACCGGAGTGAATTTCGTGCATCATTCCAATGCGAATCTTCGTTCTCCAAATACCAGTACCAATACTGTTACATTTAATTTTGGGGTAAATTATACGCTAAATGCCGAAAAAATGCCCCACTATCAGTTTCATGAAAAAGAAAAATTTACGGAGCCGATTCGCTATAATTTTGTGTTTCGCAGCGGGATAAACGAAAGTGATATCATAAACAGTGGGCAGTATCCGTTTTATGTAGCTTCAATTTATGCGGATAAAAGAATCAATCAGAAAAGTGCGTTTCAGTTTGGAGCCGATGTTTTCTGGATGAAGTACATGAAGGAATACATCCATTTTCAACATGTTGCCTATCCCGAGATGAAGTACAGCGAGTCTATAGATTACCGCAGAATAGGTGTTTTAGTTGGTCATGAATTATTTATCAATAAATTAGCGGTAGATACACAAATTGGATGCTATGTTTATGACCCGGCTAAAAAGTTCGGAGCGGTTTATCAGCGTTTGGGTGCAAAATATTATATTACGAAAAACGTTTCGGCAGGATTAAGTTTAAAAACCCATATGGCCAGTGCCGAAGCCTTAGAATTTGGTTTAGGAATTCGATTATGATAAGAAAACTATTTTTTTATTGTGCAGCTGGTTTGATGCTGATTTCCTGTACTTCGGATTTGGTTCCGGATTGCTACCGTGAACCGGGTACGACCATTTCCCGTATTGATGAACTTTCTTTTTTCAATCAGATTAATGTTGGGGAAGGAGTCAATCTGGTGCTTAAACAAGGTTCGGTTCAGGAAGTGAAGGTTGAAACCGGAGAAAACATTATTGGGGAAGTAACCACTGAGGTAACCGATGGTGTTTTGTTGCTTAAAAACAATATGAAATGCAGTTTAGGAACCACCACGCCTGCGAGAATTACTGTAACGGCACCTGATATCACCAAAATTTATTCGGAGTCTCAATACGATGTAGTATCGGATGGTATTTTAAATTTTCCTGGTTTAACGCTTCAGCAAGGTTTGTTTGGGAAAACCGCTTCGGGATTGTTTGTGTTGGATGTAAATTCTCAAAATTTAGTTATTGAAAATAATAATGCTTCAGTTTTTAGAATAAAAGGAATGACAACAAATTTATATGTTTCGTTTTATTCGGGCGAAGCTCGTTTTGAAGGACAAGAATTGGAAGTGGAAAACGCGAAGATTTTTCAGCGCAGTTCAAACGATATTATTCTCAAACCCAACAATAAAATTGAAGGCGATATCTATAGCAACGGAAATGTAATTCTTTTAAATTATCCTGCAGTAGTGAATGTGATTCAGCATTATACCGGTCACTTGATTTACCAATAAATTTATTGTTTTTTGGTTTTTTCCCTGAAAATCTGCTCTAAGTTTTTGTTCTTTAAAGTAAGCTGAAGCGTTCTGTAATTGTTGGCCTGTGCAAAATCAAACAAGGCAGGTCGCATGTCTTCATTGGTGGTGAAGGTAAGTTCCCAAATATTGTTTTGAAGGTTTTTATACGAACTGATCCTTGGAATGCTTGCCAAAAGCGTTTCTGCAATTTCTTTATCAAATTCTACTTCGATGATCTGTTCTTCAACTTCGGTTACCAGTTTTTCAAGGTTTTTATCGGTAACAATTTTCCCTTGATTGATAATGATCACGCGGTCACAAATCGCTTCTACTTCCTGCATAATGTGTGTGGAAAGGAAAACGGTTTTGTCTTTTCCAATGTTTTTGATCAGCTCACGTATTTCTACCAATTGATTCGGATCCAAACCGGTTGTGGGCTCATCTAAAATCAATACTTCCGGATTGTGTAATAATGCCGTTGCGAGTCCAACACGCTGACGGTATCCTTTGGAAAGTTCGCCAATTTTTTTGTGACTTTCAGGGGTTAAACCCGTTAAGGCAATTACTTCGTCTATTCTTGTTTTAGGTGTTTTGTACACCTCTGCGTTGAAGGCCAAATATTCACGAACATATAAATCCAGATACAAAGGGTTGTGCTCGGGCAAATACCCAACTGATTTCTGAACCAGTAGAGGTGAAGCAGAAACATCGTGTCCGTTTACCGAAGCAGAGCCCTCATCCGAAGTAAGGTAAGTGGTCAGGATTTTCATTAAAGTAGATTTTCCGGCACCGTTTGGACCAAGAAACCCAACAATTTCTCCTTTTTTTACAGAGAATGAAACCTTATCCAGCGCTTTTTGCTCGCCGTAATTTTTGGAAATATTCTGAACTTCAATAGACATAATTCGTGATTTACAGCAAAAGTAAAAAAATAAATCAATTAATTAATTTTAGGCTGAAAGGATATAGTTTTACATTAACAGAAAAATCTTAATTTGCGAAAAAATATCAAGTATGAAAAGAATCGGTTTGCTGTTTTTGTTTTTGGGACCATTGGCTTTCAGTCAGGAAAACAGATTGATAGATGCTGTGGATGTGGAACGCATTGAAACCGTATTGGCATCCGATAAAATGCAGGGAAGGGAAATTTTCACTCCCGGAATTGATTCCGCATCGGCATTTATAGAAAAAGAATTTCAGAAAACAGGGCTTGCGTTTTATCAGGATTTAAAAAATTTCCGTCAGGAGTTTGGAGTAAAAGGAAGACGCGCCAACAATGTAATTGGGATTTTGCCCGGAAAGACCAAGCCGAATGAATACGTGATTTTCTCCGCACATTACGATCATTTGGGAATGAAAGATTTCGGAGAAGATAAAATATACAACGGTGCCAACGATGATGCTTCCGGTACTACTGCGGTAATAGCCTTGGCAAAGTATTTTAAAACTTTGGGACAAAACGAACGAACGCTAATTTTTGTTGCCTTTACCGGAGAGGAAGTGGGTGGTTTTGGTTCTGGGTTTTTCTCCAGAAGCATCAATCCGGATCAGGTTGTGGCAATGTTTAACATTGAAATGATAGGAACTGAAAGCAAATGGGGGAAGAATTCTGCTTACATAACAGGATATGAAAAATCCGATTTTGGTGTGCTGTTGCAAAACAATTTAAAGAACTCTACTTTTATGTTTCAGCCCGATCCTTATCCGAGTCAAAAGCTGTTTTATCGTTCTGATAACGCAACCTTGGCGGCTTTGGGGGTTCCTGCACACACCATTTCCACCTCAAAAATGGATTCGGAACAAAATTACCATCAGTTAAGCGATGAAGTGACTACTCTGGATTTGAAGAACATGACGGAAATCATCAAAGCTATTGCAATAAGTTCTGAAAGTATCATCAAAGGTATTGATACGCCGAGCAGAGTAAAAAAGCTTTAAGTGAAAATTATTGCTCAAAAGCGTTTTAGCTGCAACTTAATTTTTTACATTTGTACCGATGAAATCTATTTCTCAAAATACATGGAACACTACTCTTTGGTTTGCTTGGAAAAGCGAACAGGGATTGCTATGTGTTAATTAAAGATGAAAGTCATTAAAAACGAATATACAATCCCGATAATTTATCGGGATTTTTTTTGTTCAAAATTAAACGGCAAAAAACTAATTTTGCAGAACTATGGAAAACAGTAAATCAATGCGTAACTGGTTGGAGGCTTTCGAGTTGACCCATCCGCTTGTAATTGCAGGGCCGTGCAGTGCCGAAACCGAAGAGCAGGTTTTGGAAATTGCGCATCAGCTTAAAAATTCTGATGTATCGATCTTTCGCGCCGGAATCTGGAAACCGAGAACCCGCCCCGGAGGATTTGAAGGCGTTGGGGAAATCGGTCTGAAGTGGTTGCAACGTGTAAAAGAAGAAACTGGCTTGCTCATTGGAGTTGAGGTGGCTAATGCCCAACACGTAAAGTTGGCAATTGCAAACGATGTGGATGTACTTTGGATTGGCGCCCGAACCACGGTAAACCCTTTCGCGGTTCAGGAAATTGCTGATGCTTTACAGAATACGGATAAAATCGTATTGCTTAAAAACCCAGTAAATCCAGACTTGTCTTTGTGGTTAGGCGGATTGGAGCGTTTGTACAATGCCGGAATTAAGAAACTTGGAGTGATTCACCGAGGGTTTTCTACGTACGAAAAATCGAAATACCGAAACATACCGGAATGGCAGATTGCGATAGAATTGCAGAGTAAATTTCCAGATTTGCCTTTAATCTGTGATCCGTCACACATTACCGGAAAGCGCGACATGATTTTAGAAGTGTCTCAGCAAGCTTTGGATCTTAATTACGACGGTTTAATGATAGAAACGCATTGCAATCCGGATAAGGCATGGAGCGATGCAGCTCAACAAGTCACACCTGATGCGTTAAAGCAGATTTTTATCGATTTAAAAATTAGAAAAGAAACCGATGATGCCGACGATTACAACCAGAAGTTGTCGGGTATGCGCGCGCAAATTGACGAATTGGACAGCAAGCTTATTCATATTTTAGCCAAAAGGATGAAAATTGCTGACAGCATCGGTTTGCTGAAAAAAGAACGCAATGTGGCGGTGCTTCAGAGTAAGCGCTGGCATGAAATTCTTGGAAAGATGATCGACGAAGGGGAACAAAAAGGCTTGAGCGAAGAGTTTATCTTAAAACTTTTCAAGGCGATCCATCAGGAAAGTATCAGCCATCAGGAAAAAGTGATTCGGGACAAATAATGCTAAATTCAGAAATCCTATCTTTGCAACATGACAGGAATCGTTTATAAATCAACCGGAAGCTGGTACACTGTAAAAACACAGGACGGTACTTTTTTGGAATGCCGCATCAAAGGGAAATTCCGCATCAAAGGAATTAAAAGTACCAACCCAATTGCTGTGGGCGATAGTGTTGATTATGAATTGGAAGATACTACCGATGTAACCACCGGGACAATTACCAATATTCATGAGCGGAAAAATTACATCGTTCGTAAATCGGTAAACCTGTCCAAGCAAACCCATATCATTGCTACGAATATTGATGTGGTTTTTTTACTGGTCACAATCAACAATCCACCAACGACGACTAGTTTTATTGATCGTTTTCTGGTAACGGCAGAAGCTTATGGCATTCAGGCGGTATTGGTTTTTAATAAAATTGATACTTACGACGAGGCTACGCTGGATGAGCAATTGTATCTGCAATACATTTATTCGCAAATTGGGTACAAATGCCTTCGGGTTTCTGCCCAAGAAAAGAAAGGTCTGGAAGAACTTAAAGCAATGATGCTGGGTAAAGTTTCGATGTTTTCAGGACATTCGGGAGTTGGAAAATCCACTTTGGTAAATGCTTTGGAACCGGGTCTAAATTTAAAGACCAAAGAGATTTCCGATTCACATTCCCAAGGACAGCATACCACCACTTTTGCAGAAATGTTTGATTTGTCGTTTGATGCCAAAATTATTGATACCCCGGGAATTAGAGGTTTTGGAATTGTAGATATGGAAAAACAGGAAGTTGGGGATTATTTTCCGGAATTTTTCGCTTTGAAAGATCAATGTAAATTCAACAACTGCCTGCATAAAGAAGAACCGAATTGTGCGGTGAAAGCGGCTTTGGAAAAAGACGAAATTGCCTGGTCGCGCTACAAAAGTTACCTTCAGATTTTAGAAGGAGATGACGAGCACTACCGCACCGACATTTACGGAGAAGATCGTATAGCCAGCGACCAAACCCGTCAGTCATAATATTAAATTCAAGTTGATTTGAAAGCCGTAATACAAAGAGTGGCCCAAGCCTCTGTAACTATTGAAGGTGAAAAAGTGGCCGAGATTCAAAAAGGATTGTTGGTTTTGATAGGCATTGAAGATGCTTCCACTAAAGAAGATCTGGAGTGGCTTACGGCTAAAATTGTCAATCTGCGCATTTTTGGAGATGAGAATGGTGTAATGAACCTGTCGGTAAAAGACATTGATGGGGAAATGATCGTAGTAAGCCAATTTACCTTGCATGCCTCCACTAAAAAAGGAAATAGACCGTCTTATATTAAAGCTTCCAAGCCCGATATTGCTATTCCGCTTTATGAACGTTTTGTAAAGCAAATGGAAACCGAATTGGGTAAAAAAGTACAAACCGGAGTGTTTGGTGCCGATATGAAAGTGGCTTTAATCAACGATGGGCCGGTAACCATCATAATTGATACAAAAAATAAAGAATAATGGATTTAAAAAACGCTCAACTAGAAGTAGACAATTGGATTAAGAATCACGGTGTCCGTTATTTTAACGAATTGACCAATATGGCGCAGCTTACGGAAGAAGTAGGCGAAGTGGCCCGAATTATTGCGCGTCGTTACGGCGAACAATCCGAAAAAGAAAGCGATAAGAACAAAGATCTTGGTGAAGAATTGGCCGATGTGGTTTTTGTAGTGTTATGTCTTGCCAACCAAACCGGAGTAGATTTACAGGCGGCTTTCGATAAGAAAATGGATATGAAAACCAAACGCGACCACGATCGCCATCACAATAACGAAAAACTGAAATAGTTTGAATTTAAGGCTAAAGGTGTCAAAAATTAAGTCAAAGGCGACAATTGCGGTTTCGGGTTCAAAATCGGAAACCAACCGGCTGCTTTTGATGCAGGTTTTGTATCCGAACCTGATCCTGGAAAATTCTTCTAATTCGGACGATTCTGAAGTGATGCTTAAGGCTCTTTCCGGTTCAGAAACTTTGAAAGACATTCATCACGCCGGAACAGCAATGCGTTTTTTGACGGCCTATTTTGCTGTTCAGGATGCGAATGAGGTTGTGCTTACGGGTTCTAATCGAATGCAAGAACGTCCGATTAAAATTTTAGTGGAAGCTTTACGTCAACTAGGTGCCGAGATTCATTACGAACAAAACGAAGGCTTTCCCCCGCTTAGGATAAAAGGAAAAAAACTTGTTGAGAATAAAGTTTCTCTACCGGCAGATATAAGCAGTCAGTACATTTCTGCCCTGCTTTTAATTGCTCCAAAACTGCAAAACGGTCTAGAATTGACTTTGGAAGGAAAAATAACTTCCGTTCCTTATATTCAAATGACTTTAGCGGTTTTAAAAGAATTAGGGATTAGCGCGGAATTTGAAGGGCAAATCTTTAAGGTTAAACCTAAATTTGAAATTCCGGCTTCAAAATTTATAATTGAATCGGATTGGTCTTCGGCTTCTTATTTTTATTCCATAGTTGCTTTATCCGAAGTTGGTACTCAAATCCAATTGTCCAGTTATAAAAAAAACAGCTTGCAAGGTGATTCGGTTTTGATGGAAATTTACCGCGATTTGGGTGTTGAAACCACATTTGAAGAAAATACACTACTTCTTGAAAAAGTTGCCTGTATTTTACAACCGATAAGCCGTGATCTAAACAACTCCCCCGACATTGCTCAAACCATAGCAGTAACATGTTTCGGCCTGGGAGTTGGCTGTCATTTGACCGGATTGCATACCTTAAAAATAAAAGAAACAGATCGTTTACTTGCCTTAAAAAACGAATTGGGCAAACTGGGAGCAAGGGTTTCTGTTACGGAAGATTCTCTTACGCTTGAACCTGCTCAAAATATTCGTTCCGGTATTGAAATTGCTACTTATCAAGACCATCGTATGGCCATGGCTTTTGCGCCTTTGGCTTTGAAAACAGATCTTGTAATTCAAGAGGCAGAAGTGGTTTCTAAATCGTACCCGGATTTTTGGAACGATTTAAAAAACATTGGTTTTCAGATTTCTGAAAGGTAAACCGAAAGTCTTGGTTTTACTGCATTACATCGTGATTTGTTAAAATAAAAGCCAAAACACTTGACAACGCCTATTTGGCGATAGTATATTTGCACTCAATTTAAAATTCATAAAATGAAGTTATCGAATTTCAATTTTAATCTTCCGGCTGAATTACTGGCCGAATTCCCTGCAGAAAACAGAGACGAAGCACGTTTAATGGTGGTGAATAGAAAAACACAAACTATTGAGCATAAATTATTTAAAGATATTTTAGATTATTTCGACGAAGGCGATGTGATGGTGCTTAACAACACTAAAGTATTCCCTGCGCGTCTTTACGGGAACAAAGAGAAAACCGGTGCAAGAATTGAAGTATTCTTGTTAAGAGAATTGAATGCAGAACAACGTTTGTGGGATGTTTTGGTAGATCCGGCACGTAAGATCCGTATCGGTAATAAACTATATTTTGGAGATGATGATTCGTTAGTAGCTGAGGTTATCGATAACACAACATCTCGTGGTAGAACGTTACGTTTCTTATACGACGGTTCGTATGAAGAATTCCGTGAAAAATTATTAGAATTGGGTGAAACTCCGATCCCTAAATACATCAACCGTGAAGTAACTCCGGAAGATGCCGAGCGTTACCAAACGATCTATGCTAAAGAAGAAGGAGCTGTTGCAGCACCAACTGCAGGATTACACTTTTCAAAGCATTTGATGAAACGTCTTGAAATCAAAGGGGTTGAATTTGCAGAGGTAACTTTGCATGTTGGTTTAGGAACTTTTAATCCTGTGGAAGTTGAAGATTTGTCTAAACACAAGATGGATTCCGAAGAAATGGTAATCGATCAGGAGGCTTGTGATATTGTTAATAAGGCAAAATCAAATAAAAAACGCGTTTGTGCTATCGGTACAACAACCATGCGTGCTATGGAAAGTTCGGTTTCTTCCTCAAGAACTTTAAATCCGTTTACCGGATGGACTAATAAGTTTATTTATCCTCCTTACGATTTTAGTGTTGCGGATTGTATGGTGACAAATTTCCACACGCCAAAATCTACTTTGTTAATGATGATTTCAGCATTTTGTGGTCATGATTTGATGCGTAAAGCCTATGATGAAGCAATTAAAGAAGGATACAAATTCTATTCGTATGGTGATGCCATGCTGATTTTGTAATCCTAAAATAAATATAAAAAGCGTTCATTTATTGAACGCTTTTTTTTATGCCTGACTTTCTGCAAATTTCTTAAAACTTTCCAGGTATTTTAGGTTTTGTTTTTTAAACATCCAAGGCATTAGTATTGAAAATAGTTTCATCACGAAATTATTCTTGATTACAAAATCACTTTCTGTTTTGTATAACGTTTTGTTTGGGGAAAGTGCAATAAATTTATTTTTGATATGGTTGGTAACCCCGTCCATTTCGTAATAGCCACTGAATTCTTCCGGAAGGTTTCTCACGGTTATGGTTTCGATCATCTCCATTTTGCGTTTTCCCATTTTAAAGTTCAGCTTCGATTTGGCTCCGGGTTGACCGGCTTCACCGCTTAAATGTTCGAAACTCTCGAGTCCTTCCATCCATTTGGTCATGTTCTCCGGATTGTCAAACAGAGCAATTACTTTGTCAATCGGCTGATTGATTTCAATTTCGGTAGTGTATTTCATAAGTAGTTTTAGGTTTGGTATTCAAATATACTTAATCTACCTGATAAACCAACTTTACCGTAATACTTGCGGTTTTATTTTTAGAAGTAGTGTTGAATGAGCCTCCATAAGAGAAGTCCTCCGAAGAGTTTTGCCCGGTAATCTGAAACACACCCATGTCCGATTTTTTCAGGTTTCCTAAGTCTGCACCGGCATTTTCAGCAATGCTTTTTGCGCGGGTTTGGGCATCTTTGGTGGCTTCGGCTATCATTTTTATTTTAAGTTCGGCCAGTTTGGTGTAATAATATTCGGGCGGATTGGAGTAAAATTCAATTCCGGTATTGATCAGTTCGCTGGATTGTCTGGAGATGTTCTCAATTTTATTTACGTTTTTTGATTGTATGGTCACGTTTTGAGTTAATGAAAAACCGGTGAAAATCTGCTCTCTGGTAGTGCCGTTTTCGTTGTAAGTGGTTTGGAAATCCTTGTTGAAATTCACAGCGGAAAAAACAATTTCATCGTTTCCAATTCCTTTAGAAACAAGGTATTTTTTAATGCTTTCTCTGTCAATATCTAAGGAAGCATAGGCTTCTTTTAAGGTATAGCTTTTTCTGGAAAACGATCCGCTCCAAACAATCAAATCAGAAGTGAAATCTTGTTTGCCCAATCCGGTAACGCTTATGGTGTCATTACTTTGGTTTCGATTCTTAAAAGCACTGGAAAACAGAAATGCAGCGATGATAATTGCTAATGCCATGATAAGGGTACTTACGTTGTTTTTCATAACGAATAGGGTTTTAAGTGTTATAAATGTATGAAATATCGTCCTTATAATTGTTAACGTGAATTATTAAATTTTCTTATTTTTGCGCCACCAAAAACTATGAAAATGACATTCGAAAATACCAGAGAATTTGCTAGGCAGTTAGATGCTCAGGATGAACTTAGAAAGTACCGTGAGGAGTTTATTTTTCCCAAGGTAAACGGGAAAGAGGTAGTTTATTTTACCGGAAACTCGTTAGGGCTTCAGCCAAAACGCACCAAAGCTTATGTGGATGAAATTATGAACGATTGGGCAGCACTGGCGGTTGAAGGTCATTTTTATGCAGAAAAACCCTGGTGGGACTACCAGGAGCGTTTCGCACTTCCCTTAAGTGGTATTGTGGGCGCAAAACCTTCAGAAGTGACAGTGATGAATACCTTAACAGTGAATCTTCATTTATTGATGGTTTCTTTTTACCGTCCAACGGCTAAGAAATATAAAATTATTTGTGAAGAGAAGGCTTTTCCGAGCGATCAATACATGTTCCAGAGCCAAGTGCATTTTCACGGATTGAATGCTAAAGATGCCATTGTGGAAATCAAACGTCGCGAAGGGGAACACAATATTCGGATGGAGGATGTTTTAGCTAAAATTGATGAAGTAGGTGATGAGCTGGCTTTGGTGTTAATCGGAGGAGTAAATTATTATACCGGACAGGTTTTTGACATGAAAACCATCACGGAAGCAGGTCATAAACATGGCGCTTATGTAGGTTTCGATTTAGCGCATGCTGCGGGTAATATTAAATTGAATTTGCACGATTGGGGTGTTGATTTTGCCGCTTGGTGCAGTTACAAATATATGAATTCGGGACCAGGTAACGTTTCCGGAATCTTTATCCACGAAGCACACCACAACAATACTGATTTACCGCGTTTTGCCGGTTGGTGGGGTCATAATAAAGAGCGCCGTTTTAAAATGGAGCCTCAATTTGATCCAGTTCGAGGGGCAGACGGTTGGCAGGTGAGTAACCTTCCAGTGATTTCCTTAGCGCCTTATTTGGCTTCGGTTGAAATGTTTGCTGAAGTTGGAATGGATAAACTTATTGCAAAACGCGACTTGATTACTGCTTACCTTGAATTCATTTTGCATGAGGTGGATAAAGAAATTGAGGGAACTGAATTTGAAATCATCACACCGGAAAACAAAGAAGAACGAGCTTGTCAATTATCAGTGTTTCTTCACGGACAAGGCAGGGCATTATTTGATTATTTAATGAAAAACGGTGTAATTACCGATTGGCGAGAACCAAACGTTATTCGATTGGCACCCGTTCCTTTTTACTGTTCCTTCGAAGATATGTACGATTTCGGACAGATTTTAAAACAAGGAATCTTGAATAAAGCGTAACTTTGCGTTTTAATTAAAAGGATACAATGACAAAAGAACAAATTATAGCGAATTTCGATCCGTCGCAGCCAGGTTTAGCCGATGCTACGGTATTTGGATTGCCGTTTTCGGCTGATCAAAGTGAGATTATTGTGGTTCCGGTACCATGGGAAGTAACGGTAAGTTATGGAGCGGGTGCTTCTGAAGGACCTGAGGCAATTATGGATGCTTCCTTTCAGGTAGATTTGAACCATCAGGATTTTCCGGAATTGTGGAAATTGGGAATTTATATGGATCAGGCGCCTAGTCATTGGGCAAAAAACTCCGAAAAATATAAAGGATTAGCACAGCCGATTATTGAGGCCTTGGAAGCAGGTGAAGATGTAGCTACTTTTCCGGCCTTGCAATCGGATTTGGATAAAATCAATAAAGTATGCAGAGAATTGCATACCGAAGTGAAAGAGCGTGTTTTGCATTGGGTAAAACAGGGAAAAAAAGTCGTGCTTTTGGGTGGAGATCATTCAACTCCACTGGGTTACTACGAAGCGTTGGCGAGTCAATATGAAAACTTCGGAATTCTGCATTTGGATGCTCACATGGATTTGCGCATTGCCTATGAAGGATTTACGTATTCCCATGCTTCGATCATGTACAATGCTTTACAGCTTCCACAGATTTCGAAAATTGTTCAGGTGGGAATCCGCGATTTTTGCGAGCAAGAGGTAGATGTGGTTAAAGCATCTAACGGAAGGGTTAAAGTTTACAGCGACAGCGATCTGAAAGCTCAGGAGTTTGAAGGTAAAAACTGGAAACAACAATGTGAAGAGATAATTGCCCAATTGCCACAAAAAGTTTGTATTTCCTTTGATATTGATGGAATGTATCCGTGGTATTGTCCAAATACGGGAACTCCGGTTCCAGGAGGTTTCTCCTTTGAACAGGCCGCTTACCTCTTTAATTTATTAGCGGATTCCGGGAAAGAAATCATCGGGTTTGATTTAGTGGAAGTTGCTCCGGGAGATGATGACTGGGACGGAAATGTAGGAGCTCGTATGTTGTTTCATATGTGCGGGATTTTAGCTAAAAACAATGGTTTGAACGTGGGCCAGAAAATACAGTTTTAAAATGCAGGCGAACTTTTGAGTTCGCTTTTTTTGTGTCTTATTGGAATCCTATAACTTTTTGTGAAAATTATATAAGGGTTATGAAAGGTTTTGGTAGTTATTTTGTCTAGTACTTTAAAAACAAATAGTTATGAAAAAGTTAGTAGTTTTAGGGATGTTGTTTGTGATGGTGTTGTCTTGTAAGGATATGCAAAAGGAGAATAGTGAATTAGCTAAACAGGCCACTATTGACTCCATGAAAATAGCCATGGAGAAACAACGAATAATCGATTCGGTTAAAATGGCGGAAAACAGTAAAACGACTGAAAACACAAAAAAAGAAGTAGTGGTTGTCAATAATACATCGCAAGGAGCGGCTCCTCAGAGAAAAAAAATGAGCGGAGCTGCTAAAGGTGCTTTGATTGGAGCCGGTGTTGGTGCTGTGACAGGTGCAGCAGTAAGTAAAAAGAAAGGTGAAGGTGCAATTATTGGTGGATTGGCCGGAGCAGGTGTTGGTGCCGGAACCGGAGCAATCATTGATGAGAGTCAAAAGAAAAAATAACGAGTTTTAATAATATATAAAGTGTCCGACAAGTAAAATGTTGGACACTTTTTTCTTTGATAAAATCCGAGTTTATTACGATATTAAATTGCTATTATCGTTACATTTGTAATCTATTCAAGAAAAGATCAATGCAAACTCCCCAAAAAATAGCCGTAGTTGGTTCTGGATTAGTCGGGACACTATTGGCAATTTACCTCAAAAAAGCAGGTCATACCGTTCATGTTTACGATCGTAGTCATGATATTCGAAAAGTTCAGTTTTCTGGGCGTTCCATTAATTTGGTGATGTCTGATCGGGGTTGGAGGACGTTGCAGGAAATCGGTTTGGACGATGAGATCAAAAAGATTGGGATTCCAGTGGATAAGCGTGCCATCCATATGGCCAATAGTGAATTAAGCTACCAGTACTATGGGAAGGACGGCGAAGCCATTTTTTCTTTATCGCGAGGTGTTTTGAATAGAAAAATGGTAGACTTGGCCGAAGCTGCGGGTGTTGAGTTTTTCTTCGATACGAAAGTTTGGGATGTGACCTTGACCACTGCGACTTTGCATGAGGGAGAAACAGAGCGAGGCCAATGGAATGAGCTGGATTACGACATCGTTTTCGGAGCTGATGGTGCCTTCTCAAGGGTGCGTCACCGAATGCAGCGTCAGAGCATGTTTAACTATTCTCAGGATTTTATACCTGTTGGTTATAAAGAATTGCATATACCGGCAAATCCAGACGGAACACATAAAATTGATAAAAACTCATTGCACATCTGGCCAAGAGGTGAGTTTATGCTGATGGGGTTAGCCAATCCCGACGGAAGTTTTACCTGTACCCTTTTTATGCCGCATGAAGGAGAAAATTCTTTTGAAAAACTGAAGGATAAGGAATCCTTAGTAGCCTTTTTTGCCAAGCATTTTCCCGATACTAAAGAAGTAATTCCAGATTTGGTAGAGGACTTTTTTAAAAACCCGACCAGTTATCTGGTTACCATGAAGTGTTATCCTTGGGCGTATGAGGATAAAGTAGCTTTGATAGGGGATGCGGCTCATGCGATAGTTCCTTTTTATGGTCATGGTATGAATGCTGGTTTTGAAGATATTACAATCCTAAATCAATTAATGGAAAAGTACGGGGATGATTGGATGACAATTTTCAAAGAGTATCAAAAATCGCGTAAACCTAATACAGATGCAATTGCGGAACTGTCTTACCGCAATTTTATGGAAATGAGTTCCAAAACAGCAGATTCAAAATTCCATCTGCAAAAGAAAATTGAAAAGTGGTTTTCCGATAAGCATCCCGAAAAATGGGTACCTTTATACAGTAGAGTAACTTTTAGTCACCAGCCTTATTCAGAAGCCTTGGCAGAAGGAGATAAGCAAAATAAAATTATGGAGCAAGTTCTGAGTATTGAAAATATTGAACAAATTTGGGATACTGAAGTGGTAGAAAATCAGATTCTGGAATTGCTGAAAAAATAAAAGGGACTTTTAGTCTCTTTTTTTATAGTTCTTCGCGATGTACCAAATCCATACTAAAGGCCGGCGTGCAAATGGCGATGTATTCGCATGGTTCCGAAAAAGGATTGGAATACTGCACTCGTGCGTTACGCTCAATTTTTATGGATTGTCCTGCTTCGAGAATTACGGTTTCTCCATCTATAATAAACTGTTTTTTTCCTTTTATTATATAGGTGTACTCATCAAATTCCGGCCTTTGAAAAGGTTCGCTCCAGTTCGGTGGCGCAATCATGTGGGCGATTGAAATTTCTTTGTTGGCGGTTGTAGCCAAACCGTGATGTTCTTCGATTAGTTTACCGTCAGTAGTTGGTACTACGAACGGAGCGTTTTGAATAAAATATTTTTTCATAATAATTGAAGTTTAATCCCAAACGTATTTCCAGTTTCCGTCATCTTGTTTTTTCCAAACCGTATGGAAAACACCCTTGAAGGTTTTTGAGTTGCCTGTAGAGTCTTTTACCGTCCAGGCATATTTTCCATAGGTATAAGCCAAATCACCTGATACGGAAACATCGGCAAAATCTGCTTTCCAAGTTACGGATGCTTTTTTGAATTTCGGGTTGGAATAGTATTTTTTGATGTTTTCTTTTCCGGTAATCAAAGTGTCCTGCTCTCTTTTTATCGTTGCATTTTCATCTGCGAACTGATAAAAGCCTTCTGCGATGCCTTTTTTGGCTACGGTTGTTTCAAAATCTTTTTCGGCCTTGAAGATTTCTGCTTTGTAATCTTCGGTGTTTTTGGTTTCAACTTTTGTGGTACAGCTTATCCATAAAGACGATGCGATCAGTACTGTCAATGCAAATTTCTTTTTCATAATACTTATTTTTTGAAGATGAAATACACAGCTAAAACCAAAAAGCAAAAACCTACGGCATGATTCCAGCGAAAGGTTTCGTTTTTGAAAAACAACATCGAAAAAATCACGAAAATTATAAGTGTGATTACTTCCTGAATTACTTTTAGTTGCATCAAAGAAAATGGTCCTCCGTTGCCTTGAAATCCAATCTTGTTGGCCGGAACCTGAAAGCAATATTCAAATAAAGCTAAGCCCCAGCTGATTAATATTATCGTAATTAAGCCCGCGTTTTCAAACCACTTCAGTTCTTTGAATTTTAAATGTCCGTACCAGGCTAAAGTCATAAAAACGTTGGAAAGGACTAATAAACCAATGGTGAAAAAAGCCCGCATTATTTTTTAAACATTTTAGTAAGGATGCCAAAAACACCTCTGATAAATGATGCGCTGGTAACCACTTTTGTTACCGATTTACCAATCACTTCTGCGGTACTCGGTTCTGATTTTTTTCTTTTTTCTTCAGCTTGTGTTTCTTCTTGCTCCTGAGCTTGAGCTGTCGCTTGCTCAATTTTTTTGTTCAGGATTTCATAGGCACTTTCGCTGTCAATTTCCTGATTGTATTTTTTAACTAATTTGGAATTATTGTTGATGGACGCGATTTCTGCCTCTGTTAAAATATCCATTCGACTCATCGGCGCGCGCATCATACAGGCTGCAAGAGGTGTTGGGATTCCTTTTTCATTTAAGGCAGTAACAAAAGCTTCACCAATTCCTAATTGAGTAATCACATCTTCTGTTTTGTAGAAATCGGAAAGCGGGTAGTTTTCGGCAGTCATTTTGATGGCTTTTCGATCGTTGGCCGTAAAAGCGCGTAAAGCATGCTGGATTTTCAAACCTAACTGTGCTAAAACTCCGGAAGGAACATCGGTTGGGTTTTGGGTGATAAAATATACTCCGATTCCTTTAGAGCGGATCAGTTTTACAATGGTTTCAATTTGATCCAATAAGGTTTTGCTGGCCTGATCGAAAATTAGGTGCGCTTCGTCAATAAATACTACTAATTCAGGTCTTCCGCTATCGCCAATTTCAGGCATTTTTTGATAGATTTCTGCCAGTAAACTCAACATAAAAGTGGAAAATAACTTGGGTTTGTCCTGAATGTCCGTCAGGCGGATGATGTTTACGTAGCCGTTTCCGTTTTCATCAATGCGCATCAAGTCGTCGATATCAAAAGAAAGTTCTCCAAAAAAGACATCAGCACCTTGTTGTTCCAATTCGATCACTTTTCTTAGAATGGAACCGGTGGAAGAGGTGGAAATTCTTCCGTAGTTCTGTTCAAATTCATCTTTGCCTTCTTCGGTGGCGTATTGAAGTACTTTTTTGAAATCCTTTAAATCCAAAAGCGGAATTTTATTGTCGTCACAGTATTTGAAAATTACGGCAACTACTCCGCCTTGGGTGTCGTTTAAGTCTAATATACGGGAAAATAATACCGGGCCAAATTCGGAAACCGTTGCTCTTAGACGCACTCCGTTCTGCTCAGACAAAGTCATTAACTCTACTGGAAAAGCTTTGGCTTGATAAGGGATTCCAATTTTTGCATGACGTTCTGTGATAAACGGTTTTTCTTCGCCTTGTGCGGCAATTCCGGAAAAGTCTCCTTTAATGTCCATCATCAGAACCGGAATTCCGTTTTGCGACAACTGTTCCGATAAAACCTGTATTGTTTTGGTTTTTCCTGTTCCGGTAGCTCCGGCAATTAAACCATGTCTGTTAATTGTTTTTAGAGGAATTTTTATTTGTGTATCGGCTATTGCTTCACCATTTAAAATGGCGGCGCCCAAAATGATATGTTCTCCGCTGCAGCTGTACCCGGCATTGATTTGTTCTGAAAAATTTGAATTTGACATATAAGGAGGTATTTTCTTGTAAGATTGTTTTTATTTACAAATATAATAGTATTAACTTTACATGAAATTGGGTGTTTTTAAATAATTATGAAAATAACAAATGACACCTAGAATAAAATTAACAATTAAGCGTTATAAAATTAAAGTTATGTTAATATATGGGAAAAGATTTAAAACAAAACATGTTTTCTAGGTTAAATTATTTATAAAGAACCTGTAAAAAAAGTTTAATTTGTTTTTTTATTTCCTCTAAAAACATAAATTTGCGACTCTTATGCATTGAAAATGTGTGTAAGAAATTAAGTTAAATAAATCGAAAAACTAAAATTTTTTAAAAATGACAAACGTATCTAACGAAACTGTTGAGAATGGAGCTAGCTCTAAAAGTTCAAACTTTTTTGCAGGTTTAACAATTGTAATCTGTTTAGTTATCGGATTTCTAGTATGGAAATTCGTAATGGGTCACCCTTCAAACTTTGAAAACAACGATCCAGAAGGTCACCCACTACCAGGAAACTATTTAGGGATGGTTTACAAAGGAGGATTTATCGTACCAGCGTTGATGGGATTATTTTTAATGGCGGTAGTTTTCTCTTTCGAGAGATTCTTCGTTATTTCTAAAGCTGCCGGTAAAGGTAATGTTGAGGCTTTCGTTAAAAACGTTCAGGTTTTAATCGGACAAGGTAAAATTGATGAGGCAATGAATGAGTGTGATACTCAACAAGGTTCAGTTGCTAATGTAGTGAAAGCTGGTTTAATTAAATACCAGGAAGTAAGAAAAGAAGGTTTTGACAGTGAGAAAGCTACAGAATCTATCCAGAAAGAAATCGATGAGGCTACTTCATTAGAAATGCCAATGTTAGAGAAAAACATGACAATCATCGCTACTTTAGTATCTATTGGTACGTTAATGGGATTATTAGGAACGGTATCAGGTATGATTAAAGCGTTCTCTGGATTAGCTGCTGCGGGTGCTCCTGACCAGGCTGCTCTAGCAACAGGTATCTCTGAGGCACTTATTAATACAGCTACTGGTATCGGTACATCTACATTATCGATCATCATGTACAACGTGTTTACATCTAAAATTGATAAATTAACTTATTCTATCGACGAGGCTGGTTTCGCTATTACTCAGGCTTACAGAAGAATGAAAGCTCGTGGATAATTTTCTGCAGCAATTAAAAGTTATTTATTAATAGATATTGATGAATCAACGGTATTTTCTAATTCTGAAATGTATCATCAATTATAAAACAAAAGAAAATGGCAAAAGTTCAAATGTCAAAGAAAAGCACGAAGATTGACATGACGGCTATGTGTGACGTAGCGTTCCTGTTGTTGTCGTTCTTCGTAATGACATCTACGGCTAAAGTTCCGGAGGCTCTTCCTGTTGACACGCCAGCTTCTACAGTTCAAACGAAATTGCCGGATACCGATTTGGCAACGATTACCGTAGGAGATAAAAAGGTGTTTTTTGGAATGACAGGGCAAGATCTTCGAAGAGATGCTTTGGGTAAAATTGCTGAGAAATACAAAATTACATTTACCGAAGATGAAACTAAGCGTTTCTCTTTGATCGATGGATTTGGTGTTCCGGTAGGAAATCTTAAACAGTTGATTGCTTTAAAAGGAGACGATAGAAACAAGCCTGGTGTACAACAAGGTATTCCATACGATTCTTTGGATAATCAGTTAAGAGAATGGATTTTGGCAGCGCGTTTTGCAGCTAAAGACGTTCACGGAGCTGAATTGAAAGTGGCAATCAAAGGAGATGCAAAAGAAGAGTATCCAACCGTTAAAAAGGTAATTGATATCCTTCAGCAACAAAAGGTAAACAAGTTCTTCTTGGTTACTGGTTTAAGAAGTGAAGATTTTTAATTAAAAAAAGTACTGTAAAATGGCAGAATTAAATACCGGCGGTGGCGGCGGTGGCAAGAAGGGCCATGTAAGAAGTAAAAAACAAAATGCAGGTGTCGATTTGACCGCGATGGTGGATTTGGCATTCCTTTTGATTACTTTCTTCATGCTTACTACGTCATTGTCAAAGCCTCAATCCATGAATTTGGCCATGCCGGATAAAGATCAAGAGAAAAAAGACGAGCCAGTTTTAGACGTTGCTGACGACCGTACCATGACTTTGCTTTTGGGAGAGAAAAACCAAATTGTATGGTATTATGGTTTACCAGACAAACCTATTCAAGGGCCAACAAAAGTTGGGTATGGTAAAAACGGTGTTAGAAAAGAACTGTTGGATAAAGAAAAAACAGTTTTGTCTAAATATGGTGATCCTAAAAAAGGATTAATCGTTTTGATCAAAGCAAGTAAAAAATCTACTTATAGAAACTTAGTAGATATTTTGGATGAGATGGCTATCGCTAAAGTACCTACTTATGCGATTGTTGATATTACACCAGAAGAAAACGCAATGTTGGATAAAGAAGGATTGTTAACCAAATAATTCTTTTTAACCATTAAAATTATAATTATGTCAAAGTTAAACATATTTAAAACCGAGTGGATTGATATGGTCTTTGAAGGCCGTAACAAGGCTTATGGTGCATACCAATTGCGTTCAGAGAATCCTAAAACCACAACAAGATCTCTTTTAATCGGAGCTTTCTTGTTTGCTGCAGCAATTGCGGCTCCTGTGGTAAAAAACATTATTAACGAGAATCTTGCTAATAATGAAAAGGAAAACATGGACAAAGTAATTGAAACTGCATTGTTGCCACCTCCACCAAAAGAAGATTTACCACCACCTCCACCACCTGAACCACCAAAATCGGTAAACGATCAGGTGAAATTCCCACCACCAAAAGTGGTTAAGAAAGAGTTGGTTCGTGATGAAGATCCACCAACGGTGGAAGATTTGAAAGAAGCAGATCCGGGTCAAAAAAACCAAAAAGGAGATAAAGATGCGGGAGACATCGTAATCGATCAGCCTGTTGGAGATGGAGATAAAGGGAATCAGGTTGTTGAAGACGACAACAAGGTATATGTAGCTGTAGAAGTTACCGCTGAACCACCTGGTGGAATGGCTGGATTTTACAAAAAATTCAGTAGCTCTTTCAATGCACCGGAAGTAGACGAAGGTGTTTCTCAAATTCGTGTGATGTTGGGATTCGTTGTTGAAAAAGATGGAGGCTTTACGGAAGTAAAAGTCTTGAGAGACGGTGGATATCCTGCAGCAGGAAAAGAAGCTATCCGAGTTTTGAAAAGTATGCCTAAATGGAAACCGGCTATTCAAAATGGTCGTCCTGTTAGGTCACAATTTACCTTACCGATTACTATTCAGGTAGCAAACTAATATGAAATTATTTCAGAATTTTAAGCAGAAATCGCCACAACAGCGATTTCTGTTTGTTTTAGGACTTGTCTTTTTAGGATTGTATCTGTTTTTAGGTGTAACTTTGTTTGTATGGAAAAGCATGCCGGTTGAAATTCCTTATACCAGGAGAATCATATTAGGGGTTTTGCTAATTGTTTATGCGGCTTTTCGCTTTTACAGGCTTTTGGAATCAGAAACAGAAGAATAAAGTGGCTTAAAGCTATTTAGATGCGCTTATGAGAAAAATATTTTATGTCCTTTTTTTAGTTATAGCTTTGACAAGCATCGCAGTTGTAGGTTGTAAAGACAAAGAGACCACAGCGGCTAAACTAAATGAAACTGCAGTTACCGGAAGTACAACTGTTTTGGTTGACGAAACCGTTTTTCCAATTGTTGAAGACCTGGCGATTCTTTTTGAGAACGAATACAAAAGGGTTAAATTGAAGCTGGTAAGTAAACCGGAAAATGAGATTTTGAAAATTATTCATGAAAACAAAGGGCAAATTGCCATTATGTCCCGTTCTTTGGATTCTTCGGAAATTAGTTATTTTAACAACACAAAAAAAGTATATCCGCGTATTACGGAATTTGCGGTTGATGCAATTACGTTTATCGGAAACAAAAAAGCTCAGGATAGCACCCTGACCCTTAACGAGGTCATTTCAATAATGAAAGGCGAAAAAACGAAGGGTAATAAATCACTGGTTTTCGATAATCCGAATTCCAGTACGGTAAGAGAATTAAAAAAGCTTGCCGGAGTTGATACTTTACCGCAAGAGAATGTTTTTTCGGTGAATTCCAATAAAGAAGTAATAAAATACGTTACAGAACATGAGGGTGCTGTTGGGGTTTTAGGAGTTAACTGGATTTTTCAGCCGACCGAAGATTTACAGCCTTATCTTGATAAAATTCAGGTTTTAGGCGTTGAAAATGTTAAAGTTAAGGAAAAAAATAGATTTATTAAACCGAATCAAACTAATATTGCAGATGGGAGTTATCCGGTGACTCGAAAATTATATTTGTTAAATTTCCAGGGATCTACCGGTTTAGGCATGGGATTTGCATCGTATATAGCAGGACAGCAAGGACAGCGAATTATACTGAAGTCCGGCCTGATTCCTTCTCGTTTTCCAACCAGAAAAATTGAGTTGAGAAGCGAAATTGAAAAAAATAAATAATTGTATTAAAAAGTTTTAGAAATGAAAAGTTCAAAGATTTTAAGTTTATTACTACTTGGATTGTCCTCTTCGGTTTTTGCTCAGGATTTAGAGCAGGCTAAAAAGGCTATTGATGCGGAACAGTATGATAAAGCTAAAAAAATATTAAAAGCGTTAGTGAAAACAAATCCGGATAATGGGAAAAACTTTTTCTATTTAGGAGATGTTTATTTAAGAGAATCCGAGACAGACTCTGCAATGATCTTCTTCAATAAAGGTATTGCCAGTAAAGACAGAGGTACGCTTAACCTTATCGGTTTAGGACAAATCGATTTGGACAACAAAAAAGTGGCTGCTGCTCAGGATAATTTCAATAAAGCCACTGCAAACATCAAGAAAAAAGATGTAGACGAGTTGTTGTTAATTGCCAGAGCCTATGTGAATTCGGAAAACCCGGATTACAAAAAAGGGGTTGAAGCTGCCAAAAAGGTACTTTTGATTGACGATAAAAATGCTCAGGCTTATTATGTGTTAGGTAATGCTTATTTTGGAGACAAAAACACCAACGAAGCATTCAGTGCGTATAGAAATGCCTATGATTTAGACAATTCATTATTGGCTGCTAAAATGAAATTGGCTGCAATTACTAAAAATGCAAAAGCTTTTGGTGAAGCGGTTAGCTCATTTGAAGAAATCGTAAAGATCAATCCTAGTTACGGACCGGTTTATCGTGAACTTGCTGAAACCTATTCGTTTTGGGCACAAAGTGAGCCGGCAAAATACAACGAGTACATCGCAAAAGCTTTAGGGTATTATGAAAAATACATGAGCCTTACCGATTATTCAGTAGATTCTCGTATGCGTCATGCAGACTTCTTGATCTTGGCTAAAGATTATAAAGCGCTTGAGAAAGAAGCCAACGAAATGAAAAAATTAAATAATGTAAATCCTCGTATTTACCGTTATTTAGGATATGCCGCTTACGAAAACGGAAATTTTGCAGAGAGTTCAAAAGCGTTAACGGAGTTTTTCTCTAAAGTTGAGCCAAAAAGAATTATCGCAAGAGATTACCTTTATTTAGGACTTACCAAAATGGCTGAGGCTAAAAAAGCAGACGGAACTTACGATGATAAAATCTTTAGCGAAGGAGTTGCAGAAATGCACAAAGCCGTAGATAAAGATCCGGTAATCGCAAATGAATTGAATCCTCTTGGACAGAAAATGTTTAAAGAGAAATTGTATAAAAATGCTGCGAAATTGTTCGAGGTAGCCATCAAAAACCCGAAATCGAAAAACTATCTGTATGATAATTTCTATTTAGGTTATGCATTGTATTTTGATTACGATGAGAAAACTTCACCGAAAGATCAATTGACTAAAGCGGATGCTGCTTTTTCAAAAGTAATTGAAGTATCGCCAACAACTCAGGATGCGTATTTTTACAAAGCGCGTGTAAACGATGCTATGGATACTCCGGAATCTAAAAAAGTGGCGTTGGCTTCTTACGAGGAATACGTAAAAATCGTGAACACTAAAGGTGATGCGGAAAAAGCAAAACCAGCTACTAAAAAGAACTTGATCGAGGCGTATACTTTTGTAGGTGCACATTACGCTAACAGTTCTGAAAAGGCAAAAGCAATTGAAAACCTTGAAAAATTAATTGCTTTAGATCCTGCAAATGCTTACGCTGCAAAAACTTTGAAAGCATTAAAAGCTTAATTTTAAGCGTCATTATACTAAAAACCGATAGCGCAAGTTGTCGGTTTTTGTTTTTTTGGAGCGAATCTCCGGGGATTTTTGCAAAGGTAATTCCTGCTGTCCGCTCTACAAGGTGCCGCTCCCATCAGGGCTAAAGGGGAAACTAAGGGAATTCTCGGGAATCATTTTGAAAATAACTATCTTTGCAGACTATTTTGGATTAAAATGTTAAAGAAAGAAATACAAATTGCAGTTGAAAAAGGCGAAATGTTGCCTTTAATGGAGGAGTTTTATACCATACAAGGAGAAGGCTATCATACCGGAACCGCGGCCTATTTCATCCGAATTGGAGGATGTGATGTAGGTTGCCACTGGTGTGATGTGAAAGAAAGCTGGAATGCGGAATTGCATCCGCCAACAGCCACAGATGTGATTGTAGCCAATGCTAAAAAATATGCAGAGACGGTTGTGGTAACCGGTGGAGAACCCTTAACTTGGGACATGACTACTTTAACCAATAAGCTCAAAGCACAGCAACTTCGTGTGCATATTGAAACCTCGGGGGCTTATCCGGTAACGGGCAGTTGGGATTGGTTTTGCCTTTCTCCCAAGAAAACCAAATTACCGGTTGAAGAAGCTTACCAATCGGCGCATGAGTTAAAAGTTATCATTCACAACAAACACGATTTTATTTTTGCCGAAGAACAGGCAGCTAAAGTAAACGATAAAGCCATTCTTTTTCTGCAGCCGGAATGGAGTAAAAAAGAAGAAATGACCCCGTTAATTGTGGATTATGTTATGAATAATCCGAAATGGCGCGTATCTTTACAAACGCATAAATACCTGAATATCCCTTAAAATGTTTAAAAAATCTGCTCTTGTTGTTTTCTTATTGTTGTTGTGTAACTCTGTTTTTTCTCAAATTGGAGGCGAAGATGAAGTTTATTTAGACGGCGATAAAGTTGAAGCTAAGTTTCAAGGTGGAGACTTGAATAAATTTGCAGATTTTGTTTTTACAAATCTCGATAAGACCAAAATTGAAAAAGAAGGACAATTAATCTGCGCTTTTTCGATCAACGAACTTGGAGAACTTAAAAACATTAGGATTGTAAAAGATTTAGGGGGTGATTCTGCATTGGAAATGATCAGGGTTTTGCGTCTTTCTCCAAAATGGCAACCTGCCACGCGTAACGGAAAACCATTTTCAACGACATATAAGATACCCTTTACCTTCAAAAGGGCACAGCAAAATTTGAATCAGGAAAAACAGCAATCAGTTGTTTCTAATGAAAAAGACAATGAAGGCGCAGATGAGAAAATTTATGTGGCAGTTGAAAAACCGGCAAAGTTTCCAGGAGGTGATTCCGCTTTTAGAGATTATTTCATGAAAAACTTTACAAACCCCACAAAAATCAAAAATGAGTTGCGAATAATGGCTACTTTTATTGTAGATAAAGAGGGAAGTTTGTCCAATGTTGAACTTCTTAGGATTTCGGATAATAGTAGGCTTCTAGTGGATGAAGTTGTTAAGCTCCTTTCCAATGGGCCAAAATGGATTCCGGCAATGCAAAATGGAAAGAAAGTTAAAATGAAATCGACTTTAGCAATCACGTTAATTATTAATTAATATTTATAACAACCAAAACAATGAAAAAACTATTTTTTGTATTCGCACTTGTTCTTGTGGCGAATTTAGGATCAGCACAAACAAAAGAAGCTTTTAAATCTGATGTTTTAAAAGTTTTAAAAGTTACCGCAAGCTCACAAATGAACATGGCAAAAACACAAATTTTAAAAATGATTCCTGCCGAAAAACAGGCTGCCTTTTTAGTGGAATTTGACGCATCGTTGCCTTCTTACTATGATAAGGTAGCTGAAGTGTACATGCAGGAGTACACCCACGACGACATCAAACAAATGTTGAAATTCTACGACAGTCCAATCGGGAAAAAAATGACTCAAAAAGGAGATGCGTTAACAGAGAAAGTTACAGCAGCTGCTCAAGAATGGGGTGCAGGATTGCAAGGAATTATGATGAAATATATGCAATAATCAATTTGCATTCAAAAAAGCCGAACAATTTGTTCGGCTTTTTTTGTTATAAGTGGGTAAGTTTGGCCAGGTAATCAAAATGTTCGCCTTCCAAAACCAGTTCGCAGTTTAAGCCGTTGGCGTGCGCTGCATTTTGTAAGGTATTGTAATCAATGTACATCCAGTCAAAAGGCTCTTCCTTTTCTCCTTTGTATGCAATATTAAAAATGAGTTCACCGTAATAATCAGTATCGGTAGGAATCCATTTTCCTCCGTCTTCATCTTCATCAAACATATAAATGATGTCGGAACTGTCTAATAAAATCTGACCGTTTTCATTTAAAATACTTTTTAGATGTTGTAAAAAAGCACTGATTTTTTTTAATTTTCCACACATACCGGCTCCGTTCATCATTAGCAGAATGGTGTCGTACTTTTCTTTCTCAAGATCCATTACATTTCGAACTCGAGTATTTTTTACACCCCTTAATTGGCAAGCTTTAATGGCATTGGCTGAAATATCTATGGCGGTAACATCCATTTGTTTGTCGTTTTGAAGGTATAGCGCATGGCTTCCCGCACCACAGCCTACATCCAAAATTTTGCCTTTTGCCAGATCGAGTGCTTTTTGTTCCATCTTGGGCATTTCGTTATAACCGCGAAACAAATAAGCTACACTCATTTCATCAGCTTCTGAAATCGAAGTTTCGGTAATCAGATCCTGCGGATCATTGTTGGTTTGAAAATCTAATATGGCTTTTCCGAAAAGATCTTTCATTATCTGAAATTTAAAGTTTTAATGTTTAAAGTTGTTTAACTTTGCATTTTGAAATCTAATACTAATGTTGAAACCCTCTTTAAACGAAATTCAAAAGCTTGCCAAAGATAAGCATAACGAAAACAAAAAGTATTTCGACAAGCTGAAAAAGAAGACACCAAAGAATCTGGATTATGTAATGCAGGAACTTCATGACGCCGAATTTAAGCGAACCGATTGCCTTAAATGTGCGAACTGCTGCAAAACTACCGGGCCTCTTTTTACTTCTGCCGATATCGAACGGATTTCAAAGCACTTTCGTATGAAGCCGCAACAATTCATTGATCAGTATTTACGAATTGATGAAGACAACGATTATGTTTTGCAAAATGTTCCCTGTACTTTTCTGGATGCAGAGAATTATTGCATGATTTACGATGTGCGCCCTAAAGCGTGTCGGGAATTTCCTCATACCGACCGAAAAAAGTTTCAGCAGATTTCCAATCTCACCTTAAAAAATGTGGCAATTTGCCCTGCGGCTTATAATATAGTGGAGGAAATGAAAAAGAAACTACCTTTATAAAAAGAACTATGGCAAAATTTCAAGCATTACGTCCTATGCTTTGGACACAACAACTTAAAGAAACGATCGATTTTTACGTCAAAATTCTAGGTTTTACTTGCAGAGAATATAATGAGGAATGGGGATGGGCAGCCTTGCATAAGGAAGAAGTGGAACTTATGTTGGCTAGGCCCAATGAACATACTCCGTTTGATAAGCCTGCTTTTACGGGCTCCTTTTATATTAACGTAGACAATGTGGAAGAAGTTTGGGAGCAATTGAAAGACAAAGCACCAGTTTGTTATGAAATTGAAACTTTTGAGTGGGGTATGCGCGAATTTGCGATTTATGATAATAATGGCTACTTACTCCAATTTGGTCAGGATATAGAAGAATAAAAAAGAGCTCAATTTGAGCTCTTTTTTTATTAATATATAAGGTAAGGTTTTCGTGTTTTTTTGAAGTTCAAAATTCCTTGTTCCCAGCTTTTTCGAATCTCATTTTCTGAAACTCCGCTTTCAATTTGGTGTTGCAGTTTTTTGGTTCCGGCAAGTTTGGTGAAAAAATCATTAAAGAACTTTGTTTTGTCTGCAGTTGTCTGATAGGCTTTGATCAGCCATTTTAATTCCAAACGTTTTACTTTTTCTGCTTTGGATAAATCTTCTCCAAAACATAGTTTTCCGTTATAAGTTGGGTCTTTGGCTCCAAGATTAGGCCCGGGAGTGAAGCTGAAATCACTTTTGGGTAAAAATGGCGAGCCATAAATCTGAAATTGTTTTTCGGTTCCACGTCCCATACTTACATTGGTGCCTTCGAACAAACACAAGCTTGCATATAAATTGATCGCTTGGTCATTCGGAAGATTTGGTGACGGTTTAACCGGTAAGCTGTACGGCATTTCCCTTTTGTAATTCAAACACGGAATCACGGTTAAGTCACATTGTGTTCCATTTTTCAACCATTTTTCCCCATTAATCATTTTTGCATATTCGCCAATAGTCATTCCATGTAACACCGGAATTTGGTGCATTCCCACAAAACTGGTAAATTCTTTCTCGAGAATGGGCCCATCTACAATGCCTCCATTCGGATTTGGTCGGTCTAATACTATTAGTGGGATATTATTTTCCGCACAGGCTTCCATTACATAATGCAGCGAAGAAATGTAGGTGTAAAAGCGCGCACCTACATCTTGTAAATCGAAAACCATTACGTCAATTCCGGTCAGTTGTTCCGGTTTTGGTTTTTTATTGTTGCCGTAAAGCGAAATAATTGGTAAACCGGTTTTTGTGTCTTTTCCGTCTTTGATGAGTTCGCCGGCATCGGCAGTTCCTCTGAAGCCGTGTTCAGGAGCATAAATCTTTGAAACATTGATTTTCTTCTCCAGTAAAAAATCGACCAAATGAATTTTGTTGGTTAGAATTCCCGTTTGGTTGGTTACGATGCCTGCTTTTTTATTTTTCAGTAAAGGAAGATACGCTTCGAAATTATCCGCTCCGGTTTTTATCTCAAGAGCAGTTTTTTCTTCTGAAGTTGCTGTTGGCTCTTTTTGCTTTGGCTCTGCTTGTCGTGTCTTAATTGAATTTCCACACGAAACAATCGCCAAAACCAAGAATAAAACTGTATTTTTGAACATCGAATTTGAAATCATAACCTTTTGAAATTAGAATATTTTATAGCCAAACGACTTACGGGATCTAAAAACCATAAAAGTAGTATATCTGCACCAATAATAAAAATTGCAATTGTTGCCATTGCAGTTGGTAGTATCATGATGATTGCTTCGGTGGCGACCGGTATTGGATTGCAGCAAAAAATACGCCAAAAGGTTTCGGCTTTTAACGGGCACATCATTATTTCAAATTACGACGACAATCAATCCGAGGTAAGTGTTGATCCAATTTCCATTAACCAAGATTTTTATCCAAAATTTAAAAGTGTTGAAGGAATCAGTCATGTTCAGGCTGTTGCCAGTAAAGCGGGAATCATCCGAACGGAATCAGCCTTTGAAGGGGTCGTTTTTAAAGGAGTGGGTAAAGATTATCAATGGTCGAACATCGAAGAGTTTCTTGTGCAGGGAAGATTGCCAGATTTGAGATCCAATTTAAATCCTGAAGTGATCATCTCTCAGTATTTGGCTAATCGTCTTGAGTTGAAAGTCGGTGATAAATTCAATACTTATTTTATGAAGGAAGAAGGTAAACTGCCAAACCTTCGCAATTTCAAAATCGTCGGGATCTACAATTCCGGTCTGCAGGAATTTGACGCTACCTATATATTAGGAGATATTCGTCATTTGCAGCGCATCAATAAATGGCAACCCGATCAGGTAGGTTCGTTTGAAGTGTTCATTGATGATTTTTCAAAAATCGAAGAAAAAGGAGAGGAAGTGTACCAGGAAATTCCGCCTACCTATAATAGTATAACGATTCAGGAGAAGTACTTCAATATTTTTGAATGGTTAAAATTGTTTGATTTTAATATTCTGGTCATCCTTATTATTATGGTGGTGGTTGCGACTATTAATATGGTGGTGGCGTTGTTGGTACTCATTTTGGAGCGTACTCAAATGATCGGGATTTTAAAAGCAATCGGAGCCAATAACTGGAGTATTCGAAAAATATTTTTGTACAATGCAGCTTATTTAATTTTCCGCGGACTCTTTTGGGGGAATCTAATTGGAATCGGATTGTTGCTTGTTCAGAAATATTTTGGGATCGTGAAGCTGAATCCGGAAAATTATTATGTAAGTGTGGCCCCTGTGGTTATTAATCCGCTCCATGTTTTGGCTTTGAATGCCGGGACTATACTTATATGTTTGTTGGTTTTATTGATTCCTTCGTATATCATTACCAAAATTTCTCCGGTCAAAGCTATCCGATTTGATTAATTGGAGCGAGACTTCGGGTTTATTCGGATGCGCAATTCCCGCTTTTCGTTACAATTCCTTCGCTATGCTACGGGATTTCCACTGCAATCGGGGCTAGGGGATGGGCTTTTGTGGTTTTTCGGGATACTTTTAAAAATCTTTATACATATATATAGTATAGTGAAAACTACTTTCTACCTATATATAGTATAGAGAAAACGGGTAAAGTGCCAATTCAACGCACAGCTTCAAAAAATAATAAAAAAAACTTTTGAAGGTTAGGAAATGGTTATCAGAGAGTTATGAAAAATCGCCCAAAAAAGATCAAAAAAAGGTGTATAAAAGTTTGGAACAAA